>NZ_CP113837.1:4800000-7659304 GCF_026802215.1 Kitasatospora sp. YST-16
CCGGACACCTCACCCGGCACCAGGTGCCCGCCGCCGCCCTCCAACTCGAGATCACCGAACGGCTGCTGCTCGACGACAGCCGGCGCGCCGCCGACACCCTCGCCGAACTGCGCCGCTACGGCGTGCGGATGTCGCTGGACGACTTCGGCACCGGGCACTCCTCGCTGGTGCGGCTGCGCAGCCTGCCGGTCGGCGAGCTCAAGATCGACCGCTCCTTCGTCTCCCGGATGGTCGCCGACGACCACGACGCCGCCGTGGTGCGCTGCTCGGTCGAGCTCGCCCACTCGCTGGGGCTCACCGTGGTCGCCGAGGGCGTCGAGGACGACGAGACCTGGGAGCGGCTGCACGACATGGGTGTCGACGCCGTCCAGGGCTGGCTGGTCTCGGCCGCGCTGCCCGCCGACCAGGCCACCGCCTGGCTGCTGGTGCGGCGCAACGACGCACCGCCGGTGGAGTCGCTGCCGCGCTGAGCGCACCCGCGCGGGGCCCGTCCGGGACGTCCCCGGGCGGGCCCCGCGCGTGCGGCCGGTCGGGCGTCCCCCTTCTGCCCATAGGATGGCCCCTTAGGACCGAAAGGACCGGGCGTGCCCAGCGGGCAGAGGCCCGGCCCACCAGAACTCACCCTTGAGGATCGCTGCATGCCTGGCATCACGCGCGAGGAGGTCGCCCACCTCGCCCGGCTGTCGCGTCTGGAGTTGCAGGCGGAGGAGTTGGACCACTTCGCCGAGCAGCTCGACGTGATCATCGGCGCGGTCGCCCGCGTTTCCGAGGTCGCGGGGCAGGACGTCCCGCCGACCTCCCACCCGCTCCCGCTCACCAACGTGATGCGCGCGGACGAGGTGCGACAGTCGCTGACCCCGGAGCAGGCGCTGTCCGGCGCCCCGGCCAGCGAGGACCAGCGTTTCCGCGTGCCGCAGATCCTCGGGGAGGACTGACCGAGATGACCGAGCTGATCAAGTACACGGCGGCCGAGACGGCCACCGCGATCGCCAAGGGCGAGGTCTCGGCGGTCGAGGTCGCCCAGGCCCACCTGGACCGGATCGACGCCGTCGACAAGAAGGTCAACGCCTTCCTGCACGTCGACCGCGAGGGCGCGCTGGCCGCGGCCCGCGCCGTCGACGACAAGCGCGCGGCCGGCGCCGAACTCGGCCCGCTGGCCGGCGTGCCGCTGGCGCTCAAGGACGTGTTCACCACCAAGGGCATGCCGACCACCTGCGGGTCGAAGATGCTCGAGGGCTGGATCCCGCCCTACGACGCCACCCTGACGAAGCGCCTGAAGGACGCCGACGTCGTCATCCTCGGCAAGACCAACATGGACGAGTTCGCGATGGGCTCCTCCACCGAGAACTCCGCCTACGGCCCCACCGGCAACCCCTGGGACCTCACCCGGATCCCCGGCGGCTCCGGCGGCGGCTCGGCGGCCGCGCTGGCCGCCTTCGAGGCGCCGCTCGCCATCGGCACCGACACCGGCGGCTCGATCCGCCAGCCCGGCGCCGTCACCGGCACCGTCGGCGTCAAGCCCACCTACGGCTCGGTGTCCCGCTACGGCCTGGTCGCCTTCTCCTCCTCGCTCGACCAGGGCGGCCCGTGCGCCCGCACCGTGCTCGACACGGCGCTGCTGCACGAGGCCATCGCCGGGCACGACCCGCTCGACTCCACCTCCGTCGACGCCCCCGTCCCCGACGTGGTCGCCGCCGCCCGGATGCGCGACGTGCGCGGCATGCGGATCGGCGTGGTCAAGGAGTTCGCCGGCGAGGGCTACCAGGCCGGCGTCATGCAGCGCTTCGAGGAGTCCGTCGAGCTGCTGCGCGAACTGGGCGCCGAGGTCGTCGAGGTCTCCTGCCCGTCGTTCACGCTGGCGCTGCCCGCGTACTACCTGATCGCCCCGTCCGAGGCGTCCTCGAACCTCGCCCGGTTCGACGCCATGCGCTACGGCCTGCGGGTCGGCGACGACGGCACCCGCTCCGCCGAGCAGGTCACCGCGCTCACCCGCGAGGCCGGCTTCGGCTCCGAGGTCAAGCGCCGCATCATCCTGGGCACCTACGCGCTGTCGTCCGGCTACTACGACGCCTACTACGGCTCCGCGCAGAAGGTCCGCACCCTGATCTCCCGGGACTTCGACGCCGCCTTCGCGGGCGTGGACGTGCTGGTCTCCCCGACCACCCCGACCACGGCATTCCCGATCGGCGAGCGGGCAGACGACCCGATGGCGATGTACCTCGCCGACCTGTGCACCATTCCCTCGAACCTCGCGGGCAACGCGGCCATGTCGCTGCCCTGCGGGCTCGCCCCGGAGGACAATCTCCCGGTCGGCCTGCAGATCATCGCCCCCGCGATGGCGGACGACCGCCTCTACCGCGTGGGCGGCGCCGTCGAGGCCGCGCTCAACGACAAGTGGGGCCACGCCCTGCTGGAGGAGGCACCGGCACTATGAGCAAGATCGAGAAGGCCAAGGGCTGGAAGCACTCGAAGCCCGGCCTGTGGCTGTCCATCGGCACCAGCGCCTTCGGCGCCGTCTCCATCGCCAAGGACATCCGCGGCGCCCGCGCCGACAACGACACCCTCAAGCTGATCAACGCCGTGGTCGGCGCCGCCGCCCTGATCACCGGCACCGCGCTCCTCGTCCGCGAGCTCAAGCGTCTCGGCGACGACGACGTCCTGCTCGGCTAGTAGCGCTGGTCTCGAAGAGGTCGGGAAGAAGAAATGATCACGCAGATCCGCATCGACGGCTTCAAGTCGTTCGTCGGCTTCGAGCTGGATGTGCATCCGGTGACCGTTCTTCTCGGCGTCAACGGGGCCGGCAAGTCCAACCTGTTCGACGCGCTGCGGCTGGTCGCCGGGACGGTCCGCCGGGGTTTCAAGGAGACCCTGGCGGCGGACCGGCGGCTGGCCGCGCGTGACCTGTTCCACCGGAACGGCACAGGGGCACTGCGGGACGAGTTCACGATCGCGGTCAGGATGACCGTTCCGCTGAGCAGCCCGCGGGTTGTAGAAGTACAGTTGTCCGCGCTCCGGAACGGGTCTGGCAGCGCCATTCTCGATCAGGACGGCAGTTGGGTCCGGATACTGGACTCGGCGGGTCGGCCCGGGGAACGCGTTCCGCTGACCGAGGTCCAGGACACCAGGAACAGGTTCGCGCACGGAACGATCGAACGTACCGATGTGGCGGAGGCGGCGTTCTGGCTGCTCGCAGAGTGCGCCACCTGGCAGCCGTACACCTTGGAACCCGACGCGCTGCGGGAACTGGGGCGGCCGGAGGCGGACGGTCCACTGGAGCCGCGCGGCAGCAACCTGGCGACCGTGGTGAACCGGATCGAGGCGGCCGCTCCCGACCGGTTCATCCGGCTGGTGGCCGATCTGGCGGCGCTGGTGCCGGGAGTGCGGGGCATCCGGACCGAAGTACTGCGCACGCGCGGCGAGTTCGACTTCGAGGTGGAGTTCCAGTACACCGGGTGGGTCTCGCCCGCCTCGCTCTCGGACGGTACGCTGCGGGCGCTCGCGTTGCTCGCCGCGCACTGGGACCGAGGACGGGGGCTCCTCGCGGTCGAGGAGATCGAGAACGGGATGCACCTCTCGCAGGTGGCCGAGTTGGTGCGTCGGCTCGGGCGCGGGGAGGGTCAACTGCTGGCCACCACGCACTCGTCCGCGCTGCTGACCGCGCTGCGGAACGACCTGTCCGGGAGCGTGGTGTTCCTGGAACAGGCCAACCACGTTGACCCGGGGCGCGGCACGATCTCCAGGATCACGGTGCCCCTTCCGCTACTGCCGCACACTCCGGACACCGAGCCCGGCACCGTTAAGTCGCCGGAAGCGGTCGAGCGGTTGCTGCACGGCCTCGGACGGGGGGCGAGGTGAGCCGGTGGCTGTCCCTCGGGCTGATGGCGGAAGGGGTGAGCGACGAGCCGTTCCTGCGGACGCTGATTACCCGTCAGGTGGAAGACCTGCTGCTGGCCAAGGCGCCCGGCCCGGTGGACGTGCAGCCGTGCGAGGTCTCGGTCGTGCGGATCACTGACTGGGGCGCATCGGAAGCGGCCAGGAGGATGGCGGCCGAACACGGGTTGCTCTTCCTGCACAGTGACCGGAAGGAACGCGCCAAGGCGGACGGCCTCGCGGCCGAACTGCGCGAGTGGGCGCGGGAGGCGAAGGTTGCCGAGCCGGTGGTCCTGATCCCGGTGCAGATGACCGAGTCGTGGATGCTTGCCGATCGGGAAGCGATCACGAGGACGGTCGGTGGGGCGGACCTCGGTGCCTACCCGTACAAGCACCCGGCGGACGTGGAGAAGGCGCACAACAGCCCGGACCACCCCGCCTACGCGAAGCGTGTTTGGCAGGCGATCGCCGGGAAGGGCCACGGCGGGGCGCTGGACGACAGCATGGAACTACTGGCACAGCACATTGATCTTGAAATTCTCGGACGGCTGCCGTCGTACCAGCGATGGCTCGCGGACACCGAAGACGCATTGAAATTGAAGGGATTCCTGTGAGCACCATGAGCCTGGTGTCCTATGACGACGCACTGGCCTCGTACGACCCGGTGATGGGCCTTGAGGTCCACGTCGAGCTGGGTACCAAGACCAAGATGTTCTGCGGCTGCTCCACCGAACTCGGTGCGGAGCCCAACTCGCAGACCTGCCCGACCTGCCTCGGCCTGCCCGGTTCGCTGCCGGTGGTCAACGCGGTCGGCGTGGAGTCCGCGATCCGGATCGGGCTCGCGCTGAACTGCGAGATCGCCGAGTGGTGCCGGTTCGCCCGGAAGAACTACTTCTACCCGGACATGCCGAAGAACTTCCAGACCAGCCAGTACGACGAGCCGATCGCCTTCAACGGCTACCTCGACGTGCAGCTGGAGGACGGCGAGGTCTTCCGGGTGGAGATCGAGCGCGCCCACATGGAGGAGGACACCGGCAAGTCCACCCACGTCGGCGGCGCCACCGGCCGGATCCACGGCGCGGAGTACTCGCTGCTGGACTACAACCGGGCCGGCATCCCGCTGATCGAGATCGTCACCAAGCCGATCGAGGGCGCGGGCCACCGGGCCCCCGAGGTCGCCAGGGCGTACGTCGCCGAACTGCGCGAGCTGATCCGGGCGCTGGGCGTCTCCGAGGCCCGGATGGACAAGGGCCAGATGCGCTGCGACGTCAACCTGTCGCTGCGCCCCAACGGCACCGAGACCTTCGGCACCCGCAGCGAGACGAAGAACGTCAACTCGCTGCGCAGCGTCGAGCGGGCCGCCCGGTTCGAGATCCAGCGGCACGCCACGGTGCTCGGCGACGGCGGGACGATCGTCCAGGAGACCCGGCACTTCCACGAGGAGGACGGCTCCACCACGGCCGGCCGGATCAAGGACAACGCCGAGGACTACCGGTACTTCCCCGAGCCCGACCTGGTGCCGGTCGCCCCGGCCCGGGAGTGGGTCGAGGAGCTGCGGGCTTCGCTGCCGGAGCTGCCCCGGGTCCGCCGGGCCCGGCTGCAGGCCGAGTGGAACCTGTCCGACAAGGACATGCAGTCGGTGCTCAACGCCGGTGCGGTGGAGCCGATCTCGGAGACCATCGCGGCCGGCGCCCCCGCCGACCAGGCCCGCAAGTGGTGGATGGGCGAGCTGGCGCGGCGCGCCAACGAGACCGGCACCGAGCTGTCCGAGCAGCCGATCACCCCGGCCCAGGTGGCCCGGGTGTGCGCGCTGGTCGCCGAGGGCAAGCTCAACGACAAGCTGGCCCGCCAGGTCATCGAGGGCGTCCTCGCGGGCGAGGGCGAGCCGGACGAGGTGGTCGCCGAGCGCGGCCTCGCCGTGGTCTCGGACGACTCCGCGCTCGGCGCGGCCGTCGACCAGGCGATCGCCGACAACCCGGACGTCGCCGCGAAGATCCGCGACGGCAAGGTGCAGGCGGTCGGCGCGCTGGTCGGCGCGGTGATGAAGACCACCCGCGGCCAGGCCGACGCGGCCCGGGTCAAGGACCTCATCCTGGAGAAGCTCGCCTGAGCAGTGCCTAGACGAGACGGCGGGGTCTAAGGAGGCTGCTTAGGCCCGCCGAGCACGGTGCCCGTCCCCGGGAGGGGGCGGGCACCGGCGTTTTCCCCACCCGGCCGCCCGCGGAGATCGGGCAGGCTCCCGATGTGGCGCACCCCCCTGGGGGCGGAGGCTGGACACCAGCACGCAACGAGGGGAAAACACCGTGTACGAGTACGAGTTGTTCAAGGTACGGGAACGCGAACTGCACGACCGGGCCGCCGCCGAGCGGCTGGCCCGGGAGGCGGCCGGTCCGCGCACCGGGCTGGTCGGGCGGGTGGTGCGGGCGGTCCGCCGGGAGGCGGCCGCGCCGCGGGTCAACTCCGGTGCGGAGCAGGGCCGTTCGAGCGCCGTGGCGGGCTGTGCCGGATGACCGCCGGGCCCGGCCGGTCCGGCGGGTGGGATAACCGCTCGGCCCTGTTCGAGGGCTGTGGCATGCTCACGGGCATGGAGCAGACAGTCAGCCCGGTCTTCGTCGGACGCGGCCGGGAGAGCGGTGTGCTCGGGGCCGGCCTGGACCGGGCGGGGGCGGGGGAGCCCAAGGCCGTGCTGGTCGGCGGCGAGGCGGGGGTCGGCAAGACCCGGCTGCTGGAGGAGTTCCTGGCCCGGGCCGAGGCGGACGGCGCGGTCACCGCGCTGGGCGCCTGCCTGGAGGTCGGCGCCGAGGGCCTGCCGTACGGGCCGCTCTCGGCCGCGCTGCGCCGCCTGCACCGGCGGCTCGGCCCGGAGCTGGAGCGGGCCGCCGCCGGGCTGGAGGGCCACCTCGCCCGGCTGCTGCCGGACTTCGGCGAGGCCGACGGCGAGGGCAACGACGAGTACGGCCGGGCCCGGCTGTTCGAGCACACCACCCGGCTGTTCGAGCGGCTGGCCGAGCATCGGACGGTGGTGCTGGCCATCGAGGACCTGCACTGGTCGGACCGCTCCACCCGGGAACTGCTCGCCTACCTGGTCCGCACCCTGCACCGCTCCCGGGTGCTGATCGTCGCCACCTACCGCACCGACGACCTGCACCGCCGCCACCCGCTGCGCCCGTTCCTGGCCGAACTCGAGCGGCTGCGCACCGTCCAGCGGATCGAACTGGACCGCCTGGACCGGCCCGAGGTGGCCGCCCAACTGGCCGGCATCCTCGGCCCCGAGCCGCTCGGCCGGGACGTGGTGGACCGGATCCACCGCCGCTCCGAGGGCAACCCGTTCTTCGTCGAGGAACTCGCCGCCGCCTACCGCGACGGCTGCCTGGCCTGCGTCACCGAGTCGCTGCGCGACATCCTGCTGGTCCGGGTCGAGGCGCTCCCCGAGGAGACCCAGCGGATCGTCCGGATCGCCGCCGAGGGCGGCTCCCGGATCGAGCACGCCCTGCTCGCCGCCGTCGTCGCCGAGCACGGCCCCGACGGCTCCCGCACCGGCGAGGACCAGCTGATCGCCGCCCTGCGCACCGCCGTCGGCGCCAACATCCTGCGCCCCGACACCGACGGCGAGGGCTACCGGTTCCGGCACGCGCTGGTCCGCGAGGCGGTCTCCGACGACCTGCTGCCCGGCGAACGGCAGGGCATCAACCGGCGGTTCGCCACCGTCCTGGAGGCCGACCCGTCGCTGGTCCGGGCCGAACAGCGCACCGCCCGGCTCGCCGACTACTGGTACCACGCCCACCAGCCCGCCCGGGCGCTGCCCGCCGCCCTCGACGCCGCCCGCGCCGCCCGCCGCCGCAACGCCTTCGCCGAGCAGCTCACCATGCTCGAACGCGCCATCGAGCTCTGGGACACCGTCTCCGAACAGGTCCTCGCCACCACCCTGCGCCCCTACGACTGGGCCGAGACCTACCCGCCCTGCGCCTGCGACGACGGCGAGCACCACGACTGCGAGCGCCTGCAACTCGTCGACGTGCTGGCCGAAGCGGTGGTCGCCGCCCGCCGGGCCGGCGACCGCGACCGCGGCCAGGGCCTGGCCCGCCGCGCCCTCGCCCTGGTCGACGAGACCGGCAACCCGCTGCGCGCCGCCTGGTTCCGGCTCCAGCGCGCCAAGATGCTCGACCAGCTCAAGCGCAGCGGCGGCCTGGAGGAGATCCAGTACGCCCACCGCCTGGTCCGGGGCCTCGGCCCGTCCGCCGTGCAGGCCGAGGCGCTCGCCCTGGAGGCCGCGCACGGCCTGCTCCGCAACCCCGGCCCGGACGCCGTCGCCACCGCCGAACGCGCCGTCGACGTCGCCCGCCGGGCCGGCGAACCCTCCGTCGAGGTGCACGCCCGGGTCACCCTGGCCGGACTGCTCGGCGACTTCGAGGACGCCGAACGGGCCGTCGCCCTGCTCGCCGAGGCCGTCGAACTGGCCCGCCCGCTCGGCAACGGCGACGTCCACACCCGCGGCCTGAACAACCTGGCCAGCCTGCTGCTCTCGGTCGGCCGCGCCGAGGAGGCCGCCACCGCCGCCCGCCAGGGCCTGGAGGCCGCCCGCGGCAGCGGGCTGATGCTCAACACCGGCCCGATCCTCACCGGCAACCTCGCCGAGGCGCTGCTCGCCACCGGCCGCACCGAGGAGGCCGCCGCCGTCCTCGCCGACTGGGACGACAAGCCCGAGGCCGACACCCACGGCGAGTTCATGGACCGGCTGCGCGGCGAACTCGCCCTGCTCCGCGGCGACCTGGCCGCGGCCGAGACCCACTGGAACAACGCCCACGCCAGCGGCGGCGGCGGCGCCCAGCCCCAGCACGTGCTGCCCACCGCCTCGCTCGGCGTCCGGCTCGCCATCCGGCTCGGCCGCCCCGAACAGGCCCGCGCCCGGCTCGCCGAAGCCCTCGACGGCACCGTCCTCACCCGGCAGGGCGGCCACCTGCTCCCGCTGCTCACCCACGCCGCCGAGGCCGAGGCCGACCAGCACCCGCGCACCCCCGAGGGCGAGGCCGCGCTGGCCCGGATCGCCGCCGAGGCCGCCCGGATCACCCCGCGCTGCGACCTCGACCGCGGCTGGGCCGCCCTGCTGGCCGGCGAACTCGCCCGCGCCGCCGGCCGCCCCACCGCCGAGCACCGGCAGCGCGCCGTCACCGCGCTGCGCGCCGCCGCCCTGCCCGGCCCGCTCGCGCTGGCCCTGCTGCGCGCCGCCGAGGACAGCGCCGCCGCCGGAGACCGGGAGACCGCCGCCGCCCAGCTCCACGAGGCCGCCGAACTCGCCCGCCGCCGCGGCGACCTGACCACCCGCCGGGACGCCGACCTGCTGGCCGCCCGGCTCGGCCCGGCCCGCCGGGCCGCCGCCGACCCCGAGCCCGGCTCGGGCCCCGGCCTCGGCCTCACTCCGCGCGAGCGGGACGTGCTGCGCCAGCTCGCCCTCGGCCGGAGCAACCGGCAGATCGCCGAACAGCTGTTCATCTCGCCGAAGACCGCCAGCGTGCACGTCTCCAACATCCTGGCCAAGCTCGCCGTCACCGGCCGCGGCGAGGCCGCCGCGCTGGCCCACCGGCTGCGGCTGTTCCCGGACGAGGAGCCCGCCACCAGCGGCTCCTGACGCCCCGTCGGACCCCGCGCCGCAACCCCCGCCGTCCCCGCGCCGCCGTTCCCGCGGGGGTCCTCCGCCGCCCGTCCGCCTGCGCCGAACGGGCGATCCCGGTCCCAACCGGCTTCACGCCACCTGCGGTTCATTACTCTAAGTTGAGCGGACGTGCCAGTGCGTGACCGCAGTGGTGTAGGGTCCGAAGCGGGAACACCGGTACGGCCACGGGCCGGAGGGGGAGATGTCGATTGAACTCCACCGAGTCGGTGCTGCCTGCCCGTACCCCGCTCAGCCGGCTGACGGCCGCGCTGCTCGCGGTGCTCTGCGCCGGGTACGCCGCCGGCGCCGCCGTCGGCTGGGGGTCGAGTGAACTCGCACTGGTGATGGGGGACTTCGGTCTCGCCGGGGCGGCCCTCGTGGCCGCCCTGTCCTGTCTGGCGCACGGCGTCGCGGTGGGCGGCCACACCCGGCCGGCCTGGCTGCTGTTCGGGCTCTCCTCGGCGATGGTGGCCTTCGGCAACGGCGCCTGGGGCTGGTACGAGGTGGTGCTCCGGCAGCCGCTGCCGCCGGACTCGCTGGCCGACTACGCCTTCCTGCTGTTCGCCCCGCTGGCCATCATCGGCCTGCTGGTGCTGGCCCAGCGCCCGCGCACCCCGGCCGGCTGGCTCTGCCTGCTGCTGGACGGCTGGCTGGTGGCCGGTTCGCTGTTCACGCTCAGCTGGAGCCTGGCGCTCGGCCGGGTCGCGGCCGGCGACGGCGACGACCCGCTGAAGCTCGCCCTCGGCCTCGGCTACCCGGTGCTGGACATCCTGCTGGTCAGCCTGGTGGTCGGGCTGCGCTTCCGGGGCCGGGACGGCAACCGGGCCGCCGTGCACACCGCGATGATCGGCCTGGCGCTGACCGTGGTCTGCGACGCGCTGTTCACCACCCCGCAGTTCCACAGCGACTACCACTCCGGCGAACTGCTGGACGCGGGCTGGTTCGCGGGCTCGCTGCTGCTCGCCTGGGCCCCCTGGCAGCACGGCCGCCACCCGTCCCGCGAGCACCCGTCCGCGCAGGGCTCGCCGCGTCGCCGGGTGGCCTCCACCTTCAGCGCGCTCACCCCGTACGCGGCCGCCGCCGTCTGCACCGCCGGCATCCTCTACAACGCGCTCGGCGGCCGCCCGCTGGACCGGGTGATGCTGGCCGCCGCCAGCACGGTGGGCCTGGCGCTGATCGTCCGGCAGGGCGTGATGCTGCTGGACAACCTCTCGCTGGCCCAGGAACTCGCCACCAAGGAGGCGCACTTCCGCTCCCTGGTGCAGGGCTCCAGCGACGTCATCATGATCGCCGGGCCGTCCGGGGCGCTGTCCTACGTCAGCCCCGCCGCGCTGCGGGTCTACAACCGGGACCCGGAGGACCTGGTCGGCGGCAACCTGCTCAACCTGGTCCACCCCGAGGACGTCGACCGGGTGCTGGCCGAGGTCCGCCGGATCCTGGCCCGCACCAGGGGCGCCCGGTTCGGCATCGGCGAGCCCTCGGCCCGGGTCGAGTGCCGGATCCGCTCCGGCGAGGGGGAGTGGCTGCACGTGGAGTCCACCGTCAACCCGTACCGGGACGGCCTGATCCTCAACAGCCGGGACATCACCGAACGGGTCCGGCTGCAGGCCCAGTTGCAGCACAACGCGTTCCACGACCCGCTCACCGACCTGCCCAACCGGGCGCTGTTCGCCCAGCGGGTCCGGGCCGCGCTCTCCGCGCAGGGGCCGGTCGGCACCGCCGTCGCGGTGCTCTTCCTCGACCTGGACGGCTTCAAGGCCGTCAACGACACCGCCGGGCACCAGGTCGGCGACGAACTGCTGGTGCAGGCCGCCCGCCGGCTGCAGGCCGCCGTCCGCAGCGAGGACACCGTGGCCCGGTTCGGCGGCGACGAGTTCGCGGTGCTGGTGCGCGGCCGGCTCGGCCACCCGCAGGTCCGCGACCTGGCCGAACGGATCCGCGGCGCGCTCTCCGAGCCGTACTGGATCGGCGGGGCCGAACTCGGCGTCGCCGCCTCGATCGGCATCGCGTTCGGCCCCGACGCCCCGCTGCCGGTGCCCGAACCCGCGCCCGCCGCGCCCGCCGCCCCCGGCGGGCCGGGGAGCGCCGGGAACGGTCCCCGCAAGGACGGCTCCCGCAAGGACCGCGACGGCGCCGCCGGGCCCGCCGCCTCGGCCGCCGACGAACTGCTGCGCAACGCCGACCTGGCGATGTACCAGGCCAAGTCCCGCGGCAAGGGCCGGGTGGTGCTCTACACCCCGGCGATGCGGGCCGAACTCGACCGCCGCAGCGAACTGGAGGAGCGGCTGCGGGCCGCCGTCCGGGAGGGCTCCTTCACGCTGCTGCACCAGCCCGTGGTCGAGCTCGCGGGCGGCCGGCTCACCGGCGTCGAGGCGCAGGCCCGCTGGCGCTCGGCCGGCGGACTGCTGCTCACCCCTGCCGAGTTCCTGCGCACCGCCGACTCCGGCGACGCCGCCACCCGGTTCGCCCGCTGGCTGCTCACCGAGGCCGTCGCCGCGGCCGCCCGCCGCCGCGCCGACGGCCCGGCCGCCCCGCCCGTCCCGGTCACCGTCCGGCTCGCCGCCGAACGGCTCTGCGCCCCCGGCATGTACGAGACGCTGGCCGCCGCGCTGCGCGACACCGGGCTGCCGCCCGAACTGCTGGTGCTGGAGGTAGCCCGGACCGGGCCGGACGCGCTGGCCGACGAACTCGGCCGCCGGCTGGCCGCGCTGCGCCGCCTCGGGGTGTCCACCGCGCTCGCCGGGTTCGGCGCCGGCGGCGGCTCGCTGGGCGCGCTGGCCCGGCTGCCGTTCGACGCCCTCAAGCTCGACCGCAGCCTGGTCCAGGACGTCGCCGAGTCCACCCTGACCCGGGCGCTGGCCGGCCACGCGCTGCGGCTGGCCCGCGACCTCGGCCTGGCCACCGGCGCCGACGGGGTCGACCACCCCCGGCAGGTCGCCGCCCTGCAGGAGCTCGGCTGCCGCCGCGGCCAGGGCCTGGCCTTCGACCGGCCGCTGGACGAACTGCGGCTGCGCCGGGCGCTGCTGCGCCGCGGCTACCCGGTGCCGCGGCAGCCGCAGGGCGGCCCGGGCCGCCGTCCGCTGCTCACTCCCGACCCGCGAACGGGTGGTCTGGCCGAGGCCGCCGGGGCCCGCCCCGGAGCCCCGCACCCCGGCCTCGACCTGCCGCAACGGCACGCGGTGGGCGGTCCGAGCGGTGGCCCGCATGGTGAGACGGCGGTCCCACCAGCTTGACACCCGCCACTGCGTGGGAGGAAGGTCGGTGCCATGACCACCCGAATTCTCGTACTTGGCGGGCGCGTCGGCTGAATCGCAGCCCGACGCGCCTCCCCCTCGCATGCCCTGGGCACGAGGGGTTTTTTGTTGCACGAATGCTGGTTGGCCACCGCACCACCACTGGCCTCAACCACCTGAAATCCGGACGATTGAGGCAGGGCCGGAGACCGGCCCGAACCCCTCCGCCGCCCGGGCCGGCGCCCCCCGAGCAGAACCCGAGAAGAGACAGGCAGATGACTGAGCACGCCGCAACCCCCCGCCGCGGGGACCACCCGGCCGCCCACGCTCCGGGTCCCCAGACCACCGAGACCATGACCGGCGCGCAGTCGCTCATCCGCTCGCTCGAAGCCGTGGGCGCCGACACCGTGTTCGGCATCCCCGGTGGGGCGATCCTCCCCGCGTACGACCCGCTGATGGACTCCACCAAGGTCCGGCACATCCTGGTCCGCCACGAGCAGGGCGCCGGCCACGCCGCGACCGGCTACGCGCAGGCCACCGGCCGGGTCGGCGTCTGCATGGCCACCTCCGGCCCGGGCGCGACCAACCTGGTCACCCCGATCGCCGACGCGTACATGGACTCGGTGCCGATCGTCGCGATCACCGGCCAGGTCGCCTCCAAGGCGATCGGCACGGACGCCTTCCAGGAGGCGGACATCTGCGGCATCACCATGCCGATCACCAAGCACAACTACCTGGTGACCGACCCGGCCGAGATCCCCCGGGTGATCGCCGAGGCGTTCCACATCGCCGCCACCGGCCGCCCCGGCCCGGTCCTGGTCGACATCGCCAAGGACGCCCTGCAGGCGCAGACCGTCTTCCGCTGGCCGGTCGAGACCGCGCTGCCCGGCTACCGCCCGGTCACCAAGCCGCACGCCAAGCAGATCCGCGAGGCCGCCAAGCTGCTGGTGAACGCCAAGCGCCCGGTGCTGTACGTCGGCGGCGGCGTGCTCAAGGCCAACGCGGGCGCCGAACTGCGCATCCTGGCCGAGCTGACCGGCGCGCCCGTGGTCACCACCCTGATGGCGATCGGCGTCTTCCCGGACAGCCACCCGCAGCACCTGGGCATGCCCGGCATGCACGGCTCCGTCCCCGCGGTCACCGCCCTGCAGAAGAGCGACCTGCTGTTCACCCTGGGCGCCCGCTTCGACGACCGGGTCACCGGCAAGCTCGACTCCTTCGCCCCGAACGCCAAGGTCGTGCACGCCGACATCGACCCCGCCGAGATCGGCAAGAACCGCCCGGCGGACGTCCCGATCGTCGGCGACGCCCGCGAGGTGCTGGCCGACCTGATCGTCGCCGTCCAGGCCGAGTTCGACGCCGGCCACCGCGGCGACTACACCGAGTGGTGGACCCGGCTCAACGAGTGGAAGAAGACCTACCCGGTCGGCTACGAGCCCGCCCCCGAGGGCCGGTTGTCGCCCCAGCAGGTGATCGAGCGGATCGGCCAGCTGGTCGGCCCGGACGCGATCTACGCCGCGGGCGTCGGCCAGCACCAGATGTGGGCCAGCCAGTTCATCCAGTTCGAGAAGCCGGCCACCTGGCTGAACTCCGGCGGCGCCGGGACGATGGGCTACGCCGTCCCCGCCGCGATGGGCGCCAAGGCCGGCAGGCCGGACGTCCCGGTCTGGGCGATCGACGGCGACGGCTGCTTCCAGATGACCAACCAGGAACTGACCACCTGCACCCTGAACGACATCCCGATCAAGGTCGCGGTCATCAACAACGGTTCGCTGGGCATGGTCCGCCAGTGGCAGACGCTGTTCTACAACCAGCGCTACTCCAACACCGTGCTGCACTCCGGCCCCGGCCACGACGGCATCGAGCCGCCCGCCCAGGGCACCCGCGTCCCGGACTTCGTGCTGCTCTCCGAGGCGATGGGCGCGGTCGGCTTGCGCTGCGAGCGCCCCGAGGACCTGGACGCGGTGATCAAGCAGGCGATGGAGATCAACGACCGCCCGGTGGTCATCGACTTCATCGTCCACCAGGACGCGATGGTCTGGCCGATGGTCGCGGCCGGCACCAGCAACGACGAGATCCAGTTCGCCCGGGGCGTGCGCCCCGACTTCGGCGACGACCTGGACTGACGGACCCACGGACCCGAAAGCGATGACCACCATGTCCAAGCACACCCTGTCCGTCCTGGTCGAGAACAAGCCCGGCGTGCTCGCCCGGATCGCCGCGCTGTTCTCCCGCCGCGGCTTCAACATCGACTCGCTCGCGGTCGGCCCGACCGAGCACCCCGACATCTCCCGGATGACCATCGTGGTGAACGTCGAGGAACTGCCGCTGGAGCAGGTCACCAAGCAGCTCAACAAGCTGGTCAACGTGATCAAGATCGTCGAGCTGGACCAGTCCCAGGCGGTCCAGCGCGAGCTGGTCCTGGTCAAGGTCCGGGCCGACGCGGAGACCCGCTCGCAGGTCACCGAGATCGTCCAGCTGTTCCGCGCCAAGACCGTCGACGTGTCGCCCGACGCGGTGACCATCGAGGCCACCGGCTCCTCGGACAAGCTGGAGGCCATGCTGCGGATGCTGGAGCCGTACGGCATCAAGGAGTTGGTGCAGTCCGGCCTGGTCGCCATCGGCCGGGGCGCCCGCTCCATCACCGACCGCTCGCTGCGCGCGCTGGAGCGCTCCGCCTGACGCGCGCCGCCGCGACCCGTCCCACAACCTGAGCACTGCCATCGAAGTCCGCCGGGTGCGCCTACGGTAGGAACCCCCGGCACCACCATCACGCAAGGAGATGTGCCCCCGTGGCCGAGCTGTTCTACGAAGACGACGCCGACCTGTCCATCATCCAGGGCCGCAAGGTCGCGGTCATCGGCTACGGCAGCCAGGGCCACGCCCACGCGCTGTCGCTGCGCGACTCGGGCGTGGACGTCCGGGTCGGCCTGCTGGAGGGCTCCAAGTCCCGTGCCGCCGCCGCCGAGGCCGGCCTGCGCGTGGTGACCCCGTCCGAGGCCGCGGCCGAGGCCGACGTCATCATGATCCTGGTGCCGGACCCGATCCAGGCCGACGTCTACAAGGACGCGATCGAGCCGAACCTGAAGGCGGGCGACGCCCTGTTCTTCGGCCACGGCCTGAACATCCGGTTCGGCTTCATCCAGCCGCCGGCCGACGTCGACGTCTGCATGGTCGCCCCGAAGGGCCCGGGCCACCTGGTCCGCCGCCAGTACCAGGAGGGCCGCGGCGTCCCGTGCATCGTGGCCGTCGAGCAGGACGCCACCGGCAAGGCCTTCGACCTGGCGCTGTCGTACGCCAAGGGCATCGGCGGCACCAAGGCCGGCGTCATCAAGACCACCTTCACCGAGGAGACCGAGACCGACCTGTTCGGCGAGCAGGCCGTCCTCTGCGGCGGCACCGCCGCCCTGGTGAAGGCCGGCTTCGAGACCCTGGTCGAGGCGGGCTACCAGCCCGAGATCGCCTACTTCGAGTGCCTGCACGAGCTGAAGCTCATCGTCGACCTGATGTACGAGGGCGGCCTGGAGAAGATGCGCTGGTCGGTCTCCGAGACCGCCGAGTGGGGCGACTACGTGACCGGCCCCCGCATCATCACCGCCGACACCAAGGCCGAGATGAAGAAGGTCCTCACCGAGATCCAGGACGGCACCTTCGCCAACACCTGGATCGCCGAGTACAAGGCCGGTCTGCCGAAGTACAACGAGTACAAGAACGCGGACAGCGAGCACCTGCTGGAGACCACCGGCAAGAAGCTCCGCAAGCTGATGAGCTGGGTGGACCAGGAGGCCTGATCTCCGCCCGTCCCGGTTGTACAACAAGGCTGTTCCCGTCCGGGTGATTTCGCCGGACGGGAGCAGTCCCGGTAGGACCCCGCCGATAGACTCCGAACCACGCGTCAGGCCCACAGCGTCGTGCGTCTAGCTACGCGACATGCCACCTTCCCCCCGCCCTGTGCGCGCCACCTCCGTGCGGCGGGGTGAACCGGACAGTTAAGGACACACTGTCGTGAGCAAATCTGTCGTACTGATCGCCGAAGAGCTGTCGCCCGCCACCGTCGACGCGCTGGGCCCCGACTTCGAGATCCGGCACTGCAACGGCGCCGACCGCACCGAGCTGCTGACCGCGATCGCCGACGTGGACGCCGTCCTGATCCGCTCCGCCACCAAGGTGGATGCCGAGGCGCTGGCCGCCGCCAAGAAGCTCAAGGTCGTCGCCCGGGCCGGCGTCGGCCTGGACAACGTGGACGTGGCCGCCTCCACCAAGGCCGGCGTGATGGTCGTCAACGCGCCGACCTCGAACATCGTCACCGCCGCCGAGCTGGCCTGCGGCCTGCTGATCTCGGTCGCCCGCAACATCGCCCCCGCCAACGCCGCGCTCAAGGGCGGCGAGTGGAAGCGCAACAAGTACACCGGCGTCGAGCTGAGCGAGAAGGTGCTCGGCGTGGTCGGCCTCGGCCGGATCGGCGTGCTGGTCGCGCAGCGGATGTCCGCGTTCGGCATGAAGATCGTCGCCTACGACCCCTACATCCAGGCCGCCCGCGCGGCCCAGATGGGCGTCAAGCTGCTCTCCCTGGAGGAGCTGCTGGAGGTCGCGGACTTCATCACCGTCCACCTCCCGAAGACCCCGGAGACCATCGGCCTGATCGGCGACGAGGCCCTGCACAAGGTCAAGCCGAGCGTGCGGATCGTCAACGCCGCCCGCGGCGGCATCGTCGACGAGGAGGCGCTCGTCCGGGCGCTCCAGGAGGGCCGGGTGGCCGGCGCCGGCCTGGACGTCTACTCCAAGGAGCCGTGCACCGACTCCCCGCTGTTCGCCTTCGACAACGTGGTCGCCACCCCGCACCTGGGCGCCTCCACCGACGAGGCACAGGAGAAGGCCGGCATCGCGGTCGCCAAGTCGGTGCGCCTCGCGCTGGCCGGCGAGCTGGTGCCGGACGCGGTCAACGTCCAGGGCGGCGTCATCGCCGAGGACGTCCGCCCGGGCCTGCCGCTGGCCGAGAAGCTCGGCCGGATCTTCACCGCGCTGGCCGGCGAGGTCGCCGTCCGGCTCGACGTCGAGGTCCGCGGCGAGATCACCCAGCACGACGTCAAGGTGCTCGAACTCTCCGCGCTGAAGGGCGTGTTCGAGGACGTGGTGGCCGAGACGGTGTCGTACGTCAACGCCCCGCTGTTCGCCCAGGAGCGCGGCGTCGAGGTCCGGCTGACCACCTCCAGCGAGTCGCCCGAGCACCGCAACGTGATCACCGTCCGCGGCACCCTGGCCGACGGCGGCGAGGTGTCGATCTCCGGCACGCTCTCCGGCCCGAAGCAGACCCAGAAGATCGTCGGCGTGGACGGCTTCGACGTCGACGTGGCGCTCACCGACCACATGGCGTTCTTCCACTACCAGGACCGCCCCGGCGTGGTCGGCACCCTCGGCCGGATCCTCGGCGACGCGGGCATCAACATCGCCGGCATGCAGGTCGCCCGGGACGGCGACAGCGCGCTCGCCTCGATCACCGTGGACAGCGAGGTCTCCCAGGAGGTGCTGGCCGAGATCGCCACCGCGATCGGCGCCAAGTTCTCCCGCTCGGTCAACCTCGGCTGACCCGCCGGCGACTCCGAACGGCCCTTCCGACCTTGAGGCGGAAGGGCCGTTCGCGTACCCGGGAGTGAACCCCGTCTCAGATACTAGGAAATCCAAGTAAATCTGCTGACCTCGCGGCCTCCCCGTCGTACCGTGGAGTAGTCCTACGGTGCGCCACCCCCACAACTACGGGGAGCGTGGCCCGTACGGACCCGTACGCGGTGCGGCAGGCGATCCCTGCTCGGCGTACCCCCTCACCCCTCCCGCGCGCCGCTGCGCCCCCGCACCAAGGAGCCCGGTATGCCGTTCGTCGCAGACCGCACCACCGCCACCACCACCCCCTCCGCCGCTGCCGCCCGCGCCGCCGCCCCGCGCCGCCGCCGCGCCCTCCCGGCCGACCCGCGCACCGCCGCCGCCCTGCAGCGCGCCCTCGACCGGCGCGACAACGGCGCCCCGGCCGCCGACTGACCGCCAACCCCCCTGCTGCGCCGGACGGGTGACGGAGCGTCACCCGAGGGGTGAACCTCCTCGCCCGGCCGGTCGGCGGCTCCTACCTTGGGGCCGTGCGCACCCCCCTCGGCCTCCTCGCCGCCCTCGCCCTGCTCGTCCCGGCCGCCCCGGCG
The DNA here is from genome assembly GCF_026802215.1 of Kitasatospora sp. YST-16. Lineage (NCBI taxonomy): Bacteria > Bacillati > Actinomycetota > Actinomycetes > Kitasatosporales > Streptomycetaceae > Kitasatospora > Kitasatospora sp. YST-16. Next base: position 4,818,942 of record NZ_CP113837.1, read on the forward strand.
GCCGCCGCCCGGCCGGCCCGGGGCCCGAGCACCACCGTGTTCGTCGAGCTCGCCACCGAGCCCGCCGCCACCGCCTGGCAGCGGGCCCGGGACGACGCCCGCCGACAACTGCGCACCCCCGACCAGACCCGGCGCGCCGCGGCCGCCGCCGGAAGCAGCCAACGGGCCGTCGCCGACCGCTCGTTGGACGCGCTCACCGCGGCCCTGCGGCGCGCCGCCCCCGACGCCCGCCCGCTCTACCGCACCCGCACCCTGGCCAGCGGCCTCGCGCTGCGGCTGCCCGCCGCCGAAGTGCCGCGGCTGGCCGCCCTGCCCGGCGTCCGCTCGGTGCGCCCCGTCACGCCCAAGCGGCGCGCCAACGGCTACTCGGTGCCGCTCACCGGCGCCCCGCAGGTCTGGGACGGCCCCGAGGGCCACACCGGCGAGGGCGTCCGGATCGGCATCGTCGACTCCGGCATCGACTACACCCACGCCGACTTCGGCGGCCCCGGCACCGTCGAGGCCTACCGCGCGGTCGACGGCGCCAAGCCCGCCCCCGCCGCCCTGTTCCCCAACGCCAAGGTGATCGGCGGCAAGGACCTGGTCGGCGACGACTACGACCCCGACCCGGCCGCCGACCACTACCAGCCCGACCCGCACCCCGACGACAACCCGCTCGACTGCGCCGCCAACGGCCACGGCACCCACGTGGCCGGCACCGCCGCCGGGTACGGCGTCACCGCCGACGGCAAGCCCTACCGCGGCCCCTACCGGCCCGGCCTGGACCCGGCCGGCTTCGCGGTCGCCCCCGGCGCGGCCCCCGGCGCCCAGCTCTACGCGATCAAGGTGTTCGGCTGCGAGGGCTCCACCGACCAGCTCGCCGCCGCCCTCGACCTGGCCGCCGACCCGAACGGCGACGGCGACCTCTCCGACCGCCTCGACGTGGTCAACCTCTCGCTCGGCAGCCCCTACGGCCGCCCCGGCGACGCCGACGCGCTCGCCGCCGACCGGCTCGCCGCGCTCGGCACCGTGGTGGTCGCCGCCTCCGGCAACGAGGGCGACGTGTACGGCGTCGGCGGCAGCCCCGGCACCGCCGCCCGGGTCCTCACCGCCGCCGCCTCGGTCGACCCGCACGGCGACGCCGACGGCATCACCGTGCTCGCCCCCGCGAACCTGGCCGGCGAAGTGCCCGCGCACTGGAGCAGCAAGTACACCCACTGGGCCGACACCGAGGTCAGCGGCCAACTCGCCGTCCCCGCCGACCAGTCGGACGGCTGCAAGCCCTTCACCCCCGCCGACGCCGACCGGCTGCGCGGCAAGGTCGCCGTGCTGCGCTGGACCACCAAGGACCCGGACCGGGCCTGCGGCTCCGCCCCGCGCGCCGACCACGCCGCCGATGCCGGAGCCGTCGGCGCGCTCTACGCCGCCGACGGCGACAACCTCGGCGAGATCGCCGGGGACGACCGGATCCCGGCCGCGATCCTGGCCCGCGCCGACGGCGAGCGCCTGCTGTCCGCCCTCGGCGGCGGCCCGGTCACCGTCCGGCTCGCCACCCCCGGCAACCCGCTGCACGGCGCCGTCCCGCAGGACCAGCCGCAGCGCACCGACACCCTGACCTCCTTCACCTCCCGCGGCATCGGCGTCGACGGCATCGTCAAACCCGACCTGGCCGCCCCCGGCGAGACCATCTGGTCCGCCAAGGCCGGCACCGGCACCGGCGGCATGCGCGAGGACGGCACCTCGATGGCCACCCCGCACCTGTCCGGCCTGGCAGCCCTCGTCCGCTCCGCGCACCCCGACTACGACGCCGCCGAGGTCAAGGCCGCGCTGATGGACACCGCCACCGACACCTACCTGCACGACGGCCGCACCGGCCCGGTCTACGGCCCCGAACGCACCGGCAGCGGCCGGGCCAGGGTCGACGCCGCCGTCCGCACCCCCGTCCTCGCGTACGGGACGCAGACCGAGGGCGCGGTCGGCGTCTCCTTCGGCGTGGTCGAGGCCACCGGCGCGGCCACCGCCACCCGCGAGGTGACCGTCCGCAACCTCGGCGACCGCCCGCTGAGCTACGCCACCGGCTACGCGCCCGCCACCACGCTGCCCGGCGCCGCCTTCGGGATCTCACCCGCCCGGGTCGACCTGCCCCCGCACGGCAGCGCCACCGTCACCGTCACCCTCCGGCTCGGCCCCGACCTCGGCCGCGCCCCCGACCCCACCCTCGACCTGCTCCAGGCCGGCCACGCCCGCAGCTACCGCGGCGAACTCTCCGGCCGGCTCACCCTCACCCCCGACGACGGCACCCTCCCGCCGCTGCGCGTCCCGCTGTTCGCCGCCCCGCGCGCCGCCACCGCCGCCACCGCGCTCGGCACCGCCGCCACCTTCGCCGTCTCCGGCGACCCCCGCCCCGGCCTGCTCACCGCCCTCCAGCCGGGCGGCGAAGGACCGCGCTGGCCCGACTGCCCCGCCGCCGACACCGACCTCTGCGTCGACGACCCCGCCGAACGCTCCGCGAACCTCCACTACGCGGCCGCCGCCGTCGACGGCCACGGCACGCTCTACCTCGCCGCCGTCCTGTGGGCCCCCGCCGCCACCCCCGCCGGCGCCCTCGGCGTGCGCGCCTCGCTCGACACCGACGGCGACGGCACCCCCGACGCCACCGTGGTCGCCGACCGCCTCAAGGGCAGCGACGTGCTGATCGCCCGCACCCTGGACGCCCGCACCGGCGCCGAACTCGACGTCCAGCCGCTCAACGGCCGCTGGGGCGACACCGACACCGCGCTCCTCGACTCCGACACCCTGCTGCTCCCCGTCCGCCTCGCCGCCCTGCCACCGCTCACCCACCCCCGCTACACCGTCTGGACCGGCGCCTCCGACGACCCCGCCGAAGCCCTCGCCACCCTCGGCCCCTTCCCGTTCGACCCCGCCCTCCCCACCCCCGTCCTCACCCCCGTCCACCCCGGCCAGGTCCTGCACACCCCGCTCCCGCACACCCTGCTGATCCACCACCTCAACCCGGTGGGGGAGCGCGTCCAGTCGCTCGGTCCGAACGGCGGCTGACCAAGTGGACGACGAAGGGCTCACGCCGTACCCGGACTGGATCCGACCGCCTGTGGGCGGCTACCGGGCAGAGGACCTGGACCGGCTCCCGGACGCTCCACCGCACACCGAGCTGATTGCCGGGAGCCTGGTCTTCACCGCCCCGCGCACCAGGTGGGAGATCCGGACCACGGGCTTGGTGCACGGCGCGCTGGAGGCCGCGCCGGCCGGCTGGGAGGTCTGGCGCTCGATGACCGTCGTTCTCGACGCCCGGAACCGTCCGGAGCCCGATCTGATGGTGGTCGACGCGCGCGCGGACTGGGGCCCGCATGACACCTACTGCCGTGCCGACAGCGTCCTGCTCGTCGTGGAGGTGGTGTCGGAGGAGTCGCAGATCCGTGACCGCCTGACCAAGCCTCCCCGGTACGCCGCCGCCGGCATCCGCTACTTCTGGCGGGTAGAGAACGTCGACGGCCGACCCGTCGTCTCCACCTACGAGTTGGACCCCGCGACCGACCGCTACACGCCCACCGGGATCTTCCACGACCGCCTCAAGGTCGAGCACCCGTTCCCGGTCGAGGTCGAGCTGGTCTGACACCCCGTCCGGATGGTGGACGGTCCGTGCCCAGGCCGTGGGACGGGTTGTACTGTCCGAGTATGTCTCGCACCATTCGTCTCGCAGTGATCCCGGGTGACGGCATCGGCCAGGAGGTCGTCGCCGAGGGCCTCAAGGTGCTCCGCGCCGCCCTGCCCACCGACACCAAGCTGGAGACCACCGAGTACGACCTCGGTGCACGGCTGTACCACCGCACCGGGGAGACCCTCCCGGACGCGGTGCTGGAGGAGCTCAAGGGCCAGGACGCGATCCTGCTCGGCGCCATCGGCGACCCGAGCGTGCCGTCCGGGGTGCTGGAGCGCGGGCTGCTGCTCAAGCTGCGGTTCGCCTTCGACCACCACATCAACCTGCGCCCGGGCAAGCTCTTCCCGAACGTGAAGTCGCCGCTCGCCGGCGACCCGCAGATCGACTTCGTGGTGGTCCGCGAGGGCACCGAGGGCCCGTACGTCGGCAACGGCGGCACGCTGCGCACCGGCACCCCGCAGGAGGTCGCCACCGAGGTCTCGCTGAACACCGCGTTCGGCATCGAGCGGGTCGTCCGGGACGCCTACCGCCGCGCCCAGGCCCGCCCGCGCAAGAAGCTCACCCTGGTCCACAAGAACAACGTGCTGGTGCACGCCGGCCACCTGTGGACCCGGATCTTCGAGCAGGTCGGCCGGGAGTTCCCCGAGGTCACCACCGACTACCTGCACGTCGACGCGGCGACGATCTTCTTCGTCACCCAGCCCGAGCGCTTCGACGTGATCGTCACCGACAACCTGTTCGGCGACATCCTCACCGACCTCGCCGCGGCCGTCACCGGCGGCATCGGCCTGGCCGCCTCCGGCAACATCAACCCCAGCGGCGACTTCCCGTCGATGTTCGAGCCGGTGCACGGCTCGGCCCCGGACATCGCCGGCCAGGGCAAGGCCGACCCGACCGCCACCGTGCTGTCCGTCGCCATGCTGCTGGAGCACCTCGGCTTCCCCGCCGAGGCCGCCGCCGTCGAGGCCGCGGTCGCCGCGGACCTCACCGAGCGCTCCGGCGCCCGGTCCACCTCCGAGGTCGGCGACGCGCTCGCTGCCCGAGTATCCGGCTGACCGGCCGGACGACAACCTCCGGCCGGTGGGCCGGTTCACAGCGAGCAACAGCCTCCCGGCTGTTCGGCACGGCCCTCTGGATGCGAGTATCGACAGTGGGCCGTGCCGTCATGCGTTTCCCCCGCCCGACGGTTGAAGGCCCAGCCCAACCCCACGGTGAAGGACAGACAGCCATGAGCACGCCCACCCCGGCGCCCATCACGTTCGACCTCAAGCCCTCCGCGCACCCGCTGTCCGACCAGGAGCGCGAGGCCCGACTGGCCAATCCCGGCTTCGGCCGGGTCTTCACCGACCACATGGTGACCATCCGCTGGACCGAGGGCCTCGGCTGGCACGACGCCCAGCTCACGCCGTACGCGCCGCTGGAGATCGACCCGGCCAACATGACGCTGCACTACGGCCAGTCGATCTTCGAGGGCCTCAAGGCGTACCGGCAGGCCGACGGCTCCATCGCCACCTTCCGCCCGGAGGCCAATGCGGCCCGCTTCCAGGCCTCCGCCCGCCGGCTGGCGATGCCCGAACTGCCGGTCGAGACCTTCGTCGAGGCCGTCGAACTGCTCGTCCAGCAGGACCGCGCCTGGGTGCCCAGCCAGCCCGAGCAGAGCCTCTACCTGCGGCCCTTCATGTTCGCCACCGAGGTCGGCCTGGGCGTGCGCCCCGCCAACTCCTACCTCTTCATGATCATCGCCTCGCCGGCCGGCGCCTACTTCTCCGGCGGCGTCAAGCCCGTCTCGGTCTGGCTCTCCGAGGACTACGTCCGCGCCGCGCCCGGCGGCACCGGCGCCGCCAAGTGCGCCGGCAACTACGCGGCCTCCCTGGTCGCCCAGGCCGAGGCCGCCGCCAAGGGCTGCGACCAGGTGGTCTGGCTCGACGCCACCGAGCACAAGTGGGTCGAGGAGATGGGCGGCATGAACCTCTACTTCGTCCTCGGCGAGGGCGAGAACGCCACCGTCGTCACCCCCGAACTCTCCGGCTCGCTGCTCCCCGGCATCACCCGCGACTCCCTGCTCACCCTCGCCGCCGACCTCGGCCACGGCACCGAGGAGCGGAAGATCTCCACCGACGAGTGGAAGCAGGGCAACGCCGACGGCACCATCACCGAGGTCTTCGCCTGCGGCACCGCCGCCGTCATCACCCCCGTCGGCCACGTCAAGTCCGCCACCGCCGACTGGACCGTCGCCACCGGCGAGCCCGGCCCCGTCACCATGAAGCTCCGCCAGTCCCTCCTCGCCATCCAGGGCGGCCAGACCCCGGACACCCACGGCTGGATGCACAAGATCGCCTGACGCCGGACCCCCGGCCCGGGCATTTCATGGCGGAATGCCCGGGCCCGATAACCTCGGAAAAACTCCACTCGTTGAACGGCTCGGATAGGAGGGAGGGACCATGACCGCCGAGATGTACGACGCCGACGTCTACCGCAGCCCGGAGGATGTCCTCCTGGACGCCTTCCTCACCCTGAACACCCCGGAGGGGTTCAAGGCCGAGCTTGTGGAGGGGGAGATCATCGTGACGCCACCGCCGGACGGTGACCACGAGGGGGCCATCGGTCGGATCGTCCGCCAGGTGTTCCGGCTGTGCGACGCGGATATCACGTTCGCCGGCAACAAGGGGCTGATCGTCCCCGGCGGCAGGTTCATCCCCGACGGGACGTTCGCCGACGAGGGAGCGTTCGACGGTCAGCCCTCATGGATGAAGCCGGACCGGCTCCTGATGGTCCTGGAGGTCACCTCCAGCAATCCCGCCAAGGACCGCTGGGACAAGCGGAAGGGCTACGCCGCAGCAGGGATTCCGCTGTACCTCCTGGTGGACCGGAAGGCCGGACAGGTCGTGCTGCACAGCCACCCGGAAGGCGGCGAGTACACCGCGACCACCTCCGTCCCGTTCGGCGACCCGCTGCCGCTGCCGAAGCCGTTCGGCTTCGACCTGGCGACGGACGGGCTCTCCTGACCCGTTCCGGATGGCGAGACGCCCCTCCCGTCCCGCCGGGCGTGTGCAAGACTGCGAGGGTGTCCTCGCTTTCGCTGATTATTAGCAGCAGGCGCGCCGGTCCGCAGTGACCGCTTCCACGGCAACACCCTGACCGCGGAGCGACCACCAGCGTCCAGACCCGCGCGCAGACCTCTCGCACCCGCGAGGGGTCTTTTGTTTTGCCCCCGGACCGGCACCTGACCCCACAAGGGGACGGAGACACCGGGGACGCGCGCGGGATGCTGGACAGTGGAGCCGGATTCCGATCCCGGCAAACAGCAGTAACTCCACCGAACGGAGAACCCAGGGCCATGACCGAGGCCAACAGCCGCCCCAGCGACGGCTTCCACGTCTTCGACACCACGCTCCGCGACGGCGCCCAGCGCGAGGGCATCAACCTCACGGTGGCGGACAAGCTGGCGATCGCGCGCCACCTGGACGAGTTCGGGGTCGGCTTCATCGAGGGCGGCTGGCCCGGCGCCAACCCCCGGGACACCGAGTTCTTCGCCCGCGCCCAGGCCGAGCTGGAGTTCAAGCACGCGCAGCTGGTCGCGTTCGGCGCCACCCGCCGGGCCGGCGGGAAGGCCGCCGAGGACCCGCAGCTGGCCGCGCTGGTGGCGTCCGGCGCGCCGGTGGTGACGCTGGTGGCGAAGTCGCACGACCGGCACGTGGAGCTGGCGCTGCGCACCACGCTGGAGGAGAACCTGGAGATGGTCCGGGACAGCGTGGAGTACCTGCGCGCCCGGGACCGCCGGGTGTTCATCGACTGCGAGCACTTCTTCGACGGCTACAAGGCGAACCCGGAGTACGCCCTGGCCGTGGTGCGCACCGCGCACGAGGCGGGGGCGGACGTGGTGGTGCTGTGCGACACCAACGGCGGCATGCTGCCGTCCGGGGTGCGCGAGATCGTCGCCACCGTGCTCGCGGAGACCGGTGCCCGCCTCGGCATCCACGCCCAGGACGACACCGGCTGCGCGGTGGCCAACACGCTGGCCGCGGTGGACGCCGGGGCCACCCACGTGCAGTGCACGGCCAACGGCTACGGCGAGCGGGTCGGCAACGCGAACCTGTTCCCGGTCGCGGCGGCGCTGGAGCTCAAGTACGACCGCCGGGTGCTCCCGGCCGGCGCGCTGGCCGAGATGACCCGGATCTCGCACGCGATCGCCGAGGTGGTGAACCTGGCGCCGTCCACCCACCAGCCGTACGTGGGCTTCTCGGCGTTCGCGCACAAGGCGGGCCTGCACGCCTCCGCGATCAAGGTCGACCCGGACCTGTACCAGCACATCGACCCGGAGCTGGTCGGCAACACCATGCGGATGCTGGTGTCCGACATGGCGGGGCGGGCGTCGATCGAGCTGAAGGGCAAGGAGCTGGGCTACGACCTGACCGGGGACCGCGACCTGGCGGGCCGGGTGGTGGCCCGGGTGAAGGCGCAGGAGAACCTCGGCTACACCTACGAGGCGGCGGACGCCTCGTTCGAGCTGCTGCTGCGCGACGAGGTGAACGGCGGCGAGCGGCAGCGGTACTTCGAGCTGGAGTCCTGGCGGACCATCAGCGAGCAGGGCCCGAACGGTTTCGCGGGCAACGAGGCGACCGTGAAGCTGTGGGCGAAGGGCGAGCGGAAGGTCGCCACCGGCGAGGGCAACGGCCCGGTGGACGCGCTGGACCGGGCGCTGCGGACGGCGCTGGAGCCGATCTACCCGGCGCTGGCGAAGCTGGAGCTGGTGGACTACAAGGTCCGGATCCTGGAGGGCCAGCACGGCACCGGTTCGAAGACCCGGGTGCTGATCGAGTCCACCGACGGCACCGCGACCTGGTCGACGGTCGGCGTCGCGGACAACGTGATCGGCGCGTCCTGGGTGGCGCTGGAGGACGCGTACACCTACGGGCTGCTGAGGGCCGGTCAGCAGCCGTAACGGCGGCGGGTGCGAGGAAGTGCCCAGGGGGCGTGCGGAAGGCTCCGCACGCCCCCTTCTGGCGTGTCCATTACCCCTTTTGACGCCCCGTCACCGGAGTCGGGCGAGGAGGGCGTGTTCGACGAGGGTGATGAGGGCGCTCTTGGCGCTGTCGCGTCGTCGGGCGTCGAGGGTGATGATGGGGATTTCGGTGTTGAGTTGGAGTGCTTCGCGGACTTCTTCGGGGGTGTGGGCCTGTTGTCCGTCGAAGCCGTTGAGGGCGACGACGAAGGGGAGGCCGCTGTTCTCGAAGTAGTCGAGGGCGGGGAAGCAGTCGGCGAGGCGGCGGGTGTCGACGAGGACGACGGCGCCGATGGCGCCGCGGACGAGGTCGTCCCACATGAACCAGAAGCGGTCCTGTCCGGGGGTGCCGAAGAGGTAGAGGATGAGGTCTTCGTCGAGGGTGATGCGGCCGAAGTCCATGGCGACGGTGGTGGTGGTCTTGCCGGAGACGTGGCTGAGGTCGTCGATGCCGGCGGAGGCCGAGGTCATGACGGCTTCGGTGCGCAGGGGGTTGATCTCGGAGACCGCGCCGACGAGGGTGGTCTTGCCCACGCCGAATCCGCCGGCGACGACGATCTTGGCGGAGGTGGTGGCGCGGCTGGGGGCGGCGGCCGCGTTAGAGCTTGCGAAGTCCACTGAGGACCCTTTCGAGCAGCGTGACGTCGGGCTGGTTGCCGGATTCGCCGCCGGCTGCGGGCTGGTGGATGGCGACCAGGCCGGCCTCGGCCAGGTCCGCCACGAGGATGCGGGCCACGCCCAGCGGGAGGCCGAGCAGCGCGGAGATCTCGGCGACCGACTTCACGTCGGTGGCGCACAGCGCGCAGATCCGCTGGTGCTCGGGGAGCAGGGTGGCCATCCGGGCCGGGTCGACCGCGGCGGAGACCAGGGCCTCCAGCGCGAGTTCGTAGCGCGGCCGGGTGCGTCCGCCGGTCATGGCGAAGGGCCGGATCAGCGGCTCGGCGTCCTCCTCCTCGTCGAGGTACTCCTCGACGTGGCCGGGCTGCTGCTCCTCGTAGCGGTGCGGCAGGCCGGGGTCGGCGAACGCCTCGTGGCCGGGGTGGGCCTGGCCGTATCCGTCCGGCTGCTGGTACCAGCGCGGGTCGGACTGCGGAGGCAGGTACGGCTGGCCGCCGTTGAACTGCGGCGCGTACTGCGGCTGCTGACCGTGGCCGACGCCGGGAGCCCCGAAAGCGTCGTGGCCGGAGCCCGCGTACGGGACGCCGTACTGGCCACTGTGGTCGGGCGGTGTCACGGTTCATCTCCTCAAAGGGTGCGGCGGTGCGTTGCTGGCCGCGTCGCCGGGGAGCGCCGTGGCCGGTGGTGCGAAGGCCGTACAACGCCCGGTCCCGAGGCCGCCGAAGCGACCTCGGGACGGGCAATTGAGGTCTTTCGAATACCAGGACGGTATCCGACGAACCGTCAGTGCAGGAGACTGCCCTGGAGTTCGGCCCGCAGCGCGGGCGTCAGGACCGCGCCGGCGCGGTCCACCAGCAGGGCCATCTCGTAGCCGACGAGACCGATGTCGGAGTCCGGCGAGGCGAGGACCGCGAGCGCGGAGCCGTCGCTGATCGCCATCAGGAACAGGAACCCGCGCTCCATCTCGACCACGGTCTGGGTCACGTCGCCGCCCTCGAAGATGCGGCTGGCACCCGAGGTCAGCGAGGTGAGGCCGGAGGCGACGGCGGCCAGCTGGTCGGCGCGGTCCCGGGGGAAGCCCTCGGACATGCACAGCAGCAGACCGTCGGCGGAGACCACCACGGTGTGGGACACCCCGGGGGTGTTGTCCACGAAATTGGTGATCAGCCAGTTCAGGTTCTGTGCGGCCTGGCTCATCTGGGTCAACTCAACGCTCCTGCTGGTTCGAGCCGCCGAAGAGATCGGTGCTGCTGTTGTGCGGTCCATCACCGTACGCCCCCTGGTCGGGGTCGATCCGGAAGCTGCCGGTGGCACCGGGGTCGCCGCCGGCCTGGCGGCCCTGCTCGACGCCGCGGCGCAGGTTGGTCAGGCGGCCGCGGACCTCGCTCGGGTCGCGGGAGACCTGCGGGCCTTCCTGCGGGGTGGTGCGGGCGTTGCCCGGCACCAGGTTCTGGCGCGGGACCCGGCGCGGGAGGCCCGAGGGGGTGGTGCCCGCCGAGGAGGGCTCGCGCAGCTTCTCCGCGCGCTGCCAGTCGCCGTCGTTCGGCGACTCCCACTCGCCGGCCGCCGTGGTCGGACCGGTCGGCCCGTAGCCGCCCAGCGCCGACACGTCGTGGCCGCGCGGCTCGTCCTGCGCCGAGGTGTCCTTCGCGCCGGTGAACCAGTTCGGGGTCTCGGCGCCGCCGCCCGCGGACCGGGCCGCCGCGCCGCCGCCCGCCGGCTGCTGGCCCGGCCGGCGCTGCGGCAGCGCACCGCCCGGCTGCTGCCGCTCCGCGGCCGGACGGGCCGGCGGCAGGGCCGGCAGCTCCTCCGCGGGGTACGGGTGCCCGGCGGGCTCCTCGTAGCCGTAGTCCTGCTGCTGGTACCCGTCGGCGTACTGCTCGCCGGCGTACGGGGCCTGCTGCGGGTACTGCTCCTCGGCGTACTCGTACTGGCCGTCGGCGTACTGGCCCTCGGCGTACTGGCCGTCCTCGTACGGCTGCTGCTGGTACGCCTCGGCGTACTGCTGCCCGTCACCGTAGGGGGCCTGCTGCGGGTAGCCGGCGGGGGCGTACGGGTCGTCGGCGTAGCCGGCCGGGGCGTACAGGTCCTCGCGGTAGCCGTAGGCGTCGCCCCGGGGGGCCTGCTGCGGCTCGAAGGGGCGGCCGTAGGCGTCCGCCTCGGGGCGGCGGTACGGGTCGTCCTGGGGGCTCTCGTAGCCGGCCGCCTGCGGGGCCGGGTAGCCGCCGCGGTAGCCGTCCTCGGGGTGGCCCGGCTCGCCGTAGGGCGACTCCAGGACCTCCGCCTCCACCGGCTCCTCGGCGGCGGCGCCCGGGCCGGCCTCCAGGGCGGCCCGGCGGCGCTCCTCGATCCGCTGGGAGCGCTGCATGGACTCCAGCGCGGGGGAGAAGCCGTTGCCGGCCACCGCGCCGCGGGCGGGCAGGTGGTCGTCGAAGCCGAGTTCGGCCGCGGTGCGGTCCTGGCCCTCGAACGCCCACTCGGCGGCCGGCTCCTGCTCGGCGAAGATCCGGGAGACCGTGAACTCCTCGGCCTGCGGCTCCGGCGCCATCGCGCCCAGGTGGGTCAGCTGCTGCGGCAGCATGACCAGCGAGGTGGTGCCGGCCGACTCACCGGACGGGCGCAGCTGCACGCGGATGTCGTGCCGCTGGGACAGCCGGCCGACCACGAACAGGCCCATCCGGCGGGAGATGGTGGCGTCCACGGTGGGCGGCTCGGCCAGCTTCTCGTTGATCTCGGCGAAGTCCTCGGCGGTCAGGCCGATGCCCTTGTCGTGGATCTCGACCAGCACCCGGCTGTCGGGCAGCCGGGTCGCGTTGACCAGCACCCGGGTCTGCGGGGAGGAGAACGAGGTGGCGTTCTCCAGCAGCTCGGCGAGCAGGTGGACGAGGTCGGTCACGGCGGGGCCGACCACGTCGGCCTCGGGGATGCCGGCCAGTTCGATCCGCTCGTAGTGCTCCACCTCGGAGGCGGCGGCGCGCAGCACGTCGACCAGCGGCACCGGGGTGTTCCAGCGGCGGCCGGGCTCCTCGCCCGCGAGGACCAGGAGGTTCTCGCCGTTGCGGCGCATGCGGGTGGCCAGGTGGTCCAGCTTGAAGAGGTTCTCCAGCTGGTCCGGGTCGGCCTCGTTGTTCTCCAGGTCGGTGATCAGCGCCAGCTGGCGCTGGATCAGGCCCTGGCTGCGGCGCGACAGGTTGGTGAAGATCGCGTTGACGTTGCCCCGCAGCAGCGCCTGCTCGGCGGCCAGCGAGACGGCCTGCTGGTGGACCTGGTCGAAGGCGCGGGCGACCTCGCCGATCTCGTCCCGGCCGTGCAGCGGGATCGGGCTGACCGAGGTGTCGACCCGCTCCGGGTCGGTCTTGGAGAGCTTGTCGACCAGCTCCGGCAGGCGGTGGTTGGCGATGTCGAGCGCGGCGGTGTTCAGGGTCCGCATGCCGAGGATCATCGAGCGGGCGATGTAGCCGGTGAGCAGGCCGGCCAGCACCAGCGAGGCGACCACGATCAGCGAGTTGAGCACCCAGTCGGTGAACGCCCGGTCCTTGATGCCCTGGGCGTCGGCGACGACCTGGTCGAGCAGGTCGGTCTCGGCGGCGCGCAGCGCGCTCATGTGGCTCTTGGTGGCCTGGTCCCACAGCGGGCGGGTCAGGCCGTCGTTGCCGGCCGAGGTGATGATCCGGGCGGCGGCGTCCTTGTTGGCCGCGGCGTCGGACAGCTGCCCGGAGTAGGACATGCCGATCATCAGCAGGGTGCTCATGACGGGCAGGTTGTGGCCGTCGGGCATCCGCAGCGGCAGGCGCTGGTCGGCGGTGGCCTGGTCGACCAGCGCGTCCGAGTAGACCTTGACCTCGTCCGAGCTGGACGCGGTGTTGAACTCGTCGAGCGCGGTCTGCTCCAGCTTGGCGGCGACGCTCAGGGCCTGGATCAGGTCCTGGCCCTCGTGGCCGTCCACGCCGCCGACGCCGAGGCCGACCAGCAGGTTGAGCATCAGCGCGCGCTGGGTCGAGGCGGACGCCTTGGCCAGCGACATCGCGTAGATCGCGCGGCCCTTGGAGGTGACGTTGGTGGAGCCGAAGCCGACCGAGTTGTCCATCGCCAGCAGCGGCGCGAACAGCAGCGAGTAGGCGTTGGAGGTCGCGGTGGCGAACAGCTCGGGCTTGTAGGCGTTGGCGCGCAGGTGCGGCAGGGACTGGACCAGGCCCTCGAACTGGGCGTTGCGGCGCACCGTGGTCGGGTCGTCCTTGGCCTTGGCGACGGTCGCGCGGTAGTCGGCCAGCGCCTGGTCGGTCCGGTCCCGGAGCTTCTTCACCTCGCCCTGGTCGCCCTGCCCGGTGAGCAGCGGCACCAGGGTCTCGTCGCGCTCCTGCTCCAGGGCGTCGGCCAGCTTGGTGGCCGAGCTGGCCACGTTGGCGATGCGCACCGCGCGGTCGGCCTGGTTGTAGTCGTCCAGCGAGGTGTTGACGCGCAGGCCGCCGAAGACGAGGGCGATGACGACCGGGATGACCAGGATGGCCACCAGGCGGGTCGGCACGCGCCAGTTCAGCGGGGACAGGAAGTCGTACCGGCTGCCGCCGCGGCGCGGGGCCTCCTCGGCGGTCGCGGGACGCGGGGCCGGCTCGGCGGCGGGGCGGCTCGGCTCGGGACGGTCCTCGGTCGCGGTGAACGCGGAGAACTGACCGGTGGTCGGGCCGCTACCCGGGTCCTGCTGGCGGGGCTCGGAGCGCCGCTGAGGGGTGACTGGCTGCTTACGCCTCACTCGACAACAACCTCTCGACCGACTGGCGGCCATGGATCTATCCGGCGGCTACCCCCCGACGGGCCGCGGCCCGCGTGGGTCCTACGGGGTAGCTGGAATTCCAACACGAGCCGGTGGACCGGACAAACGGCCCCTCCGCCCCGTGCACCAGGGGTGGAAAACGGACATATGGCGTTGAACTCCCGCAAAGTTCAAGGTCATTGGCGCACACCGGGTTCGACTGGCTACGCACTGTCAAACGAGCCCGGCAAATGCCTACCGAACTGTTACCGGGGGGCGCGAACCATTCCTGGTACGCGCCCCCCGGCCAGGTCGGGGCTCACCGGAGTCGGGCGAGGAGGGCGTGTTCGACGAGGGTGATGAGGGCGCTCTTGGCGCTGTCGCGTCGTCGGGCGTCGAGGGTGATGATGGGGATTTCGGTGTTGAGTTGGAGTGCTTCGCGGACTTCTTCGGGGGTGTGGGCCTGTTGTCCGTCGAAGCCGTTGAGGGCGACGACGAAGGGGAGGCCGCTGTTCTCGAAGTAGTCGAGGGCGGGGAAGCAGTCGGCGAGGCGGCGGGTGTCGACGAGGACGACGGCGCCGATGGCGCCGCGGACGAGGTCGTCCCACATGAACCAGAAGCGGTCCTGTCCGGGGGTGCCGAAGAGGTAGAGGATGAGGTCTTCGTCGAGGGTGATGCGGCCGAAGTCCATGGCGACGGTGGTGGTGGTCTTGCCGGAGACGTGGCTGAGGTCGTCGATGCCGGCGGAGGCCGAGGTCATGACGGCTTCGGTGCGCAGGGGGTTGATCTCGGAGACCGCGCCGACGAGGGTGGTCTTGCCCACGCCGAATCCGCCCGCGACGACGATCTTGGCGGAGGTGGTGGCGCGGCTGGGGGCGGCGGCCGCGTTAGAGCTTGCGAAGTCCACTGAGGACCCTTTCGAGCAGCGTGACGTCAGGCGTACCGCCCGACTCGCCCGCGGCGGCGGGCTGGTGGATGGCGACCAGGCCGGCCTCGGCCAGGTCTGCGACGAGGATGCGGGCGACCCCGAGCGGGACACCTGCCAGCGCGGAGATCTCGGCGACCGACTTGACCTCGCGGCACAGCGACACGATCCGGGCGTGCTCGGGGAGCAGCCCGCCCGGGGCGGCGGTGGCGGTGGTCGAGATCAGCGCCTCGATGGCCAGCTGGTAGCGGGGGCGGGTGCGTCCACCGGTCATGGCGTACGGGCGGACCAGCGGCTGCTGCTCGTAGCCGTCCGACTGCTGGCCGCCGTACCCACCGGCCTGCTGGCCGCCGTAGCCGTTTCCGTACCCGTTGCCGTACGCGCCGGCGGGTGTCGGGGGCGGGGTCATGCGTCCTCCTTGTGCTGCAGTCGTCGCGGCCGGAGCCCGCGGGGCCGTTGACTGACGGGCTGCCAGTCACCGTACGGCGAAGACCTGGGGTGGGAGTGCCGGACCCGGGGTCGGGTTGGGTCCGGCACGGTGAGGGTGGTGCGAAGGAGTCGGGATCGGGTGGGGGCCGGACGTCAGTGCAGCAGGCTGCCCTGGAGCTCGGCCCGCAGCGCGGGCGTGAGCACCGCGCCGGCGCGGTCCACCAGCAGGGCCATCTCGTAGCCGACGAGACCGATGTCGGAGTCCGGCGAGGCGAGGACCGCGAGCGCGGAGCCGTCGCTGATCGCCATCAGGAACAGGAACCCGCGCTCCATCTCCACCACGGTCTGGTTGACCTCGCCGCCCTCGAAGATGCGGCTGGCACCCGAGGTCAGCGAGGTCAGTCCGGAGGCGACGGCGGCCAGCTGGTCGGCGCGGTCCCGGGGGAAGCCCTCGGACATGCACAGCAGCAGACCGTCGGCGGAGACCACCACGGTGTGGGACACCCCGGGGGTGTTGTCCACGAAATTGGTGATCAGCCAGTTCAGGTTCTGTGCGGCCTGGCTCATCTGGATCAACTCAACGCTCCTGGTGCTCGGGGCCGAAGCCGCTGTTGCCATCGACGTCGGACCGCCCGCCACGGGCTCCCCGGTAGCCCTCGGACGCTCCGCCGAAGTCGAAGCCCGGCCGCTGCTGCGACCCGGGACCGCCGGCGCCCGGCTGCTGGGTCCCCGCCTGGCGGCCCTGCTGGATGCCGCGGCGCAGGTTGGTCAGCCGGCCGCGCACCTCCTCCGGGCTGCGCGAGACCTGGGGCCCGGTCAGCGGGCTGGCCTCGGCGCTGCCGGAGACCAGGTTGGCCTGCGGGGTGCGGCGCGGCAGCCCCGAGGTGGTCAGGCCGTTGGTCTGCGGCTCGCGCATCTGCTCGGCCCGCCGCCAGCGCTCGTCGTTCGCCGACGGACGCCACGGCGCCTCCGGGTCGCCCTGCGGTTCCACCGCCGGACCGCCCGCCGGAGCACCGCCGAACGGCCCCTGCGGCTGCGGCCGCCCTGGCCCGGCTGGCCGCCCTGGCCCGGCTGGCCCTGCGGCCCGGCCGGACGCGGCCCGGCAGCCGGCGCCGGACGCTGCGGCAGGCCCTGGGACTGCGGACCCGGCGCCTGCGGACGCTGCCGCTCGGCCGGCCCGGCCGGCGGCCGCGGCGCCCGCTCCTGCGGCGCCCGGTCCGGCGCCTGCTGGGCGAAGCCCGGCGCCGAGGTGCCCGGACGCTGCGGCTGGTACGACGGACGCGACCGGAACTGCTCCGGACCGTCCTGGGCACCCGGCCCGGCCGGCCGGTCACCGGCGGTCGGCAGCGCCATCGGCTGCGGACGCTCCGCGAACTGCGGCTGCTGCGGCGGCTGCTGGGACTGCGGCGGCAGCGGCGGGACGCCCTGGCCCACCGGGTCCGGCAGCACAGGCTCCACCAGGCCGAGGCCCAGCGGGTCGCGCGGGTCGATGTCGGACGCCTCGAACCGCGGCCGGGCGAACGCACCGGACTGCTCGGCCGGCGCGGCCTCGATCGGCGCGGCCGGCTGCTGCGGCAGCGGACGCCGCTGCGGCTGCTCGGGCCGCCCGTGCTGGGTCGGCTCGCCGCCCGGACGCGGCTGGCCCTGCTGCGGACCGCCCTGCGGGCCCTGCGGCGCCTGCGGACGGCGCGGCCCCTGCGGACCGCCCTGCGGCGGCCGGCCCGGCTGGCCCTGCGGACCGCCCTGGCCCGGCTGCGGACGGCGCGGCGGCAGCCCGCCGCCCGGACCGCCCTGCAGGCCCGGGGCACCCGAGGCGCCCGGCACCCGGCGCGGCGGCAGCCCGCCACCGGCGGGCGCACCCGCGCCCGGACCGGCCGGAGCCGCCGGGCCCGACCCGCCCGGCGCCGGGTTCTCGCGCAGCGACTGGCCGACCGAACGGGTCGGCAGGCCGCCGGAGCGGTTGCCCTGGGCCGGGCCGGTGCCGAACGCGCCGCCCGGGCCGAACCCGCCGTCGCCCGGCTGGCCGCCGGACCCGCCGGGACCGCCCGGCGCGCGCCGCGGCGCGCCCGGACCGCCGGACGGGGCGGCGGGGGAGAACAGGTCGGGGCTGCCGCCGGCCGGGCCCTGGCCCAGCTGCGGACGGCCCGCGGGGTCGTTCGGGGCGGACTGGCCGAGCGCGGTGCGCCCGCCGGGCAGGTCGCCCGCGGGGCGGCCCTGCTGGCGCGGCGTCGGCGCCAGGCCGCGCTGCTGCCGGCCGCCGCCCTGGGGGCCCTGGCCCGGCTGGCCGGCCCCGGGCCGGTTGCCGCGTCGCTCGGCGGAGTTGGTGACGTCCACCGGCAGCATGACCAGCGCGGTGGTGCCGCCGGAGTCGGACGGGCGGAGCTGGATCCGGATGCCGTGCCGCAGGGACAGCCGGCCGACCACGAACAGGCCCATCCGGCGGGAGACGGAGACGTCCACGACCGGCGGGTTGGCGAGGCGCTCGTTGATGTCGGCCAGGTCGTCGGGGGACAGGCCGATGCCGGTGTCGTGGATCTCGATCAGCACCCGGCCGTCCGGCAGGGCGTGGCCGGTGACCCGGACCCGGGTCTGCGGGGAGGAGAACGAGGTGGCGTTCTCCAACAGCTCGGCGAGCAGGTGGACGAGGTCGTTGACGACCCGGCCGGCCACCTCGGCGGTGGGCACCGAGGCCAGCTCGACGCGCTCGTACTGCTCCACCTCGGAGGCCGCGGCGCGCAGCACGTCGACCAGCGGGACGGGGCGGGTCCAGCGGCGGCCCGGGTCCTCGCCCGCGAGGACGAGGAGGTTCTCGCCGTTGCGGCGCATGCGGGTCGCCAGGTGGTCGAGCTTGAACAGCGAGGCCAGCTGGTCCGGGTCCGCCTCGCGGCTCTCCAGCTCGGAGATCAGCGACAGCTGGCGCTGGATCAGGCCCTGGCTGCGGCGCGAGAGGTTGGTGAACATGGCGTTGATGTTGCCTCGCAGCAGCGCCTGCTCGGCGGCCAGTCGGACCGCCTCGCGGTGCACCATGTCGAAGGCGTGCGCCACGTGGCCGATCTCGTCGGCGGAGTCGACGCCGACCGGTTCGACGGTGACGTCGACGTCGTGCGGGTCGCTCTCGGAGAGGATCTTGACCAGCTCCGGCAGGCGGCGCTCGGCGACGTCCTCGGCGGAGGTCTGCAGGCGGGTCAGCGAGCGCACCATCGAGCGGGCCACCAGGGCGGCGCCGGCGATGGCGACGACGAGTACCAGGGCGACCAGCGAGGCGTTGATGACCGACTGGGTGTCGGCGTCGGACTGCAGCTGCTGGGCCTTGCCGTTGAGGTCCTCGAGGAGCTTCTTCTCGATGGTCCGCTCGGCGGTGATCTTGGCGGTCGACTCCTCGTACCACTGCTGGTAGCTGACGCCGTCGGTCTGCTTGATGCCGTTGGGGTTGAGGACGGCCTGGGAGAACCGGTCGGCCTCGGCGACCACCTTGTTGTAGCTCATCGAGGAGCGCAGCACCCGGGCCGGGCCCTCGCCGTACAGCGCGGTGAAGTTCTCCATCGCGTTGTCCTCGGCGGCGCGCAGCCGGACGCCGAAGGTCTCGTCGGAGGCGGAGAAGTTCGGCGGGTTCTGGGCCAGCGCGGCGGAGATCAGCGCGCGCTGCATCGAGCTGGCCTCCTTGGCCAGCGAGAACTGGTACAGGGTGCGGGTGGACTTCACCAGCTCGGCGGAGTTCGAGGTGATGGCGATGTCCTGCGCGGCACCGATCAGGTCATTGATGATCACGTTGTAGTTGGTGATCGTGGCCTGGATGTTGTTCGCGTCCTTGAACGCGCCCTTGCGGGCCCGGGGGAGCGAGTTGAGGTCCTTGCGGACCTGCAGCAGCAGGGTCTTGGAGCCGGCCAGGTCGAGGTTGTCGAACTTGTCGGCGGCCGCGTTGAACTTCTTCGACAGCGCGGTGCTCTCGCTGTACGCCTGCTGGATGTCCTTGTCGGTGTCCGCGTCGCCGCCGCGGGAGACCGGGCCGGCCGCGATGTCGCGCTCGTTCTGCAGGGCGTCGGCGAGGTCGGTGGCGGTCCGGGCGAGCTCGGCCAGGTCGCTCATCTGGGAGAGCTCGCGGGAGTTCTCCATCGAGCCCTGGACCCGCAGGCCGCCGAAGACCAGCGCCACGATCACGGGGAGGAAGAGCAGCGCGATCAGGCGGGTCCGGATGCGCCAGTTGCGCATGGCGAAGCGGCTCAGACCGGTGGCCCGGCGGCGGTTCAGCGTGCCGCGCAGTCGCGCACGGCGGCTCTTCTTGTCGGCCGGCGTGTCGCCGCCCTGTTCCTGGGGCGCGCTGTTCGCGCCCGGCGCACCGCTGTCGGCGGCGGCTTCGGCGGGGGCGCCGAAGGGCCGCTCGCCTTGGCCGGTCGTCGCCGGTGCCGCCTGGTGGGGGCCGGCCACGGGCTCCCGCGCCTCCGGGTCACCCGCGGCGCCGCTGCCCCTCTTGAAACGTCCCTGCACTGGCGTCGCAACCTCTGGACCGGGCGCCCTTCCCCGCCGGTGCGGAGATAGGGCGGTGTCGAGTTTTTCCGTGGCATTCCAGCACAGCGGGGGAAGTCCAACAAGGGCCGTTACGACACGGTGTCCTGGGCCACCCTCCGCGCGCGGCGTCTCACGTTCTGTGGTGCAACGGACGTGGAATACGGTCCTTTTCGGACACTTGACGCGAGCGGGTCAACGATGGTGAAGATCGATTTGTGCGCCGAATGTCCGGGATATCCCTAATGACGGATTCCGGCATTGGTCCGGAATCACCACCTCCGCCCCTTTGCGACCGGAATTGTGAGCAAACTCACAGCCCGATGTGTAGCTTTGGTCACGGCCGCTGTGGAATGGGCTCCCTAACCTGGCAGGGTTGATCGGAGCCTGCCCAGCGGCGGGCCCGCGCAAAAGTCCGTTCGAGCGAAACAAGGGTGCTGACGCAAATGTCCGAGACGACCGAGCAGGCCACCGGAACCACCCCGAGCGCCGGCTCCACGGCCAACCCGCGCCGCACCACCCTGGCCTCCGTCGCGGACTTCTCCGAGCTCCCCGGCTTCGCCGCCCCCCGCACCGCCCGGACGTACACCGCCCAGCTCCCGGCCAGCACGGCCAACCCGCGCCGCACCGTCCGCTGACCCCGGCCGCGACCCCGGCCCTCGCCCCGCTCCTTCTCCCACCCCCCATCCGCCGGCCGGTCTAACCTTGGTGGCACGAGCCGGGCCCGGTACTGCGGGCCCGGTCACCGTCCGGGAGCGTCCGGGCGGCCGACGAACCGAGAGGTTGCAGGGCTGTGCGTATCGCCAGGTTCTCCGTCCGCGAAGGGAGCCCCGCGGCGGGCTCGGTCTCCTTCGGAATCATCGAGGGGGACGCCGCGCAACCCGACTCGCTGGTGGTGCACACCCTGGCCGGCCACCCCTTCGGGACGCCGCAGCCGACCGGCGAGACCCACCGCCTGCAGGACGTCCGGCTGCTGGCCCCGATGCTCCCCAGCAAGATCGTCGCGGTCGGCCGCAACTACGCCGCGCACGCCGCCGAGCTGGGCAACGAGGTCCCCGCCGTCCCGCTGACGTTCTTCAAGCCCTCCACCGCCGTCATCGGCCCCACCGAGTCCGTCGCCTACCCGCCGTTCTCCTCGGACGTGCAGTACGAGGCCGAACTCGCCGTGGTGATCGGCCGGATGTGCCGCGAGGTGCCGTTGGAGCGCGTCCCCGAGGTGGTCTTCGGCTACACCTGCGCCAACGACGTCACCGCCCGCGACGTGCAGCAGCGCGAGGGCCAGTGGGCCCGCGCCAAGGGCTTCGACACCTCCTGCCCGCTCGGCCCGTGGATCGAGACCGACCTCGACCCCGCCGACCTGGCCGTCACCTGCACCGTCAACGGCGAGCTCCGCCAGGCCGGCCGCACCTCCCAGATGGTCCGCTCGGTCGCCGAGCTGATCGTGCACGTCTCCGAGGCGATGACCCTGCTCCCCGGCGACGTCATCCTCACCGGCACCCCCGCGGGTGTCGGCCCCCTGAACATCGGCGACGAGGTCGCCGTCTCCGTCGAAGGCATCGGCACCCTCTCCAACAAGGTGATCAAGCGTGGCTAACGCAGACAACAGCGGCTCCGCCGCGGTGAACCCCGCCGTCCGGGTCCGCTTCTGTCCCTCCCCGACCGGCAACCCGCACGTCGGCCTGGTCCGCACCGCCCTGTTCAACTGGGCCTACGCCCGGCACAACGGCGGCACCCTGGTCTTCCGCATCGAGGACACCGACGCGGCCCGGGACTCCGAGGAGTCGTACGAGCAGCTGCTCGGCGCCATGCGCTGGCTCGGCTTCGACTGGGACGAGGGCCCCGAGGTCGGCGGCCCGCACGCTCCCTACCGCCAGTCGCAGCGGATGGACACCTACGCCGACGTCGCCGAGCGCCTGCGCGCGGCCGGCCACGCCTACCCCTGCTACTGCACCACCGAGGAGCTCGACGCCCGCCGCGAGGCCGCCCGCGCGGCCGGCAAGCCCTCCGGCTACGACGGCCACTGCCGCGACCTGACGGCCGACCAGGTCGCCGTCTACGAGCAGGAGGGCCGGCAGCCGATCCTCCGCTTCCGGATGCCCGACACCGCGCTCGCCTTCGACGACCTGGTCCGCGGCCCGATCTCCTTCGACCCGAAGGACGTCCCCGACTACGGCATCGTCCGGGCCAACGGCGCCCCGCTGTACACCCTGGTCAACCCGGTCGACGACGCCCTGATGGAGATCACCCACGTCCTGCGCGGCGAGGACCTGCTCTCCTCGACGCCCCGTCAGATCGCCCTCTACGCCGCCCTGGCGGAGATCGGCGTCGGCAACGGCACCACCCCGCAGTTCGGCCACCTGCCGTACGTGATGGGCGAGGGCAACAAGAAGCTCTCCAAGCGCGACCCGCAGGCCTCGCTCAACCTCTACCGCGAGCGCGGCTTCCTCCCCGAGGGCCTGCTCAACTACCTGGCCCTGCTGGGCTGGTCGCTCGCCGAGGACCGCGACATCTTCGACATCGACGAGATGGTCGCCGCCTTCGACATCGACGACGTCAACGGCAACCCGGCCCGCTTCGACCTCAAGAAGGCCGAGCACATCAACGCCGAGCACGTCCGCCGCCTCGCCCCCGAGGAGTTCGTCGACCGCCTGGTCCCCTACCTCCAGGCCGCCGACCTGCTCCCCGCCGAGCCCACCGCCGAGCAGCTCGCCCTGCTCGCCGCGGTCGCCCCGCTCACCCAGGAGCGGATGGTGGTCCTCTCCGAGATCGTCACCATGGCCGGCTTCCTCTTCGTCGCCCCCGCGGACTTCGCCGTCGACCCCGAGGACGCCGCCAAGGTCCTCACCGCCGACGCCCGCCCGGTCCTCGAGGCCGCCGTCAAGGCGCTCACCGAGCTGCCCGACTTCACCCCCGAGCCGATCCAGGCCGTGCTGCGCGAGGCCCTGGTCGACGGCCTCGGCATCAAGCCGAAGTTCGCCTTCACCCCGCTGCGGGTCGCGGTCACCGGACGCCGGGTCTCCCCGCCGCTGTTCGAGTCGATGGAACTGCTCGGCCGCGAGGAGACGCTGCGCCGCCTGCTCTCCGCCCTGGAGCTCCTGCCGGCCTCCTGAGCCGGTTCCGGCACCCCGCCGGACACCCGCCGGACACCCGCGGACCGTGTCGCTGACCTGGCCCGCAGGTGTCCGGCGCGCTGCCTGCGGTTATCGATTTTGGAGCGGGGCGGGGCGTCGGGTAATGTTCTTTCTGCGCCGCCCGGGCAGGGAGGCGCAAGACACCGAGGAAGACCCCGCAGAGGGGTTGAACTCTGGTGGGGTATGGTGTAATTGGCAGCACGACTGATTCTGGTTCAGTTAGTCTAGGTTCGAGTCCTGGTACCCCAGCGCAGCACATCACTGCAGTAAGCCCCCGTTGTGTAGTGGCCTAGCACGCCGCCCTCTCAAGGCGGTAGCGCCGGTTCGAATCCGGTCGGGGGTACGCAATTCTTGACAATTGCAGAACGAATGAGTCCCGCCCCCGTTGTGTAGTGGCCTAGCACGCCGCCCTCTCAAGGCGGTAGCGCCGGTTCGAATCCGGTCGGGGGTACTCGCTCATTCAGGCCCCCGTTGTGTAGTGGCCTAGCACGCCGCCCTCTCAAGGCGGTAGCGCCGGTTCGAATCCGGTCGGGGGTACTTATGGGGTATGGTGTAATTGGCAGCACGAGTGATTCTGGTTCATTTAGTCTAGGTTCGAGTCCTGGTACCCCAGCCAAGAAAAGCTCCACGAACGAGCTCCGGGAAACCGGAGCTTTTTTGCATGCCCGGCCCGCGCCGACCCGCCCGGGCCCTCCAGCGCGACGATGCCCTCCCGGCCACCGGCCGGGAGGGCATCGTCGTCGTGTCCGCGCGCGGGCGGTCAGTTGCGGCGGAGGGCCTCGGTGAGGCGGTTGGCGGCTTCGATGATGGCCTGGGCGTGCATCCGGCCGGGGTGGCGGGTGAGGCGCTCGATGGGGCCGGAGACCGAGACGGCGGCGACGACCCGGTTGGAGGGGCCGCGGACGGGGGCCGAGACGGAGGCGACGCCGGGCTCGCGCTCGCCGATGGACTGGGCCCAGCCGCGGCGGCGGACGCCGCTGAGCGCGGTGGCGGTGAACCGGGCGCCCTGGAGGCCGCGGTGCAGGCGCTCGGGCTCCTCCCAGGCGAGCAGGACCTGGGCGGCGGAGCCGGCCTTCATCGGCAGCGTGGAGCCGACCGGCACGGTGTCGCGCAGGCCCGACAGGCGCTCGGCGGCGGCCACGCAGATCCGCATCTCGCCCTGGCGGCGGTAGAGCTGGGCGCTCTCGCCCGTCACGTCGCGCAGGTGGGTGAGGACCGGTCCGGCGGCGGCCAGCAGGCGGTCCTCGCCGGCGGCGGCGGAGAGTTCGGAGAGGCGGGGGCCGAGGATGAAACGGCCCTGCATGTCACGGGTGACCAGGCGGTGGTGTTCGAGTGCGACGGCGAGTCGGTGGGCCGTGGGCCGTGCCAGACCGGTGGCGGCGACCAGCCCCGCCAACGTGGCGGGGCCCGACTCCAGTGCGCTGAGCACCAGAGCGGCCTTGTCGAGAACGCCGACGCCGCTAGTGTTGTCCATGTCTCGATACTGCAGTCTCAATCAGCGAGACGCAAGTTCAATCTTCCGAGAAAAGCGCCACTCTTGGAGTCAGCAGCCCGGGAGACACCCAGGACGGCACCCCACCAGGGTGTCCGCATCCTGGACGGTCCGGCGTGCAGGGCGCGACTCAAGCGGGCCTCACAGGGCAGCACGGGACAAGACCTCGACGATCAAGAGAAGGCCGGCAGAGCGGCCGGCTGGAGGGAATCCGATGGGACGGACACTCGCAGAGAAGGTCTGGGACGACCACGTCGTCCGGCGCGCCGAGGGCGAGCCCGACCTGCTCTACATCGACCTGCACCTGCTGCACGAGGTGACCAGCCCGCAGGCGTTCGACGGCCTCCGGCTGGCCGGCCGCCCGGTCCGCCGGACCGATCTGACGATCGCCACCGAGGACCACAACACCCCGACCCTGGACATCGACAAGCCGATCGCCGACCCGGTCTCCCGGGTCCAGCTGGAGACGCTGCGCAAGAACGCCGAGGAGTTCGGCGTGCGCATCCACTCGCTGGGCGACGTCGAGCAGGGCGTGGTGCACGTGGTCGGCCCGCAGCTGGGCCTGACCCAGCCCGGCATGACCGTGGTCTGCGGCGACTCGCACACCTCCACCCACGGCGCCTTCGGCGCGCTGGCCTTCGGCATCGGCACCAGCCAGGTCGAGCACGTGCTGGCCACCCAGACGCTGCCGCTGGCCCCGTTCAAGACCATGGCGATCACCGTCGAGGGCGAGCTGCCCGAGGGCGTCACCGCCAAGGACCTGATCCTGGCCGTGATCACCAAGATCGGCACCGGCGGCGGCCAGGGCTACGTCCTGGAGTACCGCGGCTCGGCGATCCGCAGCCTCTCCATGGAGGCCCGGATGACGATCTGCAACATGTCCATCGAGGCGGGCGCCCGGGCCGGCATGATCGCCCCGGACCGCACCACCTTCGACTACCTGCAGGGCCGCCCGCACGCCCCGCAGGGCGAGGACTGGGACGCCGCGGTCGCCTACTGGGAGACGCTGGCCACCGACGAGGACGCGGTCTTCGACGCCGAGGTGTTCATCGACGCCGCCGAGCTGACCCCGTTCGTCACCTGGGGCACCAACCCGGGCCAGGGCGCGCCGCTGGGCGCGGACGTCCCGAACCCGGCGGACTTCGCGGACCCGCAGGAGCGGATCGCCGCCGAGAACGCCCTGAAGTACATGGGCCTGGAGGCCGGCACCCCGCTGCGCGAGGTCAAGGTCGACGCCGTCTTCGTCGGCTCCTGCACCAACGGCCGGATCGAGGACCTGCGGGCCGCCGCGGCCATCCTGGAGGGCCGTCAGATCGCCGAGGGCGTGCGGATGCTGGTCGTCCCGGGCTCGGTCCGGGTCGCCCTGCAGGCCGTCGAGGAGGGCCTGGACAAGGTCTTCACCGCCGCGGGCGCCGAGTGGCGGCACGCCGGCTGCTCGATGTGCCTGGGCATGAACCCGGACCAGCTGGCCCCGGGCGAGCGCTGCGCCTCCACCTCGAACCGCAACTTCGAGGGCCGCCAGGGCAAGGGCGGACGCACCCACCTGGTCTCCCCCCAGGTGGCCGCCGCCACCGCGCTGGTGGGCCGTCTGGCCGCACCCGCCGACCTGACCGACAACGTGGCTGTGGAGGTCTGAGCCATGGAGAAGTTCACCACCCACACCGGTCGCGCCGTCCCGCTGCGCCGCTCCAACGTGGACACCGACCAGATCATCCCGGCGCACTGGCTGAAGAAGGTCACCCGCTCCGGCTTCGAGGACGGCCTGTTCGAGGCCTGGCGCAAGGACGAGTCCTTCGTCCTGAACCTGCCCGAGCGCCAGGGCGCGTCCGTCCTGGTGGCCGGCCCCGAGTTCGGCACCGGCTCGTCCCGCGAGCACGCCGTCTGGGCGCTGCAGAACTACGGCTTCCAGGCCGTCATCTCCTCCCGGTTCGCCGACATCTTCCGCGGCAACTCGCTGAAGAACGGCCTGCTCACGGTGGTCCTGCCGCAGGAGACGGTGGAGCGGCTCTGGGAGTTGACCGAGGCCGACCCGACCGCCGAGATCACCGTCGACCTGGAGGCCCGCGAGGTCCGGGCCGAGGGGCTCGACGGAACCCCCCTGGCCGCCCCGTTCGAGCTGGACGACAACGTGCGCTGGCGGCTGCTGAACGGCCTGGACGACATCAGCATCACCCTGCAGAACGAAGCCGATGTCGCCGCGTTCGAGGCGAAGCGCCCGTCCTTCAAGCCGCGCACCCAGCCGGTCGCCTGAGGCACCGCTTTCTGACGGACCGACAACAAGACCCGCCCCCCTCCGGGGCGGGTCTTCGTTGTTCACAGGGGAGTTCGTCAGCCGGGAATAGACCCTGGTGTAGCGCAACTCCGCACAGATGGCACAATCGTTGCATGCACCACAGTCCCGAACCCCCGTACCAGGACGGCGAACCCGCGTCCGGGGACGGTCAGGACGGTGCTGCCGACTCGGAAGTCACCCTGCTCTACGCACTGGTGGCCGAGCGGTTGAAGCAAGCCCACGCCCGCGTTCACGCGCTGAACGTGTCGACGGACGCAAAGACCGCTCTCACCCGACAACTGCTGATCGTCACCGAGACCGCGAAGCGCGATCTTCCGGAGGCGGCACGGCGGTTGAGTCGCTTTGTGCAGGACCTCGACGAGGGGCGGATGCCTCCCCGGTGAGCACCGCCATGCGCAAATCCATTGCGACACTAGGGTGATTCACGCGTTTGGTAATTGAAAGTCCGCAGATACATACCTAACGTGCGAAAAGAACGGATGGAATCATCCGGCGCCCGTTTCCGAAGGGGAAGACGTGAACAAGGCTCAGCTTGTCGAAGCGGTGGCCGAGCAGCTGGGCGGTCGCAAGGCTGCCGCAGAGGCCGTCGACGCAGTGCTCGACACCATGGTGCGTGCCGTCGTGGCGGGTGACCGCGTCTCGGTCACCGGTTTCGGCACCTTCGAGAAGGTGGAGCGCTCGGCGCGCTTCGCCCGCAACCCGCAGACCGGCGAGCGGGTCAAGGTCAAGAAGACCGCGGTCCCGCGGTTCCGCCCCGGCCAGGGCTTCAAGGACCTCGTCTCCGGCAGCAAGAAGCTGCCGAAGGAGGGTCCGTCGGTCAAGAAGGCCCCCAAGGGCTCGCTCACCCCGGGCAAGTCCGGTGTGGCCGCGACCCCGGCCGCCAAGCGCGCCGCGACCAAGCGCGCCGCCGCGGCCGGCACCGCCGCCAAGAAGACCGCCGCCAAGAAGGCCACCACCGCCAAGACCGCGGTGGCCAAGAAGGCGGCCCCGGCGAAGACCGCGGTGAAGAAGGCCACCACCGCCAAGACCGCCGTGGCGAAGAAGACCAGCGCCGCGGCGGCCAAGAAGGCCACCACGGCGGCCAAGAAGACCACCACCGCCGCGGCCGCCAAGAAGACCGCCGCCACCGCCAAGAAGACCGCTCCGGCGAAGAAGACCGCCACGCGGAAGACCACCGCGCGCAAGTCCACCGCCAAGTAGTCGCCCGCCCCCGGCGCCGGCCCGACCGGCACCGGGAGCACCGGCCGTGCCGGTCCGGCCCGGGTTCCGCCCCGGGCCCGGACCGGCACGGCCTTTCCGCTGCCCGGCGCCGGGCGCACCCGCCTTCCGCCGCCGCCGTCCTGAACGGGCGTCGGCGCGACGCGGCGTCAGTTCCCCGGCGGCGGCTTCCCGGCGGGCCGGAAAACCGGCCGGGAATTGCGCCGGCCGGTGAATGGCGGGCGCCGCCGCGGGCCGGGCGCTCCCGCCCGGACGGCTTCTCCGGCCCGGTCGGCTTCCGCCGGCCGCCATTCGCCGCCGGTCCTACTCCGGCACTTCCACCGGCAGCTCGTAGCAGATCTCCCAGCGGGAATCCGGAATGACCAGGTCCGCGGTCTCCACCGGCCGCCCGGTGTCGTCCAGGTACGTCCGCTCCAGCAGCGTCACCGGGTCGCCCGCGCTGACGCCCGGCAGCAGCGCGGCCTGCTCCGCGGTCGCCCGGGCCGGGCGCAGCCGCTCCACCGCGCGCACCACCCGGACCCCGATCGAGTCCATCCGGGCGGTCACGCCCCGGCCGTGGTGCGGTCCGTACTCGGGCAGCTGGGCCGGGGTGTTCTCGGTGAGGTCCATCGGCTCCCAGGAGTCGGCCAGTTGGACCACCAGGCCGTCCGCGGTGAACTCGTAGCGGGTGTGCATCGTCAGCGCGCCCGGCTCGATCCGCAGCCGCCGGGCGACGTGGGCCGGGGCCGGCGTGCGGCCGTACGAGTCGCACTCCCAGCCGCCGTTCGGCACCAGGGCGGCCGGGAAGGCGCCGGCCGTCCGCGAGCGCAGCATCGGCAGCCGGTCCACCGGCTCCCGGACGTACGTGTCGGAGCCGGTCCGACCCTCCAACAGCCCTTCGCCGATGAGCACTTCCTGCGCGCGCTGCAGCACGTTCGGCCCCACGCCGTAGCTCTCGGCCAGCCGCGCCCGGGACGGCAGCCGTTCGCCGACCGCCCACTCCCCGGCCGTCACCCGGCGGCGCAGGTGGTCCGCGATGCGGAGGTACGGCGGGTCCTGTGAGGGCATCTGGCATCTCCCTGCGGAGGGCGGGGACCTGCCGGTTGGCGGCAGGACGGGTGATTCAGCTTGACAACCTAATGCATCAGGTGGAATCTAATGACTCAGCTTCACTATGTGTGATCGGCCGACTTCGGGGAGAGCGGTGGCGTGCCAAGCACGAGGGTGTTCGACCTGGCCTCCAGGCTCGCCGCGGCCACCGGAGCCGAAGCCAGGATCATCCAGTTGCCCGACGGCGGTTACCGCGTGGAGGCGGAGCTCCCCGGAGACCCGGACCCGCGGGACCACCTCACGGTCCTCGACGTCCTGACCCGCGCCGACCGCTACGGACACCGCTACCGCGCCCGCATCCACACCGTCTGGGCCGAATTCGACCCACCCCAGGAGCCGCCGTGAAGAACGCGCCGCCCGGCTACACCGTCGGCATCGAGGAGATCACCGAACCGACCTCGTTCCTCGCGCTGGCCCCCGCGCTCGCCTCGCTCTGGCAGACCCTGCACGCCCTGCCGCTCGGCTGGACGCAGTTCGAGGCCTACCGCTACTTCTTCGGCCCGGGCGCCGTCGAGCGCACCGAGGCGTTCCTGCAGCGGGACGGCCAACTGCAGCTCGGCTTCGCCCTGCTCGGCCGCACCCGGCTGATCAGCGTCCGCCCGACCGGCCACGGCCCGTTCCAACTGGTGCCCACCGCCCTCAGGTTGCTCGACAGCCCGGACGTCGCCTCGCTGCGGCTGAACGGCTCGGGAACCCTCCCGCCGCCGGGCCCGCGCTACCGGCGGAGCGCCTGACGGCCGGTCAGTCTCCCTCGGGGTCCGGGAAGGTCTGGAGGGTGAGGAAGACCACCCGGCGGTCGGGGCCCTCGCCGGTGGTGCGGATCCGGACGCGCTGGCCGGGGCGCAGCAGGCGCAGGCCGCCGGCGTCGAAGGCGGGGGCGTCGAAGGGGACGGGAGTGCCGTCGTCGAGCAGGACCGAGCCGGAGCGGGTCGTGGGGTCGTACGTGAACGCGGTGGCCTGCATGGGAGCCAGCATAGGGCTTCGGAGCAGCGCCGCGGTGGCCGGGCCGAGGCCGAGCAGCCGGGCCTCGGCGAGGTCCGCCGGGGTGTCGACGTCGCGGCGGACGGAGGGCGCGTCGGGCAGCAGCAGTTCGGTCGCGCCGCCGGCCAGGTGGGCGTCCCGGGAGCCGGGGCCGAACGCCGGGCGGAGCGGTTCGCGGCCGGCCCCGGCGAGCAGCACGGTGCCGGTGCCCGGGGTGTCGGCGAGGAAGGCCCGGCCGCGCGCGGGCACCGCGGCGAGGACGCGGGCGAGTTCGGCGGGCCGCAGCGCCGGCAGGTCCGCGGAGAGCGTGGTGACGGGGGAGCGGGGGTGGCGCCGCAGGGCGGCCGCCGCGCCGTGCGCGAGCGCCGGGTTGAGGCCGCCGGGCTCCAGCTCGTCGGCCAGCACGTCGGCCCCCAGCGCGCGCAGCGCCCGGCGGCGCGCGCGTCCCGGGTGACCACCAGGACGCGGCCGACCGCGGGGCAGGCGAGCGCGGCGGCGACGGTGTCGAGCGCGAACGCCAGGGCGAGCCGGGGCCGCAGCGGGCCGAACGCGGCCAGCCGGCTCTTCGCACCGGCGAGCGCCTTGACCGGGACGACCACCGACCAGCCGAGCCGCAGCGCCTCCCGGTCGGCGTGCGGCTGCCCCGGGGCGGTGGGCCCGACGGCGGCGGGGCGTACGGTGTCCTCTGTCATCGGCGCCATTGTGGCGTCGGCCGGGGAGCCCTGGCCAGCGGTTCCGGGGGCCCCGGGGCGGCGGGCGGGTGCCTGGCGGCTGGTGGCGGTGGTGGCTGCTCGACACAGGCTCGGCCCGCGGGTGAGACTGGTCGGCGCCCCGGAGCCGCTGGCCGGACCCGGCGAGCAGAGAGAGCGCGGCGCAGTACGGGGCGCCGCACGAATGAGGAGGAGCTGGGGTGGCCCGCCGCTCTAACGCCAGGTTCGGAAACGCCGACTACGGGATCTGGTACCGCTTCGCGGCGGTGCTCGTGAAGCCGGTGACCAACGCCCTGGCACAGGCGGACTGGCGCGGCTGGGAGCACCTGCCCGAGAAGTCCGGGTTCATCGCCGCGGTGAACCACAACTCGGTGATCGACCCGGTGTTCTACGCGCACTGGCAGTACAACTCGGGCCGTCCGCCGCGGATCCTCGCCAAGTCCTCGCTGTTCTCGGTACCGTTCATCGGCTTCATGCTGCGCAAGACCGGCCAGATCCCGGTGTTCCGGGAGTCCACCGACGCGGCCGAGGCGTTCCGGGCCGCGATCGACGCGGTGAACGGCGGCCAGTGCGTGCAGTTCTACCCGGAGGGCACCCTCACCCGGGACCCGGAGCTGTGGCCGATGACCGGCAAGAGCGGCGCGGCCCGGGTCGCGCTGATGACGGGCGCGCCGGTGATCCCGGTGGCGCACTGGGGCGCGCACGAGATCATCCCGCCGTACGGCAAGGGCAAGGGCAAGTACCGCCTGTTCCCGCGGCACAAGGTGGTCGTCGCGGCGGGCCCGGCGGTCGACCTGAGCAAGTACCAGGGGCAGGAGCTCACCGCCCAGGTGCTCAGGGAGGCCACCGACGACATCATGGCGGCGATCACCGCCGTGCTGGAGGACATCCGCGGCGAGCAGGCCCCGAAGGAGCGGTACGACATGCGCAAGGCCGCCAAGGACCGGGCCGCGGCCGCCCAGGCCAAGCGCGAGCGCGCCGCCGAGGAGGGCGGCCGGTGACCCGCTGCGCGGTGATGGGGACGGGCTCCTGGGGCACCGTCTTCGCGATGATCCTGGCCGACGCGGGCTGCGAGGTGACCCTGTGGGGCCGCCGGCAGGAACTGGTCGACGCGATCGACCGGGACCACGTCAACCGGGACTACCTGCCGGAACTGACCCTGCCCGCGGGCATCCGGGCCACCACCGACGCCGCCGCGGCGCTGGCCGGCGCGGACTTCGCGGTGCTCTCGGTGCCGTCCCAGACGCTGCGCGACAACCTCGCGCTCTGGGCGCCGCTGATCGAGCCGCAGACCGCCCTGGTCAGCCTGATGAAGGGCGTCGAGCTGGGCACCGTGAAGCGGATGAGCGAGGTGATCGCGGAGGTCGCCGGGGTCGGCCCGGAGCGGGTCGTGGTGGTGTCGGGGCCGAACCTGGCCGGCGAGATCGCCAACCGGCAGCCCGCCGCGACGGTGGTGGCGTGCGCCGACGAGGAGGTCGCCAAGCGCTTCCAGAAGGCCTGCCACACCCCGTACTTCCGCCCGTACACCAACACCGACGTGGTGGGCTGCGAGCTGGGCGGCGCGGTGAAGAACGTGATCGGCCTGGCGGTCGGCATGGCCAACGGCATGGGGCTGGGCGACAACACCAAGGCGACGCTGATCACCCGGGGCCTGGCCGAGACCACCCGGCTGGGCCTGGTGCTCGGCGCCGACCCGCACACCTTCGCCGGCCTGGCCGGGATGGGCGACCTGGTGGCGACCTGCTCCTCGCCGCTGTCCCGGAACAACACCTTCGGCACCAACCTGGGCCGCGGCATGACGCTGGCCGAGACGATCGCCGCCACCAGCCAGACCGCGGAGGGCGTGAAGTCCTGCGAGTCGGTGCTCGACCTGGCCCGGCGCAACGGGGTGGAGATGCCGATCGTGGAGGCCGTGGTCGACGTGGTGCACAAGGGCCGGCCGACCCAGGAGGTGCTGAAGGGGCTGATGGCCCGTTCGGCCAAGCCTGAGCGCCGGTGACCGGAATCGGACGGTAGTCTCAACGCCGTTATGAGCATCGAACAGACCTCCCCGAACCAGGCGGCCAAGCCGCGCGTGGCGATCGTCTTCGGCGGCCGCAGCTCCGAGCACGGCGTGTCCGTGGTCACGGCCGCCAGCGTGCTGCGCTCGATCGACCGCAGCAAGTACGAGGTGCTGCCGATCGGCATCACCCACGAGGGCCGCTGGGCCCTGGTCGGCGACGAACCGGCCCGGATGGCCATCACCGACGGCCGGATGCCGGACGTCGACCAGGTCGCCGAGTCCACCGAGGGCCAGGTCGTGCTGCCCGCCGCCCCCGGCGACCGCGAGGTGGTGTGGAGCGAGCCCGGCGCCGCGCCGAAGGTCCTCGGCGAGGTCGACGTGGTGCTCCCGCTGCTGCACGGCCCGTGGGGCGAGGACGGCACCCTGCAGGGCCTGCTGGAGCTCTCCGGCGTCCCGTACGTGGGCTCCGGCGTGCTGGCCTCCGCGGTCGGCATGGACAAGGAGTTCACCAAGCGGATCATCGAGTCGCTCGGCCTGTACGCGGGCGAGTACACGGTGCTCAAGCCGCGCGAGTGGGAGTCCGAGGCAGGCCGGGCCGCCGCCCGCGAGCGGATCGCCGCGCTCGGCCTGCCGCTGTTCGTCAAGCCCTGCCGGGCCGGCTCCTCGATCGGCATCACCAAGGTCAAGGACCTCGCCGACCTGGACGCCGCGGTCGAGGAGGCCCGCCGCCACGACCCGAAGGTGATCGTGGAGAAGGGCGTCGAGGGCCGCGAGATCGAGTGCGGCGTGCTGGAGTTCGAGGACGGCCCGCGCGCCTCGGTGCCCGCCGAGGTGCTGGTCGACGGGGACTTCGAGTTCTACGACTTCGAGGCCAAGTACATCGACTCCTCCGAGGTGCGCATCCCCGCCGACCTCACCGACGCCGAGCGGGCGGAGATCCGCCGGCAGGCCGTCGAGGTGTTCGAGGGCCTCGGCTGCGAGGGCCTGGCCCGGGTCGACTTCTTCCTGCTGGCCGACGGCCGGTGGATGGTCAACGAGGTCAACACCATGCCCGGCTTCACCCCGATCTCGGCCTACCCGAAGATGTGGGAGGCCACCGGCGTGCCCTACGCCGAGCTGATCGACCGCCTGCTGGCCGCCGCGCTGCGCCGCTCCACCGGCCTGCGCTAGGCCCCGGCCGGGCGGCCGCCGCTCAGGAGGCGTCGTCCAGGCAGTCCGAGTCGGCCGTCCCGTCGATCCGCGGGACGGTCGCCCGGATGGCGTCGGAGAACGACCCCAGCGGGTCCGCGTAGTTCGGGTACGCGCCCGCCGGGACCTCCACCACCACGTACGCCTTGCGCATCCCGGTGGCGAACCGGTAGCCGCCGGCGCCGTCCTCGGTCAGGCCCCAGCCGACCTCGTCGACGCACGGGCCCTTGCGCTCGGTGTCGTTCAGCAGGTCCGGCCGGTCGGCGCCGCAGGTCATCACGGTGCGCGGGGAGGAGCCCCAGGCCGCGGTGTACGGCGAGGCCGGGGACGGGTCCCTGCGCGGGCGGCCGAGCACCTCGGCGGGCAGCGCCGCGTGCAGCGCCGCGCAGTACCGGGCGGTCTCCGCGTCCTGCGAGGGCGCGGGGACGTCCGGATCGCCGCCCCAGGAGACCACCATCCAGGCCGTGCAGCCGAGCAGCGCGGCGGGCAGCGCCAGCCAGCGCACCGGGGCGGGCAGGCGGTTCAGCAGGTCACGGGAAGCCACCGCACGATGGTAAGCGGGCTTATCCCGCCCGGTGGACGGAGGGCTTACAGCCGCACCACCGGACAGGTCAGGGTGCGGGTGATGCCCTCCACCCGCTGCACGTTCGCCACCACCAGGCGGCCCAGCTCGTCGATCGACTCCGCCTCCGCCCGGACGATCACGTCGTACGGGCCGGTCACGTCCTCGGCGGTGATCACTCCGGTGATCCCGGCGATGGACTCGGCCACCGAGGTGGCCTTGCCCACCTCGGTCTGGATCAGGATGTACGCCTGCACCACGGGGGACCTCCAGGCGGCTGGGTGGGGGGAGTTGCTGACCGGCAGTCTGATCACCACGCTACCGCGCGACGGCACGGACGGGGGAGACCCCGCGGGGCCCGAAAGGCGTACGCTGCGCGCGGGGGCGGCGGTGCCGCCGCCTCCGCAGGCGGGGGAGCAGGACGACAATCGGACAACGGGGAACGCGGAAGGACGGGCTGAATGCAGGGGACCGTGGGCGAACTCGGCGAGTTCGGGCTCATCCGGGAGCTGACCGCACGGCTGCCGATGACCCCGGCGGTGGAGCTCGGGCCCGGCGACGACGCGGCCGTGGTCAAGGCGCCCGACGGGCGGGTGGTGGCCACCACCGACGTGCTGATCGAGGGCCGGCACTTCCGCCGCGACTGGTCCACCGCGTACGACGTCGGCCGCAAGTGCGCCGCGCAGAACCTCGCCGACATCGCCGCGATGGGCGCCGTCCCGACCGCGCTGCTGCTCGGCCTGGTCACCCCCGCCGACCTGCCCACCACCTGGGCCACCGAGCTGATGGACGGCCTGCGCGACGAGTGCCAGGTGGCCGGTGCCACCGTGGTCGGCGGCGACGTGGTGCGCGGCGACACCATCACGCTGGCCATCACCGCGCTCGGCGACCTGCAGGGCCGCCGCCCGGTGGTGCGCTCCGGCGCCCAGGTCGGCGACGTGGTCGCGGTGACCGGCTGGCTCGGCTGGTCCGCCGCCGGGCTGACCGTCCTGCAGCGCGGCTTCCGCTCCCCGCGGGCCTTCGTCGAGGCGCACCGCCGCCCCGAACCGCCGTACCACGCCGGCCCCGCCGCCAGCGAGCTCGGCGCGACCGCCATGGTCGACGTCTCCGACGGCCTGGTCGCCGACCTCGGCCACGTCGCCCGGGCCAGCGAGGTCGACATCGACCTGCGGGCCGCGGACTTCGACGTCCCCGCGCAGATGGCCGACATCGGGCAGGCCGTCGGCGTCGACCCGCTGGTGTGGGTGCTCTCCGGCGGCGAGGACCACGCGATCGTCGCCACCTTCCCCAAGTCCGCGCCGCTGCCCGCCCGTTGGCGGGTGATCGGCGAGGTGGTCCGGACCGCCCGGCCCGGCCGCGGCGGCACCGTCACCGTCGACGGCGCCCCCTGGGACCGCACCGCGGGCTGGGACCACTTCGCCGAGGAGTAGGCCGCGGCCCGCCCTGGTGGCTACCCGGCGGTACGCCCCCGAGCGCGTAGGGTGGCGACTGTCGGGCGGACCGGCAGCGTCGACGGTCCGGTCCACCTACGGACGCGGGGGCGCGCCCCCCGGAGCAGGAGCACAGCCACCATGCGAATCGGCGTTCTCACCAGCGGCGGCGACTGCCCCGGCCTGAACGCGGTCATCCGCTCGATCGTGCACCGCGGCACCGACGTGCACGGCGACGAGATCCTCGGCATCGAGGACGGCTTCCTCGGCCTGATCGAGGGCCGGGCCCGGCCGATCTCGCACGAGGACGTCACCGGACTGCTCACCCTGGGCGGCACCATCCTCGGCTCCGCCCGGGTCCAGCGCGAGAAGATCCGCTGGGCCGTCGAGAACTCCCGCGAACTCGCCGCCGGCCTCGGCATCGACGCGCTGATCGCCATCGGCGGCGAGGGCACCCTCACCGCGGCCAAGCTGTTCAGCGACGCCGGGCTGCCCGTCGTCGCCGTCCCCAAGACCATCGACAACGACATCGACGCCACCGACGTCACCTTCGGCTTCGACACCGCCGTGCACGTCGCCACCGAGGCCATCGACCGGCTCAAGACCACCGCCGAGTCCCACCAGCGCGTCATGGTGGTCGAGTTGATGGGCCGCCACACCGGCTGGATCACCCTCACCGCGGGCATGGCCGGCGGCGCCCACGGCATCCTCATCCCCGAGAAGCCCTTCGACATCGAGGCGGTCGCCCGGATGATCGAGGACCGCTTCCGGCGCGGCAAGAAGTTCGCCATCATCGCCGTCGCCGAGGGCGCCCAGCCGCTGCCCGGCACGCTGCGCTTCGAGCACGGCCGGGTCGACCAGTTCGGCCACCAGACCTTCGGCGGCATCGGCACCCGGCTCGCCATCGAACTGGAGAACCTGCTCGGCAAGGAGGCCCGGCCGGTCATCCTCGGCCACACCCAGCGCGGCGGCACCCCCACCGCGCTCGACCGGGTGCTCGCCACCCGCTTCGGCTGGCACGCCGTCGAGGCCGTCCACAAGGGCGCGTTCGGGCACTTCACCGCGCTGCGCGGCACCGAGATCCACCTCACCCCGATCGCCGACGCGGTCGTCCAGCTCAAGACCGTCCCGCAGGACCGCTGGACCGAATCCGAGGCCGTGCTCTGAACGCCGACGGCGGGTCGGTAGGTTGGGGCGCATGAGCACCTTCGCCGCCGCCCCGCCCCGAGTCCTCACCGTCGCCGGCTCCGACAGCGGCGGCGGTGCGGGCATCCAGGCCGACCTCAAGGCCATGCTCGCCCTCGGCGTCCACGGCATGAGCGTCATCACCGCCGTCACCGCGCAGAACTCGCTCGGCGTCCAGGGCTACTGGGAACTGCCCGCCGAAGCCGTCCGCGCCCAGTACCGCAGCGTCGTCGACGACATCGGCGTGCAGGCCGTCAAGACCGGCATGCTCGCCTCGGTCGAACTCGTCGAGACCGTCTCCGCGCTGCTCGCCGACGCCCCCGCCCCCGTCGTGGTCGACCCGGTCGGCGTCTCCAAGCACGGCGACGCGCTGCTCGCCGCGAACGCCGTCGACACCCTCCGGACCCGGCTGCTGCCGGTCGCCACCCTCGCCACCCCCAACCTGCACGAGGTGACCCAGCTCACCGGGCGCACCGTCACCGGCGAGGCCGACATGCTCGACGCCGCGAAGGCGCTGCGCGACCTCGGCCCCGACTGGGTGCTGGTCAAGGGCGGCCACCTGGAGGGCGAGGCCGCCGACCTGCTGCTCGCCCCCGACGGCGAGGCCCACTGGTACCGGGCCCCCCGCCACGACAACCGGCACACCCACGGCACCGGTTGCACCCTCGCCAGCGCGATCGCCGCGCGGCTCGCCCTCGGGGACCCGATGCCGCAAGCCGTCGCCGGCGCCAAGGCGTACGTCACCGGCGCCATCGCGCACGGCTTCGCGCTCGGCGCCGGCATCGGGCCGGTGGACCACTTCTGGCAGGCCAGGAAGTAAATCAGGGGCTCGGGGAACGGCGAGGCCGTGGCTGCTGACGGTTCACTGCCGTTGCGCGCATCGGCTTCCGGTTCTGTTCACGGCACGCAGCAGCACGGACACTCCGACGGGCTCCGGCCGTCAGCAGCACGAGCCCGCCGTTCCCCGGGCCCCTGGAAGCAAAAGCCGAAAGCCGACCACGGCCCCGGAGGGGTGTGGTCGGCTTTCGGGGAAAGCTGGTGACCGGCGTACCGGTCTGCGCGTCAGCGCGAGACCTTACCGGCCTTGATGCACGAGGTGCAGACGTTGAGCCGCTTCGGCGTCCGCCCGATCACAGCGCGCACCGTCTGAATGTTGGGGTTCCAACGACGGGGGGTGCGGCGGTGCGAGTGGGAGATGCTGTTGCCGAAGCCCGGGCCCTTGCCGCAGACGTCACAGTTGGCAGCCACAGGAGTCACTCCAAGACTTCAGATCAGGTACTTGAACTAGCCCGGGGTGCTCCAGGCAACCGGGAGAGCATACAACGGTGACTCCCGCTCAACGAAACTACCACGATCGCGGGGGTGATCGTTCCCCCGAGCTGGGCACGAGCCTGCGACCGGCACCCCCGCGCGGGCCGATAACCTGCCAGCATCGCCCCTCGCCACCGCGTCCTTTCGCGTTCCCGTGGCGTTCATCCGGAGGAGACCTGGTGCTGGACACCCTCGACGCCCCGGCCGTCCGCACCTGGTGCCGGCTCGCGCTGGCCGCCCTCGGCCAGGCCCGCGAGGAGATCGACGCGCTGAACGTGTACCCGGTTCCGGACGGGGACACCGGGACCAACCTCTACCTGACCGTGGAGTCCGCCGCCGAGGCGCTGGACGCGGTGTTCGCCGCCACCGAGGAACCCGAACTGGCCGTCGCCGCGGCCGCCGCCGCCCGCGGCGCGCTGATCGGCGCGCGCGGGAACTCCGGCGTGATCCTCGCCCAGTGGCTGCGCGGCCTGGCCGAAGTGCTCTCCGACGGCGGCGAGCTGGCCGCCGCGCTCGACCACGGCGCCCGCTCCGCGTACCGGGCGGTCGCCCAGCCGGTCGAGGGCACCCTGCTGACCGTCGCCGCCGCCGCCGCGGACGCCGCCACCGGCGCCGACGGCCTGACCGGACAGGCCCGGGAGGCGTACCGGGCGGCCCGGCAGGCGCTGCTGCTCACCCCCGACCAGCTGTCCGCGCTGGCCGAGGCGGGCGTGGTGGACGCGGGCGGCCGCGGCCTGGTCGCCGTGCTGGGCGCGCTGGTGGACGCCGTCTCCGGGCAGCAGCCGATGGGCCCGGTCGCGCTGCGCCGCGAGATCGACCCGCTGGTGGTGGACGGCTGCGAGAGCTACGAGCGCCCGCCCGGCTCCGGCCACCCGGCGTTCGAGGTGATCTACCTGCTGGAGGCCGAGGACGGGCAGCTCCCGCTGCTGCGCGAACGCCTGGGACGGCTCGGCGACTCGCTGGTGATCGGCGGCGGCGACGGCCTGTGGAACGTCCACGTGCACGTGGACGACGCGGGCGCCGCCGTCGAGGCGGGCGTCGAGGCCGGGCGGCCGCACCGGATCAGGATCACCCACTTCGCCGAGGCCGCGGCCCGGTCCGGGGAACGCGAGGAGACCGTCTCGCACGGCCGGGCCGTGCTCAGCGTGGTGACCGGCAGCGGACTGGCCCAGCTGTGCGAGCAGGCCGGCTCGGTGGTGCTCGCCGCCGACCCCGACCGCCCGCCCGCCAGCGCCGAACTGGTCGCCGCCGTGCACCGCTGCGGCGCCCGCGAGGTGGTGCTGCTGCTCAACGACCCCGAACTGCGCGCCGCCGCCGGCGCCGCCGCCGACCAGCTGCGCGAGGAGGGCGTCCGGATCGCCGTGCTGCCCACCCGCTCCCCGGTGCAGGGCCTGGCCGCGCTGGCCGTGCACGACGCCGGGCGGCGCTTCGACGAGGACGTGGTGGCGATGACCTCCGCGGCCGGCGCCACCCGGTACGCCGAACTGGCCGTCGCCGAGGGCGAGTCCTGGACCATGGCGGGCGTCTGCCAGGCCGGCGACGTGCTCGGCCTGATCGACGGCGACGTCGCGGTGATCGGCGCCGACCTCACCGGGACGGCCCTGGGCGTGCTCGACCGGATGCTCGCGGCCGGCGGCGAACTGGTCACCCTGGTGCTCGGCGAGGAGGCCCCCGAGGAACTCGCCGACCGGCTGATCGCGCACGCCCGGCGCACCCGCCCCGAGGTCGACACCGTCGCCTACCCGGGCGGCCGGGAGGCCGCACCGCTGCTCATCGGGGTGGAGTGAGACCGGAGCGTCGGTCCGGTGGTGTGGAATGGTGCGATGGGCGCTCTCGATGAACCGCTGAAGGAACTGGTCGGCGACCGCACCGCGAAGGCGCTGGCCGACAGTCTCAAGCTGCGCACGGTCGGCGACCTGCTGCACCACTACCCGCGCCGGTACGTCGAGCGCGGGCAGCTCACCAGCCTGGACGAGCTGGAGGTGGACGAGCACGTCACGGTGCTGGCCCGGATCGAGAAGGTCACGCTGATCCCGTTCCGCGGCCGCAAGGGCGACCGGCTGGAGGTGGTGGTCACCGACGGCCGCTCCCGGCTCTCGCTGGTGTTCTTCAACCAGGGCTGGCGGCAGAAGGACCTGAAGCCCGGCCTGCAGGGCCTGTTCGCCGGCAAGGTCGGCCTGTTCAACCGCACCCGCCAACTCGCCTCGCCCGACTACCAGTTGATCGACAGCGAGGAGGGCACCTCGGCGGCGGAGCAGTTCGCCGGCCGGCTCATCCCGGTCTACCCGGCCAGCGCCCAGCTGCCCAGCTGGAAGCTCTCGCTCTGCGTCGAGATGGCCCTCACCAAGCACCTCGCCGACGTCGGCGAACCGCTGCCCGCCGACCTGCGCGCCGAGCACGACCTGATCCCGCTGCCCGAGGCGCTGGAGCTGATCCACCGCCCGCACAGCCAGGCCGAGAAGGAGCGCGCCCAGAACCGGCTGCGCTGGGACGAGGCGTTCGTCCTCCAGGTCGCCCTCGCCCAGCGCCGGGCCGCCGACTCCGCCCTCCCCGCCGTCCCCCGTCGTCCCGTCCCCGGCCGGGTGCTGGACGCCTTCGACGCCCGGCTCCCGTTCACCCTCACCGACGGCCAGCGCAAGGTCTGCGCCGAGATCTTCGCCGACCTGGCCACCGAACACCCCATGCACCGGCTGCTGCAGGGCGAGGTCGGCTCCGGCAAGACGCTGGTCGCGCTGCGCGCCATGCTCGCCGTGGTCGACACCGGCGGGCAGGCCGTGCTGCTGGCCCCGACCGAGGTGCTGGCCCAGCAGCACCACCGGTCGATCGTCGAGATGATGGGCGACCTCGCCGAGGCCGGCATGATCGGCGGCTCCGAGATCGGCACCCGGGTCGCCCTGCTCACCGGCTCGATGGGCGCCGCCGCCCGCCGCGGCGCGCTGCTCGACATGGCCTCCGGCAAGGCCGGCATCGCGATCGGCACGCACGCCCTGATCGAGGACAAGGTGCAGTTCGCCGACCTCGG
This sequence comes from Kitasatospora sp. YST-16, assembly GCF_026802215.1. Classification (NCBI taxonomy): domain Bacteria; kingdom Bacillati; phylum Actinomycetota; class Actinomycetes; order Kitasatosporales; family Streptomycetaceae; genus Kitasatospora; species Kitasatospora sp. YST-16. The sequence goes on from NZ_CP113837.1 coordinate 4,860,438, forward strand.
CCTGGTCGTCGTCGACGAGCAGCACCGCTTCGGCGTCGAGCAGCGCGACGCGCTGCGGGCCAAGGGCGAGCAGCCCCCGCACCTGCTGGTGATGACCGCCACGCCGATCCCGCGCACCGTCGCCATGACGGTCTTCGGCGACCTGGAGACCTCCGTCCTCGACCAGCTGCCCGCCGGCCGCTCGCCGATCTCCACCCACGTCGTCCCGGCCCTGGAGAAGCCCAACTTCCTCACCCGGGCCTGGGAGCGGGTCCGCGAGGAGGTCGGCAAGGGGCACCAGGCGTACGTGGTCTGCCCGCGGATCGGGGACGAGGAGGAGCCGGCGAAGGGGAAGAAGAAGCGCAAGGAGGAGCCCGAGGAAGTGGGAGGGGCGGACGGCGAGGAGCGCAGGCCGCCGCTGGCCGTGGTGGAGACCGCGGAGAAGCTCGCCGAGGGGCCGCTGGCCGGGCTGCGGATCGAGGTCCTGCACGGGCGGCTCGCCCCGGAGGCCAAGGACGACGTGATGCGCCGGTTCGCGGCCGGCGAGGTGGACGTGCTGGTCGCCACCACCGTGATCGAGGTCGGCGTCAACGTCCCGAACTCCACCGTCATGGTGATCATGGACGCGGACCGGTTCGGAGTCTCCCAGCTGCACCAGCTGCGCGGCCGGGTCGGCCGCGGCTCCGCCGCCGGGCTCTGCCTGCTGGTCAGCGACATGCCCGCGGCCAGCGCCGCCCGGGCCCGGCTGGACGCGGTGGCCGGCACCCTGGACGGCTTCGCGCTCTCCCGGATCGACCTCGAACAGCGCCGCGAGGGCGACGTGCTCGGCCAGGCCCAGTCCGGCGTGAAGTCCTCGCTCAAGGTGCTCTCGGTGCTGGAGGACGAGGACGTCATCGCCACCGCCCGGGCCGAGGCCACCCGGCTGGTCGCCGCCGACCCCGCGCTGGCGGCCCACCCCGAGCTGCGCACCGCGCTGGAGAGCCTGCTCGACGAGGACCGCGCGGAGTACCTGGAGAAGGGCTGAGGCGGGTCGTTCGGACACCTGTGGTTGTCAGTGCCCCGGGAGAGAATGTAGTTGTTCGGGGCGCACTCCAAGTCGCGTCCCCGGCGCGAGAATTGGGGGTCATTGCATGGCATTCCGTCACCTCAACGAGCTCCCGCTCGGCGACAAGGTCTTCCGGATCGAGGTCGCCAGCGAGGACGACCGCGAAGTCACCCTCACCCTGACCGGCTGGCGCGAGGGCAACTCCGCCAACCCGGTCGCCTCCGGGAAGCTCCGCCTCCCGGTCGAGGACGTCGCCTCCCTGCGCATCGCACTCAACCGCGCCCTGCGCGCGCTGGCCATCGTCGCCGACGTCTCCGAGCCGATCCCCGACCGGGACGTGCTGCGCGAGCTCTACCCCGGCCACGGCGCCCCCTGGGTGCCGCAGCACGAGGAGGAGCTGGTCCGGCGCTTCCACGAGGGCGAGACCATCGCCCGGATCGCCGCCCGCTACGGCCGCACGCCCGACTCCGTCCGCACCAAGCTGCGCGAGCTCGGGCACGACCCGCGCCGCCCCGAGTACTGCCCGCCCGACGGCTGCCTGTCCTGGTCGCGCTACGCGTCGCCGACGCTGCTGGGCGCCGCCGCGAACGAGTGACCGCCGCGGGGGAGTGAGCGGGCGCGCGCCCGGCCCGGGCCGATCCGTCGGCTAGGGTCGGGCGCGCAGTCCCTCCCACCCGCAAAGGACCCAACGCCATGCCTCGCGTGATCGCCGGCCGTGCCGGAGGCCGCCGTCTCGCCGCGCCGCCCGGCCGGAACACCCGCCCGACGTCCGACAAGGCGCGGGAGGCGATGTTCTCCACCGTCGAGGCGCTGTTCGGGCCGGTCGCCGGGGCCCGGATGCTCGACCTGTTCGCGGGCAGCGGCGCGGTCGGGCTGGAGGCGCTCTCCCGCGGGGCCGCGCACGCCCTGCTGGTGGAGGCGGACGCGAGCGCGGTGCGCACCGTCCGGGAGAACGTCCGCACGCTGGGGCTGCCCGGCGCGGAGGTGCGGGCCGACAAGGCCGAGAAGGTGGTCGCGGGGCCGCCGCCGGCCGAGCCGTACGACCTGGTGTTCCTGGACCCGCCGTACGCGGTGGAGGACGCCGCGCTGCGCGAGATGCTGGTCACACTCCGCTCGGGGGGCTGGCTGTCCGAGCACGTTCTCGTCACCGTGGAACGCAGCACCCGGGGCGGCGAGTTCGGCTGGCCGGACGGCTTCGAGGGGCTGCGCTCGCGCAAGTACGGCGAGGGCACGCTCTGGTACGGTCGCGCCGCTACCGGGGCTGATCAAGACTCGTAGCAGAACATCCCGCCCCACAAGGGAGCACACGCATGCGCCGCGCCGTCTGTCCGGGGTCCTTCGACCCCATCACCAACGGACACCTCGACATCATCGAGCGGGCCTCCAAGCTGTACGACGTGGTGCACGTGGCGGTGCTGATCAACCGCAACAAGCAGGGCATGTTCTCGATCGACGAGCGGATCGCCCTGATCGAGGAGACCACCGCCCACCTGGGCAACATCAAGGTCGAGTCGCACAGCGGCCTGCTGGTGGACTTCTGCCGCGAGCGCGGCATCCCGGCGATCATCAAGGGCCTGCGGGCGGCCGGCGACTTCGACTACGAACTCCAGATGGCCCAGATGAACCACGGGCTCACCGGCGTCGAGACGCTGTTCGTGCCGACCTCGCCGACGTACAGCTTCCTGTCCTCCAGCCTGGTCAAGGAGGTCGCCTCGCTCGGCGGCGACGTCTCGCACCTGCTGCCCGGGGCGGTGCACCGGCGACTGGTCGAGCGGATCGCCGAACGCCGCAACTGACCGGGCGTTGTGAGCGGTGGGGCAGGTGGCCGTACAGTCTTGATACTCCCGGCCCCGGGGCCGCAGCCAGCGACCCCCGGAGCACTGCCTCCGCCGCACCTCGGCGGCACACGGAAAGACTGAAGACGCCCGTGGACGTGCAGCAGAAACTCGACGAGATCATCGCCGTGGTCGAGAAGGCGAAGGCGATGCCGATGTCGTCGTCCTGCGTGGTCAACCGCGCCGAGCTGACCGGCCTGCTCCGCGACCTGCGGGAGGCGATGCCCGCCGAACTCGCCCAGGCGCAGTCGGTGGTGGCGGACCATCAGCAGATGGTGGCCGACGCCCAGGCGCAGGCCGACCACATCATCCGCGGCGCGCACGACGAGCGCGGCTCGCTGATCTCCGACACCGAGGTGGTCCGGCAGGCCCAGGCCGAGGCGGACCGGGTGCTCGCCGAGGCCCGCACCGAGGTGCAGACCAAGCTCGCCGAGGCCGACGACTACGTCGACTCCAAGCTGGCCAACTTCGAGGTGGTCCTCACCAAGACGCTCGGCGCGGTCGGTCGCGGCCGGCAGAAGCTGCGCGGCGACTCCGGCGTCTACGAGCCGGAGCAGGACGGCGCCGAGGACGGCGAGGAGTTCCGGCCGCGGACCAGCCCCAGCCCGGAGGCCGACGAGTACGTCGACGTGAAGCTGGCCACCCTGGAGGCGGTGCTCTCGGCCACCCTGGAGGCGGTCGGCAAGGGCCGCGACAAGCTGCTCGGCAAGGCCCCGATCGACGAGCTGGGCGCCTACCTGGCCGCCGCCGACGAGGCCCAGCAGCTCAAGGACCGGGCCGAGGCGGTGGCCGCCGGCTTCGCCGACGGCGCCGCCCCCGAGGACCCGCAGAACTGGTACGCGGACGTCCCGCAGCAGCAGAGCTGGCCCGAGCAGACCCCGGCCGCGGCCGGCTGGCAGCAGCCCGGCGAGGACCCGTACGGACAGCAGCAGGCCGGCGAGGACCCGTACGGACAGCAGCAGGCCCCGCAGTACGCCGAGGCGTACGGCGGCGGCTACGACCCGGCGGCGGCCCCGCAGGCCGACCCGTACGGCCAGCCCTACGGGCAGCAGCAGCCGGTCGACCCGTACTACCAGCAGCAGCCGCAGTACCAGCAGCCGCAGGGCTTCGACCAGTGGGGCAACCCGCTGCCCGTCGACCCGTACGGCTACCAGCAGCAGCCCCAGCAGCAGGCGCAACTGCCGCAGCAGCAGGCCGGGCTGGACGAGACCAGCTTCTTCGACACCAGCATGATCGACATGACCCGGCTGCGGGAGCTCGGCGGCCGCTGAGGGGCGAGTTGGGTTCGGCGCGGACTCTCCGGTAGTCTGACCACTCCGGCCTGTTCGCGCCGGGTTCGCCGTGCGCCCGCTCGCCGGGCCGCCGCAGAAACCGAAACTCCGCGCCGCGCAGGAATGCGCGCCGCCACCAGGAAGTCAGGACACCTTGAACCGCCTCGACCACCGCGACCCGCTCGTGTTCGACACGCATGAGCTCGGCCGTCGCCCCGGTTCGCTGCGCAAGGTCTCCCGCACCCTGGAGGCTCCGGCGGAGCTGGGCGTCGCGGACGTGATCGGCGTTCCCGAGAAGAGCGAGATCACGCTGGAGCTCCGCCTGGAGTCGGTGGTCGAGGGCGTGCTGGTCACCGGCACCGCCGAGGCCCACGTCACCGGCGAGTGCTCCCGCTGCCTGGAGCCGGTGGAGGACGACCTGGAGGTCGACTTCCAGGAGCTGTACTACTACCCGGAGTCCGAGGAGCGTCACCGCGCGGTTGCGGGGGACGACTTCGACGAGGAGTCCGAGGACGAGACTTACCGCCTGGAGGGCGACCTGTTCGACCTCCAGCCGGTGCTGCGTGACGCGGTGGTGCTCGCACTGCCGCTGCAGCCGGTGTGCCAGGACGACTGCCTGGGTCTGTGCTCCGAGTGCGGGGCCCGCCTGAGCGACGACCCGTCGCACCACCACGACGCCGCCGACCCCAGGTGGGCGGCCCTGCAGGGACTCTCCGCCGCCCCCGGCGACGAGGGTGACGAGGAATAAGACACAGCGCTGCCCGTGAGGGCCTCGCCGTAGAACCAGGAGATTTACCGTGGCTGTTCCGAAGCGGAAGATGTCGCGCAGCAACACGCGTCACCGCCGTTCCAACTGGAAGGCCGTCGCGCCCGCGCTCGTGGCGTGCGACCGCTGCCACGAGCCGAAGCTCGCGCACATCGCGTGCCCGAGCTGCGGCACGTACAACCGTCGCCAGGTCCTCTCGGTCTGATCGGCGGGGTGCACGGATCGATGTCGGACAGTGGCAGTTCCACCCGCAAGCCGAACCCCGGGACCAACGGGGGCAAGGGCGGTGGGCCGGCTTCGACCGAATACGACGTCCTGGAAGGGCGCCTCGGCTACTCGCTCGAGCGCGCCCTTCTGGTACGCGCCCTGACCCACCGCTCGTACGCGTACGAGAACGGCGGGCTGCCCACCAACGAGCGCCTGGAGTTCCTCGGCGACTCGGTGCTGGGCCTCGTGGTGACCGACACCCTCTACCGCCTCCACCCGGAGGTCGCCGAGGGCACGCTCGCCAAACTCCGCGCCGCGGTGGTCAACTCCCGCGCGCTCGCCGAGGTCGGCCGCGGCCTCGACCTCGGAGCCTTCATCCGGCTCGGCAAGGGCGAGGAGGGCACCGGCGGCCGCGACAAGTCGTCGATCCTCGCCGACACCGTCGAAGCCGTGATCGGCGCGATCTACCTCGACCAGGGCCTGGACTCCGCCACGGACTTCGTCCACCGGCTGTTCGACCCGCTGATCGCGGAGTCCGCGCAGCTCGGCGCCGGGCTCGACTGGAAGACCAGCCTCCAGGAGCTCACCGCCGCCGTCGGCATCGGCGTCCCCGAGTACGTGGTCACCGAATCCGGCCCCGACCACGAGAAGACCTTCACCGCCGCCGCCCGGGTGGCCGGCGAGGACTACGGCTCCGGCAGCGGCCGCTCGAAGAAGGAAGCCGAGCAGAAGGCCGCCGAGTCCGCCTGGCGCGCCATCAAGGCCAAGCACGAGGCCGGCCGGCCCGACGGCGACCCCGCCGCGGCCCTCGGCTGACCGGCGGCCGCCGTGCCCGAACTGCCCGAGGTCGAGGTGGTCCGCCGCGGCCTGGCCCGCTGGGCCGCCGGACGCACCGTCGCCGACGTCCAGGTGCTGCACCCGCGCGCCGTCCGCCGCCAGGCGGGCGGCGCCGACGAGTTCACCGCGCTGCTGCGCGGCCGCACCCTCGGCACCCCGCAGCGCCGCGGCAAGTACCTGTGGGTGCCGCTCGGCGACGGCCTGTCCATGGTCGGGCACCTCGGCATGAGCGGCCAACTCCTCGTCCAGGAACCGGAGATGGCCGACTCCGTGCACCTGCGGGCCCGGCTCCGGTTCGCCGACGGCGGCACCGAGCTGCGCTTCGTCGACCAGCGCACCTTCGGCGGTCTGGCCGTCGAGGAGGCCGAGGCCGACGACCCCGAGTCCACCCCGCTCTCGCTCGCCCACATCGCCCGCGACCCGCTCGACGCCCGCTTCGACGACGACGCCTTCGCCCGCGCCCTGCGCGCCAAGCGCACCACCGTCAAGCGCGCCCTGCTCGACCAGACCCTGATCAGCGGCGTCGGCAACATCTACGCCGACGAGGCGCTCTGGCGCAGCCGCCTGCACTACGACCGCCCCACCGCCACCCTGACCCGCCCCGCCGCCCTCGAACTCCTCGGCCACGCCCGGGACGTCATGACGGCGGCCCTGGCGGTCGGCGGCACCAGCTTCGACTCGATGTACGTCAACGTCAACGGCGAGAGCGGCTACTTCTCCCGCGACCTCGACGCCTACGGCCGCGAGGGCCGACCCTGCCGCCGCTGCGGCACCCCGATGCGCCGCGACCCCTGGATGAACCGCTCCAGCTACTCCTGCCCCACGTGCCAGCGCCCGCCCCGGGCCTGAACCCGCCACGCGCTCAACTCCAGGCGATCCGCTCGACCTCCCGCAGCCGGTGGGCGCCCAGGAAGTCCGGGCCGAGGGCGAGCAGCACCTGCGCCAGCTCCGCCGGGGCGGCACCGGCCTCGTCGTGGAGGCCGGAGCGCACCTCCAGCCGGCGCTCCAGCCAGCGGTCGACGGTCCGCGAGAGCCGCTCGTCCGGGTGGGCGGTCCACCGCTCCAGCCACGGGACGGGGCTGCCGGTCAGCGGAACGAGCAGCTCCAGCGCCTCCGTCGGACGCCGCTCGGACGGCCGCTCCACGAGGCGCTCCCACCAGGCCCGCAGGAACCGTTCCACGGCCGGGCGCTCGGGCCACCCGCCCCAGCCGGCGGCCAGCAGCCGGGAGGCGACCGTCGCGGGATCGGGCCCGGCGCCGTCCAGCGCGACGCGGCGCAGGACGCGGGGGAGCAGGCGGCGGTAGAGGCCGGGGAAGTCGCTCCAGTGGTCGGGCACCTCGGTGGCCGCCTCGTGCAGCAGCCGGTCGGGCACCAGGGCCGGCGGACCCGCCAGCAGCGCGAGGTCGGCCGCGGTGTAGCAGTACCCGCAGCCGTCGAGGGCGAAGGGCCGTGCGGCGTACGGGGCGAAGACGGCGTCCACACGGGCGAGCGCGTCGAGCAGTTCGGTCATGGCGGCCTGCCGGGGGACCTCACCCGGCGCCCGGGGAGGGAACGGCGCTAGTGCCGCGTCAGGCAACCTTCGCCCGTCGCGGCGCCCGGCACGCCCTCTCGCCGCACCGGCCGAAAACCCGAGTACATCCAGTACGAGGGCTTCCGGCCGGCACGCCGAGAGCACGCACCGGACACCGCTCCTTCCCGGCGAAGGTTGCCTGACGCGGCACTAGCACGCCCGGTCAGCGGGCCTTCCCGGCGGAGGTCTTCTCCTCCTCGGCGGCCGCGTGCAGGGCGCCGCCCTCCTCGCCGAAGTAGGCGACGCCGACGGCGCTGACCACGGCGAGGACGAAGCCGGAGGCGGCCAGCCAGCCCAGGCCGGCCCGGGAGGAGTCGCCGAGCCAGAGGACGCCGACGGCGCCGGGGACGACCGTCTCGCCGACGACCAGGGCGGCGGTCGCGCCGTTGACCGAGCCGATCTGCAGGGCGACGGTGTGCAGGTACATGCCGCCGAGGCCGCCGACCAGGACGGCGTACAGGGCCGGGTCGGCGAGCAGCGCGCCGAGGGCGAACGGCTGCACGCCGTCCAGGATCCGCACGCCGATGCCGAGGGCGCCGAAGCCCAGGCCGGAGAGCAGGCCCGCGACGATCGCCCCGCTCGAACCGAGCCGGCGGACGATCAGCGAACCGCCCGCGATCAGCACCGCGGAGCCGATCAGCAGCGCCCAGTGGAAGGCCCGGGCCGCCTCGTGCCCGCCCTCCGGGCCGGCGGCCACCGCGAGCAGCACCAGCGCGCCGCACAGGACGCCGATCGACAGCCACTCCAACTGGCGCAGCCGCAGGCCCAGCAGCTTGACCGAGAGCACCGCGGTGATCACCAGGTTGGCGCTGATGATGGTCTGCGACAGGAACAGCGGCAGCAGCCGGGCGGCCAGCGCGCCGAGGCCGAAGCCGATGAAGTCCAGCACCGTGCCGAGGATGAACTCCCAGGTGACGGCGGCCTTCGCGGTCGAGGACAGGCTCGGCCCGCCGTGCTCGGTGACGGTGCCGGCCGCCGCCTCCTGCCGGGCGGAGCGGCGGGCGCCGAGGGCCTGCAGGACCGACCCGGTGCCGTAGCAGGCGGACGCCGCGACGGCGGTGACGAGGCCGAGGATCACCAGGGGTCTCCTGTCAGGTGGTGCGGAAGATCGTCCCCACTATGCCCGGTCCGGCGCCCCGGGCGGCACGCGCGGTCCCAACTCCGGCCGGTCGGCGGGGGTTCGGAGGGCCGGTCTCGGCCTGGAGTAGGGGGCGCCCCAGGGGTGGGAACAGTACTCGGGGAGGGCGTGGACCGTACCGGTGGACCGGTACGGTCTGGAGCATGAGAACTGTGCTCCGCCGCTCCCGCGCCACCGGGCCCGCCGCCGTCCTGGCGGCGCTGCTCGGCCTGCTGATGGTGCTCGGGCTGTCCGCGCCCGCCTCGGCGTCCGGGCTGAACGACGCGGCCGATTCCCTGAAGAAGGTCCAGGTCTACGTCGACCCGGCGATGAACGACCGGTTCTCCAAGGACCAGGCGGACAAGCTGGCCGAGAAGCTGAAGGACGCGGACAAGCCGATCTTCATCGCGGTGCTGCCCGCCAGCGACGCCTACCCGACGAAGAACCTGTTCGGCGACCTGCGCACCAAGGTCGGCATCGTCGGCGTCTACGGCATCTGGCGCGGCGACCAGTTCCAGGCCAACTCCGACGCCAAGGCGCTGGGCAGGGCCGCCACCGACCGGATCGCGGGCGCCGCCTTCCGCTCGAACCCCAAGGACATCAACGCCACCCTGACCGAGTTCGTCGACGGGGCGGCGAAGCAGACCGAGGGCGACGGCCCGCAGCACAGCACCTCGATCGCCTGGATCCTCGTCCCGGTGCTGCTGGTCGCGCTGCTCGGCGTCGGCGTGTTCCTGCTGTTCCGCCGCGCCAGGAAGCGCAAGGAGGAGCAGGTCCGGGCCGAACTCGCCCAGCTGCGCACCGTGGTGGACGAGGACATCACCGCGTTCGGCGAGGAGCTCGACCGGCTCGACTTCGACCCCGGCGCCCCCGGCGCGGACGACGCCCAGCGCGCCGACTACACCGGCGCGCTGGACTCCTACGACCTCGCCAAGCGCACCATGGACGAGGCGAAGAAGCCCGAGGACGTCCGCCCGGTGACCGAGGCGCTGGAGCAGGGCCGGTTCGCGCTGGCCACCCTGGCCGCCCGCCGCGAGGGCCGCCCGCTGCCCGAGCGCCGCGTCCCGTGCTTCTTCGACCCGCGGCACGGCCCGTCCACCGCCGACGTGCAGTGGGCCCCGCCGGGCGGCGCCCCGCGCTCCGTCCCGGCCTGCGCCGACGACGCGGCCCGGCTCTCGGCCGGCCAGGACCCGGCGATCCGCACCGTGGAGACCGAGCACGGCCACCAGCCGTACTGGAACGCCGGCCCGGCCTACAGCCCCTGGGCGGGCGGCTACTTCGGCGGCGGCCTGCTGCCCGGCCTGCTGGTCGGCACCATGCTCGGCTCGATGCTCTCCACCCCCGGCTACGCCTACGCGGGCGACCACGACGGCGGCGGGTACGACTACAACGACGGCGCGGACGCCGGCGAGTACTCGGGCTCCGACTTCAACTCCGCCGACTTCGGCAACGACTTCGGCAGTGATTCCGGCGGGGACTTCGGTGGCGGCGGGGACTTCGGCGGCGGCAGCGACTTCGGGAGCTTCGGCGACTGACGGCCGACACCCCGGCGCTCCGTCGCCCCGGCCGCGCTGAGCGCTCAGCGCTCCGACGGCCCCCGGCCCCCGGCCCCCGTCCCGTCCGGGACGGGGGCCGTTCGCACCTCCGGGGGCGCCTCGGCGGCGGCCGGCTCCCGGCGGCCCAGCACCGCCAGCACCGCCGCGCAGGACACCAACTGCCAGGCCGCGCCCCAGCCCAGCACCGTCCCCGCCCCGACCGCCGAGGCCAGCGGCCCGGCCAGCGCCAGCCCGACCGGCCCGAACGCGAACGCCCCCAGCGTCACGTACCCGCCGACCCGGCCCAGCGCCTGCGGCGGGACGTGGCGCTGCACCAGGGTGGAGAACAGGGTGCCGGAGACGATCGAGGTGACCCCCGCCCCGGCCGCCGCCAGCACCACCAGTGGCAGCGGCCCGCCCAGCGCGAGCGTCCCCGAGGGCAGCGCCCAGCCCGCGGTCACCGCCAGGGTCGTGCGCAGCGGCCGCCGGGTCCGCCGCCCCAGCAGCGCCAGCCCGCCCAGCACCGCGCCCGCCCCGTAGGCGCCCATCACCGCGCCCCAGCCGCTCGCCCCGCCGAGCCGCTCGCGGGCCAGCACCGGGCCCAGCACCAGGAACGGCGCCCACACCAGCAGGTTGAACAGGCAGCCCTGCAGCACGCTCACCCACAGCCACCGCCGGGTGCGGAACTCGTCCCAGCCGTCGCGGAGTTCGGCGACCAGCCCGGGGCCGCCGGCCCCGGCGGGCAGCACCGGGACGCGGAGCAGGGCCAGCGCGGTCAGGCCCACCGCGTACGAGGCGGCGTCGATCAGCAGCACCCAGCCCGACCCGGCGGTGGCGGTCAGCAGCCCGGCCAGGGCCGGGCCGGCCACCGCGGCGCCGTTGCGGGCGATGCCGGTCAGCGCGTTGGCGTCGGCCAGGTCGGCGGCCGGGACCAGCCGCGGCAGCAGCGCGTCCAGCGCGGGCAGGAACACCGCCTCGCCCAGCCCCCACAGCGCCGCCAGCGCGGCCAGCGCCCACACCGTGCCGTGCCCGGCGAACAGCAGCGCCGCGGCGGCCGCCTGGGTCGCGCAGCGCAGCGCGTCCGAGCCGAGCATCACCCGGCGCGGCCCCAGCCGGTCCGCGGCCGCCCCGCCGAGCACCAGCAGCAGCACGATCGGCACGATCCGGGCGGTCATCACCACCCCGAGCCCGGAGCCGCCGCCCCCGCCGTCCAGCACCGCGAAGGCCACCGCCACCGAGGCCATCGAGGAGCCGAACAGCGAGACGGCGTACCCGGTGAAGAAGAGGCGGAACTCCCGCCCGCGCAGGACGGCGAGCCGCCGTGGAATCGACTTCATGACCGGCAGGCTGCCCCGCCGCCGGGCCGCCCGGCAAGGGCTTCCGGCGAAAAAGTTGAGCGAGACAGCATCAATTTTTGGAGGGTCGTGATCCCCCGCAGTAAATCGGCGATTTACCGCAGTTGGAGCGAGTGTTGACGGCCTGTCCGCCAGAGGATTTACTGCGGGTATGACACCCGTGGAGTTCGCCGTCGCGGCCGAGCACTACCTGGCGGGGGCCCCGCTCGCGGACGGCTCCCGGCGGGTCTACCGGATCGCCCTGCACACCTGGGCCTGGCTGCTGGTCGTCCGCACCCCGCCGTCCGGCGCCCACCGGCGGGGGGCCGCCCCGCCGGTGCTGCCGCTCGCCCTGCTGGACGGGCCGGACGCACCGGACCGGGTGGCCGCCGCGTTCGCCGAGCGGGCCGCGGCGGTGGGCGCGCGCACCGCCAACCGCGAACTCTCCGCGCTGCGGGCGGCCCTGCGCTGGTGGTGCGCCCGTGGCTGGCTGTCCGCCGACCCCGCCGCCGGGCTGCGCCCGCTGCCGACCGCCGCCCCGACCGCCGCGGGCCCGGCCGGCGGCCTCGGCGAGGATCGGGTGCGGGCCGTGTTGGCGCTGCGGGTGCCGCTGCGCGAGAAGGTGCTGTGGCACCTGGTGCGGGAGAGCGGCGCCCCGATCGAGCGGCTGCTGGCGCTGGACGTGGACCGGCTCGACCTGGCGAACCGTCAGGCCCGCACCGCCGCCGGCGAGCGCCCGCTGCGCTGGCGCGGCGGCACCGCCCGGCTGCTGCCGCTGCTGGTGGCCGGCCGCACCGCCGGCCCGCTGTTCCTCACCGGCCGGCGCGCCCCGGCCGGTGTCCCGGAGCGCGACCGCTGCCCGCTCACCGGGCGCGGACGGCTCTCCTACCGGCGGGCGGCCGAACTGTTCACCGCCGCCACCGCCCCGCTGGACCCGGCCGGCCGGGGCTGGACGCTGCACGCGCTGGCCGAGCCGCGCCGGTAGCGCCGCCGGCTCCTGTGTCCGTGGGGAGCGCGGCGCCGCACCGGTGGGGAGGGTCGGTGGAAGGGGCGTGAAGCCCGTTCCGAGCGCCCCCGAAGTGCCCGACTATGGTCGACACATGCAAGGTCACGACAGCCGCCGGTCCGTCCGCGCCACCATCTGGGTGCGCGGCCGCGTCCAGCAGGTGGGGTTCCGCTGGTGGACCAGGGCCAGGGCCCTGGAGATCGGGCTGACGGGCTACACGAGCAACCTCGGGGACGGCCGCGTCCAGGTGGTCGCCGAGGGGTCGCGCGCCGACTGCGAGCGGCTGCTCGCCGCGCTGCGCGGGCCCGGAACGCCTGGTCAGGTCAGTGGAGTCACCGAGATCTGGACCGCCGTGGGCGACGGGTACCAGGGCTTCGTGATCCGATGAGCACACCGCAGTTGCCGGTGGGAGGAGAGCCCCCGGCAACTGCCGGTGTCACAGGGTTGCCTTCGGGGCAGACTCGTGGTTGACTCCGCAGACGTAGTGATCCACTAGCCCGGCCGATGGTGTGAGGTTCCCGCCATGCAGGTGACAGGGGCGCGGTAGCGTGCGGTGATCGTGTTGACCCGTACGGTCTTTGGTGAGACGCTGGAAACCCGCGCACAGGTTTGCGTTTAACCGGCGGGGCCACGCCTGTGAGTGTGCCACTCACCAGCGGATGCCCTCGTAGTGCCCAGCCAGCACGTCCGGCGCGCAGGCGCGTGCGTATCCCTTCCCCCAAGACCCACCGTACACGGTTCGGTCACTCAGCGTGGAGGACCACACATCATGGCAAAGGCGCTTCTCGGGTACGTCGGCGGCCCCGACCCGCGAATGCTCTCCGAGATGCGACGGCTGCAGCAGCGCGTCCAGGACCTGGAGAACGAGCTGGTCAAGCTCCAGGCCGAGAACGACGCGCTGTCCGCCGTCGCCGATGAGCACTCGCTGCTCAGCAGCATCGACCTGGACCAGCGCGAGCCGGCCCTGACCTGATCGCTCGTGGTCCTCGTGAGCGACGCAGTCGTGCGCTGAGCTTCCCCGCGAGGGGATGGCAGCCTGCAAGGGACGTCCGAGGCGGACGTCCCTTCGTCGTGTCCACGACGGTCCTGTCGCTGGGACATTGCCCGACCCGCGGCGTGCCCAAACCACCGCCTGAGGGCCCGTCGGCACCCCGGCCGGATACAGTCGCCAGCGGTGGGCCGCGGCGGCGGCCGGCGGTACGGCGAGGAGGACGGTCGGGTGCACCTCAAGAGCCTGACCCTGCGCGGGTTCAAGTCCTTCGCCTCGGCGACCACCCTGCGCTTCGAACCCGGCATCACCTGCGTGGTCGGCCCCAACGGCTCCGGCAAGTCCAACGTCGTCGACGCGCTCTCCTGGGTGATGGGCGAACAGGGCGCCAAGTCGCTGCGCGGCGGCAAGATGGAGGACGTCATCTTCGCCGGCACCAGCGGGCGCCCCCCGCTCGGCCGCGCCGAGGTCAGCCTCACCATCGACAACACCGACGGCGCCCTGCCGATCGACTACACCGAAGTCACCATCACCCGGACGATGTTCCGCAACGGCGGCAGCGAGTACGCGCTCAACGGCACCGTCTGCCGGCTGCTCGACATCCAGGAACTGCTCTCCGACTCCGGCATCGGCCGCGAGATGCACGTCATCGTCGGCCAGGGCCAGCTCGACTCCGTGCTGCACGCCGACCCGATGGGGCGGCGCGCCTTCATCGAGGAGGCGGCCGGCGTCCTCAAGCACCGCAAGCGCAAGGAGAAGGCGCTGCGGAAGCTCGACGCGATGCAGACCAACCTCAACCGGGTCCAGGACCTGGTCGCCGAACTGCGCCGCCAGCTCGGCCCGTTGGGCCGCCAGGCGAAGATCGCCCGGCGCGCCGCCGGCATCCAGGCCGAACTGCGCGACGCCCGGCTGCGGCTGCTCGCCGACGACCTGCTCACCCTGCGCCGCGCCGTCGAGGCCGAGGTCGCCGACGAACTCGCGCTCAAACTCCGCCGCACCACCGTCGAACAGCAACTCGCCGCCGCCCTCCAGCGCGAAGCCGTCCTGGAGGCCCAGGTCGAGCAGCTCGGACCGGCCCTCGAAGCCGCCCGGCAGACCTGGTACCGGCTCTCCTCGCTCGCCGAACGCACCCGCGGCACCACCGGGCTCGCCGAGGCCCGGATCCGGGCCGCCGCCACCGCCGGACAGCTGGAGGAGCGCCGCGGCCGCGACCCGGAGGACCTCGAACGCGAGGCCGAACGGGTCCGCGCGGAGGAAGCCGCCCTCGAAGCCGCCCTGGAACAGGCCCAGGACGCCCTCGACGAAGCCGTCGAGGACCGCACCGGACTCGAACGCGCCCTCGCCGACGAGGAGTTGCGGCTCAGAGCGGCCGCCCGGACCATCGCCGACCGGCGCGAAGGACTCGCCCGCCTGCAGGGCCGGGCCGCCGCCGCCCGCACCCGCGCCACCGCCGCCGGGGCCGAGACCGAACGGCTCGCCACCGCCCGCGACGAGGCCCGGCTGCGCGCCGACGCCGCCGACCGGGAGCACCAGCGGCTCCGCGAACAGGAGGAGGAGTCCGAAGCGGGCGAGGAGCAGGCCGAACAGCACCACCAGCAGGCCCGCGAAGCCCTCCGGGACGCCGAACGCGCGCTCTCCGCCGCCCGCGAGGCGCTCACCGCCGCCGAGAAGGAACGCGCCGCGCTCACCGCCCGGCACGACGCCCTCGCCCTCGGCCTGCGCCGCAAGGACGGCAGCGCCGCCCTGCTCGGCCGCCCCGGCGTGCTCGGCCCCGCCGCCGAACTCCTCACCGTCGCACCCGGGTTCGAGCTCGCGGTGGCCGCCGGACTCGGCCCCGCCGCCGAAGCCCTCGCCGCCACCGACCCCGCCCGCGCCGCCGACGCACTGGCCTGGCTGCGCGCCGGGGACGGCGGCCGGGCCGCCCTGCTGATCGCCGACCGGACCGCGGACGACGCCGTGGACCCGCCCGCGGACGTGCGCCGGGCCGCGGAACTGATCGGCGGACCGGACGAGGTGGCCGCCGCCGCCCGGCGGATCCTGGCCCGCACCGCCGTGGTCGACGACCTCGACGCCGCCCGGCAGCTGATCGACCGCCACCCCGACTGGACCGCGGTCACCCGCGACGGCGACCTGCTCTCCGCCACCCTCGCCCACGGCGGCTCACCCGGCGCGCCCAGCCCGCTGGAGACCCGCGCCGCCGTCGCCGAAGCCGCCCGCCGCATCGAGGAACTCGACACCCGCTGCGCCCGGGCCGCCGAGGAACTCGCCGCCGCCCGGGCCGAACGCGAGACCCGCGCCGCCGAGGTCGAACAACTGGCCGCGCTGCGTCGCCGGGACGAGCAGCGCCGGGCCGAACGCGCCGGCGCCCTCGGCCGCTCCGGCGGCGCCGCCCGGGCCGCCCGGGACGAGGCCGACCGCGCCGCCACCGCCGCCGCCAAGGCCGACAGCGGCCTCGCCGAGGCCCGGGCCGCCGCCGAGGAACTCGCCGAACGCCTCGCCACCGCCGAGGAACTCGCCGACGGCGGCGAGGACGAACCCGACCCCGCCGAACGCGACCGGCTCGCCGCCGCCGCCTCCGCCGCCCGGCAGACCGAGCTGGAGTCCCGGCTCGCCGTCCGCACCCACGAGGAGCGGGTGCGCGGCCTCGCCGGACGCGCCGACCAGCTCGACCGGGCCGCCCGCGCCGAGCGCGAGGCCCGCGCCCGCGCCGCCGAACGGCGCGAACGCGCCCGCCGGGAGTCCGCCGTCGCCACCGCCGTCGCCACCGGCGCCCGGCACCTGCTCGGCCGGATCGAGGAGACCCTCGCCGCCGCCGAGGCCGAACGCGCCGCCGTCGAGGCCGACCGGGCCGCCCGCGAGGCCGAACTGCGGCAGTTCCGCGAGCACGGCCGCACCCTCAAGGCCGAACTCGACCGGCTGGTCGACGCCGGGCATCGCGACGAGGTGCTGCGCGCCGAGAAGCGGCTGCGGATCGAACAGCTGGAGGCCCGGGCCCTGGAGGAGTTCGGCATCGAGGGCGGCGACCTGCTCGCCGGCTACGGCCCCGACCAGCCCGTCCCCGCCCCGCCGCCCGAGGACGGCCAGGAACCCGGCGAGCCCCGCCCCTACGTCCGCGCCGAGGTCGAACGGCGGCTCAAGGCCGCCGAGCGCGCCCACCAGCAGCTCGGCAAGGTCAACCCGCTCGCGCTGGAGGAGTTCGCCGCGCTGGAGGCCCGGCACCGCTTCCTCGGCGAACAGCTCGACGACCTGCGCAGGAGCCGCCGCGACCTGATGGACATCGTCCGCGACGTCGACACCCGGGTCGAGCAGCTGTTCACCGCCGCCTACCACGACACCGCCGCCCAGTTCGAGGGCGTCTTCGCCCGGCTGTTCCCCGGCGGCGAGGGCCGGCTGCTGCTCACCGACCCGGAGAACATGCTCACCACCGGCGTCGAGGTCGAGGCCCGGCCGCCCGGCAAGAAGGTCAAGCGGCTCTCGCTGCTCTCCGGCGGCGAACGCTCGCTCACCGCCGTCGCCCTGCTGGTGTCGATCTTCAAGGCCCGGCCCAGCCCGTTCTACGTGATGGACGAGGTCGAGGCCGCGCTCGACGAGACCAACCTGCGGCGGCTGGTCGGGATCATGGAGGAGCTGCGGGAGAGCTCCCAACTGATCGTCATCACCCACCAGAAGCTCACCATGGAGTCCGCCGACGCCCTGTACGGCGTCACCATGAAGGGCGACGGCATCTCCCAGGTGATCAGCCAGCGGCTGCGGCCGCCGGCGCGGGCGGCGGCACCGCAGCAGGAGCACAGGACAGCGCTGGAACCCGCGCAGCCGGGCCCGGCATAGGCGCTACGTGATACTGGACGGGTTATGGAATACGTGATCCTTGCCGTTGTCATTGCGGTGGTCGCCATCGGCGCGATCACCGGACTCGTCGTCTCCGGCAAACGACGCAGAGAACTGGACCGGTCGAGCCGACCGCCGACCATCACCGCGCCCGCGAAGCCGGAGCCGGGAACCACCGCGACCGCCCCGGCGAAGCCCGCGGAGGGCGCCGCCGAACCCACCGCGCCGCCCGCCGCCACCGGCGCCACCCAGGCCCCGGAAGCCCCGGTCGCCGAGGAGCCGGCCGAGGAGCCGGCCGTCGGGGAGCCGACCGCCGAAGAGGCCGAGGCCGCACCCGCGATCGAGGTGCCCGAGCCCACCGCCGGGCGCCTGGTGCGGCTGCGCTCCCGGCTCTCCCGCTCGCAGTCCACCCTCGGCAAGGGCCTGCTCACCCTGCTCTCCCGGGACCGCCTCGACGAGGACACCTGGGAGGAGATCGAGGAGACCCTCCTCACCGCCGACGTCGGCGTCGGCGCCACCCAGGAGCTGGTCGACAACCTGCGCACCCGGGTCAAGGTGCTCGGCACCCGCACCCCCGACGAGCTGCGCGGCCTGCTCCGCGAGGAACTGGTCAAGCTGATCGGCACCGAGGCCGACCGCACCGTCCGCTCGGTCAAGCACGAGGAGGGCCCGGCCGTGGTGCTGGTGGTCGGCGTCAACGGCGTCGGCAAGACCACCACCACCGGCAAGCTCGCCCGCGTCCTGGTCGCCGACGGGCGCAAGGTCGTGCTCGGCGCCGCCGACACCTTCCGCGCCGCCGCCGCCGACCAGCTCCAGACCTGGGGCGAACGGGTCGGCGCGCACACCGTCCGCGGCCCCGAGGGCGGCGACCCGGCGTCCGTCGCCTTCGACGCCGTCAAGCAGGGCATCGCCGACGGCGTCGACACCGTCCTGATCGACACCGCCGGCCGGCTGCACACCAAGACCGGCCTGATGGACGAGCTCGGCAAGGTCAAGCGGGTGGTCGAGAAGCACGGCCCGGTCGACGAGGTGCTGCTGGTGCTGGACGCCACCACCGGACAGAACGGCCTGGTCCAGGCCCGGGTGTTCGCCGAGGTGGTCGACATCACCGGCATCGTGCTCACCAAGCTGGACGGCACCGCGAAGGGCGGCATCGTCATCTCGGTGCAGCGCGAACTCGGCGTGCCGGTCAAGCTGATCGGCCTCGGCGAGGGCGCGGACGACCTCGCGCCGTTCGAGCCGGGGGCGTTCGTGGACGCGCTGCTGGGCTGACGTACCGCCGCACCGGCGCACCTCGATGAGGCCCGTCCGGGAGGGAACCGCCCTCTCGGACGGGCCTCGTCGTGCGTCCGTGCGCAGGGCCTAGCTGGCCAGCTCCGCGGTGCGGGCGCGGGTGCGGTGGCAGGCGTAGGCGAGGGTGCCGAGCAGCAGGCGGGCCTCGGGCGGGGCGCTGTCCGGGGTGGGGCGGCGCAGCCAGCGCATCGGGCCGAGTGGGCCGAGCGGGGTCGGCGGGGCGGCCAGGTAGGAACCGAGGCCGTGGCAGGCGAGGTCGAGCGAGGCGTCGTCCCAGCCCATCCGGTAGAGCAGGTCGGGCAGGCGTTCGGCGGTGCCGGGGGCGACGAAGAGCAGCAGCCGGCCGGCGGGGGAGGCCAGCACCGGGCCGACCTGGGTGCCCATCCGTTCGAGCCGGACCAGGGCCTGCAGGCCGGGCTGGGCCGGCACGTCCAGGACGTCGAACCGGTGGCCGGTCGGGAGCAGCAGCGGGGCGTCGGCCGGACATCGGGCGGCGAGCTCGGCGGCCGTCGCGCCGGGGGCGATGACCGGCCCGACCAGGTGGTGCAGGTTGGGCGCGGCGCAGTGCGGGACGCCGCAGTCGCAGGCCGTCGGGGCGGCCGGGGCGGCGAGCCGGGCCGGGCTGCCGACGGCCAGCGTCCAGCCCCAGCGCCCGGAGTACTCGGCGGCGGCCTGCAGCGCGGTGGGCCGGGTGCGGCGGCGGGCGCCGAGGGGGGTGAGCCGCAGGGTGCCGAACAGCTTGTCCATGCCACCCCCAACCGGTTCCGGTCGCCGCTGGTTACGGGACGGTGACAGGGCGTCGTCCGATGGGCGCGTGGTGCGTGGTGCACCGGAGGCGCGCGCGGACCGGCGCACACCGATCCGGGTGGCGCGGGCGAGCAGGCGCCTTGCACCAGCGCTTCGGATGCCGGATCGTCGTTGCCGCACGCGTGCCTCCGTCGGGTTCCGTCGGGTCCGGGCATGTGCCGGGGTCATGCAGAGCTGACTCCCAGTGAAGCGCGGTAGCCGGCCCGGTAGTTCACTCTTGGGGGTGGCGAAAGGTGGCGTTTCTCCGACGTTGCTCCCCCGGATGGCGGAGGCGCGCTACGTTCGGGATACGGAACGCAGCCGACCGGTCACGCGGGCGGCGATGAACACGAGTCAGGGCGAAGCGGGGCCCCGGGTTCGGGGCGGGATGGGGACGGTCCCATGGGTGAGAAGCAGCCGAACGAGAAGCTGGGCTCCTGGTTCACGCGCAGCGGCTGGTCGAAGGGCGAGCTGGCGCGTCAAGTGAACCGCAGGGCGCGGCAGATCGGCGCGCACCACGTCTCCACCGACACCTCGCGGGTGCGCCGGTGGCTGGACGGCGAACAGCCGCGCGAGCCGATCCCGAAGATCATGTCGGAGCTGTTCTCGGAGCGCTTCGGCTCGGTGGTCTCGGTCGAGGACCTGGGCCTGCGCACGGTGGTCCAGGTGACCACCGTCGGCAGCGGGGTCGACCTGCCGTGGAGCCCGCAGCAGACCGTGCAGGCGATCAGCGAGTACTCGCGCAGCGACCTGATGCTCAACCGCCGCGGCTTCCTGGGCACTTCGCTGGCGCTGACGGCCGGCGCGGCGCTGATCGAGCCGATGCAGCGCTGGCTGACGCCCGGCCCGAACGGCGCGCCGACCCCGATCCTGGCGGCGGCCAACGGCGGCCAGCAGTTCTCCGGACGGCTGTCCGAGCCGGAGATGCAACTGCTGGAGCAGACCACCGAGATGTTCCGGAAGTGGGACGCGCAGAACGGCGGCGGCCTGCGCCGCAAGGCGGTGGTCGGCCAACTCCACGAGGTCACCGACCTGTTGCAGGAGACCTACCCCGAGACGACCACCAAGCGGCTGTTCCGGATCACCGCCGAACTCGCCCACCTGGCCGGCTTCATGTCGTACGACGTGGGCATGCACCCGAGCGCGCAGAAGTACTACGTGCTGGCGCTGCACGCGGCCAAGGAGGCCGGCGACCGCCCGTTCGGGGCGCACGTGCTGACCGACATGAGCCGGCAGATGATCCACCTCAACCGCGGCGAGGACGCGCTGGAGCTGATCCACCTCGCCCAGTACGGCAGCCGGGACACCGCCACCGCCCGCCAGCAGTCGCTGCTGTACGCGATGGAGGCGCGGGCGTACTCCACCATCGGCGAGGTCAACCGGTGCGCCCGGGCGGTGCGGCTGTCCGAGGACACCTTCAGCGAGATCCGGGAGACCAACGAGGACTCGCCGAACTGGCTGCGGTTCTTCTCGTACGCCGAGCTGTGCGCGGAGAACGGCCACTCCTACCGGGACCTGGCGTACACCTCGGACCGCGGGGTGGCGATGGCCAAGGCCGCCGAGCCGCTGATCACCGAGGCGGTCGACCGGTTCCGGGAGGACGGCGACCACGTCCGCACCTACGCGTTCAACCTGGTCGGGATGGCCTCGGTGCGGCTGCTGCAGCGCGAGCCGGAGGAGGCCGCGAAGTACTGCGAGGAAGCGGTCGACATCGCCAAGAAGGTGCGCTCCGAGCGGCTGAACACCCGGGTCCGCAAGACCTCCGAGGCCGCCAGCCGGGACTTCCGCGGCGCCCCCGGGGTGGACCGGCTGGCCGAGCGGGTGGTGCACGACATCCCGGAGTTCGTCTCGGTGGTCTGACCCCTCCGCCGCTCCGTCGCCCACGGCCGTCCGCCCCCCGTCCGGACGGCCGTCGGCGTATAGCACGCGCTGTCCAGTACGCGTCACCTGCCGTGGTTCACCTGCCCGTAACGGGCGCGTCGACCGCGTCACTGCGGCGAAACACCGAGCCGCATCGGCCGAAACCCGACTTCGGCACTCTCCTCTCATCGCCGACACGCCGGAATGGCACGGGACAGGTGTTCCGGTCGTGGTGCGGCTCTGATTTCGGAGGAGACGCCGATGCCGGACGGCTTCAGCGCGGGCGATACCGCCTTTGTGTTCATCTGTGCGGCCCTGGTCATGTTGATGACCCCGGGTCTGGCCTTCTTCTACGGAGGCATGGTCAGGGTCAAGAGCACCCTCAACATGCTGGTGATGAGCTTCATCTCACTGGCCATCGTCACGGTGCTCTGGGTCCTGTACGGCTACACGCTGGCCTTCGGGCCGGACGCGGGGGCGGGCCTGATCGGCAACCTCGACTACCTGGGCATGCGCGGCATCGACCTGAACGCCCTGACCGGGACGATCCCGGTGACCGGCTTCGCCGCCTTCCAGCTGATGTTCGCGATCATCACCCCGGCGCTGATCAGCGGCGCCATCGCGGACCGGGCGAAGTTCGCGGCCTGGAGCCTGTTCGTGGCGCTCTGGGTGACCGTCGTGTACTTCCCGGTCGCGCACTGGGTGTTCTTCTTCGACGGCGGCAACGGCGGCTGGCTCGGCGACCGCAACGGCGTGATCGACTTCGCCGGCGGCACCGCGGTGCACATCAACGCCGGTGCGGCCGGCCTGGCCCTGGCCCTGGTGCTGGGCAAGCGGATCGGCTTCAAGAAGGACCCGATGCGCCCGCACAACCTGCCGCTGGTGATGCTCGGCTCCGGCCTGCTGTGGTTCGGCTGGTTCGGCTTCAACGCGGGCTCGGCGCTGGCCGCCAACGGCGTGGCGGGCATGGCCTTCGTCAACACCCAGGTCGCCACCGCCGCCGCCGTCCTCGGCTGGCTGGCCTACGAGAAGATCCGGCACGGCGCGTTCACCACGCTCGGCGCCGCCTCCGGCGCGGTGGCCGGCCTGGTCGCCATCACCCCGGCCTGCGGCTCGGTCTCCCCGCTCGGCTCGATCGCCATCGGCCTGATCGCCGGCGCGCTGTGCGCCGCCGCGATCAGCCTGAAGTACAAGTTCGGCTTCGACGACTCGCTCGACGTGGTCGGCGTCCACCTGGTCGGCGGCATCGTCGGCTCGCTGCTGATCGGCCTCTTCGCCACCGGCCACGTCGGCCAGACCGCGTCCGGCCTGTTCTACGGCGGCGGCCTGGGCCAGCTCGGCAAGCAGGCGCTCGGCGTGGTCGTCGTCCTGGTCTACTCCTTCGTGCTCTCCTGGCTGCTGGGCCAGGCGATCCAGAAGACCATCGGCTTCCGGGTCGCCGAGGAGGTCGAGGTCTCCGGCATCGACCAGGCCGAGCACGCCGAGTCCGCCTACGACTTCACCGCCGTCGGCGCCAGCCTCGCCCGCACCCCGGCCACTCCGGTGGCCGTCCCCGCCGAGAAGACCGAGGTCGACGCCCGATGAAGCTGATCACCGCCGTCATCAAGCCGCACCGCCTGGACGAGGTCAAGGACGCCCTGCAGGCGTTCGGGGTGCACGGCCTGACCGTCACCGAGGCCAACGGCTACGGCCGCCAGCGCGGCCACACCGAGGTCTACCGCGGCGCCGAGTACACGGTGGACCTGGTCCCGAAGGTCCGGATCGAGATACTGGTCGAGGACGAGGACGCCGAGCAGCTGATCGACGTGGTCGTCAAGGCCGCCCGCACCGGGAAGATCGGCGACGGCAAGGTCTGGTCGATCCCGGTCGAGACCGCCGTCCGGGTCCGCACCGGCGAACGCGGACCCGACGCCCTCTGAACCACCGCTGAGACCCTCCTGGCGGACCTGCCCGTGCGGCAGGTCCGCCGAAGGCGCATCCGGCACCAGTACGCACCGGGAGCAGACGTGAGCAGCACCGACCCCGCCGAGCACGGCTACAGCGCCGAGCGCGCCCGCCTGCTGGCCGACCCGGACACCACCGGCCCGCAGCGCCGCGCCGCCCTGGCCCGGCTCACCGACGACTGGCTGGCCGCCCTGCACCGGGCCGCCGGCGGCCCCGCCCGCACCGCGCTGGTCGCCGTCGGCGGCTACGGCCGGGCCGAACTCTCCCCGCGCAGCGACCTGGACGTGCTGCTGCTGCACGAGGGCCCGCTCGCCGCCGACCTCGCCGAACGGATCTGGTACCCGGTCTGGGACAGCGGCGTCGCCCTCGACCACGCCGTCCGCACCCCCGGCGAGGCCCGCGAGGTCGCCGCCGAGGACCTCAAGGCCCAGCTCGGCCTGCTCGACGCCCGCCACCTGGCCGGCGACCCGCAGCTCACCGCCGACCTGCGCTCCGCCGTCCTCGCCGACTGGCGCGCCGCCGCCCCCGAGCGGCTCCCCGAGCTGCGCGAGCTCGGCCGCGCCCGGGCCGAACGCCACGGCGAGCTGTCCTTCCTGCTCGAACCCGACCTCAAGGAGGCCCGCGGCGGCCTGCGCGACCTGGTCGCCCTCGACGCGGTGGCCGCCACCTGGCTCGCCGACGCCCCCCGGGACGGCCTGGACGCCGCCGCCCGCACCCTCGCCGACGTCCGCGACGCGCTGCACCTGACCACCGGCCGGGCCACCGAACGGCTCTCCCTCCAGGACCAGGACCAGGTCGCCGAACGCCTCGGCGTGCTCGACGCCGACACCCTGCTGCGGCAGGTCTACCGGGCCGCCCGCACCGTCGCCTACGCCTCGGACGTCACCTGGCGCTCCGTCGACCGCGTCCTCGCCGCCCGCCGCCCGGCGCCGCGCCGCGTCGCCCGGTTCGGCTTCCCGTTCAACGGCGCCCGGCGCGCCCCGCTCGGCCCCGCCGCCCCCGAGCGCCGCCCGCTCGCCGAGGGCGTGGTCGAGCAGGACGGCGAGGCGGTGCTCGCCCAGGCGGCCCGGCCCGCCACCGACCCGGTGCTGCCGCTGCGCGCCGCCGCCGCGGCCGCCCAGGCCGGACTGGCCGTCGGCTACGCCACCGTGCGCCGGCTGGCCGCCGAGACCGGACCGCTGCCGGTGCCCTGGCCCGACGAGGCCCGCGAGCAACTGGTCACCCTGCTCGGCGCCGGCGAGGCCTGCCTGCCGGTCTGGGAGGCGCTGGAGGCCGAGGGGCTGATCAGCCGGATGCTGCCGGACTGGGAACGCGTCCGCTGCCGCCCGCAGCGCAACGCCGTGCACCGCTGGACCGTCGACCGGCACCTGATCGAGACCGCCGTCCGGGCCGCCGCGATGACCCGCCGCACCGCCCGCCCCGACCTGCTGCTGGTCGCCGCGCTGCTGCACGACCTCGGCAAGGGCTGGCCCGGCGACCACTCCGAGGCCGGCGAGGTGATCGTCCGCGACGTCGCGGTCCGGATGGGCTTCGACAAGCACGACACCGACACCCTGGCGCTGCTGGTGCGCCACCACCTGACGCTGGTCGACACCGCCACCCGCCGCGACCCCGACGACCCGGCCACCGCCGACCTGATCGCCAAGACCGTCGGCACCCAGACCCACCTGGAACTGCTGCACGCCCTCACCGAGGCCGACGCCACCGCCACCGGCCCCGCCGCCTGGTCGAGCTGGCGGGCCTCGCTGGTCGCCACCCTGGTCGAGCGCACCGCCGCCCGGCTGGCCGGCGACGCCCGCCCGCCCGCCGCCGACGCCGAGGTCACCGCCGACCAGGAACGCCTCGCCGTCGAGGCCGCCCGCACCGGCGCCCCCGCGCTCGCCCTCACCGCCCACGCCGAGACCCCGTCGGACGGCGGCGAGCCGATGGGCGTCGAGCTCACCCTGGCCATCCCCGACCGCCCCGGCCTGCTCGGCACCGTCGCCGGGGTGCTCGCGGTGCACCGCCTCACCGTCCGCAAGGCCGGCCTGCGCGAACTCGACCCGATCGGCGCCGGCCCCGTCCTGCTGCTGTCCTGGACGGTCGCCGCCGAGTACGGCGACCTGCCCGAGGCCGCCCGGCTCCGGGCCGACCTGCGCCGCGCCCTGGACGGCTCGCTGGACGTCGCCCGCAAGCTCGCCGAGCGCGACGCCGCCGCGCCGCGCCGCCGCGGCATCAGCACCCCGCCGCCGGTGGTCGCCGTCGCCCCGCACGCCGCCTCGCGCTCGGCCACCGTGCTGGAGGTCCGCGCGCACGACGCGCCCGGCCTGCTGCACCGGATCGGCCTCGCCCTGGACGGCGCCGGGGTACGGGTCCGCACCGCGCACGTCTCCACCCTCGGCGCGGAGGCCGTCGACGCCTTCTACCTGACCTCGGCCGACGGCCGGCCGCTGGAACCGGAGCACGCCGAACGGGTCGCCGGGGCCGTCCGGAAGGCCCTGGAGGCGCGCTGAACGCCGGTTCCCGCAGGGGCGCAGACCGCTCGCCGGGGGTACGGCTACCCTTGGGGGCGACGACAGTACCCGTACTCGATGCCGCAAGGGACCCGCGACCGACGTGTTCGACACTCTCTCCGACCGCCTCGCAGCGACGTTCAAGAACCTCCGGGGCAAGGGCCGTCTCAGCGAGGCGGACATCGACGCCACCGCGCGCGAGATCCGGATCGCCCTGCTGGAGGCGGACGTCGCGCTCCCCGTGGTCCGCGCCTTCATCAAGCAGGTCAAGGACCGGGCCCTGGGCTCCGAGGTCTCCGGCGCGCTGAACCCGGCCCAGCAGATCATCAAGATCGTCAACGAGGAGCTGATCAGCATCCTCGGCGGCGAGACCCGCCGCCTGCGGTTCGCCAAGACCGGACCGACCGTGATCATGCTGGCCGGCCTCCAGGGCGCGGGCAAGACCACGCTGGCCGGAAAGCTCGGCCACTGGCTCAAGAGCCAGAAGCACACCCCGCTGCTGGTCGCCTGCGACCTCCAGCGCCCCAACGCCGTCACCCAGCTCGGCGTGGTCGCCGAGCGGGCCGGCGTCGCCTTCTACGGCCCGCAGCCCGGCAACGGCGTCGGCGACCCGGTGCAGGTCGCCCGCGACTCCATCGAGTACGCCAAGCAGAAGCAGTACGACGTCGTCATCGTCGACACCGCCGGCCGCCTCGGCATCGACGCCGAACTGATGCAGCAGGCCGCCGACATCCGCGCCGCGGTCGACCCGGACGAGGTCCTGTTCGTGGTCGACGCCATGGTCGGCCAGGACGCGGTCACCACCGCCCAGGCCTTCCTGGAGGGCGTCGACTTCACCGGCGTCGTGCTCTCCAAGCTCGACGGCGACGCCCGCGGCGGCGCCGCGCTCTCGGTCGCCCACGTGACCGGCCGTCAGATCATGTTCGCCTCCAACGGCGAGAAGGTCGACGACTTCGACGCCTTCCACCCCGACCGGATGGCCTCGCGCATCCTCGGCATGGGCGACGTCCTCTCGCTGATCGAGAAGGCCGAGCAGACCTTCTCCCAGGCCGAGGCCGAGAAGATGGCCGCCAAGCTCCAGGGCGGCGGCAAGGACTTCACGCTCGACGACTTCCTGTCGCAGCTGGAGCAGGTCCAGAAGATGGGCTCCATCTCCAAGCTGCTCGGCATGCTCCCCGGCATGGGCCAGATCCGCGACCAGATCAACAACCTGGACGACAAGGACGTCAACCGGGTCGGCGCGATCATCAAGTCGATGACCCCGGCCGAGCGCTCCGACCCCAAGCTGATCAACGGCTCGCGCCGGCTGCGCATCGCCAAGGGCTCCGGCGTCCAGGTCGGCGAGGTCTCCGGCCTGGTCGAGCGGTTCTTCGAGGCCCGCAAGATGATGTCCGCGATGGCCTCCGGCAAGGGCATCCCCGGCATGCCGGGCATCCCCGGGATGGGCGGCGGCGGCAAGAAGTCCGCCAAGAAGGCCCCGGTCGCCAAGGGCAAGCGCAAGAGCGGCAACCCGCTCAAGCGCGCCCAGGAGGAGGCCGCGGCCGCCGAGCGCAAGGCGCTCGGCCCCGGCCAGGGCGCCCAGCCGGGCGGCGCGTTCGGCCTCCAGCCGGGCAAGGGCCCGGCCGACTTCGACCTCCCCAAGGAGTTCAAGGACCTGCTGTAGGCGGCGGGGCGCGGGTGCACCCGCGCCCCTGCTTCCGTCCCCCGTTGCGCCATGATGTCCCGTATGCGCGTGACGATCCGATCCCCCCGCCCCGATGACGTCGTCCCCTACGCCGAGGCGGTGCGCCGCTCCGCCGCCCACATCGGGCGGTGGAACCCGGTGGAGCCGGACGGCCTGCCGGACCTGCTGAGCCGTCAGGGCGCGGGCCTGCGGACGTTCCTGATCGTCGACGTCGAGACCGGCGGCCTGGTCGGCAAGTGCAACGTGGCGAACATCGTGATGGCGCGGTTCTGCAACGGGGTGCTGGGCTACGACTCGTACGAGCCGTTCGTCGGGACGGGCCGGATGTCGGAGGGCATGCGGCTGGTGGTGGAGCGCTGCTTCACCCCGGCCGAGCGGGGCGGGCTGGGACTGCACCGGCTGGAGATCAACGTGCAGCCGGACAACGAGCGGTCGATCGCCATGGCCCGCCGGCTGGGCTTCCGGCACGAGGGCCTCACCCCGCGGATGCTGTTCCTCCAGGAGGCCTGGCGCGACCACGAGCGCTTCGCGCTGACCGCGGAGGAGTGGCCGACGCCGGTGCGCTGACCGGGCCCGGTCGCGGCGTTGCGCGCCGCCCGGCGGGCGCCGTGTCCGTATTGTCCGACGGGTGAGCAACCCCGTGCCGCCGCGCCAGACCCCCGACCAGCCCTGGCGCTCCGAGGGGGCGCCGCCCCCGCCGCCGCCGAAGAAGAAGATGCCGGGCGGCTGGACCGGCCTGATCCTCACCGCGCTGGTGGTCTTCCTGCTCTCGGACGTCCTGCTGAGCTTCTTCGGCAACGGCGGGTCGACCACGATCTCGTACACCGAGTTCAACAAGCAGCTGAACAGCGGCAACATCACCAAGATCTACGCCAAGGGCGACGCGATCGAGGGCAACCTCAAGAACAAGCAGCCCAAGCCGGACGGGGAGAAGGGCGACTACACGGAGTTCACCACCCAGCGCCCGGCGTTCGCGGGCGACAACCTGTGGGGCACCCTGCAGTCGCAGAACGTCGAGGTGACCGCCCGGCCGGTGGTGCAGCAGCGCAGCTTCCTGGCCAACCTGCTGATCTCGCTGGCGCCGATGCTGCTGCTGATCGGGGTCTGGGTGCTGATCGCCCGCCGGATGGCCGGCGGGATGGGCACCGGCGCGCTCGGCCGCAAGGCCCCGCCGAAGCCGGTGGACACCAGCCAGGGCAAGCGCACCACCTTCAAGGACGTGGCCGGCATCGACGAGGTCGAGGCCGAGCTCAGCGAGGTGGTCGACTTCCTGAAGAACCCGCAGGAGTACCGCCGGCTCGGCGCCAAGATGCCGCGCGGCGTCCTGCTCTCCGGCCCGCCCGGCACCGGCAAGACGCTGCTGGCCCGGGCCGTCGCCGGGGAGGCGGACGTGCCGTTCTTCTCCGCCTCGGCGTCCGAGTTCATCGAGATGATCGTCGGCGTCGGCGCCGGCCGGGTCCGCGACCTGTTCTCCGAGGCCCGCAAGGTCGCCCCGGCGATCGTCTTCATCGACGAGATCGACACCATCGGCCGGCAGCGCGGCGGCGGTGGCGGCATGGGCGGCCACGACGAGCGCGAGCAGACGCTCAACCAGATCCTCACCGAGATGGACGGCTTCTCCGGCTCCGAGGGCGTGATCGTGATCGCCGCGACCAACCGCGCCGAGGTCCTCGACCCGGCCCTGCTGCGCCCCGGCCGGTTCGACCGCCGGATCACCGTCAGCCCGCCCGACCGGGCCGGCCGCGAGCAGATCCTGCGGATCCACACCCGCGAGGTGCCGCTGGCGAAGGGCACCGACCTGGACACCGTCGCCCGCACCACGCCCGGCATGACCGGCGCCGACCTGGCCAACCTGGTCAACGAGGCCGCGCTGCTCGCCGTCAAGCGCAAGCAGGACGCGGTCGGCCAGGAGGACCTCTCCGAGGCACTGGAGAAGGTCCAGCTCGGCGCGGTCCGCCCGCTGGTGATGCCCCAGCAGGAACGCGAGCGGACCGCCTTCCACGAATCCGGCCACGCCCTGCTCGGCATGCTGCAACCCGGCGCCGACCCGGTCCGCAAGGTCACCATCGTGCCGCGCGGCCGCGCCCTCGGCGTCACCCTCTCCACCCCCGACACCGACCGCTACTCCTACACCGAGCCCTACCTGCGCGGCCGGATCGTCGGCGCGCTCGGCGGGATGGCCGCCGAACAGGTGGTCTACGGGGTGGTCACCACCGGCGCCGAGAGCGACCTCGAACAACTCACCACCATCGCCCGCTCGATGGCCGGCCGTTGGGGCATGAGCGACCGGGTCGGCCGGGTCACCGCCATCCCCAACGACAGCCAGTCCCCGTACGGCCTGGCCGCCGCCCCCACCACGCTGGACGCGGTCGACGAGGAGGCCCGGCGGATCGTCGCCGAGTGCTGGGAGGAGGCCGTCGCCCTGCTGCACCGGCACCGCGACCGGCTCGACGCGCTGGCCGCCGCCCTGCTGGAGGCCGAGACCCTCGACGAGGACGCCGCGTACGCTGCCGCCGGGCTCAGCCGGTCCTGACGCCGGGCTCAGCCGGTCCTGGCGCCCTGGCGCCCTGGCGCCCTGGCGTTCCTGGCATTCTTGGCGGTTCCCGCCCAGGGGCTCTGCCGCTACCCGCGGGGCTTCGTCCCCACCGCCCAGCGGAACTCGTTCGCCATCCGCACCGAACCGTCCGGGCGCAGGTACGGGTGCAGCGCCTCCGCCAGCTCCTTGGCCACCAGCGCCGCCCCGGCGGCCTCCTCGGCCCGGTCGAACAGGCCGGTCGACAGCAGGCCGCGGACCGCCGAGTCCAGGCCCGCGTAGGCGAACGGGCAGGCCACCCGGCCGCTCCCGGACGGGCGCGTCCCCGCCGCGGCCAGCAGCGACTCCAGGGCGCCGGGGCCGGACGCGGCGAACGGGTCCGGCGCGTCCAGCGGGGCGTGCCGGCGGGCCACCTCCAGCACCGCCGCGCTCTCGCAGCGCTCCGCCGGACCCCAGGCGGCCACCACCAGGTGCCCGCCCGGCAGCGTGCGCTCCGCCGACCGGGCGACCAGCGCGGGCACCGGCGGCTGCTCGAAAACCGTCACCAGGGAGTGCGCCGGGCGGGGGACGGGGTGCGCCGAACGGGCGACCGCCTCCGCCCGGCCGCCGGGCGACACCTGCAGCCCGCGGGCCGCCGCCAGCTCCCGCAGCCCGGCGTCCGCCTCCACCCCCGCGACCTGCGCGCCGCGCCCCGCGGCGAGCAGCAGCGCCAGCCCCGACCGGCAGCCGACGCCCAGCAGACTGGTGGCCGCGCCGACCTCCAACCGCCGGTAAACGTCCTGGTAGAGGGGGACGAGCATGCGCTCCTGGATCTCCGCCCAGTCCCGCGCCCGACCGCTGCGCCCCGCCGGGGAGTCCGTCCGGACCCGGTCCACGGTGCTGCCGGTCACCTGCGCTGAAGCCATCGCGGCCTCCCATTCGGTCCTCGGAATCGGCTGCGGTCCCCGCAGCCCGGCCCCCCGGCCCCCCTCCCAGCGAACAGCGGGCCGCGTCCGCCGTCCAGAGGGGTGCGAGCAGGTATCCGTGCGCCGCGGGTGTGCGCCCCGGGGTGTGCGCGGGCGCGGCGCGTTCCGACCGGTCGGCCGTCCGGGGTTTGCGGGCGGGGTCCGCGTCCGGGGTTCGTGGGCGGGGTCCGCAGGCGGGGTTCGCGGGCGGGGCGAAACCGATTCACGGTCGGGCCCCGGTTTTCCGTACCATTCGGCCCATGGCTAAGGCACCCGTTCTCACTCCCCAGGCGGAAGACTTCCCCCGCTGGTACCAGGACCTCATCAACAAGGCCGAGCTGGCCGACAACGGTCCGGTGCGCGGCACCATGGTCATCCGACCGTACGGCTACGGCCTGTGGGAGCGGATGCAGCAGGAGATGGACGCGCGGATCAAGAAGGCGGGCGCCCAGAACGCCTACTTCCCGATGTTCATCCCGCAGTCCTACCTGACCAAGGAGGCCGAGCACGTCGAGGGCTTCGCCCCCGAGCTCGCGGTGGTCACCCACGGCGGCGGCAAGGAGCTGGAGGAGCCGGTCGTCGTCCGGCCCACCTCCGAGACCATCATCAACGAGTACTTCTCCAAGTGGGTGCAGAGCCACCGGGACCTGCCCCTGCTGATCAACCAGTGGGCCAACGTGGTCCGCTGGGAGCTGCGCCCGCGCGTCTTCCTGCGCACCACCGAGTTCCTCTGGCAGGAGGGCCACACCGCCCACGCCACCTACGAGGACGCCCGCGCGTACGCCTCGCGGATCCACACCGACGTCTACGGCGACTTCATGACCAACGTGCTGGGCATCGACGTGGTGCTCGGCCGCAAGACCGCCAAGGAGCGCTTCGCCGGCGCCATCAACACCCTCACCCTCGAAGGGATGATGGGCGACGGCAAGGCGCTGCAGATGGGCACCAGCCACGAGCTGGGCCAGAACTTCGCCAAGGCGTTCAACACCACCTACCAGCTGCAGGGCGCCGAGCGCGAGCACGTCTGGCAGACCTCCTGGGGCGTCTCCACCCGCATGGTCGGCGGCCTGATCATGTCCCACGGCGACGACAACGGCCTGCGGGTGCCGCCGCGGCTGGCCGCCGTGCAGGCCGTGGTGCTCGCCATCAAGGGCGAGGACGCGGTGCTGGCGAAGGTCCGCGAGATCGGCGCCCAGCTGGAGGCGGCGGGCGTGCGGGTGGTCGTCGACGACCGCACCGACACCCCGTTCGGCCGCCGCGCCGTGGACTGGGAGCTCAAGGGCGTCCCGCTGCGGATCGAGGTCGGCCCGCGCGACCTGGAGGCCGGCACCGCGATGCTGGTCCGCCGGATCGCCGGCGGCAAGGAGCCGGTCGCGGTCGACTCCCTGGCCGCGATCGTCCCCGGCATCCTGGAGGAGGACCAGGCGCAGCTGCTGCGCGAGTCCCGCGAGCGCCGCGAGGCCCGCACCGTGGACGTCAAGACCATCGAGGAGGCCGCCGAGGCCGCCACCACCGGCTGGGGCCGGATCTCCTGGGCCGACCTCGGCCCCGAGGGCGAGGCCAAGTTGGCCGAGCAGGGTGTTTCGGTGCGCTGCCTGATCGCCGAGGACGGCTCGGTGCCGGCCGCCGACGACCAGCCCGGCAACCTCGCCCTGGTCGCCCGCGCCTACTGAGCCGCCCCGCCGCGGCCGCCTTTCCGGGGCGGCCGCGGACCGGCCTCCGGCCGACCCCGCTCCCGTGAACTGCGCGGCCGGCCGCTTTCCCGGTGAATTCCCGAACCCCGGCCCGGGTGCTGGCAGTTGAGACTACTCACCAGTCAACTCCCCGAGGTACTCCACAAGCGGTACGGTGTACGGCCCGTGGCCCTGTCAATTTTCGGACAGGACGCGGGCCGTCCGTCGTGGGGATGTTGGGCTCCGCGGCGGGTGCCGAGAGCCCGGCGAAACCCGCCGGCTCCATACGTGCAGGGGGTTGGTCTTGCGTCAGTCCGGAGCCGCGCAATTCGCGCGCGGAAGTGCATTTCTGAGAGTCCGCTGGGAATTCCCGAACCGGGGCGTCCGCCGGAACACCACCGCTCTCCCCGTCGTTGGTACAGCGTGAGCACGACACAGCCCCTCGTCCTTGCGGCCGAACTGGCCGCCGCCTGGAGCGACATCCAGGCCCACCACCGGGACCTGCCCGACCTGGCGTCGCCCGAGGCGCTGATCGGCGAGTCCTCGTCCGCCTGCGGCACCCAGCTCAACTTCGAGCGGCTGCTGCACGAGGCCGCCCACGGCCTGGCCGCCGCGCGGGAGATCCGCGACACCTCGCGGGCCGGGCGCTACCACAACCGCCGCTTCCTGCTGCTCGCCTCCGAGCTGGGCCTGGCCCACCCGGTCGAGCCGCACGCCAGCAGCGGCTTCTCCCAGGTGACGATGGGGCACGAGACCCGCGACCGCTACGCCGAGACCATCGAGCGTCTCGACCGCGCGCTCGGGGCGCACCAGCTCGCCGTCGCCGGCGAGGGCAACCACCGCGCCTTCCGCGGCCCCGCCGCCCGGCACGGCTCCTCGGGCGGCGGCGTCCGGGTCAAGGCGGTGTGCGGCTGCGGTCGCAACGTCCGCGTCGTCCCGTCCGTGCTGGCGCAGGCCTCGATCGTCTGCGGCGCCTGCCAGCAGCCGTTCAAGATCGCCTGAACCCGTCGCACGGCGCGCGATCCGCATCACGCACGATCCGCATCACGCACGATCCGCATCACTGCACGACGCCCGGTCCGAGTGACGCACGACGCCCGGTCCGGGTGACGCACGACCCGAGTGACGCCCTGAGGTCCTGCCGTTCCGCGCGGGGGCGCGGTCCGGGGGGACCTCTGCGGTGTGGCAGAATGGATGGCTGAGTACTCGGCAGCCAAGACAGGACCCTCTCTCCTAACGGCTGGCGTGTCCCTTGAACGGCACCTCGCGCCGCAGCCCCACGCGGCGGAGCGCTGCTCACCCACGTCAAAACCAGGAGAATCCACACCCGTGGCTGTCAAGATCAAGCTGAAGCGTCTGGGCAAGATCCGCTCCCCGCACTACCGCATCGTCGTCGCCGACTCGCGCACCAAGCGCGACGGCCGCGCGATCGAGGAGATCGGCCTCTACCAGCCGACCTACAACCCCTCGAAGATCGAGGTCGACGGCGAGCGCGCCCAGTACTGGCTGTCCGTCGGCGCCCAGCCGACCGAGCCGGTGCTCGCCATCCTCAAGCTGACCGGCGACTGGCAGAAGTTCAAGGGCCTGCCGGCTCCGGAGCCGCTGAAGGTGGCCGAGCCCAAGGTCGAGGACTTCTCGCACCTGTTCGCCAAGGCCGTCGCCGGCTTCGAGGACGCCACCACCGGTGTCGCCATCACCCCGAAGGCCAAGAAGTCGGACAAGGCTGACGAGGCCGAGGCCGCTTCCA
The DNA here is from genome assembly GCF_026802215.1 of Kitasatospora sp. YST-16. Lineage (NCBI taxonomy): Bacteria > Bacillati > Actinomycetota > Actinomycetes > Kitasatosporales > Streptomycetaceae > Kitasatospora > Kitasatospora sp. YST-16. Next base: position 4,894,712 of record NZ_CP113837.1, read on the forward strand.
CCGAGGCCTGAGCATGATCGAGGAAGCCCTCGACCACCTGGTGAAGGGCATCGTCGAGCACCCCGACGAGGTGCAGGTCCGCTCGCGCAACCTGCGCCGCGGCCACACCATCGAGGTGCGCGTGCACCCCGACGACCTCGGCAAGGTGATCGGCCGGGGCGGCCGTACGGCTCGCGCACTGCGCACCGTGGTCGGCGCCCTGGGCGGCCGCAACGTCCGGGTCGACCTGGTCGACGCGGACAGCCTCCGCTGACCTCCGCTCGACCGCCGAGGGCACCGACCGCGAGGTCGGCCACCGGGTTTCAGGACCGGCCGGGACGCATCCGTCCCGGCCGGTCCTTCCTCGTTTCCGGGACCACCGCCGTCCCTCCCGCCGCAAGTACCCTTCAGCTCCATCACCTTCCAGGAGAACGATCACCGTGCAGCTCGTCGTCGGCAAGATCGGCCGCGCCCACGGCATCCGGGGGGACGTCAGCGTCGAAGTCCGCACCGACGAGCCGGAGCTGCGGCTCGGGCCCGGCGCGGTCCTCCTCACCGACCCCGCCGCCACCGGACCGCTGACCGTCGAGAGCGGCCGGGTGCACAGCGGACGCCTGCTGCTGCGCTTCGCCGGGGTCAAGGACCGCACCGCCGCCGAGGCCCTGCGCGGCACCATGCTGATCGCCGAGATCGACCCGGACGAGACCCCCGAGGACCCGGACGAGTACTACGACCACCAACTCATCGGCCTGGACGTGGTGCTGGCCGACGGCACCCCGGTCGGCGAGCTCACCGAGGTGGTCCACCTCCCGTACCAGGACCTGCTCACCGTCGAGCGCCCAGACGGCACCGAGGTGCTGATCCCGTTCGTCGAGCAGATCGTCCCCACCATCGACCTGGACGAGCAGCGCGTCGTCATCACTCCGCCGCCCGGCCTGATCGACCCGGTCGACGCGGGTTCGGGCGCGGGCTCGGGCTCGGGCGCGGGTTCGGATGGAGACGCGGGTTCGGACGGAGACGCGGGCGAGGGCGCGGACTCGGATGCCGGCTCGGGCTTGGGTTCGGGTCCGGGCTCGGGTTCGGGCGAGAACGGTGGTGGCGCGTGAGCGACATGCGGATCGACGTCGTCACGATCTTCCCCGAGTACCTGGAGCCGCTGAACGTCTCGCTGGTCGGCAAGGCGCGCGCCCGCGGGCAGTTGGACGTGCACCTGCACGACCTGCGCTCCTGGACCACGGACATCCACCGCACCGTGGACGACACGCCCTACGGCGGCGGGCCCGGCATGGTGATGAAGCCGGAGCCGTGGGGCGCCGCGCTGGACGCCGTGCTGGCCGCCGGGCCCGAGGGCGAGGTGCCGACCCTGGTGGTGCCCACCCCCAGCGGACGCTCCTTCACCCAGGAACTGGCCCAGGAACTCGCCGCCCGCCCCTGGTTGGCCTTCGCGCCCGCCCGCTACGAGGGCATCGACCGGCGGGTCATCGAGGAGGCCGCGACCCGGATGCCGGTGGTCGAGACCTCGATCGGTGACTACGTGCTGGCCGGCGGCGAGGTCGCGGTGCTGGTGATGGTCGAGGCGATCGCCCGGCTGCTGCCCGGTGTGCTGGGCAACGCCGAGTCGCACCGCGACGACTCCTTCGCCCCCGGCGCCATGGCCGACCTGCTGGAGGGCCCGGTGTACACCAAGCCCGCCGAGTGGCGCGGCCGGGAGGTGCCGGAGATCCTGCTCAGCGGCCACCACGGGAAGATCGCCCAGTGGCGGCGCGAGCAGGCGTTCGCCCGCACCCTGGCCAACCGGCCCGACCTGGTGGCCCGCTGGCAGCGCGAGGCGTTCACCAAGAAGGAGCGCGAGGCGCTCAGCGTGCTCGGCCTGGCCTGGGACGAGGCCGCCGGCCGATTTCGGTCCGTGGCCGAGCCTGTGGAACAATAGGCGACTGTTGTCTGCCGCCCGGATCTCCTCACGGGGAGCCAGTGGACCGGTGCCCCCGCCACGGGGGGATCACCGCCAGCCGAAGCGGCCCGCAACACCACCCAGTCGAATCGAACTTCCGTGGGCGGCCCGTGGCGCCTGCGATGGAGAGCAACGATGAGCAACAAGCTCGCTGCTGTCGACGCGGCCTCGCTGCGCACCGACATCCCCGCCTTCCGCCCCGGCGACACCCTCAAGGTGCACGTCCGAGTCATCGAAGGCAACCGCTCGCGCGTCCAGGTCTTCCAGGGCGTCGTCATCCGCCGCCACGGTGCGGGCATCGGTGAGACCTTCACCGTCCGCAAGGTCAGCTTCAACGTCGGCGTCGAGCGCACCTTCCCGGTGCACACCCCGGTCGTCGAGAAGATCGAGGTCGTGACCCGCGGTGCGGTCCGCCGCGCCAAGCTGTACTACCTGCGCGACCTCCGCGGCAAGGCCGCGAAGATCAAGGAGAAGCGCGACGCGTGATCGCGCAGGCTCAATCGGGGTTGGCCCTCCAACCGGTGTAGACCGGGGGGATAAGCTCACCCCCGATGAGCACGCACGAGCCACCGACGGACCGCGACGGCAGTCCCGCACCCACGGGTGCGGACTCGCCGTCGCGGTCCGCCGCCGTTTCCGCCTCCGGAACCCCGGGAGCTCCTGGAGCCCCCGGAACGGCCACCGTCGCCGTTTCCGGCCCGAGCCCGAGCCCGGACGGTGAGGTCGGCGCCGAGGGAGACCGGGGCGCCGAGGGCGAGGCGGGTGCTGACGACGACCACGGCGGCGGGCGGCGGTGGTCGCGCGACCTGCTGTGGATCGCGGCGGTGTGCGTGGTCGTCCTGCTGGTGGTGAACGCCTTCGTGGTCCGGCCGTTCGCGGTGCCCTCCGGTTCGATGGAGGGGACGCTGCGACCGGGCGACCGGGTGCTGGTCAACCAGCTCGCGTACGCCTTCGGCGGGCACCCGCAGCGGGGCGACGTAGTGGTCTTCGACGGCATCGGCTCCTTCCTGCCGTACCAGGACGAACCGTCCGGCCTGAAGCGGCTGTTGACCGGCGCGGGCCTCGCCCCGGCCGGTGACACGGTCTACGTGAAGCGGGTGATCGGCGTCGGCGGGGACCGGATCACCTGCTGCGGCACCGACGGCCGGCTCAAGGTCAACGGGGTGCCGCTGGACGAGAGCGCGTATCTGCTCCCCGGCGACGCCCCGTCGGCGGTACCGTTCGACATCGTGGTTCCTGACGGCAAGTTGTGGATGATGGGCGACCACCGCAGCGCCTCCCGCGACTCCCGTGACCACCTCGGCGAGCCCGGCGGAGGCGCCGTGCCCGAGGACAAGGTGATCGGCCGCGCCGACTGGGTGATGTTCCCCCTCGGCCGGGCCACCTCCCTCGACCGACCGGCGGCGTTCGCCGCGATTGAGGGGACTGGTGGCCATGGGGAGCAGAGGTAGACCCAGGACCGCCGCCGACGGCCCGTCCGACTCCGCGGACCCGGGCCGCACCTCCTGCACCGCCTCCGGCCCTGACTCCGAGCCCGGCTCCGGACCTGGTTTCGGACCGGACTTCGCAACCGGTGCCGACCCCGGGTCCGTGTACCTGATCCCCGCAACGCCCCCCGCGGACGGAGCGGAGGACGTGGACGGCGAGGAGCACGGCGGCAGCCGCTCCGGGGGCAGTGGTGGTGACGGCGGCGGGAACGGTGCGGACGACGCGGGTGGCCGCTCCGCCCGGGGCCGCGCCGAGCGCCGCCGCAGCGCCAAGCGCGCCGCGCGCCGCAGCCGGCGCTCGTTCCTGCGCGAGCTGCCGGTGATCGTGCTGGTGGCCCTGGTCATCGCGCTGGTGATGAAGACGTTCCTGATCCAGGTGTTCGTGATCCCCTCCGGTTCGATGGAACAGACCCTGCGGATCGGCGACCGGGTCGTCGTGGACAAGCTGACCCCGTGGTTCGGCGCCGAGCCGGAGCGCGGCGAGGTGGTGGTCTTCAAGGACCCGGGCGGCTGGCTGGAGAACGACCACAAGCGGTCCACGGACGGGCCCGTGCTGCGGAACGTGAAGTCGGTGTTCTCTGCGGTGGGGCTGCTCCCCTCCGACGACGAGCGGGACTTGATCAAGCGGGTGATCGGCGTCGGCGGCGACACCGTGGAGTGCTGCGACGAGCACGGCCGGGTGAGCGTGAACGGCACCCCGCTGGACGAGCCGTACATCGCGGCCGGCAACTCGCCCTCGCGGATCACCTTCAAGGTGACGGTCCCTCAGGGGCGGCTCTGGGTGATGGGCGACCACCGCGACCTGTCCGCCGACTCCCGCTACCACATGGGCAATCCGGGCTCCGGGACGATCCCGGTGGAGAACGTGGTCGGACGCGCGTTCGTGGTGGCCTGGCCGCTCTCCCACTTCGGTCAACTCGACGTTCCCGATTCACTCTCCTCCCTTCCGGGGCGGACAGCAGGATCGGCGGCCGTTGAGCCGGTTCCTGCGGAACCCCCACTCGTTATGGGTGTGTTGGGCGTCCTTCCGCTCCTCACCCGGCACCGCAGAACGCGCCGGAGGGGCGGGCCGGTGGCCGACTGACATCCGGGTCGGCGCGTGGGAGCACGGGCACGTCGACCGGTAGTGATAGAGAAGTGTGAAGTGCTCGGTTCCGGCCTGGTGTCGGGCCTGCCCCAGTAGGGCAAGCCAGAGGCGGGCTTTCGGTCGATCGCAGAGTGTGGTGCCCGCTGTGCGGCACTCGTGAGCGCGGGCGCGCAGGCGTCCGCACAGCAGGGAGGAGATGTCGTGGGGGATCTGGTGATCGGTGCCCGCTCAGGTGCTCCGGAGCCCGACGGGGAACCCGTGGGCAACCAGGAGGGGCTGCCCGCCGGTGACGGCGAGGAGCTCCGGGACACCGAGGACGGGGCGGAAGCCACCGGGGATTCGGCGGCGACGTCCAGGAAGGCACCGAAGCAGCGTTCCTTCTGGAAGGAACTGCCGATCCTGATCGGCATCGCGCTGATCCTGGCCCTGGTGATCAAGACCTTCTTCGTCCAGGCGTTCTCGATTCCCTCGGGGTCGATGGAGAACACGCTGCAGGTCGGCGACCGCGTCCTGGTCGACAAGCTCACTCCCTGGTTCGGCTCGGAGCCGGAGCGCGGCGAGGTGGTGGTCTTCAAGGACCCGGGCGGCTGGCTGAACGACGAGCCGACCCAGCGCAGCGACAACTCCTTCGTCCGCGGCGTGCAGGACGTGTTCAGCTTCATCGGGCTGATGCCGTCCAGCGACGAGAAGGATCTGATCAAGCGGGTCATCGCGGTCGGCGGCGACACCGTGGAGTGCCAGGGCTCCGGCCCGGTCAAGGTGAACGGCGTCGCGCTCGACGAGCCGTACATCTTCCCCGGCAACACCCCGTGCGGGGAGAAGCCCTTCGGCCCGGTGAACGTGCCCAAGGGCACCATCTGGGTGATGGGCGACCACCGCGGCAACTCGCTGGACTCGCGGTACCACATGGACCAGCCCGGCGGCGGAACCGTCCCGGTCGGCAACGTGGTGGGCCGCGCGTTCGTGGTGGCCTGGCCGATCGGCGACTGGGCGACGCTGCCCGTCCCGGACACCTTCGACCAGAAGGGGCTGGCCGCCGGACCGCTCGCTCCGGCGATGGCCGGTACGGCGCTCGCCGTCCCCGCCGTGTGGTGGGTGCGCAGGCGCCGCCGCTGACCGGACACCGGCCGGCCGGGAAGACCTCTTGCGCGGGCCGTGGTACTGGCGAGTAATCTGCTCGCACGTGCCGCGGCCCGCAGTGCTGTCCGGACCAGGACGGCCGGCGGCGCACCGGCCGCGAGCGCTCGTCCGGAGCGCCCGAGCACCAGGAGAGGGCGGAGCCGATGAGCAGCGTCGCGGAGCAGACCCCGCGCACCGAGGCCGGGCCGGCCCGCCGCCGGAGCGCCGGGTCGATCGCGCAGGGCGTGGTGATCGCGCTCGGCTTCGTGATGCTGGTCGGCGGCTTCGGGACGCTGGCCCTCCAGTACCGGCCCTACAAGATCCCGACCGGTTCGATGAGCCCGACCCTGAGGGTCGGCGACACCGTCCTGGCCCGGACCGGCGGATCCGCCGGCCGCGGTGACATCGTGGTCTTCCAGGACCCGGACTGGGGCAGCGCGACCTTGGTCAAGCGCGTGGTCGCGGTCGGCGGCGACACCGTCTCCGGCGGCCGCGACGGGCGGATCGCCGTCAACGGGCACCAGGTGTCCGAGCCCTACCTGACCCCTGCGGCGATGAACACGACCGAGTTCTCGATCACCGTGCCCGAGGGGCGGTTGTTCCTGCTCGGCGACTTCCGGGGGAACTCCCTGGACTCGCGCAGCCACCTCGACGTGGCGTTCGGCTCGGTGCCAGCCTCCGAGGTGAAGGCGAAGGTCGAAGCGGTGATCCAGCCGCTGTCCCAGGCCGGGCTGAAGCAGCGCACCACGGCCTTCGACGAACTGGGCGCACCGGGTGCGCACCACCCCGGCCCGCTGGTGCCCGCCGCGTGGACGGCGGTCGTCGGCGCGGTGCTGATCGTGGTCGCCTCCGCAGTCGGCTGGGTGGTCTCGCTGGCCGGGCGGCTGCGGCGGCGGAGGGCCTGATCCCGGGGCCGGAGGCGCACCGCCCCCGGCATCGGCACTGGCCAGGAGACGAGCCCAGCGCTTCAGGACGGAGCTGAACCAGATGGTGGTCGAGCATCGCCGGGCCGTCCGGGTGCTGCTGTTGGACCCGGACGACCGCGTCCTGCTGCTGCACGGGACGGACCCGGCCGAACCCGGGACCACCTGGTGGATCACACCCGGCGGCGGCATCGAACCGGGCGAGAGCCCGGCCGAGGCGGCCCGGCGCGAGCTGGCCGAGGAGATCGGGCTGACGGACGTGGACTGGGGACCGCTGGTCGCGTACGGCACGGCGGAGTTCTCCTTCCGGGGCAGGGAGTATCGACAGGAGCAGTGGTTCCGACTGGCCCGCACCACCAGGACCGCGGTGTCACTGACGGAGGGCGGAGCGGACGAACACGCGCTGCTGCTGGCCGTCCGCTGGTGGACGGTGGGGGAGTTGAGGACCACGGGGGAGACCGTCCACCCCCGCGGACTGGTCGAACTGGTGGCACGGGTTCTGACGGAAGGACCGCCAGAACGGCCAGTAAGGCTCTGAGCACGGGCCCGGTGGTCCACAATGGGGTGGACGTGACGAGTGAGGGGACGCTTGGAATGAGTGCCGAAGACCTCGAGAAGTACGAGACCGAGATGGAGCTCAAGCTCTACCGGGAGTACCGGGATGTCGTCGGCCTGTTCAAGTACGTGATTGAGACCGAGCGGCGCTTCTATCTGACGAACGACTACGACCTCCAGGTGCACTCGGTGCAGGGCGAGGTGTTCTTCGAAGTGTCGATGGCGGATGCGTGGGTCTGGGACATGTACCGACCGGCCCGGTTCGTTCGGAAGGTCCGCGTGCTGACGTTCAAGGACGTGAACATCGAGGAGCTGGCCAAGAGCGACCTCGAGCTGCCCTCGGACGACTCCGCCTTCGGTAACTGACCGCCCCGCGACCGGGCGATCGGTTTCCGGCGGGCCGGGTGCCCGGCGGGAACGGCACGGCCGACCGTGCCCTCCTGCCGGGGCTGCCGCACCTCCGTGAGCTGCGACGGTGCCCGGGCCACCGAGATTGACTGCGCTGATCGAGCACTGTCCAGCGCATTTTTCGATTTGTCGCTCGAACGGGTGAACCAAGTTATCCACAGGTCCGGGTTATCCACAGGCCTGACGATTCCGCTGGCCCGCCCTCGGCGCCTGACGGCAACCTTCCGACCGGAGGTGATTGCCGTGCAGAACCCCAACAAGATTTCCACCAACGGCCTCGGACGCTACGGCGAGGAGGTCGCCGCCCGCCGACTCACGGAGGGCGGCCTGTGCATTTTGGAACGCAACTGGCGCTGCGCCGACGGCGAGCTCGACATCGTCGCGCTCGACGGGGACACCCTGGCGATCTGCGAAGTGAAGACCCGCTCCGAGTGGGGCTTCCAGCAGCCCGCCGAGGCGATCGACCAGACCAAGGCCGACCGGCTGCGCCACCTCGCCGAACGGTGGCTCGCCGAACGCTGGCCGGTGCACTTCTCCCAACTCGTGCTCGCCGCCGAACGGGCCGGGGGCGTCGATCCGCAACCCGACGCGGAGAGCGGCGGGCCGGCCCCGCCGCCGCCCGGCGGCGTCCGCATCGACCTGGTCGCCGTGGTCAACCCCCGCCGGGGCGCCGCCGCGGTCGAGCACCTGCGCGGGGCGGTCTGAATGGCATTCGCCCGCACCTGCTCGGTCGCCCTGGTCGGCGTGGACGGCGTCGTGGTCGAGGTCCAAGCCGACCTCGAACCCGGACTCGCCGCCTTCAGCCTGGTGGGCCTCGCCGACAAGGCCCTCCTGGAAGCCCGCGACCGGGTCCGCGCCGCCGTCTCCAACAGCGGGGAGAAGTGGCCGCTGCGAAAACTCACCGTGGGCCTCACCCCGGCCTCCGTACCCAAGAGCGGCAGCGGGTACGACCTGGCCGTGGCCTGCGCCGTCCTGGCGGCCGCCGAACGGCTCGACCCCGCGTCGATCGACGGCATGCTGATCATCGGAGAGCTCGGACTGGACGGTCGCGTACGCCCGGTGCGCGGAGTCCTGCCCGCGGTCCTGGCGGCGGCCGACGCCGGCTACCGGCAGATCGTGGTCGCCGAGCAGACCGCCGCCGAAGCGAAACTGGTGCCCGGCGTCTCCGTCCTCGGAGTGCGCAGCCTGCGCCAGCTCATCGCGATCCTCACCAACGCACCCGTCCCCGACGAGCCACCGGACCCGTCCACCGGCCGTCCCGACTCCTCCTTCGCTGGGCTGCTGCTCCCCGGCCTCGGCGTCCGCGACCTCACCTCGGACCAGGCCGTCCGACCCGACCTCGCCGACGTGGCCGGGCAGGACGAGGCCCGCCAAGCCCTGGAGATCGCTGCAGCAGGCGGACACCACCTCTACCTGAAGGGCCCGCCGGGCGCCGGCAAGACGATGCTGGCCGAACGGCTCCCGGCCCTGCTCCCCCCGCTCACCCCCAGCGAAGCCCTCGAAGTGACCGCGATCCACTCCGTGGCCGGCCTGCTCCCACCCGACCGCCCGCTGATCGACACCCCGCCCTACTGCGCGCCGCACCACTCGACGACCATGCCCGCCATCGTCGGCGGCGGAACGGGACTGCCCAGGCCCGGAGCCGTCTCCCTCGCCCACCGCGGCGTGCTGTTCCTCGACGAGGCACCCGAATTCCCGGTCCGGGTCCTCGACGCACTGCGCCAACCCCTGGAATCGGGGGAGGTGATGATCGCCAGAGCCGCAGGCTCGATGCGGCTGCCCGCCCGCTTCCTGCTCTGCCTGGCCGCCAACCCCTGCCCCTGCGGCCGCTATTCACTGAGAGGAGAAGGGTGCGAATGCACACCCGTCATGGTCAACCGCTACCAAGCACGGCTGTCCGGCCCGCTGCTGGACCGGGTGGACCTCCAGGTGCAGGTTGCCGGGGTCACCAAGGCCGAACTGATGCAGCAAGGCGGAAAGGCCGAGAGCACGGCGACGGTCGCCGCACGCGTGCGGGAGGCCCGGGCACGGGCCGCCGCTCGCCTCGCCGACACCCCGTGGCGGACCAACGCCGAAGTGCCCGGGCACGAACTGCGCACGCGCTGGCAGCTCGCACCCGGATCGCTGGCCGACGCCGAACGTGACCTCGACCGGGGCCTGCTCACCGCACGCGGCCTCGACCGCGTCCTACGGGTGGCCTGGACGGTCGCCGACCTGGCCGGCCGGAACTGCCCGAACCGGTCCGACATCCAGACCGCGCTCACCCTCCGCACCGGGGTGCGGCGCGTCCTCCGCCCGACGGACCGCAGGAACGCCCCGCGCTACCCGTACGAGGACGCCGACAGGGACACCGACTCGGGCGGCGAGTTCTGACCGCCCCCACCTCCCGACACCCTCAACAGCCCAACGGCTGAATGGCCCAGCCCTGTTCGACCTGGTCGCGGTCCAGGTGGGAGACATCCCCTCCACCGCCGGACGGGCAGGCCGCAGTAGCAGAAGGAGCGTCAATGACCTGGTACCCCGCGCCTCTCAACCGCACCGGCCTTCCCGCCGCCCCACCGCAGGCACCGGCAACCGACCGGCGCGTGCCGTGTACCGGCACGCGCAGGCCTGGCACCGTACGGCCGGGCGGGGGCGATCGCTGCCAACTCCCGGACGGTCCGGAGCCGTCCGGCCCACCGGGCCGGTCGTGCCCGCCACGTCCGCCCGATGCGGCCGACCAGGCTGACACTCGGGTGGCGCGCGGCGGAAACGAGCGGCTCCGACACCTGATCCAGGGCGGCGGGCCACCGGCGGTACACCGCGCGACGGTGGCCGCGGCTCCCGACCGCCTCCTCCCGACCGGGGCGGCACGGGTCGAGCACCGGACGATCCGGCCCACGGGCTGGGCCGCGCCGGTGGCCCCGCCAGATCCGCCCGAGCCCGAGCGGATCGCCCGGGCGGCGCTCACCAGGCTGATCGAGCCGGGCGACGCCGCGATCGGCCGAGCGGTCCAACGGCTGGGCGTGGTCGGGCTGTTGCAGGGGTTCTACGAGGGGGCGCCAGCGAGCAGGCTGGGGCTCGGGACCGACCGGATCACCGCCTACCAGGAGAGGCTGCGAAAGTTCAACCCGGCCACCGACCTGGAGCGGATCACCAAGCTCGGTGGGAAGTTCATCATTCCGGGCGACAGCGAGTGGCCCTCTCAGCTCGACGACCTCGGCGACAGCCGCCCGATCGGGCTGTGGATCCGGGGCCTGCCGACGCAGCGGCTGCCGTCCCTCCGCCTGCTCGCTCTGCGGTCCGTGGCCGTCGTCGGAGCGAGGGCCTGCACCGCGTACGGGCGGCACGTCGCCGGTCAGCTCGGCTCCGAACTGGCCGAGCGCGGCTGGGTGGTGGTGTCCGGCGCGGCCTACGGGGTGGACACCGCCGCGCACCTCGGGGCGCTCGCGGTCAACGGAATGACGATCGCCGTGCTCGCCAGCGGCGTCGACATCTGCTACCCGCGCGGGAACGAGTCACTGATCGAGCGGATCGGCCGGGACGGGCTGCTGGTGAGCGAACTGGCACTCGGGATGAACCCGACCCGGTTCAGGTTCGTGCTGCGGAACCGGGTGATAGCGGCGCTCACCCGCGGCACGGTGGTGGTCGAGGCCGCGCCGCGCAGCGGCGCACTCAGCACCGCCCGGCGGGCCCGGGACCTCAACCGGCACACCATGGGCATCCCCGGCCCGATCACCTCCGAACTCTCGGCGGGCGTGCACACCCTGATCAGGAGCGGGGCGGCCACCATGGTCACCAGTGGTGCCGAGGTGGGCGAGTTGATCGGCGCGATCGGAGCCGACCTAGCGCCGGAGCGGGTCGGGCCGATCCTGCCGAGGGACGCGCTGGAGCCGCCGGTGGCCCGAGTGCTGGAAGCCGTGCCGGCGAGCGCGGACGGCGCGCCGGTCCAACGGCTCGCCCACTACGCGGCGCTCTCAGAGGCCGCGACCGTCCAACACCTCCACGAACTGAGTTCGCTCGGTTTCGTCGAGCGGCACGGAGCGCACTGGAGGCTGGTGCGCCGCAAGTGATCGCATTCGGTCAGAGCCGGACAGGCTGAAGGGTTCCGAACGGGTCAACCGGTCAACAGGAGGTGGTGCAGGGCGAGTTGGGGGACGATGACAGGGCGGAAGAATCGGTCGGGCGCCGCGACGAAGGTCCGGGCCCGGGGCGCTCGGAGTCGGCGCGCAGGTCCGTGCTGGTCGGCGGGTCGGTCAGGCGGGAGCACCCGGGACGGGTCGGGGGCTGTCCGCGACGCGCCGATGGTGCCCTTTGCTGCCACCGGATCGGGCGACGCCCGAGTGGCGGTAGCACTGTGCAGCGACTCGGTCACGCTACGCTCGCGTATGGCGTCCCTATCAGCACATGACTCGGCAGAACGGCGCAGACCAACGCATGCCCACTCACATTCCCGGACACAGGATGACCGGTGACGGTCGGTCCCCGGACGGGACGGGGGCCGAGACCCACAACGCCGCGGAACTGCGGGTCAGGTCCTCGGGAGTCGTGGGAATGACGAGGCCGGGCAACACCCCGACCGCGGCCCCACAGTCCCAGACCCGTCCCGTCCCGTCCTCGCCCCTCCCGCGTCCACCGGCTCCGCCCGGGCCCGCAGCCCGGTCGGCCCCGCCGGGGCCCACCGCCCGGCCGACTCCGGCACGTCCACCGGCCGACCGGACCGGTCAGGTGCTGCCCTGCCCACAGGCGACACAGCCCGTCGCGGTGGCGACATCGCGGCCGCGCGGAGAAGAGGACACCGGTACGAACACCGGCACGGGCGTTCGGCCGGCCGGGCCGGCCAGAGCCGGCGGCGCTCGAATCGGCGGTACCGGTGCGGTCGGTACCAAGGCCGGTGGGGCCAAGGTCGGTGGCCAGGGCGGGGCCGGTCAGGCCGGCAACGGCGATCGGAGCAGCGGTGGGTCGGGCGGTGACCGGCCGCGGCCCGGTCCGGCCACCGCCGAGCCCCCGGCTCCGTCCCCGGCCTCGACTCCGCCCTCCGCCGGGCGCCCGGTACGAGGTCAGGCCAAGCGGGGGGCCCGGGCGAAGGCGAAGGAGTCCTCCGCCCGGAGCGCCCAACTCCGCAGGCAGGCGGGCGGCCCGCCGCCCGCGCGCTCGCCGGAGCCTTCGGTCCGGAACCCCGGTGAGGGCCCGAGCGCCGGGCCAGGTGCACCACCGTCGGTGCCGGTGCCCGCCCCGGCCACCGTTCCGGGCCCGGCCTCGGCTCCCACCGCGGCGGAGACGTCGGTCGGCGCCGCGGCGCCGACCGGGACGGAGGTTCCTGGCGGAGCCGAAGCCCCGGTGGTGGCGAAGCAGGGCGAGAAGGCGTCCGTGAGGACCGATGGCCGGCGGGGCGCGCCGGGTACCTCCGGTGCATCGGGCTCATCGGATGCGTCGGGTCCGTCGAGCGGACGGACCGGCGCGGATGACGGCGCGGAGGCGGGTGCGCGAGCCGGAGCGACGGTGCCCGCGCCGTCCCCCGCACCAGGTGCGCGCAGCGGTGCGGCGGACGAGGGCGGAAAGGGCGGCGACCGGGCGAAGGACACCGACCAGTCCGCGCTGCAGGCGCTGTGGCGCTCGTACAAGGAGACCGGGGACCACGGGCTCCGGGACCAGTTGATCCTGCACTACTCGCCGCTGGTGAAGTACGTGGCGGGCCGGGTCGGGGTCGGGCTGCCGGCCAATGTGGAGCAGGCGGACTTCGTCTCCTCCGGGGTGTTCGGGCTGATCGACGCCATCGAGAAGTTCGACATCGACCGGGCGATCAAGTTCGAGACCTATGCGATCAGCCGGATCCGCGGTGCGATCATCGACGAACTGCGGGCGCTGGACTGGATCCCCAGGTCGGTGCGCCAGAAGGCCAAGGCGGTCGAGCGGGCCTACGCCACGTTGGAGGCCCGGCTGCGGCGGACTCCGCACGACCCCGAGGTGGCGGCCGAGATGGGCATCCCGCTCGACGACCTGCACACCATTTTCAGCCAGTTGTCGCTCGCCAACGTGGTGGCGCTGGACGAACTGCTGCACTCGGCGGGTGAGGGCGGCGACCGGCTCACCCTGATGGAGACGCTGCCGGACAGCGGTGCGGACAACCCGGTCGAGATCGCCGAGGACCGCGAACTCCGGCGGTTGCTCGCCTCGGCGGTCAACACCCTGCCCGAACGGGAGAAGACCGTCGTGACGCTCTACTACTACGAAGGCCTGACGCTGGCGGAGATCGGCCAGGTGCTCGGGGTGACGGAGAGCCGGGTCAGCCAGATCCACACCAAATCGGTGCTGCAGCTGCGGGCGAAGATGTCCGATGCCCGGTGAGCGGCGGCAGGTGCGGGCGACCGGAGGACAGGTGCAGCGCGGCGCGTGGTGGCTGGTGGACGCGTGATGTCGTGTCCACCTGCCGTCAGCGTCCGTACAGTTGGGGAGTGCCGAAAATCCGGGCGGCCACGGTGGCCGAGCATCGACAGTTGCAGCGGGCAGCGCTGCTGCAGGCCGCGCGCGTCCTGCTGGCCGAGGGCGGCCGGGAGGCGCTGAGCTTCGGCGCGCTCGCGGCGCGCGCCGGTCTCGCGCGCTCCTCGGTGTACGAGTACTTCCGCTCCAAGTCCGAACTGGTGGAAGCGCTCTGCACGGTCGACCTCCCGCTCTGGGCGGCCGAGATCGAGGCCGGCATGGCGGTCTGCGACAGTGCGGCCGAGCGGATCGAGGCGTACGTCCGCGGCCAGGTGGCGCTGGCCACCGACCCGGTGCACCGCGCCGTGGTGGCCGTCGCCGAGTACGAACTCGACGACGCCGCGCGGTCCAGGATCCGGGCGGCCCACTCCGGACTGACCGCGATGGTGGTGCGCACCCTGGAGGAACTCGGCCACGGCCGGCCCGGTGTCGCGGCGGCGCTGCTCCAGGGCGTGGTGGAAGCGGCGGTCCGCCAGATCGAACGGGCCCGCGGCGAGGACGGTACCGCCGGAGTCGCGGCCGTCCGGGAGATCGCCGACGCCGCGGTGCGCTTCGCCCTCGACGGCCTGCGCCAGGGCGGCCCCCAGCCGGGGCAGTCGCAGGCGCAGACGCAGGCGGACGACCGCCCCGACCGGCCAGGCGACCCCCACCGTTCCAGCGGCACCGACCGCCCCGGCGGCACCGACCGTCCCGGCGGTACGGACCGCGCCAACGGTGCGGACGAGCAGCCGGAGCCGGACGGGAGCTGACCGGGCGTCAGGGCGGGCCGAGCGGTAGCAGCCGGGCCCGGCCGGAGCCGAGCAGGGCGAGTGGGTCGAGGTAGCGGTCGCCGCGGAGCAGGCCCCAGTGCAGGCAGTGGACCGGGCAGTGTCCGGAGTCGGCGGTCACCGCCCCGATCGGGTCGCCCGCCGCGACGCCCGTGCCGACCGGAGCGGAGCCCGCCACCGGCAGGTAGGTGGTCCGCAGCGGGGGAGTGCCCGAACCCGGGTGGGTCACCACGACCACCGGGCGTCCGGCCACCTGCCCGGCGAAGGTCACCACCCCGGGCGCCGCCGCCCGCACCACCGTGCCCGGCGCGGCCGCCAGGTCCACGCCGCGGTGCCCCGCGGCCCAGCGCGAGGGCGGTGGGTCGAACCGCCGCAGCAGCCCAGCCCGGCCGCCCACCGGCCACACCCGCCCCCGCCCGGGCCCCGGTTCCACGGCGAGGGAACGCACCACCGGGGCGGCCCTCATCGCAAGGGCATCGACCGGAAGAGCCCCGGTCGCAAGGGCCCCGGTCGGAAGGGCCCCGGCCGACGCCGGCGCCAACCCACCGAGCGCCACCACCGATACCAACGCGAACGCCAGCGCCAACGCCAACGCCAGCCCCGGCACCAGCCCCGGCCTCCACCGGCACCGCCACCCCGTCGAGCCATCCCGCCCGTACACACCGCACCTCCGAACCCGTCGAGACCCGCAGCACGGCCGCAGCCCGCACGCCGTCGCGCCGCCCCGTCCGCCGGGGCGGGTCACCAGGGTGGGGCCGGCGCGGTCCGTCGCGCGCGTCGGATTCGGGGCCTGTGGACAGACCGGGGGCTGTGGACAACTGCCGTCCCCCGCAGGAGTGAACGGTGGGCGGCGGGCCGGGCGGGACGGCGCTGAACAGGGTGGCGGGAGCGCCGGGAGTCGCCCGCCGCTCGGGGCTTCCCGTACACTTCACACGCGACCCGGTCTGCCGGGTCGACTTCGCACGCCCCGCCACCGGCGGCCCGCCCCCCTCGGGGGAGCGGCCGTGACGGTGCGAGTGCCGCTCGGTCCGCCGAGCCCGCCGAGGCCGCAAGCCTCGCGCAGGCCGGGCGGCTTGGCACGTCGGGGCGTCAGGCGTGACGGTCGCCCGACCGGCACGGACAAAACCGAGTACCCCGGCACCCCGCAGGGCGCGACTGCCCCCACGGCGCGCCGGGCAACACACGAGGAGCACGGCACATGGCCGTCGTCACGATGCGGGAGCTGCTGGAGAGCGGCGTCCACTTCGGTCACCAGACCCGTCGTTGGAACCCGAAGATGAAGCGCTTCATCTTCACGGAGCGCAACGGCATCTACATCATCGACCTCCTGCAGTCGCTGAACTACATCGACCGCGCCTTCGAGTTCGTCAAGGAGACCGTTGCCCACGGCGGCAGCGTCCTCTTCGTCGGCACCAAGAAGCAGGCCCAGGAGGCCATCGCCGAGCAGGCGACCCGCGTGGGCATGCCGTACGTCAACCAGCGCTGGCTGGGCGGCATGCTGACCAACTTCTCGACCGTCTACAAGCGCCTGCAGCGCCTCAAGGAGCTCGGCGAGATCGACTTCACGGACGTGGCCGGCTCCGGCCTCACCAAGAAGGAGCTCCTGGTCCTCCAGCGCGAGTACGACAAGCTGGAGAAGACCCTCGGCGGTATCCGCGACATGCAGCGCGTGCCCAGCGCCGTCTGGATCGTGGACACCAAGAAGGAGCACATCGCGGTCGGCGAGGCCCGGAAGCTCAACATCCCGGTCGTCGCCATCCTCGACACCAACTGCGACCCGGACGAGGTCGACTACAAGATCCCGGGCAACGACGACGCCATCCGCTCCGTCACCCTGCTGACCCGCGTGATCGCCGACGCCGTCGCCGAGGGCCTGAAGTCCCGCGCCGGTGTCGCCAAGGGCGACACCAAGGCCGAGCCGGGCGCCGACCAGCCGCTGGCCGCCTGGGAGAAGGAGATCCTCGAGGGCGAGAAGGCCGCCGAGGCCCCCGCCGCTGAGGCTGCCGCCACCGAGGCCCCGGCCGAGGCCGCTGCCGAGGCTCCGGCCGCCGAGGCCGAGCAGGCCTGACGCACCACCAGGGTGAGGGGCACCGGCCGGGCTGAGCCGGTGGGTGCCCCTCTCTCCCGTGCCGGGGGTCCGCACCCCGGGCCCCGGCACTTTCCCACGCAGACACGCGAGACGTGAGAAGAGATCACAACCATGGCGAACTTCACCGCCGCGGACGTCAAGAAGCTCCGTGAGCTCACCGGCGCCGGCATGATGGACTGCAAGAAGGCCCTGGACGAGGCCGAGGGCGACGTCCAGAAGGCCGTCGAGCTCCTGCGCATCAAGGGCCAGAAGGGCGTTGCCAAGCGCGAGGGCCGCGACGCCTCCAACGGCGCCGTCGCCGCGCTGATCGCCGAGGACAAGAAGTCCGGCGTCCTGGTCGAGCTGAACTGCGAGACCGACTTCGTCGCCAAGGGCGGCAAGTTCGTCGAGGTCGCCAACGCGATCGCCGCCCACGTGGCCGCCACCTCCCCGGCCGACCTGGAGGCCGCCCTGGCCTCCGAGATCGCCCCGGGCCAGACCGTCCAGCAGTTCGTGGACGAGGCCAACGCGACCCTCGGTGAGAAGATCGTGTTCCGCCGCTTCGCGCAGTTCGACAACGACGGCTTCGTCGGCGTCTACATGCACAAGTCGGACCCGGACCTCCCGCCGACCATCGGTGTCCTCGTCGAGCTCGACCAGGAGAACGCCGACACCGCCAAGGACGTCGCCCAGCACATCGCCGCCTTCGCGCCGAAGTACCTCTCCCGCGAGGAGATCCCGGCCGAGGAGCTCGAGAACGAGCGCCGCGTCGCCGAGGCCACCGCCCGCGAGGAGGGCAAGCCCGAGGCCGCCCTGCCGAAGATCGTCGAGGGCCGGGTCACCGGCTTCGTCAAGGAGAACGCCGTTCTCGAGCAGGCGTTCGCCAAGGACAACAAGAAGACCGTCGCCAAGGTCCTCGACGAGGCCGGCGTCACCCTCAAGCGCTTCGTCCGCTTCCGCGTCGGCGCCTGAGACCCGTTCCCCGCGGTCCGTCCCGCCCCTCCAGGCTCCGTGCCGGACATAAAGTAGGAGGACCGCCCCCGTCCGCGAGGACGGAGGAGCGAGCCGACGAGCCCCCCAGCACCCCCGGGGGAGCGGCGCCGGCACCATGAACGACGAGGAGGCCATTGCCGTGCAGGAGACCGTACCGGTTCCCGCGGCAGTGGCCTCCTCTCGTGTACACGGGCACGGCACCGGGTCCGCGCACCCGGCACCGTGACCAGCACTTTGCAGATCTGCTGACCAGCAGGCGGAGAAGGAGAAAGTCCATGCAGGAGACGCAGGAGACCGCTCCGGGCGGTGCACGCCGCCGGGTACTGCTCAAGCTGTCCGGCGAGGCGTTCGCCGGCGGAGGCGGCCTCGGCGTCGACCCGGACGTGGTGCACGCCATCGCGCGTGAGATCGCCACGGTGGTCCGGGCCGGGACGGAGGTCGCCATCGTGATCGGCGGCGGCAACTTCTTCCGCGGCGCCGAGCTCCAGCAGCGCGGCATGGACCGGGCCCGCTCCGACTACATGGGCATGCTCGGCACCGTGATGAACTGCCTGGCGCTCCAGGACTTCCTGATCAAGGAGGGCATGGAGACCCGGGTGCAGACCGCCATCACGATGGGCCAGGTCGCCGAGCCGTACCTGCCGCTGCGCGCCATCCGGCACCTGGAGAAGGGCCGCGTGGTGATCTTCGGCGCCGGTATGGGCATGCCCTACTTCTCCACCGACACCACCGCCGTCCAGCGCGCGCTGGAGATCCACGCCGACGTCCTGCTGATGGGCAAGAACGGCGTGGACGGCGTGTACGACTCCGACCCGCGCACCAACGCGGCCGCGGTCCGGTTCGACGCGCTGGACTACACCGAGGTGATCTCCCGCGACCTCAAGGTCGCCGACCTGACCGCGATCACCCTGTGCAAGGACAACGGCCTGCCGATCCTGGTCTTCGAGCTGCTCGCCGAGGGCAATATCGCCCGCGCGGTCAAGGGTGAGAAGATCGGCACACTCATCAGCGAGGATTCCGCCCGGGCCTAGCCGTCGGGGTTCCGAGCAGCAACAGCCGTCCGGGGCACCGGTACGGGACAACAGCAGATGAACCGGACAGGGAGCACACAGTGATCGATGAGACCCTCCTCGAGGCCGAGGAGAAGATGGAGAAGGCCGTCGCCGTCGCCAAGGACGACCTCGCCGCCATCCGCACCGGGCGCGCGCACCCGGCGATGTTCGCCAAGATTGTCGCGGAGTACTACGGTGCCCTGACGCCGATCAACCAGCTGGCCTCGTTCTCCGTGCCGGAGCCGCGGATGGCGATGGTCACCCCGTTCGACAAGACCGCGCTGAAGGCCATCGAGACCGCGATCCGGGACTCGGACCTGGGCGTCAACCCGTCGAACGACGGCTCCGTCATCCGGGTGGTGCTGCCCCAGCTCACCGAGGAGCGCCGCCGCGAGTACATCAAGCAGGCCCGCGGCAAGGGCGAGGACGCCAAGGTCTCGGTCCGCTCGATCCGCCGCAAGGCCAAGGACGCGATCGACAAGCTGGTCAAGGACAAGGAGATCGGCGAGGACGACGGCCGCCGCGGCGAGAAGGAGCTCGACGACCTGACCGCCAAGTTCGTGGCGCAGATCGACGAGCTGCTCAAGCACAAGGAAGCCGAGCTGCTGGAGGTCTGATCCGGACCCCGCCCGCAGCGCCCCGGACCGGCGGCCCGACCGCCCGGCCCGGGGCGCGGCTCCACCCGGGCCCGCCCCGCTCCGGCCGGGGCCGCCCCGACGGCCCGGCCCGGCCGACACCAAACGGGTCACGCGCGGCGGCCTCCGGCATGACGAGGGGGCGGCCCGGCACAGACTCAGTTCATGCCCCCCGCCCAGGAGACCTCCGTGGCCCAGACCGACCAGCAGCCCCGCAAGCCGCGCGGCGGCCGCAACCTGCCCGCCGCGATAGGCGTGGGCGTCGGACTCGGGGCGGTGATCGCGGCCTCGCTGTTCGTGGTCAAGGCGGTCTTCATGGTGGTCGTCGCGGCTGCCGTCGCCGTCGGCATCTGGGAGCTCACCAGCCGGCTCGCCGAGCGCAAGGACGTCCGCGTCCCGCAGGTCCCGCTGCTGGTCGGCGGCGTGGGCATGGTCGTCACCGGCTACTTCGAGGGTGGCCAGTGGGCCGCGGCGATCCTCGCGGTGACCGGGCTGGCGATGATGGTGGCCCGGATGGCCACCCCGCCGGAGAACTACCTGCGCGACATAACGGCCGGCGTCTTCACCGCCTTCTACGTGCCGTTCCTGGCCACCTTCGTCGCCCTGATCCTGGCCGCGGACGACGGCGCCTGGCGGATCCTGCTGTTCCTGGTCGTCACGATCTGCTCCGACACCGGCGCGTACGCCGTGGGCTACAAGTTCGGCCGCACCAAGCTGGCACCGACCATCAGCCCCGGCAAGACCCGCGAGGGCCTGGCGGGCGGCATCGGCCTGTCGATGATCGCGGGCGCGCTGCTGATGCACTTCCTGATCGACGGCGGCACCTGGTGGCAGGGCCTGATCCTGGGCGGCTGCGCGGCGGTCACCGCGACCCTCGGCGACCTCGCCGAGTCGATGATCAAGCGCGACCTCGGGATCAAGGACATGGGCACCCTGCTGCCCGGCCACGGCGGCATCATGGACCGGCTGGACTCCCTGCTGCCCACCGCCCCGGTGGTCTGGCTGCTGCTCGCCGCCTTCGTCGGCAGCTGAACCCGGCCCCTCGCCCTCCACGGCCCCCGCGACGCCACCGCGTCCGGGGGCCGTTCGGCATCTGCGACACTGGACGGACCATGCCTAAGCCCGGAGAACTGACCTTTGTCGCGCCGCGCGGCGCCAAGCCCCCGCGACACCTCGCCGACCTCAGCCCTGCCGGGCGCAAGGAGGCCGTCGCCGAGCTGGGCGAACAGCCGTTCCGCGCGAAGCAGTTGTCGAACCACTACTTCGGCCGGATGTCCGCCGACCCGGAGAGCTGGACGGACATCCCGGCGGCGAGCCGGACGAAGCTGACCGAGGCGCTGCTGCCCGAGCTGATGTCCGTGGTGCGGCACGTCTCCTGCGACGACGACGCCACCCGCAAGACGCTGTGGAAGCTGTTCGACGGCACGCTGGTCGAGTCGGTGCTGATGCGCTACCCGGACCGCGTCACGATGTGCATCAGTTCGCAGGCCGGCTGCGGCATGAACTGCCCGTTCTGCGCGACCGGCCAGGCCGGGCTGACCCGGAACCTGTCCACCGCAGAGATCGTCGAGCAGATCGCGTCCGGCATGCGCGACCTCAAGTCCGGGGCGGTCCCCGGCGGCGAGGCCCGGCTGTCGAACGTGGTGTTCATGGGCATGGGCGAGCCGCTGGCCAACTACAACCGGGTGCTGTCGGCGATCCGCCGCCTCACCGACCCGGCGCCGGACGGCTTCGGCCTCTCGCAGCGCGGCATCACCGTCTCCACCGTCGGCCTGGTCCCGGCCATGCACCGCTTCGCGGACGAGGGCCTGAGCTGCCGCCTCGCGCTGTCGCTGCACGCGCCGGACGACGAGCTGCGCGACGAGCTGGTGCCGGTCAACACCCGCTGGAAGGTCGACGAGGTGCTGGACGCCGCGTGGAACTACGCGGAGAAGTCCGGCCGCCGGGTGTCCATCGAGTACGCGCTGATCAAGGACATCAACGACCAGGCGTGGCGGGCGGACCTGCTCGGCCGCCTGATCAAGAACCGCCGGGTGCACGTGAACCTGATCCCGCTCAACCCGACCCCGGGTTCGAAGTGGACGGCCTCCCGGCCCGAGGACGAGCGCGAGTTCGTCCGTCGCCTGCAGGCCCACGGCGTGCCCACCACCGTCCGCGACACCCGCGGCCAGGAGATCGACGGGGCCTGCGGCCAGCTCGCCGCCGCGGGCTGAGCCCGGATGCGGCGGGGCCCGGAAGGACGACGTCCTTCCGGGCCCCGGTCGTGTCCGCGGTCCTACAGCGGGCAGAGCAGCACCGTCAGCCCGCCGGTCAGCAGCAGGACGGTGCCGGTGGCGAGGGTGCGCAGGGCGACCGTGCCGGTGAGCAGGCCGGGCGGGGTGCCGAGGCGGTCGAGGGCGTCGAGGGTGGGGCCGCGGTCGGCGCGCAGTTCGTGCAGGCGGGCGGCGAGGGCCGCGACCGCGCAGGCGAGCACCAGGGCGCCCTCGACCAGGGTCAGGCCGGGGACCTCGGCTCCGGTCCGGGCCCAGCTGCGCCAGGCGACCAGCAGCAGCGCGACGACCGCGGTGAGGACGGCCAGCGGGGTGCCGAGGCGGCGGGCCTGGGCGGTGAGCGCCCGGCCGGCCAGCAGCCGGAGCGGGGTGGGCAGGCGCAGGGCGAGCAGCCGTCCGGTGAGGGCGAGCAGCGGCCCGGTCCACAGCGCGAGGGCGAGCGCGGTGAGCGTCCAGCCGGTGAGCAGGGCGGGGCTGGTGTCGGGGAGCCCGGCGGGCAGCGCGAGGGTGCGGTCGGCGTCGGTGGCGTCGGGGCGCAGCCCGTACAGTTCGAGGCCGAGTCCGGCGAGCAGGACGGGGGCGGGCAGCAGCAGCCGCAGCGGGGTGTGGCGGGAGCGGGCGGGTGCGGCCGGCCGGCCGGGGAGGCCCTCGGGGAAGCGGATCGCGCAGGCCGCGGAGACCCCGGCGACCAGCGGGAGGACCGCGAGCAGGGCGACCGGGGCGGCGGCGGGCAGCGGGACGCCCATGCCGATGTCGGGGGCGAGCGCGGGCCCGGCGATGTCGTTGCGCAGGATCAGGAACAGCAGCAGGGTGACGGCGGAGCCGAGCGCGCAGGCGAGCGCGATCTCGCCGGCGACCAGCAGCCGGATCCGGGTGGGTCCGGCGCCGGCCGCGGTGAGGCCGGTGATCCGCTCGGGGTGCTGGGCGGGGACGGCCCGGGCGGCGACGGCGGCGAACCAGGCGACGGCGGCGAGCGGCGGCAGGCACCAGAGCAGCCGTTCGAGGTTGCCCCCGGTGCCGTTCAGGGCGCGGCCGAGGGCGCGCAGCAGGAAGGCGGCGACCACGGCGGCGGCGGTCGCGGTGAGCAGCCAGCGGGCGAGGTCGAGGGCGCGGTAGCCGCGGGCGAGCCTGAGGTAGTACACGGCGTCCCCCTCAGTTCCCGGCGGCGACGGCGGCGGGTTCGGCCGCGATCCGGCCGTCGACCAGTTGGACGGTGCGGTCGGCGAACCGGGCGAGCGCCGGGTCGTGGGTGGCCAGCACCAGCGTCAGGCGGTGCGAGCGGGCGGCGCTGGCCAGTATCCGGGTGACCTGTTCGCGGGCGTCGCGGTGCAGCGGCGCGGTGGGGTCGTCGGCGAAGACGACCGGGGGCTGGGCGGCGAGGGCGCGGGCGACGGCGATCCGCTGGCGCCGGTCCTGCTGGAGGTCGGCGGGGCGCAGCTTGGCGCAGTCGGCGACGTCGAGGCGCTCCAGCCACTCGGCGGCGGCCCGGTGGGCGGCCCGGTGGCCGGCGCCGGCCAGCAGCAGCGGGAGGGCGACGTTCTCCCGGGCGGTCAGTTCCGGGACCAGGTGCGGCTCGGGGCCGACGTAGCCGAAGCGCTCGCGGCGGAGCTTCTCGCGGCCGGCCCGGCCCAGGGTGTGCACGGGGGCGCTGTGGAACCAGACCTCGCCCTCGTCGACCGGGAGTTGCGCGGACAGGCAGCCGAGCAGGGTGGACTTGCCGGAGCCGCGCGGGCCGGTGACGGCGAGGATCTCGCCCTCGCGGACGCCCAGGGAGACGCCGCGCAGGGCGGGGGTGCCCTGGTGGGACTTGACGATCCCCCGGGCCCAGAGCACGTCGTTGTCGGGCGGGGCCGCTGACATGAGATCCATCCAGGTGCCGACGGGGATATGACAGTCGTCAGATTAGAACGATCGGGCGGTGCCGCGGGCGCGCCGCACGGGGCCGATCCGGGACGAATCACCTCGAACGCGGCGTGTCGGGCGGCAGATTCACCCCGGCGGCGGGCCGGATCGCGGGCGCCCGCGGGTGCGGACGCGCCGAAGGGCGGTCCCGGCGTGAGGAGCCGGGACCGCCCTTCGGTGGAGGGTGGGGAAGGAGGATCAGATCTTCTGCCACGCGTCGGAGAGGCTGGTCCGCAGGATCTGCTCGATCTCGTCGAAGGTCGACTGGTCGGAGATCAGCGGCGGGGCCAGCTGGACGACCGGGTCGCCGCGGTCGTCGGCGCGGCAGTACAGGCCGTTGTCGAACAGGGCCTTGGACAGGAAGCCGTACAGGACGCGCTCGACCTCGTCGTCGTTGAACGACTCCTTGGTGACCTTGTCCTTGACGAGCTCGATGCCGTAGAAGTACCCGTTGCCGCGGACGTCGCCGACGATCGGCAGGTCGCGCAGCTTGTTCAGGGTGGCCAGGAACTTCGACTCGTTGTCGAGGACGTGCTGGTTCAGGCCCTCGCGCTCGAAGATGTCGAGGTTGGCCAGCGCCACCGCGGAGGAGACCGGGTGGCCGCCGAAGGTGTAGCCGTGCAGGAAGGTGTTGTCGCCCTTGTAGAACGGCTCGGCGAGGCGGTCCGAGATGATCGTGGCGCCGATCGGGGAGTAGCCCGAGGTCATGCCCTTGGCGCAGGTGATCATGTCGGGCTGGTAGCCGAACTTGTCGGCGCCGAACATGGTGCCGAGGCGGCCGAAGGCGCAGATGACCTCGTCCGAGACCAGCAGCACGTCGTGGCGGTCGCAGATCTCGCGCAGGCGCTGGAAGTACCCGGGCGGCGGCGGGAAGCAGCCGCCGGCGTTCTGCACCGGCTCGACGAAGACGGCGGCGACGGTCTCGGGGCCCTCGAAGAGGATGGCCTGCTCGACCTCGTCGGCGGCCCAGCGGCCGTAGGCCTCCGGGTCGACGGTGCCGTCGGGGCCGGCCAGGAAGGCCGGGGCGCGGTAGATGTTGGTGTTCGGGGCCTTGTGGGTGCCCGGCACCAGCGGCTCGAACGGGGCCTTCAGGCCCGGCAGGCCGGTGATCGACAGCGCACCCTGCGGGGTGCCGTGGTAGGCGACGGCGCGGGAGATGACCTTGTACTTGGTCGGCTTGCCGGTCAGCTTGAAGTACTGCTTGGCCAGCTTCCACGCGGTCTCGACGGCCTCGCCGCCACCGGTGGAGAAGAACACCTTGTTCAGGTCGCCCGGGGCGTAGTTGGCCAGGCGCTCGGCCAGCTCGACGGCCTTCGGGTGGGCGTAGCTCCACACCGGGAAGAAGGCCAGCTCCTTGGCCTGCTTGGCGGCGGCCTCGGCCAGCTCCTCGCGGCCGTGGCCCGCCTGCACCACGAACAGGCCGGCCAGGCCGTCGAGGTACTTGCGGCCCTTGTCGTCCCAGACGTAGGTGCCCTCGCCCTTGACGATCGTCGGCACGGGGGAGTTCTCGTACGACGACATGCGGGTGAAGTGCATCCACAGGTGGTCGTAGGCGGTCTTGGAAAGGTCCTTCTGCGCCGGGTCGGCTGTCATCGGGTGCCCCAGGTGTAGGTCTGTTTCCGGAGTTTCAGGTAAACGAAGCTCTCGGTGCTCCGCACGCCGGGAAGCGCGCGGATGCGCTTGTTGATCAGTTCGAGCAGGTGCTCGTCGTCCTCGCACACCAGCTCGGCGAGGAGGTCGAACGAACCCGCGGTGCACACCACGTAGTCGACCTCGTCGAAGGCGGCCAGCGCGTCGGCCACCGGCTCGATGTCGCCCTCCACCCGGATGCCCACCATCGCCTGGCGGGTGAATCCGACGGTGAGCGGATCGGTCACGGCGACGATCTGCATCACGCCCTGGTCGAGCAGCTTCTGGACGCGCTGCCGGACGGCCGCCTCGGACAGGCCCACGGCCTTGCCGATGGCGGCGTACGGACGGCGCCCGTCCTCCTGGAGCTGCTCGATGATCGCCTTGGAGGCGGCGTCGAGGGGAACGCTGGCGTTCCGGTCACGGTTGGCCACGCCGCCACTGTGCCTGACGGGCGGCGGAACCGCAAGCTCCCGAGCTGCTGATTTCGTTGCCCATTCGAAGATCGGGCGCGGAAAGCGTGGCCTCTGGCGACGAACCCTGTCGATAACGGCAGTGACATGGGTACCCTGGCTACGTACACGCGCGAGCCTGCACACCGCCGATCGTGGCTTGTCGCTGACATGCCGTGCCCATCCCGGCCCAGGGGTAACCTGGCGCCCGGGGCTGCAACGACGCAGGCCCAGACCGAGGAGAGACCGTGAGCGAGCTTCGTACGCTGCGCAACTACATCAACGGCGAGTTCGTCGACGCTGCGGACGGCCGCACGCTCGACGTCGTCGACCCGACCACGGGCGAGGTCTACGCGACCTCCCCGCTCTCCGGCGCGGCCGACGTGGACGCCGCGATGGCAGCCGCGGCCGCGGCCTTCCCGGTCTGGCGGGACTCCACCCCGTCCACCCGGCAGAAGCTGCTGCTCAAGATCGCCGACGCGGTCGAGGCCCGGGCCGACGAGATCGTCGACGCCGAGGTCCGCAACACCGGCAAGCCGCGCGGGCTGACCCTCTCCGAGGAGATCGGCCCGATGGTCGACCAGCTGCGCTTCTTCGCCGGTGCCGCCCGCCTGCTGGAGGGCAAGGCCGCGGGCGAGTACATGGACGGCATGACCTCGATCGTCCGCCGCGAGCCGGTCGGCGTCTGCGCGCAGGTCGCCCCGTGGAACTACCCGATGATGATGGCGGTGTGGAAGTTCGCCCCGGCGATCGCCGCCGGCAACGCCGTGGTGCTCAAGCCCTCCGACACCACCCCCGCCTCCACCGTGCTGCTCGCCGAGATCATCGGCGGTGTGCTCAAGGAGCTGGAGCTGCCGGCCGGCGTCTTCAACGTGATCTGCGGCGACCGCGAGACCGGCCGCCTGATGGTCGAGCACCGCACCCCGGCGATGGCCTCCATCACCGGCTCGGTCCGGGCCGGCATGCAGGTCGCCGAGTCCGCCGCGAAGGACGTCAAGCGGGTCCACCTGGAGCTCGGCGGCAAGGCCCCGGTCGTGGTCTTCGAGGACGCCGACATCGACGAGGCCGTCGAGGGCATCTCGGTGGCCGGCTACTTCAACGCCGGCCAGGACTGCACCGCCGCCACCCGCGTCCTGGTGCACGAGTCGATCCACGACGCCTTCGTCGAGGCCCTCGCCAAGGCCGCCGCCGACACCAAGACCGGCGGCGTGGACGACGAGGACGTCCTCTACGGCCCGCTCAACAACGCCAACCAGCTCCAGCAGGTGGCCGGCTTCATCGAGCGCCTCCCCGCGCACGCCAAGGTCGAGGCCGGCGGCCACCGGGTCGGCGACAAGGGCTACTTCTGGGCGGCGACCGTGGTCTCCGGCCTCCAGCAGGACGACGAGATCATCCAGAACGAGGTCTTCGGCCCGGTCATCACCGTGCAGAAGTTCACCGACGAGGACCAGGCCGTCGCGTACGCCAACGGCGTCGAGTACGCGCTCGCCTCCTCGGTGTGGACCAAGGACCACGCCCGCGCGATGCGGATGTCCCGCCGGCTGGACTTCGGCTGCGTGTGGATCAACACCCACATCCCGCTGGTCGCCGAGATGCCGCACGGCGGGTTCAAGAAGTCCGGCTACGGCAAGGACCTGTCGTCGTACGGGTTCGAGGACTACACCCGGATCAAGCACGTCATGACCGCGATCTAGCGGGTCATGACCGTCGGGCGCAGTATGACCGCGATCTAGCGGGTCATGACCGTCGGGCGCAGTATGACCGCGATTTAGCGGGTCGTGACCATCAGGCGCAGCATGACCGCGATCTGATCGCGCAGCGCAGCGCCGAGGGCAGGGGCGCGAGGAACCGGGCCGTAGGCCATCGCTCCACGTGAGTGGGTGGCCGGGCGCGCAGTTCCTCGCGCCCCTGGCGCTTGCGGCCGTCAATGTGTCAGGGTGCGGCGCGACGCGCGTGACACGATGAAGCTGCCCCCGGCCGGGGCTGCTCCCTACGCTGGTCGCATGAGCACTCCCACCGCTGACTCGGTCGCCGGGCAGGCCGTCAAGGCCGCCGACCGCGCGCACGTCTTCCACTCGTGGTCCGCCCAGGCGCTGATCGACCCCCTCGCGGTGGCCGGTGCCGAGGGCTCCTACTTCTGGGACTACGAGGGCAACCGCTACCTGGACTTCTCCTCGCAGCTGGTGAACACCAACATCGGGCACCAGCACCCGAAGGTGGTCGCCGCGATCCAGGCGAAGGCCGCCCAGCTGTGCACCATCGCCCCGGGCTTCGCCGAGGAGTCGCGCAGCGAGGCCGCCCGGCTGATCGCCGAGCGCACCCCCGGCGACCTGGACAAGATCTTCTTCACCAACGGCGGCGCCGAGGCGAACGAGAACGCGATCCGGATGGCCCGGCTGCACACCGGCCGGCACAAGGTGCTCTCCACCTACCGCTCGTACCACGGCGCCACCGCCAACGCGATCGCCCTGACCGGCGACCCGCGCCGCTGGGCGAACGAGGCGGGCGTCTCGGGCATCGTGCACTTCTGGGGCCCGTACCCGTACCGCTCGAACTTCCACGCGGAGAACGAGGCGCAGGAGTGCGAGCGCGCGCTGGCGCACCTGGAGCAGACCATCGCGTTCGAGGGCCCGGGCACCGTCGCGGCGATCATCCTGGAGACGGTGGTCGGCACCGCGGGCATCCTGGTGCCGCCGGCCGGGTACCTGGCGGGCGTGCGGGAGATCTGCGACCGGTACGGGATCGTGTTCATCCTGGACGAGGTGATGGCCGGGTTCGGCCGCACCGGCGCGTGGTTCGCCGCCGACCACTGGGGCATCACCCCGGACCTGCTGACCTTCGCCAAGGGCGTCAACTCCGGCTACCTGCCGCTGGGCGGCGTGGCGATCTCCGGGGCGATCGCGGAGACCTTCGCGCAGAAGGCGTTCCCGGGCGGCCTGACCTACTCGGGGCACCCGCTGGCCTGCGCCTCCGCGGTGGCGACGATCAACACGATGGCCGAGGAGGGCATCGTGGAGAACGCCAGGCTGATCGGCGAGAGCGTGCTCGGCCCCGGCCTGCGCGAGCTGGCCGAGCGGCACTCCTCGATCGGCGAGGTGCGCGGCCTGGGCGTGTTCTGGGCGCTGGACCTGGTGAAGGACCGGGAGACCCGCGAGCCGCTGGTGCCGTACAACGCGGCCGGCGCCGACAACGCGCCGATGGCGCAGCTCGCGGCGGCCTGCAAGCAGCGCGGCCTGTGGCCGTTCACCAACATGAACCGCTTCCACGTGGTGCCGCCGTGCAACGTCAGCGAGGAGGAGGCCAAGGCGGGCCTCGCCGTGCTGGACGAGGTGCTCACCCTCACCGACGCACACGTGATCTGACGATCCTTCATCTTTTCTTCATAGGGGCTCCGGGAAAACCGCCCGGGGCCCCTTGATGTCTTTGCTCATCAGATCAGTACGATGATTCGCCTGACCTGAGAGCAAAGGAAATGTCATGGGGGACACGGGGTTTCGGGTCGAGCCCGAAGTACTCACCGGATACGCGTCCGTGCTCGACACCCAGGCCGAACGGATCGCGCAGATCCGCTCGGCCCTGGCGGGTGTCCAGCTCTCGTCCGAGGCCTTCGGCAAGCTGCCGGGCTCGGGCGAGCTGCACGGCTCCTACCAGGAGCACGCCGAAGCGGAACAGGAGAACTTCGCCGACCTGATCGAACTGCTCGACGCCACCGGCGAGGGCGTCCGGTTCACGGTGGACAACTACGAGAGCAACGAGCAGGACACCGCCGAGGTCTACGGGGGTGGCCGGTGAGCACCCTGGCCCCCGGCTCCTTCGGCGACGCGGTCGACGCCTACCGGTGGACCCGCGACCGGGCCGCCGACCAGCTGCCGTCACTGCCCAGCTTCGACAACCCGGTCAGCGAGGGCCTCGACGCGGGCCTCGACTCCATCGTCAAGGCGGCGCTGGACGCCACCGGGCTGATGGACGTGCTGGAGAAGGTCACCGGCGACCTGCAGGCGCTGACCGCCGCGTCGCACGAGTGGCAGGCCCAGGCGAAGGCGATGCAGGAGGTCGCCGACGAGCTGCGGGCCGCCGGCACCCGGGTCGAGGGCGGCTGGGAGGGCGCGGCCTCCGCGGCCTTCGGCGGCCACATGGCCACCGTCGTCGAGGCCGTCGACGCCACCGCCGCCGACATGGCCCAGGTCGCGCAGATCATCAGCCAGGCCGCCGCCCAGTGCCAGCTCGCCGAGCAGCTGATCATCGAGATCATCCGCGAGGCCATCGAGACCCTGATCATCACCCTGGCCGCCTCGGTGGCGATCGACATCCTCACCCTGGGCCTGGCCACCGCCGCCGAGGCGCTCATCGTCGAGGGCGAGATCGCCATCTACATCGCCCGGGTGGGCCAGGTCTCGCTCAAGCTGGAGAAGGCGCTCAAGGAACTGCACGAAGCCATCAAGGCGATGAAGGCGGCGCGCACCCTGGGCAAGTTCAACAAGGCCCGCAAGGCCGCCAAGGCCGTCCGCAAGCTCGGCGGCAAGGGCAACCGCTGGAAGTCCGGCCTCGACCTGGTCCGCAACCCGTCGATGGCCAACCTCGGCGAGTTCGCCACCGCCCAGGCCCTGGGCAAGGGCTTCGGCGCGGTCAAGGGCGGCATCAAGGGCGGCCTGGGCGCGGTCACCGGCGCCGGCGACTTCCCCGGCGTCCTCACCGACAACCTGCTCAGCGACCAGGGCCTGGACACCATCGCCGGCGCCCTGGACGGCCCGCCCGGCGGCGAGCCCTACCGGGTGCCGGGCAACCGCGTCACGGAGGCGTTCGGATGACGGCCGGCCCCTACGGCGCGCCCGGGTACCCGCCGACCGCCGCACCGCAGGTGTACGAGCCGCACCGGCTCGGCGGCGGCTCCCACCTGCCGCTGGTGGCGCCGCACCTGGCACCCGGCGAACGGGTGCACGCCGTCGTCGACATCGAGCTCAGCGACCTGCTCCGCCGCGTCCCGCGCCGCTACCGCAAGGAACGCGACGGCCTGTTCCAGGCCGTCGGCTTCCTGCTCGACCTGGCCGGCGCACTCGTCGACGCGGTCGAGGAGGCCATCGGCGGCTTCTTCCGCAACCTCCGGCGGATCTTCCGCGGCCGCGGCCTGTCCGGCGGCTGGGACAGCCAGGCCGGCCGGTTCGCCGTCCAGGTGCTGACCGGCGGCCGCGGCGACCGCACCTACGAGAACCGCGGCGTCATGCTGGTCTTCACCGACCACCGGATCCTGCTCGGCAGCGCCCTCTCCGACGGCTACCACCCGTACGGCGAGGTCCCGCGCGGGCAGCTGGCCAGGATCGAACCGCGGATGGGCTCCTGGTCCAGCCGGGTCGAGGCGCACTTCGCGGACGGCTCCCGGGTCGCCCTCGAAGCCCGCGACCGGCACGACGCCCAGGCCCTGGACCTGCTGGTCCGCGGCCAGGTCCCGCCGCCCAAGCCCGCCCGCTGACCGCGCCGGACGCGGTCCACCGGTCAGCGGCGGACCGCGTCCAGCGCCAGCAGCGCCACGTGCAGCGACAGGCAGGACTCCACCTGGTCCAGATCGATGCCCAGGATCCGCTCCACCTTGTGCAGCCGGTCGTAGAAGGACGGCCGCGACAGGTGCGCGGCGTCCGCCGCCGCCGACTTGTTGCGGCCCTGTTCCAGGTAGATCCGCAGCATCTGCACCAACTGGCCGCCGTGCTCCGCGTCGTACGCCAGCAGCGGGCCCAACTCGCGCTCCACGTACGTCTGCAGGCGCTCGTCGTCGCGCAGCAGGTGCAGCAGGCCGCGCAGCCGGACGTCCGGCAGCCGGTAGTACGCCGCCCGGCCGCCCGGCGCGTCGTGCAGCGCCGCGTCCGCGACCTGGGTCGCCTCCAGCAGGGTGCGCCGGGCGTCCCGGACCGAGCCCACCGAGGAACCCACCGCTATCACCGGCTCGGCCCCGTCCCGGCCCGCCTCCGCGGACAGCCGGCGCAGCGCCGCAGCGAACGACTCCAGCGCGGCGTGCTCGTCCTGCTGCGAACCCAGTGCCACCAGCAGGCCCACCCCCTCGTCGTCCAGCGCGCCCACCAGCGCCGACAGCCGCGAGGTGCGGATCGCGGTCGCCGCCAGCTCGGTGAAGTCCCGCAGCCGGGCCTGCGCCTCCAGCGCCGCCGGCAGCGGGCCCTGCCGCTGCCGCAGCACCACGCCCACCAACCGGCGGCCCTCCAGCGGCACGCCCAGCGCCTGCGCCCGCAGCGCCACCTCGGAGACCGTCAGCGCGTGCGTCAGGATGCCCGACAGCAGGGTGCGGTGGGTCTGCCGCTCCAGCGACTCCCGGTCGCGCACCACCAGCCGGTTCAGCGCCAGCGTCGCCGCGCCGCGCTCCAGCAGCATCGCGTGCGGGTGCGGCACGTCCTGGGGGAGCGGCACCGGCTCGTCCACCAGCACCAGCCGCCCCCAGTCCTGGCCGCGCGCGCCCACCGTGGTCACCAGCCAGCCCGACCGCGGGTCGTACCCGGTGCGGCCCGCCGGGTGCACACCGCGCGAACGGTGCTCCCAGTTCTCCAGCAGCTCCTGCTCGCCGCGCCCCGCCGGATCGTGCGCCAGCACCTGGTGCGCCAGGTTCTCCAGCACCACCGGCGCCCCCGCCATCCGGGCCACCTGCCGCACCACCTCGGCCGGCTCCGCGCCCTCGGTGGCCAGCTCGTTGAACACCTGGTGCACCGCCTCCGACACCCGCAACTGCTCCAGCTGCGCGTTCACCACCAGCGCGTGCACCGCCTCGGTCACCGCGACGAACTTCAGCTCCCGGCGCAGCGCCACCAGCGGCAGCCAGTGCCGCTCCGCCGCTGCCACCAGCGCCCGCGGCAGCGAGTCGAAGTACCGGCGGCCGAACTCGATCACCAGCCCCGCCACCCCCACCTCGGCCAGCTCCCGCACGTACCGGGCCAGCCCGTCCCGGTCCTCCGGCAGCGCGATGCCCGTCGACAGCACCAGCTCGCCGCCCCGCAGCACCCCCGCCACGTCCGGCAGCTCGCTGACGTGCACCCAGCGCACCGGGCGCTCCAGCGCGGCCGCACCCGCCACCACCTGGGGCAGACCGCGCCGCATCACGTCCAGGTCGAGCACGCGGGCGACGGTGGGGAGCATCGCGGATACCTCCAGGGGGTTCTCAGGGTGTCAGGACAATCATGCGCGACGGCGACGCCCTGTCGCCCGGACCCGCCCTTGCAGCCTGTAAGGCCCTTCGGGCGCGCCGTTGCTGAGTGACGCTTGCCCCCGGCACCCGAACCGAGGCATCGTCGGCCTGGTCGAGTAGGCAATGGAGGCAACTCATGGACCTGACCAGCTTCAACGACGGCGCGCAGCACATCGCGGGCCGCCCGACCCGGGGCTCCGGCGGCGAACCCTTCGCCGTGGTCAACCCCGCGAACGGCGCCACCGTCCAGCAGGTCGAGCTCGCCACCCCCGCCGACGTCGACACCGCCGTCGCCGCCGCCCGCGCCGCCCTCCCCGAGTGGTCCGGCGCCACCCCCGGCACCCGCTCCGAGGCGCTCAACCGCCTGGCCGGGATCCTCGCCGAGCACGCCGACGACTTCGCCCGGGTCGAGACCGCGCAGACCGGCAAGCCGATCAAGCTCTCCACCGAGTTCGACGTCCCCGGCACCGTCGACAACACCGCGTTCTTCGCCGGTGCCGCCCGCAACCTGGAGGGCAAGGCGGCCGGCGAGTACAGCGGCGACCACACCTCGTACGTGCGCCGCGAGGCCGTCGGCGTGGTCGGCAGCATCGCGCCCTGGAACTACCCGCTGCAGATGGCCGCCTGGAAGATCCTCCCGGCCATTGCCGCGGGCAACACCATCGTCCTCAAGCCCGCCGAGATCACCCCGCTGACCTCGCTGATGTTCGCCCGCGCCTGCACCGCGGCCGGCATCCCCGACGGCGTCGTCAACGTCGTCACCGGCGCCGGACGCACCGCCGGCGAACACCTGATCGGCCACCCCGACGTCGCCATGGTCTCCTTCACCGGCTCCACCGCCGTCGGCAAGCGGGTCGCCGAGATCGCCACCGCCACCGTCAAGCGCACCCACCTCGAACTCGGCGGCAAGGCCCCCTTCGTGGTCTTCGACGACGCCGACCTCGACGCCGCCGTGCACGGCGCCGTCGCCGCCTCCCTGATCAACAGCGGCCAGGACTGCACCGCCGCCACCCGCGCCTACGTCCAGCGCCCGCTCTACGACGCCTTCGTGGCCGGCGTCGCCGACCTGTACGAGGGCATCCGGCTCGGCGACCCGCTGAACCCGCAGACCGACCTCGGCCCGCTGGTCTCCTTCGCCCACCGCGACCGCGTCGCCGGCTTCGTCGAGCGCGCCCGCGCCTACGCCACCGTCGTCACCGGCGGCCCCGCCACCGGCAAGGGCCACGACGGCACCGACCTCTCCCTCGGCGCCTACCACCGCCCCACCCTGATCACCGGCGCCGCCCAGGACAGCGAGGTCGTCCAGGGCGAGATCTTCGGCCCGGTGCTCGTCGTCCTGCCCTTCGACAGCGACGAGGAGGGCCTGCGCCTCGCCAACGACACCCCCTACGGCCTGGCCGCCTCCGCCTGGACCCGCGACGTCCACCGCTCGCTGCGCGCCACCCGCGAG
This sequence comes from Kitasatospora sp. YST-16, assembly GCF_026802215.1. NCBI lineage: Bacteria > Bacillati > Actinomycetota > Actinomycetes > Kitasatosporales > Streptomycetaceae > Kitasatospora > Kitasatospora sp. YST-16. Next base: position 4,929,078 of record NZ_CP113837.1, read on the forward strand.
ATCGCGGCCGGCTGCGTCTGGGTGAACGACCACATCCCGATCATCAGCGAGATGCCGCACGGCGGGTACAAGGCCTCCGGCTACGGCAAGGACATGTCGCAGTACTCGCTCGACGAGTACACCCAGGTCAAGCACGTCATGTTCGACACCACCGCGGTCGCCCGCAAGGACTGGCACCGGACGATCTTCGGCGACCGCTGACCGCCCCACCCGCCCGCCCCACCCGTCCGCCCGCCGGGGATCCGTGTAAGAGATCCCCGGTACCCCGCTCTCCCGGATGACGACAGCAGGCACCCCGCCCGCCGCGCGTCACCCCGGAGAGACGAGGAACCGCACGTGAGCACCACCCGCCGCCCCAGCGCCCTGCACTGGCTGGCCGAGGCCGCCGCCGACCCCGACCACTGCCGCCGCACCTGGGAACGCACCCGTTCCGGCCTCGCCCTGCTGCCCGCTGGCCGCCGCTGGGACGTCCTGCACGCCCCCGGCCCGCTCGGCCGCCCCGCCGCCGCCCTGCTCGACCGGCTCGGCGGCGGCCCCGTCCTGGAGGACCCCGACGGCGACACCGTCGGCTTCCTGGTCCCCGTCGGCACCGCCGAACGCTGGACCGGCACCGGCATCCGCGCCTCCGGCGACGGCACCTGGATCGCCGTCCCGCACCCCACCCGCCCCACCCGCGGCCCGCACTGGCTGATCCCCCCGCACCCCGACGGACGGCTCGTCGACCCCCGCGCCCTCGAACTCGCCCTGCACGACGCCGCCGCACACCTGCGCGGGCCGCGCTAGACGGACCAGACTGTTCCCATGGACGACACGGGTGGCGCGGGAGCGGCGGGTGCGGGTGTGAGTGTGGGGGCGGTGGGCTCGGACTCGGGTGCGGGGGCAGTGGGCTCGGGTGCGGGTGCGGGATCGGCCGGTGAGATGGGCCCGGGCGCCGACGAGCGGGCCGCGCTGCTCGCCGACGCCCAGCCGTACTGCCTGCGGCACGACCTCGTACTGGCCGGAGCCGACGCGCTGCGCCTGCACGGCCTGGCCGCCCCCGTCCACGGCACCGACCTGCTGCTGGTCACCGGCGAGGGCCCGCCGCTCGCCGACCTCGCCACCGGACTCGCCGAGACCCTGCGGGCGGCCGGCCACCGCGTCCAGGAACCGCCCGGCACCGCACGCCGCTGCCAACTCGCCGTCACCGTCCGGCAGTTGACGCTCGCCGTCGAACTGCGCCGGGAACCGCTGCGCCACCCGCCCGTTCTCCCCGCCGGCGCCACCGTCCCCGTCGCCGCACTGGACGACGCTGCCGTGCTCGCCGTCCGCACCCTCTGCGAACGCGCCCTGCCCGCCGACCTGTACGTCCTGCACGCCCTCACCGCCCGCCGACGGGAGGGCGAACTCCTGGCGCTGGCCGACGCGTTCGACTCCGGCCCCGACGAGGACACCACCGCCCGCACGCTCGCCGACCGGCTCGAGACCGCCGCCGGGCTGCTGCCGCCCGAGGACCCCGGCACCCGGCGGTGGGCCGAAGCCTGGGCCCAGGACCTGCGCCTCGACCTGCTGGAGACCACTGCGCTCGCCGACGGCCTGCACGACCCCTACCTGGAACAGCTGGAACCTGCCGAATCCGATCCGGCCACCGGTCCGGCCTGCTCTCCCGACAGCCCTCCCGACGACCTGTAAGGGTGAATCGCGCTTCCCCGTCAGGGTGCTCGTTGAGCGGGCCCGCCGTCCCGCGCAGACTGGAGAACGAGCGCGGGACATCCGTGGACATCGGAGGCAGAGACCCTTGAGCAGCAAGCACATCACCCACTGGATCGGCGGCCAGAACGTCGCCACCGCCGGAACCGCGCCCCGCCGCGGCGACCTCCACGACCCGGCCACCGGCCAGGTGACCGGCCAGGTCGACTTCGCCGAGATCGCGGAGGTCGACCAGGCGGTCGCCGCCGCCGCCCAGGCGTTCGCCTCCTGGCGCCACACCTCGATCGCCAAGCGCACCCAGGTGCTGTTCAACTTCCGCGAGCTGTTCAACGCCCGCAAGGACGAACTCGCCGCGATCATCGTCTCCGAGCACGGCAAGGTGCACTCCGACGCCCTCGGCGAGCTGGCCCGCGGCCAGGAGGTCGTCGAGTACGCCTGCGGCATCCCGCAGCTGATCAAGGGCGGCTTCACCGAGCAGGCCTCCACCGGCGTCGACGTCTACTCGATCCGCCAGCCGCTCGGCCCGGTCGCCATCATCTCTCCGTTCAACTTCCCGGCCATGGTGCCGATGTGGTTCTTCCCGATCGCCATCGCGGCCGGCAACACGGTCATCCTCAAGCCGTCCGAGAAGGACCCGTCCGCCGCCAACTTCATCGCCGAGCTGTGGAAGGAGGCCGGCCTCCCCGACGGCGTCTTCAACGTCGTCCACGGCGACAAGGTCTCCGTCGACCGCCTGCTGGAGCACCCCGACGTCAAGTCGGTCTCCTTCGTCGGCTCCACCCCCATCGCCCGCTACGTGTACGAGACCGGCACCCGCTACGGCAAGCGCGTGCAGGCCCTCGGCGGCGCCAAGAACCACATGCTGGTGCTCCCCGACGCCGACCTCGACCTGGCCGCCGACGCCGCCATCAACGCCGGCTTCGGTGCGGCCGGCGAGCGCTGCATGGCCGTCTCCGTCCTGGTCGCCGTCGACCCGATCGGCGACGAGCTGGTCGCCAAGATCAAGGAGCGGATGGCCACCCTCAAGGTCGGCCCCGGCTGCAACGGCGACTCCGAGATGGGCCCGCTGGTCACCGGCGCACACCGCGACAAGGTCACCTCCTACGTCGAGTCCGGCGTCGCCGACGGCGCCGAGCTGGCCGTCGACGGCCGCAAGCACGCCATCACCGCCGAGGACGCCAACGGCGCCCCCACCGCCGACGGCTTCTGGCTCGGCCCCACCCTGTTCGACCACGTCAAGCCGGGCATGTCCGTCTACAACGACGAGATCTTCGGCCCGATCCTGTCGGTCGTCCGGGTCCCCTCCTACGACGAGGGCCTGGAACTCATCAACGCCAACCCCTACGGCAACGGCACCGCCATCTTCACCAACGACGGCGGCGCGGCCCGGCGCTTTCAGAACGAGGTCGAGGTCGGCATGGTCGGCATCAACGTGCCGATCCCCGTCCCCGTCGCCTACTACTCCTTCGGCGGCTGGAAGGCCTCGCTGTTCGGCGACTCCCACGCCTACGGTGCCGACGGCGTCCAGTTCTTCACCCGCGGCAAGGCCGTCACCCAGCGCTGGCTCGACCCCTCGCACGGCGGCATCAACCTGGGCTTCCCCACCAACAGCTGAGCAGCAGCCCACCGCGCACCACCGCGCACCACCGTGTCCCGGCGCATCCCAGCGCGACGGAAGGCCGGCCCCCACCAGGGGCCGGCCTTCCGGCCGTTCGGGACCGTGCGCCGTCTTGCAACGGCGACCACGCCGAGCCGAAGGCGAACCGGCTCCGTCACCCCATTTGCACCCAGGTCGGATCGGGCGTAGTGTTCACTGGTCGCTCGGCAGGGAGCACCGGACACGCATCTGTGTGGACGGTCCCGGGGCGGCCAATCCCTTGAGAAACCAGCTCGATGATCCGTGACGGGTCGCGTCTCTTTCGCGTCCCCGTTCGTATTTTCGGCGTGCGCTTTTTTCGGAGATTGCGGCCGATTCGCTTTCAGGAGCGGGGATCGGCTAGAGTTTGAAACGTCGGACGGGGCGTCAAGCCGCAGAAGACGAAAGCGAGTCGGGAAAGAGCACAAGCTCGGATCTGATAAGCTGGAAACACGAAAGAACGAAGCGCCCGGAGGGTCCGCAGGAATGCGGTCCGAAGGAAGTGTCCGTTCCTTGAGAACTCAACAGCGTGCCAAAAGTCAACGCCAGATATGTTGACATCCCCGGCCAACCGGTTCCGGTTGGTTGGAGATTCCTTTTGAAGTAAAACACTAGCGAGGACGCAGTGCGCGGGGCCGCCTTATTCCGGTGGTTGCCGTGCCGCTCCCCGTGGAGACATTCACGGAGAGTTTGATCCTGGCTCAGGACGAACGCTGGCGGCGTGCTTAACACATGCAAGTCGAACGGTGAAGCCCTTCGGGGTGGATCAGTGGCGAACGGGTGAGTAACACGTGGGGAATCTGCCCTGAACTCTGGGACAAGCCTTGGAAACGAGGTCTAATACCGGATACGACCGTCTCCCGCATGGGGGTCGGTGGAAAGCTCCGGCGGTTCAGGATGATCCCGCGGCCTATCAGCTTGTTGGTGGGGTAACGGCCCACCAAGGCGACGACGGGTAGCCGGCCTGAGAGGGCGACCGGCCACACTGGGACTGAGACACGGCCCAGACTCCTACGGGAGGCAGCAGTGGGGAATATTGCACAATGGGCGAAAGCCTGATGCAGCGACGCCGCGTGAGGGATGACGGCCTTCGGGTTGTAAACCTCTTTCAGCAGGGAAGAAGCGCAAGTGACGGTACCTGCAGAAGAAGCACCGGCTAACTACGTGCCAGCAGCCGCGGTAATACGTAGGGTGCGAGCGTTGTCCGGAATTATTGGGCGTAAAGAGCTCGTAGGCGGCCTGTCGCGTCGGATGTGAAAGCCCGGGGCTCAACCCCGGGTCTGCATTCGATACGGGCAGGCTGGAGTGTGGTAGGGGAGATCGGAATTCCTGGTGTAGCGGTGAAATGCGCAGATATCAGGAGGAACACCGGTGGCGAAGGCGGATCTCTGGGCCATTACTGACGCTGAGGAGCGAAAGCGTGGGGAGCGAACAGGATTAGATACCCTGGTAGTCCACGCCGTAAACGTTGGGAACTAGGTGTTGGCGACATTCCACGTCGTCGGTGCCGCAGCTAACGCATTAAGTTCCCCGCCTGGGGAGTACGGCCGCAAGGCTAAAACTCAAAGGAATTGACGGGGGCCCGCACAAGCAGCGGAGCATGTGGCTTAATTCGACGCAACGCGAAGAACCTTACCAAGGCTTGACATACACCGGAAACGTCCAGAGATGGGCGCCCCCTTGTGGTCGGTGTACAGGTGGTGCATGGTTGTCGTCAGCTCGTGTCGTGAGATGTTGGGTTAAGTCCCGCAACGAGCGCAACCCTTGTTCTGTGTTGCCAGCGAGTAATGTCGGGGACTCACAGGAGACTGCCGGGGTCAACTCGGAGGAAGGTGGGGACGACGTCAAATCATCATGCCCCTTATGTCTTGGGCTGCACACGTGCTACAATGGCCGGTACAAAGGGCTGCGATGCCGCGAGGCGGAGCGAATCCCAAAAAGCCGGTCTCAGTTCGGATTGGGGTCTGCAACTCGACCCCATGAAGTTGGAGTTGCTAGTAATCGCAGATCAGCATGCTGCGGTGAATACGTTCCCGGGCCTTGTACACACCGCCCGTCACGTCACGAAAGTCGGTAACACCCGAAGCCGGTGGCCTAACCCGTAAGGGGAGGAGCCGTCGAAGGTGGGACCAGCGATTGGGACGAAGTCGTAACAAGGTAGCCGTACCGGAAGGTGCGGCTGGATCACCTCCTTTCTAAGGAGCACATGGCCGAATGCGAGCGCATGTCTCGCACGGTTGCTCATGGGTGGAACGTTGACTATTCGGCACAGGAAGCGAACAGGTCGCCAGTACTGCCCCTCCGGGGCGTGGAACGCGGTTCTCTGGGAGTGACTGTGCCGGGCACGTTGTTGGGTCCTGAGGGAACGAGTGATCGTTTTCTCATGGATGCCGGCCTCATGCCGGGCGCCCCGTAACAGGGTGTCGGGTTTGGGTGTCTGGTCGTTGTTTGAGAACTGCACAGTGGACGCGAGCATCTGTGGCCAAGTTTTTAAGGGCGCACGGTGGATGCCTTGGCACCAGGAACCGATGAAGGACGTGGGAGGCCGCGATAGGCCCCGGGGAGCTGTCAACCGAGCTTTGATCCGGGGGTGTCCGAATGGGGAAACCCGGCAGTCGTCATGGGCTGTCACCCGCTGCTGAACACATAGGCAGTGTGGAGGGAACGCGGGGAAGTGAAACATCTCAGTACCCGCAGGAAGAGAAAACAACCGTGATTCCGGGAGTAGTGGCGAGCGAAACCGGATGAGGCCAAACCGTTGTGGTGTGAGACCCGGCAGGGGTTGCCACGACGGGGTTGTGGGAAGGTTCTTCAGTCGTCTGCCGGCGGCTGGGCGAGTCAGAAACCGTATGGGTAGTCGAAGGACATGCGAAAGGTCCGGCGTAGAGGGTAAGACCCCCGTAGACGAAATCTGTACGGCTCGCTTGAGCTTCTCCCAAGTAGCACGGGGCCCGAGAAATCCCGTGTGAATCTGGCGGGACCACCCGCTAAGCCTAAATATTCCCTGGTGACCGATAGCGGATAGTACCGTGAGGGAATGGTGAAAAGTACCGCGGGAGCGGAGTGAAATAGTACCTGAAACCGTGTGCCTACAAGCCGTGGGGGCAGCCTTCGGGCTGTGACTGCGTGCCTTTTGAAGAATGAGCCTGCGAGTTTGCGGTGTGTAGCGAGGTTAACCCGTGTGGGGTAGCCGTAGCGAAAGCGAGTCCGAATAGGGCGCCCTGAGTTGCATGCCCAAGACCCGAAGCGGAGTGATCTAGCCATGGGCAGGTTGAAGCGCGGGTAAGACCGTGTGGAGGACCGAACCCACCAGGGTTGAAAACCTGGGGGATGACCTGTGGTTAGGGGTGAAAGGCCAATCAAACTCCGTGATAGCTGGTTCTCCCCGAAATGCATTTAGGTGCAGCGTCGCGTGTTTCTTGCCGGAGGTAGAGCACTGGATAGGCGATGGGCCTTACCGGGTTACTGACCTTAGCCAAACTCCGAATGCCGGTAAGTGAGAGCGCGGCAGTGAGACTGTGGGGGATAAGCTCCATGGTCGAGAGGGAAACAGCCCAGAACACCGACTAAGGTCCCTAAGCGTGTGCTAAGTGGGAAAGGATGTGGAGTCGCAGAGACAACCAGGAGGTTGGCTTAGAAGCAGCCACCCTTGAAAGAGTGCGTAATAGCTCACTGGTCAAGTGATTCCGCGCCGACAATGTAGCGGGGCTCAAGCACACCACCGAAGTCGTGTCATTGCAGCAATACTCCCAACGGAGGCTGTGATGGGTAGGGGAGCGTCGTGTGCCGGGTGAAGCAGCCGAGGAATCGAGTTGTGGACGGTTCACGAGTGAGAATGCAGGCATGAGTAGCGATACAAGAGTGGGAAACTCTTGCGCCGATTGACCAAGGGTTCCTGGGTCAAGCTGATCTGCCCAGGGTAAGTCGGGACCTAAGGCGAGGCCGACAGGCGTAGTCGATGGACAACGGGTTGATATTCCCGTACCCGCTTTGAAGCGCCAACGTCAAACCTCTTGATGCTAAGCCCGTGAAGCCGCCCGGAGTCTTCGGACAATGGGACGTGGTGGAGCCGGTGACCCAACGGGGTAGTAGGTGAGCGATGGGGTGACGCAGGAAGGTAGTCCAGCCCGGGCGGTGGTAGTCCCGGGGTAAGGGTGTAGGACGTTGCGTAGGCAAATCCGCGCAACACGAAGTCTGAGACCTGATGCCGAGCCGATTGTGGTGAAGTGGATGATCCTATGCTGTCGAGAAAAGCCTCTAGCGAGTTTCATGGCGGCCCGTACCCCAAACCGACTCAGGTGGTCAGGTAGAGAATACCGAGGCGTTCGGGTGAACTGTGGTTAAGGAACTCGGCAAAATGCCCCCGTAACTTCGGGAGAAGGGGGGCCATTGCTGGTGACGGGACTTGCTCCCTGAGCTGGTGGTGGCCGCAGAGACCAGCGAGAAGCGACTGTTTACTAAAAACACAGGTCCGTGCGAAGCCGTAAGGCGATGTATACGGACTGACGCCTGCCCGGTGCTGGAACGTTAAGGGGACCGGTTAGTCCGATTTCGGTCGGGCGAAGCTGAGAACTTAAGCGCCAGTAAACGGCGGTGGTAACTATAACCATCCTAAGGTAGCGAAATTCCTTGTCGGGTAAGTTCCGACCTGCACGAATGGCGTAACGACTTCTCGACTGTCTCAACCACAGGCCCGGTGAAATTGCATTACGAGTAAAGATGCTCGTTTCGCGCAGCAGGACGGAAAGACCCCGGGACCTTTACTATAGCTTGATATTGGTGTTCGGTTCGGCTTGTGTAGGATAGGTGGGAGACTGTGAAGCGGCAACGCCAGTTGTCGTGGAGTCGTCGTTGAAATACCACTCTGGTCGTGCTGGATGTCTAACCTGGGTCCGTGATCCGGATCAGGGACAGTGTCTGGTGGGTAGTTTAACTGGGGCGGTTGCCTCCTAAAGGGTAACGGAGGCGCCCAAAGGTTCCCTCAGCCTGGTTGGCAATCAGGTGTTGAGTGTAAGTGCACAAGGGAGCTTGACTGTGAGACTGACGGGTCGAGCAGGTACGAAAGTAGGGACTAGTGATCCGGCGGTGGCTTGTGGAAGCGCCGTCGCTCAACGGATAAAAGGTACCCCGGGGATAACAGGCTGATCTTCCCCAAGAGTCCATATCGACGGGATGGTTTGGCACCTCGATGTCGGCTCGTCGCATCCTGGGGCTGGAGTAGGTCCCAAGGGTTGGGCTGTTCGCCCATTAAAGCGGTACGCGAGCTGGGTTTAGAACGTCGTGAGACAGTTCGGTCCCTATCCGCTGTGCGCGTAGGAGTGTTGAGAAGGGCTGTCCCTAGTACGAGAGGACCGGGACGGACGAACCTCTGGTGTGCCAGTTGTCCTGCCAAGGGCATGGCTGGTTGGCTACGTTCGGGAGGGATAACCGCTGAAAGCATCTAAGCGGGAAGCCTGCTTCGAGATGAGCACTCCCACCTCCTTTGAGAGGGTAAGGCTCCCAGTAGACGACTGGGTTGATAGGCCGGATATGGAAGCCCTGTGAGGGGTGGAGTTGACCGGTACTAATAGGCCGAGGGCTTGTCCTCAGTTGCTCGCGTCCACTGTGTTGTTCTGAAACAACGACCCCCCGCCGGGGAGACCCGGCCGGGCGGTGCACGGTTTCATCGTGTTTCGGTGGTCATAGCGTGAGGGAAACGCCCGGTTACATTCCGAACCCGGAAGCTAAGCCTCACAGCGCCGATGGTACTGCAGGGGGGACCCTGTGGGAGAGTAGGACGCCGCCGAACAATCATTCAGAGAAAGCCCCCTGACGGGAAGTCAGGGGGCTTTCTCGCGTTCCCGGGAGCAAGTGCCACCAAGGGGGTGGTGCTAGGTCCACCTCAAAGACGGGTGGCACGGCCAATGTGCCGGCCTGGGGGGAGAGGGAGACTGAGAGCGTTGTTGGGGACGGCGTTCGACTTCTCGGGGAGTGGGTTTTGGCGACGACAGCGTGGTTCGGTGGTGGGGCTGCTCGGTCTGCGGTGGGTGAGCGGGTGCGGGTGGCGGTGCGGGCCGGCGGGCAGGCCGTGGTGATGACGGTGGCGGCGGGAGCGGGGGTGGTGGGGCCGCTGTTGGCGACGGTGTGTGCGGCGTTCGTGGCGGTGCAGCTGTTCGACCAGGGGCCGCTGGCGCCGTACGTGGCGGTGCCCGGTGCGGTTCTGGCGGGGGTGTCTTCGCTGTACTGGTTCGTGCGGCGGGGTGCGGTGTGGACGCGGCGGCGGGTGGCACGGGAGGCGGGGGAGCCGTGGGGGGTGGTGTATTCGCGGCGGGAGGCGTTGGAGCAGGACGCGCGGGGGTTCTGGTGGACGGGGGTGTCGTACCACCGGCGGGCGGAGGTAGCGCGGTTGGTGCAGTTCGTGCGGTGGGTGGTGCGGGACCGTCAGGTGCAACGGGAGGGGCTGTGGTGGGTGGCCAATCCGGTGGGGGTGCTGGCGCTGCTGGGAGTGCCGATGGGGCTGGTGTGGGGCGGGCTGGTGTTCATGGGGACTGCGGCGGTGGATTCGCGGCACTTCTTCGGGGTGGAGAACCACCGGGTGAACCTGCTCTTCTCCGTGGTGCTCGGCGGGGCGCTGGTGGTGGCGGGGCTGCTGGCGATGCCGTGGGCGGTGCGGGCGCACGGGGCGTTCGCGTGCCGGGTGCTGGGCGGTGGGCCGCAGCCGAGCCGGGCGCAGTTGACCGAGCGGGTGGCGCACCTGACGGAGACACGCGCGGATGCGGTGGACGCGCAGGCTGCGGAGTTGCGGCGGATCGAGCGGGATCTGCACGACGGGGCGCAGGCACGGCTGGTGTCGATCGGGTTGACGCTGGGGACGATCGAGCACCTGATGAGGACGGACCAGGAGGCGGCCAGGGAGCTGCTGGCGGAGGCCCGGGAGTCGTCGGCGAAGGCCCTGCAGGAGTTGCGTGACCTGGTGCGGGGCATCCATCCGCCGGTGCTGGCGGAGCGCGGGCTGCCGGACGCGGTGCGCGAGTTGGCGCTGACGGCGGTGGTGCCGGCGGAGGTGACGGTGAGTCTGCCGGGGCGTCCGGAGGCGGCGCTGGAGACGGCGGTGTACTTCAGCGTGAGCGAGTTGCTGGCGAACGCGGCGAAGCACGCCCGGGCCCGGCACACCTGGGTGGACGTGCTGTACCGGGCGGGCCGGCTGCGGGTGGTGGTGACGGACGACGGGCACGGGGGTGCGCGGATGGAGGCGGACGGCGGGCTGCGGGGGATCGAGAAGCGATTGGGTACGTTCGACGGGACGATCTCGCTCGACAGTCCGGTGGGCGGGCCGACCACGATCACGATGGAGCTGCCGTGCGCGTTGTCCTCGCCGAGGACCTCTACCTCCTCCGCCAAGGTCTGACCCGGCTGTTGGAGATCCACGGGTTCACCATCGCGGCGGCGGTGGAGACCGGGCCGGATCTGCTGGCGGCGCTGCTGTCCGAGCGGCCGGACGTGGCGGTGGTGGACGTCCGGCTGCCGCCGACGCTGACGGACGAGGGGCTCCAGGCGGCGTTGGCGGCGCGCCGGGAGATCCCGGGCCTGCCGGTGCTGGTGCTGTCGCAGCACGTCCAGCAGTTGTACGCGCGGGAGTTGCTGGCGGACGGGACGGGCGGGGTGGGGTACCTGCTCAAGGACCGGGTGTTCAACGCGGACCAGTTCGTGGACGCGGTGCGACGGGTGGCGGCCGGGGGGACGGCGATGGATCCGGACGTGATCGGTCGACTTCTGCAGCACAGCGCGGGGTCGGAGCCGTTGCAGCGGCTGTCGCCGCGGGAGCGGGAGGTGCTGGGGCTGATGGCGGAGGGCTGTTCGAACTCGGCGATCGCGGCCCGGCTGACGGTCAGTGACGGGGCGGTGGCCAAGCACATCGCCAACATCTTCGGGAAGTTGGAACTCGCGCCGACAGAGGACGCCAACCGGCGGGTGCTGGCGGTGCTGGCGTACTTGAACGGTGCGGCGGAGCGGCCGGCGGAGGGCTGAGCCGGGTGGCTCTCGGCCGTGCCGGGCGGGAGGTCAGAAGGGTAGGAGGACGCCAGCGGAAGGGGCGGACGGACGGGGCCGGGCAGGCCGGAGCAGGGCCGGCGGCGGGCGGCACGGCGGTGCGCACAGTGGTGTGGACCAGTGGAGGTGCGGTGCCGGTCCGGCCTGGCGACGGAGGCGAACGCCCGTACGAGTAGTATCCGGTGGGCCGAGTCTGTCAACGGCGCACCGGCATCGCGTCCTGACGCGATGACCGACGGGTGCGCCCCGGGGCGGGGACGTGTACTCGGCGGCTACAGGTCGTATACGGCAGCTGCCGAGTCCCAGGGGTTGATCAACGAATGGCACGTCCTTCCCTTACCCGCGCGCACCGGGCACTGCTGGGTGTGGTGGCCGTCGGCGCGTGCGTGATCTCGGGGATCGGTTTCGCGGGGTCGTACAACTCGGTGCGGGACCTGGCGATGGAGAAGGGCTTCGGTGCCTTCGCCTACGCCTTCCCGATCGGCGTGGACGCGGGCATCGTGGTGCTGCTCTCGCTGGACCTGGTGCTGACCTGGCTGCGGATCCCGTTCCCGCTGCTGCGGCAGACGGCCTGGCTGCTGACCGCGGCGACGATCGCGTTCAACGCGGCGGCCTCCTGGGGCGACGCGCTGGGCATGGCGATGCATGCGGTGATCCCGGTGCTGTTCGTGGTGGTGGTCGAGGCCTCGCGGCACGCGGTGGGCCGGATCGCGGCGATCACCGCGGACCGGCACATGGAGTCGGTGCGGTTGATGCGCTGGGTGCTGTCGCCGGTGCCGACGTTCCGGCTGTGGCGGCGGATGAAGCTGTGGGAGCTGCGCTCGTACGACGAGACGGTGCGGCTGGAGCAGAACCGGCTGGTGTACCGGGCACAGCTGCGGTTCCGGTACGGGCGGGGCTGGCGGCGCTCGGCGCCGTTCCAGGCGCTGCTGCCGCTGAAGCTGGCCAAGTACGGTGTCCCGCTGGACCCGACGGTGCTGGACCGGATCGACGGCCCGCTGCTGGTGCCGGGCAGTGCGGCGGCGGCCGAGCAGGCGGCGCCGGCGGTGTCGGCGGCCCAGGCCGGGCCGGCCGTGGCGGCCGTGGTGGCGGGGCAGTCCGTCCAGTCCGTTCAGGCGGCGCCCGCGGCGCAGACGGTGCGGGGCGGCCGGCTGACGCCGGCTCAGCAGGCGGCCCAGGCACAGGCCCAGGCCCAGGCACAGCAGGCCGCGGCGGCGGGTGCGGCGGAGCCGCCGGTCCAGCAGGTGCCGCAGGTGTCCGCGGCGGTGGCGGTGCCGACGCTGGCGAAGCTGGCCGCGTTGCGGCTGCGCGACCAGCAGGACCCGGAGGCGGCGCAGGCCGCGCCGGTGATCGACCCGTCCGCGGAGCTGAACGTGTGGACGGCCCGCCCGGTGCGCTCGCACGTGGCGGAGCCGGACCAGCAGGTGCACACGGCGCGGGTGCCGGGGCAGGCGTCGCCGTGGTTCAAGGCGCCGCGGCCGAGCGGTGCGGAGGACGGCCCGGAGGGCCGGCCGCAGTCGGGCTACCAGCCGCCGCAGGGCGAGGCGTACCCGGAGCAGGGCGGCCGGCCGGAGGAGTACCGGCCGGTGGAGGAGTACCGCCCGGAGGAGTACCGGCCGGCGGCGAACGGGCGTGGTCCGGCGGCCCGGCAGCAGGTGCCGGTGGCGGAGGCGGCGGAGCCGATCCTGGTGCCCGGCCGGCCGATGCGGCTGGAGTCGATGATGGCGCCCGAGCCGGAGCCGCTGCCGTTCGGGGAGGAGGACGCCCCGGCGCGGCGGCCGATGCCGGGCGCGGTGGAGCCACTGGACCCGAACGAGTGCTTCGACGCGCTGGTCAGCTACATGGAGGAGAACCAGCGGCATCCCGACGAGCGCCGGTTCGCGGAGTACCTGAGCCAGCGCGGGGTCCCGGGTTCGCGCCCGGACGGCGGCGTGACGGTGAAGGACGTCGAGAAGGTCTGGCAGGACCTGCAGGAGCGGTACATGGAGTCCGGCCGGGGCGAGTGATCCCGCGCCCCCGTTCGGAGGCTGCCCCGCTCGGAGGCTGCCCCGTTCCGAGGCAGCCCCGTTCGGAGATAGCCACAAATACGCGATGGCCGTCCGCCGGTTCCTCCGGCCGGGCGGCCATTGACGGTTCCGCGGGGCCGCCACTACCTTCGCCTCAACAAATTGTTGAAGTCGCGTGGTGAGTGGAGGAGCCTCCGGATGTCGCAGCCTGCCCAGGTCGATGCCGCCCAGCCCGTCTCGTTCTCGGACACCGCCCTGGCGGCCGTCGAGGCGCTGCTCGCCCCCGTGGACGCCGAGTTGACGCGTCGTTACCCGGGCGAGAGCGGCTCCCGGCAGCCGGTGCACACCGTGTACGTGCCGGCCGACGCGTTCGGGGCGGACACCGTCCGGGAGTGGGGCGCGCAGGCGCTCGCCGCGTTCGACGAGCACGCCGGTACGCCGGGGCGGCTCGCCGAGGCGCTCGGGGTCGCGGACGACGCGCTGCTGGCCGACGTGCACGCCCGGGTGCGGGCCAAGCTGGAGCGCGAGCCGATCGAGGACCTGCGGATCGACTTCGAGGACGGCTACGGCCCGCGCCCCGACGCCGAGGAGGACGCCGAGGCCGTCCGGGCCGCCCGGCTGGTGGCCGCCGCGGTCGCCGACGGCAGCGCCCCGCCGTACGTCGGGATCCGGATCAAGTGCCTGGAGGCCCCGGTCCGGGCCCGCGGCATCCGCACCCTGGAGCTGTTCCTGGGCACCCTGCTGGCCGAGGGCGGCCTGCCGGACGGGCTGGTGCTGACCCTGCCGAAGGTCACCTACGCGGCCCAGGTCACCGCGCTGGTGCGGCTGTTGGAGGACTTCGAGCGGCGGGCCGGGCTGCCCGCCGGGCGGATCGGGTTCGAGATCCAGATCGAGACCACCCAGGCGATCCTCGGCCCGGACGGCCGGGCCACCGTCGCGCTGATGATCGGGGCCGCCGAGGGCCGGGCCACCGGCCTGCACTACGGCACCTTCGACTACAGCGCCGCCTGCGGGGTCTCCGCCGCCCACCAGAGCATGGACCACCCGGCCGCCGACCACGCCAAGGCCGTCATGCAGGCCGCCGCGGCCGGCACCGGCGTCCGGCTCTCCGACGGCTCCACCAACGTCGTCCCGGCCGGCACCGCCGAGCAGGTGCACGCCGCCTGGCGGCTGCACCACGGCCTGGTCCGCCGCTCGCTGGCCCGCGCCTACTACCAGGGCTGGGACATGCACCCCGCCCACCTGCCGACCCGGTACGCCGCCGTCTACGCGTTCTACCGCGAGGGCCTGGCCGCCGCCTGCGCCCGGCTCGCCGCGTACGTCGCCAAGTCCGGCGGCGACGTGATGGACGAGCCCGCCACCGCCCGCGCGCTCAGCGGCTACGTGCTGCGCGGCCTGGACTGCGGCGCCGTCGACCTCGCCGAGGTCACCGAGCGCACCGGCCTCGACCGGGCCCGGCTGGACGCCCTGGCCGGCCGCTGAACGGGAGCCCCGGGCGCGGGGCATAGGCTGGACGGGCGGACCGGCGCGGGGCCGGACGCCCGAGACCGGACCGGACAGACGACTGTCGACCGTCGACCGACGACCCAGCGGAGAACACCAGCGCCATGGCGGAGCCGAGCCCCAAGCCGTACCTGACCGTCCGCGGCTCCGGCAGCCACGAGCTGGAGATCAAGAAGTCCCGGTTCATCTGCCACCTGGCGCGGGTCGCCGACGAGGACGAGGCGCAGGCGTTCATCGCGGGCGTCCGCAAGCAGTACTGGGACGCCCGGCACAACTGCACGGCGTTCGTGGTCGGCGGCGAGCAGCCGCGCGAGCGCTCCAGCGACGACGGCGAGCCCGCCGGGACGGCCGGGGTGCCGATGCTGGAGGTGCTGCGACGGCGCGGGGTGACCGACACCGCGGCCGTGGTGACCCGGTACTTCGGCGGGATCAAGCTCGGCGCGGGCGGCCTGGTGCGGGCGTACGGGGCGGCGGTGTCCGAGGCGTTGGACGAGGTCGGGCTGCTGGAGCGGCGCCCGGTCGCGCTGCTGTCGGTGGCCGTCGACCACACCCGGGCCGGGCGGCTGGAGAACGACCTGCGGGCGGCCGGGTACGCGGTGGCCGGGCTGGAGTACCTGGCCGACGGGGTGCGGATCGAGGTGGGCGTCCCCGAGCCGGAGACCGCGGAGTTCCACACCTGGCTGGCCGAGGCGACCGGCGGGTCGGCCGAAGCCCGCCCGGCGGGACGGACGTTCGTCGAGGTCGACGTCTGACGGCCGCCCCGGCCGGGGCCCGGTGAAGGGCCCGGTGGGGGACCCCGGCGGAGGCCCGGACCGGCCCGGCGGCCGACCGGGGGAGGCCCGGCATCGATCGCGGGCGGGCGGGTAGCAGAGGCGGCACAGGCGGCGTTCCCGTTGCCGCCGGATGACACCCGATCGAAGGAAGCGGTGCCGGATGCGGAACTTCCACTCCTGATCGCTTCGTCTCCTAGAGACAGGAGCAACGATTCGCCAGCGACACCCGGGAGGAGGATCCGCAGACCCCAGCACCGCACCACGGGAGGTTCCGCGCATGCCCACCGACCACGCCCAGCCACCGTACCGGCTGACGGCCGCGACACCCCGCCCGCACCACGAGACCGCCGCCCTCGTCGACCAACTCCTCGCCGAGCAACTGAAGTCCGAGGGCCACGAGGAGCCCGCGCCCCGCGAACGGCAGGCGCCGCCCGAGCGACTACGGCTCGGCGACCGGGTCCTGCTGGACCGCGACGACGGCCCGCTGACCGGCCGCGGCCCCGGCGCCCGCTACAGCCGCCGCAGACTGCGCACGCCCGCCGTGCACGGCACCGACCAACTGACCCTCACCCTGGCCACCGACACCGTCGACGGGCCGACCCGGCTGCGGATCGAGGCCGAGCACCTCCCCGCCGGGCCCGCCGTCGCCCCGCACGGGCGGGTGCCCGTCCCCGACCTGGTCCGCCGCCTGCTGCCGCTGCTCGACGCCGCCGAGGGCCCGGTGCCGCTGGCCGTTGCGCCCCGGCTGCTGACCCCCGCCGACCTGGACGGCCTGATCGACGAACTCTGCGACCCCGAACGGCGGTTGCCCACCGTGGTGGCCAGCGTCCCGCCCGCCGTGCCGGTCGACCGCTGGCAGCAGCAGGTGCTCGACCCGCTGGTGCGCCAACTCCCCGGCCTGGCCTCGCTGTACGTGCTCGGGCACGGCGCGCTGCCCCGGTTCAACCTGGCCCTGGAGTACCACAAGGTGTACGGCGGCGCGGTGCGCACCTTCCTGCCCGAGGTCGACCCGGCCTCCCGGGCCGACGCCGCCCGCCACCCCGTCCTGCCGCGCGGCCGGATCGACGAGAACCCGCGCCGCGCCGCCGCCCTGCTGGCCCGCGAACCGCGCCGGATCGCCGCCGAACTGCCGCTGCCCGCCCCGCTGTCCGCCGTCCCCGAGCTCCGGCTGCCGCCCGAGGCGCGCAAGGCGCCCGCCGCCCCCGGGCCGTCGTCGAACGCCCGCCGGTGCGGCTGGAGCGCTGCCGGCTGCGGATCGAGCTCCCGCGCGGACCGCGCCGCCCCCGGTGCGGCACCGGCCCCGTCAGCTTCGGCGAACTCGTCGACCGCTTCGGCGAGTTCCCGCTGCTGGAGTTCACCGGCGACAGCAAGGAGACGCTCGCCCTGGACGGCCAGAGCGAGGCCGACGGCTGGGCCCGGCTCACCTGGGACGGCCTGACCGCGCTCCAGGAGTACGCCGACGCGGCCGTGCGCGGCGAGGCCGGCGGCGACTTCAAGCAGTGGTGCGAGCACACCCCGCCCGGCTGCCACCGCTTCCCGCCGCGCAAGGCGGTCCGCGGCGAGTCCCGCACCGTCGCCAGCCACGGCAAGTGGAAGCGCCAGCGGATGCTGCCCGTCCCCGCCGCCGTCGACTCCTCCTGCCGCGCCTTCATGGGCGCCCACCTGCGGATCGGCGGCGGCGGCACCGCTCCCCGGGTGCACTACCTGGACGACTGCTCCGGCAGCGGCCGGATCTACGTCGGCTACATCGGGCTGCACCTGACCAACACCCGCACCAACTGACCGCCCCGCGGGGGCCGGTGACCCCACCGGCCCCCGGCCGCCCCGCTGATCCGACGTCAAGGGTCGGCCAAACCACCGGGGTTGGCTGACCGCGGAGCCCGGACGGGGGACAATGCTGCTCGGGCCCCGCCGCGGCGGCCCGCCGACGTGCGCCGGACGAGCAGGGGGACCACCGCCGATGCAGCATCCAGCCGAGGGCAGCGCCGACGGCACCACCACGGTGCTCCAGCCCGGATTCCTCGCCTCGCTGTTCCACGAACTCGGCGCCGACGAGGACGAGGACCCCGCCGACGCCCACCCCGCCGACGCCCGTCCCGCCGACGCCCACCCCGCTGCCGCCCGCCCCGGACAGCCCGCCGCGCCGTACCCCGGCCCGCCGACCGTGGTCCCGCCGCAGCCCGGCCCCGCGGACCCGGCGGACACCCCCGCCGCGGCGGACGACCCGGTGGCCGCGCACGGCCGGGCCGCCGCGCTCACCCACCACCGCACCCTCGCCGTCCAGGCCGACCACCAGCGCCTCGCCGACCTGCTGCGCCGGGCCGCCCAGCCGGTCTCCGCGATGGACTTCGAGAGCCAACTGCGCAGCTACCAGCCCAAGCCCTTCCCGGACGCCGGACCGGAGGCCGAACCCGAGCCCGCCTGGGCCGACTTCGCGCCGCCCGAGCCCGCCGGCACCGACCCCGACCAGCCGCGCTCGCGCCGCCTGCTCGACTCCGGCTACCAGCGCGAACTCGCCCAGGCCCGGCTGCGCCACCAGCGCGCGCTGCGCGAGTGGCGCACCCGGCAGGCCGAACTCGCCGACAGCGGCGCGGTCGCTGCCCGGCAGGCCCACGAGGAGGCCGAACGGGCCCGGGCCCGGGCCGTCCAGGAGTACAACGACAGCCTGGAGCAGTGCCGCCGCGCCTACCGGCAGGCCGAGCCCGCCGCCGTCGAGTCCCTGCTGGAACGCGCCCTGGCCGCCGCCGAGGGCGCCACCCAGGACCTGCCCGCCCCCTGCCGCGCCGTGTTCCGCGCCCTGACCCGCACCGCCGTCCTCGACCTCGACCTGCCGCCGCTGGACACCGTCCCCGCGCTCTCCGGCTACCGGCTCACCGAGGCCGGCGCGGTCGAACCCGTGCCCCGCCCCGCCGCCGACGTCCGCACCGACTACCTGCGGCTGGCCGCCCGGCTCGCGCTGCGCGCCCTGCAGGCCGCCGACGCCGTCGACACCGAGGAGGTGCTGGCCGGCGTCGTGCTGAACGGCTGGCTGCGCGTGCCCGGACAGCCCCCGCAGTGCCTGCTCAGCGTCGACGCCGACCGGGACGCGCTGGCCCGCACCCGGCTGGTCCCGGACGCCGGGCACCTGGGCGACGAGGGCGCGAACGGCGGCGTCTACGCGGAGGCCGAGCACGACGAGTCGCTGCTGCGGCTGCGCGCCCTGGCCGCCGTGATCACCCCCGACCCGTACGCGGGCGAGGCCGTGCTGCCCTGGGGCAGCGCCTCCTCGGCGGTGCCCGCGCTGGGCGAGCTGTCGCCCGGCGAGTTCGCCCACCTGGTGCGCGCCGTGCTCACCGCGGGCGGCCTGCGGGACTGGAGCGTCCGGCTGCGCGGCCCGGCCGGCCTGGTCGCCACCGCCGAGGGCGAGCCCGACAGCCGGCTGCCCGGCCGCTGGGTGGTGTGGGCCTCCCGCGGCCCCGCCCCGGTCGCCGCCGAGGAGATCGCCACCCTCGCCGAGGCCGTCCGCGAGGAGGGCGCCGACCGCGGCCTGCGGATGACCTGCGGCCAGTTCACCGACGAGGCCCTCGACCTCACCGGCGAGGAGCGCCACCAGCGCATCCACCTGATGGACGGCCCCGGCATCCGGGAGCTCGCCCGCACCCACCTGGCGCTGCCGCTGACCCTGTGAGAACCGGCGGACCGGCGCGAACCCGCCGGTTCCACCGGCGGACCGCCCGACGGGCTGTCAGGCTGGGGGCGTGGAGAACCGATTCCCCGGACACCGGCACGACCGGAGCCCCGCCGACCCGGCGCCCCGGCAGACGGCCGAGCACGACCGTGAACTGGCGATGGCCGAGATGTACGCCGAGTGCGGGCTGCTGCGCGAACTCGCCGAGTCCGTGGACGTCCGCCTCGACGACACCGTCGACTCGCTGACCGCCCTCGACCAACTGCTGCCCCGCTGGCGCGACGACCCGCAGGTCTCCCAGTGGCTCGGCACCGACGCCGGCCTCTACCTCGGCACGGTGATCCGCCGCCAGGTCCCCGACGCCCGCTGGCAGCTCGCCGCCGACGGCCGCCCGCTGATGGTGCTCGGCACCGGCTTCGAACTCGACGCCACCGCGATCGGCCGCGACTGGGCCGAACAGGGCGCCCCGCAGCTCGCCGCCGTCTACCGGGCGGCGAGCGACGGCTGAGACCGCCGGGCCGCCGGCCCCGGGGTGACGGCGCGTCACCCCGACGGGCCGCCCGGGCGGCGCGGCCGGACCCGGGCCCGCAGGCTGGTCGCAGGGCCCGGCACCGTCCGGGCCCGGGCCGGACGGACTGGATGCCCGTGGGCAGCGGTCAGCACAGCCGTCCGGCCCCCGGCGGCGTGACGGGGGAGGCCGAAACTGACTGCCGTGCTGGTCGCCGCGGGCGCGTTCCTGATGACCCTGGTCGGCGGATTCGTCGCCCAGCGCACCGGGGACCGCCGCCACCTCGTCCTCGGCCTCGCCGCCGGGCTGATGCTCGGCGTGGTCGCCTTCGACCTGCTGCCCGAGGCGCTCGCGCAGGCCCCGCAGGAAGTCCACGGCGTCCCCGCCGCCCTGCTGATGTTCGCCGCCGGGTTCCTCGCCATCCACGTGGTCGAACGCGCCGTCGCCATCCACCGCGGCCACGAGGGCGAGTACGCCGCGCACAGCCACGGCCACGCGCACGGCCACGCGCACGGGGAGCGGCGGCGCGAGCAGGGCGTCGGGATCGCGGCCGCCTCCGCGCTGGTCCTGCACAGCATGATGGACGGTTTCGCGATCGGCGCCGCGTTCCAGGCCGGGACGACGGTCGGCACCGTCGTCGCCATCGCCGTCGTCGCGCACGACTTCGCGGACGGCTTCAACACGTACACCCTCACCCGGCTCTACGGGAACAACCGGCGGCGGGCCGTCGCGCTGCTGTTCGCCGACGCGCTCGCGCCCGTCACCGGGGCCGGGATCACGCTGCTGTTCACCATCCCGGAACAGCTGCTCGGGCTCTACCTGGGCTTCTTCGGCGGCTTCCTGATGTACCTGGCGACCTCCGACATCCTGCCCGAGGCCCACAGCCCGCACCCGTCGAAGGGGACGCTGGCGTGCACGCTGCTGGGGGTGGGGTTCATGTGGCTGGTGGTGGGGCTGGCCTGACGGCGGGGGAGGAGCGGGGCGCCTCCGGCGGGGTGAGGGACGGGGAGAAGGGTGGGGACGCCGCTGGGGGCGTGTGGCTGGTGGTGGGGCTGGCCTGACCGCGAGGGAGAGGGCGGTTCAGGTGTTCTCCAGGGCGGCCCAGTGGTGGCGGAGGGCGGTCAGGGTGGCGGTGACGGCGGGGCGGCGGGAGGTCTGGGTGCGCCAGAGGGCGTGGATGCGGCGGACGGGTTCGGGGGTGACGGGGCGGGCGGCGATGCCGGGCGGGAGGGGGCCGCGGCCCAGGCGGGGGATCAGGCCGAGGCCCAGGCCGGCGGCGATCAGGGCGAGTTGGGTCTGGAACTCGCCGACCCGGTGGGCGACGTCCGGTTCCTCGCCGGTCTCCCGCATGGTGTGCAGCAGCCAGTCGTGGCAGATGTTGCCGGGCGGCACGCTGATCCAGCGCTGCCCGCGCAGCGCCGTCACCGGGACGGCGTCCAGCGCGGCCAGCGGGTGCCCGGCGGGCAGCAGCAGGTCGACCGGGTCGGTGCCGAGGTCGAGCCGGTCGAGACCGTCCTGCACCGGGAGCGGGACGGTCGCCCAGTCCTGCACGACCGCCAGGTCGACCTCGCCGCGGGCCACCAGCTCGGCCGCCGGGTAGGGGTCGCTCTCCAGCAGCCGGACGTCCAGCTCGGGGCAGGTGGCGTGCAACTCGGTGAGGACGGCGGGCAGCAGGCCGCGGGCCGCGGTGGGGAAGGCGGCCACCAGCAGCCGTCCGGCGGGCCGGCCGCGCTGCTCCTCCAGTGTCACCTCGGCCTGCTCGACCAGGGCCAGGACGCGCTGCGCGGTGTCCGCCAACTGGCGTGCGGCATCGGTCAGTTGGATGCCGCGGCCCTGGCGTTCGAGCAGGACGGTGCGGGTCTCGCGCTCGAGTTTGGCGATCTGCTGGGAGATCGCGGAGGGGGTGAAGCCGAGGGCCGTGGCGGCCCCGCCGACCGAGCCGTGCACGGCGACCGCGTGCAGGGCGCGCAGGCGTCCCAGATCCATCATGCAGTGATGCTAAACGGTGGGGTTGAGGAATCGTCGCTGGTGCTGAACGGTCGGCCCGGGAGATGCTCGCTGCATGTCCCCCTCCTCCGCCATGACCCCCCGTCACATCGCCCTGGCCGTGCTGGTCGCCGCCGTCTGGGGGCTGAACTTCGTGCTGATCGAGGTCGGTCTGCACGACTTCCCGCCGTTGCTGTTCTGCGCGCTGCGGTTCGCCGTGGTGGCGCTGCCCGCGGTGTTCCTGGTCGGCTCGCCGCGGGTGGCGTGGCGGTGGGTGCTGGGGGTCGGGCTGACGCTCGGGGTGGTGAAGTTCGGGCTGCTGTTCCTCGGCATGCACGCCGGGATGCCGGCCGGGCTGTCCTCGCTGGTGGTGCAGGGGCAGGCCGGGTTCACCGCGCTGTTCGCGGCCGGGCTGCTGGGCGAGCGGCCCGCCCGGCTGCGGGTGGCCGGGCTGGCGGTGGCCTTCGCCGGGATCGCGCTGGCCGCGGTGGACCGCGGCGCGGGCGGCCCGGTGGGGGCGTTCGCGCTGGTGATCGGCGCGGCGGTGGCCTGGGGCCTGGCCAACGTGCTGACCCGCCGGGCCGCCCCGCCGGACGCGCTGCGCTGGATGGTGTGGGTCTCCGCGGTGCCGCCGCTGCCGCTGCTGGCCCTGTCGCTGCTGGTCGAGGGACCGGGCGCGGACTGGGCGGCGCTGCGGTCGATCACCTGGTCGGGCGTCGGCGCGGTGCTGTACGTCGGCCTGGTCTCCACGCTGTTCGGGTTCGTCGCCTGGAGCCACCTGCTGCGCCGCTACGACGCCTCGCTGGTCGCCCCGTACTCGCTGCTGGTGCCGGTGTTCGGGATGTCCTCGGCGGCGCTGCTGCTGGGCGAGCGGTTCAGCCTGACGGCGGGGGCCGCGACGGTGCTGGTGATCGCCGGGATCGGGCTGGGCGCGGTGCCGGCTACGGGGTGGGCCCGGCTTCGTAGGCGAGTTCGGCCTGCCGCAGCGCCCGCAGCAGGGCGTCCTGCTCGGCAGGGCTGACCGGGCCGAAGTACTCCTGGGCGACCTCGTGCCGGACCCGGGAGATCCGCTCCAGCGCGCCGTGGCCGGCCTCGGTGAGCACCAGGCGCACCGCGCGGCGGTCGGCCGGGTCGGGGGTGCGGGCGACCAGGCCGGCCTCCTCCAGGGCGTCGACCACGGTGGTGGCGGAGCGTGGGGCGATGTGCAGCCGCTCGGCGAGCTCGCTCAGCCGCATGGTCTCGGCGCTCTCGCAGCCGGGCGCGTGGGCGAGGGTGCGCAGGGCCCGGCCCTGGGCGGGGGTGAGGCCGTAGGGCTCCAGCCGCTGCATGGTCTGCCGCCGGATCCGCTTCATCGCCCGGGTGAGCGCGTCGGCGAGTTCCGCGGCGGTGTCGGCGGGGCCGGGGGAGGTCATGGGCACAGGTTAGCGGGCGGGTCGCGGCCGGTACGGAGGGTGACCGATCTCGCCTCGATAACATGTTGAGCTTGGCTCAGTAATCGAGTAGCTTAGGGCAACCTAAGTCATCCGTGCCTTCGACTCGAGGAGTCCGCCGTGGCCCGCTCCACCGCCCGCGTCACCACCGACCGCCCCGCCCGCTACGCCAAGCAGCTCGCCGCCCACATGGGCCGCAAGGTCCCCGCCGAGTGGTCGGAGGAGACCGGCCGCGGCTCGCTCGCCTTCGGTGCCGGCCGGGCCGAGCTCACCGCCGAGGACGGCGCGCTGCTGCTCGCCGTCGAGGGCGCCGAGGAGAACCTCGACCAGCTGGAGGACGTGGTCGGCCGCCACCTGGTCCGCTTCGGCACCCGCGACGAGCTGGTGGTCGCCTGGCAGCGCGAGAGCGGCGCGGCCGGCACCGTCCAGCGCCTCACCGGCTAGGAGGGCTGACCGCCCCGGGGCCGCTCAGCCCTGCCGCAGCGGGGGCATCGGCACCGGCACGTCGAACGCGGTGGCGCCCGCGCCGACCCCGCCCTCGCAGCTGTTCGGCGGCGCGGTGGTCACGCCCCGGGTGGACGGCTTCTCGGCCGCCCAGAACATGAAGCCCAGCAGTCCGGCCGTCGTCCCCGCCCCGTTCGGTGCGGCGCTGCGCACCCAGCTGCCGGTGGCCTGCTGCACCGAGGAGGCGAAGTTCGTGCACTCCGGGCGGACCTGCGAGCCCTCCGCGATGTACAGGCTGCCGGTGAACTTCGCCGGGGCCAGCGGCGGGATCGCCGGGTTGTAGGTGGGCTTGCCGTCCAGGTGCTCCTGCCAGTTGGCGACCGCCGAGGAGGCGGACGGCTGCTTGCTGGGCACCATCGCGTTGGCGTAGTCCAGCACCGGGTTCGCCGTGGTCAGCCAGTGCGCGGTGGCGTACTGGTCGATGCCGCTCAGCCAGCGGTCCCCGGCCGCCACGTCGATGGTCAGCCGGGCGGTCGGGTCCGCGCCGGAGGCGTCGTACGGGTGGGCGGCCCGGTAGGCGTCCACGAACGCCTGCAGGCCGGTCAGGTTCGGGCTGCTGCTGTTCTCGTAGTCGATCTCGATGCCCACGCCCAGCCTGCTCGCCAGCTGCGCCGCCTTCTGGCCCAGCAGGGTGCCGTTCTGGGCCAGTGCGGTGTCCCAGTCGCCGGTGTAGGTGATGCCGCCGATGGAGAGCATCACCCGGACGCCGTGCGCCGTGAAGTAGTCCACCACCTGCTGGTTCATGCCCACCGGCACCCCGGCGGCGTTCCCGGCGTCGGTGGTGCCGTTCAGCAGCCGCAGCGGGTTGACGAAGCTCAGCACCACCACGTTCACCGAGGGGCGGCCGTCGCCGCGGTCCACCAGCCAGTGGTTGGCGGCGTCGAAGGCGGCCGGGTCGCGGACCTTCGCCCAGGTGCAGGCGTCGTCGCTGCAGTGCCAGGCCCCGTACACCTGCACCGGCGCGGCCGCCGCCGCGGTCGCGCCCTGGGCCGGCAGGGCCGTTACCGCCAGGGCCAGCAGTGAGGCCGCCACCGATAAACGCGTCATGGGCATGACTGGGGAACGCACATCCGCCTCCCGGCGATCGCGTGCTGAAGGGTGGGGAACAGGGTGCGCGCGGGCCGGAGGGGCGTCAATGGTCTGGACCGAAAAGGGGGCTGACGGAGCGTCAGGAAGCGGGGCCCGGCCGGTCGGGTAGCAGGCGCGGCAGCAGCAGCCGCAGCCCGAGCAGCAGCAGGCCGGACAGGCACCAGCTCGCCACCACGTCCAGCAGCCAGTGGAAGTCGCTCCACACCAGGCCCGCCCCCACCCCCAGGCAGACCAGCGCGCACGCCGCGCCCAGCCGCCGCCCCGCCGCCACCGGCGGCACTCGGGCCAGCAGCAGCGCCGCCGTCCCGTACGCGATCGAGGAGGTCGCCGTGTGGCCCGACGGGTACCAGCCCCACTGGTCCCCGGCCAGCGGCGCCCCGTACGGGCCCGGGCGGGCGAACCAGATCTTCGCGGGCACCACCAGCAGCGGGACCAGCGCCGCGGCCACCGCCGCCACCGGCACCGGCACCCACCAGCGCGGCCGTCCGCCGCGTCGGGCCAGCCAGGCCGCCAGGCCCGCGCACCCCAGCAGCACCGGGACCGCCACCGCCCCGCCGCCCAGGTCGGACAGCGCCACGCCCAGGTGGTTCAGCAGCGTCGAGCCGATCGCCCCGCGGGCCTCACGCACCCCGTCGCGCACCGCCGTGTCCAGCCCCAGCAGCGGCCCGTCCACCGCGACCTGCCAGGAGACCGCGGCCAGCAGCACCGCGAGTGACATGGCCAGGACAGCAAAAATCGGCCGCCCCGGAGCAGGGGGGAGAGCTCCGGGGCGGCCAAGGTGATCGCCGCGCCGTGCGGCCCGGGGGGTGTGGGCGGGACGGCCGGTCGATCGTTCCGGTGCGTCCGCCTCGGCGGCGGACGGAGTTGTGGGCAGTGCGTGCGGTTCGCTGTCCATCTGTGATGACAGTACGTCAAAGCCGGGGCGGGGAACGGCGGACCGGCCATCGTGCACAGCATCTTCACCACCGGCGGCGCGACCTCCACCCGCCCGGCGGACGGCCGGACGCGCGGGGGCGGGGCGGGACCCGCCCCGCTCCGCCCCCGCGCCGCCCACCAGCGGTTCCCGGCCGGAACCGGCGGGAATCAGACGCCCGCGAAGGCCGACTCCAGGATGTCCAGGCCCTCGGCCAGCAGGTGCTCCGGGATCACCAGCGGCGGCAGGAAGCGCAGCACGTTGCCGTAGGTGCCGGCGGTCAGCACCACCAGGCCCTCCGCGTGGCAGGCCTTGGCGATCGCCGCGGTCGCCGCCGGGTCCGGCTCCTTGCCGCCCGGCTTCACCAGCTCCACCGCGATCATCGCGCCGCGCCCGCGGACCTCGCCGATGCGCACCCGGTCGGAGTCGGCGAACTTCTCCTGCATCGCCCGCAGCCGGCCCAGCATGACCTCGCCGATCCGCTGCGCCTTGCCGTTCAGGTCCTCGGACCTCATGGTCTCGATCGCGCCCAGCGCGGCCGCGCAGGCCACCGGGTTGCCACCGTAGGTGCCGCCCAGGCCGCCCGAGTGCGCGGCGTCCATGATCTCGGCCCGGCCGGTCACCGCTGCCAGCGGCAGACCGCCGGCGATGCCCTTCGCGGTGGTGATCAGGTCCGGGACGACGCCCTCGTCCTCGCACGCGAACCACTGGCCGGTGCGGCAGAAGCCGGTCTGGATCTCGTCCGCCACGAACACGATCCCGTTCGCCTTCGCGAACTCCACGATCGCCGGCAGGAAGCCCTTGGCCGGCTCGATGAAGCCGCCCTCGCCTTGGATCGGCTCGATGATGATCGCCGCGACGTTCTCCGCGCCGATCTGCTTGTTGATGAGGTCGATCGCCTGCGCGGCGGCCTCGGCGGCGCAGTTCTCCGCACCCGTCAGCCAGCGGTACGGGTACGCCACCGGCACCCGGTAGATCTCCGGCGCGAACGGGCCGAAGCCCTGCTTGTACGGCATGTTCTTCGCCGTCAGGCCCATGGTCAGGTTGGTGCGGCCGTGGTAGCCGTGGTCGAACACCACCACGGCGGTCCGCTTGGTGTAGGCGCGGGCGATCTTCACCGCGTTCTCCACCGCCTCCGCACCCGAGTTGAACAGCGCGGTGCGCTTGTCGTGGTCGCCCGGGGTCAGCTCGTTCAGCTGCTCCGCCACCGCCACGTAGCCCTCGTACGGGGTCACCATGAAACAGGTGTGCGTGAACGCGGCCAGCTGCTCGGTCGCCCGCGCCACCACGGCCGCGGCGCTGTTGCCCACGTTCGTCACGGCGATGCCCGAGCCGAAGTCGATCAGGCTGTTGCCGTCCACGTCCTCCAGCACGCCGCCGCCGGCCCGCGACACGTACACCGGCAGCGTGGTGCCCACGCCCGCCGGCACCGCGCCGAGCTTGCGGGCCTGCAGCTCCTGCGACTTCGGGCCGGGGATCGCGGTGACCAGGCGGCGCTCCTGCGGGAGCGGAGTTGCAGCGCTCATCTGTCTTCTCCAAGTTCTTGACGCGGTACCCGCAGGCTACGACCGGCCCCGCGGCACCGGCATGCGCCACTCGGTACTGCTGAGCCGTCCGAATTGTCCGGCACGGCCAGTGGCTGAAGATCGGCTGCGCGCCCGCGCACTCCACTACATTGGCCCCCGGGTGTGTCGGTGGGACGGCGATGCGGGTATGGCACCGCCGGCAACGTAGGAGGGGCCCGAAGTGGAACTGAACGACGCGAGAACCCAGCACACCCACCCCCATCTCCCCCGCCCCGCGCCCCCTTCCACCTCCCCACCTGGGCCACCGCCCCCCGCCCCGAAGCCGCCCCCGGCATCTACCGGCAGAACCACACCCCGCACGACCCGAAGGCCGCCGAACAGGCCAGGACCCCGGCGGGGCCGCTGCTGCTGCGGGCGGCGCTGAACCTGCTGGTGGCCCTCGTCCTGTACCGGTACGTGGTCGAGGCCGAGGTGTTCCTCATGCAGGCCGTCGGCCTGGGCACCCAGCTCACCAGCGCGCTCGCCAACCCGATCGCCCTGCTGCTGGGGGTGATCGCCGCGGTCCTGCTGATCTGGATCTTCGGCCGGATGGGCCGCTGGCGCGAGGTCGGCCGCCGATTCCTGCTCCCGCTGCTCTCCCGCACCGTCACCGAGGTGCCCCCCGCCCCCGAGCGGGCCCCCGTCGTCGACGTGTGGGCCGAGCTGCGGCCGGCCGGGGACGTGGTGCGCCGGCTGGAGGGGGAGGCGGTCGGGGACGTGGACTACGTGCGGCTGCACCAGGCGTGGCGGACGGTGGGGAGCGACCCGGCCGCGTGGCAGGAGTTCGCGGCGCAGGTGGCGGCCCGGGGCGCGGCGGCGTGCGCGCACCCGTCGGAGCAGCGGGACCTGCCGGGCGGGCGGGCGGCGCGGCACGACCTGTTGGTGCGCCAGGTGCGGCTGGGGACGGCGCAGGACGTGCCGAAGAACCCGGTCGGGCACCGGAACGCCGGCTTCGCGCTGGACCCGCGGGTGCTGGGCACCTCGCTGCTCGCGGTCGGCCCGGCCGGTACCGGCAAGACCGCGGCGCTGGCCCGCCCGGTCGCCGAGGCGCTGTGCCTGCAGGCGCTGGCGGGCGCGGCCTGCGCGGTGGTGGTCGGCGCGTCCGACGCGGACCTCGGGCCGGACGACTGGTACGACGTGGTGATCGCCCCCGGCGACCCGGCCGCCCCGTACGGCCTGGACCTGTACGGGGCGGCGCCGCACTCGGACGAGGCGGCGGCCCGGCTGGCGGACGCGCTGCTGCCGGACGAGCTGGCGCCGCGCGCGGAGAGCGCCCGGGCCGCGATGCAGCAGGTGGTCGGGCCGTACCGGGCGGCGTACGGCGGCTACCCGGGGGTGCGGGCGCTGCGGGCGCTGCTGGCGGGGGACGCGGAGGGCTGGGCGGAGCTCGGCGAGCGGCTGCAGAAGTCGGGCCGGCGGCCGGAGTTCGAGGCGGACCTGCAGCAGCGCGAGCGGATGCACGGCCGGGCCGACGACCCGGGCGCGCTGCTCGCCGACCGGCTGGCGCTGCTGGACCGGCCCGCGCTGGCGGCCGGGTTCTCCGGCGGCCCGGACGCCAAGCCGGCGTTCGCCATGCGGGCGCTGGAGCACCCGCTGCGGGTGCGGGTGAAGCTGCCCGAGCGCAGCCACCCGGAGGCCGCCCGGATCCTGTCGCGGCTGCTGCTGGGCCAGTTCACCCAGGCCGCCGCCGACCGGCGCGACCGCGAGCTGTTCGCCGGGATGGTGCTGGACGACGCCACCGCGGCGGTGGACGCGCAGGCGATCCGCGGCGTGCAGCGGCTGCGCGGTGCCAACGCGGGCGTGCTGCTGCTGCTGCGCACGCTGTCCGACCTGCCGGAGGCGCTGCGCGCGCCGCTGTTCGGCGCGGTCGGCAACCGGATGGCGTTCCCCGGCATCGCGCCCTGGGACGGGCGGCTGTTCTCCGAGGCGTGGGGCACCCACCTGGTGCGGGAGACCGCGGTCACGCACGTCCCGGACACCTCCGGAGGAACGGTTCGCCGGGCCGGGCGGCTGGTCCGCAAGGCGCTGTCCGGCACCACCGCGCAGACCGAGTCGATCACCACCCGGGACGTCGAGCGGCACCGCTGGTCGCCGTCCGACCTGGCGCACGCGCTGCCGTCGGGGCACGCGGTGATCTCGCTGACCTCGGTGACGGGGGAGCAGGTGCCGCCGCTGCTGGTCGACCTGCGGCACTGAGCGCGGCACCGAGCGGGGCGGCGGAGGGTCGCGGAGCGATCATCGTTGGGTCACGGAAGCTACGGACCGGCGGATTTCGGCACTCCGGGTTGTCCGGAGCGTCCATAATGGGGGGAGAACCCTCACTCGCCCGGTCGCAACGGCGCAGCCAGGTCGAACCACCGAAGGTGCCATGCCCCCCACTCTCGCCTCCGTCGTCCGCACCTCCGCGCTCCACCTGACGGTGCTGGCCGGCGCGGACCACCTGGAACGCCCCGTCCGCTGGGTCCACACCAGTGAGCTGGACGATCCCACCCCGTTCCTCGAGGGCGGCGAGCTGCTCCTCACCACCGGCATCAAGCTGGGCAAGGCCGCCGCCAAGCTGCAGGCCTACGTGCACCGGCTCGCCGACGCGGGCGTGGTCGGCCTCGGGCTGGGCGTCGGCCTCTCGCACAGCGAGGTGCCGCAGGCCCTGGTGGAGGCGGCCGCCCAGCGCGGGCTGCCGCTGCTGCGGGTGCCCGAGGCGACGCCGTTCATCGCCATCTCCAAGACCGTCTCGGCCGCGCTGGCCGCCGAGCAGTACGAGGCCGTCACCACCAGCTTCGAGGCGCAGGAGGAGCTGACCCGGGCCGCGCTCGGCAAGGACGGCACCACCGCGATCGTCCGCCGGCTGGCCGCCCGGCTCGGCGGCTGGGCCGCGCTGTACGACGGCTCCGGCGCGCTGTCCGCGGTCGCCCCCGACTGGGCCGCCCGCCGGGCCGGCCGGCTGGCCGCCGAGGTGGACCGGCTGCGCCGCCGCCCGGCCCCGTCCAGCGCCGCCCTGCAGGGCCGGGCCGGGACGATCGACACCGCCGACGAGGACTACGTGGTGGTCCAGTCGCTGGGCGCCGACCGCCGTCCGCGCGGCTTCCTCGCGGTCGGCACCGAGGACCGGATCACCCCCACCGAGCGGTACGTGCTGAACGCCGCCGTCGCGCTGCTCACCCTCACCCTGGAGCGCTCGCGCGAGCTGCGGCAGGCCGAGGAGAAGATGGGCGCCGCGCTGCTGCGGATGGTGCTGGCCGGCGAGGTCGGCACCGCCCGGCAGGTCGCCGCCGGGCTGTTCGGCGGCCTGCCCGAGGGCACCGTCCGGGTGCTGGTGGCGGCCGCCGGGCCCGGCCCGGAGGCCGCGGAGGCGCTCGGCGAGCTGGCCGACCGGGCGGAGAACGCCGGCGGCAAGGTCGGCGAGAAGCTGCTGGTGTCCCGGGAGGACGGCGCGCACGGGCCCCGGCTGACGGTGCTCGCGCTGGACAACGGCTCGGTGCACCGGGCCTGCCTGGGCGCCGTCGAGGAGCACGAGGGCCTGGCGCTGGGCGTCTCCGCCCCCGCCGCGCTGGAGGAGGCCGGCACCGCGCACGCCCAGGCCGAGCGGGCCCTGGCGGTCGCCCAGCGCGGCGGCCGGCGCACCGTCGACCACGAGGAGGTCGGCGCCGGCTCGCTGCTGCCGCTGCTCGGCGAGGAGGCGGTCACCGCCTTCGCCGAGGGTCTGCTGCGCCCGCTGCGCGACCACGACCGTACCGCCCGCGGCGACCTGGTCGCCTCGCTGCGCGCCTGGCTCTCCCGGCACGGCCAGTGGGACGCGGCGGCGGCCGACCTGGGCGTGCACCGGCACACGCTGCGCTATCGGATGCGGCGGGTCGAGGAGCTGCTGGGCCGCTCGCTGGACGACACCGATGTCCGGATGGAGCTGTGGCTGGCGCTCAGGTCGGGCGAGGAGTAGG
This sequence comes from Kitasatospora sp. YST-16, assembly GCF_026802215.1. Lineage (NCBI taxonomy): Bacteria > Bacillati > Actinomycetota > Actinomycetes > Kitasatosporales > Streptomycetaceae > Kitasatospora > Kitasatospora sp. YST-16. Next base: position 4,960,307 of record NZ_CP113837.1, read on the forward strand.
CCGTCCTGTCCTCCGCGGCGTCCTAATCGGGCCTCCGGTTTCGTCCCGTCCGTCCAATCGGAAACCCCGGGGCCGCGCCTTACCGTGAAGGCGACAAGTCTTTCGAGGGAAGGGGCCGGTGCGACCGTGACCACCACTCATGAGTTCTGGCTGGCCGGGCGGCGGGCGAGCGGCGAGGCGGAGTTCGAGGTCCGCCACCCGCACGACGGCAGCCTGGTTGCGAAGGTCAGCGTGCCGACCGACGCGCAGGTGGAGGAGGCCGTGGCGGCCGCGGCCGCCGTGGTGCCGGTGTTCGCCGCGACCCCGGCGCACCAGCGGGCGGCCGCGCTGGACCACGTCGCCAAGCGGCTGGCCGAGCGCACCGAGGAGATCGCCCGGCTGATCACCGCCGAGAACGGCAAGCCGATCAAGTGGGCGCGCGGCGAGGTCGGCCGGGCCGTGTCGGTGTTCCGCTGGGCCGCCGAGGAGGCCCGCCGGACCAACGGCGAGGCCATGCGCCTGGACACCGACCCGGGCGGCACCGGCCGGTACGCGATCGTGCGGCGCTTCCCGCGCGGCGCGGTGCTGGGCATCGCGCCCTTCAACTTCCCGCTGAACCTGGTGGCGCACAAGGTCGCCCCGGCGATCGCGGTGGGCGCGCCGATCATCCTCAAGCCCGCCCCGGCCACCCCCGTCTCCGCCCTGGTGCTGGGCGAGATCCTGGCCGAGACCGACCTGCCGGCCGGCTCCTGGAGCGTGCTGCCGGTGGAGAACGCCAAGATGCCCGCGCTGGTGCAGGACAAGCGGCTGCCGGTGATCTCGTTCACCGGCTCGGACAAGGTCGGCTACCAGATCATGGACTCGGTGCCGCGCAAGCACGTCACCCTGGAGCTCGGCGGCAACGCCGCGGCCGTGGTGCTGGCCGACTGGAGCTCCGAGGCCGACCTCGACTGGGCGGCGGGCCGGATCGCGCTGTTCGCCAACTACCAGGGCGGCCAGTCCTGCATCTCGGTGCAGCGGGTGATCGCCGACGCGAGCGTCTACGACCGCCTGGTGGAGAAGGTCGTCGAGAAGGTGAAGGCGCAGGTCACCGGCGACCCGTCCGACGAGGCCACCGACGTCGGCCCGCTGGTGGACGAGAACGCGGCCAAGCGCGTCGAGTCCTGGGTCGAGGACGCGGTCGCCAAGGGCGCCAAGGTGCTCACCGGCGGCAGCCGGGACGGCGCGGCCTACGCCCCGACCGTGCTGGCCGAGCTGCCCGCCGACGCGATCCTGGCCACCGCCGAGGTGTTCGGCCCGGTGCTGTCGCTGCACCGGGTCGAGGGCACCGAGGAGGCGTTCGCCGCGGTCAACGACTCGGCGTTCGGCCTGCAGGCCGGCGTGTTCACGCACGACGTGCAGACCGCGTTCCGGGCCCACCGCGAGCTGGAGGTCGGCGGCGTGGTGATCGGCGACGCGCCGTCCTACCGGGCCGACCAGATGCCGTACGGCGGCGTGAAGGACTCCGGCGTGGGCCGCGAGGGCGTGCGCTACGCGATGGACGACTTCACCTTCGAGAAGGTGCTGGTCCTGACCGGTCTGGACCTCTGAGCCCGCCGCCCGGCGCCCCCGGACGCCCCGCCCGCCGCTGCCCCCAGCCGACGGGCGGGGCGTCCGTCGCGGGGGCCGGGGCAGGACACAATGGGGGCATGAACTCGCTCGCCCATCCGCAGTCGCGCTTCACTCCGGCCGTGCAGGACCCGGACGGCCCCCGGGAGTTGGTCATCCTGGGCTCGACCGGGTCGATCGGCACCCAGGCCATCGACGTGGTGCTCCGCAACCCCGACCGGTTCAAGGTGGTGGCGCTGTCCGCGGCCGGCGGCCGGGTCGAGCTGCTCGCCGAGCAGGCGCTCGCGCTGGGCGTGCGCACCGTGGCGGTGGCCGACCCGGCCGCCGAGGCGCCGCTGCGCGCCGCGCTGGCGGCGGGGGCGGGCGGCGCGGCGCTGCCCGAGGTGCTGGCGGGCCCGGACGCGGCGACCGAACTGGCCGCGACGGAGTGCCACTCGGTGCTGAACGGCATCACCGGCTCGATCGGCCTGGCGCCGACGCTGGCCGCGCTGCGGGCCGGCCGGGTGCTGGTGCTGGCCAACAAGGAGTCGCTGATCGTCGGCGGCCCGCTGGTGAAGGCCGTCGCGCGGCCGGGCCAGATCGTGCCGGTGGACTCCGAGCACGCCGCGCTGTTCCAGGCGCTGGCCGGCGGCACCCGCGCCGAGGTCCGCAAGCTGGTGGTGACGGCCAGCGGCGGCCCGTTCCGCAACCGCACCCGCGAGCAGCTGGCGGGCGTGACCCCCGCCGAGGCGCTGGCCCACCCGACCTGGGCGATGGGCCCGGTGGTGACGATCAACTCGGCGACCCTGGTGAACAAGGGCCTGGAGGTGATCGAGGCGCACCTGCTGTACGACGTGCCCTTCGACCGGATCGAGGTGGTGGTCCATCCGCAGTCGGTCGTTCATTCGATGGTGGAGTTCACGGACGGCTCCACGCTGGCCCAGGCCAGCCCGCCGGACATGCGGATGCCGATCGCGCTGGGCCTCGGCTGGCCGGACCGGGTGCCCGACGCCGCGCCCGGCTGCGACTGGACCAAGGCCGCGACCTGGGAGTTCTTCCCGCTGGACGACGCGGCCTTCCCGGCGGTCGAGCTGGCCCGCGAGGTGGGTACGCTCGGCGGGACGGCCCCCGCGGTCTTCAACGCCGCCAACGAGGAATGTGTGGACGCTTTCCTGAACGGCGCACTGCCCTTCACCGGAATCGTGGACACTGTGGCGAAGGTGGTCGCCGAACACGGCACCCCGGCGGCGGGAACTTCGCTCACGGTGGAGGACGTACTCCAGGCTGAGCACTGGGCCCGCACCCGGGCCCGGGAACTGGCGGCAGGTTAGGTACGACGGAGGCGACGCGGTGGACAAGCTGATGTGGGTGCTGGGCGTCCTGATCTTCGTGGTCGGGCTGTTGTTCTCGATCGCCTGGCACGAGCTCGGCCACCTGTCCACCGCGAAGCTGTTCGGCATCCGGGTGCCGCAGTACATGGTCGGCTTCGGCCGGACCATCTGGTCGGTCAAGCGCGGCGAGACGGAGTACGGCCTCAAGGCGATCCCGTTCGGCGGCTACATCCGGATGATCGGGATGTTCCCGCCCGGCGCGGACGGTCGGATAACGAAACGCTCCTCCTCGCCCTGGCGGAGCATGATCGAGGACGCCCGGGCCGCCTCCTACGAGGAGCTGCAGCCCGGCGACGAGACCCGGCTGTTCTACACCCGCAAGCCGTGGAAGCGCGTCATCGTGATGTTCGCCGGCCCGGGCATGAACCTGGTCCTGTCGCTCGGCCTGTTCCTCGCCCTGTTCATGGGCATCGGCGTGCAGCAGGCCGTGCCGACCGTGCAGGAGGTCAGCGAGTGCGTCGTCCCGGTCAGCGCCAAGACCAACGACTGCACGCCCGACGCCGAGAAGTCCCCGGCCAACCTGGCGGGCCTGCGCGCCGGTGACACGGTGCTCAGCTTCGGCGGCGTGCAGATCCACGACTACCCGCAGCTGCAGAACCTGATCCGGGACTCCGCCGGCAAGCAGGTCGACGTCCTGGTCCGGCACCGGGGCGGCGAGCAGCAGACGCTGCGCGCCGACATCAAGACCAACACGCTGCAGGCGTACGACAAGGACAACAACCCGATCAAGGGGCAGACCGTCACCGCGGGCTTCCTCGGCATCACCCCCGCCACCGGCGTGCACCACATGACGCTCGCCGAGAGCGCCGACCAGATGGGGTCGATGGCCCGGCACAGCGTCGAGTCGCTCACCCAGCTGCCCGGCAAGATCCCCGGCCTGTGGCACGCCGTGGTCGACGGCACCCCGCGCGACGCCGACTCCCCGATCGGCATGGTCGGCGCCGCCCGGCTCGGCGGCGACGTGTTCTCGATGGACCTGCCCGCCACCCAGCGGCTCGCCTTCTCGGTGCAGCTGCTGGCCGGCATCAACCTGATGCTCTTCCTGTTCAACATGCTCCCGCTGCTGCCGCTGGACGGCGGCCACATCGCCGGCGCGCTGTGGGAGTCGCTGCGCCGCGGCTTCGCCAGGCTGCTGCGCCGCCCCGACCCCGGCCCGTTCGACGTGGCCCGGCTGATGCCGCTGGCCTACGTGGTGGCCGGCGTCTTCATCTGCTTCACCGGCCTCGTGATGGCCGCCGACATCGTCAACCCGGTGCGCATCAACTAGGCGCGCGCCACCCACGGCCGGGTGTGCTCCGCCGCCCGGCCGTGCCGTACCGTTGGACGCCGGGCGCCCCCGCCACCGCGGCGCGCCCCGGCTCACCGACCTCTCCAGAGGAAAAACTGCGCACATGACCGCGATCTCGCTCGGTATCCCCTCCCTGCCGCTCAAGCCGCTGGCCCAGCGCCGCCACTCGCGTCAGATCATGGTCGGCAACGTGCCGGTCGGCGGCGACGCGCCGGTCTCGGTGCAGTCGATGACCACCACGCTCACCTCCGACGTCAACGCGACGCTGCAGCAGATCGCCCAGCTGACCGCCTCGGGCTGCCAGATCGTCCGGGTCGCCGTCCCCTCGCAGGACGACGCCGACGCGCTGCCGATCATCGCCCGGAAGTCGCAGATCCCGGTGATCGCCGACATCCACTTCCAGCCGAAGTACGTGTTCGCCGCGATCGACGCCGGCTGCGCCGCCGTCCGCGTCAACCCCGGCAACATCAAGGCGTTCGACGACAAGGTCGGCGAGATCGCCAAGGCCGCCAAGGACGCCGGCGTGCCGATCCGGATCGGCGTCAACGCCGGCTCGCTCGACAAGCGGCTGCTGGAGAAGTACGGCCGGGCCACCCCCGAGGCGCTGGTCGAGTCCGCGCTGTGGGAGTGCTCGCTGTTCGAGGAGCACGACTTCCGCGACATCAAGATCTCGGTCAAGCACAACGACCCGGTCGTGATGATCAACGCCTACCGGCAGCTCGCCGCCGCCTGCGACTACCCGCTGCACCTCGGCGTCACCGAGGCCGGCCCCGCCTTCCAGGGCACCATCAAGTCCGCGGTGGCGTTCGGCGCGCTGCTCGCCGAGGGCATCGGCGACACCATCCGGGTCTCGCTCTCCGCCCCGCCGGCCGAGGAGATCAAGGTCGGCATCCAGATCCTGGAGTCGCTGAACCTGCGCCAGCGCGGCCTGGAGATCGTCTCCTGCCCGTCCTGCGGCCGCGCCCAGGTCGACGTCTACAAGCTCGCCGAGGAGGTCACCGCCGGCCTGGAGGGCATGGAGGTGCCGCTGCGGGTCGCCGTCATGGGCTGCGTCGTCAACGGCCCCGGCGAGGCCCGGGAGGCCGACCTCGGCGTCGCCTCCGGCAACGGCAAGGGCCAGATCTTCGTCAAGGGCGAGGTGATCAAGACCGTGCCCGAGTCGAAGATCGTCGAGACCCTGATCGAGGAGGCCATGAAGCTGGCCGAGCAGATGCAGGAGGAAGGCGTCGAATCCGGCGCCCCCGTCGTCGTGGCCGCCGAGTGACGGCCTGAAGTCCCCCGGCGGGGCCGCCCTGACAGGGGCGGCCCCGCCCGTTCGGAGAGGTGCCCCCGTGCTCGACCGAGGTGTGATGCTGCCCGGCCCGTTCCAGGTCGCCCGGGCGCTCGCCGCCACCCGCGTGCTGGAGGCCCCCGACCTCGACGACGCGCTGGAGATCCTGCACCGCGACCCCGTCGCCAACGCCTTCGTCGCCACCCGGGTGGAGGCCGTCGGCCTCGACCCCTGGCGGCTCGGCGGCGAGATGTGGGGCTGGCACGACGCCGACGGCCGGCTCGACGCGCTCTGCTACGCCGGCGCCAACCTCGTCCCGGTGGGCGCCGGCCCCGAGGCCGTCCGCGCCTTCGCCGAACGCGCCCGCCGGCAGGGCCGCCGCTGCTCCTCCATCGTCGGCCCGGCCGAGGCCACCGCGACGCTCTGGGCGCTGCTGGAGCGCTCCTGGGGCCCGGCCCGCGACGTCCGCGCCCACCAGCCGCTGATGGCCACCGCCACGCCCGTCACCGAGGTCGAGCCCGACCCGCTGGTGCGCCGGGTCGGCCGGGCCGAGATCGAGGCGCTGATGCCCGCCTGCGTGGCCATGTTCACCGAGGAGGTCGGCATCTCCCCGCTGGCCGGCGACGGCGGGCTGCTCTACCAGGCCCGGGTCGCCGAACTGGTCTCCACCGGACGGTCGTTCGCCCGCTTCGACGAGGACGGCAAGGTCGTCTTCAAGGCCGAGATCGGCGCCGTCACGGCCGGCGCCTGCCAGGTCCAGGGCGTCTGGGTGGCCCCCGAGCACCGCGGCAGGCGGCTCTCCGAGACCGGCATGGCCGCCGTCGTCAACACCGCCCTCGCCGAGGTCGCCCCGGTCGTCTCGCTGTACGTCAACGACTTCAACGTCCGGGCCCGCGCCGCCTACCGCCGGGTCGGCTTCCGCGAGGTCGGCGCGTTCATGAGCGTGCTGTTCTGACGGCCCGTCAGGGTCGGGCCGGGTCGCGCAGCGGCAGGTGGGCGCCCATCACCGCGTACGGGCGGGCCGTGTTCGGGAAGCGCACCGCGGGCGCCAGGTCCCGGTAGCCGAGCGAGCGGTACAGCCGGCGGGCCGGGGTCTCCGCGTCGATCGCCGACAGGATCGAGCGGTCCAGGCCCGAGTGCCCGCACAGCGTGCGGATCAGCCGGGTGCCCACGCCGAGGCCCTGGAACTCCGGCAGCACGTGCAGCTCCGTCACCGCGAACACCCCGTCCAGCCAGTCCTCGTGGCCGCGCGCCGCCAGGTACGGCTCGATCACCGTCGACCACCAGTGGTCGCGCCGGTTCGGCATCCCGTACCCGAAGCCCACCAGCCGCCCCCGGGACATCGCCCCCAGCGCCACCACCCCCGGCTGCAGCGCGTGCCGCCCCACGATCGGCAGCCGCACCGCGACCTCGTGCGGCCCCAGCCCGAACGCGACGGCCTGGACCTCCAGCACGGCGGGCGCCCACGCCGCCAGGTCGATGGCCTCGATCGTCACCCCGGTGAGCTGCTCCATGAAGCGGGACGTTACTACCTGCCGCCGCGGGCGGCCGACCGCCCCGGCCTCACAGCCAGGCGGCGAACTCCAGATGGAGCTCGGCCGCCGCGGTGCCGCCCGCGGCCAGCGACCCCAGGGCGGTGTCCACCGCCCGCAGCAGGGTCCAGGCGCGGACCCGGTCGGCGGGGAGCTCCACCGCCTCGGACAGCCGGGCCAGCCGGCGCCGGGCCGCGCCGCGCGGGCCCGGGGAGGCGGCCAGGGTGTCCAGCCGGTCCAGCACCAGCGAGGCCAGGTCGTACGCCCGGTCGCCGACCACCGGGCGCGGGGCCACCGCGAGCCACGGGGCGCGGTCGGCGGCCAGCACCCGGCCGTGCCGGAACCGCCCGTGCAGCAGCCACCCGCCGCCGTCCCCGGCCAGCGCCACGGCCTCCAGGGCCTCGTCCACCAGCGGCCCGGCGTCCGCGGCTCCCGGGAGCGAGCGTCGCTCGGCGATCCGGTCCGCGAGCTGCCGGGCGTGCTCGGCCAGGGACGGGAGGCCGTGCCCGGCCGGGGCCGGGACCCACAGGCGGTGCAGCAGGCTGGTCGCCTCCAGCATCGCCTTCGGCTCGGCCAGCGAGCGCAGCGGGATCTCCCCGTGCAGCCGCTCCAGCAGCAGCGCCCCGTCGGCCTCGTCCAGCAGCAGGACCGCGCCCCGGCCGGCCCACGTCCGCAGGGCGGCGGCCTCGCCGCTCGGGCGCGCCAGCTTCAGGGCCACCGGCGCCAGGTCGTCCGCCCGGTGCGCGTGCACCAGCAGGCTGCTGCGCCCGCCCGGTTCCGCGATCCGCTCCGGCACCAGCCCCCAGGCCGCCAGCCGGGCATCGAGCAGCGCGGGCAGCTGCGCCAGCCAGGCCCGCGCCGACGGGGTGTCCTCCGCCCGGACGGACTCGACGAGACGCTGGGGGGCGCTGAACCGCGCAGGTTGTGCCATGTGATCGATTATCCGGGCCGACGGGCCCCCGGCGGTCAGGACGCCGCGGCCAGGCCCGGGAGGGCGGGCAGGTCGGCGCCCCAGTGGGCGGCGCGCAGGGCGGCCTCGCGCAGCGCGGCGGCGGCCTGCTCGCGCAGCGCGGTGGTGGCGGCGAGGTCGGCGTAGGCGGCGGTGAGCTGGGTCTCCAGGTGGGCGGCCAACTGGGCGGCGGTGGCGGGGTCCTTGACGGCGAAGGGCAGCCGGTAGCCGGGGGCGGCGGCGGTGGGGGAGGCGCCGCCGGCGGCCAGCAGGCGCTGCCAGGCGTCGCGGCGGGCCTGGTGGGCGCTGTAGTCGGAGCGGGCGTCCTCGCGCTGGGGCCCGGTGGGGAGGAACGCGCCGACCACGCCGTAGCCGTAGATGGCGGCGTGCTCGGCGGCCAGCGCGGCCTGCAGGGCGGCGGTGTCGGCGGCGGGGAGCGCACCGGCCGGGGCCGAGGCCGAAGGGGAGGGGGAAGGGGCGGGCGCGGTGGTGTTGCCGAGGGCGGCCGCGTGGGCCGCGTCGGAGGCCGCGACCGAGGCGAGGGTCCGGGCCAGCTCGGGGAGGCCGCGGCGAGGTCGGCCAGGCGCAGCGCGGCGGTCCGCTGCTCGGCGGCGGCCAGCTCGGCGGCCGTCCGGGCGGTCGTGCCCGCGGTGGGGGAGCCGGACCCGGAGGCGGACGCGGACCCGGAAGCGGAGGGCCCGGCGGCGGACGGCGAGGGCAGCGTGCCGGCGAGGGCCTCGCGGTGCCGGGCGACGTCCTCGCGCAGGGTGCCGAGCCGGTCGGCGTCGGCCGGGGCGGCGGCGAGGACCGCGTCGTAGTCGGCGAGCAGGGCGTCGGTGGCGGCCAGTTGACGCAGCCGCAGCGGACGGTCCGGGTCGGCGGCGGTGGGCTTCGGCGGGGCCGGGTGGTCGTCGGTGCAGCCGCAGAGCAGTTGGAGCCCGGTGAGCGCGCCGAGGGCCAGCAGGGTCCGCCGTGTGGGTGCGGGCATCGGTGCTCCAGCGGGCTCGGTGGGGGCGCGGTGCTCCCCGTCGGGAGAATCTTTACCGGAGCCGCACACGCCCTGTACGGAGGTTGGACGGTATCCGGCCGCTGTGAGGTTCCTCGCAGGGGGTGCGGGCGGCCCGGGTCGGAATCGGTGGTTCGGGGGTTGACCCGATAGGCTTCGCGGTGAATCAGCACCTTCGACAACAGCAGACGCGGCCGAGGAGTCACCCGGATGAGCACCACCCCCACCGACCGGCTGCGCGCGTTGTTGGAGCCGCTGGCCGCCGAAGCCGGGCTCGACCTCGAAGAGGTCAAGGTGACCCAGGCCGGCAGCCGCCGCCAGGTGCAGATCGACGTGGACGCCGACGGCGGCGTCGACCTCGACGCGATCGCCGAGTTCTCCCGGCTGGTGAGCCAGCAGCTGGACGCCTCCGACCTGATGGGCGAGGCCCCGTACCTGCTGGAGGTCGGCTCCCCCGGCGCCGAGCGCCCGCTGAGCGAGCCGCGGCACTGGCGCCGGGCGACCGGCCGGCTGGCGGCGGTGAAGCTGGTGGACGGCGCGGAGCTGACCGCGCGGGTGCTGGAGAGCGACGAGGACGGCGCGCTGGTCGAGGTGCAGCCGGTCAAGGGGCGCGGCCGCCCCAAGGAGCGCCGACTGGAGTTCGCGGAGATCGCGCGGGCCCGGGTGCAGGTCGAGTTCAACCGCAAGGACGAGGAACTGCTCGACGCCGCCGCCGACATCGCGGACGTGGACGAAGAGGAAGAGGAGGCGTAGTCGTGGACATCGACATGAGTGCCCTGCGCGGGCTGGTCACCGAGAAGGGCGTGCCGTTCGACCTGCTGGTCGAGTCGATCGAGTCGGCGCTCCTCATCGCGTACCACCGCACCGAGGGCTCGCGCCGCCGGGCGCGGGTGGAGCTGAACCGCAAGACCGGCCACGTGACGGTCTGGGCGCTGGAGGACGCGTCCGAGCTGGACGAGGGCGTCGAGCCGAAGGAGTTCGACGACACCCCGTCGGGCTTCGGCCGGATCGCCGCGTCCACTGCCAAGCAGGTCATCCTGCAGCGGCTGCGGGACGCCGCGGACGACCAGACCTTCGGCGAGTACGCGGGCAAGGAGGGCGACATCGTCACCGGTGTCGTCCAGCAGGGCAACGACCCGAAGAGCGTGCTGGTCGACATCGGCAAGCTGGAGGCCATCCTGCCGCCGCAGGAGCAGGTCCCGGGCGAGGACTACCGGCACGGCACCCGGCTGAAGTGCTACGTGGTGGGCGTGCGGCGCGGTGTCCGCGGCCCGTCGGTGACGCTCTCGCGCACCCACCCGAACCTGGTGAAGCGGCTGTTCGCGCTGGAGGTCCCGGAGATCGCGGACGGCTCGGTGGAGATCGCCGCGATCGCCCGCGAGGCCGGCCACCGCACCAAGATCGCGGTCTGGTCGCGCCGGCAGGGCCTGAACGCCAAGGGCGCCTGCATCGGCCCGAACGGCATGCGGGTGCGCGGCGTGATGGCCGAGCTGCACGGCGAGAAGATCGACATCGTCGACTGGTCGGAGGACCCGGCCGAGATGGTCGCCGCCGCACTGTCGCCCGCGCGGGTGACGAAGGTGGAGATCGTCGACCTGGCCCAGCGCTCCGCCCGGGTGATCGTGCCGGACTACCAGCTGTCGCTGGCGATCGGCAAGGAGGGGCAGAACGCCCGCCTGGCCGCCCGCCTGACCGGCTGGCGGATCGACATCCGTCCGGACACCGAGGCCCCGACTCAGGAATCCCAGGGCCGCTAGCAACGTTGTCATGTGCCTCCGGAGATCTACTCGGCGGCGGTGAGTCCCTTCGGAGGGGTAGACTTGAACGTGTCTGGCCGGACGCATGTCCGGGCATGCCCTGAACGCACCTGCGTGGGCTGCCGCAAGCGCGCGGCCAAGCACGAGCTGCTGCGTGTCGTGGCGGGCGAGGGCGAATGCGTCCCCGATCCCCGCGGCACTCTGCCGGGCCGGGGCGCGTATCTGCACCCCGACCCGAACTGCCTCGACCTCGCGGTCCGCCGCCGGGCGTTCCCCCGGGCCCTCAGGGTCCAGGGCGCGCTCGACCCCGGCGCCCTGCGGGAGCACGTCGGGGCGGAAGCAAGTCCGGCCGATCGGCAGTCGGCCCACTGACGGGCCCCGCGCCCGGCAACACGCACCAGCGCACGGCGACGTGGTACGCCGCCGTGCGCCCCAGTCAGGTACCTCGCGAGATGGAAGTAGGTCGAGATTGCGATGAGCACTCGATGAGTACGCGATGAGTACGCCCATGAAGTAACAGCAGTCCGGCGGACGAATACCCCGGACGCATAGACAGGAGCGAAGTGGCTAAGGTCCGGGTATACGAACTCGCCAAGGAGCTTGGCTTGGAGAGCAAGGCCGTCATGGCCAAGCTCACCGAGCTGGGCGAGTTCGTGCGTTCGGCGTCCTCGACGATCGAGGCGCCGGTCGTGCGCAAGCTGACTGACGCTTTGGGAGCGACCCCGCCGTCCGGCGGCGCGTCCTCCGCGAAGCCTGGCCCGCGGAAGCCCGCGGCGCCCCAGCCGACCGGCGGCGCCGGTTCGGCCGCACCCAAGCCGGGTGCCCCCACCCCCGGCCCGCGTCCCACCGTGACGCCGGGCCCCCGTCCCACCCCCGCCGCCCCCGCGCCCGCGGCGGGCCCGACCGCGCCGAAGCCGGCCGGCCAGGCCCCGACCCCGGGTCCGCGCCCGGCGGCGCCCGCCCCGGCCGCTCCGGCGCCGGCGGCGGAGTTCTCCTCCCCGGCCCCGGCCGGCGAGGCTCCGGCGCGTCCGGCCGCCCCGCGGCCGGCCCCGGCCAACCCCGCGGCCCGTCCGGGCCCGCGTCCGGCCGGCCCGCGTCCGGGCAACAACCCCTTCACCTCGGGCGGCGCGTCGGGCATGGCCCGTCCGTCGGCCCCGCGTCCGGGCGGTGCGCCGTCCGGTGAGCGCGGTGCCCGTCCCGGTGGCGAGCGCGGTCCCCGTCCGGCCGGTGCGCCGGGTGGCGAGCGCGGCCCCCGTCCCGGTGGCGAGCGCGGGCCCCGTCCCGCCGGCGCCCCGGGTGCCGGTGCCCCGCGTCCGGGCGGTGCGCCGTCCGGTGAGCGCGGTCCCCGTCCCGGTGGCGCCCCGCGTCCCGGCGGTCCGGGTGCCGGTGCGCCCCGTCCCGACGGCATGCCGCGTCCGGCCGCTCCGCGGCCCGGTGCGCCGAGCCCGTCCGGGATGCCCCGTCCGAACCCCGGCATGATGCCGCAGCGTCCGGGCCCGCGCCCGGGTCCGGGTGCCGGTGCGCGTCCGGGTGGCCCCGGTGCGCGTCCGGGTGCTCCGGGCGGTGCCCGTCCCGGCTTCCAGGGCCGTCCGGCCGGTCCGGGCTCGCGTCCGGCCGGCGGCGGCTTCGGCGGCCCCCGTCCGGGTGGCGGCGCCGGTGGCGGCGGTGGCTTCGGCGGCGGCGGTGCCCGTCCCGGCGGCTTCGGCGGTCGTCCCGGCGGCCCGGGTGCCCGTGGTGGCACGCAGGGCGCGTTCGGTCGCGGCCCCGGCGGCCGTCCGGCCCGTGGCCGGAAGTCGAAGCGGGCGAAGCGCCAGGAGTACGAGGCCATGCAGGCCCCGTCCGTCGGCGGCGTGATGCTGCCGCGCGGCAACGGCGCGACCGTTCGCCTCTCGCGCGGTGCTTCGCTGACGGACTTCGCGGAGAAGATCAACGCCAACCCGGCGGCGCTCGTCTCGGTGATGTTCAACCTCGGTGAGATGGTCACCGCGACCCAGTCGGTCTCCGACGCGACGCTCGAGATGCTGGCCCAGGAGATGGGCTTCGTGCTGGAGATCGTCAGCCGGGACGACGAGGACCGCGAGCTGCTCGAGTCCTTCGACATCGACTTCGGTGCCGACGAGGGCGACGAGGAGATGCTCGCGCCGCGTCCGCCGGTGGTCACCGTCATGGGTCACGTCGACCACGGCAAGACCCGCCTGCTCGACGCGATCCGCAAGACCAACGTGGTCGCGGGCGAGGCCGGCGGCATCACCCAGCACATCGGTGCGTACCAGGTGGTCACCGAGGTGAACGGCGAAGAGCGCCCGATCACCTTCCTCGACACCCCGGGTCACGAGGCGTTCTCCGCCATGCGTGCCCGTGGTGCCAAGTCCACCGACATCGCGATCCTGGTGGTCGCGGCCAACGACGGCGTCATGCCGCAGACGGTCGAGGCGTTGAACCACGCCAAGGCCGCCGGCGTGCCGATCGTGGTCGCGGTCAACAAGATCGACGTCGAGGGCGCGGACCCGACCAAGGTCCGCGGCCAGCTCACCGAGTTCGGCCTGGTGGCCGAGGAGTACGGCGGCGACACCATGTTCGTCGACATCTCCGCCCGCCAGGGCCTCAACATCGAGGAGCTGCTGGAGGCCGTGGTCCTGACCGCGGACGCCTCCCTCGACCTGCGCGCCAACCCGGAGCAGGACGCCCAGGGCATCGCGATCGAAGCCCACCTGGACAAGGGCCGCGGCGCCATGGCGACGCTGCTCGTCCAGCGCGGCACCCTGCGGGTCGGCGACTCGATCGTGGTCGGCGACTCCTACGGCCGCGTCCGCGCGATGCTGGACGAGAACGGCAACAGCCTCTCCGAGGCCGGCCCGTCCCGTCCGGTGCTGCTGCTCGGTCTGACCTCGGTGCCCCGCGCCGGCGACAGCTTCATCGTCGTCGACGAGGACCGCACCGCCCGCCAGATCGCCGAGAAGCGCGCCGCCCGCGACCGCAACGCCTCGATGGCCCAGCGCCGCGTCCGCGTCTCGCTGGAGGGCTTCGAGGCCGCGCTGGCCGCCGGCAACATCGAGAAGCTCAACCTCATCATCAAGGGTGACGTCTCCGGTTCCGTCGAAGCCCTCGAGGACGCGCTCGTCAAGCTGGACGTGGGCGAAGAGGTCGAGCTGCGGGTCCTGCACCGCGGTGTGGGTGCCATCACCGAGTCCGACGTGGACCTGGCGATGGGCTCGGACGCCATCATCATCGGCTTCAACGTGCGCGCCGAGGGGCGTGCCCGTACCGCGGCCGAGCGCGAGGGCGTCGACATCCGGTACTACTCGGTCATCTACCAGGCGATCGAGGAGATCGAGGCCGCGCTCAAGGGCCTGCTCAAGCCCGAGTACGAGGAGGTGCGCCTCGGCTCCGCGGAGATCCGCGAGGTGTTCCGCTCCTCCAAGTTCGGCAACATCGCCGGTGTCCTCGTCCGCGAGGGCATCATCCGCCGCAACACCAAGGCGCGCCTGCTGCGCGACGGCAAGGTCGTCGCGGAGAACCTCAACATCGAGGGCCTGCGCCGCTTCAAGGACGACGCGACCGAGGTCCGCGAGGGCTTCGAGGCCGGTGTCACGCTCGGTTCGTTCAACGACATCAAGGTCGAGGACGTCATCGAGACCTACGAGATGCGCGAGAAGCCCCGCTCGTAACGGGGGCCGAACCGGGGCCGGTCGGCGGGTGTTTATCCCGTCGACCGGCCCCGGCCGCACTTGTTAGGGTCTGGCCTGTCGGAACTCCATCGAGGCTCCCAGGCCGGCTCAGGCCTGTCCCACATGTTCGTAGGAACACTCACCTTCGACCTGCTCCTCGGCGACGTGCACTCGCTCAAGGAGAAGCGGTCGATCGTGCGGCCCATCGTGGCCGAACTGCAGCGCAAGTACAGCGTGTGCGCCGCGGAGGTAGGGAACCAGGATCTGCACCGCAGGGCCGAGATCGGCTGTGCGGTGGTGTCCGGCGAGGCCGGGTACGTCAACGAGATCCTGGACAGCTGTGAGCGGCTCGTCGCCGGCCGCCCCGAGGTGATGCTGCTCTCCGCCCGGAGGCGGTACCACCACGACGACGACGAATGACCTGCGGGCGTCACCACCGTCACACCCGCACAGGACCGAGAGCGCCCACAAGGCTGGGCGCGGGCGGGTACGTTGGGGAGAGGGCCCCACCGGGCGAGGTCATGACCCGGGGTACGCGCCTACTGCACGAGGAGGCAACGTGACCGACACCGCTAGGGCGCGCAAGCTCGCCGACCGCATCCAGGTGGTCGTGGCGGAGACCCTGCAGCGCCGGATCAAGGACCCGCGCCTGGGGTACGTCACCATCACCGACGCCCGGGTCACCGGGGACCTGCGCGAGGCCACCGTCTTCTACACCGTCTACGGTGACGAGGCCGAGCGCGAGTCCAGCGCGGCCGCGCTGGAGAGCGCCAAGGGCGTCCTGCGCTCCGAGGTCGGCAAGCAGACCGG
Organism: Kitasatospora sp. YST-16; assembly: GCF_026802215.1. Classification (NCBI taxonomy): domain Bacteria; kingdom Bacillati; phylum Actinomycetota; class Actinomycetes; order Kitasatosporales; family Streptomycetaceae; genus Kitasatospora; species Kitasatospora sp. YST-16. Next base: position 4,975,544 of record NZ_CP113837.1, read on the forward strand.
GGTGCGGTTCACGCCGACCCTGACCTTCGTCGCCGACGCGCTGCCGGACAACGCCCGGAACATCGACGACCTGCTGGACAAGGCCCGGCTCTCCGACGCCGCCGTCCGCACCGCCGCCGCCGGGGCCGCGTTCGCCGGCGACGCCGACCCGTACAAGTCGTCCCGCGACGACGACGAGGACGAGTGACCGTGGCCGGGGAGCCGGCCGAGTCCGGCACCGCGAGGGCGGTCTCCACCGTCGAGGTGGAGACCGCCCTCGCGGTGCTTCCGGGCCCTCGCAGCGCGTCATCGTCCGAATCCGGGGCGGAGGCGGACGCGGCGGGCGGCGCGGGCCGGTTCGAGGAGGAGTGGCGGCGCGCCCTCGAACTGATCGCGGGCAGCGACGAGATCGACCTGGTCTGCCACATCTGCCCGGACGGCGACGCGCTCGGTTCGGCGCTGGCCGCCGGGCTGGCGCTGCGCGGCCTGGGCAAGCGGGTGCGGGTGTCGTTCGGCGACGACCCGCAGGTCATCCCGGAGTCGCTGTCCTTCCTGCCCGGGCAGGAGCTGATCGTCCCCGCCGCCGCGGTGCCCGCCGCGCCCGCGCTGGTGCTGGCCTTCGACGCCGCCTCCGAGGAGCGGCTCGGCCTGTTGCGCGAGAAGGCGTTCGCGGCGGACGCGCTGGTGGTGTTCGACCACCACGCCTCCAACCCCGGCTTCGGCACCGTCCGGTTGATCGACCCGGCCTCGCCCGCCACCGCCGTCCTGGTGGACGAGCTGCTGCGGCGGCTGCGGGTGCCGCTCGACCAGTCGATCGCGGCCTGCCTGTACACCGGCATCGCCACCGACACCGGCTCGTTCAAGTACCGGGCCACCACGCCCGCCACCCACGAGATGGCCGGGCGGATGCTGGCCACCGGGATCCGGCAGGACCTGATCTCCCGGCAGCTGTGGGACACCACCTCCTTCGGGTACCTCAAGGTGCTCGCCGGGGCGCTGGAGCGGGCCGCGTTCGAGCCCGAGGAGGCCGGCGGGCACGGGCTGGTGTGGACCTGGGTGCCGTACCAGGACCTGGCGCTGTTCGGTGTCACGGTGGAGGAGATCGAGGGCCTGATCGACGTGCTGCGCAAGCCCGCCGAGGCGGACGTCGCGCTGGTGCTCAAGCAGGACCCGGACGGCACGCTGCGCGGCTCCTGCCGCTCCCGCGGCGCGGTCGACGTCGCGGCGGTGTGCGCCCGGCTCGGCGGCGGCGGGCACGTGTACGCGGCCGGGTTCAGCGCCCGGGAGGCCGTGGAGGCCGTGGTGGAGCGGTTCCGGGCGGCGCTGGCCGAGGTGGCCGCGGCGTCGGGGGCGGACTCCGAGGGGCCGGGCGCGCGCTAGGCTCGTGCGGTTCGGCGGTCGGGCCGGGCGAGCGGCCGCGCAGGGATGCGCGCGGGACTTCGAAATGATGATGAGCGATGAAGCGTAAAGGGACGGGCCCCGACGGGCTGGTCATCGTCGACAAGCCGGAGGGCATCACCTCGCACGGCGTGGTCGCCAAGCTGCGGTGGCTGGCCGGGACCCGCAAGGTCGGGCACGCGGGCACCCTCGACCCGATGGCCACCGGCGTCCTGGTGATCGGCGTCGAGCGGGCCACCCGGCTGCTCGGGCACCTGATGCTCACCGCCAAGACCTACGAGGCGACGATCCGGCTCGGGCAGACCACGGTCACCGACGACCGGGAGGGCGAGGTCACCGCCTCCGTCCCCGCCGACGGCGTGGCGCGGGAGGCGATCGACGCCGGAATCGCCGAACTGACCGGCGAGATCATGCAGGTGCCGTCGAAGGTCAGCGCGATCAAGATCGACGGGAAGCGCTCGTACGCGCGGGTCCGCGAGGGCGAGGACTTCGAGCTCGCCGCCCGGCCCACCACGGTGCACTCGTTCACGGTGCACGAGGTGCGCCCGGCCGTCGCCGAGGACGGCACGCCGGTGCTCGACCTCGACGTCACCGTCGAGTGCTCCTCCGGGACGTACATCCGGGCGCTGGCCCGCGACCTGGGCGCCGCGCTCGGCGTCGGCGGGCACCTGACCGCGCTGCGGCGCACCAGGGTCGGGCCGTACGGGGTCGAATCGGCGCACACCCTGGAGCAGTTGGAGGAGAAGCTGGAGGTGCTGCCGATCGCCGAGGCCGCGGCCGCCGCCTTCCCGCGCTGGGACGTGGACGCCGAACAGGCCCGGCTGCTCTCCAACGGCATGCGGCTGGACGCGCCCGGGCTGGGCGCGGACGGGCCGGTCGCGGTCTTCGACCCGGACGGGCGGTTCCTGGCGCTGATCGAGGAGGTCGGCGGGAAGGCCAAGCCGGTGGCGGTGTTCGTCGGCTGAGGGCGTCTGCGGCCCCTTGACGGCCCCGTCGGGTGGTTCCCGGCGGGGCCGTCCGGCGTTCCGGTGGGGGCTCAGCGCAGGGCCAGGTGCCAGTCGTTGCTGTGCAGGAAGCGGCCCGAGCGCTGCGGGTACTCGAAGGCGCACGGGCCCGCGCTGGTGAAGCCCAGCCGGGCGCAGAGCGCGTTGGACGGGGCGTTGTCGACGGCCGGGAAGGCATGCAGCACGCCCGGGGCGGACGGGTCGGCGGCGACCAGCGCGCGCAGCGCGGTGAGCATCGCGCGGCCGGCCGCGAGCGCGACGCCGCGGCCCTGGAAGCCGGGCAGCACGTTCCAGCCGCTCTCGTGCACCTCGGCGCCCCGCCACTCGCGCCGGTGGTGGGCGATCGACCCGGCCTGCTCGCCGTCGGCCAGCACCGCGTACATCGTGCCGCCCAGGGCCGGGAGTTCGAGGTAGCGGCGGTGGCGCAGCAGCAGCTGCTCCTCGCTCTCCGGGCCGCCGACGTGCCGGCGCATCAGCGGGGTGTTGATCCGGCGCAGCAGGGCGAGGTGGGATTCGGACCAGGGTTCCAGGCGGACGTCCATGCCCCGCAGGGTGGCGCCGGGGGCGGCCGGGGCGCCAGCGGTTTTCCGGCGGCGGGCGGTGGCGGGCGTGCGCCGGGTGCGGTCCGGGGGAGGGCGGACCGGGAACGGGTGCGGGGCGGGGTCGGTGCGGGCAAGTGCGGGGCGGCGGTCGGCAGTTGGCGGCGGGCGGGGGCGGGCCGGGTGGTCCGGGGCGGGGTGCGCGCCGGGCGGGACGGCAGGGGGCGCACGGAGTGAAGCGGTGTGGTGAGAGGGGCGTGCGAGGTGCTGTGGGGCTGGTGGGGGGCAGGCTGACCGGCGGCGTGTACGGCGGCCGTACCCGGCCCCGCCCGGGGCCGGAGCGGCCCGGCGGGAGGACTTGGCGGGATGGGCGAGAGTGCGGGCGCCGGCTTCGCGGGGGATCCGGCACAGGCGCTGCTGCGGATCCGGGACCAGCAGGGCCGGCTGTGCGGGCTCGGCTTCGTCGCCGACCGGCACGGCACGGTGGTCACCGCGCACGAGGCGGTGGCCGGCCTGCCCCGGCTGGTGCTGCACACCCCTGGCGGCCAGTCCCGGGTGCTCGGCCCCGAGAGCGTCGACCTGCTGCCCGAACGCGGCCTCGCCCTGCTGCGCACCGCCGCCGTCGGCGGCCTGCCCGGCCCCGCGCTGCCGATCGGGCGCACCGCCGTCACCGGCCCCGTCGCGGTGCCGCACCAGCGCTGGGAGGACGGCGCGCCCGCGCTGGCCCACGGGCGGCCGCTCGGCCGGGAGAGCGGACGCTGCGGCGACGGCGCCCTGGTGCGCACCGTCCCCGGCGTGCTGCTGCTCGACCTTCCGGTGACCCCGCCCGCCGGGGCGCCGGTGCTCGACCCGGAGACCGGCGCGGTGCTCGCCGTGCTCGCCCCCGGGTGCGCGCCGTCGCCGGGCCCGGCGTCGCGGCCGTCCCGCTGGCGGCCGACGGCCGCCCGGAGGACTCCCCGCTCGGCCGGCTGCTGGCCCGCAACGCCGCCGACGCCCCCGCCTTCGGCCGGGCGCTCAACCTGGGCGGGGCGCTGCGGCTGACCGAGGCCCAACTGGAGGGCGCCGCCGCCGGACCCGGACGGATCGCCGAACTCGCCGCCGACCGGGTCGACCGCCCCGACGGCCTCAGCGGCGAGGAACCGCAGGACGTCCTCACCGTGCTGCTCGGCGAGAGCGGCAGCGGCCGCAGCACCGAACTGGCGGCCCTGGCGGTGCGCCGGGCCGGCGCCGCCCGGCCGCTGCCCACGCTCTGGCTGCGCGGCGCCGACCTGGCCGCCGGCGACCGCACCCTCGGCGATCCGCTGCGCCGCCGACTCGCCCTGGCCGCACGGGAGTTCGGAGTGCCCGAGGTCGACCCCGGGGAGCTGGCGGCGCTCTGCGCCGACGCCGGGCGACCACTGCTGGTGGTGCTCGACGGGCCCGAGGAGGCACCGCTCGCGCTCTCCGCGCGCTGGCTGACCGCCGGGCTGGAGTGGCTGCGCGCGCACCGCGCCCGGGCCCTGGTCGCCTGCCGCCCCGACGGCTGGGAACAGCTCGGCCCCTGGCGCTCGGCCGCCCGGGCCCTGTGGCTCGGCCCGCTCACCGACGACGCCGCGGCCCGGGCCGGCCGCCGCTACGGACTGCCCGGCACCTTCCTCGGCCCGGCCGAGCGCGGCCACCCGCTGGCCCTGCGGCTGGCCGGCGAACTGCGCGGCGCGGGCGTGCACGGCCCGGTCGGCAGCCGGGCCGAACTCTTCGCCGGCTGGCTCGACCTGGCCTGCCTCACCGTCGCCCGCCGGATCGCGCTCACCCCCGGCGGGCCGCGTCGGCACCGCCGCGGCGGGCCGGTGCCGCCCGGCGAGGACGCCCGGCAGGTCCGCCGCCTCGCGGCCGTCGCGGCCGGGCGGCTGCACGAGGCGGCGCGGCTGATGCTCGGTGCGGGCGACGGGGCGCTGCCCGCCGAGGACTTCGCCCGGCTGTTCCCGGACGCGGGCGGGTGGGCGCGGGCCGTCCGGGAGGAACGGCTGCTGGTCCCGGCGGGGGCCGGGTACCGGGCGGGGCACGAGGAGTGGGGGGAGTGGCTGCAGAGCCTGCACCTGGACCTGGACGCGGCGCTGCGGCTGCTGCTGGAGGAGCGGGACGCGGGGGCGGCGGGGGACGGGCCGGGCGGGGCGCTTGGCGAGGCCGGGGACGGGGCCCAGGCCGGAGACGGCGTCCGCTCGGGCGGTGCGGGCCGGGCGGACGGGAGCGGCTCCGAGCCGCCCGCCGGCCCCCGGGCGCCGGCCGGGGCGGGGGTCGGGCGGGGCCGGGTCGGGGTGGTGGTGGGGGCGCTGCGGCGGGCGGGGGAGGTGCGCGGGGCGGCGGTGCTGGACGGGTGGCTGCGGCGGGTGCGGGCGGCGCTGGAGCGCTCGGAGCGGGGCGGCGAGGCGGACTGGTGGGCCGGGCGGCTGCTGGCGGCGGGGATCGCGGGGAGCCCGGAGCCGTCCGCGCACCGGGAGTTGCTGGAGCTGCTGGTGGACCGGGCCGGGCGGGACGAGCGGTTCGGCGCCGCGTTCTGGACGGGCCTGCCGCTGCCGGTGGCCGAACGGACCGCGCTGCTGGCCCGGTTGGCCGAGGGCCCGGGCCGGGTGGAGGTGGCCCGGACGGCGGCGGCCGAGCTGCTGGCGGCCGATCCGCGCGGCGTGCTGCCGCTGCTGTGCGCCTGGTACGGGCACACCGCCGGGGACGCCGAGCGCGCCGAGGGCGTCGCCGAGCTGGCCGACGAGCTGCTGTACGAGCACCGGGCGCTGGCACTGGACGAGTTGACCGAGGCGCTGGTGGCCACCGCGCACCCGCGGGCGGACGCGCTGCTGGGCCGGCTCGCCGAACGGGAGCCGTCCGCGCTGTGCCGGGCGGTCGACCGGTGGAGCCACGACCCGCGCCCCGAGCGGCACGTCGCGGCGGCCGTGCACGCGCTGCGCACCGCCCCGCACGCGGGCGGTTCGGGCGCGCAGCTACTGCGGCTGGCGGCCCGCACGCTGCTCGCCCGGGAGGACGAACCGGCCCTGCACGGCGCGGCGTTGGCGCTGCTGGTGCGCGATCCGGCGGGCCGGGCCGAGCACCTGCCGGCCGCGCTGGCCGGGTACCGGGCGGGCGACCCGTTCCTGACCGCCGAGGTGCTGGCCGGGCTGCTGGCGGAGCACCCGGACCAGGTGCTGGCGGCGGTGCGCGCGCGGCTGCTGGTGCCGGGCGCCCGGGCGGGGGAGGGCCTGCGGGTGCTGGACGGGGCGGCCGACCCGGCGGTGGCGCGGGCGGCCTGCTGCTGGCCGCCGAACTGCTGCGGGAGAACCCGGAGCGGGCCGGGGAGGTGGCCCGGCACCTGGACGCGACGCTGGACGCCGGGCGGGACGGCCGTCCGCTGCTGGACGCGGTGCTGGCCGCCGGGCCGCCGGTGCGGGCGCTCTTCGTGCCGGTGCTGGCGGCGCCCGGCGGCGGCCGGGAGGAGCTGCTGGACGCGCTGCTGGCCGCGGAGCGGGACGAGGGGTGCTGGCGGCCGTGGTGGAGGCGCTGGCGGCCCGGCACGCCGGGCACCCGGAGCGGCGGGTGCGCGAGCTGCTGGCGCGGGTCGCCGAGCGGTGGCCGGGCGCGGACGCCGCCCTGGTGCGCTGTGCGGGCCGCTGGGCGGGTTTCGCCCGGCTGCTGGCGTCCTGGCCCGAGGAGGCCCCGCCGCCGCCCCAGGGGCCCCGGCTGGCCCGGCTGCGGGCCCTCGCCGCGTCCGGGCGGGACCCGCAGTACGCCGCCGCCGAGGCCGAACGGCAGGTGGACCGTCCCGGCGGCCGTCTGACCGGTCACACCAAGGGCCTTCCGGTACCTGGGCAGGGCCGGTCGCATGGCACGCTATAGGGGTTCGGTTTCGGTCTTTCGAGTGCACGGGTTGTGCACACCGTAGGAACAAGGAGCGGTCAGGTGCAGCGCTGGCACGGCCTGGAGGAGATCCCCGGGGACTGGGGGCGCAGCGTCGTCACCATCGGATCGTTCGACGGGGTCCACCGCGGACACCAGTTGATCATCAACCGGGTGGTGGAGCTGGCCGGCGAACTGGGGGCGAAGTCGGTCGTGGTGACCTTCGACCCGCACCCCAGCGAGGTGGTCCGGCCCGGCACCCACCCGCCGCTGCTGGCCCCGCAGCCGCGCCGGGCCGAACTGGTCGAGCAGTTGGGCGTGGACGCCGTCCTGGTGCTGCCGTTCACCGCCGAGTTCTCCCAGGAGTCCCCGGAGTACTTCGTGCGGTCGGTGCTGGTCGACGCGCTGCACGCGAAGGCGGTCGTCGAGGGCCCCAACTTCCGCTTCGGGCACCGCGCGGCGGGCGACGTCGAGCTGCTGGCCGAGCTCGGCCGGGCCGACGACTTCACCGTCGAGGTGGTCGACCTGCAGGTGCGCGGCGCGGCGGGCGACGGCGAGCCGTTCTCGTCCAGCCTGTGCCGGCGGCTGGTCGCGGCCGGCGACATGGCCGGCGTCGCCGAGATCCTCGGCCGCCCGCACCGGGTCGAGGGCGAGGTGGTCCGCGGCGCCCAGCGCGGCCGCGAACTCGGCTACCCCACCGCCAACGTGGACACCGTCCCGTACTCGGCGATCCCCGCCGACGGCGTGTACGCGGGCTGGCTGACCGCCGACGGCGAGACCATGCCCGCCGCGATCTCGGTCGGCACCAACCCGACCTTCGACGGCACCGCCCGCACCGTCGAGGCGTACGCCATCGACCGGGTCGGCCTCGACCTGTACGGGCAGCACGTCGCCGTCGACTTCCTGGCCTGGCTGCGCGGCATGGAGAAGTTCGACTCCATCGACGCCCTGCTGGAGCGGATGGCCGAGGACGTCAAGCGGGCCCGGGAGCTCACCGAGCGCCCCTGAGCGTCCCCCGCACGCGCCGGAGGCCCCCCGCGGGGGGCCTCCGGCGTTGATCAGCCCTGGTGGGGCGGCGGGTAGCCGTACCCCGGGGGCGGCGCCTCGTGCGGCGGCGGGTAGCCGTAGCCGTGCTGCGGGGGCTGCGGCTGGGGCGGGTAGCCGCCCTGCTGCGGGTAGGGCTGCTGCCAGGGCTGGCCCTGCTGCGGGTAGCCGCCCTGCTGGGGCGGGTAGCCCCCCTGCTGCGGGTACGGCTGGGGCGGGTAGCCGCCCTGCTGCGGGTACGGCTGCTGCGGCTGGCCCTGCCAGCCGGCCTGCTGCTGGGAGCGGGCGATGTCCTCGCCGACCAGGGTGGCCAGCTCGAAGTAGGCGTCCCGGACCTTGGGCCGCATCATCTGCAGGTTGACCTCGGCGCCGGCCGCCAGGCTCTCGTCGAACGGCACCACCACGACGCCGCGGCAGCGGGTCTGGAAGTGCGCCACGATGTCCTCGACCTTGATCATCTTGCTGGTCTCGCGGACCCCGGAGACCACCGTGATCGACCGCTGCACCAGGTCCGCGTAGCCGTGCGCGGACAGCCAGTCCAGCGTGGTCGAGGCGCTGGACGCGCCGTCCACGCTGGGCGTGGCCACCACGATCAACTGGTCCGCCAGGTCCAGCACGCCGCGCATCGCCGAGTACAGCAGACCGGTGCCGGAGTCGGTCAGGATGATCGGGTAGTGCTGCCCGAGCACCTGGATGACCTGGCGGTAGTCCGAGTCGTCGAAGGTGGTGGAGACCGCCGGGTCCACGTCGTTGGCGACGATCTCCAGGCCCGAGTTCGGGTCCTGCGAGGTGTACTGGCGGATGTCCATGTAGCTGCGGATGTTCGGGATCGCCGTCACCAGGTCGCGGATGGTCGCCCCGGTCTGCCGCTTGATCCGGCGGCCCAGCGTGCCCGCGTCCGGGTTCGCGTCGATGGCGATGACCTTGTCCTGCCGCTCGCTGGCCAGCGTCGCGCCCAGCGAGGTGGTGGTCGTGGTCTTGCCGACGCCGCCCTTGAGGCTGATCACCGCGATCCGGTAGCAGGTCATCACCGGGTGCCGGATCAGCTCCAGCTTCTGCTGCTTGCCGGCCTGCGCCGACTTGCCGCCGAACTGGAACCGGGACTGCTTCTGCACCTTCGGCTGGCCGCGCAGCAGCCGGTCCGAGGACAGCTCCACCGCCGCCGTGTAGCCCAGCGCCGCCCCGTGCGCCGCGGCCTGCCCGGCCGCCTGCTGGAACTGCGCCGGAGCCTGCGGGGCCCCGCCCGGGTTGTGCTGCTGGTACGGCTGCGGCGGCTGCTGCGGCCAGCCGCCCGCCCGCGGATCGGCCGGCGGCTGCTGCTGGGCGGGCCACTGCTGGCCCTGCTGCGGGTAGGGCTGCTGGACCTGCGGCGGGTACTGCTGCTGGGGCCACTGCTGCTGCGGGTACGGCTGCGGCGGCGGCGCCTGCTGCGGGACGGGCTGCGGCTGGACGGGCTGGGGTTGGACGGGCTGCGGCTGCGGGGCCTGCTGCTGCACCGGCGGCTGCGGGGCCTGCGGCGGGCCGGGAACCTGCTGCGCCACCGGCGGCGCGGCGTCCGGCGCCGGGGCCTGCGCGGCCGGCGCGTTCGGATCGGGGTCCGGCTGCGCGGCGGTCTGCGCCTGCACCGGCGGCTGCTGCTCGGCCGGCTGGACGGGCTGCGGCTGCGGCTGCTCCGGCTGCGCGGCCACCGGCGGACCCGGCGGCTGGGGGGCCTGCTGCTGCACCGGCGGCTGCTGGACCTGCGGCGGCGGCGCCTGCTGCTGCACCGGTGGGGGCTGCACCACCGGGGGCTGGGCCTGCGGCACCTGCTGCTGGACGGGCTGCTGCTGGACCGGCTGCGGCTGCGGCGCCGAGGTCGGAGCACCCGGCGCGGCGCTCTGGGTGTACCAGGACGGAGCGGTGTAGTCCGGGGCGTCGGACCAGTCATCGTCGTCCTCGGCCGCGTTGTCGCCGACGTAGACGCCGTCCCGATCGCTGCTCACTGGGGCTCCCTCGTTCTCGCCGAAACTGCTTCGGCGGTTGCCGTCGGGCAACAAGACTAGGCCGTGCGCGGGCCCGCTTTGAAGGCGGTGCCCGACCTCACGGCGGATCCGACCGGCCCGGCCGGCCCGCCCGCACCCGGGCCCCCGTGGCCCTTCCGGAGCGTGCGGACCGGCCGGTCGGCGGTCAGTCCATGCGGCGGGGACCGCCCAGCACCTGGGTCTCGGCCTCGCCCTGGTTGGTCATCACGTACTGGCGCCGCATCCGGGTCGCCCACAGCGTCACGTTGTCCGGCAGCGTCGGCAGTGCGCTCACGTCACCCGGGGCCAGCGACAGCAGCCGGCCCAGCATCTCGGCCTCCTGCGGCGAGACCCGCTGCAGGCCGACCAGGTCGGCGGCGTTCAGCACCCGGCCCGCGTTCGGGCCCAGGTACGGCAGCACGGTCAGCGTGGTCTGCCAGGGCGTTGCCGACAGCCGGCTGCGGTTGGGCCGCGCACCCAGGTCGCGGACCACCAGAACGGGGGACGCCACCGAGGCGCCCTGCGCACCCAGCCGGCCCACCTGGTGGACCGTCACGCACGGCTGCCCGCCGCCCGCCGCCTGCGCCATCGGCGCCCACGCCTGCGGACGGCCGGTCTCCACCGCGATCCGGGCGCCGGTCGCGGCCGCGCGCAGCGCGATCAGCTGCGCCGTCCACATGCCGCCGACCAGCACCACCTCGAACGCGGACGGGCGGAACAGCCCGATCACCGCGGGCTGCTGCTGGTGGTCCAGGCCGATCACCACGCCGTCGTCGCCGACCGGGAAGGCCAGCGCCGCGAGGTCCTCGGCCGGCAGCACGTGCTTCTCCCGGCGCGGGCCGCGCAGCCCGAAACCGGGGCGCACCCGCACCGGGCGCCGCTCGACCGGCTGCGGGGCCTGGCCGGAGTAGGTCTGGTAGGCCATCAGGACGTCCCTCCCAGGGGCAGCGTGGCGAGCAGGCCGGGGGCGTGCTCCAGGTCGAGGCGGGTCAGCGAGGCGCCGCTGTGCTGCGCCCGGGACTCCGCCTGGCGGCCCATCTGCTCGAGCCTGGACTCGTTGTGCTCGGTCAGCCGCAGGTGGCCGCTGAGCGCCACCGCGCCGCCCATCGCGCGGGACGCGGTGACCGAGAAGGTCGAGGCGAACGCGGGCGTGCCGGTCAGCTGGTTGACCAGGTCGGGGGCGGTCACCCGGCCGCCGCCCATGCCCGGGCGGGAGAGCACCGGCCACTTGGAGACCCAGTAGGTGGCGTGCCAGCGGTCGTCGATCCGGCAGTACTTCGAGGACTCCTGGGCCCGGCGCACGCCGACCCCGCCGCCGCCCGAGCCCTGCCGGCCCGCCACCGCCACCGGGTTGGCGCACACCGAGATGGCCAGCGCGGCGATCAGCTCCCGCTCGTCCAGCACGGTGGCGGTGAAACCGGCGCTGTTCAGCCGGCCGGCCAGCTGGTCGGTGACCCGCTGCAGGGTCTTGCGGGCGCCCTCCTCGCCGCCGCCGCGGGCCAGCACGGCGGTGGCCGCGCGCTCCGGGTCGAGCTTGAGCGCGACCCAGGTCAGCCGCAGCGCCGGGGTGCTGACCCCGCCGGGGGTCTGCTGGTAGGCGCGGGCGGCCAGCGAGTGCTCGGGCAGGTGCGGAGCGGGGGCGGGCTGGGTGTGCTGGACCAACTGCACCGACTCCAGGCCGATGTCGTCGACCTGGAGGATCGAGCAGATCAGGTCCAGCGGCACCGCGGAGGTGGCCCGGCCCGGGCGCAGCGGCTGGTCCTTGGACTGCACCAGCAGCACCGAGGTGAAGAAGGTGCCGTCGCCGACCATGCCGGTCTCGCGGCGCAGCGGGCGGCCGTCGCCGAGGTCGGTCTCGATCGCGTGGGTGCAGGTCTTGAGCGCCGGGTCGAGCTCCATCACCGGCGCGATCGCCGGGTCGGTGCCGGGCGGCGGGACGTTGTACTTGGCCTCCTTGCGGCGGGCGTTGTACGCCGAGCGGACGCTCACCGCCTCGCCGGTGGTGCGGCCGCGCAGCCGCAGCAGGGCGATCACGACCAGGACCAGCGCGGGCACCGCGAAGGCCGCGGCCATCATCGTGTTGATCGACCAGCCGACCGCGACCAGGGCGGCGGCGACCTCCAGCTGGACGATCTGCTTGAGTTCCAGCCGGCGGCCCAGCAGCCCGGGCCTGGGCAGCAGCCGCAGGCCCACCGGGCCGACCGCGGCCGGGGCGGGCGGTGCGGTGCGGGCCCGGCGTCCGCCCTGGGCCTCCGGCCTCCGGCCGTGCGAAGTGGAGCGTCGTCGTGCTGGAGCGGACTGGCTTGGCATCCCCCGAATTGCCCTCTCTGCTTCAGATGTCCCGTCAGATCCCCCTGCGGGCCCGGAAAGTCTCGGGCGGGGGCCGGGTCGGCGGCCCGGATGGCGGACCGTCGGAGCCTACCCGTTACCGTACTCACCGTCTGCTGCCGCATCGTAGAGGAGTGGCCGCGAGGGTCGCCCGCCGGGTGGCAGACTCAACCGACGGCACAAGCGCGTTGACACCCGCGGGGCGGGTCACACAGGGGAGACGGGGACGAGCATGGCATCACGCCGGGACGAGCTGAACGCCTACACCTTCGCCCGGAAGCGGATGGTGGGGGCCTTCCTGCAACCGGGCGGCGGCGGAAACGACGAGGACGCGCCGCGTCCGCTCCGCGCGGTACTGCCGAGCTTCGTGGTCGCCGCGGTGGTCGTCGCGGGCTTCGGCATGTGGGGCGTGCTCAAGCCGGCCGCGCCGCCGAACTGGGACAACGGGAAGTACATCCTGCAGGGGAAGTCCTCGACCACCCGCTACGTGATCCTGAACGACGGGCCCAACAAGGAGCCCACCCTGCACCAGGTGCTGAACATGTCCTCGGCCCGGCTGGTGCTGGCCGCGGGCGCCACCGTGCTGTCCGTCGCCGACGACGTGCTGGACAAGTACCCGCGCCGCGGCGCCACCATCGGCATCCCGTACGCGCCGGACAAGCTGCCCAAGAAGGACGACGCGGGCAAGGCGAAGCTGTGGTCGGTCTGCGACACGAAGAGCAAGCAGAACGCCCAGTCGACCGTCGGCCAGTCGGTGTTCATCGCCGCCGACCAGGACGAGAAGACCCTCAAGGACCCGGCCCGGGTGCTCGACGAGAACCAGGCGCTGTACGTCCAGCAACCGAACCTGGACGCCAAGACGGACGGCTCGTTCTACCTGGTCGACTCCAACGGGGTGAAGCACGCGATCGGCACCTACAACCAGACGGGCGACCAGATCAACGCCCTGAAGCTGGCCCTGTTCGGCCAGAGCCCCGAGGCGCAGCGGGTCACCAATGACTGGATGAACACGCTGGCGGACGGTAACCCGGTGCAGTTCCCGGACATCCCCGGGCTGGGCGACAAGCCCCAGAACTCCCGCCTGGACCTGTCGGACTCGAAGCAGAAGAAGGTCGGCCGGCTGCTGTCGTTCCAGGACGCCTTCTACGTGGTCGGCCTCGACCACCTGTACCGGATCACCCCGTTCCAGTACCAGCTGATGAAGTACGACCCCCGGGTGGTGAGCGCGTACGGCAGCAACGAGGCCAAGGCGGACCCGATCAACGCGAGCGACATCAACAAGCTCCAGCCCCAGATCGACGACCACCTGATGACCGAGCACCCGGACATGCCCACCCACCAGCTGAAGGCCGTCAACATCGGGGAGAAGCCCCGCACCGTGATCTGCTCCACCTACGCCGGGGCCGACCAGGACGGCCGGATCAAGCGCACGGTCTGGGCGGACGGCGAGTACCCGGCGAAGGTCAGCGCGAACTCGCTCAGCGCCCACGTGACGGCCGGACACGGCCTGCTGTACCGCGCGGTGGACGGCGGCGTGCTCGACACCAGCGGCCAGACGAGCTCCGGCAGCTACTTCCTGATCACCGACGCCGGCCTGCGCTACTCGCTGCCGGCCAGCACCGCCGCGCCCACGGCCGACGGCTCCTCCGCTCCGGCCGCCCCGGCTGCCCCGGCGGCCAAGTCGGAGGCCAACGAGGCCCAGGCACGGCTCGACTACAAGGACGTCCTGCCGCCCCAGGTGCCCGCCGAGTGGTCCAAGCTGGTCCCGGCCGGGCCGGTGCTCGACACCACAGCCGCAGTTCAGCCGCAGAACGCCTGACGGACCGTCAACGCGGGTAGCGCGATCCAGTGTCATGGTCTGGTAACTACCCGCTATCCGGTGTTGGGTGTAGGGCAGTTGGCCGTTACAGTGCTTCAGAGCACCACACGAAGTGGTGCCCGTGCGGGCGTTCGCCACAGGGACGTCCGGACGTAGTCTGTCTCATGGGGGACGGTGGATCATGGCAGGTCAGTTCACGACGACCGCGGAGGAAATGACCGCCTTCGCGAACCGCATCGGCGAGGTCAACCAGCAGGTCCAGGGCGAGATCGGTCGTCTCAACAACCTGGTCTCCGAGATCGCTTCGGGCTGGAAGGGCGCGGCCGCGTCCGCGTACCAGCAGATGCAGTCGCAGTTCAACGAGGACGCGAACGCGCTCAACCGGATCCTCGACGAGATCCGTCAGGCCATCGAGGCGACCACCAAGGCCTACTCGATGACTGAAGAGGAGCAGCGCGCTGCGGTCGGTGGCATCGGCTGACGCCGGTAGCTCGTAACCACCACCACACTGCGCCCCTCCGGGGGTGCGCCGTGAATCCATCGAAGGGGAGAGATCAATGTCCGGCATTCTCGTCAATTTCCAGACCATCCAGAACGCCAGCTCCGAGGTCCGGCAGACCGCCTCGCGCATCCAGAACCAGCTGGATGACCTGAAGGCGGGCGTCCAGCGCATCGCCTCCAGCTGGGAGGGCGCTGCCCAGCAGGGCTACCAGGCCCGCCAGGCCCAGTGGGACGCCAAGGCCGCCGACCTCCAGCAGGTCCTCGCCCGCATCGCCACCGCGCTGGACAACGCCGCGCAGAGCTACCAGCAGACCGAGAACTCGAACTCGCAGATCTGGGCCTGACCGTCGGCCGACGGTCGGCACGGGGGAACTTGCACGGCAAGTGCTTGACACGGGCGGGCGTCCTCACGGGCGCCCGCCCTTCGTGCGCCGCACGGGGCGGGGCACGACCGACACGGGTGGAACGCAGTGAGGGGTGGAGCAGAGGTGGCGTCAGGATCGTTGCGCCGGGCGGGTGCGGTGCTGCTGGTGCTGGGGACGGTCGGCCCGATGGCGATCGGCCCGGCCTGGGCCGGACCGGCGCCGGCGGGCGGCGACACCCGGGGGCAGCTGCAGCTGACCGCCTCCGGTGACTGCAACTTCCCGATCAGCGAGAACACCAAGGCCAAGCCGTGGGCGCTGCAGCGGGTCTTCCTGAACGAGGTGTGGGGCACGGGCAAGCCGCAGCCCAACTCCAGCTCCAGCCCCAGTCCGGTTCCCAGCGGCAAGGGGAAGGGCAAGACCGACGGCGACGGACCGGTCCCGAACCGGACCGGCGCGGGAGTCGTGGTCGCGGTCATCGACACCGGGGTGGACAACCGGAACCCGCAGTTGAAGGACAAGGTCATCGAGGGCCCGGACCTGCTCAAGGAGACCATGGCGGCCAACAACAAGCAGCTCCCGGAGGGGACCAGCACGACCGACCCGGTGGGCCACGGCACCAAGGTGGCCGGCATCATCGCGGCCGCGCTGGACCCGACCGGCGAGATCGGCTTCGTCGGCCTGGCCAAGGACGCGAAGATCCTGGCGATCCGGCAGAACGACGCCGACGGCAACGGCGACGTCGTGAGCCTGGTCAAGGCGATCGACGCTGCGATCGGACAGAAGGTCCAGGTCATCAACATCTCGCAGGACGTCCGGGTCCAGGTCGACCCGAACAAGTCCGAGAACGAGAACCGCTTCGACCACGACAAGGAGCTCGGGGACGCCCTGAAGCGGGCCGAGGCCGCCGGCATCGTGGTGGTCGCCTCCTCGGGCAACGACGGCACCGAGGGGCCGACCTTCCCGGCCGCCTACCCGACGGTGCTGTCCGTGGGCGCCTCCGACCGGAACAACGAGCGGGCCCCGTTCTCCCAGTACGGCGACTTCGTCAAGGTGGCCGCACCCGGCGTCGACATGCTCTCCACCGTCCCCGGCCACGGCCAGTGCACCGACAACGGCACCAGCTTCTCCGCTCCGTACGTCTCCGGGGTGGCCGCCCTCCTCAAGGGCTGGCACCCCACCTGGAACCCGATGCAGATCCGCACCGTGATCGAGCAGACCGCGCAGCGCACCGAGCGGGGCCCGAACAAGTACATCGGCTGGGGCGTGGTCGACCCGGTGAAGGCCATGGAGTACAGCGAGGTGCCCGGCCCGAGCGCCTCGCCCAGCGTGGACGCGCAGGTCAAGCTCGACACCGTGCCGCTGAAGCCGCAGCCGCTCGGGCTGGAGGAGACCCAGGCCGACCGGGACCGCCGCACCGGCACCTTCGTGCTCGGCATCGGCGCCCTGGTGGTGGCGGGCCTGGCCGGCGGTTCGATCGTCACCCGGGACATGCAACGGCGCCGCGGGCGCCACGACTGACCGACCGCCCCGTGCGGGCGGTGTACGAGGGGGCCGGTCCCGGAAAGGGGCCGGCCCCCGTCCGGTCCTGGGGACCGGGCGGGGGCCGACGGGAGGGCGGGCCCGCGGGGGTCAGACCCGCTCGTCCTCGGGGAGGGTGATGACCCAGCGGGTCTCCGGGCGGGGGCGCAGGTAGAGCGCCCAGTAGAGGCTGGCCGCGGCGGTGATGCCGAGGGTCCACCACAGCGCGGTGGGGTCGAGCTTGGTCAGGACGTAGGCCAGGGCGACGATCACCAGGATCGGCAGGGCGGGCCACAGCGGCTGGCGCCAGGCCGGGGCGGCCTTGTGGTGGCCGCGGCGGGAGAACAGCGCGCCGACGGCGACCAGCAGGTAGAGCGCGGCGACCGCGACACCGGTGATGTTGGTCAGCAGGTCCTGGCCGACGAAGCAGAGCGCGGCACCGGGGACGCCGACCGCCAGGGTGGAGATCCACGGGGCGCTGAACTTGTTGAGGGTGCCGAAGGCCTTGTTGACCGGCTCCGGCCAGGCCTTGTCGCGGCCGGAGGCGAACAGCACCCGGGAGTTCTGGATGACCATCACGATGCCGGCGTTGATGATCGCCAGCGCGATGCACAGGCTGATGAAGGTGCCGACGCCGCTGTTGCTCCAGCCGATCACCAGCGAGGAGATGTTGCCCTCGCTGAGCGCCTTCAGGTCGGGGGCGCCCATGGTGATCGCGGCGACCGGGACCAGGATGATGGCGGTGGACAGGCCCAGCGTCCACAGCACGGTGCGGGCGACGTTCTTGCGCGGGTTCTCCAGCTCCTCGGAGAGGTAGATCGCGGTGGAGAAGCCCTGGGTGACGAAGAGCGCGGTGCCCATCGCCGCGAGGATCGCGGCGAAGCCCACCCCGCTGGTGGCGCCGCTGGTGGCGTCGACGACGGAGCCGTGCAGCAGGCTGCTCACCCCGCGCTCCGAGTGGCCGAAGCCCAGGAAGGCGACCACGGCGCAGGCGATGACCTCCAGCACCAGGAAGATGCCGGTGATCCAGGCGTTCGCCCGCAGGTCCAGCAGGCCGGCCACGGTGGCGGCCAGCATCACCGCGGCGCCGGCCCACTTCGGGTCGAGGTGGATGATCGGTTCCAGGTAGTCGGCGGTGCCCATGGCGATCAGTGAGGGCACGATCATCACCACGATCAGCGACTGGATGAAGACCAGCCAGCCGGTGAACTTGCCCGCCAGGGTGCCGACCATCGCGTACTCGCCGCCCGCGGAGGGCACCAGGGTGCCGAGCTCGGAGTAGCAGAACGCCACCGCGATGCAGATGACCGTGCCGATCAGGATCGACATCAGGGTGAAGGTGCCG
The DNA here is from genome assembly GCF_026802215.1 of Kitasatospora sp. YST-16. Classification (NCBI taxonomy): domain Bacteria; kingdom Bacillati; phylum Actinomycetota; class Actinomycetes; order Kitasatosporales; family Streptomycetaceae; genus Kitasatospora; species Kitasatospora sp. YST-16. The sequence continues at coordinate 4,993,245 of NZ_CP113837.1, forward strand.
AGCGAGTTGAAGAGCTCCGGGACGATCACGAAGAGTGAGGACGCCGGGGTCACGCAGGAGAGCGTGAGCAGGGTGCCGCCCACGACGCCGAGCGATCGGGCGAGCTTCTTGGGGCTGCCCGCGGTGTCCCCCGCGGTGGGAGAGGCTACCTGCGGGGGAAGCGTGTCGGTCATGGGGCATCCGATCCACTGAGCGGCGGTGTGGGGGTGGGGAGCGGTATCGCCTCCGAAGCACGGTCTCGCGGTCTGGTCCTGCTTCGCTCCCGGTTCGCCAGGTTGCCTGGGTGAATTGACCCAGTCAACGCGTGATCGGCTGCGGATTCCGTCGTCACAAGGCCGATCTGCCTGCGGAACGCAGCTCCGAAGCGGTCGGGACGTATGTTTCCGTAGTGTCAACTCGGGTTAACCGCGCTTGAATCGAAGGTGATGTGAGGTGGCCGACGTTGATTCCAAGGCGCTCCGCCGCACCGCGCTGCTGGGCCGAAAAACGTCGTCGGACACCCTCGACGGGTACGGGAACCGAAGGAAAACCGCGAAAAACGGAAGATAACGTTATGGCACCGTTCCACCCCTCGGATGCCGCCCGGGAACGCCGGAGGGCCGGACCCCTTCCGGAGCCCGGCCCTCCCGATCACCGTCCGTGACGGTGCTCGCGCTAGATCTGCGTCGGCAGCCAGCCGGTCTGCACCGTCTGGCCCGCCTGGATCCGGCGGGAGACGAACACACCGCGGCCCGGCGGCTGCGGCTGCGGCTTGACCGTGCCCAGCAGCGCGCCCTCGCCCTTGTCGCCGGAGAGCAGCAGGCCCTGACCGCCCAGCTCGCGCATCCGCTGCATCACCGGCTCGAACAGCGAGCGGCCGGCGCCGCCCGCGTTGCGGGCGATGATCAGGCGCAGGCCGATGTCGCGCGCGAACGGCAGGAACTCCGCCAGCGGCGCCATCGGGTTGCCCGACTGGGTGGCGACCAGCTCGTAGTCGTCCACGATCACGAACATGTCCTTGCCGCTGTACCAGCTGCGGTTGCGCAGCTGCTCCGGCGTGACGTCCGGGCCGGGCAGGCGGCGCCCGCAGGCCCCGCGCAGCATCTCCACGATCGCCGTCATGGCGGGCGCGGCGGCCGCGTACTCCACCAGGTACTCCGGCGGCACCACGCCGAGCAGCGAGCGGCGGAAGTCGCCGACCACGATGCCCGCCTGGTCCGGGGTGTACCGCTCGGTGATCTGCTTGATCAGCATCCGCAGCATCGCCGACTTGCCGGACTCGCTCTCGCCGAAGACGACGAACAGCGGGTCGGTCTCGAAGTTGACGAACACCGGCGCCAGCTCGACCTCGTCGACACCGAACGCGACACCCAGCTCCGGGTGCTCGAAGCCCTTGGGCAGCGAGTGGCCGTCCAGCACCGGCGGCAGCATGCGCACCTGCGGGGCCCGCGGGCCGGTCCAGGCCGCGTTGACCTGGGCGACCAGATCGGCGACGCCGTCCACCAGGTCCTCGGTGCTGCTGGAGCCGTCGATCCGGGGCAGGCCGGACAGGAAGTGCAGCTGGTCGGCGGTCAGGCCGCGGCCCGGGATGGGCGGCACGTTCGCCGCCACCTTGCGGCCGATCTCGGACTCCATGGAGTCACCGAGCTTCAGCTCGACCCGGTTCTGCAGCTGGTCCTTCAGCGCCGGGCGGACCTCGGCGTAGCGGGCCGCGGTGATCACCACGTGCACGCCGTAGCCGAGACCGCGCTGCACGATGTCGGCGATGACCGGCTCCAGGACCTCGAACTCCTGCTTGAAGGTCAGCCAGCCGTCGACGAACAGGAACACGTCGCCGAACTGCTCGTCGGGCAGCTGCCCGGCGGCCCGGCGGGACCGGTAGGTGGCGATGGTGTCGATGCCGGTCGCCCGGAACAGCTCCTCACGGCGGTTGAGCACGCCGTGCACCTCGCTGATCATGCGGCGGACCTTCTCGACGTCCAGTCGGCCCGCCACGCCGCCGACGTGCGGCAGCTCGGCCAGCGAGCCGAAGCCGCCGCCGCCGAAGTCGAGCAGGTAGAACTGCGCCTCCACCGGCGTGTGGGTGACCGAGAAGCCGGCCACGATGGTGCGCACCATGGTGGACTTGCCGGAGCGCGGACCGCCCACGATCATGCCGTGGCCCGCGGCGCCCGAGTAGTCCAGGTACATCACGTCGCGGCGCTGGTCGCGCGGCTTGTCGACGATGCCGACCGGGACGACCAGGTTGCCCTGGCGGACGGCCGCCGGGGTCAGGCCGCGGTCCTGGCTGACCTGCAGCGGCTCCAGCAGGCTGTCCACCGACGGCGAGTCGTCCAGCGGCGGCAGCCACACCTGGTGGGCCGGCGGGCCCTGGCCGATCATCCGCTGCACGAACACGTCGAGCATGGTGTCCAGCAGCGCCTCGTCGGTCTCCTCCTCCTGGGGGAGCTCCGGGAGGACCTCCACCTCGGGCTCGACGACCTCGACCTCGGCGGCGGTGAACAGCACCGGCTGGGCGGTGACCACCACGCCGCCGACCGCCCGCTGGGTGCCCGGCGCCCGGTACTTGCCGGAGACGTACGCGGCGCGGAATCGCTCCATCACGTCGGAGCCGAACTTGAGGTAGCCCACGCCGGGGATCGGCGGCAGGTGATAGGCGTCCGGCACGCCGATCGCGGCCCGCGACTCGGCGGCCGAGAAGGTGCGCAGACCCAGGCGGTAGGAGAGGAAGGTGTCCAGACCGCGGAGCTTGCCCTCCTCCAGTCGCTGCGAGGCCAGCAGCATGTGCATGCCCAGCGAACGGCCGATGCGGCCGATCTGGATGAACAGCTCGATGAAGTCCGGCTTCGCGGTGAGGAGTTCGGAGAACTCGTCGATGATCATCAGCAGCGAGGGCAGCGGGTCGAGCGGCGCACCCGCCGCGCGGGCCCGCTCGTACTCGTTGATGTTCGCGTAGTTGCCCGCCGCGCGCAGCAGCTCCTGGCGGCGGTTCATCTCGCCCTCGATCGCGTCGCGCATGCGGTCGATCAGGGTCGCTTCGCCCTCGAGGTTGGTGATCACGGCCGCGGTGTGCGGCATCTCCGACATGCCGGCGAAGGTCGCACCACCCTTGAAGTCCGCGAGCACCAGGTTCAGCACCTCGGAGGAGTGGGTGACCGCCAGCGCCAGCACGATGGTGCGCAGCACCTCGGACTTGCCGGAACCGGTCGCGCCGACGCACATGCCGTGCGGGCCCATGCCCTCCAGCGAGGCTTCCTTGATGTCCAGCCAGACGTACTCGCCGTTGCTGCCCACGCCCAGCGGGACGCGCAGCTTCTCGCGGATCGGCTTGGGCCGCCAGTGCCGGGCCGGGTCGAAGGAGCCCGGGTCGCCGGTGTGCATCATCTCGGTGAAGTCCATCGACACCAGCGACGGGTCGCTGTCGTCGCCGCCCGCGGACGCCCGGAACGGCGACAACTGCCGCGCCAGCGCCTCGGACTGCCAGCTGGACAGGCCGTCCGGGGTGCCCGGGTAGCTCGCCCCGGAGGCCGCCTCCAGCAGCAGCTCGTCCTTGCCGACGGTGATCACCAGGTGGCCGTTGGGCTCGTCCAGGTCACCCGGGACGACCTCGATCACGGTGACGCCCTGGACGCCCTCCGGACCGGCGATCACCGAGTCGACCGGCACCGAGGCGCCGTCCATGATGATCACCAGGTGCGGCTGGTCCGGGGTCGGCGTGCTGTCCCGGGAGAAGCCCTTGCGGCCGGCCAGCTCGTTGGCCAGCAGCTCCTCCAGCTCGCCCAGCCCGGAGGCGATCAGGCGGCGCGAGCCGGCCCCGTCGCTCTCCTTGCGGTGCTGGGTGTGCGGCAGCCACTTCGCCCACTCCCACTCCTCCACCGCGCCGGGCGCGGCGGCCACCCCGATCATCAGGTCCTCGGGGGAGTGCAGGGTCGCCAGCTGGGCCACCATCGCCCGCACGTTGCCGTACACCGAGTCCGGGTCGCCGCACACCGTGATGTGGTAGAACGCCCGCAGCGAGACCGCCAGCGGCAGGTCCTGCAGGGTGCCGTGGGTCTTGATGAAGGTGCCCATCGCCTCCGCGGCGAGCGGCTCCAGCTCGTCCATCGGCGCGGTCTGCGGCGCCACCAGCGGCGTCGACAGCTGCAGCGGGCCGAGGCCGACCCGGATCTGCGCGAAGTCCGCGTCGGTCGGCCGGCGCTCCCACAGCCGGCGGCCCTCGGCCACCACCGACCACAGCTGGTCCGGCTCCGGGTGGGTGAACAGCAGCGCGCCGCGCTGGCGCTCCGCCGTGCGCCGCACCTCGCGCCGCTTCTGCTGCAGGTACTTCAGGTAGTCGCGGCGCTCGTCCGAGGTGGCCGCGCTACCGCCCTTGCGGGCCCGGACGATCTGCGCCACCGCCATCGCGGCGGTCGAGGCGATCATCAGGACGCCCATCATCTTCATCGGGCCCTGGCCGCCCTGGAACAGGAAGGCCGCGCTGCCGCCCATGCCGAGCATCGGCATCAGCGTCATCAGCCAGTCCTCGCCGCCGCCGCGCGGCAGCTCGGGCGGCGGAACCAGCTCGACCGGCTCCTCCGACACCGCGGGCGGGAACGCCCGCGGCGGCCGCTTCACCGTCACCGTACTCATGCGCCCACCTCGCCGGCGCTCGGCGAGCGCTCCGCACCCGCGCACCGCTCGTTCATACCGTCACCCCGTCCCGGGCGGCAGCCGCAGCGTGCGACTCCCCGTTCTCAACGACGCGCCCTCCCAGGGCACTTGACAGGGGGCGCCCCCATCGCTCGCTCACAATCCGCCCTCACGCATCTGGATACGTACGGTGAGGGCGCCCCGTGTGATGACGCCGCCCCCGCTCCGCCGAACCGCAGGCGCGCGGGGCTTCGCGTCTTCGACCGCGGCCCCCGTACGCCGTGCGCAGGGGCCGATCCTACTGCGCACGCCAAGCGGTTCGTCCACGGGGTCGCGCCGGGCCCCGCCCGGAGCTGACCGCCCGTCACGCCCGCCGCCCGCCCCGCGGCGGCCGGAGCGGCCCCGCACCCGGCGCACACCACCCTTGCCGCGGAGGGTAAGGTGTCGCCGCGCCAACTCTCGTTCGGGCCGTGACAGTTCCGGAGCCGCTGCGACGAGTGGTCAGCAGACTTGCCGACACAGCCAACGAGGGGGAGAGGGCCGGTGAGCAACAACGCAACGACCGGTTTCTGCCGGGTCACCGTGGTGGCACCGGACAGCCGGATCGACGTCGCCCTGCCGGAGGATGTCCCGCTCGCGGACATCTACCCGGAGGTGCTCAGGCTCTCCGGACAGACCCAGGTGGACGGAACGCCGACCGGCTTCCACCTGGTCCGGCGGGACGGCACCGTGCTCGACAGCGGACTGCCGCTGGCGGCCCAGCAGGTCCGCGACGGCGACCTGCTGAGCCTGCGGCCGTTCGCCGAATCACTGCCGCCGGCCGTCTACGACGACGTCGCGGACGCCATCGCCTCCGCCGTCGAGGCGGACCGCCGGTTCTGGAGCCCCGACCTGATGCGGGCCTTCGGCCTGATCGCGGGCACCGTCCTGCTGGCGCTGCTCGCCTTCGCGCTGTGGTTCTCCGACCTGCGGCACAACATGTTCGGCCTGCCCGGCATCCTGTCCGGCGTCACCGCGATCGTCCTGGTGACCTTCGCCGGCGTCCGGGCCCGGGTCTACGCCGACCACGGCGCCGCGCTGGCCCTCGGCCTCGGCGCGCTGCCGCACGCGATGCTGGCCGGCTCCGGCATCATCGACGTCCCCGGCGCCGGCGACGGCCCCGGCCGGCTCCAGTTCCTGGTCGGCTGCGTCACCGTGCTGGTGGTCTCCGTCCTGCTGGTCGGCCTGCTCCCGGAGAAGGACTCGGTGTTCGTCGCCGCCGCCTTCCTGGCCGCCGCCGGCACCCTGGCCACCTTCGCCGCCGTGCTGATGTCCGGCACCGCGGTCACCGACATCGCCGCCGTCACCGGCGTCGCCGCGGTGGCCGTGATCGGCTTCCTGCCCGCGCTGTCCGCCCGCTTCGCCCGCCTGCCCGTCGGCTTCAGCGCCCCCGGCCAGGCCCGCACCCGCGGCACCGCGTACGGCGAGGAGGCCAACAGCGCCGAGACCGTCCAGTACGAGCGGATCGCCGCCCAGGCCCGCCGCGGCCACGAGGTGCTGGTCGGCCTGGTCGGCGGCGCCTCCGCCACCATCGTCGGCGCCTGCACCGTGCTCGGCTTCAGCGACCGGGGCTGGGCCGAACTGCTGGCCCTGTCCATCGGCGTCTCGACCATGCTGCGGGCCCGGCTGTTCCGCTACACCACGCAGGTCTTCGCGCTCACCATCTCCGGTCTGGCCGCGCTGTCCCTGCTGATCCTCGGCCTGGCCCTGCACACCCCGGTGCACCTGCTGCTCACCCAGCTGACCACCGGCTCCACCGGCGGCACCGACCTGCGCACCGTGTGGCTGTCCGCGTCCATCGCGGCCGGCGCCGCGGTGATGACCGCCATCGCGCTGATCGTCCCGCGCTCCGGGGTGTCCCCGTTCTGGGGCCGCATCCTGGACATGGTCGACAGCCTGATGCTGCTCGCGCTCGTCCCCCTGGCCCTCGCCGTGCTCAACGTCTACAACGTGGTGCGCGGCGCGACCGGCTGAGCCGGACTGCTAGGGTTTAACAGACCGAGTCTTGTCAGGTCCTGTGCCTCCTACCAGGACCGCTCGGCCACACACCGAAGGAGATGCCCGTGGCCCTCGCCGCTGACGTCAAGAAGCAGATCATCGCCGAGTTCGGCCAGAAGGAGGGCGACACCGGCTCCCCCGAGGTCCAGGTGGCCATGCTCTCCCGCCGCATCTCGGACCTGACCGAGCACCTGAAGTTCCACAAGCACGACCACCACTCGCGTCGTGGCCTGCTGATCCTGGTCGGCCAGCGCCGCCGCCTGCTGCAGTACCTGGCCAAGAAGGACATCGAGCGCTTCCGTACCCTGGTGGACCGCCTCGGCATCCGCCGCGGTGCCGCCGGCGGCGCCCGCTGACACCGCTCGCAGGGGCGGCTCCCCTCTCCGGGGGAGCCGCCCCTCGGCGCATTCCGCGCCACCCCGCGACCACGCCCCGCGACGACCCGTCCGCATAAAGCCGCGCTCGGTAGGGTGTGAATTTGTAAGGTAAAGGGCATGCCCGCCCTTGCGGGCCGGAACAAGGCTTCAAACGGAAGCCGCCCGCACCCCGCAGGAGCGTCCACACGCCGACCGCCGCGCGCCGAAAGGCGCCGGTCCTCGGTAGTGGCCGCCGGGAACCCCGAGGAACGGGGCACGACCCGGTGGCTTCGATCGAAGACCGGCCCAGCTGCCCGGGCCACGGCAGGCAAGCGCAGGGGCGCTCCTGGGGAGACGTACGAAAGAGGAGATCTTCCAGGTGGAAGAGAACGTTTTCTACGCCGAGGCCGTCATCGACAACGGCAGCTTCGGCACCCGCACCATCCGCTTCGAGACCGGCCGCCTGGCCCGTCAGGCCGCCGGCTCCGCCGTGGCCTACCTGGACGACGACACCATGGTGCTGTCGGCCACCAGCGCTTCGAAGCAGCCCAAGGAGCACTTCGACTTCTTCCCCCTCACGGTGGACGTCGAGGAGCGGATGTACGCCGCCGGCCGCATCCCCGGCTCGTTCTTCCGTCGCGAGGGCCGCCCCTCCGAGGACGCGATCCTCACCTGCCGCCTGATCGACCGCCCGCTGCGCCCGTCCTTCGTCAAGGGCCTGCGCAACGAGATCCAGGTCGTCGTCACGGTCATGGCGCTCAACCCCGACCACCTGTACGACGTGGTGGCCATCAACGCGGCCTCCGCCTCCACCCAGCTGGCCGGCCTGCCGTTCTCCGGCCCGATCGGCGGCGTCCGCGTCGCGCTGATCAACGGCCAGTGGGTGGCCTTCCCGACCCACTCCGAGCTGGAGTCGGCCGTCTTCGACATGGTCGTCGCCGGTCGCGTCCTGCCGGACGGCGACGTGGCGATCATGATGGTCGAGGCCGAGGCCACCGACAAGACCATCAAGCTGGTCGAGGGCGGTGCCGAGGCCCCCACCGAGGAGGTCGTCGCCGCCGGCCTGGAGGCCGCCAAGCCGTTCATCAAGGTGCTGTGCGCCGCCCAGTCGCAGCTCGCCAAGCAGGCCGCCAAGCCGACCGGCGAGTTCCCGCGCTTCCTGGAGTACCAGGACGACGTGCTGGCCGCGCTGACCTCCGCCGTCAAGGACGAGCTCGCCAAGGCGCTCACCATCGCCGGCAAGCAGGAGCGCCAGAACGAGCTGGACCGGATCAAGGGCGTCGCCGCCGACAAGCTGCTCCCGGAGTTCGAGGGCCGCGAGAAGGAGATCAGCGCCGCCTACAACGCGCTGACCAAGAAGATCGTCCGCGAGCGCGTCATCAAGGACAAGGTCCGCATCGACGGCCGCGGCGTCACCGACATCCGCACCCTGGCCGCCGAGGTCGAGGCCATCCCGCGGGTGCACGGCTCGGCCCTGTTCGAGCGCGGCGAGACCCAGATCCTGGGCGTCACCACGCTGAACATGCTGCGCATGGAGCAGCAGCTCGACACGCTCTCCCCGGAGACCCGTCGCCGCTACATGCACAACTACAACTTCCCGCCGTACTCGGTCGGCGAGACCGGCCGCGTCGGCTCCCCGAAGCGCCGCGAGATCGGCCACGGCGCCCTCGCCGAGCGGGCGCTCCTCCCGGTCCTGCCGACCCGCGAGGAGTTCCCCTACGCGATCCGCCAGGTCTCCGAGGCGCTGGGCTCCAACGGCTCCACCTCGATGGGCTCGGTCTGCGCCTCCACCATGTCGCTGCTGAACGCCGGTGTGCCGCTCAAGGCCCCCGTCGCCGGCATCGCCATGGGCCTGATCTCCCAGGAGATCGAGGGCGAGACCCACTACGTGACGCTGACCGACATCCTCGGCGCCGAGGACGCGTACGGCGACATGGACTTCAAGGTCGCCGGCACCCGGAACTTCATCACCGCCCTGCAGCTCGACACCAAGCTCGACGGCATCCCGGCCTCCGTGCTGGCCGCCGCGCTGAAGCAGGCCAAGGACGCCCGCCTGCACATCCTCGACGTCATGAACGAGGCCATCGACGCGCCCGACGAGATGTCCCCGAACGCGCCGCGGATCATCACCATCAAGATCCCGGTGGACAAGATCGGCGAGGTCATCGGCCCCAAGGGCAAGATGATCAACCAGATCCAGGAGGACACCGGCGCGGACATCACCATCGAGGACGACGGCACCATCTACATCGGTGCGGTCGACGGCCCCTCGGCGGAGGCTGCCCGCTCGACGATCAACCAGATCGCCAACCCGACCATGCCGGAGGTCGGCGAGCGCTACCTGGGCACCGTGGTGAAGACCACCACCTTCGGCGCCTTCGTCTCGCTCATGCCGGGCAAGGACGGCCTGCTGCACATCTCGCAGATCCGCAAGCTGGCCGGCGGCAAGCGCGTCGAGAACGTCGAGGACGTGCTCGGCGTCGGCGCCAAGGTGCAGGTCGAGATCGCCGAGATCGACCCGCGCGGCAAGCTGTCGCTGATCCCGGTCATCGAGGGCGAGGAGGGCGGCGAGGCCGCCGCCTCCGAGTGACGACCCCGTAGCACCCGCGGCCCGCACGCCCTTGACGGCGCGTGCGGGCCGCACCCTGTTCGTGAAGTCCTGTTCGTGAAGCAGCAGTTGGAAGGAACACCCGTGGCCCAGGCCTCGGCGGCGAAGCAGCGCCCCGGAACCACCCGGACCCTGCTCAAGGGCAGCGAGGGCGGCGCGGGCACCGTCCGCCGCACGGTCCTCCCCGGCGGCCTGCGGGTCGTCACCGAGACCCTCCCGACGGTGCGCAGCGCCACCTTCGGCATCTGGGTCGGCGTCGGCTCCCGCGACGAGACGCCCGTCCTCAACGGCGCCACCCACTACCTGGAGCACCTGCTCTTCAAGGGCACCGCCCGGCGCGACGCCCTGGAGATCTCCGCCGCGCTCGACGCGGTCGGCGGCGAGATGAACGCCTTCACCGCCAAGGAGAACACCTGCTACTACGCGCGGGTCCTGGACACCGACCTGCCGCTCGCCATCGACGTGGTCTGCGACATGCTGACCGGCTCGCTGATCCGCCCCGAGGACGTGGAGTCCGAACGCGGCGTCATCCTCGAGGAGATGGCGATGGCCGAGGACGACCCGGGCGACGTGGTGCACGACCTGTTCGCCAAGGTGCTCTTCGGCGACGGCCCGCTCGGCCGCCCGATCCTCGGCACCCAGGAGACCGTCACCGCGCTCACCCGCGACCAGATCGCCGGCTTCTACCAGCGCCGCTACAAGCCGGAGAACCTGGTGGTCGCCGCGGCCGGCAACCTCGACCACGCCAAGGTGGTCAAGCTGGTCGAGCGGGCCTTCGCGCCCGTCCTGGCCAAGTCCAAGGGCCACCCCGCCGAGGTCCGCCGCGGCGTCAAGGCCGTCCGCACCGCGGGCCGGGCCGCCGTCCTCAACCGCCCCACCGAGCAGGCCCACCTGGTCCTCGGCGTCCCCGGCGTGCCGCGCCACGACGAGCGCCGCTGGGCGCTCGGCGTGCTCAACGCGGCCCTCGGCGGCGGCATGAGCTCCCGGCTGTTCCAGGAGGTCCGGGAGAAGCGCGGCCTGGCGTACTCGGTGTACTCCTACTCCTCCTCGTACGCCGACACCGGCCTGTTCGGCATCTACGCCGGCTGCCAGCCCAAGCGGGTCGAGGAGGTGCTGAAGATCTGCCGCACCGAGCTCGCCCGGGTGGTCGAGGAGGGCATCACCGAGGAGGAACTGCGCCGCGCCATCGGCCAGATCTCCGGCTCCACCGTGCTCGGCATGGAGGACACCGGCTCGCTGATGAACCGGATCGGCAAGGCCGAACTCTCCTACGGCCACCACCTGTCGGTGGACGAGATGCTGGGGAAGATCGCCGCGGTGACCCTGGACGACGTGCACGCCGTCGCCCGTGATGTGCTGGGGGCGCACCGCCCCTCGCTCGCCCTGATCGGCCCGATCAACGACCGGCGGGCCGCCAAGCTCGCCGACCTGCTGGTCTGACCGGCCGGCCTGAGAGGATGACTGACATGACGCTGCGCGTCGCCGTGATCGGCGCCAAGGGCCGGATCGGCTCGGAGGCGGTCAAGGCCGTCGAGGCCGCCGAGGACCTGGAGCTGGTGGCCGCCCTGGGCCGCGGCTCCGACCTGACCGAACTCACCCGGGCCCGGGCCGACGTCGCCGTCGAACTCACCCACCCCGACTCGGTGATGGGCAACCTCGACTACTGCCTCGGCAACGGCATCCACGTGGTCACCGGCACCACCGGCTGGACCGAGGAGCGCCTCGCCACCGTCCGCGAACTGCTCGCCAAGGCACCCGAGTTGGGCCTGCTGATCGCCCCGAACTTCTCCATCGGCGCGATCCTCGGCATGAAGTTCGCCCAGACCGCGGCCCGGTACTTCGAGTCCGTCGAGGTGATCGAACTCCACCACGACAACAAGGCCGACGCCCCCTCCGGCACCGCCACCCGCACCGCCCAGCTGATCGCCGCCGCCCGCACCGAGGCCGGCCTGCCCCCGCAGCACGACCCGACCACCCACGGCCTGCCCGGCGCCCGCGGCGCCGACGTGGACGGCGTCCCCGTGCACGCGGTGCGGCTGCGCGGCCTGCTGGCGCACCAGCAGGTGATGTTCGGCGACACCGGCGAGACCCTGACCATCCGGCACGACTCGATGCACCACAGCAGCTTCATGCCCGGCATCCTGCTCGGCGCGCGGAAGATCGCCGACCACCCGGGCCTCACCTTCGGCCTGGAACACTTCCTGGACCTGTGACATGACTTCCCGCACCGGCTTCTTCGTCCTCTCCGGCATCCTGCTGCTGGTCAGCCTGGTCTGCATCGGCGAGGGCATCCAACTGGTCGCCACCGGCAAACCGCTGGGCATCGGCATCGGCGCGTGCGCCTTCGTCATCCCGGTGATCGGCGTCTGGTTCCTCACCCAGACCGTCCGCTTCGGCCGGGCCGGCGAGCGGCTCGCCCGCGAGCTGGAGGCCGAGGGCGGCCTGCCCGTCGACGAGTTGAAGCGCAGCTCCGGCGGCCGGATCGACCGCGCCTCCGCCGACGCGGTGTTCGCCCGCCGCAAGGCCGAGGCCGAGGCCGACCCCACCGACTGGCGCAACTTCTTCCGGCTGGCCGTCGCCTACGCCGACGCGGGCGACGTGCCGCGGGCCCGCAAGGCCATGCAGCACGCGATCAAGCTGCACGGTCGGGCCGTCCCGGCCCCCGCCGTAGACTGACCCGGAATCCTCCCGAACCCCCAGGACGTTCTCCCATGCGCGCAGTAGAACCCCAGGTCCACCTCATCGCCCGCCCCGAGCTCGACTACGACGAGGTCGCCGCCTACCTGCAGGACGTCGGCGGCGAGAGCTGGCTGGAGCGGGTCGACCGCGGCGACCTGGACGACGCCCAGAACCTGGCCGAGTTTGCCGGCCGGATCTGCTACCGCTCGTGGAAGCCGGGCCTCAACCCGAACGTCACCAAGGTCCGCACCGACCAGGACGTCTACCTCAAGAACATCCTGGCCAGCGCGCACGGTTCGGTGCTGGAGCACGTCTCCTTCACCTTCGTCCTGCACAACGTCAGCCGGGTGGTCACCCACGAGCTGGTCCGCCACCGGGCCGGCGTCGCGGTCTCCCAGGAGTCGCTGCGCTTCGTCCGCCTCGACGACATCCCGTTCTGGTTCCCCGAGTGGGCGCAGCAGGACGAGGAGCTGATGTCCCGGGCCACCGGCCTGATGAAGGAGATCGAGGAGTTCCAGCACTGGATGGCCGCCCACTTCGGGCTGGACGAGGAGGGCGTGAAGTTCCACGAGAAGAAGGAGAAGACCTCCTTCATGCGCCGCTTCGCCCCTGAGGGCCTGGCCACCGGCCTGGTCTGGACGGCCAACGTCCGCACCCTGCGGCACGTGATCGAGAACCGCACCGCGCCGGGCGCCGAGGAGGAGATCCGGCTGCTGTTCGGCAAGATCGGCGAGCTGATGGTCAAGGAGGCCCCGTCGCTGTTCGGCGACTACACCGTCGAGGACGGCGCCTGGGTGCCGGGCTGGCGCAAGGTCTGACGGCCCATCGGAGCACCGGGCCGGCCGCCCTCACCCGTGCGGCCTTCGGCCGCCGCCCCGGGCCCGCCCGCTGACCTGCGCCGACGAGCAGATGGACGGACTGTCCGGCATGTCTGGATTGCGGCTTTCTCGGCCGCTCCATACGCTCAGGACACGGATTCCGGTGCTGCGTGAACCCCCGAGCGCGCAGCACCGGAATCCCATGTCCGGCCCGGGTCCCGGTGCCCCTCCCGACGACCCGCACTGTCCAAACCCTGGACCTGCGTGGCTATCGACCACCGCCCTACGAGTAGCTTTGGACCCATGGCTCCGACCTCCACACCGCAGACGCCCTTCGGCCGGGTCCTGACCGCGATGGTCACCCCGTTCACCCCCGAAGGGGACCTCGACCTCGACGGCGCCCAGCGCCTCGCCGCACACCTGGTGGACTCCGGCAACGACGGCCTGGTGCTCAACGGCACCACCGGCGAGTCGCCCACCACCACCGACGCGGAGAAGGCCCAGCTGGTGCGGGCCGTGGTCGAGGCGGTCGGAGACCGCGCCCACATCGTCACCGGCGTCGGCACCAACGACACCCGCCACAGCGTGGAACTCGCCCGCCAGGCCGTGGCCGCCGGCGCGCACGGCCTGCTCGCCGTCACCCCGTACTACAGCAAGCCCCCGCAGGAGGGCCTGTACCGGCACACCGTCGCCATCGCCGACGCCACCGACCTGCCGGTCATGCTGTACGACATCCCCGGCCGCTCCGGCGTCGCACTCGAAGCGGACACCCTGGTCCGGCTCGGCGAGCACCCCCGGATCGTCGCCAACAAGGACGCCAAGGGCGACGTCTCCGCGGCCTCCTGGGCCATTGCCCGCTCCGGCCTCGCCTGGTACTCCGGCGACGACAACCTGACCCTGCCGCTGCTCTCGGTCGGAGCCGTCGGCGTGGTCAGCGTGGTCGGCCACGTCGTCGCCGCCGAGATGCGCACCATGATCGAGGCCTTCACGGCCGGCGACACCGCCAAGGCGCTCGCCGTCCACCAGTCCCTGCTGCCGGTCTTCAGCGGAATGTTCCGCACCCAGGGAGTGATCCTCGCCAAGGCTGCGTTGAACCTGCAGGGACACCCGGCCGGCCCGCTCCGGCTGCCCCTGGTCCCCGCCACGGACGCGGAGACCGCCCGGTTGAAGGAGGATCTCGCCGCCGGCGGGGTACACCTGTAACCAACAACAGACGTGCGCGCCCCCGGCTCGCCGGACCCACCCGGGTCCGCCGCTGGACCGGGACCGAAGGCGCGCGGCACTCGGCAGTCAGGTAACCACGATGGACGCACGCCATATGCCACCGGGGGAAGAACCCCCCGGGCATATGGCGTGCGTCGTGAGGAGAGTCTTTTGAGCCACCCGCACCCCGAACTCGGCGCGCCCCCCGCACTCAAGGAAGGCGCCCTCCGCATCACCCCGCTCGGCGGCCTCGGCGAGATCGGCCGCAACATGACGGTCCTCGAGTACGGCGACCGGATCCTGATCGTCGACTGCGGCGTCCTCTTCCCCGAGGACGAGCAGCCCGGCGTCGACCTGATCCTCCCTGACTTCAGCTACATCCGGGACCGCCTCGACAAGATCGACGGCATCGTCCTCACCCACGGCCACGAGGACCACATCGGTGCCGTGCCCTACCTGCTCCGGGAGAACCCGGACATCCCGCTGATCGGCTCCAAGCTCACCCTCGCCCTGATCGAGGCCAAGCTCGCCGAGCACCGCATCCACCCCTACGTCCTGGAGGTCGTGGAGGGCGACCGCGAGCGGATCGGCCCCTTCGACTGCCAGTTCATCGCGGTCAACCACTCCATCCCGGACGCCCTCGCCGTCGCCGTCCGCACTCCCGCGGGCATGGTCGTCGCCACCGGCGACTTCAAGATGGACCAGCTCCCGCTGGACGGCCGGCTCACCGACCTCCCGGCCTTCGCCAAGCTGGCCGAGGAGGGCATGGACCTCCTCCTGGTGGACTCCACCAACGCCGAGGTCCCCGGCTTCATCCCGCACGAGCGCGACATCTCCGCGGCCCTGCGCAACGTCTTCGCCAACGCGGAGAAGCGCATCATCGTCGCCTCCTTCGCCAGCCACGTGCACCGCATCCAGCAGGTCCTGGACGCCGCGCACGAGTACAAGCGCAAGGTCGCCTTCGTCGGCCGCTCGATGGTCCGCAACATGGGCATCGCCCGTGAACTCGGCTACCTGAAGGTCCCCGGCAACCTGATCGTCGACGTCAAGACCCTCGACGACCTGCCCGACAAGGAGGTGGTGCTGATCTGCACCGGCTCCCAGGGCGAGCCGATGGCCGCGCTCTCCCGGATGGCCAACCGCGACCACCAGATCCGCATCGTCGAGGGCGACACCGTCGTCCTCGCCTCCTCGCTGATCCCCGGCAACGAGAACGCCGTCTACCGGGTCATCAACGGCCTCACCCGCTGGGGCGCCAAGGTCGTCCACAAGGGCAACGCCAAGGTGCACGTCTCCGGCCACGCCTCGGCCGGCGAGCTCCTGTACTTCTTCAACATCTGCAAGCCGAAGAACCTGATGCCCGTCCACGGCGAATGGCGCCACCTGCGCGCCGCCGCCGACCTCGGCATCGCCACCGGCATCCCGCGCAACCGCGTCGTCATCGCCGAGGACGGCGTCTGCGTCGACCTCGAGAAGGGCGTCGCCCGGATCGTCGGCAAGGTCCGGGCCGGCTACGTCTACGTGGACGGTTCTTCGGTCGGCGACATCACCGAGGCCTCGCTCAAGGACCGCCGCATCCTCGGCGAGGAGGGCTTCATCTCGGTCTTCGTGGTGGTCGACTCAGCCAACGGCAAGATCGTCAGCGGCCCGACCATCCAGGCCCGCGGCTCCGGCATCGACGACGGTGCGTTCACCTCGATCGCGGCCAAGCTGGAGGAGGCTCTGACCCGCTCCGCCGGCGAAGGCGTCCTGGAGGTCCGCCAGATCCAGCAGCTGGTCCGCCGGACCATCGGCAAGTGGGTCGCGGACAACTACCGCCGGCGCCCGATGATCCTCCCGGTCGTCGTCGAGGTCTGAGGCACGACCTGATTTGACCTGGGGCAGCTCGGTGCGTAACGTTCTCCGAGTTGCCCCACGGTCGTGCGGCTTCGCTCCGGATTCGAATTCGTTCGAAACGGGGCGGGGAAAACAGGCCGAGAAACTCTGGTAGAGTTCGGGAGCGCCGAAAGGCCAAAGCAAATCGGATCGAATGAAACTCCGGAAAACGGAGCGGAAAACATCTGATAAGCTGGAAACACGAAAGAACGAAGCGCCCGGAGGGTCCGCAGGAATGCGGTCCGAAGGAAGTGTCCGTTCCTTGAGAACTCAACAGCGTGCCAAAAGTCAACGCCAGATATGTTGACATCCCCGGCCAACCGGTTCCGGTTGGTTGGAGATTCCTTTTGAAGTAAAACACTAGCGAGGACGCAGTGCGCGGGGCCGCCTTATTCCGGTGGTTGCCGTGCCGCTCCCCGTGGAGACATTCACGGAGAGTTTGATCCTGGCTCAGGACGAACGCTGGCGGCGTGCTTAACACATGCAAGTCGAACGGTGAAGCCCTTCGGGGTGGATCAGTGGCGAACGGGTGAGTAACACGTGGGGAATCTGCCCTGAACTCTGGGACAAGCCTTGGAAACGAGGTCTAATACCGGATACGACCGTCTCCCGCATGGGGGTCGGTGGAAAGCTCCGGCGGTTCAGGATGATCCCGCGGCCTATCAGCTTGTTGGTGGGGTAACGGCCCACCAAGGCGACGACGGGTAGCCGGCCTGAGAGGGCGACCGGCCACACTGGGACTGAGACACGGCCCAGACTCCTACGGGAGGCAGCAGTGGGGAATATTGCACAATGGGCGAAAGCCTGATGCAGCGACGCCGCGTGAGGGATGACGGCCTTCGGGTTGTAAACCTCTTTCAGCAGGGAAGAAGCGCAAGTGACGGTACCTGCAGAAGAAGCACCGGCTAACTACGTGCCAGCAGCCGCGGTAATACGTAGGGTGCGAGCGTTGTCCGGAATTATTGGGCGTAAAGAGCTCGTAGGCGGCCTGTCGCGTCGGATGTGAAAGCCCGGGGCTCAACCCCGGGTCTGCATTCGATACGGGCAGGCTGGAGTGTGGTAGGGGAGATCGGAATTCCTGGTGTAGCGGTGAAATGCGCAGATATCAGGAGGAACACCGGTGGCGAAGGCGGATCTCTGGGCCATTACTGACGCTGAGGAGCGAAAGCGTGGGGAGCGAACAGGATTAGATACCCTGGTAGTCCACGCCGTAAACGTTGGGAACTAGGTGTTGGCGACATTCCACGTCGTCGGTGCCGCAGCTAACGCATTAAGTTCCCCGCCTGGGGAGTACGGCCGCAAGGCTAAAACTCAAAGGAATTGACGGGGGCCCGCACAAGCAGCGGAGCATGTGGCTTAATTCGACGCAACGCGAAGAACCTTACCAAGGCTTGACATACACCGGAAACGTTCAGAGATGGGCGCCCCTTGTGGTCGGTGTACAGGTGGTGCATGGTTGTCGTCAGCTCGTGTCGTGAGATGTTGGGTTAAGTCCCGCAACGAGCGCAACCCTTGTTCTGTGTTGCCAGCGAGTAATGTCGGGGACTCACAGGAGACTGCCGGGGTCAACTCGGAGGAAGGTGGGGACGACGTCAAATCATCATGCCCCTTATGTCTTGGGCTGCACACGTGCTACAATGGCCGGTACAAAGGGCTGCGATGCCGCGAGGCGGAGCGAATCCCAAAAAGCCGGTCTCAGTTCGGATTGGGGTCTGCAACTCGACCCCATGAAGTTGGAGTTGCTAGTAATCGCAGATCAGCATGCTGCGGTGAATACGTTCCCGGGCCTTGTACACACCGCCCGTCACGTCACGAAAGTCGGTAACACCCGAAGCCGGTGGCCTAACCCGTCAGGGGAGGAGCCGTCGAAGGTGGGACCAGCGATTGGGACGAAGTCGTAACAAGGTAGCCGTACCGGAAGGTGCGGCTGGATCACCTCCTTTCTAAGGAGCACACGGCCGAATGCGAGCGCATGTCTCGCACGGTTGCTCATGGGTGGAACGTTGACTATTCGGCACAGGAAGCGAACAGGTCGCCAGTACTGCCCCTCCGGGGCGTGGAACGCGGTTCTCTGGGAGTGACTGTGCCGGGCACGTTGTTGGGTCCTGAGGGAACGAGTGATCGTTTTCTCGCGGATGCCGGCCTCATGCCGGGCGCCCTGTTGTGGGGTGTCGGGTTTGGGTGTCTGGTCGTTGTTTGAGAACTGCACAGTGGACGCGAGCATCTGTGGCCAAGTTTTTAAGGGCGCACGGTGGATGCCTTGGCACCAGGAACCGATGAAGGACGTGGGAGGCCGCGATAGGCCCCGGGGAGCTGTCAACCGAGCTTTG
Source organism: Kitasatospora sp. YST-16 (assembly GCF_026802215.1). Classification (NCBI taxonomy): domain Bacteria; kingdom Bacillati; phylum Actinomycetota; class Actinomycetes; order Kitasatosporales; family Streptomycetaceae; genus Kitasatospora; species Kitasatospora sp. YST-16. The sequence goes on from NZ_CP113837.1 coordinate 5,011,759, forward strand.
ATCCGGGGGTGTCCGAATGGGGAAACCCGGCAGTCGTCATGGGCTGTCACCCGCTGCTGAACACATAGGCAGTGTGGAGGGAACGCGGGGAAGTGAAACATCTCAGTACCCGCAGGAAGAGAAAACAACCGTGATTCCGGGAGTAGTGGCGAGCGAAACCGGATGAGGCCAAACCGTTGTGGTGTGAGACCCGGCAGGGGTTGCCACGACGGGGTTGTGGGAGTGGGCTTGATCGGTCTGCCGGCCGGTCGGCGAGTCAGAAACCGTTGGTGTAGTCGAAGGACATGCGAAAGGTCCGGCGTAGAGGGTAAGACCCCCGTAGACGAAACATCAGCGGCTTGCTTGCTCATTTCCCAAGTAGCACGGGGCCCGAGAAATCCCGTGTGAATCTGGCGGGACCACCCGCTAAGCCTAAATATTCCCTGGTGACCGATAGCGGATAGTACCGTGAGGGAATGGTGAAAAGTACCGCGGGAGCGGAGTGAAATAGTACCTGAAACCGTGTGCCTACAAGCCGTGGGGGCAGCCTTTTGGCTGTGACTGCGTGCCTTTTGAAGAATGAGCCTGCGAGTTTGCGGTGTGTAGCGAGGTTAACCCGTGTGGGGTAGCCGTAGCGAAAGCGAGTCCGAACAGGGCGCCTGAGTTGCATGCCCAAGACCCGAAGCGGAGTGATCTAGCCATGGGCAGGTTGAAGCGCGGGTAAGACCGTGTGGAGGACCGAACCCACCAGGGTTGAAAACCTGGGGGATGACCTGTGGTTAGGGGTGAAAGGCCAATCAAACTCCGTGATAGCTGGTTCTCCCCGAAATGCATTTAGGTGCAGCGTCGCGTGTTTCTTGCCGGAGGTAGAGCACTGGATAGGCGATGGGCCTTACCGGGTTACTGACCTTAGCCAAACTCCGAATGCCGGTAAGTGAGAGCGCGGCAGTGAGACTGTGGGGGATAAGCTCCATGGTCGAGAGGGAAACAGCCCAGAACACCGACTAAGGTCCCTAAGCGTGTGCTAAGTGGGAAAGGATGTGGAGTCGCAGAGACAACCAGGAGGTTGGCTTAGAAGCAGCCACCCTTGAAAGAGTGCGTAATAGCTCACTGGTCAAGTGATTCCGCGCCGACAATGTAGCGGGGCTCAAGCACACCACCGAAGTCGTGTCATTGCAGCAATAGGGCCAACGCCTGCTGTGATGGGTAGGGGAGCGTCGTGTGCCGGGTGAAGCAGCCGAGGAATCGAGTTGTGGACGGTTCACGAGTGAGAATGCAGGCATGAGTAGCGATACAAGAGTGGGAAACTCTTGCGCCGATTGACCAAGGGTTCCTGGGTCAAGCTGATCTGCCCAGGGTAAGTCGGGACCTAAGGCGAGGCCGACAGGCGTAGTCGATGGACAACGGGTTGATATTCCCGTACCCGCTTTGAAGCGCCAACGTCGAACCTCTTGATGCTAAGCCCGTGAAGCCGGCCCGGAGTCTTCGGACAATGGGACGTGGTGGAGCCGGTGACCCAACGGGGTAGTAGGTGAGCGATGGGGTGACGCAGGAAGGTAGTCCAGCCCGGGCGGTGGTAGTCCCGGGGTAAGGGTGTAGGACGTTGCGTAGGCAAATCCGCGCAACACAAGTCTGAGACCTGATGCCGAGCCGATTGTGGTGAAGTGGATGATCCTATGCTGTCGAGAAAAGCCTCTAGCGAGTTTCATGGCGGCCCGTACCCCAAACCGACTCAGGTGGTCAGGTAGAGAATACCGAGGCGTTCGGGTGAACTGTGGTTAAGGAACTCGGCAAAATGCCCCCGTAACTTCGGGAGAAGGGGGGCCATTGCTGGTGACGGGACTTGCTCCCTGAGCTGGTGGTGGCCGCAGAGACCAGCGAGAAGCGACTGTTTACTAAAAACACAGGTCCGTGCGAAGCCGTAAGGCGATGTATACGGACTGACGCCTGCCCGGTGCTGGAACGTTAAGGGGACCGGTTAGTCCGATTTCGGTCGGGCGAAGCTGAGAACTTAAGCGCCAGTAAACGGCGGTGGTAACTATAACCATCCTAAGGTAGCGAAATTCCTTGTCGGGTAAGTTCCGACCTGCACGAATGGCGTAACGACTTCTCGACTGTCTCAACCACAGGCCCGGTGAAATTGCATTACGAGTAAAGATGCTCGTTTCGCGCAGCAGGACGGAAAGACCCCGGGACCTTTACTATAGCTTGATATTGGTGTTCGGTTCGGCTTGTGTAGGATAGGTGGGAGACTGTGAAGCGGCAACGCCAGTTGTCGTGGAGTCGTCGTTGAAATACCACTCTGGTCGTGCTGGATGTCTAACCTGGGTCCGTGATCCGGATCAGGGACAGTGTCTGGTGGGTAGTTTAACTGGGGCGGTTGCCTCCTAAAGGGTAACGGAGGCGCCCAAAGGTTCCCTCAGCCTGGTTGGCAATCAGGTGTTGAGTGTAAGTGCACAAGGGAGCTTGACTGTGAGACTGACGGGTCGAGCAGGTACGAAAGTAGGGACTAGTGATCCGGCGGTGGCTTGTGGAAGCGCCGTCGCTCAACGGATAAAAGGTACCCCGGGGATAACAGGCTGATCTTCCCCAAGAGTCCATATCGACGGGATGGTTTGGCACCTCGATGTCGGCTCGTCGCATCCTGGGGCTGGAGTAGGTCCCAAGGGTTGGGCTGTTCGCCCATTAAAGCGGTACGCGAGCTGGGTTTAGAACGTCGTGAGACAGTTCGGTCCCTATCCGCTGTGCGCGTAGGAGTGTTGAGAAGGGCTGTCCCTAGTACGAGAGGACCGGGACGGACGAACCTCTGGTGTGCCAGTTGTCCTGCCAAGGGCATGGCTGGTTGGCTACGTTCGGGAGGGATAACCGCTGAAAGCATCTAAGCGGGAAGCCTGCTTCGAGATGAGCACTCCCACCTCCTTTGAGAGGGTAAGGCTCCCAGTAGACGACTGGGTTGATAGGCCGGATATGGAAGCCCTGTGAGGGGTGGAGTTGACCGGTACTAATAGGCCGAGGGCTTGTCCTCAGTTGCTCGCGTCCACTGTGTTGTTCTGAAACAACGACCCCCGTGACCGCTCCGGCGGTCGGGTGGCGGACAGTTTCATAGTGTTTCGGTGGTCATAGCGTGAGGGAAACGCCCGGTTACATTCCGAACCCGGAAGCTAAGCCTCACAGCGCCGATGGTACTGCAGGGGGGACCCTGTGGGAGAGTAGGACGCCGCCGAACAATCATTGTGGGAAAGCCCCCTGACGGGAAGTCAGGGGGCTTTCTCGCGTTTCGGGGGCTTGCCGGGTAACCTGCGCCAATGCAGAACCTGACGTTGACGTGGCAAACCTCGGCCGGTGCCTCCGCGGCGCTGTACGCTGCGGCGTTCGCGGTCAGGCGGGGGGTGGCTCGGCGGGCCGGCGGGGAGGGGCGGCGTCGGGCGGGGACGGCGGCGGATGTGTTGCGGGAGGCAGGGACGCTGCTGGCGCTGTTCGCGCTGTGGCAGGTGGTGGGGCACCTGTCGTTGGTGGGGACGGGGCACGCGTTGGAGCGGGCGGAGTGGATCCACCGGACGGAGGGGGAGTTCGGTCTGCCGGACGAGGCGTCGTGGCAGCGGGCGGTGGTGGGGCATCCGTGGCTGGTGCAGGGGGCGAACTACTACTACGCGACGATGCACTTCGGCGTGATGCTGGTGGTGCTGCTCTGGCTGTTCCTGCGGCACCGGGCGCGGTACGCGTGGGTGCGGACCACGGTGGTGGCGACGACGGCGGTGTGCCTGCTGATCCAGTTCATTCCGGTGGCGCCGCCGCGGATGCTGCCGGGGAACGGGTTCGTCGACCTGGCGGAGCAGTACGGGCAGTCGGTGTACGGGAACGCGGTCGCGGGGGTGGTGGCGGACCAACTGTCGGCGATGCCCTCGGTGCACGTGGCGTGGTGCGTGATCGCGGCGGTGGCGGTGGTCTCGGTGGCGCGCGGGCCGTGGCGGTGGCTGATGGTGCTGCACCCGGTGGTGACGGTGTGGGTGGTGGTGGTGACGGCGAACCACTTCTGGGCGGACGGCCTGGTGGCGGTGGTGATCCTGCTGACCGTGTACCTGGTGCAGGCGGCGGTGTCGGGGTGGCGGCAGAAAGAGGGCGGCGTGACGGCGGTGGCGGCCGCTGCGGGGGAGCGGGAGCCCAGCGCGGTGCAGCAAGTAGGGAAAGTCTGAGGGCGGGGGCTCCGGGGCCGCCAGCGGCGTCTGGGGGCTGGTCAGCCGGGCTGGGCGGAGAGCAGGGCCTCGGCGAGAGCGGTGCGGTAGTAGCGGCCGGTGGTGGCGGGGCCGGCGACGAGGCGGGCGTCGAGCAGGACGGTGAGGTGGTCGTCGACGGTGGCCGGGCTCAGGCCGGTGCGGGTGGCGAGTTGGGTGGTGTCGCGCGGGTGGTCGAGGGCGGTGAGGAGGTGGGCGCGGGCGCTGCCGAGCAGGCGGCCCAGGCTGGGGGGCGGGGTGTGCGGGCCGGAAACGGGGGCGGCGGAGACCGGGTAGACGACGGCGAGTCGGGTGTGCGACTCGTTCGGGCAGAGCCAGCCGTGGCGGGCGCTGGTGGGGACGAACAGCAGGTCCGGGGAGGCGGGTGGGGGTGCGGGGAGGTCGGGGGTGGTGAGGCGGAGGCGGCCGTCGGGGAGCCAGCGGTGCTGGGGGCCGAGGCGGGGGAGGGCGGCGGGCCAGCCGTGGCGGTGGGCGCGTTCGCGGCGGGTGGTGAGGTCGGCGCGGAGGGCGCGCAGGCGGGCGGGCCATTCGGGGCGGACGACGTGCTGCCACGTCCAGGCGAGGAGTTCGGCGGGTTCGGCGGGCAGGCCGGCGTCGGTGAGGTCGGGCAGGCGGGGGTCGGCGTCCGGGTCGGGGACGGGCAGCCGTAGGGCGGTGGGCCAGTCGGCGGGCCGGTGCGCGGCCAGCCAGGCGGCGAGGTGCGGGGTGGCTTCGAGGTGGGCGCGGAAGGCGGGCTGGTGGGTGGCGAGCCAGTCGCGGCGCCAGGGTTCGGGGTGGAGCTCGGCAAGGACGCCGACCGCGGCGACGGTCTCGACCAGCGGTGAGAGCGCGAAACGGCATGCGGCGAGGGACTCCGTGCTCACCAGCCAATGACCCATGCGTCCCCTCCGAACGCAGACAGTAGCAATCGGCGGTGAACGGGGGCAGGCGATTGCCCGATCACCGGGGACCGGGAGCGGGGGAGGGGCCGGCCCGCGGACGCGCCGGGGCCCGGGCGCCGTGGGGGTGGCGTCCGGGCCCCGGGGTGGTGCGGTGAACGGTGGTGCGGGGGCGGTTACTTGACCGGGAGGGCGACCTTGCCCCAGCGGCCGCCGGTCAGGTCGGCGGTGGCGGAGTACCAGGCGGCCAGGCCGGCCACGGCGGCGACCCAGCCGCCGACCTTGCCCCAGCCGGCGGCGTCGCCGAGGACTCCGATGGCGCTGAGCACCAGGGAGACCGTCAGCAGGCCGTAGACGGCGCGGGTGAGCTGGCCGGCGCCCCAGGAGGCGGCGGTCAGGGTGAGCGCGAGCAGCGCCCACAGCAGCAGGAACAGGCCCGCGGTGTTCTTGCCGGCCGGGCCGGCGGCGGCCCAGGTCGCCCAGAAGGCGCCGAGGGCGGTGAACGCGGTGCCGCTGAAGCGGTCGCCGCCGCGGAACTGCCAGAGGCCGGCGACGAACAGCGTCACACCGCCGACCAGGTGCGCCAGCGAGGACGCGCCGCCGACCGAGGTGCCGCTGAGGACACCCGTGCCGAGCAGGCCGTACGCCAGCAGAGTCAGACCGAGGGCCAGGTAACCGAGCGGACCCGCGTCAGCGGATCGGGCGTTCGCCCCGGAGGCTTCATTGCTCACCGGAGGCTCCTTTCACTCTGCGCCAGGGCATGGCGGGATCACGGTGAAAAGTGGGTGTGCGAGGGGTGGTGCCGGGTGCCGGGTCGTGGGCGCACCGAAGGGAGGGTGCGGCGGCTGCGGCGAGTGAGAGAACCGGCGGCCGAGCCGCTGGTCATGCCCTCCGGGGTGGAAGCCCCCGGTGCTTACGGTGTACCCGGCGCCCCGGTTTTGTACCCTTGTGAATCACGCAGAATGAGCAAGTGTGAGCAAACCGTGACCAGTTCGGGTGCGGGGCCTGGTCGGTTCCGGCGCTGGGAGGTCCGGTCAGTTCTGACGCTGGGTCGGGATTCGCAGGGTCAGGATGGCCATGTCGTCGGAGGGCGGCTCGGGCGCGAACCGCTCCACCGCCCGGTGCACCCGGGCCGCGACGGCGCCCGCGGTCAGGCCCGCGCAGCCGGTCAGCACCTCGACCAGGCCGTCGTCGCCGAGCATCCGGCGGCCCTCCCGGCGTTCGGTCACGCCGTCCGTCACGCACAGCAGGACCTCGCCCGGGGCGAGCACCAACTCCTCGGCGGTGAGGTCGAGTTCGTCCATCACACCGAGCAGCGGCTGCGGAGAGGCGGCCTGGTCGACCTGTCCGTCGGTGCGCAGCCGCAGCGGCAGCGGGTGGCCGGCGCAGACCAGCGACAGGGCGGTCGAGCCGTCCTCGCGGGGCGTCAGCTCGCCGTACAGCAGGGTGAGGAAGCGGGCCCGGCTGCCCTCGTCGAGGATCGCGGCGTTCAGCCGGGTGAGGACCTGCGGGGCGCTCAGGCCCTCGCGGGCCAGCAGGCGCAGCGAGTTGCGGGCCAGGCCGGTGACCGAGGCGGCCTCGGGGCCGGTGCCGCAGACGTCGCCGATGGCGAAGCCGTAGGTGCCCTCGCGGATCGGGAACAGGTCGTAGAAGTCGCCGCCGACCTCGTTGCCCTCGCCCGCGGCCTGGTAGAAGACCTCCACCTCGACGCCGGGGATCTTCGGCAGCTCCGGCGGCAGCAGGGCGCGCTGGAAGGCCTGGCTGATGGCGGTGCGCTCGGAGTACAGGCGGGAGTTGTCCAGGGCGAGGGCGGCCCGGCGGGAGAGGTCCTCGCCGAGTTCCAGGATCTCCTGGCGGAACCGGACGCCGTGCCGGGTGCCGAGCACCAGCAGGCCGATCACCCGGTTGCGGGCGGACAGCGGCAGCACCACCGTCTCGCCGAGGTCCGGGCCGACCGGGTGGCCGAGGGCCCGGGCGGTCTCGGCGGGCGCCGTCCACGGGCGGGCGCCGGGGCTGGGCTCCGCCTCCGGGGCGGGGGACTTGTCGAGCAGGGCGCGCAGCGCGTCGATCCGGTCCTCGTCCTCGTGCAGCACGAAGGCGAGTTCGGCGCCGGCCGCGGCGTCCGCGGTGGTGTAGACGGCGCACCAGGAGGAGAGCGTGGGGACGGCCATCTGCGCCATCAGGGCGAGCGTCTGCTCGTGCTCCAGGGTGCCGGCGAGCAGGTCGGACGCCTCGACCAGGAAGGACAGCGAGCCGCGCCGCAGCCGCTCCAGCTCGCCCAGGCGGGCGCTCTCCAGGGCCAGCGCGATCCGGTCGGCGGCGAACTGCAGGCGCAGCGCGTCCTCGTTGTCGTAGCGGCCGGGGGCGGCCGCGGCCACCCCGAGCGAGCCGGTCAGCCGGCCCTCGACCTTGAGCGGGACGGTGATCAGCGAGCGCAGTTCGGTGCCGTCGAGCAGCGGGGCGGCGCCGGTCGGGCGGACCGACAGGTCCTCGTGGACGGCGGGCAACCGGGCCGAGTCGAAGCGGCCCGCGCCGGCGTCGATCGGCAGCCGGGCGAAGCGCCGGGACGGGCCGGTGAGGCCGGTGGCGGCGCGCAGTTCGAACTCGGTCTCGTCCTCGCTGGTGAGCAGCAGGTAGGAGGCGTCGGCGTCGAGCAGGTCGCGGGCGCGTTCGACGATCCGCTGCAGCAGGCTGGACAGGTCGTCGGGGGAGACCGGGCCGACCAGCAGGTCCAGCGGTTCGACGGCGGTGGCGGCGCCCTCCACGGCGCTGCCGGGGGTGCCGGGGGTGCGCAGCACCGCGCGGTCGGCCTCCCGGACCAGCACGCACAGCACGGTCGGGGTGCCCTGGCTGTCGCGCAGCCGCACGTGGGTGCCGTAGACCTCCTGGACCGCGCCGTCGCCGCCGCGCACCGCGTACGAGCCCTCCCAGCGGGCCAGCCGCAGGGTGTCGCCGAGGCCGAGGCCGGGGGTCTGCGGCCAGACGGCGAGTTCGGCCCAGGGGCGGCCGAAGACGGCGTCGGCGGGGCGGTGGAAGAGCGTCTCGGCGTCCGGGTTCCAGTGCCGGATCCGCCCGTGGTCGTCGAGCTGCACCACGGCGACCCGCACCGGGCCGTCCGCGGCCGGGAGTTCGCCGCCGGGCAGGCTGGGCAGGGCGTAGCGGGTGCCGGGGCGCTGCTCGGGCAGGGCGAGGCGGAACCAGACGGTCTTGCGGCCGGCGGTGTACTCCACGCCCCAGCTGCTGGAGAGCGCCGAGCACATCAGCAGGCCGCGGCCGCCCTCGCCGTCCGGGTCGGCGTAGCGCTCGGAGTTCATCGTCACGTTGGCGAAGGACGGCAGGCCGCGCTCGGGGTGCCGGTCGCTGACCTCGATCCGGACGGTGTCCTCCTCGCGCAGGCAGACCACCTCGGCGGCCGTCCCGGCGTGCACCACCGCGTTGGTGACCAGCTCGCTGACCAGCACCACGGCGTCGTCCACCACCTCGGGCAGCCCCCAGCCGAGCAGGGCGTCCCGGACGAAGCCGCGGGCCGCGGCGGCCGACCGGTCGACCGGTTCGAAGGTGGCGGCTGTGCGCGCGGTGACCACGGCCACGGCTCCTCTGCTGCTGGTCCGGCGGACGGTTCGGGCGGTGCGGCGGACGCGGGGCGGCGTCGCCTCGGTCCGGTGCGGCCCTCCACCCTACTTTCCGGTTGGTACCCAGTGGGGCCGGGGCGTCGAAACAGGCACCTGGGGGTGATTTCGTTCACCACTTTCCCTGGTCGTCGGGAAAACTCCTGGAGAACCGGACCGACACCGGGTGCCAGTGCTGTCACACTGGGGGGTCCGCGTGCCGTCACCGCCGCAGTACGGTCGACAGGGACGGCGCGGGAGCCGACCGGCCGGACGCCGATCCTCCCGCGGCGGTGAACCGAGTCAGGACCTGGGAGGGCCCCGTTGAGTTCGGCGACCAAGGACGTGTCCGGTACGACGACCGCCGCTGCGCGCGGCGCCCGCCCGGTGCCGCCGTCGCGGGCCGGCGGCGGGCGGCGCCCGGGGCCGGGGCGCGGCGCGGAGCCCGCGGAGCTGCGCAAGCTGCTGACCGCGCTGACCGCGATGCGGGACGGCAACTTCCGCCGCCGGCTGACCTTCCCCGGCGACGGCCTGCTGGCGGAGATCGCCGCGGTGTTCAACGAGGTCGCCGAGCGCAACCAGCACCTCACCGGTGAACTGGCCCGGGTGCGGCGGGCGGTGGGCCGCGAGGGCCGGCTCTCGGAGCGGCTGGAGACCGGCGTCGGCGAGGGCGCCTGGATGGCGGCCGTCGACAACTGCAACGCGCTGATCGACGACCTGGCCCGGCCGATGGCCGAGGTCGGCCGGGTGCTGGGTTCGATCGCCGAGGGCGACCTGACCCAGACCATGGAGCTGAGGTCGGTGCACACCACCGGGGCGAGCTACCCGTTGCGCGGCGAGTTCCTGAAGGTCGGCCGGACCGTCAACGGCCTGGTCGACCAGCTGTCGGAGTTCACCGACGAGGTGACCCGGGTGGCGATCGAGGTCGGCACCGAGGGCAAGCTCGGCGGCCAGGCCCGGGTGCGCAGCGTCTCCGGCTCCTGGAAGGACCTGTCGGACTCGGTCAACACCATGGCCGGCCGGCTGACCGCGCAGGTGCGCAACATCGCCGAGGTGACCACCGCGGTGGCCCGCGGCGACCTGTCGCGCAAGGTCACCGTCGACGTCGACGGCGAGATGCTGGAGCTCAAGAACACCGTCAACACGATGGTGGACCAGCTCAACTCGTTCGCCGCGCAGGTCACCACGGTGGCCCGCGACGTGGGCACCGAGGGGCGGCTGGGCGGCCAGGCGCAGGTGTCGGGCGTGGCCGGCGTGTGGCGCGACCTCACCGACTCGGTGAACTTCATGGCCGCCAACCTGACCGCGCAGGTCCGCAACATCGCCGAGGTGACCACCGCGGTCGCGCTCGGCGACCTGTCGCGCAAGATCGAGGTGGACGCCCGGGGCGAGATCCTGGAGCTGAAGAACACCATCAACACGATGGTCGACCAGCTGTCCGGGTTCGCCGAGCAGGTGACCCGGGTGGCGCGCGCGGTGGGCACCGAGGGCATCCTCGGCGGGCAGGCCCAGGTGCCCGGCGTGGCCGGCGTCTGGAAGGACCTGACCGAGAACGTCAACTCGATGGCGAACAACCTGACCAGCCAGGTCCGCGGCATCGCGCAGGTCACCACCGCGGTCGCCAAGGGCGACCTGTCGCAGAAGATCCAGGTCGACGCGCGGGGCGAGATCCTGGAGCTGAAGAACACCATCAACACCATGGTCGACCAGCTCTCGGCGTTCGCGGACGAGGTGACCCGGGTCGCCCGGGACGTCGGCACCGAGGGCATCCTGGGCGGCCAGGCCAGCGTGCCCGGGGTCTCCGGCACCTGGAAGGACCTCACCAACTCGGTGAACCTGATGGCCAACAACCTGACCAGCCAGGTGCGTTCGATCGCCGAGGTGACCACCGCGGTGGCCCGCGGCGACGTCTCCAAGAAGATCACCGTCGACGCGAAGGGCGAGATCCGCGAACTCGTCACCACCGTCAACACCATGGTCGAGCAGCTGTCCGCGTTCGCCGACGAGGTCACCCGGGTCTCCCGCGAGGTGGGCACCGACGGCCGGCTCGGCGGCCAGGCCCGGGTCCCCGGCGTGGCCGGCATCTGGCGCGACCTGACCGACAACGTGAACCTGATGGCGTCCAACCTGACCAGCCAGGTCCGCAACATCGCCGAGGTGGCGGCCGCGGTGGCCCGCGGCGACCTGTCCAAGAAGATCGCCATCGACGCGGCCGGCGAGGTCGCCGCGCTCGCCGACACCCTGAACACCATGGTCGACCAGCTGTCGGCCTTCGCCGTCGAAGTCACCCGCGTCGCCCGCGAGGTCGGCACCGACGGCATCCTGGGCGGCCAGGCCAGCGTGCCGGGCGTCGCCGGGATCTGGAAGGACCTGACCGAGAACGTCAACCTGATGGCCAACAACCTCACCGGCCAGGTCCGCAACATCGCCCTCGTCATCACCGCGGTGGCCCGCGGCGACCTCTCGCAGAAGATCGACGTCGACGCCCGCGGCGAGATCCTCGAACTCAAGACCAGCATCAACACCATGGTCGACCAGCTCGGCGCCTTCGCCGACGAGGTCACCCGGGTCGCCCGCGAGGTGGGCACCGACGGCCGCCTCGGCGGCCAGGCCCGGGTCCCCGGCGTGGCCGGCACCTGGCAGGACCTCACCGAGTCGGTGAACGAACTCGCCAACAACCTGACCCGGCAGGTGCGCGCGATCGCCCAGGTCGCCACCGCCGTCACCCGCGGCGACCTGTCGCCCCGGATCAACGTGGACGCGTCCGGCGAGCTCGACGAGCTCAAGGACAACATCAACCAGATGATCGCCAACCTGCGCGAGACCACCCGCACCAACAAGGAACAGGACTGGCTCAAGTCCAACCTGGCCCGGATGTCCGGCATGCTGCAGGGCCGCCGCGACCTCTCCGCCGTCGCCTCGCTGATCATGAGCGAGCTGACCCCGGTGGTCTCCGCCCAGCACGGCGCCTTCTTCCTCGCCCAGCCCGCCGGGCGCACCGCCGAACTCGTCACCGAGGACGACGACGAGAACGACATCGTGCTGCGCCTGATCGGCTCCTACGGCTACCACCGGCGCACCATGCCCACCACCTTCCGGCTCGGCGAGGGCCTGATCGGGCAGGCCGCGGTGGAGAAGCGGCCGATCGTGCTCAAGGAGACCCCGCCCGGCTACCTGAAGATCTCCTCCGGCCTCGGCGAGTCCTCCCCGGCGCACGTGGTGGTGATGCCGGTGCTGTTCGAGGGCCGGCTGCTCGGCGTGATCGAACTCGCCACCTTCTCCAGCTTCACCACCGTCGCGCTGGACTTCCTCAACCAGATCGCCGACCAGATCGGCGTCACCGTCAACACCATCTCGGTCAACACCAAGACCGAGGGCCTGCTGCTGGAGTCCCAGCGGCTGACCGCCGAACTCTCCATGCGCTCCGCCGAGTTGGAGGCCCGCCAGGAGGAGCTGGAGCGCACCAACGAGGAACTGCAGGAGAAGGCCGAGCAGCTCGCCCAGCAGAACCGCGACATCGAGATCAAGAACAGCGAGATCGAGGAGGCCCGGCAGATCCTGGAGGAGCGCGCCGAGCAGCTCGCGCTGGCCTCCCGCTACAAGAGCGAGTTCCTCGCCAACATGTCGCACGAGCTGCGCACCCCGCTCAACTCGCTGCTGATCCTGGCCAAGCTGCTCTCCGACAACAACGAGGGCAACCTGTCGGCCAAGCAGGTCGAGTTCGCCGAGACGATCCACGGCGCGGGCAGCGACCTGCTCCAGCTGATCAACGACATCCTCGACCTGTCCAAGGTCGAGGCGGGCAAGATGGACGTCCGCCCGGCCCGGATCGCGCTGGTCCAGCTGGTCGACTACGTGGAGGCCGCGTTCCGGCCGCTGGCCGCCGAGAAGAACCTGGACTTCGCGGTCCGGGTCTCCCCGGACCTGCCGGTCACCCTGCACACCGACGAGCAGCGCCTCCAGCAGGTGCTGCGCAACCTGCTGTCCAACGCGGTGAAGTTCACCGACGCCGGCGCGGTCGAGCTGATGATCCGCCCGGTGGCCGGGGCGGAGATCCCGCAGCACGTGCGCGAGCAGCTGCTGGAGTCCGGCACCATGGCCGACCCGGACGAGCCGCTGATCGCCTTCTCGGTCTCCGACACCGGCATCGGCATCCCCGGCAACAAGCTCCGGGAGATCTTCGAGGCGTTCAAGCAGGCCGACGGCGGCACCAGCCGCAAGTACGGCGGCACCGGCCTGGGCCTGTCGATCAGCCGGGAGATCGCCCGGCTGCTCGGCGGCGAGATCCACGTCGAGAGCGAACTGGGCCGCGGCTCCGCCTTCACCCTCTACCTGCCGCTGCGCAGCGAGGGCCCCGAGCCGGTCACCCTGGAGCGCGGAGGTGCCCCGCGCGCCCTCGAAGCGCCCCGCACGCCCGCCGAGCAGTGGACCCAGGAGGCCCGCGGCCTGGTCGAGGAGCGCCGCCGCTCGACCGCCGAGCGCCGCCGCCCCGCCGAGGCCCCCGCCCCGCCGAGGAGACCGTCCCGCGCCAGGGCGAGCCGTCCCGCCCCGCCACCGCGGCCCCGCCGCGCTTCGACGGCGAGCGGGTGCTGATCGTCGACGACGACATCCGCAACGTGTTCGCCCTCACCAGCGTGCTGGAGCAGTACGGCCTGACCGTGCTGTACGCCGAGAACGGCCGCGAGGGCATCGAGATGCTCGAACAGCACGAGGAGGTCGCCCTGGTGCTGATGGACATCATGATGCCCGAGCTGGACGGCTACGCGACCACCGAGCAGATCCGCCGGATGCCCCGGTTCTCCGGCCTGCCGATCATCGCGCTGACCGCCAAGGCGATGAAGGGCGACCGCGAGAAGAGCCTCCAGGCGGGCGCCACCGACCACATCACCAAGCCGGTGGAGACCGACCACCTGCTGGCGGTGATGCGCCAGCACCTGCCTGTCAGGTGACCGCCGCCCGCGGGGGCCCGCTCCGGCTGGCCCCCGCGGGCGGGAACCCGGTAAGGTCACCCGTCGTTGCCAACAGTGACCGGACGGTGACGCCCGGCACCGGGCCTGTGGCAGGCAAGGGGGTACGGCTAGCATGACCGGGGCAGTGATGGGCGGCACGAAGGTGCCGGCCCTCGGGAAACAACCGGCAGGAGGGCGGGTCCTGGTGCAGAAGGCGAAGATCCTCCTGGTCGACGACCGTCCGGAGAACCTGCTCGCCCTCGAGGCGATCCTCTCCGCGCTCGACCAGACCCTGGTGCGCGCCTCCTCCGGCGAGGAAGCGCTCAAAGCTCTGCTCACCGACGACTTCGCGGTCATCCTGCTGGATGTCCAGATGCCCGGCATGGACGGGTTCGAGACCGCCGCGCACATCAAGCGCCGGGAGCGGACCAGGGACATCCCGATCATCTTCCTGACCGCGATCAACCACGGTCCGCACCACACCTTCCGCGGCTACGCGGCCGGTGCGGTCGACTACATCTCCAAGCCCTTCGACCCGTGGGTGCTGCGGGCCAAGGTCTCCGTCTTCGTCGACCTGTACCAGAAGAACACCCAGCTCAAGGAGCAGGCCGCGCTGCTGCGCCTGCAGTTGGAGGCGGGCGCGGAGCCGGCCATCGGCGGGGCGCTGCTCGGCGAGCTGTCGGCCCGGCTGGCCGCCGTCGAGGAGCAGGCCGAGGCGCTCACCAAGCAGCTCGACGCGGGCTCCGACAGCGGCGCCGCGGCGACCGCCGCGCACCTGGAGCGGAAGATCGCGGGCCTGCGCGGGGCGCTGGACGCGCTGCGCCCCGGCGCGAACTGACGGGTCGTCGGCGTCGCCCGTCCGGGTGGTTCCCGGGCGGCTGACGGCGCGTCGGCGACACAACCCGCCGAAGTGCGCCCGCGCATGTCCGCGGCCCGGGCGCGCCGGTAGGCTGCCCCCCATGGCCACACGAACGCCCGGAAGCGCCGCCGCACGCACCAGCAAGCCCGGGCCGGCCAAGGGCGCGCCGGCCAAGAAGGCCGCGGCGAAGAAGGCCGCCCCCGCCAAGAAGGCCCCGGCGAAGAAGGCCGCGCCGGCCAAGAAGGCCGCCGCCCCGGCCCCGCCGCCCCCGCCGAAGCGGCCGATACTCTTCCGGGCCGTCCGGGCCCTCTGGCTGGGCCTGGCGCACTCGGTGGGCGCGGTGTTCCGCGGCTTCGGCCACGGCGCCCGCAACCTGCACCCCGAGCACCGCAAGGACGGCGTGGCGCTGCTGCTGCTGGCGCTCGCCCTGGTGACCGCCGCCGGGACGTGGTTCAGCCCGCAGGGCTGGCTCGGCGAGGCCGCCACCAACGTGGTCTCCGGCCTGTTCGGCCGGCTCGACGTGCTGGTGCCGTTCCTGTTCGGTGCGCTCGCCGTCCGGCTGATGCGCCACCCCGAACTCCCGGAGGCCAACGGCCGGATAGCGATCGGCCTGAGCACCCTGGTGGTCGGCGTGCTGGGCCTGGTGCACATCGGCTGCGGGGCGCCCGCGATGGGCGCCGGCGCGACGAGGATCCGGCAGGCCGGCGGCCTGATCGGCTGGGCCGTGTCCACCCCGATGATGGCCGCGGCCGGCCCGCCACTGGCCGTCCCGCTGCTGCTGCTGGTCGCCTTCTTCGGCCTGCTGGTGGTCACCGCCACCCCCGTCAACCGGATCCCCGAGCGGCTGCGGCTGCTCGGCGTGCGCCTGGGCGTGGTCGAGCCGCTGCCCGGCGAGCCGGACCCGGCGGAGGCCGGAGCGTCCGACGCCGAGCGCGCCTACTCCACCGCCCCGCCCGAGGACGCCGACCCGGACGCGCTGCCGATCACCATCGAGGGCGACGAACTCTCCGCCCGCCGCAAGCGCCGCCGCCGCAAGGCCGACGACGACGTCGAGGCCACGGAGGCCGCCGAGCCCCTCTCCTTCGAGAAGGACCCGTACCAGACCCGCGACCTGGCGGCCGGCGTCGCCGCCGACCTGGACGGCGCGCTGCTGTACGGAGTGCCCGGCTCGCCCGCGGTGGCCAGCATGCTCGGCCAGGTCAAGGACAACACCGCCCCGCCCGAGGAGCCCTGGACGCCGGAGGTGCCCGCCGCCCGGGCCGCCGACGCCCCCGAGGGCCACGGCGCGGCCCCGGCCCGGATGGAACAGCTCCAGCTCTCCGGCGGCGGCGACTACGCGCTGCCCTCCCTCGACCTGCTGGAGCGCGGCGCCCCCGGCAAGGCCCGGTCCCAGATCAACGACGACGTGGTGACCCAACTCAGCGGCGTGTTCACCGAGTTCAAGGTCGACGCGCGGGTCACCGGCTTCACCCGCGGCCCGACGGTGACCCGCTACGAGGTCGAGCTCGGCCCGGCCGTGAAGGTCGAGCGGATCACCGCGCTGGCCAAGAACATCGCCTACGCGGTGGCCACCCCCGACGTGCGGATCATCTCGCCGATCCCCGGCAAGTCCGCGGTCGGCGTGGAGATCCCCAACCGGGACCGGGAGATGGTCACCCTCGGCGACCTGCTGCGCTCGCGCGCCGCCGCCGAGGACACCCACCCGATGGTGGTCGGCATGGGCAAGGACGTCGAGGGCCACACCGTGATGGCCAACCTGGCGAAGATGCCGCACGTCCTGGTGGCCGGCGCCACCGGCGCGGGCAAGTCCTCCTGCATCAACTGCCTGATCACCTCGGTGCTGGTGCGCGCCACCCCCGACGAGGTCCGGATGGTGCTGGTCGACCCCAAGCGGGTCGAACTGACCGCCTACGAGGGCATCCCGCACCTGATCACGCCGATCATCACCAACCCGAAGAAGGCCGCCGAGGCCCTCCAGTGGGTGGTCCGCGAGATGGACATGCGCTACGACGACCTGGCGGCCTACGGCTTCCGGCACGTCGACGACTTCAACGCCGCCGTCCGGGCCGGCACCGTCCAGCCGCCGCTGGGCAGCGAGCGCGAACTGGCGCCCTACCCGTACCTGCTGGTGATCGTCGACGAGCTGGCCGACCTGATGATGGTCGCCCCGCGCGACGTCGAGGACTCGGTGGTCCGGATCACCCAGCTCGCCCGGGCCGCCGGCATCCACCTGGTGCTGGCCACCCAGCGCCCCTCGGTGGACGTGGTCACCGGCCTGATCAAGGCCAACGTGCCGTCCCGGCTGGCCTTCGCCACCTCGGCGATGGCCGACTCCCGGGTCATCCTCGACCAGCCCGGCGCCGAGAAGCTGATCGGCAAGGGCGACGCGCTGTTCCTACCGATGGGCGCCTCCAAGCCGGTCCGGATGCAGGGCGCGTTCGTCACCGAGGCGGAGATCGCCAAGATCGTCCAGCACTGCAAGGACCAGCTGACCGCCCGCTACCGCGACGACGTGGTGGTCGGCGGCGGCCCCAAGAAGGAGATCGACGAGGAGATCGGCGACGACCTCGACCTGCTGATCCAGGCCGCCGAACTGGTCGTCACCACCCAGTTCGGCTCGACCTCGATGCTCCAGCGCAAGCTCCGGGTCGGCTTCGCCAAGGCCGGCCGGCTGATGGACCTGATGGAGTCCCGCGGCATCGTCGGCCCCAGCGAGGGCTCCAAGGCCCGCGACGTGCTGATCAAGCCCGACGAGCTGGACGGCGTGCTGGTCACCCTGCGCGGCTGAGCGCCCTCCGCCCTCCGCCCCGCCGGTCTCCCGGCGGGGCGGGGCGGTGGCCGGAAAGCGCGGTGAGCGCGCGTCAACTTCTGTTGCGAGACTGTGGCACGTTCGGGCCCCCTCCGGTTGAGAAACGTTCCGCCCCCACCCCTAGACTGGTGCTTCAGCAGGTGGCCTCCGCTCGAAAGGCGTGCCCAGTGACCATCGGCAAGTCCCCCCGCAGCTCCGCCCCCGACTCCTCCGCGCCCGCCGCCGCCGAGGAGTCGAGCCGTACCACCGGCGGGCCGAGCATCGGGCGGATGCTCGCCAAGGCCCGGATCGACGCCGGCCTGACGGTCGACCAGGTGAGCACCCGGACCAGGATCCGGGTGCCGATCGTGCACGCCGTCGAGTCCGACGACTTCGACCGCTGCGGCGGCGCCTTCTACGCCCGCGGCCACCTGCGGCTGCTGGCCCGCGAGGTCGGCCTGGACGGCGAGGCGCTGGTCGCCCGCTACGACGCCGAGCACGGCGGCGCGCCCTCGCCGACCGCTGGACAACTGCTCGACTCCGGCCCGATCAAGGTCAAGGACCACAACCGCCCGAACTGGACCGCCGCGATGGTGGTGGCGATCGTCGCCGTGGTCGCGCTGATCGGCTACAACCTGGTCGGCTCCTCGTCCTCCGGCGGCGACCAGCCCGGTGCGGCCAGCGCCCCGCTGCCCTCCGGCGTCTCCGCCCCCGCCACCACCTCCCCGTCCGCGCAGCCGCCGGCCCCCGAGAGCAGCGTCGCCGCGATCGCCGCCGCGCCCGCCGACAAGGTCACCGTCAAGCTGGTCGCCGGGCAGGACAAGAGCTGGGTGACCGCCAAGGACGGCAACGGCAAGTCGCTGTACTCCAACAACCTGGAAGCCGGCCAGGACCAGACCTTCACCGACGGCAAGAAGATCACCCTGGTGATCGGCAACGCCGGGGCCGTCCACCTGTTCGTCAACGGCAAGGACCTCGGCCCGGCCGGCCAGGACGGCCAGGTCGTGCACCTCGCCTACACCCCCGGCGACCCGCAGGCGGGCTGAACCGGGACGATCCGCCCGCCGAAGCAACGCGCGCGCCCTCCGGGGGGAACTCCACCGGGGGGCGCGCGTTAATCTTGGCGTCATGCCTGAAACCCGCACTGTCGCCCTGGTCACGCTCGGATGCGCCCGCAACGAGGTCGACTCCGAGGAACTCGCCGGGCGACTGGAGGCCGACGGCTGGCGACTGGTGGACGACGCCAGCGAGGCCGACGTCGCCGTCGTCAACACCTGCGGGTTCGTCGAGGCCGCCAAGAAGGACTCCGTCGACGCCCTGCTGGAGGCCAACGACCTCAAGGGGCACGGCCGCACCCAGGCCGTGGTCGCCGTCGGCTGCATGGCCGAGCGCTACGGCAAGGAACTCGCCGACGCCCTCCCCGAGGCCGACGGCGTGCTCGGCTTCGACGACTACGCCGACATCTCCAGCCGCCTGAACACCATCCTCTCCGGCGGCCACGTCGAGGCCCACACCCCCCGCGACCGCCGCAAGCTGCTCCCGCTCACCCCGGTCGAGCGGCAGGCCGCCGCGGCCGAGATCGCCCTCCCCGGCCACGGCGCCCCCGCGGACCTCCCCGACGGCGTCGCCCCCGCCTCGGGCCCGCGCACCCTGCGCAAGCGGCTGGACGACGCCCCGGTCGCCTCGATCAAGCTCGCCTCCGGCTGCGACCGCCGCTGCTCGTTCTGCGCCATCCCGGCCTTCCGCGGCTCCTTCGTCTCCCGCCGCCCGAGCGACGTGCTGAACGAGGCGGTCTGGCTGGCCGGGCAGGGCGTGCGCGAGGTCGCCCTGGTCTCCGAGAACAACACCTCCTACGGCAAGGACCTCGGCGACATCCGCCTGCTGGAGACCCTGCTCACCGAGATCGCCGCGGTCGAGGGCATCGAGCGGGTCCGGGTCAGCTACCTGCAGCCCGCCGAGATGCGTCCCGGCCTGATCGACGTGATGACCGGCACCGACAAGGTCGTCCCGTACTTCGACCTGTCCTTCCAGCACTCCGCGCCCGCCGTGCTGCGCCGGATGCGCCGCTTCGGCTCCACCGAGCAGTTCCTCGGCCTGCTGGAGTCGATCCGGGCCAAGGCCCCCGAGGCCGGCGCCCGCTCCAACTTCATCGTGGGCTTCCCCGGCGAGAGCGAGGAGGACTACGCGGAGCTGGAACGGTTCATCACCCACGCCGGGCTCGACGCGATCGGCGTGTTCGGCTACTCCGACGAGGACGGCACCGAGGCCGCCGGCTACGACGGCAAGCTCGACCAGGACGTGGTCGACGACCGGGTCGCCCGGCTCTCCAAGCTCGCCGAGGAGCTCACCGCGCAGCGCGCCGAGCAGCGGATCGGCAGCGAGGTCACGGTGCTGGTCGAGTCCGTCGAGGACGGGGTGGTGGAGGGCCGGGCCGCCCACCAGGCCCCGGAGACCGACGGCCTGACCACCCTGCTCGGCGTCCCGGACGCGGTGGTCGGCCGGTTCTACCGGGCCACCGTGACCGGCACCGAAGGCGTCGACCTGGTCGCCGAGGCGATCGAGGTCCCGCAGCCCGCCGGAGCCGACGTATGACCAAGGGGCCGGGGGCCCCGGCCGCCACCCGGCCGACCCCGGCCGCGGTCCCGCCGGAGCCCGGCCTGTGGAACATCGCCAACGTGCTGACCATGTTCCGGCTGGTGCTCGTCCCGGTCTTCGCCGCGCTGCTGTTCGCCGGCGGCGGCCACGACCCCAAGTGGCGGGCCCTCGCCTGGGCGGCCTTCGCCATCGCGATGATCACCGACGTCTTCGACGGCGCGCTGGCCCGCCGCAAGGGCCTGGTCACCGACTTCGGGCGGATCGCCGACCCGATCGCCGACAAGGCGATCATGGGCACCGGCCTGATCGGCCTGTCCCTGCTCGGCGACCTGCCCTGGTGGATCACCGCAGTGATCCTGGCCCGGGAGCTCGGCATCACCCTGATGCGGTTCTGGGTGATCCGCTACGCCGTCATCCCGGCCAGCCGCGGCGGCAAGATCAAGACGCTCGCCCAGGGCACCGCGGTCGGCATGTACGTGCTGGTGCTCACCGGACCGCTGGCCACCGCCCGCGCCGTGGTGATGGGCGTCGCGGTGTTCCTCACCCTGGCCACCGGCCTCGACTACGTGCTGCAGGCCGTCCGGCTGCGCCGCGAGGGCATCGCCCGGGAGCGCCGCGGTGAGTGAGGGCGCCGCGGCCGCCCGGGTGCTGGCCGCGCTGGAGGCCGACGGCACCACCCTGGCCGTCGCCGAGTCGCTCACCGGCGGCCTGCTGGCCGCCGCCCTGGTCCGGGTGCCCGGCGCCTCCGCGGTGTTCCGGGGCTCGGTCACCGCGTACGCCACCGACCTCAAGGCCTCCGTGCTCGGCGTCGACGAGGGACTGCTCGACGTGCACGGCCCGGTCCACCCCGTGGTGGCCCGGCAGATGGCCGAGGGCGTGCGCCGTCTGCTCGGCGCCGACTGGGCGCTGGCCACCACCGGCGTGGCCGGCCCCGACCCGCAGGACGGGCAGCCGGTCGGCACCGTGTACGTGGCGCTGGCCGGACCGGCGGGAACAGAAGCGCTCCCGCTCCGGTTGTCGGGTGGGCGTGACACGATCCGGCACGGATCGGTGGACGCCGCGCTGGAGCTGCTGCTCCGGCGGCTGGCGTCCGGGCAGGTCTGAGCTTCGCCGAAGACCCGGTGCGGTGCGCCGAAAACCCGCGAACCCGCCGCACCCGGCGGGGGAACGTGTTACACCGGAGGCTCCGGTCGGGCCGCCCCGGCCGGGAGCACACGCGTCGACCCGGCGTCGACTGCGCGTCCGGAGCCGGACATCTGCCCGTCACGGGTGGTTCGACGGCCCCGGAGGGGAAGAAACAGGGAGGGGGCGCCTTGCAGCCCAGAGTGAACACGACCCCGGTCCCCGCACGGGATGCTGGCAAGGCGGTACGGTGGGGTCGTGACATCTCGATCCGCAGTCCGAGGAGGGAGGCACCGATGATTCTGCTCCGTCGCCTGCTGGGCGATGTGCTGCGTCGGCAGCGCCAGCGCCAGGGCCGCACACTCCGCGAGGTGTCGGCAGCCGCCAGGGTTTCGCTCGGTTACCTCTCCGAGGTCGAGCGGGGTCAGAAGGAGGCGTCCTCCGAGCTGCTCTCCGCCATCTGCGACGCGCTCGACGTGCGGATGTCGGAGGTCATGCGGGAGGTCAGCGACGAACTGTCGCTCGCCGAACTTGCGGCGATGGCGACACTCTCGGAGGGTGATCTGCTGAGGCCGGTGCTCGAACCGGTTCCGCTGCCGGCGCCCGGTGTCGACCGGTCCGGGTCCATCTCGCCCAAGGCGGCGATGGACGTGGTGGCGGCCTGACCGGACCTCGACCGTCCCGCTGGTGCGGGACGCCGGGTGAAGGAGGGCCACGATGCGGAGTGCGCGCAGTGCGCTGCTGCTCGGTGCGACGGCACTGGTCGGCCTGGGCCTGATACTGCTGCTGATGGGCGGCACCGCGATACACGGCGGTGCCGCCCTCGGCGTGCTCGCGGCCGGCTGGTGGGGCGTGGGGCTGATCCCGGTGCACGCCAGGACCGCGCCGGAGCCCGCGCGGCGGGAGGCCGCGGCGGGCCCGGGCCTGCCGCGGCCCGGCCCGCCCGGGGCGGGGGACGCTCCCCCGGGAGGGTGAGGCGAGCCCCCGCTACCGGAGCCGGTAGCCCTTCGGGGTGGGGTGGAAACCGGCCGTTTCCAGCTGGGGGCCCAGGGGGCTGGTGAGGGCGGGGTGGCCGTTGACGCGCTCCACGGTGAGCGGACCGGCCAGCGCGGCCAGGGCGGCGTCCAGCGCGGGGCCCTCGGCGGGCCAGGCCAGCAGCGACCTGCCGCCGCGCTCCAGGTACAGCACCAGCTCGCCGTCGACCAGGGCGACCAGCGCGCCGGCCTTGCGGGCCGGGCGGTGGGCGGCGGCGGTGTCGGCGGGCGGCTCCGGCCAGGACAGGGCCGCGCCGTACGCGTTGGCCGGGTCGGCGGCGGCCAGCACCAGGGCCTGCGGGGCCTGCGCGGCGGGCTCGGCGGACCACTCGGCGCCCGCCGTCCGCTCCAGCCGGGAGCTGACCGAGCGCAGCCGGTCCGCGGCGCCGTCCATGGCGAACTGGGCGCCGCCCAGGCCCTCGACGAAGTACCCGCGGCGGGCCCGGCCGCGCTCCTCGAACGCCGACAGCACCCGGTAGACGCCCGCGAAGCCGCCCGGGACGCGCTCGGCCGCCACCGCGCCGCGGGTCAGCACGCCGTGCCGGTCCAGCAGGGCCTGCGCCTGGGCGGCGGCCCGCGCCGTCACCTCGCCGCCGAACGCGGGCAGCAGCGACCAGCGGCCGGCCGCGGTCGGCGGGCCGGTGCGGGAGGCCGGGCGGGCCAGGCCGCGCCCCGCGCCGCCGTAGCGGCCGCGCGGGGTGGCGCGCGGTGCGCGGTGCGCGGTGGTGCCCGCGGTGCGGCCGGAGCCGAGCAGGCCGCGCAGCGGGGCCAGGGTGTCGTTGGTGACGTACCCGGCCCAGACCAAGTCCCACAGGGCGTCGGCGATCTCGGCGTCCGGGGTGTCCGGGACGCGCTCGGCGAGCTGGCGGAAGAACGCGCCGTAGCCGCCGGTCAGCGCCTCCAGCAGGGCCGCGTGCACCGGGCCCGGGGTGAGCGGGAGCGGCTCGGGCCGCAGCAGGTGGGCGTTCTCCGGCAGGTGGAGGCTGATCCAGCCGTCCTTGCCGGGCAGCGCGCCCGCGCCGGACCAGCCGATCTCGCCGGCCGCCATCAGCTCGTCCAGCAGGGCGGGGGAGTAGTCGGACAGCCGGGCGGGCAGCACCAGCTTCTCCAGGGCGGAGGCGGGCAGCGCGGTGCCCTGGAGCTGCTCGACGACCCGGTAGAGGCCGTCCGCGCCGCGCAGCCGGTGCCCGGCCAGGTGCTGCCACTGCGGGAGGAACGCGGCCAGCGCCTTCGGCGGGACGGCCTCCACCTCGTGCCGCAGCGCGGCCAGCGAGCGGCGGCGCAGGCGGCGCAGCACCTCGGTGTCGCACCACTCGGGGACGGTGGAGGAGCCGTCGGGCCGGAACTCGCCCTGGACCAGGCGGCCGGCGGCGGTGAGGCGGTGCAGGGTGCCGGTGACGACGGCGCTGCCGAGGCCGAAGCGCTCGGCGGCCTCCTGTGCGGTGAACGGGCCGTGGGTGCGGGCGTGCCGGGCCAGCAGGTCGCCGAGCGGGTCCTTGACCGGCTCGGTGAACGCCTCGGGGACGCCGACCGGCAGCGGGGTGCCCAGGGCGTCGCGCAGCCGCCCGGCGTCCTCGATCGCGGCCCAGTGCAGGGCGCCGCCGATCCGGACCTGGATGGCGCGGCGGGCGGCCTCCAGCTCCAGGGCCCACAGCGGCTGCGCGCCGCGCTCGGCGAGTTCGGCCTCGGCGAGCGGGCCGAGCAGGCGCAGCGCGTCGGCGACGCCCTCGGCGTCCCTGATCCGGCGCTCGGGGGTGCGGCGCTGGAGCTCGGCCTCCAGGTCGGCGAGGACCTGCGGGTCGAGCAGTTCGCGCAGCTCGGCCTGGCCGAGCAGTTCGGACAGCAGCCGGGAGTCCAGCGCGAGGGCGGCGGCCCGGCGCTCGGCGATCGGGGAGTCGCCCTCGTACAGGAACTGGGCGACGTAGCCGAACAGCAGGGAGCGGGCGAACGGGGACGGTTCGGGGGTGGTGACCTCGACCAGGCGGACCGCGCGGGACTCCAGGTCTCCCATCAGCTCGACCAGGCCGGGCACGTCGAAGACGTCCTGCAGGCACTCGCGGACGGCCTCCAGGACGATCGGGAAGGAGCCGTACTCGGCGGCCACCTCCAGGAGTTGGGAGGCGCGCTGGCGCTGCTGCCACAGCGGGGTGCGCTTGCCGGGGTTGCGGCGCGGCAGCAGCAGGGCGCGGCCGGCGCACTCGCGGAAACGGGCGGCGAACAGGGCCGAGCCGCCGACCTGGTCGGTGACCAGCTGCTCGATCTCGGCGGCGTCGAAGACCGCGGCGTCGGCGCCGACCGGGGCCTCGTCGGCGGGCGCCGCGGGCGCGGCGGAGGGGAAGTCGGCCAGCAGGTCGGCGTCCGGCAGGCGCAGCACGATGCCGTCGTCGGCGTGCATCACCTGCGGGTCCAGGCCGTGCTTCTCGCGCAGCCGGGCGCCGATGGCCAGCGCCCACGGGGCGTGCACCTGGGCGCCGAACGGGGAGTGCACGACGATCCGCCAGTCGCCGAGCTCGTCGCGGAAGCGCTCGACCACGATGGTGCGGTCGTCGGGCAGGTGGCCGCAGGCCGCGCGCTGCTCGGCGAGGTAGGCGAGCAGGTTGGCGGCGGCCCAGTCGTCCAGGCCCGCCGCGTGCAGGCGGGCGGTGGCCGCGGCGGGCTCCAGGGCGCCGATCTCGCGGACGAACGCGCCCACGGCGCGGCCGAGTTCGAGCGGGCGGCCGAGGGTGTCGCCCTTCCAGAACGGGAGCCGGCCGGGGACGCCGGGGGCCGGGGTGACCAGCACCTTGTCGTGGGTGATCTCCTCGATCCGCCAGGAGGTGGTGCCCAGGGTGAAGACGTCCCCGACCCGGGACTCGTAGACCATCTCCTCGTCGAGCTCTCCGACCCGGCCGCCGCCCTTCTTCGGGTCCGCGCCGGCGATGAAGACGCCGAACAGGCCGCGGTCGGGGATGGTGCCGCCGGAGGTGACGGCCAGTCGCTGGGCGCCGGGGCGGCCGGTGACGGTGCCGGCGACGCGGTCCCAGACCAGGCGGGGGCGCAGTTCGGCGAAGGCGTCGGACGGGTAGCGGCCGGCCAGCATGTCGAGGACGCCGTCGAACGCGGACTGCGGGAGGGTGGCGAACGGGGCGGCGCGGCGGCACAGGGCGAGCAGCTCGTCGACGTCCCAGACGTCGAGCGCGGTGATCGCCACCAGCTGCTGGGCCAGCACGTCCAGCGGGTTGCGCGGGACGCGCAGGGCCTCGATCCGGCCGGTGCGCATCCGCTCGGTGACCACGGCGGACTGCACCAGGTCTCCGCGGTACTTGGGGAAGAACACGCCGCTGGAGACCGCGCCGACCTGGTGCCCGGCCCGGCCGACCCGCTGCAGGCCGGAGGCCACCGAGGGCGGGGACTCGACCTGCACCACCAGGTCGACGGCGCCCATGTCGATGCCCAGCTCCAAGCTGGAGGTGGCCACCACGGCGGGCAGCCGGCCGGCCTTCAACTCCTCCTCCACCAGGGCCCGTTGCTCCTTGGAGACCGAGCCGTGGTGGGCCCGGGCGAGCAGCGGCGGGGCGCCCGCGGCGGCCCCCGAGCCGCCCATCAGCTCGGCGGGGGAGCGCGCCTCGGGCAGCGGGGCGCCGGTGGCCCGCTCGTAGGCGATCTCGTTCAGCCGGTGGCACAGCCGCTCGGCCAGTCGGCGGGAGTTGGCGAACACGATGGTCGAGCGGTGCGCCTGGACCAGGTCGACGATCCGCTCCTCGACGTGCGGCCAGATCGAGGACTGCCGCTGCGGGTCGGACTCCTCGGCGGGCGCGGCGGGCAGGTCGGCGAGGTCCGGGACGGGGACCACCACGGACAGGTCGAAGCGCTTGTCGCTGCCGGGCTGGACGATCGCGGCGCCGCGCCGCGGGCTGAGGTAGCGCGCCACCTCCTCGACCGGGCGGACGGTGGCCGACAGGCCGATCCGGCGGGCCGGGCGCTCCAGCAGCTCGTCCAGGCGCTCCAGGCTGAGCGCCAGGTGCGCGCCGCGCTTGGTGCCGGCCACCGCGTGCACCTCGTCCAGGATCACCGTGTCGATGCCGCGCAGGGCGTCCCGGGCGGCGGAGGTGAGCAGCAGGAACAGCGACTCGGGGGTGGTGATCAGAATGTCCGGCGGGTGGGTGGCGAACTTCCGGCGGTCGGCGGCCGGGGTGTCGCCGGAGCGGATGCCGACCCGCACCTCGGGCTCCGGCAGGCCGAGCCGGACGCTGGCCTGCCGCAGGCCGGTGAGCGGGGCGCGCAGGTTGCGCTCCACGTCGACCGCGAGGGCCTTCAGCGGGGAGACGTAGAGCACCCGGCAGCGGCGCTTCGGGTCGGCCGGGGGCGGGGTGGCGGCCAGCCGGTCCAGGGCGGAGAGGAAGGCCGCCAGCGTCTTGCCGGAGCCGGTCGGGGCGACCACCAGCACGTCCGTCTCCAGCCGGATCGCCGACCAGGCCCGGGACTGCGCCTCGGTGGGGGCGGCGAACGCCCCGGTGAACCAGGCCCGGGTGGCCGGGGCGAAGCCTTGCAGCGGATCAGCGTCGGAGGTGCCCATGCCCCCATGGTGCCCCGACAGGCTGACAGGTCACGGAACGGTCACCGTCTGACCCAACCCCGCGCAGCAAATCGTACAAATCGCTCATATCGTGAGGAACCGGACCCGATCCCCGGCGTCCGGCCCTGCCTGACGAGCGGAGACCGTGCGATGGAGCAGGTGAGCCAGGCCCGCAGCGACACCCCCGCCACCCGCCGGCGCCGCAGCGTCCGGGTGCTCGGGGCGACGCTGCTCACCGGACTGCTGCTCGGCGGCGCCGTCCCCTACGTCACCGGCACCGGCGACACCTACCTCAGCTACCTGGTGCTGGACGAGCGCACCGACGCCCGCGGCGCCGAGCACGCCGCCGACCAGGCCCGGGCGCTCGGCGGCAAGGTCGTCCAGGACTACCCGCAGATCGGCGCGGTGCTCGCCTACGCCGGACCCCGGTTCGCCGGGAAGCTGCGGCAGCGGCCCGGGATAGCCGCCGTCGGCGCCACCCGCACCGTCCCGGTGCCCTCCCCGCCCCGGCCGCTGGCCGGCGCCGCCTTCGACACCGGCACCGCGCACGGCCCCGAGGCCGCCGCACTGCCGCTCGGGGACGCCGTGCCGCCCGGCGACACCGCCGAGCGCGCCGACGACTCCACCGCCACCGTGCCCGATCCCGGCGAGCAGTCCGACTGGAACCTCGCCATGATCGGCGCCCTCGACCGCCCCGCCGGACGCGGCGCCGCGCTGCTGCGCCCGCCGGTCGCCGACCGCGGCACCGCGACCTCCGCCGACCGGGCCTCCGCCTTGCCCACCGCCCAGCAGCTGTCCAAGGTCACCGTCGCGGTGCTGGACTCCGGCGTCGACGACACCCACCCCGACCTGCGGGCCGCCGTCGACCCGGGCGCCTCCGCGTCCTGCGCCGACGGCCGCCCCGACTCCCGCAGCGGCGCCTGGCGGCCCGACGACGCGATCAACGAGAGCGGCCACGGCACCCACGTCGCCGGGATCGTCGGCGCCGCCCGCGACGGCCACGGCGTCACCGGCGTCGCCCCCGGCGTGCGGATCGCCGCCGTCCGGCTGCTCGGACCGCTCGGCCAGTACTACGCCGAGAACATCGTCTGCGGCATGCTCTGGGCCGCCGACCACGGCGCCCGCGCCATCAACGACAGCTACTTCGCCGACCCGTGGAAGTACAACTGCCCCGAGGACGCCGACCAGGCCGCGCTGGCCGCCGCCGTCGGCCGGGCGGTCGCCTACGCCCAGCGCAAGGGCGCCGTGGTGGTCGCCTCGGCCGGCAACGACGGCCAGGACCTCAACGCCGGACGCGCCGACCGGCGCAGCCCCAACGACCGCACCACCGGCCCTCCGGACGACCGGCAGCTCGGCACCGAGTGCATCCGGCTGCCCGGCGAGCTGCCCGGCGTGGTCACCG
This sequence comes from Kitasatospora sp. YST-16, assembly GCF_026802215.1. Lineage (NCBI taxonomy): Bacteria > Bacillati > Actinomycetota > Actinomycetes > Kitasatosporales > Streptomycetaceae > Kitasatospora > Kitasatospora sp. YST-16. Next base: position 5,039,760 of record NZ_CP113837.1, read on the forward strand.
TCACCGCCGTCGACCGCAACGGCCTGCCCGCCGGGTACAGCAACTACGGGCGCGGCAAGGTCTCCATCGCCGCCCCCGGCGGCGACCCCGACGGCGGCACCCAGGGCGCGGTCGTCTCCGACTGGCCCGGCGGCCGGTACGCCGCCCTGGCCGGCACCTCGATGTCCGCCGCGCACGTCACCGGCGCGGTCGCCGTGGTCGCCGCCCGGCACCCCGACTGGAGCCCCGACCGGATCGCCGCCGACCTCGCCCGGGCCGCCGACGAGAACTGCACCAAGGCCCTGCCGCTCGGCTGCCAGGACCGCGGCTTCTACGGCGCCGGGATCCTCGCCCTGCCCGCCGACTGACTCCGGGCGGGGCCGCCGGTGCCCGATACTGGGCGCATGAGGCTGACCGAGTTCTGGCGACGGATGCACGAGCACTTCGGCGAGGCGTACGCGGAGTCCTTCGCGCAGGACCACGTGATGGGCGAGCTCGGCGGCCGCACCGTCCGGCAGGCGCTGGACGCCGGGTGGGAGGCCAAGGACGTGTGGCGGGTGGTCTGCGTCACGCAAGGAGTGTCGTCCCTGCTGAGGTGAGACCGTCCGCCCCGCCGTGGGCGAGACTGTCCCGGTGGCGAGCAGCGCAGAGCACCCCGACCCGACGGCCCCCGGCCGGACGACCCCCGACACCCCGTTCGACACCCCGGTCGAGGCCGGGCCCGGCACCACGGACCGGGCCGCCGAGGCCGTGGCGGCCGCCGACGCCGAGACGGCGCGCACCGCCGCCGCCCGGCTGCTGCGCCGGGCCGAGACCGGCAGCGGCGCGATGCCCCGCTGGCTGCCCCGGGCGATCCTGCTGGCGCTGCTCGGCGTCGGTCTGTTCCAGCTCGCCGACTGGGCGTTCCACCAGCTGATCGACCTGTTCGTGATGCTGCTGGTGGCGTTCTTCCTGTCGCTGGCGATGGAGCCCGCCGTCGACCGGATGGCCGCCCGCGGGATGCGCCGCGGCCTGGGCACCTTCCTGGTGTTCATCGGCCTGGCCCTGGCCGTGGCGGGCTTCCTGGCCTCGCTCGGCACCCTGCTGGTCGACCAGATCACCCAGATCGCCGGGAAGCTGCCGCAGCTGCTCCAGGACCTGATCAACTGGATCAACCACACCTTCCACACCGACCTGTCGCTCGACCAGCTCCAGCACCAGGTGCTCAAGGACTCCGGCACCATCGAGAAGTACGCCCAGCAGGCCGCCGACAACGTCTGGGGCGTCACCGGGACCGTCATCGGCGGGCTGTTCCAGGCCTTCACCGTCGGCCTGTTCACCTTCTACTTCACCGCCGAGGGCCCCCGGGTGCGGCGCACCGTCTGCTCGCTGCTGCCGCCGTCCAAGCAGGGCGAGGTGCTGCGGGCCTGGGAGATCGCGCTCGCCAAGACCGGCGGCTACCTGTACTCCCGGGCGCTGCTCGCGCTGATCTCCACCCTCGCGCACTGGGCGTTCTTCGCGGCCATCGGCCTGCCGTACGCGGCGGCGCTGGCCGTCTGGGTCGGCGTCATGTCGCAGTTCGTGCCGACCATCGGCACCTACCTGGCGGGCGCGCTGCCGGTCCTGGTCGGGCTGACCGAGCGGCCGGTGGAGGCGCTGTGGGTGCTGGTCTTCGTGATCGTCTACCAGCAGATCGAGAACTACCTGCTGCACCCGCGGATCACCGCGAAGACCGTCGACGTGCACCCCGCCGTCGCGTTCGGCGCGGTGATCGCCGGGGCCGCGCTGCTCGGCGCGGTCGGCGCGCTGATCGCCATCCCGGTCGCCGCGACGCTGCAGGGCTTCGTCGGGACGTACGTGCGCCGCTACGAGGTCGAGGACGACCCGCGGATCGACCGCGGCGAGGAGCGGCGCGAGCGGCGGCGGCACACGGTGCGGCGGCTGCGGCGGATGATGTCGGGCGGTTCGGGCGGCCCCGGCAGCTCCGGCGGTTCCATTCGTTCGGGTGCGGACGGTGCCGGTGGGGAGCGGGCGGAAGGGGAGCGGCGGGAGGAACCGCCGGGGGAATGACCCGGCGGGTAAGCGTTTGGTGCCTCCTCCGGGCTCTGGATGGGTGAGGAGGTGTTCATGGGAGAGAAGCAGAACGGTCCGGACGACGAGTTCCGGACGTTCATCGTGGGGGCGTGGCCCTGGCTGCTGCGGACGGCGTACCTGCTGACCGGCGAGCAGCACGCCGCCGAGGACCTCGCGCAGTCCGCCGCCGAGCGGACCTGCGCGGCCTGGTCGAAGGTCCGCCGGGCCGACGACCCGCACAGCTACGTGCGCCGGATCATGGTCAACCAGCACGCCCGCCGCTGGCGCCGCCGGGCCCCCGAGGTCCTGGTGGAGGCGGTGCCGGACGCGGCCGGGTCCGAGGACGGGTACGCCAGGTCGGACCAGCGCCGGATGCTGATGGCGGCCCTCGCGGGGCTGCCCGCCCGGCAGCGGCAGGCCGTGGTGCTGCGGCACTGGGAGGACCTGAGCGACAGCCAGGCGGCCGCGGCGATGGGGTGCTCGGCCGGTGCCGTGCGCAGCCACGCCGCGAAGGGGATAGCCAGGCTGCGGGAGACCGCGGACCTGGGGGAACTGAAGGACATGACTCGGATCGGGGGTGCGGTGTGACCACGGGTGACGACGGAGCGCGGGGCAACGGCGAGATGTGGGTGGAGCTGGGCCTCGCGGGGGCCGCGGCGGAGGTGCGGATCGGGTCGGTCCCGGTCGCGGGCATCGAGGCCGGCGGGCGGCGGATCCGGCGCCGGCGGCGCACCGCGGTCGGCGCGCTGGCGCTGGCCTCGGTGGTGGTCCTGGGCGGCGGCACGGCGGCCGGGCTGCACGCCGGGACGGCCGGGGCCGGCACCGCGCGGGCGATCGGGCCGGCCGACGGCGGCGCGGGTGGCGGCAGCCTGGTCGGGGCCGGGGACGACGGCACCCCGGCCTCCCCGTCGGCGGCCGCCCGGGACCCGTTCGCGCCGGTCCGGGTGGTGATCGGGCAGGGCGTCGTCGACGGCAAGGAGTGGAAGCTCTGGGAGGCGCTCTGGCCGGTCGCCCCGCAGGAGCGGGCGTACGAGCAGGCGGTGGCGGTCTGGCAGGAGCGCAGCGCCGTCGACCCCTCGCTGGACAAGCCCACCGAGGCGTACGTCCAGCAGTACTGGCAGCCGAACGAGGACGTCGTCGACACCTACGCGACGCTGGACGGCGTCCGGCAGAAGTACGACGAGCAGGGCAGCTACCCGGCGCCCGGGCACCTGGAGCCGTGGATGGCGACCACCTTCAACGGCAACCTGATGGGTCCCCGGACCAAGGACGACCACTCCGGGCCGCTGCCGGTGACGCTCGCCGTGATGGCGTTCGGGCCCGACATCGCCAAGGTGGTGGTGACCTGGAGTGACGGCAGCGTGGTCGAGCCGCAGCTGGTCACCGTCGGGGACTCCCCGTACCGGCGGATCGTGGTGCCGGAGCAGGCCGGGAAGCGGGTGGTGTCCTGGCAGTTCTTCGACCGGAGCGGGGCCGAGGTGCCGAACGCGGGCGAGGAGATGCTCAAGTAGCTCTCAAGTAGGGGGTGCGGGGGCGAGGGCCCGACCCCACGGCTCGACGGCCGTGGGGTCGGGCCCCGGCCCGTTGTGGGGTGGTGGGGTGCGGGACTGGAATCGAACAAACGTTCTTTGTACTCTTCGGTGCGGAGTTTTCCACAGGCCGAGCCCGTCCGGGGCCGATTGTCGGTGGGACGCGCTAGCGTCGATGACGATGAAGCGCACAGGACAGAACCCGAGGGTGGAAGCCATGGCAGGAACGGATCGCGAGAAGGCCCTGGAGGCCGCACTCGCCCAGATCGAGCGGCAGTTCGGCAAGGGCTCGGTGATGCGGCTCGGTGAGAAGGCGAACGAGCCGGTCGAGGTGATCTCCACCGGATCCACCGCCCTCGACGTGGCGCTCGGCGTGGGCGGCATCCCGCGCGGCCGGGTGGTCGAGATCTACGGCCCCGAGTCCTCCGGCAAGACCACCCTGACCCTCCACCTGGCGGCCAACGCCCAGAAGGCCGGCGGCACCGTCGCCTTCGTCGACGCCGAGCACGCGCTCGACCCCGAGTACGCCAAGAAGCTCGGCGTGGACACCGACGCCCTGCTGGTCAGCCAGCCGGACACCGGCGAGCAGGCGCTCGAGATCACCGACATGCTGATCCGCTCCGGCGCGATCGACCTGGTGATCATCGACTCGGTGGCCGCGCTGGTGCCGCGCGCCGAGATCGAGGGCGAGATGGGCGACTCGCACGTCGGCCTCCAGGCCCGCCTGATGAGCCAGGCGCTGCGGAAGATCGCCGGTGCGCTGAACCAGTCGAACACCACCGCGATCTTCATCAACCAGCTGCGCGAGAAGATCGGCGTGATGTTCGGTTCGCCGGAGACCACCACCGGTGGCCGCGCGCTCAAGTTCTACGCCTCGGTCCGCCTCGACATCCGGCGCATCGAGACCCTGAAGGACGGCACCGAGGCGGTCGGCAACCGCACCCGCGTCAAGGTGGTCAAGAACAAGGTCGCCGCGCCGTTCAAGCAGGCCGAGTTCGACATCCTCTACGGCGTCGGCATCAGCCGCGAGGGCGGCCTGATCGACATGGGCGTCGAGCACGGCTTCATCCGGAAGTCCGGCGCCTGGTACACCTACGAGGGCGACCAGCTCGGCCAGGGCAAGGAGAACGCCCGCAACTTCCTGAAGGACAACCCGCAGCTGGCCGACGAGATCGAGGCCAAGATCAAGGGCAAGCTGGGCATCGGCCCGAAGCTCCCCGAGGCCGAGGGCGACGCCGCCCCCGCCGTGGAGATCCCGGCCGCGGCGGCCCCCGCGAAGGCCGCCGCCAAGAAGACGGCGGCCGCTGCCAAGAGCTGATCCGTTGACACGCCACCAGCACCACCACCCGGCACCGGGTCCGTCCGAGGACGGGCCCGGTGCGGGCGTTCCCGGGGACAACGCCGAGAGCAGTAGCGGATACGGCGAGAGCGGCAGCGGACGCGGGGACGGTGGTCGGTCCGGCGGCGGGGACGGGCCGCCGGACTGGTTCGCCGCCGTCGCGGAGGAGGAGACGTCGGACGGGCCGCCGGACTGGTTCGCGGCGGTGGCCGAGGAGCCGCCCGGCGCGGGGGCGGGCGGCGGCGGGGGCGGGACCGCGCAGGTGGCGGACCTGGGGGGTTGCCCGGGCTGGTGCGGGCGTCCGAGCTGGCCGGGGGCGGCGGCGACGGCGCAGTGCGCTGGGGGAGTTGCCGGTCGCGGAGCCGGTGGCGGCGGAGCGGCCGCGGACCCGGCGGCGGGCGAAGGCCGAGCGGGGAGAAGAAGAAGGGGAGGAAAGGGGCGAGCGGGAGCCGCGCCAGGGGCGGCGCGGGCGGGCTGCCGAGCCGGCGGGCGATCCGGCCGACCGGGCCCGGGACATCTGCCTGCGGCTGCTCACCGGAGCCGCCAAGTCCCGCAAGCAGCTGGCCGACGCGCTGCGCCGCAAGGAGATCCCGGACGAGGTCGCCGAGCAGGTGCTGGACCGGCTGGAGGAGGTCGGGCTGATCGACGACGCCGCCTTCGCCGAAGCCTGGGTGGAGTCCCGGCACGCGGTGCGCGGACTGTCCCGGCGGGCGCTGGCCCAGGAGTTGCGCACCAAGGGCGTCACCGGGGAGACCGCCGAGCGGGCCCTGCTCCAGGTGGACGCCGAGGACGAGTCGGAGGCCGCCCGGGCGCTGGTGGACCGGAAGTTGCGCTCCACCGCCGGGTTGGACCGGGACGTGCGGATCCGGCGGCTGGTCGGGGTGCTGGCCCGGCGCGGCTACGCCGAGGGCCTGGCGTTCCGGGTGGTGCGGGAGGCGCTGGCGGAAGAAGGGGTGGAGGAAGAAGGGATGGAGGAGCCGGACGACTGAGCGGGCGGAGGACTGAGCGGGCTGGCGAGTGAGCGGGCTGGCGAGTGAGCGGGTGGGCGGCTGGGCGCGGATGTCGGAACGGGCCGGGTGGTGGTGGGATTTGATGACTGGTGATCAGTTCATCGGAGTCAATTCTCGATCGCATCTTGACCGTTTCGTAACCTCGGCCTAGCCTCACACTCAGTGGTAGGACGATCGCGGAGGTCGCCTCAGCGGCAGCGTGAGCAGGACGGGGAGTGGCCGGATGGGCATCGCTCAGGGCACCGAAACGGGTTCCTCCCTGCTGCTGGCGGCCGGAGTGCTGATCGGCGCCCTGGTGCTGGTGCTGGCCGCCGGGTTCCTGATGCTCCGTCAGCGCCGGGCCGAACTCGACCGTCGCGAGGAGCGGTTGACCTCCGAACTCCACCGCCTGCACGTGCACGAGGACGAACTCGCCGCCCGCGCCGCCGACTCCGAGCGGGTCCGCGGCGAACTCGCCGACCAGGCCGCGGAGAACCGCCTGCTGCTGGAGCGCACCGCCGGGCTGACCGCCGTGCAGGCCCGCGAGGAGATCGTCCGGGCCGCCGAGTCGGAGGCCCGCCGGGAGGCCGCGCTGACCGTCCGGGAGATCGAACGGCGGGCCGTCACCGAGGGCGAGGGCCGGGCCCGGGAGATCATCGCCGCGTCCATCCAGCGGCTGGCCGCCGAGCACACCGCCGACACCGTGGTCACCACCCTGCGGCTGCCCAGCGAGGACATGAAGGGCCGGGTGATCGGGCGCGAGGGCCGCAACATCCGTGCCTTCGAGGCCGTCACCGGCGTCAACCTGATCGTCGACGACACTCCCGGACTGGTGCAGCTCTCCTGCTTCGACCCCGTCCGGCGGGAGAGCGCCCGGCTCACCCTGGAGGCGCTGCTGGTCGACGGGCGGATCCAGCCCGCGCGGATCGAGGAGGAGCACGAGCGCAGCCGGGCCGAGGTCGAGCGGCTGTGCGTCCGGGCCGGGGAGGACGCGCTGCTGACCGTCGGCATCGGCACGAGCGGCGAGATGTCGCCCGAACTGGTCCGCACCCTGGGGACGTTGCGCTACCGCACCTCGTACGGGCAGAACGTGCTCGGGCACCTGGTGGAGTCCGCGCACCTGGCCGGGATGATGGCCGCGGAACTCGGCGTCGACCCCGAGCCGGTGCGGCGGGCCGCGCTGCTGCACGACATCGGCAAGGCGCTCACCCACCGGGTGCCGGGCAGCCACGCCGCGATCGGTGCGGAGTTCGCCCGGCGGCACGGCGAGGCGGAGGAGGTCGTGCACGCGATAGCGGCGCACCACGGCGAGGTCGAGGCCAAGACCGTGGAGGCGGTGCTCACCCAGGCCGCCGACGCCTGCTCGGCCGGGCGGCCGGGCGCGCGCAAGGAGTCGGTGGAGGCGTACGTGCGCCGGCTGGAGCGGCTGGAGGAGATCGCCCGGGCGCACGAGGGCGTCACCAAGGTGTACGCGATGCAGGCCGGGCGGGAGGTCCGGGTGATGGTGCAGCCGGAGGCGGTGGACGACCTGCGGGCGCAGGAGATCGCCAAGGAGGTGGCCCGGCAGGTGCGGGAGGAGCTGACGTACCCGGGGCAGATCCGGATCACGGTGGTGCGGGAGTCGCGGGCGACGGAGGTTGCGCGGTAGGGGAGGTAGGGATCGGCAGGGGAGGGGCGCGCAGGGAGGGGCGCCCCGGGGCGGCAACTGGCTGTCGGGGGCGCGGTCTTGCGGGTGTGGGGGTGGTTGGGCGCGCAGTTCCTCGCGCCCCTACCGGGTCTTCTCTTGTTCCAGGCCCGGCTGGGGGGAGAGGGGGCGGTGAGGGCGTGGAGGGTTTCGGGGTGGAGGCCGGGGGTGGTGCCGAGGAGGTGGCCGTCGGGGCGGACCAGGAGGACGGTGTGGGGGGTGGCGCCGGGGTAGGTGTCGGTGACCAGGACTTCGGTGGGGACGGGGAGGGCGGCGGCGAGTTCGGCGAGGCGGGGCATCAGGCCGGCGCCGAGCCAGTGTTCGGCTGACCAGACGGTGGTGCCGGGGGCGACCAGGACCAGCAGGAAGGGGCCGCCGAGGCGGGCCCGGAGGGTGTCGGCGGTGCCGTCGGCGGTGACCACCGGGAGGTCGGGGACCAGGACGCCGGGGGCGGTGGCCGGGAGCTGTTCGGTCAGGGAGGTGCCGCGCTGGGCGCCGCGCTGTTCGGGGACCCGGGGGGCGACGCCGGAGGGGGCGGCCGGGTAGGCGGGGGCGCCGCCGAAGCGGCCGGTGCCGAGTTGGCCGTCGGCCAGGAGCGGGGCGTTCTTGCGGAAGGAGCCGGAGAGCAGCGAGCGGCGGGTCTCGGCCCAGCCGCGCAGCGGGCGCAGCAGCGGCATGCTCTGGTCGACGGCGCGCAGCCGGGCGCCGACCGCGCCGCGGCGTTCGGCCTCGTAGCCGTCGAGCAGGGCGCGGTCGGCGCGGTCACCGGTGGGGGGCAGGTGCCGGGCGAGGGCGAGCCGCCAGGAGAGGTTGTCGGCGTCGCGCAGGCCGTCGGCGAGGTTCTGCATGCCGAGGGCGCCGTGCAGGTGGGCGGCGTCGCCGGCCAGGAAGCAGCGGCCGGTGCGGAAGCGGCCGGCCAGGCGCTGCTGGTAGGTGTGGTCGGCGGCGGCGAGGAGTTGGTGGGGCGGGAGTTCGCCGCACCAGCCGGTCAGCGCGGAGGTGACCCGGGTGAGCAGGGTGTCGCCGGTGACGATGCCGGGCCAGGTGGCGTGCGGGTCGACGGGCTCGGTGGGCTGGGGGCGGCCGGGGGGCAGCCGCCAGTCGAGCCGCCAGAGGCCGTCGGGCAGCGGGCGGGCGGAGGCTTCGCGGTCGCCGCGCCACGGGGGTTCGCGGTGGATCCGGGCCTCGCCGGGGAAGGGCAGGTCGACCCGGACGGTGGCGACGGCGTGCCGGTCGACGGCGGGGCGGCCGGGGAAGCGGACCTTGAGCAGTTTGCGGACGGTGGAGCGGGCGCCGTCGCAGCCGACCAGGTGGCTGCCGCGCCACCAGGCGTCCTGGCCGGCGGAGGTGGTGCGGACCGTCACCCCGTCGTGGTCCTGGGCGAGTTCGACCACCTTGTGGCGGGGGAGCAGGTGGATCAGCGGGGTGGCGGCGACGGCGTCGCGCAGGCCGCGCTGGAGGCGGTGCTGGGCGAGGTGCAGGACGGGTTCGGCGTCCAGCGGCAGGCGCAGCACCTCGGCGCGGCGGCGCCAGATGGTGAAGGCGTCCCAGCGGGCGGCGTCGGAGACCACCCGGGTGTAGCCGATCCGGGCCAGGAAGGCGGTGGTGTCGCCGCCGAGCACGACGGTGCGGGGGCTCTCCGGGCTGACGCCGGGGCCCTCGTCCAGGACGGTGCTGGGGACGTCGTTGCGGGCCAGGGCGAGGGCCAGGGCGAGGCCGACCGGCCCGGCCCCGACGATGATCACCGCGTCCATGTCGGGGCCTTCGGGCGGGCGGCGGCGGCCGCCGGTGCGTCATATGCCGGGTGGGAGGTCCCAGGTGGTGTCACGAAGAGCAATGCAACAGATCACCTGGGTGTCCGTCAAGCAGCGGCTGCGCCGCGACGGGTCGCGCCGCGGCGGCCGCGGGACTCGATCCAGCGGGCCAGGCCGCTGAGGGCGAGGCACATGACGATGTAGATCGGGGTGATCACCAGGACGACCGGGATGTACGGGTAGCCGTCGGAGTTGGAGGCGATCAGCTTGCCCACGTACAGCAGCTCGGAGTACGTGATGATGTAGCCGAGCGAGGTGTCCTTGAGGGTGACGACCAGCTGGCCGATGATCGCGGGCAGCATCGTCCGGACCGCCTGCGGGACGAGCACCAGGCTCATCACCTGGGTCTTGCGCAGGCCCAGGGCGTGGGCGGCCTCGGCCTGGCCGCGCGGGACGGCGTTGATGCCGGAGCGGATGATCTCGGCCTGCACGGCGCCGTTGTACAGGGTCAGGCCGATGACCAGGCCCCACATCGGCTCGGCGGTGAACACCGCCTGGTACAGCGCGAAGATCATGATGACCAGCGGCATGGCCCGGAAGAACTGGACCACGACGGTGCACACCGCCCGCACCGGGCGGTGGTCGGACAGCCGTCCGACCGCGAGCAGGGAGCCGAGGACCAGCGAGCCGGCCGCGGCCAGCGCGAAGGTCTCCAGGGTGGCCAGCACGCCGTCGAGGATCCGCTGCTGGACGGCGGTGTACTGGAAGGCGTCCCACAGCGAGGCGTCGAACTGGCCCTGGTCGGCCAGGGTGGAGACGACCCACCAGAGCAGGGCGGCGATGCCGAGCGTGCCGAGCACGCCGGCCACCAGGTAGCGCCGCCGGGCCCGCGGGCCGGGGACGTCGTACAGGACGGAGGCGGTGCGGGTGCTCATCGGGCCACCGCCGTGCGCCGCTCCAGGGCGGAGAAGACCGCGCCGACCGCGAAGCTGATCACCAGGTAGGCCAGGGCGACCCAGAAGAAGATGGCGAAGATGGCGTAGCCCTTCTCGGTCAGGGTCTTCTGCACGCTGAACAGCTCGAACACGTTGAAGGCACCGCCGATGGCCGAGTTGCGGGGCAGGGCGATGAACACCGAGCCCATCGGCGCGAGCACCGAGCGGGCCGCCTGCGGCAGCACCACCAGGCCGAGGGTCTGGCCGAAGCCCATGCCCAGCGAGCGGGCGGCCTCGGCCTGGCCCAGCGGCACGGTGTTGATGCCCGCGCGCAGCACCTCGCAGACGAAGCTGCCGGTGTAGATGCTGAGCGCGGCCACCGCGGCGGTGAAGCTGCTGATGTGTACGTCCAGCCGCGGCAGCACGAAGGTCACCGCGAAGAACATCAGGGTCAGCGGGGTGTTGCGGAAGATCGTCACCCAGGCGGTGCCGAAGCCCCGCAGCACCGGGACCGGCGAGACGCGGAAGGCCGCCAGCATGAAGCCCAGCAGCAGGGCGAACAGGGCACTGAGCGCGCTCAGTTCGATCGTCCCCAGGAACCCGCGGACGAACAGCGAGAAGTTGCCGTCCTCGAACGGTATGCCCATGCCGGCGGCCCTCCTTTCTCGGTATCGGTCGGGACGGGCGTCAGGAGGCGGTGGTCGGGTCCAGCTCGGGGACCGCCGGGGCGGCGGAGCCGGACAGGCCCAGGGTGGCGTCGTACGCCTTCTTCCAGTCGCCGTTGTCCTCGTGCTTCTTGAGGGCGTCGTTGATCGCCTTCTGCAGCACCGCGTCGCCCTTCTTCAGGCCGATGCCGTAGCGCTCCTTGGAGAACGGCTCGCCGACGACCTTGAGCTTGCCCTGGTTCTTCGCGGCGTAGCCCTTGAGGATCGCGTCGTCGGTGGTGACCGCGTCGACCTCCTTGGTGAGCAGCTTCTCCACGCAGAGCGAGTAGCTGTCGAAGGTGGTGACCTTGGCGTTGTAGGTCTTGATGTTGTCGACCGAGGTGGACCCGGTGACGGTGCAGACGGCCTTGCCCTCGGTGGACTTCGCGTCCGTGATGGCGGTGTTGTCCTTGTTCACCAGCAGCGACTGGCCGGCGATGTAGTACGGGCCGGCGAAGTCGATCTGCTTCTTGCGGTTGTCGTTGATCGAGTAGGTGCCGACGTAGTAGTCGATCTGGTCACCGGCGATCGAGGTCTCGCGGGCGCTGGAGTTGATGGTGGTGAACTGGATCTGGTCCGGGGAGAAGCCGAGGTCGGCGGCGACCATCTTGGCGATCTCGATGTCGAAGCCGTTGCGCTTGCCGGTCTGCACGTCCTCGAAGCCGAGGAACGGCTGGTCCGACTTGGCGCCGATGCGGAGCTTGCCGGCGGCCTTGGCCTTGGTCCACACCGGCGAGCCGTCCAGCTTGGCGTCGGCGTTCACCTGGTAGGTGGGCAGCTGCGGGGCGGCGGAGCCGCCCTTGTTGCTGTCCGAGTTCGGCGTTCCGTCCTTGCCGCAGGCCGCGACCGCGGTCAGGGCGAGCACGGACAGGGCGGCGGCTACGGTACGACGGGCCTTCATGCGGTCGTTCTTCTCCTCGGTAGGGGCCATCGCTGGCTCCGGGCAAATTGCGAACTGACGCTAGAACAATGGCTGGCTCAGTGGTGCAGGATCTTCGAAAGGAAGTCCTTGGCGCGGTCGCTGCGCGGCGCCGTGAAGAACGCCTCGGGGGTGTTCTGTTCGACGATCCGGCCGTCCGCCATGAACAGGACGCGGTTGGCGGCCGAGCGCGCGAAGCCCATCTCGTGGGTGACCACCACCATGGTCATGCCCTTGGCGGCGAGCGAACGCATCACCTCCAGCACCTCGTTGACCATCTCCGGGTCGAGGGCCGAGGTGGGCTCGTCGAACAGCATCACCTTGGGGTTCATCGCCAGCGCGCGGGCGATCGCCACCCGCTGCTGCTGGCCGCCGGACAGCTGGGCGGGGAACTTGTCGGCCTGCGCGCCGACGCCGACCCGCTCCAGCAGTTCGCGGGCGGTCTTCTCGGCCTCGGCCTTCGGCACCCGGCCGACCTTCACCTGGGCCAGCACCACGTTCTGCAGCACGGTCTTGTGCGCGAACAGGTTGAAGGACTGGAACACCATGCCGACCTGGGAGCGCAGCCGGGCCAGTTCGCGGCCCTCGGCGGGCAGCGGGCGGCCGTCCACCTCGATGGTGCCGGAGTCGATGGTCTCCAGCCGGTTGATGGTGCGGCACAGCGTGGACTTGCCGGAGCCGGACGGGCCGATCAGCACCACGACCTCGCCCTGGGCGATGTCCAGGTCGATGTCCTGCAGTACGTGCAGCGCGCCGAAGTGCTTGTTCACCCCGCGCAGCGACACCAGCGGGGCGGCCCCGCCGTCCTCGGGCTCGCGCAGGTCGGCACTGTTCTCGGTCATCGCGGCTCGCTCCCTCGTCCTGCCAACCCGGGCCAACGCGCTGGGGCCGCAGAGCCGGTGATGGTCCGTCTGATGTCCGGGGGCCGGAGCCGGCGGAGCCCACGGCCCCCGGACTGGGGTGACTTTAGGCAGGTACACGACTCCTCGTCAGCCGATCTGAGCTGAACTTGAGGATCACGGTTCGGCTACGCCGGGTAGTCGACGGGTAGCGGATACCGGCTGGGTAACGGACCGGGCAACCCGGTTGACCGGGTGACGCCGGATGGGCATGGATGCCAGGATGGCCCGGATCCGCCACCGGCCGAGCCATGACAACGCCGGACCGCGAACCGCGCCACCGCGCGGCCCGCGGGCCCGGGGGCCTCCGCACCGGCCCGGACGCGCGGACCGAAACAGAGCGAACAGACCGAAACAGACCGAACGAACGCCGGAAGGGGAACCCGATGCGCCTGCTCCTGGTCGAGGACGACGACCGCGTGGCCGCCGCCCTGGTCGCGGTGCTCGGCCGGCACGGCTTCCAGGTCCGGCACGCCCGCAGCGGCCACGAGGCGCTGGACGCGCTCGTCCCGGACGGCAGCGACCCCTACCGGGTGGTGCTGCTCGACCTCGGCCTGCCCGACCGGGACGGCTTCGAGGTGTGCAGCCGGATCCGGGCCGGCAGCGGCGTCCCGGTCATCATGGTGACCGCGCGGGCCGACATCCGCTCCCGGATCCACGGCCTCAACCTGGGCGCCGACGACTACGTGGTCAAGCCCTACGACATGGGCGAACTGCTGGCCCGGATCCACGCCGTGGCCCGCCGCGGCACCCCCCGCGGCGCCGAGGAGAGCGGCCCCGAGCCGTCCGGCCCGCTGGCCTCCCGCGGCGTCGAGATCGACCGCGAGCGCCGCCGGGTCTCGGTCGAGGGCCGCGACGTCCCGCTCACCCGCAAGGAGTTCGACCTGCTGGCGCTGCTCGCCCAGAGCCCCGGCGTGGTCTACCGCCGGGAGCAGATCTTCAGCGAGGTCTGGCGCTCCGGCTGGGAGGGCAACGGCCGCACCCTGGAGGTGCACATCGGCTCGCTGCGCACCAAGCTCGGCCTGCCCGGCCTGGTCGAGGCCGTCCGCGGCGTCGGCTACCGGCTGATCCCCGACCAGCCGGACCAGCCGGACCAGCCGGACCAGCCCGACCCGTCCGACCCGTCCGACGGCGGCCCCGGCACCGCCCCCGGCGACGGCCCGGCGGAGCGCTGACCGCACGTGCGCAACCGCCTGCTCGGCATCCTGATCGCCCTGATGGCCTGCGTGCTGGCCGCGCTCGGGGTGCCCCTGGCCTACCTGATCGCCGCCTCCGAGCAGTCGAAGGTGGTCGTCGACCGGATCGACGACGCCGCCCGCTTCGCCCAGGACCTGCCCACCCAGGGCCGCCTCACCACCGCCGTCAAGGGCGACCCGGAACCCGGCCCCGGCGACGTCGGCCGGTTGCACGCCCTCACCACCGAGGCCGAGCGCTACCACGAGCTGTACGGCGCCCGGATCGGCCTGTTCCAGCGCGACGGCAGCGCCATCGCGGTCTCCCCGGCCGGCTGGCGGCCCCCCGCCGCCGGCCCCGGCCAGCAGGCGTACCACGAGGCGCTGGCCGGCCGCCGCAGCCACAACCCGCCGCAGGTCTGGCCGTGGACCCCCGACCGCACCCTGGCCGTCGCCCTGCCGGTGGTCCGCGACGGCGACGTGATCGCCGTGGTGCTCACCGAATCGCCCACCGGCGGCCTGCGCTCGCGGATCCTGCACCGCTGGATGGTGCTGGCCGGCGGCGAGGCGCTCGCCATGATCGTCGCCATCCTGCTCGCCGTCCGGCTCACCGGCTGGGTGCTGCGCCCCGTCCGCACCCTGGACCGGGCCACCCACGACATCGCCACCGGCCGGCTCGGAGCCCGGGTCGCCCCCAGCGGCGGGCCGCCCGAACTGCGGCGGCTGGCCCGCTCGTTCAACGACATGGCGGACCACGTGGTGCTCGCCATCGACCAGCAGCGGGCGTTCGTCGCCGACGCCTCGCACCAGCTGCGCAACCCGCTGGCCGCGCTGCTGCTCCGGGTCGAGCTGATCGGCCTCGACCTGCCCGAGGGCCACGAGGAGGAGCTCGTCGCGGTCCGCGAGGAGGGCGCCCGGCTGGCCCGGGTGCTGGACGACCTGCTGGGCCTGGCCACCGCCGAGGGCTCCCGGCCCGAGCCCGAACCGGTCGACCTGGTCGACCTGGTCCGCACCCGGGCCGACGCCTGGCGCCCGCTCGCCGGGCAGCGCGGCGTCGCCCTGCACTGGGAGGGCCCGCCGATGGCGCACGCCTGGGCCGACCCGATCGGCTTCGGCAGCGCGCTGGACGCCGTCCTGGACAACGCGCTGAAGTTCACCCCGGCCGGCGGCGAGGTCCGGGTCGGCCTGCTGATCGGAAAGGACGAGGTCACCGCCACCGTCACCGACGCCGGACCGGGCCTCACCGAGGAGGAGCTGGCCCGGGTCGGCGACCGGTTCTGGCGCTCCTCCCGGCACCAGAACATCGACGGCTCCGGCCTCGGCCTGTCCATCGCCCGCACCCTGCTGCTGGCCGGCGGCGGCGGCCTGGACTTCGCGCCCGCCGAGCCGAACGGCCTGACCGTGCGGCTCAGCGTGCCCCGGCGCCGGGGGCGGCGCTGAGCCGGGCCCGGGGTCGCAGGACCCGGGGGCTCAGGGCTTGACGGACAGGTAGTAGCGCTTGGCGCCGTCGTGCAGCGGCAGCGGGTCGGTGTACACGGCGGTGCGCAGGTCCACCAGCTGGGCGGCGTGCACCTGGCGGCCGATGTCGTCCCGGCTGTCGATCACCGCCCGGGTCAGCGCCTCCACCAGCGCCGGGTCCACGTCGGCCCGGGTCACCAGCAGGTTCGGCACCGCCACCGTCGGCACCGGCGTCCGCTCCGGCTCCACGTTCGGGTA
Source organism: Kitasatospora sp. YST-16 (assembly GCF_026802215.1). Taxonomy (NCBI): domain Bacteria; kingdom Bacillati; phylum Actinomycetota; class Actinomycetes; order Kitasatosporales; family Streptomycetaceae; genus Kitasatospora; species Kitasatospora sp. YST-16. The sequence goes on from NZ_CP113837.1 coordinate 5,055,431, forward strand.
GGCGTCCGCGGGGATGGTCGCCGCCCGGTACGCGTCCATCCCCGGCCCGGCCAGCCGGTGCAGCGGGTCGGACAGGTCGCCCATCGGCACGATCCGGATCGGGACGTGCTCCGACAGGTTGGACAGCGCCGTGGTCGGCAGGCCGCCCGACCAGAAGAACGCGTCCAGCTCCTTGCGCTGCAGCCCGTCCGCCGCCTGGACGACGCTGACCGGCGCCGGCCGCACGTCCCTGTCCGGGTCCAGGCCGGCCGCCTCCAGTAGCCGCCGGGTCACCAGGTTCACTCCCGACTTGGCCTGCCCCACCCCGACCCGCAGCCCGCGCAGGTCCGCCACCGAGTGCACCGGCGAGCCGGCCGGCACCACCAGCTGCATGTAGTCGTCGTACAGCCGGGCGATCGCCCGCAGCTTCGGCTTCCCCGGGTTGTCGAAGGTCGCCACCGCGTCCGCCGTGGCCACCGCGAAGTCGTCCCGGCCCGAGACCAGCCGCTCCAGGTTGTCCAGCGAGCCCTCGGAGTTGTCCAGCTGGACCTTCAGCCCCGGCATGTGGTCGCCCAGGTACTGCTGCAGCAGCACCCCGTACCGGTCGTACACCCCGCCGTCCACCCCGGTGGCGAACGCCACCCGCCCGTGCGGGCCCGACGAGGACCGGGCCGAGGACACCCACCAGCCGCCCATGCCCCCCGCCACCAGCAGCAGCACCACGGCGATCCGCAGCAGCCGGCCGCGCAGGACGGAACGCGCCGCGGAGCGCAGCCCGGCGGCGGGGCGGGAGAGGAGGTTCGCAGCAGCCATGCCGTGGATACTGCCAGCCCCCACCGCCCGGCGGGAGGCCCTTCCCGCTGCCCGTACCCTTGGCTCTGTGGGTATGGAGGAGAGCTTGCGAACTTACAAGGTCGTCACGTACGGCTGCCAGATGAACGTCCACGACTCCGAGCGCCTGTCCGGGCTGCTGGAGGAGGCCGGCTACGCCAAGGCCGACGGCGACGGCGATCCCGACCTGGTGGTCTTCAACACCTGCGCGGTCCGCGAGAACGCCGACAACAAGCTGTACGGCAACCTCGGCCGGCTCGCCCCCGCCAAGCAGGCCAACCGCGGCATGCAGATCGCCGTCGGCGGCTGCCTCGCCCAGAAGGACCGCGAGACCATCGTCCGCAAGGCCCCCTGGGTCGACGTCGTCTTCGGCACCCACAACATCGGCCACCTGCCCGCGCTGCTGGAGCGCGCCGCCGTCGAGCGCAAGGCCCAGGTCGAGATCCTCGAGTCGCTGGAGACCTTCCCCTCCACCCTGCCCACCCGGCGCGAGTCCGCGTACGCGGCCTGGGTCGCCATCTCGGTCGGCTGCAACAACACCTGCACCTTCTGCATCGTCCCCGCCCTGCGCGGCAAGGAGGAGGACCGCCGCCCCGGCGACATCCTCGCCGAGGTCGAGGCACTGGTCGCCGAGGGCGTCGTCGAGGTCACCCTGCTCGGGCAGAACGTCAACGCGTACGGCTCCGACCTGGGCGACCGGCAGGCGTTCTCCAAGCTGCTGCGGGCGTGCGGGGAGATCGAGGGCCTGGAGCGGGTCCGCTTCACCTCGCCGCACCCGAAGGACTTCACCGACGACGTGATCGCCGCGATGGCCGAGACCCCCAACGTGATGCACCAGCTGCACATGCCGCTGCAGTCCGGCTCCGACACCGTGCTGCGCGCCATGCGGCGCTCCTACCGGCAGGAGCGCTTCCTCGGCATCATCGAGAAGGTCCGGGCCGCGATGCCGGACGCCGCGATCTCCACCGACATCATCGTCGGCTTCCCGGGCGAGACCGACGAGGACTTCGAGCAGACCCTGCACGTGGTCCGCGAGGCCCGGTTCGCCAACGCCTTCACCTTCCAGTACTCCAAGCGGCCGGGGACGCCGGCCGCCGAGATGGCCGACCAGGTGCCCAAGGCCGTGGTGCAGGAGCGCTACGACCGGCTGATCGCCCTCCAGGAGGAGATCTCCTGGGAGGAGAACAAGAAGCAGGTCGGCCGCAAGCTGGAGATCCTGGTCGCCGAGGGCGAGGGCAAGAAGGACGACCGCACCGACCGGCTCTCCGGGCGCGCCCCCGACAACCGGCTGGTGCACTTCTCCCGGCCGGAGGGCGGCGTCCGCCCCGGCGACATGGTCACCGTCGAGATCACCTACGCCGCCCCGCACCACCTCCTCGCGGAGGGGCCCGTGCTCGGCGTGCGCCGCACCCGGGCGGGCGACGCGTGGGAGAAGCGGCAGGCGGCGCCGGCGGCGAAGCCCGCGGGCGTGATGCTGGGGCTGCCGACGATCGGGGTTCCGGTGCGGACGGAGGCTGCGGCGGCGGGTGGCTGCGGCTGCGAGTAGTCGCTGCGCGGGCGGGATGGTGCGAGATCGGGGGCGCGGGGAACTGCGCGCAGCGGAGGAGCACGTCAGCGAGATCGCGGGATAGTGCAAGTGGTTGTCCTGCGAGGCGATCTGGCTGTGGGTGCTCGGTTGGCCGCGCAGTTCCCCGCGCCCCCGGTTTCGCTCGAGTGGGCCTGCTGCAGTCCTCCCCGCGCCCCTGTTTTCGCTCGGGTGGGCCTGTAGCAGTTCCCCGCGCCCCCGGTTTCGCTCGGGTGGGCCTGCTGCAGTCCTCACCGCGCCCCTGGTTTCGCAGGGGCTGGCGCAGCGGGTCTCTCTGCGTCGCTGCTTTTGGGGCGGGGGCTCCGCGTAGAGTGATCGGCATGCTTGTTGCCGCCGCTGTGTGCCCGTGTCCGCCGTTGCTCGTGCCGGAGGTGGCGGTGGGGGCCGCCGGTGAGGTGGCGGGGTTGCGGGAGGCGTGTCTGGCGGCGGTGGGGGAGCTGGCCGGGGTCGATCTGGTGGTGGTGGTCGGGACCGGGGAGCGGGCCGGGGTGTGGACGGAGGGCGGGGCGGGGTCGTTCCGTCGGTACGGGGTGGCGAAGGCGGTGCGGTTGCCGTCGGGCGGGGTGGCGGGGCCGGAGTTGTCGCCCGCGTTGACGGTGGGGGCGTGGCTGTTGGAGGAGGCGGGCGTGCGGGTGCCGGCGCACGCGGTCGCGGTGCGGCCGGACACGGCGCCGGAGCGGCTGCTGGGGCTGGGTCGGGGGCTGGCCGAACTCGCGGACCGGGTGGGGCTGTTGGTGCTCGGTGACGGCAGTGCCCGGCGTTCGGTGAAGGCGCCCGGGTACCTGGACGAGCGGGCCGAGGGCCACGACCGGGCGGTGGCGCTCGCGCTGGCGGGGGCGGACGCGGCGGCGCTGGCCGGGTTGGACGCGGGGCTGTCGGCGGAGTTGATGGCCGAGGGGCGTGCCCCGTGGCAGGTGCTGGCGGGCGCCGCGGAGGGCGCCGCGCTCGGCGGTGAACTGCGCTACGAGGACGCCCCGTACGGCGTCGGCTACCTGGTGGCCTCCTGGCGCTGAGCGCTCTGAGGGCCCTGAGTGCTCTGAGGGCTCAGAGCGCGCCGGGCGGGCCGGGGGCTCAGTCGTCCTTGGGCTTGGCGGCGAAGTCGTCGCGGGCGTGCTTGGTCGCCGAGGCGCCCTTCTCGATCTTGTCGCTGTACTTGTGCTTGGTGGCCTTGTCGATGGCCTCGCCGGCCTTGTCCACCATGCCGTCGAGCTTGTCGCCGTGCTTCCCGGCCAGTTCGCTGGCCTTGTCCTTGAGCTCCTCGGCCTTGCCCTTGAGGTTGTCCATCAGGCCCATGGCATCCACCTTTCGCAATTCGGGTCATTTCCGGATCAGACATAGCTGATCCTCCCCGGTGAACGACGCGGTGACACGGGAGGTGCCCGGCTTTTGCGAGACTGGGGGGGTGAGCGGTTCCTCTTCCTCCTCTTCTCCCGCGCGTCCCGACGTGCTGCCCCGGGTGGTCTCGGTGGTCGGTTCGACGGCGGCCGGCAAGTCCGACCTGGCGGTGGCGATCGCCCGCGAGCTGGGCGGGGAGGTGGTGAACACCGACTCGATGCAGCTGTACCGGGGCATGGACATCGGTACCGCCAAGCTGACGGTGGCGGAGCGGGGCGGCGTCCCGCACCACCTGCTGGACGTGTGGGAGGTGACCGAGGCCGCCTCGGTGGCCGAGTACCAGCGCCTGGCGCGGGCCGAGATGGACCGGCAGCTGGCGGCGGGGCAGGTGCCGGTGCTGGTCGGCGGGTCGGGCCTGTACGTGCGGGCGGCGGTCGACGAGATGGAGTTCCCGGGCACCGATCCGGCGGTGCGGGCCCGGCTGGAGGAGGAGTTGGAGCGGGTCGGCCCCGGCGTCCTGCACCGGCGGCTGGCGGAGCTGGACCCGGCCGCGGCGGAGGCGATCCTGACCAGCAACGGGCGGCGGATCGTCCGGGCGCTGGAGGTCATCGAGATCACCGGGCGGCCGTTCACGGCCAGCCTGCCGACCCAGCGGGCGGTGTACGCGGCGGTGCAGATCGGCGTCCAGGTGCCGCGGCCGGAGCTGGACCGGCGGATCGAGCTGCGGGTGGACCGGATGTGGGAGGCCGGGCTGCTGGACGAGGTGCGGGAGTTGGAGAAGGCCGGGCTGCGCGAGGGGCTGACCGCGAGCCGGGCGCTCGGCTACCAGCAGGTGCTGGCGTTCTTCGCCGGGGAGTGCACCGAGGACGAGGCGCGGGCGGAGACCGTGCGGGCCACCCGGCGGTTCGCCCGGCGGCAGGAGTCCTGGTTCCGCCGGGACCCGCGGATCCACTGGCTGGAACGGCCGGAGGGCGCCGATCCGGTCGAGCTGCTGGGCCGGGCACTGGAACTGATCCACCGTCCGGAAGAGCCGGGCGCGGCGGGCTGACCGGCGCGTTTCGGCTGCCGGGCGGATGGGATCCGGCCAGGCTCGCGGCGTCTGCACCGGCAGACGCAGGTGCAGAAGGCACCGGCGGTCACGGCGGGATCACGTCCTGGCATCGGATCACCCGATCGACCCGTGGGACGCCCTGCCCGGGTGTTGGTACGTGCCATCATCGGTAGCACCGAGGCCCGGCACGCGGGCCGGCCTCACCGCCCGCGAGCTCCGGAGCTCGTGTCGAGCCGTCAGGGGAGGCCGCGTGTCAACGGGTACCGGCCCCGAAACCGATGAGCTGCTCGGCGACGTCTCCGACGGGTCCGAGACCCTCCCCGAGCTCGCCGTCCCCACCACCTCCTACGCCGTGGCGCTGCCCGCGATCGACGACCTGGCCGCCGCGCCGGGCGTGGTCCACGAGCGGGACATCCGGCCGCGCCGCCGGTTGCGCTGGTGGCAGATCCTGCCGATCGCCGCGACGGTGATGTTCGGCTCGCTGATGTTCGCCTTCCCGCTGGCCTTCGGCAGCGAGGGCGCGACCGCGATGATCGGGATGCTCGGCCTGCTGATCACCGCGGCCTCGGTCGGCTGGGGCGCGATGGCGGCCCGCCGGGCCGGCTACAAGTGGCCGGGCGTGCCGCGCCGCGGCAGCACCGAGCGGGCCGGCTGGAAGGCCATCGTGCTGTACACCCTGCTGGCGGCGGCGGCCGTGGCGCTCGCCCTCTGGCGGGTCGTCCACCTGCGCGGTTAGGACCCGTCTCGGCAGCCGTCCGTCCTCGACGGGGCTCCGGCGGGCTTCGTTACCATCGGCGGTGTGAGCGAGCGCAGCGGTATCAGCGGAACGGCCTTCCTCAAGGGGCACGGCACCCAGAACGACTTCGTGATCGTCCCCGACCCGGACGGGCGGATCGACCTGCCGGCGGCCACCGTCGCCGAGTTGTGCGACCGGCGGGCCGGGATCGGCGCGGACGGCGTGCTGCGGGTGGTCCGCTCGGCGGCCGAGCCGGCCGCGGCGGGGATGGCCGACGAGGCCGAGTGGTTCATGGACTACCGCAACGCGGACGGCTCGATCGCCGAGATGTGCGGCAACGGGGTGCGGGTGTTCGCCCGGTACCTGGTGCACGCCGGGCACGCGAAGCCGGGCGAGCTGGCGGTGGCCACCCGCGGCGGGGTCAAGAAGGTGCGGATCGCCGCGGACGCCGCGGACGGCACCCCGGGCGAGATCACCGTGGACATGGGCCGCGCCGTGCTGCCCGGCCCGGACGGCATCACCGTCACCGTGGACGGCCGCAGCTGGCCCGCGCTGAACGTCAACATGGGCAACCCGCACGCCGTGGCGTTCGTCGCGGACCTGGCGCACGCGGGCACCCTGCTCGACGCCCCGGCCACCGCCCCCGCGGGCGCGTACCCGCAGGGCGTCAACGTGGAGTTCGTGGTGGACCGCGGCGAGCGGCACGTGGCGATGCGGGTGCACGAGCGCGGCTCCGGCGAGACCCGCTCCTGCGGCACCGGCGCCTGCGCCGTCGCGGTGGCGGCGATCCGGCGGGACGGCGCCGACCCGGCGGTCACCGGGGAGGCCGTCCGCTACACGGTCGACCTGCCGGGCGGTCGACTGCTGATCGAGGAGTTCCCGGACGGCCGGATCGAGATGACCGGCCCCGCGGTGATCGTCGCGGAGGGCGTCCTGCTCTGACCGCAGGTCAGCGCGACGGGGCGTCAGCTCCCGCTTCCCATCCGGCCTTCCGGCTAATCCGCCCGTTCGAGTGATCCGGGTGACAGAGGGGAAGCGGGGGCTCGCGCAACGTGCTCTGCTCGGTAGCATGGACCACCGGGTCGGCCGTCGCTCCGGTGTTGCTGCCGGAGGTGCAGATGACCATCCGCTCCGAGCTGGCGGGTCCGCCGTCCAAGCAGCCGGCGGGCCGGTTCAGCCGCGCGGCACTCGGCCGGGCCGGCCGGGCGGCACTGCTCGCCACCGGGCGGACGCCCGTCCCCGACGCCATCGAGCCGATCGTCCAGGCCCACCGGGTGCACCGCCCGCAGGCCGACGTACCCCTGCTGACCAGGGCGTACCGGCTCGCCGAGGAGAGCCACCGCGGGCAGACCCGGAAGAGCGGCGAGCCGTACATCACCCACCCGCTCGCGGTGACGATGATCCTCGCCCAGCTCGGCGCGGACACCACCACGCTGGTGGCCTCGCTGCTGCACGACACCGTCGAGGACACCGAGGTGACGCTCGATCAGGTCGCTGAGGTCTTCGGGCCCGAGGTGGCGTACCTGGTGGACGGCGTCACCAAACTGGAGAAGGTCGACTTCGGGGCCGCCGCCGAGCCGGAGACCTTCCGCAAGATGCTGGTCGCCACCGGCGACGACGTCCGGGTGATGGTGATCAAGCTCGCCGACCGGCTGCACAACATGCGCACCATCCGGCACATGAAGCCGGCCAGCCAGGTGCGGATCGCCAAGGTCACCCGGGACGTGCTGATCCCGCTCGCCGAACGGCTCGGCATCCAGATGGTCAAGGCGGAGCTGGAGGACATCGTCTTCGCCACCCTGCACCCCGAGGAGTACGAGCACACCGGCGCGGTGGCCGGCGGCTGGACGGACGGCGTGCTCGCCCCGTTCGCCGCCGAGCTCGGCCGCCAGCTCGCCGAGGCCGGCATCCCCGCCGCCGTCACCGTCCGGCCCCGGCACCTGGTCTCGCTGCACCGGGTGATGATCAAGCGCGGGGCCGGGCCGGACGGCGCCGGGCTGCGGCCCGCCGACTTCGGGCGGCTGCTGGTGGTGGTCGAGGAGAACGCCGACTGCTACGCCGTGCTCGGGGAGCTGCACACCTGCTGGACGCCGCTGCCCGGCGAGTTCAAGGACTTCGTCGCCGCCCCCAAGTTCAACCTGTACCAGTCGCTGCACACCGCGGTCGCGCTGACCGGCGGCGAGGTGATCGAGGTCCTGGTCCGCACCCGGCGGATGCACGAGGTCGCCGAGACCGGCGTGGTCGCCCTCGGCGACCCGCGCACCGCCGACCGGCCCGGCACCGCCGACGACCCCGAGGACCGCACCGACCCGGCCTGCCCCGGCTGGCTGGCCCGGCTGCTCGACTGGCAGCAGGACACCCCCGACCCGGACGCCTTCTGGTCCGCTCTCACCGCCGACCTGCGCGACGACCGCGAGATCACCGCCGTCACCGAGGACGGCGCCACCCTGCACCTGCCGGCCGGCTCCAGCTGCCTGGACGCCGCCTACCTGCTCGGCGAGGAGACCGGCCACCGATGTATCGGCGCCCGGGTCAACGGCCGGCTCGCCGCGCTCTCCACCGAACTGCGCGACGGCGACGTGTTCGGCCTGCTGCTCGCCCCCGACGGCGAGGACAGCGGGCCCGACCCGCAGTGGCTGGAGTACGTCCGCACCCCCGGCGCCCGGCTCGCCGTCGAACGGCGGCTGGCCGCCCGCCCGGCCGCGCCCGCCGAGCTGCCCGAGCCCGCGCCCGTGCCCGTGCCCGCGCCCGGGCCCGCCGCCGTCGCCTCGCCCGCCGTCGCGCCCGGTGCCGTCGCCGGTGCCGGCCCCGGCGAGGCCGTCGCGCCCGCCGAGGTGCCCGAACTGCCCGGTGCGGCCGTCCGGTTGGCCCGCTGCTGCACGCCCGTCCCGCCCGACGAGGTGACCGGCATCGCGCTGCGCGGCGGGATCGTCGCGGTGCACCGGGCGGGCTGTCCCACCGGCACCCGGATGCTGCGCGGCGGCCGCCGCCCGGTCGGGGTCCGCTGGCTGCCCGGCGGCGCCCCGCAGTGGGGCTACCGGGCCACCCTGCACGCCGAGGCGCTCAACCGGCCCCGGCTGCTCGCCGACCTGACCGCGGCGATCTCCGGCGAGGGCGCGTCGATCTTCTCCGCCGAGGTCGAGCCGCCCCGCCAGCTGCGGGTGCGGCACAGCTACACCCTGGAGCTGCCCGACGCCGCGGTGCTGCCCGCGGTGATGCGGGCGGTGCTCCGGGTGTCGGGCGTGTACGACGTGTACCGGCCCGGCGGGCCGGAGTCCGGGCCGGAGTCCGGGCCGGACGGAGCGGCCGCGGAGGCGGCGGCGGAGGCGGCGGCGGGGGCGGGGGCGGTGGCCGGGCCGGAGGGGGCGGCTGGTAAAAGGGATGACTCGGGCGCAGCGGACGTGCAACCATCGTGGGGAATTCACGGCGGCTCCGCCGTGTTGTCCGAGAGCACGATCCGATCAACCCAAGGATGAAATGACCTCCACGTTCGACAGCCGCACCCGATCGAGCGAGTCCGCCAGCCGACTCGCCGACCTCAAGGCGGAAGCCCTGATGGACGAGGACCTCGCGGCGATCGACGAGGGCCTCGGCAACTACGACGGAGAGCAGTACGACCGCTCCGAGCGCGCCGCGCTCCGGCGCGTGAGCGGACTCTCCACCGAACTGCAGGACGTCACCGAAGTCGAGTACCGCCAGCTCCGCCTGGAGCGCGTGGTGCTCGTCGGCGTGTGGACGGACGGCACGCTGGAGGAGGCGGAGAACTCGATGGCCGAGCTCGCCGCCCTCGCCGAGACGGCCGGCTCCGAAGTCCTGGACGGCGTGATCCAGCGCCGCGACAAGCCCGACGCGGCCACCTACATCGGCTCCGGCAAGGCCAAGGAGCTGCGCGACATCGTCGCTTCCACCGGCGCCGACACCGTGGTCTGCGACGGTGAGCTGACGCCCGGTCAGCTGATCCACCTGGAGGACGTGGTCAAGGTCAAGGTGGTCGACCGCACCGCCCTGATCTTGGACATCTTCGCCCAGCACGCCAAGTCCCGGGAGGGCAAGGCGCAGGTCTCGCTCGCGCAGATGCAGTACATGCTGCCGCGCCTGCGCGGCTGGGGTCAGTCGCTGTCCCGGCAGATGGGTGGCGGTGGCTCCGGCTCCTCGGGCGGCGGCATGGCCACCCGCGGTCCCGGTGAGACCAAGATCGAGACCGACCGGCGGCGGATCCGCGAGAAGATGGCGAAGCTCCGCAAGGAGATCGCCGACATGAAGAAGGGCCGCGACACCAAGCGGCAGGAGCGGCGGCGCAACCACGTCCCGTCGGTGGCCATCGCCGGGTACACCAACGCGGGCAAGTCCTCGCTGCTCAACCGGCTCACCGGGGCCGGCGTCCTGGTGGAGAACGCGCTGTTCGCCACCCTGGACCCGACGGTCCGCCGGGCCGAGACCCCGAGCGGCCGGCTCTACACGCTGGCCGACACGGTCGGCTTCGTCCGGCACCTGCCGCACCACCTGGTCGAGGCGTTCCGCTCCACCATGGAGGAGGTCGCCGACGCCGACCTCATCCTGCACGTGGTGGACGGCTCGCACCCCGAGCCGGAGACCCAGCTCGCCGCCGTCCGCGAGGTGATCGTCTCGGTCGACGCGCAGAACGTGCCGGAGATCGTGGTGATCAACAAGGCCGACGCGGCGGACCCGCTGGTCCTCCAGCGCCTGCTGCGCCGCGAGCCGCACGCCCTGGTGGTGTCGGCCCGCAGCGGCCAGGGCATCGAGGAACTGCTCGCCCTGATCGACCGGGAACTGCCCCGCCCCGCGGTGGAGGTCAAGGCCCTGGTCCCCTACACCCGCGGCGACCTGGTCTCCCGGGTGCACGCGGAGGGCGAGCTGATCTCCACCGAGCACACGGCGGACGGCACCCTGCTGCACGCCAAGGTGGCGGCCGTGCTGGCCGGCGAGCTGGAGCGGTACGCGGTCGTCGCGGCCTGACGGCGGGTACCGGCACCCGCTACCCGCCGTAGCGGACGAAGCCGTAGCGAACGGGCGGGCGGCGCACCCTGCGAGGGTGCGCCGCCCGCCCGTCGGCGTTCCGGCGGCTACCGGTTGCCCGACTCCTTGGCCAGGAAGGCGTCGAACATCTTCTTGGCGTCCGGCCCGAGGGTCGGGCCGGCCTGCCAGCGGTTGCCGTTGTCGCCGATCGAGACGTTGGAGAACAGCACCGGCTTGCCGTTCTGCCGGGTGATCCAGCCGCCGCCGGAGGAACCGCCGGTCATGCTGCAGCCGATGGCCAGCATCGGCGGGCGCGAGCGGTCGAAGACGAACGGGGTGAGCTTGGCGGTGGAGTCGCAGTGCTCCAACTCCTCGCCGTCGTACGGCTTCCCGGCCGGGTAGCCGTACGCCTTGGGCGCGGTGATGTCCTCCGGCTTGGCGTTGAACAGGATCGGCACCGAGCTGCCGACGGTCTCCTCCAGCGAGATGTTCGAGCCGTCCAGCGAGGCCACCCGGATCACCGCGAAGTCGAACTGGTTGGCCGCGGTGCCCACCAGGTTGCCCTCCTGGGTCCACTGCGGCATCACCAGCATGTCGGTGGCCAGCCAGCGGCCGAGCGGGGCGACCTCCTCCCAGGTGGCGTTCTGGCCCTTGCCGTTGCTGGTGACGCCGGTGCGGTTGTAGCTGGGCGCGAACATCAGCTTGGTGAAGTAGCCCTTGCCCTTGCCGCCGTGGGCGCAGTGCGCGGCCGTCCACACCAGGTTGCTCCGGCCGGGGTTGCCCGGGTCGGCGACCACGGTGCCCGAGCAGACCGCGGTGCCCTCGTCGCTCTCGAAGAAGATCTTGCCGATCACGGCGGTGTCCGCACCGTACGGGTGCGGCTGGGCCTTGGCCTGGACGACGGACGGGAAGACCACGTCCCGGATCGAGGGGGCCTTCTCGTCCGGGGCGATCGAGGTGGTCTTCTTCGGGTCGGCGGGCTTCTTCTTGTTCCAGAAGCTCTTGATCGCCTCGATGTCCTCCGGCTTGAAGCCGTTCTTGGACGCCCACTTCTTCCAGTCGTCGGCGTTCCAGTTCGGCGCCTGGGAGAGGAAGTTCTGCAGGTCGCCGATGTCCACGGAGTCCTTCGACCCGGACGCCGAGGACTTGACGGGCGGCGGCGACGGGACCGGCTTCTGGGAGCAGGCGGCGGTGGTGACGGCGAGCACCGTCACCAGGGCGGCCGCGGCCGCGCTCCGGACTCGGCGCGCTATGCGGTGCTGGTCGGTCATGGGTGTTCCCCCGTGGTCGGTGTCGGAATGGGTGCGGAGTCGGGGCCGGGGCCGGGCCGGACGGAGGCGACCGGCGGCGGTCACTTCCGGGAGACGTAGTCGAGCGCCTGGCGGGCCACGTCCTCCAGGTAGGGCCCGTTCAGGGCGGTGTGCGCCGGGGTGCCGATCGAGGTGTTGCTGACCAGCCGCTGGCGGCCGTCCGGGCCGTCGGCGAACCAGCCGCCGCCCGACGCGCCGGCCGTCATGGTGCAGCCGATCACCAGCATCGGGGGCCGGGCCGGGTCGAAGCTGCGCGAGCCCGGCCGGCCGGAGTCGCAGCGCTCCAACTCCTGCCCGTCGAACGGCGCGAGGGCCGGGTACCCCCAGGCCTGGATCGCCAACTGCTCGCGCGGGGCGTCGAACCACACCGGCACGGCGGTGCCGACGGCCTCCTCCAGCGAGCGGGTCTCGCCCTCCGGGCCGCGCACCTTGACCACCGCGAAGTCGTACTGGTTCGCGGCGTCCCCGCCCTTGGTGCCCTCGGTGGTCCACAGCGGCGAGGTGATCACCTTGTCGGCCCACCACTGCCCGAGCGGGGCGACCTCGGCGAGCGTCGCCTTCCGGTGGTCGCTGGCCGCGCCGGAGCTGTTGTAGGCCGGGACGAACACCAGGTTCCGGTACCAGTCGCCGCCCTTGCCCTCGTGCACGCAGTGCGCGGCCGTCCACACCAGGTTGCTCTTCCCCGGGTGCGCCGGGTCGGCGACCACGGTGGCCGAGCACTGGCCGGTGCCGCCGTTCGGCGCGGTCATGAAGACCTTCCCGGACGCCGGGTAGCTGGTGTACGGGCGCGGCACCGGCTGCGCGGCCACCGGCGGCGGCGCGGCGGGGGAGGGGGACGCGGTGGCCGGGCCGGACGCGGGCCCGCTCTCCGGCCCGCTCGTCGGCCCGCTCGCCGAGGTGCTCACCGGGAGCGACGGCGGCGGCGCGGCGGACGGTCCGTCCGGGGCCGGGGCGGGCTGCTGCGGCGGGGCCTGGTCCATCTTCTCGGCGCTCCACAGGCCCGGCACCGCCGGGTTGCGGAAGCCGTGGTGCTGCGCCCAGCGGTCCCACTCGGCGTACCCCCACTGCTTCAACTCGGCGAAGCTGCGCGGCGCCCCGTCGCCCCCGCCGCCGCCGGTCGAGGTGCAGGCGCTCGTCCCGCCCGCCACCACGGCGGCCGCGGACAGCAGGGCCACCACCCCCCGTGCCCTCACCATCAACCCCCCAGAACGGACCGACTCCCCGGGACAGTCTTCCATCCGGGTCCGACGCGGCGGACGGGCGGTGCCCCTGCCGTTGACGTCCGGACACCGAACCGTGATGGTGACGGTCCGTCAGGATGCCGCCCGCTCACACCTGGGGGTGAGGGATCGCCCGAAACTCACCGGAACGAGTGAGCCGTCCTTGTGCCCGGCGGTGGTGGACAGGCAACCCTTACCCGTAGGCAGTCACGCGGCTACAAGGAGCGGATTTGGCCAGCACCCTCACCGGCGTCCCCCCGGCCACCCGGCCGGCGGCCGGGCACCCCACCCCGGACCCGCTGCTCGACCCCGACCCGGCCGTGGCCGCCGAACACGCCGCCACCGAGAGCCTGTTGCGCTGCTGGGCCCGGGAGACCGCGGCCGAGCGCCCGGACGGCGACCTGCTGCGGATCCCGGTGCTCGGCGGCGCCGCGCAGCTGTCCGCGCCGGTGCGGCACTGGTCGGCCTGCGGCTGGCACCGGTTCGGCCCGGCCACCGTCTCCACCGGCACCGCCGAGCACCCGGTCGACGCGGTCACCGTCGCCGCCCTGGTGGCCGGCGCCACCGGCCGCCCCGAACCCGGCCAACTCGCCGACCTGACCGCCCGGGTGGCCGACTCCTCGGCCCGCACCGCGGAGATCCTCGCCCACCGCCGGGCCGCCCCCGCCGCCCCCGCCGACCCGTTCCTGCGCGCCGAACAGGCCCTGCTGCTCGGCCACCCGCTGCACCCCACCCCGAAGAGCCGCGACGGCCTCGGCCCCGCCCAGTCCGCCGCGTACTCCCCGGAGCTGCACGGCAGCTTCCGGCTGCACTGGTGGGCCGTGCACCGCTCGCTGCTGGCCGGCGACTCCGCCGCCGGCACCCCCGTCGAGCAGCTCACCGCCGGGCTGTACGGCCGCCCGCTGCCCGCCGACACGGCCGTCCTGCCGCTGCACCCCTGGCAGGCCCGCGAACTGGTGCTCCGCCCGGCCGTCGCCGACCTGCTCGAACAGGGCCTGCTCACCGACCTCGGCCAGCACGGCGAGCCCTGGCACCCCACCAGCTCGGTGCGCACCGTCTGCCGCCCCGGTACCCCGTGGATGCTCAAGCTCTCGCTCGGCCTGCGGATCACCAACTCCCGCCGGGAGAACCTCCGCAAGGAACTGCACCGGGGCGCCGAGGTGCACCGCCTGCTGGAGTCCGGCCTGGCCGCCGAGTGGCGGGCCGCCCACCCCGGCTTCGACATCGTCCGCGACCCGGCCTGGATCGGCGTCGACCACCCCGCGCTCGGCGACCCCAACGGCCTGGACACCGTGCTGCGGCAGCTGCCGTTCGGGCCCGCCGACCGGGCGCTGTGCGTGGCCGGACTGGTCGCCGAACGGCCGCTGGACCGGCTCGGCTCGCAACTGGCGGACGTCCTCGACGAGTTGGCCGCCCGCACCGGCCGCCCGGTGCCGACCGTCGCCACCGAGTGGTTCCTGCGCTACCTGGACACCGTCGTCCTGCCGATCCTCTGGCTGGACGGGCGGGCCGGCATCGCGCTGGAGGCCCACCAGCAGAACAGCCTGGTCCTGCTGGACCCCCAGGGCTGGCCCGCCGGCGGCCGCTACCGCGACAACCAGGGCTACTACTTCCGCGCCTCGCACGCCGACCGGCTGCACGAGCGGCTGCCCGGACTCGGCGCGCACAGCGACACCTTCGTGCCCGACGCGGTCGCCGACGAGCGCTTCGCCTACTACCTCGGCATCAACCACGTGCTCGGCCTGATCGGCGCCTTCGGCTCCCAGGGCCTCGCCGACGAGCAGCTGCTGCTGGCCGCGCTGCGCCGCTTTCTGGCCGGCCCCGCCGCCACCGCCACCGGCTCCGCGCTGCCCGCCCACCTGCTGGACGCGCCCACCCTGCGCTGCAAGGCCAACCTGCTCACCCGGCTGCACGGCCTGGACGAACTGGTCGGCCCGGTCGAGACCCAGTCGGTGTACGTCGAGATCGACAACCCGGTGGCCCGGGCGTGATCCCGGAGACCGGGACGATACCCACCGCGGCCGGTGAACTCGTCCTGCCCACCGTGCGGTTGGACGCCGACCTGGACCTGCTCACCGGCTGGATGAACGACCCGGACACCGACCGCTGGTGGGCCCTCGCCGGCCCGCCGCGGACCACCGCCGACCACCTCGCCGCCCAGCTCGACGGCGACGGCCGCAGCCGCCCCGTCCTGGCCCTGCTCGACGGCACGCCCACCGGCTACTTCGAGCTGTACCGGGCCGACCTCGACCCGCTGGCCGCGCACTACCCCGCCCGCCCGCACGACCTGGGCGTGCACCTGCTGCTGGCCCCCGCCGCCCGCGGCCGGGGCCTGGCCGCCCCGCTGCTCGACGCGATCGCCACCCGGCTGCTGCGGCGCGAACCCCGCTGCACCCGGGTGCTCGCCGAACCCGACGTCCGCAACACGCCCTCCGTCCGGGCGTTCGCGCGCGCCGGGTTCGACCGCGTCGCCGACCTCGACCTGCCCGACAAGCGCGCCGCCCTGATGATCCGCCGGCGCGCCGACACCCCCGCGGACACCTAGGACGACATGACCTCCCACGACGACACGGCGGGCCGGCCGCCCGAGCCGTACGACCTGATCGGCGTCGGCATCGGCCCGTTCAACCTCTCGCTGGCCGCGCTCGCCGACCGGGCCGAGACCGTCAGCGCGCTGTTCCTCGACGCCAGGCCCGAGTTCCGCTGGCACCCCGGCATGCTCGTCGACGGCGCCCGGATGCAGGTCCCGTTCCTGGCCGACCTGGTCACCCTGGTCGACCCGACCAACCCGTGGTCGTTCCTCAACTACCTGCGCGACCAGCAGCGGCTGTTCCCGTTCTACTTCGGCGAGCGCTTCCAGCTGCCCCGCCGCGAGTACGACCACTACTGCCGGTGGGCCGCCGACCGGCTCCCGAACTGCCGCTTCGGCAGCCCCGTCACCGCCGTCCACTGGGACGCCGAGGAGCGGCTCTACCTGGTGCACGCCGCCGGCGCGGTGCACCGGGCCCGCCACCTCGTGCTCGGCACCGGCACCGAACCCGTCCGCCCCGCGGCCTTCGCCCCGCTGAGCAGCCACCCCGCCGTGCTGCACTCCGCCGACTACCTGACCCGGCGCCGCGCCCTGGACGCCGCCCGGGACGTCACGGTGGTCGGATCCGGCCAGTCCGGCGCCGAGGTCTTCCTCGACCTGCTGCGCCACCGGGCCGGCGACGGCACCCGGCTGCGCTGGCTCACCCGCACCCGGGCGATCGCCCCGATGGAGTACTCCAAGCTCGGCCTGGAGCAGTTCACCCCCGACTACACCCGCTACTTCCACGGCCTGCCCGCCGAGGTCCGGGACGCCCTCGTCCCCGCGCAGTGGCAGCTGCACAAGGCCGCCAGCGCCGAGACCCTCGCCGAGATCCACGACCACCTGTACGAGCGCACCGTCGGCCGCCCGATCGACGCCGAACCCGTCGAGATCCTCCCCGGCACCGCCGTCACCGAGGCCGCCCAGGGCCCCGGCGGCCTCGAACTGCACTGCCGGCACGGCGACTCCGGCCGCCGCCATCTGGTCCGCACCGACGCCGTGGTGCTCGCCACCGGCTACCGCGCGGTGCGCCCCGCCGCCCTCGACCCGATCGCCGACCTGATCGACTGGGACGAGCAGGGCCGCTACCGGGTCGACCTCGACCACCGGGTCGCCACCCGGCCGGAACTCACCGGCGGTCTGTACGTCCAGAACGCCGAGCTGCACACTCACGGTGTCGGCACCCCGGACCTCGGGCTCGGCGCGCACCGCGCCGCCGTGATCCTCAACGCCGTCGCGGGCAAGACCCTCCACCCGCTGCCCCACCGCACCGCCTGGACGACGTTCCTCCCGCCCTCCGCCCCAGCATTCGCCCCGCCCGCCGCCCCCGGACCCGCACCCGCCCCGCAGCCGGCGGTGCTCCCACGACCCCAGGAAGGAACCGAGCGTGCCGCAGCCAGCCGCTGACCCCGTGCTCCACCTGCCACCCCAGCTCACCACCGGGCACTGGCAGGCCGCCGGACGGGACATGCTCGCCAAACTGCTCGGCGAATTCGCCTACGAGGAACTGCTCCACCCGCAGCCCGACGGCGACGGCCGCTACCTGCTGCGCCTCCCCGACGCCGACTACCGGTTCGCCGCCCGCCGCGGCGCGTACGGCAGCTGGCGGGTCGAGCCGGCCTCGATCGAGGGCGGCGACGACCCGCTGCGCTTCCTCCAGCAGGCCCGGCACGTCCTCGGGGCGAGCGGCGACACCACCGGCCACCTGGTCCGCGAACTCACCGCCACCCTGATCGCCGACGCCCACCTGCGGGCCACCGCGCTGACCGCCGCCGAACTCGCCGACCTCGACCACGTCGCCCTGGAGGGCCGGCAGACCGGCCACCCGTGGATCGTCGCCAACAAGGGCCGACTCGGCTTCTCCGCCACCGACGCGGCCGGCTGGACCCCGGAGGCCAGGCTGCCCCGCCCGCTGCCCTGGCTCGCCGTGCACAAGAGCCTGGCCGAGTTCCGCGGCGACCCGACCGTCTACGACACCGAGCTCGACCCCGCCTTCCGCACCCAACTCGGCGAGCGCGCCGACGAGTTCTGGCTGCTCCCGGTGCACCCCTGGCAGTGGGACGAGACCGTGGTCGGCCTGTTCGCGCCGTGGATCGCCGACGGCCGGATCATCCCGCTGCCCAGCGACGGCGACCTGCGGCTGCCCCAGCAGTCCATCCGCTCCTTCTTCAACCTCAGCCGCCCCGACCGCTGCACCGTCAAACTGCCGCTCGCCATCCTCAACACCCTGGTCTGGCGCGGCCTGCCCACCGAACGCGCCCTCGCCGCGCCCGCCGTCACCGCCTGGATCCACCACCTGCGCGACACCGACCCGTACCTGCGCGACGAGTGCCGGGTGATCCTGCTCGGCGAGATCGCCTCGGTCACCGTCGAGCACCCGCTGTACCGGGACCTGCCCGACGCGCCCTACCAGTACAAGGAACTGCTCGGCGCGATCTGGCGCGAACCGCTCGGCCGGTACCTGGAACCCGGCGAGCGGGCCCGCACCCTGGCCGCGCTGCTGCAGACCGGCTCCGACGGGCGGGCGCTGACCGCCGAACTCGTCGCCCGCTCCGGCCTGGAGCCCCGGGAGTGGGTGCGCCGGCTGTTCGCCGCGATGCTGCCGCCGCTGCTGCACTTCCTGTACCGCTACGGCCTGGTGTTCTCCCCGCACGGCGAGAACGCCATCGTGGTCTTCGACCGCGACGACGTCCCGGTCCGGCTCGCCGTCAAGGACTTCGTCGACGACGTCAACCTCAGCGACCGGCCGCTGCCCGAACTCGCCGGCCTGCCCGCGGAGATCGCCGACGTGCTCAACCGGGAGGACCCGGACTACCTCTGCCAGTTCCTGCACTCCGGCCTGTTCATCGGCGTCCACCGCTACCTCGCCCCGCTGCTGGAGGACCAACTCGACCTGCCGGAAGCGGAGTTCTGGGAACTGCTGCGCGCCGAGATCCTCGACTGCCAGCGCCGCTTCCCCGAACTCGCCGACCGGCACCGGCTGTTCGACCTGTTCAAGCCCCGGATCGACCGGCTCTGCCTGAACCGCAACCGCCTGCTGCTCGACGGCTACCGGGACCGCCCCGACCGCCCGCACGCCGCCGTGCACGGCCAGGTCGACAACCCGCTGCACAGCACCGCCCACCTCCCCGCCCAGCGGGTCCGGGTTGTCAGTCCGGCCCCGTAGGCTGGGGGGCGTCATGACGAACGACACCATCGAACCCCTGCCCGGCGGCCCGGAGACGGCCGAGCCCCCCGCGCCGGTCCCCGCCTCCCGCCTCCCCGAGCTGCTGCACGCCGCCGTCGCCGCCGTCGGCGGCACGGAGCGGCCCGGGCAGGTCCGGATGGCCGAAGCCGTCTCCGCCGCCGTCGACGAGGGCGAGCACCTGCTCGTCCAGGCCGGCACCGGCACCGGAAAGTCCCTCGCCTACCTGGTGCCCGCCCTCGCCCACGGCGACCGGGTGGTCGTCGCCACCGCGACGCTCGCCCTGCAGCGCCAGCTGGTCGAACGGGACCTGCCGCGCACCGTCGAGGCCCTGCACCCGGTGCTGCGCCGCCGCCCGCTGTTCGCCATGCTCAAGGGCCGCTCCAACTACCTGTGCCTGCACCGCGCCAACGAGGGCACCCCGAGCGACGAGGGCGAGGGCCTGTTCGACCCGGTCGACGCGCTCGGCGGCCCCACCGGCAAGCTCGGCCAGGACGTGCTCCGGCTGCGCGAGTGGGCCGAGGAGACCGAGACGGGCGACCGCGACGACCTCACCCCCGGCGTCTCCGACAAGGCCTGGGCCCAGCTCGCCGTCACCTCCAAGGAGTGCCTGGGCGCCTCCCGCTGCGCCTACGGCGAGGAGTGCTTCGCCGAGCAGGCCCGCGAGCGCGCCAAGCTGGCCGACGTGGTGGTCACCAACCACGCCATGCTGGCGATCGACGCGATCGAGGGCGCCCCCGTGCTGCCCGAGCACGGCCTGCTGATCATCGACGAGGCGCACGAGCTGGTGAACCGGGTCACCGGCGCGGCCACCGCCGAGCTCACCGTCGGCGCGGTCAACCGGGCGGTCAAGCGCGCCGCCAAGCTCGCCAACGAGAAGGCGGTGGACGCCCTCCAGGCCGCCGCCGAGAACTTCCACGGCCTGATGGAGACCGCGCAGCCCGGCCAGGTCGACGAGCTCCCCGAGTACCTCGGCTACGCGGTGGCCGGCATCCGGGACGCCTGCCGCCAGGTGATCACCTCGCTCGGCGAGACCCGCGACAAGGGCCTCACCGACGAGGACGCCGTCCGCAAGCAGGCGATGGCCTCCGCCGAGACGCTGCACGAGACCGCGGACCGGCTGCTCACCGGCTCCGAGTACGACGTGATCTGGATCGAGCGCTCCGACCGCTACGGCCTGGGCACCGCCTCGCTGCGGGTCGCCCCGCTGTCCGTCTCCGGCCTGCTCCGGGAGAACCTCTACAAGGACCGCTCGGTCGTCCTCACCTCGGCCACCCTCAAGCTCGGCGGCGACTTCAACGGCGTCGCCGCCTCGCTCGGCCTGCCCGGCGAGACCAGGCTCCCCGACCACCGCACCCCCGACGGGCCCGCCGCCGAGACGGGCGAGGACGCCCCGCCGTACTGGCGCGGCCTGGACGTCGGCTCCCCCTTCACCTACCCCAAGCAGGGCATCCTCTACGTCGCCAAGCACCTCCCGCCGCCCGGCCGGGAGCCCGACCGGCCCGAGATGCTGGACGAGCTCACCGAGCTGATCGGCGCGGCCGGCGGCCGCACGCTCGGCCTGTTCTCCTCGATGCGGGCCGCCCAGACCGCCGCCGAGCAGCTCCGCGAACGCCTCGACGTGCCGATCCTGCTCCAGGGCGAGGACACCCTCGGTGAGCTCATCAAGGCGTTCGCCGCCGACGCGCGGACCTGCCTGTTCGGCACCCTGTCGCTCTGGCAGGGTGTCGACGTGCCCGGCTCCGCCTGCCAGCTCGTCGTGATGGACCGCATCCCCTTCCCACGGCCCGACGACCCGCTGATGAGCGCCCGGCAGAAGGACGTCGAGGCGCACGGCGGCAACGGCTTCATGGCGGTCGCGGCGACGCACGCCGCGCTGCTGATGGCGCAGGGCGCGGGCCGGCTGGTCCGGGCCGCCGACGACAAGGGCATCGTCGCGGTCCTCGACCCGCGGCTGGCCACCGCCCGCTACGGCGGCTTCTTCCGCTCCTCCATGCCGGACTTCTGGTACACCACCGACCGCAACCAGGTCCGCCGCTCGCTGGCCGCGATCGACGCCGCGGCCCCGCCGGTCAAGCAGCGCTGAGCGCACGCGAAGGGGCCGGTCCCGCCGAGCGGGACCGGCCCCTTCGCGTTGCTGCCGCGTTCAGAGGCGGCGCAGCACCGCCACCACCTTGCCGAGGATCGTCGCGTTGTCGCCCGGGATCGGCTCGTACGCCGCGTTGTGCGGCATCAGCCAGATCTTGCCGTCCTCGCGCTTGAGCCGCTTCACCGTCGCCTCGCCGTCGATCATCGCCGCGACGATGTCGCCGTTCTCGGCCACCGGCTGCTTGCGGACCGTCACCCAGTCGCCGTCGCAGATCGCCGCGTCGACCATCGAGTCGCCCTTCACCGTCAGCGCGAACAACTCGCCCTCGCCGACCAGTTGGCGGGGCAGCGGGAACACGTCCTCGACGGTCTGCTCGGCCAGGATCGGGCCGCCGGCCGCGATCCGGCCGACCAGCGGCACGTAGGAGGTGGACGGCCGGCCGGAGGTCTCCGCCGCGGCCGGGCGGGCCACCTCGACGCCGCGGACCTCGTAGGCGCGCGGACGGTGCGGGTCGCGCCGCAGGAAGCCCTTGCGCTCCAGCGCCATCAGCTGGTGCGCGACCGAGGAGGTGGAGGACAGGCCGACGGCCTGGCCGATCTCGCGCATGGACGGCGGGTAGCCGCGGCGCTGGACGGAGTCCCTGATCACTTCGATGACCCGGCGCTGACGCTCGGTCAGGCCGGCCTCGTCGGTGCGGATGCCGGGCGGGCGGCCGGGGAGGGAGCGGACGACGGGAACGGGCGCACCGAGCGGGGACTCCTCGATCGGCTGACTACGGCTCATGGCCTGGTCCATGCTCTCCTGGTCAGCGGTGCGCGCGGAACGCTCCTGCACCGGGATGGCGGTCTTGGCTTCGGCGGTGTGCATGACGCCGGTGGCGCTGGGGGTGGACATCGCGGCGGACCCTCTCGTCGGGCTGGTGCTCCATCTGCCCAGCTCAACTGGCCCCTCTATCGAAAGGTTGCGCCAAACACACGTTCGAGTGAACTTATTCGAGGTTGGCTGACTTGATCAAGCCTCCGGGTGTAAGTCGATTGCATGTTCGACTCGAACAGTCTATGGCGCGGCCCCGCGGCCTGTCTCCGGAACCGGCGGGTTCACTCGGCGTGGCGGCGTGCCAGCCACTAGATCTAGTGGCTAGTCTCCTCGATCGGGCACAGGTGTTGTGTTCGGGTAGAGTGTTGCGAGTTGTTCGCCGTCGGGTTGCAGGGAGGGAGTTCCAGGTGCACTGCCCCTTCTGCCGGCATCAGGACAGCAGAGTCGTGGACAGTCGGGCCAGCGACGACGGGTGCTCGATCCGCCGCCGCCGGCAGTGCCCCGACTGCGGCCGGCGGTTCACCACCGTCGAGACCGCCACCCTGATGGTGATCAAGCGCAGCGGCGTCACCGAGCCCTTCTCCCGCGAGAAGGTCATCTCCGGCGTCCGCAAGGCCTGCCAGGGCCGCCCGGTCACCGAGGACGCGCTGGCCCAGCTCGGCCAGCGGGTCGAGGAGTGCGTCCGGGCCAGCGGCAGCGCCGAACTCTCGACGCACGACGTCGGATTGGCCATACTCGGGCCCCTGAAGGAACTGGACGTGGTGGCGTACCTGCGGTTCGCCTCCGTCTACCGCGCGTTCGACAACCTCGAGGACTTCGAGGCCGCGATCGCGGAGCTGCGTTCCGGCCGGCCCGCGGTCCCCGAGCCGGTGCCCGTGCCCTAGCGGCCCGCACCGGCCACCCCCGTTTTTCCCGTTTCCACATTTCCACGTTTTCGCGTTTTCCAGCAGTCAGCAGCAGCCAGCAGTAGTCACCGGCCGTGCCGGTAGTGCCGTGCGCCGTGGCGGGGTTCCCCCCTGCCCGCGTGCGGACGGAACGAACCAGTCGTGCCCGGACTTTTTCGGGCACTTCGGGCGTTTGCCCAGGAGGAGGAGCAGGAGCAGTGACAGACACCACGAGCGGGTCCGCACGAGGGTCGAAGTCGGACAAGGCCGCGAAGGGAGCCAAGGCCCCCAAGGCCGGGCTGCGGCTGGAGCGCATCTACACCACCCCCGGGGTCCACCCGTACGACGCCGTCACCTGGCAGCGCCGTGACGTCGTGATGACCAACTGGCGCGACGGCTCGATCAACTTCGAGCAGCGCGGCGTCGAGTTCCCCGACTTCTGGTCGGTCAACGCGGTCAACATCGTCACCAGCAAGTACTTCCGCGGCGCGGTCGGCACCCCGCAGCGCGAGTGGAGCCTGAAGCAGATCATCGACCGGGTGGTGCTGACCTACCGCGCCGCCGGCGAGAAGCACGGCTACTTCGCGTCCCCGGACGACGCCGAGGTGTTCGAGCACGAGCTGACCCACGCCCTCCTCCACCAGGTGTTCAGCTTCAACTCGCCGGTCTGGTTCAACGTCGGCACCCAGCAGCCCCAGCAGGTCTCGGCCTGCTTCATCCTGTCCGTCGACGACTCCATGGAGTCGATCCTCGACTGGTACAAGGAAGAGGGCATGATCTTCAAGGGCGGCTCCGGCGCCGGCCTGAACCTCTCCCGGATCCGCTCCTCCAAGGAACTGCTCTCCTCCGGCGGCAACGCCTCCGGCCCGGTCTCCTTCATGCGCGGCGCCGACGCCTCGGCCGGCACCATCAAGTCCGGCGGCGCGACCCGCCGGGCCGCCAAGATGGTCGTGCTGGACGTCGACCACCCGGACGTCGAGGCCTTCATCGAGACCAAGGTGAAGGAGGAGGAGAAGATCCGCGCGCTGCGCGACGCCGGGTTCGACATGGACCTGGGCGGCGACGACATCACCTCCGTCCAGTACCAGAACGCCAACAACTCGGTCCGCGTGAACGACGAGTTCATGACCGCGGTGGAGAACGGCACCTCCTTCGGCCTGCGCGGCCGCAAGACCGGCGAGGTCATCGAGACCGTCGACGCCAAGGGCCTGTTCCGCAAGATGGCCGAGGCCGCGTGGGCCTGCGCCGACCCGGGCATCCAGTACGACTCGGTGATCAACCACTGGCACACCTGCCCCGAGTCCGGCCGGATCAACGCCTCCAACCCGTGCTCCGAGTACATGCACCTGGACAACTCCAGCTGCAACCTCGCCTCGCTGAACCTGATGAAGTTCCTCCGCGACGACGACTCCTTCGACGCGCGGACCTTCGCCAAGGTCGTCGAGCTGGTCATCACCGCGATGGACATCTCGATCTGCTTCGCCGACTTCCCGACCGAGAAGATCGGCGAGACCACCCGCGCCTACCGCCAGCTCGGCATCGGCTACGCCAACCTCGGCGCCCTGCTGATGGCCACCGGCCACGCCTACGACTCCGCCGGCGGCCGCGCCCTGGCCGGCGCGATCACCTCGCTGATGACCGGCACCGCCTACCGCCGCTCCGCCGAACTCGCCGGCGTGGTCGGCCCGTACGACGGCTACGCCCGCAACGCCGCCCCGCACCGCCGGGTCATGCAGCAGCACGCCGACGCCTCGGCCGCCGTCGCCCCGCTGGACGACCTGGACACCCCGGTCTGGGCGGTCGCCAACGACACCTGGGCGGACGTGGTCCGGCTCGGCGGGCAGAACGGTTTCCGCAACGCGCAGGCCTCGGTGCTGGCCCCGACCGGCACCATCGGCCTGATGATGGACTGCGACACCACCGGCGTCGAACCCGACCTGGCCCTGGTCAAGTTCAAGAAGCTGGTCGGCGGCGGCTCGATGCAGATCGTCAACGGCACCGTCCCGCGCGCCCTGGGGCGCCTGGGCTACCAGGACGAGCAGGTCGAGGCGATCGTCGCGCACATCGCCGAGCACGGGAACGTCATCGACGCGCCCGGCCTGAAGACCGCCCACTACGAGGTGTTCGACTGCGCGATGGGCGAGCGGTCGATCTCCCCGATGGGCCACGTCCGGATGATGGCCGCGATCCAGCCGTGGATCTCCGGCGCCATCTCCAAGACCGTCAACATGCCGGAGAACGCCACCGTCGAGGACGTCGAGGAGATCTACTTCGAGGCGTGGAAGCTCGGCGTCAAGGCGCTGGCGATCTACCGCGACAACTGCAAGGTCGGCCAGCCGCTCTCGGCCAAGACCAAGACCCCGGCGGCCGCTTCGGCCCCCGCCCCGGCCCCCGCGGTGGAGAAGGTCGTCGAGTACCGGCCGACCCGCAAGCGCCTGCCCAAGGGCCGCCCCGGCATCACCACCTCCTTCACGGTCGGCGGCGCCGAGGGCTACATGACCGCCAACTCCTACCCGGACGACGGCCTCGGCGAGGTCTTCCTCAAGATGTCCAAGCAGGGCTCGACCCTCGCGGGCATGATGGACGCCTTCTCCATCGCCGTCTCGGTCGGCCTGCAGTACGGCGTCCCGCTGGAGACGTACGTCGCCAAGTTCACCAACATGCGCTTCGAGCCGGCCGGCCTGACCGACGACCCCGACGTGCGGATGGCGCAGTCCATCGTGGACTACATCTTCCGCCGCCTGGCCCTCGACTTCCTGCCCTTCGAGACCCGCTCCGCGCTGGGCATCCACTCCGTCGAGGAGCGCACCCGGCACCTGGAGACCGGCTCCTACGAGCCGACCGAGGACGACCTCGACATCGAGTCGCTGGCCCAGTCCGCCCCGCTCGCCCCGGAGAAGCCGCACGTCGCCCTCCCGGTCGTCGAGCAGCCCAAGGCCGCCCCGGCCGCCCACAACTCGACCGAACTCGCCGAGATCCGCCTCGGCCTGAACGCCGACGCCCCGCTCTGCTTCTCCTGCGGCACCAAGATGCGCCGCGCCGGCAGCTGCTACCTCTGCGAGGGCTGCGGCTCCACCAGCGGCTGCAGCTGACCCCGGTCGGAATCGCATCCGCTGCAACATTTGCGACAGGCAGATGAAGTAAGTCATGCCTGATCAGAGGGGCGTCAGTCTTGCGCTGGCGCCCCTCCCCGCAGCGGCCGGCCCGGGGATGCACCGGTTGTCTGAGCGCACGCAACGACGTTGCATCTGGCGCAACACCCAGAGGTCCCCTGTGCATGTGCAGAGGGCAACCATGAACTTCGTAGTTCACGACCTGGGACGGCAACCCAAGGGCGCCGTCGCAGTGATCAACCTGTCCGGTAGCGCGGCGAATGTCCGTCTCATGGACCCGAGTAACTACCGCTCCTACAAAAGCGGTGGTCGCCACAAGTACTTCGGAGGCTTGGCGACTCGGTCTCCGGTGCGGCTGGCTATCCCGAGTGACGGACAGTGGTACGTAACCGTCGACATGGCCGGTCTCAGAGGAAATGTTCGTTCCTCGGTCCGTATGGAACGGCCACCGCTCCCTGCGCTCCCGCCGATTCAGCAGGGGCCGCTCGCGCAGATTCAGACATGAACCACTGCCCACAGAAGTCATGGACGAGTCGGTGCGGGAGGTGTTCATCTCTCATGCGAGCGAGGACAAGGCGGATGTGGCGACCCCGCCGGCTCGATGCTTGCAGGACGCCGGCGTGTCGGTGTGGCTGGATGTTCTGGAGTTGAAGATCGGGGACAGCCTCCGACGCAGGACCGATCAAGGGCTTGCCCGCAGTGCGTTCGGTGTCGTGATTTTCTCGCGTGCGTTCTTCGAGAAGGGTTGGACGCGGTACGAGCTCGACGGGATCGTGACCGGCGGAGCAATGACCGGAGTGTTGCGTACCTGCGGGACGTCGCCGTCCGGGTTGGTCGGGATGGTGCCGGGACCGGTCGAAGGGCTGAGGAGAGGGCTGAAAACCCGTACCCCGCCCGGTGCCCGGGCCGCACAATGCCCGGATGGACAAGAGCACGGACAGCCGGCTGGAACTGCGGGTCGAGGCGCTGCGCGACCCGGGGCGGGACCAGCTCCGGCCGGTCGTCGACGGGCGGGACGTGCTGGCCACCGGCTTCCCCCGGCTCCCGGCGCACAGCGCCAGGGTGCTGCTCGGGCCGTACAGCCCGCTGCTGCCCGGCCCCGTCCCCCGGGAGGTCCAGCTGGCCCGGGCCGGGTGCAGCGAAGAGTGCTGCGGCGCGCTGTACGTGACGGTGCGCCAGGAGGGCGGCGCCGTGGTCTGGGACGGCTGGCGCAACCCCGACCTCCCGGGTCTGGACCTGCCCGCGTACCGGTTCGACGCCGGGCGGTACCTCGCGGAGGTCGAGCGCGCGGGCCGCGGAGTCGAGAGCTGGCCCGCGCGCTCCGTCGGACGCCTGCTGGAGGACGCGCTAGTCCGGCGCCCGGAGCTGCTGGCCGCCTGGCAGTGCGAGCTGGACGCCGTGTGGACCGGCCCGGGGCACCCCGACCGGGTGGACCTCGTGTTCTGGTACCCGGCCCGGCCCGGGGACCGCGGCGACGAGCCCTGGCTGCAGTTCCTCGCCGAACTCCCCCTCCCGGCCGGTGAGCCGGATGCCCTGGCCGCAGCCCTGGTCGAGCGCGTCGCCACTACCGACCCGCGCACCTGGGCACGGGTCTGCGGCAGCTCCGCCCCGTACGCGGAGGCGCTCGGCCGCACGTGGCCGGAGGAGCTGTGACGCGGGCCGGTACCCTCCGGGCATGCTGCTGACCGAAGTGCTGCTGTCCTCCGGCCGTTCGATCCGCCTCGACGAGGTGCGGATGTCCGCCACGTACGGGGGCATGCTGGAGGGCTACCCGTGCCGCCGGGTCAACGACCGGAGCGTCAAGCACCTGCGGGACGCCGCCGCGCGGCAGTACCCGTCGCTGCCGGTGCACCTGGTGGAGCCGGTGCGGGAGCACCCGGAGGACGGGATCCGGGGAGGGCTGGGGCCGGAGGAGTGGCTGCCCGCGGTGCGGTGCGTCGGCCTGTTCAGCAGCCACCCGGTCGTCGGCCGGGCGGACGCCGACTTCTCGCAGCTGGTGGTGGCCTGGTACCAGCCGGGCCCGGAGCTGTCCGGGCTGGTGGAGAGCGTGCCGGGGCTGGCCGGGCTGCCCTGGGAGGAGCTGGCCGCGGACCGCGAGTACTGAGCCGCCCTTCCCCCGGCCGCGCGGGCCGGGCTGCCGGTGGCGCCGGTGGCGGGCAGGCTGGGGGAGTGGCGGAGCAGAGGGGTGACGCGATGCGGCCGATACTCGTGACGGGCGGGACGGGGACCCTGGGGCGCGTGGTGGTGCGCCGGCTGCTGGCGCGGGGCTGTCCGGTGCGGGTGCTGAGCCGGCAGGCGCACACGCCGGGGGAGCACGGCTGGGCGGTGGGCGACCTGGTGACCGGCCGCGGCCTGGAGGCGGCGCTGTCCGGCGCGGGGACGGTGGTGCACTGCGCGACCACCAACGGGAAGCGGGACGTCGCGGCCACCCGGCGGCTGGTGGAGGCGGCGGGCGGCGCCGGGGTCTCGCACCTGCTGTACGTGTCGATCGTCGGGGTGGACCGGGTGCCGCTCGGCTACTACCGGACGAAGGCGGAGTGCGAGCGGCTGGTGGCGGAGTCCGGCCTGGGGTGGACGGTGCTGCGGGCCACCCAGTTCCACGACCTGCTGCTGCGGGTGCTGGAGGGCCTGTCGAAGGCCCCGGTGCTGGTGGTGCCGCGCGGGGTGGCGTTCCAGCCGGTGGACGTGCGGGACGTCGCGGAGCGGTTGGCGCAGCTGGCCGAGGGGGCTCCGGCGGGGCGGGCGGCCGACTTCGGCGGGCCGGAGGTGCGGGCGGTGGAGGCGCTGGCGGAGGAGTTCCTGCGGGCCCGGGGCCGGCGGCGGCCGGTGTTGCGGGCGCCGGTGCCGGGCCGGGCGGTGAGGGCGCTGCGGGCGGGCGGGAACCTGGCGCCGGGGCGTGCGGCGGGCCGGATCACCTTCGCTGAGTTCCTGGCGGAGCGCCGTCCGCCCTGACCCTCCCCGGGTGTCAACCATGGTTGACGCGAGCCGGCGTGTCAACCTATGTTGACACCATGAGCGAGACGACACGGCTCGCGGCCGACGCGAGCAGCGGCGACCCGGCCACCGGCCTGCGCGCCGTCCGGGCCCTGCGCGACCTGGCCGACCGGCTGGAGGACCTGCAGGTCGGCAACGCCCGGAACAAGGGCTGGTCCTGGCACGAGATCGCGGTCTGCCTGGGGGTCACCCGGCAGGCCGTGCACAAGAAGCACGCCCGACGGGCGGCCGGACAGGGAGGGGACTGACATGTTCGAACGGTTCGCGGAGGAGGCCCGCCGGGCGGTCGCGCTGGCCGGCGCCGAGGCGCGGCGGATGCGCCACGACCACCTGGGCACCGAGCACCTGCTGCTCGGCCTGCTCGCCCAGCCGCAGGACCCGGCCGCCCGGGTGCTCGGCGGCTTCGGCCTCGACCTGGCCGGCGGGCGGCGCGCGGTGCTCCGCGCGCTGGGCGGCCCCGAGCCGGAGCGCGACGCTGCCGCGCTGGCCGCGATCGGCATCGACCTCGACGCGGTCCGCGCGGCCGTCGAGCACACCTTCGGCGCGGGCGCGCTGGACGCCCCGCCCCCGGCCCGCCGCCCCCGGTGGGGCGGGCCCCGGTTCACCGACCGCGGTCGGCGGGCGATGGTGCTGACGCTGCGCGCGGCCACCGGGCGGCGGGCCCGCCGGATCGAGACCGGCCACCTGCTGCTCGGCCTGCTCCGGGAGGGCGGCGGGGTGGCCGTCCGGGTGCTGCGCGACCAGGGCGTCGACCTGGCCGAGCTGGAGCGGCGGACCGAGGCGTCGCTGGTGGGCGGGCTGCGGGAGGCCTCATAACACGGGGTGGTCACAACTGGGGCGCTGGCCGATGAAGGTCGAACGCGCTCCTTGGCTCGGGGGTACCGGTGGGTTAACGTCTTTGAGCCAGCGATCGCTGGGTACAGATCCACATCTCCGGTACAGCGCAGTGTTGTTCTGTCTTACGGCTGGCATGTCCATGCCCTGGCAAGGAGGACCGCATTGACCACCCCCGTGACCACTGGACGCCGTCGGCTGCTCGCCGTACCGGCCGTTCTGGCACTGGCCCTGACAGCCGCCTGCTCGAACAGTTCCTCCGGCGGCGGTGGCGGGGGCGGTTCCGCCGCCGCGCTGACCGGTGACTGCGCCAAGTACCAGGCGTACGCGGGCCACTCCGGCACCAAGGTGTCGATGTACGCCTCGATCCTCTCGCCGGAGTCGGACTCGCTCGAGAAGTCCTGGGCCGAGTTCAGCAACTGCACCGGCATCAAGATCGTCTACGAGGGCTCCAACGACTTCGAGTCCCAGCTCCCGGTCCGGGTGGCCGGCGGCAACGCCCCCGACCTGGCGATCATCCCGCAGCCGGGCCTGCTCGCCCAGATGGTGAAGTCCGGCAAGGTGGTCAAGCCGCCGCAGCAGACCGTCGACAACGAGAACAAGTGGTCGCCGGTCTGGAAGGAGTACGGGTCGGTCAACGGCACCTTCTACGCGGCGCCGATGAGCGCCAACATGAAGTCGCTGGTCTGGTACTCGCCCAAGGCGTTCAAGGCCGCCGGGTACGAAGTCCCGAAGACCTGGCAGGACCTGATCGCGCTCAGCGACAAGATCGCCCGGGCCGGCGGCGAGACGAAGCCCTGGTGCGGCGGCATCGGCTCCGGCACCGCCACCGGCTGGCCGGCCACCGACTGGCTGGAGGAGGTCGTCCTCGGCTCCTACGGCGGCGACGTCTACGACCAGTGGATCAGCCACAAGGTGAAGTTCTCCGACGAGAAGATCACCACCGCGATGAAGACCGTCGCCGACTGGATGCAGAACCCGGCCTGGGTGAACGCCGGCTTCGGCGACGTCAAGACGATCGCCACCACCACCTTCCAGGACGCCGGCACCCCGATCCTCAGCAACAAGTGCGCGATGCTCCAGCAGGCGTCCTTCTACCGCGCCCAGTGGCCCAAGGGCACCAGCATCGGGCCGGACGGCGACGTCTTCGCCTTCCACCTGCCCGCGGTGAACCCGCAGGTCACCAACCCGGTCGAGGGCGGCGGCGAGTTCCTGGCCGCGTTCTCCGACCGGCCCGAGGTGCAGGCCGTGCAGAACTACCTGTCCACCTCCGAGTGGGCCGGCAGCCGGGTCAAGGTCTCCCCGGGCTGGGTCTCCGCCAACCAGGGCGTGGACAAGAGCCTGTACACCGACCCGATCGACAAGCTCTCCGCCGAGTCGCTGACCGACCCCTCGGCCACCTTCCGGTTCGACGCCTCCGACCTGATGCCCGCCGCCGTCGGCTCGGGCGCCGAGTGGAAGGCGCTGACCGCCTGGTTCGCCGAGGGCCAGTCGATCCAGAAGACGGCCGCCGACATCGACGCCGCCTGGCCGCAGTAACCGGACGCCAACGGGCAGCGCGGGCCCACCCGCGCTGCCCTTCCCGTGCCCCGAGGAAGGATCCTCCGCATGCCCACCGATCCCCGGCTCGCCGGGCCGGCGCTCCACCTCGCCGACTCGCTGTGGCAGGACGCGGCGATCAAGTTCGGCAACACCGCGGGCGCCGTCCTGGGCTTCCTCGGCGTGCTGCTCGCCGTGTTCTTCGCGGCCGGCCGCGCCACCGGACGCTTCTCCCGACCGCTGGCCGTCGCCCTGATGCTCGGCCCGGCGGCCCTGCTGCTGATCATCGGCCTGGTGGTGCCGCTGCTGCGCACCGTCTACCTGAGCTTCTACGACGCCGACTCCGCCAAGTTCGTCGGCGGGAAGAACTACGGCTGGGCGGCGACCAGTTCGCAGATCCACGACGTGCTGCTGAACACCCTGCTCTGGCTGGTGGTCGCCCCGATCGCGGCCACCGGGCTCGGCCTGCTGCTGGCCCTGCTGGTCGACCGGATGCGCGGCCAGGCGGTCTACAAGTCGCTGATCTTCATGCCGATGGCGGTCTCGCTGGTGGCCGCCTCGCTGATCTTCAAGCTGCTGTACGAGTCGCGCGGCACCGGGCAGAACCAGGTCGGCCTGCTCAGTCAACTCGCCGTCGCGGTCGGCTGGGACGATCCGCCGAACTGGATCCTGAGCCAGCCGCTGAACAACTTCCTGCTGATGTCGGCCATGGTCTGGGTGCAGACCGGCTTCGCCATGGTGGTGCTGTCCGCCGCGATCAAGGCCATCCCGGACGAGATCACCGAGGCCGCCCGGCTCGACGGCGCCACCGGCGTGCGACTGTTCCTGCACGTCACGGTGCCGATGATCCGCACCACCCTGGTGGTGGTGCTCACCACCATCATGATCATCACGCTGAAGGCGTTCGACATCGTCCGCACCATGACCGGCGGCAACTTCGGCACCCAGGTGCTGGCCAACGAGATGTACTCGCAGAGCTTCGAGCAGTACAACTACGGCCGCGGCAGCGCCCTCGCGGTGATCCTCTTCCTCGCGGTGGCCCCCCTGGTGGTCTACAACATCGCCCTGCTGCGCAAGGAGCGTGCGACCCGATGAGCGCCGAGCCCACCCTCGACAAGGACGCCGGCCCCCGGCCCGGCAAGGCGGCCCGCCCGGACCTGCCGCCGGCCAAGGCGGTCCGCCGGGCGTTCAGCTCCCCGCTGGCCAGCGCCCTGGTGATCGCCGTCACGGTGCTGTGGACCATCCCGACCGTCGGCCTGCTGGTCACCTCGCTGCGGCCCAAGCAGGACGTGGTCTCCTCCGGCTGGTGGGAGGCGTTCGTCCACCCCGACCTGGGGCTGGAGAACTACCGCTCGGTGCTGTTCGAGAACTCGTTCGGCACCTCTGGCGGCCTGATGCCGTACCTGGTCAACTCGGTGGCGATCGCCATCCCGGCGACGATCTTCCCGCTGGTGCTGGCCGCGATGGCGGCGTACGTGCTGGCCTGGGTGCGGTTCAAGGGCAGCGACACGCTCTTCTTCGTGGTCTTCGCGCTCCAGGTGGTGCCGCTGCAGATGTCGCTGATCCCGCTGCTGCGGCTGTTCTCCGGCGGCGCGCACCTCGGGTCGGTGACGGTGATCCCGGCGCTCGGCCTGAAGGACAGCTACCTGCCGGTCTGGCTGACGCACACCATGTTCGCGCTGCCGCTGGCGATCTTCCTGCTGCACAACTTCATCGCCCAGCTGCCGCGCGACCTGATGGAGGCGGCGGTGGTGGACGGGGCCTCGCACTTCAAGATCTTCCGGTCGATCGTGCTGCCGCTGAGCGCCCCGGCGCTGGCCTCGTTCGCCATCTTCCAGTTCCTGTGGGTGTGGAACGACCTGCTGGTGGCGCTCACCTTCGCCGGCGGCAACCCGACCGTGGCGCCGATCACCTCCCGGCTGGCCCAGCTGTCCGGGTCGGACAGCAGCCACTGGGAGCTGCTCAGCGCGGGCGCCTTCCTGTCGATGATCGTCCCGCTGGCGGTGTTCTTCGCCCTCCAGCGGTACTTCGTCCGCGGCCTGCTGGCGGGGTCGGTCAAGGGCTGAGCCGCCGATTGCGGACAAGTGTTGAACGCATGTGGAGGGCCCCCGGCACGCCGGGGGCCCTCCGGCGTTCCTCTCGGCGGCCCCGCTGCCGCCCCGCGCCCCTCCCGTCCCCCGCGCCCCTCCCGCCACCGCCGTTGAACGTGTGCAGACAGACCGATCGGATGCGGAGCGTCCCGCTCCTAGTTGGCCGGAACTCGTGGCTGTGATGTGAGGGTTCTGCGGACGAGGCGGATGCGGAGCCGGTAGGACGGAGGACGGCACTTCTGCCGTTCATCCGGTCATCCGACCTTGGGGGGTTGGCGTGAGGATCAGAAAACGAATCGCCGGGCTGATCGTGGGCCTGCTCGCGGCGAGCGGACTGATGGTGGCGCCCGCGGCACACGCGGACACCACCGCCGTCCTCGGCAACAACACCGTCGGCACCGCCACCGACTCCGGAGACTCCAACTACATCAACACCTCGCGCTTCGTGACCGGTGCCAGTGGCGGCACCGTCAACAGCGTCAGCGTGTACGTCGGCGCCGTCGGCGCCACGCCCAACGACCAGTACCAGGTCGCGGTCTACGGCGACGTGGCCGGCAAGCCCGGCCCGCTGCTCGGCTCCTCCGCCTCCGGCACGCTCACCGCGCACGCCTGGAACACCCTGCCGGTCACCGCGACGCTCGCCCCGAACACGCCGTACTGGCTGGCGTACAACTCCAACGGCGTCTCCGCCGCGGTCAACAACCTGAACTACTCCACCGGCGGCCAGAGCGGCTACTCCACCGGCGGCGCCGCCTTCGGCACCTGGCCCAGCAGCTTCGGCGCCGTCTCCACCGGCTCGCTCAACTACTCCATCTACGCCACCTACACGCCCTCCGGCGGCGGCACCGGCACCCCCGGCAGCGGCCCCGGCAACGAGGGCCCGATCCTGCTGGTCACCAACTCGGCGAACCCGTACACCACGTACTACGGCGAGATCCTCAAGGCCGAGGGCCTGAACTACTACAAGACCGCCGACCTGAGCACCGTCACCGCCGCCACCCTCAACTCGTACGACGTGGTGCTGCTGGCGGAGAACCAGCTGACGGCCGCCCAGAGCACCATGTTCAGCACCTGGGTGAACGGCGGCGGACGGCTGGTGGCGATGCGGCCCGACAAGCAGCTCGCCGGGCTGCTCGGCCTCACCGCGAGCACCGACACGCTCGCCGACAGCTACCTGAAGATCGACACCACCGCGGCGCCCGGCGCCGGACTGACCTCCGACACCATGGGCTTCCACGGCACCGCCGACAAGTACGCGCTCAACGGCGCCACCGCCGTCGCCACCCTGTACAGCGACACCGCGGTGGCCACCGCCAACCCGGCCGTCACGCTGCGCACCGTCGGCGCCGGCCAGGCCGCCGCGTTCACCTTCGACCTCGCCAAGTCCGTCGTGCAGACCCGCCAGGGCAACATCGCCTGGGGCGGCCAGCAGCGCGACAACGTCGACGGCATCGAGGCCAGCGAGATGTTCTTCGGCACCGGCGGACAGCTCAACTGGAACAACCTCGACAAGGCGCAGATCCCGATCGCCGACGAGCAGCAGCGCCTGCTCGCCAACCTGATCACCACCATGGACGCGGCCAAGAAGCCGCTGCCGAAGTTCTGGTACTTCCCGCGGGACGTCAAGGCCGTCGTGGTGATGACCGGCGACGACCACGGCATCGGCGGCACCACGGGCCGCTTCGACGGCTACGTCGCGCAGAGCCCGGCCGGCTGCAACGTCGCCAACTGGGAGTGCGTGCGCGCCTCGTCCTACGTCTACACCGACGACCCGATGACCGACGCCCAGGCCAAGGCCTACTCCGACCAGGGCTTCGAGATCGGCACGCACGTCACCACCAACTGCACCCCCTGGGGCACCCCCGCCGACCTGCAGAACATCTACACCACCCAGATCGGCGCCTGGAAGGCCAAGTACCCCTCGCTGCCCAACCCGGACAGCACCCGCACCCACTGCGTCGAGTGGGACGACTGGGCGACCCAGGCCAAGACCAAGCTCGCCAACGGCATCCGGCTGGACACCGACTACTACTACTACCCGGCAAGCTTCGTGCAGGACCGGCCCGGCTACTTCAACGGCACCGGCCTGCCGATGAAGTACGCGGACAGTGACGGCAGCACCATCAACGAGTACCAGGCCACCACCCAGCTCACCGACGAGTCCGGCCAGTCCATGCCCTCCACCGTCAACACGCTGCTGGACAACGCCTACAACGCCAAGGGCTACTACACCGTCCTGACCGCCAACATCCACACCGACTACGCCGCCTCCACCGCCTCCGACCAGGTCATCGCCTCGGCCAAGGCGCACGGCACCCCGGTGGTCTCCGGCCGCCAGCTGCTGAACTGGCTGGACGCCCGCAACGGCTCCGCGTTCTCCGGCATGGCCTGGACCAGCAATGCGCTGAGCTTCAGCATCACCGGCGGCGCCAACGGCCTGCGCGCCATGGTCCCGCTCACCTCCTCGGTCGGCACGCTGACCGGCATCAAGCAGGGCGCCACCGCCGTCAACTACCGCATCGAGACCATCCACGGCATCGCCTACGCCTTCTTCGACGGCAACGTCGGCTCCTACACCGCGACGTACGGCACGGACACCACCCCGCCGACCGTCACCGGCTCGGTGCCCGCCAACGGCGCCACCGGCGTCGCGGCCACCGCCCCGGTGAAGGCCTCGTTCAGCGAGCCCGTCCAGGCGAGCACCGTCAACGGCACCAACGTCACCCTGAAGACCACCGCCGGCGCCACCGCGGTGCCCGGAACCGTTGCCCTGGACGCCGCCACCAACACCGTCACCTTCACCCCGACCGCCGCGCTCTCGCTCAGCACCGGCTACACGCTGAGCGTCGCCAACGTGAAGGACCTGGCCGGCAACACCCAGGCCGCGGCCTACACCGCCGCCTTCACCACCGCCGGGGCGCCGCCGCAGACCATCGGCAACAGCGCGGTC
This sequence comes from Kitasatospora sp. YST-16, assembly GCF_026802215.1. Lineage (NCBI taxonomy): Bacteria > Bacillati > Actinomycetota > Actinomycetes > Kitasatosporales > Streptomycetaceae > Kitasatospora > Kitasatospora sp. YST-16. The sequence goes on from NZ_CP113837.1 coordinate 5,091,517, forward strand.
GGCACCCAGCTCGACGACACCGACTCCAACCACCTCAACGGCTCCAAGATCACCACCGGGGCCACCGCCATCGCGCTGACCTCGCTCAACGTGCACACCGGGCAGGCCAGCGCGGCACCCAACAACCAGTTCCAGATCGCCGTCTACAGCGACAACGCCGGCTCGCCCGACGCCCTGCTGGCCACCAGCTCGGCCGGCACGCTGAACGCCAACGCCTGGAGCAGCGCGCCGATCACCTACACGCTGGCCCCCAACACCACCTACTGGCTGGTCTACAACTCCAACGGCACCAGCTCCACCGTCAACAACATGCACTACAGCTCGGGCCCCGCTGGCTCGGGCGTCTACAGCAGCGCCTCCGTCCCGTTCGGGACCTTCCCGGCCGCCTTCGGCACCGCCGTGAAGGACAACCTGGTGTACTCGCTGTACGGCACCTACTGAGCCTGCGGGCGGGGTGGCGCCCTTATCCATGACGGATCGTCACCCCGCCTTGCTCGAAAGCCAGTTACCTCGTGCTCCCCGGCCGCCGAGCGGGCGCCGCCGGGGCGGTCCGGACCGCGGTCGCGCGGCCCGGGCCGTCCCGGCGGTCCGGACGGGCGGCGGCGTACGCTGAAGGGGAACCGGGAGCGGCCGTCCACGCCCTCCCGGCCGCCCCACGCTGCCCCACCCTGCTCCAGTGAACGGAACCACCGATGCCCTACGACCCCCCGACGCACGCGGTCGAGCGCTCCCTGCACCAGGCCGGGGCCCGCCTGGTGGTCGGGCTGGACGAGGTCGGCCGGGGCGCCTGGGCCGGGCCGGTCATGGTCGGCGCGGCCGTCACCGGACTGCGCCGCCCGCCCGAGGGGCTGACCGACTCCAAGCTGCTCACCGAGCGGCGCCGGACCGCGCTCGCCCCGGTCCTGGCGGAGTGGGTGACGGCGCACGCGATCGGCGCCGCCTCCGCCCGGGAGTGCGACGACCTCGGCATGACCGCCGCGCTCCGGCTGGCCGCCGTCCGCGCCCTGGAGGCGCTCCCAGTGCGGCCCGACGCGGTGATCCTGGACGGCAAGCACGACTACCTGGGCGGCCCCTGGAAGGTCCGCACCGTGATCAAGGGCGACCAGTCCTGCGTCTGCGTCTCCGCCGCCTCGGTGCTGGCGAAGGTCCGGCGGGATGCGCTGATGGCCGAACTCGGCTCGGACCACCCGGAGTTCGCCTTCGGGGAGAACGCCGGCTACCCCTCGCCCACGCACCGCGCCGCCCTGGAGGAACTCGGCCCCACCGAGCACCACCGGCTCTCCTGGTCCTACCTGGACGCGCTGCCGCGCTGGAGCCACCTCAAGCGCTCGCGCGTCCCGGTCGACACCGGCGAGCAACTCTCCCTGGGCTTCTGAGCACCGCCTGAACGCCGCCGGCACCGCCTGAACACCGTCGGCACCGTCGGTGCCGCCGGAATCCTGACGGTTCGTCAGGATTCACCCACCGGTCACCCCAGCGTCGCCGCGGGGGCCCGTACGGCGCGCCAGACTTCCAAGTGGTGGGGTGCCCGTGCGCATCCGACCGGCATTTGATAGGAATCCGGGTATGCCTGTCTTCCCCGAGGAGCCGGAGATTCACGAGACGATCCCGGGCCCCGGCGTTCCCCTTCCCCACAAGTCGGACGCACCTGCCCCCCGTATGCCTTCCTCCACCGCCGTCGCCGCTCCGGTCCCGGGCCCCCGCCCCGGTCCGCCGCGTCCCGCCCCGCCCCGTGCCGACCGTCCGGTTCCCGGACCGCGGCCCCCGGCCCGCCCCAAGTCCGCCCCCGCGCCGCGCCCCGGCCGACCGGACGTCCAACTCCTGCCCGCCGCCGCAGCCGAGGCGATCGACCGTGCCGACGAGGCCGTCGACGCCCTGCTGGAGTCCGGCCGCCGCCCCGGCGACGTGCTGGTCCTCACGGTCGGCGAGGCGCACCCCTGGCAGGAGCACGAGCTCAGCTTCGGTGAGGAGCGCTACTGGGCGCAGCTCACCGACGGCGGCGACGTGTTCTACGCCGACGCCGCCGCGACGCGCCCGCTCCGCCGGGACGTGGTGGTCCTGGTGGTGAACGAGGGCCGCTCGGAGCGGGTGGCCGCTGCGGCGCGCAAGGCGCTGGAGCGGGCCGCGAAGCTCCTGGTGGTCTGCGGCGAGACGGACACCGTCGCCCCGCTGTTCGCCTGAGCACCCCTCCTGCCGACGCCCGTCCCTTCGCTGTCGCCCGCCCGGCCGGGCCCGTCCGCGGTGCCTTCCGGCACGGCGGGCGGGCCCGGTCGGACGGGCGCGTCCGCTTTCCTGCGGCGTCGTCCGGGTTCCCCGCGCCCGGTGCGCGCCGTCCGCTTCAGCGGGCGGCGGTGCGGCGCACGCTCCGGCCGTCGTGGACGCCCTCCAGCGCGCGGATCGCGCTCAGCGAGGTGACCGGGGCGACCGCGGGCTGCTGCGGGAGCGGCGGTTCGGCCGCCGCGGCCGGCACCCCGCGCGGCAGGCGCGGCGGCAGTTCGGTGACGGTGTGAACCGGGCCGAGCTCCCACGAACCGGAGTGCGGGTTGCGCCCGCGCCGGCCGTCGCCGAGCGACTGCCAGCCGGCCGGCGTGAGCGTCAGGTACGGGCCGCAGCGCAGTCCGTGCAGTTCGGCGGCGGCGCGCAGCGCCCACATCCAGGCGCCGTCCTGCTCGGTCCAGTCCGGGCCGCCCTCGCGGCAGCGCAGCAGCACGGCGGTGCGGCTGGGGCGGGACCGCTTCAGGTCGTGCGGGGTGACCCGGCGCAGGTGGCCGAGCAGCGCGTTGCGGTGGTCCCACCCGTCGTCGAACTGCGGCCTGACCCCGAACGAGGCGGAGGCCACCACCCGGTTCTCGGCGTTCAGCACCGCGACCACCGTGGTTCCCGGCTGCGGGAGGTGCCGCCGGTGGAGCTCGGTGACGAACTCCCGGGGCGCCCGCAGCAGCGGCACGCCGTAGCTCTCCCACTCCGGCAGGGTGACGGTCCGGTGGCTGTCGTGGCGGGAAGGGCCTCGGTCGGTGCCGTTGATCACGATCCTCCTTCCCGAGCCCGCGCCCCCTGGAGCGCGCGAGCGTACGCCGAAGGCCGGGTCCGACGGACCGGGCACTGGATACCTTCCAATTCTCGGACGAGAGCACTCCGAGCGGCAATGATGAAATGACGAACGCGGCCCGAAAACCGCGCTTCTGCCGGATATGTTCCACGCTCCCCACAGGGCCATTCGACTGACGGTCCGGTGAGCAGTCGGTGTACGGCCTGAAACGTTCAGGTGTACGCCTTCTGGCGAGCCCGGGCGCCGCCCCGGCCCGGGCACGCCGCCCTGGCCCGGACGGTGGGGGCGGAAGCGGCCGGGGGCGGCTGCTCCGAGGGCGGTGGCTCGGAGGGCGGTGGCTCAGGAGTGGTTACCGCCAGGGTCGGTACCTCCGTGGCTGGTACCTCCGGGGTCGGCGCTCACGGGGCCGGTGCTTCCGGGGCGGGGCCTCACCCCCGGACGGCGAGGACGAGCGGGAGCACCGCGGTGGCGCCGGCCTGGCGGAGCAGGCGGGCGGCGACCGTCAGCGTCCAGCCCGAATCCACCAGGTCGTCGACCAGCAGGACCGGTCCGGGCGCGGCGGCCAGCGCGTCGGCCAGGCCGGGGGAGAGGGTGAGCGCCCCGGCGACCGAGCGCAGCCGCTGGGCGCTGTTGCTGCGCGGGCCGTGCGGCGGCTCCCCGGTCGCGTACTCGACCCGGCCGAGCAGCGGCATCCGCCCGATCGAGGCCAGGCCGCCGGCCAGGTCGGAGAGCAGCTGTGGGCGGGTGGCGGAGTCGAGCGCGACGACCCCGACCGGGCGGTCGAGTCGCTGGCCGTCCGCCCCGGCCGGCCCGGCCCAACCGCCGGGGCCGCGGGCCCAGTCCGCCACCACCCCGACCATCGCGTCCAGCACCTCGCGCGGCAGCGGCCCGTCCGGGGAGCGCTCGTCCAGCAGCGAGCGCAGCCGGCCGCCCCAGCCGATGTCGGACAGTCGGCCCAGGGCGCGCCCCGGCTCGGCCTGCTGGGCCGGGGGGATCCGGCCCTTGAGCGGGATGCCCAGGGACTCCATGCCGGTGGGCCACATCCGCCGGGTCTCGAAGGAGACGCCGGGGCGGCCGAGGGCGGCCCGGGCCGCGTCCAGCGCCCCGGCGGAGACCTCGGCGGAGTGCCGGGGCGGGGTGCAGCGGTCGCACCGGCCGCACGGGGCCGCCTCGGGGTCGTCGAGCTGGCGGCGCAGGAACTCCATCCGGCAGCCCTCGGTGGCCACGTACTCCCGCATCGCCTGCTGCTCGGCCTCCCGGGCCCGGGCGACCTTGGCGTACCGCGCGGCGTCGTACTGCCACGGCTCGCCGGTGGCCTCCCAGCCGCCGCGCACCCGGCGGACCGCGCCGTCCACGTCGAGCACCTTGAGCATGGTCTCCAGCCTGGTGCGGCGGAGGTCGACCGAGGTCTCCAGGGCGGCGGTGGAGAGCGGGCGGCCCGCCTCGGACAGCGCGTCCAGGGTGCGGCGGACCTGCTCCTCGGCGGGGAAGCCGATCGAGGCGAAGTACCGCCAGATCGCCTCGTCCTCCCGGCCGGGGAGCAGCAGCACCTCGGCCCGGTCCACCCCGCGGCCGGCCCGGCCGACCTGCTGGTAGTAGGCGATCGGGGAGCTCGGCGAACCGAGGTGCACCACGAAGCCCAGGTCCGGCTTGTCGAAGCCCATGCCGAGCGCGGAGGTGGCGACCAGTGCCTTGACCCGGTTGGCCAGCAGCGCCGACTCGGCCTCGCGGCGCTCGGCGTCCTCGGTCCGCCCCGAGTAGGAGGCGACCTGGTACCCGCGCCCGCGCAGGAACTCGGTGACCTCCTCGGCGGCGGCCACCGTGAGGGTGTACACGATGCCGGAGCCCGGGAGGTCGGGCAGGTGGTCGGCGAGCCAGGCCAGCCGGTGCGCCGGGTCGGGCAGCGGCAGCACCGCCAGGCTGAGGCTCTCCCGGTCCAGCGGCCCGCGCAGCACCAGCGCCTGCTCGTCGCCCGCGCCGGTGCCGAGCTGCTCCGCGACGTCCGCGGTGACCCGGGCGTTCGCGGTCGCCGTGGTCGCCAGCACCGGGACGCCGGGGGAGAGCTCGGCCAGCATGGTGCGCAGCCGCCGGTAGTCGGGCCGGAAGTCGTGGCCCCAGTCGGAGATGCAGTGGGCCTCGTCCACCACCAGCAGGCCGGTGGAGGCGGCGAGCTTGGGCAGCACGTGGTCGCGGAAGTCCGGGTTGTTCAACCGCTCCGGGCTGACCAGGAGGACGTCGACCAGGCCGTCGGCGACCTCCTGCTGGATCTCCGACCACTCCTCCGGGTTGGCCGAGTTGATCGTCCGGGCACGGATGCCGGCCCGGGCGGCCGAGTCGACCTGGTTGCGCATCAGGGCGAGCAGCGGGGAGACGATCACCGTCGGTCCGGCGCCGCGGGCGCGCAGCAGCGCCGTGGCGATGAAGTAGACGGCGGACTTGCCCCAGCCGGTGCGCTGCACGACCAGGGCGCGGCGGCTGTCCACCACCAGCGCCTCGATGGCCTTCCACTGGTCCTCGCGCAGGGCCGCGCCGGGGCCGGCGAGGTCGCGCAGCACGGCTTCCGCGGCGGCCCGGACGGCGGCGCGGTCGGCGGGGGTGGTCGGGTGGAGCTCGCGCGTCTGCATGGGGTCATGGATACCGTGCGGCACGGACGGATCGCGAATGACAGGCTGTGGACAGAGTGGCGTTCATCGGTTGATAGGCCGTCAAATCGCTGTTATCGCCCAGAAAACCGGTGCATTCGGGGGAGGAGATGCTGAACCCACCGACTTATCCACAGGGTCGGGCGAATTATCCGCAACCGGGTGCGATCGGGTCCAAGCTTTCCGCCATGACCGCAGACGACCGCACCACCACCCCCGCCCCGCGCCCCGGCCACCTCCCGGTCCGGCTGCGCGGCCCCGCCGACATGGCGGAGATGCTCCCCTACCTACTGGGCTTCTTCCCCGACGACAGCATCGTCGCGGTGGGCCTGCAGGGCAGCGGGCTCGACCAGGGCGGCGTGATCCGGATCGACATCCCGGACGACCCGGCCCACTGGGAGCGGACCGCCGCGGAGGCCGCCCGGCTCCTGGTCGAGCTGTCCGAACAGCGCGACCGCCGCCCCGTCCAAGTCCTGTTGTACCTGTGCCGGGACCCCGACCCGGGCGCCCGCGCGCCCGAGGGCGGGCACGCCGTGCTGGAGCGGCTCCGCCCGCTGGCCGACGCGCTCGCCCGGGCCTTCCGCGGCGAGCAGGTGGCCGTCAAGGAGTCGCTGTGCGTCTCCGCCGGCCGCTGGTGGTCCTTCCTGTGCGCCGGAGCCGACTGCTGCCCGCCGGGCGGCACTCCGGTCCGGGAGGCCCGCCACCCCAGCCCGCTCGCCGTGGCGGCCACCTACGCGGGGCTCGCCCCGCGGGGCAGCCGCAAGGCGATCGTGGCCGGGCTGGCCCCGGTCGGCCCCCCGCTCTCCGAGGTGCAGCGCCGCGCCCTGGAGGACGCCGGGCCGCCCTTCATCCGCGAACTGGCCGGCCCCGGCGGCCGGACCGCGGCGGTCGGGCGCACCGCCGGGCTGATCGCCGAGGCGATGGCCGAATTCCAGTCCGGGGCGCGCGAGTTGGACGCTGCGCGGACCGCCAGGCTGCTGATCGGTATGCAGGACAAACTCGGCCGGGACCGCGCCGCCGAGTACGCCGAACCGGACGAGCTCGGCACCGCCCAGCGGCTGTGGCGGTTCCTGGTCCAACGCTGCGTCGACCCGTTCGAACACCTCGCCGCTCCGCCGATGACCCTGCTGGCCTGGACGTCCTGGCTGGCGGGAGACTCGGCCACGGCCCGGATCGTGCTGGCCAGGGCACTGGAGCTGGACCCCGGCTACACCCTGGCCCAACTCCTCTACGAATCACTGAACTCCGGCATCGCGCCGGAGTCCCTGCTCCGGGTGGTCCGCCGCGAACGCACCGCCCGCCTGCGGGACGCACCCGCCCCGCGCCCGGCGGCACCCCCGCCGCCGGCCGTAGCTGGTGCCGACACCGGAGGAACCGCCCCGGACGGTCCGGGCGAGGGCTTCGGGCACCGGGATCCGGACTCCGGGCCGGTCCTGCCGCCCACCGGAACCGGCCCCGCTCCGGAGCGCCCTGCACCTGGGCCCGCCCCCGCCCCCGTGCCCGGGCCGAGGGCGGAACCGGCTCCGCTGCCGGAGCCGGGAGAGGCACCGGACGGGCCCGGGCCGGCGGAGGCCGACGAGCCGGGCGACGGCGGTCCGACCGACCCGCCCGCTCCGTCCACCCCCGCCGACGGGCCCCCGACAGTGGCCTGCCGGCCCGATCCGGGGCGGCGTCCGCGCCCCCACCGGTTCGTGCCGACGGGCATCCGCATCCGGCAGGTCCGGGCGCGCCGGGGCCGACACACGATCGGAGACTGACATGCGAACCCTCGACCCGCGGCTGCGGGACGGTCGGCTATACCTCGCCGCGCGCCATCCGGATCAGCCGGTCCAGCACCGTCCGGCCACTGGTCCGCACACCGTCGTGCTCCCACTCGTTGGTGACCCAGACCCGGGTGCCGGCCACCGCGTCCGCGGTCTCCAGCGAGTGCGCCGTGTCCACGTACATGTCGTCGTGGTACACCGCCGCGTACACCGGTACCTGGTTCGACGCCAGGCGCGGCAGGTCGTACAGGTCGGGCCAGTCGGTGCGCTCCGCCAGCAGCTGCGCCGTCTCGCGCAGCGGCCGCAGTGCCGGGTCGGTCTCGAACATCCAGGGGTGGATCATCTCGCCGGTCAGCAGCACCGGTCCGTCCCCGGCCAGCGCCGCCTCGGCGTCGAACTCGGGGAACTCCTTGCGCACCCGTTCCGCCGACCAGTCGGTGGCCCCGGCGTCGACCGAGCGCTGCCCGTAGATCGACTCGTGCAGGACGGCGTACAGCGGGTTCTGGGCGAAGGACAGGTGCGACTGCGCCCCGGCCAGGAAGGTGTCGGAGAGCTCGGGTCCGTCCGCGCCCTCCACCCAGGCCTCCTCCAGCAGGTAGTGCAGGACGTAGGAGCCGGAGCCGCCGCCCAGCAGGATGCCCAGCGCCTGGAACGCCTGCACGGTCAGCGTGCCGCCGCCCGGCAGGGCCGCGGGCCGCTCGACCAGGTGCGCCGCGATTCGCCGTACCGCCGCCACGTCCTGGGGGAAGCGGGCGTAGTGGCCGGCGTTCTTGCGGGCGACGCGCGGGTAGGCCGCGCGGTAGACCTCGTCCGCCGAGCGGCGCAGGCCGGCCAGGCCGCCGGTGACGAAGGCCTCGCGCAGGTGCTCCGGGGCCAGCGAGAGGTAGGTCAGGGTGCAGAAGCCGCCGAAGCTCTGCCCCAGCAGGCTCCACTCGCCGTCCTCGCCGAGCAGCTGACGGCGGATCAGCTCGGCGTCCCGGACGATCGAGTCGGCCCGGAAGTGCGCCAGGTACTCGGCTTGTTGCCGGGCGTTGCCGCGCCGGGTCAGGGTCTGCCGGTTGGCGGGGGTGGAGCGGCCGGTGCCGCGCTGGTCCAGCAGCAGCACCCGGTAGTCGTCGAGCGCCCGGTCCAGCCAGCCGTCCCGGCCCATCGGGCGGTTCGCCTTCCCGCCGGGGCCGCCCTGCAGGTACACCAGCCACGGCAGCTCGTCGTGCTCGCGTCCGGCGGCCACCACCTCGCGGGCGTAGACCTCGATCGACTCGCCACCGGGGGCACTGTGGTCCAGCGGCACCCGGAAGACGTGGTCGGTGGTGACGATTCCGGGGATGCGGCTGCGGGAGGACATGCAACTCCTAGGTGCGAGCTGGTCACAGGCTGGTCGCGGCGCCGAACGCCGGGGTCACCGGTGCGTCCGTCGCCGTCCTCGCACCGTATCCTGACGGCGGACAGGAGCCGCCGGGGGGCGGCCGCCACGTGCGGAGACCCTCGAACGGCACCACGACACAGCGGGCGCCCCGGGTGCCGGTCGCGGAGCGCCGAACCACCCACGGCTCGCGGCCGCCTCCGACCGGACGCCCGCCGGACGGGCGTGACCTGGGGCAGGTGTGGTGCGTTCAATCTGCAGAACGTCACCACCCGAACCGGCACCGCCGGGCCGACTGCGGCCGGGCCGACCGTGTCGGGCACCGGTCACGCGTCGTTCGACCCGGCGCGGCCGGCCCCCGGACGGCCCTGGCGTCCGGTCCGGGACACCACCCCGGCCGGGGCGGAGCACCGGCGGTCCGGTCAGATCCGAGTCGGAGCCGCGTGTTCCGGCGGCAGAGCAGCACAGTCCGCGATCGAGCACGCTCGCGGCCGACCGAGCCCGCAGCCCTCGGCCGGTCGGGGGGAGGAGAGCCCGGTGACCGACTCAAGGCCACCCCACGCAGCGCCCCAACCGCTGCCGCCCGTCAACCCGCCGACGTCCGGTGCCGCCGCCGCGCCACCGGCCCGGCCGGTCGGCCCTCCGACACCCCGTCAGGCCACACCTCCCCACGGCACGCCCAACGGCTCTGCTCCAGGAACGCCCGGAGCGGGCCCGGCGGTTCCCGGCACCCCGGCCCACGGAGTTCCGGCCCACGGCGCCGCCGCGTACGGCACCCCCGCCTACGGCGTTCCCGCGTACGGCACTCCGGCCCACGGCACCCCCGCTTACGGCACGCCGCCGCACGGCATGCCGTCGGGCGCCGCCCACCCGGCGGCCCACCCGTACGCGCCTCCGGCCGCCACACCGCCGTACGGCACCCCCGCCGGCGGTGCGCCGTACGGGGGCGGCACCCCGCCGTACGGCACCGTGACGCGGCAGGGGCCGGGGCACCCGGCGGCCGGGCGGGGCGGGCCGGTCCCGCGCGCCGATCAGCCGGGGGCGCCGAGCGGGGCGCCCGCGGGCCGGTCCGAGCAGGTGGCGGGCGTGCCCGCGGCCGGTCCGGCCCGGCCGTCCGGCCAGGCGGCGCCGCCCCGGCCGCAGCCCTCCGCCGCGCACGACGTGCTGTGCGTCAACGCCCCCGGCATGGCCTCCTCCGGGCCGGACGGCCAGCTGCGGGGCCAGGGCATGCACGGCTTCTTCCGGCACGGGGTGCGCACCCTGGCCCGGATGGAGCTGCGGCTCGGCGGCATGGAGCCGCTCCCGCTCCAGGGCACCCTGACGTCCGCGGCGGCGGCCCGGTTCGTCGGCTCGGTCCGGGTGCCGGGAGACCTCGACCCGGACCCGGTGCTGACGGTCGAGCGGCTGCGGCACGCCGACGGCGCGGAGACCGTGACGGTCCGCAACACGGGCGCCCGGCCGGCCAGGCTCCCGCTGGAGATCGCGCTCGGCACCGACCTCGGCCTGCTCACCGACATCGCGGCGGGCCGCCGCTCGGCCGACCTGCCGGGCCAGGTCCAGTCGTCCGGCCTGCGCTGGGTCGGCCAGGGCCGGGCGGCGACCGTCAGCGCCCGGCCCTCGCCGCACGCGGTGCTGGCCGGAGCGGGCGTGCTGCGCTGGGACTTGGAGATCCAGCCCGGCGCCCGCTGGTCGGTCGAGCTCCGCGCCGAACTGGAGACCCCGTCGACGGGGCGGCCGCCGACCGGGCGCGGTCCCGGGGTGCCGCTGCCCTGGTCCGAGCCCGAGGTCCGGGCCGACGACCGCCGGGCCGCCCGCCTGGTCTCCCGCGCCCTGGATTCGCTGGGCGGCCTGCTGCTCGCCGACGCGGACCGCCCCACCGACCTCTACACCGCCTCGGGCGCACCCTGGCGCTTCGGCCTCACCGCCGCCGACGCGCTCTGGGCCGCCAGGATGACCCTGCCGCTCGGCACCCGGCTCGCCGCCGGCACCCTGCGGGCCGTCGCCCGCCGCCAGCACCAGGCAGCCCCGCCCGCCGCTCCCGCCCCGGCTCCCGCGCCCCGGCCCACCGACGCCACGCCGGGTGACGGGGCGTCAGCCCCGGAGAGTGCCGGAACCGGCGCGGCCGGTCCGGTGCCGGGGGGTGCCACCGGTCCGGTGGGCGGGCCGAACCCGTCCGGCGGCGAGGCCGGTCCGGCGGCGCAGACGATGGACGGGGTGATCCCCGGCCCGCTGCGGCACGGCGGGCCCGAACTCCCGGCCAGCTGCACCGCGACGGAGGCCACCCTGCTGTTCGTCACGGTGCTGGCGGAGGCCTGGCGCTGGGGCATGCCCCGGGCCGAGGTCGCCGAACTGCTGCCCGCGGCGGAGCGGGCCCTCGGCGCGCTGCGGTCCGCACTGGTGGAGGGGCCGGAGGGCCCGGTCGGGTTCGTCGCCGACTTCGGCCGGCCGGCGGAGGAGCGCGCCGCGCGCCCCGGCCCGGCCCGCTGCGAGGTCCAGGCCCAGGCCCACCGGGCGGCCCTCCAGGGCGCCGACCTGCTCGATGCCTTCGACCGGCCCGGCGGGGCGCAGTGGCGGTCCTGGGCCGCCGAGTTGCGGGAACGGTTCCGCGAACAGTTCTGGATCGACGACCTGTCCGGCGGCCGTCCGGCCGCCGCCCTGCTGGCCCCGGACCGGCCGGTGCCCGCCGTCGCCTCCACCCTGGTGCACCTCTTCGACCTGGGCCTGGCCGCCGAGGGCGAACTGCACGAGGGCCTGCTCGACCGGGAGCAGACCAGAGTGCTCGCCCAGCGCCTGGTGACGCCGGAGCTCGACTGCGGCTGGGGCCTGCGCACCCTGAGCGCGAAGTCCCCCCGCTTCAACCCGCTCGGCCACCGCAGCGGTGCGGTGCGGGTCCAGGAGACCGCGCTCGCGGTGAGCGGCCTGGTGGACGCCGGGTTCGAGCGGGAGGCCGAAATACTGCTGGAGGGCCTGCTGGAGGCGTCCGCGCACTTCGAGGGCCGCCTGCCGGAGATGTACGCCGGCGAGCAGAAGGTCGCCGACTGCCCGCCCGTCCCGCACCCGGCGGCCTGCCGCCCGGCCGGGGTCTCCGCGGCCGCCGCCGTGCACCTGGTCCTCTCGCTGGCGGGCGTCCGCCCCGACGTCCCGTCAGGCCGGGTGGCCACCCGCCCGGCGAGCACCGCCCCGCTGGGCGCACTGGAACTGACCGGCCTGCGGGTGGCCGGCGAGCCGTTCTCGGTCCGGGTCAGCCGGATCGGCGTCGCGGTCGTGGAGGAGGCGCCGTCGTTCCTGCAACTCGCCGCCGGCTGAACTCGGCCCCGCCGGGGCGGACGGCTTGGGAAGGACGGTCCGGGGCGGCCCGGAGAGAGGGGAAAGGCACCGTGGTCTGTGATTATCGTCAGAGAGACGACTAAGATCGGCGGCATGTCGCGCTATGACCCGTCGGCCTTCCCCCCGTTCGCAGTCACGGTTGACCTGGTGGTGCTGACGGTGCGCGACCACGAGCTGTGCGCCCTGCTGGTGAAGCGCGGCGAGGCACCGTTCCAGGGCTACTGGGCGCTGCCCGGCGGCTTCGTCCGGCTGGACGAGGGCCTGGCCGAGGCGGCGTCCCGCGAACTGGCGGAGGAGACCGGGCTGCGGGCGCAGTCGCTGCCGGGCAGCCTCCCGGCCGGACAGGCCCCCGCGGGCGCGCACCTGGAGCAGCTCGCCACCTACGGGCACCCGCAGCGGGACCCCCGGATGCGGGTGGTGAGCGTCGCCTACCTGGTCCTCGCCCCGGACCTGCCGTCGCCCCGCGCGGGCGGCGACGCCAGCAGCGCCCGGTGGGCGCCGGTGAGCGAACTGCTCGGCGAGGAGCGCAACGACGGCGTGCTGCTCGCGTTCGACCACGGGCAGATCCTGGCGGCCGGGGTGGAGCGCGCCCGCTCCAAGATCGAGTACTCCTCGCTGGCCACCGCCTTCTGCCCCCCGGAGTTCACCGTCGGCGAGCTGCGCCGGGTCTACGAGGCGGTCTGGGGCGTGGTGCTCGACCCGCGCAACTTCCACCGCAAGGTCACCGGCACCCCGGGCTTCCTGCTGCCCTCCGGCGGCACCACGACCCGTCAGGGCGGCCGCCCCGCCCAGCTGTTCACCGCGGGCGGCGCCACCGTCCTCAACCCCCCGATGCTGCGCCCCGAATCCTGACCCCGGGGTCAGCCGCCCGCTGGCTCCGCGCCGGAACCGCAGCAGGACGGCCGGTTCCGACCCCAAGGCCGTTGCTGCCGACGGGTGGTGACGGTCCGTGAGGAAGGCGTCAGCGCGGTGGGAGGGCTGTCGCCTGTACGGGTGAGGTCGGTGCTAACACCGCTCACGACCCATCCGGAATGCCCGGTTTCCCCGCTTCCGCGCCCTACTGTGCAGGCTCGGGCCAGGTGGACATCCCCGGTCCGTCGGCAGGCGAGGGAGCGGGCGGCGATGATCCAGATCACCGGACTGACCAAGGCGTACCGGCGGGGGCGTCCCCCCGCGGTGCTGGACCTGACCTTCGACGCCCGTCCCGGGATGGTCACCGCGCTGCTCGGCGACGAGGGCGCGGGCAAGTCGACCGCGCTCCGGCTGATGGTCGAACTGGAGCGGGGCCACGGCCTCACCCTGTTCGACGGCCGGACGTACCGGCGGATCCGGCGCCCGGAGCGGGAGATCGGGGTCCTGCTGGCCGCGGGCCGCCCGGAGGCCGGGCACCCGGGGCAGCGGGCCCGGGCCCACCTGCGGATGCTGGCCGGTGCGGTCGGCGTTCCCGCGCGCCGGGCCGACGACCTGCTGGAGCAGACCCGGCTCGCCGCCGTCGCCGACCACCGGATCGGCACCTTCTCGCCCGGCATGCACCGCCGCCTCGCGCTGGCCGCCGCCCTGCTCGGAACCCCCTCGACGCTGCTGCTGGACGCCCCCACCGAGGGACTGTCCCCGAGCAACGAGGAGTGGTTCGGCGCCTTCCTGCGCTCCTTCGCGCTCTCGGGCGGCACCGTGCTGACCACCACCCGCTCCCCGGCGGAGGCCGCCGCGCTCGCCGACCGGGTGGTCACCCTGGACGCGGGCCGGCTGGCCGCCGACCAGCCGGTGGTGGAGTTCCGCCGCACCAGGCTGCACCCCGAAGTCCTGGTCCGGGGCCCGCAGATGGCCCGCCTCGCGGACCTGCTGGTCGCCCAGGGCGGCCAGGTCCGGCGGGACGGCGGCGCCGGTCTCGCGGTGAGCGGCATCGACCGCACCGAGGTCGGCGAACTCGCCTACCGCAACGGCATCCTGCTGCACGAGCTGGCCGACCGGGTGGCGGAGCGCCCGGTCTCCTACCCCGCCGCCCTGCCCGGCAGTTCGGGCCGCTCCGGCCAGGTGTCGATCCGGACGCCCCGTCAGAACCCGCAGCAGCAACCGCAGTCGCAGTCCGGCCGCACCGCACAGCCCGCCGGCGCGTCCGGCCTCCGCGCGGACGGTGCGGACGGCCCCGGCGCGGCCCACCCCGGAGCCGACCACCCCGGCGCGCCCGCCCCCGGTGAGCAGCGTTCCGGCGAGCAGCGCCCCGCGACCGTCGGCCGCCCCGCCGGGCCGGAGCCCGAGCGCCCGCTCGACCACCGTGGCCTGCAGGCCGGCCGTTGGGCCACCGCCGCCCTCGCACCGAATCCCCCGGCCCCGGCCCAGGCCGAGCCTCGTACCCCGGCGGTGTCCGTGCCCGCGCCGACCGCCCCCGCCCAAACCGCACCAGTACCGCCGGCGTTCCCCGTCGACCTGACCCGGCGGACGCCCCGCGGCGCCTCCGCGCTCGGCCGACCGGCAGCGACAGCGGCACCAGCAACGGCAGCGGCGGTGCCAGCAGCGGTGGAGCCGGAGCCCGGCCCCGCCGCGGTCGACACCGCCGCGGTCGACACCGAGCAGTTGGCCGCCAACCCGACCGACGCGGAGCTGCTGACTCCCGCCCGGATCAGGGGAGTCGGCCAGCGGCCCGCCGCCCCCGTCCGGCCGTTCCCGGGGCGTCCCTGGTCGGCGGCGACCGCCGAACTGCGGCCGGCCGGGCGGGCCGAACCGGCGGAGCGGTCGCGGTCGGCGGACGAGGTCCGGCCGGGCGGTGCGGGCGCGGTGGATCCGCAAGGGGCGGCGCGACGCGGCGCCGTCGGCGACGAGAACGGGAGTGAGTGACCGTGCGGTTGGTGGCGAGTGAGGTGCGTCGGCTGCGCGGGGTGCGCTCCACGTGGGTGGTGGTCGCGGGCGCGCTGCTGGTGAACGCGGCGTTGGCGGCGTTCTCGGCGATCCGGCTGCCCGCCGGGGAGTTGGCGGTGCCGGACGCCGTGCGGTCGGTCGCGGCGGTGGTGCCGGTCCTGCCGCTGCCGCTGACCGCGCTCGCGGCGGCGGTGCTCGGCGCGCTGGCCTACGGCAACGAGGCGCGCTGGCCGGGCCTGCCCGCCTCGCGGGTGACCCTGGGGCGCCGGCTGGGCGCGCTGCTGGCGAAGTCGCTGGTGGTGGGCGCGGCGACGGCCCTGCTGGCGGTGGCCGTCCTCGGCGTGAACGCCGTCGCGGTGAGGCTCGCGCTGCCCGCCGGAGTGGACGCGTCGGCGCTGCTCGACCTGTCGGACCTGCCGGTCGGCCCGTTCGCGGCGGGCGGGATCGGCCGCCCGCTGGCGGCGTACGCGGTGCTGGCGGTGGCCGGCGGCTGGGCCGGTCTGCTGATCACCTCGCTGGTGCGCAGCGCCCTGGCCGGCGTCCTGCTGACCGGCGCGCTGCCCGCCCTGCTGGAGCCCACCGCGGGCCTGCTGCTGCACCGCACTGGCCGCAACTGGCCGGTCTGGGTAAGGGAGTTGCTGCCCTTCCAGTACGGCCTGGACTGGGTCCGCGGCGCCGCCGACCGGACCGCCGGAGCGCTGGACGGCACGGTGGCCGCCGCGCTGCTGGCCCCGGCCGCCCTGCTGGTGCTGGCGGCGGTGCTGGTCCAGCTGCGCCGCCGGAGCCTGTGACCAGGAGCTTCCGCCCGGGAAACGGCGGCGGTCGACAAGGGAACGGCAGCGGGAAGCGCCCTGACGGTGTGACAGGCGGGGTGGGAGCAACCACGGGGGAAAACAGCCACTGATGACCGGTATGCGCATTTCCAACTGATAAGAAGTCAATTATCCAGACACGGCCGATCACCCTTTCGTGTGCTTTTCACGAGAATGCTCAAGGCGGATCCGCCGATCGCCGACAAAGGATGGCGTGAGTACCCTTGCGCACCCCACCGTGACCGCCGCTCGCCAGGCCGAGTCGATCTCCGCCTCCGAGTTGGACCGTTTCCCGTACGCCGACCGCCCGACCCCGCCCGCACCCCGTTGGGAGGGGGCGGAGAACGACCTCGCCCGGGTCGGTCGGAAGACCACCAGCAGCCGCGGCCGCGGCCTGCACGGCCAGCTGGTCCAGCAGCTCGGCCAGATGATCGTCTCCGGCGACCTGGGCGCCGACCGCCCGCTGGTGCCGGAGGAGATCGGCCAGCGATTCGAGGTCTCCCGCACCGTGGTGCGCGAGTCGCTCCGGGTGCTGGAGGCCAAGGGCCTGGTCTCGGCCCGGCCGAACGTCGGCACCCGGGTCCGCCCGGTGAGCGACTGGAACCTGCTGGACCCCGACATCATCGAGTGGCGCGCCTTCGGCCCGCAGCGCGACGAGCAGCGCCGAGAGCTGTTCGAGCTGCGCTGGGCGATCGAGCCGCTGGCCGCGCGCCTGGCGGCCGGCCACGGCCGGGAGGACGTCCAGCACCGGCTGGTCGAGCTGACCGAGATCATGGGCCAGGCCGGCGGCCAGGGCGACCTGGTCAGCTACTCCCGGGCCGACGCCGAACTGCACGGCCTGGTGCTGCAGATGGCCGCGAACCGGATGCTGGAGCACCTGTCCGGCATCGTGGCCGGCGCGCTCCAGGTCTCCGGCGGCTCCGGCACCACCTGCGAGCGCCCGTCCGACTCGGCGGTCAGCCTGCACGCCCGGCTGGTGGACGCGCTCGGCACCGGCGACGGCACCGCCGCCGAGGCCGCCGTCCGCGCGCTGCTCACCGTCCACCCGGACGTCGAGCACGCCGTCCCCGCGCCGCGCGAGCACTGAGCGGCCGGGACCGCGCCCGTCGCCCCGACCGGATGGCCCTTCTGCTGCCCCACCCCGCGCAGCCGAGGGGCCATCGGCACATCGGAGCCCGCCCACCGGGCCCGGACCCCGGGCCCCGCTGCCCGCCGGAGCGCCCGCGCGGACCCCGGTCCGGCCCCGCGGATAGGCCGCTCGGGGGCTGCCCGCACCGGCGCTCGGGTGGTGTGACGGGCGCCACGACGGGCATGCGTAACACTTGAGGGGCGGCAGCGATGTGTACGGAGCGGAAGCAGCTCCGGAATATCACCACAAGCCAGTCGGCTGTGATGGTCCGCGGCGCTGCTGCCGTCCTGCAGACCCCGGTCACCGTCCACCCGCCCGAGCCCGAGCAGTCGGGCCGGTCGGTGCGGGTTCGTGTCCACTCATCGTCCGAGAGGTTGTTCGTGTCGGCCAGCACATCCCGTTCCCTTCCCCCCGAGATCGCCGAGTCCGCGGCACTGCTGGCGCTCATCGAGCGGGGCAAGGCCCAGGGGCAGATCGCCGGTGACGACGTGCGCCACGCGTTCGAGGCGGACCAGATCCCGGTCACCAAGTGGAAGAACGTCATGCGCAGCCTCAACCAGGTGCTGATTGAGGAGGGGGTGGAGCTGATGGTCAGCGCGGCGGAGCCGGCCGGCGCCAAGCGCAAGAGCGTCGCGGCCAAGAGCACCACCAAGCGCACCGCGACCAAGGCGGTCACCACCCGCACGCCGGTCGCCCAGACCAAGCCCCCGGTGCGGATCGCCCCCGCGGCGACCATCGCCCCGTCGGTGTCGGTGGCCGCCTCGGTGACCAGCACCGAGGTCACCGTCGTCGAGACCATCGAGGTCGCCGAGGCCAAGGCCGCCGTCAAGAAGGCCGCCGCCCCGGCGAAGAAGGCGGCGGCCAAGAAGGCCGCCCCCGCCAAGAAGACCGCTGCCAAGAAGACCGCCGCGGCCGGCAAGCCCGGCGCCAAGGGCGACGAGGACATGGTCGGCGAGGAGGAGCTCCTCGAGGACGTGGCCCTGCCCGGCGACGGCAAGGAGGGCGAGGCCGAGGAGGAGACCGACCAGGGCTTCGTGCTCTCGGACGACGACGAGGACGACGCCCCGGCCCAGCAGGTCGCGGTCGCCGGTGCCACCGCCGACCCGGTCAAGGACTACCTCAAGCAGATCGGCAAGGTCCCGCTGCTCAACGCCGAGCAGGAGGTCGAACTCGCCAAGCGGATCGAGGCCGGCCTGTTCGCCGAGGACAAGCTGAGCCAGGCCGACAAGCTCGCCCCGAAGCTCAAGCGCGAGCTGGAGATCATCGCCGAGGACGGCCGCCGCGCCAAGAACCACCTGCTGGAGGCCAACCTCCGCCTGGTGGTCTCGCTGGCCAAGCGCTACACCGGCCGCGGCATGCTCTTCCTGGACCTGATCCAGGAGGGCAACCTCGGTCTGATCCGCGCGGTCGAGAAGTTCGACTACACCAAGGGCTACAAGTTCTCCACCTACGCGACCTGGTGGATCCGGCAGGCGATCACCCGCGCCATGGCCGACCAGGCCCGCACCATCCGCATCCCGGTGCACATGGTCGAGGTCATCAACAAGCTGGCCCGCGTGCAGCGCCAGATGCTCCAGGACCTGGGTCGCGAGCCCACCCCGGAGGAGCTGGCCAAGGAACTCGACATGACCCCCGAGAAGGTCATCGAGGTCCAGAAGTACGGCCGCGAGCCGATCTCGCTGCACACCCCGCTCGGCGAGGACGGCGACAGCGAGTTCGGTGACCTGATCGAGGACTCCGAGGCGGTCGTCCCGGCCGACGCGGTCTCCTTCACCCTGCTCCAGGAGCAGCTGCACTCCGTGCTGGACACCCTGTCCGAGCGCGAGGCGGGCGTGGTCTCGATGCGCTTCGGCCTGACCGACGGCCAGCCGAAGACGCTGGACGAGATCGGCAAGGTCTACGGCGTGACCCGCGAGCGGATCCGCCAGATCGAGTCGAAGACCATGTCGAAGCTGCGCCACCCGTCGCGCTCCCAGGTGCTGCGCGACTACCTGGACTGATCCCGGTCGGTCCGAGTCACCTGGACGGGCCCCTCCGCCACCGGCGGAGGGGCCCGTTCGCGTGTCCGGGGGTCGCCCGATGGGGTGGCGGCGAGCGGAGGTGCGGGCACGGCGGGTGAGCGGATGACTACGCTGGGCCGGTTGTCGCGTGACGGAGCGGCAGCCCGTCCGCGCGCCGGTCGGGCCCGCACCGCGCCCCGCTCCGTGCGCGGAACCCCGCACCCCGCCGAACCCCTGGAGAACCGGTGCCCATCCTGGACACGTTCGCGCCTCGGCTCCGCCGCCGGGCGGTCGCGCTCGTCGCCCTGGCCGCCCTGCCCGCCCCGCTGGTCGCGCTGGGCGCGGCCGGGCCGGCCGTCGCGCAGCGGCGGATCATCGGCGGTACCGGTGCCAGCACCGGGGACCACCCGTGGATGGTGGCGCTGGCCAGCCGGCAGCAGTTCGGCTCGGCCCGCTCCGGGCAGTTCTGCGGCGGGGCGCTGATCAGCCCGACCAAGGTGGTCACGGCGGCGCACTGCTTCTACGACGAGACCACCGCCCGCCCCACCGACCGGCCCGGGCTGCGGGTGATCGTCGGCCGGGACGACCTGCGGGGCACCGCGGGGCGGGAGGTGGCGGTGCGCGGGGTGTGGATCGACCCGGGCTACAGCTTCACCGCGAACACCCGGGACGTGGCGGTGCTCACCCTGACCGAGCCGCAGGACGGCCGGCCGGTGCTGGAGATGGTGAACCCGGGCGAGACCGAGCCGTACGCGGCGGGCACCCCGGCCACCGTGTTCGGCTGGGGCGACACCCGGGGCAACGGCAGCTACTCGAACACGCTGCGGCAGGTCACCGTGCCGGTCATCTCGGACGAGGCCTGCGGCCACGCCTACCCGGGCGGCTCGGACAGCGCGTACGACGCCCGCAGCATGGTGTGCGCGGGGGAGGCGCAGGGCGGCAAGGACGCCTGCCAGGGCGACAGCGGCGGGCCGCTGCTGGTGGGCGGGCGGCTGGCCGGGCTGGTCTCCTGGGGCGCGGGCTGCGCGGAGGCCGACCACCCCGGGGTGTACACCCGGATCGCGGCGGTCTCGGAGGCCGTGCACAACGTGCTGTGAGCCACACCGCACCGCGGGCCGTGGCCGGAAAGAAACGCCACGGCCGGGTGGCCCGCCCCCGAGGGGAGGGCCACCCGGCCGTTCAGGCAGCTCGGTGGAGCAGCGGGAGCGTCAGCGCTCCCCCTCCTCGGCCGTCGCCGACGTGCCGGAGAGGCGGTCGCTCTCGTCGTGTATCTCCACGGCGATCTTCTTGAGTTCGGGCTCGAACTTGCGCCCGTGGTGGGCGCAGAACAGCAGCTCTCCGCCGCTGGAGAGGACGACGCGCAGGTAAGCCTGAGCGCCGCAACGGTCGCAGCGGTCTGCCGCGGTGAGCGGGCTCGCAGGGGTCAGAACAGTAGTCACGTCGCCTCTTCTCTAGCTCGACGAGCTGTGTACCAGGATCAACATCCAACCAGGTCGAATTCGTTCCCGCTCGTGGCTTTTCTCTTTGAGGATTCTGCCGTCGTCTTGTTGTTGAGGACGTGCCCCGGACAACGGCGGTTCATGCGTGCCGATTCCCGTGACCGGCAGATCACCTCGAACGCCCGATCGGGCCGGGGTGCGAGGTCCGCGTAGCATAATCCTCCGCTGGGTTGGAGCATAAGCCCCGTCCCGGAACCCGTTGGACCGCATCGCAGCAGCTCCGCAGCCCTCCCCGGCCGCCCGGATCCGCCAGGACCCGTGGTGTCGGCAGGAGATGGCAGGCTGGGAACCGCCCCCGGGGCGGGAACCTTGTTCGCGCAGCGCGTACAAGGAGCGCGGACCTCAGCGACCCGGATCTCAGTTGCTGAGAGCATGCGGGGGTGTCCGTCAACGTCATGGAGGAGTGCAGAGCGTGAGTGGAGAAAAGACCGGCCCGTCCTCTCTGGTGACCGGTGAGGGCGGGTCCGACTACACCGCGCGGCATCTGCTCGTCCTCGAGGGGCTCGAAGCGGTCCGCAAGCGGCCGGGCATGTACATCGGGTCGACCGACAGCCGCGGCCTGATGCACTGCCTGTGGGAGATCATCGACAACTCGGTCGACGAGGCGCTGGGCGGTTTCTGCGACCGGATCGAGGTGCTGCTGCACCAGGACGGCTCGGTCGAGGTCCGCGACAACGGCCGCGGCATCCCGGTGGACATCGAGCCCAAGACCGGGCTGTCCGGCGTCGAGATCGCGTACACCAAGCTGCACGCGGGCGGAAAGTTCGGCGGCGGCTCGTACGCGGCCTCGGGCGGTCTGCACGGCGTCGGCGCCTCGGTGGTGAACGCGCTGTCCGCCCGCCTCGACGTGGAGGTGGACCGGCACGGGGCCACCCACGCGATCAGCTTCCGGCGGGGCGTCCCCGGCAGCTTCGCCGGTCCCGAACAGGACGCCGACTTCAAGCCCGCCGCCGGCATGACCAAGAAGGGCAAGGTCACCCGCGGCCGCACCGGCACCCGGATCCGCTACTGGGCGGACCGGCAGATCTTCCTCAAGGACGCGAAGCTCTCGCTGGAGTCGCTGCACAGCCGGGCCCGGCAGACCGCCTTCCTGGTGCCCGGGCTGACCATCGTGGTGCGCGACGAACGGCTCACCGAGAGCGAGCAGATCGGCGAGGAGACCTTCCGCTACGACGGCGGGATCAGCGAGTTCTGCGAGTTCCTGGCCCCCGACCGGGCCGTCTCCGACGTCCTGCGGCTGCGCGGCGAGGGCACCTTCAAGGAGACCGTGCCGGTGCTCGACGAGTTCGGGCACATGACCCCCACCGAGGTCACCCGCGAGCTCGGGGTGGACATCGCGCTGCGCTGGGGCGCCGGTTACGAGACCACCCAGCGGTCCTTCGTCAACATCATCGCCACCCCCAAGGGCGGCACCCACGTCACCGGCTTCGAGCGGCAGCTCGCCAAGACCGTCAACGAGGTGCTGCGGGCGAGCAAGCTGCTGCGGGTCGCCGAGGACGACGTCAGCAAGGACGACGCGCAGGAGGGCCTGACCGCGGTCATCACCGTCCGGCTCGCCGAGCCGCAGTTCGAGGGGCAGACCAAGGAGGTGCTCGGCACCTCGGCGGCCAACCGGATCGTCGCGGCCGTGGTCGCCAAGGAGCTCAAGGCCTTCCTCACCTCGGCCAAGAAGGACGAGAAGCTCCAGGCCCGGGCGGTGCTGGAGAAGGTCGTCGCGGCGGCCCGCACCCGGGTCGCCGCCCGGCAGCACAAGGAGGCGCAGCGCCGGAAGACCGCGCTGGAGACCTCCTCGCTGCCCGCCAAGCTGGCCGACTGCCGCAGCGACGACGTGGACCGCAGCGAGCTGTTCATCGTCGAGGGCGACTCCGCGCTCGGCACCGCCAAGCTGGCCCGGAACTCCGAGTTCCAGGCGCTGCTGCCGATCCGCGGCAAGATCCTGAACGTCCAGAAGGCGTCCGTGAGCGACATGCTCAAGAACGCCGAGTGCGCCTCGATCATCCAGGTGATAGGAGCGGGCTCGGGCCGGACGTTCGACATCGACCAGGCCCGCTACGGCAAGGTCATCTTCATGGCCGACGCCGACGTCGACGGCTCGCACATCCGCACCCTGCTGCTGACGCTGTTCCACCGCTACATGCGGCCGATGGTCGAGCAGGGCCGGGTGTTCGCCGCGGTGCCGCCGCTGCACCGGATCGAGCTGACCAACCCCAAGCGCGGCCAGGAGAAGTACCACTACACCTACTCCGACGCCGAACTGCGGCGCACCCTGCTGCAGTTCCAGGGCAAGGGGCTGCGCTGGAAGGACCCGATCCAGCGCTACAAGGGCCTCGGCGAGATGGACGCCGACCAGCTGGCCGAGACCACCATGGACCCGCGGTTCCGGATCCTGCGCCGGATCAACCTGGGCGACCTGGACTCCGCGGAGAAGACCTTCGACCTGCTGATGGGCAACGACGTCGCGCCGCGGCGGGAGTTCATCGTCGACTCGGCGGCCACCCTGGACCGGTCCCGGATCGACGCCTGAGCGGCCCCGGTCCGCGGAGGGCTCTCCACCCCAGGGTGGAGAGCCCTCCGCGCGGTGGATCAACCCCCGCTCCGAGGACCGGCGGGCCCGCGGTCCGTAGCGTTCAGGGTGTCGAAACCACCCCGCCCGGGAGGCACCCGAAATGACCGCCCTGTCCGACGTCCTGATCGCCGCCGCCGTGATCGTCCTGGTGGTGGGCCGGCAGCTGCGGGCCCGCCGGCTGGACACCGAGCGCCGCTTCTGGCTGCTGCCGCTGGTGCTCGCCGCCGTCGCGCTGCGCGACCCGGTGCTGATCGACCCGCACCACCGGGTCGCCGCCGCCGTCCTGCTGGCCGGCTCGATGCTCACCACCGCCGGGATGGGCTGCGCCTGGGGCTGGACGGTGCGGATCTGGCGCGAGACGGACGGCACGCTGTGGAGCAAGGGCACCACCGCCACGGTGTTCGCCTGGGTCGGCGCGATCCTGATCCGGGCCGCCTGGTACGGGGTGGGCGCCGCGCTGCACGTCCACCAGTCCAGCAGCGTGCTGCTGCTCTCGCTGGGCCTGCTGCTGCTGGTCCGCTCGGCGGCCGTCCAGTGGCGGTCCCGGCAGCTGGGCGGCGGCAAGCTGCACGGCCTGGCCGCCTGACCGACCGTCACCACCCCGTCACCACCCCGCCGCCGGCCCCCGCAACGGGGGTCGGCGGCACCGCCGTCGAGCCGTCGAGAGAGGACCCGCAGGTGAGCACGCTGGACCGGTGGACCAGGTGGCCCGACCGGGACGTCCCGATCCGGGAGCGCGACTCGCGGGCCCGGATGGCGATCTCCTTCTTCGGCCGGCTCTGCATGCTGGGCGCCGTGGTGTTCGGGACCTTCGGCGAACTGCACTACCGGGGCTGGCTGGTGCTGGTCCCGATCGGCTGGATCGCCGCCGCCGCCGTGCTGTTCACCGGCTGGTACCACTTCTGCCGGGCCCAGCGGCTGTGGCCCACGCTGGCCTGCGCCGCCGGGCTGCTGGGGTACGCCGCGCTGGCCGACGAGGGCGGTGCCAGGACGCTGGCCTCGGTGATCTGGTGCGGACTCGCGGTGCTCGCCGTGGTCCGGCTGCCGCTGGCCGCCGGACTGCTCACCGCCGGTGCGGCGCTGGCCGGTTACGGCT
Source organism: Kitasatospora sp. YST-16 (assembly GCF_026802215.1). Lineage (NCBI taxonomy): Bacteria > Bacillati > Actinomycetota > Actinomycetes > Kitasatosporales > Streptomycetaceae > Kitasatospora > Kitasatospora sp. YST-16. The sequence goes on from NZ_CP113837.1 coordinate 5,115,619, forward strand.
TCGGCACGGACGACTCGCTGCTGGCCATGCTGGCCGTCGCGGGCGGTATGGGCCTGCTCGGCTACCTGCTGCGGCTGGACGGCCAGGCCCGCTCCGCGCAGCGCGCCCTGCTCGCCCAGGAACGGGCCGCGCAGGTCGCGCAGGCCGAGAGCGCGGCGCTCGCCGAACGGGCCAGGATCGCCCGGGAGATCCACGACGTGCTGGCGCACAGCCTGTCCGCGCAGCTGGTGCACCTGGAGGCGGCCCGGCTGATGCTGGACGCCGGGGCCGAGCGGGCCGAGGTCCGCGAACGGGTGGTCGCCGCCCGGCGGATGGCGCAGGACGGGCTGGCCGAGACCCGGCAGGCGCTGTCCGCGCTGCGCGGCGAGTTCGCGCCGGTCGCCGAGTTCGTGGCCCAACTGGCCGCCGGGGCCGGGGCCGGGCTGGCCGTCGACGGGGTGCCCCGGCCGCTGCCCGCCGAGGCCGGGCTGGCGGTGCGCCGGGTCGCCCAGGAGGCGCTCACCAACGCCCGCAAGCACGCGCCCGGCAGCCGGGTGGACGTCCGGCTCGGCTACCGGGAGGACGAGGTGGAGCTGGTGGTGCGCAACTCCGGTGCCCCGCGCGGGGCCCACCCGGTGCTGGGCGGCAGCGGGAACGGGTACGGTCTGCTCGGGATGCGCGAACGCGCGGAACTGCTCGGCGGCGAACTGCTGGCGGGCCCCGAGGAGGGAGGGTGGCGCGTGCTGCTGCGGGTGCCGGCGTGACGGACGGACCGATCCGGGTGGTGGTCGCCGACGACCAGACCGTGGTGCGCGAGGGCATCGTGATGCTGCTCGGCCTGCTGCCGGGCATCACGGTGGTCGGCTCGGCACCGGACGGCGAGGAGGCGCTGCGGCTGGTCGCCGAACACGCCCCCGACGTGGTGCTGATGGACCTGCGGATGCCGCGCTGCGACGGGGTGGAGGCGACCCGGCGGATCCGGGCCGAGCACCCCGGCACCGAGGTGGTGGTGCTCACCACCTACGCCGACGACGACTCGCTGTTCTCCGCGCTGCAGGCCGGCGCGCGCGGCTTCCTCACCAAGGACGCCGGCGCGGAGGAGATCGCCCGCGCCGTCGCGGACGTCCGCTCGGGCGCGGCCGGGCTCTCCCCGCAGGTCCAACTGCGGCTGCTGGAGCGGCTGTCGGGCGGGCCGGGGTCCGCCGCGCCACCGGTGCCCGCCGCTGCCCCGCCGGCACCCGCCGCCGCTCCGCCCGCACCGGCGGCCGGGTCCGCACCGGTGCCAGGGCGCCCGGCGCTGCCGGACGGGCTGACCCAGCGGGAGGCCGAGGTGCTGGCGCTGATCGCGGCCGGTCTGTCCAACGCGGAGATCGCCGGAAGGTTGTTCGTCAGCCCCGCAACGGTGAAAACACATATCAACAACCTTTTCGCCAAGACGGCGGTGCGGGACCGGGCCCAGGCCGTGGCGTACGCCTTCAAGCATGGAATTTCGGACGGTTCGTAAACCCACGTTCAGGTAGCTGGTTCGGGTGAACGTATCTGCGCGGGTTTCGTGGTGGGGTTTGTGACGCTCCATCATGGTTCGGTCGTAGTGACCGAATTGATGAGGTGTCGGCTGTGGCGCAGCAGGAGAGAGTCGACTGGTGGGCCGCGGCCGCCTCCCGGCCCCGGGTGGTGGGGCAGCGGCGGACCGCGGAACCGGCCCCGCCGGAGGAACGGGTCGGGCGGGAGGTCTACCGCAGCGTCCAGGACAGCGACGCGTTCCAGGAGATCAGGCGCGGCTACCGCTCGTTCGTCTTCCCGGCCAGCGCCGGGTTCCTGGCCTGGTACCTGCTGTTCGTCGCGGCCCAGGCGTTCGCGCCGGAGCTGATGCGCGAGCGGGTCGCCGGGCCGCTCAACCTGGCCTGGCTGCTCGGCCTCGGCCAGTTCGCCTCGACCTTCCTGCTGACCTGGCTCTACGCCCGCAACGCCCGCACCAAGCGCGACCGAGCAGCCCTCGAACTGCGCTGGGACACCCAGGACCAACTGCGATGACCCCACACCCCAGCCACGGCCTGGCGGTGGCCCTGTTCGCCGTCGTCGTCGCCGTCACCCTCACCATCACCGTCTGGGTCGGCCGCCGCGGCCACGCCGCCGAGGACTTCTACGCCGGCGGACGCGACTTCTCGCCGCTGCAGAACGGCTTCGCGCTCTCCGGCGACTACCTGTCCGCCGCGTCCTTCCTCGGCGTCACCGGCCTGATCGCGCTGTACGGCTACGACGGCGTGCTCTACAGCATCGGCTTCCTGGTCGCCTGGCTGGTCGTGCTGATGCTGGTCTCCGAACTCGTCCGCAACGCCGGCCGCTACACCCTGGCCGACGTGCTGGCGCTGCGGATGCGCCAGCGGCCGGTGCGCGCCGCGGCCGGACTGGCGTCCATGGTCGTCACCCTGATGTACCTGATCGCGCAGATGGTCGGCGCGGGCAGCCTGGTCGCCCTGCTGCTCGGCACCGACAGCGGCGCCGCCAAGGGCTGGACCATCGTCGCGGTCGGCGGCCTGATGATCGTCTACGTGACGGTCGGCGGGATGCGCGCCACCACCTGGATCCAGATCGTCAAGGCGTTCCTGCTGGTGGCCGGCTCGGTGCTGCTCACGGTGCTGGTGGTGGCCCGCTTCCACGGCGACTTCGGCGCGCTGATGAACGCCGCCGCGCAGCACAGCGGCGTCGGCGACAAGTACCTGGAACCCGGGCTGCGGTACGGCTCCAGCCCGATCAGCCGGCTCGACTTCGTCAGCCTCGGCCTCGCCCTGGTGCTCGGCACCGCGGGCCTGCCGCACATCCTCAGCCGCTTCTACACCGTGCCCACGGCGCGGGCCGCCCGGCGCTCCACGATGTGGGCGATCGGGCTGATCGGCTGCTTCTACCTGATGGCGATCCTGCTCGGCCTCGGGGCCGGCGCGGTGGTCGGGGCCAAGGCCGTCCGGGCCTCGAACCCGGCCGGCAACACGGCCGTCCCGCTGCTCGCCCTCGACCTCGGCGGCGGGCCGGACTCCACCTGGGGCCTGCTGCTGTTCGCGGTGATCTCCGCGATCGCCTTCGCCACCATCCTCGCCGTGGTGGCCGGCCTCACCCTGGCCTCCTCGGCGGCCTTCGCCCACGACCTGTACGCGCGGGCCTGGCGCCGCCCCGAGGAGCGGCAGGTCTCCGAGCGCGAGGAGGTGATCGCGGCCCGGATCTCCGCCGTCGTGATCGGCGGACTCGCCATCGTGCTCAGCCTGTTCGCGCAGCGGCTGAACGTCGCCTTCCTGGTCGGCCTGGCCTTCGCGGTGGCCGCCTCGGCCAACCTGCCGACCCTGCTGTACTCGCTGTTCTGGAAGCGGTTCACCACCCGCGGCGCGGTCTGGTCGGTGTACGGCGGCCTCGTCCCGGCGGTGGTGCTGGTGCTGTTCTCGCCGGTCGTCTCCGGCGCGAAGACCTCCGTGCTGCCCGGTCTGGACTTCCACTGGTTCCCGCTGGAGAACCCGGGCCTGGTCTCCATCCCGCTCGGCTTCCTGGCCGGTTGGCTGGGCACCGTCCTGGACCGGGAGCCGCCGGACGAGGACGGCTACGCCGAACTGGAGGTGCGCGCCCTGACCGGGGCGGGCGCCGCCTAGCGGCCGCGGAACGGCCGGGGCCGCGGCGGGAGTCGATCCTCCTGCCGCGGCCCCGGCCGTTCCGCGCGCGGTCAGGCGGAGAGGGCCTCCAGCGCGACGACGTCCATCCGGGACGGGGTGCCCGGGTTCTTGCCGCAGCTCTCCGGGCGCGGCGGCTCGCTGCGGGACTCGGTGACGGTGGCCCGCCAGCGGCGGCCGTCGGCGTGCCGCACCTCGACCGTCCAGGGGGAGCCGCCGGGGGACGGGTGCAGGGTCAGCGCGTCGGCGGCCGTCTCGCCGGACAGCTCGCGGACCGCCTGCTCGGCGGCCTGGGCCGGACGCGGCCAGTAGGAGCGGCCGCGGGAGTGCGCCGGGACGGTGTGGCCGGCCGCCGTCGCGGCCAGCACCTCCTTGGCGGACTCGGCGGTCAGCCGCCCGTACGCGTAGCCGTGCGGCAGCACCAGCACGGTCGGCGAGAAGCGGTGGCCGCCGAGGTGGGTGACCTCCCAGACCTCGCTGTGGCCGGCCGCGGCCAGGTCGGCGGCCAGCGGGCGGCCGAGCAGCGCGCAGCAGCGGTCGCGGCGGCCGTTGGTGCACACCAGGGCGATCGGGCCGCCGACGTGCGGGGCGCCGAAGGAGCCGTGGTCGCCCGCGCCGAGCGCGGCGAAGTCCAGGCCGAGCAGCTCGGCGGGGTCGGCGACGTGCCCGCGGCGGACCCACGGGTCGGCCGGCGAGGTGTGCGCGAGCAGCACCTCGTGCCGGGCCGTGGCGTCGCCGTCGGCGTGCCGGCCCGGGCGGCGGATCAGCGCGATCCGGACGCCGGTGCCGTCCGCGGCGGCCTCCAGGGCGGCCCCGAGGCCGGCGTCGAGGTGGCTCTCGGTCACCGCCCGCGCCCCCCACGGACCGGACTGCTCGATCAGCAGCCAGGTAGTGGCGGTGGCCGCGGTGGCGGCCAGCGGCTCGGCCAGTTCGTGCGACAGCGTCGTACAGGTGCTCACCCGCCCCACCCTAGTGCGAACCGCCGCCCGGGCAGGGACGGGGCGGAGACGGCGGGCCCCGGGCCCCGTGCGGGGCCCGGGGCGGGGGTCACATCCGGGTGCCGACCGCGCCGATCGGGGACGGGACGGGGGTGCCGGAGCCGTCGCGGCGCGGGTCGCGCTCGGGGAGCGCGACGGGCCGGCCGGTGGTGGTCGCGCCGAGGGCGGGCAGCGGGCGGCCCAGGCGAAGGCGAGGCCGTCCTCGCCGCGCAGGAAGCGCTGGCAGCGGACGCCGCCGGTGGCCCGGCCCTTGCGCGGGTACTGGTCGAACGGGGTGAGCTTCCAGCTGGTCTGCTCCTCGCCGGCCAGCGTGCCGGAGGCGGCCGCGACCGACAGCACCACCGCGTCCTGCGCCGGGTCGACCGCGGCGAAGGAGAGCACCTTCGCGCCGTCGGCCAGCTTGATGCCGGCCATGCCGCCGGCCGGGCGGCCCTGCGGGCGGACCTGGCCGGCCGGGTAGCGCAGCAGCTGGGCGTCGGAGGTGATGAAGACCAGGTCCTCCTCGCCGGTGCGCAGTTCGACCGCGCCGACCACGGCGTCGCCGTCCTTGAGCGCGATCACCTCGAACTCGTCCTTGTTGGCGGGCCATTCGGGCACCACCCGCTTGACCGTGCCCTGCACGGTGCCGAGCGCCAGGCCGGGGGAGGACTCGTCCAGGGTGGTCAGCGCGATCGGCCGCTCGTCGGCCTCCAGCCGGAGGAACTCGGAGACCGCCGCGCCGCCGGACAGCGTCGAGGTGCCGGGGGGCAGCGCGGGCAGGTCGATCACCGGCAGGCGCAGCACCCGGCCGGCCGTGGTGACCAGGCCGACGTCGCCGCGGGCGGTGGCGGGGACGGCGGAGGCCAGCACGTCGTGCCTGGCGCGGGCCGCGTCCTGCTCGCCGACCGGCTCCAGGTCGAAGGTGCGGGCCAGCAGCCCGGTGGAGGAGAGCAGCACCCGGCACGGGTCGTCGGCGACCTCCAGCGGCACCGACAGCGCGGCGGACGGCACCGAGCCGGCCTCCAGCAGCACGGTGCGCCGCTCGGTGCCGAACTGCTTGGAGACGGCCGCGAGTTCGGAGGAGACCACGGAGCGCAGCTTGGTGTCGGACTCCAGGATCTCGGTCAGCTCGGCGATCTCCTTGAGCAGCTTGGCCTGCTCGGCCTCCAGCTCGACCCGGTCGAAGCGGGTGAGCCGGCGCAGCGGGGTGTCCAGGATGTACGCGGTCTGGATCTCGGAGATGCCGAAGCGCTCCATCAGCCGGTCCTTGGCCTGGCCCGCGTCGTCGCTGCTGCGGATGATCGCGATCACCTCGTCGATGTCGACCAGCGCGACCAGCAGGCCCTCGACCAGGTGCAGCCGGTCCTGGCGCTTGCGGCGGCGGAAGTCGCTGCGCCGCTTGACCACCGTGAAGCGGTGGTCGACGTAGACCTCCAGCAGCTCCTTGAGGCCCAGCGTCAGCGGCTGCCCGTCGACCAGCGCGACGTTGTTGATGCCGAAGGTCTCCTCCATCGGCGTCAGCTTGTACAGCTGCTCCAGCAGCGCCTCGGGGACGAAGCCGTTCTTCACCTCGATGACCAGGCGCAGGCCGTGCTCGCGGTCGGTGAGGTCCTTGACGTCGGCGATGCCCTGCAGCTTCTTCGCGTTGACCAGGTCCTTGATCTTGCCGATCACCTTCTCCGGGCCGACCGAGTACGGCAGTTCGGTGACCACGATGCCCTTGCGGCGGGCGGTGACGTTCTCGATCGAGGTGGTGGCGCGGATCTTGAAGGTGCCGCGGCCGGACTCGTACGCGTCCCGGATGCCGGAGAGGCCGACGATCCGGCCGCCGGTGGGCAGGTCGGGGCCGGGGACGAACCGCATCAGGGCGTCGAGGTCCGCGGAGGGGTGCTTGATCAGGTGCCGGGCGGCGGCGACCACCTCGGACAGGTTGTGCGGCGGCATGTTGGTGGCCATGCCGACCGCGATCCCGGTGGCGCCGTTGACCAGCAGGTTCGGGAACGCCGAGGGGAGCACCTGGGGCTCCTGCTCGGAGCCGTCGTAGTTCGGGCCGAAGTCGACGGTGTCCTCGTGGATCGACTCCACCAGCGACATCGAGGCCGCGGTCAGCCGCGACTCGGTGTAGCGCATCGCGGCCGGCGGGTCGTCGTTGCCGAGCGAGCCGAAGTTGCCGTGGCCGTCGATCAGCGGCAGCCGCATCGAGAACGGCTGCGCCAGGCGCACCACGGCGTCGTAGATCGAGGCGTCGCCGTGCGGGTGCAGCCGGCCCATCACCTCGCCGACCAGGCGCGCGCACTTGACGTGGCCGCGCTCCGGGCGCAGGCCCATCTCGTTGGCCTGGTAGAGGATCCGGCGGTGCACCGGCTTGAGGCCGTCCCGGGCGTCCGGCAGGGCCCGGGAGTAGATCACCGAGTAGGCGTACTCCAGGAACGAGCCCTGCATCTCGTCCACGACATCGACGTCGAGGATCCGCTCCTCGAAGTCACCGGGCGGCGGGGTGGGCGAACTGCGGCGGGCCATCGCTGCGGGGCTCCCTTGCGGTACATGCGGGACATGGGGGTGGGCGGACGCGGGCGCGAACGCCCCCCATTGTGGACCCTCGGTGGGACAGCACCCGTCACCCGGGCCGCTTCCGCCGCTGGCGAACGCGTCCCGCTCCCGGACACCTGACGGCGGCACCCGGCGTTGCACCACAATGGGGACGTCACACGCCCCCGGCCCGGAACACTCCGGAACCGACGACGGGAAGGACCCCGCATGGCCAACCCCGCGCCCGCAAGCGGCCTCGCCATCACCGAACACCGCCTGGCCAACGGCCTGCGGGTGGTGCTCTCCGAGGACCACCTCACCCCGGTCACGGCGGTGTGCCTGTGGTACGACGTGGGCTCCCGACACGAGGTCAAGGGGCGCACCGGCCTCGCCCACCTCTTCGAGCACCTGATGTTCCAGGGCTCGGCGAACGTCTCCAACAACGGCCACTTCGAACTGGTCCAGGGCGCCGGCGGCTCGCTCAACGGCACCACCAGCTTCGAGCGCACCAACTACTTCGAGACCATGCCCGCCCACCAACTGGAGCTCGCGCTCTGGCTGGAGGCCGACCGGATGGGCTCGCTGCTGGCCGCGCTGGACGAGACGTCCATGGAGAACCAGCGCGACGTGGTGAAGAACGAGCGCCGCCAGCGCTACGACAACGTGCCCTACGGCACCGCGTTCGAGAAGCTCACCGCGCTGTCCTTCCCCGACGGCCACCCCTACCACCACACCCCGATCGGCTCGATGGCCGACCTGGACGCCGCCACGCTGGAGGACGCCCGGTCGTTCTTCCGCACCTACTACGCGCCCAACAACGCGGTGCTGGCGATCGTCGGCGACCTCGACCCGGAGCAGACCATCGCCTGGGTGGAGAAGTACTTCGGCTCGATCCCGGCCCACGACGGCAAGCAGCCGCCGCGCGACGGCGCCCTGCCGGAGACCCTCGGCGCCGAGGTGCGCGAGCTGGTCCGCGAGGACGTGCCGTCCCGCGCCCTGATGGCCGCCTACCGGCTCCCGCACGACGGCACCCGGGAGGCCGACGCCGCCGACCTGGCGCTCACCATCCTGGGCAGCGGCGAGTCCTCCCGCCTCTACAACCGGCTGGTGCGCCGCGACCGCACCGCCGTCGCGGCCGGCTTCGGCCTGCTGCGGCTGGCCGGCGCGCCCTCGCTCGGCTGGCTGGACGTCAAGGCGGGCGGCGAGGCCACCCTGGAGCAGATCGACGCGGCCGTCGACGAGGAGCTGGCCCGGTTCGCCGCCGAGGGCCCCACCGCCGAGGAACTCGAACGGGCCCAGGCGCAGATCGAGCGCGAGTGGCTGGACCGGCTCACCACGGTGGCCGGCCGGGCCGACGAACTCTGCCGCTACGCCGTCCTGTTCGGCGACCCGAAGCTCGTCAACAGCGCCCTGCCGAAGGTCCTCGACGTCACCGCCGAGGAGGTCCGGGCGGTCGCCGCCGCCCGGCTGCGCCCCGACAACCGGGCCGTGCTGGTGTACGAGCCGACCGGCGGCGACGCCGACGACAGCAACGACAGCGACGAGGAGGCGGCGGCGTGAGCGACTACACCCCCGCGATGGAGTTCCACCCGCAGCCGCAGCCCGGCACCCCCACCCCGTGGGCGTTCCCGGCGCCCGAGCGGCTCACCCTGGCCAACGGGCTGACGGTGCTGCACTCCCACCGCCCCGGCCAGCAGCTGGTCGCCGTCGACGTGGTGCTGGACGCGCCGCTGGCCGCCGAACCGGAGGGCCTGGACGGCGTCGCCTCGATCCTGTCCCGGGCGCTGTCCGAGGGCACCGACACGCTCAGCGCCGAGGAGTTCGCGGGCGAGCTGGAGCGGGCCGGCGCCACCCTGGACGCGCACGCCGACCACCCGGCGATCCGGGTCTCGCTGGAGGTCCCGGCCTCCCGGCTGGAGCGCGGCCTGACCCTGCTCGGCGACGCGCTGCGCGCCCCCGCGCTGCCCGCCGACGAGATCGAGCGGCTGGTCGCCAACCGCCTCGACGAGATCGTCCACGAGCAGGCCAACCCGGCCCGGCGCGCCGCCAAGGCGCTGTACGCCGAGCTGTTCCCGGCCGCCGACCGGCTGTCCCGGCCGCGGTCCGGCAGCGCCGACACCGTCAAGCGGATCGACCGGGACGCGGTCAAGGCGTTCTACGACGCCCACCTGCGCCCGTCCACCGCCACCGCCGTGGTGGTCGGCGACCTCACCGGCGTCGAGCTGGCCGGGCTGCTGGAGTCCACCCTGGGCCGGTGGACCGCGGAGGCCCGGGAGCCGGCCGTGCACGGCCCGGTGGCGGGCGACGACACCGGGCGGGTGGTCATCGTCGACCGGCCCGGCTCGGTCCAGACCCAGCTGCTGATCGGCCGGATCGGCCCGGACCGGCACGACCCGGTGTGGGCCGCGCAGGTGCTCGGCACCTACTGCCTCGGCGGCACCCTCACCTCCCGGCTGGACCGCGTGCTGCGCGAGGAGAAGGGCTACACCTACGGCGTGCGGGCGTTCGCCCAGGCGCTGCGCTCGTCCGCCGACGGCACCGGTCGCGGGCTGCTGGCGATCAGCGGCTCGGTGGACACCGAGTCCACCGCGCCGGCGCTGCAGGACACCTGGACCATCCTGCGGACGCTGGCCGCCGAGGGCCTGACCGACGCGGAGCGGGAGGAGGCCGTGCAGTTCCTGGTCGGCGTCGCCCCGCTGAAGTTCGAGACGGCCGGCTCGGTCGCCGCGACCCTGGCCGACCAGGTCGAGCAGTACCTGCCGGACACCTACCAGGCGGACTTCTACCGGAAGCTGGCCGAGCTGGACACCGCGGCCGCCACCCGCGCCGTGGTCGCCGCGTTCCCGCCGGACCGGCTGGTCACCGTGCTGGTCGGCGACGCCTCGGTGATCGCCGAGCCGGTCAAGGCGCTCGGCATCGGGGACGTCACGGTCCTCGCCAACTAGCCGTCCGCGCACGGGGGTCCGACGGGGCGTCAGCCCCGCCGGGCCCTCGGCGTTCCCGCCCGTTTTTAATGCCTTGCGCGCCGTCGGCGCGGCGTGGGTAGATATCCCCGACCGGGCGACAGCCGCGCGGTCGGACACAGTGCGGAAGGAGGCGGTCACCATGCGGGTCGAGCCACGACGACGCTCCCCGAGGCTGCCCTTCCGTTGCTCCCTCCGCACCGCCTGAGCAGTTCCCCGCGCAGCGCCCGTCCGCTGCCCGCGGCCCCGGAGCACCGGGCCGCCCCCGATCTTCCCCGCCGCCGCACCGGGCCCTTCCGTGCGGCACCATGAACCCATCCGACCCAGGAGGTCGAACCCCCATGTCGTACACCGAGGTACCCGGCGTCCGCGTCCCGATCCGGATGTGGACCGACCCGGCCACCGTCGAGGGCCAGGCCATGGAGCAGCTGCGCAACATCAGCACGCTGCCCTGGCTGCACGGCCTCGCCGTGATGCCGGACGTCCACCTGGGCAAGGGGGCGACGGTCGGCTCCGTCATCGCGATGAAGGGCGCGGTCTGCCCGGCCGCGGTCGGCGTCGACATCGGCTGCGGGATGACGGCCGTGAAGTCCTCGCTGACCGCGAAGGACCTCCCCGACGACCTGTCGCACCTGCGGCACCGGATCGAGCAGGCCATCCCGGTCGGCCGCGGCCTGCACGGCGACCCGGTCGACCCGGGCAAGCTGCACGGGCAGTCCACCGCCGGCTGGGCCGACTTCTGGCAGCGCTTCGACGGCATCGCCCCCGAGGTGCGCTGGCGGCGCGAGCGGGCCGCCCAGCAGATGGCCACCCTCGGCGGCGGGAACCACTTCATCGAGCTCTGCCTGGACGACGACGGCGCGGTCTGGCTGATGCTGCACTCCGGGTCGCGCAACATCGGCAAGGAGCTCGCCGAGCACCACATGTCGATCGCCCAGGCGCTGCCGCACAACCAGGGCCTGATCGACCGTGACCTCGCGGTCTTCATCGCCGACACCCCGCAGATGGCCGCCTACCGGTCGGACCTCTTCTGGGCGCAGGAGTACGCCAAGCACAACCGGGCGCTGATGATGGCCCTGTTCCAGGGCGCGGTCCGCCGCGAACTGCCCAAGGCCAAGCCGACGTTCGGCGAGATGATCTCCTGCCACCACAACTACGTGGCCGAGGAGCGCTACGACGGCGTCGACCTGCTGGTCACCCGCAAGGGCGCGATCCGGGCCGGCTCCGGCGAGTACGGGATCATCCCGGGCTCGATGGGCACCGGTTCGTACATCGTGAAGGGCCTGGGGAACACCGCCTCGTTCAACTCGGCCTCGCACGGCGCCGGCCGGAAGATGAGCCGGAACGCCGCCAAGAAGCGCTTCACCACGGCGGACCTGGTCGCGCAGACGGCGGGCGTCGAGTGCCGCAAGGACTCCGGCGTGGTCGACGAGATCCCCGGCGCGTACAAGTCGATCGAGAAGGTGATCGAGCAGCAGCGGGACTTGGTCGAGGTGGTGGCGCACCTCAAGCAGGTGATCTGCGTCAAGGGCTGACGCTCCGTCAACTCCCTCGCGGGTCGCGCTCCGGGGCGAAGAAGTACCGGTCCATCATCAGCGCCGCGTCCGCGAGGACCTCCGGATCGCCGTCCGGGTCCTCGCGGAACGCCACGCTGAGCAGCTGGATGCCCACGGTCACCGCCAGGCCCGCCCGGCGGCGGGTCCCGGCGGTGTCGGCCAGGCCGAACGAGGCGACCAGCACCTGGTGCACCCGGGCGGCGATCAGCGCGTCCACCTCGTCGCTCAGGTCCACCAGCGAGGGGATCTTCGGGCTGTGGAACCACGACTGCCGGTAGCCGGGCAGTGCCCGCAGCCGGTTCGCGTACGCCTCGACCACCCCGGCCAGGAAGCGCTCGGAGGACGCCCCGCAGGCCGCCACCGCCTCCGGGGCGGTGGCGGCCTCCAGCAGCCGCAGGTCGCCCTCCATCCAGCTGTGCTCCAGCGTCTCCAGCACCGCCTCCTTGTCCGGGAAGAACCGGTACAGCGCCCCGACCGACATCCCGGCCTCGGCCGCGATCTGCTTGGTGCTGAGCTGCTCGAACGGCACGGTCTCCAGCAGCCGGGCCGTGGTGGCCAGGATGCGGGCGAACTTCTCGCGGCTGCGCTGCTGCTGCGGCTCGCGGACCAGGGGGGACACGGTTGGCTCACTCTCCTCGTACGGCGCCGGGCGGGCAGGGCCCTTGACGCGCCGCAATAACATGAACGATATTCTCGTTCATGTTATTGCGCGGCTTTCCCACCCTCTGGGCGTCCGTCACCATATCCAGCCTCGGCGACGGCATGCGCTTCGTCGCCCTCCCGCTGCTCGCCGTCGGGCTCACCGACGACGCACGACTGATCGCCCTGGTCGCGCTGGCCGGACAGCTGCCCTCGCTGCTGCTCGCCCTCCCCGCCGGGGCCTGGGCCGACCGGACCGACCGCCGCCGGATGCTCCTCTGGTCGGACGCCGCCCGCACCCTCGTGGTCGGCGCCCTGGCCGTCGCGGTGGCCGCGGACGCCGTCCGGATCGGCTGGCTGGTGCTGGCGGCCCTGCTGCTCGGCGCCGGGGACGTCGTCTACGGCGCGGGCTGGTCGGGCATGGTCCCCACCCTCGTCCCGCCCGCCGGGCGCGCCCGGGCCAACTCCCGCCTGCAGGCCGGGGCCCTGATCACCGACACCCTGCTCGGCACCCCGCTCGGCGCGGTCCTGTTCGGGCTGGCCGCGGTCCTCCCGCTCGCCGTCGACAGCCTCTCCTTCGCCGTCGCGGCCGCCCTGGTGCTCCTGCTGCGCGGCGACTTCCGTCCCGGCGGAGCGGGTCCGCTCCCCGCCCGGGCCCCACTGGGGCGGCAGGTCGCGGAGGCGCTGCGCTGGCTGCGCGACCGCCCCGTCCTGTTCCGGCTCTGCCTCGCCCGCGGCCTCACCGGTGCGGTCGCCTCCGGGCTGATCGCCGTCCTGGTCCTCTACGCGGGCCGCGCCCAGCACCTCGGCCCGACCGGGTTCGCCCTGCTGGTCGCCGTGTTCGCCGTCGGCGGCCTGCTCGGCAGCGCCCTCACGCCGCGGCTGCTGCACCGCTGGGGCGCCCGCGCCACCATGGTCGCAGGCGTCCTCGGCTCGGGGGTCTGCGCTCTGCTCATGGCGCTCGCCCCCACCCCCGCGGTCTCCGCCCTCGCCGTCGCCGGCTACGGCGCCACCGACTTCGCCTGGGCGATCGGCGGGCTGACCCTCCGCCAGTCCCAGGTCCCGTCCCGCCTGTTGGGCCGGATCTCGATGGCCTACCAGCTCGTCTTCAACGCCGCGGGTGCGGCGGGCGCCGCCCTCGCCGGGCTCCTCGCCCACCAGTGGGGCCCCCGGGCCCCCTACTTCGCGGGCGCGGCCTTGCTGCTCGCCGTCCCCCTGCTGCTGCCGGGGACCCGCCGCGAGGCGGAGGGCTGGGCGCTCGCCGAGAGCTGAAGAGGAGAGGGGTGGGGGGCACCGCCAGGGGCTCGGGGGAGCGGCGGGTCCGTGCGGCCGGGTGCGGGGGAACCGAACCGGAGGCCGATGCGCGCCCCGGCCGCGCACCGCCGGCAGCGCCGGGCTCGCCGCTCCCCTGAATGCCGGCCGTTACGCGGCGGGCAGCTCGTCCAGGCCCTCCTGGACCAGCTTGGCGACGCGGTCGAGGGTGGCGTCGGCGCCGTCCGCGTCGGCGGCCAGCACGACGGTGTCGCCGCCGGCCGCGCCGAGGGCGAGCAGGCCGAGCATGGAGCCGGCGTTGACGGGGCTGCCGCCCTCCTTGGCGATGGTCATCGGGACGCCGGTGGAGGTGACGGCCTTGACGAAGATGGAGGCGGGACGGGCGTGCAGGCCCTCGGCCCAACCGATGGTGACGCGGCGCTCAGCCATGAGAGGTGCCTTTCACGTGGTGCAGGGTGGTGCAGGGTTGTCTAGACCAGTGTTGCACGCCCGGACACGGCGGGCCCGTCGGTACGGGACGGCGGAACCGCGGAACCGCGGGCCACCGGACCGCAGAACCGCGGAACCGCGGGGCGGCAGGCCCAGCGTGCCGTGCCCGGCAGGCCGGGCGCCATCAGGCTCGCCGACGACTACGCTGGCGGGCGTGGAGCACGAGCGCGCACCGGTCGACAACGGGTACCCCCAGCACTGGGAGGCGGACGTCCTGCTGCGCGACGGCGGGACGGCCCGGATCCGCCCGATCACCGCGGACGACGCCGAGCGGCTGGTCGAGTTCTACGAGCAGGTCTCGGACCAGTCGAAGTACTTCCGGTTCTTCGCCCCGTACCCGCACCTGTCCGACAAGGACGTCCGCCGCTTCACCCGGCACGACTACGTGAACCGGGTCGGCCTGGCACTGGTGGTGCGGGACAGCTTCGTCGCCACCGTCCGCTACGACCGGACCGACAAGGACGGCATGCCGTCCACCACCGGCACCGACGCCGAGGTCGCCTTCCTGGTCCAGGACGCCCACCAGGGCCGGGGCATCGCCTCCGCGCTGCTGGAGCACATCGCGGCGGTCGCCCAGGAGCGCGGCATCCGCCGGTTCACCGCCGAGGTGCTGCCGGAGAACCGCAAGATGGTGAAGGTCTTCACCGACGCCGGCTACACCCAGCGGCGCAGCTTCGCCGACGGCGTGGTGCACCTGGAGTTCGACCTGGAGCCGACCGCCGCCTCGCTCGCCGTGATGCGGGCCCGCGAGCACCGGGCCGAAGCCCGTTCCGTGCAGCGGCTGCTGACGCCCCGTTCGATCGCGGTGATCGGCGTCTCGCGCAACCCGCAGTCGGTCGGCCGGGCGCTGCTGCGCGACGTCCGCTCCGGCTTCGACGGCCCGGTGTACGCCGTCAACCGGGGCGCCGAGCCCGGCACCGTGCTGGAGGGCGTGCCGACCCACCGCTCGGTGCTGGACGTCCCCGGCCCGGTCGACCTCGCGGTGATCGCGGTGCCCGAGCCCGCCGTCCCCGGCGCGGTCGCCGAGTGCGGGGCGCACGGCGTGCAGGGCCTGGTGGTGGTCAGCGCCGGGTACGCCGAGACCGGCCCGGACGGGCGGGACCGGCAGCGGGCCCTGGTGCGGCAGGCCCGGGCGGCCGGCATGCGGGTGATCGGCCCGAACGCGTTCGGCCTGGTCAACACCGACCCCGAGCACCGGCTGAACGCCTCGCTGGCCCCCGCGCTGCCCGACCGCGGGCCGTTCGGCGTGTTCTGCCAGTCCGGCGCGATCGGCGTGGCCCTGCTGGAGGCCGCCCACCGCCGCGGCATGGGCATCTCCTCGTTCGCCTCGGTCGGCAACCGCGCCGACGTCTCCGGCAACGACCTGCTGCAGTACTGGGAGGAGGACGCCGCCACCGAGGTGGTGCTGCTCTACTTCGAGTCCTTCGGCAACCCGCGCAAGTTCACCCGGATCGCCCGCCGACTGGCCGCCGGCAAGCCCGTGGTGGTGCTCAAGGGCGCCCGGCACACCGGCAGCCTGCCGCCCGGCCACGCCGTCCAGCCCGCCGCGACCCGGCTGCGCGACAGCACCGTGGACGCCCTGTTCCAGCAGGCCGGGGTGATCCGGGTGGACACCATCACCGAGCTCTTCGACACCGGCGAACTGCTCGCCGGACAGCCGCTGCCCCGCGGCAACAAGGTCGCCGTGGTCGGCAACTCCGACTCGCTCGGCCTGCTCACCTACGACACCTGCCTGAGCGCCGGACTGCGCCCCCGCACCCCCGTCGACCTGACCACCGGCGCCACCGGCGAGAACTTCCGGGTCGCCCTGGACACCGCGCTCGCCGACCCGCACACCGACGCGGTGATCGCCGTCGCCATCCCGCCGATCGGCGTGCACGGCCCCGGCCCGGCGCCGGAACTCGTCGAGGACGACCCCGAGATCGCCCAGGCCCTGCTGGACGCCGCCGTCCGCGGCCGGGAACTCGGCAAACCGCTGCTGCTCGCCCACCTCGCCCTGCCCGCGCTGGTCGCCCGGCTCCGCGCCGGGGGCGTGCCCGCCTACCCGGCGCCCGAGCGCGCCGTGCACGCCCTGGCCGACGCCGTCCGCTACGCGAAGTGGCGCCGGCGCAACGCCGAGGCCGAGGAGACCGCCCGGGTCCCCGAACTGGAGGGCGTCGACGAGCACGCCGCCCGCGCCCTGGTCGAACGCGCGCTGTCCGGCCGGGAGGCGGTCGCCGCCCGGCTGCAGTCCGGCGGCGCCCGGGTCACCCTGCCCGACCCCGAGGCCGCCGACCTGCTCGGCCACTACGGCATCCCGGTCAGCCCGACGCTGCCCGCCCCCGACGAGGCCGCCGCCGTCAAGGCGGCCACCGCGCTCGGTTACCCCGTTGCGCTGAAGGCCACCGCCGAGCACCTGCGGCACCGGCCCGACCTGGGCAGCGTCCGGCTCGACCTGACCAGCGAGGCCGAACTGCGCCGCGCCCACCGCGAACTGGACGCGCTGCTCGGCGGCGCCGCGCAGGCCGAACTGGTCGTGCAGCGGCTCGCCCCGCGCGGCGTGGACACCGTGATCGGCGCGGCCGTCGACCCCGCCGTCGGCACCATCCTGTCCTTCGGCCTGGCCGGCGCCCCCGCCGAACTGCTCGGCGACGTCGCCCACCGCCTGGTCCCGGCCACCGACCGGGACGTCGCCGAACTGATCCGCGAAGTCCGGGCCGCCCCGCTGCTGTTCGGCTGGCGCGGCGCCGAGGCCGTCGACACCGGCGCGCTGGAGGAGGTGCTGCTGCGGGTCTCCCGCCTCGTCGACGACCTGCCCGAGATCGCCGCGGTCGACCTGGAGCCCGTCGTGGTCGCCCCGCACGGCCTGACCGTGCTCGGCGCCCGGGTCCGGATCGCCCCGCTGCCGGTCCGCACCGATCTGGGACCGCGCGCCATGAGCACGCTGTAATCTTGCGTGGTTGCCCGCTCGCCAGGACCGGGCGGCCCCCGGCGGAGCGAAGGCCGGGCGAACCCGGCGCAGTGCCACCCGCCGGAGCGGCGGGACATGCCAGGATGGAGATATGGCGAAGACCGGTACCACCACGCAGGACCTGCGGTCCGCGATCGAGCGCAGCGGCTACTACCCGGCGCTGGTCTCCGAGGCGGTGGAGTCCGCGGTGGGCCCCGAGCCGATCACCTCGTACCTGGTGCACCAGGAGACCACCTTCGACGCCAACGAGGTCCGCCGGCACGTCACCGTGCTGGTGCTCACCGCGTCGCGCTTCGTGGTCAGCCACACCGACGAGCAGAACGGCGACGCGGCCACCCCCGTCCCGTACGCCACCACCTCCACCGAGACCGTCCGCCTGGACCGGATCACCTCCGTGGTGGTCAGCCGCATGGTCGCCAACCCCGAGACGTACACCCCCGGCACCCCGCCGCGCGAGGTCGTGCTGACCATCGGCTGGGGCGCCGTGCAGCGCCTCGACCTGGAGCCGGCCGGCTGCTCCGACCCGAACTGCGAGGCGGACCACGGCTACACCGGCTCCGCCACCGCCGACGACCTGTCGCTGCGGGTCAGCGAGGCCGGGGACGGGCCGGAGACGGTCGCCCAGGCGCTGGTGTTCGCCCGGGCGCTGTCCGAGGCGACCGTGGCCAACGGCTGAGCCGGGACATGCACGACGACGCCTACGAGCTGCTCGACCCGGCCGACGCCCCCGCCCCGCGCTACGGCTGCGCCGCGCTCTCCGACCTGCTGCCCACGCTGGCGGCGGGCCTCGGCGTGCCCGGCTACCGCCCGGCGCTGCCGCTGGAGCCCGCCGACCGGGTCTGCGTGTTCCTGGTCGACGGCCTCGGCTGGGAGCTGATCCGGGCCAACCCGGACTGGGCGCCGTTCCTCACCTCGCTGACGGCCGGGCGCTCCCCGATCACCGCGGGCTTCCCGTCCACCACCGCCACCTCGCTGGCCTCGGTCGGCACCGGCCTGCCGCCCGGGCAGCACGGCCTGGCCGGGTACACGGTGGCGATCCCGGACAGCGGGCGGCTGATGAACCAGCTGCGCTGGAACCCGCCGGTCGACCCGCACGCCTGGCAGCCCTACCCCACCGTCTTCGAGCGGGCCCACCAGGCCGGGGTGGCCACCGCGCAGGTCTCCTCCCCGCTGTTCGCCTCCACCCCGCTCACCCAGGTCGCGCTCTCCGGCGGCACCTTCCTCGGCCGCACCACCGGCGAGGAGCGGATGGACCGGGCCGCCGCCTGGCTGGCCGAGCACGACCGCGCCCTGGTCTACACGTACCTGAGCGAACTCGACGCCGCCGGGCACCGGTTCGGCGTCGACTCCGACGAGTGGCGGCTCACCCTCTTCACGGTCGACCGCCTCGCCCGCCGGCTGGCCGAGCAGCTCCCGCCGCGCTCCGCGCTGTACGTCACCGCCGACCACGGCATGATCGACGTCGCCCCGGAGAACCGGATCGACTTCGACGAGGACTGGGAGCTCTCGGCCGGCGTCGCGCTGCTCGGCGGCGAGGGCCGGGCCCGGCACGTCTACGCCCACCCCGGCGCGGCCGCCGACGTGCACGCGGTGTGGAGCGAGGTGCTGGGCGAGCAGATGTGGGTCGCCACCCGCGAACAGGCCGTCGCCGCGGGCTGGTTCGGCCCCACGGTGGACGAGCGCGTGCTGCCCCGGATCGGCGACGTGGTCGCCGCCGCCCGCGACGACATCGCCGTCGTCGCCACCCGCAGCGAGCCCGGGGAGTCCCAGATGGTCGGCCTGCACGGTTCGATGACCCCCGTCGAACAGCTCGTGCCGCTGCTCGAAGTCCGCGGCTGAGCCCGCCCGTTGACCCCCTCGCCCGAAAGGCTGACGCTCCGCCATGGCTGAATTGGTGTTCTTCTCGGGCACGATGGACTGCGGCAAGTCGACGCTGGCCCTCCAGATGGACCACAACCACGCCGCCCGCGGCCGCCAGGGCATCATCTTCACCCGCCACGACCGGGCCGGCGCCGCCACCATCTCCAGCCGCCTCGGCCTGCGCGCCGACGCCGTCGAGGTCGGCGACGTCTTCGACTTCCAGGCGTACGTCGTCCACCTGCTCTCGGCCGGCGGCAAGGTCGACTACCTGATCTGCGACGAGGCGCAGTTCTTCTCCGCCGGGCAGATCGACCAACTCGCGCGGATCGTCGACGAGTTGGGCATCGACGTGTTCACCTTCGGGATCACCACCGACTTCCGCACCAAGCTGTTCCCCGGCTCCCAGCGGCTGATCGAGCTCGCCGACCGGGTCGAGGTCCTCCAGGTCGAGGCGCTCTGCTGGTGCGGCGCCCGGGCCACCCACAACGCCCGCACCGTCGGCGGCGTCATGGTCGTCGAGGGCGCCCAGGTGGTGGTCGGGGACGTCGCCGTCAACGAGGACGAGATCGGCTACGAGGTGCTCTGCCGCCGCCATCACCGCCGCCGCCTCACCGCCGCCACCGCCCGGGCCGCGGTCCTCTCCCCGGACGTGCTCCCCTTCGAGGGCTGACCACCCGTCAGGAACGTTTCCCCGGGTGACGGGATCGCCCGGCCCGCCCCGCGCGCCGCGTCCGCGCGCCACAATGGCGGCATGACCTCGCCCCTGATCAGCGTCGCCGAACTCGCCACCGCGCTCGGCTCCGACCGGCCCCCCGTCCTGCTCGACGTCCGCTGGGCGCTCGGCGGCCCGCCCGGCGCCGAGGAGTACGCCGCGGGCCACCTGCCCGGCGCGCACTACGTCGACCTGGACCGCGAACTCGCCGACCCGCCCGGCCCGGCCGGCCGCCACCCGCTGCCCGACCCGGACCGCCTCGCCGCCGCCCTGCGCCGGGCGGCGTCGGCGCCGAGCGCCCCGTCGTCGCCTACGACGCCGGGCCCGCGCTCTCCGCCGCCCGCGCCTGGTGGCTGCTGCGCTGGGCGGCCACGGCGACGTCCGGGTCCTGGACGGCGGCCTCGCCGCCTGGACCGCCGCCGGGCACCCGCTCAGCACCGACACCCCGCCCCCCGGCGACGGCGACTTCAAGGCCGACCCCGGCCACCTGCCCACCGTCGACGCGAGCGGCGCGGCCGAACTCGCCCGCACCGGCCTGCTGCTCGATGCCCGGGCCGGCGAGCGCTACCGCGGCGAGACCGAGCCCGTCGACCCGAGGGCCGGGCACATCCCCGGCGCGGTCTCCGCCCCCACCACCGAGAACCTCGGCCCCGACGGCCGCTTCCTGCCCCCGGCCGCACTGGCCGAGCGGTTCGCCGCCCTCGACCTCACCGACCCGGCCCGCACCGCCGTCTACTGCGGCTCCGGCGTCACCGCCGCCCACCAGCTGCTCGCCCTCGCGCTGGCCGGCCACGACGGCGCCGCCCTCTACCCGGGCTCCTGGAGCGAGTGGTCGGCGAACCCGGCCAACCCCGTGGAGTAGGAAGAGCCCTGGCAGTGAGCCCCGCCAGGGGCTCGGGGAACGTGCTGGTGGTCGGAGCCCGTCGAAGGTCAGTGCTGCCGCGCGCAGTGAACAGAACCCGAAGCCGATGCGCGCTTCGGCAGCGAACCTCTCGCAGCCACGGCCTCGCCGTTCCCCGAGCCCCTGGTGGTGCTCCCAGGTGAAACCGTTATTCGGGCTTCTTGCGGCGCGAGCCGAAGACGATCTCGTCCCAGCTCGGCACCGTCGCCCGGCGCCCCGGCCGGACGCCGTCGGCCTCGGCCTGGCGGTCGGTGGTGCCGACCAGGCGGTCCCGGTGCGGGGCGACCGAGCGCGGCATCAGGATGTCCGCGTACGCGGAGCCCGCGCCGACGCTGGCGGCGGGGGCCGCCGTCTCCTCGACGACCTCCTCGGGCTCCTCGGCGACCGTGGTCTCCACGCTCGGGCCGACCGGGGTGAGGTCGCCGCGGTAGGACGGCACCACGTCCAACAGGCTGGTCAGGGAATCCCGTTCGGGCGCGGCCGCGGTGGCGGCGGAGGCCGCCGCCTCGCGGGCCTCGCGGACCTGCATGATGCGGTCGGCGGAGGGCCGCTCGATCATCGGGCGGGCCGGGCGGTCGTGCGGCAGCCGGGCGATCCGCGGGATGAACGGGAAGACCGAGTCCTCCTCGCGCTCGACGTTCTCGCCGATCAGCGCGCGGGCCTCGTCGTCGTTGGGCTGGACCAGCCGCCGCGGCGGGTCGTAGGACCAGGCGGCCCGCCGGTGCTCGCCCTCGGCGCGGTACCAGAGGACGACCTCCCAGGTGCCGTCGTCGCGGCGCCAGGAGTCCCAGCGCTCGGTGTCCTTCTCGGCGCCGCGCAGCGCGAGGCGCTCGGCGACGGCCTCGCCGAGCTGCGGGCCGGTGGACTCGCCGTGCCGGCGGATCGCCGTCTTGCGGGCCCGCTCGGCCATGAAGGCGCGCTCGGCGAGCACCGGGCCCTCGAAGCGGCGGACGCGTTCCACCGAGATCCCGGCGGCCTGGGCGACCTCCTCAGCGGAGGCACCGGCTCGTATCCGGGCCTGGATGTCACGGGGGCGGAGGTGGCTCTCCACCTCGATCTCGATCTGGCCGAGCCGCGGCCGGTCACCCCGGACGGCGGCGCGCAGCCGCTCGTCGATCGGCAGGGTGTACTCCGTGCTGTCGGCAGCCTTGAGCACCAGCCGTGTGCCGTCGTTGCTGACGGCCACGACGCGCAGTTCGGGCACGGTTACCTCCCGGGTGGTGCCTGCCGACGTCACCTGCGTCGCTGCTCCCGTACTGAGTGTGGCCTGCCCGTTGGCGAGTGGCCACAACCTTGCAGAGTTACCCGGCGTGTCGGGCTTTCACCCGGGCGCGCCGCTGTGGCACGGTTGCCTGTTTGCCACGTCGACGGTCGACATCGCACCCGGGCGCCCGGTCCGTCGTCCGACGGGTCGTCGACAACGAGTCCGAAGGCTCAGGCTCCACGAACAGTACTCCATTCGTGGCATCCGAAGGGGCGGCTCGCCGCTCAAGTCTCCCGCGAATCACCGGAATCTCAAGAGTGGGCACCCCATTGACCCGCCGGTGATCAACGGACGGTGATCATCTTCACATATATCGACCGGAGAGAACCGGATTTTCGACCCTTGTGTCCTTCTTTGGGCAAGATGGAGAGGCTTGTTCGAAATTCCGACACATCGACCGAGGGACAGGGATGCCGCAGCAGAGCCAGCAGTTCGCGCACGGACCGGCCGCCGCGGAGGAGAAGGCCGAGCGCAGACGGCTCGACCTGACGGCCGCTCAGGTGGCGGCGAGCGCCCTGGCGGCGGTGGCCGGCGCGGTACTCGCCTCGGAACTCGGAGTGTACGGAACGATACTCGGTGCGGCCGTCGTCTCGGTGGGGGCGACCGTCGGAAGCGCGCTCTTCCAGCACCTGTTCAAACGCACCGGGGAACAACTGCGCAACGCGGTGGAACGCGGTACCGAATCCGCCCCCGCGGTGCACCCCGCACCCGCCCCGCCGAACGGAATCAGCCAGGACTGGAACGCCCCCCGGCTGCTGCGCGCGAAACGCCGCTGGACGTGGAAGTCGTACGCGGCGGTCTCCGGGCTGGTGTTCGTGCTCGCCATGGTGCCGATCGTCGCGGTGGAACTCGCGGCCGGGAAGCCGATGCACGACATCACCACCGGGCAGGACGGCGGCGGCACCTCGTTCAACCCCTCGCGGCCGTCCGGCGACCGGCAGCCGCAGGCCCCCGCGGACACCCCGTCCGCCGGGCCGTCCGACCTGCCCTCCGGCCGCTCCTCCGCCACCCCTCGGCGACGCCGGGCGGTTCGGCCGGGCCGTCGGCGACCCCGTCGGGTGCGGCGTCCGGGTCGGCGTCCGCGCCGCCCTCGCCGAGCGCCGGGCCCTCCGGCGCGGCCCCGACCGACCGGACCGCGGCGCCGACCGCGGAACCGGCGGCGGGCGCGGGCGCGGGCAAGGGCGCGCAGGACGCGCTGCCCGGGACGGCCGCGCCGACCGGCACCGGCTGAGGCGGCGGAAGGTCAGGCGCCGAGCACCCGGCGCAGGTAGGCGTTGGCGAACCGGCGCTCCGGGTCGACCTTGTCGCGCAGCGCCGTGAAGTCGCCGAAGTGCGGGTAGACGGAGGCCAGGTACTCGGCGTCCCGGGTGTGCAGCTTGCCCCAGTGCGGGCGGCCCCGGTGGGCCGCCATCAGCTTCTCCACCTCGGTGAAGTAGGAGAGTTCGCGGGTGCCCCGGTACAGGTGGACGGCGATGTAGACGCTGTCCCGCCCGTTCGCGGTGGACAGCCACAGGTCGTCCGCCGGGGCCACCCGCACCTCCACCGGGAAGCTGATCCGCCAGTCGGAGCGCTCCACCAGCGCCCTCAGTTCGCGCAGCACCCCGGTGGCCGCTTCGCGCGGCACCGCGTACTCCATCTCGATGAAGCGCACCTTGCGCGGGCTGGTGTAGACCTTGTACGCCTGGTCGGTGAACCGGCGCTCGGACCAGGCCCGGCTGGCGATCTGGGCGATGGTCGGGATCGCCCCGGGGAAGGCGCGGCCCACCCGGCAGGCGCCCTCCCAGACCGTGTTGGAGACGAAGTCGTCGTCCAGCCACGCCTTGAACCTCGGCAGCGGCTCGGCCGGGCCCTGGCTGCGGTTGTTCCGCTTGGTCGAGCAGCGGTCGGTGTGCGGGAACCAGTAGAACTCGAAGTGCTCGTTCACCGCGGTCAGGTCGTCGAAGGAGTCCAGCACCTCGTCGAAGCCCATCGGCTTCTCGTGCGCGGAGAGCAGGAACATCGGCTCGACGGCGAAGGTCAGCGCGCTCACCACGCCCAGGGCGCCCAGGCCCAGCCGGGCGCCCTGGAACAGCTCGGCGTCCTCGGTCGCCGAGCAGGTCCGCACCGAGCCGTCGGCCAGGACGATCTCGACCTCCTCGATCTGCGCGGCGAGCGAGCCGGAGTCCCGGCCGGTGCCGTGGGTGCCGGTGCTGGTCGCGCCCGCGACCGTCTGCACCTCGATGTCGCCCATGTTCGTCAGCGAGAGGCCGGCCGCCGCGAGCAGGCGGTTCAGCCGGTGCAGCGGCAGGCCCGACTCGACGGTGACCGTCCCGGCTTCGCGGTCGAGCTTCCGGACGGCGGTCAGGCGGTCCGGGCGGACCAGCACCGCGTCCCCGGCGGCGGCTATCGCGGTGAACGAGTGCCCCGCCCCGACCGCCTTCACCGGCAGGCCGGCCTCCCCGGCCGCGACCACCGCCGCGGAGAGCTCCTCGACCGAGCCCGGCGCCACGACCTGCGCGGGCCGCGCGCTCTGGTTCCCCGCCCAGTTCCGCCAGACCTCGGTCATCTCCAGAGCCTCCCGCTCGCGCGTGTCCTACCTTCCGGTTCTACCGGTGGGTACGGGGAGCGTAGTCACCAGGATCGCGCAGGTCTACGGTTCGGGGCGGGGAGCTCCGGCCGGCTCAGGAGCGCACCGCCTCCGCCTCGGCCGGCTGCGCCGCGGCGAGCCGGCGGCGCAGCCGGGGCAGGCCGGTGTAGGCGGCGACCGCGGAGAGGGCGGCGGCGGCCACCGGCACCCAGTAGCCGTTGGCGCTGCCCCCGGCGTCGACGACGATGCCGGCCGCCGAGGAGCCGACGGCCACGCCGAGGGCCAGGCCGGTGGTGGTCCAGGTCATGCCCTCGGTGAGCTGCGCGGCCGGGACGAGCCGTTCCACCAGCGCCATCGAGGTGATCAGGGTGGGGGAGATGGCCAGGCCGGAGAGGAAGAGCGCGGCGCCGACCCCGACCAGCGCGGCGGTGCCGTGCAGCAGCTGGGCGGCGAGGATCAGCGGCGCCATCCCGGCGGCCATCACGCCGACGCCGACCAGGAAGCGGCGGTCCAGCGGGGCGGTGAACTTCAGCGCGCCGAAGACCGCCCCGGCCAGGCAGGAGCCGAGCGCGTACACGGCCAGCACGCCGCCGGACGCGGCCGGGTGCCCCTGGGCGCGGGCGAAGGCCACGGTGACCACCTCGACCGAGCCGAAGACGCCGCCGACCGCGGCCAGCGTCAGGATCAGGGTCTGGATGCCCTTGTCCCGGACGACCGGGCTGCCGCTGCGGTGCTCGACCGGGTGGGCCGGGGGCTCGGTGCGGCGCTGGGCGGTGAACAGCAGGACGCCGACCACCAGGAAGACCCCGGCCAGCAGCAGGCCGGACTCGGGGAAGAGCGAGGTGGCCAGGGTGGCGGCCAGGATCGGGCCGATGATGAAGCAGATCTCGTCCGCGACGGCCTCGAAGGAGTACGCGGTGTGCAGCTTGGGCGGCGCGTCCCGGTAGAGGTGGGCCCAGCGGGCGCGGACCATCGAGCCGGTGCTGGGCATGGTGCCCATGCCGGCCGCGAAGACGAACAGCGTCCAGTCCGGGAAGCCGTAGTGCGCGCCGAGCAGCAGCCCGGCGGCGGCCAGCACGGTGACGCCGGTGGCGGGGAGCGCGACCCGGCGCTGGCCGTGGCGGTCGACCAGGCGGGAGATGCGCGGGCCCAGGACCGCGGCGGAGACCGCGAGGACGGCGGAGAGCAGGCTGCCCAGCCAGTAGGAGTCCTTGATCCGGCCGAGCATGGTGACGATGCCGATCCCGGTCATGGAGATCGGCAGCCGGGCGACCAGCCCGGCGGAGGAGAAGGCCAGGGAACCGGGGGCGGCGAATATCTGGCGGTAGCTGGACAGCACGGGGGGTGGCTCCGTCGGGGGTCGGATCGGGGGCTGATGGGTGGGGGACGCAACCATCGGTAATGTGCGACCTTCGCCCGGACAGCTTACGAAGCGTGGGCGAACGTCCGCATCCGGGTTGTTCGCGGACAACCCGGACACCGCCCGGCCGCCGCCCGTGCACCGGCCGGTCCGTTCCGGGTGGCAGGATCGGAGCCATGTCCGACACGCGCACCCCCCGCCCCGCCGAACCCGCGCCGTACGACGCGCTGCTGCTGCTGTCCTTCGGGGGGCCGGAGGGCCCCGAGGACGTGGTGCCCTTCCTGGAGAACGTCACCCGGGGCCGCGGCATCCCCAAGGAGCGGCTGGCCGAGGTCGGCAAGCACTACTTCCTGTTCGGCGGCGTCAGCCCGATCAACGAGCAGAACCGCGAACTGCTGGCCGCGCTGCGCAAGGACTTCGCCGACCACGGCCTGGACCTGCCGGTGTACTGGGGCAACCGGAACTGGGCCCCGTACCTGGTCGACGCCCTGCGGGAGATCGCCGACGACGGGCACCGCCGGGTGCTGGTGCTCGCCACCAGCGCCTACGCCGGGTACTCGGGCTGCCGGCAGTACCGGGAGAACCTGGCCGACGCGCTGGCGCAACTGGCCGCCGAGGGCCGCCCCGAGCTGACGGTGGACAAGCTGCGGCACTTCTACAACCACCCCGGCTTCGTCGAGCCGATGACCGACGCCACCCTCGCCGCGCTCGCCGCACTCCCGGCCGGGGCCCGCGACGGCGCCCGGCTGGCGTTCACCACGCACTCGATCCCGACCGCGATGGCCGAGACCTCCGGCGCCCCCGACGACCCGGCCCGCGGCACCCCCGGCGGCGCCTACGTCGCCCAGCACCTGGACGTCGCCCGGCTGATCGCCGCCGCGGTCGCCGAGCGCACCGGCGTCGCCGACCGGCCCTGGCAGCTGGTCTACCAGAGCCGCTCCGGCGCCCCGCACACCCCGTGGCTGGAGCCCGACGTCTGCGACCACCTGGAGGCGCAGCACGCGGACGGCGCCGAGGCCGTGGTGATGGTGCCGATCGGCTTCGTCTCCGACCACATGGAGGTCAAGTACGACCTGGACACCGAGGCGGTGGCCAAGGCCGCCGAACTCGGCCTGCCGGTCGCCCGGGCCGCCACCGTCGGCGCCGACCCGCGGTTCGCCGCCGCCGTCCGGGACCTGGTGCTGGAGCGGGCCGCCGCACAGCGCGGCGAGCCGGTCACCCGGTGCGCGCTGGGCGCCCTCGGCCCCAGTCACGACCTGTGCGCCACCGCCTGCTGCCCCAACCCGCGGGCCCCCCGCCCCGCCGCCGCCCAAGAAGCCTGATCCCCGAGAAGACGAGGACCCCGTGACCGACGACCTGCTGCAGGAACTCCTCGCCACCGCCGTCGAGGCCGCCACCCGGGCCGGCGCCCTGCTGCGCGACGGCCGGCCCGCGGACCTCGGGGTGGCCGCCACCAAGAGCAGCCCGGTGGACGTGGTGACCGAGATGGACCTGGCCTCCGAGAAGCTGGTGCTGGAGCTGATCTCGGCCCGCCGCCCGGACGACGGCTACCTCGGCGAGGAGGGCGCCGACCACCCCGGCACCAGCGGGGTCCGCTGGGTGGTCGACCCGCTCGACGGCACCGTCAACTACCTGTACGGGCTGCCCTCCTGGGCGGTCAGCGTGGCCGCCGAACTGGACGGCGAGGCGGTGGTCGGCGTGGTCTTCGTGCCCGCCCGCGGCGAGCTGTTCCAGGCCGTGCGCGGCGGCGGCGCGACGCTGGACGGCCGCCCGCTCGCCGTCCGCCCGGCCCCGGCCTGGGGGCAGGCGCTGGTGGCGACCGGCTTCGGCTACCTGCGCGAGCGGCGGGTGCACCAGGCCGAGGTGCTGCACGCGCTGATGGGCGAGGTGCGCGACGTCCGTCGGGGCGGGGCGGCCGCCGTCGACCTGTGCGACCTGGCGGCCGGCCGGTTCGACGGCTACTACGAGCGCGGCCTGGCCCCCTGGGACCGCGCCGCCGGCCTGCTGATCGCCCGCGAGGCGGGCGCGCTCACCGGCTCCCGCCCCGGCCTGCCCGCCGACGGCGAGCTCACGGTCGCCGCCCCGCCCGGCCTGTTCGAACCGCTGCAGGCCCGGCTGGAGGCGCTCGGCGCCTGGCACGACTGATCCCCTCCGCGTCCGGCGTCCAGCGTCCGGCGTCCCGCGTCCCGCGGACAGCCGAGAGCCCCGGCCCGGGGAACCGGGCCGGGGCTCTCGCCGTACGGGAAGAATGAAGGGGAGCGGTCAGGCGGCGGAGCGGTGCGTGCCGAGGACCGGGTCCACTCCGTGTTCGGTGGCGAGGCGCTGGAGGTCCTCCAGCTCGGACTGCTCGACCTCGGCCAGGAACTCGTCCCCGGACTCGATCGCGCGGTGCAGATCCTGCTCGGCGTTCTTGATCCGCTGAAGGATTCCGGCGGTGAAGGCGTCCATACGGGCCCCCTTTGCTGTGTCGACGGGCGCGGCCCGAGCGACCCCCCGGCGCGGGAACCGGACAAACCCAGGACGGGCACCGTTGACCGGACGCAGGTTCCGGTCGGGCGCTCGGGCGGCTCGGCGGCCGCGACCCGGTGGCTTTCCGTCCCAGGCCGGTGCGGATGGGGCACTCGGCGGGTGGTGGTGGCCGTGACGCGCCACGGGACGGCATCACGGTGTGCACGTGTCCTCCCCACCCCTCGGCCGGGGAAACCTCCAACTCCTCGGAAAGTTGCCCGAGTCACAGTCCAAACGCGCCCGCACCGCTCCGTTTTCGCGGACGGCGCACCGGACTTACGACTGCTTTACCGCGCGACCAGGCAGGATGGAGGCACCGTCGGATCCGTCTGTCCGGATCCGCGCCCGGCGCACCACGGCCCGCACGGGCAGGCACGGCCAGGGCCGCTCCAGCAGAAGGGACAACCACCGTGCGGGTACTCGTCGTCGAGGACGAGCAGCTGCTCGCCGAGGCCGTCGCCACCGGCCTGCGCCGGGAGGCCATGGCGGTCGACGTCGTCTACGACGGGGAGGCCGCGCTGCAGCGGATCGCCGTGAACGACTACGACGTGGTGGTGCTCGACCGGGACCTCCCGCTGGTCCACGGCGACGACGTCTGCCGCCGGGTGGTCGAACAGGGCCTGGCCACCCGGGTGATCATGCTCACCGCCTCCGGCGACATCAGCGACCGGGTCGAGGGCCTGGAGATCGGCGCCGACGACTACCTCCCCAAGCCGTTCGCCTTCAGCGAACTCGTCGCCCGGGTAAGGGCGCTGGGCCGCCGCGCCACCGTCCCGCTGCCCCCCGTGCTGGAGCGCGCCGGGATCAGCCTCGACCCCGGCCGCCGCGAGGTCATCCGGGACGGCAAGCCCGTCCAGCTCGCGCCCAAGGAGTTCGCCGTCCTGGAGGTCCTGATGCGGGCCGGCGGCGCGGTGGTCTCCGCCGAGCAGCTGCTGGAGAAGGCCTGGGACGAGCACACCGACCCGTTCACCAACGTGGTCCGGGTCACCGTGATGACCCTGCGCCGCAAGCTCGGGGACCCGCCGGTGATCGTCACCGTGCCCGGCTCCGGCTACCGGGTGTGACCCGCACCCCCGAACCGCCCACCGTCTGAGAGGACCTCCGGCCATGACCACCCCGCCACTCCCCGGCGGGGCCCCCGGCACGCCCGCCCCGGGCCCGCACCAGGTGCCCCCACGACCGGCGCACCCCCCGGGCCGCCCCGACCGCGACCGCGCCGACGACACGTACCACCCCGGGGACGGCCTGTTCGCCTGGCTGTCCCTGCGCCCCACCATCCGGATCCGGCTCACCCTGCTGTACGGCGGGATGTTCCTGATGGCCGGCGTGGTGCTGCTGCTGTTGATGTACTACTTCGTCCGCTCCGCCTTCGACCAGGCCCAGCTGCCGCACCTCACCCTCGGCCCCCGGGTCTCGGTCACCCTCAACGGCCAGGAGATCACCGACCAGGCCACCCTGGACCGGGTGATGAGCGGCATCCAGGAGGCCAACAGCAGCCAGGCGCTGTCCACCCTGCTGCGCCGCGCCCTGACCGCGCTGGTCTTCCTGGCCGTGATCGCCTTCGCGGTCGGCTACGCGATGGCCGGCCGGGTGCTCCACCCGCTCGGCCGGATCACCCGCACCGCCCGCGAGGTGGCCGGCAGCGACCTGCACCGCCGGATCGACCTGGACGGCCCGGACGACGAGCTCAAGGAGCTCGCCGACACCTTCGACGAGATGCTGGAGCGGCTCGACCGCGCCTTCGACTCGCAGCGCCGCTTCGTCGCCAACGCCTCGCACGAGCTGCGCACCCCGCTGGCGATCAACCGCACCCTGCTGGAGGTCCAGCTGGCCGACCCGGAGGCCTCGCCCGACCTGCAGCAACTCGGCAAGACCCTGCTGGCCACCAACGAACGCAGCGAGCAGCTGGTCGAGGGCCTGCTGCTGCTGGCCCGCAGCGAGAACGAGCTCACCGAGCGCCGCCCGGTCGACCTCGCCGAGGTCGCCCAGCGCGCCATGGAGCAGACCCGGGCCGAGGCCGCCAACCGCGAGGTCGAACTGCGCGCCCAGCTGGCGCCCGCCCCCGCGCACGGCAACGGCGTGCTGCTGGAGCGGATCGCGCTCAACCTGCTGCAGAACGGCGCCCGCTACAACAGCCCCGGCGGCTGGGTGGAGATCGCCACCTCGCCCGTCCGCGGCGGGGGCGGCGAGCTGGTGGTCAGCAACACCGGCCCGGTCGTGCCCGGCTACGAGCTGGAGCACATCTTCGAGCCGTTCCGGCGGCTCAAGAGCACCGACCGCACCCGCAGCGACAAGGGCGTCGGGCTCGGCCTGTCCATCGTCCGCTCGGTGGTGCGCGCCCACGGAGGCACCATCGAGGTCACTGCCCGCCCCGGAGGCGGCCTGCGGATCCAGGTCCGCATCCCTTAGCCGTCCGGGCGCCCCCGGGGCCGCACCGGCCCCCTCGGGCGCTCCGGCCCGCGGCGCTCCTCCAGCCGCCCCCGCCCAGCCGTGTCGGAACGACATAAGCGCTGGACAGGGGCGGCTTGTCATTTGCGGCCGCGACAACTTACGGTGTCGTAACCTACGCAGCCGTAGGTCAGCCCGTCCCACTCGCAGGAGCAACGCCGTGACCATCGCCCCCGTGCAGCGAACCGCCACGACCGCCTGGACCGACGCCAGGCTGATCCTCGCGCTCGAGGAGGTCGTGGAGACCGAGCTCAACCGCCACCTCAAGGTGGCCAAGGAGTGGATGCCGCACGAGTTCGTGCCGTGGAGCCAGGGGCGGGACTTCGACGGCGTGCTCGGGGGCGAGGCGTGGTCGCTGGAGCAGTCCAAGGTCACCCCGCTGGGCCGGATCTCGCTGGTGGTCAACCTGCTCACCGAGGACAACCTCCCGAGCTACCACCACGAGATCGCCACCATGTTCGGCCGCGAGGGCGCCTGGGGCGCCTGGGTGCACCGCTGGACCGCCGAGGAGGGCCGGCACGGGATAGCGATCCGCGACTACCTGCTGGCCACCCGCGCCGTCGACCCGGTCGAGCTGGAGCGGGCCCGGATGGCGCACATGTCCGAGGGCTTCGAGTCCGACAACGCGCACAGCATGCTGCAGTCCGTCGCCTACGTCGCCTTCCAGGAGCTGGCCACCCGGATCGCCCACCGCAACACCGGCCACCACTCCGGCGACCCGCTCTGCGACCAGCTGCTGGCCAAGATCGCCAACGACGAGAACCTGCACATGGTCTTCTACCGGAACCTGCTCAAGGCCGCCCTGGAGCTCGCCCCCGACCAGGCCATGCGCGCCGTCGCCGACGTGGTGATCAACTTCCGGATGCCCGGCCACGGCATGCCCGGCTTCGAGCGCTCGGCCGCCCAGATCGCCATCGGCGGCATCTACAACCTGCGGATCCACCACGACGACGTGCTGCAGCCCGTGCTGCGCCACCTGAAGGTCATGGAGGTCTCCGGCCTCGGCCCGGTCGGCCAGCACGCCCAGGACGAGCTGGGGGCCTTCCTGGCCGGTCTGGACGCCCAGGCGACCCGCTTCGACGAGCGCCAGGCCGCCCTGCTGGCTCGCCGCGCCGCCGCGGCCGCCGCCCGGGCCTGATCCGCCACCGCCCCGGGCCGGCCCTCCACGGGCCGGCCCTCCGCGAGTCGCCCAGCGGTCCTCCGGCGACTCTCCGGCCGGACCTGGACGCACCGGTCGGTATGCGGACAAACCGGTCGCGCGCACTCCGGACGAAAGGCCCGCTTTGGCGGCAAACGCCCGCTGTCGCGCCCAATGTGACGAACCTCACACCTGTCCGGAAGGCGTACCCGGATCCCTCGATGGTGTGATCACTCGTTCGGGTGGGCCGGTCGCACTGGGTAGTCGCCCGATCCGGCCGATGGCGCCCCGCCCGGACGCCAAGAACCTTTCGCCGCCGCCGAGTTGCCGCCCCCGGTGCTCCCGGATGATCACCGACCGTGATGATCGGAAAGTTCCGGTCCGAACCGCTTCACCCGTACGGTGGACGGTGTTCGGACCTCGTTCGATCACCCCAACGGGCCCCTGTCCGGATGTCGATTGAGTAACGGGGCTTGAAGTAAGGCACAATCTCGGCCTCGGGTCGGGCACAAGACCGGCCCCCCAGGCGTTACGTGCGCTGGAGATACCCGCACACACCCAAAGGGGGAGAGCGAAAACTATGGCAACGGACTACGACACCCCACGCAAGACCGATGACGACCTCAACGAGGACAGCATCGAGGAACTCAAGGCCCGCCGGAACGAGAAGGCGTCCAGCTCGGTCGACGTCGACGAGTACGACGCCAACGAGGGGCTGGAGCTTCCGGGCGCCGACCTCTCGAACGAGGAGCTCTCGGTCCGAGTGCTTCCCCGACAGGCCGACGAGTTCACCTGCATGAGCTGCTTCCTGGTGCACCACCGGAGCCAGCTCTACAGCGAGAAGAACGGCCAGCCGATCTGCCGGGACTGCGGCGCCTGAAAACGGAGCGGCACTGGCCCGGGCGGGCGAGACCCCTCCGCCGGCCCGGTACGCCGCCCCGTCCGGCCCTGAGCAGCAGGGCCGGAGGCAGTAGCAGCGACCGTCCCGAGCGGTCGCACCCGGCAGAGCGCGAGCCGCGCTCCTGCCCCCGCAGGGCTCGCAGACAGACCGAAAGGGACGGCCCCACCCCCGGGTGGGACCGTCCCTTTCGCCTGCCGGCGCCGCGCGGCGCCGTACGTTTCACCGGCGCCCTCAGCGCCGTACGTCTTGCCGGCGCCCTCAGCGCTCCCGCGCCGCACCCCGCTCGGCGCCCCGCCCCGCCGCCCCGGCCAGCGCGTCCGCCAGCTTCTGCGGCGACCGGGTCGACAGGTACAGGTACGGGGTCGGGTCCGCCGGGTCGGTCACCTCGACCTTCAACGCCGTCGGCACGTAGCTGCGCAGCAGCATGAACGCCCGCGGATCGGCCTTCACCGACCGCCAGGCCACCGCCTCCTTCGGGTTCAGCACCTCGGCCGCACCCAGCGCGC
Source organism: Kitasatospora sp. YST-16 (assembly GCF_026802215.1). NCBI lineage: Bacteria > Bacillati > Actinomycetota > Actinomycetes > Kitasatosporales > Streptomycetaceae > Kitasatospora > Kitasatospora sp. YST-16. The sequence goes on from NZ_CP113837.1 coordinate 5,148,790, forward strand.
TCACCGGGACCCGGGCCTGCCCGGCCACCAGCGACCCCTGCACCACCCGGATCCGCGCCGACCCGTAACTGCTCAGCGCCGCGGCCCCCGCGACCACCCCCACCACCAGCCCGACCAGCGCGGCCACGCCGCTGAACCGGAGCAGGATCAGCGCGAGCGACAGCCCGAGCGCCACGGACAGCAGCCACCAGGACCGCGGGACGGTGAGACGTTCCTCGTACATGCCCCCATTGTGGGCGCTCCGCACACCGCGCCGACCCCCCGGGGCCCCGTCGGCGCGCCTGTCCCGGAAACCTACCGACAGGTAGGGTCGGCGCCGTGAACGGACCCACCACCCCCACCACCCCGCCCGCGGACGCCGCCCTCCCCGAGCGCTCCCCGCTGGCCCCCGCACCCGGCACCCTCATCGGCTCCCACTACGACGAGTGCTTCGGCTGCGGCCCGCACCACCCCCAGGGCCTCCAGCTCACCGCCGTCGCCGGCCAACACCTCGACGTCACCGCGCAGTTCACCGTCAAACCGGCCCACCAGGGCGGCCCCGGCCTGGCCCACGGCGGCGTCCTGGTCAGCGCCATGGACGAGACCCTCGGCACGCTCAACTGGCTGCTCGGCGCCCCTGCCGTCACCGGCCGCCTGGAGACCGACTTCGTCCGCCCCGTCCCCGTCGACTCGGTGCTGCACATCCACGCCCGGGTGACCGGCGTGCACGGCCGCAAGGTCTACAGCGCCGCCGAGGGCCGGATCGGCGCCCCCGACGGGCCGGTCGCCATCCGGGCACAGGCACTCTTCATCCAGGTGAAGCTGGAACACTTCACCACGCACGGTCGTCCGGAGGACGTGCAGAAGATCCTGGACGACCCCGACCAGATCAAGCGCGCCCGAGCCTTCGAGGTGAACCCGTGACCGACCCCGTCCGCCCGCCCGTCGACATCCTGATCCGCCGGCTCGACCCGGAGATCCCGCTCCCCGCCTACGAGCACCCCGGCGACGCCGGAGCCGACCTGCGCACCACCGTCGACGCCGAACTCGCCCCCGGCGAACGGGCGCTGCTCCCCACCGGCATCTCCATCGCGCTACCGGACGGTTACGCGGCGTTCGTGCACCCGCGCTCCGGCCTCGCGGTCCGTTGCGGAGTTGCACTGGTGAACGCCCCGGGGACGGTCGATGCCGGGTACCGTGGTGAGATCAAGGTGATCGTCGTCAACCTGGACCCCAAGGAGCCCGTCCGCTTCAAGCGCGGCGACCGGATCGCCCAGCTGGTCATCCAGCAGGTCGAGAAGGCCCGCTTCCACGAGGTGGGTGAACTCCCGGGTTCGGTCCGTGCCGAAGGCGGGTTCGGCTCGACCGGCGGCCACGCCGCGGTCTAGCATGCGCCGCGGTCTCGGTTCCACCGAGCGAAGCACGACGAGCGGGTGGAAGCGGTGCGATCGGCGATTGCAGCGGTTTTCGGCCGGTCCGATGGGTAGCAGGTAGCAGATATTCGCGTTCGGTCTTGGATTCGGTCTTGGACCGGGAAGGACAGTGACCGTGTTCCGTCGTCGCAAGAGCGAGGACGCTGTCGAGCAGCTCGCCGAGGACGCCATCAGCGCCGACGAGACGGCCGATGACGTCGAGGGTTCCGTCGAGAGCGAGAACGACACCGAACCGGACCCGGCCGACCGGGTCGGCCTCCCGCCGGCCCCGCGCCCGGACGGGCCGTGGGACGTCTCCGAGTTGGAGAAGCCCGAAGAGGGCCGGGTCGACCTCGGGGGCCTGCTGATCCCCGGCGTCGAGGGCATGGAGCTGCGGGTCGAGGTCGCCGGTGACGCGATCGTCGCCGCCACCCTCGTCCTGGGCAACAGCGCCGTCCAGCTCCAGGCGTTCGCCGCCCCCAAGTCGGAGGGCATCTGGGGCGAGGTCCGCGAGGAGATCGCCACCGGCATCACCGGCCAGGGCGGCGCCGTCGAGGAAGAGGAGGGCCCGCTCGGCTGGCACCTCCGCGCCCAGGTCCCCGTCCAACTCCCGGACGGCACCCAGGGCGTCCAGCTGGTCCGCTTCGTCGGCTGCGACGGCCCCCGCTGGTTCCTCCGCGGCGTGATCTCCGGCCAGGCGGCCGTCCAGCCCGAGATGGCCGGCATCCTCGAAGAGGTCTTCCGCCAGACCGTCGTGGTCCGCGGCGAGGCCCCGATGGCCCCCCGCGACCCGATCGTCCTCAAGCTCCCCGAGGACGCCCAGATGGTCGCGGACGGCGCCGCCGCCCCCGCCGAGCCCGAGTCCCCGTACGCCGGCGGCTCGATCGACCCCTTCTCGCGCGGCCCCGAGATCACCGAGGTCCACTGACCTCCGGCCTTTCCGGACGCCCCGCGTCCCCTTCCGCCCCCGTGCCACCCGGCCCGGGGGCGGATTTGCTTTGCGGCCGCCGCTCCCCGTACAGTTCCGGAGTCGCGCCGAGAGGGGCGAACGAAAGCGAGTTCGAGGAAACACCGGTGAAACGGTGGCGAAAACCTCTGATAAGCTGGGAACACGAAAGAACGAAGCGCCCGGAGATACGGTCGGAAGGCCGGTCGAAGGAAGTGTCCGTTCCTTGAGAACTCAACAGCGTGCCAAAAGTCAACGCCAGATATGTTGACATCCCCGGCCTCGACACTTGTCGGGGTTGGAGATTCCTTTTGAAGTAAAACACTAGCGAGGACGCAGTGCGCGGGGCCGCCTTATTCCGGTGGTTGCCGTGCCGCTCCCCGTGGAGACATTCACGGAGAGTTTGATCCTGGCTCAGGACGAACGCTGGCGGCGTGCTTAACACATGCAAGTCGAACGGTGAAGCCCTTCGGGGTGGATCAGTGGCGAACGGGTGAGTAACACGTGGGGAATCTGCCCTGAACTCTGGGACAAGCCTTGGAAACGAGGTCTAATACCGGATACGACCGTCTCCCGCATGGGGGTCGGTGGAAAGCTCCGGCGGTTCAGGATGATCCCGCGGCCTATCAGCTTGTTGGTGGGGTAACGGCCCACCAAGGCGACGACGGGTAGCCGGCCTGAGAGGGCGACCGGCCACACTGGGACTGAGACACGGCCCAGACTCCTACGGGAGGCAGCAGTGGGGAATATTGCACAATGGGCGAAAGCCTGATGCAGCGACGCCGCGTGAGGGATGACGGCCTTCGGGTTGTAAACCTCTTTCAGCAGGGAAGAAGCGCAAGTGACGGTACCTGCAGAAGAAGCACCGGCTAACTACGTGCCAGCAGCCGCGGTAATACGTAGGGTGCGAGCGTTGTCCGGAATTATTGGGCGTAAAGAGCTCGTAGGCGGCCTGTCGCGTCGGATGTGAAAGCCCGGGGCTCAACCCCGGGTCTGCATTCGATACGGGCAGGCTGGAGTGTGGTAGGGGAGATCGGAATTCCTGGTGTAGCGGTGAAATGCGCAGATATCAGGAGGAACACCGGTGGCGAAGGCGGATCTCTGGGCCATTACTGACGCTGAGGAGCGAAAGCGTGGGGAGCGAACAGGATTAGATACCCTGGTAGTCCACGCCGTAAACGTTGGGAACTAGGTGTTGGCGACATTCCACGTCGTCGGTGCCGCAGCTAACGCATTAAGTTCCCCGCCTGGGGAGTACGGCCGCAAGGCTAAAACTCAAAGGAATTGACGGGGGCCCGCACAAGCAGCGGAGCATGTGGCTTAATTCGACGCAACGCGAAGAACCTTACCAAGGCTTGACATACACCGGAAACGTCCAGAGATGGGCGCCCCCTTGTGGTCGGTGTACAGGTGGTGCATGGTTGTCGTCAGCTCGTGTCGTGAGATGTTGGGTTAAGTCCCGCAACGAGCGCAACCCTTGTTCTGTGTTGCCAGCGAGTAATGTCGGGGACTCACAGGAGACTGCCGGGGTCAACTCGGAGGAAGGTGGGGACGACGTCAAATCATCATGCCCCTTATGTCTTGGGCTGCACACGTGCTACAATGGCCGGTACAAAGGGCTGCGATGCCGCGAGGCGGAGCGAATCCCAAAAAGCCGGTCTCAGTTCGGATTGGGGTCTGCAACTCGACCCCATGAAGTTGGAGTTGCTAGTAATCGCAGATCAGCATGCTGCGGTGAATACGTTCCCGGGCCTTGTACACACCGCCCGTCACGTCACGAAAGTCGGTAACACCCGAAGCCGGTGGCCTAACCCGTCAGGGGAGGAGCCGTCGAAGGTGGGACCAGCGATTGGGACGAAGTCGTAACAAGGTAGCCGTACCGGAAGGTGCGGCTGGATCACCTCCTTTCTAAGGAGCACACGGCAGCTTCGGGCGAACGTCCCGGAGTGCTAGCTCATGGGTGGAACGTTGACTATTCGGCACAGGAAGCGAACAGGTCGCCAGTACTGCCCCTTCGGGGCGTGGAACGCGGTTCTCTGGGAGTGACTGTGCCGGGCACGTTGTTGGGTCCTGAGGGAACGAGTGATCGTTTTCTCGCGGATGCCGGCCTCATGCCGGGCGCCCTGTAACAGGGTGTCGGGTTTGGGTGTCTGGTCGTTGTTTGAGAACTGCACAGTGGACGCGAGCATCTGTGGCCAAGTTTTTAAGGGCGCACGGTGGATGCCTTGGCACCAGGAACCGATGAAGGACGTGGGAGGCCGCGATAGGCCCCGGGGAGCTGTCAACCGAGCTTTGATCCGGGGGTGTCCGAATGGGGAAACCCGGCAGTCGTCATGGGCTGTCACCCGCTGCTGAACACATAGGCAGTGTGGAGGGAACGCGGGGAAGTGAAACATCTCAGTACCCGCAGGAAGAGAAAACAACCGTGATTCCGGGAGTAGTGGCGAGCGAAACCGGATGAGGCCAAACCGTTGTGGTGTGAGACCCGGCAGGGGTTGCCGCGGCGGGGTTGTGGGAGTGGGCTTGATCGGTCTGCCGGCCGGTCGGCGAGTCAGAAACCGTTGGTGTAGTCGAAGGACATGCGAAAGGTCCGGCGTAGAGGGTAAGACCCCCGTAGACGAAACATCAGCGGCTTGCTTGCTCATTTCCCAAGTAGCACGGGGCCCGAGAAATCCCGTGTGAATCTGGCGGGACCACCCGCTAAGCCTAAATATTCCCTGGTGACCGATAGCGGATAGTACCGTGAGGGAATGGTGAAAAGTACCGCGGGAGCGGAGTGAAATAGTACCTGAAACCGTGTGCCTACAAGCCGTGGGGGCAGCCTTCGGGCTGTGACTGCGTGCCTTTTGAAGAATGAGCCTGCGAGTTTGCGGTGTGTAGCGAGGTTAACCCGTGTGGGGTAGCCGTAGCGAAAGCGAGTCCGAATAGGGCGCCCAGAGTTGCATGCCCAAGACCCGAAGCGGAGTGATCTAGCCATGGGCAGGTTGAAGCGCGGGTAAGACCGTGTGGAGGACCGAACCCACCAGGGTTGAAAACCTGGGGGATGACCTGTGGTTAGGGGTGAAAGGCCAATCAAACTCCGTGATAGCTGGTTCTCCCCGAAATGCATTTAGGTGCAGCGTCGCGTGTTTCTTGCCGGAGGTAGAGCACTGGATAGGCGATGGGCCTTACCGGGTTACTGACCTTAGCCAAACTCCGAATGCCGGTAAGTGAGAGCGCGGCAGTGAGACTGTGGGGGATAAGCTCCATGGTCGAGAGGGAAACAGCCCAGAACACCGACTAAGGTCCCTAAGCGTGTGCTAAGTGGGAAAGGATGTGGAGTCGCAGAGACAACCAGGAGGTTGGCTTAGAAGCAGCCACCCTTGAAAGAGTGCGTAATAGCTCACTGGTCAAGTGATTCCGCGCCGACAATGTAGCGGGGCTCAAGCACACCACCGAAGTCGTGTCATTGCAGCAATACTCCCAACGGAGGCTGTGATGGGTAGGGGAGCGTCGTGTGCCGGGTGAAGCAGCCGAGGAATCGAGTTGTGGACGGTTCACGAGTGAGAATGCAGGCATGAGTAGCGATACAAGAGTGGGAAACTCTTGCGCCGATTGACCAAGGGTTCCTGGGTCAAGCTGATCTGCCCAGGGTAAGTCGGGACCTAAGGCGAGGCCGACAGGCGTAGTCGATGGACAACGGGTTGATATTCCCGTACCCGCTTTGAAGCGCCAACGTCGAACCTCTTGATGCTAAGCCCGTGAAGCCGCCCGGAGTCTTCGGACAATGGGACGTGGTGGAGCCGGTGACCCAACGGGGTAGTAGGTGAGCGATGGGGTGACGCAGGAAGGTAGTCCAGCCCGGGCGGTGGTAGTCCCGGGGTAAGGGTGTAGGACGTTGCGTAGGCAAATCCGCGCAACACAAGTCTGAGACCTGATGCCGAGCCGATTGTGGTGAAGTGGATGATCCTATGCTGTCGAGAAAAGCCTCTAGCGAGTTTCATGGCGGCCCGTACCCCAAACCGACTCAGGTGGTCAGGTAGAGAATACCGAGGCGTTCGGGTGAACTGTGGTTAAGGAACTCGGCAAAATGCCCCCGTAACTTCGGGAGAAGGGGGGCCATTGCTGGTGACGGGACTTGCTCCCTGAGCTGGTGGTGGCCGCAGAGACCAGCGAGAAGCGACTGTTTACTAAAAACACAGGTCCGTGCGAAGCCGTAAGGCGATGTATACGGACTGACGCCTGCCCGGTGCTGGAACGTTAAGGGGACCGGTTAGTCCGATTTCGGTCGGGCGAAGCTGAGAACTTAAGCGCCAGTAAACGGCGGTGGTAACTATAACCATCCTAAGGTAGCGAAATTCCTTGTCGGGTAAGTTCCGACCTGCACGAATGGCGTAACGACTTCTCGACTGTCTCAACCACAGGCCCGGTGAAATTGCATTACGAGTAAAGATGCTCGTTTCGCGCAGCAGGACGGAAAGACCCCGGGACCTTTACTATAGCTTGATATTGGTGTTCGGTTCGGCTTGTGTAGGATAGGTGGGAGACTGTGAAGCGGCAACGCCAGTTGTCGTGGAGTCGTCGTTGAAATACCACTCTGGTCGTGCTGGATGTCTAACCTGGGTCCGTGATCCGGATCAGGGACAGTGTCTGGTGGGTAGTTTAACTGGGGCGGTTGCCTCCTAAAGGGTAACGGAGGCGCCCAAAGGTTCCCTCAGCCTGGTTGGCAATCAGGTGTTGAGTGTAAGTGCACAAGGGAGCTTGACTGTGAGACTGACGGGTCGAGCAGGTACGAAAGTAGGGACTAGTGATCCGGCGGTGGCTTGTGGAAGCGCCGTCGCTCAACGGATAAAAGGTACCCCGGGGATAACAGGCTGATCTTCCCCAAGAGTCCATATCGACGGGATGGTTTGGCACCTCGATGTCGGCTCGTCGCATCCTGGGGCTGGAGTAGGTCCCAAGGGTTGGGCTGTTCGCCCATTAAAGCGGTACGCGAGCTGGGTTTAGAACGTCGTGAGACAGTTCGGTCCCTATCCGCTGTGCGCGTAGGAGTGTTGAGAAGGGCTGTCCCTAGTACGAGAGGACCGGGACGGACGAACCTCTGGTGTGCCAGTTGTCCTGCCAAGGGCATGGCTGGTTGGCTACGTTCGGGAGGGATAACCGCTGAAAGCATCTAAGCGGGAAGCCTGCTTCGAGATGAGCACTCCCACCTCCTTTGAGAGGGTAAGGCTCCCAGTAGACGACTGGGTTGATAGGCCGGATATGGAAGCCCTGTGAGGGGTGGAGTTGACCGGTACTAATAGGCCGAGGGCTTGTCCTCAGTTGCTCGCGTCCACTGTGTTGTTCTGAAACAACGACCCCCGCACACGCGGGCGGTACACAGTTTCATAGTGTTTCGGTGGTCATAGCGTGAGGGAAACGCCCGGTTACATTCCGAACCCGGAAGCTAAGCCTCACAGCGCCGATGGTACTGCAGGGGGGACCCTGTGGGAGAGTAGGACGCCGCCGAACAATCATTGTGGGAAAGCCCCCTGACGGGAAGTCAGGGGGCTTTTTCGCGTTCCCGGAGAGGCGGCCGGCCGGGAGGTGGGTGGTCGAACGAGTCCGGTCCGTGATCGTGGGGCGGTTGTTTGACCGGGGGGTAGGCGGCAGACTGCCCGTCATCAGGATTGGTCCAGACCACCGGATGGCGACGGAAGGGCTGCGGGGGAGACATGGGAACGGCGGGGCGGGGATCGCCCGTTGGCGTGCGGCGGGCCGGGCAGCACGGGGTCGTGCTGGGGGCTGCGGCGGTGACGGTGTTGTTGGCCGTGGCGGTGTTGGCGGCGCTGACGGCGTTGACGGGGAGTTCGGTGACGGAGGGGATGCGGCAGCGGTTGGCGGGGGATCCGCGGCTGTCGCTCTCGGTGTCGGGGCGGTACGCGGACGGGGCGGACGAGAAGGCGGACGCCCAGGTGCGGGCGGCGTTGCGGCGGGCGTTGCCGGGGACGACGGCGCAGGTGGAGGAGGTGCTGCACACGTCGATCCCGTTGACGTTGCCGACGTCGGGGGCGGGAGCGGGAGCGGGGGCGTCGACGGGGTTGTCGGTGACGCCGTTGGCGGTGGCGGATCCGCAGCGGTTCGCGGAGTTGACGCAGGGGGCCTGGCCGGCCGGGGTGGGGCAGGTGGCGCTGTCGGAGTCGGTGGCGCGGCAGGTGGGGGTCTCGGCGGGCGGGACGGTGCCGTTGGTGCGGGCGAGCGGGGTGCTGCCGGTGACGGTCAGCGGGGTGTACCGGCAGGTGCCGGGGTCGGAGCCGCTGTGGCGGGCGTGGGCGGTGTCGTCCTCGTTGAAGGGGGCGGAGGGGGTGGCGCTGGCTTCGCGCGAGTTGTTGCGGGCGAATCCGGCGCTGCGTGGTGAGTTGGACGTGCAGTGGACGGCGTTGCCGGATCCGGGGCGGTGGCGGGTCGACGGGTTGGCGGCGTTGCGGAGCCGGGTGGAGCGGCTGACCGGCGGGGACGCGGCCAAGGCGGTGTTCCGCGGGGCGGAGCCGTCGGTGGGCGCGCTGCGGGCGTTCAGTGATCTTCCGGTGGCGTTGGACGAGTTGCGGTCGCCGATGATGGTGGCGCGGTCGGGGATGTTGGTGCCGGTGACGATGCTGGGTGTGCTGTCGGCGGTGACGATGGTGCTGACGGCGCGTCAACTGGCGGATTTCCGGCGGGCCGAGCTGCTGTTGCAGTTGGCGCGCGGGTCGGGTCGGGCCCGGTTGGTGGGGGCGGCCGCGGTGGAGTGGGCGCTGTGCACGGTGCCGGCGGCGGTGCTGGGGGTGTGGGCGGCGGGGCCGCTGTTGCGGGTGTTGGAGTGGTTGGGGCTGCCGGTGGAGGGTGCGGCGGCTGCGGCGGCCGGTGGGGCGTCGTGGGCGGTGGCGGGGACGGCGTTGGTGCTGCACGGGTGTGCGGCGCTGCTGCCGGTGGTGTGGACGGCGGACGGCGGCGAGCGGGAGGCGCCGCCGCGCAGTGCCCGGCGGGCGGTGGCGCAGCGGGCGGGGGCGGATCTGGTGCTGGCCGCGGTGGCGGTGCTGGCGTACCTGCAACTGCGGCAGTACCAGGGGTTGTTGAGTCCGGCGTCGAGTGCGGTCGGGTTCGATCCGGTGCTGGTGGCGGCGCCGGTGGTGATGACGGTGGCGGCGGCGTTGCTGCTGTTGCGGTTGTTGCCGCCGTTGGGGCGGGCGTTGGAGGCGTTGGCGCGGCGCGGGCGGGGGCTGGTGGCTCCGTTGAGCGGGTGGCAGGTGAGCCGGGGGCGTGCGGGGCAGGGTGCTCCGGTGCTGTTGATGGCGTTGGCGTTGGCGGTGGGGGCGTTGACCACCACGGTGATCGCGGGCGAGGCGCCGAGTGATCGGGACCGGGCGGCGTTCGCGGTGGGGGCGGATCTGCGGGTGACGGGGGGCGAGTTGCCGTCGGGGGCGCGGTACGGGGCGTTGGCGGGGCTGCCGGGGGTGGCAGCGGTGACGCCGTTGGTGTCGGAGCAGGGTGAGGTGCGGGGGTCGCGGGCCACGGTGCTGGGGGTGGACACGGCGGCGGTGCGGCCGGTGGCGACGTCGGAGCGGATGGCGTCGGGGGCGTGGGTGCATGCGGTGCCGGCGGTCCGTTCGGATCTCGAACGGGGTTCGCTGGAAGGGCAGTTGGGTCAGTTGGGGGCGGCGGTGCCGGTGCACGGGATGGTGCTGGAGGGCCGGCCGTCGGCGGTGGAGGTACAGGTGTCGGTGGCGTCGGTGGAGCGGACCGGTCCGGTGTGGCTGCAGGTCCAGGTGGAGGACGCGAGCGGGTTGGTGTCGACGGCCTGGGCCCGGTTGACGCCGGACGGGGTGTCGCGGGCGGTGTCGCTGCCGTTGGGGTCGGGGGCGTTGCACTACCCGGTGCAGGTGACGGGGTTGTCGTTGCGGAGCACGCCGGTGCGGGATTTCCGGCGGCCGACGCTGACGCTGGCGGTGTCGGGGATCACGGGGGCGGCGCTGCCGGAGGGGGTGCGGTGGACGGACGTCACCCGGGGGGTGGCCGGGGCCACGGGGCTGGGGTGTCCGGGGCGTTCGGACGCGGGGCAGTCGTCGAAGGTGCTGAGGGCGGGGGTGTGCGAGGTGTCGCAGCCGGCGGGCGGGTTGTTGTCGGCGGTGGTGCGCGGTGTCGATCCGGGTATCGGGGTGCCGGACGGGCCCGAGGCGGAGTCGTTCGTGCTGAGTTCGGGTGCGGACACGGTGTCGTTCGCGCTGTTGCCGCCGGGTGGGGTGCAGAAGGCGGCGGGCAAGGGCGGGGTGGTGCCGGCGGTGGTGAACGCGGCGTTCCTGCGGGAGACCGGGTACGGGGTGGGCCAGGAGGTCCGGGTGATGTCGGGGGAGGAGGACCGGTTCGGGTTGCGGATCGTCGGGGAGCTGGCGGACCTGCCGGGTGGTGCGGGCCGGGACGAGCCGCAGGCGCTGGTGGACGTGCGGGCGCTGTCGGCGGCCCGGGCGGTGCTGGGGCTGGGGCCGGTGGCGGACGAGGCGTGGCTGTTGGCGGCGGCGTCGAAGGACGGTGCGGTGCGGGCGGAGCGCGCGGTGGCGGCGGATCCCCGGTTGGGGCGGGTGGAGAGTGCCCGGGCGGCTGCGGCGGCGCTGGCCGGTGACCCGTTCCGGAGCGGGCGGCGCAGTGCGCTGGTGCTGTCGCTGGTGTTGTCGCCGGTGTTCGCGGTGGCCGGGTTCACGGTGCACGCGGTGGGGTCGGCGCGGTCCAGGCGGCGGGAGTTCGCGGTGCTGCGGGCGCTGGGGGTGCGGCGGCGGCAGTTGGCCGGGGTGCTGCGGTTGGAGCAGTCGGTGGTGGTGGGGTTCGCGGTGCTGCTGGGCGGGGTGCTGGGCATCGTGCTGGCGGCGGTGGTGCTGCCGTTGATCATGGTCGACGGCGGGGGGCGGGCGGTGTTCCCGTCCCTGGAGTTGACGGTGGGTTGGGGATGGACGGCGGCGGTGGTGCTGGCGACCGGCCTGGGGGCCGGTTCGGTGGTGCTGGTGCTGTCGCGGATGTTGGCGCGGGTCGATCTGGCGCGTGAGCTTCGGGCGGGGGAGAGCGGATGACCGGGTTGGGCGGATGGCGGCCGGGCGGTTTCGGCGGCTGGCGGGCGGCGGTGCGGGAGGCCCGGACGGGCTGGCCGGTGTCGGCCGTGCTGGCGGTGCTGGCGGCGGTGCTGACGGTCGCGGCGCTGCTGTGGCCGCCGGTGTTCGACCGGTTGGCGACCAGGGAGTTGGCGCGCCGGTTGGACGCGGCGCAGGTGGGCGGGCCGCTGCTGGTGTCGCGGGCGTCGCTGAACGCGCCGGTGGACGGGCGGGGCGGGCCGTTGCCGCCGCAGTTCGGGACGCTGGACACCGATCTGGTCAAGGTCGGCGAGAAGATGCGGCAGGGTGCGTCCGGGGAGTTGGCGGGGGCGCTGGTCCGGGTGTCGGGGTGGGTGCAGGCCGACGGCATGGAGCTGTCGGGCGACGGGGTGCCCGAGCCGCACGGCAACGCCGGGGTGATGTCGCTGGTGTACGCGCAGGACGCGGCGAGCCGGGTGCGCTGGGTGGCCGGGCGGGCGCCGGGGCTGCCGGCCGATCCGGAGCGGGCGCCGATCGAACTGGGCCTGTCCGCGGCGTCGTTGGAGCAGTTCGGGCTGAAGGTCGGCCAGCGGGTGCAGCTGTCCGGGGACGCCCGGTTCACCGGGGCGGTGGTGGTCGGCGAGTTCGAGCCGCTGGAGGGTTCGGACGACCTGTGGCGGGAGCTGCCGCTGCTGAACTCGCCGATGGACACGCAGGTGCAGGCGAGCCAGTACGTCCGGTACGGGCAGGCGATGGTGTCCCCGGCGGGGCTGGAGGCGATGGAGTCGCGCGGGGCGCGGACGCTGGACGCGGCCTGGGTGTTCTGGGCGGCGGAGCAGCCCTGGGGGACGGGCGGTACGTCGGCCGGGGCGCGGGAACTGTCCCGGCAGGCGCGGGAGTTCGGGAACACGGCGGCGGTCGCGGTGTGCGGCGGGCTGATCTCGGACCGGTTCCCCTGCCCGGTCGGGACGCGGACGGTGGCGCCGCCGCGGCTGACCCAGCAGCTGTCGGTGCTGGTGGACGCGTTCGTGGCGCAGCGGGCCCGGACGGTGGCGCTGCAGTCGTTCGCGCTGGCGGGGCTGCTGGCGATCGGGGTGTCCACGGCGGTGGCCGCGGCCCGGCTGGGGGCGCGGCGCAGGGAGGCGGCGCTGGCGCTGCAGCGGGCGCGGGGTGCGGGTGAGCCCGCACTGGCCGCCGTTCGGCTGCTGGAGGCCGTTCCGGCGGCCCTGGTGGGCCTGCTGGCGGGTTGGGCGGTGTCGGTGCGGTGGGCCGACGGGCGTCCGTTGGGGGCGTGGTGGCCGGCGGTGACGGCGGTGGTGCTGGTGGCGTGCGCGCCGGCGGTGGCGGTGTGGTGGCAGGGCCGGGCGGTGCGCCGGGCGGGCCGGGAGCCGGTGCGCCGGCGGGGTCTGCGGCGGGCGCTGGGCCTGTCCGCGCGGCTGGTGGCGGAGGGGGCGGTACTGGTGCTGGCCGGGGCGGGGGTGCTGCAGTTGCGGTTGCGCGGAGCGGCGCCGGCGGGGGCCGAGACGGATCCTCAACTGGCTCTGGTGCCGGTGGTGTTGGGCCTGGCGGCGGTGGTCGTGGTGCTGCGGGTGTACCCGGTGCCGCTGCGGTTGGTGTCGCGGTGGGCGCGGCGCCGGCGGGGTGCGGTGGCGCTGGTGGGGCTGGCGCAGGCCGGGCGGCGGTCGGGGGCGGCGGCGACGGCGCTGCTGGTGCTGGTGCCGGCGTTGGCCTGCGCGGTGTTCGGCGCGCTGGTGTCGGGCACCGTCCGGGAGGGCCGGGTGGCGGCCGCGCAGTGGCGTACGGGCGGTGACGCGGTGGTCCTGGGTCCGGCGCAACGTCCGCTGCCGGTGGAGGAGTTGGGCCGGGTGCCGGGGGTGGCGGGGGTGCTGCAGGTGCGCGGCGGGCTGGCCTCGTTGACCTCGGACGACGACGGGACGGCGGTGAAGGGCGTCGGCCTGGCCGGGGTGGACCCGGCGGCGCTGGCCCGGTACGAGCCGGGGTCGGCGCTGGCGGCGGCGCTGGCGGCGTCCCCGGAGCTGGCCGAGCCGCTCGGCGAGGGCGCGGAACTCCCGGCGCTGGCCGACCCGGTGACGGCGGCCCGGTTCCCGGACGGCTCGTTCGACGCGGACGCGGGGGCGAGCCGGTTCCGGGTGCGGATCGTCGGCGTGCTGCCGGACGGCGCGGCCGCGGACCGGGCGATCGGCCCGGTGGTCGGGGACGTCGGGACCGCGGGCGGGCTGTTGGTGTTCGGCGGGCCGGGGGCGGAGCGGCTGCCGCGGCAGAACGGGCAGCGCACCGCGGCGGTGCTGTTCGCCGACCCGGGGCGGCCGGGGTCGGCGGCGGGCGCGGCGCGGATCGACGCGGCCCGGCTGCGGGCGGTGGTCGCCGGGTCGGCGGCGGCCGCGGGTGCGGGGGCGGCGGGGCCGCGGGCGGTGCGGTGGGCCGTGGCGCGGCGGTCGAGATCCGGCTGCTGGACGGGCAGTTGAGGGATTCGGCGGGGGACGGGCTGGTGTCCGCGCTGGAGACGGCGTTCCGGGCGTCGGCGGCGATCGGGCTGCTGCTGGGGCTGGTCGCGGTGGTGCTGGAGCTGCTGCTGAGTTCGGCGGAGCGCGGCCGGATGCTGGCCCACCTGCGGACGCTGGGGCTCGGCGGGCGGGCCGCGGCGGGCGTCCGGCTCGTCCAGTTGCTGCCGGTGATGGCGGCGGCGGTGGTCGGCGGCACGCTGCTCGGCCTGGCGCTGCCGTGGCTGCTCGGTCCGGCCCTCGAACTGCGGGCCTTCACGGCCGGTCCGGGCGCGCCGCCCTTCGCCCCGGACTGGGCGGGCGTCGCGCTGGCGGCGGTCGGGCTGCTGGTGCTGGTGCCGTGCGCGGCGGCACTGGAAGGGGTGACGGGCCGGCGGCGGGTCCCGCAGGTCCTCCGACTGGGCGAGGGCGCGCAGTAGCGGGGCGGCGGCCTGGTGGTGCGACGGGGGCGCGCGCGGGCGGCGCGCGGCCCCGTCGTGCTCGGCCGCGCAGCCCCGGCGGGGCGACCGGCCGGGGCCGGGTGTCGGTGGGGCGGAGTACCTTTCGCGGTGGCGTGTTCCTGATCGCGGGTGAGGTGTCCGGTGCAGCTGGCTCAGGTGGAGGGGGTTCTGGAGCGGATCACGTACGCCAACGAGGAGACGGGGTACACGGTCGCGCGGGTGGACACCGGGCGGGGGGCGAACGACCTGCTGACGGTGGTGGGGGCGCTGCTGGGCGCGCAGGTGGGGGAGAGCCTGCGGCTGTTCGGGCGGTGGGGGTCGCACCCGCAGTACGGGCGGCAGTTCACGGTGGAGAACTACACGACGGTGCTGCCGGCCACGGTGCAGGGCATCCAGCGGTACCTGGGCTCGGGGCTGATCAAGGGGATCGGGCCGAGGTTCGCGGAGCGGATCGTGGAGCGCTTCGGGGTGGAGACCCTGGAGGTGATCGAGAACGAGCCGAAGCGGCTGATCGAGGTGCCGGGCCTGGGGCCGAAGCGGACGAAGATGATCGCGAAGGCGTGGGAGGAGCAGAAGTCCATCAAGGAGGTGATGGTCTTCCTGCAGGGCGTCCAGGTGTCGACCTCGCTGGCGGTGCGGATCTACAAGCAGTACGGGGACGGCTCGATCGGGGTGGTGAAGAACCAGCCGTACCGCCTGGCGTCGGACGTGTGGGGCATCGGGTTCCTGACGGCGGACCGGATCGCGCAGGCGGTGGGCATCCCGCACGACTCGCCGGAGCGGGTGAAGGCGGGCCTGCAGTACGCGCTGTCGCAGTCGACCGACCAGGGGCACTGCTACCTGCCGGAGGAGCGGCTGATCGCGGACGGCGTGAAGCTGCTGCAGGTGGACGTGGGGCTGGTGATCGACTGCCTGGCGGAGCTGGTCGCGGCGGAGGGGGTGGTGCGCGAGCGGCTGCCGGGGGCCGAGGGGCAGGAGGTGACAGCGGTGTACCTGGTGCCGTTCCACCGGGCGGAGGTCTCGCTGGCCAACCAGCTGCTGCGGCTGCTGCGCGCGGACGAGGACCGGATGCCGTGGTTCCGGAGCGTGGACTGGCCGGCCGCGCTGGGCTGGCTGGCGCAGCGGACGGGGGCCGAACTCGCCCCGGAGCAGGAGCAGTCGGTGCGCCTGGCGCTGACCGAGAAGGTCGCGGTGCTGACCGGCGGCCCGGGCTGCGGCAAGTCGTTCACGGTGAGGTCGATCGTGCAGCTGGCGCTGGCGAAGAAGGCGAAGGTGGTGCTGGCGGCGCCGACCGGGCGGGCGGCGAAGCGGCTGGCGGAGCTGGCGGGCGCGGAGGCGTCGACGGTGCACCGGCTGCTGGAGCTGAAGCCGGGCGGGGACGCCGCGTACGACCGGGACCGGCCGCTGGACGCGGACCTGGTGGTGGTCGACGAGGCGTCGATGCTGGACCTGATCCTGGCGAACAAGCTGGTCAAGGCGGTCGCGCCGGGCGCGCACCTGCTGTTCGTGGGGGACGTCGACCAGCTGCCGTCGGTGGGTGCGGGCGAGGTGCTGCGGGACATGCTGGCGGCCGGCGGCCCCGTCCCGTCGGTGCGGCTGACCAGGATCTTCCGGCAGGCCCAGCAGTCCGGCGTGGTGGTGAACGCGCACCGGATCAACGAGGGCCTGCCGCCGCTGACCGAGGGCCTGCCGGACTTCTTCCTGTTCGTCGAGGACGACGCGGAGCGCGCGGCCGGCCTGACGGTGGACGTGGTGGCCCGCCGGATCCCGCAGCGCTTCGGCCTCGACCCGCGCCGGGACGTCCAGGTGCTGGCGCCGATGCACCGCGGCCCGGCGGGCGCGGGCGCGCTGAACACGCTGCTCCAGTCGGCCGTCACCCCGGCCCGCGAGGGCCTGCCCGAGCGCCGGTTCGGCGGGCGGACGTTCCGGGTCGGCGACAAGGTCACCCAGATCCGGAACAACTATGACAAGGGGCGCAGCGGTGTCTTCAACGGCACAGTGGGCGTCGTGACGGCACTGAGCGTGGACGACCAGCGGCTGACGGTGATGACCGAGGAGGACGAGGAGGTGCCGTACGACTTCGACGAACTGGACGAGCTGGCGCACGCGTACGCGGTGACGATCCACCGTTCGCAGGGCAGCGAGTACCCGGCGGTGGTGATTCCCGTCACGACGTCGGCGTGGACGATGCTCCAGCGGAACCTGTTGTACACCGCGGTGACACGGGCCAGGAAGCTGGTGGTGCTGGTCGGTTCGCGCAAGGCCATCGGGCAGGCGGTGCGGGCGGTGAGCGCCGGTCGGCGGCACTCCGCGCTGGACCACAGATTGGCTGCGGGCTGAGTTCGAGGGGGTACGGTACGTTCAGAGGTTGTCTTGACGTGAAGAGATTTAGGGCGGAACCTGGTCCGGTGCCGCCGCCGATCTTGTCCGGTTCACACCGGTGGCGGCAGCGGAGTTTGTAGGCCCCGGTCCTTCCCGGGGTCACCCCCGGGTGCGCGGCCGTCCTTCGGGTGGGGGATCGTTGGGACAGTCAGGGCAGTCGGATGAGGATCAATTTCGTCGGTGAGGAAGACGTGAGCGACAAATCGGTAGTACTGCGGTACCAGGACGGCGAGTACGAGTACCCCGTCGTCGAGAGCACTGCGG
This sequence comes from Kitasatospora sp. YST-16, assembly GCF_026802215.1. Taxonomy (NCBI): domain Bacteria; kingdom Bacillati; phylum Actinomycetota; class Actinomycetes; order Kitasatosporales; family Streptomycetaceae; genus Kitasatospora; species Kitasatospora sp. YST-16. The sequence goes on from NZ_CP113837.1 coordinate 5,165,788, forward strand.
GCAACTCCGGCTTCGACATCTCGAAGCTGCTCCCGCAGACCGGCCTGGTCACCCTGGACAACGGTTTCGGCAACACCGCCGCCAACAAGTCCGCGATCACCTTCATCGATGGTGACGCCGGCATCCTGCGCTACCGCGGCTACCCGATCGAGCAGTTGGCCTCGGAGGCCAACTTCATCGAGACCGCTTACCTGCTGATCAACGGTGAGCTGCCGAACCAGGGCGAGCTCGCCGCGTTCAGCAACGAGATCACCCAGCACACCCTGCTGCACGAGGACGTCAAGCGCTTCTTCCAGGGCTTCCCCCGGGACGCGCACCCGATGGCGATGCTCTCCTCGGTGGTCGGCGCGCTCTCCACGTTCTACCCGGAGAGCCACAACCCGTTCGACGAGGCGCAGCGCAACCTGTCGACGGTCCGCCTGCTGGCGAAGCTGCCGACCATCGCGGCGTACGCGTACAAGAAGGCGATGGGCCAGCCCTTCGTCTACCCGCGCAACGACCTCGGCTACGTCGAGAACTTCCTGCGGATGACCTTCGCCGTCCCGGCCGAGGACTACGAGCTGAACCCGGTGGTGGTCAACGCCCTGGACAAGCTGCTCATCCTGCACGCGGACCACGAGCAGAACTGCTCGACCTCGACGGTGCGCCTGGTCGGCTCCTCGCACGCCAACCTGTTCGCCTCGATCTCGGCGGGCATCTCGGCGCTGTGGGGCCCGCTGCACGGCGGCGCCAACCAGGCCGTGCTGGAGATGCTGGAGCAGATCCAGAAGGACGGCGGCGACGTCGACGCGTTCATCCGCAAGGTGAAGAACCGCGAGGACGGCGTCAAGCTGATGGGCTTCGGCCACCGCGTCTACAAGGCGTTCGACCCGCGCGCCGCGCAGGTCAAGGTGCTCGCCCACGAGGTGCTGGCGCAGCTCGGCCAGTCCGACGAGCTGCTGGACATCGCGCTCAAGCTGGAGGAGCACGCGCTCAAGGACGACTTCTTCGTCTCGCGCAAGCTCTACCCGAACGTGGACTTCTACACGGGCCTGATCTACCGCGCGATGGGCTTCCCGACCAGCATGTTCACCGTGCTGTTCGCGATCGGCCGGCTCCCCGGCTGGATCGCCCACTGGCACGAGATGATCAAGGACCCGACCAGCCGGATCGGCCGCCCGCGGCAGATCTACACCGGCGTGGAGATCCGCGACTACGTGCCGCTCGACGCGCGCTGAGCCGTCGGCCGCGACGCCGAAGGGGCCCGGTCCCGCCCTCCCGTACAGGGGGCGGGGCCGGGCCCCTTCGCGTGTTCGCCGTGCTGGGGCGCACGGCGCCCGGGCCGGCCCCGGTCGGGAACGGCCGCTCAAAGCGTCCCCGGGGGCCCGGGACCGGCCCGGTGCCGTGCGCGAGGGCGGTCGACGAATCGACAGCCCGTCCGGGGCCCGCCGGAGCCCCGCTCTACAAAAGGTAAGACGTACCAGGGGGCGCAGAGTTACGCCAGGGGGGTGTGAGTTGTCTCTCTCCACTCTCCGTGTGCGCCCGCGCACCGGACGGCCGCCCGCATATCACACCGCACGGTCGGCGCGCGGCGTCACCCACCCCGCTGGCCTCGCAACCCAGCGTGATAGGAATCGTGGCAATCCGGTACGGACCGCCTGCGATGCGCGGCGCGGCGGACGGTCAGGGAGGGAGTGCGCAATGGCCAGGAACGTCGTCGTCACCGGTGGGGGCACCGGCATCGGGCTGGAGGTGGCCCGGCGCTTCGCCGCGGCCGGGGAGCGGGTGGTGATCGTCGGCCGCCGGCCCGGGGTCCTCGACCAGGCCGCGCAGGAACTCGGATCGAACGTCACCCCGCTGATGTGCGACCTCGCCGACCCGGACGCGGTGGAGGCCGCGCTGGACGCGCTGCCCGCCCGGATCGACGTGCTGGTCAACAACGCGGGCAGCCGGGAGACCGTGCTCGGCGCCGGCCCGCACGCGGTGCTGGCCCGCTGGCGCGGCGACTTCGAGCGCAACGTGCTGACCGCGGTGCTGCTCACCGAGTCGGTCCGCGACCGGCTCACCCCCGGCTCCGGCCGGGTGGTCACCGTCTCCTCGATCGCCGCGCTGCGCGGCGCGGGCTCCTACGGGGCCGCGAAGGCGTCCCTGCACGCCTGGAACCACTTCCTGGCCGCCCAGCTCGGCCCGTCCGGGATCACCGCCAACATCGTCGCCCCGGGCACCGTCGCGGGCACCGAGTTCTTCGGGCCGCGGCTGGACGAGGCCGAGGTGGCCCGGCGCTCGGCGCGCACGCTGCTCGGGCGGATCGGCGAGGTCGGCGAGGTCGCCGCGACCGTGTACTTCCTGGCCTCGGCGGAGGCGGGGTTCATCACCGGGGAGATCCTGCACTGCAACGGCGGGGAGATGCTGGGCCGCTGACGGCCGCCCGGTCAGCGAGTGGCGTGGAAGTTTCGCAGCCGCAGGCTGTTGCCGACCACGAACAGTGAGGAGCAGGCCATCGCGGCGCCCGCGATCACCGGGTTGAGCAGGCCCGCCGCGGCCAGCGGGATCGCGGCGACGTTGTAGGCGAAGGCCCAGAACAGGTTGCCCTTGATGGTGGCCAGGGTGCGCCGGGAGAGCCGGATCGCGTCGGCGGCCGAGCGCAGGTCGCCGCGGACGAGGGTGAGGTCGGCGGCCTCGATGGCGGCGTCGGTGCCGGTGCCGATCGCCAGGCCCAGGTCGGCCTGGGCGAGGGCGGCCGCGTCGTTGACGCCGTCGCCGACCACGGCCACGGTGCGGCCCTCGGCCTGGAGGCGTCGGACGGTGGCGACCTTGTCCTCGGGGAGGACCTCGGCGATCACGTCCTCGGCCGGGATGCCGACCTCGGCGGCCACCGTCTCGGCGACCGCCCGGTTGTCACCGGTCAGCAGGACGGGCCGCAGGCCCAGGGCGCGCAGTTCGGCGATCGCCTCGGCGCTGGTCGGCTTCACCGCGTCGGCGACCTCCAGCACGGCCCGCGGCGCGCCGTCCCAGGCGACGGCGACGGCCGTGCGTCCGGCGCGTTCGGCGGCGGAGCGGGCGGCGGCGAGGGCGGGCGGCAGCGGGGCGCCGAGCAGGGCGGTGCGGCCGGCCAGCACGGCGTGCCCGTCGACGGTGCCCCGGACGCCGTGGCCGGGGAGGTTCTCGAAGTCCGTGACGGCGGGCAGCTCGCCGAACCGCTCCTGGGCGGCGGTGGCCACGGCCTGCGCGATCGGGTGCTCGGAGGCGTGCTCCAGGGCGCCGGCCAGGCGCAGCGCCTCGTCCTCGGTGGTGCCCTCGGCGGTGTGGACGGCGGCCAGCGCCATCCGGCCGGTGGTGACGGTGCCGGTCTTGTCGAGCACGATGGTGTCGACCTTGCGGGTGTTCTCCAGGACTTCGGGGCCCTTGATCAGGATGCCGAGCTGGGCGCCGCGTCCGGTGCCGACCAGCAGCGCGGTCGGGGTGGCCAGGCCGAGGGCGCACGGGCAGGCGATGATCAGCACCGCGACGGCCGCGGTGAACGCCTCGGTGGGGCTGTCGGAGGCCAGCAGCCGGCCGACCAGGGTGGCGAGGGCGATCAGGATGACGGCGGGCACGAACACGGCGGAGATCCGGTCGGCCAGGCGCTGCGCGGCGGCCTTGCCGTTCTGCGCGTCCTCCACCAGCTCGGCCATCCGGGCCAGTCGGGTGTCCGCGCCGACCCGGGTCGCCTCGACGACCAGGCGGCCGCCCGCGTTGACGGTCGCGCCGGTGACGGCGTCGCCGACGGCGACCTCCACCGGGACGGACTCGCCGGTCAGCATCGAGGCGTCCACCGCGGAGCTGCCCTCGACCACCGTGCCGTCGGTGGCGACCTTCTCGCCGGGCCGCACCACGAACCGGTCCCCGACGGCCAGTTGGCCGACCGGGACGCGGACCTCGCGCCCGTCCCGCAGCACGGCGACGTCCTTGGCGCCGAGGTCGAGCAGGGCGTGCAGGGCGGCGCCGGCCCGGCGCTTGGAGCGGGCCTCCAGCCAGCGGCCGAGCAGGATCAGGGTGGTGACGGCGGCCGCGGTCTCCAGGTAGAGCGCGGAGGAGGCGTCGGTGCTGCCGACGGTGAGGGAGAAGGAGTGCCGCATGCCGGGCATCCCGGCGTCGCCCCAGAACAGGGCCCACACCGACCAGCCGAAGGCGGCCAGGGTGCCGAGCGAGACCAGGGTGTCCATGGTCGCCGCGCCGTGCCTGGCGTTGGTCCAGGCGGCCTGGTGGAACGGCCGGCCGCCGTACACCAGGACCGGGCCGGTGAGGGCGAAGGCCAGCCACTGCCAGTTGTCGAACTGCAGGGCCGGGACCATCGAGAGCAGCACCACGGGGAGGCTGAGCACGGCGCTGACCAGCAGCCGGTCGCGCAGCGGGTCGGGTTCCCGGGCGGGTTCCGCGGGGGTCTCGGGCGCGGCGGGCGGGGGCGGGAGTTCGGCGGTGTAGCCGGTGCGCTCCACGGTGGCGATCAGGTCGGCGACGCTGGTGCCGGGGCCGAAGTCCACCCGGGCCTTCTCGGTCGCGTAGTTGACGCTGGCCTCGACGCCGTCGATCCGGTTGAGCTTCTTCTCGATCCGGGCGGCGCAGGACGCGCAGGTCATGCCGCCGATGGACAGCTCGACGCGGTCGCGGGGCGCGGCGGCGGGGTCGGTGGTGGTGCTCATCAGCTCGTCCGGTCCGTTCGGGTGCTGCTCGGTGCGGCGCGATGTGGCGCGGTGCGGTGGGGCGGGGGCGGCGCGGGCCGCCCCCGCGGGCGGGTCAGGAGGCCCGGCCGACCAGTTCGTAGCCGGCCTCGTCCACCGCGGCGGCGATCTGCTCGTCGCTGGGGGCGGGCTCGGCGGTCACGGTGACGGTGCCGGCCTGGGAGTCGGCGGCGACCGCGGTGACGCCGGGCAGGGCGGAGACCTCGCCGTTGATCGCCTTCTCGCAGTGGCCGCAGCTCATCCCGCTGACGGTGTAGGTGACGGTGCTGGACATGGGGACCTCCCGGGACGCGCTGGGGCTGGGCCGGTTGCGGGGCCCAGGGCATCTGCTGCCTACGACCACCACCATACCCCCTGGGGGTATTTAGTCCAGAGGGGGGCGCGTTCCGGCCCGCACTCCCGCGACCCGTCCCCGAGGGTAGTCCGCGCCGGGCCGGGAACCGCAACGGCGGGCGCGGCGGTGCGGCGCCCGCCCCCCGTACGGCGGGGAAACCCAGGGCTCCCGGCCCGGACCGCCGGGATTTCGCCCGGACGGCGCAAGGCGGCCCGGTGTCCGATATGTTCGGTAGGTGCACCTTCGACGCGGGGACGGCACGCCACCCGGCCGCACCGGCGCGGTGCCGCCCAGCAGGCGGCGCAACGCCCTGCTGGCGGCCGACCTCCAGGACCTGTCGCTGCTGCGCCGGGCCGCGCCCGCCCTGGCCGCCATCGGCCTGGTCTCGCTCGCCGACTACCTCTCCGGGCAGGACCGCTACCTGGCCCCGCTGATGGTCGTCGTCCCGTCGGTGGCCGCGCTGACCCTGCGGCCGCGCGAACTGCTCGCGGTCTGCTTCCTCGGCCTGCTGGCCCTGCTCGGCCTCAGCCACCTCGACCAGGTCGTCGACTTCGGCGACAGCCGCTTCCTGTACGGCGCGATGGTCAGCTACGTCGCGGTCACCGCGCTCAGCGCCGGGATCGCCGAACTGCGGATGCGACGAGCCGCGGCCTTCGCGGCCGTCAGCTCGGTCGCGGAGGCCGCCCAGCGCGCGCTGCTGCGCCAGCCCGAACCGGTGGTCGGGCCGCTGCGGCTGGCCGTGCGGTACGTGTCCGCCGCGGACGCCGCCCGGATCGGCGGCGACCTGTACTCGGTGCTGGACACCCCGTACGGCACCCGGGTGCTGGTCGGCGACGTCCGCGGGAAGGGGCTCGGCGCGGTGCAGACCGCCGCGGTGGTGCTCGGCGCGTTCCGGGAGGCCGCCTACGACGAGGAGCAGCTGCCCGCGGTGGCCGGCCGGATCGAGGCCAGCATGGAACGGCACGTCCCCGACGGGGAGTTCACCACCGCGATGTTCGCCGCCTTCCGCGAGCCCGGCAGCGTCGACCTGCTGCACCTGGGCCACGTCCCGCCGCTGCGGGTGCGCGCCGACGGGCGGGCCGAGGTGCTCGAACCCGAGGACCCCTGGCTGCCGCTCGGCCTCGGCCACCTGGTCGGCGGGCTGCCCTGCGCGAGCGCCGTGCCGTTCGGCCCGCGCGACGTCCTGGTGCTGTGCACCGACGGCGTGATCGAGGCGAAGGGCGCCCGCGGCGGCGAGTTCTACCCGCTGGCCGAGCGCGCCGGGCCGCTGGTCCGCGACGGCTGGCGCTCGCTCGCCGACCTCGACGCCGCCGTCGCCCGCCTCTACGCCGACCTGCTGGCCCACACCGGCGGCGAACTCGGCGACGACGCGCTGCTGCTGCTGGTCACCCGGCCCGCGCCGGACGCGCCGGACGCGGCGGGCTGAGCCGGGCTGAGCCGGGCGCTCACTTGGCGTCGCCGTAGCAGTCGACCACGGCGGTGGTCAGCGGGAAGCGGACCGGGGTGTCGCCGAAGACCAGCGCGGCGGCCTCCTCGGCGGACTCGGCGACCGCGGCGGCCACCGCGTCCGCCAGGTCGGCCGGGGTGTGCACGACCACCTCGTCGTGCTGGAAGAACACCAGGTGCGGGCGGTCCTCGCCGGAGCGCAGCGCGGCCAGCCGGCGGCGCAGCGCCGCGAGCAGCGCCAGCGCCCAGTCCGCGCCGCTGCCCTGGATCACGAAGTTGCGGGTGAACCGGCCGCGGGCCCGGGCCGAGCGGCCGCCCGCCTCGCCGGACTCCGGGGCCTCCGTCAGGTCCAGCCAGTCCGCCGAGGGCGGCGGGCAGGCCCGGCCCAGCCGGGAGGAGACCACCCCGCCGTCCTCCCCGGTGCGGGCCGCCGCCTCCACGTACCCCATCGCGGCCGGGTAGCGGCGGCGCAGCGTGTTCAGCAGCGGGCCGATGCCGCCGCCGGTCTGGCCGTACATCGCGCCCAGCAGGCCCAGCTTCGCCTTGTCCCGGTCGCCCTGGAACGCGGACGCCGCCAGCGCCGCGTACAGGTCGCCGCCGGCCGCCGTGCGGGCCAGCCCCGCGTCCCCGGACAGGGCGGCCAGCACCCGCGGCTCCAGCTGCGCCGCGTCCGCGACCACCAGCAGCCAGCCCGGGTCGGCCACCACCGCGCGGCGCAGGGTGCGCGGGATCTGCAGCGCCCCGCCGCCGCGCGAGGCCCAGCGGCCCGTCACCACGCCGCCCACCACGTACTCCGGGCGGAACCGGCCGCCGCGCGCCCAGGCCGCCTGCCAGGCCCAGCCGTGCGCGGCGTGCAGCCGGGACAGCTCCTTGTAGCGCACCATCAGGGCCGCCGCCGGGTGGTCGACCGCCTTCAGCTCCCAGGAACGGGTCGAGGACAGCTGGATGCCCCGGTCCGCGAACGCCTTGATCACCTGGGTGTGCGAGTCCAGGTTGAACGGGCGCGAGCCCAGCGCCCGCTGCACCTCCAGGGCCAGCTCGGCCAGCTTCGGCGGCAGCGCGCCCGGGATCGCCGGCCGCGGGCCCAGCAGCTCGGTCAGCAGCGCGTCGTGCACGTCCGCGCGCCAGGGCAGGCCGTCGTGCGCCATCTCGCAGGCCAGCAGCGCGCCCGCCGACTCGGCCGCCACCAGCAGCCGGAACCGGGAGCGGGCCGCCGGGTCGGCGATCGCCGCCAGCCGCCGCAGCTGCTCCGCGTGCACCGCCACGACGGCCGCCAACTGGTCTGTCCCCGGCGGCAGTTGCAGCCGGTCCGGGGCGAACAGGCCGTCCTCGTCGGGCAGCGCGCCCTCCGGCAGGTCGGCCGGCACCGGCAGGCCGCGCAGCCGCGCCCAGGCCGCGCCCAGCGACCGCGGCGACCCGAACCGGCCCTCCCGGCCCAGCAGCAGCGCCTCCGTCAGCCGCAGGTCGTGGCAGCGCGCCAGCCGCTCCGGCAGCGCGGCCAGCAGCGGACCGTACGCGGTGTCCGCCGTCGGCCACACCCAGCGCGGGGCGTGCGCCGCCTCCACCGCGGCCACCGCCTCGGCCAGCCGCGGCGCGGGCTCCGGCGGGCCCAGCGGCGCGCCGTCCTCGCCGAGCGGCTGCAGCCGCCCGCCCGGACCGTGCGGGTCGGGCACCAGGGCGTAGCGCACGGCGGCGGCTCCTCTCGGCCGGCAGGGGCGGGACCTGTCGACGGTAGCCGGTGGGGGTGACAGCGGGCGGTGCGGCACGAGGGGCGGGCGCCCGGAGCGGCGGCTTGGCGTGACAGTGTTCCGCCAGGGCCCGGGGGCCCGTAATGTCGCCGCCATGAGCGACAACCCCTTCTTCTCGCCCAGCACCCTGGAGTACGAGCTCCCGCCCTTCGCCGAGATCCGGGAAGAGCACTACCGTCCCGCCTTCGAACGGGGCATGGCCGACCAGCTCGCCGAGACCGCCGCGATCGCCGCGAACCCCGAGCCGCCGACCTTCGACAACACCGTGGTGGCGCTGGAGCGTTCGGGAGCGGTACTGCGCCGGGTCTCGGCGGTCTTCTTCAACCAGGACTCCTCCGACACCACCCCCGGCGTCCAGGAACTCGACGCCGAGATCAGCCCCCTGCTGGCCGCGCACGCCGACGCGATCCACCTCGACGCCGCGCTGTTCGCCCGCCTCGACACCCTGCACGAGGCCCGCCACGGACTCGGCCTCGACCCCGAGTCGCTGCGCCTGCTGGAACGCCGGCACACCGCCTTCGTCCGGGCCGGCGCCCGACTGGACGCCGACGGCCAGCGCCGGCTGCGCGAGATCAACGCCGAACTCGCCGCCGACAGCGCCGCGTTCCGCCGCAACACGCACGAGGCCTCACTGGCCGGCGCGGTCGCCGTGGACAGCGCCGACGCCCTCGACGGCCTCCCCGCGGCCGCGGTCGCCGCCGCCGCCGAGAACGCCCGCGCCCTCGGCCAGGACGGTCGCTGGGTGCTCAGCCTGAAGAACTTCTCCAACCAGACCGAACTCGCCTCCCTCACCGACCGCGCCCTGCGCGAGCGCCTGCTCACCGCCTCGCTGCGCCGCGGCCTCGACACCAACGGCCCGCTCGCCGCCAAGATGGCCGCGCTGCGCGCCGAACGCGCCGCCCTGCTCGGCCACCCCACCCACGCCTCGTACGTGGTCGCCGACGAGACCGCCGGCACCGCCGGGGCGGTCGGCGCGATGCTCGGCCGCCTGGTCGCCCCCGCCGTCGCCAACGCCGAACGCGAGGCCGCCGACCTGGCCGCCGCCGCGGCCGCCGACGGCATCGGCGAACTCGCCGCCCACGACTGGGCGTTCTACGCCGAGAAGGTGCGCGCCGAACGCTACGAGGTGGACACCGCGGCGCTGCGCCCGTACTTCGAGCTGGAGCGGGTGCTGCGCGACGGCGTCTTCTTCGCGGCCGGCCTCGCCTACGGGCTGGCCTTCACCGAGCGGCCCGACCTGACGGCGTACCACCCCGACGCCCGGGTCTTCGAGGTGTTCGACGCGGACGGCTCGGGGCTGGGCCTGTTCATCGGCGACTTCCACGCCCGCGAGTCCAAGCGCGGCGGCGCCTGGATGAACGAACTCGTCGCCCAGTCCCGGCTGCTGGGCACCCGCCCGGTGGTCGTCAACAACCTCAACATCGCGCACCCGGCGCCCGGCGAGCCCGCGCTGCTCAGCTGGGACGAGGTGCGGACCCTGTTCCACGAGTTCGGGCACGCGCTGCACGGGCTGTTCTCGGACGTCCAGTACCCGTCGTTCGCCGGGACCGAGGTGCCGCGCGACTTCGTCGAGTTCCCGTCCCAGGTCAACGAGATGTGGATGACCCGGCCCGAGGTGCTGGCCAACTACGCCCGGCACCACGAGAGCGGCGAGCCGCTGGACCCGGCCGTGGTGCGGCGGATGCTCGCCGCCGAGAACTACGGGCAGGGCTTCCGGACCGTCGAGTACCTGTCGGCGGCGCTGCTCGACTGGGCCTGGCACTCGCGGACCGCCGCCGACCCGCTGGTCGAGGACGCGGAGGCGTTCGAGGCCCGGGCGCTCGCCGAGGCGGGCATCGCGGTCGCGGCGGTGCCGCCGCGCTACCGCACCGGGTACTTCAACCACGTGTTCTCGAACGGCTACAGCGCCGGGTACTACGCGTACATCTGGTCCGAGGTGCTGGACGCCGAGACGGTGGAGTGGTTCGGCACCGGCGGGCGCGGCGTGCGGGAGAGCGGGCAGCTGTTCCGGGAGCGGCTGCTGTCGCGGGGCGGGAGCCGGGACGCGCTGGAGTGCGTGCGGGACGTGCTGGGGCGGGAGCCGGAGATCGGGCCGCTGCTCGCCCGGCGCGGGCTGGAGTAGGCGGAGCCGCGGGGCCGTCGCGCCCCCGGCGCCGGCCGTGCGCGGCCGCGCGCGGTTCCCCGCGCCCCCGGCGGGGCGCGGGGACGGTCATCGGGCGAAGACCGGGCCGTAGCCGGGGGCGGGGCGGCCGTCGGGGGTGAGGGCGCAGTAGCCGCCGGTGCCGTGGCACCAGTACCACATGGTCCAGCCGGCGGCGAAGGTGCGCATGGCGGTGACCTGGCGGCGGATCAGTTCGGCGTTGCCGGGGGTGGCGGCGGAGGGCGGGCCCCACTCGCCGACCAGGACGGGGAGGCGGTGGGCGCGGGGGTAGGCGGTGACGGCGGCGGTGTAGTCCTCGACGAAGCCGCCGGCGGGGTCCCAGTCCCGGCCGGCCTCGACGGCGGTGTCGTAGAAGTGCGGGGCGTAACCGATCCGGTCGGGGCCGGGGCGGGGGTCGGTGAAGGCGGGGAGGCTGGTGGGGACGCCCTGGCCGACCAGCACGGTGGGTTCGACGAACAGCCAGGCGTCGCGGTCCACCCGGCGGACGGCGGTGATCAGGCGGCGGTACATGGCGGCGAGCCGGCCCTGTTCGAGGGCGGCGGAGGCGGCGGCCAGGACGGCCGGGTCGGCGGGGTCGCCGGGGACGGGGCCGAAGGGCTCGTTGAACAGGTCGTAGCCGAGCAGGGCGCGCTTGCCGCGCAGTTCGCGGGCGACGGTGGTGTAGAGGTCGGCCTGGGCGCGGCGCAGGTCGGGGTCGTCGTAGAGGTGGCGGAAGGCGGCCTGCACGGAGGGCTGGAAGTAGCCGGCGAACCAGTCGGCGGGGTCGGGGGTGAAGGGCAGGCCGTCGTCGCGGGTGGCCCAGGCGGGGGCGCCGCCGTCGCCGCCGAGGAAGTACTGGCCGTAGACGTCCTGGTGGTAGTCGACGACGGCGTACAGGCGGTACTTCCCGGCCCAGTCGAGGAGTTGGCCGAGCCGGGCGAGCTGGGCCCGGTCGTAGCGGCCGGGGGCGGGTTCGAGGCGGGACCAGGAGACCGCGATCCGGACCAGGCCGAAGCCGTGCGCGGCGAGTTCGCGCAGGTCGGCCTCGGTGGTCTCGTCGTACTTGTCGAGGTTGAAGCCGCGCAGGTCCAGGACGCGGCCGCGCTGGTCGGTGAAGGCGGTGCGGCCGTCGGCGAGGGTGGTGGCGGAGACCTTGCGGGCGTCGAACGGGCCGCGGTCGGCGGGCGGGCCGGCCGAGACGGTGCCGAGGACGGCGGCGGCGGTGAGCAGCAGGGCGGCGGCGGAGCGGCGGACGCGCACGGGGGCACCTCACGGCGGGGGTGGGGGCGGGGTGCGCCGATCCTGCCGGAGCCGCCTCCGCCGCACAAGAGGTGAGACAAGCTCATGTTTTCCGCGGGCTGTGGGCTGTGGGCTGCGGGCGGCATGCTCGGGGCCGGGGCCGGGGCCGGGGCCGGGGCTCAGGACTCCGGGGCTCGGGGTTCCGGGGCTCGGGGTTCCGGGGCGGCCAGCATCGGCGGCAGGTCGGCGGCGGCGGAGAGCCGCCCCCAGAGCAGGTCGGCCAGAGCCTGCACCATCCGGGCCCGCGGGCAGGGGCGGGTCTCCAGCCACCAGTCGCCGGCCGCCAGCACCATGCCGGTGATCGAGCGGCCCCAGGTCTCGGAGAGCAGCGGGCCCTCCTGGCCGAGGTCGATCTGCTGCTGGATGGCCCGGGTGATCTCCTCGGCGATCTGCCGCAGCGCGGGCGCCAGCGCGTTGCCCGCGCCGGTCGGGTCGCCCGGCTCGGGGTGGGTGAGCAGCCGGTAGACCTGCGGGCGGGACTCGATCGCGGCCAGGTAGACGTCCAGCACGTGCTCGACCCGGTCGCGGCGCTCCAGCGGCTCGTTCAGGGCCGAGCGGACGGCGGCCAGCAGCCCGGCGGTGTGGCGCTGCGTCAGCGCGCCGATCAGGCCGTTCCGGTCGCCGAAGTGCCGGTACAGGATGGGCTTGGTGATGCCGGCCTCGGCGGCGATCGCGTTCATGCTGGCGCTCGGGCCCTCGCGCTGGATGACCCGGTCGGCGGCGTTGAGCAGTTGTTCGCGGCGGGGTTCGGTGGTCATGCGCTGCTCCTCGTGCGGGCGGGTATGCGGCTCGGCGGGCGTTGACACCGGTTACCTATCGGTAGCAGACTCGCCGCCATGTTACCGGAGGTAACAGCGCAGTGGCGTGGACCCTCCGGCCCGCCCGACCGTCTCCTGGAGGCCGACATGACCACCTTCTCGCTCGACCCCGGGCCGGACCAGATCGCCGTCCGCGACTGGCTGCACGGCTTCGCCGCCGACGTCATCCGCCCCGCCGCCGCGGAGTGGGACGAGCGCGAGGAGACCCCCTGGCCGATCATCCAGGAGGCCGCCAAGCTGGGCATCTACTCCCTCGACTTCTACGCCCAGCAGTTCTTCGACCCCTCCGGCGTCGGCATCCCGATCGCCATGGAGGAACTGTTCTGGGGCGACGCCGGCATCGGCCTCGCCATCACCGGCACCACGCTGGCCGCCGTCGCCGTCCTCGCCAACGGCACCGACGAGCAGATCGGCACCTGGGCCCCGCAGATGTTCGGCACCCCCGAGGACGTCAAGGTCGCCGCGTTCTGCTCCTCCGAGCCCGACGCCGGCTCCGACGTCTCCGCGCTGCGCACCCGCGCCGTCTACGACCAGGCCAAGGACGAGTGGGTGATCAACGGCACCAAGACCTGGGCCACCAACGGCGGCATCGCGCACGTCCACGTGGTGGTCGCCACCGTCGACCCCGAACTCGGCTCCCGCGGCCAGGCGTCCTTCATCGTCCCGCCCGGCACCCCCGGCCTCAGCCAGGGCCAGAAGTTCAAGAAGCACGGCATCCGCGCCTCGCACACCGCCGAGGTCGTCCTCGACGGCGTCCGGGTCCCCGGCCACTGCCTGCTCGGCGGCAAGGAGAAGCTCGACACCCGCCTCGCCCGGGCCCGCGAAGGCACCCGGGGCGGCGGCAAGAACGCCGCCATGGCCACCTTCGAAGCCTCCCGCCCCGCCGTCGGCGCCCAGGCCATCGGCATCGCCCGGGCCGCGTACGAGGTCGCCCTCGACTACGCCAAGACCCGGGTGCAGTTCGGGAAGCCGATCATCGAGAACCAGGGCGTCGCGTTCCAGCTCGCCGACATGAAGACCCGGATCGACGCGGCCCGGCTGCTGGTCTGGCGGGCCTCCTGGATGGCCGTCAACAACCAGCCGTTCACCAGCGCCGAGGGGTCGATGTCCAAGCTGTACGCGGGCGAGACCGCCAAGTTCGTCACCGCGCAGGCCATGCAGATCCTCGGCGGCAACGGCTTCACCCGCGAGTACCCGGTCGAGCGGATGCACCGGGACAGCGCCATCTACACCGTGTTCGAGGGCACCAGCGAGATCCAGCGGCTGGTCATCGCCCGGGCGATCTCGGGGGCGCCGATCCGCTGACGGCCCGTCAGCCCTGCCGGGGCGGTGCGCCCGGGGCGGGTCGGCCGGGGCGGGCGGTCCGCCGACGGGCTCCGGGCGGGCGGTCCGTCAGCGGGCTCCGGGCGGGCGGTCCGTCAGCGGGCTCCGGGTGGGCGGTCCGTCAGCGGGCCGACCAGAAGACCAGCCCGGCGGTGGCGGCCCCCACCAGTGCGCCGACCACCGTCTGGGCCGGGGTGTGGTCCCGCAGCACCACGCGGGACCACCCCACCGGCACGACCGCGGGCAGCGCCAGCAGCCACCACGGGCCGAGCGCGATCGCGGTGCAGACGACCGCGCCGCACACCACCGCGGTGTGCACCGACACCTTCCACCAGGCCGTGATCACCAGGAGCGGCACCAGCGAGGCGAACATCGCCAGCACCATCGCCGTCAGGTCGGCCGGGGCGTCCAGCAGGAGCATCGCCAGCAGGCCGGCCAGCACCGAACCCATGACGACCGGGAGCACCACCAGGCGGCGCCGGCGCCGGCCGACGTGCCGGTCCTCGATGCTGCCGCGCCGCATCCCGCGCCGGATGAACCAGGTCGGCAGCACGGCCGCGAACAGCGCCGCGAACGCCGCCCAGGCCAGGCCGGACCAGCCGTGGCGGACCACTCCGATCAGCGGCAGCACCGTCAGGATCACGTTCTTCGGTTCGACCCCGTCGGTGATCCGGCGGGCCCAGCCGCCCTCGGCGCCGGGCGCCGCTCCGGCTGCGGTTCCGGTTCCGGCGGTGTGAACAGGGCTGGACATGCTGCTCCTTCGACCGTGCCGGGCACCGGATGGTGATCCGATCACCGGAGATTGTGCAGCACCGGGGGCCGTCGGGCGCCACCGGGCGGTCAGAACCGCGGCTCGCGGCGCTCCAGGAACGCCGCCAGGCCCTCCCGGACGTCCGGCGCCGTCCGGGACGCGCGCTCCCAGGGCTCCAGGGCGTCCGCCGCGTCCGCCGGGTCGACGGACAGCACGGCCTTGACCGCGCCGATGGTCTGCGGGGAGCGGCGGGCCAGCAGACCGGCGAACTCCCGGGCCCGGGAGTCCAGTTCGGCGGGCGGTAGCACCTCGTCCAGCAGGCCGAACGACTCCGCGCGGGCGGCGGGGAGCAACTCGCCCGAGAACAGCAGGTACTTGGCCCGGGCCGGGCCGACCAGCGCGGCCAGCCGCAGCGTCGGGACCGCCGGGTAGACCACGCCCAGCTTCGCCGGGGTGATGCCGAGCCGGGCGTCCGCGGCGGCCAGCCGCAGGTCGCAGGCCAGCGCCAACTGGCAGCCGCCGCCCACGCAGGCGCCCCGGACCACCGCCAGGGTCGGGCGCGGGAACGCCGCCAGCGCCTGCTCGGCCGCCACGTTCGCGGCGTGGTACGCGCCGGCGGACGCCGGGTCGGCGTACACCCCGGCCAGCTCGGCGATGTCCGCGCCCGCCGAGAACGCGCCCGCCGCGCCGGTCAGCACCAGCACCCGGACGTCCGGGCGCGCCGCCAGCTCCGCCAGCACCCCGGGCAGCGCCCGCCACATCGCGCCGGTCACCGCGTTGCGCCGCTCCGGCCGGTCCAGCAGCAGCGTCGCCACCCGCTCCGGGCCCACCCAGCAGCGCAGGCCCGGCGCGCCGGTGGGCAGTTCGACGTCCCCCGGGCCCGGACGGTCCAGCGGGTGGGCGGTGCTCGCGGGCATGGCGGGCCTCTCGGGGGACGGTGCCGGACGGGCCGTCAGCCTTTCACGCGGGCGCGGGGCGGGCCATGTGATCCGCGTCAACCCTCCGTCGGGCCGGCGCCCTCGCGGACCGCCCGCCACTCCGGGGCCAGCATCGACCAGATCTCCAAGTCCAGCCGGACGCCCAGATGTTCGGTGTGCTTGCGGAGCGTGCCGTCCAGCGTCATGCCCAGCCGCCGGGCCACCGCCCGGCTGCGCAGGTTGACCGTGCTGTTCCACCACTCGGCGCGGTACAGGCCGCGCTCCAGCAGCGCGTAGTCCAGCAGCCGGCGGGCGGCCGCGGTGACCAGGCCGCGGCCCTGGGCGGCGGGCTCGGTCCACACGCCGATCTCGCAGACCCCGGCCGCGGCGTCGAACTGGACGAACATCACGCCGCCCACCAGCGTCCCGTCCAGCCATATCCCGTAGATCCGCCCGGCGTCGGCGGCCTGCTTGTCGGCGAACTTCCGCAGCGTCGCGCGGGCGGACTCCAGGTCGGTGCTGCGGGTCGCCCACGGAATCCACGGATCGACCCCGGCCCGGGCCCGGTCCATGTGCTCCAGGAACTCCTCGGCCTGCCACGGCTCCAAGGGGCGGAGCTCGGCGTCCTCGGCGAGCGCTACGGCGTACATCGGCATCCCCTCGCGGTACACGGCAGTGGTGCACGGCCGTGGTGCATGGCAGTGGTGCACGGCCGTGGTACATAACAAACGTTTGGTAGGTACCCTAGCGCGCATGACTCCACCCGCACGGGGCGACCACGAAGCACGCCGGCGCGACGTCTCGGAGGCGGTGTGGCGGGTGCTCGCCGACCGCGGCTTCGGCGGCCTGACCCTGCGCGCGGTGGCCGCCGAACTCGGCGCCTCCACCGGCCTGCTCACCCACTACTTCCCGCACAAGCGGGCCCTGGTCGCCCACGCGCTGGAGGTCCTCGACCGGCAGGCCGCCGAACGCCACCGGCCCGCGACCGAGGCCGCCGCCGGCGCCCGGGGCCTGCCCGTGCTGCGCGCCGCGCTGCTCGACATCCTCCCGCTGGACGCGGAGGGCGCCGCCGCCAACCGGATCTGGGTCGGCTCCTGGGACGCCGCCCTCGGCGACGCCGAGCTCACCGCCGGGCACGCCGAGCGCTACCGCCGGGCCCGCCGGCGGATGGCCGGGCTCTGCGCCGAGGCCCAGGAACTCGGCGAACTCCCCGCCGACCGCCCGGCCGAGGAACTGGCCGCGCGGGCCCAGTCCTTCGCGCTCGGGCTGGTGGTGCAGGCGCTGTTCGCCCCCGGGGAGTTCCCGCCGGAGCGCCAACGCGTGCTGCTGGACGGATTCCTGGCCGACCTGGCGGCGGGGCGGGAGCATGTGCGCGGCGGGACGGGGTAGGCGGTCCGCGGGGCCGGGGAGTGCTCGTCCGGTGGTGACGGGGCCGGTCGGAGTGGGTGGGCGCCCCCAGCAGGATTCGAACCTGCGACCTACCGCTTAGAAGGCGGGTGCTCTATCCGCTGAGCTATGGGGGCCGGGGTGCTGACGTCGGCCCGCTTGCCGGGCCTGGGCCGGGACGGGATGTTCCGGGACAGGATACGGGTGTTCAGTTCCGCCCCCTGGACTTCGAAGACCGGACCGGGGTGTGTCGGCCTCCTCGGGGCGGTCCGATAATCGCAGGTAGTGCCGGGGAGTGCAGCGGTCTACCGGCTCTCGGAGCGGGACGTTGTGCAGTCGTTACGGGGCTGCGACCCCACCCGTTATGGATTCGGCGGGGCAATCGCCCCGAGCGGCCGGTGGGTGGGGGCGCGTTTAGGGGTTCCATCGGTCGGATGACATGGACGGGGCGAGTCGAGGGCCACCCGTTCGTGGTTTCGGGGGTGGACCCGGGGTGTCCGGAGGGTGTGCGGGCGGTCACCGGAAGGGGTGGTCGGCGCGGGTGCCCGAACGGTCCTTGCGGGGGAAGGGATGCGGGGTCGGAGCGCCGGGCGGGGCGCGGGTCGGGGCGCAGGTTGGGGTGCGGGTCGGGGCCGGGAGTGGCATTTGTCCGGGGTGGTCGTTTTGTTGTCGTGGACACGGCATTGAAATGGTCGATTTTCGACCGGAAAACGATTCAATTCACTCGGGGGAGTTACTCCGGTTTTCCACAGGGCGGAGTTGTCCACAGGCGGGCGGAAGGTGCTGGTGCGGATTTCCCGGAAGACGGAGGATCTTTCCCGGCGGGGATTCCGCCGGGAAAGGGCACCGGTCGCCGCGGCCGGGAACGGAGGAGTCGGAATGGACGAGGCACTGGTGACGATGGTCGGCAACGCCGCGTCGGGCGTGACGTACCGGGAGACGCCCGGCGGGGTGGCGGTGGCGAACTTCCGGCTCGCCGCGCGGGAGCGGCGCTACGACCGGGAGCGCGGCGACTGGACGGACGGCGGGACGACCTGGGTGACGGTGGTGGCCTGGCGGGGGCTCGCAGCCAACGTGGTCGGTTCGGTGAACAAGGGCGATCCGCTGGTGGTGAGCGGGCGGCTGCGGGTCCGCGAGTGGGGGGAGGAGGGCAGCCGGCGGACGGAGGTGGAGATCGACGCCCGCTCGATCGGCCACGACCTGGCCCGGGGCACCTCGGTGTTCCGGCGCGCGCTGGAGGGCAAGTCGGCGCCGGGGCGGGGGGGTTCGGGCGCGGGGCCGGCCGGGAGCGGCATGCCCGTCCGCGCTTCGGACGGCGCTTCCGACGGTGGTGCGGCGGCGGTGCCGGTGCCGGCGGCGGGCGGGCCGCGGGCGGTGCGGCTGGTCGGGGAGGCGGTGCCGGAGTGGATCGTGGCGGCGGTCGCGGCCCGGCGCCGGGCGGAGGAGGCCGCCGCGGCCGGCGGCGGTGCGGGTGAGGCGGCCGGGGAGGGAGGTGCGGGTGTGGCGGAGGAGGTTCTGAACTGACGTAATCGGGGCACTTCTTGAGCCGGGAGGTGCAATCCTGATTGCCGCGGAGGCGCCCCGTGGCTTTATGTCGACTCATCAACTTCCCTTGCGGAAGAGCTCTTTGATAACAGAACAGCCACGAAATCGTCCTGATTCGCTACGGGCGTGAACCGGTCGGGGTGTGTCAATAGGATGCGTCTGGTCCACACACGTGCAGCGGCGCCACAGGGGGTGCCGCTTTGCAGGGGGCGGGTTGCCGAAGGCATGTCGCCGCCCGGAGGGATCGCAGATGTTCCACAAGCAGGGGCGGGTCGTCTCCCGCATAGCAGCTGTCATGCTCGCGTCGGGTCTTGCCGTCGGGTCGAGCCTGGTCGCGTCCGGTACGGCGTTCGCGGCGGACCCCTCCTCGGGTGTCACGGCGAAGCTGGACGGCGGCATCCGCTACGGCGAGAAGATCGAGCACGAGGTCCGCCCCGGTCGCTGGCTGCCGGTGACCGCCGGGCAGTTCAACCTCAAGGTGACCGGCACCGACACGATCCTGCAGGTGTACTGCATCGACCTGCTCAACGACACGCTCAAGGACGCGACCTACCACGAGACCGACTGGGCCTCGACCTCGCTGTCCCAGCCGGAGAAGGTCAAGGCCAAGGCCGGCCCGAAGATCCAGTGGCTGCTCGAGCACTCCTTCCCGAACGTCGACGAGGGCGCGCTCGGCAAGGCCTCCGGCATCGACGGCCTCACCAAGGACGACGCGGCCGCGGCCACCCAGATCGCCATCTGGCACTACTCCGACCCGAACGTGCCGACCAAGCAGAGCGACGACCACGACAAGGCCAAGAAGTTCACCGACTGGCTGATCGCCCAGGCCGACGCCAAGGGCGGCGCCGAGGAGCCGAAGCCCTCGCTCGCCCTCAACCCCGGCTCGGTGGCCGGCAAGAGCGGCGACCTGCTCGGCCCGATCACCGTCACCACCGGCGGCAGCACCGACAGCGTCACCGTCGCGCTCGACAAGAAGGGCACCGACGCGGGCGTCACCCTCGTCGACAAGAACGGCGCCGCGGTGAAGAACGCCAAGAGCGGCGACCAGCTGTTCGCCAAGGTCCCGGCCGGTGCCGCCGCCGGCACCGCGAACGTCACCGCCGACGCCACCGCCACCATCAACCTCGGCCGGGCCTTCGTCGGCGACGACAACGGCAAGCACAGCCAGACCCTGATCCTCGCCGGCACCGACAAGGTCAAGGTCAACGCCCTCGCCGCGCTGACCTGGGCGCCCAAGGGCCCGATCCCGGCCGCCACCGCCAAGGTCGACTGCACCCAGGGCGCGCTGGTCCTCACCGCCACCAACAAGGGCGACCAGGACTGGACGTTCACCGTCGGCGGCAAGAACGTCACCGTGAAGCCCGGCGCCACCCAGGACGTCACCCTCCCGGTCGAGGAGGACACCGCCTACAAGTTCACCGTCACCGGCCCCGGCGGCTTCTCGCAGACCTTCAGCGGCGTGCTGAACTGCAAGACCGACAGCAACACCCTGCCGCCGGCCAGCCCGTCGGCGACCCCGTCCACCGCCCCGTCGCCCAGCCCGACCGGCCCCGAGCTGGCCTCCACCGGCGGCGGCATGGGCTCCGGCCTGACCGCCACGCTGGCCGGCGTGCTGCTCGTCGCCGGCGGTGCCGCGGTCTACGGCATGCGCCGCCGCGGCCGCCACAGCCGCACCTCCTGAACCACCAGCTGAACCCCGTCCGGCGCCCGCGCCGGACGGGGACGGCCCCGCCGCCCGGCTCCGGGCGGCGGGGCCGTTCGCATGACGGGCGCCCGCAGCCGGCGGCCCGGCGGGGCCGCGGACGCCCGGGAGCGGCGTTCGGGTCGGCCCCGGCCTTACGGCACAATGGAAGGCTGCAAGCCGATTACTCACGACGACGCCGGAGCGATCTCAACGTGGCGGAATACATCTACACCATGCGCAAGGTGCGCAAGGCACACGGCGACAAGGTCATCCTTGACGACGTGACGCTCAGCTTCCTCCCCGGGGCGAAGATCGGCGTCGTCGGCCCCAACGGCGCCGGTAAGTCGACCGTGCTGCGGATGATGGCGGGCCTCGACCAGCCCTCCAACGGCGACGCCTTCCTCTCGCCGGGCTTCACCGTCGGCATGCTCCAGCAGGAGCCCCCGCTCGACGAGTCCAAGAACGTCCTGGAGAACGTCCAGGACGGCGTCAAGGAGACCAAGGCCAAGCTCGACCGGTTCAACGAGATCGCCGAGCTGATGGCGACCGACTACTCCGACGAGCTGCTCGCCGAGATGGGCACCCTCCAGGAGGACCTGGACCACGCCAACGCCTGGGACCTCGACGCCCAGCTCGAGCAGGCCATGGACGCGCTGGGCTGCCCGCCCGGCGACTGGCCGGTCACCAAGCTCTCCGGCGGCGAGAAGCGCCGTGTGGCGCTGTGCAAGCTGCTGCTGGAGCAGCCCGACCTGCTGCTGCTCGACGAGCCCACCAACCACCTGGACGCCGAGTCGGTGAACTGGCTGGAGCAGCACCTCGAGAAGTACCCCGGCACCGTCGTCGCCGTCACCCACGACCGGTACTTCCTGGACAACGTCGCCGAGTGGATCCTGGAGCTTGACCGCGGCCGCGCCTACCCGTACGAGGGCAACTACTCCACCTACCTGGAGACCAAGCAGACCCGTCTCAAGGTCGAGGGCCAGAAGGACGCCAAGCGCGCCAAGCGGCTCAAGGAAGAGCTGGAGTGGGTCCGCTCCAACGCCAAGGGCCGCCAGGCCAAGTCGAAGGCCCGCCTCGCCCGCTACGAGGAGATGGCGGCCGAGGCCGACAAGATGCGGAAGCTGGACTTCGAGGAGATCCAGATCCCGCCGGGCCCGCGCCTGGGCAGCGTCGTCATCGAGGTCGACAAGCTCCAGAAGGCCTTCGGCGACAAGGTCCTGATCGACGACCTCAGCTTCACCCTGCCGCGCAACGGCATCGTCGGCGTGATCGGCCCCAACGGCGCGGGCAAGACCACCCTGTTCAAGATGCTCCAGGACCTGGAGACGCCGGACGGCGGCACGGTCAAGGTCGGCGAGACCGTCAAGATCAGCTACGTCGACCAGACCCGCTCCAACATCGACCCGAAGAAGACCCTGTGGGAGGTCGTCTCCGACGGCCTCGACTGGATCAACGTCGGCCAGGTCGAGATGCCGTCCCGGGCCTACGTGTCCGCGTTCGGCTTCAAGGGCCCGGACCAGCAGAAGCCGGCCGGGGTGCTCTCCGGCGGTGAGCGCAACCGCCTCAACCTGGCGCTGACCCTCAAGCAGGGCGGCAACCTGCTGCTCCTCGACGAGCCGACCAACGACCTCGACGTCGAGACCCTGTCCTCGCTGGAGAACGCGCTGCTGGAGTTCCCCGGCTGCGCCGTGGTCATCTCCCACGACCGCTGGTTCCTGGACCGGGTGGCCACCCACATCCTCGCCTACGAGGGCGAGAGCAAGTGGTTCTGGTTCGAGGGCAACTTCGAGTCCTACGAGAAGAACAAGGTCGAGCGCCTGGGCGCGGACGCCGCCCGCCCGCACCGCGCGAGCTACAAGAAGCTGACCCGCGGCTGACACCGGGGCGCAACGTCGGCCCGGCAGACTGCCCCCGCGGGCGGGCTGCCGGGCCGCCGCCCGTAGGCTGCCCAGCGGGTACCTCCGGGTACAGAGAATTCGAGGAGAACACCGTGGCTCGCCACATCTACGCCTGCCCCCTGCGGTGGTCCGACATGGACGCCTTCGGCCACGTCAACAACGTGGTCTTCCTGCGCTACCTGGAGGAGGCCCGGATCGACTTCATGTTCACCCAGGCCGCCGAGGCCGGGGCCGGGGAGTTCGCGGGCGGCTCCGTGGTGGCGCGCCACGAGATCGACTACCGGCGGCCGCTGGTGCACCGCCCCGAGCCGGTCACCATCGAGACCTGGGTGACGAAGATCGGCGGCGCCTCGCTGACGGTCTCCTACGAGATCAAGGACGTCGCCGCCGACGGCACCGAGACGGTCTACGTCACCGCCTCCACCGTGGTCGTCCCCTACAACCTCGCCGAGGGCCGCCCGCGCCGGATCAGCCCGGTCGAGCGGGAGTTCCTGAGCCGGTTCACCGACGAGCAGCCGGCCGACTGCGCCGCCGCCTGACCGCGCCCGCCGCCCCGTCGAAGACCCGCCGAAGAAACGAGCTGAACCGGTGACCGTGCAGACCCGACTCGACCTCGCCGACCGGCAGGAGGCCGCCGACCTGGCCGCCTTCCTCGGCCGGCTGCTGCGCTTCGACCGGGCCGCGGCGGTCCGCCTCCAGGCGGTGCCGGGCGCGGACGGCGGCGGGGTGCTGGCGGTGTTCGGGCGGCTGCCGCTCGGCGGCTCCGCGGTCCTCGCGGTGCGCACCGTGCGGCTGGCCGGGCCGGCCGGGCCGGCCGACCTGACCGTCTCCGCCGGGCAGTTGCTGGAGTCGGTGGACGAGCCGGGCGCCGGGCTCGGACTGCCCGCGCCCGTCACCGGACCGGCCTGGGCCGGGCTGCTCCCGCCGCGCTCCGGCTGGCAGCCGCTCGGCCGGCCCCCGGTCGAGCGGGTGGTGGGCGAAGTGCTCGCCGCCGTCGCGGAGTTCAAGCGGCGCACCGCCGAGGTGCCCGAGCACCACCGGACCAGGCAGGCGGTCGACGCGATCGCCGACGAGATCTGGTCCCGGCCGCTGGCGGCCGCCGAGGGCCTGCCGCTGCGGGCCGCGCACGCCGCCCACGCGATCGGGTTCCTGCGGCCCGGCGTCGAGCTCGCCGCCCACCGGGCCGGGGCCTGGCTGCGGCTGGACGCGCCCGCCGGGTCCGTCGCGCTGCGCACCGCCGCCGCGCCCGGCGCGGGACTGGGGCTCAGCCCGCTGCGCTGAGGACGCCCGGGAAGGACGCCCGGCGCCAGCCCGGGGCTCAGCCCGCGGTGTTGACCATCGAGGCGGCGGCGTACGTCAGGTAGTTCCACAGCTCGCGGTCGGCCTCGGCGGGCAGCGCCAGCTCGTCCAGGGCGGCGCGCATGTGCCCCAGCCAGGCGTCGTGGGCGGCCCGGTCGACCCGGAACGGGGCGTGCCGCATCCGCAGCCGGGGGTGGCCGCGGCGCTCGCTGTAGGTGCGCGGACCGCCCCAGTACTGCATCAGGAACAGCGCGAAGCGCTCCTCGGCGGGGCCGAGGTCCTCCTCCGGGTACATCGGGCGCAGCAGCTCGTCCTGGGCGACACCGCGGTAGAAGAGGTGCACCAGCCGGCGGAAGGTCTCCTCCCCGCCGACCTGGTCGTAGAAGGTCTCCTCTGGTGCGGTGGTGGTCTCGCGCCCGGTGTCAGTCACCCGTCCATGGTCGCAGACGCCGACGGGGGCCGTACACCGGGACTTCCGGCGTACGACCCCCGTCCCGGGACGGGGGCGGCTACGCGTCGTCCCAGTTGAAGAAACGCCAGGCCACGGCGCACAGCACCGCGGTGAAGGCGAGCAGGATGCCCATCGCGGGCAGTGCGTCGGCGAGGCCGCCGCCCTGGCTGAGCACCGACTTGGCGGGCACGATCAGGTAGCGCAGCGGCAGCGCCCGGGAGATGTCCTGCAGCCAGCTCGGGGCGAAGTCCAGCGGGATGAACGCGCCGCCGAGGAAGGACATCGGCAGGATGATCAGCTGGTTCATGCCGTTCGCCGACTCCTCGGTCTTCGCCAGCGAGCCGGTGACCAGGCCGATCGACATGAACGCCAGGGTGGCGCAGACCACCAGCGGCAGCACCAGCCACCAGTTGCCGGTGAGCTTGAGCCCGAAGTAGTCGATCTGCGCGACCATCAGGAACAGCCCGGTCTGGGCCAGCGCGACCAGCACGCTGACCAGCACCCGGGCGCCGACGATGGTGCCCGCCGAGATGGGCGCCAGCCGCAGGCGGCGCAGCACCCGCTTCTTGCGCCAGGTGACCAGGGTGAAGGACGCGCCGTAGACCGCGCCCATGGCGACGGCGTAGGCGAGCAGGCCCGGGGTCAGGTACTGGATCGGCTTGGTGGAGTCGTCCTCGACCTTGGAGGCGTCCAGGGTGTACTTCGCCGGGGTGTTCGAGGCCGCCTGGTTGGCGCCGTCCACCAGGGAGTTGACGATGCCCACCACGGTGGCGGACTTGACCTGGTCGGCCTGGCTGAAGCGGAGCACCAGGGTGCCGTCCGGCTTCTGCGCCACCAGGCCGTCCAGGTCGCCCTTCTTGACCTTGGCGAGGGCGTCCGCCTCGTCCAGGCCGGTGGTGATCTCCAGCGCGTCCAGCGCGCCCTCGGCGTGCGCCTTGGCGTCGTCGAGCACCTTGACCTGGCCGATCTCGGCGACCTTGACGTGCGAGGTGCCGCCGCCCTTGTAGAGGACGCCGAACAGCAGCAGGAACATCAGCGGCAGCGCGAGGGTGAAGAACAGGGTGCCCTTGTCGCGCAGGAAGCCCAGCAGCATCACCCGGGACAGGCCGACGAAGGCGTTGGCCTTCTCCTTGCCCGCGGCGGCCGGGGCGGGTGCGGGGGCCGGGGGCCGTTCGGTGGCGGTCATGCCCGGTACTCCCGTCCGGTCAGCTGGAGGAAGACGTCCTCCAGGGTGGCGCCGCGGACCTCGAGGCCGCGCAGGGCGTTCTGCTCGGCCAGCACGGCGAGCACCGGTCCGGGCTCGGCGGTGGACAGCGCCAGCGTGACGCTGTCGTCCTCCAGGTTGGCGTACACCGCGCCCGCGGCGGCGAGCAGTTCGCGCACCCGGTCGACGGCCAGCTGCCCGGACTCGATCCGGACCCGGACGGTGTCGTCGATCTCGCGGACCAGCGCGGCGGGGGCGCCGGTCTTCAGCACCTTGCCGTGGTCCATCACCGCGACGCGGTCGCAGAGGATCTCCGCCTCGTCCAGGTAGTGGGTGGTCAGCACCACGGTGCGGCCCTCGGCGTTGATGTCGCGCAGCAGGTCCCACAGGTTGCGGCGGGCCTGCGGGTCGAGGCCGGTGGTCGGCTCGTCCAGGAACACCAGCTCCGGGTCGTGCACCAGCGCGCAGGCGATCGACAGGCGCTGGGCCTGGCCGCCGGACATCTTGTCGGTCAGCACGTTCGCGGACTCCGTCAGCCCGACCCGCTCCAGCATCGCGTCGGCCGCCTTCGGGCCGATGCCGTAGAACGAGGCGAAGGTGCGGATGGTCTCGCGCGCGCTCAGCTTGTTGAAGAACGCGGAGGCCTGGAACTGCACGCCGATCCGCGGCAGCAGCTTCGGGTTGCGCGGCCACGGCGACAGGCCGAGCAGCTCGACCCGCCCCTCGTCCGCCTCCCGGATGCCCTCCAGGATCTCCAACGTGGTGGTCTTGCCCGCACCGTTCGGTCCGAGCAGGCCGTAGAACTCGCCAGTCCGGACGGAGAGCGAGACTCCGTCGACGGCCTGGACATCCCCGTACCGCTTCCGGATCCCGTCCGCGGTTATTGCATCACTCATGGGGCGAAGCGTAGGGGGTGGGGGTGTTCCCCGACGAGGGCTCCTGTGCGAATTCTGAGCTTTCCGTGTCGATCGGGTGCGGACGGCGGCCCCGGCCGGGGAGCGAACTCCCCGGTCCGGGGCCGGTGGTGAGGTGCCGTCAGGTCCGACGGGCCGTCAGGCCAGGTGCACCGTGATGGTGGTCCAGGCGCCGACGTGGATCCGGTCGCCGTCGTTCAGCGGGATCGCGGTGTGCGGCGGCAGGGTGTCCGGGCCGCCGTTCATGGTGGTGCCGTTGGTGGAGTCCTGGTCGACCACCACCCAGCTGCCGTCCGGCTGTTCGGCCAGCAGCGCGTGGTGGTGCGAGGCGCCCGGGTCCTCCGGGGCGACCGACAGGTCGATCTCCGGCACGGTGCCGCGCTGCTGGCTGCGCCGCCCGATCCGCAGCTGGCCCCGGCCGGTCAGCGGGACCCGGCGCTCCGAGGTGTACTGCGGGAAGTACAGGCCGGCCGCCTCCGGGCCGCTGCGGGTCATCATGTCGGTGAAGTACTCGTGGTCGGGCGCCACCACGGCGAACCAGGTGCCGCGCTGCGCCGCGCCGCCGCCCGGCTGCCCGGGCGGGGTGAGCCGGAAGGACGTCCCGGAGTCCGGGCCCTGGCCCGGCTGCGGCCGCCCGCCCGCCGGGGGCGCGGACGGCTCGGCGTACACCGGGCCGGTGCGCTCGTAGTCGACGTCCGGGAACCCCGCGGCCGGAGGCTTCTCGAACGACGGCGCGGCCGGCCCGCCCGGGGCGGCCTGCGCGGCCGGGTAGCCGGGGCGCTCGTACGGCGACGGCTGCTGCGGCTGGGGGCGCTCGTACGGGGACTGCGGCGGCTGCGGGGCGGGCGGCTGCTGCTCGTACGGGGGCCGCTGCTGCTCGTAGGGCGACTGCGGCTGGGGCTGCGGCGGCTGCGGGCGCTCGTACGGCGAGGGCGCCGGCGGGTCGAACGCGGTCGGCGGGGCCGGGGGCGCGGCGGCGGGCGGCGGGAAGCCGTAGCCCTGCTGCTGGGCCGGCGGCGGGGGCTGGTGGCCCGGCGGCGCGGCCGGCGGCTGCTGGCCGAACGGGGCGGCCGGGGCGGGCGCGGCGCCCGGCGGGCGGGCGGAGGTGGCCAGGTTGTAGTCGTAGCCGCACTCCTCGCAGTACCGGCCGCTCTGCGGGCTGCGGCAGATCGGGCAGGTGACCAGGCCCGCGGTGGGCGGGGGCGGCGGCGGGGCGCCGTACGGTCCGGGCGCGCCGGGCGCGCCGGGGGCGCCGGGCGCGCCCGCGGCGGGCCCGGCGGGGGTGCCGGCGGGCGGCGTCGGGGTGCGGCGCGGCTCGAAGTAGCCGCCGCCACCGGCGGGGGTGCCGGACGGCGGGGTGCTGCCCGGGCCGACCGGCGGGTAGCCGGCGGAGGTGTACGGGGGCGGGCCGGGCGGGCCCGGGGGCGGCGCGGCGGGGCCGCCCGGGTAGCCCTGGGCGCCCTGCTGGCCCTGGTGACCCTGCTGGCCCTGGTGGCCGGGCTGGGCCGGGCCGCTCGGGAAGCCCGGGATCGCCAGGCCGGGCGGCGGCGTCATCGGGAAGCCGCAGTAGTCGCACCAGTCCTCGGCCTGCGACTCGTGTCCCCTAGGGCAGATCGGCATCAGGTCCCCACTCCAGCAGGTTCGGGTCCGGCGGGTGTCCGGCTCACTTCTTCACGCGCACGGTCTTCGTCGACCGGGTCTCGAGTGTCATCGAGTCGGCCTCGCTCACGTTCTTACGGAACCGAACGGTACCCTCCCGTTCGTCGACCACGTCCACCACCTTCCGCAGCAGCTTGAGGGTGCCCTCGTTGCCGCTGCTGTACGCCAGCCGGACGGCGGCGCCCAGCTTGGCGCCCGCGCGCTCCAAGTCGCCCGCCCGGTGGGCCTCCAGGCCGTCGCGGATCGAGTCGGCCAGCTCGGCCTGGCCGGTGTAGTGCGCGACCTGCGGGTTGATCCGGGTCGAGGAGGCCAGGTCGTCCGTCCACACGGCGCGCACCAGGCCCTGGCCGAGCACCTCGGCGGTGCCGTCGGGGTGCGGCAGGACCAGGCTGATCCGGGCGGCCAGCATCTCGTTGCCGACCGCGGCCGCCGGCACCTCCACGCACACGTGGTAGTCGCGGGACTCGTCGCCCCAGGACCCGGTCGGATAGTCCCCGGCGCGCGTGCCCGCGTCGGTGCGGCGGTCGGTGAGGTCCTCGACGGCGGGGGCGGCCTGCTTGACGAACTTCACCCGGGCATTGGCGGGCGTCCACACCCGCAGGGCGACGTCGGCGACCTGCTTGCCCATCGCGGCGGTCATCATCGCGCGGAAGTCCTCGGCCAGGCCGGAGGACTCGGCGACGATGTCGACGGTGCCGAGCAGCGCGGAGGAGACCTTCCGCAGCTCGGCGACCTCCCAGTCGGTGCCGACGCCGCGGCAGTCCGCGGTGAAGTACCCGGCGGCGGCGTCCAGGGCGCGCTGCAGGGCGGCGGGCTTCTCGTGCTCGTTGCGGCCGTCGGTGAGCAGGATCGCGTGCCGGATGGCCGCCTCCGGGCGGGAGGCGAACAGCTGCTGCGCCTTGGCTATCCAGGTGCCGATCGCGGTGCCGCCGGACGGCTTGAGCCGGCGCAGCGCGTCCTTGGCCTGCTCGCGGGTGTGCCGGTCGGCGACGGCCAGCCGGCCGTTGCCGGGGAAGACGTCGTTCGCCTCGTGGGTGCCCGCGACCACCGCGAAGGCCACGCCGTCGCGGAGTTCGTCGATGGCGGCGGCGGTGGCCTCGCGGGCGTGCCGCATTTTGGTGTTCGGGTACTCCATCGAGCCGGAGCAGTCGATCACCAGGACCACGGCGGCGTCCGGCCCGGGGGCGCCGATCGGGCGCCCGCCGGAGGTGCCGCCGCCGGTCGCGGTCACCGTGACGATCGCGTTGACCTCCCGGGAGCCCTGGGCGAGGTACTCGTTCTGGAAGACGTCGACGTCGAACCGGGGCGCGTCGGGCTTGGACAACGAGGCCATGCGGAGAGCTCCTGTCGCGGAGGGGCGGGAGGGCGGAGGGGTCAGTTCCCGGCCGGGTCCGCGTCCGCCGCCGTGACGGGCACCACGGCGGGCGGGGCGGCGGGCGGCGCCGGCGGTGCGGCGGGCGCGGCGGGTGCGGCGGGTGCGGCGGCGGGCGCGGCCGGGACGGCCGGGCGCAGCGGGACGGTGGCGTCCGGGTCGGCGGCGCGCGGCAGCGGCACGTCGAGCAGGGTGGCGTCGTGGACGGCCGGCGCGGTCGGCGGGTCGATCGGCAGCACCGCGACGGTGATGTTGTCGTGCCCGCCGCGCTCGACCGCGAACCGCACCAACTCCTGGGCGGTGGCCAGCGGTTCGGTGCGGGCGTCGGCCCGGACGAAGAACGCCAGGTCGGTGGCGGCCTCGGCGTAGTTCCACAGGCCGTCGGTGCAGACCAGCAGCACGCCGGGGACGTGCGGGGTGAAGCTGACGGTGTGCGGGTCGAGGTCCTCGGCGTCGGCGCCGAGCCAGCCGGTGATGGCGTGCGCGCGCGGGTCGGCGTACGCCTCGGCCTCGGCCATCAGGTTGGCGGCGACCATCCGGGCCGCCCAGGAGTCGTCCTCGGTGAGCCGGTACGGCTCGGCGGACTCGCGGTCGTCCGGGATCCAGTAGGCGCGGGTGTCGCCGACCCAGCCGATGGTGACCAGGCCGCCGGAGCTGACCGCGCTGACGTAGGTGCAGGCGGGCGCGTTGCTGTGCCGGCCGTCGGGGGCGGTGCCGTCGTGGGCCAGCGCGGTGACGGCCCGGTTGGCGGCGCCGATCGCCTCGCGCATCGCCCGGTCGGGCTCGCGGCCGGAGGCCAGCGCGGCGACCAGCGAGTCGGCGGCGGCGGTGACGGCGGTGGCGGACGCCTCGTCCGGGCGGGAGGAGGAGGACACCCCGTCGCAGACCACGGCGAGCACCACGGGCGCCCCGTCCGGGCCCTCGGCGGTGGCGACGGTGAACGCGTCCTCGTTGCGGTGGTGCCGCAGGCCGCGGTCGGAGACCGCCGCGACGCCGGTCAGCTCCCGCTCCTGGTGGTCGCGTTCGCGCGGCTGCGCCTGGCCGCAGCGCTGGCACCAGCCGTCCGCGAGCTCGGCGGAGCCGCAGTGCGGGCAGCTGGGCACGACGGGCAGGTCGCGCAGGGTCGGCGGCCCGGTCAGGGCGGTGCCGCAGGCCCCGCAGAACGCGTCCTGCGAGCCCAGCGGTTCGGCACAGTTCGGGCACTCGGTCTGCTGCGGCATGCTCACACCCATGTCCTGGGGCGGGCCCGGTTGGCCCGTTCCACCCACTCGATCCTCGTCTCGGCCCGGTCGGACAACCGCGCCAACATCCGGTAGGAGTGTTCCAGGGCGAGCCTCAGTTCCCGTTCCGCGGCGGGATGTCCCAGCACGGTCAGCGTGGCGGGCTTCCCGGCGGCCCCCGCCAGCACCCAGTTCAGCGCCGAGTCCACTACCTCGACGGCGAGTTCCTCGCGCCGCCGGGCGTCCAGGGTGAGCGCCGCCAGCCGCTCGGAGCTGTCGGCGAGCTCGGCGGCCAGCGGCTCGCTGGCGGCCCGGCCGCGCAGCCGGGCCCGGACCGCGCCGATCCGGGCGGCGGTCCAGTGCGCGGAGCTCTCCGGCACCGCCTCCAGCGCGGCGACCGCGCCGTCCCGGTCGCCGTCCGCGAGCCGCACCCGGGCCAGGCCGAACGCGGCGCTCACGAAGGACCGGTCGACGGTGCCCACCAGCGCGTAGTACCCGGCGGCGGCCGCGGTCTCGCCGAGCAGCTCGGCGCAGACCGCCAGCGCCAGCTTGGGGGCGCCCTCGCCGGGGAACGCGTCGTACAGCGCCTCGAAGGAGTCGCGGGCCTCGGCGGCCCGGCCGGCCGCCAGCGCGGTCAGCGCCCGGTGCCACACCACCCGCCACTCGCCGGGGTGTTCGGCCTCCAGGGCGGCCAGCACCTCGGCGGCGGCCGCGGCCTCGCCCAGCTCCAGGTGGGCGCGCAGCACCCGCAGCCGCAGCTCGGTCGAGTCGGCGCCGGCCGCCCGGAGCACGGCCAGCGCCTCGGCGGGCGCGGCGGGCAGCGCGGCCAGCAGGCCCGCGTTCGGGTCGGCCGGGTCGGCCAGCGGCGCGGGCAGCGCCAGCGCGGCGGCCCGGGCGTCCGGCGCGTGCTCGGCCAACTCGGTGTCGACGACCCGCAGTTCCGGACCGAACAGGGTGGACGGCGCGGGCCTGGCCTGCCCGTCCTGCAGGCTCAGCACCTCGCGCAGCACGCCGGTCAGCTGCCCGGCCATCTCCTCGGCGGAGGCGAACCGGCGGGCCGGGTCCGGGTCGGTGGCGCGCACCAGCAGGCGGTGGAAGGACTCGTAGCGGGCGAACACCTCCACCTCGTCCGGGCCCGGGAGCTCGTGCCGCCAGCGGTCGGTGTAGCCGGCGAAGTCGAAGGTCAGCACGGCCAGCGTGCGAGCCACCGTGTACAGGTCGGAGGACGGCGAGGGGCCGGCGGTGGCGATCTCCGGGGCCTGGTAGCCGACGGTGCCGTAGATCGGGCCGTCGTCGTCGTGCCGGCGGACCGCGCCCAGGTCGATGATCTTGAGCATGTCGTCCGACTGGATCACGTTGTCCAGCTTGAAGTCGCAGTACACCAGCCCGCGGGCGTGCAGGTAGCCCAGCGCGGGCAGCGCCGCCAGCCCGTACGCCAGCGCCTGCTCGACCGGCAGCGGCGCGCGCCGCCCGTCCGCGGCGCGGCGCTCGTTGGCGATGTCCTTCAGCGACTTGCCGCCGACGTACTCCATCACGATGTAGCCGTCGGCGACGCCGGTCCGGGCGTCCGGGTGCTCGACGAAGTTGATGATCCGGACGATGTTCGGGTGGTCGACCTCGGCCAGGAACCGCCGCTCGGCGATCGCCACCGCCAGCGCGTCCTCGTCCCCGGTGTCCAGCAGGCCCTTGAGCACCACCCAGCGGTCGTTCACCCGGCGGTCCACCGCCAGGTAGATCCAGCCCAGGCCGCCGTGCGCCAGGCAGCCCATCACCTCGTACTGGCCGCCGACCAGGTCGCCGCGCGACAGCTTCGGGCTGAACGAGTACGGGGTGCCGCACTTGGTGCAGAAGCCCTCCGGCCGGCCCGGACGGCCGTCCTGCTCCCGGCCCACCGGCTGGTCGCAGCGCGAGCAGAAGCGCTTGCGCTCCGGCACCTCCGGGTTCGCCAGCACCGCCTGCGCCGGGTCCTGGGTCGGCACCGGGGCGATCGCCACCAGGCCCGCACCCAGGTTGCCGCGCCGCGCGGTGCCCGTGCTGCCCCGCGAACTGCGCACCGACACCGAGCCGCCGCGCGCCGAACGGCTCGACCGGGACCGGCCGGAGGAGCCGCGGACGGAACCGGGCGCGGGGGCGGACGGGGGCGCCGGGGCGGAGGACGGGGACGAGGGCGCGGGGGCGGCGGTGGAGGGCGTGGCGGCGAGGCCGCACTCGTCGCAGTAGCCGTCGGGGTCGACGGTGCCCGGGCAGTCCGCGCGCCCGCACGGGCCGCCGGGGACGGCGGTGCCGCTCCGTTCGGGGGCGAGGCCGCACTCGGTGCAGTAGCCGTCGGTGTCGATCTCCCCGGTGCAGCCCGGGCGGGCGCATGCGTCAGCCATCGGTGTCCTCCCCCTGTTCGGTGTCCTGGACCTGCGGCGCCGCCGCCGCTTCCGGCTGGGGCTGCGGCTGCGGCTGCCGTTCGGGTGCGCGCAGCGCCTGCTGGAAGCGGCCGACCGCCTCGGCGGCCGCCCGCAGGTCGCACGGGGCGCTCCAGAGCAGCCAGCGGGCCTTCTCGAAGCGTTCGACCACCTCGGGGTCCTCGGCCAGGCCGAGCCGGGCGGCCATCGCCTTGTACGCCTCCAGCCGCCCGCGCAGCTCGGCCCGGACGGCGAGCGGCTGGGCGACCTCGGTGAGCGCCTGCCGGGCCCGGCCGAGCTCCTTGGCGGCCGCGTCCTCCAGCGCGTCCAGCAGCGGGCCGAGCCGGTGCCACTGGCCGGTCTGCTGGAACTCGACGGCCTGGCCGATCGCCTCGCGCAGCGCGGAGGGCGGGCCGGGCACGGCGGGCACCTCGGTCGCGGCGATCTTCGCCAGCACCTCGCCGCGGGCCCGGCGGGCCTCGGCGAGCGTCAGGTCGGCGCGCTGGAGCAGGTCGGCGACCTGCTGGAGCCGCTCGTGGGACTCGTCGCGCAGCCGCAGCAGGCCCTCCAACTCGACGCGCACGTCGTCCAGTTGGCGTCCCATCCGGTCGAACCCGGCGGTGTCGACGGCGCCGGTGGGGGAGGCCCAGGCCGCTCCTTCGGCGGCCCGGCCGCGCTGCGCGGGCACCCGGCTGGGCCGCCACAGCGCCAGCGGGTCGGCGACCACCAGGGCGCGCAGCGCGCCCAACTGCTGGGCCAGGTCGGCGAGGTCGTCGGCCAGCGGGTGCCCGCCGGGGCGGACCCCGACCGAGACCGCGAGCATCTGGACCCGGCCGAGCTCGGCGAGCAGCAGGTCGATCCGGGCGGGCAGTGCCGACCAGACCGCGTCGACGGCGCTCACCACCTCGACCACCACCGCGTACCAGCCGTTCATCCGCTCCAGCAGCTCGACCAGGGTGACCTGTTCGACCAGCCGGGCCGGGCCGCCGATCAGGCCCGCCTCGTCGGGCAGCCGTCCGCCGGAGACGGTCACCGAGCGGCCGGACAGCAGTTCGCCGAGCTCGCTGAGCTCGGCGGCGGTCGGCCGGGTGCGCCGGGAGCGCACCGCGCGGGCGGAGGCCAGCGCCTCCGCGTACCGGTCGAACAGCGCCCACAGCAGGGCGACGCCGCCCTCGGCGACCGCCCAGCGCTCCCGGGTGCGCCCGGACAGTTCGGCGCCGGTCAGCAGCCGCAGACCGGGGTGGTCCTGGAGCGCCAGCAGCGCCGCCTCGACCGCGTCGCGCTCGGCACCCAGCCGGGCCAGCGCGCGGTCGACCTCCTCACGGTTCATCACCGGGCGGGTCGTTCCGGCCAACGCGGTTCCTCCTCTCGGCCACGGTCGTGGTGACGGGGCGTCGGTCCTGGGGCGGTCGGGACGACCGTCCGTGGGCCGCCAGTCTCCCCGACGCCCGGCACCGCACGGACGGCGGTCCCCCGGATTCCCGGTCCGGGACGGGAAACCGGCCCGGCCCCGCCCCGCCGCCGTCCGTGCCGCCCGCGCTGCCCGAGCCGTCCGTGCCACCTGCGTTGCCCGAGCCGTCCGTGCCGCCCGCGCTGCCCGAGCCGTCCGTGCCACCTGCGTCGCCCGAGCCGTCCGTGCCGCCCGCGCTGCCCGAGCCGTCCGTGCCACCTGCGTTGCCCGTGCCACCTGCGCCGCCCGCGTCCGCGCGGTCACCACGGCCGGTACGGGTCGGGCACCCCCATGCTGGGCCGCAGCCAGGTGTCGTAGCTGGCCTGCCAGCCGCCGCCGCGCCACTCGACCAGCACCTGGTTGACCCAGGCGATCAGGTCTGTGTCGTCCTGGTTCATGCCCACGCCCATGTACGTGGGCAGGAAGGACTCCCCGGCCAGCTCCATGGTCTGGTCCTGGGCGACCATCGCGGCCGCCAGCGAGCTGTCCGACAGGGTGGCGTCCGCCTCGCCGAGCTCCATCAGGACCAGGCAGTCCAGCTGGTTGTCGGGCGTGACGACCGAGGCGGCGCCGTGCGCGTTCGCCTTCAGCTCGGTGTGCGAGGAGGAGTTCAGCGCCGCGCACACCCGCTTGCCGCCGAGCGCCTGCGCCACGCTGCCGGCGTGCGCGGCCTTCGGCGCGACCACCCGCTGGGAGACCTTGAAGTACGGGGCGGAGAAGGCGATCTGCTTCTTCCGCTCGCAGGTGACGGTCATCGCCCGGGCGATCAGGTCGACCTGGTGGTCCTTGAGCACGTTGATCCGGTCGGCGGTGGCGATGGTCTTCAGCACCACCTTGTCCGGGTCGCCGAGCACCGACTTGGCGACGGCGCGCGCCAGGTCGATGTCGAAGCCCTCGATCTTGCCGGTCTGCGAGTCGCGGTAGCCCCAGTTGTAGGCGCTCTGGTCGACGCCGACCACCAGGCGGCCGCGCTTGCGGATCTCCTGGATCTTCGCCCCCGCCTGCTCCTTGGGCGGCAGCGACACCCCGGTGTCGCAGTCGTCCGCAGCCACGGCGTTCCCGGGCATCGCGTTCCCGGCCACGGCGTTCCCGGGCATCGCGTTCCCGGCCACGGCGTTCCCGGGCATCGCGTTCCCGGCCGCGCCGCCCGCGCCGGCCGCCGAGCCGCCGACCCCCAGCAGGCCCGCCACCAGTGCCGCGGTCGCGGCCAGCGTTCCGGTCCTCGCCCTGCCAGTCCTGCCAGTCCTGCCGGCCCTGCGCATCCTTCGCTCCCCCCGTTACCGGTACTCGGCCAGTCGGCGCCCGATGCCGCGCACCGTGCCGCCGACCGCCAGCGCGGCCAGCAGCGCCGCCGCCACCGCCTGGACGGCCAGCGCCCCGTCGACGCCGCCCGCGGCGGAGTCGAACGCGGCCTGCTCGGCCCGTCCGGCCTGCTCCCACTGCTGCTCGGCGGCGTTGAACGCGGCCTCCGCGGTGTCGTCCCGGCCCGGGGCCAGGGTCTGCCGCAGGGTGCCCTCGTAGTCGCCGCTCGCGTCCAGCTCGGCGGCGGCCGCGTGCCGCCGCTGCCACTCGCCGTACCAGCGCTGCGCCTCGGCCAGCCGGTCCCCGGCCCGGGCCGGCGGCGCGGCGGTCAGGCCCGCCACCGAACCGGCGTTGCGGGGCGAGCCGTTCAGGGCCTGGGACAGGCTGGTCCAGCGCTCGTTGTACGCCTCGGTGGCCCCGCGCGAGACCAGGTTGAGGTTCTCCGCGGTGTGCGCCTGCAGCGCCTCCACCCGGACCCGGTTCAGCGCGCGCAGCGGGTCGATGCCCTGGGTGCGGGCCTCGTGCAGGCCGGTGCCGGCCGCCACGGTGCCGCCGACCGTCCACACCAGCGCGACCAGCACCGCCGCCGAGGCGGTCAGCAGGCCCGGGTTGAACACCCGCTTGGTGCGCCGGAACAGCAGCACCTGATAGCGGCCCAGCGCGCCCAGCAGCAGCACGCCCAGCACCAGCGCGGCCCAGGGCTCGGCGGCGGCCGCGTCGTAGTCGCCGTCCAGCGCGGC
This sequence comes from Kitasatospora sp. YST-16, assembly GCF_026802215.1. NCBI lineage: Bacteria > Bacillati > Actinomycetota > Actinomycetes > Kitasatosporales > Streptomycetaceae > Kitasatospora > Kitasatospora sp. YST-16. The sequence goes on from NZ_CP113837.1 coordinate 5,201,781, forward strand.
GGCCTCGGTGTCGGCCAGCTTCTGCGCGTTCGGCAGCACCGTCTTCTGCAGGTAGTCGGAGGCGTACCGCAGGTAGGCCCCGCCGAGCGGCAGGCCCTCCCGGTTGATCGCCCGGGCGGTCTCCACCAGGCCCGCGTAGCGCGGCAGTTGCTCGCTCAGCTCGGCCAGCCGGCGCTGCGCGTCGGCGGACGCGCCGCTGCGCGCGGCCGCCTGCGGGATCAGCCGGGCGGCGGTGGCCAGGTCGTCCTGGTAGCGCTTGCGGACCTCGGGCGGCTCGGCGGACGCCATCAGGAAGCCCGCGGCGGCGGTGGCGTCGGCGTCCGCCAGTGAACGGTAGAGCTCCGCCGCGTCCTGGCTGAGCGGCTCGCTGCGGGACGCCAACTGCCGGGCCGCGCCCGCCCGGTCGGCGGACTGCCAGGCCGCGGTGACGCCGAACAGCAGCGCCAGCGCCACCAGCACCGCGCCCGCGGTGCGCAGCCGCCCCGGCGGGGTGCGGGCGGCCAGCCGCAGCCGCGCCAGCGGGGCGGACAGCGGGCCGCGGCCCGGCGCCCCGTCCGGCGCCCCGTCCGGCTCCGCGGCCCGGTCGGGCGTCCGGCCCGGCGCAGGGCCCGGCGGCGGGGCGAGAACGCCCCCCTGTGTCTGTGCGGCCACCGTTCCCCCTCGGCTCCACCGGCCCCGTCTCCGGGCAGTATCGCCACGCGGAACGGCCCCCGGGCCGGAGTTGGTCCGGAGTTCGCCGGGCGGTGACCGATCTGTGCCCCACCGGCCCCACCAGGCCCACCACCGGGCCCGACGAAGGGCCCGCCGCCCGACCCACCGCCGGGCCCGCCGGGCCGCCCGCCGCCCCCTCGTAAGCTGGACGCCATGCGCCTGACCGGAACCGTCACCCCCGACCGCCCGCTGCTCGTCCTCGCCCTGCCCGAGGAGGCCGCCCACCTCGACGGCGGCCTGCCGGTGCTGCTCACCGGCATGGGCAAGCTCAACGCGGCGGCCGCGCTGGCCACCCTGCTGGCCGGCGGCCGGCGGCCCGCCGCCGTCGTCAACCTGGGCACCGCGGGGGCCCTGCGGCCCGGCCTGGCCGGCACCCACGAGGTCGGCCGGGTGCTCCAGCACGACCTCGACACCCCGCTGCTCGAACAGCTCACCGGCCGCCCGATGGACGGCCCGATCGACCTCTCCGCGGGCGGCCCGGTGCTCGCCACCGGCGACCGCTTCGTCTCCGCCGACGCCGACCGCGACCTGCTGGCCCGCACCGCCGACCTGGTCGACATGGAGGGCTACGCGGTCGCCACCGTCGCCCGCCGCGCCCAGCTGCCCGTCCGGCTGGTCAAGCACGTCAGCGACGAGGCTGGCGACGGCGCGGTCCGCAGCTGGCGGGAGTCCGTCGACGACTGCGCCCGCCTGCTCGCCGACTGGGCCCGCACCCACCTCGGCTGACGCCCCGGCACCTCCGCCGCCCGGGAGAACGCCGGGGCGCCCGCCCGGACCGTGCGACGGTCGGACGGGCGCCCCGGCGGCGCGGTCAGCTCTGGTACGGGTTGGCGCCCGGCGCCGGGTACTGGCCCGGGGCCTGCGCCGGCGGGTACGGGGCCTGGCCCGGGGCCTGCTGCGGGTAGGGGGCCTGGCCGGGGGCCGGCTGGTACTGGCCCGGGACCGGGGCCTGGGCCTGCGGGTACTGGCCCGGGACGCCGGGGCCGCCGCCGAGCAGGCCGCCGGTGAAGGCGTCCATCTCGGTGCGCCAGTAGCGGTGGATGTTCAGGCGGGTCGGCTGCGGCTCGCCCGGGATCTGGAAGCGCAGCGAGCTCCACAGGGTGTTGCGGCGCACGTCGCTGATCGAGGCGCGGGCCTGGTCGAGCGGGATGACGTGCAGCAGGTCCAGCGGACGGTTGCTCACCCGGGAGGCGCGGTGGATGACGACGACCCGGTGGGTCAGCGTCACGAAGTAGTACTTCACGAACAGCTGGCCGATCAGACCGAACTGCTGGGTCAGCCACGGGCTCGGGCCGGTGACCGTGTGGAAGGTCGTCACCGGGCGGTCGTTGGGCTCGATCGCGGCGATCGCCGCGGCGACCTGCTCCTGCATCGTGGACTTGCGGATCGCCATCTGGCGCTGCTCCCGGTGCTCCAGGCGCACGCCCCCGTCGGACGCGCTGTGAGCGCGCGACACTAACAACCCCACCGGCCGGGTTCAACGGACAGAACGGGCATCCCAGGCGCCATTGCCAGATGTTCACTCAACTGATACCGGACCCGGGAACTTGTCGACCCGGTGACGTACCGTCACCTGCGGAAACCCTGCGCCTAACCTCTCGCCGAACCTCGCCGCACCCCCATCCGCACCCCCCGCCACGCGCCTCGCCACGCGCCCGGCCCGCCGGGGAGAAGACCGCCGGCGGGGGCGTCCGAGGCATGTGCGGTGCTTCGGAGGCCCCCGCCGGCGGCGGCTCGCGGGCGGGACGGTCGGCCGGACGGCCCGTCAGGCCGCTATCGGGTGGGTGGTCGGGTAGGCGTCGCGCAGGCGGCGGTGGGCGGCGGGGGCGGCGTCGAGGTGGTCCAGGCCGAGCAGGGCCGCGCCGAGGACCGGGGGCGCGACGACCACGCGGGGTTCGGCGAGCGGGGCGTCGGCGGCCAGCCGGGCGGTCAGGTTGTCGATCAGCAGGGGCTGCCGGGAGGCCAGCACGCCGCCGCCGAGCACGACCGGCACCGGGCGGTCGAGCAGCTCCAGCCGGGTGAGGGCGACCACCGCGAGCCGGGCCACCTCGTCGGCCTGGCGGTCGATCAGGCCGAGCGCGATCGGGTCGCCGGCGGTGCCGGCCGCGAACAGCACCTGGGAGACCTCGTGCAGCCGGGCCGGGGCGATCCGGCCCAGGTGGAGGGCCTCGGCGAGGGCGTTGGCCCCGGCCAGCCCGAAGTGGGCGCCGATCATCGGGGAGAGCAGGGTGGCTTCGCCGCGGCCGTCCTCGGCCCGGGCGGCGTGCCACATGGCCTCCTCGGCGAGTCCGCCGCCGCCGCCCCAGTCGCCGGTGAGCCGGCCGAGCGCGGGCCAGCGGGCGGTGCGCCCGTCGGGCCGCAGGCCGACGCAGTTGATGCCGGCGCCGCAGACCACCGCGACGCCCAGCGGCCCGTCGGTGCCGGCCCGGAGCAGGCCGAAGGTGTCGTTGGCGACGTGCACGGACGTCGCCCAGCCGTGTCCGGCTATCGCCTCGTGCAGCTGCTGTTCCTCGATCGGCAGGTCCGCGTTGGCGAGGCAGGCGCTGACGTGGTCGGTCAGCGGCCGCCCGCCGGGCTGCCGGGTGACGCCGGCCTGCCGGGCCAGGTCGTCGACCAGCGGGGCGAGCGCGGCGACGGCGGCGGCCGGGCCGGTGCGCTGCGGCTGGAAGCCGCCGCCGCGGGCGGTGGCCAGGACGGTGCCGTCGGCGCCGACCAGGGCGAGGTCGGTCTTGCTGTTGCCGGCGTCGATGGCGAGGACGCCGGGCAGGTGTGCGGAGTGGCTCATCGGCCGGTCCCCCCGTGGCGGTGCGTGGTGCTGGTGCGCATGGTGCCGGTCACGCCCAGCTCAGGTGGTCGCGGTTGTGGGCGAGCAGTCGGTCGGTGAGCTGGTCGGCGAGTTCGATCTGGCCGACCAGCGGGTGGGCGAGCAGCGCGTCGAAGACCCGGTCCCGGCCGCCGTGCAGGGCGGCGTCCAACGCCAGGTGCTCGTACGCGGTGACGTTGGCGATCAGGCCGGCGTACAGCGGTTCGACGGGGCGCTGCGGCAGCGGGCGGACGCCGGCGGCGTCGACCTCGGCGGGGACCTCGATGACGGCGTCGTCGGGCAGGAAGGGCAGCACGCCGTCGTTGCGGGTGTTGACGACCTGGACGGTGGTGCGGCCGTCGGTGCCGAGCAGCGAGGCGATCAGCTGCACGGCGGCCTCGGAGTAGAACGCGCCGCCGCGCTTGCCGAGCAGTTCGGGCTTGGTGTCCAGGGCCGGGTCGGCGTACATCTCCAGCAGCTGCTGCTCGATCGCGGCGACCTCGGCGGCCCGGGAGCCCTTGACCTTGAGCTCCTCGACGACCAGGTCGTGCTGGTAGAAGTAGCGCAGGTAGTAGGAGGGGACGACGCCGAGCCGGCTGACCACCGGCAGCGGCAGGTGCAGGTCGGCGGCGATCGCCTCGCCGTGCTCGGCGAGCAGCTGCGGCAGCACCTCGCGGCCGGTGGTGGCGCCGGGGGAGTCGAGCAGGGTGACGCCGCGCTCCCAGGTGAGGTGGTTCAGGCCGACGTGGTCCAGGCGCACCAGCTCGGGGTCGACGCCGAGGTGGGCGGCGAACTTGCGCTGGAAGCCGATCGCCACGTTGCACAGCCCGACCGCCTTGTGCCCGGCGGTCTGCAGGGCGCGGGTGACGATGCCGACCGGGTTGGTGAAGTCGACGATCCAGGCGTCCGGGTTGGTGCGGCGGACCTGCTCGGCGATGTCCAGCACCACCGGGACGGTGCGCAGCGCCTTGGCGAGGCCGCCCGCGCCGGTGGTCTCCTGGCCGACGCAGCCGCACTCCAGCGGCCAGGTCTCGTCCTGGTTGCGGGCGGCCTGTCCGCCGACCCGCAGCTGCAGCAGCACCGCGTCGGCGCCCTGGACGCCCGCGGTGACGTCGGTGGCGGTGGTGACGGTGGCGCCGTGGCCCTGCTTGGCGAAGATCCGGCGGGCCAGGGCGGCGATCAGTTCCAGGCGGTCGGCCGCCGGGTCGATCAGCACCAGCTCGCGGATCGGCAGGGTGTCGCGCAGCCGCGCGAACCCGTCGATCAGTTCCGGCGTGTAGGTGGAACCGCCGCCGACGATTGCCAACTTCAGTGCGGACATCAGCCCTTGACCCCTGTCAGTGTGACGCCTTCGATGAAGGCGCGTTGTGCGAAGAAGAACAGAACGATCACCGGCGCCAGCACCAGCAGCGTCGCCGCCATGGTGAGGTTCCAGTTGGTGTGGTGGGCGCCCTTGAAGGACTCCAGGCCGTAGCTGAGGGTCCAGGCGCCGGGGTTCTCGGAGGCGTAGATCTGCGGGCCGAAGTAGTCGTTCCAGCAGTAGAAGAACTGGAACAGCGCGACGGCGGCGATCGCGGGCCTGGCCATCGGCAGGACCACCCGCAGCAGGGTGCGCAGTTCGCCGCAGCCGTCGATCCGGGCGGCCTCGGTGTACTCCTTGGGGATGGTCAGCAGGAACTGGCGGAGCAGGAAGATCGAGAAGGCGTCGCCGAACGCCATCGGGATGATCAGCGGCCAGAGCGTGCCGGACAGGTGCAGCTGCTTCGCCCAGAACAGGTACATCGGGATGATGGTGACCTGGGGCGGCAGCATCATCATCGAGATGACCGCCATCAGGGCCAGGTTGCGGCCGCGGAAGCGGAACTTGGCGAGCGCGTAGGCCACCGGCAGGCTGGAGGCGAGGGTCAGCGCGGTGCCGGCCGCCGCGTACAGCAGGGTGTTGCGCCACCAGGTGAGGAAGCCCGCGGTGTTCCACACCTTGGTGAAGTTCGACCACTGCCAGTGGTGCGGCCACAGGTCGGAGGTGAGCGCCTGCTGGTCCGTCATCACCGAGGTGAGGAGGACGAACACGAGGGGCAGCAGGAAGAACAGCGCGGCGGCGATCGCCAGGGAGTGCACCGCGACCCAGTTCAGGGCGGCGCGGCGGCGGGCGGCGCGGTCGGCGGCGGCGGCCGGGGCGGGGCGCTCGCGGGGGAGCGCGGAGGCGAGGGTCACGGGGGCTCAGTCCTCCGTCAGGAAGCCGGACTTGCGCCGCAGCAGGATCGAGGTGAACGCCATGGTGAGGGCGAACAGGATGAGGGCGACGACGCAGGCGGAGCCGTAGTCGTAGTGCTGGAAGCCGAGGTTGTAGACCATCTGCGGCAGCGTCCAGGTGGAGCCGTGCGGGTAGCCGGACTCGAACTGCTGCCCGGAGCCGCCGATCACACCGGAGGCGACCTTCCCGGCCACGATCGCCTGGGTGTAGTACTGCATGGTCTGGATCACGCCGGTGACCACGGCGAACACCACGATCGGCGAGATGTTCGGCAGGGTGACGTACCGGAACCGCTGCAGGGCGCCCGCGCCGTCCAGTTCGGCCGCCTCGTACTGCTCCCGGGGGACGTCCAGCAGCGCCGCCATGAAGATCACCATCAGGTCGCCGATGCCCCACATGGCCAGCATGGTCAGGGCCGGCTTCGACCAGGACGGGTCGGTGAACCAGCCGGGCTGCGGCAGGCCGGCCTCGCCCAGCAGGTGGTTGACCGGGCCGGTGCCGGGGTTGAGCAGGAAGGCGAAGGCCATCGTGGCGGCCACCGGCGGGGCCAGGTAGGGCAGGTAGAAGGCGGTGCGGAAGAACCCGGCGCCGGTCTTCACCTTGGTGATCAGCAGACCGATGCCGAGGCCGAACGCCACCCGCAGGGTGACCATCACCGCGACCAGCCAGAGCGTGTTGCCCAGGCCCCGCCAGAACGGCGGGTACTTGGTGAAGACGTAGTCCCAGTTCTTCAGGCCGGAGAAGGTCGGCGCCAGGTACCCGTCGTAGTGCGTGAACGAGAAGTAGGCGGTGGAGGCCAGCGGGTACAGGAAGAAGACGCCGAACCCGATCAGCCACGGGGAGAGGAAGGCCAGGGTCCTGGCCCGCTCCCGCCGGCGCTTGCGGCGCAGCGCCGGCGGGAGCGCGGGGCTCACGGTCGCCATGTCACTTCGCCTGGTTGACGGCGTCGTCGATCTCCTTGGCGGTGGCCGCCAGGCCCGCCTTCAGATCGGTCTGCTGGCCGGACTCCACCGCGTAGCTGAGGTTCTGCAGCGACACCTGGTAGGCGCCGCCGTTGATGCTGGCCGGGGTGGTGGCGGAGTTCGGGTTCCTGGCGATGTCGAGGAAGGTGCGGAAGTTCGGGTCGGCGTCCAGCTTCGGCGACTCCAGCGCGGCCAGGGTGCTGGGCACGTTGTGGATCGCGTTGGCGAAGGAGACCACCGCGTCGGTGTCGGTGGTCAGGTACTTGACCAAGGTCCAGGCCGCGGTCTGCTTCTTCGAGCCGTTGGCGATGCCGACGATGGTGCCGGTCTGGTAGCCGCGCCCGTACGTGCCGGCCTGGTCGTCCGGCACCGGGAACGGCGCGGTGGCCCACTCGAAGGACGGCTTGTCCTCGGCCAGCGAGGCGGCGCGCCACTCGCCGTCCATGCTCATCGCCACCTGCCCGGTGGCGAACGGGTTCTTGGCGCTGAACTCGTCGCCGAAGGAGGTCCGGTACTTCTCCAGCTTGGCGAACCCGCCCAGCCGGTCCACCAGCTGCTTCTGCCAGGTCAGGGCGGCGGCCACGGTCGGGTCGGTGGCCACGTCGGACTTCCCGTCCGGGCCGAAGTAGGTGCTGCCGTACTGGCCGAGGTAGTGCGCGATCGAGGTCTCGTAGCCGTGGTAGTTCGGCATGAAGCCCAGCTGCTTGAACGAGTCGCCGTCCGGGACGGTCAGCTTGGCGGCGTCCTCGGCGAACTCGCTGAACGTCTTCGGCGGCGCGGTGATCCCGGCCGCCGCGAACGCGGTCTTGTTGTAGTACAGCCCGTAGGCGTCGCCGAGCAGCGGCAGCGAACACTGGTTGCCCTGGTACCGGCTGTAGGCGAGCATCGCGGCCGGGAAGGTCTTCGCCGGGTCGACGCCGTCCTGCTTCAGCATCGGCCCGAGGTCGGCCCACACGTGCGAGGAGCAGAACTTGCCCACGTTGTCGGTGGAGAACGAGGACACCACGTCCGGGGCGTCCGGGCCGCCCGCCCGCAGCGCCTGCTGGGCCTTGTCGTCGGCGATGTCGCCGACCACCTTGACGTGGATGTTGGGGTGCAGCTTCTCGAAGGCGGCGACGTTGTCGTTGATCGCCTTCACCTCGTTGTCCTGGTTCCAGCCGTGCCAGAAGGTGATCGTCACGTCCTGGCCGGACGCCGAACCGTCCTGCCCGCCACCGGAGTTGGTGCCGGTGCAGGCCGAGGCCAGCAGGGTCGCGCAGAGCGCGGCGGTGAGCGCGGCCAGCGGGCGGCGGACGGGCGGGGCGCTGCGGGTGGTGTCCACGGAATTGCACTCCTGGGGAGGGTACGGGGGCAGGGCGGCAGGGCCCGGCGTCCCGTGGGGGGAAGGGGAGTGGGAGCGAACGTCTCGGATCGGTGCCGCGCGGGTGCGCCAGTGCGCCCGCGCGGCGGTGCGTCAGTGCGTCAGTGCGTGCTGAACAGGACGTCCCGGGTGGTCGCCAGCGCGCGCTGCAGCGCACCGGTCAGGACGGGCGACCCCGGCACGGCCGACAGCCGCACCTCCGGCCGCGGGATGGACATCCGGCCCAGGGCCTCCTGGACCAGCTCCCGCAGGCGTTCCCCGCCCGCGGTCGGCGTCCCCCCGGAGAGCACCACCAGCTCCGGGTCCACCACCGAGGCGATCACCGCCAGCCCGACCGCCAGCCGTTCGGCCAGCTCGGCCAGGAAGGCCTCGCCCCCGGCACTGCCCAGGGCCCCGGCCACCGCCTGCGCCGCGTCGGCGCCGCGCAGCCCGTGCCGGCGGGCCAGCGCCAGTACCGCGGGCTCGCCGGCCAGGTCCTGGAACCCGCCGGACACCTTCCGGCGGGCGTTCAACGACACCGGGGCGTCGGGCACCGGCATGTAGCCGACCTCGCCCGCACCCCCGGTGAAACCCCGGTGCAGCCGGCCCGCGATCACGATCGCCGCGCCGATGCCCTCCTCGGCCCACAGCAGCACGAAGTCCTCGCACCCCGCCGCCGCCCCGCCGGCCTGCTCCGCCACCGCGGCCAGGTTCACGTCGTTCTCGATCGACACCGGCGCGCCCAGGGCCTGCTCCAGCTCCTCCACCAGCCGCGGCGAGTGCCAGCCCGGCAGGTGCGAGGCGTAGCGCAGCTTCCCGGTCACCGGGTCCGGCGCGCCGCCGATCCCGATCACCACCTCGCGCAGCGACCCGGGGGCGAGCTGCGCCCGGCGCACCGTCTCCGCGACGGCCTCCGCGACCCGGGCCACCGTCTCCGCGGCCGGCCACCCCTTGGTCGGCACCCGGTGCTCGGCCAGCGTCGCCCCGGTGATGTCCGCGACCGCGACCCGGACCGTGGTGCTGGTCACGTCCACGCCCGCGACGTGGCCGGCGGCCGGGTTCACCTGGTAGAGCTGGGCGTTCGGCCCCGGCCCGCCGGCGGTCGTCCCGACCGGCACCACCAGCCCGACGGCCTCCAACCGGGCCAGCAGCTGCGAGGCGGTCGGCTTCGAGAGCCCGGTCAGGCTCCCGATCTGGGTGCGGGACAGCGGGCCGTTGGCGAGCAGCAGCTCCAGCGCGGCGCGGTCGTTTATGGCCCGCAGCAGACTCGGCGTACCGGCCAGCGGGGAACGGGGCGTCTTTCGGGTGGTCACGGCCCGATCCTCCTCTGCGTACGCGGTTGCGGCCAACTGTTAGGAAAGTTTCCAATCATGAGTCGCGGATGTCAACGCCCCGACACCGGTTCGTTGTACGGCGCCGCGCCGAGGAGGGGGCGGGCGGTGCTGCCGAGCGGCGGACGGGCCCCGTGCCGCCCGCCCGCCGCGTCCTGACGACCCGTCAGAAGATCCCGCTGATCTGCGCGTTGGCGGAGACCACCGCCGTGACCAGCACGGTCAGCACCGCGCCCAGCCCGGTGGCCAGGTAGAGCCGCCGCTGCGGTGATCCGCCCGGGAACGCCAGCACGCCGCCGGTGATCGCGGCGCCCGCGGTGACCGACTCGACCGCCACCTTGGCCGCGGTGACCGTCGCGGCGGCCTCCGACAGGTCGCCCACCAGGTAGGTGAGCAGCAGGTAGGCGGTGAGGGCCAGGCCGAGCCCCAGCAGCGCGAAGCCGCCGACGATCCGCAGCAGCACGGCCCGGGCCGCCCGGCCCCTGGCCTCGGCCCCGTACGCAGCGTCCTCGTCGTCCTCGAACGGATCCCAGGCCGCGTCCCCGGTCGCCGCCGCGTGGACGGGCGCCGCCCCGTACGACGGAACCGGAGGGCCGTACGACGGGGCCGGGGGCCCGTACGAGGGCGACGGCGGGCCGAACGAGGGCGGCGGACCGTACGCGGGCACGGGCGGCCCGTACGCGGGCGGCACCGCGGGCGTGCGGTCCAGCGCGGTCGGCACCGGTCCGGGGCCCGGTGGCACCGTCGGGACGGCCGGCGGCGCGGGCGGCGCGGGCGGGGCGGGGAACGCGGGGGCGGCGGCCGGGTCGCGCAGCGTCCGCAGGGCGGCCTCGGCGGTGGGGCGTGCGGCCGGGTCCTTCGCCATCAGCTGCCCGATCACGCCGGACAGCGGGCCGGGGCCGGGCAGCGGCGCGGGGTGGTGGGCGAAGACCGCGAGCACCGAGTCCGAGACGCTGTCGCGGCGGAACGGCGAGTGCCCGGTGGCCGCGTGGTAGAGCGTCACCCCGCAGGAGAACAGGTCGCCGGCCGGGGCGGCCTCGCGGCCCTCGGCGCGCTCCGGGGCGATGTACTCGAAGGAGCCGACGACCGTCCCGGCGGCGGTCAGCGCGGTGTCGGTGGCGTGCACGGCGATGCCGAAGTCGGTGAGCAGCACCCGCCCGTCGGCGGCGAGCAGCACGTTGGCGGGCTTCACGTCCCGGTGCACGATCCCGGCGGCGTGTGCGGCGGCCAGCGCGCCGAGCACGGCGTCGCCGATCGCGGACAGCCGGGGCGCGGGGATCGGCCCGACGGCGCGGATCTCGTCGTCCAGGGTGCGGCCGGTGACCAGTTCCATCACGATCCACGGCACGCCTTGGTCGATCACCACGTCGTGCACGGCCACCACGTTGGGGTGGTTGCGCAGCCGGGCGGCGTGCCGGGCCTCGCGCTCGGCGCGGGCCGCGTTGGCGGCCGCGGCCTCGCTCGGCCCGCCCTGCGGGAGCAGCACCTCCTTGACCGCGACGTCGACCCGCAGCCGCTCGTCGACGGCCTTCCAGACCCGGCCGAACCCGCCCGCACCGAGCTGCTCGACCAGCCGGTACCGCTCGCCGACCAGTGCGCCGGCGTAGCCCCCCTGCGACATGCATCCCCCTCGTCCGCACCGTGCGACGCCAGAGGATCCCACACCCCGGCCCCCGGGAGAATCCGCGGGCCGGGCTGACGCACCGTCACTTTCCCTGGGCTCGGAAGTGATGCTCCGTCAGCCCTGGTGCGGGAGAAGTCAGTTGCCCGTCCCGGTGAAAACGGACGATTCGGTTCCGAGGCGCCGCCGGGGCCGGTAGCCTCCCAGCGACCGACGCGCTCCGGGGGGAGCGGAGGGCGGTCCTTGAAGGAGGAACGTGCGAGTGATCAGAGAGCAGTACCGGCGCCCCGCCGCGCTGGCGGGCATACTCGCGGTCGGCCTGGTGGCCGGCGCGACGGCCGCCGCACCCACCGCCTTCCCGGCCTCGGCGGACGGGTCGGTGACGGTGCGGGTGGTGCGGGCGGTGGACGAGAGCGGGACGTGGAGTCCGGCGCTGGAGCCGGGCCTGGCCGGGGTGACGGTGACGTTGACCGGCGAGGACGGCGGGGTGCGCACCGGTGTCACGGCGGCCGACGGCACGGTGACCCTCAAGCCCGCCAAGGACACCGCGAGCGGCAAGTACCGCGTCGACGTGGTGAATCCGCAGCCGGGCGTGCTGTACCCGGCGTTCGCGGCTCGCGAGGGCCTGGCCGGGGCGCCGGACAAGCTGAGCAGCAACGAGGAGTTCGTCGACCTGTCCGCGGGCAAGCAGGCGGTGCTCACCACCGGCCTGTGGAACCCGTCCGACTACTGCCAGCGCAACGCCCCGCTGGCCACCGCCTGCCAGCCCGCCTCCACCGAACCCGCGGGCGGGCGGACCCTGGTGAGCTTCCCCTACCAGGCCCGCACCTCGAACGGCGGCGCCGCGCAGGTCACCGACCTGTCCACCGCGACGGACACCGGCACGGTCTTCGGCCTGGCCTGGAACCGCGACGACCAGCGGCTGTTCAGCTCCGCGCTGGCCAAGGCCGGCACCCGCTACGGCCCCGGCGGCCCGGGCGCGATCTACGTCACCGACCCGGCGAAGAAGACCACCGCCCTGTTCGCCACCGTCCCGAACGCCGGGACGACCGCGCACGACGGCGACGACGGCAGCTTCCTCGCCGCCCCCGGCAAGGAAAGCCTGGGCGGGCTGAAGCTGACCGAGGACGGCCGCGACCTGTACGTGGTCAACCTGCACGACCGCAGGCTGTACCGGTACGACGCCACCGCGCCGACCGCGTCCGCGCCCAAGGCCGTGTACGCCATCCCCGCCGCCGGCTGCCCGTCGGCCGACGACTGGCGCCCGTACGGGCTGGGCATGCAGGACGGGGTCGGCTACGTCGGCGGCGTCTGCTCCGGCCAGTCCACCGGGAAGATCACCGACCTGCGGGCCGTCGTGCTGCCCTTCGACCCGGCCACCGGCGCCTTCAAGGCGGCCGTGCTCGACCAGCCGCTCGACTACCCGCGCCAGCGCGCCACCCCGTGGGCCACCGACCCGGTCTGCCAGGGCGCGGGCTGGTTCCCGTGGACCGACGGCTGGCCGGTCGACGGCCAGGGCCGCCCGTGCGCGGGCAAGGGCTTCGCCGAGCCCGAACCGGAACTCGGCGAGATCGGCTTCGAGACCGACGGCTCGATGCTGCTGGCCTTCCGCGACCGGCTCGCCGACCGCATCTCCGGCGCCAACCTGACCGCCCCGGTCTGGGCGGGCGGCGACCTCGGCAAGGCGTGCAAGTCCGGCGCGACGTACGTGCTGGACGCGAACGAGGGCTGCGGGATCACCACCCGCGGCGGCAAGTTCTTCGACGTGCACCGGGTCACCACCTACCACCCGAACGCCGCCTACGCGGGCCTGGCGCTGTCCCGGGTCGAGGACTCCATCGCCACCGCGGGCGTCGACCCGGACAACACCACCTACGGCTACGGCCCGATGTTCACCCGCCGCGACGGCACCGTCGACCCCGGCTTCGGCCTGCGCCTCAACGACAAGGCCCACCCCGCCACCTTCGGCAAGGGCGCCTCGATCGGCGACCTCGAAGTGCTCTGCGACCGCGCCCCGCTGCAGATCGGCAACCGGGTCTGGTACGACCCCGAGCGCTCCGGGCAGCAACTCCCGCAGCAGCAGCCGGTACCGGGCGCGACCGTCCACCTGTACGACGCGGACGGCAAGCTGGTCGGCACCACCAAGACCACCGCCCGCGGCGAGTACTACTTCGACGACACCAACGTCACCGGCGGCCTCAAGCCGAGGACCGGCTACACCGTCCGCCTCGACAACCCCGCCGACTACGCCGAGGGCGGCCCGCTGCACCACTGGACCCCGGCCAAGGCCGACGCCCGCGGCCAGTACGCGGAACAGGCCCTGACCACCGGCGGCCCCGGCCAGGACGACCACAGCTTCGACTTCGGGTTCAGCCGCCAGCAGGGCGCGCTGCGCCTGGTCAAGCACGACCAGGACGGCAAGCCGCTGCCCGGTGCGGTCTTCCAGCTGTGGCGCGAGTCCAACGGCACCGACGGCCTGCAGACCGACGGGGCGAAGCCCGACGCCAAGGTCGGCGACCCGTGCACCACCGGCGAGGACGGCACCTGCACCGAGCAGGCCGACCTGGGCACCTACTACTGGCAGGAGGTCAGCCCGCCCAAGGGCTACCAGGCCCCCGAACAGCCGGTCCTCGGACCGCTCGTGCTGGACGACGCGCACCTGGACGCCGGCCTCACCACCACCGCCGTCAACACCCTCGCCCCGCAACCCAGCCCGAGCCCGACGCCCACCCCGACCCCGACCGGAACACCTGAGCCCACCCCGACCCCCACGCCGACCCCGGTCGCGCCCGCACCGCCGCAGGCCCGCCCGGCGCCCTCCGGCAGCCTCGCCAGCACCGGCCTGGACGGGGCCGTCCCGTTCGCGCTGGCGGCGGCGCGCTGCTGCTGGTGCTCGGCACCGGCCTGGTGATCGTGGCGAGGAGGCGCCGCAGCAGCTGATCCGACGGCGACGGGGCCCCGGGGAAGCGTCCCCCGGGGCCCCGTCGGCTGCGTGCGGGCGTCAGTTCTGGGTGGGTATCGGCTTGGCGGCCAGCGAGCGGGCCGAGTTGGGGTCGGCGAGCGCGGACGGCGGCAGCACCTCGGGGGCGGCGGCCTGGGCCGGGACGGTCGCGGCGGCCTCCTCCTTGAGCTTGACGCCCGCCAGGTCGAAGGCGGCCTTCAGCCGCAGCCGCAGCGCGCGCGAGACCTGCGCGGCCTTGCCGGGCGTGCAGCGGGCCTCGATCCGCAGCTGCACCGAGTCCACCGCGACCGACTCCACGCCCAGCACCTTGACCCGGCCCCAGATCAGCTCGTCGTACGGGCTCTCCTTGGACAGCTGCTCGGCGGCCTCGGTGACCAGCGCCTCGATCCGCTCCAGGTCCTCCTTGTAGCCGACCTGCACGTCGACGGTGGCGGTGCTCCAGCCCTGGCTCATGTTGGCGATCCGCTTGACCTCGCCGTTGCGGATGTACCAGATCTCGCCGGCCGAGCCGCGCAGCTTGGTGACCCGCAGGCCGACCTCCAGGACGGTGCCGGTGGCGACGCCGGTGTCGATCTCGTCGCCGACGCCGTACTGGTCCTCCATGATCATGAAGACGCCGGACAGGAAGTCGGTGACCAGGTTGCGGGCGCCGAAGCCGATCGCCACGCCGGCCACCCCGGCCGAGGCCAGCAGCGGGGCCAGGTCGACGCCGAGCACCGACAGCGCCATCAGCGAGGCGGTGCCGAGGATGGTGAAGGAGGCCACCGAGCGCAGCACCGAGCCGATCGCCTCGGAACGCTGCTGGCGCCGCTCGGTGTTGACCACGCCGCTGTTGGCGAGCAGCCCGCCGAGCACCCCGTGGTCGCTGACGGCCTCCGCCGGGCGGCCCATCCGGGACACCAGCTTGTCGATCACCTTGCGGACCACGGCCCGCAGCACCAGGGCCAGCCCGAGGATCAGCACGATCCGCAGCCCGTCGACCACCCAGCCCTGCCAGTTGTCGTCGAGCCAGCCGGCCGCCTGCCGGGTGGTGTCGGTCACATCGGCGGCGCTGGTGGGCAGCGTGAACGTCGGGGTGCTGGTGCTGTCGGCAGCGGAATCGGCGAGCATCGCCCCACTCTAGCGAGCCCGTTCACCCGCTCGGAGGCCCCCGGAGCCGTCCCGGCCACGCACCGCAGCGCCGCCCGCACGGTACGTGCAGGAGGGCCGCGAGCTGGGCATACCGGCTATGGCGGAACGCGCGGTGGCTCACCGCACGCGCGCGGGCCGTTCACGGAGAAATGGTGGCGTCGTACGACGGCGTAAGGCGACACTGAGGGAGATCGCGTCCCGCACGGGCCACGATCGCCCCGCTCGACTCGGCGCGAGCCACGCGCCGCAGGCGTCCAAGGAGGCCCCGTGCCGCATGTCCTTGTCCTCAACGCGTCGTACGAGCCGCTCGGTGTCGTCTCGATGCGACGCGCCCTCATCCTCGTCCTCAACCACAAGGCGATCGCCCTGGAGGATGCGGGCACCACACTGCACAGCGCCACCGGTGCCGTCCAGGCACCGTCCGTCGTCAAACTGACCCGTTTCGTGCGGGTCCCCTACCGCGGCCCCGTACCGCTGACCAGGCGGGCGCTGTTCGCCCGCGACCACGGTCGGTGCGTGTACTGCGGGGCCGCCGCCACCAGCGTCGACCACGTCATCCCGCGCAGCCGGGGCGGCCAGCACCGGTGGGACAACGTGGTGGCGGCCTGCCGCCGCTGCAACCACACCAAGGCCGACATGCACCTCGCCGACCTCGGCTGGCGGATGAAGCGCCCCCCGGCCGCGCCCAGCGGCCTGGCCTGGCGGGTCATCGGCACCGGGATCAAGGACCCGCGCTGGCGGCCCTACCTGGAGCCGTACGGCGGCCTCGACCAGTTCCGGGACTTCGAGCACCACGACCATCCGGAGACGGTCCTGCCCGCCCCCGTCCGCACCCGACCGATCCGCCGCGGCGAGCAGCACGCCCCGCTCTCCGCCTGAACAGACAAGGGCCTGCCCGACACGACAACCGGTACGCCTCATGGGCCGCCGCCGCCCCCGCAACGGGAGCGTCGGCGGCCCGCCGCGCGTCCTACGGCGCCTGCACGCCGTACAGCTCCACCCCGGACAGCGCGTACCCGTAGCGGGTGGCCCGGCCCACGCCCTGCACCCGCAGGTACTGGGCGCCCGGCGCGTCGAAGCGGACCGTCTCGGTGCCGCCCTGCCCGTTGCCGACCTCCGCGACGGTGGTCCACACCACGCCGTCCACCGAGGTCTCCAGCCGGTACGCGGACGCGTACGCCGCGCCCCAGTGCAGCACCGCCGCACCCAGCCGGGCTGGCTGCGGCAGCCGCAGCTGCACCCAGGCGTCGTCCTCGGCGGGGGAGTTCCAGGAGGTCTTCGGATCGCCGTCGGCGACCGCCGCCGCCGGGGCCTTCGCGCTGTCGTCGCCCGAGGACGAGGCGGTCGCCGCCCGGGCCAGGTCCGGCCCGCCGGTCGGCGGGACGACGTGCACCAGCAGCTCCTGGCGGACGGTCAGCGCGCCCGCGGTGAACACCACCGGCACCCGGTAGCTGCCCGACGGGGTGTCCGCGGCCGCCGTCACCAGCAGCGGCGCGCCCGCCCGGCCGCCGCGCGGCACCGTCACCGCCGGGGCCGGAGCCACCGTCAGCCCCTTGGCCACCGCCGGGACCTCGGCGGTCAGCGCACCGGTCAGCGCGTCCGGCCGGCCGGACTCCACGGTGGCCCGGGCCTGGGCCGGCGCGGCCGCGCCCGCCACCACGTCCAGGGTCGGCTCGGCCAGCGTCAGCCGGGCCGCCGGGACGTCCGCCCACCACGGGATCACCTGGTTGACCACCGGGGCCTCGCCGCCCGGCTGCCACACCAGCCGCAGCGCCTCCACCGGCCCGCCGTCGGCCCGCAGCTCGTTGTAGCCGGGCCGCACCGGGCCCAGGTCCGCCCAACTGCCGTCCGGGCGGCGGACCTGCGCGGTCGCCTCGGCCCGCACCGTCGGGTCGGTCAGCACGGTCAGCCGGTCCAGCGGCCGGGCCGAGCCCAGCTCCACCGTCAGCGGGGCGTCGCCCGCGGCGGGCGGCGCGGCCGCCCGGAACGCGGAGTCCGGGTCGCCGGAGAGCACCGCGTCCGGCGAGGAGCCCGGCGCGGCCGGCGGGCCGGACACCGCGGTGTCCACCGCGTCCGGCGCGGCCGTGGTGAACTCCCGCACCGCGACGGCGGTCTGCTGCCCGCCGGTGGCCCGCAGCCGGACCGCCTTGGCCACCGCGCCCACCGGGGCGTTCGCGGTGACCGTCCGCTGCCCGTGCACGGCCGCCAGCTGCTGCCAGCCGCCCGAGCCGCTCCAGTACTCCAGCACCCCGTCGTGCAGGTAGTCGTCGGCCGCCGAGGCGGCGTCCGGGTCGTCGCCCCAGGAGCCCATCAGCACCGTCACCGAGCCCAGCGGCTTCGGGGTGCCCAGGTCCAGGCCGAAGCTGTCGCCGACCTGCGGCGGCGCGGACGACCAGTAGAAGGTCTGCCCGGAGCCGTCCGCCATCAGCGCCGGGCCGTGGTCGTGCGCGGTGCCCAGGGTGGTGGTCGGGGACGCCCCGGCGGTGATGCCCGACCAGGTGTCCGCGGACTTCGCCGCCCGGTCCAGGAACGCGTCCAGCACGCCCTTGCCGACCGTCACCGGGTTCTGCTCCAGCACCCCGCGCTGCCGGCCCAGCTCCAGCCGGGCCTGCCAGGCCGCCGCGCCGTCGCCGCCGTGCTGCGCCAGCAGCATGTCCACCGCCGCCCGGCCCGCCGCGCCGTACGCCGCCAGCCGGGCCAGCCACGGCGCCGCGTCCTGCGCCAGCGGGTCGCCCGCCAGGGCCTTCGGCGCGTCCGCCATCACGGTGAACGCCTCGCGCAGCAGCTGCGCGGCCGCCTGCAGCTTCGCCGCGTCGGCCGACGCGCCCGAGGCCGGCTCGGCGGCCGCCCAGAACCGCTCCACCAGCGGCGCCAGGTACGCCGACTCCTGGCCGCCCAGCGGCGAGGAGGCGCTGTTGCCGGCCAGCGCCGCCGCCGCGGCCTGCTGCGCGGGCCCGGCGGTCAGCAGCCGCAGCGCCGCGGCCAGCGACTGGTCGGCGCGGTAGCCGTCCGGCTGCCAGCCGAAGTCGGCGGCGGTCGCCAGCGGGATCCGGGACGCCACCGGCTGGCTCATCGCCGAGGTCAGCAGCACCGCCGAGCGCCGCGCCACCTCGGGGTCGCGCCCGTCGTAGCCGCCCAGGAACAGCCGGTCCGGCGCCGAGTCGTTCACCGGGTAGTTGTCCATCGTCATCAGCGGACGCCCGAACAGCCCGGCGGTGGCGGCGATCTGATCGTCCGTCACCTGCTGGGGGATCGCCGAGCCGCCGCTCCAGGCCACCTGCACCCCGGCCGGCAGCCCGGCCGCCAGCGCCGCCCGGTACGGGGTGGACCCCTGCTTCAGGTACTCGGTCGGCACCACCGACAGCGGCGCCAGGTCCGGGTGCCGGGCCACCAGCCGCTCCTGCACCGCCGCGGTCAGCGCGCTCTGCGCCTTGGCGGCGGCCACCGGCCCGGTGCCGAACTTCCGCCGGTCCGCGCCGCAGTGCCACTCGTCGTAGGACACGTTCAGGAAGTCCAACTGGAAGGCCCGCATGCCCAGCCGGCGCAGCCCGTCGAGCTTGGCGACCAGCGCGTCGACGTCCTTGCCGGAGGAGAAGCAGAACGACTGCCCGGGGGCGATCGAGTACGCCACCGTGACGTGCGCGGCCCGGGCCCGGGCGGTCAGCTCGGACAGCTCGGCCGCCCGCGCGGCCGGGTACGCCTCCCGCCAGCGCTGCGCCCGGTACGGGTCGCCGCCCGGCGCGTACAGGAAGTAGTTCTGCTTGGTGCGGCCCAGGAAGTCCACCACCGCCAGCCGCTGCGCGGCGCTCCACGGCGCCCCGTAGAACGACTCCGCGGTGCCGCGCACCGCCGCGCCGCTCGGCCAGTCCCGCAGCAGCACCCCGGGGAAGCCCTTGTCGCCCTCGCCGCCCTGCCCCTGCCCGGGGGCGACCGGGGCCAGCAGCTGCGCCAGGCTCTGCGCCGCGTAGTAGGTGCCCGCGCCGTCGACGCCCGCCAGCACCACCGCGCCGTACGAGCCGCCCGGCGCGGTCAGCCGGCCGGACGCCAGCAGGTAGCCGCCCGCGGGCAGGCCCGCCAGCTGCGGCACCTCGGTGTCCTTCAGCCCGTTCGCCACCGCGAGATCCCGCAGCACCCGGTCGGTCGCCCCGCCCGCGCCCTCGTACGGGCCGCCCAGGTACACCACCAGCGAACCGGCGGCCGGGACCGCGGGGGCCTCCGGCACGCTCCGCACGTCCGTCGCGCCCGCCCGGGCCAGCAGCGCGCGCACCGCGTCCACCGCCGGGCCGTCCGCGGAGTCCGCCAGCACCAGCGCCACCTGCCGGGGCACCGACACCGCGCCGCCGCCCGTCCGCAACTGCTGCGGGCGCGGGAACACCCGGGGGTCGGTCAGCGAACCCAGCGGCAGCGGCGCCTCGGTGACGGTCTCCGAGCGGTCCGCGACGTCCGGCACCGCGCTGCCCGGCCCGGACCGCAGGCCCGCCTCGACGGCGAAGCCCGGCGCGGGGAGCAGCAGCCCGCCGACCACCGCGGCCGCCGACAGCGTCGCCGCGACCCGCAGCGCGCTGCCCCGCCGGCCCGCGCGGCGCTCGGCGCGCACCGAGGCCAGCAGCGGTTCGGTGCCCTTGACGTCCGCGATGAACCGGTCCGCGGCCCGCGGCGCCAGCTGCCGGGCCGTCCGCGCCGCCGTCCGGCGGGCCGCCAGCGCCGCCGGGTGGTGCAGGACCTCGCGCAGTGCCGCGCTCTGTTCCAACCGCTGCCGCAGCCGCCGTCCGGCCGCCACCGAAACCCGCGCCTGCACCGGAGCCTCCTCGCCCGAAACGCCCAGCTCACCGGCCCCCCGCCGACCCGGCCCCAGCCCCCCGGGGCCACCCGGCCCGCCCACCCCACCAGCTCCCCGCGTCCCTGTCAACGCCCTTGGCAGCTATGTCCGTTATCGCCCGGTACATCCCTTGACCTCCTCCTTCCGGGAGCGCCCGGCAAGGCGCCGCCGGACGGTTCACCCGACCGGTGCGGGCGGCGGGCCGTGTCGGTCGGGGTCGGCGGGGAGCGGCCCGGGTAGGACTGTGGCTGTCGACATCGGTGGCGTGGGGGAGACCCCGAGGACGGAGTGCGCTGGGTGGCCGCATACCTTGACCGCGAGCAGGCCGGGTCCGAGCAGGTGCCGGCGGAGGACAACCCGCCCGCCCCGCCGGAGTTGACGGCGCTCGCGCACGCGTACGGGGTGGACACCCACTACGACGCGGGCGCCGGCCCGGTGCAGGTCGGGGCGCGGACGCTGACCGCCGTGCTGGCCGCGCTCGGGATCGACGCCGGGACGCCGGAGCTGGCCGCCGCGGCCCTGGAGCGGCACCGCGCGCAGAGCGCCGCCCGCCTGCTGCCGCCCACCGTGGTCGCCTGGCAGGGCCGCCGCACCGCGCTCGACCTGCCGGCCGGCGCGGACGTCCGGATCGAGCTCGAACAGGGCGGCGACGCCTGGGAGTTGACGGACGAGCACGCGCACTGGCTGCCCGCCGACCTGCCGCCGGGCCGGCACGTCCTGGCGGTCCGGGCGGACGGCCGCACCGCCCGGTCCGCGCTGGTCGTCGCCCCGCCCCGGATCCCCGAACCGGCCGGCCGCCACTGGGGCTTCCTGGCCCAGCTGTACTCGGTGCTGAGCGAACAGTCCTGGGGCATGGGCGACCTGGCCGACCTGGCCGAGCTCGCCCAGTGGGCCGGGGCCGAACTCGGCGCGGGCTTCCTGCAGATCAACCCGCTGCACGCGGGCCTGCCCGGCGCCCCCTCCGACCCGTCCCCCTACCGTCCGTCCTCGCGCCGCTTCGCCGACCCGGTGCACCTGCGGGTCGAGGCGCTCCCCGAGTACGCCCGGCACGAGGAGGCCCGCGACCTGGCCCGCCGGGCCCGGCTGCTGCGCGAGGAGGTGCTGGAGCACGACGGACTGATCGACCGCGACTCGGTCTGGTCGCTCAAGCGCCAGGCCCTCGAACTGCTGCACACCGTGCCGCGCGGCGTCGGCCGGGAGGCCGCGTACCGGGCGTTCGTCCGGCGCGGGGGCGAGTGGCTGGAGCGGTACGCGGTGTGGAACGCGCTGGCCGAGGAGCACGGCGCCGGCTGGCACTCCTGGCCGAAGGGCCTGCGCCACCCCGCCAACCCCCAAGTGGCGGCCGCCAAGGCCGAGTTGAAGGACCGGGTGGAGTTCCACCGCTGGCTGGCCTGGCTGGTCGACGAGCAACTGCGGGCCGCCCAGCGCGCCGCCACCGACGCCGGCATGCCGATCGGCCTGATCCACGACCTCGCGGTCGGCGTCCACCCCGACGGCGCCGACGCCTGGGCGCTGCAGGACGTGCTGGCGGCCGGCATCTCCACCGGCGCCCCGCCGGACGCGTTCAACGCCCACGGCCAGGACTGGGGCCTGCCCCCGTGGCGGCCGGACGCGCTGGCCGAGGCCGGCTACGCCCCGTTCGCCGAGCTGATCCGGGCCTCCGCCCGGCACGCCGGCGCGATCCGGATCGACCACGTGATGGGCCTGTTCCGGCTCTGGTGGGTGCCCGAGGGGGCCCGCCCCACCGAGGGCACCTACGTCCGCTACGACGCCGAGGCGATGCTCGCCGTCCTCGCCCTGGAGGCGCACCGGGCCGGCACCGCCGTGATCGGCGAGGACCTCGGCACCGTCGAGCCCGGCGTGCGCGAACGGCTCGCCGAGCACGGCGTGCTGGGCACCTCGGTGCTCTGGTTCGAACGGGACTGGCAGGCCGGCGGCGCCGTGCTGCCCCCCGAGCGCTGGCGCCCCGGCTGCCTGGCCACCCTCACCACCCACGACCTGCCCTCCACCGCCGCCCGGCTCACCGGCGAGCACGTCGAACTCCGCCACCACCTCGGCCTGCTGGCCCGCCCGCTGGCCGAGGAGCAGCAGGCCGCCGCCGCCGAACTCGCCGACTGGCAGCGCGAACTGGTCCGGATCGGGCTGCTCGCCGAGGGCGAGCCGGCCACCCCCGAGGCGCTCTACGCCTACCTGCTGGCCACCCCCGCCAAGCTGGTCGGCGTCTGGCTGCCCGACACCGTCGGCGACCCCCGCCCGCAGAACCTCCCCGGCACCTGGGACCAGTACCCGAACTGGCGCCTGCCGGTCGCCGACGCCGCCGGCACCCCCCGCACCCTGGACGCCCTCGCCGCCGCCCCCGGCACCGCCGGCATCGCCGCCACCCTCGCCCCGCTGAACGCCCTCCCGCCGGGACACGCCGACAGGCGCACCCCGCCGGGCGGAGCGGTGTAGGGGGCCGGTACCTTGGGAAACGTGGACAAGAGGAACGCAATGCGCGCCGGTGCGGTCACCGCGGCGGCCACGCTGATGATGGTCATGTCGTCGCCCGCGATGGCGCTCGCGCGGGACGACGGCGACGACCCCGGCACCGGCCTGAGCGTCGGTGCGACCCTGGGCCTGTTCGTCGCCCTGCCGATCGTCGCCTTCGCGGTGATCGCGGGCCTCTGCATGATCCCGGGCAGCAAGAAGAAGTAACCCCGGGCCCCGTACCCGGACGGCGGCGGCCGCCGGACCCCGACCAGCGTCGGCGGTCCGGCGGCCGCCGCCGCATTCGTGCGGGGCGGGGCGAGGCGGGGTGAGGCGGGGTGGCGGCCGGCCGGGCGGTGACGGAACATCAGCCGGAGCGAAGACGCCCCTCCCACCCTCAGGAGTGCCGATGTTCCGCCCCGCCCGTGCGTTCCGCCCCGCCCGCGCCGCGACCCTCGCCCTCGGCCTCGCCGCTGCGGTCCTGTCCGGCACCGTCCCCGCTGCTACCGCTGCCGCCCCCGCCGCCGCCGGGAAGGTGATCTGGGCCGCCGACACCGCCAAGGGCGCCGCCTCCTTCGCCGGCGTCCAGTGCAAGTCCGGCAACTTCGGCACCGTCCAGGACCCGGCCAGGGGCAAGGTCTGGCGCGCCCGGCAGGCCGCCGGCGAGGAGCGCTGCGAGACCCTGGGCCCCGACCTCCACGAGGGCGACACCGTCTACGTCGGCTGGTCCTCCCGGGTGCGGATCGGGGACGCCGAGAGCCGCTACGTCTTCCAGCTCAAGTGCTCGCCCAGCACCGGCACCGCCAACCACCCGGTCGAGATCGACATCGCCGACGGCCGGATCCGCCTCCAGGACTGGGACACCCAGCACGTCGCCCACCCGCTCTGGAGCGCCCCCACCGCCGACGACCAGTGGCACACCTTCACCCTCAAGCTCCGCCTCGGCCGCACCGACGGCACCGTCGACTTCTGGTTCGACGGCGCCAAGCAGACCTTCACCACCGGCTCCGGCACCTACACCGGCACCACCTGGGACGGCACCCGCAACTACCTCAAGTGGGGCTCCTACCACCCCTCCCCGGCCGACGCCACCAACACCTTCACCAGCCCGGTCATCGCCACCAGCTACGCCCTGGCCGCCGGTCGCTGACGATCCGTCAGGCATGCGGCCGGTGACCTCCCGTCAGGCCACCGGGCCGGGCCACGCCCAGTCGGCCGTCGCCTCCCGGCGGCCGTCCGGGTGGACCGCCAGCGCCGGGACGCCCCGGGCGGCGAGCCAGGGAGGGCCGCCGGGGCGCCCATGGCGAACGCGGCGGTGGCCAGGGCGTCGACGCGGGCCAGGCCCGGGCCGACCAGGGTCAGCGAGGCCAGCGAGGTCACCGGGCGGCCGGTGTGCGGGTCGAGGATGTGCGGGCCGCGCTCGGCGGTGCCGGAGGTGGCGACCGCCAGGTCGTGGCCGGTGACGACGCGGGCGACCGCGCCCGCCCGGTGCGGGTCGGCGATCCCGATCCGCCAGGGCCCGCCCGCGGTCTGCACGTCGCCGCCGCCGCTCACGCAGTGCTGGACGGAGCCGGCCGCGCGCAGCGCCCGGGACGCCTCCTCGACCGCCCAGCCCTTGACGTAGCCGCTGGGGTCGAGCCGCCCGCCGGGCCGCGCGGTGAAGTGGCCGCCGGTCTCCGCGCCCAGCTCCGCGCACCGCTCCAGCACCCACTGCACCTCGGGGCCGGCCTGCTCCGGGGTGATCTCCCCGCGGCCGAGCCGGCTGACCGCGCTGTCCGGCCGGTACGTCGAGAACACCGCGTCGATCCGGTGCAGCCGCTCGACGATCCGCCCGATCGCCGCCCCGGTCGCGGGCCCGGGATCGCGGACGGCGAACGAGAACACCGTCCCCATCACGTGCTCGACGTGGCGGACGGTCACTTCTGCACCTGGTCGAGCGCGCTCTGCAGCGAGCGGGTGTAGCCGTCGCTGGTGTACGTCGCGCCGGAGACCACGTCGATGTCCGCGCTCTGGGCGGCGAGCGCCTCCTGGTTGAGCTGCGGGATGGCGGAGCTGTTGATCTCCTGGTCACGGCGGTCCCGGGTAGGGTACTGGACCACGTCGATCTTGCTGATCCTCCCCCCGGCCATGGTGACCTTGACCTGCACCGGCCCGTACCGGGTGTTGACCGCGCTGCCGGTGACGGTCTGCGTGGCCCCGCTGCCGGCGGCCCCGCCGTCAGCGGCCCCGGCGCCGCTGCCCTGGCCGGTGTCCTGGGTGGTGTTCCGGGCGGAGCCCGCGCCGGCCGAGGAGATGGCCGGGGCGGTGGACGGGTCGTGGGGCTTGAGGGAGAGCAGCAGGACGACCCCGGCGGCGGTCGCGGAGGCGGTGATGACGGCGCGTCGCATGGTGGCGGGTGCTCCTAGAGGGCGAAGGACTCGTGGTGGATGCGGGCGGCCCGGACCCCGGCGGCGCGCAGCGCGCGGACCGCGTCGGCGGTGAACTCCTCGGGCCCGCACAGGTAGACCTCGTGCCGGGCCAGGTCGGGGACCAGCCGGCGCAGCGCCGCGCCCAGGTCGCCGACCTGGGCCCGGCTGCCGAGCAGCTCGTGCACCCGGCCGCCGCGCTGCTCGGCGACGGCGGCCAGTTCGCGGCGGAACAGCACGTCCTCCGGGCGGCGGGCCCGCTGCACCAGGGTGAGCCGGCCGGGCAGGGTCTCGAACAGCGCGCGCAGCGGGGTGACGCCGACGCCCGCGCCGAGCAGCAGCACCGGCCCGCCGCCGTGCCGCCGCCGCGCGGTGAACGCCCCGTAGGGGCCCTCGGCCCGGACCTTCGTGCCGGGGGCGAGCGCGGCGATCGCCGCGCTGTGGGAGCCCAGGCCCTTGACGGTGAAGCGCAGGAAGCGCGGGTGCGGGGGAGCGGAGAGCGAGTACGGGTTGGCGGCCCAGCGCAGCTGCGGGGTGAGGAACTGGAGCCGGAAGAACTGCCCGGGCTCGGCCCGCAGCTCGCCCAGGTGGCGGCCGGTCAGGAAGACCGAGACCACGCCGGGGCCCTCGGCGCGGACCTCGGCGACCTCCAGCCGGTGCCGCCGGTCGCGCAGGTACGGGGCGAGCAGCCGGTACCGGCCCAGGACGGCGGCGGTGCCGAAGTACAGCAGGTACCAGCCGGCCTTGGCGGGCCCGTCGACCAGGTCGGCGCCGTTGGTCAGCTGGTGGGCGAAGCCGAGCGCGACGGCCAGGTAGGTGGCCAGGTGCAGGTAGTACCAGGTCTCGTAGCCCAGCCGGCGGCGGGCGGCCCGGGCGGAGACCGCGCCGGTGCCGAGCAGCAGCAGGGTGGCGGCGGTGGCCTTCAGCATGTCGGGGAAGTGGAACACGATCTCGACGGTCTGGCCCCACAGGCCCCGCCCGTCGGTCAGCGCGTAGCCCCAGACCACGGTCAGCACGTGCACGGTGACCAGCGAGACCAGGTAGCGACCGCCGTACGCGTGCCAGCGGGCCAGCCGGTCCGCGCCCACCTCGCGCTCCAGCAGCGGGACGCGGGCCATCAGCAGCAGCAGGACGGGCGCGGCGTAGCCGGCCAGCAGGCCGGTGATCCGGGCCGCGCCGGTGAGCCAGTCCGCGGCCCCGGCCACCCGCGGGGTGTCGGCCCACCACAGGCCGAGCACGCCGAGCGCGCCGAGCACGATCAGGGCGGCGGCGCCGTGCCGGACGGCGTCCGGGTGCCGGGCCCGGCCCGGGGCGGCTCGCCGGGCGGCCCGGGTGGGGGTGGACAGTGCGGTCATCGGGCCCTCCTTCGGTGGTACCCGGGCCACGGTGGCACCGGAAGTTCTCAATTCCCTATGAACCGACCGCCCGACCCGGCCGATCCGGAGCCGCGTCCGCGCAGGTCAGGGCGGATCCGGCCGGATTCCACCGGGGTTCGAGCCGGGCTGATGATCTCACTGCTTTCTCATGCCGGAACGGCAGAATGGCCCCATGCAGCACGCGGACACCCCCTGGCGGGTCCTGGTGGTCGACGACGAACCCGACCTGGTCGAAGTCCTCTGCGGCGCCCTGCGCTACGAGGGCTGGCAGGCCCGCGGCGTCACCGGCGGCCTGGACGCGGTCGCCGCCGCCGACGACTGGCACCCGCACGCCATGGTGCTCGACGTGACGCTCCCCGACTTCGACGGCCTGGAGGTGCTGCGCCGCGTCCACACCACCGACCCCGAGGTGCGGGTGCTGTTCCTCACCGCCCGGGACGCCGTCGAGGACCGGATCGCCGGGATCAGCGCGGGCGGCGACGACTACGTCACCAAACCGTTCAGCCTGGAGGAGGTGGTGGTCCGCCTGCGCGGCCTGCTCCGCCGCACCGCGCCCCCGGGACCGGCCACCCCCGGCACCCTCGCCGTCGGCGACCTGCGGCTCGACCCCGCCACCCGGGAGGCCAGCCGCGGCGGCGAACCCGTCGACCTCAGCCCCACCGAGTTCGCCCTGCTGCGCCACCTGATGGAGCACCCCCGCCAGGTGCTCAGCAAGGCCCAGATCCTGGACGCCGTCTGGTCCTACGACTTCGGCGGCCAGGCCCACGTGGTCGAGCTGTACATCAGCTACCTGCGCCGCAAGATCGACGCCGGCCGGCCCCCGATGATCCACACCGTCCGCGGCGCCGGGTACGTGCTGCGGGCGGCCACCGGATGAGGCGCCCCGCCCTGCGCCCCCGCACCCTGCGGGCCCGCCTGGTGGCCGGCGTGCTCGTCCTGCTCACCCTGATCTGCGCCGGCATCGGCGTCGCCACCTGCGAGGCGCTCCGGCACTTCCTGGTCGACCGCCTCGACCAGCAGCTCTCCTCGGCCGGCGGCCGCTACGCCGCCAGCCTCGAACACCCCGGCCAGGGCGGCCACGACACCCGCGCCCAGTCGCCCGGCACCTTCGGCGCCCGGCTGGTCGACGGCGGCGTCACCCACGCCGCCGTGGTCGGCGGCGTCCCGCCCGGCGACGACGACCCCGTCCCGCTCGCCAAGGACAGCGGCACCGACGCCGCCGTCCCGCTCGACCCCGCCGACGCCGCCGCCCTGCGCGCCCTCCCCGCCGACGGCCGCCCCCGCGACCTCACCCTCTCCGCGCTCGGCCACTACCGGGCGGTCGCCGTCACCGGCTACGACCGCGACACCCTGGTCACCGGCCTGCCGCTGCACCCCGTCGACGAGACCGTGCAGCGCCTGCTGCTGATCGAACTGATCGTCTTCGCCGCCGCGCTCACCGTCGCCGCCGCCGTCGGCACCCTCGCCGCCCGGATCGCGCTGCGCCCGCTCGACCGGGTCGTCGCCACCGCCGAACGGGTCTCCGCCCTCCCGCTCGCCAACGGCGCCGTCGACCTCGGCGAACGCGTCCCCGACGACGACCCCGGCACCGAGGTCGGCCGGGTCGGCACCGCGCTCAACCGGATGCTCGGCCACGTCGCGGACGCCCTGACCCGCCGTCAGAACGTCGAGGAGCGCCTGCGCGCCTTCGCCGCCGACGCCAGCCACGAACTGCGCAACCCCGTCGCCACCGTCCGCGGCCACGCCGAACTCGCGCTCCGCCACCCCGGCCCGGTCCCCGAACCCGTCCGGCACTCGCTGGAACGGATCAGCGCCGAGTCCCGCCGGATGGGCACCATCGTCGAGGACCTGCTGCTGCTCGCCCGCCTCGACGCCGGCCGCCCGCTCGCCGTCCAGGACACCGACCTCACCCGGATCGCCCTCGACTGCACCGCCGACGCCCGCGCCGCCGCCCCCGGCCACCGCTGGCTGCTCGAACTCCCCGCCGAACCCGTCACCGTCCAGGGCGACCCGCACCGCCTCGCCCAGGTCGTCACCAACCTGCTCGCCAACGCCCGCACCCACACCCCCGACGGCACCACCGTCACCCTCCGCCTCGACCCCGACGGCCGCCTCACCGTCACCGACGACGGCCCCGGCATCCCCCCGGACCTCGTCCCGCACGTCTTCGACCGCTTCACCCGCGGCGACCGCGCCCGCTCCCGCCGCACCGGCTCCACCGGCCTCGGCCTCGCCATCGTCCAGGCCGTCGTCCACGCCCACCACGGCACCGTCACCCTCACCAGCACCCCGGGCCGCACCACCTTCACCGTGACCCTCGGGAAGTGACCTAACGCCCCATCAGGGGCCCGGGGAACGGCGGGTCGATGCTGCTGCCGGTCGGAGCCCATCGAAAAGTCCGCGCGGCTGGGGGCAGTAAGCCGCAGGGGTCGGAAGCGAACCCTCGCCTCCGACCCCTGTCCGTCCTACCCCTGTCGCCGCGTCAGCGGTCAGCGGTCAGCGGTCGGCAGCCTGCGCCCTGAGCGCCCGCTCCACCCCCGCCCGCGCCTCGACGACCTGGCGGCGCAGCGCCGGCGCCGGGTCCGCCGCGGCGAGCCAGGCGTCGGTGGCGTCGAGGGTGGCCTGCGAGACCGCGTACGAGGGGTAGAGCCCGCCGATGATCTGCTGCGAGATCTCGTGGCTGCGGGTCTCCCAGACCTGCTTGACCGAGGCGAAGTACTTCTCGGTGTAGGCGGCCAGCAGTTCCCGCTGGTCGGCCTGCTGGAAGCCGGCGATGACGGCCTCCTGGACGTAGTTGGTCAGGGTGTCGGAGTCGACCACCGACGCCCAGGCCTCGGCCTTGGCCGCCGCGGTGGGCCGGGCGGCCCGGCAGGTGGCGGCGTGCTCCTGGCCGGAGGAGGTGTTGTCGCGGGCGAGTTCGGCCTCGATCGCCGCCTCGTCGGCGCGTCCGGTGGCGACCAGCCGGGCCAGCAGGGTCCAGCGCAGTTCGGTGTCGACGGCGAGGCCGTCGATCCCGACCGAGCCGTCCAGCAGTCCGGCGAGCAGCGCGAGCTGCCCGTCGGTGCGGGCGGCGCCGGCCAGCGTGCGGGCCCAGGCGAGCTGGTGGTCGCTGCCGGCGGGGGCGGCGCGCAGGGCGTCCTCCGCGGCGGCGGCCCAGCGCTGCAGGCCGGTCTCGCGCCAGGCGGGGTCGGCGTACAGCTCCAGGGCGAGCTTGACCTGGCGCTGGACGGACTGGACGACGCCGATGTCGCTCTCGCGGGGCAGGCCGGAGAGGGCCAGCGAGAGGTAGTCGCGGGTGGCGAGTTCGCCGTCGCGGGTCATGTCCCAGGCGGAGGCCCAGCACAGGGCGCGCGGCAGCGAGTCGGTGAAGTCGCCGAGGTGCTCGGTGACGACGGCCAGCGAGTCGGCGTCGAGCCGGACCTTGGCGTAGGAGAGGTCGTCGTCGTTGAGCAGCAGCACGGCGGGCCGCTTCCGGCCGGCCAGCTGCGGGACCTCGGTGCGCTCGCCGTCGACGTCGAGCTCGATCCGGTCGGTGCGCACCAGCGTGCCGTCGGTGAGCTCGTACAGGCCCACCGCGATCCGGTGCGGGCGCAGGACGGCCTCGCCGCGGGCGCCGGCGGGCAGCGCGGGGGCCTCCTGGAGGACGGCGAAGGACTCGATGGTGCCGTCCGCGGCGACCGACAGCTCGGGGCGCAGCACGTTGATGCCCGCGGTCTCCAGCCAGGCCTTGGACCAGGTCTTCAGGTCGCGGCCGCTGGCCTCCTCCAGGGCGCCGAGCAGGTCGGCGAGGCGGGTGTTGCCCCAGGCGTGGCGCTTGAAGTAGGCGCGCACGCCCTGGAAGAAGGCGTCCTGGCCGACGTAGGCGACCAGCTGCTTGAGCACCGAGGCGCCCTTGGCGTAGGTGATGCCGTCGAAGTTGACCTGGACGTCCTCCAGGTCGTTGATCTCCGCCATGATCGGGTGGGTGGAGGGCAGCTGGTCCTGCCGGTAGGCCCAGGTCTTCATCTGGTTGGCGAAGGTGGTCCAGGAGTGCGGCCACTTGGAGCCGGGGGCCTCGGCCTGGCAGACGACCTCGGCGAAGGTGGCGAAGGACTCGTTCAGCCACAGGTCGTTCCACCACTCCATGGTGACGAGGTCGCCGAACCACATGTGGGCGAGCTCGTGCAGCACGGTCGCGGCGCGCATCTCGTAGGCGGCGTCGGTGACCTTGGAGCGGAACACGTACTGGTCGCGGAGGGTGACGGCGCCCGCGTTCTCCATCGCACCGGCGTTGAACTCCGGGACGAAGAGCTGGTCGTACTTGGCGAACGGGTACGCGAAGTCGAACTTCTCCTGGAAGTAGTCGAAGCCCTGCTTGGTCACCGCGAAGACCGCGTCGGCGTCCAGGTGCTCGCGCAGCGAGGGGCGGCAGTACACGCCCAGCGGGACGTGCTGCGAGCCGTTGTCGTAGCTGTCGAAGACGCCGACGTAGGGGCCGGCCACCAGCGCGGTGATGTAGGTGGACATCCGCGGGGTGGGCTCGAAGGTCCACACCCGGGTGTCGCCGTCGCCGGTGGGCTCGGGGGTGGGGGAGTTGGAGACCACGACCCAGCCGGCGGGGGCGGTGACGGTGAAGGCGAAGGTGGCCTTCAGGTCGGGCTGCTCGAAGCTGGCGAAGACCCGGCGGGCGTCCGGGACCTCGAACTGGGTGTAGAGGTAGGTCTCGCCGTCGGCGGGGTCGACGAAGCGGTGCAGTCCCTCGCCGGTGTTGGTGTAGGCGCAGTCGGCGACCACCCGGAGCTCGTTCTCGGCGGCCAGGCCGGGCAGCTCGATCCGGCTGTCGGTGAAGCGCTCCGGCGGCAGGGCGCGGCCGTTGAGGACGATCTCGGAGACGGCGGGGGCGACCAGGTCGATGAAGGTGGAGGAGCCGGGTTCGGTGGCGGTGAACCGGACCACGGTGGTGGACCGGAAGGTGCCGCCCTCGCGCGCGGAGCTCAGGTCGAGCTCGATCTCGTACGCGTCCACGGCCAGGAGTGCGGCCCGGGTGCGGGCCTCCTCACGGGTCAAGTTGGTGCCAGGCACTCGCAGGACTCCTTCGTCAGGGCTGGGGTTACCGGGAATCCTCCCATGCGCGTAACGATCCGTGTTCGGGCTTGACTCCCCCTCCGAGCAGTACCGGAGCATAGAGTTCAGAAGTTGAAGCTGAACTTCTCACGAACAGCAAGTGCGCCCTGGAGGGTGGAACATGTCGACGGACACACCGGGATCGCAGTCCTCGCTGCACCGGGCGAATCTCGAACGGGTGCTGCGGGCCGTGCGGATGGCCGGATCGCTGACCCAGGCGGAGATCGCCCGGGGCACGGGGCTGTCGGCCGCGACGGTGTCCAACATCGTCCGCGAGCTCAAGGAGTCCGGCACCGTGGTGGTGGCCGACACCTCCTCGGGCGGGCGGCGGGCGCGCAGCGTGTCGCTGAGCGGGGACGCCGGGATCGTGGTGGGCGTGGACTTCGGGCACACCCACCTGCGGGTGGCGGTGGGCAACCTGGCGCACCGGGTGCTGGCCGAGGAGAGCGAGCCGCTGGACGTGGACGTCTCCGCGCAGCAGGGCTTCGACCGGGCCGAGCGGATGGTGGAGCGGCTGCTGGCCCAGGCCGGCTTCCCGGCCGACAAGGTGATCGGGGTGGGCCTGGGCGTGCCGGGCCCGATCGACGTGGAGACCGGGGCGCTCGGCTCGACCGCGATCCTGCCGGGCTGGACGGGTGTGATGCCGGGCCAGGAGCTGTCCGTCCGCCTGGGCATGCCGGTGCACGTGGACAACGACGCCAACCTGGGCGCGCTGGGCGAGCTGGTCTGGGGCGCCGGGCGGGGCCTGGGCGACCTGGCGTACATCAAGGTGGCCAGCGGCGTCGGCTCCGGCCTGGTGATCAACAGCCAGATCTACCGGGGTCCGGGCGGCACCGCCGGCGAGATCGGGCACATCGTGCTGGACGAGGCGGGGCCGGTGTGCCGCTGCGGCAACCGGGGCTGCCTGGAGACCTTCGTGGGCTCCCGCTACCTGCTCAACCTCTTGAACGCCAACCACCCCGGTGAGCTGAGCCTCAGCAAGGTGGTGCAGCTGGCCCAGCAGGGCGACCTGGGCTGCCGCCGGGTGATCGCCGACGCGGGCCGGCAGATCGGGATGGGCGTGGCCACCCTGTGCAACCTGCTCAATCCGCGCCGGGTGATCCTCGGCGGAGACCTGGCCGAGGCCGGTGAGCTGGTGCTTTCCCCGATCCGGGACTCGGTGGCACGGTACGCGATCCCCAGTGCCGCCCGGCAGCTGTCGGTGGTTCCGGGGACGCTCGGCGGCCGGGCCGAGGTGCTCGGAGCGCTGGCCCTGGTGATGAGCGAGATGGGGGAGAGCGGGGTGCTCTGACCCCCGCGGAGGGGGCCCCGGAGGCTCGCTCGGTATCGGGTGAGCCTTCAGGAAGATAACGAAAGGGTTTGAATCACCGGGCCTCAGGTTTTACTTATTGACGACAAGCTCCGTCACGGGGTTGACTCCTGCCCACCTCGCCGCAATGTTCGCGGCTCTGTCAGGGAGGCTCCCCCCACCATGAACGCAATGATGCGTCGCGTCGCCGTCGGTACCGTCGCCGTCTCGATGGCGCTGACCATGGCCGCCTGCGGCAAGGCCGGCAGCGACAAGAAGGACAGCGCGGCCTCGAGCGACAACAAGTCGATCGGCCTGCTGCTGCCGGAGAACGCGTCCTCCACCCGCTACGAGTCCTTCGACAAGCCGTTCATCGAGGCCAAGGTCAAGGAACTCTGCGCCGACTGCAAGGTCGAGTACAACAACGCCGAGGGCTCCGCCGCGAAGCAGAAGCAGCAGTTCGACACCCTGATCGCCCAGGGCGTCAAGGTGATCATCCTGGACGCCTTCGACGCCAAGTCGACCCAGGCGTGGGTCACCGAGGCGGCCGGCAAGGGCGTCAAGGTCATCGCGTACGACCGCCTGGCCACCGGCCCGGTCTCCGCGTACGTCTCCTTCGACAACGAGAAGGTCGGCGAGCTCCAGGGCCAGGCCCTGGTCGACGCGCTGGGCGCCAAGGCCGCCGACGCCAACGTCGTGATGATCAACGGTGACGACGCCGACCCGAACGCCGGCAAGTTCAAGGCCGGTGCCCACAAGGTGCTGGACGGCAAGGTCAAGAAGATCGTCTACGAGCAGAGCGGTGAGTGGAAGCCCACCGTCGCGGGCCAGAAGGTCGGCGCCGCCATCACCCAGCTCGGCAAGGACGGCTTCCAGGCCGTCTACTCCGCCAACGACGGCATGGCCGCCGCGATCATCACCCAGCTGAAGTCCCAGGGCATCAACGTCCCGGTCGGCGGCCAGGACGCGGGCCTCGACGCCATCCAGCGACTGGTCTCCGGCGACCAGGCCTACACCATCTACAAGGCCTACAAGCCGCTGGCCGACTCGGCCGCGCAGCTCGCCGTCAACCTGCTGCAGGGCAAGGACATCAAGTCCGTCGCCACCTCGACCATCGACAGCGACACCGACAAGGGCATCCCGGCCCAGCTGCTCGAGCCCAAGGTCGTCACCAAGGCGAACATCAAGGACACCGTGATCGCCGACAACCTCTACAAGGTCGCGGACATCTGCACCGCCGACTTCGCCGCCGCCTGCACCGCGGCCGGCCTGCAGTAGCACCCGCCGGGCGGGGGCTCCCTGACCACCCGGGAGCCCCCGCCCGCACCGCTTCACCCACAGCACTACCCCGCGTGCCCGGCCCGGCGCGCGGGACGGCCGTGCCGGAAACGTCAGGTCCGGCACGGGACTCAAGGAGTTGGTTCACGTGACAGGCGCACCCGTACTGGCGTTGCGCGGGGTCTCCAAGCGCTTCGGTGCCGTCCAGGCACTCACCGACGTGCATCTGGAGGTCCACGCGGGCGAGGTCGTCGCCCTGGTCGGCGACAACGGTGCCGGTAAGTCCACCCTGGTGAAGACCATCGCGGGCGTCCACCCGATCGACGAGGGCGTCATCGAGTGGGAGGGCAAGGCGGTCAACATCAACCGCCCCCAGGACGCCCAGCAGTTGGGCGTCGCCACCGTCTACCAGGACCTCGCGCTCTGCGACAACCTCGACGTGGTCGGCAACCTGTTCCTCGGCCGCGAGCTCAAGCGCTTCGGCACCCTGGACGAGGTCGCCATGGAGAAGCGCGCCCGCGAGCTCCTCGACACCCTGTCGATCCGCATCCCCAGCGTCCGGATCCCGATCGCCTCGCTCTCCGGCGGCCAGCGCCAGGTCGTGGCCATCGCCCGCGCCCTGGTCGGCGACCCGAAGATCGTCATCCTGGACGAGCCCACCGCCGCCCTCGGCGTCGAGCAGACCGCCCAGGTCCTGGACCTGGTCGAGCGGCTCCGCCAGCGCGGCCTCGGCGTGATCCTGATCAGCCACAACATGGCCGACGTGAAGGCCGTCGCGGACACCGTCGCGGTGCTCCGGCTGGGCCGCAACAACGGCAGCTTCGAGGTCGCCAGCACCTCGCACGAGGAGATCATCTCCGCCATCACCGGAGCCACCGACAACGCGGTGACCCGCCGTCAGGCTCGAATCGCGGAGGAAGCCAAGTGAGCACCGAGACCCCCACCACCCCGCCCGTCTCCCCCGCGGTGGACCCGCGCCTGCTGGTCCGCAAGGAGGGCCTGGCCGGCTACTTCGACGAGTTCACCCGCAAGATCCGCAGCGGTGAGCTCGGCTCGCTGCCGGTGGTCGTCGGCCTGATCGTGATCGCCGCGATCTTCCAGATCAAGACCGGCACCTTCCTCAACGCCGACAACCTCACCAACATCACCAAGTGGATCGCGGGCCCCGGCCTGATCGCGGTCGGCGTGGTGTTCGTGCTGCTGCTCGGCGAGATCGACCTCTCGCTCGGCTCGGTGGCCGGCGCCACCGCCGCCATCACCTCGGTGCTCTCGGTCCGCCAGGGCCTGAACGAGTGGCTCGCCATCGTGCTGGCGATAGCCGCCGCGGTCGCCATCGGCGCCCTGCACGGCTACTTCTTCGCCAAGATCGGCGTCCCGGCCTTCGTGGTCACGCTGGCCGGCATGCTGGCCTGGAACGGCCTGCAGATGCTCGTCCTGGGCAACCTCGGCACCGTCAACAACCCGATGGACGGCGTGGTCGCCAACCTGGACACCTACTTCCTGGGCGACGGCGACGTCATCTGGGCCTGGCTGTTCGCCCTCGCCACCATCGTGCTGTTCGCGGCCGGCCAGCTGTTCGACTCCCGCCGCCGCAGCGCCGCCAACCTGCCGGCCCGCCCGATGAGCGAGATCGCGCTGCGCACCGGCGTGATCGGCGTCCTGGTGCTGATCGCCGCCTACATGCTCAACCAGGACCGCGGCCTGCCGCTGCCGCTGGTGATCTTCGTCGGCATCGTCGCGCTGGCCGACTTCGTGCTCCGCCGCACCGGCTACGGCCGGCAGATCTTCGCGGTCGGCGGCGGCATCGAGGCGGCCCGCCGCGCGGGCATCAACGTCGCCTGGGTCCGGATCTCGGTCTTCATGATCTCGGCCGGCCTGGCCGGCCTCGGCGGCCTGTTCATCGCCTCCCAGCAGGGCTCCGCGGACAAGGCGCTGGGCAGCGGCAACGTGCTGATGAGCGCCATCGCCGCCGCCGTCATCGGCGGCACCAGCCTCTTCGGCGGCCGCGGCAAGACCTGGTCGGCGCTGCTCGGCATCCTGGTCATCCAGTCCATCACCACCGGTCTGGACATGATCCACGCCCAGCAGGCCATCCAGTACATGATCACCGGCGCGGTGCTGCTCGCCGCGGTGGTCCTGGACTCGGTCTCCCGCCGCACCCAGAAGTCCCACGGCCGCGGCTGACCCCCGGCCCCACCCCGGACCGCGCGACCGGCGCCCCATACCAGGGCCCGGCCGCGCGGTCCGGCGCGTTCGGCCCCCGGCCACCCGAAGAGCTGGTCGGGTTGCCCCCCGCACTACGGGCCGGTAATGGACATTAGACTCGAGCGGGGCGTACGCCCTCCGGGCCCATGCGGGCGCGAGAACTTGGACGAGGAGGAACGGGTGGCCCTGCTGACCCGCATTCGGGGACCGCGCGATCTCGATCGACTCACGCCCGCGCAGCTGGCGGCGCTCGCCGAGGAGATCCGCGGCTTCCTGGTGGAGGAGGTCTCCAAGACCGGCGGCCACCTCGGCCCCAACCTCGGCGTGGTCGAGCTCACGCTGGCGATGCACCGGGTCTTCGACTCCCCGCGCGACCGGATCCTCTTCGACACCGGCCACCAGAGCTACGTCCACAAGCTGCTGACCGGTCGTCAGGACTTCTCCCGGCTCAAGATGAAGGGAGGCCTGTCCGGCTACCCCTCGCGCGCCGAGTCCGAGCACGACGTGATCGAGAACTCGCACGCCTCCACCGTCCTCGGCTACGCCGACGGCCTGGCCAAGGCGAACAAGATCCAGGGCCACCACGACCGCCCGGTGGTCGCCGTGATCGGCGACGGCGCGCTCACCGGCGGCATGGCCTGGGAGGCGCTCAACAACATCGCCGACAGCCGCGACCTGCCGGTCGTCATCGTCGTCAACGACAACGAGCGGTCCTACTCGCCGACCATCGGCGGCCTGGCCAACCACCTCTCCACGCTGCGCACCACCCAGGGCTACGAGCGCTTCCTGTCCTGGGGCAAGGACGCGCTGCAGCGCACCCCCGTGGTCGGCCAGGCGATGTTCGACACCCTGCACGGCGCCAAGAAGGGCCTGAAGGACTTCATCGCCCCGCAGGGCATGTTCGAGGACCTCGGCCTCAAGTACATCGGCCCGATCGACGGCCACGACCTGCAGGCCCTGGAGTCCGCCTTCACCAAGGCGCGCGGCTTCGGCGGCCCGGTCATCGTGCACTGCATCACCGAGAAGGGCCGCGGCTACCACGCCGCCGAGAACAACGACGAGGACCGCTTCCACGCGGTCGGCGTGATCCACCCCGACACCGGCCTGCCGGTGAAGACCGCCGGCAAGGACTGGACGTCGGTGTTCGGCGAGGAGATGGTCGCGCTCGGCCGCGAGCGCCGCGACATCGTGGCGATCACCGCCGCGATGCTGCACCCCGTCGGCCTGGCCCCGTTCGCCAAGGCGTACCCGGAGCGGATCTTCGACGTCGGCATCGCCGAGCAGCACGCCGCGGTCTGCGCCGCCGGCCTGGCCACCAACGGCCTGCACCCGGTGGTCGCGGTCTACGCGACCTTCCTGAACCGGGCCTTCGACCAGGTCCTGATGGACGTCGCCCTGCACAGGCTCGGCGTCACCTTCGTGCTCGACCGGGCCGGCGTCACCGGCACCGACGGCGCCTCGCACAACGGCATGTGGGACATGTCGATCCTGCAGGTCGTCCCCGGCCTGCGGCTGGCCGCCCCGCGCGACGCCGAGCAGGTCCGGCTGCAGCTGCGCGAGGCCGTCGAGGTCGACGACGCCCCCACCGTGGTCCGCTACTCCAAGGGCAGCGTCGGCCCGGCGGTGCCCGCCGTCGGCCAGGTCGGCGGCATGGACGTGCTGCACCGCCCCGCGGACGGCTCCGCGGACGAGGCCGCCGACGTGCTGATCGTCTCGGTCGGCGCGATGGCCCCGCTCTGCCTGGAGGCCGCCGCGCTGCTCGCCGAGCGCGGCATCACCAGCACCGTGGTCGACCCGCGCTGGGTCAAGCCGGTGGACGCCGCGCTGCCCGGCCTGGCCGCCCAGCACCGCCTGGTGGTCACCGTCGAGGACAACGGCCGGGCCGGCGGCGTCGGCTCCGCGGTCGCCCAGGCGCTGCGCGACGCCGACGTGGACGTTCCGCTGCGGGACTTCGGCATTCCGCAGGAGTTCCTCGACCACGCCTCGCGGGCCGAGATCATGGCGGAGATCGGGCTCACCGGCCCGGCCGTCGCCGCGAAGATCGAAGCACTGGTCAGCGCCCGTTCCTTCGCCCGGAGCTGACCCTCCGGAACCTCCGTGGACGCACCGCCCGGGAGCCGCACCGACGGCTCCCGGCGGTGCGGCTATTGTCGGACCGTCACACTCATTCCTGGGCCGGCACCCCTCCGCCCGTTCGCGCCCGGTAGGTTGTCACCCGTGCCCAACACCGCCACGAGCCGCCCCCGCGCCCTCGCCGACCGCCTCCGCGGGCACGTCCGGGCCGGGTACTGGACCAGACTGGTCCCGCTGCTCGCGGTCCTGGCCACCGCCACCCACCTGCCCTCCTTCCTCCGCCCGGTGTGGAGCCCCGACGAGGGCTACCTGGCCACCCAGGCCCGGATGCTCGCCGACGGCGGCGTCCTCTACGACACCGTCGTCGACCGCAAGCCCCCGCTGCTGCCCTGGCTGTACGAGGCCTGCTTCGCGCTCTTCGGCTCCGTCTCGCTCTGGCCGCTGCGCATCCTGGCGATCGGCGCCCACCTGGCCACCGCCGTCCTGCTCGCCTCCACCGCCCGCGGCCGCTGGGGCGACCGGGCCGGCCGCTACGCCGGCGTCTTCTACCTGCTGGTGTCCATCGGGCTCTCCCCGGAGGACACCCAGGCCGCCACCTTCGAAGTCTTCATGCTGCCCGCCATGGTGCTGGCCTTCCGCTACGCGGAGCGCCGCCGCTGGCTGGCCGCCGGCATCGCCGTCGCCCTCTGCTCGCTCACCAAGCAGACCGGCGGCGCCGTCATGCTCCCGGTGCTCTGGATGCTGCTCCAGGACACCCGCCGCCGCGGCGTCCCCTGGCCGCCCGCCCTCGCCAAGATCGGCTTCGGCTTCGCCCTGCCGATAGCGCTGGTCGCCGCCATCCTCACCAAGCCCAAGGGCTTCCTGTTCTGGGTCGTCACCGGCTCCGGCGACTACGCCGTGCTCGGCTCCAACTGGCCGCAGATGCTCGGCCGCGCCCTCGGCAACTCGGCGATCCTGCTGAGCGCCGGACTCGCCTTCCTGCTGCCCTACGCCCACCGCCTGTGGCTGCGCCGCCGCCGCCGACCCGTCCCCGCCCGCGGCCCCGAGCGCGGCTCCACCGCCGACCTCTGGGTCTGGCTGCTCTCCTCCGCGGTCGCCGTCTCGGTCGGCTTCCACTTCTTCGGCCACTACTACCTCCAGCTGATGCCCCCGCTGGTCCTGCTCGGCGTCGGCGCGGTCGCCACCTCCGCCGTGCCCTGGCGCCCCGTGGTCGCCTACTCCGCCCTCGCCAGCAGCGTCTTCTGCGCCCTCGCGGTCTTCTGGCCCGGCCAGCGCCTCACCCAGACCACCGAGGTCGCCACCGCCGTCGCCGCCCAGACCACCCCCAAGGACACCGTCCTGGTCTGGGGCATGCACCCCGAGCTCTACTGGCTCGCCGACCGCCGCCCCGCCAGCCGCTACCTCACCGCGGGCTTCCTCACCAACTTCAGCGGCGGCAAGGGCGCCGAGAAGGTCGGCGAGCAGTACTCCGTCTCCGACGCCTGGCAGACCTTCGACAACGAGATCTCCACCAACGGCCTCCCCGAGGTCTTCGTCGACGACTCCGGCACCGCCCCCTACCAGCCGGACAAGGTCCCGCGCATCGCCAGCCTGCTCAACACCTACTACGAGGTCGTCGGCGTCACGGGCGACACGGTGATCTACCGCCTCAAGAAGAAGTAGCGCCCCCGCGGCCGGCGCCCCCGCCACGAGGGCCCCGCCGCCCGGAGCGCGCGGCCGGACCG
The DNA here is from genome assembly GCF_026802215.1 of Kitasatospora sp. YST-16. NCBI lineage: Bacteria > Bacillati > Actinomycetota > Actinomycetes > Kitasatosporales > Streptomycetaceae > Kitasatospora > Kitasatospora sp. YST-16. Next base: position 5,241,632 of record NZ_CP113837.1, read on the forward strand.
CGGACTACCCGGCGAAGCCGACGAGCGCGGCGACCAGCGGCTCCGGCCGGAAGGCCGGGTGCGGCGGCTCCGGGCACCCCGGCAGCTCCACCGCGCCGGGGACCAGCCCCAGCAGCGCGTCCGCCGTGCGGCGCCGGTGGACGGGGTTCTCCGGGGCGGCGGGGAGGACCGCCACCGGCAGCCGCAGCCCGGCGAGTTCGGCGTCGGTGACGCCGCGCAGCGTCCCGCCCGCCAGCAGCCCGGCCGCCTCCGGCGCGGCCGCCCGGATCCGCCCGTCCAGCCGCTCGTCGCCGGCCGTGGCGGGCCAGGCCAGCACCAGGGCCCGGACCCGGTCCGGCGCGGCCAGGGCCAGCCGGAGGGCCGCCGAGCAGCCGTTGGAGCCGCCGACCAGGACGACCGGCGGCCCGCCCGGCAGCGCCGCCGCGAGGTGCTCCGCCTCGGCCGCCCAGCTCCCGGCCCGCATCGCCCGGTCGGGCGCCAGCACGGCGGCCCCGGCCGCGCGCAGGCCGTCGACCACCCCGGGCCGCTCCCAGAACGCCGCCGCGTCCATCGCCTCGTCCCACAGCCCGCCGTGCACCAGCACCAGCACGCGCCCCACGCCCCCTGCATCCGAAAGGACCGGCAGCATACAGAAAAGCCGCCGGGCGGCGCCCCGCTCCCGGTGGGAGCGGGGCGCCGCCCGGCGGCCGTGCGCCGCTGCGTCAGGCGGGGACCGAAGCCAGGCCGGGGGCCAGGAACTTCTTGCCGTTGACGCGCTCGGAGACGCCCTCGCGGTCGAGGTACGGGGTGATGCCGCCGAGGTGGAAGGGCCAGCCGGCCCCGGTGATCATGCAGAGGTCGATGTCCTGCGCCTCGCCGACCACGCCCTCGTCCAGCATCAGGCCGATCTCCTGGGCGACGGCCTCCAGCGCGCGGGCGCGCACCTGCTCCTCGGTGAGGACGCTGTCGCCGAAGGAGAGCAGCGCCAGCACCTCGGGGTCGAGGACCTGCGCGCCGTCCTGCCAGATGTAGAAGCCGCGCTTGCCGGCCTCGACGACCTTGCCGAGGTTCGCGGAGACGGAGAACCGCTCCGGGAACGCGCCGTGCAGGGTCTCGGAGACGTGCAGGGCGATGGCCGGGCCGACCAGTTCGAGCAGGGCGATCGGGGACATCGGCAGGCCGAGCGGCTTCACCGCGGCCTCGACGGTCTCGAACGGGGTGCCCTCGTCGATGATGTTCTGGATCTCGCCCATGAAGCGGGTCAGGATGCGGTTGACCACGAACGCCGGGGCGTCCTTGGTGAGCACCGCGGTCTTCTTCAGCTTCTTGGCGACCCCGAACGCGGTGGCCAGCGAGGCGTCGTCGGTCTGCTCGGCCCGGACGATCTCCAGCAGCGGGAGGATGGCGACCGGGTTGAAGAAGTGGAAGCCGACCACGCGCTCCGGGTGCTGGAGCTTGGAGGCCATCTCGGTGACCGACAGCGAGGAGGTGTTGGTGGCCAGCACGGCGGTCGGCGAGACCACCGCCTCCAGCTCCGCGAACACCTTCTGCTTGACGCCCATCTCCTCGAACACGGCCTCGATCACGAAGTCCGCGTCGCCGAACGCGACGGCCTTGTCGAGGTGCCCGGAGACCAGGCCCTTGAGCTTGTTGGCCTTGTCCTTGCCGATCCGGCCCTTGTCGAGCAGCTTGTCGATCTCGCCGTGGACGTAGCCCACGCCCTTGTCGATCCGGGCCTGGTCGATGTCGGTGAGCACCACCGGCACCTCCAGCCGGCGGGCGAACAGCAGCGCCAGCTGGGAGGCCATCAGGCCGGCGCCGACCACGCCGACCTTGGAGACCGGGCGGGCCAGCGACTTGTCCGGCGCGCCGAACGGCCGCTTGGCGCGGCGCTGCACCAGGTTGAAGGCGTAGATCCCGGAGCGCAGCTCGCCGCTCATGATCAGGTCGGCGAGCGCCGCGTCCTCGGCGTCGAAGCCGGCCTGCAGGTCGCCGTCCTTGACCTGCTGGATGATGTCCAGCGCCTTGTAGGCGGCCGGGGCGGCGCCGTGCACCTTGGCGTCGGCGACCCAGCGGCCCCACAGCACGGCGTCGTCCCACGCCTTGCCGCGGTCGAACTCCTCGCGCTCGACGACCACGTCGCCAGTGAGCACCTTGGCGGCCCACAGCAGCGACTGCTCCAGGAAGTCGGCCGGCTCGAAGATCGCGTCCGCGATGCCGAGCTCGAAGACGTCCTTGCCCTTGAGCTGCTTGTTCTGGGCCATCGAGTTCTCGATGATGACCTTGACCGCCTTGGCGGGGCCGATCAGGTTCGGCAGCAGGGTGCAGCCGCCCCAGCCGGGCACCAGGCCGAGGAAGACCTCGGGCAGCGAGAACGCCGGGACGCCCGCGCTGACGGTGCGGTAGGTGCAGTGCAGGCCGACCTCGACGCCGCCGCCCATCGCCGCGCCGTTGTAGAACGCGAAGGACGGAACGGGCAGCGCGGCGATCCGCTTGAAGACGTCGTGGCCGCCCTTGCCGATGGCCAGCGCGTCCGCGTGCTCCTTGAGCAGTTCGACGCCCTTGAGGTCGGCGCCGACCGCGAAGATGAACGGCTTGCCGGTGACGGCGACCGCGACCACCTTGCCCGCGGCGGCCTCCGCCTCGACCTGGTCCAGCGCCTCGGACAGCTTGGCCAGCGAGCCCGGGCCGAAGGTGGTCGGCTTGGTGTGGTCGAAGCCGTTGTCCAGGGTGATCAGGGCCAGCTTGCCGGCCCGCAGCGGCAGGTCCAGGTGGCGCACGTGCGCGGTGGTGACGACCTCGCCGGGGAACAGCTCGGCGGCGCGCTGCAGCAGTTCAGTGGTGCTCATGGTCACTTACCACCCTCGAAGTGGGGGTTCTCCCAGATGACGGTGCCGCCCATGCCGAAGCCGATGCACATGGTGGTGATGCCGTAGCGGACGTCCGGACGCTGCTCGAAGCGGCGGGCCAGCTGGGTCATCAGGCGCACGCCCGAGGAGGCCAGCGGGTGGCCGAACGCGATCGCGCCGCCGTACGGGTTGACCCGCTCGTCGTCGTCCGCGATGCCGTAGTGGTCCAGGAAGGCCAGCACCTGCACGGCGAAGGCCTCGTTGACCTCGAACGCGCCGATGTCCTCGATGGTCAGCCCGGCCTTGGCCAGCGCCTTCTCGGTCGCCGGGACGGGGCCGATGCCCATCACCTCGGGCTCGACGCCCGCGAACGCGTAGCTGACCAGGCGCATCTTGACCGGCAGGCCCAGCTCGCGGGCCACGTCCTCGGCGGCCAGCAGCGAGGCGGTGGCGCCGTCGTTCAGGCCGGCCGCGTTGCCCGCCGTCACGTTGCCGTGCGGGCGGAACGGGGTCTTCAGGCCCGCCAGCGACTCCATCGTGGTGCCCGGGCGCATCGGCTCGTCCACCGTGGCCAGGCCCCAACCGGTCTCGCCGACCTCGGGGTTGGTGTTGCGGATCGCGATCGGCACCAGGTCCGGCTGGATGTCGCCGTTGGCGTACGCCTTGGCGGCCTTCTCCTGCGAGCGGACCGCGAACGCGTCGCAGCGCTCCTTGGTGATGTGCGGGAAGCGGTCGTGCAGGTTCTCCGCCGTCATGCCCATGAACAGGGCGGACTCGTCGACCAGCTTCTCCGAGACGAACCGCGGGTTCGGGTCCACGCCCTCGCCCATCGGGTGCCGCCCCATGTGCTCGACACCGCCGGCCACCACGACGTCGTACGCGCCGAAGGCGATGCCGCCCGCGGTGGTGGTGACGGCGGTCATCGCACCGGCGCACATCCGGTCGATCGCGTAGCCCGGCACCGACTTCGGCAGGCCGGAGAGCAGCGCGGCGGTGCGGCCGATGGTCAGCCCCTGGTCACCGATCTGGGTGGTCGCGGCGACGGCGACCTCGTCGATCCGCTCGACGGGCAGGCTCGGGTTGCGGCGCACCAGTTCACGGATGCACTTGACGACCAGGTCGTCGGCGCGGGTCTCGTGGTAGATGCCCTTCGGGCCGGCCTTGCCGAACGGGGTGCGGACGCCGTCGACGAAGACGACGTCCCTCGCGGTACGAGGCACGGGGGCTCTCCTCCCAGGGGGACATGACGATGAGCACACACCGGAGCGGCGCTGCTGCGCTCACCAATCTACCCGCGAGTAACAACGCCGGGCAAGGACCGTGAGGGCGGTCACGCCGCCCGGCCCGGCCCCGGCCCGGCCCAGGCCCGTTCCCCGCTCGTCCTAGCCCTCCGCCGCCGTCCGGAACGCCGCCGCCATGACGGGGGCGACCAGCTCGGTCTGCCAGGCCCGGGCCCCCATGGCGCGCAGGGCCTCGGCGACCGCGTCGGCGTCCGGGTGGGCCGGGGGCTCCCAGGAGACCCGGCGGACCAGGTCGGGGGTGATCAGGTTCTCCGCGGGCAGGTGGTGCTGCTCGGCGAGCGCGGTGACGGCGGCCCGGGCGCCGCTGAGCCGGGCCGCGGCGACCGGGTCCTTCTCGGCCCAGGCGCGCGGCGGCGGCGGCCCGTCGTGCGGGGCGGTGGCGGCGGCAGCGCGGACTCGGGCAGCTCGCGGGCGCGCTCGATCGCGGCCAGCCACTGTTCGAGCTGGCGGCGGTTCACCCGGGGGCCGAAGCCCTGCACGGCGATCAGCGCGGGCGCGTTGGCGGGCATGGCGAGCGCGGCGTTCACGATGGCGGCGTCGGCCAGCACCCGGCCGGGGGAGACGTCCCGCTCGCGGGCGATCCGGTCCCGGGCGAGCCACAGCTCGCGGACCGCGGCCAGCTGCCGGCGGCGGCGGACCTTGTGCAGCTGGGAGGTGCGCCGCCACGGGTCGACCCGGGGGGAGGGCGGGGGAGCGGCGGCCAGCGCGGCGAACTCCTGGTGCGCCCAGTCGAGTTTGCCCTGCCGGTCGAGCTCGGCCTCCAGCGCGTCCCGCAGGTCGACCAGCACCTCGACGTCCAGCGCGGCGTAGCGCAGCCAGGGTTCGGGCAGCGGGCGGGTGGACCAGTCGACCGCGGAGTGCTCCTTGGCCAGCGACAGGCCCAGCACGTTCTCGGTCATCGGGCCGAGGCCGACCCGGGGGAACCCGGCGAGCCGGCCGGCCAGCTCGGTGTCGAACAGCACGCCGGGGTGCATGCCCACCTCGAACAGGCAGGGCAGGTCCTGGGTGGCGGCGTGCACGACCCACTCGGCGTCGGCGAGCGCGGCGTTCAGGCCGGTCAGGTCGGGGCAGGCGATCGGGTCGATCAGCGCGGTGCCCGCGCCCTGGCGGCGCAGCTGGATCAGGTAGGCGCGCTGGCCGTAGCGGTAGCCGGAGGCCCGCTCGGCGTCGACGGCGACCGGCCCGGTGCCGCCGCGGAAGCCCTCGACGACGGCGGCGAGGGCCGCTTCGTCCGCCACCACCGGTGGGAGTCCGTCCCTGGGCTCGAGGAGCGGTACCGGGGCGGTCTCTTCGGGGATGGAGGCTACGGCGTCGGTCACCCCCCAAGGGTACGTCGTGTGTCGCCGCCGGGAGTGTTGTCTGACTGGTCGGACCGCGTTCGGACATATGCCAACCGGGGGCGGCGGGCCGTCCCGCTCCCGGCGAGGCGGGGCGCCGCGGGGCGGCCGGCGGGCCCTCGACGGACCGCAGACGGACCGCTGACGTGCCGCTGACGGCCCGTCAGGCCGGGGCGGGGGCCGGGGCGCGGGGTGGGGGCGGAGCGCACGACGGCGGCCCGGAGGAAACGTTCCTCCGGGCCGCCACCAGGGACGATGCGGGTCAGTGAATGATGCCGGTGCGCAGCGCCACCGCCACCATGCCCGCCCGGTCGCCGGTGCCCAGCTTGCGGGCGATGCGCGCCAGGTGGCTCTTCACCGTCAGCGCCGAGAGGCCCATCGCCACGCCGATCGCCTTGTTCGACTGGCCCTCGGCGACCAGTCGCAGCACCTCCACCTCGCGGCCGGACAGCTCGCGGTAGGCGGACGGCTGCGCACCGGGCGCACCCGGGGCGCCGGGGGCGGCACCGGGCTGGCCGGGGGCGCCGTGGTGGCCGGGCGCACCGGGGTGGTGGTGGCCGGGGATGCCGGGGCGGCGCATCCGGCCGGCCAGGCCGGCGCCGATCGGCAGGCCGGGGCGGCCGGGCATCGGCATGTTGGTCCGGGTGCCGGTCACCACGTAGCCCTTGACGCCGCCGGCCAGCGCCGAGCGGACCGCGCCGATGTCGTCGGCGGCGGACAGCGCCAGGCCGTTGGGCCAGCCCGCGGCGCGGGTCTCGGCCAGCACGGTCAGGCCGGAGCCGTCGGGCAGGTGCACGTCGGCGATGCAGATGTCGCGCGGGGTGGAGACCCGGGGCCGGGCCTCGGCGATCGAGGAGACCTCGATGACGTCGCGGACACCGAGCGCCCATAGGTGCCGGGTCACCGTGTTCCGGACCCGGGGATCTGCGATGACCACCATGGCGGTGGGCTTCGTCGGACGGTAGGCGACCACGTTTGCGGGGTGCTCGAGAAGGACCGACACCTGAGGCCTCCGGGGGGAGTGGCGGACGAACCCCGAGGGGGCGGTCGGAGCGTTCCGCGTCTGGAAAGGGTCACTGACACCTTCGGCATCAACCGTGCCCGGCTTTAGCGGGTGATCACGATCTGGTGAGTAACAATACGGACAAATCGTGCAGATGACCGGTACGACATGCCTGGAAATCGCACGCATTCGATCGGGAACGACGCCACGGCGATCGCAAACGTGCAGGTAATTGACCAGGAGCGCGCGCGAAGTCACACTCCGTCAGCCCTGCGGGTGGCACCGGGCCCGGAGCGCGGGGTTGTCCCCCTGAGGTGTCTGCGGACCCGGTGTCCGCGGACCCGCCCCGGAGCGCCCGGGACGGCTGACGGGAGGTCAGTGCGAATTGCGCGGCCGGCGGCGGGCCGGCATCGGCACCACCCCGCCCAGCACGCCCGGCCCGTCGGCCGGCAGCTGGGCCGGCGCGGACGGCGGCAGCCCCGCGCACCCGCACAGCAGGTCGGCCCAGGCGGCCAGGTGCCGTTCGAACCGGCGGTCGGCCGGCGTCCAGGACGCCCGCAGCTCGATCTCGGTGGACGAGCCGCGCTCGGCCAGCGCGCCGAAGTACTGCGAGTGGCACCTGGTCACCGTGCCGGACGGCTCGGCGTACCCGGCGGCGTGCGCCTGCAGCGCGTCCAGCAGCCAGCTCCAGCCGACCTCGGACAGCACCGGGTCGCCCGCCATCTCCGGCTCCAGCTCGGCCCGGGTCATGGTCACCACCCGGAAGTCGCCGTTCCACGCCTCCGGCGCCGACGGGTCGTGCAGCAGCACCAGGGTGCCGTCCGCCAGCTCCTCGCCGTCCACCTCGACCGAGGCGGAGAGCGCGAAGGAGTACGGGGCCAGCCGGCGGGGGGCGGGCTGCGGGGACAGCCGTACCTCGGGGCGCAGCCGCGCCCCGGTCAGCGCCTCGACCGCGTCGCGGAACTCGATCGGCGCCGACTCCCTGCCCGTTCCTCCACCCTGCGCGGATTGCCCGCCGACCGCTGCCATGACCGGAAGCCTAGGCGGCGCGGACCCGCAATCCGAGCACTTTCGTGCCTCCGGCGTGCCGAAAACCCGGAAATCGAGCGGGCCGCGGGCGCCGCCCCGGCGGGCACCGCCCGAGGTGTCCGTTTTGCCTGGCCGGGCCGCCCGCACGGCCGGGGGCCCGCCGGCCGCGTGCGAGGATGTGACCCGTGAGTGAGACCCCCGCAGCCCAGTCCGGTCAGCGGCCCCGCGGCGCCGCGTACGACTCCGTCTTCCTGCGCGCCGCCCGCAACGAGCCGGTGCCGCACACCCCCGTCTGGTTCATGCGGCAGGCCGGCCGCTCGCTGCCCGAGTACCTGAAGGTCCGCGAGGGCGTCCCGATGCTCGACGCCTGCACGCAGCCCGAGCTGGTCAAGGAGATCACCCTGCAGCCGGTGCGCCGGCACAAGGTGGACGCGGCCATCTTCTTCTCCGACATCGTCGTCCCGCTCAAGGCCGTCGGCATCGACGTCGAGATCAAGAGCGGCATCGGCCCGGTCATCGCCGACCCGATCCGCACCGCGGCCGACCTCCAGCGGCTGCGCCCGCTCGAACCCGACGACATGCCCTACATCACCGAGGCGGTCGGCCTGCTGGTCGCCGAACTCGGCGCCACCCCGCTGATCGGCTTCGCCGGCGCGCCGTTCACGCTGGCCAGCTACCTGATCGAGGGCGGCCCCTCGAAGTCGTACGAGAACACCAAGGCGATGATGTACGGCGCCCCCGAGCTGTGGGCCGAACTCGTCGACCGGCTCGCGCAGATCACCTCCGCCTTCCTGAAGATCCAGATCGAGGCGGGGGCCTCGGCGGTCCAGCTCTTCGACTCCTGGGCGGGCGCGCTCGCCCCCGACGAGTACCGCCGCTCCGTGATGCCCGCCAGCGCGAAGGTCTTCGACGAGGTCGAGCCGTACGGCGTCCCGCGGATCCACTTCGGCGTCAACACCGGCGAACTCCTCGGCCTGATGGGCCAGGCCGGCGCGGACATCGTCGGCGTCGACTGGCGCGTCCCGCTCGACGAGGCCGCCAACCGGGTCGGCCCCGGCAAGGGCCTGCAGGGCAACCTCGACCCCGCCGTCCTCTACGCGCCCACCCACGTCGTCGAGACCAAGGCCCGCGAGGTCCTGCACGCCGCCCAGGCCCTGGGCGGCAGCCACCACATCTTCAACCTCGGCCACGGCGTCATGCCCACCATGGACCCGGACGCCCTGACCCGGCTGGTCGCCTTCGTCCACGAGGCGAGCGCGAGGTAGGGGGAGCCTCGACAGAGAGCCCCGCAAGGGGCTCGGGGAACGGCGAGCCCGGGTCTGCTGACGGTGCACTGCCGTAGCGCGCATCGGCTTCCGGTTCCGTTTACTGCACGCAGCAGCACGGTCCCGCCGTTCCCCGGGCCCCTGGTGGTGCATCCCGCCGTTCGTACTGCTCTATTCGTTCGCGCCGAGGTGGGCGAGGACGGCCAGGACGCGGCGGTGGGTGTCCTCGGCCGGGGGGAGGTCGAGCTTGAGCAGGATGTTGCCGATGTGCTTGGCGGTCGCCGCTTCGGAGACCGTCAGGCGGCGGCAGATCTCCGCGTTCGAGCAGCCGCGGGCCATCAGTTCGAGGACCTCGCGCTCGCGGGGGGTCAGGCGCTCCAGCGGGTCGCGGCGGCGGGCCAGCAGGCGGCGGACCACCTCGGGGTCGACCACCGTGCCGCCCGCGGCGACGGTGCCGACCGCGGCCAGGAACTCCTCGACGTGGCCGATCCGGTCCTTGAGCAGGTAGCCGACGCCCGCGCCGCCGGCCAGCAGGTCGGCGGCGTACGAGCGCTGGACGTACTGGCTGAGGACCAGCACCGGCAGGCCCGGCCGTTCGGCGCGCAGCCGCAGGGCGGCGCGCAGGCCCTCGTCGGCGAGGCCGGGGGGCATCCGGACATCGGTCAGGACCAGGTCGGGGCGGTGCTCGGCGACGGCGGCGAGCAGGGCCTCGGCGTCGCCGACCGCCGCCGTGACGGTGTGGCCGAAGCGCTCCAGCAGGCCGATCAGGCCCTCGCGGAGGAGGACGGAGTCCTCGGCGAGGACGAGGCGGAGCGGGGGTCGGTCGTCGGGTCGGTCGTCGGGGTGCACGGGATCTCCACACGCAGCAGGGTCGGGCCGCCCGGCGGGCTGCTGACGGACAGTCTGCCGCCGGCCACCGCGATCCGGTCGGCCAGGCCCGTCAGCCCGGTGCCGCGGGCGGGGTCGGCGCCGCCGGTGCCGTCGTCCGAGACGTCGAGCCGCAGGCGGCCGGCCGACCAGCGGCCGTGCACCCGGACCGCGGACGCCCCGGCGTGCTTGGCCGCGTTCGCCAGCGCCTCGGCGACCGCGAAGTAGCCCGCGGACTCGACGGCCGCGGGCAGCCGGCCCGGCAGCGAGACGTCCACCACGACCGGCAGCACCGAGCGGTCCGCCAAGTCCGCGCAGGCGTCCGGCAGGCCGCGGTCGGCGAGGACCCGCGGGTGGATGCCGTGCACCAGCTCGCGCAGCTCGGCCAGCGCCGCGTCGGCCTCGGCCTGCGCCGCGGCCAGGCGGCGGGCGAGCGGGCCGCCCGGTGGCGCGTCCAACCGGGCCAGGCCCAGCGACATCGACAGGGCGACCAGCCGCTGCTGCGCGCCGTCGTGCAAGTCCCGTTCTATTCGGCGGCGTTCGGCCTCGAACGCGTCCACCAGGCGGGCCCGGGAGCGGACCAGCTCGCCGACCCGCTCCTGGCCGCCCGCCAGCGCCCGGGCCAGCGCCGCCCGGGCGCCCGCCGCGACCGTCAGCGGGTAACCCGCCAGGGCCAGCAGCGCCGCGCCCGCCGCCGCCACCGCCCAGGCCGGGCCCGGCGCGTGCAGCTGCCAGACCTTCAGCACGTTCACCTGCTCGCCGTCCAGGGCCAGTTGGAGCGGCGTCGTCACCAGCCAGGCCGGGACCAGCAGCGCGCCCGCCACCACCAGCAGCTCCAACGGCCAGAGCAGGAACGCCGACAGCACCGCGCCGCCGGCCTCCCGCCACGTCGCCCCCTCGGCGTACCGGGTGCGCAGCCAGGCCCGCGGGCCCGGGCCGTCCGGCACCCGGTGCGGATCGGGCACCGGCGCCCCGCCCATCCAGCGGGCCAGCCGCCGCTCCCACGCCCCGAAGGCCAGCCCCGCCAGCGGCAGCGCCGCCAGCAGCGGCACCCCCACCAGCAGCACCGACAGCGCCCCGCCGACCGCCACCCACAGCAGCAGCACCACGCACAGCGCCGCCCCCGCCGACGCGCACGCCAGCAGGTACGCCGCCGAGCGCCACGGCCAGGCCGTCCGCAGGAAACCGGGCCTGCGCAGCGCCTGCCAGCAGTCGGACACCGGACACCTCCTTTCACCGGGACCGACCCTAGTGTCCTGAGTCCTTGATCCGTCGTTTTTCAGCACGTGGGACGTCCTGGGCCGAAGCTGGCCGAACTGGTGTTGTCGGATCACGAGCGGCAGGTGCTCGGTGCGTGGGTGCGGAGCCAATCAGCCCCGCAGGCGCTGGCATTGAGAGCGCGGATCGTGCTGGCCTGCGGCGAGACGGAGACGGACGGGCTGCCCCGATCGGCCAGATCTGTGGCCGCTGCCACCGGAGTGACCACGGAGACGGTCTCCAAGTGGCGTGGGCGATTCCTGCGGGACCGCCTGGACGGCCTGGGCGACGCACCACGCCCGGGTCGCGAGCGGACGGTCACCGACGAGCAGGTCGCCGAGTTGGTCCGGCTCACGCTGGAGACGAAACCGAAGAACGCCACGCACTGGTCCACCCGCTCGATGGCCGGACGGGTGGGCCTGTCTCAGTCCACGGTCTCACGCGTGTGGCGGGCGTTCGGTCTGCAGCCGCACCGCGCCGAGTCGTTCAAGCTGTCCACCGACCCGTTCTTCGTCGACAAGGTCCACGACGTGGTCGGCCTCTACCTCGATCCACCCGAACGCGCCCTGGTGCTCTGCGTCGACGAGAAGTCCCAGATCCAGGCTCTGGACCGCTCCCAGCCGGTGCTGCCGATGATGCCCGGCGTCCCGGAACGGGCCAGCCACGACTACGTCCGGGCAGGCACCACGACGTTGTTCGCGGCCCTCGACGCGGTCACCGGGAAGGTCATCGGCTCCCTGCACCGGCGCCACCGCACCGCCGAGTTCAAGAGGTTCCTCGCCAAACTCGACCGGGAGATCCCGGCCGGCCTGGAAGTACACCTGATCCTGGACAACTACGCCACCCACAAGACCGAGACGATCAAGAAGTGGCTGCTGGCCCATCCCCGTTTCCAGCTGCACTTCACGCCGACCGGATCCTCCTGGCTCAACCTGGTCGAGCGGTGGTTCGCCGAGCTGACGAACAAGAAGCTCCGCCGCGGCGTCCACCGCTCCGTCCAGGCCCTCGAACGCGACATCCGCGCCTGGGTCGCCGACTGGAACGACAACCCCCGCCCCTACATCTGGACCAAGACCGCCGACCAGATCCTCGAGTCCCTCGCCGGATACATCCGACGGATCAAGGACTCAGGACACTAGGCCGCCGCCCCGGGCGGTGTCGGTAGAGCTGGCTCCACTCTTCGCGGTGGAGCGGGCGTCACTGTGCGAACGGCGCCCCGCCGCTTGGCTGGGACACCATGACGACCCCACTGACCAGGATCGCCGTGCGCTCCCTGCACGCCGGACGGACCGCCCTGCTCGGGGCGTTCACCGCGCTCGCCCTCGGCGTCGCGCTGATCGCCGCCACCCTGCTCGGCCTCGCCGCGAGCACCGCCCTGCCGCCCGGTGAGGACCGCACCGCACTGATCGCCCAGCTCGGCACCACCGGCGGCGTCAGCCTCTTCACCGCCGGGTTCGTGGTCGCCTCGACCTCCTCCTACGCGGTCGCCCGCCGCCGCCGCGAGTTCGGACTGCTGCGGCTGGCCGGCGCCACCCGCGGCCAACTCACCCGCACCGTCCTGCTGGAGGCCCTGCTGCTCGGCCTGCTCGCCGCCGCCACCGGCAGCGCGCTCGGCCGCGCCGCCGCCCCGCTGCTGGCCCGCGCGCTGACCGCCGCCGGCCTCGCCCCCGCGGGCTTCCGCACCGGCACCCCCGGCTGGCCGCTGGTCACCGCGTTCTGCACCGGCCCGCTGGTCGCCCTCGCGGGCACCGCCGTCGCCGCCCGGCGGGCCGGCCGGGTCCGCCCGCTCGAAGCGCTCCACGAGGCCGACGTCGACCTGAGGGTGATGACCGCGGGCCGCCTGCTCGGCGGCCTCGCCCTGCTCGGCACGTACGCCGCCGTGGTGGCCGCCGCCCTCGCCGGGGACCCGGCCGAGCTGCTGCACCGCAAGACCTACACCCTCCAGCCGATGCTGCTGATCGCCGCCACCGCCCTGCTCGCCCCCGTCCTGGCCCGCCCGCTGCTGCGCCTGCTCACCCTCCCCGCCGCCCGGCCGCCCCGGCTGGTCCGGGCCGCCGCGCTCGGCGGCCTGCGCCGCACCGGCGCCACCGCCGCCCCCGTCCTGCTCGCCGTCGCCCTCGCGGGCACCCTGGTCGGCGCCCCGACCACCGTCGCCGCCGCCCGCGCCGCCGAAGCCCGCACCCGGACCGCCGCCGACTTCCTGCTGGCCCCCGGCGACGCGGGCAGCGGCGGCGCCGACGCGCTCACGGCCGCGCTGCGGGCGCTGCCCGGGGCCGTCGTCTCGCCGAGCGCCGCGACGCCGCTCGCCGTCGTCGAGGCCGACGGCACGGCCGTCCGCGCCGAGGGCCGGGCCGTCGCCGACCCCGCCGCGCTGGCCGCCACCACCCGGCTGCCCGTCGTCGCGGGCGACCCCGCGACGCTCGACGACGACAGCGTGGTGCTCGCCGAGGAGCGGGGGGACCCGCAGGTCGGCGACCGCGTCCGGGTGGTGCTCGCCGACGGCGCCCGGCGGGAGCTGCGGGTCGCCGCCGTGCTGCGCGAGGGAACGGGCGGCAACCCCGTGTACGTCACCCCGCGCAACGCGCCCGGCGCCCGCACCGACCGGATCGACGTCCGCGACGCCGCCGCAGCGGCGGTCACCGCGCTCGCCCGCGACCACGGCGCCCGCGTCGAGACCCGCGCCGCCTGGCTCGACGCCCACCACCCCGCGGACGACCCCCGGCGGATCCGCCGGATCGCCGCCGTCCTCGGACTCGCCCTGCTCTACACCGTGATCACCCTCGCCCACACCGCCCTCACCACCACCGCCGACCGCCGCCGCGAACTCGCCCGGCTCCGCCTGGTCGGCACCACCCGCGCCCGCGTCCTGCGGCTCGTCGCCGCCGAGACGCTCCTCGTCACGCTGGTCGGCGCCCTCCTCGGCACCGCCGCCACCCTCACCACCCTCGCCACCATGGGCACCGCCCTCCACCGCGCGGGCGCCCCCGTCCCCCTCGTCCTCCCCTGGACGACCCTCGCCGCCACCGCCCTGCTCTGCACCCTGGTCACCGTCCCCTGCGCGGCCCTGGCGGCTTGGCGCTGCACCAAGGGCCGTGCGGTGGAAGCTTTCTGACGTACCGTCAATCAGCCGTTCTCCGCCGCGGCCGTTTACGCGGCGCTCCCGGATGGCTACGGTGGATCACGGGGAGGGGGTGTCATGAGCTGTCTGCTGATGCTGCTCGGCTGGGCCGGGCTCGGGTGGATGTTCGTCATGGGGGTCTTCGGCGGCGACTGGTCGCTCGCCGGCCTGGTCATGCCGCTGTCGAGCTTCGTGCTGTTCGTCGCGAACGAAGTGCGCCGCGGCGAGGTGCGCCGGGAGCAGCAGGCGGCCGCCGAGGCGGGGGAGCGCCGCCGCCGGGAGGAGGCGGAGCGGGAGGCCCCCGCCGGGCCCCGGCCCGCCCCGACGGGGACGGGCCGGACGCCGCCGCCACCTGACCGGCGCCGCCGCCCCGGGTCACGCCCCGTCGCCGGCGCCGTCCTTCCCGCCGGTGTCCGGAGCGTGCGTCGGACGGGGCGGGACGGCGGGGGAGCCGGTGCGGCGGGCCCGCAGGCGGCGGCGGAGCAGCCAGCCGAGCGGGGCCAGCAGGACCAGGAAGGGCGCCACGGCGGCCAGCGCCACCAGCAGGACGCGGACCAGGGTGACCAGGGCGTGCCAGCCGTTCGAGAGGCCGTGGCCGACGGAGGCCCAGAAGCCGGTCTCCTCCTCCTTCGGCTCGACGTGGACGGGCTGACGGGTCACCAGCTCCAGGGTCACGGTGGAGAGCGAGGTGCGGGCGGTGAGCTGCTGCTGCTGGCGCTGCAGGGACTCCAGGTCGGACTCCCGGCGGGTCAGCTCGCCCTCCAGCGACACCACCTCGGACAGGCTCTTCGCGTCGGCCATCAGCGCCCGCACCCGGTCCACGCTGGCCTGCATGGACTTGACCCGGCTGTCGGTGTCGGCGATCTGCTGGGTGAGGTCGTCGGCCTGGCTGCTCAGGCCCAGCCGGGTGCCGAGCCCGCCGAGCCCGTCCAGGGTGGCCTGGTAGGCCGCGGACGGGACCTTGAGGGTCAGCGTGGACTGCGCGGTGTCGCCCGTCCCGCCGCGCAGGTTCTCCGCGGCGACGTACCCGCCGGCCCGGACGACCAGGTCGACGGCCTTGGTGCGGGCGTCGTCGACGGCGTCGACCCGCAGCGTCAGCTTCGCCTGGTAGGCGATCTGACGGTCCGTCGCGGCCGCTGTTCCCGTTGTCGCCGCCGTCGTCCCCCCGGAGCCGGCCCCGGCGGTGGCCCCGGCCGAGCCGGGGGCGGCCCCGCCCGAGCCGGGGGCGGCCGCCGGCGCGCCCTGCGTCCGGGCCGGGCCCTTCGCGTCGGCGGCGGCCGCCGAGCCCGACGAGCGCTCCCCGTCCGCGCTGCACCCGGCCAGCAGCAGGACCGCGGCCAGTGCCCCGGCCGCGCCCGCTCTGCGTACCCGCAGGTCCATTCGGTACCCTCCCCGTGTTCCGGGGCGCGCCGTCCGCCCGCCCCCACGGCACTGTGACGCGGCGGCCCCCGGACCGGACCCGCACCGGCGGTACCGGAACGATCACGCTGCGGACTCACCCCGGTCTCGGGGCGCCCCGGGGCCGATTCCGGCGAATCGGATAAGGGCTGGGAGACTGGTCGGCATGGCGAAACCTCACGTCGTGGTGGTCGGTGGCGGCATCGCGGGCCTGGCCGCGGCCGCGTTCCTCGGGGACGCGGCGGCGCGGGTGACGGTGCTGGAGGCGTCGGCGCGGTTCGGCGGGAAGCTGCGCGGCGGCGAGGTCGGCGGCGTCCGGGTCGACCTCGGCGCCGAGTCGATGCTCGCCCGCCGCCCCGAAGCGGTCGAACTGGCCCGCCGGGTCGGCCTCGGCGAGCAGCTCGAACCGCCCACCACCGCCAAGGCCGCGATCTGGACCCGGGAGGGCCTGCGCCCGCTGCCCGGCGGCCAACTCATGGGCGTGCCGGGAGACCTGGACGCGCTGGAAGCCTCCGGCGTGCTCACCCCCGCGGGCCTGGAACGGGCCCGCCGCGAGCAGCCCGCCGAACTCGGCGAGGACGCCCCGATCGGCCGCTACATCGCCGACCGGCTCGGCCGCGAGGTCGTCGACCGGCTGGTCGAACCGCTGCTCGGCGGCGTCTACGCCGGGCACGCCGACGAGATCTCGATCCGCGCCGCCGTTCCGCAGCTGCTCCAACTCGCCCAGCAGGGCGGCGAGTTGACCGCATCCATCCGCGAGCTCAGTCGCCGCGCCACCGCCACCGGGCCGGTCTTCCAGGGCCTGCGCGGCGGACTCGGCACCCTCCCCGAAGCCGTCGCCGCCCACGACCGCGCGCACGGCGCCGACCTGCGCACCGGCCACCGGGTCGACGCCCTGCGCCGCACCCCCGACGGCTGGCTGGTCACCACCGCCGGACGCGAACTCGCCGCCGACGCCGTCGTGCTGGCCGTCCCCGCCCCGCAGGCCGCCGCACTGCTCGCCGCCGACGCCCCCGGCGCCGCCGCCGAACTGCGCGCCGTCGAGTACGCGTCCATGGCCCTGGTCACCCTGGCCTTCCGGCGCGCCGACCTCGCCGACAGCCCGCTCACCGGCAGCGGCTTCCTCGTCCCGCCGGTCGACCGGCGCAGCATCAAGGCGTCCACCTTCTCCAGCAACAAGTGGGGCTGGCTGGAGCGCTCCGCCCCCGACACCTTCCTGCTGCGCACCTCGCTCGGCCGCCACCGCGAGGACGCCGCCCTCGACCTGGACGACGCCGACCTGGTCGCCCGCTCGCTCGCCGACCTGCGCACCGCCGTCGGCCTGCGCGCCACCCCGTACGACCACGCCGTCACCCGTTGGCGGGCCGGGCTCCCGCAGTACCCGGTCGGCCACCTCGACCGGGTCGCCCGGATCCGCGCCCACCTCGACGCGCTCGGCGCGATCGCCGTCTGCGGCGCCGCGTACGACGGCGTCGGCATCCCCGCCGTCATCGCCGGCGCCCGGCGCGCCGCCGAGCACCTCACCCCCGGCACCGGCACCACCCGCACAGAAGGGACAATGGGCTCATGACCGAAAGCACTGAGCAGCCCGTGAAGAAGAAGGCCCGCGACCTCAACCAGGTCATCCGCTACACCATGTGGTCGGTGTTCAAGCTGAAGGACGCCCTCCCCGAGGACCGCACCGCGCTCGCCGCCGAGGTCGACTCCCTCTTCGAGCAGCTCGCCGCCAAGGACGTCGTCGTCCGCGGCACCTACGACGTCTCCGCCCTGCGCGCCGACGCCGACATCCTGGTCTGGTGGCACGCCGAGGACTCCGACGACCTGCAGGAGGCGTACAACCGCTTCCGCCGCACCGGGCTCGGCCGCCACCTGGAGCCGGTCTGGTCGAACATGGCGCTGCACCGCCCCGCCGAGTTCAACAAGTCGCACATCCCGGCGTTCCTCGCCGACGAGCGGCCCCGCGAGTACGTCTGCGTCTACCCCTTCGTCCGCTCCTACGAGTGGTACCTGCTCCCCGACGAGGAGCGCCGGGCGATGCTCGCCGAGCACGGCATGATGGCCCGCGGCTACCCGGACGTGCGGGCCAACACCGTGGCCTCCTTCGCCCTCGGCGACTACGAGTGGCTGCTGGCCTTCGAGGCCGACGAACTGCACCGGATCGTCGACCTGATGCGCGACCTGCGCCCCTCCCGGGCCCGCCTGCACGTCCGCGAGGAGGTCCCCTTCTTCACCGGCCGCCGCAAGCCGGTCGCCGAACTCCTCTCCGGCCTGTACTGACCCCCGGCCGAGCCCGCGGCCCCGTGCTCCCCGCTAGGAGCCGAGGGCCGCGCGCAGGCGCGGGTCCGGGACGGCGGCGGGGCCGGAGATGGCGACGGCGGTGAGCAGGTCGTCGGTGGCGGTGTGGCGGCAGGGCAGGGCCCGCAGCAGGGTCTGGCCGGCCGGGGCGGCCCACGCGGTGTAGGCGTGCACGTCGACCCGGGCCATCAGGAGGGTGCCGCCGGTGAGCACCAGGGGGAGCGCGTACCAGGCGACGGCGGTGCGGGCGGCGGTGCCGTCGGGGGCGGTGAGCAGGACGGTCAGCAGCAGCATCGAGGCCGCCCCGGCCAGCGCCCAGCGGACCTGCCGGATCGCCCGCAGGGCGTGGTCGCGGACCACGGCCGGCGTCGCCAGCCCCGCCTGCGCCAGCCGGTCGCCGATGTCGCGGACGGTCGGGTGGGCGGCCAGCGCGGCCTTCAACTGGGCGGTGCGGCACTGACCGTCCGGGCCGATCGCGCCGATCAGCGCGCGCTCCAGGCGGCCGCGCCCCTGCGGGTCGACGACGGTGGTCCAGCCGGTGTGGGCGAGGTGGAGGCGGCCGAGGGCGGCCATCCGGACCAGCGCCAGGTCGACCACCCGGGCCGGGCCGCCGGCCAGGTACGCGGTCTCGTAGAGGCCGACGCCGGAGGCCCGGTGGAGCGGGTGCGGGACCCGGCCGGTGCAGGCGTCCGCGATCGCGGCGACCCGCACCAGCCGGAGGCAGGAGAGCACCGCGGCGGCGCAGGACGGGATCAGCAGCAACACCCACATGCTTGCTGTTCTAGTCCTGTGCGCGCCGGAAGCGGAACGGATACCCGCGCCGCGATACCGAACTGTGACTCGAGGAACGGTCAGGACCCGCCGCAGCCGCCCCCGCCGCAACTCGACCCGCAGGAGCTGGACGAACCGCAGGAGTGCGAGGAACCGCCGCACGAGTGCGAGGAGGAACCCCCGCAGGAGTGGTGCGAGGAACCGCCCGAGTGGCCGCCGGACGAGCCGCAGGACGAGGACGGGGACGACCCGCACCACACCCCGGCCCCGGCCCCGGCCGCGAAGTCCGAGCTGCCGCTGTCGGAGTTCCGCCCGCTCCGCCCGCTCTTCACCAGCCGGCCGGCCGGCGCCGTGCCGCCGCCGAGCGCCTCGCGCAGCGCCTGCTGGTCGGAGCCCTTCAGCGCGGCGGTGCCGTCCAGGGCGAACGCGCCGACCAGTTCGGCGTGCGCCCGCTCCACCTCCCGGGGCCGCCACGGGGTGCTGCCGCGGACCAGCTGCAGCTGGCGCAGGCCGGCCGGGGTGATCCGGCGCTTCGCGGGGCGGGTGGCGACCAGGCTGATCAGCGTGAACAGGGCCAGCACGCCGAACGGGAAGAACGGCGGCGCGGTGGAGTCCCGGTCGGGCGCGTCCAGCCACTGGGCGGTGGAGACCGCGCCCAGCACCAGCGTGACGACCAGCGCCAGCACCACCAGCCGCCGGGCCCGCCAGGCGGCCTTCAGCGCGCCCGGGTGGCGCAGCAGGCCGCGGGCGGCGAGCCCGTCGCCGATCCGCTGCACCTCGGGGCTGCCCGGCACCGAGGTGCGCAGCACGGACAGGTCGCGCCCGGCCCGGCCGCCGACCGCGGTGATCAGGACCCGTTCGACCGGGTCGGTGGTCCGGTCGGTGGTGACGGTGACCCGGTGGGCCCGGGAGACCACCACCCGGCCCTCGCGCTCCATCCGGACCAGCGCGGTGTCGACGACCCGGCCGGGCCCGCCGGCCAGGAAGGCGACCTCCAGCAGCGGCAGGCCGCGTCCGGGCAGGCCGCGCGGGTCGGTGACCCGGGTGCTGCGCCGGTTGAAGGCGGCGGCGACGGCGATCGAGCACACGACGAGCGCGAACGCCAGGACGAACCGGAAGTTCCACATCCCCCGTGGTTCCCTTCTGTGCGGTACGGGCGGTTACGGGTGCGCCTTGGCGGCGCGGTCGCGGTGCGGCAGCAGGCGGCTCCACCGGGAGGCGGCGGGGCGCAGCAGGCGGCGCAGCGCGGGCCGCCAGTCGGCGGCGGCGGGGCCGCTGTCCAGGGCCCACTCGGCGAAGGCCCGGGCGTCGGCCCGGTAGCCGCCGGTGAGCGGCCGGCCGGCGGCGTAGCGGGCGAACCGCGGGGCGAAGTCCGCCCCGAGCAGGTCGGGCAGTTCCGGCATCAGGTGGCCGACGGTCTCCCGGCGCTTGGCGAGCAGGCCCGCGGCCTGGACGCGCAGCTGCTCGGGGTCGAAGCCGGCCGGGGCCGGGCCGCCGGCCGTCAGGGCGGCCAGCAACTCCTCCTGGCGGCGCGCCAGTTCGACCCGGGCGAGGGCGAGTTCGGCGTCGGCGCGGTCGCGGATCAGGTATTCGTGGTGCTCAGACACGGGCGGCTTCCCTCCGGTGCAGGCGCTGGACGCGGCGGATGGCGTCGAGTTCGGCGGACAGTTCGGCGGGCGGCGGGTACGCGCCGTCCCGTTCCAGCAGCACCCCGGGCGGGTCGGTCCGCTCGCAGAGCGCGGCCAGCACCTCCAGCACGGGTGCGGTGACGGGGTGGGTGTGGGTGTCGTGCCAGACGCCGTCGCGCTCGACGCCGCCGGCCACGTGCACGTAGGCGAGGGCCTCCAGCGGCAGCCGGTCCAGCTCGGCGGCCGGGTCGACGCCCAGGTTGACCCGGTTGGTGTGCAGGTTGGCGACGTCCACCAGCAGGCGGACGCCGGTCCGTTCGACCAGTTCGGCGAGGAACTGGGCCTCGGTCAGCTCGTCGCCCGGCCAGGCCAGGTGGGCGGCGATGTTCTCCAGCGCCAGCGGCACCGGCAGCTCCCGCTGGGCGATCCGGACGTTGGCCACCACCACCCGCAGCGCGGCCCGGGTGCGCGGCACCGGCAGCAGGTGCCCGGCCTCCAGGCCGCCCGCCCGGACGAACGCCAGGTGCTCGCTGACCAGCGGCGACCCGAGCGCCTCGGCCACGCCCGCCAGCCGGGCCAGCCGGGCCGGGTCCGGTTCGGCGGCGTCCCCCAGCCCGAGCGAGACGCCGTGCGGGACGACCGTGACCCCGCGGGAGCGCAGTTCGGCCAGCGAGGGCGGCAGGTGCTCGGCGCAGACGTTCTCGGCCACCACCTCCACCCAGTCGAGGCCGGGCAGCCGCTCCACCGCGGTGTCGATCTCGGGGCGCCAGCCGAGGCCGGTGCCCAATCGCGGAATATCGGACGAAGACATATTCCACCCCCTTTCCGTCGGGCCTTTCGGACCGCCCGACTCCCCGTTGCCGAGGGTGTATCCACCGCGCGCCGATGCCAAGCGGGACACCGGAAACTCAGAGCTGAACTTGAGGTTTCGGCTTCACTGAACGCACACGCGCGCGGGGGGGAAATTCAGCGGCGCGCGGACGAACGACTGGCTAACGTGACATGCCTATGACTTCCACGCCGTACCGCATCCGCCCGTTCGCATCCGCCGACGCCCCCGGGGCCGCCGAGGCCTACCGGGCCGGCCGCCCGCACCTGGTCACCACCCCCGAGGTGGTCGCCTGGCAGGCCGCCCTGCCGCACTACCACCTGCTGGTCGCCGAGCGGGCCGGACAGGTCGTCGGCACCGCCCGGTTCGGCCCGGTGACCGAGAGCACCACCCCCGACCAGGGCTTCCTCAACGTCAGCGTGCTCCCCGAGCACCGCGGCGCGGGCATCGGCACCGCCCTGCTCGCCGCCGCCGAACGGGACCTCGCCGCCCTGGGCACCCGGGACGCCCACGGCTGGGCCGACGACACCCCCGAGGCGCTCGGCTTCGCCGCCGCCCGCGGCTACCGCAGGAGCGGCCGGGCCGGCCGCTTCTCCGGCCTCGACCTCACCGCCCCGCTGCGCCCGCTGCCGCCCACCCCGCCCGGCGTCGAACTGCGCACCGCCGCCGACTTCCTGGACGACCCGTACCCGATCTACCTGGTCGACATCGACGGCGCCCGCGCCGAACCGGGCGACCTGGTCCTCGACGACCAGCCCTACGAGGGCTGGCTCGCCGAGATCTGGCAGCGCCCCGACCAGGACCACACCCTCACCGCGGTGGTCCTCGCGGACGGCGAACCGGTCGCCTTCTCCGCCGCCCAGACCGACGGCCGCCGCACCTACTGGTCCTCCTTCACCGCGACCCGCTCCACCCACCGCGGCCGCGGCCTGGCCAAGCTCGCCAAGGCCCACTCGCTGCACCGCGCCAAGGCCCGCGGCCTCACCGCCGCGTACACCCAGAACGACGAGGGCAACGCCCCGATGCTCGCCATCAACGACTGGTTCGGCTACCGCGCGTGCGCGGCCGAGTGGAAGCACACCAAGGCGCTCGGCGGGTAGCCGCGGGCGGGGCGACAGCTCGGGGGCGCGGGGAACTGCGCGCGGCGGGAGGCGGCTAAGCGACGTCCACGCCGTGGGCGCGGGCCAGGCCCGCCAGGCCGTCGGACCAGCCCTGGCCGACCGCGCGGAGCTTCCAGCCGTCGGCCGGGTGGCGGTAGACCTCGGCGACCAGCATCGCGGAGACCGCCGGGTCGGCCGGCGGGCGGAACAGCCACCGGCCGCCGCCGGAGGCGAGCTCCACCGCCGGGTCGACCAGGTCCGCGCAGGTGCCGTCGCCGTCCGCGTCCAGGTTGACGGCGATCGCCACCCGCCGTACCGCGTCCGGGAGTTGCGCGGTGCGGACGGTCGCGGTGCGCTCGTCCGGACGGAGCGTCACGGCGCCGCCCTCCGCGGCGGGCTGGTGGTAGAAGACGAAGTCCCGGTCGTGCCGGACCCGCCCGCCCGCGTCGAGCAGCAGCAGCGTCAGATCGGCCGCCGCACCACCGGACCGGAACCGGACCTTGACCTCGCCGTCGGGCAGCACCAGGTTCTGACCCGGCACCAACTCCACGGCGGGGACGGCGGGTCGGACGGGCGCCGAGGGGGCCGGACCCAGCCGGCCCGGCAGGCCGTGCTCGCGCAGCAGCGCGAGCAGCATCGGACCGTCCACCAGGGTGAGCGGCTGGCCCTCGGCGTGCTTGCGGGAGCCGGGACCGAAGCCCGCCGTGGTCACCAGGATGCCCCGGTTGGCACCCTGCCGGCGCATGGTGGACTCCAGGTCGCGGACGGCGCTCGGCGGCACGGTCTTCCGGTAGCGCTTGGCCTGGATGACGATCTTCCCGCCGGTGATCGGGTCCGGGTCCTCGGCCAGCACGTCCACGCCCTCGTCACCGCTGCGCGCGGTGGTGCTGGTGCGCAGGCCCCGGCGGCGGAACAGCTCGGCGATCAGCTCCTCGAACTCCAGCGGGTCCATCTCGAACAGGTCCGGCCCCTCGCCGTCCACCACGAGCACCGGGACGGGAACGGGCGCGGGCTCGACCGTGGTCGGCACCTCGGCGACCGTCCCGCCCTTCTCCGGCCGGGCCGCGATCCGCCCGCCGAGCGCGCCGACCAGGCACTCCAGCGGGTCCACCCGGTCCAGCGCGAGGCCCGCGAACACCTCCCGGCCGACCTCCACGGCCAGCAGGCAGCGCTCCCCCTCCTGTCCGGTCGCCGGATCGGTCGCCACCACCACGCCGTTCAGCCCCACCGAGGCCAGCAGCCCGCCGGCGTCGGCCCGGAACACCTCCGCCAGCACCCGCAGCGCGCACTGCGCCAGCACCTCGCGGTACAGCTCCCGCCGCTGCCCGACCGGCCGGGCCACCTCGTCCTCCCGGTCGTCCGACCGGACGTACCGGTACCTCGACAGGGCGGGCACCACCTCGTACGGCGGCAGCTCCCAGCGCACCACCAGCCGCCGGGCCGCGGCGTCCCAGACGGCCTCGCCGTCGGCGGGGAAGCCGTCCGGCCAGTCCTCGCGCCAGTCGACGACCGCCTCGAAGTACTCGGCGACCGCCGCCGCCTCGCCCGCCCGCAGCCGGGCCGCCAGCCGCCCCGCCTGCGTGGTCTGCCCGGCCAGCAGCCGGTGCCGCTCCACCGCCCACGCGTCGTACTGGGCGCGGTAGTCGGCGAGCTGGTGCTGCCGCTGCTGCTCGGCGGCCCAGGCGGCCTGCCAGTCGTGCTCGAACCTGGCCCGGGCCTGCGCGGACTGCTCCTCCCACTGCCGGCGCGCCCCCGGGTGGTACGCCTGCGGCCCGGCCGGGGGCGGCACCAGGTACCAGTTCTGGTCCGGCATCGGCACCGGCACGCCCAACGGCCCCGGGTCGAACGGCGGCACCGCCGGACGGCCCCCCGCGACCAGCGAGAACCCCGGCCCGGCCAGCCCGGCCGCCAGCACCCCGCGCAACTCGGCCACCCGCTCGTCCAGTTCGGCACTGCGCCGGACGGCATCCGACTCCCGCCCCTGCTGGTACGCCTTCAGCGCCTCGCGCTCACCCCGCGCCGCCGCCCGCTGCGCCTCCCGCCGGGCCCGCTCGCCCTCCCGCTGCCGGGCCTCCGCCGCCCGCCGCTGCGCCTCCGCCCGGCGGTGCTGCTCGCGCTGCGCCTCCGCCAGTACCGACCACACGCCAGAACCACGCCGCCGCGCCACGCCCGCCCCACCCACGTCCAAGACCGTCCGGAAGAAGATCCAGTCTTCCACGCGGGCGGGCGGGCCCGGACCCTACTCGGCGGGCTTCAGCGTCAGCGAGATCGAGTTGATGCAGTAGCGCTGGTCGGTCGGGGTGTCGTACCCCTCGCCCTCGAAGACGTGCCCGAGGTGGCTGCCGCACTTCTTGCAGCGCACCTCGACCCGGCGCATGCCGAGACTGCTGTCCTCCAGGTACTCCACCGAGTCGCCGGCCAGCGGCGCGTAGTACGACGGCCAGCCGCAGTGGCTGTCGAACTTGGTCTCGCTGCTGAACAGCTCGGCGCCGCACGCCCGGCAGCTGTAGACGCCGACCGTCTTGGTGTCGGTGTACTCGCCGACGAACGGCCGCTCGGTACCGGCCTCGCGGAGCACGTGGTACTCCTCCGGCGTCAGCTCGGCGCGCCACTCGGCGTCGGACTTCTGGACCTCGTAGCTCACGGCGACTCTCCAGCTCTCCAGCTCGGAACGGGGACGTCAGACAGCAGGTGCAACGTCCGCCAGGGCGGCCAGAATTTCCGGGCCCAGGTTCGTGACGTCGCCCGCGCCCATGGTCAGCACCAGGTCGCCGGGGGCGGCCAGCGCGGCCAGCAGCGCCGGGGCGGCCGCGAAGTCGTGCTCGGCGCGGACGTCGGCACCGGCCCGGCGGGCCGCGTCGATGATCAGCTCGGCGGTGACGCCGGGGATCGGGTCCTCGCGGGCCGGGTAGATGTCCAGCACCACCGAGGCGTCGGCCAGCGCCAGCGCCTGCCCCATCTCCTCGGCCAGCTGCTGGGTGCGCGAGAACAGGTGCGGCTGGAAGACCACCAGCACCCGGCCCGGGCCCGCCGCCTCCCGGATCGCCTCCAGGTCGGCGGCCATCTCGGTCGGGTGGTGCGCGTAGGAGTCGATCACCTGCACGCCGCGCGCCTCGCCCTTGAGCTGCAGCCGCCGCCGCACCCCGGTGTACGCGCCCAGCGCCTTCGCCAGCCCCTCGGCCGGGACGCCCAGCGCGATGCCCGCGGCGAGCGCCGCGACCGCGTTGTGCGCGTAGTGCCGGCCGGGCACCGAGACGGTGAAGGTCAGCGGCTCGCCGCCCAGTTCGACCGTCACCTCGCTGGTCATGCCGCGCGCCTCGACCTCCAGCACCCGCAGGTCGGCGTCGGCGGCGGCGCCGACCGTCACCACGTTCAGGCCCTCCCGGCCCGTCACCCGGCGGGTCAGCTCGCGGGCGCCCTCGTGGTCGGCCGAGACCACCAGGGTGCCGCCGGGCTGGATCCGGCCGACGAAGGTCTCGAAGGACTCGTAGATCTCCTCGATCGACGCGTAGTTGGCGTGGTGGTCCAGCTCCACGTTCAGCACGATCGCCACCTCGGGCGCGTACTTGTGGAAGCTGCGGTCGCTCTCGTCCGCCTCCGCGACGAAGATCTCGCCCGCCCCGTGGTGCGCGTTCGACCCCGGTGCGTCCAGGTCGCCGCCGATCGCGTACGAGGGCTCCAGGCCCAGCTCGCCCAGGCTGACCGCGAGCATCGAGGTGGTCGTGGTCTTGCCGTGCGTGCCCGCCACCGCGAGCGCCCGGCGCCCGCCCATCAGCGCCGCCAGCGCGTCGGAGCGGTGCACCACCGGGACGCCGCGCTCCCGCGCGGCCACCAGCTCCGGGTTGTCGGCGCGGATCGCGCTGGAGACCACCACGCTGCTGGTCCCGGCCGGCAGGTGCTCCGCGGCGTGCCCGACGAACACCGTCGCGCCCAGCTCGCGCAGCGCCCGCACGGTCTCCGACTCCTTCGCGTCGGAACCCGAGACGGTCGCGCCGCGCACCGCGAGGATCTTCGCCAGGCCGGACATGCCGGCGCCGCCGATGCCGATGAAGTGCGGGGCGTGCAGGTCGTGGGCGGCGTCGTTCAAGGCTGGCTCCGTACGGGCGTGAGGAGGCGGGATCGTCCCGTGGTGTCTACCGGTAGACACCACGGGACGATTCTGCCCTAACCGGGAGACCGGTCAGGCTTCGCTGGCGAACAGCTTCAGCACCGGGACGCCGACCTCGTGCCGGGCGCGGGAGGCCCAGTCCCGGTGGAAGAACTCCTCGACGAAGTGCGGCGAGGTCAGCACCAGCACCTCGTCGGCCCGGTTCTCCTCGACCACCTCGCGCAGCCGCACCAACGGGTGCGCCCCGACCACCTCGCCGACCGCCTCCGCGCCGGCCCGCTGCAGGTGGCGCAGGCTGTGTTCGAGGGACTCGCCCGCGAGGGTCGGCGCCTCCTCCTCGCCCTCGTCGCGCTCGTGCACCGCCTTGTCCAGATGGCCGAGGGCCACGTCGTCCAGGGCGCGCAGCAACTCGTCCTGCTTGCCGCGGGGTTGCATCAGGACGACGAAGGAGACCTTCTCCTCGCCGTGGAGCGTGGTGACCAGTTCCACGTCGGCGTCGGAGAGCGCCTTTTCGATCATCAGTACGGTCTTGAACACGTGAGTCCCTTCGCTGGTGCGGGCCCCCGGGTCCGGCTCCCTGCTCCCCTCCTTCATAGTGCCCGGAGGAAGGATTCCTCACGCTGCACACGCGCCACAGCGATCACATGATCCACATCGGTCAGGATGTGTCTCAGGTGCGGGCGGGGACGCTCGGGGAGCGGTCCGGATCGGTCGGCCGCAGATAGCGGGTGAAGAGGAAACCTTTCTCCTCGATCAATGACACCAGCCGCATCGGCCGGACGTCCGGGATTCCCGGCCCGTTCACGATCCTCGGTGAATCACCCGCCGTCACCAGGGGCGCCACCGACAGGCACAACTCGTCCAGCACGCCGCCCGCCGCGAGCTGACCGAGCAAGTGGGGACCGCCCTCCGAGAGCTGCCGGCGCCAACCACGCTCCGTGAGCGCGGCCACCGCCCGGGGGAGGTCCACCGAGCCCGTTCCTGCGGTGATCACATCGGCTGCGGCGGCGACCCGGGCGAGCTTCCCGGGCGGCGCGTCGACGGTGGTGACCACCACGGTCGGCACCAGCGGCTCGGTGAACAGCGGCGCCGACAGGTCCAGCTCCAGGCTGCGCGACACCACCGCGATCACCGGCGCCGGCGACTGGCCGGCGGCCGCCCGCCGCTCCGCGAAGTCGGGCCGGGCCCGCGCCGGCCGGTACCCCTCGGCCCGCACCGTCTCGGCCCCCACCAGCACCACGTCGCACAGCGCCCGCAGCACCCCGAAGATCCGCTTGTCCGCCTCGCTGGACAGCCCCTCCGAGAGGCCGTCCAACCGGGCCGCGCCGTCCAGCGAGGTCACCATGTTCGCCCGCAGCCACGCCCCGTCGTCCGGGTACGCGTACGCCTGCGCCAGCCACTCCAGGCTGCCGGGGGTGCCGGGGGTCTCGCCGATCAGTTGCCTCATGTCTCCGAGTCTCGCAGGCGGAGGCGGCGGGTCTTCCGGCGCGAGTACCCTGTTGTCTCGTGTCTGCAGCCTCGGAGTCCGATATTCACACCGCGATAGCCCTGTCCGATCGGCGTCCGGTGGTACCGGCCGAACGGCTGGTCGCGGAGATGGTGCCGCCGCCGCGCTTCGCCGGGGTGAGCTTCGGCAGCTACCTGCCGGACTCCGCGCAGCCGAGCCAGTACGAGGCCGTCCAGATCCTGGAGTCCTTCGCCGCCGGGCTGAACGGCGCCGCCGAGCCCCCGAAGCGCGGCTGGTTCCGGCGTTCGGCGCCCGCGCCCACCGGGCCGGCCGGGATCTACCTGGACGGCGGGTACGGCGTAGGCAAGACGCACCTGCTGGCCTCGCTGTGGCACGCGGTTCCCGGGCCGAAGGCGTTCGGGACGTTCGTCGAGCTGACCAACCTGGTCGGCGCGCTGACCTTCCAGGGCGCGGTGCGCACGCTCAGCTCGCACCGGCTGCTGTGCATCGACGAGTTCGAGCTGGACGACCCGGGCGACACCGTCCTGGTGTCGACGCTGCTCGGCAAGCTGGTGGAGAACGGCGTCAAGCTGTGCGCGACCTCGAACACGCTGCCGGAGAAGCTCGGCGAGGGCCGGTTCGCCGCCGCCGACTTCATGCGGGAGATCCAGGGCCTGTCCGCGCACTTCCGCCCGGTGCGGATCGACGGCCAGGACTACCGCCACCGCGGCCTGCCGGACGCCCCGCCGCCGTACGACGACGCCGAGGTGACCGCCCGCGCGGCCCGCACCCCGGGCGCCTCGCTGGACGACTTCGACGCGCTGCTGGAGCACCTGAAGGAGGTGCACCCCAGCCGGTACGGCGCGCTGCTGGACGAGGTCGGCGCGGTGTTCCTGCGCGGGGTGCACCAGGTCGACGACCAGTCGACCGCGCTGCGCCTGGTGGTGCTGGCCGACCGGATGTACGACCGGGAGCTGCCGATCACCGCCTCCGGCGTGCCGTTCGACCAGGTGTTCACCGAGGAGATGCTGCGCGGCGGCTACCGCAAGAAGTACCTGCGGGCGGTCTCCCGGCTGGTGGCGCTGGCCCGGGACTCCGCGAAGTAGCACCCGCTCTGTCGGTGGCCGGTCGTACGGTGGGGGGCGTGCGTCCCATCACGAGTATCGAGCGGTCCGTGGCGCCCTTCGAGGTCGTCAGTCCCTACCAGCCCAACGGTGACCAGCCGGCGGCCATCGCCGAGCTGGAGCGCCGCGTCCGCGCCGGCGAGAAGGACGTCGTCCTGCTCGGCGCGACCGGCACCGGCAAGTCGGCCACCACGGCCTGGATGATCGAGAAGCTGCAGCGCCCCACCCTGGTGATGGCGCCGAACAAGACGCTGGCCGCCCAGCTGGCGAACGAGTTCCGCGAGCTGCTGCCGAACAACGCGGTCGAGTACTTCGTCTCGTACTACGACTACTACCAGCCCGAGGCGTACGTCCCGCAGACGGACACCTACATCGAGAAGGACTCCTCGATCAACGAGGAGGTCGAGCGGCTGCGCCACTCCGCCACCAACAGCCTGCTCACCCGGCGGGACGTCGTGGTGGTCGCGTCGGTCTCCTGCATCTACGGCCTCGGCACCCCGCAGGAGTACGTGGACCGGATGGTCCGGCTCAAGGTCGGCGAGGAGGTCGACCGGGACGCCCTGCTGCGCCGCTTCGTCGACATCCAGTACACCCGCAACGACCTCGCCTTCACCCGCGGCACCTTCCGGGTCCGCGGCGACACCATCGAGATCTTCCCGGTGTACGAGGAGCTCGCCGTCCGGATCGAGATGTTCGGCGACGAGATCGAGGCGCTGTACACGCTGCACCCGCTGACCGGCGAGGTGATCAGCCAGGACGACGCGATCCACGTCTTCCCCGCCTCGCACTACGTGGCCGGCCCGGAGCGGATGGAGCGGGCGATCACCGGCATCGAGGCCGAGCTGGAGCAGAGCCTGGCCCGGATGGAGAAGCAGGGCAAGCTGCTGGAGGCCCAGCGGCTGCGGATGCGCACCACGTACGACATCGAGATGCTCCGCCAGATCGGCACCTGCTCGGGCGTCGAGAACTACTCGATGCACTTCGACGGCCGCGAGCCCGGCTCCCCGCCGAACACCCTGCTCGACTACTTCCCGGACGACTTCCTGCTGGTCATCGACGAGTCGCACGTCACCGTCCCGCAGATCGGCGCGATGTACGAGGGGGACGCCTCGCGCAAGCGCACGCTGGTCGAGCACGGCTTCCGGCTGCCCTCGGCGATGGACAACCGGCCGCTGAAGTGGGAGGAGTTCCAGGAGCGGATCGGCCAGACCGTCTACCTGTCGGCCACCCCCGGCAAGTACGAGCTGGCCCGCGGCGACGGCCAGGTCGAGCAGATCATCCGCCCGACCGGCCTGATCGACCCCGAGGTGATCGTCAAGCCCACCGAGGGCCAGATCGACGACCTGGTGCACGAGATCCGGCAGCGGGTGGAGAAGGACGAGCGGGTCCTGGTCACCACGCTCACCAAGAAGATGGCCGAGGACCTCACCGACTACTTCCTCGGCCTCGACATCCGGGTCCGCTACCTGCACAGCGACGTCGACACGCTGCGCCGGATCGAGCTGCTGCGCGAGCTGCGGGCCGGCGAGTACGACGTGCTGGTCGGCATCAACCTGCTCCGCGAGGGCCTCGACCTGCCCGAGGTCTCGCTGGTGGCGATCCTGGACGCGGACAAGGAGGGCTTCCTGCGCTCCGGCACCTCGCTGATCCAGACCATCGGCCGCGCGGCGCGCAACGTGTCCGGCCAGGTGCACATGTACGCCGACAAGATCACCCCGGCGATGGACCTGGCGATCAGCGAGACCAACCGCCGGCGCGCCGTCCAGCAGGCGTACAACGAGGAGCACGGGATCGACCCGCAGCCGCTGCGGAAGAAGATCGGCGACCTGCTCTCCACCATGGCGGGGGAGGACGTCGACACCGAGGAGCTGCTCGCCACCGGGTACCGGCAGCAGGGCAAGGGCAAGGCGCCGGTCCCGGCGCTGGGCATCGACCGCAAGCCCGCCAAGAGCCTGCCCGCGGCCGAGCTCGCCGAGCTGATCCAGAACATGACCGACCGGATGCACACCGCCGCGGCCGAGCTGCAGTTCGAGGTGGCGGCCCGGCTGCGGGACGAGGTCAAGGAGCTCAAGCGCGAGCTGCGGCAGATGCGCGAGGCCGGGATGGCCTGATCCGGCGTCACCTCCGGTCGGGCGCAGCCGATTCTCCGCCCGGCCGGGGGCGCTGTGTCGTAGTTTGGCCACAGCCCGCCCGTTCCCCGCCGCAGGGGCGGCGCGAGGGCGGAACGGCGGCGTAGGGTGGGGCGCGGTCTGCCCGGGGCCAGGACGTTCCGGGTACGGCCGGACGTGCGACAGGACGCCGGGCGGGGCCCGGAGGAAGCAGAGGTCGGCAGCGTGTCCGTGAACCTGGCCAAGGGCCAGAGCGTGAGCCTGTTGAAGTCCACCGGCGAGACTCTGTCCGTGGTCCGGATGGGCCTCGGATGGAAGTCCGCCCCCGGCAAGCGCGGCTTCTTCAGCCGCCGCCCCAAGGAGATCGACCTCGACGCGTCCGCCCTGCTGTACGACGGCAAGGTGATGAGCGACGTGGTGTTCTTCTCCCACCTGGTCAGCAACGAGGGCTCGGTCCGGCACACCGGCGACAACCTGGTCGGCGGGGCCGGGGCGGGCGGCGACGACGAGAGCATCATGGTCGACCTGACCAAGGTGCCCCGCCGGGTCACCCAGATCGTCTTCACCGTCAGCTCGTACACCGGCCAGAACTTCATGGAGGTCCAGAACGCCCACTGCCGGCTGGTCGACGAGACCACCGGCAAGGAGCTGGCCCGCTACGAGCTGACCGGCGGCGGGCCGCACACCGGGCAGATCATGGCCAAGGTCGAGCGGGACGGCGAGGGCGGCTGGAAGATGACCGCGATCGGCGCCCCCGCCAGCGGCCGCACCTTCCGGGACATGCTGCCCTTCATCGAGCCCTTCCTCTGATCCGGGATCCGGGACCCGTGATCCGCGTTCCGGGACCTGACGCCTGATCATTCGACCGTCCGACCGAGGGGGTTCTTTACCTTCTTTACCTTCCCTTGGGCTTCCTGTTAACCTTCTGGGAGCGGAGGGGAGTATTCCCCGTTCAGCGACCCCGTCATCACGGGCGCCCATCGCGGCGTCCCGGGGCGCTGGCCGTGCGGTGCCCGCCGGGTGCGGGCCGCGCGGCGGAAGAGACCTCCGGCAGTGACGAGTGTTCGCCTATCTGCCGGAGGAGCAGACATGGACGTATCCGCAGGCCTGTGGGCCGGCACCATCGCGGTGCTGATCGCCCTGATCGTGGCCGACTTCTTCATCGGCGGCCGCAAGCCGCACGAGGTCTCCGTCAAGGAGGCCGGCATCTGGACGGCGGTCTGGGTGGCGCTGGCCGCGCTGTTCGGCGGCTTCCTCTGGTGGCACGGCGGCGGGAAGCCGGCCGGTGAGTTCTTCGCCGGCTACATCACCGAGAAGTCGCTCAGCGTCGACAACCTGTTCGTGTTCATCCTGATCATGGGCAAGTTCGCGGTGCCGAGGATCTACCAGCAGCGGGTGCTGATGTTCGGCGTGATCATCGCCCTGGTGCTGCGGGCGGTCTTCATCGCCGGTGGTGCGGCGCTGGTCTCCGAGTTCTCCTGGGTGTTCTACTTCTTCGGCGCCTTCCTGGTCTGGACGGCCTGGAAGCTGATCAAGGAGGCCCGGGCCGACGAGGAAGAGGAGGAGTTCGAGGAGAACCGCCTGCTCAAGTCGGTCCAGCGGCGCGTCCCGGCCACCGGCGACTACCGCGGCACCAAGCTCTTCGTCCGGGAGAACGGCCGCCGGCTGGTCACCCCGATGCTGATCGTGATGCTGGCCATCGGCACCACCGACGTGCTGTTCGCGCTGGACTCGATCCCGGCCATCTTCGGCCTCACCCAGGACCCGTACATCGTCTTCACCGCCAACGCCTTCGCGCTGATGGGCCTGCGCCAGCTGTACTTCCTGATCGGCGGCCTGCTGAAGAAGCTGGTCCACCTCTCCTACGGCCTGTCGGTGATCCTCGGCTTCATCGGCGTCAAGCTGGTGCTGCACGCGCTGCACGAGAGCGGCGTGCACGTGCCGGAGATCAGCATCCCGGTCTCGCTGGCCTTCATCGTGCTGACCCTGGCGGTCACCACCGTCACCAGCCTGGTCGCCGCCAAGAAGCAGGCGGCCGAGGAGGCCGCGGAGCCGGAGCGGATCGACGCCTGATCCCGCCCGCGCCCGAGGGCCCCCGCCGGAGTCGGCGGGGGCCCTCGGGCGTGCGGCTCACCAGCCGCGCTCGCGCCACTCCGGCAGGTGCGGGCGCTCGGCGCCCAGCGTGGTGTCGTCGCCGTGGCCGGGGTAGACCCAGGTCTCGTCCGGGAGCCGGTCGAAGATCTTCTCGGTGACGTCCCGGAGGAGCGAGTCGAAGGCGGCCGGGTCGCCCCAGGTGTTGCCCACCCCGCCGGGGAACAGGCAGTCGCCGGTGAACAGGTGCGGGTGGCCCTGCGGGTCGTCGTAGACCAGCACGATCGCGCCCGGGGTGTGGCCCACCAGGTGGCGGACGGTCAGCTCGATCTGCCCGAACCGGAGCACCGAGCCGTCCTCCAGCGGGAGGTCGGTGGGCACGTCGATGCCCTCCGCGTCGATCCGCCCGGCCATGGTGCGGGCCCCGGTGACGGCCACCACCTCGGCCAGCGCGCCCCAGTGGTCGCGGTGCCGGTGGGTGGTGACCACCGCGGCCAGCCGGGGGCCGACGGTCTCCAGCAGCACCGGGGCGTCGGCGGCGGCGTCGATCAGCAGCTGCTCGTCGGTGGCCCGGCAGCGCAGCAGGTAGGCGTTGTTGTCGTGCGGGCCGACCGCCACCTTGGTGACGATCAGGTGGGCCAGCTCCCGGACGTCCGGCGCCCCGCCGACCTTCACCGCTCCGTGGTACGTCATCACGCCGCTCCTCGTTCGCCGCTGGGGGTTCTCCCGTCAACCGGCCCCATCATCCCATCGGGGGGAGCTCGGGCAGCGCCGTGCGGGGGTCGACCAGGCCCTCGTCACCGCGGTGGACCTGCAGGCCGTCCCCGTTCGAGCGGCCGGACAGCCAGCCGGTGAGCGCCCGCACCGGGCCCTCCGCGACCAGCCCGGGCCTGCCGCCGCCGCCGTCGCCGTCGTCCCCGAGCCGGGCCTCCAGCCCGGCGTCCTCGGCGACCAGCAGCACGGCGGGCAGGCCCGGCAGCTCGCCGAAGTGCGCGCCCAGCCGCCGGAACTCGGCGACCGCGAACGGCTCCGGCCAGTGCGCCGGGGTGTAGCCGGCGTTCAGGTCGACGTGGTGGTACTCCAGCTCGGCGAGCCGCTTCACCGGCAGCTGCCAGGCCGGGAAGACGTAGCCGGAGCGGTGGGTGAGCGGGACGGTCCAGTGCTCGGGCGCCAGCAGGGCGGCGGCGTCCTGGAAGCGCTGCTGGCTGGCCCGGACGTCGGCGACCTGCTCGGCCAGCGGGCGCCCGGCGCCGGCCTCGATGTCGGCGTCCCGGGCCTCCGGGCTCGGGTACTGCGGAATGTTCTCGCCGGTGCGGGCGCTGGTGAGGAGGTTGACCAGCGAGTCCGCGTTGCGGGCGATGTGGGTCAGCACGTGCCCGCGGGTCCAGCCGGGCAGTCCGGACGGCTCGGGCAGCTGCGCGGGCTCCAGCTCGGCGAGGGTGTGCAGCAGCAGTTCGGTGCTCTCCGCGGTGGCCCGCAGCTGCTCGGCGGCTGCGGTGGCTGCGGCGGTGGCGTCGCTCATCGGGGCGGTGCCTTTCGACGGTCGGGTGGGACGGGGCACGGCGGTGCGACCCGGGCCCGGGCGTTGCCCGAGTCGGTTGTCAGTCGTTGACGCTACCGTCGAGCGCGGGTGCCGTTCACCCGTCCGGGTGGCTCCGGCTGGACAGGCTCAGATTCGAACGAATGAGCCAGTACGCTGGCGGGCGCATCCTGGAAGAAGCACTGAAGAAGCTCAACTCCCTCCTCCCTTCGACCCGGAGAAAGGCGCCAGTAGCAGTGGCAGACCGCCTCGTCGTCCGTGGTGCACGCGAGCACAACCTCAAGAACGTCTCGCTCGACCTGCCCCGGGACTCCCTCATCGTCTTCACGGGCCTCTCCGGGTCCGGCAAGTCCTCCCTCGCCTTCGACACGATCTTCGCGGAGGGCCAGCGGCGCTACGTCGAGTCGCTCTCCTCGTACGCCCGGCAGTTCCTCGGCCAGATGGACAAGCCGGACGTGGACTTCATCGAGGGCCTCTCCCCGGCCGTCTCGATCGACCAGAAGTCCACCAACCGCAACCCGCGCTCCACCGTCGGCACCATCACCGAGGTGTACGACTACCTGCGCCTGCTGTTCGCCCGGATCGGCAAGCCGCACTGCCCGCACTGCGGCCGCCCGATCGCCCGGCAGTCGCCGCAGGCCATCGTCGACAAGGTGCTGGAGCTGCCCGAGGGCACCCGGTTCCAGGTGCTCAGCCCGGTGGTCCGGGAGCGCAAGGGCGAGTTCGTCGACCTCTTCGCCGACCTGCAGTCCAAGGGCTACGCCCGGGCCCGGGTGGACGGGCAGACCGTCCAGCTGACCGAGCCGCCGGTGCTGAAGAAGCAGGAGAAGCACACGATCGAGGTGGTCATCGACCGCCTCACCGTGAAGTCGAGCGCCAAGCGCCGGCTCACCGACTCGGTGGAGACCGCCCTCAAGCTGGCCGGCGGCATGGTGGTGCTCGACTTCGTCGACCTGGCGGAGGACGACCCCGAGCGCGAGAAGATGTTCTCGGAGCACCTCTACTGCCCGTACGACGACGCCTCCTTCGAGGAGCTGGAGCCGCGCTCCTTCTCCTTCAACTCCCCGTTCGGCGCCTGCCCGGACTGCTCGGGCCTGGGCAACCGGATGGAGGTCGACCCGGAGCTGCTCGTCCCCGACGAGGAGAAGTCGCTCGACGAGGGCGCCATCCACCCCTGGTCGCAGGGCGCCACCAAGGAGTACTTCCAGCGGCTGGTCAACGCGCTGGCCGGCGAGCTCGGCTTCCGCACCGACATCCCGTGGGCCGGCCTGCCGGTCCGGGCGAAGAAGGCGCTGCTGTACGGCCACAAGACCCAGGTCGAGGTCCGCTACCGCAACCGCTACGGGCGCGACCGCTCGTACACCACCGCCTTCGAGGGCGTCGTCCCGTTCGTGACGCGCCGGCACTCCGAGTCGGAGAGCGACGCGGGCCGCGAGCGCTTCGAGGGCTACATGCGCGAGGTGCCCTGCCCGACCTGCAAGGGCACCCGGCTCAAGCCGGTGGTCCTCGCCGTCACGGTGATGGACCGCTCGATCGCCGAGGTCTCCGCGATGTCGATCAGCGACTGCGCGGACTTCCTCGGCGAACTGCGGCTGGACCGGCGGGACAAGCAGATCGCCGAGCGGGTGCTCAAGGAGGTGCTGGAGCGGCTGCGCTTCCTGGTCGACGTCGGCCTCGACTACCTCTCGCTCAACCGCGCCGCCGGCACGCTCTCCGGCGGCGAGGCCCAGCGGATCCGGCTCGCCACCCAGATCGGCTCCGGCCTGGTCGGCGTGCTCTACGTGCTGGACGAGCCGTCCATCGGCCTGCACCAGCGCGACAACCACCGCCTGATCGAGACCCTGGTCCGGCTGCGCGACATCGGCAACACGCTGATCGTCGTCGAGCACGACGAGGACACCATCAAGACCGCCGACTGGATCGTCGACATCGGCCCCGGCGCCGGCGAGCACGGCGGCAAGGTGGTGCACTCCGGCTCGCTGAAGGAGCTGCTGGCCAACGAGGAGTCGCTGACCGGCCAGTACCTGTCCGGCAAGCGCGCCATCCCGATCCCGGCGGCCCGCCGCCCGCGGGACAAGAAGCGCCAACTGGTGGTGCACGGCGCCCGCGAGCACAACCTCAAGGACGTCACGGTCGCCTTCCCGCTGGGCACCTTCACGGCCGTCACCGGCGTCTCCGGTTCCGGCAAGTCCACGCTGGTCAACGACATCCTGTACGCGCACCTGGCCCGCGAGCTGAACGGCGCCCGCAGCGTCCCCGGCCGGCACACCCGGATCACCGGCACCGACCTGGTCGACAAGGTGGTGCACGTCGACCAGTCGCCGATCGGCCGCACCCCGCGCTCCAACCCGGCCACCTACACCGGCGTCTTCGACCACGTGCGCAAGCTGTTCGCGGAGACCCAGGAGGCCAAGGTCCGCGGCTACCTGCCCGGCCGGTTCTCGTTCAACGTCAAGGGCGGCCGCTGCGAGAACTGCTCCGGCGACGGCACCATCAAGATCGAGATGAACTTCCTGCCGGACGTCTACGTCCCCTGCGAGGTCTGCCACGGCGACCGCTACAACCGGGAGACGCTGGAGGTCCACTACAAGGGCAAGTCCATCGCCGAGGTGCTGAACATGCCGATCGAGGAGGCGCTCGACTTCTTCGAGGCCGTCCCCGCGATCGCCCGGCACCTGAAGACGCTCAAGGAGGTCGGCCTCGGCTACGTCCGGCTCGGCCAGCCCGCCACCACGCTCTCCGGCGGCGAGGCCCAGCGCGTCAAGCTCTCCGCCGAGCTGCAGAAGCGCTCCACCGGGCGGACGGTCTACGTCCTGGACGAGCCCACCACCGGCCTGCACTTCGAGGACATCAGCAAGCTGATCAAGGTCCTGGAGGGGCTGGTCGACAAGGGCAACACCGTCATCGTCATCGAGCACAACCTCGACGTCATCAAGACCGCCGACTGGCTGGTCGACATGGGTCCCGAGGGCGGCTCCGGCGGCGGCAGCGTGGTCGTCGAGGGCACCCCGGAGGAGGTCGCGGCCACCACCGCCAGCCACACCGGCAAGTTCCTGCGCGACATCCTGCCGGGCGTCTCGGACGCGGCGCCCGCGGCGAAGCGCCGCAAGAAGTAGCCCGCCGTCCACCGGGTCCGCCCGGGAGCGCCCGCCGCTCCCCGGGCGGACCCGTCGGTGCGTGCTACGTTGCTGGGTTGCTGGCGCCCTTCCCCGCACCGAGGAGTCCCGATGCCCGAGCCCACCGCCTCCCGCCGTACCGTCCTGTGCTGCGCGGCCGTCGCGCTGGCCGGTGCCACGGCCGCCGGGTGCTCCTCCTCCGGTGGAGGCAAGGACGAGGCGAAGTCGACGACCGGCCCGGTCGACCTCGGCGCCGCCGCGGACGTCCCGGTCGGCGGCGGGAAGGTCTACCGGGAGCAGGGCGTCGTGGTGACGCAGCCGACGGCGGGGGAGTACAAGGCGTTCAGCGCGAAGTGCACGCACGCCGGATGCCTGGTCAACGGCGTGGTCAAGGAGCAGATCCAGTGCCTGTGCCACGGCAGCCGGTTCGGCATCGCCGACGGCGCCGTCCAGGACGGCCCGGCGCCGAAGCCGCTGCCCGCCTACCAGGTGGCGGTGCAGAACGGGAACCTCCAGGTCACCAAGAGCTGACGAACCGCGGCGGGCGCCGCGGAGTGTCGGCGCCAGTCGGTACGGTAGGGGCATGGCTGACCCGTCCACCTACCGCCCCGCACCGGGGGCGATCCCGCTCTCGCCCGGGGTGTACAAGTTCCGCGACGCGCACGGCCGGGTCATCTACGTGGGGAAGGCGAAGAGCCTGCGCCAGCGGCTCTCCTCGTACTTCCAGGACGTGGCGCACCTGCACCCGCGCACCGCGACGATGGTGACCACCGCGGCGTCCGTGGAGTGGACGGTGGTCTCCACCGAGGTCGAGGCGCTGCAGCTGGAGTACTCCTGGATCAAGGAGTTCGACCCGCGGTTCAACGTCAAGTACCGGGACGACAAGAGCTATCCGGAGCTGGCGGTCACCCTCAACGAGGAGTACCCCCGGGTCCAGGTGATGCGCGGGGCGCACAAGAAGGGCGTGCGCTACTTCGGCCCGTACGGGCACGCCTGGGCGATCCGCGAGACGGTCGACCTGATGCTCCGGGTCTTCCCGGTCCGCACCTGCTCCAACGGCGTCTTCAAGCGGGCCCAACAGGTCGGCCGCCCCTGCCTGTTGGGGTACATCGGCAAGTGCGCGGCGCCCTGCGTGGGCCGGGTGTCCGCCGAGGAGCACCGCGAACTCGCCGAGGAGTTCTGCGACTTCATGGCTGGCCGGACGGGCAACTACCTGCGCCGGCTCGAACAGCAGATGCAGCAGGCCGCCGCCGAGATGGAGTACGAGAAGGCCGCCCGGCTGCGCGACGACCTGGGCGCGCTGAAGCGCGCGATGGAGAAGAACGCGGTCGTCCTGGGCGACGGCACCGACGCCGACCTGCTGGCCGTCGCCGAGGACGAACTCGAGGCGGCCGTGCAGATCTTCCACGTCCGCGGCGGCCGGGTCCGCGGCCAGCGCGGCTGGGTCACCGACAAGGTCGAGGATGTGGACACCGCCGGCCTGGTCGAGCACGCCCTCCAGCAGCTCTACGGCGAGGGCAGCGAGCAGGTCCCGCGCGAGGTGCTGGTGCCCGCACTGCCCGGGGAGGCCGTGCACGAGTGGCTGTCCGCCCTGCGCGGCGCCCAGGTCGACCTGCGCGTGCCCCAGCGCGGCGACAAGAAGGACCTGATGGAGACGGTCCAGCGCAACGCCCAGCAGGCGCTGGCCCTGCACAAGACCAAGCGCGCCTCCGACCTCACCACCCGCAGCCGGGCCCTCCAGGAGATCGCCGACGCCCTGGAGCTGGACTCGGTGCCGCTGCGCATCGAGTGCTTCGACATCTCGCACCTCCAGGGCGAGGACGTGGTGGCCTCCATGGTGGTGTTCGAGGACGGCCTGGCCCGCAAGAGCGAGTACCGGCGCTTCCAGATCAGGACCTTCGAGGGCCAGGACGACGTCCGCTCGATGCACGAGGTGATCACCCGCCGGTTCCGCCGCTACCTCCAGGAGCGCGAGCAGACCGGCGAGTGGGCGGTGCCGGAGCAGGAGCCCGCCGAGGGCGAGGAGGCGCTGACCGACGAGAACGGCCGCCCCAAGCGCTTCGCCTACCCGCCGCAGCTGCTGGTGGTCGACGGCGGGCAGCCGCAGGTCGCCGCCGCCGTCCGGGCGCTGGACGGGCTGGGCATCGACGACGTCGCGGTGTGCGGGCTGGCCAAGCGGCTGGAGGAGGTCTGGCTGCCCGGCCAGGACGACCCGGTGGTGCTGCCGCGCTCCAGCGAGGGCCTCTACCTGCTGCAGCGGGTGCGCGACGAGGCGCACCGCTTCGCCATCACCTACCAGCGGGCCAAGCGCGCCAAGCGGCTCACGGCGGGGGAGCTGGACTCCGTCCCCGGGCTGGGCGAGACTCGCCGCCGGGCCCTGCTCAAGCACTTCGGTTCGCTGAAGAAACTGCGCGCGGCGACCGTCGACGAACTGTGCGAAGTGCCCGGGGTCGGGCGCCGCACCGCCGAGACTGTTGCCGCAGCCTTGGCCTCCCGTACACCTGCCGCATTCGCGGTCAACACCGCGACCGGCGAGATCATCGAAGACAGCACGGCCACAGCAGTACCGAGAAGCGGGGAAGAGACGTGACAGTGTCCAACGGGGGGGAGACCACCCCCGAGCTGGTGATCATCTCGGGGATGTCCGGGGCGGGCCGCTCCACCGCCGCCAAGTGCCTGGAGGACCTCGGCTGGTTCGTGGTCGACAACCTGCCTCCCGCGCTGATCCCCACCATGGTCGACC
Organism: Kitasatospora sp. YST-16; assembly: GCF_026802215.1. Classification (NCBI taxonomy): domain Bacteria; kingdom Bacillati; phylum Actinomycetota; class Actinomycetes; order Kitasatosporales; family Streptomycetaceae; genus Kitasatospora; species Kitasatospora sp. YST-16. The sequence continues at coordinate 5,281,935 of NZ_CP113837.1, forward strand.
TCGGCGCCCGCTCGCAGGGCGCGGTGCCGCGGATCGGCGTCGTGGTCGACGTCCGCGGCCGCACCTTCTTCGACGACCTGCTGACCTCGCTGGAGGAGCTGGAGAAGCGCGGCGTCCGGCTGCGCGTCGTCTTCCTCGACTCCTCCGACGACGCCCTGGTCCGCCGCTTCGAGTCGGTCCGCCGCCCGCACCCGCTGCAGGCCGACGGCCGGATCGTCGACGGCATCGCCCAGGAGCGCGAGCTGCTGCGCGAGCTGCGCGGCGAGGCCGACCTGGTGGTCGACACCTCCAACCTCAACGTGCACCAGCTGCGCGCCAAGATGGACGCCCAGTTCGCCGGCCAGGACGAGCCGGAGCTGCGCGCCACCGTGATGTCCTTCGGCTTCAAGTACGGCCTGCCGGTCGACGCCGACCTGGTCGTGGACTGCCGCTTCCTGCCCAACCCGCACTGGGTGCCCGAGCTGCGGGCCCGTACCGGAACCGACCCGGACGTGGCAGAGTACGTGTTCCAGCAGCCCGGGGCGCAGCAGTTCGTGGACGGCTACACCGAGCTGCTGCGGATCATCACCGAGGGCTACCGCCGCGAGGGGAAGCGCTACATGACGCTTGCCGTAGGCTGCACCGGAGGCAAGCACCGCAGCGTGGCGATGTCCGAGCAGCTGACGAAGCGTCTGATCGCGGACGGCGTCGAAACGGTGCTGGTCCACCGGGACATGGGCCGGGAGTAAGCGGCCGGGAAACCCCCGTACCGCCGCCCCGGCCGAGCACGAGACAGGAACATGGGGTCGGCGTGACGGGATACGTGCCAGCGCGGCTGCAGCTCCGGACCAGACCTGCCGAGCGGGCCGTCCAGTCACCGCGGCCCGGCGTGCCGAAGATCGCCGCGCTGGGCGGCGGCCAGGGCCTGTCCGCCTCGCTGTCCGCGCTGCGCCGGCTGACCACCGAGCTGACCGCCGTGGTCACCGTCGCCGACGACGGCGGCTCCAGCGGCCGGCTGCGCGCCGAGCTCGGCGTGCTGCCGCCCGGCGACCTGCGCAAGGCGCTGGCCGCGCTGTGCGGCGACGACGAGTGGGGCCGCACCTGGTCCGAGGTGATCCAGCAGCGCTTCGCCGGCACCGGCGAGCTCGGCGGCCACGCGGTCGGCAACCTGCTGATCGTCGCGCTGTGGGAGAAGCTCGGCGACCCGGTGGAGGCGCTGAACTGGGTCGGCCGGCTGCTGAACGTGCAGGGCCGGGTGCTGCCGATGTCCGCCGTCCCGCTCGACATCGAGGCCCTGGTGCGCGGCCACGACCCGCTGCGCCCCGCCGAGGTGACCGCGGTGCGCGGCCAGGCGTCGGTGGCCGTCACGCCCGGCACCGTGCAGTCGATCCGGCTGCTCCCGGACGAGCCGCCCGCCGTCCCGGAGGCCGTGCAGGCCGTCCTGGAGGCGGACTGGGTGGTGCTCGGCCCCGGCTCCTGGTTCACCAGCGTGCTGCCGCACCTGCTGGTCCCCGAGCTCGCCAAGGCGCTCACCGAGACCCGGGCCCGCCGCCTGCTGACCCTCAACCTGGCCCCGCAGCCCGGCGAGACCGAGGGCTTCACCCCGCAGCGCCACCTGGAGGTGATCGCCGACCACGCCCCCGGCCTGGCGGTCGATGCGATCCTGGTGGACGAGCGCGCGGTCAGCGGCGGCGCCTTCGGCCTGGCCGACCTGGCCGGCCTGGAACAGGCCGCCGAGCGGATGGGCGCCGCACTGGTGCTCGACTCGGTGGCCCGCGACGACGGGACGCCGCGACACGACGCGGAGCTCTTGGCCGCGGCGTACGACCGGATTTTCCGGACTCATGGAAGGATCGGCCCATGGCGATGACGGCAGCGGTGAAAGACGAGATCTCCCGGCTTCCCGTCACCCGTGCCTGCTGCCGCAAGGCGGAGGTCTCGGCGATCCTGCGTTTTGCGGGCGGACTGCACATTGTGAGCGGCCGCATCGTGATCGAGGCGGAGCTGGACACCGGCATTGCGGCCCGGCGGCTGCGCAAGGACCTCCTGGAGATCTTCGGACACTCCTCGGATCTGGTGGTGATGGCCCCCGGCGGGCTGCGACGCGGCAGCCGGTACGTGGTGCGGGTGGTGAAGGACGGCGAGCTGCTGGCCCGGCAGACCGGGCTGGTGGACGGACGCGGACGGCCGATCCGGGGCCTGCCCCCGGCGGTGGTCTCCGGCGCGACCTGCGACGCGGAGGCGGCCTGGCGCGGCGCGTTCCTCGCCCACGGCTCGCTGACCGAGCCCGGGCGCTCCTCCTCCCTGGAGATCACCTGCCCCGGCTCCGAGGCGGCGCTCGCCCTGGTCGGCGCGGCCCGCCGGCTCGGCATCCCGGCCAAGGCCCGCGAGGTGCGCGGCGTCGACCGGGTGGTGATCCGCGACGGCGACGCGATCGGCGCGCTGCTCACCCGCCTCGGCGCGCACGAGTCGGTGCTGGCCTGGGAGGAGCGCCGGATGCGCCGCGAGGTGCGGGCCACCGCCAACCGGCTGGCCAACTTCGACGACGCCAACCTGCGCCGCTCGGCCCGCGCCGCGGTCGCCGCCGGCGCCCGGGTGCAGCGCGCCCTGGAGATCCTCGGCGAGGAGGTGCCCGAGCACCTGGCCGCGGCCGGCGCGCTGCGCATGCAGCACAAGCAGGCCTCGCTGGAGGAGCTCGGCGCGCTCGCCGACCCGCCGCTGACCAAGGACGCGGTGGCCGGGCGGATCCGCCGGCTGCTGGCGATGGCCGACAAGCGGGCCGCCGAGCTCGGCCTGCCGAACACCGAGGCCAACCTGACCGAGGAGATGGCCCTGAACTGACGGGACTGACGGGAAGTCAACCGTCCGACCGCGCACCGAGGGGCGCGCGGAGCAGGCCGCGGCAGCCGCCGCACCCGCTCCGCGCGCCCCTTCCGCGCACCCGGGCCGCCCCGTCCCAACCGGTGAGGCGATGTGCCTTGCAACACTTGGGGGAGGTAGGGTCAGCAGTGGTCGGGGACAACCCAAATTTCACCCCCGTCGGGCTCCGGCCCGGCGTACCTAAGAGGAGATCGGTTCGTGACGATCCGGGTAGGCATCAACGGGTTCGGCCGCATCGGCCGCAACTTCTTCCGTGCGGTCAAGTCCCAGGGCGCTGACATCGAGATCGTCGGTGTCAACGACCTGACCGACACCAAGACGCTGGCTCACCTGCTCAAGTACGACACCACTCTCGGTACCTTCCCCGGCGAGGTCTCGCACACCGAGGACAGCATCACCGTCGACGGTCACACCTTCAAGGTCACCGCCGAGCGCGACCCCGCCAACCTTCCCTGGGCCGCCCTGGGCGCCGACATCGTCGTCGAGTCCACCGGCATCTTCACCAAGGCCGATGCTGCGAAGAAGCACATCACCGCCGGTGCCAAGAAGGTCATCATCTCGGCGCCTGCCAGCGACGAGGACATCACCATCGTCCTGGGCGTCAACGAGGACAAGTACGACGCGGCGGCGCACGACATCATCTCGAACGCCTCCTGCACCACCAACTGCGTGGCGCCGATGGCGAAGGTCCTGCACGAGAACTTCGGCATCGTCAAGGGCCTGATGACCACCGTGCACGCCTTCACCAACGACCAGGTCACCCTGGACTTCCCGCACAAGGACCTGCGTCGCGCCCGCGCCGCCTCGCAGAACATCATCCCGACCTCGACCGGTGCCGCCAAGGCCACCGCCCTGGTCCTGCCGGAGCTCAAGGGCAAGCTGGACGGCACCTCGCTGCGCGTCCCCGTCCCGACCGGCTCCATCACCGACCTGGTGGTCACCCTCGAGCGCGAGGTCACCAAGGACGAGGTCAACGCCGCCTTCCAGAAGGCCGCGCAGGAGGGCCCGCTCAAGGGCTACCTGGCGTACACCGAGGACCCGATCGTCTCCTCGGACATCGTGAACGACCCGCACTCCTGCATCTTCGACTCGCAGCTGACCATGGTGCAGGGCAACCAGGTCAAGGTGCTCGGCTGGTACGACAACGAGTTCGGCTACTCGAACCGCCTGGTCAACCTGGTCTCGCTCGTCGGCGACCAGCTCTGATCCCAGCGGTAGCTGACGTGACGTGAGGGGCAGGGCCCGGACGGCTGTCACCGCCGACCGGGCCCTGCCGCTGCGCCCGCCCCCGTCCGTCCTACCCCTCGATACCGGTGGCCCGCCGTCGTGTCGCCGTCTGCGCACCGTTCCACCCCCTGAGGAGCAAGACCGTGAAGACGATCGAAGACCTGGAGGTCTCCGGCAAGCGGGTGTTCGTCCGCGCCGACCTCAACGTGCCGCTGTCCGGTGACACCATCACCGACGACGGCCGGATCCGCGCCGTCGCGCCGACCATCGCCAAGCTCGTCGAGCGCGGCGCCCGCGTCGTCGTCGCCTCCCACCTGGGCCGTCCCAAGGGCGAGCCGGACCCGAAGTTCTCCCTCGCGCCGGTGGCCGTCCGCCTCGGCGAGATCCTCGGCCGGCCGGTGGCGTTCGCCACCGACACCGTCGGGGACAGCGCGAAGGCCACCGTCGCCGCCCTCGGCGACGGCGAGGTCACGCTGCTGGAGAACCTGCGCTTCAACGCCGGCGAGACGTCCAAGGACGACGCCGAGCGCGGCGCGTTCGCCGACGCCCTGGCCACCCTGGCGGACGTGTACGTCGGCGACGGCTTCGGCGCGGTGCACCGCAAGCACGCCTCCGTCTACGACCTCCCGGCCCGGCTGCCGCACGCGGTCGGCGACCTGATCGCCACCGAGGTGGGCGTCCTCAAGCGCCTCACCGAGGACGTGGCCCGCCCGTACGTGGTGGTGCTCGGCGGCTCCAAGGTCTCCGACAAGGTCGGCGTGATCGAGAACCTGCTCGGCAAGGCCGACCGGATCCTGATCGGCGGCGGCATGATGTACACCTTCATCGCGGCCCAGGGCCACGGCGTCGGCGCCTCGCTGCTCCAGGAGGACCAGATCCCGGTCGTCCAGGACTACCTGAAGCGCGGCGCCGAGCAGGGCGTGGAGTTCGTGATCCCGGTCGACACCGCGGTCTCGGGCAGCTTCCCGGACGTCAAGGGCGGCGCCCCGGTCGAGGACTACGCGGTCGTCGACGTGGACGCGATCCCGGACGGCGCGCTCGGCCTGGACATCGGCCCGAAGACCGCGCAGCTGTTCGCGGAGAAGATCGCCGACGCGAAGACCGTGTTCTGGAACGGCCCGATGGGCGTCTTCGAGCACCCGGCGTTCGCCGACGGCACCCGCGCGGTCGCCCAGGCGCTGCTCGACTCGGACGCGTTCACCGTGGTCGGCGGCGGCGACTCGGCGGCGGCGGTGCGCACCCTGGGCTTCGACGAGACGGAGTTCGGACACATCTCGACCGGCGGTGGCGCGAGCCTCGAGTACCTGGAGGGCAAGACCCTCCCCGGTCTCGCCGCCCTGGAGGACTGAGAAGGATCATGACTGAGCGTCTCCCGCTGATGGCGGGCAACTGGAAGATGAACCTCGACCACCTCGAGGCCATCCAGCACACCCAGAAGCTGGCGTTCTCGCTGGCCGACAAGGACTACGCGGCCGTCGAGGTCGCCGTCCTGGTCCCGTTCACCGACCTGCGCTCCGTGCAGACCCTGGTCGACGGCGACAAGCTGAAGCTCAAGTACGGCTCGCAGGACATCTCGCAGCACGACGGCGGGGCCTACACCGGCGAGGTGTCCGGCCCGATGCTGGCGAAGCTGAAGGTCGCCTACGCGGTGATCGGCCACTCCGAGCGCCGCCAGTACCACGGCGAGAACGAGGAGATCGTCAACGCCAAGGTGAAGGCCGCCTACCGCAACGGGATCACCCCGATCCTGTGCATCGGCGAGCCGCTGGAGATCCGCAAGGCCGGCACCCACGTCGCGTACACCCTGGCCCAGCTCGACGGCGCCCTCGACGGCGTCCCGGCCTCGGACGCCGAGAGCATCGTCGTCGCGTACGAGCCGGTCTGGGCGATCGGCACCGGCGAGGTGGCCACCCCCGAGGACGCGCAGGAGGTCTGCGGCGCGATCCGGGCCCGGCTCGCCGAGCTGTACGGGGCCGAGCTGGCCGACAAGGTCCGTGTCCTGTACGGCGGTTCGGTGAAGTCCTCGTCGGCGGCCGGCCTGATGGCCAAGCCCGACGTCGACGGCGGCCTGATCGGCGGAGCCTCCCTGGACGCCGACGAGTTCGTCAAGATCGTGCGCTACCGTGAGCAGGCAGTAGGCTAACGCCGCCGCAGCAACGTAGGCTTTGGGGCCGGACCGCGTGGAGCGGGCCCGGCCCCTTCGCCGAAGATTCGAGAGAGTTGGTCCCGTCGTGGTTCTCGGGTTCGAGATTGCTCTGATCATCCTGAGCGTGCTGATGATCCTGATGGTGCTGCTTCACAAGGGCAAGGGCGGCGGCCTGTCCGACATGTTCGGCGGTGGCGCGGCCTCGACCGGTGGCGGCTCCGCGGTGGCCGAGCGCAACCTCGACCGCATCACCGTGATCCTCGGGATCGCGTGGTTCGCCTGCATCGTGGTGCTCGGGTTGCTGCTCAAGAACAACTGACAGGAAGTCGCCGGGCGATGGTGGCGCCGGCTTAACTCGCGCTTACACTAGGACGACTTCGCCACCGTCCGCCCAGCCGCGGCCGGACGGCACCAGCACGCAGGGAGTCAGACCGTGGCAAGTGGCAACGCGATCCGAGGCAGCCGAGTCGGCGCCGGCCCGATGGGCGAGGCGGAGCGCGGTGAATCCGCCCCGCGCAACCGCATCTCCTTCTGGTGCGCCAACAAGCACGAGACGCGCCCCAGTTTCGCCGCCGAGGCGGCCATCCCGGACACCTGGGACTGCCCGCGCTGCGGCTTCCCGGCCGGCCAGGACGAGCACAACCCGCCCGCCCCGGCCCGCAACGAGCCCTACAAGACCCACCTCGCCTACGTCCGCGAGCGCCGCACCGACGCCGACGGCGAGGCGATCCTCGCCGAGGCGCTGGCCAAGCTGCGCGGCGAGATCTGAGCGCGGCAGCACCACACGAAGGGCGTCACCGGCCACCGGTGGCGCCCTTCGCCGTGATGACGGCGAGGCGACTTCGCGCGTACCGGAGGTCGTACGAGGCGGCGTGGTCCCGGAGTTCCTCGACCACCCCGGTCAGGGCCGCCGCCTCGGCGGCCTCGTCGTGCCGCGCCCTGTGGACGGTGGCCAGCGAGAGCAGGTACTGGCCGGTCACCTCCGGCTCCTCCAACCGGGACACGGGCTCCTCCAGCGTGTGCAGGGCGGCGAGCACTGCGGGCAGTTCGGTGACGGCGGCCGACCTGGGCGCGGCGGCGACGGCCAGGAAGACGGTGAACAGCGCACGGGCCCGTTCGACCAGCAGCCGGGCGTCGCGCCGGTAGCCGGGACGCAGCTCCGGCAGCGCCGGCCGAGCAGCCGCTTCCGGGCGGCCCGGACACCCCGCCCGCGGAGGTTCGCCGCGTACAGCCGCACCAGGTCGTGGAAGCGGTACCGGCCGCCGTCTGCCTCCTCCAGCAGGTGGGCCCGGGTGAGGGCGCGCAGCAGCTCCAGGGTGTCGGCCTCGGGGCGGCCGGCGAGGGCTGCGGCGGCCCCGGGCGACAGATCGGGCCCCGGGTGCAGGGACAGCAGCGCGAACAGCCGGGCCTCGGCGCGGGAAAGCCGGCGGTACGAGAGGTCGAAGGCGGTGTGGACGGCCAGGTCGGGGCCGAGGTCGAGGGCGGCGAGGCGGGCGCGCGTGTCGGCGAGGGCGGTGGCCAGTTCGGCGGGGGAGCGGTCGGTGAGCAGCGCCCCGGCGATCCGCAGGGCCAGCGGCAGGTGGCCGCAGAGCTCGGCCAGCTCGGGCAGCAACGGGTCGTCGACACCGGTGAGTTCGGTGAGCAGGGCGAGGGAGTCGGCCGGGTCGAGGACGTCGATCCGGAAGTGGCGCGGGGCCAGGGTGCGGTCGGCGAGCCGGTGGCGGCTGGTGACCAGGGTGCGGTGGCGCGGGTCGCCGGGCAGCAGCGGGGAGACCTGGGCGGGGGAGGAGGCGTTGTCGGCGATCAGCAGCAGCGGCCCGTCGAGGGCGGCGAGCCGGCTGCGGTAGAGGTGCTGTTTGGCGGCCGGATCGGGCGGGAGGTCCGCGCCGAGGGCGTGCAGCAGGGTGTCGAGGGCCTGTTCGGGGGTGACGGGGTGCTCGTCGTAGCCGTGCAGGTCGATGAAGAGGACCCCGCCGGGGAAGCGCGGCAGGGCCCGGTGGGCGGTCTCCACGGCGAGGGCGGTCTTGCCGATCCCGCCGAGGCCGGCGAGCGCGGAGACCAGCAGCGGGCCGTGCCCGGTGGCGAGTGCGTCGATCAGCTCGGTGAGCAGCTGCTCGCGGCCGACGAACAGGGTGCGCGGCGGGAGCCCGGACGGGCGGACCGGGGCCGGGCCGAGGACCACGGTGCCGGCCTGGACGACGGTGCCCTTGAAGCTGCCGCCGGTGATGCTGTTCTCCGTCTCCACAGCAGAGTTGTAGCAGGACGCACGAGGCCCGGTCCGGGGAACCGGACCGGGCCTCGTGCGACGTGCGGACTCAGGCGGGCTTGCCCGCCGCCGCCTCGTCCAGCAGCCACAAGGTCTGCTCGGTGCCGGTGACCGCGCCGGCCGGGGCCGTGGCGGCTCCCGGGGCGGTGCGGGCCAGGGCGACCGCGTCGGCCTTGTCGGGGCCGGCGGCCAGCAGCCACACCTGGCGGGCGTGGTGCAGGGCGGGGAGGGTGAGGGAGAGGCGGGTGGGCGGGGGCTTGGGGGAGTCGTGGACGGCGATGACGGTGCCGTCCGCCTGCTCGACCCCGGGGTGGCCGGGGAAGAGCGAGGCGACGTGGGCGTCGGGGCCGACGCCGAGCAGCAGGACGTCGAAGAGCGGCAGCCGTTCGCCGGGGGCGGCGGCCGCGGCCAGCTCGGCGGCGTACTGTTCGGCGGCGTCCTCGGCGGGGGTGCTGCCGTCGGCGGGGGGCATCTCGTGCACCCGGGCGCCGAGCGGCCGGACGGCGTCCAGGAACGCGGCGGCCTGCACCGCGTTGCGCTCCGGGTCGCCGGCCGGCAGGTAGCGCTCGTCGCCCCACCACAGGTCGACGTGCGCCCAGTCCACCGCGTCGCGCGCCGGGTGGGCGGCGAGCGCGGCGAGCAGGGCGTTGCCGTTGCGGCCGCCGGTGAGCACCAGGTGGGCGGTGCCGCGGGCGGCCTGGGCGTCGGCCAGGGCGGTGAGCAGCCGGGCGGCGGCCGCCTGGGCGAGCAGCGCGGCGTCCCGGTGGACCAGGACCCGGTCGGTGCTCACTGGCCGCTCCGCTTGCGCGGGGCGGCCTTCTTGGCGGTGGCCTTCTTCGCCGCCGGGGCGGCCTTCTCCGGCAGCTTGGCGGTGACCCGGGCCGGGGCGGCGACGGCGGCCTCGACGACCTTGGCGTCCGGCTCCGCCGCCGCGGGGGCCTCGGCCTCCACGGTGCCGCCGGGTCCCGCGTGCTCGACGCCGGCGATCCGCTCGCGCAGCCGGTCGACCGGGGTGCGGACGGCGGCGGCGTAGATGTCGTCGGGGTCGAGGCGGCGCAGCTCCTCGGCGATCAGCTCGGCGGTGTCGCGGCGCTTGAGCGCGACCATCCGGTCGGGCGCGCCGGGCATGCAGAGCGTGCCGAGCAGGCCGTCGGGGCGGTCGAGGGTGATGTCGCCCTCCTTGGTGCGCAGCCGGACGGCGGTGATGCCGGGGCCGCCGGTGACGACCCGCTCGACCTGGACGCGCAGGCGGTTGTGCAGCCACAGGCCGAGCAGTTCGACGCTGGGGTTGTACGACTCGCCCTCGACCACCGCGCCGGTGATCTCGACGTCGCGCTGGTCCAGGGCGGCGGCCAGCATGGAGCGCCAGCCGGTGATCCTGGTCCAGGCGAGGTCGGTGTCGCCGGGGGTGTAGCCGGCCGCCCGCTGGGCGAGCTGGCCGACCGGGGACTCGGCGGTCACCGCGTCGGTGATCCGGCGCTGGGCGAGCGCGCCGAGCGGGTCCTGCGCCGGGTTGAGCGGCGCGTTGTCCGGCCACCAGACCACCACGGGGGCGTCCGGCAGCAGCAGCGGGAGGACCACCGACTGGGCGTGCGCGGCGAGTTCGCCGTGCATCCGCAGGACGACGGTCTCGCCGCTGCCCGCGTCGGTGCCGACCAGGATCTCCGCGTCCAGCCGGGTCTCGGCCCGGGCGCGGGGCGAGCGGCCGGCCCGCTTGATGACGGCGAGCGTCCGCGAGGGGTGCTCGCGGGAGGCGTCGTTGGCGGCCTTGAGGGCGTCGTACGCGCTGCCCTCGTCGGTCACGATGACCAGGGTCAGCACCATGCCGGCGGCGGTCGAGCCGCTGGCCCGGCGGGCGTCCATCAGGGCAGCGTTGATCTTGCTGGACGTGGTGTCCGTCAGGTCGATCTTCATGGCCGGCGCCAGCTCCTGCCGTCTCGTGCGAGCATCTCGTCCGCCTCGACCGGGCCCCAGGTGCCGGCCGGGTACTGCGCGGGCTTGCCGTTGGCGTCCCAGTACTGCTCGATCGGGTCGAGGATCTGCCAGGACAGCTCGACCTCCTGGTGCCGCGGGAAGAGGTTCGCGTCGCCGAGCAGGACGTCCAGGATGAGGCGCTCGTACGCCTCGGGGCTGGACTCGGTGAAGGACTCGCCGTAGGCGAAGTCCATCGTGACGTCGCGGACCTCCAGCGCGGTGCCGGGGACCTTCGAGCCGAACCGCACGGTGACGCCCTCGTCCGGCTGGACGCGGATCACCAGGGCGTTCTGGCCGAGCTCCTCGGTTGCGTAGGAGTCGAACGGCAGGTACGGGGCGCGCTGGAAGACCACCGCGATCTCGGTGACCCGGCGGCCCAGCCGCTTGCCGGTGCGCAGGTAGAACGGGACGCCCGCCCAGCGCCGGTTGTTGATCTCCAGCTTGATGGCGGCGTAGGTGTCGGTCTTGGACTCGGGGTTGATGCCGTCCTCGTCCAGGTAGCCGAGCACCTCCTCGCCGCCCTGCCAGCCGGAGCTGTACTGGCCGCGCACGGTGTGCGCGCCCAGGTCGGCGGGCAGCTTGACGGCGCTGAGCACCTTCAGCTTCTCGGCGACCAGCGCCTTCGGGTGGAAGGACGCCGGCTCCTCGATGGCGGTCAGCGCCATCAGCTGGAGCAGGTGGTTCTGGATGACGTCACGGGCGGAGCCGATGCCGTCGTAGTAGCCGGCCCGGCCGCCGATGCCGATGTCCTCGGCCATGGTGATCTGCACGTGGTCGACGTACGACCGGTTCCAGATCGGCTCGAACATCTGGTTGGCGAAGCGCAGCGCCAGGATGTTCTGGACGGTCTCCTTGCCCAGGTAGTGGTCGATCCGGAAGACCTCGTCACGGGGGAAGACCTCGTGGACGATCCGGTTCAACTCCTGGGCGCTGGCCAGGTCGTGGCCGAACGGCTTCTCGATCACCGCCCGGCGCCAGGAGCCCGGCGCCGGGTCGGTCAGTCCGTGCTTCTTGAGCTGCTGGACCACGGTCGGGAAGAACTTCGGCGGCACCGACAGGTAGAACGCGAAGTTGCCGCTGGTGCCCTGCGCCTGGTCGAGGTCCTCGATCGTGCGGCGCAGGGTGTCGAACGCCTCGTCGTCGCCGAAGTCGCCCTGGACGAAGCGCATGCCCTTGGCGAGCTGCTCCCAGACCTCCTCGCGGAAGGGCGTGCGGGCGTGCTCCTTGACGGCGTCGTGCACCTCGTTGGCGAAGTCCTCGTCCTCCCACTCGCGGCGGGCGAAACCGACGAGCGAGAAGCCCGGCGGCAGCAGGCCGCGGTTGGCGAGGTCGTAGACCGCCGGCATCAGCTTCTTGCGCGACAGGTCGCCGGTGACGCCGAAGATCACCAGGCCGGACGGCCCGGCGATCCTCGGCAGCCGCCGGTCGGCGGGGTCGCGCAGCGGGTTGACGGGCCGGTCCGGGGTGTCTCCCGCGGCCGGCTCCGTGCCCTCCACATCCGGGTACGGCTGGGTGTTGCTCACTGTGGTGTGCTCCGCTTTCCGTGCGTCGGTTCCGTGAGCAGGTGTCAGTTCTTGCCGTGCGCTTCGAGCGCCGCGGTGACGGTGTCGAGCAGCTCGGTCCAGGAGGCCTCGAACTTGCTGACGCCCTCGTCCTCCAGGACCTGGACCACGTCGTCGTAGTCCACGCCCGCGGCGGCGACCGCGTCGAGCACGGCCTTGGCGTCGGCGTAGTTCGGGGTGATGGTGTCGCCGGTGACCTGGCCGTGGTCGTCGGTGGCGTCCAGGGTGGCCTCGGGCATGGTGTTGACGGTGCCCGGGGCGACCAGCTCGGTCACGTAGAGGGTGTCCGGCAGGTTCGGGTCCTTGACGCCGGTGGACGCCCACAGCGGGCGCTGCGGCTTGGCTCCGGCCGCCTCCAGGGCCGCCCAGCGCGCGGAGGCCGGCTTGGCGCCGTCCACCGAGCCGTAGACCTCCTCGTACGCCTGGTAGGCGAGGCGGGCGTTGGCGACGGCGGCCTTGGAGCGCAGCTCCTTGGCCTCGGGGGTGCCGACCGCGTCCAGGCGCTTGTCGATCTCGGTGTCCACGCGGGAGACGAAGAACGAGGCGACGGACTCGATCTGCGACAGGTCGAGGCCGGCGGCCTTGGCCTGCTCCAGGCCGGTCAGGTGGGCGTCGATGACGGCCTTGTAGCGCTCCAGCGAGAAGATCAGCGTGACGTTGACGCTGATGCCCTTCGCCAGCACCTGGCTGATCGCGGGCAGGCCGCCCATGGTGGCGGGGATCTTGATCAGCACGTTCGGGCGGTCGACCAGCCACCACAGCTGCTTGGCCTCGGCGACCGTCGCCGCGGTCTCGTGCGCCAGGCGCGGGTCGACCTCGATGGAGACCCGGCCGTCGCGGCCGTTGGAGGCGTCGTAGACGGGGCGCAGCACGTCGGCGGCGTCCCGCACGTCCGAGGTGGTGATCATGCGGATCGCCTCGTCGGTGGTGACCTTGCGGACCGCGAGGTCGGTCAGCTGGCCGTCGTAGGCGGCGCTGCCGCTGCCGATGGCCTTCTGGAAGATGGTCGGGTTGGTGGTGACGCCGACGACGTGCTTCTCCTGCACCAGCTCGGCCAGGTTGCCGGAGTTCAGGCGCTCCCGGCTCAGGTCGTCGAGCCAGATCGCCACGCCTTCTTCGCTGAGGCGGTTCAAAGCGTCGGTCATGGTGCTCAGTCCCTCTTCTTCTTTTCGTACGTCAGGTGGAGTCCGGGGAGGCCGGCCCGGGGTAGTGCGGATACCCCGGACCGGGCGGGTCAGCGCGTCAGCGGGAGACGGCCTCGACCGTGCGCAGCGAGGCGCGGGCGGCGTTGGCGACCGCGTCCGCGGTGAGGCCGAACTCCTGGTACAGCACCTGGTAGTCGGCGGAGGCGCCGAAGTGGTCCAGGCTGATGATCCGGCCGGCGTCGCCGACCAGCTCGCGCCAGCCCTGGGCGATGCCCGCCTCGACCGAGACCCGGGCCCGGACGTTCGGCGGCAGCACGCTGTCGCGGTACGCCTGGTCCTGCTCGTTGAACCACTCGACCGACGGCAGCGAGACCACCCGGGTCGGGACGCCCTCGGCCTGCAGCGCCTCGCGGGCCTGGACGGCCAGCTGCACCTCGGAGCCGGTGCCGATCAGGATGACCTTGGGCTCGCCGCCCTCGGCCTCGGCCAGCACGTAGCCGCCCCTGGCCGCGCCCTCGGCGGAGCCGAACACCTCGCGGTCGAAGGTCGGCACGCCCTGGCGGGTCAGCGCCAGGCCGACCGGGCCGGGGTGGCTGGTCTGCCGCTCCAGCACGGTGCGCCACACCACGGCGGTCTCGTTGGCGTCCGCCGGGCGGACCACGGCGAGGCCGGGGATGGCGCGCAGCGCGGCCAGGTGCTCGACCGGCTGGTGGGTCGGGCCGTCCTCGCCGAGGCCGATCGAGTCGTGCGTCCAGACGTAGGTGACCGGCAGCTTCATCAGCGCGGCGAGCCGGACCGCGGGGCGCATGTAGTCGGAGAACACCAGGAAGGTGCCGCCGTAGATCCGGGTGCGGCCGTGCAGCGCGATGCCGTTCATGATCGAGCCCATGGCGTGCTCGCGGATGCCGAAGTGGATCGTCCGGCCGTACGGCGAGGCGCTCTTGAGCGCGTTGCCCTCCGGGAGGAAGGAGGACTCCTCGTCGATCGTGGTGAGGTTGGACTCGGCGAGGTCCGCGGAACCGCCCCAGAGCTCGGGGACGAGCTTGCCGACGGCCTTCAGGGTGTCGCCGGAGGCCTTGCGGGTGGCGACGGACTTGCCGGCCGGGAAGGACGGGATCGCCTTCTCCCAGCCGTCGGGCAGCTCGCCGATCTGGATCCGGTCGAACTCGGCGGCGCGCTGCGGGTTGGCGGCGCGCCAGTCGGCCAGTTCGGCGTCCCAGGCGGCGCGGGCGGCCTGGCCGCGCTGGACCACGCCGCGGGCGTGCGCGACGACCTCGTCGGAGACCTCGAAGGTCTTCGCCGGGTCGAAGCCGAGGACCTTCTTGGTGGCGGCGATCTCGGCGTCGCCGAGGGCCGATCCGTGCGCCTTGGCGGTGTCCTGGGCGTTCGGCGCGGGCCAGGCGATGATGGTGCGCATCGCGATGATCGACGGCTTGCCGGTCTCGGCCCGGGCGGCCTCCAGCGCGGCGGCCAGCGCGACCACGTCGATGTCGCCGTCGGACTTCGGGGCGACCCGCTGGACGTGCCAGCCGTACGCCTCGTAGCGGGCCAGCACGTCCTCGGAGAAGGCGGTGGCGGTGTCGCCCTCGATCGAGATGTGGTTGTCGTCGTAGAGCGCGACCAGGTTGCCCAGCTTCTGGTGGCCGGCCAGCGAGGACGCCTCGGCGGAGATGCCCTCCTCGAGGTCGCCGTCGGAGACGATCGCCCAGACGGTGTGGTCGAACGGCGAGGTGCCGGGCGCCGCGTCCGGGTCGAACAGGCCGCGCTCGTAGCGGGAGGCCATCGCCATGCCGACCGCGTTGCCGATGCCCTGGCCGAGCGGGCCGGTGGTGGTCTCGACGCCGGCGGTGTGGCCGTGCTCGGGGTGGCCGGGGGTGCGGCTGCCGGCCACCCGGAAGGCCTTCAGGTCGTCCAGCGACAGTCCGTAGCCGGACAGGAACAGCTGGGTGTACAGCGTGAGGGAGGTGTGCCCGGGGGACAGCACGAAGCGGTCCCGGCCGACCCAGGCCGGGTCGGTCGGGTCGTGGCGCAGGAAGCGCTGGAAGATCACGTACGCGGCGGGAGCCAGCGACATGGCGGTTCCGGGGTGCCCGTTCCCCACCTTCTGCACGGCGTCCATGGCCAGGACCCGGGCCGTGTCGACGGCCCGCTGGTCCGCCTCGCTCCACTCAAAGACGTTCGGCGTGGTGCTCACCCTGACTCAGGGCTCCTTCCGGATTCTGTGAAGTGTGACCCCGTGAAGGGGACCGGACGGCCACGCCGCTGTGGCTGGTGCCGATCACGGAGGGTTGATCCCGCTTCTCTGTGCGAGCCTACCGTTTGCGGGGCCCCTCACCCTCTGTGCCGGGCAACGCGGGGTCGCGGCGTCGCATTCCCCTGGCGGGGCGTCAACTGGTCTGTCCTACCTTCACCCGTCCAGGGAGGGTTTGCCCGTCCGAAGGGCAAGACGGGAGCGGGCGCGGCTCGCCGGGGGACCCCGGGGCGGATCGGGAGATATGGAACGTCTATGGTTGCGTGGTACGCGCAGAGCGGACGGCGGGCACCCTGCGGGTCTACCGGGTCGCCTGTGGAAGTTCATCGACTGTTGAGGTGTCCGTGACCGCCGTCGAATCCCGCCCCGCTGGGGTGGTGGTAGGGACGAGGACCGCGCCCCGGCCGTTCGGGGCCCGCGTCGGGGCCTTCGTCGCCCTCACCAAACCCCGGATCATCGAGCTGCTGCTGATCTCGACGGTACCGGTGATGTTCCTGGCCCAGGACGGCGTGCCCAACCTGTGGCGGGTGCTCGCGGTGGTGGTCGGCGGCTACCTGTCGGCGGGCGGCGCGAACGCGCTCAACATGTACATCGACCGCGACATCGACGCGGTGATGTCGCGCACCGAGCGGCGCCCGATCGTCACCGGCATGGTCTCCCCGCGCGAGGCGCTGGTCTTCGGCGTCGTGCTGGCCGTGGTCTCCACGCTCTGGCTGGGCCTGCTGGTCAACTGGCTCTCCTCGGCGCTCGCCCTCGGCGCGCTGCTGTTCTACGTGTTCGTCTACACCCTCGGCCTCAAGCGCCGCACCTCGCAGAACGTGGTCTGGGGCGGCATCGCCGGCTGCATGCCGGTGCTGGTCGGCTGGTCCTCGGTGACGAACTCGGTGTCCTGGGCGGCCGTGGTGCTGTTCCTGGTGGTGTTCTTCTGGACGCCGCCGCACACCTGGGTGCTGATGATGAAGGTCCGCGACGACTACGCCAAGGCCGGCGTGCCGATGCTGCCGGTGATCCGCGGCAACATCGGCGTGGCCCGGCAGGTCGTCGCCTACTCCTGGGTGATGGTGGCGACCTCGCTGCTGCTGTGGCCCGCCGCGCACACCAGCTGGCTGTACCCGGCCACCGCCGCCGTCCTCGGCGCGCTGTGGATGAAGGAGGCGTACGCCCTCCAGTCGCGCGCCAAGGCCGGCATCGTGGGCGCCAAGCTCAAGGAGATGCGGCTGTTCCACTGGTCGATCACCTACCTGACCCTGCTGTTCCTGGTCGTGGCGATCGACCCCTTCGTGGGCTGAACCCCCCCCTTCCCGCAGGACCCTCGGCCTCAGCGCGGCGGAAGCTCGCTGGGGCCGACGTGGTTCTCCAGCCACTCGTGCAGCGGCGCCGCCGCCCGCAGGAACCCGGTGACCCGGTCGTACGCCTTCGCGGTGCCCAGCCAGGCCGCGGGCTCCCACTCCTGCCAGGCGATCAGGCCCTTGTGGCGCAGCAGTTCGATCCGCGGGTGGTCCTTGGGCGTGCCGCGCGGCGCGGTCTTCAGACTGCCCCGGCCGACCACCTGCGGCCCGGCCGCCCGGACGGCCGCCACCACCCGCTCCAGCTCGGCGCCCGGCACGTCCTCGGCCACCGCGGCGCGGTAGCGGGCCAGTTGGTCGCTCGCCAGCTGGTAGTAGCCCAGCCCGCAGGCCAGCCCGTCGGCCGACAGCTGCACGTAGCCGCCGCCCTCCAGGTAGCCGCCGACGTGCGTCTTGTACGGGGACTTGTCGGCCGAGAACCGGACGTCCCGGTTCGGCCGGAAGATCCGCCCCGGCCCGAACTCCGGCTCCAGCCGCGCCAGCAGCGCCTCCATCGGCGCCCGCACCGCCTCGTCGTACACCGCGCGGTGCGCGGTCCAGAAGGTCCTCGAGTTGTCGGCCTCCAGGTGCTCGTAGAACTCCAGCGCCTCGGCCGGCCAGCC
This sequence comes from Kitasatospora sp. YST-16, assembly GCF_026802215.1. Lineage (NCBI taxonomy): Bacteria > Bacillati > Actinomycetota > Actinomycetes > Kitasatosporales > Streptomycetaceae > Kitasatospora > Kitasatospora sp. YST-16. Next base: position 5,299,313 of record NZ_CP113837.1, read on the forward strand.
ACGGAAATCGTTCACCCGGACAGTATTCACGCCCCGTGGCCGACCGCCGAACGGCTTTGCCCGGGCATGAGGTGACGTTTCGTCAGCGGAAACACTTGTCGAGTAGGGTCGGCCACCGCCCGCCCCGCGCGGGGGCGCCGGGACGGACGGGGGATCGTCGGCCCGGCGCGGCCCACACCGTCGACGTCCTCGGGGGACCGATGCCGCTGCACTCCATCGACGTGTCCGCACACGCCTTCACCACCCGGAAACCGGCCGAGACGGCCGTCCGCACGGGCCGTTTCACCGCCCCGCCCACCCGGATGCTGCTCAGCGCCGACGGGCTCACCACCACCCTGCTGGAGGCCTGGACCGGCGGGCCCGCCCGGATCGGCGCGGCCGACCACCGCCGGGTGCCCGCCGCGGCTGCCCCCGCCGGGTCCGCCACCCTGCTCGGCGCCGGGCCGGAGGAGCGGCTGATCGTCCGCCGCTCGGTGCTGAACGGCCGCGACGGCGCCGAACTCTCCCGCAACGTGGTCGTCGCCCGGCCCGCGCTCGACGCCGACGCCGAGCGCTGCCTCACCGACACCGGCGCGCCGATCGGCGCCGCCCTCCAGGCCGCCGGCACCGCCCACCGGCGCACCGTGCTGGACACCGGGGTCCGCGACTGGGACGGCGAACCCGCCGCCTACAAGACCTACCTGCTCTGGCACGGCCGCCGACCGCTGGCCGCCGTCACCGAGACCTTCAACCCCGCCGTGGTGCCCGCCGCGCTCGGGGCCGGACTGCTCGCCGCCGGAGGCAGCCGATGACCGCCCGCACCACCGTCGCCGTGGTCGGCGCCGGACCCGCCGGACTCGTCCTCGCCCACGCGCTGCGCCGGGCCGGCGTCGAGGCCACCGTCCACGAACGGCTCTCCCGCGCCGAACTGGAGCGCACCGCCCGGGCCGGTGTGCTGGAGCACCGGGTGGTCGAGTACCTGCGCTCCCTGGGCCTCGCCGACCGGCTGACCGCCGAGGGCGAGCGGCACGGGGAGTGCGAGATCACCTGCCTCGGCGAGCGGGTGCCGGTCGACTACGGCGCGCTCTCGGGCGGCGTCCGGCACTGGGTCTACCCGCAGCAGCTGCTGGTCCGCGACCTGGTCGCCGCCTACGAGGAGGACGGCGGCACCGTCGCCTTCGAGAGCCCCGTCGAGTCCGTCGCCCTCGACGGGGACGGCCGCCCCGTGCTGCGCACAGCCGGCGGCGAGCTGCGCGCCGACTGGGCGGTCGGCTGCGACGGCGCGCGCAGCACGGTCGCCGCCGCCCTCCCCGGCGGCGCGGACGGCGCCGCCCGGCGCTACCCGTACGACTGGCTGACCGTGCTGGCCCGGATCTCCCGCCCGGTCGAGCGGATCCGCTACGCGGTGCACGCCGACGGGTTCGCCGGGATGATGCCGCGCACCGCCGACGTCGGCCGCTTCTACCTGGAGGTCCCGGCGGGGGAGGAGCTGTCCGGCTGGGACGAGCCGCGGATCCGGGCCGAACTGGAGCGCAGGCTCGCCCTCGACGCCGCGGACCCGGCGCTCGGCGCCCTGCTGGAGACCGGCATGCTGCGGATGCGCGGCCGGGTCGCCCGCCGGATGCGCGCCGGGCGGCTGCTGCTGGCCGGGGACGCCGCGCACACCGTCACCCCGTCCGGGGCCAAGGGCCTCAACTCGGCCGTCGCCGACGTCGCCGACCTGGCCGGGGCGCTGGCCGCCGCCGTCCGGGGCGACCACGGCGCGCTGGACGGCTACCAGCAGCGCCGGCTGGAGGCGGCCTGGCGCACCCAGGAGTTCTCCGACCGGCTGCTCGAACTGCTCCACCTGCCGGCCGGACTGCCGCCCGAGCAGCGGGAGTTCGCGCTGCGGCTGCGGCTGGAGCGGATCCACCGGATCGCCCGGCCCGGCCCGGAGGGCGCCGAGTTCGCCCGGGCCTACGCGGGGGCCGGCGAGCTGCCGGTGGCGGGCGTGTGGCCCCCGGCACAGCGAACTGCCGTCGCCAGCCGGTCTACCGGTCGGTAGCATGCGGGCATGAGCAGCGCAGAGACCGCCACCACCGCCGCGCCGGACGCCCGCGCCGAGCGCCGCGCCAAGCGCATCGCCAAGCACCTGAGCAGCTTCGCCGCGCAGCACGGCGGCAGCGCCGACGCCGTCGTCGAGTACGTCGGGGCCGTCGCCACCCGGATCGTCCTGGTCGGCGCCGACGGCGCCTGGGGCGACCAGGTCGCGCCGAGCTACGCGGTCGGCCGCCGGGCCGCCGAGCTCGCCGGGCTCACCCTGCACGAGGAGTTCGGGGGTGAGCTGGGCCTGAAGGTGAAGACCGGCCCGTACGAGTGGAAGCGGATGGCGGGCATCCAGCTCTGACCGCCGCGCGGACGACGACGGCCCGCCGGGTTCCCCGGCGGGCCGTCGGTGCGTTCCGGGGAACCGGTCAGGCGACCAGTTCGGTGGACGGGGCGGCGGACTGGGCCGGGATGCCCGCCCGGGTGCGCAGCGCCAGCGGGACGCGCAGGGCGGCGCCCCAGATCACCGCGGCGCCCAGCATGTGCAGGCCGACCATGACCTCCGGGGCGTCCGTGAAGTACTGGACGAAACCGAGCGTGCCCTGCAGGAGCAGCAGCACGAACAGCTCCCGCACCCGGGCCCGGGCGGCGGGCGGGACCTTGACCGCGGCGAACACCAGCAGCGCGGCCAGCGTCAGGCCCACCGTGAGGAAGACCAGGTCGGCGTGGGCCTGGGCCAGGCGGTCGTAGTCGAGCGGAATGCGCCAGGTGCCGGCCGAGCCCGGGTGGTGGCCCGCGCCGGTGACCAGCGTGCCGACCAGCACCAGCGCCCCGATCGAGGCCACCAGCACCTGCGCGAACCGCTGGATCCCGGGCGCCGCCAGCGGGTGCGGCGCGCCGTCGCCCTCCTTGCTGCGCTCCCAGCCGAGCACGGCCGCCCAGACCAGGCCCAGCGCGGCGACCATGTGCAGCGCCACCACGTACGGGTTGAGGTCGGTCAGCACGGTGATGCCGCCGAGCACCGCGTTGGAGAAGACCAGCCAGAACTGGGCCCAGCCGAGCTTGGTCAGCGAGCGGCGCCACGGCTTCGCGCAGCGGGCGGCCAGGATGAACCAGCCGATCGCGGCGGACAGCACGTAGGTCAGCATCCGGTTGGTGAACTCGATGACGCCGTGCACGCCCATCTCGGGCGTCGGCGTTACGCTGCTGCCGGTGCAGGCGGGCCAGGTGGTGCAGCCCAGGCCGGAGTCGGTCAGCCGGACCGCGCCGCCGGTCACCACGATCACCACGCTCATCACCAGTGCGGCCAGCGCCGCCCGGCGGACGTGCTGGGGGGACGGGTGCCAGCGTTCGGCGAGGAAGGAGAACGGGTTGGTCACCGGACCATCGTAGGCGGGCTTACGCCGTGCTCCGGTCCCGGGCGGCGGGCGGGCGCGGCGGGGGGCGATCCGGCGGACACGCGGACAGACCGGATCATTTCGAGCGTGTCGGTCAGTGGTCTTGACCAGTTGCCGGAATGGCCGAAAGAGTGCGCATTGGTCCATACCTTTTCGGCCTGGGCTCATCTCCCACTCCTGCCCGCACCCACACGCGGAGTCCTGCACATGCGCACGTCCATATCCGCCGCCGCCGTGGCGCTCGGCGGCTCGCTCGCCCTCGCGGCCCTGGTCGCCCCGACCGCCGCGACCGCCGCCCCCACGACGGGCGGCACCTGCTTCGACCTCGGGGTCGCCGGGAAGTACGGCGAGTTCGTCGAGGGGAACGACACCCACCGGCCGGACGCCGAGGGCGCCGTCGCGGTCGGCGGCAACGCCGACTTCAGCAACGGCTTCACCATCGGCAACGAGCTCACCCCCGAGGAGATCGCGGCCCTGCCCGGCGGCTACTCGCTGGTGGTGGGCGGCAACCTGAACATCGGCGGCGGCGCCCACTTCCGGCTGATGAAGGGCAAGGGCGTCTACGCCGGCACCCTGGTCGGCGGCGGCCGGGCCGACAACGTCGAGCAGGGCGCCTCGCCGATCGACTTCGCCAAGGAGTTCGCCAACCTGCGGCACGTCTCCACCGAGCTGGCGAAGACCACCGGCGGCGCACCGGTCGTCGACGGCAAGAAGACCACCTTCACCGGCACCGACGCGGCCACCAACGTCTTCACCGTCGCGGCCGACGTGCTGCAGAGGGCCGGGGACGTCTACCTCAAGGTCCCGGCGGGCTCCACCACGATCATCAACGTGACCGGCGCCTCCTACGACCAGACCAAGGCCCCGACCACCGGGTTCTGGATCTGGGACCACGCCAAGGGCGCGTACGTCCAGGACGACAAGACGCAGTCCGCGGACGGCGGCGCCGAGCGCGCCAAGCTGCTGTGGAACCTCCCGACCGCGACCTCGGTCACCAAGCACAGCGGCAACGCCTGGCCGGGCGGCGTGCTGGCCCCGAACGCGGCGTTCGACCTCGGCACCGGCGGCCCGGTCAACGGCTCGGTGTGGGCGAAGTCGCTGACCGGCAGCGGCGGCGCCGAGACCCACCACTACCCGTTCGCCGGCTGCCTGCCCGGCGGCACCACCACCCCGCCCTCCGGCAGCCCCTCGCCGTCGGCGAGCACCGGCACCCCGGCGAGCCCGTCCCCGTCGGCGAGCGCCTCCACCCCGGCGGGCAGCGGGTCGCCGACCCCGGCGGCCCGGAGAGCCCGCAGCCGAGCGGCTCCGGCAGCGCGGCTCCGTCCCCGTCCGCGAGCCGCACCGGCTCCGCCGGCGGCGGCTCGAACAGCGGCGGTGGCGGCCTGGCGTTCACCGGCGCGGAGGGCATCGTGACGCTGACCGTCGGCGGCGCCGCGGTGCTCGCCGCGGGCGGCGGCATCCTCTACGCGGCGCGCCGCAAGAAGGCCGACAACGGGGCCTGATAGGCGAGTTGGAAGGCGACGGCCCCGGGAGCGGCGCTCCCGGGGCCGTTCCCGCGCCGGGTGCTCACTCCCAGCGGAAGAACCGGGCCGCGGCGGCCAGGCCCAGCACCGACCAGCCGGCCAGCACGCCGAGGTCGGACCAGGGCACGCCGGCGCCGAGCTGGAGGACCGAGCGCAGGCCGTCGGAGAGCGCCGAGATCGGCAGCAGCTCCAGCACCGGGCGCACCGCGTCCGGGAACTTCGACAGCGGGACGACCACGCCGCCGGCCAGCAGCAGCAGGACGAACACCAGGTTGGCGCCGGCCAGCGTGGCCTCCGCCCGCAGGGTGCCCGCCATCAGCAGGCCGAGGCCCGAGAACGCGGCGGTGCCCAGCACCAGCAGGAGCAGGACGGTCAGCGGGTTCCCGTGCGGCGACCAGCCCAGCGCCAGCGCGATCGCCGACAGCAGCAGCACCTGCAGCAGCTCGGTGACCAGCACGCAGCCGGTCTTCGCGGACAGCAGCGCCCAGCGCGGCAGCGGCGTGGCGCCCAGGCGCTTGAGCACGCCGTAGCGGCGCTCGAAGCCGGTGGCGATGGCCTGCCCGGTGAACGCGGTGGACATCACCGCCAGCGCCAGCAGGCCGGGCGCCAGGAAGTCCACCCGCTTGCCCGGGCCGTCCACGGCGACCACGTCGACCGCGGAGAACAGCACCAGCAGCACGGTCGGGATGACCACGGTGAGCAGCAGCTGCTCGCCGTTGCGCAGCAGCATCCTGGTCTCCAGGGCGGTCTGCGCGAGCAGCATCCGGCCGACCGGGGCGGCGCCCGGGCGGGGGGTGAGGTCGGTGGCGGTCATCGCAGGTCCCGTCCGGTCAGGTCGAGGAAGACGTCTTCGAGGCTGCGGCGCTGCACCGCGAGCTTGTCGGGCATCACGCCGGCCTCGGCGCACCAGCCGGTGACGGCGGCGAGCAGGGCGGCGTCCAGGGCGGCCTCGACCCGGTAGGAGCCGGGGGTGGGTTCGGTGACGACGGCGCGGTCGGGCAGCACCTTGCGCAGGCCGGCCAGGTCGAGGCCGGGCGGGCCGTCGAAGCGCAGCTGGGCGTCGGTGCCGCGCAGCTCGTCGGGGGAGCCCTGGGCGATGACGCGGCCGCGGTCGACGACGGCGACGTCGTCGGCGAGCTGCTCGGCCTCGTCCATTCGGTGGGTGGTGAGGACGACGGTGACGCCCGCGGTGCGCAGTTCGGTGACCAGCTCCCAGGTGGCGCGGCGGGCCTGCGGGTCGAGGCCGGCGGTGGGCTCGTCCAGGAAGACCAGCTCGGGGCGGCCGACCACGGCCATCGCCAGGGCCAGGCGCTGCTGCTGGCCGCCGGAGAGCCGGCGGTAGGGAGTGCGGCCGCAGGAGTCCAGGCCCAGGCGCTCGGCGAGCGGGCCGACCGGCAGCGGGTCGGCGTACAGCCTGGCGGTGTGGTGGAGCATTTCGAGGGCGCGCGCACCGGCGTACACGCCCCCGGACTGGAGCATCACGCCGATCCGGGGCTTGAGCTGCCCGGCCTGGGACACCGGGTCCAGGCCGAGCACCCGGACGGTGCCCGCGTCCGGGCGGCGGTAGCCCTCGCAGGTCTCGATCGTGGTGGTCTTGCCCGCGCCGTTCGGGCCCAGCACCGCCGTCACGGTGCCCCGGGCGATGGCCAGGCTCAGCCCGTCCACGGCGGTCTTGTCGCCGTACCGCTTGACCAGTCCGGTCACCTCGACGGCGGGGTCTGCATGCATACCGGCGAGTCTAGGAGCAGCTCACGGGCCCTTTCAGGTAAGGCTTGCCTTTCGTGATGGACGACACCGGTGAGGCGTGGATCACGGCTTGTTTCCGCCCGGCGAATTACGCAACAATCGTGTTGTGAAAAACATCCGCGAGCACGAAGCCCGGCCCGGGGAGCCCGACGCTCCCGGCTGCGCCGTGCCCGCGACGGCGGCGGAGGCCCTCGCCGAGGGCCACCGGGCGACCCGGGACCGGGTCGCCCGCTCGATCCTGGACCACGGCCCGTCCTCGGCCGCCGACCTGGCCAGCCGCCTCGGCCTGACCCCCGCCGCGGTCCGCCGCCACCTGGACGGCCTGGCCGCCGCCGGGCTGGTCGACGCCCGCGAGCAGCGGGTCTACGGCAGCCGCGGCCGCGGCCGCCCGGCCAAGGTGTTCGCCCTCACCGACAGCGGCCGCAGCGCCTTCTACCAGGCCTACGACCAGCTCGCCGCCGACGCGCTGCGCTGGATCTCGGAGGCGGCCGGCGGCGGCAGCGCGGGCGAGGAGGCGGTCGCCGCCTTCGCCCGGGCCCGGCTCGCCAAGCAGGGCGAGCGCTACCAGGACGCCCTCGACCAGGCCGGCGCCCGGCGCGCCGAGGCGCTGGCCGAGGCACTCAGCGCCGACGGGTACGCTGCCACGGTGCGGCGCGTCCCGTCCGCCGCCGCGGCGCCCGCCGCACCGGCCGGCGCCCAGCTCTGCCAGCACCACTGCCCGGTCGCGCACATCGCCGAGCAGTTCCCGCAGCTCTGCGAGGCGGAGACCGAGGTCTTCTCGCAGCTCCTGGGCACCCATGTGCAACGGCTGGCCACCATCGCCCACGGCGACGGGGTCTGCACCACGTATGTGCCGGCATCCGGTGCCGCACCGTCGTCCTCCCGGACGCCCGGTGCCGCGCCGACTGCCGGTACGTCCCCCAACGAAAACGGCTCGTCCGCGCGGAGGAACCTCGCATGACTGACATCGCACACCCCGAGCTCGAAGGCCTCGGCAAGTACGAGTACGGCTGGGCCGACTCGGACACCGCCGGAGCCGCCGCCAAGCGCGGCCTGAGCGAGGCGGTCGTCCGCGACATCTCGGCGAAGAAGAACGAGGCCGAGTGGATGCTCGACCTCCGCCTCAAGGGCCTGAAGCTGTTCGGCAAGAAGCCCATGCCGACCTGGGGCTCCGACCTGTCGGGCATCGACTTCGACAACATCAAGTACTTCGTGCGCTCGACCGAGAAGCAGGCCGAGTCCTGGGAGGACCTGCCCGCCGACATCAAGGCGACGTACGACAAGCTCGGCATCCCGGAGGCGGAGAAGCAGCGCCTGGTGGCCGGCGTCGCCGCCCAGTACGAGTCCGAGGTCGTCTACCACCAGATCCGCGAGGACCTGGAGGAGCAGGGCGTCATCTTCCTGGACACCGACACCGCGCTGAAGGAGCACCCGGAGCTCTTCAAGGAGTACTTCGGCACCGTCATCCCGGTCGGCGACAACAAGTTCGCCTCGCTGAACACGGCGGTCTGGTCCGGCGGCTCGTTCATCTACGTGCCGAAGGGCGTGCACGTGGACATCCCGCTGCAGGCCTACTTCCGGATCAACACCGAGAACATGGGCCAGTTCGAGCGGACGCTGATCATCGTCGACGAGGACGCCTACGTCCACTACGTCGAGGGCTGCACCGCGCCGATCTACTCCTCGGACTCGCTGCACTCCGCGGTGGTCGAGATCATCGTCAAGAAGGGCGGCCGCTGCCGCTACACGACCATCCAGAACTGGTCGAACAACGTCTACAACCTGGTCACCAAGCGCGCCGTGGCGTACGAGGGCGCGACCATGGAGTGGGTCGACGGCAACATCGGCTCCAAGGTCACCATGAAGTACCCGGCCGTCTACCTGATGGGCGAGCACGCCAAGGGCGAGACGCTGTCGATCGCCTTCGCGGGCGAGGGCCAGCACCAGGACGCCGGCGCGAAGATGGTTCACATGGCGCCGAACACCTCCTCGCACATCGTCTCCAAGTCGGTGGCGCGCGGCGGCGGCCGCACCTCCTACCGCGGCCTGATCGAGATCGGCGAGGGCTCGCACGGCGCCAAGTCGAACGTGCTGTGCGACGCGCTGCTGGTGGACACCGTCTCCCGCTCGGACACCTACCCGTACGTGGACGTCCGCGAGGACGACGTGTCGATGGGCCACGAGGCGACCGTCTCCAAGGTCTCCGAGGACCAGCTGTTCTACCTGATGAGCCGCGGCCTGAGCGAGACCGAGGCGATGGCGATGATCGTGCGCGGATTCGTCGAGCCGATCGCCCGCGAGCTGCCGATGGAGTACGCGCTGGAGCTGAACCGGCTGATCGAGCTGCAGATGGAGGGCGCGGTCGGCTGACGCGCCGTCAGCCCCGCCCCCGTCGACCATTCCCGAAAGAGAGCAACACGAACAGCCATGGCTGAGCAGAACACCCCCGGCTCCACCACCGCCGGCTCGATCGAGGTCGGCACCGCCGGCGCCGGCGCGCAGCTCGCCGGCCCGGGCACCGGGCGCGAGACCGTCCGGCAGCCGATCGACGCCCGGGTCGCGGTCAAGCCGTCCTTCGACGTCAACGACTTCCCGGTGCCCACCGGCCGCGAGGAGGACTGGCGCTTCACCCCGCTGCACCGCCTCGGCGGGCTGCACGACGGCAAGGCGCTGGAAGCCCCCCGCGGCGAGGACAAGATCGAGCTGGGCCTGCCGGAGGGCGTCACCTCCGAGCTGGTCGGCCGGGACGACCCCCGGGTCGGCAAGGCCGGCACCCCGGTGGACCGGGTCGCCGCGCAGGCGTTCAGCGCCTTCGACCGGGCCCTGGTGGTGACCGTCCCCAAGGAGACGGCGCTCACCGAGCCGGTCCGGATCGACGTGCACGGCCAGGGCGGCACCGCCTTCGCGCACCTGGTGGTCGAGGTCAAGCCGTTCGCCGAGGCCGTCGTGGTGCTGGGCCACACCGGCACCGGCACCCGGGCCGCCAACGTCGACCTGCTGGTCGGCGACGGCGCGAAGCTGACCTTCGTCTCGGTCCAGGACTGGGAGCGCGACGCGGTGCACGTCGCTCAGTGCAACGCGCTGGTCGGCCGGGACGCCTCGTTCAAGTCGGTCATCGTGACCTTCGGCGGCGACGTGGTGCGCCTGCACCCGCGGGTCAACTACGCCGCCCCCGGCGGCGAGGCCGAGCTGTTCGGCCTGTACTTCGCGGACGCCGGCCAGCACCTGGAGCACCGCCTGGTGATCGACCACGACACCCCGCACTGCCGCTCCAACGTCGCCTACAAGGGCGCGCTGCAGGGCCAGGACGCGCACGCGGTGTGGATCGGCGACGTGCTGATCCGGGCCGCCGCGCTCGGCACCGACACCTACGAGCTCAACCGCAACCTGGTGCTCACCGACGGCGCCCGGGTCGACTCGGTGCCGAACCTGGAGATCGAGACCGGCGAGATCGTCGGCGCCGGCCACGCCTCCGCGACCGGCCGCTTCGACGACGAGCAGCTGTTCTACCTGCAGTCCCGCGGCATCCCGGCCGACGAGGCCCGCCGCCTGGTGGTGCGCGGCTTCTTCGCCGAGCTGGTCCAGCAGATCGGCGTCGCCGAGATCCAGGACCGGCTGCTGGAGAAGATCGAGGCCGAACTGGAAGAGACCGTGGCATGAGCTACGTCCGGGCCTGCGCGCTGAGCGTCCTGCAGGAGGACGTGCCCAAGAAGGTCGAGCTGAACGGCGTCCCGGTGGCGATCGTCCGGACCGACGAGGGCGTGTTCGCCATCAACGACACCTGCTCGCACGCCAACGTCTCGCTGTCCGAGGGCGAGGTCGAGGACTGCCGGATCGAGTGCTGGCTGCACGGGTCCACCTTCGACCTGCGCACCGGCAAGCCCTCCGGGCTGCCCGCGACCCGGCCGGTCGCCGTCTACCCCGTAAAGATCGAAGGGGACGATGTGCTCGTCTCCGTCAACCAGGAGAACTGAGTACCCCATGGCAACGCTTGAAATCCGCGACCTGCACGTCTCCGTCAACGCCGAGGGCGGCCCCCGCGAGATCCTCAAGGGCGTCGACCTGACGGTCAAGCAGGGCGAGACCCACGCGATCATGGGTCCGAACGGCTCCGGCAAGTCCACCCTGGCCTACTCGCTGGCCGGCCACCCCAAGTACACCGTCACCGGCGGCCAGGTGCTGCTGGACGGCGAGGACGTGCTGGAGATGTCCGTCGACGAGCGCGCCCGGGCCGGTGTGTTCCTGGCCATGCAGTACCCGGTCGAGGTCCCCGGCGTCTCGGTCTCCAACTTCCTGCGCACCGCCGCCACCGCCGTCCGCGGCGAGGCCCCCAAGCTGCGGCTGTGGGTCAAGGAGGTCAAGGAGGCGATGGCCGCCCTCTCGATGGACCCGGCGTTCGCCGAGCGCAACGTCAACGAGGGCTTCTCCGGCGGTGAGAAGAAGCGCCACGAGATCCTCCAGCTGGAGCTGCTCAAGCCGAAGATCGCCATCCTCGACGAGACCGACTCCGGCCTGGACGTCGACGCGCTGCGGATCGTCTCCGAGGGCATCAACCGGGTCCGCTCGACCGGTGAGGTCGGCACCCTGCTGGTGACCCACTACACCCGCATCCTGCGCTACATCAAGCCCGACCACGTGCACGTCTTCGCGGGCGGCCGGATCGTCGAGTCCGGCGGTGCCGAGCTCGCCGACAAGCTGGAGGAAGAGGGCTACGAGAGCTACGTGAAGGGCGGCGCTTCCGAGTGACAGTGACCCATTCCCATCTGACCGGACTGCTCGACACCGACGCCATCCGCAAGGACTTCCCGGTCCTGTCGCGGCAGCTGCACGACGGCAAGCCCCTGGTCTACCTGGACAACGCGGCGACCTCGCAGAAGCCGCGCCAGGTGCTGGAGGCGCTGAACGCCTACTACGAGCAGCACAACGCCAACGTCCACCGCGGCGTGCACGTGCTCGCCGAGGAGGCCACCGCGCTGTACGAGGGCGCCCGGGACAAGGTCGCGTCCTTCGTCAACGCGCCCAGCCGCAACGAGGTGATCTTCACCAAGAACGCCTCCGAGTCGCTCAACCTCGTTGCCAACATGCTGGGTTGGGCCGAGGAGCCGTACAAGGTCGACTCCGACTCGGAGATCGTGATCACCGAGATGGAGCACCACTCCAACATCGTGCCGTGGCAGCTGCTCGCGCAGCGCACCGGCGCGAAGCTGAAGTGGTTCGGCCTGACCGACGACGGCCGGCTCGACCTGTCGAACATCGACGAGCTGATCACCGAGAAGACCAAGATCGTCTCGGTGACGCTGGTGTCCAACCTGCTGGGCACCGTCAACCCGGTCGAGGAGATCGTCCGCAAGGCGCAGTCGGTCGGCGCGCTGGTCGCCATCGACGCCTCGCAGGCCGCCCCGCACGCCGTGCTCGACGTGCAGGCGCTGGAGGCCGACTTCGTCGCCTTCACCGGCCACAAGATGCTCGCCCCGACCGGCATCGGCGTGCTCTGGGGCCGCCAGGAGCTGCTGGAGGACCTCCCGCCGTTCCTCGGCGGCGGCGAGATGATCGAGACCGTCACCATGGGCTCGTCCACCTACGCCCCCGCGCCGCACAAGTTCGAGGCCGGCACCCCGCCGATCGCCCAGGCCGTCGGCCTCGGCGCCGCCATCGACTACCTGTCGGCGATCGGCATGGACAAGGTCGCCGCGCACGAGCACGCCATCACCGCGTACGCGATCGACCGCCTGCTGGAGGTCCCCGACCTGCGGATCATCGGCCCGCGCACGGCCGTCGACCGCGGCGCGGCGATCTCCTTCACGCTCGGCGACATCCACCCGCACGACGTCGGCCAGGTGCTCGACGAGCAGGGCATCGCGGTCCGGGTCGGCCACCACTGCGCACGGCCGGTCTGCCTGCGGTACGGAATTCCGGCGACCACCAGGGCGTCGTTCTACCTGTACTCCACGCCCGGCGAGGTGGACGCGCTGATCGACGGCCTCCACCACGTCCGCAACTTCTTCGGCTGAGGTGGCTGCCATGAAGCTCGACTCGATGTACCAGGAGATCATCCTGGACCACTACCGCAACCCCCACGGCAAGGGGCTGCGGGACGGCGACGCCGAGGTGCACCACGTGAACCCGACCTGCGGCGACGAGATCACCCTGCGGGTGAAGCTCGACGGCGCGGTCGTCACCGACGTCTCCTACGAGTCGCAGGGCTGCTCGATCAGCCAGGCCTCCGCCTCCGTGCTCAACGACCTGGTGGTCGGCAAGCCGGTCGGCGAGGCCCAGCAGATCCAGGAGGCCTTCCTCGAACTGATGCAGAGCAAGGGCCAGTCCGAGGGCGACGAGGAGATCCTGGAGGACGCCGTGGCCTTCGCCGGGGTCTCCAAGTACCCGGCCCGGGTCAAGTGCGCCCTGCTCAGCTGGATGGCCTGGAAGGACGCCACCGCCAAGGCGCTCGGCGGCCAGCCCGCGATCACCGAGACCACCGACTGACGCCCGTTAGGACACTGGATTCATGAGCGAGAACGAGACGGCCGAGGCCGTCGAGGCTCCGGCCGCCGAGGCAGCGGCCGCTGAGGCCACCGAGGCCCCCGGCGCGTTCACCAGCGCCGGCACGGTCTCCACCGAGGACCTCATGGAGGCCCTGATGGACGTCGTCGACCCCGAACTGGGCATCGACGTCGTCAACCTCGGCCTGATCTACGGCCTGCACATCGACGCGGACGACACCGCCACCGTCGACATGACGCTGACCTCCGCGGCCTGCCCGCTCACCGACGTGATCGAGGACCAGGCCCGCACCGCCACCGACGGCCTGGTCAAGGACCTGCGGATCAACTGGGTCTGGATGCCGCCGTGGGGCCCCGACAAGATCACCGACGAGGGCCGCGACCAGCTCCGCGCGCTGGGCTTCAACGTCTGAGCCGGTAGCGGTCGAAACAGGGGCGGGAACCTCCGGGTTCCCGCCCCTTCGCGCGTTCCGCCGCCCCGGGCCGAACTAGACTGCGGGGCCATGGATTTCGGGGCGAACGGCGGACGACCGGGACAGCCGGACTGGGCCGCGATGGCCGAGCGGCACGAGCGCGCGCAGCGGCGGCGCAGGCGGCTGCGGATCGCCGGGGCGGCGGCCGGGGCGGTCGCGCTGGCCGGCGGGGGCGGTGCGGCGGTGGTCGGCCTCGCGGGCGGCGGTCCGGCGGGCGGCGGTCCGGCGGCGGGGGTTGCCGCGAGCGGGGCCCCGGCGGCCACCGGCTCGGCCGCGCCGCGGGCGACGCCCGCTCCGGACGCCTCAGCCTCCGCCCCGGCTTCGGCTTCGGCTCCGGCCTCGGCCGCCCCGGCTGCTCCGGCGTCCGTCCAGGCCTCGGCCTCGGCTCCGGCTCGCAGGCGGTCCGGCCCCGTCCCTGTAGCGACCGCGACCGCCCGCAAGCCGGCCGGGGCGGCGAGTCCGGCCCCGCCGGCCGGCCCGGACGGCGGCCGGGCGCTGGAGATCGCCGGCTCCGTGGTGGACCTGCTCCTCGGGCCCCGCCACGTGGCGGGTGACGCCCTGCCGCTGGGACGGCCGGGGAGCCGCGGCCCTGACGGCGGCGGGGCGCCGCAGGGCCGGGCGTCGGCGGTCAGCGTCGGCGCAGGACCACCGCGGCCAGGGCGAGGGTGGCGCCGGCGGCGGTGAGGGCGAAGGCGGTGACGGCGGGGAGCAGGCCGTAGGCGCGGGTGAGGGCGCCGACGGCGATGATCGGGGCGGAGGAGCCCAGGTAGACGATCACCCAGAGGGCGGAGAGTTCGCTGCCGCGGCGGGCCGGGTCGAGGGCGGTGACGGCGGTGGTGAACAGGGAGCGGAAGGCGACGCCCTGGCAGACGCCGGCCAGCACGCTGCCGACGAACAGCAGCGCCGGGGTGCCGGTCGCGGCGGCCGCGGTGAGCAGGCCGAGCCCGGCGGCCAGGCCGACCAGGCCGGCCGCGACCACCACCCGGTCGGAGGTCGGCGGGACGAGCAGCTGGGCGGCCGCCGAGGAGCCGAGCAGCAGCGCGGCGACGGCCGCGCCCGCCAGCGGGGAGCGGGTGTGCAGCAGGGTGGAGGAGAAGGCGGGGGCCAGCGCCAGGTAGACGCCGAAGACCGCGTAGGAGAGGAAGCCCGCTGCCGCTGCCAGCAGGAACTCGCGGCGCCCGGTGCGCGGCAGCCGCAGCCGCTGGGGCCGCAGGTGGGCGGGGGTGGTGACGCGCGGCGGGGAGGCCGGCGGGCGCACCGAGCCGGGCATCCGCGGGTGCACCAGGGCGAGCGGCACGCACAGCGCGAGCAGCGCGACGGCGTGCGGCAGGAACGGGCCGAGCAGCGGCTTCGCGTCGCTGGTGAGCGCGGCGCCGACCAGCGGGCCGAGCGCGACGCCGCCCGCCGAGCAGGCCAGGGTCAGCTTGGCGGCCAGCGTGGGGCGGTCCGGCAGCAGGTCGCCGAGGGCGGCGCCGGCCGCGCCGGTGGACAGGCCGACCGCGACGCCCTGCACGGCCCGGCCGGCGGCCAGCTGCCAGAACGAGCCTGCGGTGGCGAACACCGCGTCCCCGGCGGCGGCCAGCGCGACCGCGGGCAGGATCAGGGCGCGCCGCCCGAGGTGGTCCGACCAGTGGCCGACCGCGGCCAGCACCGGGACCAGCGCGAACACGTAGACGGTGAACAGGACGGTGGTGTCCAGCGGGCTCAGCCCCAGGCGCTGCTGCAGCACCGGGTAGAGCGGGGTGGCGAGGTTCGCGCCGATCAGCATCAGCAGCAGGGCGGCGGCCACCAGGCCGACCCGGATGCCGCGCAGTGCGTTCCAGCGGCTGATCGGGGCGAGCTGGAGCTGCTTGCGGGGCGCGAGTTCCAACGGAAGCAGGGCCTCCGACAGTCGGCGGCCGGCGTACTGAGCGGTGCTCAGGCCGGGGCCGGCGGGGGAGAGGTCCGCCATGGCAGGGGTCTCCTGTGGCAAGGCGCCGCCGGGCGCGGCCGGGCCGAGGTGCGGCGGCGCGGCCCGGACGGTGCGGGTGTGCACGTGGTACGTGGAGTGCGGAGCGCCGTCGCTCCGGGTTCCGGGGCGCCCGCGCGGGGGTGGTGCGCGTCGCCCCCCGAAGGATACGTGGCCGCGGGCACTCGTTCGGACGCACCGCCCCACTCGTTCGGGGGGACGATCCCGCAGCTCAAGCGTTCGGTCGTGGCGGCCGATACGCTGGGTTGACGGGCCGACACGCACCGGCCCGCTCCGCCGCTCCCCGCGTCCGCCGCCCCCCGGGCGGGCCGCCCACCGGACGGCGGTGCCCTGCGACGCACCCGGGAGAACGCGCGCGATGGCCGGACGTAGCCGTAACACCCCTGACCAGCAGCCGTCCGAGGCCGAGGGGCTGCTGCCCGCCGACTACGACCTCGCCGACCTGTACGGCGCGCAGAGCGGCGACGAGGACCCGGACGACACGGCGGTGCTGATCCCGCCGATCACCCTGCCGGCCGACGCCGAGCTGGCCGCCGCCGCCCTCGCCGTCCCGCTGATCTCCCGGGTGGTCGCGCTGGCCCGCTGGGTCGCCCCGCACCGCGAGGTCGACGAGCACGGCGACCTCGGCGAGGCCGACCGGGTGCAGGCCGCCCGGATGCTCGGCGCCGAGGACCCGGACGAGGACGACGTGGTCGAGGCGATGCGGGCCTGGGCGCTGGCCTGCGACCTCGACCTGGTCGAGACCGGCACCACCGACGACGGCGCGCACGTCGCGATCCCCGGCCCCGACCTGGCGGCCGTCGAGGCCGGCGAGCCCGCCGCGGTGCTCGGCCTCTGGTTCGAGGCCGCCGAGCTGGTCCGCGAGCTGGCCGCCGAGGCCGAGTCGGTCGACCCCGAGGTGGTCGAGGGCGGCGGGAGCGACGACTCCGACGGCCTCGCCGAGGTCGAGGACGCCCACGACCAGGCCGCCGAGATCCTCGACGAGGCGCTGCACGTGCTGTACGAGGCCACCGCGTTCGCCGAGCCGGGCGCCGAGACCGTCCCGCTGGGCGTGCTCGCCGCGCTGCTGGTCGTCCCCGACGGGCAGGAGCCCGACGAGGAGATGCTCGGCGAGATCACCGACCTGATGGTCGTCCTCGACCCGATGCTCGGCGACCTCGCCGAACTCGGGCTCCTGGAGCACCGGCCGATCGACCCCGACCTGTTCGAGGAGGGCGAGGGCGGCGCCGACGGCGACGTGGTGGACACCGACCGGCCGCTGACC
The DNA here is from genome assembly GCF_026802215.1 of Kitasatospora sp. YST-16. Lineage (NCBI taxonomy): Bacteria > Bacillati > Actinomycetota > Actinomycetes > Kitasatosporales > Streptomycetaceae > Kitasatospora > Kitasatospora sp. YST-16. The sequence continues at coordinate 5,316,189 of NZ_CP113837.1, forward strand.
GACGAGGACGCGGCCCGCTTCGGCACCGTCCGGCTCACCGTGCTCGGGCAGTACGCCGTCCGCGAGTGGCTGCTCGCCGACGGCTACGACGCCCCGCTCATCGGCGACCTCGCCGAACTGGACGGCCCCGCCCTGCTGCGCGAACTCGCCGAGAACGGGCAGCTCTTCGCCGAACCCGAGCTGAAGGCCTGGCTGGCCGCCCGGGACGCGCCGGACGCCGCCCGCGAACTGCTGGCCGGCGCGCGGGGGCGCGACGCGCAGTCGCCGGTCCGCCGCTACTACTGCGTGCTCGGCCTCGCCGAACTCGGCGAGGAGGCGGCCCCGTTGGTGCGGGGCGTCGTCGACGACCCCGAGCTGGGCGGGCTGGCCCGCGAGTGGCTGCGGGCCCGCGGCGCGGACGTCGCGGCCGCGGAGCGCGAGGTCGCGCTCTGGCGGGTGGTCGACTCGATGGCCGCCGTCATGCTGCTCACCGCGGGCGAGGGCGGCCGGCTGCAGGCCCTGGTCGCCGACCTGCCGGTGACCGACAACCCCGCCAGCTACTTCGGCGAGGTGTGGCGGGTGCCGCACCCGATGACGGCGGAGGTGCTGGAGGCGGTCGGCGAGCTGCACCTGGACCGCAAGGTGGCGAAGGAGGCCCGGCGGGCGGCGGTCAAGGCGCGGTCGCTGCGCGGGCAGACCGGGTGAGCGCAGCGGTGCTCCCGGCGGGGCCCCGGACGGGGCTCCGGCCGCGAGTTCTCTGCAAGCCCTCCACGTCCGGCTGATGGATCGACAGGTTCCTCTGGCCGTAAGGTAAGGCGGCGTTGGAGTGGCGAGCGGCCGGGGGTGCGGCGAGGGATGAAGAGGCAGCACACGAGCGGGCCCGTGGACATCGAGGCGATGTACTCGGACCAGGAGGCGTACGGCCGGCAGGTGTTGGCGGGCGCGGGGTTTCCGGTGTTCGGGTGGGTGCACGGGGCCGGGGGGGTGCCCGGGTGGGACGTGCTGGCGGAGTACGAGGTCGGCGACGGGGAGTTGGCGGCGGTGGAGGTCCGGTCCGGTGACTGGAGCTCCGCGCAGGGCCCGTACGTGACGGTGCGCACCTACCGGGCCGGGGCCGGGTCGGGCGGGCTGCTGCCCGACCTGGAGGACGTCGTCGAGGACGAGCGGGACCGGGTCTACGAGCACCTCGGCGTCGACGAGGGCGACACCGCCGGGCGGGTCCGGGCGCTGCGGGAGTGGATCACCGTGGACGGCGAGCCGCACGCGGTGCAGGTGCACGAGGACTCGCGGACCGGCGCCGGGCACGGCACGGTGTGGGCCGGGCGGCTGCGGGTGGACGGGGCGACGGTGACGGTGACCGGGCGCGGGGTCCTGCCCGGGTCGGTGGAACTGCGCCGGATCGGCGACTTCGAGCGGTACATCGTCGGCCGGACGGCGATGCTGCGGCAGGTCGCCGCGCTGCGCGCGGACCGGAGCTCCCCCGAACCGGAGCCGCAGCCCGCCGAGTTGGGGCTGCAGGCGCACCGGGACCTGGTGGTGCAGGCGATCGCCCGGGCCGCCGCGACGGCTGCGCAGCTGCGGGCCGGGCGCTCGGCCCGGTTGCCGCGCCACCTGCGCGGCGAGGACCGGCAGGTGCGCTGGGAGACGGCGGTGCGGCAGCAGATGCGGCTGGCGTCGGAGACCCGCGAGGAGGCGGACGAGGCGGTCGCCTCGATGGTCAACCACCTGAGCCGGCTGGCCCACCACGCGGACTGGGTGAGCGGGACGGCCGAGGGCGCGGCGGCCGTCGAGGAGGTCGTCCGGTACACGGCGTTCGCCAGCGAGGTGCCGAGCCTGCCCGCGCAGCGGGCCTGGGAGCGGCTGTGGGCGGGCGGCACGCCGGAGCTGCCGTCGGGGACGGAGGACGCCTGGCTGACGGCGTGGGAGCAGTGGCGGGTGGAGCGGACCCAGCACGGGGGGCGGCGCTAGGTGTTCCGTCCCGCGAGGTAAAGGCTGGGTCATGGGTGGTTCTATGGTCGGTAAATCGGCACGTCGGCGCCGGGTCGGATTCACGTCCGGTTCACGTCCGGGCCGGAGCCTTTCGGTCACCAGAGCCCCCCTCTCCTCCAGGAGTGACCGTCATGTCGCTGTCCCGCCGGGACTTCGTGAACCGTTCGACCATGCTCGGAGCAGGCGTCCTGATCGCCGGCAGCGCCGAGGTGCTGGCCACCGCGCCCGGTGCGATCGCCGCCCCGGCGGGCGGTGAGGCCGCCCTCGCCAAGGGCGGGCACGCCGCGGTCGGCTACGGCGAGCTGGTGTCCGACCCGCAGGGCGTCCTGGCGCTGCCGAAGGGCTTCTCGTACGAGGTCATCACCCGGACCGGCGTGACCACCCTGGTCACCGGCGAGTCCACCCCCAGCAACCACGACGGCACCGCCGCGTTCGAGGGCCGGGGCGGGACCACCCTGCTGGTGAACAACCACGAGCTGGCCGGGCCGCGGGCCAACTGGCCGCACCCCGTGCCGCTGCTGGAGGGCCACGTCTACGACCCGGCCGCGGCCGGCGGCTGCACCGTCGTCGAGGTCTCCGGCCACGGCAACGGGCACGGGCACGGGCACGACGACGACCACGGCAGGGGCAGGGGCCACGGCAAGCGCCGGGTCCGCGAGTGGGTCGGCATCGCCGGCACCGCCACCAACTGCGCCGGCGGCGCCACCCCGTGGGGCACCTGGCTGACCTGCGAGGAGACCGAGGACAAGGCCGGCACCAACGGCTTCACCAAGGACCACGGCTACGTCTTCGAGGTCGACCCGCACGACCAGGACGCCAACCGGGACCCGCAGCCGATCAAGGCCCTCGGCCGGTTCGCGCACGAGGCCGTCGTCATCGACGAGAAGCGCGGCCACGCCTACCTGACCGAGGACGCGTCCAAGCCCAACGGCCTGTTCTACCGCTGGACCCCGCCGGCCGGCTTCAAGCACGGCAAGGGCCGGCTGCGCACGCTGGCCGCCGACGCGGGCGTGCTGGAGGCGCTGAAGGCGTTCGACTCCCAGGGCAAGCTGGTCGACGACCTGTCCCGGGCCACCAAGCCCGGCACCACGTACGGCGCCGACTGGGTCAAGGTCCAGGACCGGGACGCCCGCACCACCTCGATCCGCAAGCAGTTCAAGGACGGCGAGGTCACCCGGGCCCGCAAGCTCGAAGGCATGTGGTGGGGCGACAACGGGATCTACTTCGTCTCCTCGTTCGCCCGCGAGGAGTCGCCGCTGCAGCACGACGGGCAGGTCTGGTTCTACAACCCCGTCCGTCGGACGCTGACCCTCAAGGTCATCCTCGGCGTCAACAACGACGTCTGGACCGACCAGGGCAACTTCGACGGCCCCGACAACATCACCGTCTCGCCCCACGGCGGCCTGATCATCGCCGAGGACGGCAACGGCCTGCAGCACCTGTTCGGCACCACCGCGGACGGGCGGACGTACGCGCTGGCGCGCAACGAGCTGAACCTCGGGACGGCCGAGAAGCCGGAGTTCAGCGAGTTCACCGGGGTGACGTTCTCGCACGACGGGCGGACGCTGTTCGCCAACATCCAGGAGCCGGGAATCATGCTGGCGATCACGGGGCCGTGGCACCGGATGTGACGTACCGCTGAGATCCGCCCGGGGAGGGTTCCTGCTCTCCTCGGGCGGATCTTGCCGTTCACGGGTGGTCGCTCGCGCAGTTCCCCGCGCCCCTGGCGGGGCACGGAACTGCAGGACCCTGACGGGGTAAGGGACTTCAGTTCTCGGCAAGCCTCAACTGGAGCATGGCCAGCAGGCGCTGCTGGGGCTGTGCCAGGTCGAGGCCGGTGAGCTGCTCCGCCCTGCGGACCCGGTAGCGCAGGGTGTTGGGGTGGATGTGCAGGGCGTCGGCCGCGGTGCGGACCTCGCCGAGGGCGTCGAGGTAGGCGAGGACGGACTCGGCCAGGCGGGTGTGGTGGCGGGTGTCGTAGGCGGTGAGGGCGGTGAGGCGGGGGTCGCGGAGCTCGGGGCGGTCCTGGAGCAGGGCGAGCACCTCGGAGACCAGCACCTCGGCCTGCACGTCCTGGAGGGCGGCGACGTCGGGGACGACCCCGCCGCGGCCCATCGCGTCGAGGATCCGGTCGGCCTGGGCGCGGGAGGCGGGGACGTCCGCCAGGCCCGGGACGGTCGGGCCGATGGCGGCCCGCAGCGGGATGGAGAGGTGGTCGCGGGCCGCGTCGACGGTCTCCTGGGTCCAGTCGCGCAGGGTGCCGAGCGGGACGCCGGGCGGGAGTTCGGGCAGCAGGACGTAGACCCGGGAGTCGACGGGAGCGAGCAGGGCGCCGCGGTGGCGGGCGGCGGTGTGCACCGAGATCAGGCCGGTCACCTCGTCGCGGGTGAGTTCGGCGTCCCGGTCGTCGGTGGCGGCGGGCGCGTAGGCCAGCACGGTGGCGGGGCGGCGGACGTCCAGGCCGAGGTGGGTGGCCAGCGACTGCGGGCCGGTGGAGCCCTCCAGCAGGCCGGTCAGCAGGGTCTGGGTCAGCCGGGTGTCGGCCGACAACTCGCGGCGGCGGCGCACCAGTTGGCCGGCCGCGACCCGGGCGGCGCCGACCAGGGCCTGCTCGGCGGTGTCGGTCAGCGGGCGGGAGCCCTCCTGCACCCAGATGGTGCCCAGCGGCTGCGCGCCGGAGCGGATCGAGATGGCCAGCCGGCGGCGGATGCCGAGTTCGGGGTGGGCGGCGATCTCGATCGCGCCCTCCGAGCCGCGCAGGTGGGAGAAGACGCCCCACTCGCGGAGCTTGGCCAGGTACGGCTCCGGCCCCTGGCGGCCCAGGATGGACAGCCGGCGCAGGTCGTCCACCTCGTCGGTCTCGGAGGTGCGCGAGTAGGCGAGCACCCGGCTGGAGGTGTCCTCGATCGAGACGATGCCGCCGGTCAGCACGGCCACCGTCTGGGCGAGCGAGAACAGGTCGCCGGTGGCGGGCCCGCCGGGATCCGGGCCGTCCGGGCCGTCGGTGCCGGAGAGCAGGGTGCGGGCCAGCGAGTCGAGGTGCTCCCAGCGGGTCTCGCGGCGCACCGAGAGCAGCGCCACGCCCGCCTCGGTGGCGGCCTCGCGCAGCGCGTCCGCCTGGCCCGGCCCGTCCAGCTTGACCGCGACGGCGGCGGCCCGGGCCCGGCCGGCGGCGCGCAGGGCGGGCAGTGCGGCGCGGCCGCGGGCGCCGATGGCCAGGACGAGCTCGCCCGGCGCGGAGGTGGGCGGGTCCTCCGGGTCGAGGATGGCCACGTGCCGGACCGGGACGTCCAGCCCGGCGGGCGCGGCCTGCAGCTCGACCAGGGGTTCGCCGAGCGACATCAGCAGCTGGCGGAGCGGGAGGCCGGTCATCGTCGGGGTCCTCGGTGCATCAGGGGCGGGGCGGGCACGCTTCGTCGGGGCGCGGTTCGCCGGGGCGCGGTTCGTCGGGGCGGGGCTCGTCGGGGCGGGGTTCGTCGGGGCGGACAAGGTCGCGGGGCCGAGTTTAGTGAGGCGGACAGGAAACGGCCGCCGTGACCGGGGCGTGACGGTGTTCGTCCGGGCGGACAACGGCGAGTGGGGGAATTTGGCGGCGCGGCCAACGGTGCCGGGCGGGGACGGGGAATAGCGTTCCTCCATGGCCGGCGTGCGACCCTCGCCGGCTTCCCATGACGAGAAGGAGAGCGTGCGCGCCATGGATGCTGTGACCCAGGTCCCCGCGCCGGTGAACGAGCCGGTCCACAGCTACGCCCCCGGCAGCCCCGAACGGGCCCGGCTGGAGGCCAAGCTGAAGGAGCTGGGCGGCCAGGGGCCGATCCAGCTGACCATGACGATCAACGGGGAGCAGCGCCTCGGCGGCGGCTCCGAGATCCACGTCGTCCAGCCGCACCACCACGCGGCGAAGCTCGGCACCCTGCGCAACGCGACCCAGGACGACGCGCGGGAGGCCATCGACACCGCGCTGGCCGCCGCGCCGGCCTGGCAGGCGCTCTCCTTCGACTCCCGCGCCGCGATCTTCCTGCGCGCCGCGGACCTGCTGGCCGGGCCGTGGCGGGAGACCCTCGCCGCGGCCACCATGCTCGGCCAGTCGAAGACCGCCCAGCAGGCGGAGATCGACACCCCCTGCGAGCTGGTCGACTTCCTGCGCTTCAACGTGCACTTCGCCCGGCAGATCCTGGCCGAGCAGCCGATCTCCTCCGACGGCGTGTGGAACCGCACCGACCACCGCCCGCTGGAGGGCTTCGTCTACGCGATCACCCCGTTCAACTTCACCGCGATCGCCGGCAACCTGCCGACCGCGCCCGCGCTGATGGGCAACGTGGTGATCTGGAAGCCGTCCCCCACCCAGCAGTTCGCCGCGCACTACCTGATGCGCCTGCTGGAGGCCGCGGGCCTGCCCAAGGGCGTCATCAACATGGTGACCGGCGACGGCCTGGCCGTCTCCGAGGTCGCGCTCAAGCACCCCGCGCTGGCCGGCATCCACTTCACCGGCTCCACCGCCACCTTCCAGCACCTGTGGCGCACCGTCGGCGAGAACATCGCCGGCTACCGCACCTACCCGCGGATCGTCGGCGAGACCGGCGGCAAGGACTTCCTGGTCGCCCACCCGTCCGCCGACAAGGCCGTGCTGAAGACCGCGATGACCCGTGGCGCCTTCGAGTTCCAGGGCCAGAAGTGCTCGGCGCTGTCCCGCGCGTACGTCCCGGCCTCGATCTGGGCCGAGATCAAGGACGACTTCCGTGACGAGGTCGAGTGGCTCACCATGGGCGACGTCGCCGACCTGAGCAACTTCATGGGCGCGGTCATCGACGAGCGCTCCTTCGCCAAGAACAAGGCCGCCATCGACCGTGCCCAGGCCGACCCGCAGGTCGAGGTGCTGGCCGGCGGCACGTACGACGACTCGGTCGGCTACTTCGTCCGCCCGACCGTGCTGGTCTGCCAGGACCCGGCCGCCGAGTACTTCCGCGACGAGTACTTCGGCCCGATCCTCGCCGTGCACGTCTACGAGGACGAGAACTACGACGAGATGCTCGCGCAGATGGAGTCGGTCTCCTCGTACGGCCTGACCGGCTCGATCATCGCCCAGGACCGCGAGGCCGTCGAGCACGCGATGCGGGTGCTGCGCAACGCGGCCGGCAACTTCTACATCAACGACAAGCCGACCGGCGCCGTGGTCGGCCAGCAGCCCTTCGGCGGCGGCCGGGCCTCCGGCACCAACGACAAGGCCGGCGCCAAGCAGAACCTGACGCGCTGGACCTCCAGCCGCTCCATCAAGGAGACGTTCGTCCCGCCGACGGACTACCGCTACCCGCACATGGGCTGACCAGGCCCCCTCGACGGCCGGCCACCACCCCCGGCCGGCCGTCGCCCCCTCTTCTCCACCAGCTGATCCGCTTCGCCGGGAGTCCACGATGCTCCGTTCCGCCCTCCTCGCCGCCTCGCGCTCCCCGCAGGTGCGCACCATGGTCGAGAAGTTCCCGCCCACCCACGCGATCGTCGAGCGCTTCGTCGCCGGCGACCGGCTCGACCAGGGCGTGAGCGCCACCGAGACGCTGGTCGCCAGCGGCCGCAAGGTCACCCTCGACCACCTCGGCGAGGACACCAAGGACGCCGACCAGGCCGCCGGCACCGCCCTCGCCTACGAGCACCTGCTGACCGCCCTCAAGGAGACCGGCCTCGCCGCCAACGCCGAGGTCTCCGTCAAGCTCTCCGCCGTCGGCCAGTTCCTCCCCGTGGACGGCGAGAAGATCGCCCTGGAGAACGCCCGCCGGATCTGCCAGGCCGCCGCCGACGCCGGCACCACCGTGACCCTCGACATGGAGGACCACACCACCACCGACTCCACCCTGGCCATCGCCCGCGAGCTGCGCGCCGACTTCCCCTGGCTGGGCGTCGTCCTCCAGGCGTACCTGCGCCGCACCGAGGCCGACTGCCGCGACCTCTCCGGCGCGGGCTCCCGGGTGCGGATCTGCAAGGGCGCCTACAAGGAGCCCGAGTCGGTCGCCTTCCAGGGCAAGCGGGACGTCGACCTCGCGTACGTCCGCGCGCTCAAGGTCCTGATGGCCGGCGAGGGCTACCCCATGGTGGCCTCGCACGACCCCAACATGATCAAGATCGCCGGGCAGCTCGCCGAGTGGAACAAGCGCGACACCACCTCCTTCGAGTACCAGATGCTCTTCGGCATCCGCCCCGAGGAGCAGCTCCGCCTCGCCGAGGCCGGCAACACCATGCGGGTCTACCTCCCCTACGGCCAGGAGTGGTACGGCTACTTCATGCGCCGCCTCGCGGAGCGCCCCGCCAACCTGACCTTCTTCCTGCGGGCGATGGCCACCCGCGGCTGACGCCCGCCCGACTCCCGTACGGGGCCTGCGACCCACTGTCGCGGGCCCCGTCGGCGTGCGGGGGCGGTGGCGGGGTGGTTCAGAGCATGGCGGCGGCGGGTTTGACCATGCTGCGGGCGGTTTTGGCGTCGACGTACTCGCCGAGGGCGGTCATGACCCACTCGCCGGAGAACTGGCGGACGAGTTTGCACATGGCGACGCCGGTGTGGGGTTCGGACTGGGCCAGGTCGAAGCGGACGAGTTCCTCGTCGGTGCCGGCGTCGACCAGGCGGCAGTAGGCGTTCTTGATGTCGGTGAACTTCTGGCCGGAGAAGGAGTTGACGACGAAGACCAGGCCGCAGACCTCGGGGGGCAGGCCGGCCAGGTGGACGGTGATGGCTTCGTCGTCGCCGCCGCCGCGGCCGGTGAGGTTGTCGCCGGAGTGGGCGATCGCGCCGTTGAAGACGGAGAGCTTCATGAACCAGGCGGTGTCGATCTTGTTGCGCTGGGCGTCGAAGGCGATCACCGAGGCGTCGAGGTCGATGCTGCGGCCGCGCCCGGCGGGCTCCCAGCCGAGGCCCATCCGGACCGAGGCGAGGAAGGGCTTGCCGGCCTTCTCCAGGGAGACCGAGCCGCCCTTGACCAGGTTGACCCGGCCCTTGTCGAGGGTGATCTTGCCGACGGCGGGGGAGCCGGACGGCATGGGGGCGGGGCCGCGGGCCCCTGCGGCGCCGCGCCCGGCATCGGCGGGGCCGCGGGCGGGGTCGGGGCCGGGGGTGCGGCGGGGGCCGTGGCGGCGGCGGCCGCCGGGGGTGCGTCCTCGACGGCGACGCCGAAGTCGGTGGCGATGCCCGCCAGGCCGTTGGCGTAGCCCTGGCCGACGGCGCGGACCTTCCACTCGGCGCCGCGCCGGTAGACCTCGACGACGACCAGGGCGGTCTCGCGGGAGAGCCGCGGCGGGGTGAAGGTGAACAGTTCGCGGCCGGTGTCGGCGTCCCGGACGGTCGCGGTGGGCTCGGTGCCCGCGAAGGTGGCGCGCCGGTCGTCGAGCGAGGCGGTGACCACGATCCGGGTGATCTCGCCCGGGACGGCCGCGGTGTCGACGGCGATCGCGTCGGGGGCGCCGCCGGCCGCCGGGCGGTGGGTGACGCCGGGGCCCTGCGGGGCGTTGAAGAAGACGAAGTCGGCGTCCGAGCGGACCTTGCCGGCCGCGGTGAGCAGCAGTCCGGAGACGTCCAGCCGCGTGGGCGCGGTGACCTCGACCACGACCCGGGCCGACGCCAGGGGTGCGTTGCCGCCCTGGACCAGAACAGTCGTCACGTGCTCCTCCTCGATTCGCCGTTCCCACCCTAGCCAACCCGCCGCGCCCGCCGGGATACGCCGCGAGCGAATCCGGCGCGCACCCGCTTGCCCGGGCCGGGCGGGCTCGGCGAGCATGCGGGCATGCCAGCACTGCAACGATCCGAAGCAACTGTCCGTGCCCGCCTGCTGGAGGTCCGCGGCTACACCGTCGACCTCGACCTGACCGGCGGCCCGGAGCGGTTCGGCAGCACCACCGTGATCCGGTTCGGCTGCACCGAGCCCGGCGCCGACAGCTTCGTCGACGTCGAACCCGCCGTCCTGCGGCGCGCCGTCCTGAACGGGCAGCCGCTGGACACCACCGCGCTGGACGGCAACCGGCTCGCGCTGCCCGCGCTGCGCGCCGAGAACGAACTGCTGGTCGAGGCCGAGATGCGCTACTCGCGCACCGGCGAGGGCCTGCACCGGTACACCGACCCGGCCGACGGCGAGGTGTACGTGTACGCCACCTGCGGGCCCGACCTGGCGGCCAAGGTGTTCGCCTGCTTCGACCAGCCCGACCTGAAGGCCCCGTTCACGCTGACCGCCACCGCCCCCGAGGGGTGGACCCTGGTCGGCAACGGCGCCAAGGTCCGCGGCGAGAAGGGCAGTTGGGGGTTCGCCCCGACCAAGCCGATCTCCACCTACCTGTTCACCGTGGTCGGCGGCCCGCTGCACTCGGTGCGCGGCGAGCACGACGGCATCCCGCTGGGCCTGCACGCCCGCCGCTCGCTGGCCGCCGAACTCGACCGCGAGGCGCCCGAGTTGTTCGAGGTGACGGCCGCCTCGCTGGACCGGCTGCACCAGCTCTTCGACGAGCGCTACCCGTTCGGCGAGTACCACCAGGCGTTCGTCCCCGAGTTCAACTGGGGCGCGATGGAGAACCCCGGCTGCGTGGTGTTCCGCGACGAGATGCTGTTCCGCTCCCCGGCCACCGCCTCCGACCACGAGACCCGCGCCATGGTGGTCTGCCACGAGATGGCCCACATGTGGTTCGGCGACCTGGTCACCATGCGCTGGTGGGACGACCTGTGGCTGAACGAGTCGTTCGCCGAGATGCTCGGCTACCGGATCGCCGTCGAGGCCACCCGCTTCACCGGCGCCTGGACCGCGTTCTCCGCCCAGCGCAAGGGCTGGGGCTACGACGCCGACCAGCGCGGCTCCACCCACCCGGTGGCCGGCAACGGCACCCGCTCGGTCGCCGAGGCGATGGTCAACTTCGACGGCATCTCCTACGCCAAGGGCGCCTCCGCGCTGCGCCAGCTGGTCGCCTGGCTCGGCGACGACGCCTTCTTCGCCGGCCTGAACGCCTACTTCGCCGACCACCTCTACGGCAACGCCGAACTCCCGGACTTCCTGGCCGCGTTGAGCGCCAGCAGCGGCCGCGACGTGCCCGGCTGGGCGGACGCCTGGCTGCGCACCAGCGGCGTCGACACGCTGCGCGCCGAGGCCGAGCGCGCCGCCGACGGCACCCTGACCGCGCTCACCGTCGTCAACGAGGGCAGCCGGCCGCACCTGATCGAGGTCGGCGGCTACCGGGTCGAGGACGGCCGGGTCGTCCCGGCCGGCCGCGTCCCGGTCGAGCTCGGCCCGGGCCGCCGGGTCGCCGTCCCCGCCCTGGTCGAGGCCGGCGCGACCCTGGTCGTCCCCAACGACGGCGACCTGACCTGGGCCAAGATCCGCCTGGACGCGGACTCCTGGCGGGCCGTCGCGCAGTCGCTGTCGGCGATCGAGGACGACGTCACCCGCGCCGTCCTGTGGGAGCACGCCCGCGACCTGGTCCGGGACGCCGAACTCGACCCCGCGGCCTACCTCGACCTGATGGAACGCCACCTGCCCGCCGAGACCTCCGACAGCATCGTCGAGACCGTCCTCACCTTCGCCCGCACCCACGTGGCCGGCCGCTACCTGCCCCCCGCGCGCCGCGCCGAGGGCCTGGCCGCCGTCAGCCGCACCGCCCGCGCCCTGCTGGCCGGCGACGGCAGCCACGGCATCCGGCTGGCCGCGCTGCGGGCCGCCGTCGAGAGCAGCGGCGGTGACGACCAACTCGCCGAGCTGCAGGGATGGTTGACGGACGACGCGGCGCCCGGCGCGCTGCCCGTCGGACCGGAACTGCGCTGGGCCGGCCTGGCCCGGCTGGCCGCGCTCGGGCGGCTCGACGAGGACGCGATCGCCGCCGAGGCGGCCCGCGAACCGGGCAGCGAAGCGGAGTTCGGCGCCGCCCGGGCCCGGGCCGCCCGGCCCGGGGAGGACGCCAAGGCCGACGCCTGGGAGCTGCTGTTCACCCCCGACGGCGTCTCCAACCGGGTCCTGGAGGCCACCGCCCGCGGCTTCTGGGCCTCCGGCGACCCGGACCGGCAGCACGCCTACGCGCTGCGCTTCTTCGCGCGGATCACCGAGGTCGCCGACCGCACCGACGCGGTCGCCAAGCTGCTCGGCCAGGCGCTCTTCCCGTCCGCGCAGACCGCCCCCGAGGTGGTCGCCGCCGCCGAGGCCGTCCTCGCCGACCCCGCGCTGACGCCCACGCTGCGGCGCAACCTGGCCGACGCGACGGACGACCTGCGGCGCACCCGGGCGGTGCGGGCGGCGTTCTAGGGCGGAGCCCGCCCGTGCCCCGGCCGTCCGCCGACCGGGGCACGGACGGTGCTGGCCTAGAAGGTGCCGCGGGCGGCGAGGGCGCGGCTGGTGGGGAGGGCGAAGGCGGAGGCGGTCCAGGTCTCGGGGGCCGCCGGGGCGGCGCCGGGCTGGGCGGTGGCGCCGGTCATGGTGAAGGTGTAGCTGCCGGGGCGCAGCGGGAGGTCGGCGGGGGTGGTGAAGCGGTAGACCAGGGTGTCGCGTTCGAGGGCGACGGTGACGACCGCGCCGGGGAGGTCGGTGGCGGGGGTGCTGCCGGGCAGTGCGGCGGGGCGGTTGAGGCGGAACTCGACCTGGAGCGCCGTCATCGCCTCGTCGAGGTCGAGCCGCAGGGTGTGCCGGGTGCCGGTGGGGCCCAGGGCGTCCACCCGGGCGGTGCCGTGCAGGGTGCCGGGCAGCGCGGCGGGGGCGGACGGCGTGGGCTTGGCGGACGGCGAGGGCGAGGACGAGGCGGACGGGGCCGGGGCGAGCGGGGCCGGCCGGGTGGCCGAGGGCGACGGCGAGCCGGCGGGCGCGGGAGTGGACGAGGGCGAGGACGCGGCGGGCGACGGGGTGGCCGTGGCGGCGGCGTCCTCGGCGAGCCGCAGGGGCGGGGCGGAGGCGGTGGCCGCGGTCGGGCTGGCGGTGCCGGTGCCGGTGCCGGGACGGTCGCTCGGGCGGCCGGTGGGCGTGGCGGGGGCGCCGCCGGCCGTCGCGGGGGCGGCCTGCAGGGTGCTGCCCGGCGCGGGGGCGGGGCTCTCGGCGGGGGTGGCGTCCGGGCTGGGGACGGGCGGGCCGCCGACGGTGACGCCGATCCGGCGGCCGACCTGCTGCTGCTCGTTCAGCAGCCAGGTGGTGGCCAGGCTGATCCCGACCACCGTGGACATCGCCATCGCCGCACCGGAGAAGCGGATGGTGGGCAGCCGCAGCCGCCCGCCGAAGGGCCCGGGCCGGCCGTGCCGTCCCGACCGGCCCGCGGGAACGGGCCTGGAGTGCTCGCGGAGCGCCACCGGGCTCCCCTTCCTGACAGGTCCGCATGCGACACCGCACCCCGTGCGCGGCCCGGACGGGCCCGGGCGAACGGGGCGGGAGGGACGAGACTACCAGCGGTCTGACGGACCGCCAGATCCCGGGCGAAACCCGGCGGCCGAATCGAGTCCCTTGCCGGACCGGCGAGTTGGAGCGCGCCGGTGGTGCGAGGTGGCCTGAACAGGCCATCCGGAACACCCCCTGCAACCCCCTGCAACCGTTGCGAGCGGCCGTGCGCCGGAGCACGCTGGTGCCGTACCCAGCCGCTTCGGAGAGATCGTCATGCCGTGCGACCCGCTGCCCGCCCCTTCCGACCAGCCGGTCGCCGCCACCCCCATGGGCGGCGACCGGGACGGCGCCGCCGTGCCCCCCGCGGTGGTGGAGGAGGTGCTGCTGCTGCGGATCGCCCTGGACCAGGACCTGGTCGGTGAGGTGCGCACCCGGTTCCGGTACGCGGCCGCCGCGCCGCACGAGGTGCGGCTGACCTTCCACCTGGGGCGTCCCGACGAGGCGGACTGGGTCTTCTCCCGCGACCTGCTGCGCGACGGCCTGGAGGCGCTCAGCGGCCAGGGCGACGTCAAACTGTGGCCCGCGTCCTGCCCGTGCCACGGCGCGACCCTGCACCTGGCCCTGGAGTCGCCGCACGGCAGCGCCCTGCTGGAGGCGTCCCGGCCGCAGGTGCGAGCCTGGCTGGAACGCACCTACACCGTGGTGCCGGACGGCGGCGCGGCCGAACTGCTGCCCAGCGACGAGGAGTTGGCCGAACTGCTGGCCGGCGGCTGAGCAACGCCGGACCGCCCCGGCAGCCGCAGCGCACCCCCGGCCAGCGCGGCCCGCACCTCCCGGACGGCCGGGGCGGCCGAACCGGGCAGCAGGTCGTACGGGTCGTCCGGCCCGAGCACCGCGACCTCGGCCCGGGCCGCCAGCCGGTACGGGCGGGCCTCCAGCAGCGCGCCCAGGTGGCGGCGCAGCCGGGACAGCTCGGCCCGGACGGTGACGGTGCGGGCCGGGTCGGCGAACAGCGCCTCGGCGAGCCGGGCGGCGCTCAGGCCGTCCCGGTGCAGGGCCAGCAGCAGGAGCAGCTCGGCGTGCCGGGGGCTCGGCGAGTGCGACCAGGCGCCCGCGCTGCCGCGCACCCGCAGCTCGGGGCCGGCGGGGCGGCGCAGGTCCAGCTCGACGGCGGCGGCCCCGGCCTGCTCGGCGAGCGCGGCCGGGCGCGGGGCGGCCGGGCGCACCAGCCAGCCGTCGGCCAGCGGCTCCACCGCGCACTCGCCCAGCGTCGGCACCCAGTGCACCCCGCCGCTGCCCCAGTCGCCGGGCGGCGGGGCCAGCCGGGGCGGGCCGGGCACGCCGGTGGCGGCGGCCGTCCAGCCGCCCCGTCCACCACCAGGGCCGGGCCGCCGAACCGGGCCAGCAGCGGCACCGCGACCGTCCGCAGCCGGTGCAGCGCCTCCAGGTGGCCGGCCCGCAGCTCGGTCTCGGCGAGCCGGGCGGCGGTCAGCGCGAGCTGCCGCAGGTAGGGGTGGTCGCCGGTGGCGGGACCGCTCAGGTCGATCACGCCGGCCAGCCGGCCGGTGCGCGGGTCGCGGACCGGGACGCCCACGCACGTCCAGCCGCGGTGGCTGCGCAGGTAGTGCTCGGCGGAGTGCACGGTGCTGGGGCGGGCGGTGCGGGCGGCCAGGCCGATCCCGTTGGTGCCGACCTCGTCCTCGGACCAGAGCGCGCCCGGCTCGAAGCCGATCGCGTCGGCGTCCCGGCGCAGCCGCCGGTCCGTCTCCAGCCACAGCACCCGGGCCTTCGGGTCGGCCACCGCGAGCACCACCGGGGCCGGCTCGCCCGGCCCGAACAGGGCCGAGCGCAGCACCGGCAGCACCTGCTCCAGGCCGGTGGCCCGGCGGGTCTCCTCCAGCTCCGCGGGACGCAGGTGGCGGGCCGGCCGGCCGCGCTCCGGGTCCAGCCCGAGACGGCGCAGCCGGGCCCAGGAGTCGCCTATCTCCGGGCGCTGCGGATGCTGCGGATGCTCGCAGGACTGCGGCGGGACGGTCCGGAGGGAGGCGCGGGCGGGTGTGCCGCCGCCGTCGGTCCGCTGCATGCCGTTCCCCCGTCTCGCCGTCCCGCAGCCAGCGTACGGGGGTTCGGCGGGGGTGTACCGGGTGGGCAAAAAGAGTCGTCGGGGGACGGGGGCCGGGGGAGACCGGGCGGTTCTCGGCAGTGGGGCGAAGAGGGGCGGGGCCCCGGGCGGAACGGTCAGCGGGCGGCGGGGTCGCCCTGGGCGGTTTCGACGGCCTGGTGGAAGTCGTGGCCGGCTTCGGCGGCGGCGGCGGTGGTGGCGGCGAGGCAGCCGGCCAGGGCGAGGGCGGCGAGGACGCGCAGGGCGCGGCGGGGGGTGGGCGGGGTGCGGTGGTCGGTGAGGAGGGCGCGGACGCGGCGGGGGACCGGGCCGGTGGTGGCGGCGGGGGCGAGGCCGGGGCGGGGGGCGGCGGGGGTGCGGGCGGCGGCGAGGGCGGCGTGGCCGATCGCGCGGGCGGTCAGGGCGCGGTCGCCGACGGCGGTGGCGGCGCACTCGTCGGCCCAGCGTTCCAGGTGGTAGCCGAGGGCGGGGCGCAGCGGGCGCAGGGCGGGGTGGCAGGCGGCGGCGTACTCGGCGGCGGCGAGCAGGAGGTGGTGGCGGCCGGCGAGGTGGGCGCGTTCGTGGGCGAGCAGGGCGGCGCGTTCGGGGCCGGTGAGGGCGGCGAGCATGCCGGTGGTGGCGACGATCCGGGGCGGGCGGCCGGGCAGGGCGTACGCGTCGGCGCGGTCGTCGGTGAGGACGGTGAGGGCGGCGGGGCCGGGGCGGCGGAGCAGGGCGCGCGGGCCGGCCGGGAGGTCGCCGGTGGCGGCGCGGGCCCGGCGCAGGTCGGCGAGCTGGCGGCGGGCGGTGCGGGCGGCCAGCACGGTGACGGTGAGCAGGGCGAGGGCGGCGGCGGCCGCGGTGGGCACCCATTCGAACTCGGAGAGTTCGCTGGGGTGCCAGTGCGCGGGGGAGAGGTGGGCGAGGGCGGCGCCGTAGGGCAGGTGCAGCAGGCCGGTGACGGTGAGCAGGCCGAGCGAGGCCAGCGCGGCGGTGCCGAGGGCGACGGCGGTGGCGGCCAGGGTGAGGGCGGCGGCGCGCGGGGCGAGCTGGTCGGCGAGCCGGCGGGCGAGCGGGGCGGCGAGCAGCGGGAGCAGCAGCGGGGCCCAGATGGCGATGGTCACGGCTGTTCCCCGAGGAGTTCGCGGAGCAGGCGCTCGTCCTCGCCGGAGAGGTCGGAGACGAAGCGGGCCAGCACGGTGGAGCGGTCCCGGCCGCGGTCGAGTTCGGTGCGCATCCTCCGGGCGGCGAGCCCGTCGGCGTCCTGGACGGTCGGGGTGTAGGCGAAGGCCCGGCCGGCCTTGGTGCGGGAGACGGTGCCCTTCTCGTGCAGCCTGGCCAGGATGGTGGCGACCGTGGTGCGGGCCAGGTCGGCGGGGAGGACGTGCTGGACCTGCTGCGGGGTGAGCGGGCCGTCGGCGGCCCAGAGGGCGGCCAGGACCTGGGCCTCGAGTTCTCCCGCGGGCCGACGGGCGGGCGTGTCCGTCATGTCGCGCGAACCTCCGGGATTCGTCTACAGTCCTGTGGACGTCTACAGCACTGTAGACGCTGGGGTGCGTCCCCGTACGGACGCCCTCCAACGTAATGGGAGGTCCGCCAGCCTTGCCCCTGACCCTGTCGCTCGGAGCGGTGAGTGCGCCGTCCGCCGCGCCCGTTCTGGTACATGTTGTCCCTGTGATCCCGAATGTTCATTCTCCCGCCCGCCTGCTCGCCTACGACGGCAGCGGCATCGACGGCGGCCTCTACACCCGGGTCACCGGGTGGGCCGAGTCCGCACCGCACTGGTTCGACCAGCTGGTCAAGGCCTGGTCCGCGTACGGCATCGTGGTGTTCGCGCTGCTGATGCTCTGGGCCTGGTGGCGGGCCCGGGCCGCCGACTCGGTGGTGATGGCCCGGGTCCTGGCCTCGCCGCTGATCATGGTGGTCGCCTACCTGGTCAACTCGGTGCTCAAGTCGCTGGTCGAGGAGGTCCGGCCGTGCCAGCAGCTGCCGGGCAGCTTCGTGATCGAGTCCTGCGCGCCGGTGGGCGACTGGTCCTTCCCCAGCAACCACACGGTGGCCGCGTTCTCCGCCGCCGCCGCGCTCTGGTACGCCGACCGCCGGCTCGGCTGGATCGCGCTGGCCGCCGCCGTGCTGATGGGCGCCTCCCGGGTCTGGGTCGGCGCGCACTACCCGCACGACGTGCTGGTCGCCGCGCTGGTCGGCATCCTGGTGGCGCTCCCGCTGGCCGCGCTCGCCGGACGGGCCGCGCCGCTGGTCGACCGGCTCAGGACCGGCCCGCTCGGGTCCTTCCTGGGAGCCGGAGCGGCCTGAACGGGCTGGTCCGGGGGCCCTCGGGGCCTGATCGATCCGGGCCGGCCGGCCTCTTGTGCCCCCGCGCCGCACGGGGAGAGCATGTGAGCCGGGCAGGGGAGCACTCCCCCGCCCGGCTCGCTTTTTCCTGCAGCTCTGCGGAGGGACGCGCCATGCCGTACCGACTCGACGTCATCCAGGGGAACTGGCCCGCGGACGAGCTCGGGAAGGGGGTGGAGGGCCTGCTCGCCGACAGCACGGTGCTCAGCCTCGCCACCGCCGGACCCGAGCGCGGCCCGCACGCCAACCTGGCCTTCTACGCCTTCGACTCCGACCTGGTGCTGTACTTCGTCAGCGAGCGCTCCACCCGGCACAGCCTGCACCTGGCCGAGGAGGCCCGGGCCGCCGCCACCGTCCACCTCCAGCCGCCCGCCTACGGCGAGCAGCTGCGCGGCATCCAGCTCACCGGCAGCGCCGGCGAGGCCTGGGGGCGGCAGGCCGAGGCGGCGCTGGCCGCCTACCGGAGCCGCTACCCGTCGTTCGCCGCCGACCCCGAGGTCGCCGCCCAGTTCCTGGCCGGGCGGGGCGCCGCCGCGCTGTACCGCTTCCAGGTGGAGGAGCTGACGGCGGTGGACGAGCCGCGGTTCGGGCGGCGCGAGTACCTGCACGCGCGCGTGCTGCGCTGACGCGAGTACCTGCACGCGCGCGTGCTGCGCCGAGGCGGGCGCGGGTGCCGTGCCACGGACGCCCGGGTGGCCAGGTTGTATGGACAACTCTTGCGGGCGGTTCACCTCCGCGACGGGAGTCCGACCACTGGCGGCCACCTCGGCGCCCGAGCCTGTCCGCATGAGAGTCATCGTCGTAGGAGCGGGCGTGCTGGGCACCATGCACGCCTGGCAGGCCGTCGAACGCGGCCACGAGGTCGTCCACCTGGAACGCGAGACCGAGGCCCGCGGCGCCTCCGTCCGCAACTTCGGCCTGGTCTGGGTCAGCGGCCGGGCCGCCGGGCCGGAACTGGCGACCGCACTGCGGGCCCGCGAGCTGTGGGAGGAGATCGGCGCCCGCGTCCCCGGCCTGTGGTTCCGGCCCAACGGCTCGCTCACCCTGGCCCGCACCGAGGCCGAACTCGCCGTCGCCGAAGCCGCGTTGAAGCTCCCCGACGCCGAGTCCCGCGGCTACCGGCTGCTCGGCCCCGACCAGGTCCGCGCCCTCAACCCGGCGCTGCGCGGCCGCTACCTGGCCGGCCTGCACTGCACCCGGGACGCCGCCGTCGAACCCCGCCTCGCCCAGCCCGCGCTGCGCGCCGCGCTGGAGGCCACCGGCCGCTACACCTTCCTGCCCGGCCGCGAGGTCCGCGACCTGGTCGGCGACCGCGCCGTCCGCGACGACCACGGGCAGCTGCACGAGGGCGACCTCGTCCTGCTGTGCACCGGCGCCTGGCTCGGCGGGCTCGTCCGCGAACTCGCCCCCGACCTGCCGGTGCGCCGCGTCCGCCTGCAGATGATGCAGACCGACCCGCTCGGCGAGACCCTCACCACCTCCGTCGCCGACGGCGACTCCTTCCGCTACTACCCGGCCTTCGCCGGCCCCGAGCTGGACGCCCTGCGGGCCGGCCAGCCGCAGCCGCCCGTCGCCGAACAGCACCGGATGCAGCTGCTCATGGTGCAGCGCCAGGACGGCGGACTCACCGTCGGCGACACCCACGAGTACGACCAGCCGTTCGGCTTCGACGTGGTCGAGGACCCGTACGACCACCTCGCCGAGGTCGCCGCGGACCTGCTCGGCCGCCCGCTGCCCCGGACCCGCCGCCGCTGGGCCGGCGTCTACGCCCAGTGCACCGACCCCGCCCGGGTCGTCCACCGCCAGCAACTCGCCGACACCGCCTGGCTGGTGACCGGCCCCGGCGGCCGCGGCATGACCTGTTCCCCGGCCATCGCCGAGGCCACCGCGGACGCCGCCGGGCTCTGAGCCCCCGCCCGGCCCCGCCCGCCCATCCTTCCGTGAACCGACAGAGGCTGAACATGACCACGCACGATGTGACCCTGGTGGTGCTCGACATGGCGGGCACCACCGTCGCCGACGACGGCCTGGTGGAGCTGGCCTTCGCCGCCGCCGCCCGCGCCCAGGGGGTGGAGACCGGCAGCCCGGAGCACGCCGCCATGCTGGCGCACGTCCGGGCCACCATGGGGGAGTCCAAGATCTCCGTCTTCCGGCACCTGTTCGGCGACGAGGACCGCGCCCAGGGCGCCAACCTCGCCTTCGAGTCCGCCTACGACGCCCTGGTCGACCAGGGCCGCTGCGAGGCGCTGCCCGGCGCCGCCGAGGCGATCGCCGAACTGCGCGGCCAGGGCCGGAAGGTGGCGCTCACCACCGGCTTCTCCCGCACCACCCAGGACCGCATCCTGGCCGCGCTCGGCTGGCAGGACATCGCCGACCTGACGCTCTGCCCCGCCGACGCCGGCCGCGGCCGCCCCCACCCCGACCTGGCGCTCACCGCCCTGCTGCGCACCCGCACCGACTCGGTGCGGCAGGTCGCGGTGGCCGGCGACACCGGTTACGACATGCTCACCGGCACCCGGGCCGGCGCCTCGGTGGTGGCCGGCGTGCTCACCGGCGCGCACGACGAGCCCCGGCTGCGCGCCGACGGCGCCACCCACGTGCTCGCCTCGATCGCCGAACTGCCCGCGCTGCTGGCCGCCCGCTGACCCCGGCGGCCGCCCACCGGCGGTGACCGCGCGGCCCCGGCGACGCCCCGGGGCCGCGCGGTACTGGTTCGGGCCGTCCCGGCGTGCTTATCTGATGGCATGTTGCGGTCAGTGCGTTCGCTCGGAGTGCTCACCCTCGGACTGGCGCTGCTCACCGGCTGCGGCTCCTCCGGGAGCGGCGGCGGCAGCAGCAGCCCCTCCGGCGGCGCCGGAACGACCACCGGCAGCGCCGAACCGAGCAGTCCCGGCCCCAGCCCGACGCCGTCCCCGACCCCCACTCCGAGCCCGAGCCCGACGCCCACGCCGACGCCGACGCCGACGCCCACGCCCGGGCCGAGCACCCCCGCGCCGACCGCCGGCCCCGGCGACGCCCGGCTCGTCGGGCAGCGGATCGTCTACTCGTACCCCGGCACCACCGTCCCCGACGCGCTGCTCCAGCGGGTCCGCGAGGGCCGGGTCGCCGGGGTGATCTTCTTCGCCGAGAACGTCGGCAGCGGCGGCACCGCGCTGCGCACCGCCGTCGCCCGGCTCCGCGAGGCCGAGCAGCAGAGCCCCAGCCCGCGCCCGCTGCTGCTGATGACCGACCAGGAGGGCGGACTCGTCCGGCGGGTGCCCGGCGGGCCCGAACAGTCCGCCAAGGACGTCGGCCGCGCCGCCGACCCGCTCGCCGCCGCCACCCGCACCGGCGGCGAAGCCGCCACCGCGCTCACCGACCAGGGCCTCAACCTCAACCTGGCGCCCGTGCTGGACGTCTACCGCACCCCCGGCGACTTCGCCGACTCCGCGCAGCGCTCCTACAGCACCGACCCCGCCACCGTCGGCCGGCTCGGCTCCGCCTTCGTCAAGGCCCAGCAGGACGCCGGGGTCGCCGCCACCGCCAAGCACTTCCCCGGCCTCGGCAGCGCCCCCGCCGGCGCCAACACCGACGAGGAACCCGTCACCCTCGGCCTGTCGCTCGACCAGCTGCGCAGCACCGACGAACGCCCCTACCGGGACGCGATCGCCGCCGGCGTCAAACTGGTGATGCTCTCCTGGGCGGTCTACCCGGCCCTCGACCCCGGCACCCCCGCCGGCATGTCCGGCACGATCGTCCGCGACGAGCTGCGCAGCCGCCTGCACTACGACGGCGTCAC
Source organism: Kitasatospora sp. YST-16 (assembly GCF_026802215.1). NCBI lineage: Bacteria > Bacillati > Actinomycetota > Actinomycetes > Kitasatosporales > Streptomycetaceae > Kitasatospora > Kitasatospora sp. YST-16. Next base: position 5,337,697 of record NZ_CP113837.1, read on the forward strand.
CATCACCGACGCGCTGGAGGCCAAGGCCCTCGACCCGGTCGGCGGCACCGGCCAGCGGGCGATGGCCGTCGCCCGGGCCGGCGTCGACCTGCTGCTCTGCTCCGGCCGGGACGTCGCCCAGGGCGACGGCGCCGCCGCCGCCCTCGCCGCCGGGCTGGCCTCCGGGGAACTGGACCGCAACGACTTCACCGCCTCCGCGAACCGGGTCGACGCGCTGCGCGGCACGCTCAAGTAGCGGGTCGGGCCGGGTCCTTGACCGGACCGAGCCGGTTCGGTCGGGCCGGTTCGGCGGCCGGTTCAGTGGGCCGGGGCGAGGACGGCGGCGTCGAGGCGGGCGGCGTCCAGGTGGGCGGTGAGGAAGCGGGCGGCGCGCTGCAGGGCGGCGTCGGCCTCGTCGAGGCGGCCGAACTGCTGCTGGAAGACGTGCGGGAGGCCGGACTCCACTTCGAGGGTGACCGCGACGTCCTGCTCGGCGGCGCGGGCGGCCAGCCGGACCGCGTCGTCGAGCAGCAGCTCGTTCGTCCCGACCTGGACGAGCAGCGGCGGCAGCCCGGTGAGGTCGGCGAACAGCGGGCTGGCCAGGGGGTCCGCCGGGTCGCCCGTGCCGAGGTAGTGGTCGACGTAGGCGCGGATGTCGGCCTCGGTGAAGAGCGGGTCGGCCTCCTTCCGGGAGCGGTAGCTCGCCCCGGCGAGGGTGAGGTCGACCCAGGGCGAGAAGAGGACCGCGGCGGCGGGCAGCGGCAGCCCGGCGCCGCGGGCGGCGAGCAGGGTGGCGAGGACCAGCCCGCCACCGGCGGAGTCGCCGGCCAGGACGAGGCTCCGCGGGTCGGTGCCCGACTCCAGCAGCTCGCGGTAGGCCGCGAGCCCGTCGTCGACGGCGGCGGGGAAGGGGTGCTCGGGGGCCAGCCGGTAGTCCGGCGAGACCGCGCGCAGCCCGGCGCGGCGGGCCAGTTCGCCGACCAGCCCCGCGTGGGTGTCCGGCGAGCCCACCAGGTAGCCGCCGCCGTGCAGGAAGAGCAGCCGGCCGTGGTCGGCGGCACCGGCGGGCTCCAGCTCCAGAGCCGGACGGCCGCCCAGGACGGTCCGGCGGACGGCCACGCCCTCCGGGGCGGGGCGGCCGACGCCGAGGGCGAAGCCGGTGCGCTGCTCCTCGGGGGTGGGCGGGGTCTCGGGGCGGGGGACGGAGCGGAGCAGGGCGTCCAGGGCTTCGCGCTGCTGACGGGACACGGGGGCCTCCAAAGGGGTCGGTGTGCGAGGATGGATTCCTAGGAATGCATCTACTGACCTGAACCGTATTCCAGAGAAGAAGATTCCTGGGAATCAATTGGGGGAAATGTGAGCCACGTCACTCCGGTCCTCGTCGACCTGATCCGCGTCGAGACCCGGCTCTACAACGCCGTGAATGCCCGGCTGCGCGCCCAACAGGGCCTGGCGCTCGGGCAGTTCGAGTTCCTGGAGATCATCGACCGGGTGCCCGGGTGCCGCGTCCTCGATCTCGTCGCCGAGGTCGCGATCACGGTGGGCGCCGTCAGCAAGGCGGTCGACCGGCTGGTGGAGGCGGGCTGGTGCCAGCGGGTCGCCAACCCCGAGGACCGCCGCTCCTCCCTCCTCCGGCTCACCCCCGAGGGCGAGGCGCAACTGGCCGCGGCCCGCCCCGTGGTGGAGGCCGAGACCGCCGCGCTGACCGCGTCGGTGCCCCCCGGGGACCTGGCCCGCCTCGCCGCGACCCTGGCCGCCCTCCGGGCCGAACTGGAGGCGGACCAGGTGGGGTGAGCACGGCGCGGGCCGCGGGCTGCGGGCTGCGGGCTGCGGTGGCTCAGTGGGTGGAGCGGAGGTTCAGCAGGACCACGCCGACGATCACCAGGGCGATGCCGCACCACTGCGGGCGGCCCAGCGACTCGCCGAAGAAGGACGCGCCGATCGCCGCGACGGCGGCCGTGCCCGCGCCCGACCAGACCGCGTACGCGACCGAGACCGGGATGTGCCGCAGGGCCCGGCCGAGCAGGGCGAACGACAGCACGTAGCCGACCGCGACCGCCAGGCTCGGCCACAGCCGGGAGAAGCCGTCGGTGAGCTTGAGCAGGCTGGTCGCGCACACCTCGCTGGCGATCGCCAGGGCCAGCAGCAGGTACGGCATCAGGCGGCGGGGGCGGCCAGCGCCGCGAGGAACGGCAGGTCCGCGTCGACCAGGCTGTCCAGCACGGTGGTGCCCGCGACGGCCGGTATCGGGACGGCCGACGGCACCGCCAGCACCGGGCAGCCCGCCGCGCGGGCGGAGGCGACACCGGTCGGGGTGTCCTCGACGGCCACGCAGACGGCCGGGGCCAGGCCCAGCCGGGCGGCCGCGGCCAGGTACGGGTCCGGGGCGGGCTTGGTGCGCGGAGTGTCCTCGGCGGCCAGCGTGGTGCTGAACCAGTGCGGGCCGATCGCGTCCAGCACCAGGTCGACCACCCGGCGCGGGGACGCCGAGACCAACGCGGTCGGGACGCCGGCGGCGCGCAGCGCGGCGAGCAGCGCGAGGGCGCCGGGGCGGGGGACGATCTCGGCCCCGACCTTCGCGGCGAACGCGTCGTTCAGGTGCGCGACCAGGTCGGCCTCCGGACGCGAGGTGCGGCTGCTGCGGTGCAGGTGGGCGGCGGTGTGCTCGACGGCCCGGCCGAGGACGTCGGGGAGGTCGGCGTCGGTGAGGGTCAGGTCGAGTTCGGCGGCGAGTTCGGCCGCGGCCTGCCACCACAGGTGCTCGGTGTCGACCAGGGTCCCGTCCATGTCGAACAGGACGGCGGCGGGGCGGGGTGCAGGCATGGCGGTACCTTACGGGGGTCTTCGGGCACGCACGGGGCGGGGCGTGGAGCGGCGTGCAACTGGCTGATGGTGAGCGGGTGTTGGGTCGGTGCCTGCCGCTGCGCGCAGTTCCTCGCGCCCCTGGCGGGGCGGGGGAAGGGTGGCGGAGGGGCTGGAAGGGCGAGGGCGGGGCGTGGAGCGGCGTGCAACTGGCTTTTGGTGGGCGGGTGTCGGGTCGGTGCCTGCCGCTGCGCGCAGTTCCTCGCGCCCCTGGCAGGGCGTGAGATGGAGGGGTGGGGCGGGGCGCGGGAGGGGGCGCGGGGGGTGTGGGGTCAGGAGGGGGTGGTCGGGGCGTGGTCGACCAGGACGGGGCGGTCGGGGAGGGTGAGGGCGGCGTGGCTGCCGAGGGGGAGGGTGGCGGCGGTTTCGGTGGGGAGGTCGGACTTGATCTCGGTGCCGTCGGGGAGGCGGACGGTGAGGCGGGTGACGGCGCCGAGGAAGGAGGCGGCGACGACCAGGGCGGTGCCGTCCTCGGCGGGGGTGAGCCGGACGTTCTCCGGGCGGACCAGGACGTGCAGGTCGCCGTCGGCGGGGAGGGCGCCGTCCACGGGGTGGCGGCGGCCGAGCACCTCGACCTGGCCGTCGGCGGTGCGCGAGCACGGGATGCGGCTCATGGTGCCGACGAACTCGGCGACGAACGCGGTGGCCGGCCGGGAGTACAACTCCGAGGGGGTGGCGCACTGTTCGAGGCGGCCGGCGCGCAGGACGGCGACCCGGTCGGCCATCGAGAGGGCCTCCTCCTGGTCGTGGGTGACGAACAGGGTGGTGATGCCGAGTTCCTGCTGGAGGCGGCGGATCTCCTCGCGCAGCGCGAGCCGGACCTTCGCGTCGAGGGCGGAGAGCGGCTCGTCGAGCAGCAGGACCCGCGGCTGCAGGGCGAGGGCGCGGGCCAGCGCGATGCGCTGCTGCTGGCCGCCGGACATCTGGTGCGGGTAGTGGGCGGCGCGCTGCGGGAGGCCGACGAGTTCCAGCAACTCCTGGGCGCGGCGCAGCCGTTCGGCCTTGCCGACGCCGCGCATCCGCAGGCCGAAGGCGACGTTGTCGGCGGCGGTGAGGTGCGGGAAGAGGCTGTAGGACTGGAACACCATGCCGGCGTCGCGCCGGTGGGCGGGGATCCGGGTGATGTCCTCGCCGTCGACCAGCACCTCGCCGGAGTCGTGGGTCTCGAAGCCGGCCAGGATCCGCAGCGCGGTGGTCTTGCCGCAGCCGGACGGGCCGAGCAGGGCGAGCAGTTCGCCGGGGCGGACCGTCAGGTCGAGGCCGTCGAGGGCGGTGGTGGCGCCGAACTGCCGCCGCAGCGACCGGAATTCGACGGTGGCGCTGCCGGTGGCGGCGTCCTTGGCGAGGAGGGTGGTGGCGGTGCTCATGGGTGGCGGTCTCCGGGAGCGGTTCAGGAGGTGGCGGCGGTCTTGTGGCGGCGCTCGCGGCCGGCGGCGGCCAGCAGGAGCAGCAGCACCCAGGTGATCAGCAGGCTGAGCACGGACACCGCGACGGACATCTGGCCCTGGCTGTTGCCGACCGAGTAGATCCACACCGCGAAGGGCTGGTAGCCGAGGATCGAGGCGGTGGTGAACTCGCCCAGGACCAGGGCCAGGGTGAGGAAGGCGGCGTTCAGCAGCGCGCCGCGCAGGTTCGGCACGATCACCGAGAGCACGGCCCGCGGCCAGCTCGCGCCGCAGTTGCGGGCGGCCTCGACCAGGGTGCGCACGTCCACGGCGCGCAGCCCGGAGTCCAGGGCGCGGTAGGCGAGCGGCAGGGCCATCAGGACGTACGCGATGACCAGGACGAGCGGGAACTCCGGCTGCTGGACGAACACGAAGGTCTGGAAGAACGGCGTGTCCATCAGGTAGTCGGGGCCCCAGCGCAGCACGCCGATCAGGCCGGCGGTCAGGGCGACCGGCGGCACCACCAGCGGGAGGGTGCAGACCACTTCGAGGACCGGGCGGAGCTTCGGCGCGCCGAGCCGGACCGCGATCATCGCGGGCACCAGCAGGAGCAGCAGCACCACGACGGTGACGGCGGCGAGTTCCAGGGTGAGCACCAGGCTGTCGGTGAAGCCGGGGGCGGAGAGCAGGCCGGTGTAGGCGTCGAAGGAGATCCCGCTCGGGTCGTCGACCGAGAACCAGACCGAGGCGGCCAGCGGCACCAGGAAGTACAGGCCGGCCAGCAGCAGGACCGCGCCGCGCCAGACCCGCAGGCGGGAGATCAGCTGAGCCATCGGGCACTCCGGCGCTGGAGGGGCAGGTAGACGGCCATCACCAGGACGGCCACGATGATCATGTCCAGGCTGAGCGCCAGCGCCAGGTTGCCCTGGCCGACCAGCACGTTGCCGGAGAGCGCGTCGGCGATCTGACGGCTGATCAGCGGGACGGTCGCGCCGACCATCGCGGCGGCGGTGGCGTACGCGGCGAACGCGGAGCCGAACAGCAGCACGAAGCCGCCGAGCAGCGAGGGGAACAGGATCGGCAGCGCGACGTGCCGCCAGTACTGCAGGGCGGTGGCCCGGTTGTTCTGGGCGGCCTCGCGCCACTGGACCCGCAGGCCCTCCAGCGCGGGGGTGATGGTGAGCACCATCAGCGGCACCAGGAAGTACAGGTAGGTGACGGTCAGGCCGGAGAAGCTGTACAGCGACCAGCCGTGGTCGGTCAGGTGGAACATCTTGGTGACCTCGCCCGCGTTGCCCAGAGTGGCGACGAAGGCGAACGCCAGCGGCAGGCCGCCGAAGTTGGCGAGCACGCCGGAGGCGGTCAGCACCGCCTCGCGCAGCAGCCGGAAGCGGGAGGTCAGCACGGCCTGGGCGATCGGGACGCCGAGCACGGTGCCGATCAGCGCGGTCAGCGCGGACAGCTTCACGCTGGAGAGCAGCGCCGTCCAGTACGCGCCCTGCACCGAGTCGGTGAGGTTGGCGGTGGTGAAGGAGCCGGCGCCGGTCTCCGCGTCGCTGGAGACGGTGAACGCCCCGGTGACGATGGCGACGGCGGGCAGGCCGAAGCCGATCAGGAAGAAGGCCAGCAGCGGCACGGTGGCCAGCCAGGCACCGCCGCGCGGGCGGCGCCGGGCGGGGCGCGGGGTGGGGAGGCGGTGGCGGCGCCGGGAGCCCCCGGGCCGCCGCTGGGGTCAGCGGCGGCCGGGGCCGGCACCGGGGTGGGAGCCGTGGTCATGTCGGTGATCAGCCCGCGATGGCCTTGGCCCAGTTGTCGGTCACGACCTTCTTGGCCGCGTCGACCTGCTCCGGGCTGGGGAAGGTGGTGAAGGGCTTCTCGACGACCGGCAGCTTGGCCGCGGCGGCGGCGTCCAGGGTGCCGTCCGCCTTCATCGCGTCGAACAGCGCCGGGGTGGCGTAGCCGCCCAGGAAGCCGTTCTGGCCCTCGGCCGAGTACAGGTACTCGATCCACAGGCGGGCGGCCGCCGGGTGCGGGGCGTCCTTGTTGATGGCCTGGCTGTAGTACTGGGCGTAGGAGCCGTCGGTGGGGACGGCGACCTGCCAGTCGACGCCCTTGCCCTTGAACTCGTCGGTGTAGCCGGCGTTCAGGTACGACCAGTCGATCGAGATCGGGGTCTCGCCCTTCTCGACGGTGGCCGGGGTGGACTCGACCGGGTTGAAGTTGCCGGACTGCTTCAGCTTGGCGAAGAAGTCGATGCCGGGCTGGATGTTGTCCAGCGAGCCGCCGTTGGCCAGCGCGGCCGCGTACACGCCGCCGAACGCCGAACCGGACTTGGTCGGGTTGCCGTTCAGGGCGACCTGGCCCTTGTACTCCGGCTTGAGCAGGTCGGCGAAGGTCTTCGGGCAGACCGCGACCTTCTTGGCGTCGCAGCCGATCGAGACGTAGCCGCCGTAGTCGTTGACCTGGAGGCCGTTCGGGTCCTTCATGGTGGCGGGGATCTTGTCGAAGCCGGCCACCTTGTAGGGGGCGAGGATGCCCTCCTTCGCGGCGGAGAGCGCGAACGCCGAGCCGAGGTCGACGGTGTCCGGGGCGCGGTCCTGGCCCTTGCGGGACTTGATCGCGTTGATCTCGTCCTGGCTGGAGCCGTCCGGGTTCTCGTCCTCGATCTCGATGCCGTACTTCGCCTTGAAGCCGTCCATCAGCTTGCCGTAGTTGGCCCAGTCGCGCGGGAGGGTGATGACGTGCAGCTTGCCCTCCTTCTTCGCGGCGGCCACCAGGCCGTCCATGCCGCCGAAGTCGGCCAGCGAGGTCGCGGTCTTCGCGTCCTTGGCACCGCCCTTCGCGGCGTCGCCGGACTTGGCGGTCGAGCCGGCGGAGCCGCAGGCGGAGAGGGAGAGCGCGGCAGCGGTCAGCACGGCCGCGAGGGCGGCGGCGCGGTGGCGGTGCACGGTCACGGGAGGGTCTCCTGGAGGAAGTGGAGCTGCAGAGATCACGGGAGTGTTCGGTGCGCGGCGCGGCCGGTTGTCCGGCCAAGTTGGCCAGCCAACTTCCGGCGCCGGAAGCAAGTACGCCCGAGGCCGGTGACGGGAAGGTGAACGGACGGCCCAGGCCGGGGGTCGGCTGCGGGAACGGTCGCGCCCGGAGCCGGAGGCACCGGCCGCAAGGGCTAGAGTCCGTGGTGTACGCGCGATCACGGCGCGGACACGGCCCAATCTCCTTGCCGGCCGGGCTCCTTGCCGGCCGGGCCTCCTGCCGGCCGGGCTCCCCGGCCGGGCTCCCCACCGACCAAGGGAACTCGACGCACGTGGCACTCGACCAGGACCGCGCCGCCGGCTCGCTCTACCGCAAGGTGGCCGCCGACCTGCGCGAAGCGATCACCTCCGGCTCGTTCGGCGAAGCCGGGCGCCTGCCGGCGGAGGGCGCCCTCGCCGAGCAGTACGGCGTCTCCCGCGGCACCGTCCGCCAGGCCCTCGCCATGCTGCGCGCCGACGGGCTGGTCACCTCCCGCCGCGGCACCCGCCGGGTCGTCCTCGGCAGCGCCCGCGTCCAGTCCTTCTCCGAGCTGCTCTCCTTCACCCACTGGGCCCGCTCGATGGGCGAGGAGCCCGGCGGCCGGCTCGAATCGCTGATCCGCCGCCCCGCCGACGCCGCCGAACGCGAGCAACTGCGCCTCGAACCCGGCACCGAGGTCTACGTGACGCTCCGCCTGCGCACCCTCTCCGGCACCCCCGTCATGGTCGAGCGCACCGTCTACCCGCCCCGGGTCGGCGAGGTGGTCGCCCAGCTCCCGCCCGACGTGGTCTCGCACACCGAACCCCTGCGCGAGCACGGCATCCTGTTCACCGACGCCGACCACACCATCGACGTGGTCGCCGCCAACGCCGACGACGCCCGGCTGCTCTCCTGCCGCCGCGGCAGCCCGCTGCTGCGCGAGAAGCGCCGCACCACCGACCCCACCGGTACCCCCGTCGAGTGGTCCCAGGACCGCTACCTGCCCGGCACCGTCGCCTTCTCCATCCACAACTCGCTGGCGTCCTCGGCCCTTTCGCGGCACGCCCGGGACGACGACTGAGCGGTGGCCGCAACGAACGGGCGGCGGTCGGGCGGCGGCCGGGTGGTGGCCGGGCGTCGGTCGGGCGGCGGCGGGAAACCGGGTGCCGCCGGGCCGCCGCACCGGTGAGAATCGCCGGATGACCGACATCACGCGCATCGACCCGGCGGAACTCCACCCCACCTCCGGCTACGCGCACATCACGGTGGTGGAGGCCGGGCGCACCGCGCACCTGGCCGGGCAGTGCCCGCTGGACGCGGACGAGAAGCTGGTCGGCGCGGGAGACCTGGACGCCCAGATCGACCAGGTGGTGGCCAACGCGCTGACGGCGCTGGCCGCGATCGGCATCGGGCCGGAGCGGGTGGTCCGCTCGGTGGTCTACGTGGTCGGCGACCGCAGCGAGGTCCTCGCCGGGGCCTGGCACCGCCTGGCCGCCTCCCCGCTCGCCCCCGCCCTCACCACCGCCTCCACCCTGCTCGGCGTCGCCGCCCTCGGCTACACCGGCCAGTTGGTCGAGATCGACCTGACGGCGGCGCTGCCGGGCTGACTCCGGGTCAGCACCTCCCCCGTCCAGCGCCGGAGCTGGGCCAGCAGCACGGTCAGCCGGCGGACGCCGCCCGGGAAGGCGGGCAGCAGCAGGACGGCGGGCAGGCAGGCCGCCGTCACCAGGAGCACCGGCAGCAGGGCCAGGGCGACGATGACCGCGCGCTGGCAGGAGGCCAGGGCGCGGACGGCTTCGGTGAACATCAATGGGCCTTTCGCTGCGGGGAGTTGCGGATTCCTCCTACTCTTCGGAACGGACCGGGCGTTGCGCCAGACGCAACGGATTGCCGATGTCCGGCAACGGGGGAAGGAAGGCGATGGTGCTCGAACTGCCGGGCGGGGAACCGGAGGTGGCGGCCCTGACCGCCTTCCTGGGCCAGCTGTTCCAGGCCCTCGGCCTCTCGCTCACCCGGTACGCCGCCCGGTGCAACCGCGACAAGGGCAGCGTCTCGCGCTACCTGAGCGGCGCCCGGATCGCCCCGAAGGACTTCGTCGACGAACTGCTCCGGCAGGTCGCCGAGACCACCGGGCAGTCGGTCTCGCCGGACGTCCAGGAGCACGCCCACCGGCTGCGGATGGCGGCGTTGCGGGTGCGCAACGCCTCCCGGCACGAGGTCGAGGAGCTCCGCGAGCGGCTCGGCGCGGCCGAACGCGAACTCCAGCTCGCGGGCGTCCGGGAGCGGCACCTGCTGCGCTCCCTGGAGGCCACCGAGGCGCAGGCCGCGCAGGCCGAACAGCGCTACCGGCAGTTGGAGACCGACCGGGCCGCCGCCCGCTACGAGACCGGCCCCGGCGCGCTGGAGCGCCGGCCGGACGGATCCGGCGCCGACTTCGCCCGGGAGGAACTGCGGGCGCTGAAGCGGGAGTTGGACCTGCTGCGGGCCGAACTCGCCCGGGCCCAGGCGCTGCGCCACGACGCCGAGGAGCAGTGCGTCCGGCTGGAGGCCCGGCTGCTCGCCGCCGAGGCCGCGCTCACCACCCAACGGGCCCGCCGGGAGCGGGAGTTCGACTACCGGGCGGAGCTGGAGTCGCCCGCGGCGGTGCTCACCCGGGAGTTCGCCCGGACGGTCGGCACCGGGGCCGACCCGGAGACCACCGCCGCCGAGCTGTGCGCGGTGTTCGTCCCCGGCTGGGCCGCCGCGGCCGCCGTCGAGGTGCGCGCCGCGTTCGTCGGGGAGGACGGCGCCCCCGACGGCTGGACGCCGGACGGCCTGCTGCTGCACCGCCTCGGCACGGCCGGCGCCGCAGGGGAGGACCGCGACCGGGTGGTCGTCCCCCGCGCACAGGCCGAACGGATCCTCCGGGAGAGCGCGCCGGTGCACGCCGACTCGCCCGAAGGCCCGGTGCTGGCACTGCCGTTGGCCGTCCGGGGCGAGGTGTTCGGCGTGCTCCGGCTGTTCGGCGGCGCGGGCGGCGACGGGGGCCGGGCGGCGTACGGGCGGGCCGAGGCCGAACTGCTGGCCGGCCTGGCCGAGCGCGGGGCGCTGCTGCTGGACAGCGCCCGGATGCACCGGGCCGAGGCCCGGCTGGCGCGGGCGCTGCAGCGCTCGATGATCCCCGACACCCTGCCGGGCACGCCCTGGGTGCGGTTGGCGCACCGCTTCCGGCCGGGAGGGCGCCAGGGCGGGGCCGGCGGCGACTGGGTCGACGCCGTCCCGCTGCACGGCAACCGGGTCGCCCTGGTGGTCGGCGCCGTACTGGGCCACGGCCTGCCCGCCGTCCAGGCGATGAGCCGGCTGCGGGCCGGGGTGCAGGCCTTCACCCTGCTGGACGTGCCCCCCGCCCGGCTGCTGCGGCACCTGGACGACCTGGCCCAGCGGCTCGGCGACGACCACCTCGCCACCTGCCTGTACGCGGTCTACGACCCGGTCGCCCGCACCTGCGAACTCGCCTCGGCCGGGCACCTGCCGCCCGTCCTGCTGCACCCCGGCGGCGGCAGCACGGAGGTGGCCCTGCCCGCGAACGCCCCGATCGGCGTCGGCGGCGTCCCGTTCGCCGCCCGCACCATCGAGGTGCCGGACGGCTCCGTGCTGGTGCTGTGCAGCGGCAACCGGATCGAACTGGCCGACCACTGCGCCGGGTTGACCGGATCGGGGTGGCTGCCGGAGCAGGTGTGCGACTTCGTGCTGGAGGAGCCGGGCGCGGTGGAGCGCCGGGACGACCTCGCGGTGCTGGCCGCCGCGTTCGACGGCGCGCCCCGGGCGGAGGAGGAGCGCTACGAGATACTGCCCCGGCCGGTGGAGGTGCCGCTGCTCCGCCGGCTGGTGCGCCGGCAGCTCGCGGCCTGGGGGCTGGGCTCCATCGCCGACACCGCCACCCTGCTGGTCGGCGAACTGGTCACCGACGCGGTCGCGACGGCGGAGGAGATGATCGGGCTGCGACTGGTGTGGACCGACCGGCTGCTGGTCGAGATCACCGACGACCAGCGCGAACTGCCCGCCCTGGCGGAGGTGGACCCGCTCGCGGAGGAAGGGGCCGGCCGGGGCCTGCTGCTGCTGAGCAGGCTCGCCGACCGGTGGGGCGCCGAACGCAGCTCCTACGGCCGGAAGATCTGGTTCGAGCTGTCGCCGCTGCCCGGCTAGTGCCGCGTCAGGCAACCTTTGCCGTGAAGGAGCGGCGTCCGGTGCGTGCTCTCGGCGTGCCGGCCGGAAGCCCTCGTACTGGATGTACTTGGGTTTTCGGCCGGTGCGGCGAGCGGGCCCCTCCTGCCCGATGGCGGGCAAGGAGGGCGCGTGCCGGGCGTCGCGACGGGCGAAGGTTGCCTGACGCGGTACTAGCGCATCGACTCCATGAGCAGCGGCCGGAATTCGGCGAACGAGGGGGTCGCGGCGGCCGGGTCCTTGGCGGCCTCGTCCCAGCGGCGGACGGCGACGGCGTCGGCGCTGAACGGGTGGGCGGCGAAGGCGGCGGCCTCGGCCGGGGGCATCGGGCCGCCCTGGAGGGCCAGGGTGTGGACGGAGGCGGGGGAGAGGCGGTCGAGGTAGCCGGGTTCGGTGGCGCACAGGTAGCGCTTGGCGTCGACGTGCAGGCGGACCGGTTCGGTGACGGCGGGCGGGAAGTGCGGGGCGAGCCGGGCGGCGGCGGTGGCGCCGTGGCGGTTGTCGGTGCCGGCCATCAACTCCCGTCCGCTGCCCCGGAAGTGGCCGGTGTCGTGGAGCAGGGCGGCGGCCACCAGGGCGGGCGGGGCGCCCGCGGCGCGGGCCAGGGCGGCGGCCTGCAGCATGTGGGCGGCCAGGGTGACGGCCTCGCCGAGGTACTCGCCGGCGCCCTCGCCCTCGAACAGTTCCTCGAGTTCGTCCAGGGCGGCGGTGCGGCGGCGCAGCACGGCCAGGGTGGAGGAGAGCGCGTCGAGGTCGGCGTAGCAGCCCTGGAGGTGGCGGTGACCGGTGCCGTCGCCGCTGTCGTCGCCGGTCTCGAAGGCGGTGCGGGCGTGCAGCAGCCGGGTGTTGTCGAAGAGCAGGCAGTCGCCGGGGGCGAGCCGGAAGTCCAGCCGCAGTTCCGGGCGCAGGGTGATCGCGGCGAACCGGCGGTAGGCGGCGTAGAAGGCGTCCAGCCCGGCGGGGGACAGGGCGCGCAGCGCGGCGGTGTCGGTGGAGCGGTTGTTGAAGCGGACCTCGCGGATCGCGCCGCGCGGGTCGAGTCCGATCAGCGGTTTCTCGGCGGCGAGTTCGGTGCCCCGGTCGCGGTAGCGGAACGGCACCGGCGTGCGGGCCAGCAGCGCGAACGCGGCCGGGTCCTCCGCCCGCAGCAGGTCGGCGGCCCGGAAGCCGTCGACCAGGCCGGAGTCGCCGCCCGCGCAGTCGTTGCGCAGGCAGTGCAGCAACTGCAGGGTGGGCACCGGGTCCCGGTAGGGGTTGTCGGTGTGCGGGGCGATGGCGAGGCCGGTGAACGCCAGGTTCGCCGGGTCGGGCTCGACCCGGACGTCGAACAGCTCGCCGTAGTTGGTCTCCCGGACGTACCCGAAGCTGCGGGCGACCTCCAGCACCCGCCCCGGCTCGGCCGGGACGCCGCGCAGCAGCGCGAAGCCGGAGCGGCGGACGGCCGCCAGCACCGCGATCCGCTCCTCCGGGTCGGCCAGGTACGCGGCCCAGTCGGCCTCGGGCAGGCCGCGGGCGAAGTCGGCGGCCCGCCACAGCCGTTTGGCGTGCTCGGTGCGTTCGTCGGGGGCGGCGGGCGCGTCCCAGCCGGCCGGGTAGTGCGAGCGGTGGCCGTCGGACCAGTGCACGGCCAGGCCGGCGGCGTCCTCGACGGCCCCGACGGCGGTCAGGCCGTCGGGCAGGTCGCCGATCTGGAAGCGCTTCTGCCCGCCGCGCGGGTCTCGGCACTCGGTGCACGGGCAGTTGTCGCGCAGCCAGTACGGGTTGGGCACGGACATCGGGTCAGCCTCCGGTTGTACAGCCAACTTCGCGGGGGCTGCTCAGCCAAGACCGCCCGGGCGTCCACCGCCCGCCCACCCGGTGAACGCCGGGCCACCGGCAGCCGAACCCTGTCCCCACCAGGGCCTAACCTGCCCGCATGACGCTCGACCTCCCCCGCGACCTGCCCGCCGCACTCACCGACCGCACCGCCGCCTGGCGGCTGGTCGCCGACCTCGCCGCCTTCTGGAACGCTCCGCTGCAACCCGGCGACGGCCGCACCGACGCCGAACTCGACGCCGCCGAGGCCAGGTTGGGCCTACGGCTGCCCGCCGCCCTGCGCGAGGCGCACCTGCTGCTCGGCAACCGCCCCGACCTCACCAGCAACCAGGACACCCTGCTGCCGCCCGAGGAGCTGTACGTCGACCGCGACCACCTGGTCTACCGGGTCGAGAACCAGTCCTGCGCCTACTGGGGCGTCCCGCTCGCCGCCCTCGACCAGGACGACCCGCCGACCGTCGTCTGGCCGGACGCCGCCGACCCGGAGACCGCCCCCTGGACGGCCAGGCTCTCCGTCGAGTGCCTGGCCGTCGTCCTCACCGAGCCGCTGTTCGACGAGGACGCGCACGTGGACGCGGGCGAGGTCGACCCGGCCTCCCTGACCGGCTGGACCGAACTCCCGCGCCTGTACGAGCCCGGCATCGACACCCGCTTCTTCGCCCGCCCGGACGCCCTGCTGGCGGTGCAGGGCGACTCCTGGCTGGCGCTGCGGGCCACCAGCGAGGAGGCGCTGGACGCGCTGTGCGAGCAGATCGAGGTCTCCTGGCTCAGGAGCTGACCGCCCGCTCCCATGCTCCGGCGGCCGCCGGAGCTACGGGTCTACGGGTTCGAGGCCGTGGGGAACCGGGGCGGGTGTGCGGTGCGCCAGGCGGTAAGAGCGGGCGCGGTTCGCGGCCCGACCACGGTCGGTGCGACAGCCGGGTTGAGTCGGCTCATTGCGTGGACGACGTCGATGAACGGGGAGTCCAGCAGGGCCTGTGCCACCCGGTCCGCCTGAGGATCACCGTCCTGGCGAAGGAGCAGCCAGTCGCGGATGTTGGAGCAGGCACGGTCGAAAGCGTCCTGACGCCCCTTCACCAGTTCGCCGCGGTTGAGCCCGAACACCTCGATGGTCGGCTGTCCTTTCGCGGACCCGGCAACCGGCCGGTACTCGCCGCTCCGTAGGAACAGCACCAGGTGGTCAGCGGGGTCCTCCACGGTCGGATCGACCAGCAGGCAGGTGCCGTCGGACGCCACCGGATAACTGGCCCGCTTGGCGTTGCTGTTGCAGTACGAGCAGGCGAAGAGGTGGTTCGCCCAGTCGAAGGTCCGCAGCGGGGCCTTGTCGATGGGCTGGAAGTGGTCGATGTCGGTGCCCCGGCTGTCGTCGCAGTACATGCAGCGGAGGTTGCCGCGGGCCATCGGTTCCAGTGCCCGGTGGATGTGCTGCTTGGGGGCTGCGGCCTTCTTCCAGTGCTCGCGGGCCGTTTGGGAATTGCCACCGGAGGCCGATACCCGTTTCGTCCAACCTGCCAGCAACTGTTCGGAGGCAGTCGGGAGGGGCGTGCGGGGCAGCGGGATCACCGCTCCTGCTCCAGCCGGGCGGACGCTTCGGCGACCCTGCTGCTCAGCGAACTGGTGAGCAGCTCGCCCAGTTCCTGGTACTCGGCGACCTCCTCCTCCGAGGCGGACCCGTCGTACACCTTGGCCTCCAGTGCGATCAGCCGGGCACGCTGCTGCTCGGCACGGTCGGAGAAGGGGGTCTCCAGCCCGAAGAGCTCGGAGAGCACGGCGTCGTCGCCGCTGCCGTAGACGACCCGACGGTAGAGGTCCTCGTCGACGACCTCCGGAGGCCGCTGCTCGCCGACACCCGGCAGGCGGATCAGCCCGCCCTCGTCGGCGGACTGGCAGATGTAGGGGCTGTGACTGGTGACGATGAACTGGACGTTGGGGAAGTGCCCCCGCAGCCAGCCGCTGATCTTGCGCTGCCAGGTGACGTGCAGGTGAGCGTCCATCTCGTCGATCAGCACGACACCGGGGTTGGTGACCGCGTGGCCCCCGGTCGGGGTCGGTTCGATGGCCAGAACGTTGTAGGTGTGGTGCATCTGGCGCACGATGTCGAGTGCCAGCGCCACCACTGTCCGGTAGCCGTCGCTCATCTCCCGCAGCGGGAATTCCTGCCCCTGGTCTCCCCGCTCGCGTATCCACAGGCCGTCGGCCGTCACCCGGTGGATCTGGTACTGATCCGGCAGCAGCCCGTCCTGGAGGAGTCCGAGCGCCTGATCGAGCAGTTGCTCGGCGCGACCGGACGGGTTCTCGTAGGCCCGCAGCCGCAGATCGATGAGCCAGGACACTCCTTCGGCCAGCGAGGCGTCCTCGTGGAACAGGGTGGCCAGGCGGCCGCTCGGGCCTGGGCCTGCGATCAGGCGCAATGCCTCGCTGGAGCCTCCGGTGAGGCGCCGGAAGGGGCCGTAGCCGGCGCAGAACCAGCCGTACGGGCTTCCGGACCAAGGGCCCCAGAGGCTGTCTTCCGCTGTGGTCGGGGTGGGCGTCATGACAAGTCGCGGGGGGAGTTTGTCGTCAGGGGACTGGAACACCCATTGAAGCCCGAGCCGCATCTTCTCCTGGCGGGTTTCCACGGAACTCATGAAGTCGTCCGTCTCCAGGTTGCGGACCACCTGAACTTCCACCGACCCCTGTTCGGCTCCGATGGTGACCCACCCCGTGAAGTCCGGCACCAGAGCCCGGGTGAGGCCCGGACCGCCCAGCGCGAGCGCGATCGCCTGGAGCACGGTGGACTTGCCGGAGCCGTTGCGCCCCGCGAGCACCGTCCAGCCGCTGCGTCCGGGCAGTTGCAGGTCGACGGCCCGTTCGCCGGTGAAGCCCTTGATGTTACGGAGCTGAACCCTCGTGATGTACACCCGTGCTCCCTCTTCGTTCCGGGGCTGCCGCTCAGGCTCTCACGAGCGGGCGCCGCGACGTCAGACCGACTGCTCCCAGGCTTCGGTGGCCGCCGCGACCGCTGCTGCGGCCGGGGTGCCGGTGGCCTGGGCGAGGAGTTCCAGGGTGGCGATGACGGTCTCCGGGGTGGCGGCCGGGCCGTAGTGGTTGAGGCGGAGCATGGTGGCGGACAGTGGGCCGCCGCCCGCCTGGACGGGCAACTGGGGGGTGTGGCGGCGGAGTTCGGCGGCCAGGGCGGCGGCGTCGACGCCTTCGGGGGTGCGCAGGGTGGTGGCGACCGGGGCGGCGTGCTCGGGGCGCCGGACGTAGGGGGTGAGGGTGCCGAGGGCGAGGGCGCCCGCGCGGGTGGCGGCGGCTGCGGCGCGGTGGCGGGCGATCACCGCGTCCAGGGTCTCGGCTTCGATCGCGGCCAGGCACTCCTCCAGCGCCAGCATCTCCACCTGGGCGGGGGCGTGCGGGAGCTGGGTGCGGCCGGCGTCGGTCCAGCGCTCCTTCCAGTCCAGCAGGGAGAGGTAGGAGCGGCGCGGCGCGGCCGGGTTGGCGGCGATCCGCTGCCAGGCGCGTTCGCTCACCGACACCGCGGAGACGCCGGCCGGGCCGCCCATCGCCTTCTGGCCGCCGATCACGCACAGGTCGACGCCCCACTCGTCGGTGAGCAGCGGTTCGGCGGCCACCGAGGCCACCGCGTCCAGCATCAGCAGGGCGCCGTGCTGCCGGACCACCTCGGCGATCTCCGCGACCGGGTTGGTGTTGCCGGTGGCGGCCTCGGCGTGCACCAGGGAGACGAAGTCGATCTCCGGGTGCGAGTTCAGCGCCGCGGCGACCTGCTCGGCGCCCGCCGCCGCGTCGTACGGCACCGCCAGGTCGACGACCTCCGCGCCGGCGTCGCGCAGCCAGCCGCCGAAGGTCTGCCCGTACGGGCCGGTGACGACGTTCAGCGCGGTCGAGCCGGGGTGCGCCGCGCCCTTGACGGCGGCCTCCAGCGGGAGCAGCGCCTCGCCCTGGGTGACGATCACGTCGTTGCGGGTGCGCAGCAGGGCCGCCACCCCGTCCTCGATCGCGGCGAACCGGTCGGCGGTCATCGGGGGGAGGTCGAGCAGCATGCGGGCGGGCCTTTCGGTGCGGCGGAGGGCCGCCGGGACGGGCCGGCGGGGCGGAGGGTCGCCGTCGAACAGTCTGCCGCAGATCGCCCGCCGGGCCGCGACCGGCGCCGAGTACAGTGCCAGGCATGACAGACCGTGCGGTGCTGCACATCAAGGGCCGGGTGCTGGTCGGCCCCGACGACGTCCGGGACGAACTCTGGGCCGTGGACGGGCGGGTGACCTTCGAGCGCCCCGCCGCCGAGCCGTCCGCCACCCTCACCGGCTGGGCGCTGCCCGGCCTGGTCGACGCGCACTGCCACGTCGGCCTGGACGCGCACGGCGCCGTCGACCGCGACACCAGCGAGAAGCAGGCGCTCACCGACCGGGACGCCGGGACCCTGCTGATCCGCGACGCGGGCTCGGCCGCCGACACCCGCTGGATCGACGAGCGCGAGGACCTCCCGAAGCTGATCCGGGCCGGGCGGCACATCGCCCGCACCCGCCGCTACATCCGCAACTACGCGCACGAGATCGAGCCCGGCGACCTCGCCGCGTACGCGGCCGCCGAGGCCCGGCGCGGCGACGGCTGGGTCAAGCTGGTCGGCGACTGGATCGACCGCGGCGCGGGCGACCTCGCCGCCTGCTGGCCCGGCGACGCCCTCGCCGAGGCGATCGCCGCCGCCCACGCCGAGGGCGCCCGGGTCACCGCGCACTGCTTCGCCACCGACTCGCTGCCCGACCTGCTGGCCGCCGGCATCGACTGCGTCGAGCACGCCACCGGCCTGACCGAGGAGCTGATCCCGGCCTTCGCCGAACGCGGCGTCGCCATCGTCCCCACCCTGGTCAACATCGCCACCTTCCCGAAGCTCGCCGACGGCGGCGAGGCCAAGTTCCCGGCCTGGTCCGCGCACATGCGCCGGCTGCACGCCCGCCGCTACGACACCGTCGGCGCCGCGCACGACGCCGGCATCCCGGTCTACGTCGGCACCGACGCGGGCGGCTCGCTCGCCCACGGCCTGGTCGCCGAGGAGGTCCTCGAACTGACCCGCGCCGGACTCACCCCCGTCGAGGCCCTCGCCGCCGCCACCTGGTCGGCCCGCAGCTGGCTCGGCCGCCCCGGCCTGACCGAGGGCGCCCCCGCCGACCTCGTCCTCTACGAGGCCGACCCCCGCGCCGATCTGCGGGTGCTGGCCGCGCCGACCCGCGTGGTGCTCAACGGCCGGGTGGCGTGAGCGCGGGGCCGGCCGGCGCCGAGGGGTGAGGGGCCGCGCGAACTCCGGTTGTCAGCGCGGCCGATAGGCTTCCGTCATGGCTGCTCGACCCTTGCACGAAATCGTTGAACCCGGCTGGGCCCAGGCCCTCGAGCCGGTCGCCGGACAGGTCGCCGCGATGGGCGACTTCCTGCGCGCCGAACTCGCGGCCGGACGCACCTACCTGCCGCCCGGCCCGCAGATCCTGCGGGCCTTCCAGCAGCCGTTCGCGGACGTCCGGGTGCTGATCGTCGGACAGGACCCGTACCCGACGCCCGGGCACGCGGTGGGGCTCAGCTTCTCGGTGGCGCCCGGGGTCCGGCCGCCGTACAGCCTGGAGAACATCTACCGGGAGCTGAACCAGGACCTCGGCCTGCCGGTGCCGACCAGCGGCGACCTCACGCCGTGGACGCAGCAGGGCGTCCTGCTGCTGAACCGGTCGCTCACCACCCAGGCCCGGGTGACCAACGCGCACCGCGGCAAGGGCTGGGAGGCCGTCACCGACCAGGCGATCCGGGCGCTGGCGGCCCGCGGCGGCCCGCTGGTGGCGATCCTCTGGGGCCGTCCCGCCCGCGAGCTGCGGCCGCTGCTCGGCCAGGTGCCCAGCATCGAGTCCGCCCACCCCAGCCCCCGTTCCGCGGACGGCGGCTTCTTCGGCTCCCGGCCGTTCAGCCGGGCCAACGACCTGCTGGTCCGGCAGGGCGGCCGGCCCGTGGACTGGCGGCTGGCCTGAGCCCGGACGCGCGGCCGCCGGGGCCGGTCAGGGGAGTTTCTGCTCGGTCCAGATGACCTTCCCGGCCTCGGTGTAGCGGGTGCCCCAGCGCTGGGCGATCTGGCCGACCAGGAACAGGCCGCGCCCGCCCTCGTCGGTGCTGGCGGCCAGCCGGACCCGGGGCGAGGTGCTGCTGGCGTCCGCGACCTCGCAGATCAGGGTCCGCCCGTACACCAGGCGCACCCCGATCGGGGGGCTGCCGTGCCGGACGGCGTTGGTGACCAGTTCGCTGAGGATCAGCTCGGTGCCCGTCACCAGTTCCTCCAGGCCCCAGCGGCGCAGCCGGGCGGTGGCGGCGGCCCGGCTGGCGGCGACCGCGGCGGGGTCGGGCGGGACGTTCCACTCGGCGATCCGGTCGCGCGGCAGCGCCAGGGTGCGGGCGACCAGCAGGGCGATGTCGTCGGCCGAGTCGGCGGGCAGCATCGCGTCCAGCACGGCCCGGCAGGTCTGTTCGGGGCTGCGCCCGGGGTGGGCGAGGGCCGTGCAGAGCCGGCCCAGGCCGACGTCGATGTCGTGGGTGCGGGACTCCACCAGCCCGTCGGTGTAGAGGACCAGCCGGCTGTCCTCGGGGACGGCGAGCTCGACGGTGGTGAACGGCAGGCTGCGCAGGCCCAGCGGCGGCCCGGCGGGGGTGTCGGGGATCTCGACGGTGCCGTCGGGGTGCACCAGGACGGGCGGCAGGTGCCCGGCCCGGGCGAGCAGGCAGCGGCAGGAGACCGGGTCGTAGACCGCGTAGAGGCAGGTGGCGCCGATGATCGCGCCCTCCCGGCCGCCGGCGCTCTCCTCCTCGTCGATCCGGGCGACCACCTCGTCGAGGTGGGTGAGGAGTTCGTCGGGCGGCAGGTCGAGCATGGCGAGGTTGTGCACGGCGGTGCGCAGCCGGCCCATGGTGGCGGCGGCGTGCAGGCCGTGGCCGACCACGTCGCCGACCACCAGGGCGACCCGGGCGCCGGAGAGCGGGATGACGTCGAACCAGTCGCCGCCGACCCCGGCGTGGGCGGGCAGGTAGCGGTGCGCGGCCTCGACGGCGTCCTGGGCGGGCAGGTCGCGCGGCAGCAGGCTCTGCTGGAGGGTCACGGCGAGCGGGTGGCCGCCGCTGATGGCCGCGGCGAGCTGCTCCTGGCTGGTGTACCGGGCTTCGAACAGGCCGCCGTTGCGGCCGAGCCGCAGGACGGCGATCCGGTCGGCGACGGCCTGGACGTCGTCCAGGTTGTGGCTGACCATGATCACCGCATGGTCCCGGGAGCGCAGCAGGCGGATCAGGTCGAGCATCTGCACGGTCTGCTCGACGGTGAGCGCGACGGTCGGCTCGTCGAGGAGCACCAGTTCGGGCCGGCCGATCAGGGCCCGGGCGATGGCGACGGCCTGGCGCTGGCCCAGGGTGAGCGAGCCCACCGGGACCCGGACGCTGGGGAGGGGGAGTTCGAGTTCGTCGAACAGGGCGAGGGAGCGTTTCTCCATCTCCAGTTCCCGCAGCACCCCGAACCGGTGCAGCTCGCGGCCGAGGTAGAGGTTGGCGACCGCGTCCAGCCGGTCGACCAGCGAGAGGTCCTGGTAGACGGTGGCGATCCGCAGCCGCCGGGCGTCGGCGGGCCGGCGCAGTTCGACCGGGACGCCCTCCCACTCGATGGTGCCCGCGTCCGGCGGGCCGACCCCGGAGACGGCCTTCACCAGGGTGCTCTTGCCGGACCCGCTGTCGCCGACCAGGCCGAGCACCTGGCCGCGGTCCACCTGGAGGTCGACCGAGTCGAGGGCCCGGACGGCGCCGTAGTACTTGCTGATCCCGCGCAGCGACAACAGCGGAACCCGGGGCACGCGCCCACCTCCACCCTCTCCGCGGCCCACCGGGCGGCAGTCGTTCCGCCGTCCGGCCCCGGCCATCCGGCGGAGGGCCGGTGGCACGGGCTCCCCACCCTGGCACCGGCGCCGCGGGCGGCGCGGACGGGACACGCGGGAGCACCCCGTTCGGCGGTACGGGCCGGGCGCGGGCCGGCGGCCGGGGTCGGGCGGTGTCCGCCGGGGCTTTCCCCGCTGGCCGGAATGTTTCCGGAAACGGTCAGTCCGGAGCGTCAACCTCACCCGAAGGAGTGAACTGACGCTCCGTGTTGCTGGAGTGACGCACTGTTCGAAGAGACTGGCGCCAGTCGAGAGCGCGAGTCCCCTCCCCGTGCGGAGCGCCGGGTGAGGTCGCGGGCGCGCTCTTCCGTTCACCACGTGTGGGGGTTCCTGTCATGTCTGTTCTGCGTTCGGTCGCCGCCCCGGCTCTCGCGGCGGCCGCCCTCGCGGTCGCCCTGCCGCTGCCCGCGGCCTCCGCCGCCGAGGCCGGCGGGACGCCCGCGCAGCCCGGGAAGGCCAGTGCGGTGACGGCCCAACTGGCGCTGGACGTCACGCTGTTGAACACGGTGAACGTGCCGGTCGATGTGGCGCTGAACAAGGTGGAGTCGCCCGCGCAGCGGGACGGCGCGATGCTGACCGCCAAGGTGGACGGGGTGGACGGCGGGCGGCCGGTGACGCTGGTCAAGGCCGAGGTGGGCACGTCGGTGACGAAGGCGGACGACCGGCTGGCCACCGCGTCCGTGAAGCTGGTCAACGCGGACGTGCACGTGCCCGGCCTGCCGCTGACCACCCTGCTCGGCCTGGAGGCGATGAGCGCCGAGGCCAACTGCCCGGTGGACGGGCAGCCGACCGCGAACGTCACCGCCCCCGCCAGGCTCACGGTGCTCGGCAGGTCGGTCACGGTCGGCCTCAACTCGCCCACCCACGTGGACGTTCCGGCGATCGGCACGGTGGACGTCGAGTTCGCCAGGAAGACCGTGACCAGCAGCACGGCGGCGGCCTCCGCACTGGAGGTGAAGATCGCGCTGAACCCGCTGAACCTCAACGTGGCGAAGGTGAACGGCACCGTCACGGTCGCCTCGGTGTCCTGCCGCAAGCCGGTGCCGGCGGTCGCCCCGGCGGCGGCCTCCTCGCCCGCGCCGTCGACCGCGCCCTCCGCCCCGGCCTCCGCGCAGAACCGGGCGGTGCCGAAGGAGGCCGGCGAGGAACTGGCGTACACCGGCTCCTCGGGCAGCACGGTGCTGGCCGCGGGCGGCGGGACGCTGCTGGTGGCCGGCGGCGCCGCGGTCTGGATGACCCGCCGGCGGCGGGCGGCGCACGCCCGGCACCGCTGACCGGACGCGGGACGGGCGCCGGCCGGGCGCCCGTTCCGCCCCTTCCGTCCCGGTGTTGCGCCCGGATGTCGAGACGGGCACTCTCCGTGGGTGAGCGTGCCGCTGCGGACCGTTGGTTCACATGGGCGTTACATAGGAGGAACAACCGGGAAACGGCGGCTTGCGACGCTACGCGGGCACCCACCACCCGAGCAGTGAGGATCACCGCAATGGCGATCAAGGCCGAGTACATCTGGATCGACGGCACGAAGCCGACCGCCAAGCTCCGCTCCAAGACCCGGGTGCTGCCGAACGCCGACAAGATCCCCACCTGGGGCTTCGACGGTTCCTCGACCAACCAGGCCGAGGGCCACGCCTCGGACCGCGTGCTGAAGCCGGTCAAGGTCGTCAAGGACCCGATCCGCGGCGGCGAGAACATCCTGGTGCTGTGCGAGGTCTTCGAGACCAACGGTGAGGCGCACGTCACCAACACCCGCGCCGCGCTGCGCGAGGTCGCCGAGCGCTACGCCGCCCAGGAGTCGATCTTCGGCATCGAGCAGGAGTACACCTTCTTCAAGGGCTCCCGCCCGCTTGGCTTCCCCGAGGGCGGCTTCCCGGCCCCGCAGGGCGGCTACTACTGCGGCGTGGGTGCCGAGGAGGTCTTCGGCCGCGAGATCGTCGAGCTGCACCTCGACCGCTGCATCGACGCCGGCCTGGCGATCTGCGGCATCAACGCCGAGGTCATGCCCGGCCAGTGGGAGTTCCAGATCGGCCCGGTCGACGCGCTGACCGTCTCGGACGACCTGTGGATCGCCCGCTACCTGCTCTACCGCACCGCCGAGGAGTTCGGCATCGACGCCACCCTCGACGCCAAGCCGGTCCGCGGCGACTGGAACGGCGCGGGCGCGCACACCAACTTCTCCACCAAGGCGATGCGCGAGGGCTACGACGCCATCATCACCGCCTGCGAGTCGCTCGGCGCCTCCCAGGAGAAGGTCCTGGAGCACGTCAACCAGTACGGCGACGACATCCAGTCCCGCCTGACCGGCAAGCACGAGACCGCCCCGTGGAACGTCTACTCCTACGGCGTGTCCGACCGCGGCGCCTCGGTCCGCATCCCGTGGCAGGTCGAGGTGGACCGCAAGGGCTACATCGAGGACCGCCGCCCGAACGCGAACGTCGACCCGTACGTGGTCACCCGCCTGATCGTCAACACCTGCTGCGAGGCCCTGGAGAAGGCCGGCCAGGTCTGATCCGCTTCCGCACCGCACGACGAGCGCCCGCCGCTCCCCCGCGCAGGGGGTCGGCGGGCGCTCGTCGTTGCGTCCGGCCGTGCCGCTGCCGCTGCCGTTACATCCGGACGAAGCCGTGGGTGCGGCCGACCGGGCCGAAACCGCGCCGGGCGTACCACTGCTGCGGCCAGTCCTCGGCGTCGGCGACCAGGAAGCGCAGGCCGTCCGGGGCGCGGTCGGCGGCCAGCCGCAGCGCGGTGGCCAGCACGGCGTCGGCCAGGCCGCGGCGCTGGTGGTGCTCGGCGGTGGCCAGGTCCTCGATCTGGGCGGTGCCCGCGGCGTCCTGGTACAGGTCGGCCCAGGAGCCGAACTCGCCGTCGGTGGCCCGGGCGGCCAGCGTCAGCACCCGCTCGGCGCCCGCCGCCCGCGCGGTGCGCCGACCCACCAGCTGGGCGATCGACTCGTCCGCCGCCCACGGCAGCCAGCAGCGCCACTGCCGCTCCAGCGCCGGGGCCAGCTCGTCCAGGGCGACCGGCCCGGCGCCGCCGCCGGGCGGCACCGGGCCCCGGTGCACCATCACCACCTCGGTCTCGTGCCGGTACCCGGCCGCCGCCAGCCCGGGCGCCAGCGCCAGGGCGGACGCGTCGTCGAACACCGAGATCCGCCGGTGCTCCAGGTGCCCCAGCACGTCCTCGGCCAGCCCGGCCACGTCCACCCCGCCCGGCGGGGCGTCCAGCACCAGCTGGTTGTGCTCGTGCGAGTACCCGAACTCCTCGCTCAACACCGCGAAACCGCCCGGCAGTTCCACCACCTCGGCAGCCTGCCGCCGGGCGAAGGCCCGCCGGAACTCCAGCGCCACCCGCAAGCTCTCCTCGACCATCCGGCCATCGTAGGCCGCTCCCTCCGCCCGGCTCGAAGGGTTTGCCGCCGCTTGAGCCTCCCGCCGGGGGAGACGGCACGGCGGACGCCATGACCGGCACGGACAGCGAGGGGCTCACGGCGATCGGCGCACCGGCCCGGCCCCGGTGACCGCCCTGGTTCACGGCCGCGCTGCGCGCGGCGGGATAACCGGGTGCGGGGCGTCCTAGGCTGGGGCCATGGCTGACACCGCGTCCACCGACGCCGATTTCACTCCGTCGGAGCTGGCCCGTGGCCGGGCGTTGCGCCGGGCCCGGCTGCCGTGGGTGCTGGGCGGGCAGCTGGCCTCGCTGGGGCTGAGCGCGGTGCTGGGGTTCAGTGCGGCCGGGGCGGGGCTGGTGGGGGCGGTCGGGGGGTGGTTCGGCGGGAGCTGGGCGGCAGAGGTGTTGGCGGGCGCGGCCGCGCTGGTGCTGCTCGGCCGGGCGGTGACGCTGCCGTTCTCGGCCCGGGTGCGGGCGGTCTCGGTCCGGTACGGCCTGGTCACCCAGGGCTGGGGCGGCTGGGCGGTGGACGTGCTGCGCGGCACCGCCGTCACGCTCGCGCTGTTCCTGCCGCTGACGCTGGGCCTGTACGCGCTGATCGGGTGGTCGCCGGGCCGCTGGTGGGTGCCGGGGGCGGTGGGGGCCGCGCTGCTGGCCGTCGCGCTGTCCTTCCTGCACCCGCTGGTGCTGGAGCCGCTGTTCAACCGGTTCACCCCGCTGGCGGAGGGCGAACTGCGCACCGCCCTGCTGGAGTTGGCCCGCCGGGACGGCATCGCGGTGCGCGAGGTGCTGGTCGCCGACGCCTCCCGCCGCACCACCGCGCTGAACGCGTACGTCTCCGGGTTCGGCCCGACCCGGCGGATCGTCGTCTACGACACCCTGCTGACCACCGCCGAGCCGCGCGAGATCGAACTCGTCGCCGCCCACGAACTCGGCCACGTCAAGCACCGGGACGTCGCCACCGGCACCGCCCTGGGCGCGCTCGGCGCGGCCGTCGCGGTGCCGGTGCTGGCCGCCCTGCTGGCCTGGCGCCCGCTGCTGGACGCGGCCGGCGCCGCCGACGCCCAGGACCCGCGCTCGCTGCCGCTGCTGGCCGCCCTCGCCGCCCTGCTCGGCGCGCTCAGCGTCCCCGCGCAGTGCGCCGCCAGCCGCCGGATCGAGACCCGCGCCGACCGGCACGCGCTCGAACTCACCGGTGACGCCGAGCAGTTCATCGCCATGCAGCGCCGCCTCGCGGTCACCAACGTCGCCGACCCGTACCCGCCCCGGGCGGTCGAACTGCTCCTCGCCACCCACCCCAGCACCGGCCGCCGGATCGCCGCCGCCCGGGCCTGGCTCACCGCGAAGGCGGCCTGATGACCCGCCCGCTGCTGATGCTCGACGTCGACGGCCCGCTCGCCCCGTACGTCGGCAGCCCCTACCGCCGGCCCGAGGGCTACCTCACCCACCGCGTCCCGGTGCGCAGTTGGCACGAGCGCCAGCGTGCCGCCGGCATCCGCAACCCGAAACCGCTGCGGGTCTGGCTGCACCCCGACCACGGCCCGGCGCTGCGCGCCCTGCCCTACGAACTGGTCTGGGCCACCACCTGGAAGGACGAGGCCAACGAGCACCTCGCCCCGCTCCTCGGGCTGCCCGAACTCCCGTACGTGGACTGGCCGTCCATGCACCACGGCGACCCCGACGACCTGCACTGGAAGACCCGCCACCTGGTCGCCTGGGCCGCCGGGCGGCCGTTCGCCTGGGTGGACGACGAGAGCGGGCCGCAGGACGCCGCGTGGATCGCCGCCCACCACCCGGCCCCCGCGCTGACCCTGACCGTCGACCACCGCGTCGGCCTGCGGCCGGCCGACTTCACCGCCCTCGCCGACTGGGCCGGAAGGAACGGGAATTGATCCTCCACACGCTGCGCCGCCACCCGGTCAAATCGCTGCTCGGCGAGGAGGTCGCCCGGGCCCGGATCGACGGCCGCGGCCTCGACGGCGACCGCCGCTACGCCCTGCTCGACCTCACCGACGGCCGGATCGCCAGCGCCAAGGAGCCCCGCACCTGGCGCCGCCTGCTCACCCTGCGCGCAGAGAGCAAGGACACCGGGGTGCGGATCACCGGCCCCGACGGCGCCGAACTCGACGACGCCGCGCTCTCCGCGCTGCTCGGCCGCCCCGTCCGGCTGATCGACGAGCGGCCGCCCGGCTCGACCCTGCGCCGCTCCGTCCCCGAGCAGGTGCTGGCCGCCGGGATCGACGCCGAAGTCGACTACACCGTGCAGGAGTTCGGCAGCGCCGCGGAGCCCGGCAGCTTCTTCGACTTCGCCCCGCTGCACCTGGTCACCACCGCCACGCTGGCCGGCGCCCCCGCCGCCCGCTACCGCCCCAACCTGGTGATCGAGCACGACGGCGAGCCCTGGTCGGAGAACGACTGGACCGGCCGCGAACTCGCCGTCGGCGCCGAACTGCGGCTGCGGATCATCGCCCGCACCCCGCGCTGCGCCGTCCCCACCCTCGCGCACGGCCCGCTGCCCGCCGACCCGGAGGCGCTGCGCCGCCCGGCCCGGCACAACCGGGTCCGGCCGCTGCCCGAACTGCCGCCCCTCCCGTGCCTGGGCGTCTACGCCCAGGTGCTCACCCCGGGCACGGTCGGACCCGGCGACCGGGTGCGGCTGTACTGAGCGCCCCCGGCCGTCAGCGACCCGCCGGCGCGGCGTCCGGGAGCGCCTTCGCCAGCGCGGCGAGGAAGCCGTCGGTGGTGGCCGGGTCGCGGACGGCGATGCGCAGCCAGTCGGGGCCGAGGCCGGGAAAGGTGTCGCCGCGGCGGACGGCGTAGCCGGCCTCGCGCAGGCGGGTGCGGACGGCGGCGGCGTCCGGGAGGCGGACCAGGACGAAGGACGCGGCGGGGGTGCCGTGGACCCGGACGCCGGGCAGGGCGGCGAGGCCGGCCAGCAGGTGGGCGCGGTGGACGGCGGTGGTGCGCGCGGCCTGCTCGGCCTCGGCCAGGGCGGCCGGGGCGGAGCAGAGTTCGGCGGCGGCCAGCGCGGGCGTGGAGACCGGCCACAGCGGCTGCGCGGCGGCCAGGGCGGCGACCAGCGGGGCGGGGGCGAGCAGGTAGCCGATCCGCAGGCCGGCCAGGCCCCAGGTCTTGGTGAGGCTGCGCAGCACGACCACGTCGCCGGGCAGGTCGCGGACGGCGGCGAGGCTCTGGCGCTCGCCGGGGTCGGTGTCCATGAACGCCTCGTCGACGACCAGGGTGCGCCCGGGCCGGGCCAGCTCGGCCAGGGCGGCGGCCGGGTGCAGGATGGAGGTGGGGTTGGTGGGGTTGCCGACCACCACCAGGTCGGCGTCCTCGGGGACCGCCCCGGGCGGCAGGCGGAAGTCCTGCTCCGGTGTGAGGAGGACGCGGTGGACGGTGTGCCCGGCGTCCCGCAGCGCCGCCTCGGGTTCGGTGAACTGCGGGTGCACGACGGTGGCGCGGCGCGGCCGCAGCACCCGGGCCAGCAGCACGAACGCCTCGGCCGCGCCCGCGGTGAGCAGCACCTCCCCGACCGGGCGGCGGTGCCGGGCGGCGACGGCGGCGCGGGCGGCGGTGCCGTCGGGGTAGGCGGCGAGGTCGGCGAGGGTCGCGGCGAGACGGGCGTGCAGCCAGGCCGGCGGGGTGCCGGTGCGGACGTTCACGGCGAGGTCGACCAGGCCCGCGGAGCGGACCTCGGCGTCGCCGTGATGGCGCAGATCGGGCTGCTGGTTCACCTGTTGTCCTCCTGGGGCGGGGCGGCGAGCGCGGCGGTGGCCGAGGCGGTGGCGGTGCGCGGCGCGAGCAGGCGTGCGCCGGGCCCGGCCGAGGCGAGGGCGGCGGCCTCGGCGACGCTGGGGGTGCCGACCGCGGCGGCGACCCGGGCGGAGCCGCCGGGCCCCGGGACGGCGGCCAGCACGGCGGCCGGGTGGCCGGTCAGCGGGAGGCCCAACTCCCTTGCGGCGGCGAGCAGTCCGGGCTCGGTGAGCTTGCTGTCGAGGGTGGCGGCGCTCCCCAGTGCGGTGCGGTCGAGGCCGAGGGCGGCGAGCGCCGCGTCGACGGTGCGCAGCAGGTTGGCGGCGGGGGTGCCGCGCCGCAGGCCGAGGCCGAGCGCCAGCCGGGGGGCGCGCGCCGGGCCGTCGGGTGCGCCGTCCGCGTCCACGTGCTGCTCGGCCCTCCCCGTCCGTTCCGCTCCGGGCCGGGCGTGCCGCCGGGCCGCCAGGAATCCCACCATGTCGGTCCGAGCAGGGTCAATCGGGACGGGTGTGAGAAGCGTCGCCCGGCTGGCCGAAAAGCGTCGGCGGGCCGAAGTTGCCCAGCCAACCGTTCGCTTGTTCTTCATGTGTCAAAAGTCCCGGCGGCCACGGACCCCGCCCTAGCCTTTCGGGCGCTCCACCACCCTGTCCGGCACCTTCCCCGCCACGGAGGACCACCGACATGTCCGCTCAGCTCAGCCGCCGCACCAAGCGCCGCCTGACCGCGGCCGGCAGCGCCGTCGCCCTCGCCGCCACCTCGTTCGGCCTGTGGGCCGCCGCCGGCAGCACCGCGCAGGCCGCCGCGCTGCCCACCCCCGACCACGTGATCGTCGTGGTGATGGAGAACCACGCGTACAGCCAGGTCATCGGCAGCTCCAGCGCCCCGTACCTGAACAACACCATCAAGGCGGGCGGCGCCAACCTGACCCAGTCCTACGGCCTGACCCACCCGTCGGAGCCCAACTACTACATGCTGTTCTCCGGCTCCAACCAGGGCCGCACCGACGACAGCTGCGTCTCCGTCGGCTCGATGACCGCGCCCAACCTGGCCTCCGAGCTGATCGCCTCCGGCCAGAGCTGGGGCTCCTACAACGAGGGCCTGCCCAGCCAGGGCTCCACCACCTGTTCCAACTCCAGCGGCAAGTACGCGCAGAAGCACAACCCGTGGTTCGGCTTCTCCAACGTGCCCACCAGCACCGCGTACACGATGGCCCAGTTCCCCACCGACTACACCAAGCTCCCGAAGGTCTCCTTCGTGGTGCCGAACCTGTGCAACGACATGCACGACTGCTCGGTGACCACCGGCGACACCTGGATCAAGAACAACCTCGGCGCCTACGCCACCTGGGCGCAGACCCACAACAGCCTGCTGGTCGTCACCTTCGACGAGGACAACAGCCTCTCCGGCAACCGGATCCCGACCCTGTTCTACGGCCAGCACGTCACCCCGGGCTCCAGCAGCGCCACCACCTACAACCACTACAACGTGCTGCGCACCCTGGAGGACCTGGCCGGCCTGACCGCCCACGCCGGCAACGCCGCCTCCGCCACCGACGTCACCGGCATCTGGAACTGACGCCCGATGTACCTCGCGGACGCCCGCTCCACGAAGAGTGACCGCGCCGCGGCCGTCGCCCCGAACTCCTGTTCGGGGCGGCGCGCCGCCGTCCCCGGCACCGTGCTCGCGCTCGGCGCGGTCAGCCTGGTCACCGACGTCTCCTCCGAGATGGTCAGCGCGGTCCTGCCGCTGTACGTGGTCACCGCGCTGGGCCTGTCCCCGCTCGGCTTCGGCCTGCTCGACGGCATCAACAACGGCGTGGGCGCGCTGGTGCGCCTGCTCGGCGGCCACCTCGCCGACCGCGGCGGCCGCGGCCACAAACTGGTCGCCGGACTCGGCTACGGCCTGTCCGCGCTGTGCAAGCCGCTGCTGCTGCTGGTCCACACCCTGCCGCTGATCAGCGGCGTGCTGGCGGTCGACCGCACCGGCAAGGGCCTGCGCACCGCCCCCCGGGACGCGATGATCTCGCTGGCCACCGCCCCCGAGCACCGCGGCCGGGCGTTCGGCGTGCACCGCGCGATGGACACCACCGGCGCGCTGATCGGCCCGCTGCTGGCCTTCGCCGTCCTGCGGATCGCCGACGACCGCACCGAACTCTCCAGCTACGGCGCCGTGTTCACCGTCTCCGGCTGCGTCGCGGTGCTCGGCGTGCTGCTGCTGGTGCTGTTCGTCCCCGGCCGGATCACCCGGGCCGGACAGCCGCCCGCCGACACCCCCGCCCCGAAGCCCACGCTGCGCGACGCGTTCGCCCTGCTGTCGCGGCCCGCGCTGCGCCGGCTCACCCTGGCCGCCGTGCTGCTCGGCCTCACCACCGTCAGCGACTCCTTCCTCTACCTGCTGCTGCAGCGCCGACTCGGCCTGCCCGCGCACCTGTTCCCGCTGCTGCCGCTCGGCACCGCCGCGGTCTTCCTGCTGCTCGCCGTCCCGCTCGGCCTGGTCGCCGACCGGATCGGCCGCCGCACCCTGTTCCTGCTCGGCCACGCCGTTCTGCTCTGCGGCTACGCCGTCGTCCTCTCCCCGCTGTCCGGCCTGCCCGCCGCCACGGCGGTCCTGCTGCTGCACGGCACCTTCTACGCCGCCACCGACGGCGTCCTCGCCGCCGCCACCGCCGCCACCGTCCCCGACGGGCAGCAGGGCGCCGGCCAGGCCCTGGTCGGCACCGGCCAGGCGCTGGCCCGCTTCACCTGCTCGCTGGCCTTCGGCGCCGCCTGGTCGCTCTGGGGCCCCCGCCCCGCCCTCGCCGCCACCACGGCCGCCCTCGCCGCCGCCGCCCTCGCCGCGACCTGGCTGCTGCGCCCCACGGCCCGCTGACCACCCGTCACCCTTCCCCCCAGCCGCCCGGAGGACCCGGCATGACCGCTCCCGCCACCGTCGACCCCGTCTCCGACGGGACGCCCGAGCCCGGCCCGGACGGGCCCGCGCCGGTGTCCGTCCGGCGCAAGCTGCTGGTGCTGCTGGTCGCCGTGCTGCTGCTGGCCGGGGTCGGCACCGGCGCGGTGCGGTGGGCCGGGCAGCGCGCCGACCGCCGGGACCAGGAGCAGGCGGGCGGGCCGCCGGTCCGCGAGGGCCGGGTCTCGCTGGACGGGACGGGCGGCCGGCAACTGCTGCTGCGCAACCTGGCCTGGGGCCCGCACCGGGACGAGATCGCCGCGGTGCCCGCCGCCGACCCGGACGGCCCGCGCACCGCCTCCGGGGTGAAGTGCCTGCGCTTCCACGCCGCCGCGGGCACCGGCATCTGCCTGCAGGCCGAGCACGGCGCGCTGGACGACACGTACCACGCCTCGGTGCTGGACTCCTCGCTGCACGAGGTCAGGCGCTTCCCCGCGCCGGGCATCCCGACCCGGGCCCGGGTCTCCCCGTCGGGGCACCTGGTGGGCTGGACGGTGTTCGTCAGCGGCGACTCGTACGCGGGCACGAACTTCTCCACCCGCACCGCGATCGTCGACACCCGCACCTGGCAGTTCTACGACAACCTGGAGAACTTCCGGCTGGTCGAGGACGGGCACCCGGTGCAGGCGTCCGACGTCAACGTCTGGGGCGTCACCTTCGCCGACGACGGCGGCTTCTACGCGACGGTCGCCACCGGCGGCCGGACCCACCTGGTCAGGGGCGACCTGGCGACCCGCACCCTCACCACCCTGCACCAGAACGTCGAGTGCCCCTCGCTGTCGCCGGACGGCACCCGGATCGCCTACAAGAAGCGGGTGGAGGGCGCCGACCCGGCCGCCCCCTGGCGGCTGTACGTGCTGGACCTGGCCACCATGGCCGAGACCGCGACCGCCGAGCGGCGCGACATCGACGACCAGGCCCTGTGGTCCGACGACCACACCCTGCTGTACTCGATGCCCGGCGACTACGGCTCCGACCTGTGGACCGTCCCCGCCGACGGCACCGGCGCGCCGGTCCGCCTGGTCCGCTCCGCCGTCGCCCCCGCCTACCTGGGCTGACGGCCCGTCAGGGGCGCCGCTCGCGCCAGCGCCGCATCATGTCGGCCAGCTCGACCCGCAGGAAGCCGAAGAACTCCAGGGAGTCGGCGAGGCGCCGCCCGGCGGGGGTGTCCGCGCCGAGCGCCTCGACGCCGTCGGCCAGGCCGGCCTCCCAGCGCAGCAGGGTGCGGTCGCGGTTGGCGGTGGCCTCGTACCAGACGTGGTCGTGGACCCGGTAGCGGTCGCGGCGGGAGCCGGGTTCGCGTTCGCGGCTGACCAGGTCGACCTGGGCGAGGTAGCGGACGGCGCCGGAGACCGCGGCGGGGGAGACCCGGAGCAGCTCGCCGAGCTCGGCGGAGGTGAGCCGGCCGGAGTCGGAGGTGAGCAGGGCGGTGAGCACCCGGGCGGGCATCCGGGGGAAGCCCGCGTCGACCAGGATCGTGGCGAACCGCTCCACGAACTCGGCCACCACCGCCGGATCCCGCTGCCCGCTCCCGTCCACGTCGCCCACGTCCCGCCCGCCTCTCGCCCGCTCCGCGGCTCCCCGCCGACCCGCGGAGATCCACAGCTTTCAGTAACTTCACGAATCTGTGAAACAAGAGTAGCGTCGATCCCATGACAACCGCCATCTCGGTGTCCGGCCTGGTGAAGGCCTTCGGCCGCACCCGCGCCCTGGACGGTCTGGACCTCACGGTCGAACAGGGCGAGGTCCACGGGTTCCTGGGGCCCAACGGCTCCGGCAAGTCCACCACCATCCGCGTCCTGCTCGGCCTGCTGCGCGCCGACTCCGGCAGCGCCGTCCTGCTCGGCGGCGACCCCTGGCGCGACGCGGTGCCGCTGCACCGCCGACTCGCCTACGTGCCCGGCGACGTGACGCTGTGGCGCAACCTCTCCGGCGGGGAGGCGATCGACCTGCTCGGGCGGCTGCGCGGCGGCCTGGACCCGGCCCGCCGCACCGCCCTGCTGGAGCGGTTCGAACTCGACCCGACCAAGAAGGGCCGCGCCTACTCCAAGGGCAACCGCCAGAAGGTCGCCCTGGTCGCCGCGTTCGCCTCCGACGTCGACCTGCTGATCCTGGACGAACCCACCTCCGGCCTCGACCCGCTGATGGAGGAGGTGTTCCGGGCCTGCGTCGCCGAGGCCCGC
The DNA here is from genome assembly GCF_026802215.1 of Kitasatospora sp. YST-16. Taxonomy (NCBI): domain Bacteria; kingdom Bacillati; phylum Actinomycetota; class Actinomycetes; order Kitasatosporales; family Streptomycetaceae; genus Kitasatospora; species Kitasatospora sp. YST-16. The sequence continues at coordinate 5,371,141 of NZ_CP113837.1, forward strand.
GACCGGGGCACCACCGTGCTGCTCTCCAGCCACATCCTGTCCGAGGTGGAGGCCCTGTGTGACCGGGTCTCCATCATCCGGGCCGGCCGCACCGTGGAGACCGGCACCCTGGCCGGCCTGCGCCACCTCACCCGCACCTCGATCGACGCCGAACTCGCCGGGCCCCCGCCCCGCCCCGACTACGCCCACGACCTGGTCGTCGACGGCCACCGGCTGCGCTGCCAGGTCGACACCGACCGGCTCGGCGAACTCCTCACCGCACTCAACGCGGTGGGCGTGCGCACCCTGGCCAGCCGCCCGCCCACGCTGGAGGAGCTGTTCCTGCGCCACTACGAGGGCGACGGCGGCGGCACCGGCGCACCCGCCGCGGCGGCCGTCCGGTGAGCGGCCCGACCCAGGCCGCCGCCGGCGGCCCCACCGGCGGCCACGACCTCACCGGCACCGGCGTCCTCTACCGCCTCGCCCTGCGCCGCGACCGGATCGCCCTCCCGGTGTGGGTGTACCTCGGCACCGCCATGGTCGCCTCCACCGCCTTCTCCTTCGACAAGCTGTACGCCGACGAAGCCTCCCGGCGGACCTTCGCGGCCGGCATCGACGGCAACGGCTCGCTGCGCGCCCTGTACGGCCCGGTCTTCGACGGCTCCACCACCGGCGGCCTGACCGCCTGGCGGATGGGCGTGTTCGGCGCGGTGCTGGCCGCCCTGATGTCGACCCTGCTGGTCGTCCGGCACACCCGCGCCGAGGAGGAGGACGGCCGCCTGGAACTGGTCGGCGCGGGCGCCGTCGGCCGCCGCGCCCCGCTCACCGCCGCCCTGGCCGCCGCGCTCACCGCCGACACCGCGCTGGCCGCGCTGGTCGCCGCCGCCCTGCTGGCGGCCGGTCAGGACGCCGCGGGATCGCTCGCGTTCGGCCTCGCGCTCGGCGCCACCGGCCTGTTCTTCGCCGCGCTGGCCGCCGTCACCGCCCAGCTCGCCGAGACCGCCCGGGCCGCCAACGGCCTGGCCGGCGCGGCCATCGGCGCCGCCTTCGTGCTGCGCGCGATCGGCGACTCCGGCACCGGCACCGGCTGGCTCGGCCGGCTGTCCCCGATCGGCTGGTCCGAGCAGGTCCGGGCGTTCGCCGGGAACCGCTGGTGGGTGCTGCTGCTCCCGCTGGCCGGCGCCGCCCTGCTCACCGCCCTGGCCCGCACCCTGGTCGCCCGCCGCGACCTGGGCGCCGGACTGCTCCCGCAGCGCCCCGGCCCGGCCGCCGCCGCCCCCGCGCTGGCGAGCGCCGCCGCCCTGGCCCGCCGCCTGCACCGCGGCCCGCTGCTCGGCTGGACGGCGGCCCTGGCGGCCGGCGGCGCGGTGTTCGGCGGCGTCGCCAAGGGCGTGGCCGACCTGGTCGGCGACAACCGGCAGATGGCCGAGGTGCTGGCCCGGATGGGCGGGCAGCAGGGCGTGCTGAACGCCTACCTGTCCAGCATCGCCACCGTGTTCGGCATGGTCGCCGCCGTGTACGCGGTCCAGGCGGTGCTGCGGATGCGCGCCGAGGAGGTCTCCGGCCGGGCCGAACCCGTCCTGGCGGGCGCCGTCTCCCGGCTGCGCTGGGCCGCCGGGCACCTGCTCTTCCCGCTGCTGGGCACCGCCCTGCTGCTGGCCGCCGCCGGCCTCACCGCGGGCCTGGCCGAGGGGCTGGCGCTCGGCCGGGGCACCGGCCCGGCGGTCGGCCGGATGCTCGGCGCCACCCTCGTCCAGCTCCCCGCGGTCTGGCTGACCGCGGCCGTCGCCCTCGCCGGGTACGCCCTGCTGCCGCACCGGGCGGCCGCGGGCTGGACCGGGTACGGCGTGTTCGTGCTGGTCGCCTGGCTCGGCCCGATCCTCCGCTTCCCGCAGGCCGTCCTCGACCTCTCCCCGTTCAGCCACCTCCCGCACCTGCCCGGCGGCCGGATCGACGCCGCCCCGCTGCTCTGGATCACCGCGCTGACCGCCCTCACGGCGGCCGTCGCACTGGCCGGGCTGCGCCGCCGCGACCTGGGCTGACGGCCCGTCAGCCCAGGTCGCGGCGGGGGTCCTGGCCGGCGGCGGGCTCCGGCGGGTCGGGCCAGAAGAACGTCCGGTCGTAGTCGGCGGCGACCAGCCGCCGGAGCGCCTCCGCGAAGCCGTTGGCGACCCGCTGGAAGCCGACGTCGCCGACCAGCAGGACGTCCCCGTCCTCGGTGAACAGGACGGCCTCCTCGGTGTCGAACACCGTCCCGACCAGGGCGACCCGCCGCCCCAGCCGCCGGCCGAAGATCCCCAGGTTGCGCGGCGTGGCGTGGGCGGCCTCCAGCGTCGGCCCGACCGCGGTGGTGAGCACCACGTCCCGCCCCCGGAACTGCCAGGTCACCGTGAGCTCCCCCCAGGCGGCGAGGAACTCCCGCAGCAGGCCGGTGACTTCGTAGCCGTCCTCGACGTACTGCCGGCAGGCGTCCGCGACGTCGAGCGGATGCACCTCGATCCGGGCCGCGTCGCCGAGGGCGGCCCGGAGGGCCGGGAGGCCGGGCCGCCCGCCGGCCGTCCCGTCCGGGCCCCGGGTCAGAAGAACGTCTTGTCCCAGTCGCCGGTGACCAGCGCCCGGACCGCCGCCTCGAAGCCGTGCGCGACCCGCTGGATCCCGGCGTCGCCGCCGAACAGGACCTCGCCGTCCTCGGCCAGCAGCAGGTACTCCGCGGTGGAGAACACCGCGCCGATCGGGAGGACCGGCCGGCCGATCCGCCGGGCGTAGCTGCGCACGTTCCTGATCGGCGCGTCCATGGCGCTCTCGACCGAGGTGGTCAGCTCCTCCTCCCAGTCCCGGTGCATCCAGGTCACGGTGAGCTCGCCGTAGTCGGTGAGGAACTCCCGCAGCCAGGGGGTGACTTCGTACCCCTCCTCGGTGTACTGGCGGCAGGCGTCGTCGAGGTCCAGCGGGCCGACCTCGAACCGTTCCACGCCGGTCAGCGCGGAGCGGAGGTGTTCGAGCGCCGGGCGCCCGGGGGTGGTGCTCATCCTGTCAGGACCTTTCCTCCGAAGCCCGGGACCCACGTCGCGCAGTTGGCGCACATCTTGAACTTCTTCCCCTTGGTGTTCACGGTGACCAGGTCGATGTTCTTCGGGTCCGCGCCGTCCTTGATCGCGTTGGTGAACATCCGCGGTTCGGCGCACATGCCGGGCGGGCGGCCCGACGGGTGCTGCGACTCGCTGGGCATCGCGTTGGTCACGTCCTCGTGGTGGCCGTCGTCCCCGCCGCTGAGCCCGTAGTAGACCTTACCGGTGGTGCGGTCCTTGCCCGCGGCGTAGGCGCCGGGGCCCTCGGCGTCCTCCGGGAGCCCGGCCACGTGCTTGTCGCCGTGCTTCTTCGCCTTGCCCATCAGGTCCTTGCGCAGGTCCGCGTCCGGGTCCTTCGCGGGCGCGAGGCCGAGCGGGTCGCACCAGGTGTGCGGGTTGTGGACGTAGCCGTCGGGGTTGGGGGCGGGGGAGAGGCCGAGCGGGTCGGGGCTGGTGTAGCGGGCGGTTTCGGGGTCGTAGTAGCGGTTGAGGTTGTAGTGGAGGCGGGTCTCGGGGTCGAAGTACTGGCCGGGGAAGCGCAGCGGGGTGTACGTGGTGCTGTCGGAGGGCCAGGTGGTGTGGCCCCAGACCGTGGGGGTGGCGCGCCAGGCGATGGCGTCGGTGGCCGGGTCGACGAGTTCGGTGGGGGTGCCGACCAGGTCGGTGACGATGGCGAAGAACCGGCGGTTGACCTGGTCCTGGTCGGTGAGGGACTCGGTCTGGGCGAGCGGCTGCAGGCCCTTGTGGTCCCAGCTGAGGGTGTGCGGGCCCGGGAGGTAGGGGGCCTCGGTGGTCTGCTCGGCGAGCACCGAGCCGTCCCAGGTGAACTCGGTGCGCTCCTCGACGGTGCTCCCGTCGGCGGCCAGCCGGTGCTTGGCGGTCCGGCGGCCGAACGGGTCGTACAGGTAGCGCCAGCGGGTGCCGTCCGGGGTGGTCACGCCGGTGAGGCGGTCCTCGGTGTCCCAGGTGTAGCGCCAGGTGTCGGGTTTCCGGGAGAGCCGGGTGACCTGGCGCAGCACGATCCGCCCCGCGGCGTCGTACTCGTACCGGACCCGGCCCGCGGTGGTGAGCTGCGAGCCGCTGTAGGTGCGGGCGCCGACGGCGGCCTCGGTGCCGCCGGTCGCGGGCCAGTCGGCGTCGGTGAGGTTGCCGACCGCGTCGTAGGCGTAGGACTCGTGCCAGTCGCCGGCCCGGACGGCGGTGACCCGGTCCGCGGCGTCGTGCTCGAACTCCCGCAGGCCGTTGAGCCGGTCGTCGATGCCGGTCAGCACCCCGTCGGCGCGGTAGCGGTAGTCGCGGCGCTGCAGGACCCCGTGCTCGGAGCGGAGGATCTGGCCGGTCAGCCGCTGTTCGGCGTCCCAGCTGCTGGCCAGGGTGAGCCGTTCGCCGATGGTGCGCTCGTGCTCCCGGCCCGCCGCGTCGTAGCGGAACTCCAGGGCGCCGTCCGGCGTGGCCAGCGAGGTCCGGCGGCCCTCCGGGTCGTAGGACCAGTCGCTGGCGTGGCCGCCGGGGGTGGTGCGGCGGACGCTGCGGCCGAGCGGGTCGCGGGTGTGGGTGAGGGTGCGGCCGTCGACGGTCTCGGTGAGCAGGTTGCCGAGCGGGTCGACGGTGCGCAGCACGTCGGCGTCCGGCCCGGTGGCCCGGACCAGGTGCCCGGCCAGGTCGTAGCCGTAGACGGTGCGGGCGCCGTCGGCGTCCTTGGCGGTCAGCCGGCCCAGCACGTCGTAGGCGTAGTGGACCTGACCGCCGGTCGGGGTGGTGCGGGCGGTCAACTGCCCGGCCCCGTCGAGCCGGTAGCCGACGGTCCGGCCGTGGAAGTCCTGCTCGCCGACCAGCCGCCCGGCCGCGTCGTAGGTGTAGGTCCAGGTTTGCCCGAGCGGGTTGGTGACCGAGACCAGGTTCATGTCGGCGTCGTAGCCGAAGGCCAGCCGGGTGCCGTCCGGGTCGGTCCGGGCGGCCACCGTCTCGAACGGGGTGTACTCGTACGTGGTGGTCCGGCCGAGGCGGTCGGTGTGCGCGAGCAGGTTGCCCTCGTCGTCGTACGCCCAGCTCTCGGCGGCCCCGTCGGCCGCGGTGTACGAGCTCAGCAGCCCCTCGGCGGTCCAGGCCAGCCGGGTGGTGTGGCCGAGCTGGTCGGTGACGGCGACCACCCGGCCGAAGGCGTCCCGCTGGTAGCGGCTGGTGCCGCCGGCCCGGTCGGTGACCTCGACGGGCAGGCCGGCCGGGTTGCAGCGGACCAGGGTGGTGTGGCCGAGCGGGTCGGTGACGGCGGCCAGGTGGCCGTGCTCGTCGTACCGGAACAGGGTGGTGGCGCCGGTCGGTTCGGTGACCGAGGTGCGCAGGCCGTTCTCGTCGTAGGTCTGCAGCCAGGTCTGGCCACCGGGCCGGGTGATCTCGGTGGGCAGGTTCGTGTCGCCGAAGTAGGCGGCGGTGGACTGCAGGCCGTCGGGGCGGGTGACGGCGATCAGGTCGCCGACGCCGTCGCGCTCGTAGTGGGTGGTGCGGCCGAGCGGGTCGGTGCGCGACAGGAGCTGGTCGTACTCGTCGCGCTCGTAGTGGGTGGTGTGGCCGAGCGGGTCGGTGATCGCGGTGATCTGGTGGCGCTCGTTGACGGTGTAGGTGGTGGTGCGGCCCAGCGCGTTGGTCTCGGTGGTGGTCCGCAGGCCGGTGTCCGGGTCCGGTTCGCCGTAGGTGAAGTGGAAGCGCAGGGTGCCGTCGGCGGCGCCCTCGTCGACCACCCGGTCCCGGTCGTCGTAGGTGTAGCGGTACTCGGTGCCGTTGCGGTCGGTCCAGGCGGTGATCCGGCCGGTGGCGTCGTTGGTGAAGCGCAGCGGCTTGCCGGAGGAGTTGTAGACCGAGCTCAGGTGCCCGTCGGTGTAGCCGTACCGGGCCAGCAGCAGGTCGCGGCCCTCCTCGCCCGCGCCGGCCAGGCGCAGCGCGGTGATCCGGCCGGCGTCGACGGTCACCAGCACCCGGTAGCCGCCGGAGTGCGCCATGCTCAGCGGCGCGCCGTCGGCGTCGTGGACCAGGTCGACCCGGTGGCCGGTCCGGTCCCGGATGCCGGTCAGCAGGGCGACGTCCCCGGCCGGGCGGCGGGTGAACTCCTTGACCAGGCCGCCGGCGTGGTCGGTCAGCGTGTAGCCGCCGTCCGGGGCGAGTTCGAGGTCCAGCCGGGAGCCGACGGCGGCCCGGGCCGGCTCGCCGGGCGCGGGGTGCGGGTAGGCCTGGGCGGTGCGGTCGGGGGTGAGGTGGACGACGCCCTCGGCGTCGATCTCCAGCCGCTCGTCGAAGGTGCAGGACCAGCGCGGGCCCATCCACCAGCCCGCCTGGTGGTCGGACTCGTAGGAGCGCTTGAACAGCAGCGGCAGCACGCCGGGCAGCATGAGGTCCTGCTGCTCGATGAACATCAGGCCGGTCGCCATGTCGACCGGCTCGCCGCCCTGGCAGCGCGACTCGGGCGGCCGGCCCGGCTTGTGCGGGTCCGCGACCCGGTCCCGGCCCCGGCCCTCGTTGTGCGGGGCGGAACCGCGCCCGCCGCCGGGGCCCGAACGCGGGTGGGGGACGCCGTCCTTGCCCTCACCCTTGAGGATCTTGGCGAGGTCCTTGGCGTGCTTCTCCTCGATCTCGCGGGTGTTCTTGGCGACGGTCTTCAGGTTGTCGCCGGCCTTGCGGTAGAAGCCCTTCAGCGCTTTGCCGGCGTCCTCGGCCAGCGTCTTGCCGAGTTTCTGCGCGCCGTGTTCGAGGGCCTTGACGATCTGGTTGCTCATTCGAAGCTCACCCCGGCGAGCTTGGACTGGAACGCCTGGGCGTGCCCGGCGACGGTCTCGGCGTGCTCGTGCATCATCCGCGCGTGCTCGTCCAGCGCGTCCGGATCGATCCGGAAACCCGTCCCGCCCTCACCCCCGCCGGAGACGCCAAGCGCGGACTCGGCGGCCTGGAACACCATCCCCGACACCGCATTGGCCACGGTGTCCACCAGCGGGCCGATCGCGGCCTCGATCACCTGACCGATGATGTACTGCTCCAACTGCTGTTCCAGGTAGTTGATCAGGCGCTTGGCGGCCTCCTCGATGAGGATCACCGCCGCCTCGGCCGCGCCCAGCGTCGCCACCGCCGCGGCCTGGTCGGCGATGAACGCCGCGGCCAGCGCGATCAGCTCGCCGATCGTCTCGACCTTCATCGCCACGATCACGTCCGCCGCCACGTCCAGCGCGGTCGCCACCACGTGGCACGCCTGCACCAGCTCGTTCAGGTGCTGGTCGGAGACCGACGCCCACTTGGCCAGCAGCGCCTCGTAGGAGGCGCCCTCGTAGGCCTGTCCCAGCTGCTGGATCGTCGCCGTCGACTGCTGGTGCGAGGCGTCCACGTTGTCCGCGAACTCCCGCACGTGGCCCGCGAACTCACGGACCTTGTCCTCGTTCACCGTCGGCCAGTTGATCCCGATGACGGACAGGAAGTCCACCACCTCACCGGGCAGTTCGATCGCCATAGTGCCCCCGTTTTCCTGATATGCACCTGCGCGTCGGAGTCAAAATACTCGGACGTGCCGACCGGCGGAACGGTTGCCCGGCGAGGGGTGGGTCCGTCACCCGACGGAGTGAACGGTCACCACCGGCTCGTGGTGGACCGGGAAGTTCACCGAGGAGGCGATGAAGCAGTCCCGGGACGCCGGGCCGTGCAGGGCCAGCGCCTGCTCGCGCATCGACTCCTCGGCGACCTCGATCCGGGGGCGGAGCATCGCCTCGGTGAACCGGCCGCCGTTGCCCTCGGTGTGCATGGTGCCGGTGGAGTCGTCCGCGTAGGAGAGGACGACGACGCCGTTGGCCGCGCAGTGGTGCAGGTAGGAGAGCATGTGGCACTGGGCGAGCGCGGCCAGCAGCAGCTGTTCCGGGTTCCAGCGGGTGCGGTCGCCGTGGAAGGTCGGGTCGGAGCTGCCCAGGAGGTCCGGCAGGCCCTCGGCCGAGACGGTGTGGGCGCGGGCGTAGGAGCGGTAGTGGTCGGTGCCGGTGCCGAGGTTGCCGGTCCACTCGACCCGGACCGCGTAGTGGTGGGCGTGCGAGAAGGCCATGCGGATCACTCCGTTTCGTCGGACGCGGCCGGTCGGTCGGCCGCGCAGGTGTCCAGGACGTGCCGCCGGGCGGCCGCCGCGGCGGCGTCCGGGTCTCCGGCGGTGACCGCGGCGAGCAGGTCGCGGTGCTGGGCGTCGACCAGGGCGGTGCGCTCGGGCGGGCCGAGGGTGCGCCGGGTGGAGACCTGGATCTGGTCCCACAGCCGGTCCAGGCTGTGCAGCGCCACCGGGTTGGCGGCCAGTTCGGCGACCCGCCGGTGGAAGGCCCGGTTTAGCCGGACCGCGGCGGTGAACTCCCCGTCCGCGGTGGCCCGGTGGGTGCGGTCGGCGAGCGCGGACAGATCGGCCAGCTCGGCCGGCGCCAGCCGTCCGGCCCGCTGCCGCTCGGCGGCCAGCTCCGCCGTCAGCGCCTCGAGCGCGGCCCGCACCCGGTAGACGTGCGCCAGCTCCGCGCCGTCCAGCCGCACCACCCGCACACCCCGCCCGGCGGGCGCCAGCAGCCCGTCCGAGGCCAGCGCCCGGAACGCCTCCCGCACCGGCGTGCGGCTGACCCCCAGGGCCCCGGCGACCTCCACCTCGCCCAGCCGGGCCCCCGGCGGGTAGCGGCCGTCCAGGATCAATTCCCGCAGTCGCGCGCGGGTGCTCTCGGTCTGCACGGGGCCAGCGTAGAACGCTGTATGCAATGTATGCAATGACCGTGCGCAAGGCGCCCGGCCGCAGGTCCGGAACCCGTTGGGACCCCGGTGGCGCGGTCCGCTATATTCGCGCAGCCGCGAACCGTTTCACTCCCAGGGGGGACTAGCCATGCCGCTCGACCAGGAGGGCACGGGGAAGGACGGCCCGGACGCCCCGCCCGCCCTCTCGCTGGAGAAGCGCGGAACACCCGCCGAGCCGACCGGGCCGACCGAGCCCGCCGACTCCGTCGCGGACGCCGCACAGCCCGCCCCGGCCGTCTCGTTCACGAAGCCTGACGCGGACACGGAGGCAGGCGCGGACACGGGCGTGGACGTGGAGCCGACCGAGCCCGCTGCGGACGCCGTTCCCGTTGCGGACGCCGCCCCCGTCCCCGCTCCGACGGCCGTCGAGCCCGCGGTCCCCGTCAACCCGTGGGCGCCCCCCGCCCCCGGCGCCCCGGTTCCCGCCGCACCACCGGCCTCCGCCAACCCGTGGGCACCCCCCGCCCCCGGCGCGCCGATCCCCGGTCCCGTGCCCGGTCCCGTGCCCGGCCCGGCGGAGGCCGGTGGTGCGGCCGTCGGCAACCCGTGGGCCCCGGCGCCCGGCGGCCAGCAGCCGTGGGGGAGCGGCGCGTTGCCGCCGGGGGCGTTCCCGCCGGGGACGGCGCCGTACGGGATGCCCGTCCATCCGGCGTTCGCGCAGCGGCAGTTGTACACCAACGGGCTGGCGATCGCCTCGCTGGTGGTGAGCTTCCTGTGCTTCGTCGGCGCGGCCGGCATCATCATGGGCGCGATCGCACTGCGCCAGATCAAGCGGACCGGTGAGCGCGGCCGGGGCCTGGCGATCGCGGGGATCGTGATCGGTTCGCTCTGGCTGGTGGTCTTCGCGGCGGGGGTGGTCGGCAACGCCTTCTCCGTCGACACCGGCGAGGACGGCTCCTCGGGCTTCACGTCGTCCCGGCACAGCGGCTCCCCGGTCCTGCCGGCGGCCTCCCCGCTGCGGCTGGACGTCGGCGACTGCTTCGACCTGGCGGGAACGCTGGTCGCCAAGAAGGTGGACTGCTCGAAGCCGCACAAGGGCGAGGTCTTCTGGACCGGCATCCCGGTGGAGACGGGCGACTACCCGCTGCCCAGCGTGCTGGAGGCCGAGGCGAAGAAGGGCTGCAAGGAGCACGTCGACCAGTACGTGATGGACACCTGGACGCTCGGCGACTCGATGGACTACCGCTACCTGTACCCCGACCGGAACAGCTGGGACGCGGTCTCCGGCCGCCGGCTGGTCTGCTTCTTCACCGGCAGCGGGCAGCTCACCGGTTCGCTGCGCAAGGACCAGACCAACCTGACCTACGACCAGCTGCACCTGCTGCTGGCCACCGACCAGTTCGACCGGGCCTGGAGCGAGGGCCCGGGCACGGACCTCGACGTCCAGGACGACCCGGCGGGTTTCCGCACCTGGGCCGGGCAGCTGGCCACCGCGGCCGACCAGCAGGCCGCCACGCTGTCCAACGCCCGGTGGACCACCGCCGACCGGGCGACCGTCGACCGGCTGGTGAACGAGTCCAAGGTGGCCGCCCAGCACTTCCGGGCCGCCGCGAACGCCCCGGACGACGCCGCCACCGAGCGCGAACTGAACACCGCCTACCAGCACTTGGGCGACGACCTGATCCTCGACCTGCGCCGCCAGCTCGGCCTGTCCACCTTGGACGAGGAGCCGACCAAGCACCCCTCGAACCAGGCGGTCTGACCGCCGCCGCCACCGATCGCTGCCTGCCGCCGGGGCCGGGTGACACCTCGTCACCCGGCCCCGGCCGCTCTCAGCCCGGCTGCCCGGCCGCCCAGGTGGCGGCGTGCCGGACCAGCCGGGACGGCAGCGCGGGCGCGCCCGTCCAGTGCAGGTGCAGGTAGGAGGCGTGCACCGAGCCGTGCAGGTGGCCCTCGGTGTGCGGTCCGGCGGGGGTGCGCCAGCCCCAGGCGGGGGACGGGCCGGCCGCCGGGTCGGTGGCGGTGCGGTGGAACTCGTGGCCGCGCACCCGGGAGCCCGCCGCGGCGAGCGGGGAGTCGGCGAGCGCCACCGCCTCCCGGTAGCCGAGGGTCAGCCGGGGCGTCATCCGGGCGTTCGCGTCCAGCACCCCGCACATCGGCAGGCCGTCCAACTCCCGCCCCAGGTACAGCAGTCCGGCGCACTCGCCGACCACCGGCGCCCCGCTCGCGGCCAGCTCGGCGACCGCCTTCCGCAGCGCCGCGTTGGCGCTCAGCTCGGCGACGTACACCTCGGGGAAGCCGCCGCCGATCACCAGCGCGGCCGTCCGCTCCGGCAGCCGCTCGTCGTGCAGCGGGTCGAACGGCACCACCTCGGCCCCGGCGGCGGCCAGCAGTTCGGCGTTCTCCGCGTACGAGAAGGAGAACGCCGCACCGCCCGCCAGCGCGATCCGCGGCCGGGGCCCGGCCACCGGCTCGACCTCGGCCGCCGCGTCCCAGGGCCGGTCGGTCAGCGGCGGGGCGGTCCGGGCGAGCGCCAGCACCGCGTCCAGGTCGACCGACCGGGCGACCAGTTCGCCCATCTCGCGCACCGCCCGCAGCGCCTCCGCGGACCGCTCCACGGCTGGGACCAGGCCCAGGTGCCGGGACGGCGTGTCGACCGCCCCGGCCCGGCGCACCGCGCCCAGCACCGGCACGCCCGAGCCCTCCTCCAGGGCCTCGCGCAGCAGCGTCTCGTGCCGGTCCGAGGCGACCTTGTTCAGGATCACCCCGGCCAGCCGGACCTGCGGGTCCCAGGACGCGAAGCCGTGCACCAGCGCCGCCACCGACCGGGACTGCGAGGAGGCGTCCACCACCAGCACCACCGGCGCCCGCAGCAGCTTCGCCACCTGCGCCGTCGACGCCAATTCGCCCCGCCCGGCGGCCCCGTCGTACAGGCCCATCACGCCCTCGACCACGGCGACGTCCGCCCCGGCCGCGCCGTGCGCGAACAGCGGGGCGATCCGCTCCGGGCCGCTCATCCAGGCGTCCAGGTTGCGGCCCGGGCGCCCGGCGGCCAGCGCGTGGTAGCCGGGGTCGATGTAGTCGGGGCCGACCTTGTGCGGGGAGACCTTCAGCCCGCGCGCGGCCAGCGCCGCGATCAGGCCGGTGGCCACCGTCGTCTTGCCCGCCCCGGAGGACGGCGCGGCCACCACCAGCCGGGGAATCACGCTGCTCAACCCGCTACCACTCAATGCCGCGCTGGCCCTTGCGGCCCGCGTCCATCGGATGCTTCACCTTGGTCATCTCGGTGACCAGGTCGGCCAGTTCGAGCAGCGGCTCGGGCGCGTACCGGCCCGTCACCACCACGTGCTGGCTGCCCGGCCGCTCCCGCAGCACCTCGACCACCTCGGCCACGTCGATCCACCCCCAGTGCAGCGGGTAGGTGAACTCGTCCAGCACGTAGAACCGGTACGTCTCGGCCGCCAGGTCCCGCTTGACCTGCTCCCAGCCCTCCCGGGCCGCCTCCTCCGAGGACTCGATGTCGCGCTGCACCCAGGACCAGCCCGAGCCCATCTTGTGCCAGGCCACCGTGCCGCCCTGCCCGGACTCGCCGAGCACCCGCAGCGCGTTCTCCTCGCCGACCTTCCACTTCGCCGACTTGACGAACTGGAACACCCCGATCGGCCAGCCCTGGTTCCAGGCCCGCAGCGCCATCCCGAACGCCGCCGTCGACTTCCCCTTGCCCGGCCCGGTGTGCACCGCCGTGATCGGCTGGGTCCGGCGCTGACGCGTCGTCAGGCCGTCGTCCGGGACGTTCTCCGCCACTCCCTTGGGCATGCTGCTCACGCCGCCTTTCGCGTCATCGTCGTCGTCCGTGCTTCCCGCACCAGCGAGGCCACACCCTCGGCCCGCAGCTCGTCCAGGCTCACCGCGTCACCGTTCAGGTGCGCGGCCAACTCCCGTGCCAGGCCCAGCCGGACGGGGCCCGACTCGCAGTCCAGCACCACCGCGGCCACGCCCTGCGCGGCCAGCAGGCCGGCCGCCCGGCGGGCCCGCGGCAGCGCGTCCTTGCCGCCGGTGGCCCGGCCGTCGGTCACCACCACCAGCAGCGGGCGCCGGTCCGGGTCGCGCAGCCGCTCCACCCGCAGCACCTCATGCGCCCGCAGCAGGCCCGCCTCCAGCGGCGTCCGGCCGCCGGTCGGCAGCTGCTCCAGCCGGGCCGCACCCACCTCCACCGAGGAGGTCGGCGGCAGCGCCAGCTCCGCGCCCGTGCCGCGGAAGGTCACCAGGCCGATCTTGTCGCGCCGCTGGTAGGCGTCCATCAGCAGGGACAGCACCGCGCCCTTGACCGCCGTCATCCGCTGCCGGGCCGCCATCGACCCCGAGGCGTCCACCACGAACAGCACCAGGTTCGACTCCCGGCCCCGGCGCACCTGCTCGCGCAGGTCGTCCCGGCGCAGCACCAGCGCCCGCCCGGCCCGCCCGCGCGCCGCCTGGTGCGGCGCGGCCGCGCGCAGCGTCGCGCTCAGGTGCAGCCGGGACAGCCGCCCCTGCGGACGGCGGGCCCGGATGGTGTGCCCGGCGTCCGTCTCGGCGGGGGAGCGCCGGCCCTGCGCACCCCGGCCGGTGCCGTCCACCTTGAACAGCCGGGTGCGGTACGGCTGGTCGGCCGCCACCGGCGCCGACTCCCGCCCGCCGCCCGGGCGTTGCTGCGGCAGGACGGTGGAATCGTCCGAACTTGCCTCCGCGGAAGGCGAGTTGGGCTCATCAGGTTCCGGCGCACCGCCACCGCCATTGTCCGGGCCACCACCGTCAGGACCGCCGTCGCCCGGGCCGTCGTCCTCCGGCCCGTCCGGCTCCTCCGGCTGCTGGTGCTCGGCCAGCGTCCGGTCCAGCTGCTCCTCGTCCAGCCCGGGCGCGTCGAACGGGTTGCGCCGCCGCCGGTGCGGCAGCGCCAGCCGGGCCGCCGTCCGGACGTCCTCCTCCAGCACCTCGGTGCGCCCCGCCCAGGCGGCCAGCGCCACCGCCGTGCGCGCCATCACGATGTCCGCGCGCAGGCCGTCCACCTCGAACGCCGCGCACACCGCGGTGATCTGACGCAGCGCCAGGTCGGAGAGCTCGACGTCCGGCAGCAACTCCCGTGCGGCGGTGATCCGTTCGGCCAGCTCCCGTTCCGGCCCGTCCCAGCGCGCCGCGAAGGCGGCCGGGTCGGCGTCGTACGCGAGCCGCCGGCGCACCACCTCGGCGCGCTCGTCCGCGTCCCGGGTCGCCGCGATCTCCACCGTCAGCCCGAACCGGTCCAGCAGCTGCGGCCGCAGCTCGCCCTCCTCCGGGTTCATCGTCCCGACCAGCAGGAACCGGGCCGCGTGCCGCACCGACACGCCCTCGCGCTCCACGTACGAGCGCCCCATCGCGGCCGCGTCCAGCAGCAGGTCCACCAGGTGGTCCTGCAGCAGGTTCACCTCGTCGATGTACAGCACCCCGCGGTGCGCCTTCGCCAGCAGCCCCGGCTCGTACGCTTTCACGCCCTCGGCGAGGGCCCGCTCCAGGTCCAGCGAGCCGACCACCCGGTCCTCGGACACGCCGACCGGCAACTCCACCAGGAACGCGGGCCGTTCGCCCCGGTCCGCGCCCCGGTGCGGCCCGTCCGGGCACTGCGGGTCCACCGCCGCCGGGTCGCAGGCGAACCGGCAGCCCGCCACGACCCCGATCGACGGCAGCAGCCCCGCCAGGGCCCGCACCATCGTCGACTTCGCGGTCCCCTTCTCGCCCCGCACCAGCACCCCGCCCACGGCCGGCGAGACCGCGTTCAGCAGCAGCCCCAGCCGCAGGTCGTCCATGCCCACGATCGCCGTGAACGGATAACGGGCCTCGGTCACTTGGCACTTCCCCTCTCCAGCGGGGCCGGGGCCCCGGGCGGCACGAACGGCAGACCCGCCGGTGCCCCGTTCTCGATCAGCTTCCACAGCGCGTCGGTGTCGGCGTGCTCGGCCACCAGGTCGCCCAGTGCGTCGAGCTGCCGCTCGCGAGCGGCGGCGAACGAGGTGTCCGGCGCCGGGACGAAGGAGCGCCCGGCGGCCCGGGCCACCTCGGCCAGGAACGCCCGGCGGAACGCGTCGTTCTCCAGCAGCCCGTGCCAGGTGGTGCCCCACACCGAGCCGCTCCGGCAGCCGTCCAGCGCCCGCCCGGCGGCGTCCGCGACGAACACCTCGCCGCCCTCGACCGCCACCACGCCGTGGTGGATCTCGTAGCCCTCCACCGGCTCGCCCAGCGCCACCCCCGACGGCCGGGCCAGCACCTTGTCCGCGCCGAACACCACCCGGGTCGGCAGCAGCCCCAGGCCGGCCACCGGGCCGGACGACTTCGACTCCACCGCGTCGACGATCTCCCGCCCCAGCATCTGGTAGCCGCCGCACACCCCCAGCACCGGCAGCCCCGCCGCGACCCGGGCCGCCAGCGGCCCGGCCAGGCCCTGCGCGCGCAGCCAGGCCAGGTCCGCGACGGTGGCCCGGGTGCCGGGCAGCACCACCAGGTCGGCGTCCGCCAGCTCCTCGGGGCGGGTCGCCCAGCGCACCAGCACGCCCGGCTCCTGGGCCAGCGCGTCCACGTCGGTGAAGTTCGACAGCCGGGGGAAACGCACCACCGCGACCCGCAGCACCTGAGCGCCCGCCGGCCCGCCCGCCGCCGGGCGGGACGCCACCGACGCCAGGCCGAGCGAGTCCTCCGCGTCCAGCCACAGGCCCGGCAGCATCGGGAACGTCCCCAGCACCGGACGCCCCGTCAGCTGCCGCAGCATCTCCAGGCCCGGCGCCAGCAGCCGGGCGTCACCGCGGAACTTGTTGACGAACCAGCCGGCGATCAGCGCCTGGTCGTCCGGCGACAGCAGCGCCAGCGTCCCGAACATCGACGCGAACACCCCGCCGCGGTCGATGTCCCCGACCACCACGACCGGCAGCCGGGCCGCCGAAGCCAGGCCCATGTTGGCGATGTCCCGGTCCCGCAGGTTGATCTCCGCCGGGGAGCCCGCGCCCTCGCACACCACCACGTCGAAGCGCGAGCGCAGGTCCGCCAGGCACTCCAGCGCCCGCTCCAGCAGCACCGGTTTGCGCTCCCGGTAGTCCAGCGCCCCGACCTCCGCGACCGCCCGCCCCAGCAGCACCACCTGGCTGCGCCCGTCCGCGCCCGGCTTCAGCAGCACCGGGTTCATCGCCGCCTCCGGCGCCACCCCGGCGGCCTGCGCCTGCATCGCCTGCGCCCGCCCGATCTCCGCCCCGTCGACCGTCACGAACGAGTTCAGCGACATGTTCTGCGCCTTGAACGGCGCCACCCGCACCCCCTGCCGGGCCAGCCAGCGGCAGATCCCCGCCGTCACCACACTCTTCCCGGCGTCCGAGGTCGTACCGGCCACCAGCAGCGCGCCGTTCACCGGCGAACTCCTTTCGAGACGCCCCGACCGGGGCTCGCGGAACCGCACGCGGCGGACGGCGGCATGCCGAAGTCCCGTGCCATCACTGTCAGTTGCACCATCAGCCCGCACCGCGGCGGGGTCACCTGCGTCGCCGTCCGCCCAGCGCCCGCAGGGCCAGCGTGGCCGCCAGCGCGAGCGCGCCGACCCGGCGCGAGAGGCGGCAGGCCCGTTCGATGTCGGCCGGGCCGACCGGCGGCAGGCCCGCGCCCAGCACCGGCCGGTGCTCGACCCGCTCGCCGTACCGCAGGGTGCCGCCCAGCCGCACGCCCAGCGCCCCCGCGAACGCGGCCTCCGCCTGGCCCGCGTTGGGGCTCGGGTGCGCGGAGCCGTCCCGCCGCCAGACCCGCCAGGCCCGCCCGGGCGCGCCGGACGCGGCGACGGCCAGCAGCGCGGTCAGCCGCGCCCCCGGCCACCCGGCGACGTCGTCGAGCCGGGCCGCGGCCCAGCCGAAGCGCCGGTAGCGGGCCGACTTGTGCCCGACCATGGCGTCCAGCGTGTTGACGGCCCGGAACGCCAGCAGCCCCGGCACGCCTGCGACGCCGCCCCACACCAGGGCGTTGACCACCGCGTCGGCGGTGTTCTCGGCGACCGACTCGACCACCGCCCGGGCCACCTGCTGCTCGTCCAGGCCCGAGGGGTCGCGCCCGCACAGGTGCGGCAGCCGCTCGCGCGCGGCGGCCAGGTCGCCGTCCGCCAGCGAACGCCCGATCGCGGTGGCCTCCCGGGTCAGCGACGTCCCGCCCAGCACGGTGAAGGCGGCCCCGGCGGCCAGCGCCCCGGTGGCGACGGGGGAGCGCCGGGCGGCCCGGACGGCCAGCGCCGCCCCGGCCGCGACCGCGCCGACGGCGAGCGCGGTGTGCAGCGCCCCGGCCCCGCGGTGGTCGCGCCACAGGCGGCGCTCCAGCCGGGCCGCGGCGGTGCCGAACAGGGCGACGGGGTGTCCGCGCCGGGGGTCTCCGAGCCGGGCGTCCGCGAGGTATCCCGCGGCCGCGCCCACCAGGTACGGGGCAGCCCCCATGGCGTCGTGTCCTCACTCAGGGTCCGCGCCCTGGATCGACGGAACGGGGGCCAGAGTCTCCTGACTTCCGGTCACCCCCGCGCGGGGTGGTCCGGTCACAGTGGCGGGACCGCGCCGGACTCGCACCGGCTTCCTCTGCTTGCCTCCGTTTGGCCCGAAGATCCCACCACGCCCGGTTCGGGGCAGTCAACCGAGCGGGTGGAGTGGTTGGTCACATGCGGCCACCGGGGCCACCGCGGGGCAAGGTGCCAGGTCAGGGCGGGTGCACGGCGGGCCGCGGCGCGGTCGGCACGCCGTCGCCGAGAGAAGAAGCCCGGGTGAGACGGCTGGTTGTACGCGGTGTTCTGCCAGGCCACCGCCTCCCGGGACCGGACGCCGTGCACCGGCGTGGTGATCCGCCGCGCTCGCCGTCGTCCACGGCCGTCGCCCCGCAGCCGGTCTCCTCCCTCCCGTCGCCGCCGCATCCTCAACCGGCCTTGTCCCAGCGGCAGTCGAGGACCCGATCGGCGCCGCCGGCTCAGCCGTCGGCACTTCCCCCGCGCAGGGAGTGGATCATGCTCCGCAGGCTCCGGAGCGCGTCCGCCTGCTCGGCCGCGGTCATCCCGGCCAGCATCCTGACCTCCACCGAGCGGACCGCCGCGCTCGCCTTCTCCAGGCTCCGCCGCCCGCGGGGCGTGAGCCGGGCCGGCAGGGCCTTCCCGACCGGCGCCGCCGCGGGCCTGACCACGTGCCCCTCCCGTTCCAGGTGCTGGAGCAGCACGTTCATCGACTGCCGGGTCACGAACGCGCCGCGCGCCAGTTCGGAGTTCGACATGCCCGGCCGCTGGGCCAGCAGTTCGAGGCAGGAGTAGTGCGTCACGGTCATGCCGAGCGGCCGCAGCACCTCCTCCATGGCCGAGCGCAGGACGCTCGAAGCCTCCTTCAGCAGGTAGCCCAGTGAGGTGTCCAGATCGATGCCGCCGCCGCTTTGACTCATGTCAGAAGTCTGACATACGTTGATCCGTGTCAGGAATCTGACACAGAGGAGAGGAACACCGCCATGCCCGTCACCGGCCCCGACTTCATCTCGCTGCAGGTCCGCGACCTCGACGCCGCGCAGGCGTTCTACCGGCACTACCTCGGCCTGGTCCGCTCGCCGGCCGGCCCCCCGCACGCCGTCGTCTTCACCACCCGGCCGATCGCGTTCGCCCTCCGCGACCTCGTCCCCGGCACCGACCTCGACTCCGCCGCCCGGCCCGGCCTCGGCACCGCGCTCTGGTTGCACGCCACCGACGTCCAGGCCGTCCACGACGCCCTCGCCGCCGACGGCCACCCCATCGTCTCCGCACCGGTCGACGGCCCCTTCGGCCGGACCTTCACCTTCGCCGACCCCGACGGCTACCACATCACCCTCCACGACCGCGCCTGACCCGCCCGCCCCGGTCGTCGGTTCGCCCAACCGCCCCGCCCCGGCCGCGCCCCCGTTTCGTGCCATCCGCGGCTGTGGCCCGACCGCCCCCCGCGCCTAGCGTCGGCAGGCATGCGACGCAGACAGCCGCCGGCCCCCGCGCCGGTGCCGTTCTCCCCGGCCGCCGCCCGCGCCCACCGCACCGCGCTCGGCCTGACGGTCGAGCAGGTCGCGGACGGGCTGGCCGCCCACGGCGTGCGGCTGCTGCCCGGGCACGTCCTCGGCTGGGAGGACGGCCTGCTCCCGCCCACCGAGGAGCAGTTGACCGCCCTCGCCCGCACCCTGTGGTGCCCGCCCGCCCGGCTGATGGGCACCGCCCCGGCCACCCTGCGCGACCACCGGATCGCCCGCGAGCTCACCCAGGACCAGGCCGCCCGCCTGCTCGGCCTCACCCCCACCACCTACCGGCAGGCCGAGACCACCGGACGCTGGACCGGCAACGAGGACCAGACCCGCCTGCTCGCCCGGGTCCTCGCCCTCGACCTGCCCACCCTGATCCGCCTCACCGGCCGCACCGCCGACCTCGACGCCCGCCTCCGCCAGGTCGTCCAGGGCCGCTGGCAGGCCCAGCTCCACCCCGTCGCCCGCCTGGTCCCGGTCGCCCCCGCCGTCCTCGAACACGTCCTCGCCGCCCTCCAGTCCGAGCACCACACCCCCACCTCCTGGGGCGCCGCCCCCGCCCCGACCCGCCCCGACCCCACCGCCCGCTTCTGGCACCTGCTCGCCGAGGCCGAGGCCGACGGGACGCCCTGACCGCCCCGCGCCGCCGCCCCGGCCGGTCACCCGCAGCGCCGCCCCGATTCGCCGTCCGCCCTCCGGGCAGGTGCACTGGGAGCACAGGACCGCCAGCACCCGGGAGACCGCCATGCGTTGGGGAACCGCAGCCGTCGTCGCAGCCGCCGCCGCAGGAACCGGAGCGGCGGCCTTCCTGCTGCTCGGCCGGAGAGTCTCGGACCGGGTGGTGCGCCCCGGCTCCGCGCAGGTCGTGTTCGCGCCCGCCCCGGTCGAGGTGCACGACCTCGGACCGGGCCGGGTGGTGCTGACCGCGACGCCGGACACCCTGCGCCGCGGGCACTACGCGCTGGAGTGGGGCGAGGACGGCCACGCCGTGGTCGGCGAGGTGCTCGGCAGCGGCGGCGGCCGGGTCACCCGGCGGCTGGAGCGGGCCGACGGCGGCACCCTCGCGGTCGGCACCGAGGTCCGGGTCACCCCGCGGGTGCTGTTCGGCGACCCGCGCACCGCGCTCGGGCTGGACTACGCGGACGTCGCGGTGGCCGGCGACCTCGGCAACCTGCCGGCCTGGCGCACCGCGGGCATCCGCGGCACCTGGGTGCTCCTGGTGCACGGCCCGGGCGCCGACCGCGAACAGGCCCTGCCGGTGCTGCCGCTGCTGCACGCGCTGCGGCTGCCCACCCTGACCGTCAGCTACCGCGGCGACGCGGACGCACCGGCCTCGCCGGACGGCCTGGGCCACTTCGGCGAGACCGAGTGGGAGGACGTCGACGTCGCCGTCCGGTACGCGCTGGCCCAGGGCGCGGGCCAGGTGGTGCTGTACGGCTGGTCGGTCGGCGCGACCATCGCCCTGCACACCGCCGCCCGCTCCACCTGGCGCGACCGGATCGCCGGGCTGGTGCTGGACTCCCCGGTGCTCGACTGGTCCGAGACGGTCCGCCGGGGCACCACCCGGACCTGGTCCTCCCCGGCCCTCGGCGAACTCGGCACGCTCGCCGCCCGGGGCCGCACCGGCGTCGACCTCGCCGACTTCGCCCGGATCGCCTCCGGCGCCGACCTGCCCTCGCCGGCGCTGCTGCTGCACAGCCCCGACGACCCGGTCGCCCCGTGGAGCGCCGCGCAGCGCCTCGCCGACGGCCGCGACGACCTGGTCAGCCTGCACCCGGTGCCGCACGCCGAGCACGCCGCGCTGTGGAACGCCGACCCGGACGGGTACACCGAGGCGCTGCGCCGCTTCCTCACCCCGCTGCTCTGATCCGGCGGAGGGCCCGGCGCCGGGCCGGAGCGGGAACCGGAACCCGGCGCACCGCGTCTCCGTCACGGAGTGGTCACCTTATTCGCCATGTCCACGTCGAAAAGCGGAGTGATTCCTCCCGTTTCGCGACGACTCGTCCCCCCGCCGTTCGATCCGTTCGGACATCGGGCCGAGACAGCTCGGCAGTCGATGTGACAGAAGGCCCGTACAAGGGGAAGACTGCACGGCGTGACGTCTCGGAACCCGCGCGACCGTGATGCCCCGCACCCGCCCCACCGCACCGGTGCGACGGTGACCCGTCTGCCCGGAACGGCGGCCGTCGGTCGTGTGGAGGGCACTCCCCCCGCCGCCGCCAACCGCCGCCGGGTCCCCGCGAAGCCGGGGCGCGGCCGGGTGCCCGTCCCGGACGGCTTCCCGGCCCCCTCCGAGCTCGCCCCGCTGGCCCGCCGGATGCTCGCCGACGCGGTCCGGGTGGCCCGCTGGGCCGGCGAGCTCTCCGAGGTCGACAAGCGCGGCGAACTCCTGCCCGAGGACGCCCGCGCCGCCGGGCGCGCCCTCGCCATGACCGTCGGCGCCGCCGCCAACGCCTGGGGCCAGGCCCTGCTGGTCGGCCTGGTCGAGCTCCGCGACGGCGGCGCCGGGCCCGGCTGGCGGCTGCACGCCTGGGAGCACGACGACGAGGCGGTGATCCGCGGCTGGTCCGCGCTGTTCGACGCCTGGACGCTGCTCGCCCCCGTCCCGCCCGCCGCCCTGCGCGGCGTCTTCGCCCAGCTGGCCGGACAGGCCGTCGACCAGGCCCCCCAGCTGCTGTCCTTCCTGCACCTGGTGGACGGCCCGGTGGTCGACAGCGAACTGCTCGAACTGCTCCGCCGCGGCCTCGACGAGCGCCGCCTCGGCCCCAGCTCCGGCACCTTCCCGCTGTCGCCCGTCCCGCACGCCGCGTTCGCCGTCTCCGCCGTCCGCGGCACCTGCCGCGAACCGCAGATCGACACCCCGCACTCGCCCGCCGACGTCGCCGCCGTCCTCGACTGGATGCTCGACGGCCTGGCCGCCGTCGGCGCGCTCGGCCGCCGCGACGAGGCCGCCGAGCTCTCCCCGCTCGGCCACTGGGCGGTCCGGGCCAAGCTGGAGGAGATCTGCACCGTCGCGCAGACCGCCGCCGGCCACATCGAGCAGAGCGCCGCCGAACTGCTCGGCGCCTGCGCCGACTACAGCCCCGGCCCGGCCCGCGCCGAGTTCCGGGCCTGGGTCGCCGCCCGCCCCGCCGACCGCGCCGTCGCCGAACTCCTCGAAGCCGCCCGCGGCGAGGACGCGCTCGTCCGCGGCCTGGCCTTCGAGGCGCTGCGGGTGGTGGCCGGCTCCACCGCCGAGCAGGGCGTGCGGGCCGCCGTCGACGAGCCCGTCCTGCGCCCCTACGCGCTGCTCTGGCTGGCCGAACAGCTGGACGAGGACGGGGTGTCCCCGGCCGACGTGCTGGGCGCCGAGGACGCCGCCTGGCTGTGGGTGGACACCGCCGCCGCCGTGCTCGACCACGGCGAGACCGCCCTGCTGGTCGGCCACGTCGAGGGCGCCTCGGCCGGCGAGCCGGTCCGGTTGTTCCACCGCGCCCGCCAGTCCGGCCACCCGCGCGCCGCCAGCGTGCTGACCGCCGTCGCCTCCGTCCACCCCGACCCGGCGGTCGCCCGCGCCGCCCGCCGCAGCGCCTTCTCCGTCCACAACGGCGGCGCCTGAGCCCGCGCCCGCACACGAAGAAGCCGCCCTCCCGGAGAATCTCCGGGAGGGCGGCTTCTTCGCGTTGCGTCTCGGTTCGGGTCAGCCCCGGTTCTCCGCGCGACGCGCCCGCACCACGCCGACCTTCTCGCCGACCTTGCGGCGGATGACCAGCAGCGGAGCCATCGCGGCCAGCGCGATCTGGGCGACCGCGCCGATGTGCATCAGGGTGTCGCCGCCGGGCAGGCCCGCCGCCCAGGAGGCGAGGCAGCCGATGGAGACGACGATCCAGGCGAGCGTCGCGGTGGCCAGCAGGCCCTGCGGCTTGGGGTACTCGATCCGGCTGACCATCAGGTAGGCCACGCCGAGGATCATCAGCAGGCCCGGGATGAACGGCGGGTCGAGCAGCACGATGGCCAGCACGGTCATCGCGCCCATCGGGCAGGGCATGCCCTGGAAGATCCCCGGCCGCATCTTCACGGCCGAGAAGCGGGCCAGCCGCAGCACCACGGCCAGCAGCACGGTCAGCGCGATGAACGCGGAGAGCTGCTGGTTGCTGCCGGGGGAGACCAGGCCCCACACCGCGACGAAGTAGGCCGGCGCGATGCCGAAGCTGATCAGGTCGGCCAGGTTGTCGAGCTCGGCGCCGAGCGCGGAGGAGCGCAGCTTGCGCGCCACCAGGCCGTCGAAGAGGTCGCACATGGAGCCGATCAGCAGCAGCGTCACCGCGGTGGCGGCGCTGTGCTTGACCGGGGCGGCCGACTCGTCGGTGAGGTGCGGCATGAGGATCCCGGTGGTGATCGAGTAGATCGCCAGGAAGCCGCAGACGGCGTTGCCCAGGGTCAGGAAGTCGGCGGTGGACAGGTGCTGGGGGGAGCGGGGGGCGCGCAGCTCGCGGTCCCGGGCCCAGCGGCGGCGGCGGAGCTCGGTCGACTCTTCGTCGTCGAGCTCGATGAGGGTTTCCGGATCAGTCACGGTCAAGGCGAGTCACCCCGGCGGTGGTCTTCTGGCCGACCGTGACGCCGACCTCGACGCCCGCCGGCAGGTAGGTGTCGACGCGGGAGCCGAAGCGGATCAGACCGACCCGCTCGCCCTGCTCGACCTTGGTGCCGGCGTCCACGTAGGGGACGATGCGGCGGGCCACGGCACCCGCGATCTGCACCATCTCGATGTCGCCGAGCTCGGTGTCGAAGTGCCACACGACGCGCTCGTTGCGGTCGCTGTCCTTGTTGAACGCCGGGACGAACCCACCGGCGACGTGCTCGACGGACGTCACGGTGCCGGGCAGCGGCGCGCGGTTGACGTGGACGTTGAGCGGGCTCATGAAGATGGCGACGCGGGTGCGCCCGTCCGGCCACTCGTCGATGGACTGGACCACGCCGTCGGCCGGGGAGATGACTCGGCCGGCGCCGATCTCGCGCTCGGGGTCGCGGAAGAACCACAGCATGCCAGCGCTCAGGGCGCAGGCGGGCACGGCCGCCAGGGCCCACTTGCCGGAACGCCGGGTGAGGGCGGTCGTCACGGCGGCGGTGGCCAGCGTGGGAACGAACCAGGGGGTGGCACCGCGCGCGATGGTCACGCGGGGACGCCGACCCTCGGGTCCGGGACCCTGGGCGGAGGTGTGAGGGGACGGGCTGATGGGCATCGAGGACCTTTAGTCGCGGCCCCGCGCGGGGACACTGAATGGCCCCTGGACTGGGGGCCACCGCGGGGATCGAGTTGTGTGGACGGCTGCTGTCCGGGTGGATGCTATCGGGACCTGCCCGTATCTGGGCAAGCCGCCTGCTAGTCGAACTACGCCTGCCTGCGGAGTCGGGCACCTGCTATGCATACGACCGTAACCGGAGCGGAGGCGGTTCCCCAAGAGGTCCCGGGTCACGGGTGATTCACGTCTCAGTGACGGCGGCGTGACACGCGGTGTGCGGAGGCGACCCACCGGCGCGCACCTGGGGAAACGCGCCGGTGGGTCGCCTCGGGCGCCGGTCCGGCCCGGGGTCGGCTGACCAGGCCGGGGGCCGGACGCGGCGGGCGACGGACGGCGGGCCGCACGCCCACCGTCCGTGCGGGGAGAGGGTCTTCAGTCGGCGAGCCGGTACTCCTCCAGCAGTCGGCGTCCCACGATCATCTTCTGGATCTCCGCCGTACCTTCACCGATCAGCAGCATCGGGGCCTCCCGGTAGAGCCGCTCGATCTCGTACTCCTTGGAGAAGCCGTAGCCGCCGTGGATCCGGAAGGAGTCCTCGACGACCTCCTTGCAGTACTCGGAGGCCAGGTACTTGGCCATGCCGGCCTCCAGGTCGTTGCGCTGGCCGCTGTCCTTCTTGCGGGCGGCCATCACCATCATCTGGTGCGCGGCCTCGACCTTGGTGGCCATCTCGGCGAGCTTGAACTGGATCGCCTGGTGCTCGGCGATCTTCTTGCCGAAGGTGGTGCGCTGCTGCGCGTAGGCGATGCCCAGCTCGAACGCCCGGCGGGCCACCCCGCAGCCGCGGGCGGCCACGTTGACCCGGCCGACCTCGACGCCGTCCATCATCTGGTAGAAGCCCTTGCCGGGGACGCCGCCGAGGATCCGGTCGGCCGGGATCCGGACGTCCTGCAGCACCAACTCGGTGGTGTCGACGCCCTTGTAGCCCATCTTCTCGATCTTGCCGGGCACGGTCAGGCCGGGAACCGTCTCGTTCGGCCCGAAGCCCGGGGTCTTCTCGATCAGGAAGGTGGTCATGTTCTTGTACGGGGTGCTGCCGCCCTCGTCGGTCTTGCACAGCACCGCGACGACGCTGGAGGTGCCGCCGTTGGTCAGCCACATCTTCTGGCCGTTCAGGACGTAGAACTCCCCGTCCCTGACGCCCTTGGTGGAGATCGCCGACACGTCGGAGCCCAGGCCCGGCTCGGACATCGAGAAGGCGCCGCGCAGCTCGCCGGCCGCCATCCTCGGCAGGAAGTACTCCTTCTGCTCCGGGGTGCCGTGCGCGCTGATCATGTGCGCCACGATGAAGTGGGTGTTCACGATGCCGGAGACCGACATCCAGCCGCGGGCGATCTCCTCCACCACCAGGGCGTAGGTGAGCAGCGACTCGCCGAGGCCGCCGTACTCCTCGGGGATGGTCAGCCCGAACAGGCCGAGCTGCTTCATGCCCTCGACGATCGCGGTCGGGTACTCGTCCCGGTGCTCGAGTTCGGTGGCGACCGGGATGATCTCCTTGTCGACGAACTCCCGCACGGTGGCGAGGATGTCCCGCTGGATCTCGGTGAGGCCGTCGGTCTGTGCGAGGCGTCCCATCGTGCGGCTCCGTGAATGCTCGTGAAGATGAGGGTGGGGGTTGGGGGGCTCCGCGGCGCGTGGCTGCCGCGGAGCCCCCGGGAACCGGGTAGGGGCGAAGGCCGATGACGGCGGCCCGCCCGTCCGGGGCTCTGAGGGCTGTCAGGCGAGCGGTTCGGGGCGGCCGGGCTGCTCGCCCCCGCGCTCCTTCACGTACGCCTCCGTCGGCACCATCACCTTGCGGCGGAAGGTGCAGACGACGGTGCCGTCCTGCTTGTAGCCCTTGGTCTCGACGTACACGATGCCGCGATCCGGCTTCGATGTCATGCGCTTGTCGAGAACTTCGGTCTCGCCGTACAGCGTGTCGCCGTGGAAGGTCGGCGCGACGTGCCGCAGCGACTCGATCTCCAGGTTGGCGATCGCCTTGCCGGACACGTCCGGGACGGACATGCCGAGCAGCAGCGAGTAGACGTAGTTGCCGACCACGACGTTCTTGCCCTGCACGGTGGTGGTCGCGTAGTTGGCGTCCATGTGCAGCGGGTGGTGGTTCATGGTGAGCAGGCAGAACAGGTGGTCGTCGTACTCGGTGACGGTCTTGCCGGGCCAGTGCTTGTAGACCGCGCCGACCTCGAACTCCTCGTAGGTGCGTCCGAACTGCATGGCTCAGGCTCCCGGGATCTCGAACTTGGTGGTGCGCTCCATGCCCGCGGCCCGGCCCTTGCCCGCGATGACCAGGGCCATCTTGCGGCTGGCCTCGTCGATCATCTCGTCGCCGAGCATCGCCGAGCCCTTGGCGCCGCCGGCCTCCGAGGTGCACCAGTCGTAGGCGTCCAGGATCAGCTCGGCGTGGTCGTAGTCCTCCTGCGCGGGCGAGTAGATCTCGTTCGCGGCGCCGACCTGGTCCGGGTGCAGCACCCACTTGCCGTCGAAGCCGAGCGCGGCCGAGCGGCGGGCCACCTCGCGGTAGCCCTCCTGGTTGCGGATCTGCAGGTAGGGGCCGTCGATCGCCTGGAGGTCGTTGGCGCGGGCGGCCATCAGGATGCGCATCAGGATGTAGTGGTAGGCGTCGGCGCCGTAGCCGGGCGGCTGCTCGCCGACCACCAGGGACTTCATGTTGATGGACGCCATGAAGTCGGCCGGGCCGAAGATGATGGTCTCCAGCCGGGGCGAGGCGGCGGCGATCGCGTCGACGTTGATCAGGCCCTTGGCGTTCTCGATCTGCGCCTCGATGCCGATCTTGCCGACCTCCAGGCCCACCGTCTTCTCGATCTGGGTGAGCAGCAGGTCCAGCGCGATCACCTGCTGGGCGTCCTGCACCTTGGGCAGCATGATGCAGTCCAGGTTCTGGCCGGCGCCCTCGACGACGGTGATCACGTCGCGGTAGGTCCAGTGCGTGGTCCAGTCGTTGACCCGGACGACCCGGGTCTTGCCGCCCCAGTCGCCGTTGTTGAGGGCGTCCACGATGTGGTGCCGGGCGCTCTCCTTGACCAGCGGGGCGCAGGCGTCCTCCAGGTCGAGGAAGACCTGGTCGGCGGGCAGGCCCTGGGCCTTCTCCAGGAAGCGCGGGTTGCTGCCCGGCACGGCCAGGCAGGAACGGCGCGGACGGAGGCGGTTCACGGTCATTGAGGGTGTTCCTTCCGGGTCAGCTGGTCGCGGCGGTGGCCGCGGCCCACGGCTGGAGCCTGTTGGCCAGCCGGATCTCGTCCACGATCCGGCCGATGATGGTGGTGATGCCGAAGTCCTTGGGCGTGAACACGGCGGCCACCCCGGCGGCCCGCAGGACCTCCGCGTCGGCTGCCGGGATGATGCCGCCCACGATCACCGGCACATCCTCCACCCCGGCCCGGCCCAACCGCTGTATGACGTCGGGCACAAGCTCCGGGTGCGCCCCGGAGAGGATGGACAGGCCCACGCAGTGCACGTCCTCGGCGACGGCCGCCGAGACGATCTGCTCGGGCGTCAGCCGGATGCCTTGGTAGACCACCTCGAACCCGGCGTCGCGGGCCCGGACGGCGATCTGCTCGGCGCCGTTGGAGTGCCCGTCCAGGCCGGGCTTGCCGACCAGCAGGCGCAGCTTGCCGGTGCCGAGCTCGGCGGCGGTGGCGGCCACCGCCGCGCGCACGGCGGCGAGTTCGCCGCCCGGCTCGGCCGCGACCGCGACCGGGGCGCCGCCGACGCCGGTGGGCGCGCGGTACTCGCCGAACACCTCGCGCAGCGCGAACGACCACTCGCCGGTGGTGGCGCCGGCCCGGGCGCAGGCCAGGGTGGCCTCCATCAGGTTCTCGTCGGTGGCGGCCACCTCCTTCAGGCGGGCCAGCGCACCCTGCACGGCGGCCTCGTCGCGGCTGCCGCGCCAGGCGTCCAGGTTGGCCAGCACCGAGCGCTCGGAGGCCGGGTCGACCACCATGATGGCGGTGTCCAGGTCCGCGGTGAGCGGGCTGTCCTCGGTGCTGTCGAAGCAGTTGACGCCGATGATCTTGTCCTGGCCGGCCTCGATCCGAGCCCGCCGCTCGGCGTGCGAGGCGACCAGCTCGGACTTCAGGTAGCCGGACTCGACGGCCGGGATCACCCCGCCCATCCCCAGCACCTTGGCGATCTCCGCCTCGGCGCCGGCCAGCAGCTCGGCGGTCTTCGCCTCGACCACGTGCGAGCCGTCGAACAGGTCGCCGTACTCCAGCAGGTCCGACTCGTACGCCAGCACCTGCTGGATCCGCAGCGACCACTGCTGGTCCCACGGCCGCGGCAGGCCCAACGCCTCGTTCCAGGCCGGGAGTTGGACGGCGCGGGCGCGGGCGTCCTTGGAGAGCGTGACGGCCAGCATCTCCAGCACGATCCGCTGGACGTTGTTCTCCGGCTGCGCCTCGGTCAGGCCCAGCGAGTTGACCTGCACGCCGTAGCGGAACCGGCGCTGCTTGGCGTCCTCGATGCCGTACCGCTCGCGGGTGACCTTCTCCCAGAGCCGGTTGAAGGCCCGCATCTTGCACATCTCCTCGACGAAGCGGACGCCCGCGTTCACGAAGAAGGAGATCCGGCCGACCACCTCGCCCATCCGCTCGGCCGGGACCTGCCCGGAGTCGCGGACGGCGTCCAGCACGGCGATCGCGGTGCACATCGAGTAGGCGATCTCCTGGACGGGCGTCGCCCCGGCCTCCTGCAGGTGGTAGCTGCAGATGTTGATCGGGTTCCACTTCGGGATGTGCGCCACCGTGTAGGCGATCATGTCGGTGATCAGCCGCACCGAGGGGCCGGGCGGGAAGACGTGCGTCCCGCGCGACAGGTACTCCTTGACGATGTCGTTCTGGGTGGTGCCGGTGAGCTTGGCGACGTCCGCGCCCTGCTCCTCGGCGACCACCTGGTAGAGCGCCAGCAGCCACATCGCGGTGGCGTTGATGGTCATCGAGGTGTTGGTGCGCTCCAGCGGGATCCCGTCGAACAGGGTCCGCATGTCGCCCAGGTGCCCGACCGGCACGCCGACCCGGCCGACCTCGCCGCGGGCGAGGACGTGGTCCGAGTCGTAGCCGGTCTGGGTCGGCAGGTCGAAGGCCACCGACAGGCCGGTCTGCCCCTTGGCGAGGTTGCGCCGGTACAGCGCGTTGGAGTCGCTCGCGGTGGAGTGCCCGGCGTAGGTGCGCATCAACCAGGGGCGGTCGCGTTTCTGAGCGGCCATCAGACGTTCCTGAAGGCGTTGATCTTGTCGATGTGCTGCTCGCGCAGCTCCGCGTCGCGCACGCCCAGGCCCTCCTGCGGGGCCAGGCAGAGCACGCCGACCTTGCCCTGGTGCTTGTTGTGGTGCACGTCCAGCGCCGCCTGGCCGGTCTCCTCCAGCGAGTAGACCTTCGACAGGGTCGGGTGGATCTTCCCCTTGGCGACCAGCCGGTTGGCCTCGAACGCCTCGCGGTAGTTGGCGAAGTGCGAGCCGACGATCCGCTTGAGCGACATCCACAGGTAGCGGTTGTCGTACTGGTGCATGTAGCCGGAGGTGGAGGCGCAGGTGACGATGGTGCCGCCCTTGCGGGTGACGTAGACCGACGCGCCGAAGGTCTCCCGGCCCGGGTGCTCGAAGACGATGTCCACGTCCTCGCCCCCGGTGAACTCGCGGATCTTCGAGCCCAGGCGCTTCCACTCGCGCGGGTCCTGGTTGTTCTCGTCCTTCCAGAACCGGTAGCCCTCGGCCGAGCGGTCGATGATCGCCTCGGCGCCCATCGCCCGGCAGATGTCGGCCTTCTGCGGGCTGGAGACCACGCAGATCGGGGTGGCGCCGCCGGCCAGCGCGTACTGGGTGGCGTACGAGCCGAGGCCGCCGCTGGCGCCCCAGATCAGCACGTTGTCGCCCTGCTTCATGCCGGCGCCGTTGCGCGAGACCAGCTGCCGGTAGGCGGTGGAGTTGACCAGGCCCGGGGAGGCGGCCTCCTCCCAGGTCAGGTGCTTGGGCTTGGGCAGCAGCTGGTTGGTCTTGACCAGGGCGATCTGGGCCAGGCCGCCGAAGTTGGTCTCGAACCCCCAGATCCGCTGCTCCGGGTCCATCATCGTGTCGTTGTGGCCGTCCGGGGACTCCAGCTCGACCGACAGGCAGTGCGCGACGACCTCGTCGCCGGGCTTCCAGGCGTTGACGCCGGCGCCGGTGCGCAGCACCACGCCCGCCAGGTCGGAACCGAGGACGTGGTACGGCAGGTCGTGACGGTTCGTCAGCGGCGACAGGCGGCCGTAGCGCTCCAGGAAGCCGAAGGTGGAGACCGGCTCGAAGATCGAGCTCCACACGGTGTTGTAGTTGACCGAGCTGGCCATCACGGCCACCAGGGCCTCGCCCGGGCCGAGTTCGGGCAGCGGCACGTCGTCCAGGTGGAGCGACTTGCGCGGGTCCTTGTCCCGGCTGGCCAGGCCCGCGAACATCTGCTCCTCGTCCTTGTGGAGCGTCACGGCCCGGTAGGAGTCGGGCAGCGCCAGGGCGGCGTAGTCCGCGGACGTGGCGTTGCCGCTGAGGATCGCGTCGAGAATTTCCTGCATGGCTGCCTCCGAAGGCGTACCTGTGCGAGGGACACAGGGCGTCTGGGGGAGCCGGGAGCGGACACCGGCTTCGCTGAGGGTCTGAGGGTGGGTACTGCGGTGCGACGGACTGGGTGGCGTCGCGTGGGTGCTGCTGGTCTCGCCCCCTCGGTAGGGGGCGCCGGCGGACGGCGCGCCGAGGTGGGGAGCCGCGGCGCCGCAGCCGGTGGGGAACAAGGTAGTGGCACCCTGTGCCACTCGTAAAGACACGCGGTGCCAAGTCGTGACGTGAGCCAGGACACGCCGTGCCGGGGCGGCCCCGGGGACGCCGAAGGCCCGCTCCCGAAACCGGGAGCGGGCCTTCGAATCTGCCTGTGATCTGCGGAAACGGCCTGGATTACACCGGATTTCCGCTCGCCAGGGCGGCTCTGATGGAATCCACCACCAGCTCCAGCGGCGCATCCGTCCGGGCCACTGTGATCAGTACCTCACCACTCGGACTGGCACTCAGTGCGCTCACCGCTGCAGGCTCCTCCGATGGCACTCCGTCACCAATGGCACCGGGTGCCAGCGTGGTGCCGCGGCGGCGCGCCCCGCTCGGCGGGGTCGGCCAGAACGTCCCCCGGATCACCCCGAAGGAGTGGTCCAGCTGCGCCTCCACGTCGCCGTGGCCGCCGGCCCGCAGCCAGCGCCGCAGCACGTGGTTGTGCGCCGCGACCACCGCCGCCGCCGACACCTCGGCCAGCATCGAGTCGTCGTCCCCGCCGCGCTGCCAGCCCGGCGGGGTCTGCTCGGCCGCGTCGAACCGGCCCAGCAGGTAGCGGGTGAACAGCCGCTCGTAGCGGGAGACCACCGCGATCTCGCGCTCGCGCAGCGCCGGGACCTGCCGGATCAGCTGGTAGCGGGCCACCGACATCTCCGGCGTGGAGGCGTACATCCGCAGCACCTCCTTGATGCCGCGGCACACCACGTCCAGCGGGTGCTCCTCGGCGTCGGCGCTGGCCAGCAGGTCCGCCACCCGCACCAGGGTGTCGTCGTGGTCCGGGAAGATCGCCTCCTCCTTCGACCGGAAGTACCGGAAGAAGGTCCGCCGGGCGACCCCGGCCGCGGCCGCGATCTGGTCGACCGTCGTCTCCTCGTACCCCTGGGTGGCGAACAGCTCCATCGCCGCGGCGGTGAGGTCCTGGCGCATCTGCAGCCGCTGGGCGGCGGCCCGGCGGCTGCCCGGTCCGGACTCCGCCCCCGCGCGCGACTGATCGGGCCCGGCGGCCGGCGGCTGCTGCTGGGGAGTCGAGGTCTGGCGATCCATGTTCGGAACGCTACACGCACCCGGTGCGGCCCCGGCCGGCCTGCCCCGGCGCACCGGCGCTACCGGCGGCGCCACGGCGGGCCGGGGCCACCGCGAGGAGACCGCGCCGGTACCCCAAGGAGGCTTCGCCGCAAGCGGGTTGACGCCCCCGGCGGGCGACGGACGGCCCTGCGGGGCGGGTACCGGGCGGCCGGTCATCGCCGTGCGTGGTCGCGGAAACCACGCCCCGTCTTGCGCCCCAGGCAGCCCGCCGCCACCAGGTGCTCCAGCAGCGGCGCCGCCGCCAGGCCCGGCTCCCGGAACTCCTGGTGCAGCACCTGCTCGATGGTCAGCGACACGTCCAGGCCCACCACGTCCAGCAGCTCGAACGGGCCCATCGGGTAGCCGCAGCCCAGCTTCATCGCGGTGTCGATGTCGTCCACCGTCGCGTAGTGCTCCTGCAGCATCCGCACCGCGTCGTTCAGGTACGGGAACAGCAGCGCGTTCACGATGAACCCGGCCCGGTCGCCGCACTCCACCGGGTGCTTGCGCACCTTCGCGCACAGCTCCAGCACGGTCGCCGTGACGTCCTCGGCGGTCAGCACCGTGGAGACCACCTCGACCAGCTTCATGGCCGGCGCCGGGTTGAAGAAGTGCATCCCGACCACGTCGCGCGGCCGCGAGGTGGCCGTGGCGCAGGAGATCACCGGCAGGCTCGACGTCGTCGTGGCGAGCACCGCGCCCGGCTTGACGATCTCGTCCAGGGTGCCGAACAGCTCCCGCTTGACCGCCAGGTCCTCCGCCACCGCCTCCACCACCAGGTCGGCGTCCGCCAGGTCCCGGTACGAGCCGGTCGGGGTGACCAGCGCCAGCGCCGCGTCCCGGGCCTCCCCGGTCAGCCGGCCCTTGGCCACCGAACGCTCCAGCGACTTCGCCAGCTGGGCCTTCGCCCGTTCCGCCTTCTCCTGGCTGCGGGCCGCCAGCAGCACCGGGAAGCCCGCCTTGGCGAACACCTCCACGATGCCGGTCGCCATCGTCCCGCTGCCGCACACGCCGATGCCGCGCACCTCGCGCCCGGCCGCCCGCGGCCCCGCGTCCTCCTGCTGCTCCGGGACGGCCTTCGAGGAGCCCGGCGCCTCGTAGGTGTAGAAGCCCCGGCCCGACTTGCGGCCCAGCAGGCCCGCCGCGACCAGCTGGCCCAGGATCGGCGCCGGCGCGTGCAGCCGGTCCTTGGACTGCGCGTACATCGCCTCCAGCACGGTGCGGGCGGTGTCGATCCCGATCAGGTCCAGCAGCGCCAGCGGGCCCATCGGCAGGCCGCAGCCCAGCCGCATCGCCGCGTCGATGTCCTCCCGGGTCGCGTACCGGGACTCGAACATCGCCGCCGCCTGGTTCAGGTACGCGAACAGCAGGCCGTTGGCGATGAACCCGGCCCGGTCGCCCGCCGCCACCGGCTCCTTGTCCAGGCTCCGGGCCAACTCGGCCACCTGCTCGGCCGCCTGAGCCGAAGTCAGCACGGTGCGGACCACCTCCACCAGGCGCATGCTGTGCACCGGGTTGAAGAAGTGCACGCCCAGCACCCGCTCCGGACGGGCGGTGGCCGCCGCGATCCGGGTCACGCTCAGCGCCGTGGTGCCGGTCGCCAGCACCGTCTCCGGCGGGCAGATCCGGTCCAGCTCGGCGAACAGCGACCGCTTGAGCTCCAGGTCCTCGGGGACCTCCTCGACCACCAGGTCGGCGCGGGCCGCGGCGTTCAGGTCGTCACCGACCTCGATCAGCGCCAGCAGCGCCGCCCGCTCGTCGGCCGACAGCCGCCCGCGCTCCACCGCCCGCGCGGTGGACGCCTCGATCCGGCCCAGCGCCCGCAGCGCCTGCGTCGGACCGGCCTCCACGCCGATCACCCGACGCCCGCTGCGCGCGAGGGCCACGGCCACCCCGGCACCCATGGTGCCCAGGCCGACCACGGCAACAGTGGGGAAGGGACGCTCCATTGTCCGGACTCCTTAGTCATGGGCCCGTGCCGCGGCCCCCGCCACCGTCCGGCCGCGACAGCGCGACCCCGGACGGAGGGTGTGACGGGGGAGGGTGTGCCGACGGCACGGGAGAAACGGGAACGGAAGAAGAACAGCGGCACCCGCGATACGGACTGGTCCGCTCCAGTTCCGTCCATGGGCAGTGCCGTGGTGCTCAGGCGCTCCGACCAGATCATGAAGCGACGCCGACGCGCACACAGGGAGAAACGCGACCCACCGGTGCGGCTCCCGAAGCCCGGCGCTGGCGCGTGCCGACACTGTAGCCCAGCTACCGGCGGGTAGGAAGAGGGGAACGCGGCACGCCGGACGGTCGGCGCGCTCATACTGTGGCCGCAGCTGTAGAAGGAGGACACCATGGCTGTCATGACGACTGAGCACCCGCAGATGAAGCTCGAGCAGTTCAGGGAGATCGCCATAGCGGCCGAGCGGGAAGACGTGGTGTTCGAGTTCATCAACGGCAGGATCGGAGTCAAGCCGGTGCCCGACGGCGACCACGGCGAAATCATCATGTGGTTGCTGGAACGCTGCATGGCGCAGCGCCCGGACCTGCGTCTCTACCCGGAGCAGGGCCTGCAGGTGGCGAACTACCGCAACGGCCTGGCCAAGCCCGACGGTTCGCTCGCGCCGCGTCGGAGTTTCGCGGGCCAGGGCGAGTGGGCCGACCCGGCCGGGGTGCTGATGGTGGTCGAGGTGACGTCGTACGACGCGGACGCCAACCGGCGCGACCGGGTCGAGAAGCCGAAGGCGTACGCGGAGACCGGTATTCCGGTGTTCCTCCTGGTGGATCGGGACGCCGGGTCCGTCTCGGTGCACAGCGAGCCGGAGGACGGGCGCTACCGGAGCGTCGTGACGCTGGCCTACGGGCACGTCGTGGAGCTGCCGGAGCCGGTGAACGTCGCCCTCGACACCGAGGAGCTGAAGGAGTTCAGCCGCTGACACGCCGAACGGCCCGCCCGGAGGGTTCCGGGCGGGCCGTTCGGCGTGTCCGGGTGCGGGCCGGGCTGTCGGGCTGTCAAGGGAATGGGGAATTAATCAACTGGATTGTCTTATAAGATTGTTGACTCTCCATCAGTCTGCCATGGTGATGGCCGGGGGGAGGGGCCATGATGACCTCGGGTATGCGGACACTCGCCCGGTGGGGCGTGGCGGTCGCCGCCGTCGTCGGCTACGTTGCGTTGCACATGGTGATCACCGCGGTCGGGGACCTGCGGGCGGGGGAGCGCGTCCGGTACGTCGCCGCGCTCTGCTGGGCGGTTCCGGCCGTGCTGTTGCTGCCGCCGGTGCTGTGGCTGAGGCGCCGTCGCCGGGCGGGGGCGGCGGAGCTCGCGGCACTGGTCGACCGGTTCGCCCCGGAGCGGGCCTGGTGGTACCGGCCGGTCTTCCTGGTGCTCTGCGGCGTCGGGTACGTCCTGCTCGCGGGCGGCCTCGGCGGCGCCAACGCGGGGAGGCAGAAGGTGGGCACGATGCCGTTGGCGCTTTCTGCGCTGCTGCTGGTGGCGGGCCTGGTCGCGATGGGGGCGGGAGTGCTGCTGTTGCGCTGGGCCCGTCCGCGTGCGGCCCGCAGTGCGGCCCGGGCGCTGCTGGCCGACGGCCGGGCCCCGGTGCTCTACCTGCGCAGTTTCGCCGACGACGCCACCTCGGCCCGGGCCGACGACTCGGGGATGGCCGTCAATGTCCACACCAGGGAGGAGGAGTTCGCGGCGGCGCTCGGCGCGTTCGGCCCGATGATCGCGGTGGGACGGCCGGGGGAGCCGCTGCCGCTGCTGGGTGCGGCACGGTTCTACCTACCGCTGGACGACTGGAAGCCGACGGTGCTGCAACTGATGGCGGCGTCCCGGCTGATCGTGCTGCGGCTGGGTGCGGGGGACGGGCTGTGGTGGGAGGTCGGGCAGGCGATGGCCACCCAGCCCGCCCGGAAGCTGGTGCTGCTGGCCGAGGGCGACTTGGCGGAGGTGGCGCGGCGCCTGGACGGGTACCTGCCGGCCCCGTCCCGACTGGTGGAGGCGGTCGGCGGGGCTCGGCGGGCCTCCGTCGTGGTCACCTTTGGCAGTGACTGGGCGCCCCGGGCGTACCCGGTGGGCCCCGGGACGGGGGTCGGCCCTCCGGCCGGACGGGTCCGGCGCGCGGTCCGGACGATGCGGTCGGTCTATGCGGAGGCGAGGTTGACGTCGTACACCCAGTACCTGGTCCGCGCCGTGGCGAGGGCCCTGGGGGTCGGAAGGATCCGCCGTTGGCGGCTGGGGTGGCGGACGGTCACCGCCAGGAACGGGTCTTGGCTGAAGGGCTACGCACTGTTCCTGGCCGTGGGGCTGGTGGGGTGGCCGGTGTTCCGGGTGCTGCAGCTGGCCGGCCTCGGGTAGCGACGCCGGGGCGGAAGCGGACGACAAGTCGTATCGGAGAGTCCAGGGGGAATCGTGGCAGGTGTCGGGGAAGAGAACGACGGGGACGCGGAGCGGGGAGGCACGGAGCGGCTTCGGAAGGTGGCGGGCCCGGCCCGGGTGGCGACCTGGCTGATTGTCCTGGCCGTGGTGCGTGAAGTGCTGCTGGCGCTGGTCCTCTGGCGCGACTACTTCCTCATCCACGGCGTGCTGGCCGGCACGGTTCCGCAGGAGGACCTCGACTCCTTCCTGTCGAACCCGTTCGTGGACCTGATCGGTTCCATCTGGGCGGCGCTCTTCCTGCGCCTGGTGGCCGGGGTGGCGTTTGTCGTCTGGCTGTGGCGAGCCCGGGTCAACGCCGAGGTGATCGGCGGCGCCGCTTCCCAGCGCAGGGCCCGGGGCTGGGTGCTGGGCGGCTGGGGCGCCCCGGTCGCCAACATGTGGGTTCCGTACCAGGTCGTGTCGGACGTCTGGCGGGCCAGTTCGCCCCGGCGGGACGCCGCCCCGGTCATGGTCCGGGTGTGGTGGGTGCTGTTGCTGCTGTCCAACGTCGTCCTCACGCCGCTCCAGTGGCAGGCGGTGGAGAACGTGCAGAGCGAGGCCGACGTGCTCTCCGCCGCGCTGCTCACCACGGTGCTTGCACTGTGCATCGGGCTGGCGGGTGTGCTGGCCGTCACCATCGTCAAGGACGTCACCGGCTGGCAGTCCGGCCGGGTGGGGGAGGGGGAGTCATGAGTGGTTCCGAGGCGGCAGCGGTGGAGGCTGCGGTGGAGGCGGCGGCCGGGATCGGCGGTGCGCTGTGGAACGGGAAGGTCTCCGCGGCGAGCTACCGCGAGGAGGAGACGGTGTACCGCGCGGCGGTGCTGGAGCAGTACAAGCTGTGCGTGGAGATGGCCGACCGGGTCAGTGCCCGGCGCAACCTCGCCAACACCTTCTTCCTCACCCTGCACAGCGGCCTGCTGGTCTTCCTCGGCACCTGGCTGTCGCAGGAGCACCGCCGCAGCGTCCCGGCCGCGCTGGTCGTGGTGGCGGCCCTGGTGCTGGTGGGGATGTGCGCCGCCTGGTGGTTCACCCTTCGGGCCTACCAGCAGCTGAACCGGGGGAAGTTCCAGGTGATCGGGGCGCTGGAGGAGCGGTTGCCGGCCCGGGCCTTCGTGGCCGCCGAGTGGCGGGCGCTCGGGGAGGGGCGGGACTGGCGGGTCTACCTGCCGCTCGGCCGGGTGGAGCGCTGGGTACCGGTCCTGTTCGCGCTGGCCTACCTGCTGGGTTGCGCGGCCCTCGTGCGGTGAGCGCGGCGT
Organism: Kitasatospora sp. YST-16; assembly: GCF_026802215.1. Classification (NCBI taxonomy): domain Bacteria; kingdom Bacillati; phylum Actinomycetota; class Actinomycetes; order Kitasatosporales; family Streptomycetaceae; genus Kitasatospora; species Kitasatospora sp. YST-16. Next base: position 5,408,760 of record NZ_CP113837.1, read on the forward strand.
ACCCGCTGACACGCCGAACGGCCCGCCCGGAGGGTTCCGGGCGGGCCGTTCGGCGTGTGCGGGGGGAGGGTCAGTGGGCCATGACCGGGACGGCGTCCTCGGCGGTGGCGCCCTCGGTGTGGTGCTCGGGCTTGCCGGCGTTGACCAGGGTGAAGGCGGTGATGCCGGCCAGGACCAGGATGCCGAAGGCCCACCAGATGGCGACCGAGTAGGAGTGCACCTGGGCCTGGAGCTGGAACAGCTTCGGGTCGGTGGCGGCGGCCGCGTGGGTCTTGGCCCAGGAGGTGCCGGCGCTGTGGGCGACGGTGCTCAGCAGGGCGGTGCCGATCGCGCCGCCGACCTGCTGGGAGGTGTTGACCATCGCGGAGGCGACACCGGCGTCCCGCGGCTGCACGCCGTAGGTGGCCAGGCTCATCGCGGGCATGAACGCGGTGCCCATGCCGAGGCCCATCAGGACCAGGCCGGGCAGGATCTGCCAGTACGAGGTGCCGACGTCGATCTGGGTGAGGATCAGCAGGCCGAGCGAGGCGACCAGGAAGCCGGGCGCCATCAGGTAGCGGGCCGGGACCCGGGTCATCAGGCGGGCGCCGATCTGGGTGGAGCCGGTGATCATGCCGGCCACCATCGGGAGGAAGGCGAAGCCGTTGACCAGCGGCTTGTAGCCCAGCACGCCCTGCATGTAGAGGGTCAGGAAGAGGAACAGGCCGAACATGCCGATCACGGCCATGCCGAGCGAGAGGTAGACGCCGCCGCGGTTGCGGTCGGTGATCACGCGCAGCGGCAGCAGCGGGGCCTTGACCCGGCTCTCGACGACCGCGAAGGCGGCGAGCAGCACGGCGGCGGCCACGAACAGGCCGATGGTGCTGCTGTCGCCCCAGCCCTCCTGCTCGGCCCGGGTGAAGCCGTACACCAGGGAGACCAGGCCGGTGGTGACCAGCAGCACGCCCGGGATGTCGAGGCGGTTGCGGTTCAGGCCGACGGCGGGCTCGCGGATGACCATGACCGCGCCGAGGATGGCGACCACGGCGAACGGGATGTTGACGTAGAAGGTCCAGCGCCAGTTCAGGTACTCGGTGAGGGCGCCGCCCAGGATCAGGCCGATCGCACCGCCACCGCCGGCGACGGCGCCGTAGATGCCGAACGCCTTGGCGCGCTCCTTGCCGTCGGTGAACATCACGGCGAGCAGCGACAGCGCGGCGGGCGCGAGCAGCGCGCCGAACACGCCCTGCAGGGCGCGGGCGCCGAGCAGCATGGTGGTGTTGGCGGCGGCGCCGCCGATCGCGGAGGCCGCGGCGAAGCCGATCAGGCCGACCATGAAGGTCCGGCGGCGGCCCCACAGGTCGGCGACCCGGCCGCCGAACAGCAGCAGGCTGCCGAAGGCCAGCGCGTAGGCGGTGATCACCCACTGGGTGGTGCTGTCGGCGAAGCCGAGGTCTTCCTTGGCGTGCGGGAGCGCGATGTTCACCACGGTCGCGTCGAGGACGACCATCAGTTGGGCGAGGGCGATGAAGACGAGCGCCTTCCACCGGCGCGGGTCCGGCTGGAGGGTGTCAGACATGGAGGTACCCACTTGTGTGTGCGAGAGCGTACGGAGGAGAGCAGGGTCGGGTCCGCCGTCGGGGGCGGTTCCTGCGGAGAGTCGGGGGGCGTTCGAAGCCGGTCGGCCCGCGCCCGGGCGGGGCCGAGGGGTCAGACGCGGGGCGTGAGGTCCTCCAGGGTCGCGGCACGGCCGGGCAGCGTGGACGGTGCGGGTGCCCGCAGGCCGTCCAGCAGCAACTGCAGGTGACGCCGGACATGCGGGTCCAGGTCGAGGCAGCCGAAGCCGGGGAGCGGTCGGGTGAGCTGGGCCATGGCGACGACGATGTCGCCGGCGCCGACGTCGGTGCGGAGCAGGCCGTCGGCCTGGGCGCGCGCGATCAGGTCCTCGGTGACCTGCTTCATCTCGGCGCGGGCCGCGGTGAGTTCGGGTTCGTTCAGGTCGATCGTGTCGGACAGCAGGGGGCAGAGCGCGCCGATCCGCTCCTCGGCCGCGGCGTGCACGAAGCGGCTGAACGCGGCGAAGGAGTCGGGCTCCTCCGCGGTGGCCGCGTGCGCGTGCGCCACGATCCGTTCCATCACGGCGATCGACACCTGGTGGATCAGGGCCTGGCGGTCGGCGAAGTTCCGGTACAGCGTGGCGTTGCCGACGCCGGCCCGGCGGGCGATCTCGTCCAGCGAGGCCAGCGCCCCGTGCTCGACGAAGGCCTCCCGGGCCGCGGCGACGATCCGGGCCCGGTTGCGGGCCGCGTCCGCGCGGCGGACGGGAGCGGCGGTGACGACGGTCATGGTGCGCTCCCTTCGAGCGACGGACGGTAGTGGGGATCCTCTCCCCGTTTCGTTGCGGACAGATGTCTAAACGGGGAACTGGTCCCCGGAAATTTCATCATCCGATGTGACCTGCGTCACATGGGTGCGGCCACGGACGGGTGACCCCCCGGCGCGTTCCCCCGGACAGCCCGAAACCCCTGGTCAGGATGGGTCCATGAGCACCGCAGAGCCGCGCGCCGACCGCGCCGCCGAGGCCCGGACGGCCGCCACCCGGATCGAGGCCCAGGGCGTCGACGGCGTGATCGTCAGCTGGGTCGACAACGCCGGCGTCACCCGGGTCAAGACCGTACCCGTCCGCGCCCTGGAGTCCGCCGCCCGGTGGGGCGTCGGCGCCGCCCCCTGCTTCGACGCCTTCCTGGTCGACGACTCGCTCGCCCCCTCCGGCAGCCCCGTCGGCGACCTGCGCCTGGTCCCCGACCTCGCCGGGCTGCGCCGCCTCGCCGCCCAGCCCGGCTGGGCCTGGGCCCCCGGCGACCGGTGGACCCAGCAGGGCGAACCGCACCCCGGCTGCCAGCGGCAGTTCGCCCGCCGCACCGCCGACGCGCTCGCCGAGCACGGCCTGGCCGTCAAGGCCGGCATCGAGGTCGAGTGGATCGTCGACGGCGGCGAACCCGGACCCGCCTACGGCATGCGCCGCCTGATCGGCAACAGCGACTACCTGCGCGACCTGCTGCGCGCGCTGCGCGAACAGCGGCTGACCGTCCTCCAGCTGCACCCCGAGTACACCGAGGGCCAGTACGAGCTCTCGGTCGCCCCCGAGGGCCCGGTCGAGGCCGCCGACACCGCCCTGCTGGTCCGGCACACCGTGCAGGCCGTCTCGCTCCGGCACGGCCTGCGCGCCAGCTTCGCCCCCGTCACCGCCCCCGACGGCGTCGGCAACGGCGGCCACCTGCACCTCAGCCTGTGGCGCGACGGCCGCAACCTCGGCCACGGCGGCACCGGCCCGCACGGGCTGACCCGGGAGGCCGAGGCGTTCCTGGCCGGCGTGCTCGCCGAACTGCCCGCGCTGCTCGCCCTCGGCGCCCCGTCCGTCGCCAGCTACCTGCGCCTGGTCCCCGGCCACTGGTCCGGGCCGCACCGCTGCTGGGGCCTGGAGAACCGGGAGGCCGCGCTCCGCCTGATCACCGGCTCCGCCCCCGACCAGGCCAACGCCGAGATCAAGTGCTTCGACGCCGCCGCCAACCCCTACCTCGCCGTCGGCGGCGTGCTGGCCGCCGGACTGGCCGGCCTCGGCGGCGCCCTGCGGCTGCCCGCCGAGACCACCGGCGACCCCGACGGCGCGGCCGAACGCCTCCCCGACACGCTCGGCCGGGCCGTCGACGCGCTGCGCAAGTCGCAGGTGCTGCGGACCGCCATGGGCGAACAGCTCTGGCAGGCCGTCATCGACGTCCGCGAGGCCGAGATCGCCCGCTTCGCCGACCACACCCCCGAGCAGCTCGTCGAAGCCGTCCGCTACCGCTACTGAGCACCGCCGCCCGGGGCCGCCCAGCGGGGGTCGAGCGCGATCCCGCGCAGCTGCTCCGCGGACAGCAGCGGCGGCTTCCCGGCGTCCGGCGACCCCGCGCCCGCCGGGTTCACCGCCGTCACCCGGACCCGGACGCCGTCCGGGCGCAGCACGTCCACCGCCGACTCGGTCGCCCCCTGCGAGCCCGGCACCTCCCGGGCCGCCGTGGCGCGCACCCGGACGCCGTCCGCCCCGGCCGGCGCCGCGGCGAACCAGTCCCGGGCCGCCCGGTCGGCCCGCTGCGCGCGGACCGTCAGCACCAGCTCGTGCCCGTCCTGCGCGGCGGTCAGCCGCTGCCCGCCCACCCACTCCGAGGCGCTCGCCACCCGCAGCCCGGACGGCAGCAGCTCGCGCAGCCGCACCGGCGGCCCGTCCGGCCCGAAGGCGTCCGTGGCGGACGCGTCGTCGGGGGAGAGCCCGGACCGGAACGAGGTCCAGACCGGGTCGGCCGCCAGCGCCGCGAGCTGATCGGGCGTCAGCACCGGGGTCGGCCTGGTCCGGTCCTGGTGCTCCTGGTCGGCGAAGGAGTACGCGGACAGCACCACCCGCAGCCCGTCCGGGCCGGTGAAGACGGCCGTGCCGGTGCCCCGCGGCCCGGGGTCCGGGTCCATCGCCCCGACCGTCAGCGAGCCGCCGTCCGGGCCCGGCCGCACCTCGCACGCCTCGTTCGAGGAGTTCGACAGCGGGCAGCCGCTCTTCAGCTTCTGACCCCCCGCGTCGGACACCAGCACCGTCACCAGGCTCGCCCCGTGCCCGTCGTCCAGGGTCAGCTCCGCTGTCTCGTACGCCACCCGGAGCCCGGCCACCCCGGACCGGTCGCCCGCCGACCGCAGGACCCGCACCCCCGCGGGCAGCCGCTCGGCCAGCACCGACACCAGGGACGGCCCGTCCGCCGCGGCCCCGGACGGCCCGCCCGAACGCCCCGCCGCCGGACCGGCCGCCGCCCCGCCGCCCGGCGGCAGCGCCACGGCCGTCAGACCGCCCGCCGCCACCACCGCCGCGGCGGCGCCCGCCACCAGCGCCAGGCTGCCGGCGCTGCCGGCGGCGGCCCCGGGCCGCGCCCGCTGCCACCAGGTGCGGCCCGTCGGGGCGGAAGCCGTCGCCGGTCCGGCGCAGGACCTGCGCCAGCCGGTCCTCGAAGTCGTGCTCGGACTGCTCGGACATGCGTGATCACCGTCTCTGTGAGGAGTTCCGTGGGAGTTCCGTGGGAGTTCCGTGCGGGGTTCCGTGCGGGGTTCCGCGAGGAGTGCTGCGGGAGGCCGGAGGCGGGCGTCAGCGGACGGAGAGGTCCGCGAGGCTGTCGCCGAGCAGCGCGCGCAGCCGGGCCAGCGCCCGGGCGGAGCGGGTGCGGACCGCGCCCGCGCTGCAGCGCAGGATCTCCGCGCTCTCCTCCACGCTGACGTCCTCCCAGTAGCGCAGCACCAGCACCGCCCGGTCCCGCGGCGCCAGTGCGGCCAGCGCGGTCAGCAGGGCGACCCGCAGCGCGCCGTCGCCCTCCGGGCCCGGCAGGTCCGGGACTTCGGCGATCGGCCGCTCCCCGGCGCTGCGGCGCCGGTGGTGGCTGACGAACTGCCGGTACAGCACCCCCTGCGCGTACCCGGCCGGGTTCTCGATCGCCCGGCCGCCGAAGAACCGGCCCGGCCGCCGCCACACCGTGTACATCCGGCTCAGCGTCTCCTGCACCAGGTCCTCCGCGAGGTGGGTGTCCCCGCCGGTCAGCAGGCAGGCCGAGCGGAAGAGGTGTCCGGACCGGGCGGCCGCGAACTCCGTGTAGTCCGTGTACTCCGCGTCCGTGCCGCGCCCTGCCGTCGATGCCACGATCACTGCTCCCCCGAGGTTCCGTGCCCTGTCACCCTTCAGACGCGGTTCGCGGGCCGCCGCGTCACAGCCCGCCGTCCGACCGCCCGGGCCGACGGGGCGGGAGCCCCCGGACGGGGCCGGTCCGGGGGCGCTGCCCCGGGCGTGGTACGAAGACCGGATGACGAGCTACTGGACGGGCGAACGGGTCAGGCTGCGCGCGGTCGAACCGGGGGACGGGCCGCTGCTGGCCCGGCTCTCCGAGCAGGAGGAACGCCTCGGGGACGCGCTCGACCCGCCGCGCTCCGCCGAGGGGTGGGCAGCGCTGGCCAGGGAGAAGGCCGCCGCCGACCCGACCGCCGACACCTACCAGCTGGTGGTCGAGTCGCGCGCGGACGGCGCCGCGGTCGGCTCGGTCGGCGTGCACCGGGCGGACAACCGCAGCGGGCTGTTCGAGTACGGCATCACCGTCGGCGCCGAGCACCGCCGGCGGGGCTACGCGGCCGAGGCCGTCCGGCTGGTGCTGCGGCACCAGTTCGAGGAGCGCCGCCACCACAAGGCCACCGCCCGGGTGTTCGCCCACAACGAGCCCTCGCTGGCGCTCCAGCGGCGGCTCGGCTTCGTCGAGGAGGGCCGACTCGGCCGGCACTTCTTCGTCGCGGGCGAGCACCGCGACGTGGCGCTGTTCGCCATGTTCGCCGAGGAGTTCTTCGCCCGGTACGGCGGCCCCACCCGGCTCTGACCCCCCGCTGCACGTTCCTGCACGTTTCCGGCCGGCGGCCCGGCCAACGGCGGTCCGGCCGGCGGTCCAGCCGGCCGGTAGGCACCCCCCGGGCCCCGCCTACCGGCCGGTCGCCGCGCCCGGGGCGAACGGGCCGTCCAGCGCGGCCCACTGCAGCAGCAGGACGGTCTTGCCGTCGGCGATCCGGCCGTCCCGGGTCATCGCCAGCGCCTCGGCGAAGGGCAGTTCGAGCACCTCGATGTCCTCGCCGTCCTCCGCCAGCCCGCCGCCGCGCCCGGTCCGGTCGGCCGGGCGGTAGGGCGCCGCGTAGCAGTGCAGCCGCTCGGTGACCGAGCCCGGGCTCATGTACGCGTCCAGCACGTGCGTCAACGGGCCCAGCTCCACGCCGAGTTCCTCCAGGCTCTCGCGGCGCACGGCGGTGACCGGGTCGTCCGCGTCGAGCAGCCCGGCCGCCGCCTCGACCAGCATCCCGTCCGGGTGCCCGTTGACGTACGCCGGGTACCGGAACTGGCGGGTCAGCAGGACGGTGCCGCGCGCCGCGTCGTACGGCAGCACCGCCGCGCCGTTGCCCCGGTCGTAGGTCTCGCGCTGCTGGGTGGTCCACCGGCCGTCGCGGCCGCGGTAGTCGAAGGTGGTGCGGCGCAGCACGTGCCAGCCCTGCGAGGTGAGCTCCACCTCGCGCACCCGCACGTCCGGGTTGCCGCGCAGCCCGCGCCCGGCCCGGTCCAGGCCGGTGCGGCCGCGGTGGTCGGGGAGGTCGACCCCCGGGCGGCCGCTCACGCCTCCTCCCGGCCCGCGCGGTGCGGGAGTTCGGAGACGTCGTGGTAGACCGGCAGGCCGCGGCGGCGTGCCGTGGCGACGTCCTGGTCCGCGCCCGCGGAGTCGCCGGGCAGGCGGAGCACCGCGTGGCAGTGGGCGAGCAGCCGGTCCGCGGTCGGGTACAGCACCCGGTCGGCCAGCGGGTCGGTCGGGCCCGCGCCGGCCGAGCGCAGGACGGGGAGCGCGATCCACTCGCCGATCACCGGCAGGTGCCCGGCGGCGAACACCGGCCAGGCGGCGGCCTCCAGCCGGGCCAGGTTGGCTGCCATCGCGGCCGGGTCGCCGCCGGTGCCGGAGCGGTACGGTCCGGCGATCAGGACGAGCATGGGGGAGTCAGGGAAGTCGGGGGAGTCGGAGTCGGTGGGGGGTGGTGCTGCCGGTGTGGTCATGGGGCGCTACGATACATGCAAGAACGTGAAAGAACAGGAGAGAACGAGAATGCTGGCTGCGGAACGGCGCGACCACCTGCTCGAACTGCTGGCGACCGAGGGCAAGGTGGTGGCCAAGGACGTCGCCGCCGCACTCGGCATCTCCGAGGACAGCGTCCGCCGCGACCTGCGCGACCTCGCCGCCGAAGGGCTCTGCCAGCGGGTCTACGGCGGGGCGCTGCCCGCCTCCCCGGCGATGGCGGGCTACACCGAGCGGCAGTCGGTGACGCCCGGCGGCAAGCGGAAGGTCGCCGCGGCGGCCGTCGAGCTGATCCGGCCCGGCAGCACGCTGATCCTGGACGGCGGCACCACCGCGCTCGCCGTCGCCGGGCTGCTCCCGGCCGACCTCGACTGCACGGTGATCACGCACAGCCCGACGGTGGTGGCGGCGCTCCTCGAACACCCCCGGGCCGAACTGTTCCTGCTCGGCGGCCGGGTGTTCAAGCACTCCGCGGTGGCCTGCGGCGCCGCCGCCGTCGAAGCCGCCCAGAACGTCTCCGCCGACCTCTGCCTGCTCGGCGTCACCGGCGTCCACCCCGAGGCCGGGCTCACCACCGGCGACGCCGACGAGGCGGCGATGAAGCGCGCCCTGGCCGGCCGGGCGGCCGAGACCTGGATCCTCGCCTCGGCCGAGAAGATCGGCGCCGCCTCCCCGTTCCGCGTCCTGCCCTGGGACCGCGTCACCGGCCTGATCACCGACGCGGCCCCCGACCACCCCGCCCTGGAGCGGCTGGCGGCCGCGGGGGTGGAGATCCGCCCGGCGGGCTGACCGGGAGTCGCCGGCCGGGCGGATCGGAGGAGCGGATCGGAGGGGCGGGGCCGGACGGCCCGTCAGTTGACGGCGGCCAGGTGGTTCTTCAGGCCCAGGCCGAACGCGGTCGGGGTGCCGTCGAAGTCGGAGATCAGCGACGGGCCCTGGCCGCAGTCCCAGGTGTTCCAGGTCCAGCCGAGGTAGGAGACCTTGGCGGCGTCGGCCCAGGACATCACCTGGTCGATGAAGGAGTGGGCGCAGTCGTTCTCACCGATCTCGCCGACCACCACCGGGACCTGGGCGGCCAGCGGCGCCACGGTCGAGTTCCAGCAGGACTGGCTGGAGCAGGTGTTGAAGTTGTACACGTGCCAGGACGCGGCCAGGTTGCCCGCCGGGTCGGTCGGCTTGTGGGCCAGCCACTGGCCGAGGTCGTTGGAGTAGGCCAGGCCGCCGAGCAGGATGACGTTGTTCGCACCGGCGGTGCGGACGGAGTTCACCAGCGTCTGCATGCCGCTGACCGGGTAGCCGATGCCGGGGCAGGCGCTGCCGCCGTCCCGCCAGCAGTTCCACGCCTGGTCGAGGCCGGAGACGGCGCGGTCCGCGTAGGGCTCGTTCAGCAGGTCGAAGACCACCGAGGGGTCGTTCTTGAAGGTGGTGGCGACGGAGGACCAGAAGGTCGCCGCGCCGGCGCCCGGCATCGGCTTCTGGCAGGTCGAGTTGACGTCCGAGCAGCCCGAGGAGTTGCCGGTGTACAGGCCCTGGGTCCAGTGCAGGTCGATGATCGGGGTGAGCCCGGCGTCCCGCAGCGCGTAGACGAAGTTCTTCACCGCGGTGCGGTAGTTCTCGCCCGCGTACTCCGGCTTGACGTTGGCGTAGCCGTTCCAGCAGTCCTCGTTGACCGGGACGCGGACGGCGTTGGCCTTCCAGCCCTTGATCGCGGCGATCGAGGCGGCGTCCACCGGGCCGTCGGAGAACCCGTAGCCCTGGACGCACATGAACTCCATGCCGGAGCGGTTCACGCCGCGCAGCACCACCTGCGCCCCGTTGGCGTCCACCAGCTTGTTGCCGGAGACGTGCAGCGCCGGGGCCTTGCCGGTACCGGTGCCGGTGCCGGTGCTCCCGGACGGCGACGGGGAGGCCGAGGAGGACGGGGACGCGGACGCCGAGGCGGAGGGCGAGGCCGAGGCGGACGGCGAGGCCGAGGGGGAGGAGGACGCGGAGACGGACGGCGACGGGGACGGGGACGGGGACGGGCTCGAAGCCCCGTTGCAGGCAACGCCGTTGACGGTGAACGAGGCCGGGGCCGCGTTCGTCCCGCTGTAGGAGAAGTTGGCGCCCGCGCTGACCGAGCCGCCCGCCGCGAGGGTGGCCGCCCAGGCCGGGGCCGCGACGGTGACGTTCTTGCCGGACTGGCTCCAGGTGCCGTTCCAGCCGGAGCCGGAGAGGGTCTGGTTGCCGGTGTAGGCGTAGCCGAGGCTCCAGTTGTCGATCGGGGTGGTGCCGGCGTTGGTAAGTTTCACGTTCGCGGTGAAGCCGCTGCCCCAGTCGTTCGTCGTGTAGTCGACGGAGCACTGGAGGCCGGCGGCGGCCGCGGGGCCGGCGCCGGTGAGCGCGAGGGTGGCCGCAGCGGTCGCGGCCAGTGCCGCGACCAGTGCCGTGGTGGTGGTGCGGACGGTCATGTCCGACTCCTTGGAGGGGGGAAAGTGGGCGCGCTCCCACAGGCCCGCCCCGAACCATAGCTAGGGGTACGGCAGTTGCCAACACGCCTCGGCGGTGCGCGATCCCTTGACAGTGCGCATGCCCCTCCCGATATTTGGGAGCGCTCCCACAGAACGACCCCGGCGGATCCACCCCGGAAGACCCCACGGGGAAGACCCCGCGGAAGGCTCGGACCTCCGCGGAAGGCTTCCCGGCACCGCCCCCGGATCCGTCCCGCGCACGATCGCCCCCGGACTCCCCCACCCACCCCCACCGAGGAGCCGTCATGTCTCCACCCCGCACCAGGGTCTCGGCGCTCACCGCCGCCCTCACGCTGCTCGCCGCCGGCCTGTCGACCGCGGTCGCCGTCCCGGCCTCCGCCGCCGTCGTCCAGTGCTCCGTCGACTACACGACGAACGACTGGGGCAGCGGCTTCACCGCGAACGTGTCGATCAACAACAAGGGCACCGCCGCGCTCAACGGCTGGACGCTCACCTACGCCTACACCGGCAACCAGACGCTCTCCGGCACCGGCTGGAACGGCACCTGGAGCCAGTCCGGCAAGAACGTCACCGTCGCCGCCCCCGCCTGGGCGGGCACCATCGCGGCGGGCGGTTCGGCCACCGCGGGCGCCAACTTCTCGTACAGCGGCACCAACACCGCGCCGACCGCCTTCGCGGTCAACGGCACCAGCTGCACCGGCGCGCACGCGGCCCCGACCACCGCGCTGACCAGCCCCGCCCCGGGCGCCAACTACCAGGCGGGGGCGGCCATCCCGCTCTCGGCGACGGCCACCGCGGCGGACGGCGCGAGCATCAGCAAGGTCGAGTTCTACGACAACACCACGCTGATCGGCACCGCCACCACCGCCCCGTACACCTACAGCTGGACGGGCGCGGCCAGCGGCAACCACTCGATCTACGCCAAGGCGTACGACAGCCTCGGCGCGAGCAGCGAGTCGACCCCGGCGGGCATCACGGTGGCGGCCGGCCCGGCGATCAGCGCCACCCCGCTGACCCTGTCGGTCAACCAGGGCAAGACCGGCAGCTTCGCGGTCAAGCTCAGCAGCCAGCCCAGCGCCAACGTCACCGTCACCACCGCCCGGAGCTCGGGCAACACCGGACTGTCCATCAGCTCCGGCGCGACGCTGACCTTCACCCCGAGCAACTGGTCGACGGCGCAGACCGTCACGCTCACCGCCGACGCCTCCTCCACCGGCTCGGCCACCTTCACCTCCACCGCCACCGGGTACACCTCCTCGGCGGTCACGGTGACCGAGCTGGCCGCCGCCTCGGGCGTGTACAACGACCGGTTCCTGCAGCTGTACAACAAGATCAAGGACCCGGCGAACGGCTACTTCTCGCCCGAGGGCATCCCCTACCACTCGGTGGAGACCCTGCTGGTCGAGGCCCCCGACCAGGGGCACGAGACCACCTCGGAGGCGTACTCGTACCTGCTCTGGCTGGAGGCCCAGTACGGGCGGGTCACCCAGGACTGGTCGAAGTTCAACGCGGCATGGACGCTCATGGAGACGTACATGATCCCGGGGCACGCCGACCAGCCGACGAACTCGTTCTACAACGCCTCCAAGCCGGCCACCTACGCGCCCGAGCGCCCGCTGCCGAGCGACTACCCGGCGCAGCTGGACACCTCGGTCACCGCGGGCAACGACCCGATCGCCGGTGAGCTGAAGAGCGCGTACGGCACCGACGACATCTACGGCATGCACTGGCTGCAGGACGTCGACAACGTCTACGGCTACGGCAACGGCCCCGGCAAGTGCGAGGCCGGCCCGACCTCGCCCGGCCCCTCGTTCATCAACACCTACCAGCGCGGCGCGCAGGAGTCGGTGTGGGAGACCATCCCGCAGCCCACCTGCGACAACTTCAAGTACGGCGGCAAGAACGGGTACCTCGACCTGTTCGTCAAGGACAACTCGTACGCCAAGCAGTGGAAGTACACCGACGCGCCGGACGCCGACGCGCGCGCCATCCAGGCCGCGTACTGGGCCGACACCTGGGCCAAGGCGCAGGGCAACGGCTCGCAGGTCGCCACCACGGTGGCCAAGGCCGGCAAGATGGGCGACTACCTGCGGTACTCGTTCTTCGACAAGTACTTCAAGCAGGTCGGCAACTGCGTCGGCGCCAGCACCTGCGCGCCCGGCAGCGGCAAGAGCTCCGAGCACTACCTGCTGTCCTGGTACTACGCCTGGGGCGGCGCCACCGACACCTCGGCGGGCTGGTCCTGGCGGATCGGCGACAGCGCGGCGCACGGCGGCTACCAGAACCCGATGGCCGCGTACGCGCTGGTCAACGACCCGGCGATGGCCCCCAAGTCGGCCACCGGCAAGACCGACTGGACCACCTCGATGGGCCGCCAGGTGGAGTTCACCCAGTGGCTGCAGTCCAGCGAGGGCGCGATCGCGGGCGGCGCGACCAACAGCTGGGAGGGCGACTACGGGACCCCGCCGGCCGGCACCCCGACCTTCTACGGGATGTTCTACGACGAGGCGCCGGTCTACCACGACCCGCCGTCCAACCAGTGGTTCGGCTTCCAGGCCTGGGGCCTGGAGCGGATGGCCGAGTACTACTACTCCAGCGGTGACCCGAAGGCCAAGGCCATCCTGGACAAGTGGGTGACCTGGGCGCTGTCCCAGACCACCTTCAACGCCGACGGCAGCTACAAGTTCCCGTCCACGCTGGCCTGGAGCGGCAAGCCGGACACCTGGAACGCGGCCTCCCCGGGCGCCAACACCGGCCTGCACGTGAGCGTCGTCGACTACACCAGCGACGTGGGCGTCTCCGGCTCCTACGCCAAGCTGCTGTCGTACTACGCGGCCAAGTCCGGCAACGCGGCGGCCAAGGCCGCGGCGCAGAAGCTGCTCGACGGCATGTGGACCAACAACCAGGACGCGCTGGGCATCTCCGTCCCGGAGACCCGCACCGACTACAGCCGGTTCAACGACCCGCTCTCGGTGCCGAGCGGCTGGACCGGCACCATGCCCAACGGCGACCCGATCAACAGCAGCTCGACCTTCCTGTCGATCCGGTCCTTCTACAAGAACGACCCGTCGTTCGCCAAGGTCCAGACGTACCTGAACGGCGGCGCCGCGCCGACCTTCACGTACCACCGGTTCTGGGCGCAGGCCGACATCGCCACGGCGATGGCCACCTACGGCGACCTGTTCGGCGGCTGACGGGCCGCCACCTCGACGGCCGGCGGGCCGTCACCCCTCCGATCCGACGGCTGACGGGCCGTCACCCGAGCGCGAGTGCCCGGTCCGACCGACAGCGGACCGGGCACTCGCCCGTTCTGAGGAGATTGCTTTACTACCTCTTGATTTTTGTCATATCTGCTGAATAGTCTCCCGGCCATTCGGACGCCATCGATCACCAACGATCGCGCCGACGACACTCGGGAGGGTCAACCCCTATGAGCGTTCCCCGGATCCGCCGCTCCGCACTCACCGCGGCCTGCCTCGCCCTCGCCACGGCCGGAGCAGTGGCCCTGCCCGCCACCGGCGCGGCAGCGGCGGCGACCACCGACGGACCCCTGCTCAGCTATGTCGTCAACACCAAGGCCAACCACGGGCAGACCCAGAAGGCCGAGCGCGAGATCAGGGCGGCCGGCGGCACCGTGGTCGCCTCCTACCAGCAGATAGGCGTGGTGATCGCCCGCTCCGCCGACCCCGGCTTCGCCGCGAGGCTCCGGACGTCGAAGACCGTCGACTCGGTCGGCGCCAGCCGCACCGCGGGCATCCAGGCCGGCGGCGTCGAGGGCGTCACCGAGGAGGTCGACGCCCCCGCCGCGGCCGCCGGCGGCGCCGAACCGCTCTGGGCCAACCAGTGGGACATGCGGCAGATCGGCGTCGACCGGGCGCACGCCACCACCCTCGGCAGCCGGTCCGTGGTGGTCGGCGTGCTCGACTCCGGCATCGACGCCGCCCACGAGGACCTCGCCGCCAACGTCGACCCCAAGCTCTCCGCGTCCTGCCTCAGCGGCCGCCCCGACACCGACTGGCAGTCCTGGCAGCCCACCACCAGCAGCCACGGCACCCACGTGGCCGGCACCATCGCCGCCGCCAAGAACGGCAAGGGCATCGAGGGCATCGCCCCCGGCGTCCGGCTGGCCGCCGTCAAGGTGGTCGACGACGGCGGGTTCATCTACCCCGAGTACGCGATCTGCGGCTTCGTCTGGGCCGCCGAGCACCACTTCCAGGTCACCAACAACAGCTACTACGTCGACCCGTGGATGTTCAACTGCGCCGACGACCCCGACCAGGCCGCGGTCAGCGAGGCCGTCCGCCGGGCCGTCGACTACTCCCGCCGCAACGGAGTGCTGAACATCGCCGCCGCGGGCAACGAGAACATCGACCTCGCGCACAAGACCGTCGACGTCTCCAGCCCCGACGACACCACCCCCGGCGAGCGGCCGATCAACGAGAACTGCCTCGACCTGCCCGCCGAACTGCCCGGCGTGGTCGCGGTCTCCGCGGTCGGCGCCAAGGGCGACAAGGCGTACTACTCCAGCTACGGCCTGAACAAGGTCACCGTCGCGGCCCCCGGCGGCGACAGCCGCTACCAGGTGCCGGACACCCCCGACGGCCGCGGCTCGGTGCTCTCCACCATCCCGGGCAACAAGTACGGCTACAGCTCCGGCACCTCGATGGCCGCCCCGCACGCGGCCGGCGTCGCCGCCCTGCTCGCCTCCACCCACCCGTGGGCCGGCCCCGAGCAGCTGCGCACCCTGCTGGTGGAGCAGGCCGACCCGCACGCCTGCCCGGCCGGCGTCTTCAACCCGGGCGGTACCGGCCTGTACACGGCCACCTGCGAGGGCACCGAGCAGAACAACGGCTTCTACGGCGCGGGCGTGGTCTCCGCCGCCAAGGCGGCCGACGGGTGGCGCAACTGACGGCGCGCCAGTAGCTCACTCCCCGCCGACGTGCCGGGACCAGTCCGACTCCACCGGAGCCAGACCGGCCCGGTTCGGCACCTGCTTCAACCAGGCCGGACGGGCCGCCAGCCGCGCGGCGGCGGCCCGCTCCTCGGCGGCCCGGATCTGCTCCGGCGTGGCGAAGCCCTCCGGCAGCCAGGCCGCCGAGTGCGCGACCCGGGCGGCCAGGTGCGCCACGTACGCCTCCCGCACCGCGGCCGGCGAGTCGAACCCCGGCTCGCCGGCCAGCCAGGCGTCCGGCACCAGCGCGGCCACCTCGCCCAGCAGTTCCGGCGTCACCAGCGGGGCCAGCGTGGCGTCCGCGGCGGCCAGGTCGGGGCCGTAGCCGCCCAGCGCGTGGCCGCTCAGGTCGTACCGCTTGTGCACCGAGGCCGCCGCGGACGCCCAGCGGTGGTGGAACACCAGGCCCGCGCCGTTGTCGATCAGCCACAACCGCCCGTGCCACACCATCAGGTTGGGGTTGTGCACGGTGCGGTCGACGTTCCCGGTCAGCGCGTCCAGCCAGACCACCCGGCCCGCCTCCTGCGGCGACACCTCGATCATCCCCGGCCGGAAGTCCCGCGCCCCCGGCAGCAGGTCCATCCCGAGGTTGCGCCCGGCACTGGCCCGCAACAGGTCCTGGATCTCCTGGTCCGGCTCGTCCGAAGCCACCACCGGATCGAAGTCCACCAGCACCAGCGGCGGCACCCGCAACCCCAGCCGCCGCCCCAGCTCCCCCACGATCACCTCGGCCACCAGCGCCTTCACCCCCTGCGCCGCCCCGGTGAACTTCACCACGTACGTCCCCAGGTCGTCGGCCTCCACCACCCCGGGCACCGACCCCCCCGCCCGCAGCGGATCGACATACCGCAACGCCTTCACCTCATCGAGCATCCGCCCACCCTAACGCGGCCGGCCGCCCCCGGTTTGGCGGGCGGTCGGGGCGGTGATTGGGTGGGGCCGACCGTCGAGCAGCCGACCGAGGAGATGTGAAGCGATGGGCAAGGTGCACGCCACCACCGAGCGGACGTACCAGGCCGACCCGGCCAGGGTGTACGGGGCACTGGCGGACTACGCGGTGACCCGGCCGAAGCTGCTGCCCGCGCAGTACAGCGAGTACGAGGTGCGGGCGGGCGGCGAGGGGGCCGGGACGCAGGTGCACTGGAAGCTGCAGGCGACCGAGAAGCGGGTGCGGGACTGCCTGTTCACGGTCTCGGCGCCCAGCCCGGAGAAGCTGGTGGAGACCGACGCCAACTCCTCGATGGTGATCACCTGGACGGTGTCGGCGCTCGGCGAGAAGGGCAGCCGGGTCACCGTGGAGGCGAGCTGGACGGGCGCCACCGGGATCGGCGGCTTCTTCGAGCGGACCTTCGCGCCCAAGGGCCTGAACCGGATCCACGACCAGGTGCTGGCGAACCTGGCGGCCGAGCTCGGCTGAGCCCCCGCGGCATTCGGACACCCGTACGGCGCGTCAGCCGTACGGGTGTTCTGCTTCCCCGGGACGGGTGAAGCGGGCCCGGTCGGCACCCGTCGCCAACTTAGGCTCCGGGCCGTGCAGATGACGATCCTTCATGTGTCCCAGCCGGTCGACGGCGGGGTGGCCCGGGTGGTGGTGGACCTGGTGCGCGGGCAGCGCGCTGCGGGGTGCCGGGTGCTGGTGGCCTGCCCGCCCGGCGGCCGGCTCGCCCGGGAGGCGGCCGCGGCCGGCGCCCGGGTGCTGGACTGGCCCGCCGAGCGCTCGCCCGGCCCGTCCACCGCGGGGGAGGCCTGGCGGCTGCGCCGGATCGTCCGCCGCACCGCGCCGGACGTGCTGCACCTGCACAGCGCGAAGGCCGGGCTGGCCGGGCGGCTGGCGGCCCGCGGCACTCCGGCGACGGTGTTCCAGCCGCACGCCTGGTCGTTCGCGGCGGTGCAGGGCGCGCTGGCGGGGGCCAGCCTGCGCTGGGAGCGGCACGCCACCCGCTGGGCGCGCACCGTGCTGTGCGTCAGCGAGCGGGAGCGGGCGGACGGGGTGGCGGCCGGACTGGTCGCGGACTGGCGGGTGGTGCCCAACGGCGTCGACCTGGAGCACTTCGCGCCCGCCGACCGGGCGTCCCGGCGGGCCGCCCGGATGACCCTGGGCCTGGACCGGGCGGACCCGCTGGCGGTGTGCGTGGGGCGGCTGTGCCGGCAGAAGGGCCAGGACGTGCTGCTGGACGCCTGGACGCGGGTGCAGCTGGCCCGTCCGGCGGCCCGGCTGGTGCTGGTCGGCGGCGGACCGGACGCCGAGGCGCTGGCGGAGCAGGTGCGCGGCCTGCCGGACCCGTCCCGGGTGCGGATGGTGGGCGACGTGGCGGACCCGCGGCTGTGGCTGGCGGCGGCCGACCTGGTGGTGCTGCCCTCGCGCTGGGAGGGGATGGCGCTGGCGCCGCTGGAGGCGATGGCCTGCGGGCGGCCGGTGCTGCTGACCGACGTGCCGGGGGCCCGGGAGTGCCTGCCGCCGGGGGAGCGGGAGCGGGCGGTGGTGCCGCCGGAGAATCCCGGCGCGATGGCCGAACGGCTGATCGAATTCCTGGGCGACCGGATCGAGTGCGAACGGCGCGGAGTCCTGGCCCGGTCATATGTGGCAGATCATCACGATATCCGTGGAGTGATTCAGCAGGTGGCGGCGGTCTACCGGACGATCGTTCGAGGTGGCGCGGTCCCGGCGAGCCGCTCGGACCGTGTCCCGCAGCGGTTCTGATCGTTTGTCAGGCCGTGAACGCCCGCCCGCGCAAGGTGCGGCCTTCTTTCCTGAATGTCTGATTATTGGGCGGGTGGAATGAAATGGCATGTCAGCCTCCTGCGCGCCAGTCGGCGTTCGGTAATGTCTGATTTTGCCTGCTTCGTCTCCATTTTCGGTAGCGAAATGGCCGACCGCCTTTCACGGCAGCAGGTGCTTACCTGGACCGCGTCCACCGGGTCGAGGCGCCGAGCCGGTGCGCGTCCGGTCCGACTGCCCGGCCGCGGCGGGTACACAGCAGGGGAGTTCGTGCGCTGATGACCATTGACCACGAGAGCGTGCCGCGGCCCGGCAGAACGCTGACGGGCCCCGGCCGCCCCGGCGGCCGGGCGGGCACCGGGCCCGGCACCGCGCCCGGCGCCGGCACGCTCGACCGGCCGAGGCTCCGGACGAAGAACCGGCCGAAGTCCCGGGCCGCCGCGCCCCGGACCTCGGCCGGGGTCGGCCGGCACCGCGGCCGGCTGCCCGCCCGGGTCGCCCTGCCGCTGGCCCTGGCCGCCGCCGACTCCCTGGCGGTCGGCCTGGCCGCGGCCGCGACCACCCCCGCCGGCACCCGCCCGGTCGCCACCGCCGCCCTGCTGCTGCCCGCCCTGCTCCCGCTCAACCTGGCCGGCGGCCTCTACCGCACCCGGCTCAGCCTCTCCGCCCTCGACGAGCTCCCCGCCCTGGCCGCCCGCGCGGCCGTCGCCACCGCCTTCGCCATCACCGCCGACGCCTGCCTGGCCGGCCGCTGGGCCGACCTCGGCCCGGTCAGCCCGCTGCGGCTGCTGGCCCTGCTGCTCCTGCTGCTCCCGTTCGCCGCCCTCGGCCGGGCCTTCGTCCACCACCTCACCCGCCGCTCCCGCCGCCGCCGCCCCAGCCCGGTGCTGATCCTCGGCGCGGGCGAGCTCGGCCAGCAGATCGCCGCGGTGCTCACCGACCGCCCCGAGTACGGCCTGCGCCCGGTCGGCTACCTCGACCCCGACCCGGTGCTGCTGCCGCCCGGCGCCGCGCTGCCGGTGCTCGGCGGCCGCGAGGTGCTCGGCCGGGTGCTGCGCCGCTACCGGATCCACCACGTGCTGGCCACCGCCGGCGCCGCCGACGAGGCCGACACGCTGGCCGCGCTGCGGCACGCCGCCCGGCTCGGCTGCCAGGTCTGGCTGGTGCCCGGCCTGCGCGAGTTCGACTCGGTCCAGGGCGCGGGCGACCACCTGTGGGGCTTCCCCTGCCTGCGCCTGGGCGCCCCCGCGATGCGCCGCGGCGGCTGGGTCGTCAAGCGCGGCTTCGACATCGCCTCGGCCGGCCTCGGCCTGCTGCTGGTCTCCCCGCTGCTGGCCGCCTGCGCCCTCGCGGTGCGCTGGGACACCGGCCCCGGCGTGCTCTTCCGCCAGCAGCGCACCGGCCTGGACGGCCGGGTCTTCACCGTCCTGAAGTTCCGCACCCTGCGCCCCTCGAACGAGCACGAGTCGGCCACCCGCTGGAACATCTCGCAGGACCACCGGATGGGCCCGATCGGCAAGTTCCTGCGCAAGACCTCGCTGGACGAGCTGCCGCAGCTGTGGAACGTGCTGCGCGGCGACATGAGCCTGGTCGGCCCGCGCCCCGAGCGCCCCTACTTCGTCCTGCGGTTCGGCCAGGCGTACCCCGAGTACGCCGACCGGCACCGCGTCCCGGTCGGCCTGACCGGCCTGGCCCAGGTCAACGGCCTGCGCGGGGACACCTCGATCGAGGACCGGGCCCGCTTCGACAACCGCTACATCGAGGGCTGGAGCCTGTGGGGGGACGCCAAGATCCTGCTCCGCACCGCCGCCCTGGTGGTCCGCCCGGACGGGAGCTGAACCGATGGCGATCACCCTTCAACTTCCCTATCCCGCGCGGAAGTTGTCCGCGATAGTCCCGGCCCGGCCGAGCTGGCTCGCGGCCGCGACGGTCCTCCTGGTGTGCGTGCCGACGGGGGAGAAGGACGTCGCCGCGGCCGTCCACGTCACCCCCGCCGACCTCGCCTCGCTGGCCCTGGTCGGGCTGATCGCCCTCGACCTGCTGCGCGGCCGGCTGCCCCGGCTCGACCCGGCCGTCTGCGCCCTGCTCGGCGGCGTGGTGCTGGCCGCCGCCGTCGCCACCGCGCACTCCATCGACCCGGCCGCCAGCCTCACCGGCTTCGTCCGGCTGGTGCAGATCTTCGTGCTGGTGCCCGTCTCGGTGCTGCTCGCCGTCCGCGACACCCGCGACCGGCGGCTGGTGCTCGGCTCCTTCGTGCTGGCCGCCCTGATCGAGGGCGCGGTCGGCGCCCACCAGTACCTGACCCGCACCGGCGCCTCCTACACCGGCCAGCCGATCCGCGCCGTCGGCACCTTCGGCGCGCTCGACATCATGGCGATGTCCACCGTCGTCTCGTACGGGCTGCTGGCCGCCCTCGGCCTGGCCCTCGCCGAGCGCCGCCCCGGCGGCAGCAGGGTGCTGCGCCGGGCGATGTGGGCCAGTGCCGCGTTCCTGGCCTTCCCGCTGGCGGTCTCGTTCAGCCGGGGCAGCTGGATCGCCACCGCCGTCGCCGCCGGCGTGCTGCTGCTGCGCGCCGACGCCCGGCTCGCCGTCAAGGGCGTGCTGGTCGGCGCCGCCGCCGCGGTGGTGCTGGTCGGCGGGTTCGGCCTCGGCGCCTCCGGCGTCACCGAGCGGCTCAGCTCGATCGGCTCGGTCTCCGCCGCCCCCGACCAGTCGGTCTCCGACCGCTACGACCTGTGGTCCACGGCCGGCCGGATCTGGCAGGACCACCCGGTCACCGGCGCCGGCCCCAAGGCGTTCCAGCAGCTGCGCGACAGCCACGCCCCGCTGCGGCTCTCCTCCGGCAGCGACGCCGCCGACTCCACCATCGGCTTCCAGCGCGAACCGCTGCTCTCCCCGCACAACATGTACTTCCTGGTGCTCAGCGAACAGGGCCTGCTCGGCGTCGTCGCCTACCTGGCGCTGTTCCTCGCCCTGCTGCTCGGCTGCCTGCGCCGCGCCACCGGCCCCGGCCTGGCCGCGCTCGCCCTGCTCTGCTGGGTGCTCTGGGACTTCCTCTACGCCGACATCGGCGGCACCACCACCGTGCTGACCTCGGTGGTCCTCGGCCTGGCCGCCCGCACCGCCTTCCCCGGCCCCGACCCCCTTGAGGCGAACGGCGCATGACGACCGACCAGCCGGTGGCCGAGGTGGCCGCCGCCACCGCCGCCGTCCCCGCCCCGCGCACGGCCGCCGAACCGGCCAGACGAGGCTTCCTGGCCAAGGCGTTCGGCGTCACCGCGCTGCTCAGCGCGGCCGGCTCCGGCCTCGGCCTGCTCCGCGACCTGCTGCTGGCCCGCTACTTCGGCGCCAACCAGGGCACCGACGCCTTCCTGGTCGCCTGGACGGTGCCGGAGACCGCCGCGCCGCTGCTGATCGAGGACGCGA
This sequence comes from Kitasatospora sp. YST-16, assembly GCF_026802215.1. NCBI lineage: Bacteria > Bacillati > Actinomycetota > Actinomycetes > Kitasatosporales > Streptomycetaceae > Kitasatospora > Kitasatospora sp. YST-16. The sequence continues at coordinate 5,429,964 of NZ_CP113837.1, forward strand.
TGGCGTTCCTGATGGTCCCGGCCTTCAGCCTGGCCCTGGTGCTGCGCGAGGAGCGCCCGCACGGGCCGGACCCGGTGCGGCAGTTGACCCGCTCCACGCTGCCCTGGCTGCTGCTCGCGCTGTGCACGCTGTCCGGCGCCGTCGCGCTCGGCGCCCCGCAGCTGGTCGAACTGCTCGCCCCCGGCCTGGCCGACCCGCGGCTCGCCGTCACCTGCACCCGGATCACCGCGCTCACCATCCTGCCGTTCGGCGTCGCCGGGTACCTGGCCTCCGCGCTGCGCGCCCTGCACTCCTTCACCGCGCCCGCCGTCATCTACGTGATGTACAACCTGGGCATCCTGGCGCTGCTGCTCAGCGGCCACCGGCTGCTCGGGGTGCGCTCCGCGGCGATCGGCGTGGCGGTCGGCAGCGCGCTGATGGCCGGCGTGCTGGTGCTGCCGTTCGCCCGCCGGCTGCGCTCCGGCGGGCGGCGGCGCGGGCTGCGCCGGGGGCGGCCCGGCGGCTGGTGCTGATCCCGCTGGCGCTGCTGCCGGTGGCCGCGTTCACGCTGACCCGGCAGGCCCAGGTGTTCATCGAGCGCTACCTCGGCTCCGACCTGCCGCCCGGCACCATCTCGCACCTCAACTACGCCGCCAAGGTCAGCCAGTTGGCGATGACCTCGGCGATCCTGATCGTCACCGTGACCTTCCCGGTGGTGGCCCGGGCGATGGCCGCGGGAGACTTCACGGCGGCCCGCGACCGGGTCGAGAAGGACCTCGGGCAGGCCGCCGCGCTGGTCCTGCTGGGCACCGCCTTCCTGATGGCCTGCGCCCCGGCGCTGGTCGCCCTGCTGTTCCAGCGCGGCGCGTTCGGCCCGGCCGACACGGCCGCCACCGCCGCGGTGATCCGGGTCTACTCCTTCGGGCTGCCCGCGCAGGCGATGATCGGCGTGATGGTCCGGCCGTACTTCTGCGTCCGCCCGGTGGTGCGCCGCGCCGACGTCCCGCGCGCCGAGGGCGACCGGATCACCTGGCTGGACTGGTACCCGGTCGGGGCGATGCTGCTCGGCCTGGCCGTCACCGTCGCGGTCGGCGTCGGCGCCACCCCGCACTTCGGGGCGCTCGGCCTGGCCGCGGGCAACGCCGCGGGCATCACCACCACCGCGGCGCTGCTGATGCGCGGCCTGATGCTGCGCGGCGTCGCGCTGCGGCTGCCCCGGGTGCTCGGCGGCCAGGCCCGGCTGCTGGCCGCCGCCGTCGCCGCCACCGCCCTGGGCGCGCTGGCCGCCCGGACGGCCGCCGGGCCGCTGCCCGCCGCGCTCTCCGGCGGCACCGCCGTCCTGCTGGCCTTCGCCGTCCTCGGCGCGCTGTTCGGCGCCCCCGAGGTGCGCGGACCGGTGCTCGGGCTGCTGGCCCGGGCCCGCCGGCCGCGGCCCGCCCCGTCACCCACCGCACCAGCTGCCGAAGGGAAGTCGCATGGCCGCTGATCCCCGCCTGCCGGCCCAGGCACTCGCCCCCAGGCTCGCGCCCTGGATCCTGATGTACCACTCGGTGGCCGAGGAGGAGGAGGACCCGTACCTGCTCACCGTCGCCCCCGAGCGGTTCGCCGAGCAGATGGACTGGCTGCACCGCACCGGCCGGCGCGGCGTCAGCGTCCGCGAACTGCTGGCCGCGCAGGCCCGGGGCCGGGAGGCCCGGCTGGTCGGCCTGACCTTCGACGACGGCTACGCCGACTTCGCCCGGCACGCCGTCCCGGTGCTGCGCGAGTACGGCTTCACCGCCACCGCGTACGTCGTCCCCGACCTGCTCGGCAGCGAGAACGGCTGGGACACCGAGGGGCCGCGCAAGAAGCTGCTCACGGTCGAGCAGGTCGCCGAACTCGCGGGATCCGGCTGGGAGATCGGCTCGCACGGGCTGGGCCACCAGGCCCTGCCCGGCCTGTCCCCGGCCGCCCTGGAACGCCAGACCGCGGAGAGCCGGCGGGCCCTGGAGGACCTGGTCGGCGGCCCGGTCACCGGCTTCTGCTACCCGTACGGCGCGGTCGACCTGCCCGCCACCCGGGCGGTGCGGGACGCCGGGTACGACTACGCCTGCGCCATCGACCACTCCTGGCTGACCGGCCGGTACGCCCTGCCGCGCTGCTACGTCGGCGACCGGGACGGGGCCTGGCGGCTGCGCGCCAAGCACGGCCGGCACCGCTGGCGGGACGCCGTGACCGGGCTGCGCTGGGCCCCGCCGAAGTCCGCGCCGAAGTCCGCGCCGAAGGCCGCCGCGGGGGAGCCCCGATGAGAGTCCTGCACGTGGTCACCGGCCTGCACGCGGGCGGTGCCGAACGCCAACTCGCCCTGCTGCTGCGCTACTTGCCCAAGGACCAGGAGCACGAGGTGGCGGCCCTCACCAACCCCGGCGCGGTCGCCCGGGAACTGCGCGCCGACGGCTTCACCGTCCACCACCTCGACATGCGCGGCAACCGGGACCTCGCGGTGCTGCCCCGGCTCACCCGGCTGATCCGCGCCGGCCGCTACGACCTGGTGCACACCCACCTGTACCGGGCCATGCTGTACGGCCGCCTCGCCGCCCGGCTGGCCGGCGTCCGCGCGGTGATCGCCACCGAGCACTCGCTGCAGTCCGGCGTGATCGAGGGCCGCCCCACCTCGCGCGGCGTCAAGGCGCTCTACCTGGGCGCCGAACGGCTCGGCACCACCACCCTGGCGGTCTCCGGCCAGGTCGCCGGAGTGCTCGGCGCCTGGGGCGTCCCCGCCGAGCGGATCCGGCTGCTGCCGAACGGGGTGGACGCCGCCCGGTACCGCTTCACCCCCGCCGCCCGGGCCGCCCACCGCGGCCGGCTGCGCGCCCAACTCGGTCTGCCCATCGGCGTGTTCGTGATCGGCGCGGTCGGCCGGCTGGTGCCCGGCAAGCGCTTCCACGTCCCCCTGGAGGCACTGGCCAGGCTCCCCGACGCCCGGCTGCTGCTGATCGGCGAGGGCCCCGAGCGGGCCGCGCTGCTCGAACGCGCCGCCCGGCTCGGCGTCCGCGACCGCCTGGTGCTCACCGGCGAACGCGACGACGTGCCGGAGCTGCTCACCGCCGTCGACGTGCTGGTCTCCCCGTCCCGCGAGGAGACCTTCGGCCTGGCCGCCCTGGAGGGCCTGGCGGCGGGCCTCCCGCTGCTGCACTCCGCCTGCCCGGCGCTCGCCGAGCTCCCCCCGGACGCCGCCCCGCAGGCCCGCCTGCTCCCCTCCGAACCCGAGCCCTACGCCCGCGAGTTGGCCCTCCTCGCCACCACCCGCCCGGGCCCGCAGCCGGTCCCGCCCGCCGTCGCGCACTACGACATCGCCCGGATCGCGGCCGAACTCGCCGCCCTCTACCGCGAGTCGGCCGCCGCCCTGCCGGGCCGCCGCAAGCCCGCGCAGCCGCACCCGGAACCCCCGGCCCGGGTCCCGCCCGCCCGCGGCCCGAGCCGGACCCCCGCGCGCACCCCCGCCGGACACCGGCCGGCCGCCGCCGGCGCCCCGACGCCTGACCCCGCCGGCCCGGCCCGCTGCCGGGCCGCCGCGCACCGATCCGCCCGCCCCTCTCACCCTCCTGGAGCCACCGATGCCCGAACCACGCCGCCGCGCCCGCGCGCTGGCCCGCCGATGGTGGCCGCTGGCCCTCGCCGTCCCGCTCGGCGCGGCGGCCGGCGCCGGCTACGCCCTCGTCTCGCACCCCAGCTACTCGGCGAGTTCCTACGTGGTGGTGGTCCCGAACAACCCCGGCGAGAACTCCACCGCCGTCAACTTCGCCCAGGCGTACGGCCGGCTCACCGGCCAGCCGCAGGTGCTGATCGGGGCCGCCGCCGAGACCGGCCGGACGGTGACCGCGCTGGCCGGGCTGGTCCGCGGCACCACCTCCCCGGACGCCCCGATGATCGAGATCACCGGCACCGGCGCCCGCGGCGAGGAGGCGGTGAAGAACGCCGACGCGGTCGCCAAGTCGCTGATCGCGTTCGGCAACGCCAGCAGCAAGGAGACCGGCGTCCGCCTGGTCCCGCTGGCCCCCGCCGCCGAGCCCGACGCCCCCGCCTCCCCGTCCGCGAGCCTGGACACCGCGGTCGGCGCGGCCGCCGGCGTGCTGGTCGGCGCCCTGGTGCTGCTCACCCGCCGCAAGCCGTCCGCCACCCCGGAAGCCCCGCCGACCCCGCAGGCCGCGGAGCCCGAGCCCGCGCTGCCCGCCCAGGCCGAGGCCGCCGGGGCCGCCGAGCCCGCTCCCGGGAAGACCCGCGCCCCGGCGGCCGCCCGGTGAAGCTCCGCCAGCGGCGCGGCCCCGGGTGCCCGCCCAGCCGGCCCGCTGCGCCGCCGACCGCGAGCAGTGGAGCGCCGAGGTGCTGCGCGCCGACGACGCCCTGGACCGGGTCGCCGACGACTGGGACGACCTGCACCGCCGCTGCGCCACCGCGACCGCCTTCCAGGCCGCGCCGTGGCTGCGCTCCTGGTGGCGCGGCTACGGCCGCCCCGGCGCGCTGGTGCTGGTGCTGGTCCGCCGCGACGGCCGGCTGGTCGGCGCCGCCGCGCTGCGCCGCCGCGGCCCGTTCGGCGGTCTGACCAACCTGGGCGCGGGCCTGGTCGACTTCACCGACGTGCTGCTCGACGACGACTGCGCCGACCGGGCCGCCGCCGAGCTGGCCGCCGCCCTGCCGCTGCACCGCCCCTGGCACAGCCTGGAACTGCGCGAGGTGCACCCGTCGGCGGCCGTGCAGCGGGTGTACGCGCACTGGCGCGGCCGCCGGCACCGCTACGCGGACTCGCTCTGCCAGTACCTGCCGGCCGTCCCGATGGACGAGCTGCTGAAGCGGCTGCCCGGCAAGACCGCCCAGCGCAGCCGGGTCAAGCTCCGCAGGATCGCCCAGTCCGGGGTGCTGGTGCACTCCGCGACGGCCGAGGAAGTCCCGTACACAGTGGGCGAGTTGCTGCGGCTGCACCTGCTGCAGTGGCAGGACCGCGGGGTCACCCCGGAGCACCGCACCGCGCGCTTCGCCGCGCACCTGACCGAGTCGACCACCGGCCTGGTGGCGACCGGCCGGGCGGTGATACACCGGTTCGAGCTGGACGGCGAGGTGGTGGCGGTGAACCTGGTGATCCTCTGCGCCCCGTTCGGCGGCCTGTACATGTACGGCGCGCACCCCCGGCTCCGGGAGAAGCTGGACATCGCCGGGCTGCTGTTCGGCGCCGCGCTGGACGCGGTCCGCGCCGCCGGGATCCCGCAGCTCAGCCTGCTGCGCGGCCAGGAGCCGTACAAGCAGCGCTGGCGCCCGGACCAGCTGTCCAACCAGCGCCTGGTGCTCGGCCCCGGCCGGCTGGCCCCCGCGGCGGCCGCCCGCGCGCTGCGGGTCCGGGCCCGGATCGCCGCCGTGCACCTGCTGCGGACCCGGATGCCGAAGCTGAAGGAGGCGCTAGCGCAGCGGCGACTGCGGTGAGGTCTTCACCGGCCCGACGGCCCCGGAGGAGCCCGACATCAGCTGCTTGTACACCGCGGCCGACTTCGGGTTGTCCTTGCAGGCCCAGAAGCCGTGCGGGCAGTAGTCGGTGACGGTCTGGTAGGCGGTGTCGTGGGTGCGCATCCACTCCACCATCCGCCGGACGAACTCCGGGTTGTCGCCGTTGCGGAACAGCCCCCACTCCGGGTAGGACACCGGCTTGCCGCGCTTGGCGGCGAACTCGACCTGGTCCTGCAGCCCGTACGGCTCGGAGACGTACTCGTCGAAGGTGCCGCCGGCCGGCTGGTCGTAGCTGTCCATCCCGATGATGTCGACCACGTCGTCGCCCGGGTAGCAGCGCGTCCAGGGGATGGCGTCCAGCCCGCGGGTGGGGGTGAAGTCGAAGGAGAAGCGCTGGCCGGGCACCGAGCGCATCACGCCGACGATCCGCCGCCAGTACGCCTTCCAGGCCGCCGGGTCGGGCTTGCAACGCGAGGTGTAGGTGACGCCGTTCATCTCCCAGCCGAGGGTGATGACGGTGTCGCCGCCGCCGAACGCGACCAGCTTCCGGGCCAGGCGCAGGAAGTGCTGGTCGAACTCGCCCTGGTTGCCGCGGGCCAGCAGCCGGGCCACCTCGGCGTCCGGCACGTTGCCCTCGTTCGGGACGAGCATCGGCACGCCCAGCACCAGCCGCCGCCCGGGGTCGGACTGCCGCCACTGCGACCACAGGCCGAGCACCATCGGCTCGCCCTCGATGTCCTGCCAGCCGTTGCCCGCCAGGTAGGTGTGGCCGACCTGCAGGTTGGCGTTGTTCAGCCAGGAGGACATCCGGGCGATGTTCGGGATGTAGGTGTCCCAGGAGCCGACGAACGCGCCGAACGGCACCTCGTGCACCGCCCGCTGCACCACCGGCCGGGGCGCCGCGCCGCGCGGCTGGATGGCGTCGGAGGAGAGCGCGGCGTGGCGCTCGGTCTGGCTGAGCGGGGTGCCGGAGGGCACGCTCGCGGTGGTCACCAGCAGCAGCGCGGCAGCGGCCAGGGTCAGGCGGCCGAGACGCATGGGCTCTCCGTGGGTCCAGGGACAATTCCGGCCCCAGGAGCCTAGCCTGACGGACCGTCATAAATGCCCCATGTCACCCCAACGGGTCAACCCGGGGGCCGGTCAGCCGAAGGTGTCGCACTTCGCCGGGTCGCCGGTGCGGTAGCCGGTGGTGAACCACTGCTTCCGCTGCGCCGAGGAGCCGTGCGTCCAGGTCTCCGGGTTGCTGCGCCCGGTGGCCCGCTGCTGGATCCGGTCGTCGCCCACCGACTCGGCGGCGTCCAGCGCCAGCGCGATGTCCTGGTCGGTCAGCGAGGTGATCAGCGGGCGCCCGGTGGAGGGCTGCGGGGTGGTGGTGGCGTGGTGCGTCCACACGCCCGCGTAGCAGTCGGCCTGCAGCTCCAGCTTGACCGAGGCGCTGTCCGCGCCCTGCCGGTCGTTGCCGACCTTGCCCATGGTGCCCAGCAGGTCCTGCACGTGGTGCCCGTACTCGTGCGCCACCACGTACGCCTCGGCGAACGGCCCGCCCTTGGCGCCCAGCTGCCGGGTCATGTCGTCGAAGAAGCCCAGGTCGAAGTAGGCCTTGCCGTCGCCGGGGCAGTAGAACGGCCCGACCGCGGAGGTCGCGGTGCCGCAGGCGGTGGCGACCCGGTCGGTGAACAGCACGGTGTCGGCCGGGCGGTAGCTGCGTCCGCGGGCCGCGAAGTCGGCCTGCCAGTACGCCTGGACGCTGTTGACCACGGCCAGGATCCGGCAGTCCTGCCGCTTGTTGGCGTCCGCGCCGGTCTTGCAGGCCGCGCTCAGCTGGGCGGGGCTGGTGGCCTTCCCGACCGGGGGCGCGGCCGGCTGGTCGGCGGCGCCGAACAGCCCCGGGTCGATGCCGAACAGCAGCGCCACGACCAGCCCGAGGATGCCGATCGCCCCGCCGCCGACCGCCAGTCCGCCGCCGGGGATGCCGCGCCGGTCCTGCACCTGCGAGGCGTCGAGCTCCGCCTCGTCGTCGAACTGCATTCCGTCTCACCTCTGTAACAGTCGGTCGGGCCACCGCACGGGTACCCTAGCGGGCCGCGTCCATCCGCCCGCCCGGCGGACCCGCAGGTCGGGCCGGGTCGCGTCGGGCCCGGATAAAGGTCTGGACCAGTGACACGCCCGGGTCGGCCGGGCGGTAAACCGGGGGCTCCCGTCAGTACCCGCCGGATAAACTCCGCCCGTGTCCTTCAACCCGCTGCGAAGCCTGTCGCCCCGCTCGGCCCTGCCCGCCGCCGCCGTCCTGCTGGTCCTCGCGGCCGGTGCGGCGGCCCACGCCAACCGGCCCGAGCCGTTCGGCGACCGGGTGGTCCCCGGCGCGTCGGACGCCAGCCCGGTGAGCGCGCAGTCGACCGGCGCGGAGCAGGCCGACCTCCAGGTGGGCCCCGGCGTGGAGGCCTACTCGCGGTCCACCGGCGAGCGCCTGTGGTCCTACCGCCGGGAGGGCGCCACCGCGCTGCACCTGGCCAGGGTCGGCGAGGACGCCGTGGTGCTCTGGGACGACGGCATGATCACCGCGGTCAACACCGCCGACCACTCGGTGCGCTGGCACCGCGGCTTCCCGGACCTCGCCGACTGGCTGCGCGCCGACGGCGAGCCGGGCGCGGACACCCGCACCGAGGAGCAGCGCCAGCAGACCATGCTGCAGCGCGCCGCCGACGCGCTGCACCCGTCCGACGACAAGGTCAACGACGCGTTCGTGACGGTGGTCACCCCCGGCCTGCTGATGGGCTTCCGCGAGCGCGACGGCGACCTGCGCTTCAACTCCCGCCCCCCGGCGGGCTGCGCCTTCGACCCGGCGCGCACCGCGCAGACCGACGACGCGGTGCTGGTGCCGCGGCTGTGCCCGCCGGCCGGCGGCTCGGCCGCCCGCCAACTGCCCGGCGGCGTCATGGTGTTCTCGCTCACCGACCACGGCGGCTTCCTCAACACCGGCCCGGACGTGGTGATGCGCCCGCTGGACGGCCACCGGGTGATGGTCGAGGACGGCCCGGTGATCGGCAGCTGGGTGTACGACACCAGGCTCGGCACCCGCGAGGCCGCCTGCGGCACCGCCGCCGTCCCGTTCGCCGCGGCCCGCCCGTCCTGCGAGAAGTGAGCGCCGTCACCGGCCCGGAAGCCGCGTCGGCTGGCGCGAAAAAGAGTTTGCCGATACTCCCGTAAACTTGGGTCCAATGGCTGAGAGCCATACCCACGCCGAGGAGAGACCCCAGCCATGATTTCCGCGAACGCCCTGGAGCTTCGTGCCGGTGCCCGCATCCTGATCGAGTCCGCCAGCTTCCGGATCGCCCCGGGCGACCGGATCGGCCTGGTCGGCCGCAACGGCGCGGGCAAGACCACGCTGACGAAGGTGCTGGCCGGCGAGGGCCTCCCGGCCGGCGGCACGGTCACCTCCTCCGGCGAGGTCGGCTACCTCCCGCAGGACCCGCGCACCGGAGACCTCGACGTCCTCGCCCGGGACCGCATCCTGTCCGCCCGCGGCCTCGACACCGTGCTGAGGAAGATGCGCGAGAACGAGGAGCGGATGGCCAACGGCAAGGGCGCCACCCGCGACAACGCGATGAAGAAGTACGCCCGGCTGGAGACCGAGTTCCTCACCAAGGGCGGCTACGCCGCCGAGGCTGAGGCCGCCACCATCGCCGCCGCGCTCGGCCTGCCCGACCGCATCCTCGGCCAGGAACTGCACACCCTCTCCGGCGGCCAGCGCCGCCGCGTCGAGCTGGCCCGGATCCTCTTCTCGGACGCCGACATCCTGCTGCTCGACGAGCCCACCAACCACCTCGACGCGGACTCCATCGCCTGGCTGCGGGACTTCCTGAAGACCTACAAGGGCGGCTTCATCGTCATCTCGCACGACGTCGAGCTGGTCGAGACGGTCGTCAACAAGGTCTTCTACCTGGACGCCAACCGCTCCGCCATCGACATCTACAACATGGGCTGGAAGCAGTACCAGCAGCAGCGCGAGGACGACGAGAAGCGCCGCAAGCGCGAGCGGGCCAACGCGGAGAAGAAGGCCGCGACGCTCAACTCGCAGGCCGACAAGATGCGCGCCAAGGCCACCAAGACGGTTGCCGCGCAGAACATGGCCCGCCGCGCCGAGAAGCTGCTCTCCGGCCTGGAGCAGGTCCGGGTCTCCGACAAGGTCGCCAAGCTCCGCTTCCCGGACCCGGCCCCGTGCGGCAAGACCCCGCTGACGGCCGAGGGCCTGTCGAAGTCCTACGGCTCGCTGGAGATCTTCACCGACGTGGGCCTGGCGATCGACCGCGGCTCCCGGGTCGTCATCCTCGGCCTCAACGGCGCGGGCAAGACCACCCTGCTGCGGATGCTCGCGGGCGTGGAGCAGCCGGACACCGGCGAGGTCATCCCCGGCCACGGCCTGAAGATCGGCTACTACGCGCAGGAGCACGAGACGCTCGACCCCGAGCGCAGCGTGCTGGAGAACATGCGCTCCTCCGCGCCGGACACCGACCTGGTGCAGATCCGCAAGATCCTCGGCTCCTTCCTGTTCTCCGGCGACGACGTGGACAAGCCCGCCGGGGTGCTCTCCGGCGGCGAGAAGACCCGGCTCGCGCTGGCCTCGCTGGTCGTCTCCAGCGCCAACGTGCTGCTGCTCGACGAGCCCACCAACAACCTCGACCCGGCCAGCCGCGAGGAGATCCTCGGCGCGCTGCGCACCTTCACCGGCGCGGTCGTGCTGGTCACCCACGACGAGGGCGCGGTCGAGGCGCTCCAGCCGGAGCGGATCATCCTGCTCCCCGACGGCGTCGAGGACCTGTGGAGCCCCGCCTACCACGACCTGGTGTCGCTGGCCTGACCCCCGCCCGCCCGGGCCCCCGCCCGGACCGGGCGGGTAGACGCGGGGTCCACCGCCGGTACGAGAAGAACTCGTCCTCCGTCGATCCCGGGAACACCGGGAGGTGCGTCTCCGTTCTCCGTCCGGCCGCGCGCGGTTTGCCCGCTGACGGTCCGGGCTGAGCAGCGGATTCGCTCACCGGGGTGAACGACCGAGGGGCGCGCACACCCTCCGTGAGCGCCCTGGTGCGGAGCGCGCACCACCGCTCGAGCCCGCTTTCCCGCGACGGACCTTGTCGAATGGGTGGCCAGGAGCCTTGCAATGGGTGATCATGGGATTCTGACCGATCACCTCTACGAGGAGGCACGGGTGGCCGAGACTCTGAAAAAGGGCAGCCGGGTAACAGGTGCCGCGCGTGAGAAGCTCGCGGCCGATCTCAAGAAGAAGTACGACTCCGGGGCGAGCATCCGCGCCCTCGCGGAGGAGACGGGCCGGTCCTACGGCTTCGTCCACCGCATGCTCAGCGAGTCCGGGGTCAACCTCCGGGGCCGCGGCGGAGCCACCCGCGGCAAGGGCAAGGCCACTGCCGCTGCCGGTTCCTGACGGTCCGTCACCCCGGGCGGGCGGCACCCGAGCAGCTCCGGCCGCCCCCGGCTCACCACTTCGCTGCTCGCCATGCACGACGCTCCACAACGGATCGGCGGCCGGGTTCTCCCGAGCCGCCGACCGCCGTTTCCGGGCCCGGCGCGGACCGTTCCTGTACGTGGGTCGGCCGCTTTGTTACTCTCCAGTAGCCCGTCGGGGTCGGCGGGCAGCCCCGCCCCGCCGCTGGAAGGTAACCGCCATGACCACCGACATCCCCGACGCCGACCGCACCGCGTGGGAGAAGGCGGGCGTCCGCCTCGACCTGGACGGCGAACTCGCCACCGTCACCCTCTGTGACCCCACCCGCCGCAACGCCCAGACCCCCGCGATGTGGCGGGCCCTCGCCGCCGTCGGCCGGGCGCTGCCCGGCACCGTCCGGGTCGTCCTGCTCCGCGGCGAGGGCAGCTCCTTCTCGGCCGGCCTCGACCGCGCCATGTTCACCCCCGAGGGCATCCCCGGCGAGACCGGCTTCCTCCAGCTCGCCGCCTCCCCGGACGCCGAGCTCGACGCCACCATCGCCTTCTACCAGGAGGCCTTCACCTGGTGGCGCCGCACCGACCTGGTCACCGTCGCCGCCGTCCAGGGCCACGCGGTCGGCGCGGGCTTCCAGCTCGCCCTCGCCTGCGACCTGCGGGTGGTCGCCGAGGACGTCCAGTTCGCCATGAAGGAGACCTCCCTCGGCCTGGTCCCCGACCTCGGCGGCACCAAGCCGCTCACCGAACTCGTCGGCTACGCCCGCGCCCTGGAGATCTGCGCCACCGGCCGCCGGATCGGCGCGGACGAAGCCGTCGCCATCGGCCTCGCCAACCTCGCCGTCCCCGCGGACGACCTCCCCGCCGCCGCCGCCGACCTGGCCGCCGCCCTGCTGGCCGCCCCCCGCAACGCCGTCATCGAGACCAAGTCCCTGCTGCGCGGCGCGATCGACCGCACCTACGACCAGCAGCGCGCCGCCGAGCGCGAGTCCCAGGCCCGCCGCCTCCGCGACCTCGCGGGCCGCTGAGGCGACCGCACGACACGAGCAGGGGCGCGGCCGCCGGGCCGCGCCCCTGCTCGTGTGCCCGGTGCGCCCGTCCGCAGGCACCCGCGCTGCGCCCCGCGTGGCGAAATGTCAGGGTTGGGAGGAAGTGCGGTATAGCTGGTGTCGAACGTCAGGAGAACCGAGATGACGCAGCCTCACACCCCCACCCCCGCGGACCTGCAGAAGAACGCGACGGAGAACCGGCCGAGCGGTGAGCGCGGCCGTACCGCCCTCGCGGTCGGAGTGGTGGAGAAGATCGCCGGCATGGCGGCCCGGGAGGTGTCGGGCATCCACGCGCTGGGCTCGGGGTTCTCCCGGACGTTCGGAGCGATGCGGGACCGGGTGCCGGGCTCGAAGTCCAGCGTCGGGCGCGGGATCAAGGCGGAGGTCGGCGAGAAGCAGACCGCCATCGACATCGCGCTGGTGGTCGAGTACGGGGTGGTGATCCCCACGCTGGCCGGCGAGGTGCGGTCGAACATCATCGAGGCGGTCGAGCGGATGACCGGCCTGGAGGTGGTCGAGGTGAACATCGCCGTCAACGACGTCCACCTGCCCGACGAGCCGGACGAGGACGAGGAGGAGGAGCCCGCCTCCTCCGGCCGGCGCCCCCGCGTGCAGTGAGTCGTGACCGTCCCGAGTGCCGAGCGGAAAGCCGAAGGAGTAGCGGATGAACCTGGCGTTGGTGGGCCTGCTCGCGGGCATGGCCCTCGGCTTCGCCGGCTACTTCGGCGGTTTCGCCGCGTTCCTGCTGGTGGCGGTGCTCGGGGCGGTCGGTTTCGTGGTCGGGCGGCTGATCGAGGGGGACATCGAGCTCGGTGACCTCGGCGACCTGCTGCGCGGCCGGGACCGGCGGCGCTGATGGCCCACCCGGGGGTGGTCGCGCAGCGCGGCGGCGAGCAGGTCGCGGACCGGGTGTACCGGCGGATCGCGGCCCGCGCCGCCGCGGACGCGCTCGCCCCGGCCTGGCGGGACCGGCCCGGCCCGGTCCCCCGCCCGAAGGTCTCGGCGCTGTTCTCGCACGGCCGGGTCCGGCTGACGCTGCACCTGGAACTGCCGTTCCCGTCCGACGTCGGCACGCTGGCCCGGACGGCCCGGGACGCGGCCTGCCGCACCGTCGCCGAGCTGACCGGCACGCCGGTGACCGGGGCGGACGTGATCGTGGACCGGCTGCACCCGGCGGCCGCCGGATGACCGCGCCGGAACCGGGGCCCGGGCCGGAGCCGCGGTCCGTTCCGAGCGCGGAGCCGGCGCACGGGAGCGGGCCGAGCGGGCTGGAGGCCAGGCGGCGGCGGGCCGGGCGGTGGCTGCGCTCCCAGCGGGCGGTGCCGGCCGCGCTGGTGGTGGCCGTGCTGCTGGTGGCGTCCGGTGCGCTGCTGTACGACGTGATCGCGGTGCGGGCCGGCGGGCAGGCCCGGCCCTGGCGGCGGGAGCTGTCGGAGCAGTTGGCGACCCGGCACCTGGACGACCCGTGGGTGCTGGGCATCGCGGGTGGCGCGGTCGCCCTCGGGCTGCTGCTGCTGTGGCTGGCGTTCGCCCGCGGCCTGCGCGGCTGGCTCGCGCTGGAGCCGCGCGGGGCGGCGATCCACCGCAGCGCGGTCGCCGCACTGATCGCCGGGCGCGCCCAGCGGCGCGCCGACGTGCACTCCTGGCAGGTGAAGGTCGGCCGGCGGCGCACCCGGGTCACGCTGACCGGCACCACCGACCCGGCCGGGGCGGAGCGCGAACTGCGGGCCGAACTGGACCGGATCCCGCTGGCCGCGCCGCACCGGCTGGACGTCCGCACCCGGCCGGTGCGCGAGCGCCACCACCGCCGGGAACTCGCCGAGTGGGAGCCGCCCCGATGAGCCGACGCGCCGTCAACCGCACCCTGCTGGCCCTGGTCGGGCTGGCCCTGCTGGCGGGCGGGGCCCTGGTGCTGCTCGGCGGGCTCGACGCCTACCGGCACCTCGGGATCACCCCGCCCCACTGGTGGCCGCTCACCTCGCCCGACCAGCCCGTGCTCAGCACGGCCAGCCGCACCCGCTGGACCGACCGCGACTGGTGGTGGCCGGTGGCCATCGCGGTGCCCGCGCTGGTGGTTCTCGGCTGCCTGTGGTGGCTGTTCTCCCAACTGCGCCGGGGCGGCCCGGCCGGGGTCGACCTGCCCTCGCCCGCGGCGCCCGGCGAACCGCACTTCGCCCTGCACGTGCGCAGCCGGGCGGTCGAGGAGGCGATCGAGGCCGAAACGGTGGCGCTCCCGGACGTCGACCGGGTCACCGTCAAGGTCACCGGAGCGGCCCGCCGCCCCGAGGTGCACACCGCCGTCCGGCTCGCCCCCGGCGCCGACACCGCCGCCCTGCTCTCCGCCTACCGCACCGGCCCGGTCGAGCACGCCCGCCACTCGCTGGGCCTGACGTCGCTCCCCGCCCAACTGCGGCTGCGCGGCGGCAAACCCCGCAAGGAACGGCAGCGCCGGAAGACCCCCCGGGTGCGCTGACGACCGCGCTCCGGAACGGCCGCCCCCCACTTCGGGCAACCGGCCGGAACGGGCCGGGGCGCGGCGGTACGGTTACTGACCATCCGCCAATTCGGCGTGGGATCAAGGGGGTTGGAGTGCGGGACGGTCCGCTGCGAATACCGGGGTTCCGGCTGCTGGTGGCCGGACAGTTCGCCTCGATGCTGGGGGACTGCTGCTACGCCGTCGCCCTGCCCTGGCTGGTGCTGGGCGGGCACGGCGGGACGGCCCTGCTCGGCACCGTCCTGGCCTGCTACGGGGTGGCCCGGGTGGCCACCATCCCGCTCGGCGGCGTCCTGGCCGACCGCTGGGGCGGCCGCCGGATCATGCTCGGCGCGGACGCCGTCCGGGCCGCGGCCGTCGCCGGGCTCGCCGCGGTCTCCGCCACCGGGGAACCCGGGACGCTCCAACTCCTGCTGCCCGCCCTGCTGTTGGGCGCCGGCTCCGGGCTGTTCCTGCCCGCTTCGTACACCCTGCTGCCCGGGCTGCTCCCGGCCGACCAGCTCGGGCGGGGCAACGCGCTCTCCACCATGGCCAACCAGTTCGGCGGTGTGCTCGGCCCCTCGCTCGGCGGGCTGCTGGTCGCGCTGTGGGGGGCCACGCCGGCGCTGCTGGTCGACGCCGGGTCCTTCGCGCTGTCGGCGGCGGTGCTACTCGGACTGCGCCCGGCGCGGGCGGAGCGCGCCGGGGGCCCCGCCCCGGACGGGGAGGGGCCCGGGTTCGCGGAGGTGCTGCGGCGCGGACGGCTGCTGCACGTGGTGATGGTGGTCGCGCTGGTCTGCAACCTCGCCTTCAACGGCACCATGGAGGTCGCCCTGCCGGACTGGGCCCACCGCGACCTCGGGCCCGCCGACTACGGCGCGCTGCTGACCGTCCTGAGCATCGGCTCGCTGCTCGGCTCGGCGATCGCGGTCCGGGCCCGCCCCGCGCAGCGGCCCGCCCGGCTGTTCGCCGCGCTCGCCGCGGTGATGGGCCTCGGCCTGGCGGGCGTGCCGTACGCGGGCGGGGTGGTCGGGGCCGGGGCGTGCATCGCGGTGTACAGCGTGGCCGGCGGCTGGCAGAACATCGTCGTCGTGACGATGCTCCAGACCTGGACGCCGGCCCGGCTGCTGGGACGGGTGATGAGCATGGTGATGCTCGCCGTCACCGGCTCCTTCCCGGTCTCCGTCGCGCTGGCCGGCCTGGCCGTCCACCGCCTCGGCCCGGCCCCGTTCTTCCCCGCCGCCGGTGCGGTCATCGCCCTGGCCGTGGCCCTCGCGCTGGCGCAGCCGGCCTTCCGCGGGCACCGGCACGGGGCGGTGTTCGCGGGCGGGGCGGCCTGAAGCGGGGGGACTGTGCGGAGAGGTCGCGGGACGGCGCGTGTGGCCGTCCCGCGAGGTGGTCCGGCGGGGTGGGGCCCGGCCGTGCAGTTCCTGGTTGTTACAGGCTGCGGATGGCTCCGCCGTCGACCGGGAGCATCAGGCCGGTGAGGTAGGAGGCGGCGGGGGAGAGGAGGAAGGCGGCGGTGCGGCCGAACTCCTCGGGGGTGCCGTAGCGGCGCAGCGGGATGCCCTCGGTGGCGGCCTCGCGGGCGGCGGCGGGGTCGGCGGCGAGGGAGTCGAGTTCGCGGACCCGGTCGGTGTCGATCCGGCCGGGGAGCAGGCCGAGGACGCGGATGCCGCGCGGGCCGAGTTCGTCGGCGAGGGTCTTGGCGGCCATGGCGAGGCCGGGGCGCAGGCCGTTGGAGATGCCGAGGCCGCCGATCGGCTGGCGGACCGAGGTGGAGAGCACGAAGGCGATGACGCCCCCGGCGGGGAGGCGTTCGGCGGCGGTGCGGGCCAGTCGCAGGGCGCCGAGGAAGACGGAGTCGAACGCGCTGCGCCAGGCGTCGTCGGTGGCGGTGGAGACCGGGCCGGCGGCGGGGCCGCCGACGCTGATCAGGATGCCGTCGAAGCCGTCGAAGCGGCTGCGGGCGGCGTCGACCAGGCGCTGCGGGGTGGCCGGGTCGGCGTTGTCGGCGCCGACGCCGTGGGCGTTCTCGCCGAGGTCGGCCGCGGCGGCGGTGGCGGCCGCCTGGGTGCGGCCGGTGACGATCACTTTGGCGCCTTCGGCGACGAGTTGCCGGGCGGTGGCGTGGCCGAGCCCCCGGGTCGCGCCGGTGACCACGTACACCTTGTCCTTGAGTCCGAGATCCATGCCGACCATTCTCGCCGGTCGGCACGGATCCCGGACGCCGGGTCAGCCCACCGGGATGCCGGGGTTGACCAGGGCGGTGCCTCCGGTGACGGTGTTGTCGGCGGTGACGGTGACCGGGCAGTCGGCGGAGTAGTTGGTGACGTCGATCGCGTACTTGGCGGTGTTGGCGCCGTTCGCGCCGGTCAGGTCGGACCTGTTGCCCCGGAAGACGGTGCCGCAGCCCCAGCCGGGCTGCTGGGTGTGGGTCTGGTAGCCGTCGTTCATGGTGCGCACGCCGGTGTTGTTCTCGATGACGTAGCCGTTGCCCTTCACGTCGACCCAGGAGTCGTCGTAGTTGATGTTCGTCAGGCCGTTGCCGTCGAAGCGGTTGCCGGAGACCAGGCCGCCGGTGGTGCCCTCCTTGAGGTCGATGTTCTCGGCGCCGATGTTCGGGCCGATGGTGTTGCCGACGATCTGCACGTAGTCGCTCTTGTCGGTGAGCGTGTTGGCGGTGCCGACGTAGACGCCCTCGCCCTTGCCGTCGTGGGCGGTGCCGGTGTCGTGCACGGTCGAGTTGCGCAGCACGCCGTGGCTGGAGGAGTTGCGGAAGTGCACGCCCTCCATGGTGGTGTGGTGGACCGTCACGCCGTCGAGCACCACGTAGTCCGAGGAGTCGACCATGATGCCCTTCTGGGCGTTGGTGACGGTGATGCCCTGGACGGTCCAGTAGGGGGCGTTCGCCAGCGAGAGGCCGTAGCCGCCGCCGGTGGAGGTGGTGAGGACGGCGTTCGGCGAGCCGGTCAGGGTGATCCGGGCGGCGGCCGTGCCCGC
This sequence comes from Kitasatospora sp. YST-16, assembly GCF_026802215.1. NCBI lineage: Bacteria > Bacillati > Actinomycetota > Actinomycetes > Kitasatosporales > Streptomycetaceae > Kitasatospora > Kitasatospora sp. YST-16. The sequence goes on from NZ_CP113837.1 coordinate 5,447,397, forward strand.
CGTGGTGATCTTGAAGTTGCCGCTGTAGGTGCCGTCGGCGAGCTGGATGGTGCGGCCGGGGACGGCGGCGCTCAGCGCGGCCTGGAGCTCCTTGGCGGTGGAGACCCGGACGGTGTTCGCGGCGGCCGAGGAGGCGGGGGCGGACGGCGTCGGGGTGGTGGCGGAGGGCGAGGGGGAGGCGGGCGCGGAGGGCGAGGCGGGCGCGGAGGAGGACGGGGGCGGGGTGGACGGGACGGCGCCGAGGGCGGTCAGCGAGACGTCGTCGGCCTGGTAGGGGCTGCCGTACCAGCCGCTGAGGGCGACCGTCACCCGGGTGGTGTCCGGGCCGGTGGTGAAGGTGCGGGTGAGCTGCGTCCAGCCGGCGGCGTTCGCCCAGGTGGAGGTGGACACGCCGGTGCCGGTGGCGGCGAGGGTGACGTAGGAGCCCTTCACCCAGGCGGACAGGGTGTAGCCGGTGTTCGGCTGGACGTCGACGCCCTGGGTGCACGGGGCGAGGTCGCCCGCGCCGGGGGTGGCGCTCAGCGCGGCGGCGCCGGAGTGCGGCCCGGAGGCGGTGAGGGCGGCGGTGCCGGTGCAGCTCCAGGGGGAGAGCGCGCCGGACTCGAAGCCGCCGTTGGCCAGGAGTTCGGTGGCCGCGCCGGCCTGGGCGGGCAGCAGGGCCAGGACGGCGGAGCCCAGGGCCAGGGCGCCGGTCGCGGCGGCGCCGCGGTGGAGGCGGTGCGTCATGGAAGTCGCTCCAGAGTGGGGGAAAGAGCGTTCAGGGCATGTGCACGGCCAATTTGGACTAGACCAATACGGGGCGTCAATGGGTGTGCGCCGACCGGGTGTCGATGGCGCGCGGCCGGGAACCGTCCGAAGATGGGGGAATCGGACCACCCACCCGAGGTGCAGCGCATGGACAGTCGGCGGTTGCCGAACATCGACGGCGTCGCGGCGGCCCTGGTCGACGGCGACGGACGCGTCGTGGGCTGGACCGCCGCCGCCGAGCAGCTGCTCGGCCTGGCCGCCGCCCAGGTCACCGGCCGCCCGGCCGCCGACCTGCTGGCCGACGCCACGGCCGACGCCGCCGCGCTCGGCCGCCGGGCCGGCGAGGTGCGGCTGCGCACCGGCGGCGGGCCCCCGCTGGAGGTCGCCTACCAGGTGCTGCCGCTGGCCGGCGAGCACGGCGAGGTCCGGGCCCTGGTGCTGGCCACCCCCGCCGACACCGTCACCCGGTGGCGCCAGGACGAGGCGTTCACCCGGGAACTGTTCCTCCAGGACCGGCTCGGCCTGGCCTTCTTCGACACCGACCTGCGGCTGCTGCGCACCAACACCCACCTGCTGCCCTACACCGGACTGCCCGACCACCTGGCCGGCCACCGGCTCGGCGACTTCCTGCAGCCCCGGGACGCCGAGGACGCCGAGGCGATCCTGCGCCGGGTGCTCGACACCGGGGAGCCGGTGGTCCGGGCCGAACTGCCGATCCGCACCCTGGACGACCCCGGCCCCGCCGTGATGATGGAGGTGCAGGCCTTCCGGCTGCAGGCCCCCGACGGGACGCTGATCGGCGTCACCGCGCTGTTCGGCGACGTCACCGAACTGCACCGCTACCGGCGGCGCGCCGACGTGCTGCACCGGGCCACCGCCGCCGTCGGCGGCTCGCTCTCGGTGGCCGGCACCGCCGAGGACCTGGCCGGCGTGCTGGTGCCCGGGCTCGGCGACCGCGCCGAGGTGGACATCGCCGAAGCCGTCTTCACCGGCGACGAACCGGTGCCCGGCGCCGACGGGCTGCTCCCCGTCCGCCGCACCGCCACCGCAGGGCCGCCCGGGCCCGACGACCGCCCGCTCGGGCCGCTCGGACCGATCGCCCGCGAGGAGCTCGGCCGCCCCGCCGCCGCGGCCGCCGGACGGCCCACGATGAGCGCCCCGCTGCACGCCCGCGGCGGCCCGCTCGGCCGGGTCACCGTCCACCGGGGCCCCGACGACGGCCCGTACGCGGGCGAGGACCTGGAACTGCTGCGGGAGATCGCCGCCCGGGCCTCGCTCGCCCTCGACAACGCCCGCCGCTACACCCGCGAGCACCGGGCCGCCGTCGGCCTGCAGCGCTCGCTGCTGCCGCCCGCCGAGACCGCGGTGCCCGCCGCCACCACCGCCAGCGTCTACCGGCCCACCGACACCGCGACCGGCGTCGGCGGGGACTGGTTCGACGTGATCCCGCTCTCCGGCGCCCGGGTCGCCCTGGTGGCCGGCGACGTGGTCGGCCACGGCCTGCAGGCCAGCGCCACCATGGGCCGGCTGCGCACCGCCGTGCGCACCCTGGCCGACCTCGACCTGGAGCCCGACGAGCTGCTGGTGCACCTGGACGACCTGGTCTCCCAGCTGGTCGTCGAGGGCAGCGAGGAGGAGCGCGAGCGCGGCGTCGCCGACCCGTCCGGGGCGACCTGCGTGTACGCCGTCTACGACCCGGTCTCCGGCATCTGCCAGGCCGCCAGCGCCGGGCACCCGCCGCCCGCCCTGGTGCACCCCGACGGGCGGGTCGAGTACCTGCCGGTCAACCCCGGGCCGCCGCTCGGCGTCGGCGGGCTGCCGTTCGAGACCGTCGAGTGCGCGCTGCGCGGCGGCAGCGTGCTGGCGCTGTACACCGACGGGCTGATCGAGGGCGGCACCGGCGGCGACCTGGACGAGGGCATGGCGCAGCTGGCCGCCCGGCTCGGCGAGGCCGACCTGGGCGGGGACCTGGCGGCGGCCGGGCGGGCGATCGTCGCCGAGATGTCCACCGCCGGGCTCAGCGACGACGTCACGCTGCTGCTGGCCCGGCTGCACCCGGTGCCGCCCGCGGACACCGCCGTGTGGACCATCGAGGCCGACCCGTCGGCGGTCGCCGGGGTGCGCGAGGCCGCCACCCGGACGCTGGAGGAGTGGGGGTTGGACGGGCTGGTGTTCACCACCGAGCTGGTGCTGAGCGAACTGGTCACCAACGCGATCCGGTACGCGGGCGGGCCGGTGATGGTGCGGCTGATCCGCTCCTCGGTGCTGACCTGCGAGGTCTCCGACCCCAGCGCCACCCAGCCGCGGATGCGCCGGGCCCGGCTCACCGACGAGGGCGGCCGCGGCCTGTACCTGGTCGCCCAGCTGACCGAGCGCTGGGGCAGCCGCTACACCCGCAGCGGCAAGACCATCTGGGCCGAGCAACCGATGGGGCCTGCCTGACGACCCCGCCGGGCGCGCGCCGCCGGGCATCCCGCCTGGCCGCACCGGCAAAACGCCCGAGTACTTCCAGTACGAGGGCGTTTCGCCGGCACGCCCAGCCGGGCGCCCAACAACGCGCGCTGATCCGGCGGGGCCGTCAGGCAGGCCCCGACCCGCCCCCCCTCAGCTGGTAGCGCCGACCAGTTCCCCGGCCTCGGCGGCCCGTTCGGAGGCGTGCTGCTTGGCCTCGCGGCGGGCCATCACCACCAGGCCGATCGGGATCAGCGAGGTGAACAGCCACCACTGGATCGCGTACGCCATGTGCGGGCCGATGTCGGAGTGGCCGGGCTCGGCGAGCAGCTCGGGGGAGGGGCCGGCGGCGGGCCGGGAGGAGGACAGCTCCAGGTAGCCGCCGAGCACGGTGCTGTTCGCGTACTTGGCCTGCTCGGCGGTGTTGATCACCTTGTACATCCGCTCGGGCAGGCCGCCGCGGTTCTTCACGCCCAGCGAGGCGTACGTCTCGTCGGCGCGCAGCCGGCCGGTGACGGTGACCTCGCCGGACGGCGGGGCCGGGACGTCCGGGATGCTGGCGGCGTCCGCGGCGGACTCCACCCAGCCGCGGTTGACCAGCACCGAGCCCCTGCCGTCGGCGAGCACCAGCGGGGTGACCACGAAGTAGCCGATGGTGGAGCCGCCGGGCTCGGTGCGGCCGCGGACGACCACCTCGTGCGCGGTGTCGTAGCTGCCGGTGGCGGTCACGGTGCGCCAGACCTCGCCGGTCGGGACGGACCAGCCGGGGGAGGAGAGCGAGTCGAAGGCGACCGGGGCGCTGCCCAGGTTGCGCGCCACCAGGTCGTTGCGGGCCACCCGTGCCTCGTGCCGGTGGTACTGCCAGAACCCCAGCTTGATCATGGTCGGGACCAGCACCGCGGCCACCAGGACGATGACCGCCCAGCGCAGGGACAGCAGGAATCGGTACACACCCGGCACGCTAACCCTCCTTACCGCCGCGTCAGGCACCGGGGTGCGGCGCGACCTCGCGCAGCAGCTGCAGGAAGGCGTCCTCGCCGACCACCGGGGTGCCGTACTCGCGGGCCTTGCGGGCCTTGCCGCTCCACGAGGCGGGCTCGTTGGTGACCAGCAGGCTGGTGAGCCGGCTGACCGAGGAGGCGATGTGCAGGCCGGCCTCGGTGGCCCGGTCCTCCAGCAGCTCGCGGTCGGTGGCGGTGTCGCCGGTGATCGCCACCCGCATGCCCTGCACCAGCGGGGAGCCGTCCGCCCAGCGGCCCGGGTTCGGGTACGGGCAGGCCGGGCGCTTGCGGCCGGGGCGGTAGGAGGAGCTCCAGGAGCCGCGGGCCGGGGCCGCCGCGGTGGCGGCGGCGTCCTCGCCGAGGTCGGTGACGGCGACGCAGGCGGTCAGCGGCAGCGGGACGCCGCCGCTGCGGGCCAGCTCCAGCGAGGGGCGGAACACCTCGGCGAGCACCCGGGCGTCGTCCAGCGCGTGGTGGGCCTGGCGCTGGTGCACGCCGAAGTGGGCGGCCAGCGAGGAGAGCTTGCCGTTGGGCAGCGGCAGCCGCAGGTCGCGGGCCAGCACCATGGTGCACAGCCGCTGCTCGACCGGGGCGCGCAGGCCCGCCCGGGAGAACTCGCGGGAGATCATGTTCCAGTCGAACAGCGCGTTGTGGGCGACCAGCACCCGGTCGCGCAGCCGCTCGGCGAACTCGGCGGCGACCTCCGGGAAGGTCGGCGCCCCGGCCAGCACCTCGCTGGTCAGGCCGTGGATCCAGACCGGTCCCGGGTCCCGCTCGGGGTTGACCAGGGTGTACCAGTGGTCGGTGATCTCGCCGTCCGGGTCGAGCTGGTAGACGCCCGCCGAGATCACCCGGTCGGAGCGGCCGAGACCGGTGGTCTCCACGTCGACCACGGCGAAGCCGCGCCCGGGGCCCCCGCCGGGGCCGGTGCGCGGTGCCGGGAGCGGCGAGGTCGGGAATGGCGCGTACATAACGCACCACTGTACGGGGAGCGGCGGGCGGCTCCGGACGGAATAGCGGGGGCGGGCGGTGCCTTGGCACTGGAGACGCGGGTGCGGACGCCCGCGGTACCCCGTAGAACGAAGGAACTCCCTCATGCGCGCCACCGTGATCCACGGCCCCCAGGACATCCGGATCGAGGAGGTGCCGGACCCGCGGATCGAGCGGCCGACCGACGTCGTGGTCCGGGTGCTGAACGCCTGCATCTGCGGCAGCGACCTGTGGGCGTACCGGGGGGTCTCCAAGCGCCAGGCCGGGCAGCGGATCGGGCACGAGTTCCTGGGCTTCGTCGAGGAGGCCGGCGCCGAGGTGCGCGGCTTCGCGGTCGGCGACCTGGTGGTGGCCCCGTTCGTCTGGTCGGACGGCGTGTGCGAGTACTGCCGCGAGGGCCTGCAGACCTCCTGCCCGCACGGCGGGTTCTGGGGCACCCCGGGGTCGGACGGCGGGCAGGGCGAGGCGGTCCGGGTGCCGTTCGCGGACGGGACGCTGGTGAAGCTGCCCAAGGAGGCGGCCGGCGACGCGAAGCTGCTGCCCGGGCTGCTGGCGCTGTCCGACGTGATGGCGACCGGGCACCACGCGGCGGTCTCGGCGGGCGTGCGGCCGGGGGCGACGGTCGCGGTGGTCGGCGACGGCGCGGTCGGGCTGTGCGGCGTGCTGGCCGCGCACCGGCTGGGCGCGGGCCGGATCATCGCGCTCGGCCGGCACGCGGGCCGCACCGCGATCGCCCGCTCGTTCGGCGCCACCGACGTGGTGCCGGAGCGCGGCGAGGCGGCGGTCGAGGCGGTCCGGGAGCTGACCGGCGGGCAGGGCGCGCACGCGGTGCTGGAGGCGGTGGGCACCGAGGAGTCGATGCGCACCGCGCTGTCGATCGCCCGGGACGGCGGCGCGGTCGGCTACGTGGGCGTGCCGCACGGCGGCAGCGCGGGCGTGGACATCGGCCAGATGTTCGGCCGGAACGTGCGGCTGGTCGGCGGCGTCGCCCCGGCCCGGGCGTACATCCCCGAGCTGCTGCCGGACGTGCTCTCCGGGGCGATCGACCCGGGCGCGGTGTTCGACCGCACGATCGGGCTGGACGAGGTGCCGGAGGGGTACCGGGCGATGGACGAGCGGACGGCGCTGAAGGTCCGGATCGCGTTCTGAACCGGCCCGCGAACAGGGACAATTGACTGATCATCACACCGGGGTGGCCGCAAAGCGGCCGCCCCGGTGGCGTGTTCTGGTCAGTTTTCGGCCACATCGCGTGGGGAAGCTTCTCGGCACCCGCTCCTCGATCTAGCATGCAGCGCACTCAATGTGACGTCACTCACGTCCATCTGATCGTCCGTCGCACCGAAGACGTCAGGAGACCCCGCGTGGCACCCCCGCCCGAGACAGCCCCCGAATCGTTCCAACGTATCGAGGAGTCACCGGAGTTCCGGCAACTCCGGAGCTCCTTCCGGAACTTCGCCTTCCCGGTCACGGCCGGATTCGTCCTCTGGTACCTGCTGTACGTCCTGCTCAGCTGCTACGCCCCCGGCTTCATGAGCACCAAGGTCGTCGGCAACATCAACATCGCGCTGGTGCTCGGGCTCCTCCAGTTCGCCAGCACCTTCGTCATCGCCGCCTGGTACGCCCGGTTCGCCGACCGGCAACTGGACCCGCGGGCCGCCGTGATCCGCGGCCGGGCCGACGCCACGCTGCCCGCCCAGGGCGCCGACCACACCGCCGTGGCCGAGGAGGCCGCCGAATGACGCAGCTGGCCACCTCCGCGAGCGACCACCGCACCCTGATCATGTCCCTGTTCGGGGTGTTCGTCGTCGCCACCCTCGGCATCACCCTGTGGGCCGGCCGCAACAACCGCGACGCCTCCGACTTCTACGCCGGCGGCCGCAGCTTCACCGGCTTCCAGAACGGACTGGCGATCTCCGGCGACTACATGTCCGCCGCGTCCTTCCTCGGCATCACCGGCGCCATCGCGCTCTCCGGCTACGACGGCTTCCTCTACTCGATCGGCTTCCTGGTCGCCTGGCTGGTCGCCCTGCTGCTGGTCGCCGAACCGCTGCGCAACTCCGGCCGCTACACCATGGCCGACGTGCTGGCCTTCCGGATGCGCCAGCGCCCGGTCCGCACCGCCGCCGGCATCTCCACCATCGTGGTGTCGATCTTCTACCTGCTGGCCCAGATGGTCGGCGCCGGCTCGCTGGTCGCCCTGCTGCTCGGCGCCCAGAGCGACTCCGCCAAGCGCTGGACCATCGTCGCGGTCGGCGCCCTGATGGTGCTGTACGTCGTCATCGGCGGCATGAAGGGCACCACCTGGGTGCAGATCATCAAGGCCGTGCTGCTGATCCTCGGCGCCGGGCTGATGACCGTCCTGGTGCTGGCCAAGTTCCACTTCAACCTGTCCGAACTGCTCGGCTCCGCCGCCAAGGCCAGTGGCAGCGGCGACAAGTTCCTGCAACCCGGCCTCAAGTACGGCACCAACGGCACCACCAAGCTCAACTTCCTCAGCCTCGGCATCGCCCTGGTGCTCGGCACCGCCGCGCTGCCGCACATCCTGGTGCGCTTCTACACCGTGCCCACCGCGCGTACCGCCCGGAAGTCGGTGCTCTGGTCGATCGGCATCATCGGCGTCTTCTACCTGATGACGCTCGCCCTCGGCTTCGGCGCCGCCGCCCTGGTCGGCCGCAAGGCGCTGTCCGCCGACAAGTCCGGCAACACCGCCGCCCCGCTGCTCGCCGAACACCTCGGCGGCGGCGCCGGCACCACCGGCGGCGCGGTGCTGCTCGCGGTGATCTCCGCGGTCGCCTTCGCCACCATCCTGGCCGTGGTCGCCGGACTCACCCTGGCGTCCTCGTCCTCCTTCGCCCACGACCTGTACGCCAACGTGATCCGGCGCGGCAAGGCCACCGAGAAGGAGGAGGTGGCCAGCGCCAAGCTCGCCGCGGTGGCGATCGGCGCGGTCGCCATCCTGCTGTCGATCTTCGCCGACAAGCTGAACGCCGCCGCGCTGGTCGCGCTGGCCTTCGCGGTCGCCGCCTCCGCCAACCTGCCCACCCTGCTGTACTCGCTGTTCTGGAAGCGGTTCAACACCACCGGCGCGGTCGCCTCCACCTACGCCGGCCTGATCACCTCCGTCGCCCTGGTGGTCTTCTCCCCGGTGGTCTCCGGCAACGCCAAGGCGCTCGTCCCGAGCGCCTCCTTCGACTGGTTCCCGCTGGAGAACCCCGGCCTGGTCTCCATCCCGGTCGGCTTCCTGGCCGGCGTGATCGGCACCTACCTCTCCCGGGAGAAGGCCGACCCGGCGAAGTACGCTGAACTGGAAGTCCGCTCGCTCACCGGCCTGGGCGCCCACTGAGCGAACACCTCCCCGGCGGTGTCCGGGAGCGGCGTTAAGCTGGCCCGGCCACCGCACGGTGGCCGGGCCAGCGGGCTTTTTCCAGGAAAGGCGGGCGCCGGATGCTCCTCGACACCTACGGCCGGCAGGCCGTCGACCTGCGGGTATCGCTCACCGACCGGTGCAACCTGCGCTGCACCTACTGCATGCCCGAAGAGGGCCTCAACTGGCTCGGCAAGCCCGAACTGCTCACCGACGAGGAGATCGTCCGGCTGGTCGCCCTCGCGGTCGGCTCGCTGGGCGTCCGGGAGGTGCGCTTCACCGGCGGGGAACCGCTGCTGCGGCCCGGGCTGGTGGCGATCATCGCCGCCTGCGCCGCGCTGGAGCCCCGGCCGGAGATCTCGCTCACCACCAACGGCATCGGCCTGGCCCGGATCGCCCCCGCCCTGCGCGACGCCGGCGTCGACCGGGTCAACGTCTCGCTCGACACCCTCGACCCCGACACCTTCGCCCGGCTCACCCGGCGCAAGCGCCACCAGGACGTGCTCGACGGCCTGGCCGCCGCCGAGGCCGCCGGGCTGCGGCCGGTCAAGCTCAACGCCGTCCTGATGCGCGGCGTCAACGACGGCGAGGCCGCCGACCTGCTGGCCTGGGCGATCGAGCACCGCTACCAGCTGCGCTTCATCGAGCAGATGCCGCTGGACGCGCAGCACGGCTGGGACCGCACCCGGATGGTCACCGCCGAGGAGATCCTCGAACTGCTGCGCACCCGCTTCGAGTTGACCCCCGAACCGGCCGCCGCCCGCGGCGCCGCCCCCGCCGAGCGCTGGCTGGTCGACGGCGGGCCCGCGACGGTCGGCGTGATCGCCTCCGTCACCCGCCCGTTCTGCCGGGCCTGCGACCGCACCCGGCTCACCGCCGACGGCCAGGTCCGCAACTGCCTGTTCGCCACCGGCGAGACCGACCTGCGCGGCGCGCTGCGCTCCGGCGCGGGCGACGCGGAGCTGGCGGAGCTGTGGCGGGCGGCGATGTGGGGCAAGAAGGCCGGCGCGGGCATCGACCGGCCGGAGTTCCTCCAGCCGGAGCGGCCGATGTCGGCGATCGGCGGCTGAGCGCGGCGCTGCCGGGGCCCGGAGCGGGGCTCAGCCGGAGAAGGGCTCGGTCTCCTTGAGGAAGCCGCGGACGGCCAGGAACTGGCTGAGCGAGTCGCGGTGGGCGTCGCAGGCGAGCCAGGTCTTGCGGCGGTCGGGGGTGTGCAGCTTGGGGTTGTTCCAGCGCAGGGACCAGGCGGCGAGGTCGCGGCAGCCCTTGGCGGAGCACTTCGGGGGGTTTTCGGGGCTGTCGGGGCCGCCGGGAGGAGTGCCGAAGAGGGGGTGCGCGGGGGTGTCCATGCGGTCGATCCTATGTCCGGTCCGGCTCCGGGCATGACGACGCCGGGCAGCCACGGGGGGAGCTGCCCGGCGTCGGTCTGTCGCTCCGACGGGGGATGCGGAGCGCTAAGGAAGTATGGCACGGCGGAAGGGCCGTCGGTGCGCCTGTCCGATGATTAATTTGAGGATCGTCTGAGCTTTCGGGCGGTCATAGCGGCATATGAACGGCCATACCGGACAGTGGATTTGAGGGATTCTCAGTCCTGTGGCTGATTCTCGGCCCCCGCGCCGCGACCCCCGGTGCCGCCCGGGCCGAGCATCAGCGGCGTGTCGGGGGAGAAGGCGAAGGTCGACGGCAGGCCAGGGGCGCGCTCGCGGCCCGCGTTGGCGATCAGGACGGCGAAGTAGGGCAGCAGGATGCCGCCGGCCAGCGCGGCGAAGGCCAGCCAGCGCTGGACGTCCCAGAGGACGACGGCGAGCAGGACGCACGCGGTGCGGATCAGCATCGAGACCACGTAGCGGCGCTGGCGCCCCCGGACGTCCTCGCTCAGGCTGCTGCGGGCCCCGGTGATCCGGAAGACCTGGCCGTCGTCCGCGTTCTTGGGCATGTCGTCCCCATCCGTTCCTCGGGTCGGTGCGGCCCTACGGTCGACCACGGTAACCCCGCTGACGCCGACCGGACCCACCCGGGTCCGGCGCGGCGCCCGGCGGGGCGCCGCGGGCCGGGCCCGGCGGGGGTTCAGGGCGTGCGGCGCAGGTACTGGACGGGGACCGGGCCGGTCAGCCAGACGCCGTTCGCGGACACCCGGAACTCGTGCCCGTCCCGGGCCATCGCCGCCGCGTCGACCTCCAGGACGACGGGGCGGCCGTGCCGGGAGCCGACCTTGACGGCCGTCCCGGTGTCGGCGGACAGGTGCACGTCCTGCCGGGACATCGGGCGCAGGCCCTCGGCCAGGATGTACCGCAGGGTGCGCTCGGCGGTGCCGTGGAAGAGCACGTCCGGCGGGGTGGCGGCGGGCAGGCCGAGGTCGACCTCGACGGTGTGGCCCTGGCTGGCGCGGATCGAGCGGCCGTCCTCGGAGTAGGCGAAGCGGCGCTTGTTGTTGGTGGCGACCACGTGGTCCAGCTCGGCGCGGCTCAGCGGGCGGCCGTGCCGGGCCAGCGCGGCGAGCAGGGCGTCGACCTCCACCCAGCCCGCCGCGTCCAGGGTGACCCCGACGGCGCCCGGGTCGTGCCGCAGGATGCGGGAGAGCATCTTCGACGTCTTCACGGTGCGTTTCTCGTCCATCGGGGCCCCCTCGGGTTCCGGTCGGCTCAGGAGGCCTGGCTGACCGAGCTCATGTTGAAGTCGGGCACCCGGACCGGCGGCATCGCCGCCCGGGTGAACCAGTCGCCCCACTCGCGGGGCAGGCAGCGTTCGGTGCGGCCCACTTCGGTGATCCGGCCGAGCAGGTCGACCGGGGACTCGTTGAAGCGGAAGTTGTTGACGGCGCCGACCACCTCGCCGTTCTCGACCAGGTAGACGCCGTCCCGGGTGAGGCCGGTGAGCAGCAGGGTGGCCGGGTCGACCTCGCGGATGTACCAGAGGCAGGTGAGCAGCAGGCCGCGCTCGGTGCGGGCGACCATCTCGTCCAGGCCCGGCGCGCCGGGGGCGGAGGTCTCCAGCACCAGGTTGTCGACCGGCGGGGTGAGCGGGAGGCCGGCCAGGCCCGCGGAGTGCCGGGTGGTGAGCAGGTTGGCCAGGCGGCCCTCGCGCAGCCAGTCGGTGGCGGCCAGCGGGGAGCCGTTGTCGAACACCGAGTCGTTCTCGCCCGAGGAGTGCGTGAGCACGAACGGGGCGGCCTGCAGGCCCGGCTCGGCCGGGTCGGAGCGCAGGGTCAGCGGCAGCGGGCTGAGCTGCTCCCCGACCCGGCTGCCCCCTCCGGGCCTGGAGAACACCGAGCGGCCCTCCACCGCGTCCCGCGCGCCGGCCGACCAGGACAGGTAGACCATCAGGTCGGCGACGGCGGACGGCGGCAGCAGCGTCTCGTAGCGGCCGGCGGGCAGGTCGATCCGCTTGCGGCCCCAGCCGAGGCGGCGGGTCAGGTCGGTGTGCAGGGCGGTGACGTCGACGTCGGTGAAGTCCCGGGTGGCGGCGCCGGCCCAGGCGGAGGCGGACAGGTCGGCGGTCTTGGCGTTCAGCTCGACGGTGCCGGTGGGCTGGTCGTGGCGCAGCCGCAGGCCGGTGGAGCTGCCCAGGTAGGAGGTGGTGCGCTCGTGCCGGGCGAAGCCGTACAGCAGCTCGCCGCCCGCCCGGGCCCGGGCGAAGGCCTCGCCGAGGGCGGGCGCGAAGGCGGTGAACACGCCGATGTCGGTGGTCTCGGGGGCCTCGGTGAAGCGCGGGTCGGCGGCCCGGCCCGCGATCAGCGGCTGGGCGTCCTCGGCGGGCTCGGCGGCCCGGGCGGCGGCCTCGGCGGCGCGCACCAGCTGCTCGACCCCGTCGAGCGTGACGGCCTCCTGGGCGACCACGCCGGAGGCGGTGCCGGTGGCGCCGTCCGCGGTGGCGATCACGGTGAGGCGGCGGCCGCGGGTGACGCCGTTGGTGGTCAGGCCGTTGCCGGCCCAGCGCAGGTTGGCGGTGGACTCCTCGTCGGCGATCACCACGCAGCCGTCCGCGCGGGAGAGTTCGAGGGCGCGTTCCACCAGCTCGTGGGGGTGCGTGAGGGACATCAGTGACCCGCCTCCTGCTGGGTGTTGAGCACGTTGACCTGGCGGAACAGCGCGGACGGGCAGCCGTGGCTGACCGCGGCGACCTGGCCCGGCTGGGCCTTGCCGCAGTTGAAGGCCCCGCCGAGCACGTACGTCTGCGGGCCGCCGACGGCGCTCATCGAGCCCCAGAAGTCGGTGGTGGTGGCCTGGTAGGCGAAGTCCTTGACCTGGCCGGCGAGTTCGCCGTTGCGGATCGCGTAGGCGCGCTGGCCGGTGAACTGGAAGTTGTAGCGCTGCATGTCGATCGACCAGGAGCGGTCGCCGACGATGTACAGGCCGTTCTCCACCTGGGAGACCAGGCCCGCGGTGTCCGGCCCGCCGGCGGCCGGCTGGAGCGAGACGTTGGCCATCCGCTGCACCGGCACGTGCGCCGGGGAGTCGGCGTAGGCGCAGCCGTTGGAGCGCTCGAAGCCCTTGAGCTTCGCCATCGGGCGGTCGAGCTGGTAGCCGACCAGGACGCCGTCGCGGATCAGGTCCCAGGACTGGGTGGCGACGCCCTCGTCGTCCCAGCCGATGGTGGCCAGGCCGTGCTCGGCCGTGCGGTCGCCGGTGACGTGCATCAGCTCGGAGCCGTACTTCAGGCTGCCCAGCCGGTCGAAGGTGGCGAACGAGGTGCCCGCGTAGGCGGCCTCGTAGCCGAGCGCGCGGTCCAGCTCGGTGGCGTGGCCGATCGACTCGTGGATGGTCAGCCACAGGTTGGACGGGTCGATCACCAGGTCGTGGCGGCCCGCGGCGACGCTCGGCGCCCGCATCTTCTCGGCCAGCAGCCCGGGCAGCTCGGCGAGTTCGGCGTCCCAGTCCCAGCCGACCCCGCGCAGGCTGCGATCTTCGGGGGATGACCCCCGGGCCCCCACAAGGTATTCCCAGCCGCGGCCGGCGGGCGGGGCGATGGTGCGCATCGAGTCGAACGCGCCGGTGCGCTCGTCCACGCTGGTGGCCTCCAGCCAGGGGTGCAGGCGCACCCGCTGCTGGGTCGTCACGGTGCCCGCGGTGTCCGCGTAGAACTTGTTCTCCTGCACCGTCAGCACCGCGGCCGACACGTGCGAGACGCCGTCGGCGGCCAGCAGCCGGGCGGACCAGTCGGCCAGCAGGCCGGTCTTCTCCGCGTCCGGCACGTCGAACGGGTTCACCTCGTACGCGGAGACCCACTCGGCGGCCGGGTACACCGGCTCCGGGGCCAGCTCGACCCGCTCGGCGGAGCCCGCGGCGCGGCTGATGCCGCCCGACAGCCGGGCCACCGCCACCGCCTGCTCGGCCACCGCCGCGGCCGCCTCCGGCGTCAGGTCGACCCCGGCCGCGAAGCCCCACGCGCCGTCCAGCAGGACCCGGACGGCGAAGCCCAGCTGCACCGTGTCCGAGGAGCCGGCGGGCCGGGCGTCCCGCAGCCGCCAGGACGCCGAACGGACCCGCTCCAGGCGGAAGTCGGCGTGCGACACCCCCAGCTGCCGGGCCCGCGACAGGGCGGCGTCCGCCAGCGGGCGCAACGGGTAGGAGAGGAACTGAGGATCCAGCGCGGAGGGGGGCATCGGGCTCCCTGGGTCGAGGGTCGGACGCGGCGGGCCGCCCCCGGCCGAGGGCGCACCCGCTCGCATCATCCCCGGCCGCAGGGCGTACGGCCAGCCAATATTCGCCGCGCCGCGCTGACGACCCGTCAGAACGGCGTCACGCCAGGGCCTCCCACCAGCCGTCCAGCTCCGGCGGGTTGGCCACCTCGACCCGCTGCCCCGGCCGCGGCACGGCCAGCGGCACGGCCTGGGCCTTGGCCTCCGCGAGCAGCCGCTCCACCGGCTCGGCCCAGCGGTGCGGCGCCAGGTTGAAGGTGCACCAGTGGATCGGCAGCAGCAGCCCGCCGCGCAGCTCCAGGTGCGCCCGCACCGCCTCCTCCGGGTTCAGGTGGATGTCGGCCCAGGCGTCGTCGTACGCGCCGATCGCCATCAGCGCCGCGTCGAACGGGCCGTGCTGCTCGCCGATCCGGGCGAAGCCCTCGAAGTAGCCGGAGTCGCCGGTGAAGAACACCTTGCGCTCCGGGCCGGCCACCACCCAGGAGCCCCACAGCGTGGTGTTGCGGGCCAGGCTGCGGCCGGAGAAGTGGTGCGCGGCGGTCAGCGTCAGCGTCAACTCGCCGAGCGTGCAGGTCTCGTCCCAGTCCAGCTCGATGATCCGGTGCTCCGGCACGCCCCAGCGGCGCAGGTGGCCGCCGATGCCCAGCGGCACCGCGAACGGCGCCGACTGCAGCTCGACCAGGCGGCGCACGGTGGCCATGTCCAGGTGGTCGTAGTGGTCGTGCGAGATCAGCACCGCGTCCACCTGCGGGAGTTCGGCCAGCTCGACCGGCACCGGGTGCAGCCGCTTCGGGCCGGTCAGCTGCGAGGGCGAGCAGCGGTCCGACCAGATCGGGTCCACCAGCACCCGGCAGCCGTCCAGTTCCAGCAGCGCCGAGGCGTGCCCGAACCACGTCACCGCGACGCCCTCGGACGCCCCGCCGGACACCTCCGGCACCGCCAGCGGCACCGGCGCGGTCGGCACCCGGCCCTCCTTCTCGAACAGCATCCGGCGCAGCGTCGCCGAGTCGGGCCGGCCCGGCGCCCCGGCGGACACCTCGGACGGCGCGTTGTGGAACACCCCGTCGCGGTACTGCGGGGACGCCCGCAGCCGCAGGTCCGACGCGTCCGGACGGCGCCCGAACTGGGCCGGCACCTCGCGCAGCGCCCACGCCGCCGCGCCCGCCAGGGCCAGCGCCGCCAGCGCCGCCAGCCTGCGGCGACCGGTCCGGTCAGGGTGTGCACCACTCATTGCGTCCGCTCCGATCGGCTCGCCCGGAATCGGCGCCCCGGGCTCTCCGGAACACCTTCGGGGCAACGCCCGCGACCTGCGCGGCGTTCCCCGCCCCCTGGATGACTCCATTGTGGAGATGCGACAGTTCTCGTCGGACGCCCCTGTCGGAGGCCGCTTCGTCCGCGCTCGCACCCTACCGATAGCGTCGCAGGTGAACTGCGCGCGCAGCCGCGGACGCACAACGTACGCACATCGAGAGAAGAGGTGGACCCTTGAGCCGCTCGGTACTGGTCACCGGAGGTAACCGGGGCATCGGCCTGGCCATCGCCCAGAGCTTCGCCGAGGCGGGCGACAAGGTCGCCATCACCAGCCGGAGCGGCGAGGTCCCGGCGGAACTCGCCAAGTACGACGTGCTGGCCGTCCGCGCCGACATCACCGACGCCGCGCAGGTCGACGCCGCCTTCACCGAGATCGAGGCCGCCCACGGCCCGGTCGAGGTGCTGGTCGCCAACGCCGGCATCACCAAGGACACCCTGCTGCTGCGGATGTCCGAGGACGACTTCAGCTCCGTCCTGGACACCAACCTCACCGGCACCTTCCGGGTCGTCAAGCGCGCCGCGGCGAAGATGCTGCGGGCCCGCAAGGGCCGGGTCGTGCTGATCTCCTCGGTGGTCGGCCTCAGCGGCTCCGCCGGGCAGGCCAACTACGCCGCCTCCAAGGCCGGCCTGGTCGGCTTCGCCCGCTCGCTGGCCCGCGAGCTCGGCTCCCGCAGCATCACCGTCAACGTGGTGGCGCCCGGCTTCGTCGACACCGACATGACGGCGGTGCTCAGCGAGGAGCGCCGCCAGGAGATCGTCTCCGGCGTCCCGCTGGGCCGCTACGCCGCCCCCGCCGAGATCGCCTCGGCCGTGCGGTTCCTGGCCTCCGACGAGGCCGCGTACATCACCGGAGCCGTCGTTCCCGTCGACGGCGGATTGGGCATGGGTCACTGACCATGACTGGAATTCTCGAAGGCAAGCGCATCCTGATCACCGGCGTGCTGATGGAGTCCTCCATCGCCTTCCACACCGCGAAGCTGGCCCAGGAGCAGGGCGCCGAGATCATCCTCACCGCCTTCCCCCGGCCCAGCCTCACCGAGCGCATCGCCAAGAAGCTGCCCAACCCCGTCAAGGTCCTGGAGCTCGACGTCTCCAACGCGGAGCAGCTGGCCGGCATCGCCGACCAGGTCCGCGAGCACCTGCCCACCCTCGACGGCATCGTCCACTCGATCGGCTTCGCGCCGCAGGACGCCCTCGGCGGCAGCTTCCTGGACACCCCGTGGGAGTCCGTGGCCACCGCGATGCACGTCTCCGCGTACTCGTTCAAGTCGCTCACCACGGCGCTGCTCCCGCTGATGCAGGACGGCGGCTCGGTGGTCGGCCTGACCTTCGACGCGCAGTTCGCCTGGCCGCAGTACGACTGGATGGGCCCGGCGAAGGCCGCCCTGGAGTCGACCAACCGGTACCTGGCCCGCTACCTGGGCTCGCGCGACATCCGCTGCAACCTGGTCTCGGCCGGCCCGATCGGGTCGATGGCCGCGAAGTCGATCCCCGGCTTCCCGGACCTCGCCGCGACCTGGGACTCCCGCTCCCCGCTCAAGTGGGACCTCACCGACCCGGAGCCGGCCGGCCGCGGCGTCGTCGCGCTGCTCAGCGACTGGTTCCCGAAGACCACCGGCGAGATCGTCCACGTGGACGGCGGCCTGCACGCGATCGGGGCGTAAGCGCTCCGCCCCGCGGGGCCCGGTGACCGCACGCGTCGCCGGGCCCCGCGGGCGTTCCGGCGGCGCGGGGTGCGGGAACGCCCGCGGGGGCTAGCGGTTCTCGGCCTTGCAGAAGCCGATCGCCCGGCCCGCCTCGTCGGCGGCCTTCTCCGGGTCGCCGGCCCGGATCGCGTCGAGGATCGCGGCGTGCGGAACCCAGCGGTGCGGGAGCAGGTCGGGGCCGACGTCGTGCCGCAGGTGGGCGCGCAGGACCTCGCCGAGGTCGGCGTAGACGGCGGCCAGGACGTCGTTGTGGGCGGCGGCGACCACGGCCTGGTGGAAGGCGGCGTCGGCCTGGATGAAGTCCTCGGGGACGCCGGCGTGCCAGGCGGCGTCGCGGCGGGCGAGCGCGGCGTCGAGGAGTTCGAGGTCGCGCGCGGTGCGGCGGAGGGCGGCGAAGCCGGCGGCGGAGGTCTCCAGGGTGGAGCGGAGCTCGGCGACCTGGTCCTGGTCGGCGTCGGCGAACCGGCGGTGCAGGACGCCCGCGAGCTCGCTGGTGGCCAGGACGTAGGTGCCGGAGCCCTGGCGGATGTCGAGCAGCCCGTTGTGGGCGAGGGCCCGGACGGCCTCGCGGACGGTGTTGCGGGCCACGCCGAGCTGGTCGACGAGCTCCGCTTCGGTGGGGATGCGGGAACCCACCGGCCACTCGCCGGAGGTGATCTGGGCCCGGAGCTGGGCGATCACCTGGTCGGAGAGCGGGGTGCGGCGGGTGGTCGACAGCGCCAAGGTCGTGCTCCTTCTGTGGTCCACGTCATCAGGATACCGGGGTGCGGTAAGTCATCCCATGATTCTATGATTGCGCCATGTCTACCGCAGCAGACCCCGCCGCCACCGAGACCGAGAGCCGCCCACCCGCCGCCCCGTCCACCGAGAAGACCACCCCCGGGGCCGTCGCCCCCGCCGCCGTGCGCAACGGCGCCGCCGTCCTGCTCGCCGTCGCGGTGGCCGCCGCCGCAGTGAACCTGCGCCCCGTGGTCACCAGCCTCGGCGCGCTGCTCGACCCGGTCCGCGACGGGCTCGGGATGAGCGCCACGACGGCCGGCCTGCTGGCCGCAGTGCCGCCGCTGTGCTTCGCGCTGCTCGGCGTCTGCGCCCCCGGCCTGGCCCGCCGGACGGGGCCGATCGCCGTGGTGACGGCCGCCATGGCCGCGATCGCGGCGGGCGTGCTGGCCCGCTCGTTCACCGGCTCCGCCGTGGTGTTCCTGCTGCTGACCGCGCTGGCGCTGGCCGGGGTGGCACTGGCGAACGTGCTGATCCCGGTGGTGATCAAGCGGTACTTCCCGGACCGGGTGGCGCCGATGATCGGCCTCTACTCGATGTCGCTGTCGGTGGGCACCTCGCTGGCCGCCGCCACCACCGTGCCGCTGACGAACGCGATGGGCGGCGACTGGCGGCTCGGCCTGGGCGTCTGGGGCCTGCTCGCGGTGGTCGCGCTGCTGATCTGGTTGGGGGTGCTGTTCGCCCGCCGGGAGAAGTCCGGCCCGGCGACGGCGACGGCGACGGCGACCGCGACGACGGCGGCGGGCCCGGCGGCCGCGCACGTCAAGCTGCCGATCCTGCGCAGCCGCACCGCGTGGGCGCTGGCCGCGTTCTTCGGCCTGCAGTCCACCAGCGCGTACAGCGCGATGGGCTGGCTGCCGAAGATCTACCACGACGCCGGGGTCTCGGAGTCCGCGTCCGGCGTGCTGCTGGCCCTGGTGATGGCGGTCAGCGTGCCGGTCTCCTTCCTGCTGCCGAACCTGGCCGCCCGGCGCGGCGACCAGCGGCTGTACGTGGTGGTGCTCGGTCTGGCCGGGATCGCCGGCTTCCTCGGGCTGATGTTCGCGGCCGGCACCGTGCCGTGGCTGTGGGCGGTGCTGGTCGGCCTGTCGATGTGCGCGTTCCCGCTGGCGCTGACCATGCTCGGCCTGCGCGCCCGCACCCCGGGCGGGGTGACCCAGCTGTCGGCGTTCGCGCAGAGCCTGGGCTACCTGATCTCCATCCCGGGCCCGATCCTGATGGGCGCGCTCTACCAGAGCACCGGCCGCTGGTACCTGCCGCTGGGCCTGCTCGCGCTGCTGCTGGTGCCGCAGATGCTGGTCGGCCTGCGCGCGGCCAGGGCCCGGCACATCGAGGACGAGGCCGTCCGTTAGGCTCGGCGCCATGCCAGTACTGGACCCGAACCCGCAGGGCGGGCAGAAGAAGCTGCTGCAGATGCTCGGCCTGATCGCCGCCATCGTCGTGGTCATCGCCGTCGTGGCGACGGTGGCGCAGGCGATGGGCTGAACCGCCGCCCCGGGGCGGCTCCGGAGGCACCGCCACCCGCAGGGGTGGCAGCTTCCCGGACCACGCGACCGGACGGCGGTTTTCTGCGAAGCTCTAGGGGTATGAGCGCCGACACCCCTCGTAGGATCATCGTCCTCCGCCACGCCCGGGCCGACTGGCCCAACCAGGTCAGCGACCACGACCGCCCGCTCGCCGACCGCGGCCGCGGCCAGGCCGTCGACGCGGGCCGCTGGCTGGCGGACTCCGGGGTCAACCCCGACCACGTGCTGTGCTCCACCGCGCTGCGGACCAGGGAGACCTGGAAGCTGGTCGCCCACGAGCTGCCCAAGCGGGCCCGGAAGACGGTCTACGAGGACCGGGTGTACGAGGCCCAGCCCGGCCGGCTGATCGAGGTGATCCAGGAGACCCCCGACGAGCACGCCGACCTGCTGCTGGTCGGCCACAACCCCGGCGTGCTCGGCCTCACCCAGGTGCTGGCCGGCGACGAGGGCGACACCGAGGCGCTCAACCGGCTGCGCCTGAACGGCTTCCCGCCCGCCGCGGTCGCCGTGCTCAGCTTCGGGGGCCCGTGGAAGCTGGTCGAGCCCGGAGTGGCCCGGCTCGACTCGTACTTCATGCCGCAGGACTGATCCGCGTCGGTTCAGTCCTCGGTGGGCGTGCCGTCCAGCTCGTCGGCCGCCTCGACCTCCTCGCGGGTCACCCCGAGCAGGTACAGCACGGTGTCCAGGAACGGCACGTTCACCGCGGTGTCGGCCTGCTCGCGGACCACCGGCTTGGCGTTGAACGCGACGCCGAGACCGGCCGCGTTCAGCATGTCGAGGTCGTTGGCGCCGTCGCCGATCGCCACCGTCTGCTCCAGCGGCACCCCGGCCCGCTCGGCGAACCGGGCCAGCCAGCGGGCCTTGCCGGCCCGGTCGACGATCTCGCCGGTCACCCGGCCGGTGAACTTCCCGTCCGCGATCTCCAGGGTGTTGGCGGCCGCGAAGTCCAGGCCCAGGCGCTCCACCAGGTGGTCGGTGACCTGGGTGAACCCGCCGGAGACGATCGCCACCTGGTAGCCGAGCCGCTTCAGGGTGCGGATCAGCGTCCGGGCGCCCGGGGTCAGCCGGACCTCGGCGCGGACCTTCTCGGTGATCGCCGCGTCCAGCCCGGCCAGCAGCGCCACCCGGGCGCGCAGCGACTCGGCGAAGTCCAGCTCGCCGCGCATCGCCTGCGCGGTCACCGCGGCGACCTGCTCCTCGCAGCCCGCGTGGGCCGCGAACAGCTCGATCACCTCGTCCTGGATCAGCGTGGAGTCCACGTCCATCACCACCAGGCGCTTGGCCCGCCGGTGCAGGCCCGCCCGGACCACCGCGATGTCCACCCGCTGGACCGCGGCCTCCACCGCCAGCACCGCGCGCAGCTCCTCGGTCGGCACCCCCGAGATGGTCAACTCCACGGCCGTCACCGGGTACTTGGCGAGCCGGAAGACCCGGTCGATGTTGCCGCCGGCCTCCGAGACCCGGGTCGACAGCGCGGCCACCGCGGCCGCCGTCAGCGGGTGGCCGAGCACCGTCACGTGCGAACGGCCCTCGCCGCGCGAGCGGTTGTCGCCGGTGCCGGAGATGATCTCGGCCTGGAGCTTGTGCTCCTCCGCCCAGCGGTGCACCGTCACCCGCAGCGCGCCCTCGGCACCCGGCGCGGCCGGGGGAGTGACCAGCGCGCACAGCGTTATCCGGCCACGGGTCACCACCTGCTCGATGTCGATCACCTCGACGTCGAAGCCGGCGAGCCGGTCGAACAGGCCCGCGGTGATCCCGGGGCGGTCCTTGCCGAACACCTTGACCAGCAGCGTGCGCTCGGCGTCGGTGCTCACGGGCGGCGCGGCGGAAAGGGCCTGAGCGGCCGGATCAGTTGCGTTCATGGTGCCCCCCACGCTACCCGGCCCGCCCCCGTCCCGATCGCGGGCGTCCGCGAGGTGGGACGCCCGCCGGGCCGCCGCCCGGCACCCGCCCGGCACCCGCCCGCGGCCCCGCCCGAGCCCCGTGGGAAGCCCCGCCGCGGGCCCCGGCACCGTCCCGACCTGGTTGCCGACCGGTCACAGAAGCCCGGCCCGACTTCCGAGTACACCGGCGGGGCTGGAATGATTCCCCCGTCAGATGCAACATCCTGGGGGACCGGAGAGCGGGGCGGGCGGAGAGTTGCCGCAACTCGTACTAGAAATCGACGGCCGGCAGCGGGTACTCGAACCCGGCCGTGCCTACACCATCGGCCGTGATCCGGCCTCGGACTTCCCGTTCGACGACGCCAGGGTCTCCTGGCGGCACGCCAGCCTGAGCTTCGACGGCGCCACCTGGCAGTTCACCGACCACGGCTCCACCAACGGCACCTTCGTCGCCGGGGCCCGGGTCGCCCAGAGCGCGGTCCACCCCGGCACCGTCGTGCACCTCGGCAACGGCCAGAACGGGCCCCGGCTCGCCTTCACCGCGCCGGCCGCCGCCTCCGCCCCGCAGGGCGGCAGCATCCACGAGGCCGCCACCAGCCGGGCCCCCGGCCCGCAGCAGGGCCAGGCCCCGTACCAGCAGCAGCAGTTCGGCCCCGGGCCGGCCGCCGCGGCGCAGGGCCACCGGCCGCCGCCGGTCGAGCAGCCGATCCCGCAGGGCTGGGACGCACCCACCCCGCGCCCCGGCTTCCCGCAGCAGCAGGTCGCCGCGCCGGCCCCGCAGCAGTTCCAGCCGCCGCAGCCGCAGTTCCAGCAGCAGCCGCCGGTGCAGCAGCAGTTCCCGCCGCAGCAGCCCGCGCAGCCGCAGCCGGTGCACCAGCAGCAGGGCGGGCAGCAGCCGGGCGCCCCGGTCGGCGGGCTCGGCAACCCGACGATGATCCGCAGCCTGGCCGGCGGCCGCACCATCCGGATCGGCCGCGCGCTCGACAACGACATCGTGGTCTCCGACCTCCAGGTCTCCCGCCACCACGCCGAGCTGCGCCAGCTCCCGGACGGCCGCTGGGAGATCGTCGACCTCGGCAGCCACAACGGGATCTTCCTCAACGGCCAGCCCACCCGCCGCCAGCTGATGGGCCCGCAGGACCGGCTCACCGTCGGCCACTCCTCCTTCGTGCTGGTCGGCGACCAGCTCCAGGAGTTCGTCGACGACGGCGCGGTCTCCTTCTCCGCCCACCACCTGACCGTCGAGGTCGAGTTCAAGGGCGGCAAGAAGGTCCTGCTCAACGACGTCAGCTTCTCCGTCCCGGAGAAGTCCCTGGTCGCGGTGATCGGCCCGTCCGGCTCCGGCAAGTCCACCCTGCTGCGCGCCCTCACCGGCTACCGCCCCGCCGACCGCGGCGACGTGCTCTACGACGGCCGCAACCTGTACCGCCAGTTCGCCGAACTGCGCTCCCGGATCGGCCTGGTCCCGCAGTCCGAGATCCTGCACAAGGAACTCACCGTCCGCACCGCCCTCAAGTACGCGGCCCGGCTGCGCTTCCCCGGCGACACCGAGGCCGCCGAGCGCGACCGCCGGATCGACGAGGTGCTGTACGAGCTGCGCCTCGACAAGCGCGCCGACAACCGGATCACCGCGCTCTCCGGCGGCCAGCAGAAGCGCGTCTCGGTCGCCCTGGAGCTGCTCACCAAGCCCTCGCTGATCTTCCTGGACGAGCCCACCTCCGGCCTCGACCCGGGCATGGACCGCGAGGTCATGCAGACCCTGCGCGGCCTCGCCGACGACGGCCGCACCGTCCTGGTGGTCACCCACTCGGTCGCCGAACTCGCGCTCTGCGACCGGCTGCTGGTGATGGCCCCCGGCGGCTCGGTGGCCTACTTCGGCCCGCCCGGCGAGGCCCTGCACTTCTTCGGCTACGAGACCTGGGCCGACGTCTTCCAGGCGTTCGAGAACTACCCGGACCACGACTGGGCCGGCCGCTACCGCAACTCCGTCCACTACCGGCAGTACTCGGCCAACGTGGACGCCGCGGTCTCCCAGGTGCAGCAGCCCAACGCGCTCAACCAGCTGCGCCCGCCCAAGCCGCAGAGCTGGGGCTCCCAGCTGTGGACGCTGATCCGCCGCTACCTGGCGGTGATCGCCTCCGACAAGGGCTTCATCGCGCTGTCCCTGCTGCTCCCGCTGGTGCTCGGCGCGGTCTCCGCCGTCATCCCCAGCAAGTGCGGCCTGGCGCCCTGCGCCAGCGGCCGCAACGACATCGCCCGGCTGATCCTGATGGTCGTCGCGTTCTCCGCCTGCCTGTCCGGCTCGGCGAACTCGGTCCGCGAACTCATCAAGGAACGCGCGATCTACGAACGGGAACGCGCCACCGGCCTGTCCCGCTCCGCCTACCTGACCTCGAAGTTCATCGTGCTCGGCGCGATCAGCTTCCTGCAGGGCGGCATCATCTCGGCGATCGCCTTCAAGGTCCGCAAGCTCCCCGCCGAGGGCCTGCTCCTCAAGCACCTGCCCGCGGTCGAGATGTCCGTCGGCGTGATCCTGCTCAGCTTCACCTCGATGATGGTGGGCCTGGCGATCTCCTCGCTGGTCAAGACCGCCGAGAAGACCATGCCGCTGCTGGTCATGTTCGCCATCGTCCAGATGGTCTTCACCGGCGCCATCTTCCAGCTCTTCGACAAGCCCGGCCTCGAGCAGCTCGGCTGGCTGATGCCCGCCCGCTGGGGCGTCGCCGCCAGCGGCAACACGCTCGACCTCGCCCACGTCTCACCCGTGGTGGTGGTCAAGCCCCCGGAGACGCCCCCGCTGGACTCCATCTGGGACCACTCCGCGGGCATGATGTTCCTCAACTGGACCGTCATGATCGTCATCTCGGTGGGCATCGGACTGGCGGTCCAGCGCTTCCAGAAGCGGCACGAACCCGAGGTCATGCAGAACGGCTGACCCGCGGCGCGCACGGCGAGGGGCCCCTCCGGGGGCCCTTCGGCGTTCCCGGGGCCGCCGGACCGGGGCCCTCCGCCCTAGGTCTCCCGCCCGAGGTGGCAGCCGTGACCGCGGCGGTAGCGTGGGCGGCATGGACAGTCCCGGGTGCGACCCGTCGTTGCAGGCGATCGAGGCGGTCAGCGCCGCGGTGCTGGCGATGTCCCGGCCGCTGGAGGTCCGGGAAGTGCTGCGCCGGATCACCGCCTCCGCCCGCACCCTGCTGGGCGCCGAGTACGCCGCGCTGGGGCTGCCGGACGACCACGGCGGGTTCGCCCAGTTCGTGGTCGACGGGGTGAGCGACGAGCAGTGGCGGGCGATCGGCCCGCTGCCCCGCCAGCACGGCGTGCTGGCCTCGATGCTGCACGACCGCGAACCGACCCGGCTGACGGACGTCCGCACCGCCCCCGCCTTCGGCGGCTGGCCGGACGCCCACCCGGACATGACCGACTTCCTCGGGATGCCGATCATGGACGAGGACGAGATCGCCGGCGCCCTGTTCCTGGCCAACAAGCCCGGCGGCTTCACCGACCACGACGAGGAACTGCTGCGGATCCTGGTCGCGCACGCCGCCCTCGCCCTCGGCAACGCCCGGCTCTACGAGCGCAGCCGCGAACTCACCCTCTCTGGCGAGCGTGCCCGGATCGCCCACGACCTGCACGACGCCGTCTCGCAGAAGCTGTTCTCGCTGCGCCTGACCGCCCGCGCCGCCGCCAAGCAGGTCGACCGCGACCCGGCCCGGGCCCGCGAGAACCTCGCCGAGGTGGCCCGGCTGGCCGCCGAGGCCGCCGACGAACTGCGCGCCGTGGTGGTCGAACTGCGCCCCGCCGCACTGGAGGAGGACGGCCTGGTGGCCACCCTCGCCTCGCAGGCCCAGGTGCTGGACCGGGCGCACAGCGCCGCGGTGGCCTTCACCGCCACCGGCGTCCGCGCGCTGCCCGCCGCCCAGGAGGCGGCCGTGCTGCGGGTCGCCCAGGAGGCGCTGCACAACGCGCTGCGGCACGCCGGCGCCGGCCGCGTCACGGTCACCCTCACCGGCACCCCGCCGCGCGGCGCGAAGCTGACCGTCCGCGACGACGGCCGCGGCTTCGACCCGGAGTCGGTGCGCCGGGCCGGCCGGCACCTCGGCCTGGTGTCGATGCGCGACCGGGCCGCCGCGGTCGGCGGCCGGCTGTCCCTGGAGTCCGCCCCGGGCCGGGGCACCCTGGTCGAACTGGAGGTCCCCGGTGCCTGACACCGCGTCACCGATCCGCGTGCTGCTGGTGGACGACCACCAGGTGGTCCGGCGCGGCCTGCGCACCTTCCTGGAGGTGCAGGACGACATCGAGGTGGTCGGCGAGGCCGCGGACGGCGAGCAGGCCGTCGAGCGGGCCGCCGACCTCGCCCCCGACGTGGTCCTGATGGACCTCAAGATGCCCAAGGTCGACGGCATCGAGGCGCTGCGCCTGCTGCGCGAACGCGGCAGCACCGCCCGGGTGCTGATCGTCACCAGCTTCACCGAGCACCGCACCATGGTCCCGGCGCTGCGCGCGGGCGCGGCCGGCTACGTGTACAAGGACGTCGACCCGGAGGCGCTGGCCGGGGCGATCCGCTCGGTGCACGCCGGCCACGTGCTGCTCCAGCCCGAACTCGCCGCCGCCCTGCTCGCCGAGGACGTCCCGGCCCCGCCGCAGGGCCGCGGCGGCACCCTCACCGACCGCGAGCGCGAGGTGCTCTCGCACATCGCCGACGGCCGCTCCAACCGGGAGATCGCCCGCTCGCTGCACCTGTCGGAGAAGACCGTCAAGACGCACGTCTCCAACATCCTGATGAAGCTGGACGTCGCCGACCGCACCCAGGCCGCGCTGTGGGCGGTCCGCAACCAGGGCTGAGCGCCCGTCGGCCCCGCCGCTCAGCCCCGCCGCTCGTCCACGGCCGCGTTGTGCGCCGCCACCTGGGCCCGCCGGGCGGTGCGCTCCAGCGGGGCCAGGGCGTCCCGCCGGGCGGCCATCTCGGAGGCGGAGACCGCCGCCCCGTGCCCGCCCGCGGCGATGTGCAGCAGCGCGGACACCTGCCGGGCCGACTCCAGCACCCGCACCGCGCGCTGCGGGTAGCCGGGCGCCAGCGCCTCGCGGTGGCCGCGCCGGCGGAAGGACTCCAGCGCCCGCAGCGTCTCCGGCCCGGCCCCGGCCACGTCCAGCCGGGCCAGCACCGCGGTGGCCTGCCGCAGCCCGTCGGCGAGTTCGCGCTCGGCCTCGTCCAGCGAGGGCACGTCGGCGGGCAGCGCGTCGTTCACCGGCAGGCACTGCCACAGCACCCGCACGCCCTGGTCGCCGGCCGGCCCGTACACCTCGACCTCCGGCACCAGCCCGTACGGGACACCGACCGCCAGGACGGCCTCGCCGGCGCCCAGCGCCAGCGAGTTGAAGGCCGGCGGCCCGGTCAGGCCGAGCGGGTGCCCGGCCACCGGGAGGGCGAGCCGAAAGCCCTTCGCGCCCATGACGCGCAGCCGTCCCAGCGCCCAGGTCAGACCGTGCAGCGAGTCCGGGGCCTCGCCGGGCAGGCCGGTCACCCGGTGGGCGTCGTCGGTGCCCTGGACGGCGGCGGCCGCGTCGTCGGGGGAGGCGGCGCCGGTCAGCAGCGCGTTCCCCCAGGCGGTGAGCCGCCCCGAACGGGGTTCTTGGTACGGATTGTCGGCAGGAGTGGCGAGCATCGGACCAGCCTACGGACAAGCGCGCCGGGCGGGTGGCGTAGGTTTGGCCTGACACAGGTGGACCGCACCCCGAGGACCTCACGCCCAGGTCCCACGGACGGCCGGATTCTTGCATTTGGGGAAGGCGTAGGCATGAGCGACGTGCTGGAGCTGGTGGACGTTTCCGTGGTCCGGGAGGGGCGCGCGCTCGTCGATCACGTGTCCTGGTCGGTCAAGGAGGGCGAGCGCTGGGTGGTGCTCGGCCCGAACGGAGCGGGCAAGACCACGCTGCTCCAGATCGCCGGCGCCTACCTGTTCCCGAGCTCCGGCGAGGCCGTGGTGCTCGGCGAGAAGCTCGACCAGGTCGACGTGTTCGAGCAGCGCGCCCGGATCGGCCTGGCCAGTGCCGCGATGTACGACAAGCTGCCGGTCGGCCAGACCGTGCTGGAGACGGTGCTGACCGCCGCGTACGGGCAGACCGTGCACGGCAAGGAGACCTACGAGGAGCCGGACGAGGCCCGCGCCCTGGTGCTGCTCGACCTGCTCGGCATGGCCGCCTTCACCGGCCGCAAGTTCGGCACCCTCTCCGAGGGCGAGCGCAAGCGCACCCTGATCGCCCGCGCCCTGATGACCGACCCCGAGCTGCTGCTGCTCGACGAGCCCGCCGCGGGCCTCGACCTCGGCGGCCGCGAGGACCTGATCCGCCGCCTCGCCGCGCTCGCCCAGGACGAGTACGCGCCGTCCATGGTGATGGTCACCCACCACGTCGAGGAGATCGTCCCCGGCATGACCCACGTGCTGATGATCCGTCAGGGCAAGGTGATGACGGCCGGTCCGATCGAGACCACCCTCACCGCCCGCAACCTGTCGCACTGCTTCGGCCTGCCGCTGACCCTCGAACAGCGCGGCGACCGGTGGACCGCGCAGGGCCTCCCGCTCGGCTGAATCGCGCCGCCGGGGCGAACGGCGGGAACCGGTCGTACACACGGCCGGTTTCCGCCGCCCCACCTGCGGGAAGCTACGCGGGGAGAGACCCGACTTCCCTAGGATGGAGCCCGTGGACAGCTGGATCTGGTGGCTGCTGCTCGCCGTCGCGCTGGGCATTCCGCTGGTGGTCACCGCGATGCCCGAGTTCGCCATGTTCGCGGTCGGCGCCGGCGCCGCCGCGCTGACGGCCGGTCTGGGCGGCGGCACGGTCCCGCAGTTCCTGGTGTTCGTCGGGGTGTCGGCCGCGCTGCTGGTGTTCGTCCGCCCGATCGCCTACCGCCAGCTCAAGAAGGGCCCGGGCTACCGCACGGGCGTGGAGGCGCTGACCGGCGCCACCGCAGTGGTACAGGAAACAGTCGACGGGGGAGAGGGCGGACGGATCAAGCTCAACGGCGAGATCTGGTCGGCCCGCGCGCTCCACCCGGGCTCGGTGTTCGAGCCGGGGCAGCAGGTCGACGTCGTCGAAATCCAGGGCGCCACCGCCCTGGTCGTCTAGGGGAGAAGCGTTGGAACCCGTCCTCATCGTCCTGATCGTCCTGGTCGTGGTGGCCTTCATCGCCCTGATCAAGACGATCCAGGTGATCCCGCAGGCCAGCGCGGCGATCGTGGAGCGCTTCGGCCGCTACACCCGCACCCTGAGCGCCGGCCTGAACATCGTGGTCCCGTTCATCGACACCATCCGCAACCGGATCGACCTGCGCGAGCAGGTCGTCCCGTTCCCGCCGCAGCCCGTCATCACCTCGGACAACCTGGTCGTCAACATCGACACCGTCATCTACTACCAGGTGACCGACCCGCGGGCCGCGACCTACGAGGTGGCCAGCTACATCCAGGCCATCGAGCAGCTCACCGTCACCACCCTGCGCAACATCATCGGCTCGATGGACCTCGAGTCCACCCTGACCTCCCGCGAGGTCATCAACGCCGGCCTGCGCGGCGTCCTGGACGAGGCCACCGGCCGCTGGGGCATCCGGGTCAACCGGGTCGAGCTGAAGGCGATCGAGCCGCCGACCTCCATCCAGGACTCGATGGAGAAGCAGATGCGCGCCGACCGCGACAAGCGCGCCGCGATCCTCACCGCCGAAGGCGCCCGGCAGGCCCAGATCCTGCGCGCCGAGGGCGAGAAGCAGGCCGCCGTCCTCCAGGCCGAGGGCGAGGCGCAGGCCGCCGTCCTGAAGGCCGACGGCGAGGCCGCCGCGATCCGCACCGTCTTCGAGGCCATCCACGAGGGCGACGCCGACCAGAAGCTGCTCGCCTACCAGTACCTGCAGACCCTGCCCGAGCTCGCCAAGGGCGACGCCAACAAGCTGTGGATCATCCCCAGCGAGGTCGGCGACGCGCTCAAGGGCCTCGGCGGCGCCTTCCAGGGCGTCACCGGCGGCGGCGCCACCCCGGCCGCCCCCGCCGTCCCGCCGCCGGCCGCCCGCGTCCCGGTCGACCCGGCCGCCGGCCCGCGCCCGGTGGACACCGAGAACAAGACCGCCCGCCCCCGGGTCGAGCCCACCCGCGAGTACCCCAAGATCGACGAGTAACCCGACGAGCAACCCGCAGCGCCCCGACGGGCCCCGGCCGACCCCGCGTCGACCGGGGCCCGTCCGTGTCTGCGTCTGCGTCCGCGTCCGCGTCTGCGTTCGGGGCCGGGGCCGGGGCCGGGGCCGCCCGGCCCGGGTTTCCCGCATCGCGGAACGCGTGTCCACCGTCCGGACGACCCTGGCCAAGCCGCGCACCGCTCCGGCATGATCGACCGGCGCATGACAGCAGCCAACGAGGGGGAAGCCAATGACGCTGTGGGAGATGACCGCCGTCCTGCTGGCCGGGATCGCGGCCGGAGCCATCAACACCATCGTCGGCTCCGGCACCCTGATCACCTTCCCCGTCCTGCTCGCCGTCGGCCTGCCCCCCGTCACCGCCAACGTCTCCAACTCGCTCGGCCTGGTGCCCGGTTCACTGGCCGGCGCGATCGGCTACCGGGCCGAACTCGCCGGACAGCGCCACCGCCTGCTCCGCTTCGGCACCGCCTCGCTGCTCGGCGGGCTCACCGGCGCCGCCCTGCTGGTCACCCTTCCCGGCAGCGCCTTCGAGGCCGTCGTCCCGGTCCTGATCCTCACCGCCCTCGTCCTGGTCGTCCTGCAACCCCGGGTGGCCCGCGCGATGGCCGCCCGCCGGGCCGCCGGCACCGCCGCCCCCGCCACCGACGGCGGCTGGCCGCTGCTGTTCTGCATCGGCCTCACCGGCGTCTACGGCGGCTACTTCGGCGCCGCCCAGGGCGTCCTGCTGCTCGCCCTGATGGGCATGCTGCTCCCCGACGACCTGCAGACGATCAACGGGATCAAGAACGTCCTCGCCGTGATCGTCAACGGCGTCGCCGCCCTCTTCTTCCTCTTCACCTCGCACATCGACTGGACCGCCGCCCTGCTGATCGCCGCCGGCGCCACCCTCGGCGGCGTGCTCGGCGCCAAGGTCGGCCGCCGCCTCCCGCCGATCGCGCTGCGCGGCCTGATCGTGCTGGTCGGCCTGGCCGCCGTCACCAAGCTGCTGTTCTTCTGACCGTCCCCGCCGGGCCGCCCGCACGCCGTGCGGACCGCAGGCCGACCTGCGGTCCGCGGACCCGACGGGCCGCCCCGCGCGACGTAGGCTCGGCGGTGACGGCCGCCCCCGCGGCCGCAGCCAGGACGGAGACCGCCATGAGCCGCACCCGCCTCAGCGAGGAGCAGATCGCCAACGCCCTCGCCGACCTCCCGCAGTGGACCCGCACCGGCGAAGCCATCACCCGCACCGCCGAGACCGCGAGCTTCCCCACCGCGATCAAGGTCGTCGACGCCGTCGCCGAACAGGCCGAGGCGCTCGACCACCACCCCGACATCGACATCCGCTGGCGCACCCTCACCTTCCTGCTCACCACCCACAGCTCCGGCGGCCTGACCAGCCTCGACATCACGGTCGCCCACCTGATCGACCGCGCCCTCGACGACGCCGCCTGACCCCGGCCGCCCCCGCAGCACCCCGCCCGACCCCGAACCCCGCGCAAAGCCCCGGCAAAACCCGTTCCCGCGCCGTGAGATGCTGGCCCCTTGCCAGACCGCAGTCGGGACGGACGGAACGCATGGCTCAGGAACCTCCCACGACCCCCGGGTACGACCAGCAGCCCTGGTACCCCCAGCCCCAGCAGCAGGGCTACCCGGAGCAGCAGGCGTACGGGCAGCAGGGCTACGGCTACCAGGAGACCTACCAGGACCCGCAACAGCCGTCCTACGGCTACCCGGACCAGCAGCAGGCGTACGGGCAGCCGCCCTTCCCGCAGCAGCAGCCGTCCTACGGCTACCAGGAGACCTACCAGGACCCGCAGCAGCCGTCCTACGGCTACCCCGAGCAGCAGCAGGCGTACGCCGACCCGCAGCAGCAGGGCTACGCCGAGCAGCAGAACGGCTACCAGGACCCGTCCGCCCAGCAGCTCTACGCGCCCCCCGCCACCGAGCCGGCCGGCCACCAGGACCCGTACGGGCAGCCGGCCGCCGCGCCCGCCCCGGCCGCCGCCGCCGACTACCCGCAGACCAGCGCCGAGGACCCGTTCGCCCCCGGCGGCACCGGCGTGCTGGCCGGCTCCGCCACCGACCCGGCCGACGGCGACACCGGCTCCGGCCGGGAGCGCCCCGCCGCCGGCGGCTTCGCCGCCAAGGCCCGCGCCGCGGTGCTCTCCGGCGAGGGCGCACCCAGCCGCCGCGGCCTGGCGATCCGGGTCGGCGCGGGCGTCGCCGCGCTGGCCGTACTGGTCACCGCCGGCGTGCTCGCCATGTCCGACGACGGTGACAAGCCCGCGGCCCAGAGCCCCCAGGGCAGTTCGCAGAACATCGCCGTCGCCCACACCAAGTCCTGGACGGTGCCCGCCGACCAGGCCGCTGCCGGGGCCCAGGGCGCCGACGACACCCTGGTCGGCAGCTGGCTGCTGGCCGACAGCGTGGTCCGCGCCGACGGGACGGGCGTGCACGCCTACGCCCTCGCCGACGGCAAGCCCACCTGGACGCTCAAGGCCCCCGCCGACGGCGCCGTCCCCTGCGGCCTGTCCCCGGCCGTCAACGCCGCCGGCCTCGGGGCGGTCGCCTACCGCCCAGCCGCCGACCCGAAGAGCCCCTGCAGCACCGTCGCCGCCGTCGACACCAAGTCCGGCCAGGCGGTCTGGACGAAGACCCTGTCCGACGCCAAGGACAGCTACACCACCCACGTCGCCGTCACCGACGACAAGGTCGTCGCGGTCGGCGACGACAAGGCGTCCGCCTGGGCCGCCGCCGACGGCGCCGAAGCCTGGCAGTACACCGGCCAGGGCAAGTTCTGCACGCTGTCCGGCAACGCCGGCGCCTCCGTCGTGGTGCTGCACAGCCGCTGCGCCGACTCCACGCCCGCCGACCAGGCCGTCGCGCTCAACGTCTCCGACGGCAAGGTCAAGTTCTGGCGGGGCCTGAACAACCAGCCCACCACCGTCACCGTGCTCTCCGCCGAACCCGCCGTGGTGCTCACCACCGGCGAGAAGCCCGCCGACGACCGGGTGTTCGCCTGGGGCGCGGAGGGCGACCCGGCGGCGGAGATCCCGGTGGCCGTCGAGGGCGGCGGCCGGCTGGACGTCGGCCACGGCAGCTTCGACCCCGTCCCCGCCGTGTACTTCCAGGGCAGCACCATGTTCGCCGCGGTCGTCCCCGACGGCGGCGGCAACCCCACCGCGATCACCGCGTACGACCTCGCCACCGGCAAGCCGCAGTGGCGCACCCCCGTCGCCGAGAAGAGCAAGGCCCGCCCGATCGGGGTCGACGCCGGCGGCCTGGTGGCCGCCGCCGACGAACGCGGCGACCAGCCCGCCCACCTCAGCCGCTTCGCCCTGGCCGGCGGCCAGGAGACCCAGGGCGGCGCCTTCCCGCAGGGCACCGGCTCGCTGCTCACGGCCGGCCGGGTGCGCACCGCCTCCGGACACCTGGTGGCCGTCCCCGAGCACGCCTCCAACTACGGCGTGGCCACCGCCTTCAGCAGCAAGGGCTGACCCGCCCCCGCCCCGGCTCCGGCCCCGTGCGGTTCGTGCGGTCCGTGCGGTCCGTGCAATGACGACGGGCCCGACCTGTCCCCTGATCAGGTCGGGCCCGTCGGCCTCTCACACGCCCGCTGCCACGGCCGGCTTCCGGTCCTCCGGCCGCTGCGGCAGCCAGGCGGCGAGCTCCCCCAGCTCACCGGCCCGCAGCCCGAGCGCGAGCATCAGCGTCGCCTCCGGCGTCGGCTCGAACGGCCGCCGCAGCAGCCGCATCCCCGCCTGCTCCGGCGTCCGGTCCGCCTTGTGCTGGTTGCACTCCGCGCAGGCCGCCACGGTGTTCAGCCAACTGTCCGCCCCACCACGCGACTTGGGCGCCAGGTGGTCCACCGTGGTGCCCCGCCGCCCGCAGTACGCGCACCGGAACTGGTCCCGCGCCAACACCCCCCGCCGCGACCACGGAGCCCGTTGTCGGAACGGCACCCGCACGTACCTGGTCAGCCTGATCACCCGCGGCACCGGCAGCTGCACCCCCGAGCCGCGCACCACCCGCAGCGGATGCGCCTGCTCGACCACCGCCTTGTCCTGCAGGACCAGCACGACGGCACGGCGCAGCGGCACCGTGCTCAACGGTTCGTAGCTCGCGTTCAGGACAAGGGTGTTGCGCATAACGGGCCACCTCCAGTGCTCGCCCCCGCCGCACGGCGGTGGCACCACTGTGAACGCCCGCCTCCCCCCGAACAACGGAATTTCCGCCCCCGCACCCCGACCTGCGCCGGAGCCCCCGCACTCCGAGCGCGTAGGCTCTACCCCGCTGGAACCGTCCAGGCGCACCGCCCGCTCCCGGGCCACCGCGCCGGACCCCCGACCGAAGGAGACGCGGGACCGTGACCGACATCGTCGACGAGCTGCAGTGGCGCGGGCTGATCGCCCTGTCCACTGACGAGGACGCACTGCGCAAGGCGTTCGCGGACGGCCCGGTCACGTTCTATTGCGGCTTCGACCCGACCGCCCCCAGCCTGCACCTCGGCAACCTGGTCCAGATCCTCACCATGCGCCGCATCCAGCAGGCCGGGAACCTCCCGCTCGGCCTGGTCGGCGGCGCCACCGGCCTGATCGGCGACCCCAAGCCCACCGCCGAGCGCGTCCTCAACGACCCCGAGACGGTGGCCGGCTGGGTCGAGCGCCTGCGCGGCCAGGTGGCGCGCTTCCTCGACTTCGAGGGCGAGTACGCCGCCCGCATGGTCAACAACCTGGACTGGACGTCCGGCATGTCGGCCATCTCCCTGCTGCGCGACGTCGGCAAGTACTTCCGCGTCAACAACATGATCGCCAAGGAGGCGGTGGCCCGCCGCCTCAACTCGGACGCGGGCATCAGCTACACCGAGTTCAGCTACCAGATCCTCCAGGGCATGGACTTCCTGGAGCTGAACCGCCGCTACGGCTGCACCCTGCAGACCGGCGGCAGCGACCAGTGGGGCAACCTCACCGCCGGCAGCGACCTGATCCGCAAGGCCGAGGGCCGCTCCGTGCACGCCCTCGCCACCCCGCTGATCACCAAGGCCGACGGCACCAAGTTCGGCAAGACCGAGTCCGGCACCGTCTGGCTCGACCCTGAACTCACCACCCCCTACGCCTTCTACCAGTTCTGGCTGAACGCCGACGACCGCGACATCCCCAAGTTCCTGCGGATCTTCTCCTTCCGCAGCCACGAGGAGATCGAACAGCTCGAACGCGACACCGCCGAACGCCCCGCCGCCCGCCTCGCCCAGCGCGCCCTCGCCGAAGAACTCACCACCCTCGTCCACGGCGCCGACCAGTACGAGCGCGCCGTCGCCGCCTCCAAGGCCCTCTTCGGCCAGGGCGACCTCGCCGACCTCGAACCCGCCACCCTGGCCGCCGCCCTCGCCGAGGTCCCGAAGGCGACGGTCACCGAACTCGGCCAGCTCGTCGACCTGCTGGTCGAAACCGGCCTGGCCCCCAGCCGCTCCGGCGCCCGCCGCACCATCAAGGAAGGCGGCGCCTACCTCAACAACACCAAGGTCACCGACGAGGAAGCCGTCGCCACCGCCGACGACCTCCTGCACGGCCGCTGGCTCGTCCTGCGCCGCGGCAAGCGCAACCTCGCCGCCGTCGAACTCGCCGGCGCGTAACGCGACATCCGCGTGCCCTCCGCATGCGAGGTCCGCACCGTCAAGTGGCCTGAAACAGGCTGCGGTTGACCTGCGGACATGGTGAACAGGGGCCCGATCCAGCCAGATCGGGCCCCGCCATGTTTGACTCGCCCCTCCCGGTGTCCTAACGTAGGTCGAGTCGCCTGAACCGGCTGAGACCGGGAGGCGGAACCCCCCAAACCCTGATGAGCGACTCGTCGCGCGTCCGTTCGGATTTCCGGATGGAAAAGCGGACCGAATAACTCTGGTAGAGTTCGGGAGCGCCGAAAGGCCAAAGCAAATCGGATCGAATGAAACTCCGGAAAGCGGAGCGGAAAACATCTGATAAGCTGGAAACACGAAAGAACGAAGCGCCCGGAGGGTCCGCAGGAATGCGGTCCGAAGGAAGTGTCCGTTCCTTGAGAACTCAACAGCGTGCCAAAAGTCAACGCCAGATATGTTGACATCCCCGGCCTCGACACTTGTCGGGGTTGGAGATTCCTTTTGAAGTAAAACACTAGCGAGGACGCAGTGCGCGGGGCCGCCTTATTCCGGTGGTTGCCGTGCCGCTCCCCGTGGAGACATTCACGGAGAGTTTGATCCTGGCTCAGGACGAACGCTGGCGGCGTGCTTAACACATGCAAGTCGAACGGTGAAGCCCTTCGGGGTGGATCAGTGGCGAACGGGTGAGTAACACGTGGGGAATCTGCCCTGAACTCTGGGACAAGCCTTGGAAACGAGGTCTAATACCGGATACGACCGCAGGATGCATGTTCTGCGGTGGAAAGCTCCGGCGGTTCAGGATGATCCCGCGGCCTATCAGCTTGTTGGTGGGGTAACGGCCCACCAAGGCGACGACGGGTAGCCGGCCTGAGAGGGCGACCGGCCACACTGGGACTGAGACACGGCCCAGACTCCTACGGGAGGCAGCAGTGGGGAATATTGCACAATGGGCGAAAGCCTGATGCAGCGACGCCGCGTGAGGGATGACGGCCTTCGGGTTGTAAACCTCTTTCAGCAGGGAAGAAGCGCAAGTGACGGTACCTGCAGAAGAAGCACCGGCTAACTACGTGCCAGCAGCCGCGGTAATACGTAGGGTGCGAGCGTTGTCCGGAATTATTGGGCGTAAAGAGCTCGTAGGCGGCCTGTCGCGTCGGATGTGAAAGCCCGGGGCTCAACCCCGGGTCTGCATTCGATACGGGCAGGCTGGAGTGTGGTAGGGGAGATCGGAATTCCTGGTGTAGCGGTGAAATGCGCAGATATCAGGAGGAACACCGGTGGCGAAGGCGGATCTCTGGGCCATTACTGACGCTGAGGAGCGAAAGCGTGGGGAGCGAACAGGATTAGATACCCTGGTAGTCCACGCCGTAAACGTTGGGAACTAGGTGTTGGCGACATTCCACGTCGTCGGTGCCGCAGCTAACGCATTAAGTTCCCCGCCTGGGGAGTACGGCCGCAAGGCTAAAACTCAAAGGAATTGACGGGGGCCCGCACAAGCAGCGGAGCATGTGGCTTAATTCGACGCAACGCGAAGAACCTTACCAAGGCTTGACATACACCGGAAACTGGTAGAGATATCAGCCCCCTTGTGGTCGGTGTACAGGTGGTGCATGGTTGTCGTCAGCTCGTGTCGTGAGATGTTGGGTTAAGTCCCGCAACGAGCGCAACCCTTGTTCTGTGTTGCCAGCGAGTAATGTCGGGGACTCACAGGAGACTGCCGGGGTCAACTCGGAGGAAGGTGGGGACGACGTCAAATCATCATGCCCCTTATGTCTTGGGCTGCACACGTGCTACAATGGCCGGTACAAAGGGCTGCGATGCCGCGAGGCGGAGCGAATCCCAAAAAGCCGGTCTCAGTTCGGATTGGGGTCTGCAACTCGACCCCATGAAGTTGGAGTTGCTAGTAATCGCAGATCAGCATGCTGCGGTGAATACGTTCCCGGGCCTTGTACACACCGCCCGTCACGTCACGAAAGTCGGTAACACCCGAAGCCGGTGGCCTAACCCGTCAGGGGAGGAGCCGTCGAAGGTGGGACCAGCGATTGGGACGAAGTCGTAACAAGGTAGCCGTACCGGAAGGTGCGGCTGGATCACCTCCTTTCTAAGGAGCACACGGCAGCTTCGGGCGAACGTCCCGGAGTGCTAGCTCATGGGTGGAACGTTGACTATTCGGCACAGGAAGCGAACAGGTCGCCAGTACTGCCCCTTCGGGGCGTGGAACGCGGTTCTCTGGGAGTGACTGTGCCGGGCACGTTGTTGGGTCCTGAGGGAACGAGTGATCGTTTTCTCGCGGATGCCGGCCTCATGCCGGGCGCCCTGTAACAGGGTGTCGGGTTTGGGTGTCTGGTCGTTGTTTGAGAACTGCACAGTGGACGCGAGCATCTGTGGCCAAGTTTTTAAGGGCGCACGGTGGATGCCTTGGCACCAGGAACCGATGAAGGACGTGGGAGGCCGCGATAGGCCCCGGGGAGCTGTCAACCGAGCTTTGATCCGGGGGTGTCCGAATGGGGAAACCCGGCAGTCGTCATGGGCTGTCACCCGCTGCTGAACACATAGGCAGTGTGGAGGGAACGCGGGGAAGTGAAACATCTCAGTACCCGCAGGAAGAGAAAACAACCGTGATTCCGGGAGTAGTGGCGAGCGAAACCGGATGAGGCCAAACCGTTGTGGTGTGAGACCCGGCAGGGGTTGCCGCGGCGGGGTTGTGGGAGTGGGCTTGATCGGTCTGCCGGCCGGTCGGCGAGTCAGAAACCGTTGGTGTAGTCGAAGGACATGCGAAAGGTCCGGCGTAGAGGGTAAGACCCCCGTAGACGAAACATCAGCGGCTTGCTTGCTCATTTCCCAAGTAGCACGGGGCCCGAGAAATCCCGTGTGAATCTGGCGGGACCACCCGCTAAGCCTAAATATTCCCTGGTGACCGATAGCGGATAGTACCGTGAGGGAATGGTGAAAAGTACCGCGGGAGCGGAGTGAAATAGTACCTGAAACCGTGTGCCTACAAGCCGTGGGGGCAGCCTTCGGGCTGTGACTGCGTGCCTTTTGAAGAATGAGCCTGCGAGTTTGCGGTGTGTAGCGAGGTTAACCCGTGTGGGGTAGCCGTAGCGAAAGCGAGTCCGAATAGGGCGCCCAGAGTTGCATGCCCAAGACCCGAAGCGGAGTGATCTAGCCATGGGCAGGTTGAAGCGCGGGTAAGACCGTGTGGAGGACCGAACCCACCAGGGTTGAAAACCTGGGGGATGACCTGTGGTTAGGGGTGAAAGGCCAATCAAACTCCGTGATAGCTGGTTCTCCCCGAAATGCATTTAGGTGCAGCGTCGCGTGTTTCTTGCCGGAGGTAGAGCACTGGATAGGCGATGGGCCTTACCGGGTTACTGACCTTAGCCAAACTCCGAATGCCGGTAAGTGAGAGCGCGGCAGTGAGACTGTGGGGGATAAGCTCCATGGTCGAGAGGGAAACAGCCCAGAACACCGACTAAGGTCCCTAAGCGTGTGCTAAGTGGGAAAGGATGTGGAGTCGCAGAGACAACCAGGAGGTTGGCTTAGAAGCAGCCACCCTTGAAAGAGTGCGTAATAGCTCACTGGTCAAGTGATTCCGCGCCGACAATGTAGCGGGGCTCAAGCACACCACCGAAGTCGTGTCATTGCAGCAATACTCCCAACGGAGGCTGTGATGGGTAGGGGAGCGTCGTGTGCCGGGTGAAGCAGCCGAGGAATCGAGTTGTGGACGGTTCACGAGTGAGAATGCAGGCATGAGTAGCGATACAAGAGTGGGAAACTCTTGCGCCGATTGACCAAGGGTTCCTGGGTCAAGCTGATCTGCCCAGGGTAAGTCGGGACCTAAGGCGAGGCCGACAGGCGTAGTCGATGGACAACGGGTTGATATTCCCGTACCCGCTTTGAAGCGCCAACGTCGAACCTCTTGATGCTAAGCCCGTGAAGCCGGCCCGGAGTCTTCGGACAATGGGACGTGGTGGAGCCGGTGACCCAACGGGGTAGTAGGTGAGCGATGGGGTGACGCAGGAAGGTAGTCCAGCCCGGGCGGTGGTAGTCCCGGGGTAAGGGTGTAGGACGTTGCGTAGGCAAATCCGCGCAACACGAAGTCTGAGACCTGATGCCGAGCCGATTGTGGTGAAGTGGATGATCCTATGCTGTCGAGAAAAGCCTCTAGCGAGTTTCATGGCGGCCCGTACCCCAAACCGACTCAGGTGGTCAGGTAGAGAATACCGAGGCGTTCGGGTGAACTGTGGTTAAGGAACTCGGCAAAATGCCCCCGTAACTTCGGGAGAAGGGGGGCCATTGCTGGTGACGGGACTTGCTCCCTGAGCTGGTGGTGGCCGCAGAGACCAGCGAGAAGCGACTGTTTACTAAAAACACAGGTCCGTGCGAAGCCGTAAGGCGATGTATACGGACTGACGCCTGCCCGGTGCTGGAACGTTAAGGGGACCGGTTAGTCCGATTTCGGTCGGGCGAAGCTGAGAACTTAAGCGCCAGTAAACGGCGGTGGTAACTATAACCATCCTAAGGTAGCGAAATTCCTTGTCGGGTAAGTTCCGACCTGCACGAATGGCGTAACGACTTCTCGACTGTCTCAACCACAGGCCCGGTGAAATTGCATTACGAGTAAAGATGCTCGTTTCGCGCAGCAGGACGGAAAGACCCCGGGACCTTTACTATAGCTTGATATTGGTGTTCGGTTCGGCTTGTGTAGGATAGGTGGGAGACTGTGAAGCGGCAACGCCAGTTGTCGTGGAGTCGTCGTTGAAATACCACTCTGGTCGTGCTGGATGTCTAACCTGGGTCCGTGATCCGGATCAGGGACAGTGTCTGGTGGGTAGTTTAACTGGGGCGGTTGCCTCCTAAAGGGTAACGGAGGCGCCCAAAGGTTCCCTCAGCCTGGTTGGCAATCAGGTGTTGAGTGTAAGTGCACAAGGGAGCTTGACTGTGAGACTGACGGGTCGAGCAGGTACGAAAGTAGGGACTAGTGATCCGGCGGTGGCTTGTGGAAGCGCCGTCGCTCAACGGATAAAAGGTACCCCGGGGATAACAGGCTGATCTTCCCCAAGAGTCCATATCGACGGGATGGTTTGGCACCTCGATGTCGGCTCGTCGCATCCTGGGGCTGGAGTAGGTCCCAAGGGTTGGGCTGTTCGCCCATTAAAGCGGTACGCGAGCTGGGTTTAGAACGTCGTGAGACAGTTCGGTCCCTATCCGCTGTGCGCGTAGGAGTGTTGAGAAGGGCTGTCCCTAGTACGAGAGGACCGGGACGGACGAACCTCTGGTGTGCCAGTTGTCCTGCCAAGGGCATGGCTGGTTGGCTACGTTCGGGAGGGATAACCGCTGAAAGCATCTAAGCGGGAAGCCTGCTTCGAGATGAGCACTCCCACCTCCATCGAGAGGGTAAGGCTCCCAGTAGACGACTGGGTTGATAGGCCGGATATGGAAGCCCTGTGAGGGGTGGAGTTGACCGGTACTAATAGGCCGAGGGCTTGTCCTCAGACGCTCGCGTTCACTGTGTGGTTCCCGGGTAGCGAACAGCTATCGCCGGTCCGGAGCCTAGTTTTCTTGGCTCCGCCAGGTTAAGTAACACAACTTTCAACTGAAAAGTGTGTTCGCTGAATACCCGATAGGGTTTCGGTGGTCATAGCGTGAGGGAAACGCCCGGTTACATTCCGAACCCGGAAGCTAAGCCTCACAGCGCCGATGGTACTGCAGGGGGGACCCTGTGGGAGAGTAGGACGCCGCCGAACAATTCTTCAATAGGCCGAGGCCCCAGCGATTCGCTGGGGCCTCGGCCTTTTTTGTTGGGCATCGGCCGGACACGTGGACGGCCGGCGGACGGCGGTCGGGCACCCGGACGCGGTGTTCTGCCGGATGCCGGACAATGGACAAGGTGGACGTTCCGGGCCCTGGTGGGGTGCGGGAGACGTCCGGATCTCGCGCCGGTGTCGGTGGATCGACAGTGGCGCCTCTCGAACTCGCAGTGTGCAGACAGGAGTCACCAGCATGTCGAACCCGCCCCAGGACCGGCCGGAGCGCCGTAACGACGGCGGCCGGGGTTACGAGCCCCGGTCGCGCGGGGGCTGGTCGAACGACCGCGGCCCGCGTCGTGACGACCGTGGCGAAGGCGGCGGCTACCGCGGTCGTGACGACCGTGGTGACCGTGGCGGCGACCGCGGGGGCTTCCGTTCCCGTGACGACCGGCCGTCGTACGGCGGCAGTGGTGGCGGCGGTGGGTACCGCGGCCGCGATGACCGTCCGCAGGGCGGTGGCAGCGGTGGTGGCGGTGGCTACCGTTCGCGCGACGACCGCCCCTCGTACGGTGGCGGCGGCGGTGGCGGTTACCGCGGCCGTGACGACCGTCCGCAGGGTGGGGACCGTGGTGGGTTCCGTGGGCGGGATGACCGTCCGCAGGGTGGCGACCGTGGTGGGTTCCGTCCGCGCGAGGACCGGCCGTCGTACGGGCGGGACCGTGACGACCGTCCGCAGCGCAGTGGCGGCTACGACCGTCCGCAGGGTGGTGGGTACCGTCCGCGCGAGGAGCGTTCGTTCGACGACCGCCCGCAGCGCAGCGGTGGCTTCGAGCGTCGGGACGACCGTCCGCAGGGTGGTGGGTTCCGTTCCCGGGATGACCGTCCGCAGCGCAGTGGCGGGTACGACCGTCCGCAGGGTGGGGACCGTGGTGGGTTCCGTGGGCGGGATGACCGTCCGCAGGGTGGCGACCGTGGTGGGTTCCGTCCGCGCGAGGACCGGCCGTCGTACGGGCGGGACCGTGACGACCGTCCGCAGCGCAGCGGCGGCTACGACCGGCCGCAGGGTGGTGGGTTCCGTTCCCGGGACGACCGGCCGCAGCGCAGTGGCGGGTACGACCGTCCGCAGGGCGGGGACCGTGGTGGGTTCCGTCCGCGCGAGGAGCGTTCGTTCGACGACCGTCCGCAGCGCAGCGGTGGGTACGAGCGTCGGGACGACCGCCCGCAGCGCAGTGGCGGCTACGAGCGTCGGGACGACCGTCCCCAGCGCAGTGGTGGCTACGACCGTCCGCAGGGTGGGGACCGTGGTGGGTTCCGTCCGCGGGAGGACCGGCCGTCGTACGGGCGGGACCGTGACGACCGTCCCCAGCGCAGTGGCGGGTACGACCGTCCGCAGGGTGGGGACCGTGGTGGGTTCCGTTCCCGGGACGACCGTCCGCAGCGCAGTGGCGGCTACGAGCGTCGGGACGACCGTCCGCAGCGCAGCGGTGGGTACGAGCGTCGGGACGACCGGGGTGGGTACCGGGGCGGGCGGGACGACCGGGGTGGGTACCGCGGTGGGCGTGACGACCGGGGTGGGTACGACGAGCGGCGTCAGGAGCCGGTGAAGCGGCTGCCGATTCCGGACGACGTGACCGGGTTCGAGATCGACGCGGACGTCAAGCAGGACCTGAAGAGCCTGCCGAAGACGCTGGCGGACGACGTGGCGCGCAACCTGGTGATGGTGGCGCGGCTGCTCGACAGCGAGCCGGAGGAGGCCTACAACTACTCGCGGGTCGCGCTGCGGCTGGCGTCGCGGGTGGCGAGCGTGCGGGAGGCGGCCGGCTTCGCCTCGTACATGACGCAGCGGTACTCGGAGGCGCTGACCGAGTTCCGGGCGGCGAAGCGGATGACCGGTCGGGTCGACCTGTGGCCGGTGATGGCGGACTGCGAGCGCGGTCTGGGCCGGCCGGAGCGGGCGCTGGCGATGGCCGGTGAGCCCGAGGTGAAGCAGCTGGACAAGGCCGGTCAGGTCGAGATGCGGCTGGTCGCGGCGGGTGCCCGGGCGGACCTGGAGCAGTTCGACGCGGCCGTGGTGACGCTGCAGAGCCCGGAGCTGGCGTCCTCGGCGATCCACCCGTGGACGGCGCGGCTGCGGTACGGCTACGCGGACGCGCTGATCGCGGCGGGTCGGGCGGACGAGGCCCGGGAGTGGTTCGTGAAGGCCGTGGAGGCGGACACGGACGGGTCGACCAACGCGGCCGAGCGGCTGGCGGAGATCGACGGCATCGAGTTCACCGACGCGCTGGACGAGGAGTCCGAGGCCGAGGACGAGGGCGCGGAGGCCGTGGAGCCGGTGCGCCGTCAGATCGACAAGGACGACGTCGGCGAGGACCGGATGATCTTCGAGGACGAGGAGGACGTCGAGGAGTTCTACGACGAGGACGACCTCGAGATCGACGAGGACTACGACGAGGACTCGTTCGAGGAGCAGCCGGGGCAGCCGAAGAAGCAGGGCTGATCCGCAGGCGGTGAGGGAAGGCCCCCGTTCCGGGTAGGGACGGGGGCCTTCTTCGTTGTGGCCGTGTGGCCGTGTG
Source organism: Kitasatospora sp. YST-16 (assembly GCF_026802215.1). Taxonomy (NCBI): domain Bacteria; kingdom Bacillati; phylum Actinomycetota; class Actinomycetes; order Kitasatosporales; family Streptomycetaceae; genus Kitasatospora; species Kitasatospora sp. YST-16. The sequence goes on from NZ_CP113837.1 coordinate 5,490,904, forward strand.
GCGGGGAGGGGTGTCAGCCGAGTTCGAGGGAGCGCAGGACCAGTCCGGTGGCCGGTTTGGGGCCGAAGGAGGTGGACTTGCGGGGCATGGTGACGCCCTGTTCGGCGAGGCGGCGCACCACGCGTTCCTCGACGGGGTGGAGCAGGACGGCGGTGCCGCCGGTGCGGGCGGCCTCGCGGACGGCGGCCTCGGCGGAGTGCAGGTAGCCGATGTGCTCGGGGCTGTCGGGGACGTGCCAGGTGCGGTCGAGCAGGACGGCGTGCAGGACGGTGGCGTCCAGGCGGCGCCACTCCTCGGGGCGGTCGGTGCGGACGGTGTCGGCGAGGGTGGCCTCGTCGGGGCCGGTGAGGAGGTGGAAGCGGCCGGTGCCGTCGGTGAGGACGAAGGAGTTGCCGGGGGCGTGCTGGGCCTCGGCGAGGGCGTGCAGGGCGTCGGGGAGGGTGCCGGGGAGGTCGGTGGCCCGCCAGGCGGCGGGGTCGAGGGCGGCGAGCGCGGCGTCCAGCGGGAGGCGTTGCAGGACGCGGTGGATGGCGCGGACCCGCAGCGGGTAGCGGTCGGTGTCGACGAGCAGGACCAGGCCGCGGTCCCAGGGGCTGCGCGGCAGGTGGCGGTGTTCGCGCTGCAGGCGCAGGTACATCTCCCAGCGGTGGTGGCCGTCGGCGATCAGGGCGCGGCAGCCGGCCAGGTCGCGGGTGACGGCGGCCAGGTCGGCGGGGTCGGTGACGGCCCACAGGCGGTGGTGGGTGCCGTCGCTGGTGGTGGTGGCGAGCAGCGGGTCGGTGGTGGCGGTGCGTTCGATGACGTCGGCGGCGCGGCCGTGGCCGCGGTAGGTGAGCAGCAGGGGTTCGAGGTTGGCGCGGGTGGTGCGCATCAGGCCGACCCGGTCGGCGACGGGTTTGGGCATGACGTCCTCGTGCGGGAGGACGATGCCGGCTTCGGGGCCGCTGACGGCGAGGGCGCCGATCAGGCCGCGCTGGAGGGTGCCGGCGGGGGTGCGCTGCTCGTAGACGTACAGGGCGGGGCGCGGGTCGGCGGCCAGGACGCCCTGTTGGCGCCAGTCGCGGAGCAGGCGGGCGGCGTGCCGGTAGCGGGTGTCGCGGTCGGGGCGGTGGCCGGCGTCGTCGGGTTCGGGGCGGGGGAGGATCAGGCGGACGATGTTGTGCGGGTCCGCGGTCTCCAGGTCCAGGCGCCGTCCGGGGTCGACCACGTCGTACGGCGGGGAGGTGACCGCGGCCAGGTCGCCGACCCGGTGCGGGTCGTAGCGCAGGCCGCGGAACGGGGACAGGGACAGCCCTGCGGTGGCGACGTGCCCGGGGTCTCCGGGGCCGCCCGAGGGCTCGTTGCCGGTTTCGGCACGAGGGGCGCTCATTCTGGGCATGTTAGTCGGGTAGTGCTTGTTGGGAGATCGGGATGAGGGCGGACGTCCAGGTCATGGGCGGGGCGAACGGGAAGCGGGGTAGCGGCGGATGAGTCACCGGGAGCACGAGGGCGACGGCGGGGCGGCGGTTCCGGAGGGGAGCGGCGGCGGGAACGGGGTGCCGGGCGGCGGGGTGTACGACTGGTTCCGGCGCGGGGTGCGGCTGTTGGAGGAGCGGCACCCGGCGGCGGCGGTGCAGTTGCTGGCGCGGGCGGCGGAGGCGGAGCCGGGGTCGGGGTCGATCCGGGAGGCGCTGGCGCGGGCGCAGTTCGACGCGGGGCAGTACGGGCAGGCGCTGGAGAGTTTCCGGGCGGTGGCGGAGGCCGATCCGTCGGACGACTACGCGCAGTTCGGGTGGGGGGTGTCGGCGGCCCGGCTGGGGGATTTCGAGACCTCGGCGGAGCACCTGGCGCTGGCGGTGGCGATGCAGCCGGGCAACCGGCACTACCAGTCGGCGCTGCGGCAGACCCGGGCGACGCTGGCGGCCCGGGCGGGGGCGTACGGGCCGCTGCTGCCGGGGGCGCCCGGGTACCTGGCGCCGCCGGAGGATCCGGCCGCGCCATAGGGTGGCGGGTGTTCGGGTCGGTTCGAGGTGGCGAGGGTGGAACAGCGATGACGGAGAACGCCGCGGTGGTGCGGAGCGTGCCGGGGTCCAGCGCGGAGGCGCTGACGGAGGCGTACGACACGGCGCTGCTGGACCTGGACGGGGTGGTGTACGCCGGGCCGCACGCGATCGTGCACGCGGTGGAGTCGCTGGAGCGGGCCCGGGCGGCCGGGATGCGGTTGGCGTACGTCACCAACAACGCGTCGCGGCCGCCGCGGGTGGTGGCGGAGCACCTGACGGAGCTGGGCGTGCCGGCCGACCCGGCGGACGTGATCAACTCGGCGCAGGCGGCGGCGCGGCTGGTGGCGGAGAAGGTGCCGGCCGGGTCGCGGGTGCTGGTGGTCGGCGGGGCGGGGCTGGTGGAGGCGCTGGAGGAGCGCGGGCTGGTGCCGGTGCGTTCGCTGGAGGACGGTCCGGCGGCGGTGGTGCAGGGCTACGACCCGTCGGTGGGCTGGGCGGACCTGGCGGAGGCCTCGTACGCGGTGGGCCGGGGGCTGCCGTGGGTGGCCTCGAACACGGACCTGTCGATCCCGACCGCGCGCGGCATCGCCCCGGGCAACGGGACGCTGGTGGCGGCGGTGCGGGCGGCGACCGGCGTGGAGCCGGAGGTGGCGGGCAAGCCGCTGCCGCCGATGCACCGGGAGACGGTGCTGCGGACGGGCGCGAAGCGTCCGCTGGTGGTGGGCGACCGGCTGGACACCGACATCGAGGGCGCGTTCAACGGCGGGGTGGACTCGCTGCTGGTGTTCACCGGCATCGCCACGCCGGAGCAGGTGCTGGCCGCCGCGCCCGAGTACCGGCCGACGTACCTGGCGGAGGACCTGCGGGGCCTGCTGGAGGCGCAGCCGGAGGTGGCGGCGCTGGGCGGCGGCCGGTTCGGCTGCGGGGGCTGGACGGCGGGGGCGGAGGGCGGCGTGCTGGCGCTGGAGGGTGCGGGCGGGCGGATCGACGCGCTGCGGGCGCTGTGCGCGGCGGCGTGGACGTGGGCGGACGGGCACGGGGCGGCGCCGGAGTCGGCGAAGGCGTTGGCGGGGCTGCCCGCGGCGGGTTGACGGGCCGTCGGGGCGGGTATCCCCGGGTGGGTTCGGGTCGTCCTGGGGGGTGGGATGGTGCGCGGACGTACGGGTGCGGTGGCGGTGGCCGGGTGCGTGCTGCTGCTGGCGTCGGCGGGGTGCACGTCGCGGGGCGGTCCGGCGGTGGTGCCGGCACCGGTGTCGGCCTCCCGGTCGGGGACGCCGTCCCCGTCCCCGTCCTCGGGCGGCGGGGCGGGGGTGCCGGATTCGGCGGTGCCGGCGGGGTCGTTCGACGGGCATCCGCTCTTCAGCTGGGTGGCGCAGTTCGGGAACCGCTGCCTGGGCTCGCCCGAGCTGCCGTGGTTCACCTGCGCGGGGGCCGGGACCGGTCCGCTGTCGGCGGGGCCGTCGCTGTGGACCGGGTCCGCGGCGATGTTCTCGGGGCACTGGGAGCTGACGTTCAGGACGGACCGGGAGCGGGTCACCGGGGTGTCCTGCGGGGCGCTGCCGGTGCACGTGTACGAGCTGGGCTCCGAGCAGTTGGCGGGCGGTACGCGCCGCTACTACGCGCTGGAGGAGCCGTTCGCGGTGGTGGGCCCGCTGGTGGCCGCGGTGGTCCGGGACGGGGACGGGGCGGCGGGCGCCGAGCCGTTGGACGAGCCGGCGCCCGCGGTGGTGCCGGGGGCGGTGGTGCAGCGCTGCTGACGGGCCGTCGGCGGGGGGACCGCCGGGCGGCTCAGAGCAGGGTGCGCAGGCGCAGCAGGTCGCGGAAGCTCGCGTCGAGCTTGAGGCGGCCGGTGGCCCAGGCGGTGGGGAAGGGGAGTTTGCCGTCGACCAGGGCGACCAGGTCGTCGCCGGTGGTGGTGAGCTTGATGTCGGCCTTGGTGGCGGGCGGGCCGGGGGCGTCGGTGATGCCGGTGAGCCGTCCGTCGGTGAGGCGGCCGGTGAAGGTCAGGCCGAGGTCGGTGAGGTGGCAGCTGAGGGAGCGGTCGAGGGCGGTGGCCTTGCGGATGTCGCCGCCGGCGGCGGCGAGGTTGCGGCTGAGCTGCTCCAGTGCGGTGCGGCACTCCTCGATGGTGGCCATGTGCGCGGCTTGCTCCCGTCGGTGGTCGTCCGGCGTCCCACGCTAGCGCAGGGCCGTCCGGCGGCGGTGCCCGTTCCGGGGGAGTGCGGGGCGGGGGTACGTCGGCCGGTGGAACGGGTTCGCGCGGGCTCCGGTGCGTGGTGGGGGGATCGGGTAGCGTCGGTGCGGGCAGTCGGTGGCGGCGGCGAGGAGGCAGGCGGATGCTGCAGGACGCGGTGCGGGGCGTGCGGGGCGTGCTGGTGGTGGCGGCGGAGTTGGCCGAGGAGGCGGGCCGCCGGGTACTGGACACGGCCGGGGAGTTGCTCAAGCAGGGCGGTGAACTGCCGCCCGGGGTCGAGCAGTTGAGGGTGCTGGCCGGGGAGGCGGTGACGGCCGGGCGGGCCGGGGTCGACCTGGTGGCCGGGGTGGCCCGGGGCGAGGTGGAGCGGGTGTTCGAGAAGGTCGGCGACCAGGTGGTGAAGGTCGGCGTGGTGCTGAGCTTCCTGGAGTCGAAGCTGCGGGAGGTCGACGAGCAGCCGGAGGGCGGGGCGGCGACGGAGCCGCCGGTGGCGGAGCCGGAGCCGGAGCCCGCGGAGCCCGCGGAGCCGGCGGCACCGGCGGCACCGGCGGTGCGTCCGGCGGCGCGGGCGCAGGGCCTGTTCGACGCGGGCTGGGACGCGGAACCGGAGGCGCCGGTGGCGCCGGCCGCCGAGGACGTGGCGGCGGCGCGCCGGCGGGCGGCGGCCGGTGCGCAGGCGGGGCCGCGGCGGGCCCCGGCGCGGAAGGCGGCGGCGCGCAAGGGCGCGGCGGCGAAGCAGGCGTCGGCGCAGCGCTCGGTGCCGCGCAGGGCCGCGGGTGCGGCCGGTGCGGCCGGGACGCCCGCCGAGGTGGCGAAGAAGGCGGCGGCGAAGCGGCCCGGTACGGCGAAGAAGGCCGCGGCGCGGAAGGCGGCCCCGGCGGCCGGCCGGTCCGCCGACGGTTCCTCGGCGCAGGCGCAGTCCCCGAGTGCGCCGCTGCCCGCGAAGAAGGCGCCGGTGAAGCGGAGCCCGGGCGCGAAGAAGGCCGCCCCGTCCGGCCGGCCCGCCGACGGCTCCCCGGCGCAGGCGTCGTCCGCGGACGCGCCGTCGCCCGCGAAGAAGGCCGCGGTGAAGAAAGCCGTGGCGAAGAAGACCGCGGCGAAGAAGACCGCGGCGAAGCGGGCGGCGTCCGGGGGGAAGGCCGGGGCGGAGGGGGACGGCGGTGAGTGAGGGCCCGTGGACGGGGGTGCCCGAGGTGGACGGGGCGCTGGCCCGGCTGGGGGAGCCGGACGGGGCGGGGGCGGAGCAGTGGGCCGAGGTGTACGAAGATGTCCATGCGCGGCTCGCCGCGACCCTCGCGGCGCTGGACCGCGGGTAGGGACCGTCCGATGTGGGAGCTGACGTAGCAGTGGCAGTGGCACGACGCCGTCTGGACGCGGAGCTGGTGCGCCGCAAGCTGGCCCGTTCGCGGGAGCACGCGAGCGAGTTGATCGCGGCGGGCCGGGTGACGGTGGGCGGGACGGTGGCGACGAAGCCCGCGACGCAGGTGGAGACCGCGGCGGCGGTGGTGGTGGCGAAGGACGACGCGGACCCGGACTACGTGTCGCGCGGCGGCCACAAGCTGGCGGGCGCGTTCGCGGCGTTCGTGCCGCAGGGCCTGGTGGTGGCGGGCCGCCGGGCGCTGGACGCGGGCGCGTCCACGGGCGGGTTCACCGACGTGCTGCTGCGGACGGGCGCGGCGCACGTGCTGGCGGTGGACGTCGGCTACGGGCAGCTGGCCTGGTCGTTGCAGAGCGACGAGCGGGTGACGGTGATGGACCGCACCAACGTGCGGGAGCTGACGCCGGAGCTGATCGGCGGGGAGCTCGTCGACCTGGTGGTGGGCGACCTGTCGTTCATCTCGCTGGGCCTGGTGCTGCCGGCGCTGGCCCGCTGCGCGGCGCAGGACGCGGACCTGGTGCTGATGGTGAAGCCGCAGTTCGAGATCGGCAAGGAGCGGCTGGGCTCGGGCGGGGTGGTGCGGTCGCCGCAGCTGCGGGCGGAGACGATCCGGCAGGTGGCCGGGCAGGCCTGGGAGTCGGGCCTCGGGGTGCGGGCGGTGGCGGCGTCGCCGCTGCCGGGGCCGTCGGGGAACGTGGAGTACTTCCTGTGGCTGCGCCGGGATGCGGAACCGCTGGATCCGGCGGCGGCGGACCGGGCCGTGGCCGAGGGCCCCCAGTAGGGTACTTGGCAGGCGTCCGGGCGTTGCGCAGACTGGCAGGTCGTGGCCGGGCCGCAACGGCCCGGCGGGCGTAGGGAGAGGGCAGCGGGGAATGAGCGATCGTCGTACGGTCTTCCTGATCGCGCACACCGGCCGGGAGGCGGCGCTGCGCAGCGTCGAGGGGCTGGTGGACGGCCTGCTGCGGGCGGGGATCCGGATCCGGCTGCTGGAGTCGGAGGCGGTGGGCCTGGACCTGCCGGACGGGGTGGAGCTGGTGCCCGGCGGGCACGGCGCGGCCGACGGCTGCGAGCTGATCCTGGTCGCGGGCGGGGACGGCACGCTGCTGCGCGGGGCGGAGCTGGCCCGCGAGTCGGGGCTGCCGATGCTCGGGATCAACCTGGGCCGGGTGGGGTTCCTCGCCGAGGCGGAGCGCGACGACCTGGCCACGGTGGTGGAGCGGGTGGTGGCGGCCGACTACGAGGTCGAGGAGCGGATGACCATCGACGTGCTGGTGCGCACCAACGGTGACGTGCTGCACGAGGACTGGGCGCTGAACGAGGCGTCGGTGGAGAAGGCGGCCCGGGAGCGGATGCTGGAGGTGGTCACCGAGGTGGACGGCCGCCCGGTGTCGAACTTCGGCTGCGACGGGGTGGTGCTGTCCACGCCGACGGGTTCCACGGCGTACGCGTTCTCCGGCGGCGGGCCGGTGGTGTGGCCGGAGGTGGAGGCGCTGCTGATGGTGCCGATCAGCGCGCACGCGCTGTTCGCCCGGCCGCTGGTGACCTCGCCGGACTCGGTGCTGGCGGTGGAGGTGCAGCCGAGGACCCCGCACGGGGTGCTGTGGTGCGACGGCCGCCGTTCGGTCGAACTCCCGGCCGGGGCGCGGGTGGAGGTGCGCCGGGGCAAGACGCCGGTGCGGCTGGCCCGGCTGCACCGGGCGCCGTTCACGGACCGGCTGGTCGCCAAGTTCGCGCTGCCGGTGACGGGTTGGCGCGGCCGCTCGGCGCACTGACCGGCCCGCGGCGGTAGGTGACGGACCGTCACCTCGCGGGACGGCCCGTCACGGCCGTCCGGGCCGGGTCAGAGCGCGGCGGGGGCCGGGTCGGTGCCCGCGAGGCGTTCGGTGCGGGCCAGGGCGGCGGCCTCGGCGATCCGCCGCAGCGCGTCGGGGACGTGGGCGGCGGGCAGGGTGAGCGGCAGCCGCAGGTGCTCCTCGAACGCGCCGTCGACGCCGAACCGGGCGCCGGAGGCGATCCGGACGCCGGTGCGCTCGCCGGCCCGGGCCAGCGCGCTGGCGGGCAGGCCGGGGGTGGCGGCCCACAGGGCGAGGCCGCCGGGCGGCAGGGCGAAGCGCCAGGCGGGGAAGTGCCGGGGCAGCTCGCGGGCGAACGCCTCGGCGGTGGCCCGCAGTTGGGCGTGCCGTTCGGCCCGGACGGCGGGCAGGTGGTCGGTCAGCAGCCGGGCCGCGACCAGCTGGTCGAGGACGGGCGTGCCGAGGTCGTACAGGGCCCGGTCGGCGGCGAGCTTGCGGACCAGGGAGGGCTGGGCGCGCAGCCAGCCGATCCGCAGGCCGGGCCAGAGGATCTTGCCGGCCGAGCCGACGGTGATCACCTGGGCGTCCCGGTCGAGCGCGGCCAGCGGGCGGGGCAGGTCGGCGTCGGCGACGTCCCAGCCGAGTTCGGCGCAGGTCTCGTCGGCGATCACGGCGGTGCCGGCGGCCCGGGCGTGGGCGAGCAGGGCGCGGCGCTGGTCCTCGTCGACGAGGGCGCCGGTGGGGTTCTGGAAGTCCGGGATGACGGAGGCCAGCCGGGGCGCGGCGCCGCGCAGCACCCGCTGCCACTGGGCGAGGTCCCAGCCGGTGCGTCCGGCCCCGTCGGCGGTCAGCGGGACGGGTACCAGGCGGGCGCCGGCCCGGTCCAGGGCGCGCAGCGTGTTGGCGTAGCTGGGGGCTTCGACGGCGACCCGGTCGCCGCGGGCCAGCAGCGCCTGGTGGGCCAGGTGCAGGGCGCTCATCGCGCCGGTGGTGACCAGGACCTGTTCGGGGCCGGTGGGCAGGCCGCGTTCGGTGTAGCGGCGGGCGACGGCCTCGCGCAGCACCGGCAGCCCGGTCGGGTAGTTGCCGTGCCCGCCGGTGTAGGCGGGCAGTTGGGCGACGGCGTGCGCGGCGGCCTCGGCGAGCTGCGGCGGGGGGTGGGGGCGGCCAGGCCCAGGTCGAGGACGGCGCCCTGCTCGGGGGAGACGGGGTGCAGGGCGTCGGCGGGCGGCGAGGTGCCCTCGGGCAGGGCGGTCCAGGAGCCGGCGCCGCGGCGCGAGCGCAGGTAGCCGTCGGCGCGCAGGGCCTCGTAGGCGGCGGCGACGGTGGTGCGGGAGAGGTGCAGTTCGGCGGCGAGTTCGCGTTCGGCGGGCAGCCGGGTGCCGACCGGGAGGCGGCCGTCGGCGACCAGCCGGGAGACCTGGGCGGCCAGGGCGCGGTAGGCGGGGCGGCGGCCGTCCGGGGCGGGCAGCTGGCGGGCGAGGGCGTGCGGGGTGAGCGTGCTGTGCCACTCGGCCATCTGCGATCAGTCCACTCGGTTCGGATTGGCCCTGTCGGGTCCGGTTTTGGACTCTCCATAGTGGCGTGCAGTGCCGAAGAACGGCAAGCACCGCACCGAGAAGAGGTCCACCCGATGGCGGTCGTCTCCCTGCCCCTGTCCCCCTCCCGCCCCGGCTCCTCCCGCCCCGGCTCCTCCCGCCGCCTGCCCCGCCGCCTCGTCCAGCTGGCCGTCGGCCTGGTGCTGTACGGCGTCTCGATGGGCCTGGTGCTGCGCTCCTCGCTCGGCGGCAACCCGTGGGACGTCTTCCACCAGGGGCTGGCCCGGCACGCCCACCTCAGCGTCGGCACCTGGGTGACGCTGGTCGGCGCGCTGGTGCTGCTGCTGTGGATCCCGCTGCGCCAGCGGCCCGGCATCGGCACGGTCGGCAACGTGGCCGTCCTCGGCCTGGCGATGGACGCCACCCTCTCCCTCGTCCCGCACCCGCACGCCCTCGCCGTCCGGATCCCGCTGCTCGCCGCCGGCATCCTCCTCAACGCCCTCGCCACCGGCCTCTACATCGGCGCCCGCCTCGGCCCCGGCCCGCGCGACGGCCTGATGACCGGCCTGCACCGGCGCACCGGCCGCTCCGTGCGGCTGATCCGCACCTGCATCGAGTTGACCGTCCTGACCGCCGGCATCGCCCTCGGCGGCACCTTCGGCCCCGGCACGGTCGCGTACGCCCTGGCGATCGGCCCGCTGGTGCAGTTCCTCCTGCCGCGGCTGACCGTCCCGGCCTGAGAGGCGGGGGCCCGCCGGGGGCCGGGGAACGGCGAGCACGGGCCGGCCGGGCGTCACCGGGCCGTGGCATCATCCGGAGCCGAGTCACCCGTGCCCAGCGGTCGTCCCGAGGAGCCCAAGTGCAGCCCGTGTTCGTCGACTTCTCCACCGCCGTCCCCCGGACCGGCAACGCCGTGGTCAGCACCGAACGGGCCGGCTTCGCCCGCGACCACCTCGCGCTCGACGCCGGGGCCACGGTCACCGTCGAGTTCGAGGTCCCGCCGGAGGGCGTGACGGACGAGCTCACGGTGAAGGTCCGCGCCCTCGTCTCCAAGCTGGGTGCCCGGCCCGGTTTCGCGCCGCTCGACGTGGCCGTCAACTCCAAGGCGATCGCCGGGGACTACCGGATACCCGGCGGCGGGGACATCCCGCAGCAGTTCGTCCTCGCCGTCCCCGCCGAGCTGCTCGTCCCGGGGGAGACCAACAGCCTGACGCTCCGCACCTCCGCCGACGCGCGCTCGCACCTGTGGCTGTACCGGGTGCTGGCCGAGCCCGTCTGGGACCGCGACGGGGCCGAGCGCGCCTGGCTCGCCGACTCCGCGGGCCGGTCGCTGCTGACCTACCGGACGGACCGCCGGGCACCGGGCGCGCAGGAGTGGGAGCCCGCCGCGCCCTGGCGGCTGCACCTCGACTCCGGCGAGGGGGCGATGCCGGCCCGGATCGACTGGCGGGTGCGGTCCGGCGCGGAGGCGTCCGTCGAGTTCGCCCTGGAGCTGACCACCTTCTACGGCCACACCCGCGACGCCGACGGCCGGTGGTACGAGCTGCGCGGCACCCTGACCGACCGCCGGGCCTTCCCCGGCGACTGCGACCCGGCCGCCACCCGCACCTTCTCCACCGAGGCCGGCTGGGGCGGCCGCTGGCACCCGGGCGGCCCGCTCACGATCCACCTCGCCGTGGGCGAGGAGACCCCCTTCGAGCGCATCGCCTGGACCGACCAGCGGGCCTGCTCGGCGTCCGTCGGGCTGACCGGGGACGGCAGCTCCTTCCTCGGGTGGTCCCAGCGCGTCAACGAGGGGCCGGTCGGCTACCGGGGCGAGTTGATCGAGGCCGGGACAGCCGCCGGGGACCGGCCGGAGCCGGGCCCCCTCTCCGAGGAGCTGGACCGGTTCGGCCGGGCGGTCGCCGACCTGGCCGACGCCGCGGTGAAGTCGCTCGGTTCGTTCCTCCGCAGGCTCTGACCGGCCGCCGCTCCGGCCCGGGGGACCGGGCCGGGGCCGCCACTCAGGTGGGAAACGGGGGCGGTCGTCGCAAAGCGACGGTGGAACCTCGTAAGGTCGTCTCCGTGTTGGACGAGATGCGGATACGGGATCTGGGTGTCATCGACGATGCGGTGGTCGAGCTCGCCCCCGGCTTCACCGCCGTCACGGGCGAGACCGGCGCGGGCAAGACCATGGTGGTGACCAGCCTCGGTCTGCTGCTCGGCGGCCGGGCCGACCCGGCGCTGGTGCGCAACGGCTCCGAACGGGCCGTGGTGGAGGGGCGGTTGACGCTCGACCCGGCCTCGCCGGTGGTGGCCCGCGCGCTGGAGGCGGGCGCCGAGCTGGACGACGGCGAGCTGCTGGTCAGCCGCACCGTCTCCGCCGAGGGCCGCTCGCGGGCGCACGTCGGCGGCCGCTCGGTGCCGGTCGGGCTGCTCGCCGAGCTCGGCGAGGACCTGATCGCCGTGCACGGCCAGACCGACCAGCAGCGGCTGCTACGCCCGTCCCGGCAGCGCGGCGCGCTGGACCGGTACGCGGGCGAGGCCGTCGCCGAGCCGCTGGCCCGCTACCGGGAGGTGTACCGGGAGCTGCGCGAGGTCTCCGCGACGCTGGAGGAGCTGACCACCCGGGCCCGGGAGCGCGCCCAGGAGGCCGACCTGCTGCGCTTCGGGCTGGAGGAGGTCGCCGCCGCCGAGCCGGTCGCCGGGGAGGACGCCGAGCTGGCCGTGGAGGCCGAGCGGCTCGGCCACGCCGACGCGCTGTCCTCCGCGGCGACGCTGGCGCACGCCGCCCTGGCGGGCGACCCGGCCGACCCGGAGGCCGTCGACGCGGGCACCCTGCTCGCCCAGGCCCGCCGCGCCGTCGACGCGGTGCGCCACCACGACGAGCGCCTGGCGGCCCTCGCCGACCGGCTCGGCGAGTGCGGCTACCTGCTGGCCGACGTGGCCGGCGACCTCGCCGGGTACGCCGACGACCTGGACGCCGACCCGGTCCGGCTGGCCGCCGTCGAGGAGCGCCGCAGCGTGCTGGCCCACCTGGTGCGCAAGTACGCGGGCACCGAGGGCACCCTCGCCGAGGTGCTCGACTGGGCCGAGACCGGCTCGGTGCGGCTGCTGGAGCTCGACGGCGACGACGAGCGGATCGACGAACTCGGCGCCCGGGAGACCGAGTTGCGCGCCCGGCTGGCCGACCTGGCGGCCGAGGTCTCGCAGGCCCGGCACGCCGCCGCCGACAAGTTCGCCGCCGCGGTCTCCGACGAGCTCGCCGAACTCGCCATGCCGCACGCCCGGGTGACGTTCGCCATCAGCCAGCTCGACGACCTGGCCGGCATCGAGCTGGAGGGCCGCAGCGTCGCCTACGGCCCGCACGGCGTCGACGAGGTCGAGGTGCTGCTGGCCCCGCACCCCGGCGCGCAGCCCCGCCCGATCGCCAAGGGCGCCTCCGGCGGCGAGCTGTCGCGGGTGATGCTGGCCGTCGAGGTGGTGTTCGCGGGCGCCGACCCCGTCCCGACCTACCTGTTCGACGAGGTCGACGCGGGCGTCGGCGGCAAGGCGGCGGTCGAGATCGGCCGCCGGCTGGCCAAACTCGCCCGCAGCGCGCAGGTCGTGGTGGTCACCCACCTCCCGCAGGTCGCCGCGTTCGCCGACCGGCACCTGGTGGTGGAGAAGACCAACGACGGCATCGTCACCCGCAGCGGCGTGAAGACCCTCAGCGACGAGGAGCGGGTGCGCGAACTGTCCCGGATGCTCGCCGGGTTGGAGGACTCCGAGCTGGGCCGCGCCCACGCCGAGGAGCTCCTGGAGGCGGCCCGGACGGCCCGGGCCCGCTGATCCGCCGGACGGCCGGCACCGCCGCGGGCGACGCGCCAGCGGTGGTGCCGACTGTCCAAGAGGTGGACCGACCTGGCATGGTGGCGAGCGGACACCTGCTGACAACGAGTCGGAGCGAGACAGACGTGGACCATTCCGCCGCCCGGGCCGCCGCGGCCCCCCAGTTGCACGTGGTGCTGGTCCTGGCCGCCGCGACCGGCGGCATCGGCGCCCACGTGCGCTCCCTGACCCGGGGCCTGGTGGCGCACGGCGTCGCGGTCACGGTCTGCGCGCCCGAGGGCACCGACCGGCTGTTCGGGTTCTCCGCGGCCGGCGCCCGGCTGCACACCGTCGACATCACCCCGACCTCCGGCGCCCGCAGCGACGCCACCGCGATCGGCGAGCTGCGCCGCGCCTTCACCGGCGCCGACATCGTGCACGCCCACGGCCTGCGGGCCGGCCTGCTGTCCGACCTGGCGCTGCGCACCGCCGGGCGCTTCCCCGGCATCCGGCCCCAGACCCCGCTGGTGGTCACCTCGCACCACGCGCTGCTCACCACCGGGCTCGACCGCCGCCTGCAGCGCCTGATGGAGCGCCGGGTGGTGCGGGCCGCCGACCTGGTCCTCGGCGCCTCCTCCGACCTGGTCGCCCGGGCCCGCGAACTCGGCGCCACCGACGCCCGGCTGGGCCCGGTCGCCGCCCCGCCGATGCCGCCCGGCACCCTCGACCGGGACGACGCCCGCAAGGCGCTGCCCGGCGGCGACGACGGCCGCCCGGTGGTGCTGGCGATCGGCCGGCTCGTCCCGCAGAAGTGCTTCGCGCTGCTGCTCGACGCCGTCCCGCACTTCGCCGCGCCCGGCGCCCCCGCCCCGCGGGTGCTGCTGGCCGGGGACGGCCCCGAGCGGCAGGGCCTGCGCGAGCGGGTGGCCGCCGAGCAGCTGCCCGTCGAGCTGCTCGGCTACCGCACCGACATTCCCGACCTGCTGGCCGCCGCCGACCTGGTGGTGCTCTCCTCCCGCTGGGAGGCCCGCTCGCTGGTCGCCCAGGAGGCGATGCGGGCCGGCGTCCCGGTGGTCGCCACCGCGGTGGGCGGGGTGCCCGAACTGGTCGGCGACGCCGCCGTGCTGGTGCCCTTCGCCGACCCGCGGGCGCTGGGCGGCGCCGTCCGCGAGCTGCTCGCCGACCCGGACCGCCGGGCCGAACTCGCCGCCGCCGGCCGGGCGCAGGCCGCCACCTGGCCGGACGAGGCGGCCACCGTCGCCCAGGTGCTGTCCATCTACGACGAACTGGCGCAGCGTCAGAACTGACGCACTCCCAGGCGTCCGGCCCGTGGACGGGGCGGCCGGGCCGCCCTACCCTCCGGCCATGACACCCGTCCCCACCCCGGAGGACCTGCTGACCCGGCTGGCCGCCGCGATCGGCGTCCCGGCGGTGCTGCTGGCGCTGTGGGCGGCCGCCGGCGCGGTGGCGAGCTGGGTCGCGCTGGCCCGCCGGACCTCCGCCGCGGTCGCCGCGGGCGGCGCGCTGCTGCGGGAGCGCACCGGCGAGCGGCAGCGGGCCGCGCTCGGCTTCGTGCTGGCGGGCGCCGGGTTCGTCGCCACCGCCTACGCGCTGGGCCAGTTGGCGATGGTCACCTACACCCCGATCGAGGGCCGCCCGCGGATCGCCGACGGCGCCCGCTTCGACTGGCCGTTCGCGGCCCGGCACCTGCTCGGCTACCAGGACTGGTCGCGGCCCTCGTCGTACGCGGTGACGGCGGCCGCCGCGCTGCTCGCCGGGTACTCGGCGGGCGTCCTGCTGGAGGCCGTCGGCGCCCGGCCGGCGGGCCTGCTGCTGCGCGGCGCGGCCCTGCTGGCCGGCGGGACGGTGCTGCTGCTGTGCGTGGGCGCCGCCGCGCTGATCGGCCTGGCCGGGACGTGCGTGCTGGTCCTGGGCCTGACCCACTCCTCGGGCTACACCCCGGGCATGGCGGTGCTGTACGCGCTGTGGGTGGCGCTGCTGCTGCTCGCCCCGCTGCTGGCCTGGAGGGCCGGCCGGGCGGCCGAGGCGATGTTCGGCCGCCCGGCGGAGGAGTGAGCGGCCGTCAGCCCGACAGGTTGAGGCCGCCGGCGGCGGTCAGCCGCAGCGCGGTGTCGATCAGCGGGACGTGGCTGAACGCCTGCGGGAAGTTGCCCACCTGGCGGCGGGCCCGCGGGTCCCACTCCTCGGCCAGCAGCCCGACGTCGTTGCGCAGCGCCAGCAGCCGCTCGAACAGCTCGCGGGCCTCGCCGACCCGGCCGATCATCGCCAGGTCGTCGGCCAGCCAGAACGAGCAGGCCAGGAACGCCCCCTCGTGCCCCGACAGCCCGTCGACGTTGTTGCCTTCGTCGTCGTGCGTCGGGTAGCGCAGCACGAAGCCGTCCTCGGTGGACAGTTCGCGCTGGATCGCCTCGATGGTGCCGATGACCCGCTTGTCGTCCGGCGGCAGGAAGCCGACCTGCGGGATCAGCAGCAGCGAGGCGTCCAGCTCCCGGCCGCCGTAGTACTGGGTGAAGGTGTTGCGCTGCTCGTCGTAGCCGCGGGCGCACACGTCGGCGTGGATCTCGGCGCGCAGCGCCGTCCAGCGCTCGACCAGGCCGGGCGGCGGGTCCTCGGCCTGGGCGAGCAGCTTGAGGGTGCGGTCGACGGCGACCCAGGCCATCACCTTGGAGTGCACGAAGTGCCGGCGCGGCCCGCGGACCTCCCAGATGCCCTCGTCCGGGTTGCGCCAGTGCTCCTCCAGGTACTCGATCAGGCGCAGCTGCAGCTGGTGGGCGTGGTCGTGCCGGGACAGGCCGGACATGGTGGCCAGGTGCAGCGCCTCGACGACCTCGCCGTACACGTCGAGCTGGAGCTGCCCGGCGGCGCCGTTGCCGACCCGGACCGGGCGGGAGCCCTCGTAGCCGGGCAGCCAGTCGAGCTCGGACTCGGTGAGTTCGCGCTCCCCGGCGATGCCGTACATGATCTGCAGGTTCTCCGGGTCGCCGGCCACCGCGCGCAGCAGCCACTCGCGCCAGGCCCGGGCCTCCTCGCGGTAGCCGGTGCGCAGCAGCGAGGACAGGGTGATCGCGGCGTCGCGCAGCCAGGTGTAGCGGTAGTCCCAGTTGCGCTCGCCGCCGAGGTCCTCGGGCAGCGAGGTGGTGGGGGCGGCGACGATGCCGCCGGTGGGGGCGTAGGTGAGCGCCTTGAGGGTGATCAGCGAGCGGACCACGGCCTCCCGGTAGGGGCCCTGGTAGGTGCACTGGGCGACCCACTCGCGCCAGAACCGCTCGGTGGAGGCGAGCGCGCCCTCGGCGTCCGGCGGGGCGGGGGCCGACTCGTGCGAGGCCTTCCAGGTCAGGCCGAAGGCGATCCGCTGGCCGGCGGAGACGGTGAAGTCGGCGTAGGTGGTCAGGTCGCGCCCGTAGGTCTCGGCCATGCCGTCCAGCCACACCGAGTCGGGCCCGGCGACGGCGACGGTGCGGTGCCCCACCTCCGGGTGCTCGACCCGGTGCACCCAGGGCACGATCCGGCCGTAGCTGAAGCGCATCCGCACCGCCGAGCGCATCCGGACGGTGCCGGCCAGGCCCTCGACGATGCGGATCATCTGCGGGACGTCGGGCGTGCCGAGCAGGTGGCGCGGCGGCATGAAGTCGATCACCCGGACGGTGCCGCCCTGGGTGTCCCACTCCTGTTCCAGGACCAGCGAGTCGCCCCGGTAGCGGCGCCGGTCGCAGGGCAGCGCGGGCGCGGCGGCGGTGACCGGCGGGACGCGCAGTTCGCCGCTGTCGAGCAGCGCGGAGCGGGGTTCGGGGGCGGGGGGCGGTGCCTCGACCGGCGTGGCCGGGCCGATCCGCCAGAAGCCGTGCTCGTCGGTGCCCAGCAGCCCGGCGAACACCGCGGGGGAGTCGAACCGGGGCAGGCACAGCCAGTCGACCGCGCCGTCCCGGCTGACCAGCGCGGCGGTCTGCATGTCCCCGATCAGCGCGTAGTCCTCGATGCGACCGGCCATGGTTCTCCGTTCCGTGCGGGCCCCGCGGCGGACGGCGCGCACGGGTCGGGCGAGGATGTCGACGTTTGAGCAGAATACGTGGATCGGGGCGGTTAGGGGGGTTTCACGCGCCCCCGCCGCCTGCCCGCGCGCGCCGGGACCATGCCGGGCGACCCCGCTCCGAGCAGCCCGGATGCGCCGTCCGGCCGATCCGCCCGGGGCCCCGGTACCCGGACGCGGGCGAGCACTCGCCGGGGCACTGATACGCTGGTATCCCGTGGAACTGGTGGGAACGAGGGCCGGGAGCCCCTCCACCGGCGTCACCCTCCGACACGCGACCCACGGGAGCCCCCTCTTGGCACAGCCCCATTCCGGCAAGTCGGCCAACGGCCGTGCCGTGACGACCAAGCACCTCTTCGTCACCGGGGGTGTCGCCTCTTCGCTCGGCAAGGGGCTCACCGCCTCCAGCCTCGGCGCCCTGCTCAAGGCCCGCGGCCTGCGGGTGACGATGCAGAAGCTCGACCCGTACCTCAACGTGGACCCGGGCACCATGAACCCGTTCCAGCACGGTGAGGTCTTCGTCACGGACGACGGCGCCGAGACCGACCTCGACATCGGCCACTACGAGCGCTTCCTCGACACCAACCTGCACGGTTCGGCGAACGTCACCACCGGCCAGGTCTACTCCACCGTGATCGCCAAGGAGCGGCGCGGCGAGTACCTCGGCGACACCGTCCAGGTCATCCCGCACATCACCAACGAGATCAAGTCCCGGATCCGCCGGATGGCGACCGAGGACGTCGACGTGGTCATCACCGAGGTCGGCGGCACCGTCGGCGACATCGAGTCGCTGCCGTTCCTGGAGGCCGTCCGCCAGGTCCGCCACGAGGTCGGCCGGGACAACGTCTTCTTCGTGCACGTCTCGCTGCTGCCGTACATCGGCCCGTCCGGCGAGCTGAAGACCAAGCCCACCCAGCACTCGGTGGCCGCGCTGCGCAACATCGGCATCCAGCCCGACGCGATCGTGCTGCGCGCCGACCGCGAGGTGCCGCAGGCCATCAAGCGCAAGATCTCGCTGATGTGCGACGTCGACGAGGAGGCCGTGGTCGCCGCGATCGACGCCAAGTCGATCTACGACATCCCCAAGGTGCTGCACGGCGAGGGCCTGGACGCGTACGTGGTGCGCCGCCTGGACCTGCCGTTCCGCGACGTGGACTGGACGGTCTGGGACGACCTGCTGCGCCGCGTCCACGAGCCGCAGCACGAGGTCAAGGTCGCGCTGGTCGGCAAGTACATCGACCTGCCGGACGCCTACCTGTCGGTGACCGAGGCGCTGCGGGCCGGCGGCTTCGCCAACAACGCCCGGGTGCAGATCAAGTGGGTCGCCTCGGACGACTGCGAGACCCCCGAGGGCGCCCAGGAGCAGCTCGGCGACGTGGACGCGATCTGCATCCCCGGCGGCTTCGGCGACCGCGGCGTGGACGGCAAGGTCGCCGCGATCACCTACGGCCGGGAGAACCGGATCCCGCTGCTGGGCCTGTGCCTGGGCCTGCAGTGCGTGGTCATCGAGGCCGCCCGCAACCTGGCCGGCCTGCCCGAGGCCAACTCCACCGAGTTCGACGCCGCGGCGAAGTACCCGGTCGTCTCGACCATGGCCGAGCAGCTCGCCATCGTCGACGGCAAGGGCGACCTCGGCGGCACCATGCGCCTGGGCCTGTACCCGGCGAAGCTCGCCGAGGGCTCCATCGTGCGCGAGGTGTACGGCGGCGAGCAGTACGTCGAGGAGCGCCACCGCCACCGCTACGAGGTCAACAACGCCTACCGCGCCGACCTGGAGAAGACCGGCCTGCAGTTCTCCGGCCTCTCCCCGAAGGGCGACCTGGTCGAGTACGTCGAGTACCCGCGCGAGGTGCACCCCTACCTGGTCGCCACCCAGGCCCACCCCGAGCTGAAGTCCCGCCCGACCCGCCCGCACCCGCTGTTCGCGGGCCTGGTCGCGGCGGCGATCGACCGCAAGGTCGGCTGAGGATTCCGCCGGTAGTCCTTCGGTGGTCCTCCGGTAGTGCCGAGCGCCCGTCGGGATCTTCCCGGCGGGCGCTTCGGCGTGTCGCGGGGGCGGCGTCCGGTAGATTGTGTCTATCTGACGAGAAGGGGTGGTGCCCGGTGGCCGGGATTCACGACGTGGCCGAGGAGTGGGACGTCCGGGACGGGCACACGCCCTTCCGCGGCAAGGTGACGGGCGTGCGCAGCGAACAGGTGCGGATGCCCGACGGCGTCTGGGCGCAGCGCGACTACCAGCTGCACCCCGGCTCGGTCGCGGTGCTCGCCCTCGACGAGCAGGGCCGGGTGCTGACCCTGCGCCAGTACCGGCACCCCGTCCGGCACCGGCTCTGGGAACTCCCGGCGGGGCTGCTCGACGTGCCCGGCGAGAACCCGCTGCACGCGGCGCAGCGGGAGCTCTTCGAGGAGGCCCACTGCAAGGCCGGGCAGTGGCGCGTCCTGGTCGACTTCTTCACCTCGCCCGGCGGCAGCGACGAGGCCGTGCGGCTCTTCCTGGCGACGGACCTGTCGGAGGCGGACGGCGAGCGCTACGCGGCGCACGGCGAGGAGCTGGAGATCGAGACGGCCTGGGTGCCGCGCGAGGACCTGGTCCGGCTGATCCTGGCCGGCGAACTCCACAACCCGACCCTGGTCACCGGCGTCCTGGCCCTCACCGCCACCGGCGGCGACCTCGACGCGCTCAGGCCCGCGGACGCGGAGTGGCCGGCCCGGCCGTACTGACGCGAGCGGGACGGCGCGAAAGCAGGGGCGCGGGGGGAACTGCTGCGCGGGCTGGGGTTGCACAACCAGGGGCGCGGGGAACTGCGCGCGGCGGGAGGTGAACGTCAGCAAGATCGCGGGATAGTGCAAGCTCTCGTCCTGCTTCGCGATCTGGCTGTGGGTGCTCGGTTGGCCGCGCAGTTCCCCGCGCCCCTGTTTGCGCTCGGGTGGGGCTGCAGCAGTTCTCCCCTTGCGCCAGCAAGGTGATTCGGCCGTTGGTCATACCAGGGTGTCTCGGCGGGGCGGGGTGGGCGAACTACGCTTCGCGGACAGGGCTCGGTGGGCGGGCTCGGGGCGCTGGGCGACGGGTCGGGAGTGGCGCGGGTGGCGAGGAAGACGGCGGCGGTGGCCGAGGCGGCCGGGATCTTCGACGTGTTGCCCGCGGGTGCCCGGCCGTTCGCCGGGCGGGGGGCGGAGCTGGCGGCGCTGACGGTCGCGGCGGGGCGGCCCGCCCAGGGGCGGGGGCGGCTGCTGGTGCTGGCGGGGCGGCCGGGCTCGGGGCGCAGCGCGCTCGCGGTGCGGTGGGCCAGGTCGGTGGCGGGGGACTACCCGGACGGGCTGCTGTACGCGCGGCTGTCCGCGCCGGACGGGGGCGGGTGGGGGCCGGGCGGGCGGCCCGGGTGCTGCTGGACCAGTTGGGGGAGCGGCCGGGGGCGGCGCTGCTGCCGGGTGCGGCGGAGGAGGACCCGGCCTGCGAGGCGCTGCGGGAGGCGCTGGGGCAGCGCAAGGTGCTGGTGCTGCTGGACGACGTGCGGGACGCCGGGCAGGTGTGGCCGCTGCTGGCGGAGAAGACCGACTCGCTGCTGCTGGCGACCACCTCGGGGCCGCTGATGGGCATCGACGGGATCGATCCGGTGATCCTCGGCGGGCTGGACCACCGGGCCGCGGTGGACCTGCTGGGCGAGCTGGTCGGCGGGACCAGGGTCTCCTGCGACCCGGTGGGTGCCGCGGACCTGGCCGAGGCGTGCGCGAACCGGCCGGCCGCGCTGCGCCTGGCGGCGGGGTGGCTGCGCACCGAGCCCCGGCTGGCGGTCACCGACGCCGCGGCCCGGCTGCGGCCCGTTCCGGCGCCCGTGCCGGCGGTGGTGGAGGGGCCGGTGCGGCCGGCCGATCCGGAGCGGGAGACGGTGCCGGTGGTGGAGGGCGACCCGCTGCGCGGGGCGTTCGAGCTGGCGTACCGGCGGCTGCCCGCGGCCAGGTCCCGGCTGCTGCGGCTGTGCACGCTGGCGCCCGGCCAGCTGGTCGACCTGCGCACGGCGTCCGCGCTGGCGGGGTGTCCGGCGCCGGAGGCGGGGGCGGGGCTGGCGGCGCTGGCCGAGCTGGAGCTGCTGGAGCGGGAGCCGGACGCGGCGGACGGCACCGAGCGCTACCGGGTGCCGGGACGGCTGCACGGGCGGCTGGTGGAGCTGCGCGGGGAGGTGGACCGCCCGTCCGAGGTGGAGCTGGCCCGGGCCCGGCTGCTGGAGCGGCTGGTGCGGCTGGTGGACTCGGCGCGGCTGCTGCTGGACCCGGCGGCCGGCCCCAATCCGGACCCGCTGCCGGGGCCGCTGCGGCTGCGCACCGCCGCGCACGCCGAGGGCTGGCTGCTGGGGGAGCGCGAGCTGCTGCTGGCCGCGGTCGCCGACGCGGTGGGCCAGGGGGACCTGGACGGTTCGGCGGGCCGCCTGGTGACCGCGCTGCTGCGCGCCCTGCCGCTGACCGGTGAGGCGGCCCCCGCGGACCTGCACGCCCTGCACGAGTCGGTGCTGAGGGTGGCCGAGCGGCAGGGCGCGCCGCGCCGGGCCGCCGCCGCGCTGCTGAACCTGGGCGACCTGCAGGCCGCCGCCGGGCGCTGGGAGCAGGCGGGCGAGCGCTACCGCCGGGCCGTCGAGCTGGCCCGGGGGCGGGCGACGAGGCGGGCTGCGCCCGCGCGCTGGAGGGCGTGGGCCACGGCCACCGGGCGCTCGGCGACCCGCTGCGCGCCGCCGACGCGTACGGGCGGGCGCTGGTGCTGCGGCAGGCGCTGGGCGACCGGCCGGCCGAGGCCCGGCTGCTGGTGCGGCTGGCGGAGGCGCACGCCGGGCTGCGGCGCTTCGAGGAGGCGCTGCGCGAGTACCGGTCGGCGGCCGCGGTGCTGCGCCGGATCGGCGACGGGCGGGGCGAGCAGGAGGTCGCGGCGCTGGCCGCCCGGCTGCAGCGGCACCTCGGCCGGGAGGGCCTGCGTCCGCTTCCGGAGTAATGTCGTAGGTGCGGAGTTCGCCCGGAAATGTGGCCTTGGAGCGCGTGCAAGCCTACGAACCTGCCAATGTGTCTGGCTGATTTAGTCACTTTGGAAGGCTGACACGCCGACTGGGCTTCATTACACTCGAACTCAGTCGCGCATAGATCTATGCACCGGCCTGTCCGTTGTGCCTTCTTGTGCGTCGCCTGCCGGTCTTCCCCGGCCGGTATCCCCCATGGCAAGAGGACGTGTTAGCCGTGAAGGTCGGCATCCCCCGCGAGGTCAAGAACCACGAGTACCGCGTGGCCATCACGCCTGCCGGTGTGCATGAGCTGGTCCGCAACGGACACGAGGTCGTCATCGAGGACAACGCCGGTGTCGGCTCCTCGATCCCGAACGAGGAGTACGTGGCCGCCGGTGCGACCATCCTCCCCACCGCCGACGAGGTGTGGGCCGCGGCCGACATGATCCTCAAGGTGAAGGAGCCCATCGCCTCCGAGTACCACCGGCTGCGCAAGGGCCAGACCCTCTTCACCTACCTGCACCTGGCCGCCGACCGGGCCGGCACCGACGCGCTGGTCGCCTCCGGCACCACCGCGATCGCCTACGAGACGGTGCAGCTGCCGGGCGGCGGGCTGCCGCTGCTCGCCCCGATGTCCGAGGTCGCGGGCCGGCTGGCCCCGCAGGTCGGCTCCTACCACCTGATGCGCCCGGCCGGCGGCCGCGGCGTGCTGCCCGGCGGCGTGCCCGGCACCCACCCGGCGAAGGCGGTCGTCATCGGCGGCGGCGTCTCCGGCTGGCACGCGGCCACCATCGCCATCGGCATGGGCTACGACGTGACCCTGCTGGACCGCGACATCAACAAGCTGCGCGAGGCCGACAAGGTCTTCGGCACCAAGGTCAAGGCGATCGTCTCCAACTCCTTCGAGCTGGAGAAGGCCGTCGTCGAGGCCGACCTGGTGATCGGCGCGGTGCTGATCCCGGGCGCCAAGGCCCCCAAGCTGGTCACCAACGAGCTGGTCGCCAAGATGAAGCCGGGCTCGGTGCTCGTGGACATCGCCATCGACCAGGGCGGCTGCTTCGAGGACTCGCACCCCACCACGCACGCCGAGCCGACCTTCCAGGTCCACAACTCGGTCTTCTACTGCGTGGCCAACATGCCGGGCGCCGTCCCCAACACCTCCACCTACGCGCTCACCAACGCGACCCTGCCGTACGTGGTCGAGCTGGCCAACCGCGGCTGGAAGGAGGCGCTGCGCCGGGACGCCGCGCTCGCCAAGGGCCTGAACGTGCACGAGGGCCAGATCACCTTCCCGGCCGTCGCCGAGGCGTTCGGCCTGGAGTCGGTCTCCCTGGAGAGCGTGCTCGCCTGACGCCCCCTCACCCGCTGTCGCCCCCGGCCGTCCTTCCCCTTCGCGCCGGGGGCTTCGGCATGCCCGCGCGGGCCGGCGGGCGGACCGGCGGTGACCACCGGCGGTCAATTGCGGTGCGGTTTGTCACCCGCTCTGTCGACAAGGACACCTGACGGGCCCTCACGGCCCGGTGCCTGCGCGGAAACGTTAGGGTCGTGTCTTGACACGGGGTGGGTGAACGGCCGACACACACGGCCCACTACCGTGGATTGTGTTGCTGCGAATGCCCGAAACGGCCTAGAGTCGCAAACCGTTGGCATGCTGCCACGCTGACGAATCGACATAGAGTCCTGGACGTCCAAGGAGGTAAGACGACTTGTGAATGAGTCGACATTTGCTCCCGGGGGTGGTCAGCCAGGACTGGCGGAGCTCTCCGCCGGGCAGCCGAACGAGGAAGCCCGGCAGGCCACGGTGGGCGCGCAGGAGGTCGGCTCGGTCGCGGTCCGCACCTTCGAGGCCCGCCAGAGCGCGGCGACGGCCGCCACCGACTACGACGCCGACTTCGCGGCGTACGGCCTGGCCTACAGCGAGCTCGGCTACGGGCCCTACGACGACCCGGACGCCGAGTACGAGCCCGACCCCGAGTACGCCGCCACCCTGGCCCCCGACGCGGCCCGCCAGCGCCGCGAGCGGGTCGGCCCGACCGGCCGCCCGCTGCCGTACTTCCCGATCCCCGCGCCGCTCGCCGAGCACGGCCCCGCGCAGATCATCGCGATGTGCAACCAGAAGGGCGGCGTCGGCAAGACCACCTCCACCATCAACCTGGGCGCGGCGCTCGCCGAGTACGGCCGCCGGGTGCTGCTGGTGGACTTCGACCCGCAGGGCGCGCTCTCGGTCGGCCTCGGCGTCAACCCGATGGAGCTCGACGTCACCGTCTACAACCTGCTCATGGAGCGGGGCCTGACGGCCGACGAGGTGCTGCTGAAGACCGCCATCCCCGGCATGGACCTGCTGCCGTCCAACATCGACCTGTCGGCCGCCGAGGTGCAGCTGGTCAGCGAGGTCGCCCGGGAGTCGGCGCTGGCCCGCGCGCTCAAGCCGCTGCTGCCCGACTACGACTACGTGATCATCGACTGCCAGCCCTCGCTGGGCCTGCTGACGGTCAACGCGCTGACCGCCGCGCACAGCGTGATCGTCCCGCTGGAGTGCGAGTTCTTCGCGCTGCGCGGCGTCGCGCTGCTCACCGAGACCATCGAGAAGGTCTGCGAGCGGCTCAACCCCGACCTGCGGCTGGACGGCATCCTGGCCACCATGTACGACTCGCGCACCGTGCACTCGCGCGAGGTGCTGGCCCGGGTCGTCGAGGCGTTCGGCGAGCACGTCTTCCACACCGTCATCGGACGGACCGTCAGGTTCCCGGAGACCACCGTGGCGGGCGAGCCGATCACCACCTACGCCACCAACTCGGTCGGCGCGGCCGCCTACCGCCAGCTCGCCAGGGAGGTGCTCGACCGGTGCCGCCCCGCCGAGTGAGCCTCCCGGGGGCCGACGAACTGTTCCGGGCAACCGGCGGAATGGCCCTGTCGCCCTCGCTCGCGCGCAACGGCTCCGGCACCGCCCCCGCGAACGGCACCGCCCCGGCGGGCCAGGAACCCCCCGGGAGCGGCGAGGGCGCCGCTCCCGCGCCGCGCACCCCCGAGGTGCCGGCCGCCAGACCGGAAGCCGCCCCGGCGGCCCCTGCGGGGCGCGCGGAGGACCCCGCAGAGGCCCGGCGGGCGGCCCCGGCCACGGTGCGCGGACGCGGACGGGCCCGGCGGCCCTCCGGGCGGGAACGGCACGACGAGAAGATCACCGTGTACGTGTCCGCCGAGGAACTGATGGACCTGGAGCACGCCCGGCTGGTGCTGCGCGGCGAGCACGGCCTGGCGGTGGACCGCGGACGGGTCGTCCGGGAGGCCGTCGCGGTGGTCCTGGCGGACCTGGAGCAGCGCGGCGAGGCGTCGATCCTGGTGCGGCGGCTGCGCGGGCGCTGAGGGCCGCCGCGGGGCGCCCCCGGCCGGTGCCGGGGTTTCCGCCGGCGGGTCTGCCAGAATGTGGCGTCATGGCGTTCCAGGTCCGGTTGGAGAACTTCGAGGGGCCGTTCGACCTGCTGCTCGGACTGATCGCCAAGCACAAGCTGGACGTCACCGAGGTGGCGCTGTCGAAGGTCACCGACGAGTTCGTCGCGCACATCAGGGCGATGGGGCCGGAGTGGGACCTGGACGCGGCGACCGAGTTCCTGGTGGTCGCGGCGACCCTGCTGGACCTGAAGGCGGCCCGGCTGCTGCCGGTCGCCGAGGTCGAGGACGAGGAGGACCTGGCGCTGCTGGAGGCGCGCGACCTGCTGTTCGCGCGGCTGCTGCAGTACCGGGCGTACAAGAGGGTCGCGGCGCTGTTCGCCGAGCGCTGGGACGGTGAGGCGCTGCGCCGGGCGCGGACGGTCGCGCTGGAGCCCCGGTACGCGCAGCTGCTGCCCGAGGTGGTGCTGGCGGTCGGCCCGGAGCGGTTCGCGCAGCTGGCCGCGAAGGCGTTCGCGCCCAGGCCGCGGCCGGCCGTGTACGTGGACCACATCCACGTGCCGCCGGTCAGCGTGCGCGAGCAGGCCGCGCTGGTGGCGCGGCGGCTGGGCGAGCTCGGCGAGGCGACCTTCGGGCGGTTGGCGGCGGACGCCGAGAGCACGCTGGTGGTGGTGGCCCGGTTCCTGGCGCTGCTGGAGCTGTACCGGGAGCGGGCGGTGGACTTCGAGCAGCCGCGGGCCCTGGAGGAGCTGGTGGTGCGCTGGGTGGCCGCCTCCGGGCAGCGGGTCGAGGTGACCGACGAGTTCGACCGCCCGGCGGGCGGCGGCCAGGAAGGCGGTACGGCATGACGGAGCGGCCCGCGCGCCGGTCCCTGGGGCTGCCGGGTGCGCCCCGGCCCGGGGAGTGGCAGGAGTCGGCGTACCCGGACGGGGTGCGCGTCGAGCCGGTGGAGCGCGTCCTGGCGCTGCCGGACGCGCCGGAGCCGGAGCCCGGCGGGGTGCCGCTGCGGGCGGGGCTGGAGGCGGTGCTGATGGTCGCCGACGAGCCGGTCGCGGAGGGCAGGCTGGCCGGGGTGCTGGACGCGCCGCGGGAGCAAGTGGCCGCGGTGCTGCGGGAGTTGGCGGCCGAGTACACGGCGCAGGGGCGCGGCTTCGAGCTCCGGCAGGTGGCCGGCGGCTGGCGGTTCTACAGCCGCGCGGAGTGCGCCGGGGCGGTCGAGCGGTTCGTGCTGGACGGCCAGCAGGCCCGGCTCACCCAGGCCGCGCTGGAGACGCTGGCGGTGGTCGCGTACCGGCAACCGGTGTCGCGCGGGAGGGTTTCCGCGGTCCGTGGTGTGAACTGCGACGGCGTGATGCGTACCCTGGTACAGCGAGGACTGGTCGAAGAAGCCGGCACCGAGCCCGAGACCGGAGCGATCCTGTATCGGACGACGAACTACTTCCTGGAACGGATGGGGCTGCGCGGCCTGGACGAGCTGCCGGAGCTCGCGCCCTTCCTGCCCGAGGTCGACGACGTGGAAGCGGAGTCCCTGGAGGGCACGATGATCGCGCAGGCGGTCGCCGCCGCACAGGAAGGGCCGAGGCCGAACCAGGCCGACCAGACGGATATCGACGTACGGACATTTTGATGCGTAGCAGTGGCAACGGTGGCAACGGCAGGAACAGCGGCGGCGGGCAGGGCCGGGGCGGGCAGGGCGGCGGCCGAGGCGGCCAGCAGGGCGGGGGCCGGGGCGGATCGTCGTCCTACGGCGGCGGCAGCGGCGGTGGCCGCGGCGGGCAGTCCTCGCGCGGCGGCTCGGGCTCGTACGGCGGCGGCAGCGGCTCGTACGGCGGCGGGCGCGGGGGCTCGGGCTCCGGCTCCTCGTACGGCGGCGGCCAGGGCCGCGGCGGGTCGGGCTCCGGCTCGGGCTCGTACGGGCGCGGGGGCGAGCGGCGCGAGGAGCGGCGGCAGCCGCGTCCGGAGGAGCGCCGGTACGACCGGCCCGAGTACGGCGGCGGGCCGAACGCGACGCCCGGGCGCGGGGCGTTCGACTCCCGCAAGCCCGGGGCGGCGCCCCGGCCGCGGCGGGAGGGGCAGGGCGCGCCCGGCGACCCGCGGCGCCAGCCGCAGCGCTCCCGGGAGCTGCAGGGCCGGATCGAGGACCGGGTGCTGGCCCGGCACGAGGGCCCCGGCAAGGAGGTCGGCGAGGACGGCGAGCGCCTGCAGAAGGTGCTGGCGCGGGCCGGCATGGGCAGCCGCCGGGCCTGCGAGGAGCTGATCGCGCAGGGCCGGGTCGACGTCAACGGCGAGACCGTGCTGGAGCAGGGCCGCCGGGTCGACCCGGTGAAGGACGAGATCAAGGTGGACGGCCTGACCGTCGCCACCCAGTCCTACCTGTTCTTCGCGCTCAACAAGCCGGCCGGCGTGGTCTCCACCATGGAGGACCCCGAGGGCCGGCAGTGCCTGGGCGACTACGTGACCAACCGGGAGACCCGGCTGTTCCACGTCGGCCGCCTGGACACCGAGACCGAGGGCATCATCCTGCTCACCAACCACGGCGAGCTGGCCCACCGCCTCACCCACCCCAAGTACGGCGTCACCAAGACCTACCTGGCCGCGATCCAGGGCCCGCTGCCGCGCGACCTCGGCAAGACCCTCGCCAAGGGCGTCGAGCTGGAGGACGGCTGGGCCCGCGCCGACAGCTTCAAGGTGATCTCCAACCTCGGCAAGAACTACCTGGTCGAGGTGACCCTGCACGAGGGCCGCAAGCACATCGTGCGCCGCCTGCTGGCCGAGGTCGGCTTCCCGGTCGACAAGCTGGTGCGCACCGCGTTCGGCCCGATCTCGCTGGGCGACCAGAAGTCCGGCTGGCTGCGCCGCCTGACCAACCCCGAGGTCGGCACCCTGATGCACGAGGTCGGCCTGTAGCAGCCGCCCACCGGAGCCCGTCCGCCGCACCGCCGCGGACGGGCTCCGACGCGTGCCCGGACGGCCGTGCGGAGGGCGGGCCCCGCCGGGCCCCGACGCGCCTTGACATGTGAGGCGCACCGCACGGCCTTGCTATCGTTCCGCCCGGTGGCAGAAGATTGCCACCGAAGTTCGCCCCGGCGCGTGGCGGAAGTGCGCCACCGCGTCAGGCCACTGGGCGGCGGGGGAAGGAACCACCACCATGCTGGACGCATTCACCGTGCTGGGCCTCGGCCGCCCCGACGGCCAGGTGTACGCCGCGCTGGTCGTCGCGCCGCAGTCCACCGCCGAGGAGTTGGCGGAGCACTGCGGCCTGACCCTGGAGCAGTGCCGGGCCGCCCTGGACCGGCTCGCCGAGCAGGGCATGGCCACCCGCGCCCCGGTCGACCGGGAGCGCTACCTGTCGGTCGCCCCCGACGTCGCCATCGGCACCCTGATCGGCCACCGCGAGGCCGAACTGCGCTCCGCCCGCGCCGAGATGCACCGGCTGATGGACGCCTTCCGCGAAGCCTCCCGGTACACCGACCCGGCGCACTCGGTGGAGGTGCTCACCGGCGGCGAGGCGATCGCCCAGCGCCTGGAGCACCTGATCGAGTCCAGCCAGTACCAGATACGCGGCTTCGACTGCCCGCCGTACGTGCAGGACCCGACGGTCGAGCAGCCCCGGCAGCGGGCCAAGCTCAAGTCCGGGGTGCGGATCCGCACCGTCTTCGACAAGGAGGCGATCGCCTGGCCCGGACGGCTGGAGCAGGAGATCCTCACCGGCGTCGAGGACGGCGAGGAGGCCCGGGTCCGGCCGGTGCTGCCGATGAAGATGATGATGGCCGACGACAAGATGGCGATCATCCCGATCAGCGTCGGCGACAGCGTGCTGGACGCCGCGTACGTCATCCACCCGTCCGCGCTGCTGCAGGCCCTGGACGCGCTGTTCGAGGCCGAGTGGGAGCGCGCCGTGCCGCTGCAGACCGTGCTCGGCGACGGCGAGGGGCCCGGGCCGGAGGCCGACCACCTCAAGCTGCTGGGCCTGCTGGCGGCCGGCCTCACCGACGAGTCGATCGCCCGCTCGCTGGGCTGGAGCGCCCGCACCACCCAGCGCCGCCTGCAGGGCCTGATGCGGGAACTCGGCGCCACCACCCGCTTCCAGGCGGGCATGGCGGCCCGGGAGCGCGGCTGGCTCTGACGGACCGGCCCCGGCGGGCCGCCGTCCGCCCGGCCGGGCCCACCGGGCCGGGGCGGGGTCAGCTCCAGGGCCGCAGGGCCGCCCAGCGGCCGTCCGGGCCGCGCTCCAGCTTCTCCAGGCCGAGCACGGCCGTCCGGTTCAGCCGGCCGTAGATGTGCGGGAACAGCACCCCCTCGGCGGCGCCCGGCGGCGGCCCGCCGGCCGCCGCCTCCCACTTCACCATCGGCTCGACCAGCTTCTCCTCGATCAGCAGGGCCATCAGCGGCTCCGGGGCGTCCCGGAAGAACGCGTTGGCCACCGCCAGCGCGGTGGGCTCGTCCGGCGAGCAGTGCAGGAAGCCCTCGGTCAGCAGCGACGCGGCGGTGTACGGCCGGCCCGGGTCGCGCAGCCAGTCGTCCAGCGGGGCGAGGTGGTAGATCATGAGTCTTTTCTACCCCTCCCGGGCCGGGCCGCCGGGCCAAGGGCGCGGCTCACAGGCCCGCCACCTTCGCCGTCGCCGCGATCTCGTACACCAGCGTCACCGTGCGCCGCCCGCCCGGCGGCAGCGGGACCTCCCAGCGGGCGATGCCCTCGGCGTCCAGCTCGTCCGGCGGCGGCGAGCAGTGCTCCTTGCGCAGCCGCACCTGCACCGCGGACACCTCGGAGACCGGGATCCGCTCGCGCAGCACCACCACCCGCTCGGTGTGCTCGTCCGGGCCGGAGAAGCGCGACAGGTGCAGGCGCACGGTGCGGGTCACCAGGGTGCGCTGGCCGCCCAGACCCGCGCCCTCCCGGCGCTCGTCGGCCTCCCGGACCACCCGCAGCCCGTCCGAGGAACCGAACGCCAGGCGCACCGGCGCGCCCGGCGCGGTGAACTCCAGGGCGCCCCGGCCGGTGTAGCCCGAGCCGCGCACCAGGTCCACCGGGCCGGCCAGCAGCGGGTGCCCCGCCGCGTTGCGGAACGACACCACCTCGGTGACCGCCTCCGACAGCTCCGGCGCCGCCGCGAACTCGCTGTGCGCCGCCGCCTCGAACACGCTCACCGGCACCCGGTGCGCCCGCCCGTCCGAGGGCACCGACACCGGGCCGTCCACCCGCAGCACCCGCACCTCGCCGCCGTCGTCCAGGCCCGGCAGGCCCGGCTCCAGCGGGCCCGCGTCGGAGACCGCCTGCTCGCGCAGCTCCACCTCGACGGTCTTCTTCTCCTGCGCCGAGCGCTCCCGCAGCACCAGCCGGTCCTCGACCAGCGCCGGCGGCTCGCCCGCCGACGCCGAACGCGCCGTCGACAGCGTCAGCCGCACGTCCGACCAATCCTCGCCGGTGCGCTGCCACACCACCGCGTCGCTCTCCAGCCGCAGCGTGCCGCCCACCAGCTCGGCCCGGTACGCCGGACGCCACAGCGCACACGCCGTCAGGTGCCCCACCCGGGCCAGGAACCGGCCCGACTCGGCGCACTCCACCGACAGCTCCACGAACGCCAGCAGCTCGGCCGGCTCCCGCTCCGCCAGGTCCAGCGCCTCCTCGGCCCGGGCCAGCTCCGCCGCCAGCTCCACCGAGCGCACCCGCGAGCCGCGCAGCTGCTCGCCGTACGACTCCCGCTCGGCGTCCACCCGGTCCAGCTCGCGCGACCAGCGGGCCTGCTCCAGCTCGCCGTGGCCCGCGCCCTCGCCGATCTCCCGCAGCAGGTCCGCGGCCAGCTGCCCGAGCAGCGCCAGCCGGGCCTGCAGCCGCTCCTGGCGGCGCGACTCGGCCAGGTGCTCGCGCTCCAGGTCGTGCACCCGGCGGCGCAGCGCCGAGTCGTCCGGCCCCGGCGGCAGCGGCACCGGCGGCTGCCAGGACCGCACCAGCCGCACGTCCAGCACCTTGGCCGCGCCGGTCGGCGCGCCGTCCCGGTCCAGCAGCCGGGCGTGCAGCGAGCGGTCCGCCGCCAGCGCCGTCACCGGGCCCAGCCGCAGCCGGTGCACGCCCGGCGCCAGCTCCAGCTCCGCCGTCCGCTCCAGCTGCGCCCGGTCCTCCAGACAGGTCGCGGCGGTCACCGGAAGGGCGATCGTCTCCTCGTCCACGTTCAACTCCTCCGGCACGTTCAACTCCTCCGGTTCCCGCCGACCACGGCCTTGCCGGCCGGAATACGGATCGCATAACCGCCCGTCAGCTCCACCGAACCACCCGGCGGCACCACCACCCGGCGGATCCGGGCCGAGGAGGGCACCGCCTCGGACGGCTGCTCCGGCGGCGACCAGCCCGGCCGCTCCTCGACCCGCACCTCCGGATCGCCCGGCACCGGCACCCGCTCGCGGACCTCCACCGACGCCTCGTGCGGCAGCCGGTTCACCAGCTCGATCCGCACGCCGTGCTCCAGCACCGTCGTCGAGTTCAGCACCCCCGACGTCGACTCCCGCACCTCGGCGTGCCGGGCCACCCGCAGCTCCTCGGCCCGGCCCAGGCCCAACTCCCGCACCCCGCCCGGCGCCAGCGTCGGCAGCGCCGCCGTCAGCAGGAAGTCGCCGTCCACCGACACCTCCACCGGGCCGGCCAGCAGCGCGTGCGCCGTCGCGTTCGACAGCTCCAGCACCGCGTACACCGCCTCCTCCACCGACGGCACCGTCACGTAGGCGGTCCGCACCCCCACCGGCAGCTCCGCCACCGCCACGGTGTGCCACACCCCGTCCGACGGGACGTCCGCCGGGGCCTGCGCGTCGAAGCGGTGGTCGAACGAGCCCGCCGACTCGCGCGGCGGCGCCCCGAACCGGGGCAGCGGCAGCCGCCCACCGCCTCCGCCGCGCGCAGTGCGCTCCCGCCGCCGCGCAGCCGCGGCGGCTCCGGGAACAGCCGGCCGCGCCGGTACGACTCCTCCGCCGGGCCCGCCAGCACCATCGCCGGGTAGTCCGAGCTGGTCGGCGGACGGCCGCGGCTCGGCCGGGGCCGCGGGCGCGGGGTCGGCCTGCGGGGCGGGCGCCGCCCCGCCGTAGGCCAGGCCGCGGGACCGCTCACCGGTCGGGGGCGGCGGGGAGCGGCCGCCGCGACCGGCATCGCCATCGGGGCCAGCCGCATCGGCGGCCCGGCCGGCGCGAACCCCGGCGCGCCGCCAGGTGCGAACCCTGGCGCGCCGCCCGGCCGTCCGGCCCGCCGCGGCGACGGCTGCGGCGGGGGCACCGGGCCGCCGCCGCCCATCGCCGCGCCCATCGCCGCGGACACCGCCACCGGCGGCTCCGGCGGCTCCGGTTTCGACCGCTGCGCGTCCTGCCAGCCGTCGAACAGCCCGTCCAGGCCCTCCGGTTGCGCGCGCCACCCCGACGGCGCGGGCGCCGCCTGCCGGCGGCCGATCCGCAGCGACGCCAGCTCCGGCAGCGCCCCCGCCCGCAGCAGGCCCGCCGTCGACAGCGCCAGCCGCACCCCCGACCAGTCCTCGCCCGTCCGCTGCGCCACCGACGCCCGCAGCACCAGCCGCGCCGTCCGCTCGCCCCGGCGGTGCGCCAGCTGGTACGTCGGCACCCACACCGCGCCCGGCACGGTGTACTCCACCTCCAGCTCCACCGGGCCCGCGCCGCGCACCGTCAGCTCCGCGCACGCCCCCGCCTCGACCCCGCCCGCCCGTTCGGCCGTGGAACGGGCGTCCGCCCGGGCGGCCGCCACCTGGTAGGCGTGCTCGGCCAGCCGGGCCTGCTGGGCCAGCTCCACCGCCCGCTCCTGCAGCACCTCCAGCCGGGCGTCCACGAACTCGGCCAGCGCCAGCACCGCGTCCGCCGGGGCCCGCCGGTGCCCCTCGTCCCGGCGGCGCTGCGGCGGCACCGGGCGCAGCGCCGCGACCTCCGCGATCCGCTCGTCCAGCCGGCGGCAGCGCTCCTCCAGCAGCTCGAACCGGGCCCGCAGGTTCTTCAACTCCTGCTCCCAGGACGGGAGTTCGTCCTCGTCGCGGACCCGGGCCGGATAGCCCAGCCGGGCCTCGGCGACCCGCCCCTCGCCCGACAGCACCCGCACCCGCAGCGACCCCGCCGCCGCCAACAGCGGCAGCCCCGACACCCGCACCCGGCCGTCCGCCGGCAGTACGCCCGCGGCCCGGCGCCGGCACACCGCGCCCACCGCGTGCACCACCACCGACTCCAACCCGGACTCCCACACCGCCCGTTGCCCCGCCACCTGGCCCCCTTCGCTGCCGGCCCGCACCCCGGACCCGGGCGCCCAGTCTGCACCCAACCCCCGTCGCCGCACCCGGATTTCCGCTGCGCGTCGGCCGGACGGCCCGGGCGGGGCGGTATGCGGGGGCGTCCGGGCGTGCGGGAGGATGGGGGGACAGTTGCACGCCGCTGCACACCGCTGCACGCCGCACCCGGGAGACGAGAAGCCGCCATGCGCACAGCCGCCGTCATCGGCACCGGACTGATCGGCACCTCCGCCGCGCTCGCCCTCACCCGCCGGGGGATAAGCGTCCACCTCGAGGACGCCGACCAGGACGCCGCCCGCACGGCCGCCTCGCTCGGCGCGGGCACCACCGAGCCCGCCGACGGCCCCGTCGACCTGGCGGTCATCGCCGTCCCGCCGGCGCTGGTCGGCAAGGTCCTCGCGGACTGCCAGCGGCGCGGCCTGGCCCGCTGTTACACCGACGTCGCCAGCGTCAAGGCCGGGCCGCGCGGCGAGATCACCGCGCTCGGGCTCGACACCGCCCGCTACATCGGCTCGCACCCGATGGCCGGCCGCGAACGCTCCGGGCCGCTCGCCGCCACCGCCGACCTGTTCGAGGGCCGCCCGTGGGTGCTCACGCCCACCGCCGACACCGACACCGAGACGCTCAACGCCGCACTCGAACTCGTCGCCCTCTGCGGGGCCATGCCGATCGTCATGGACGCCGCCGACCACGACCGGGCCGTCGCCCTCGTCTCGCACGCCCCGCAACTGCTCTCCTCGCTGGTCGCCGCCCGGCTGGAGCACGCCGAGGAGACCGCCGTCCGGCTCTCCGGGCAGGGCGTGCGCGACGTCACCCGGATCGCCGCCTCCAACCCCGCGATGTGGATCGACATCCTCTCCGCCAACGCGGGCGTCGTCGCCGACGTCCTCGACGACCTCGCCGCCGACCTCGCCGACACCGTCACCGCGCTGCGGGCCCTGCAGGCCGCCGACGAGGGCCAGCGGCGGGCCGGCGCGGCCGGCATCGAGGCCGTCATGCGCCGCGGCAACACCGGCCAGGCCCGCATCCCCGGCAAGCACGGCGCGCCGCCCACCCGCTACGAGACCGTCACCGTCGTCCTCGGCGACCAGCCCGGCGAACTCGGCCGCCTCTTCGGCGAGGTCGGCGCGCTCGGCGTGAACATCGAGGACGTGACGATCGAGCACTCGACGGGACAGCAGGTCGGCCACGTGCAGCTGGCGGTCGCGCCGACGTCGGTGCGGGCACTGGTGGCGGGGCTGCGCGAGCGGGGCTGGGGGGTGCGGGAGCAGTAGGGGGAGGAGAGGGAGAGCGACGGTGCGGGGCGGGAGGGCCCGCGCTGCGCGGAGCCGTTGCCCGCTGCGCGAAGCCCGAGGAGGGCAGGGACGGGGCACGGTTGGGCGGGGTGGGGGTTGCTGTCGGTGTGGGGGTGGTGGCGGAGGGTGGGCGGGGCGGGGGTGGGTGGGTGTCCATTAACCTTGGGGGTGAGTGCTGGTGTCGTGAGAGAGAGGTTCGCCCCGTGGACAGTGTCGACCGAGCGTCGAGCGGCCCGGTCGTCGTCGCCATTGACGGGCCCTCGGGGTCGGGGAAGTCGACCGTGTCGCGGGCGGTCGCCGCGCGGCTGGGGCTGAGCTTCCTGGACACCGGTGCGATGTACCGGGCGATGACCTGGTGGATGCTCGCCAACGAGGTGGACGTCGAGGACGCGGAGGCGGTGGCGATCGCCTGCGGCAAGCCGGTGATCGTCTCCGGGACGGACGCCGCGGGGCCGACCATAACGGTGGACGGGCAGGACGTGTCCGGGCCGATCCGCGGGCCCGAGGTGACCGCCAAGGTGAGCGCCGTGTCGGCCGTTCCGGCGGTGCGGGCCCGGCTGGTGGAGCTGCAGCGCGGCTGCGCCGCGCACGCCGAGCGCGGGATCGTCGCCGAGGGCCGCGACATGGGCTCCGTGGTGTTCCCGGACGCCACCGTGAAGGTGTTCCTGACCGCGTCCGAGCGGGCCCGGTCCGAGCGCCGGGCCGCGGAGCTGCGGGCGAAGGGCGTGGACGAGGCGACCATCACCGCGATGGCCGCCGACCTGGCCCGCCGGGACGCCGCGGACTCCTCGCGGGAGACCGCCCCGCTGACCCAGGCCGCCGACGCGGTCCTGGTGGACACCAGCGAACTCACCCTCGACCAGGTGATCGACACGATCACCGCGCTGGTCGAGCGGAAGGCCGGCCTGACCGCCGCCCAGTAGGACCGAAGACAGCAACGATCATCCGACCGCGCGAGATCCGCGCGGTTCGCGCTGCCGCCTGGCAGGTACGCACGGCACGCCCCTGGGAAGGGCCGGGCCGGGAAACGGAAAACGGAACATGAGCAACGACACCACCGCCCACCACGGCGAGCTGGGCGACGCCGAGTACGCCGAGTTCATGGCGCTCGCCGCCGAGGAGGGCTTCGACGCCGACGAGGTCGACGCCGACCTGGACGGCCACGGCCCGCTGCCGGTGCTGGCGATCGTCGGCCGCCCGAACGTCGGCAAGTCGACCCTGGTCAACCGGATCATCGGCCGCCGCGAGGCGGTCGTCGAGGACCGCCCCGGCGTGACCCGCGACCGGGTCAGCTACGAGGCGATGTGGGCCGGGCGCCGGTTCAAGGTGCTGGACACCGGCGGCTGGGAGATCGACGTCCTCGGCATCGACGCGATGGTCGCCGCGCAGGCCGAGCTGGGCATCGAGCAGGCCGACGCGGTGCTGTTCGTGGTGGACGCCACCGTCGGCGCCACCGACACCGACGACGCCCTGGTCAAGCTGATCCGCCGGGCCGGCAAGCCCGTGGTGCTGTGCGCCAACAAGGTGGACGGCCCGTCCGCCGAGGCCGAGGCCGCCTACCTGTGGTCGCTCGGCCTGGGCGAGCCGTACCCCGTCTCCGCGCTGCACGGCCGCGGCTCCGGCGACCTGCTGGACGCCGTGCTGAAGGTGCTGCCCGAGGCCCCGCCGCAGCTGTTCGGCGACGGCCTGGCCCCCGGCGGCCCGCGCCGGGTCGCGCTGATCGGCCGGCCCAACGTCGGCAAGTCCAGCCTGCTGAACAAGGTCGCGGGCGAGGACCGGGTGGTGGTCAACGAGCTGGCCGGCACCACCCGCGACCCGGTCGACGAGCTGATCGAACTCGGCGGCAAGACCTGGAAGTTCATCGACACCGCGGGCATCCGCCGCCGGGTCCACCTGACCTCCGGCGCCGACTTCTACGCCTCGCTGCGCACCTCCGCCGCGCTGGACAAGGCCGAGGTCGCGGTCGTCCTGGTCGACGCCAGCGAGACCCTCGCCGAGCAGGACACCCGGATCATCTCGATGGCCGTCGAGGCCGGGCGCGCCGTGGTCATCGCCTACAACAAGTGGGACCAGCTGGACGAGGAGCGCCGCTTCTACCTGGAGCGCGAGATCGAGCGCGACCTGGTGCAGGTGCAGTGGGCGCCCCGGGTGAACGTCTCGGCGAAGACCGGTCGGCACATGGAGAAGCTCGTCCCGGCGATCGAGACCGCGCTGGCCGGCTGGGAGACCCGCATCCCGACCGCCCGGCTGAACGCCTTCCTCGGCGAGCTGGTCGCCGCGCACCCGCACCCGATCCGCGGCGGCAAGCAGCCGCGCATCCTGTTCGGCACCCAGGCGGGCACCCGCCCGCCGCGGTTCGTGCTGTTCGCGTCCGGCTTCCTGGAGGCGGGCTACCGCCGGTTCGTCGAGCGCCGGCTGCGCGAGGAGTTCGGCTTCGAGGGCACCCCGATCTCGATCTCGGTCCGGGTCCGCGAGAAGCGCAACCGGAAGAAGTAGGCGGGAACGGGCGAGAGGGCCCGCGGACGAGTCGTCCGCGGGCCCTCTCCCCGTGTGTGCGCCGTGTGTGCGGCGGCGGCCGGCCGTTCAGGCGTCCCGGCCCGGGGGGAGGGAGAGCACCGAGCGGTGCCGTCCGCCCGAGGTGCTGCCGCCCGGGGTGCTCCCGCCGCCCGGGGTGCCGAGGTAGCCGGTGGCCACCCAGCCCTGGCCGTTGGCGTGGGCGGCGGAGCCCTGCGCGGGCATGAACTGCGGGGCGCCCGCGACCTGCCCGGCGTACGTCTCGAACGACTGGTGCTGCTGCGGGTGGGCCGACCCGCCCGGGCGGTCGGCGGCCTCCCGGGCGTGCGCCGCCGCCGGGGCGGCTGGCTGGGCCTCGCGGACCGCGAAACCGGTGAACTTCATCCCCTCCTCGCCGGAGCGGTCGCCGGGCAGCGCCCGGAACATCCGCCGGTACTCGGAGTACAGCGTGTCGTAGATCGGGGTGGCCGACACCGGGTGCTCGGCGTCGTACGACGGGCGCATGTTCGGGATCGACCGGCCGGCGCCGCCGGGGCCGGACTGGGCGGGGGGACGGCCGGGGGACGCGAGGTCGTAGCTGTACACGTAGGAGCCAACGAGCGAGACCGGCTTGGGATGCGGGGGCGCCGCCCCCGGTGCTATCCCGGCCGGGGTGCTCGCGCCCTGGTCAACGGCGGTCCGGGCGGCCGGGGTTGACGGGTCGTCGGGGCCGCCCCCGGTGGCGGCCGGGTCGTTCACGGGGTCGGTCATCGGCAGGCCCCCGCTCTCAGGTGCCGGCCAGCGGGAGCATGCCGGCGGCGAGCAGGCCGCGGGCGGCGGCCCGGTCCATGGCGATCCGCAGCAGGTCCTCGCGGGGCTGGCGGCCGATGCTGCCGGCCGGCACCGCGTACATGATCACCTCGGACTTGCGGGCCGCCGCGGCCCGCCACCCCGGGGTGACCTGGAGCGGCTGGTGCGCCTGCCACCAGGCGGCCGAGCCGCCGGTCGCCGAGGGCTGCAGGATCGCGTGCAGCTGCCCCATCGCCATCAGCACCGACCAGCCGGCCCGCGGCCGCACCGGCGCCTGGTTGACGTCCTGGACGATCTGGAAGCCGTGCTCGGTCAGCAGCGAGAGGAACTCGTCCTCGCCCTGCGCGCTGCCCGGGCGCCCGATCGGGCCGGTCGGCTCGACCACCAGCGCGGCGTGCTGGGTGTCGCCGCACAGCACGATGCCGCAGGTCACGCCGAGCACCGCGGGCTGCGGCCGGCCGGGCGGCGCGGTCGGCGGGGCGGTGATCGGCTCCGGGATGCTCACCCGGACGGCCGGCTCCGGCTCGGGGGGCGCGGCCGCGGGCTGCACGGTGGCGTCCGTGCCCTGGCCGATCGACTCGACGGCGCCGCGCAGCTGCTGCTCGTCCACCGGCACCACCTGGGACGGCACGCAGCGGGCGTGCGCGAAGGCCAGCACCGCGGTCTCCTCGCCGACGAACAGCACGGTGCTGGTGGGCTCGCGCAGCGAGTCGCCCGGTTGTCGGCAGGAGGTGCAGTCGTAGGCGTCGGGGGCGTGGACGCCCGCGAGCAGGCTCTCGGCCTCGTCGTCGCCGATCTCGGCGCGTACGTCCTCGCTCACCTCAAGCATGCGCGGCACTGAAGACTCCTCGTTCGCCCTGACGTTCCGGGTGCTCGTTCGGGTACCCCCGGGCGGGACGTCCCGGGCGCGCGGCGCGGGGAGCGCCGACCGCCATTACCAACGGGAGGTTGTGGCTGGGGTCACGGGTGCGCGGCCGGGTGACGGGATTTGCCCGGCTTCTGATCACTCCGGGTGTGCGGAATGTCGCATTCTGTCGACGCTGTGCCCGACCTCACACCGGACAAACTGTGACCGGGGCCATATTCGCATATGGTTTGATCTTCGAAAAAGCGGATGAAATGGACATTTGGCTTCGATCGGCTTGATCGATACCGCCGGTAACGATGCTTTGACCTGGGACGACCCGAAAGTGTTTGGAGCCCGGCAGCCCGAATCGTAGGTTTTTGCCCGGTGCAACGAGCACCTCCCGGGTTCACCCCCGACGCACGGCCCGCCCTCCGGCTCACCCCGGACCGGCTCACCCCGGAACGCGGACCCTGCGCCCACCGGCGCGACGGCAGCCAGCCGCCGCCGGGGATGCGGACAGGTGGCCGGGGCGGCAAGCGGCACGTCCGACACGTGCACGGCCCGCCCACCGGACTTGGCGAGCGAACACGGCCCGGCTGGGGCCTGGTTCCGCCTGCCCCTCCCGGGAATGTTGAGAGGAATCTCATGACCTTCCGTAACGAGACCGCCGCTGCCACCACCGCCCCCAAGCGCAACCGC
The DNA here is from genome assembly GCF_026802215.1 of Kitasatospora sp. YST-16. Classification (NCBI taxonomy): domain Bacteria; kingdom Bacillati; phylum Actinomycetota; class Actinomycetes; order Kitasatosporales; family Streptomycetaceae; genus Kitasatospora; species Kitasatospora sp. YST-16. Next base: position 5,530,406 of record NZ_CP113837.1, read on the forward strand.
GTCCGCGCGGCCGTCGTCGGCGGCGCCCTGCTCGCCGCCCCGGTGGCCGGCCTCGTCACGGCCAACACGGCCTCCGCCGCGGACGTCTCCACCTGGGACAAGGTCGCGATGTGCGAGTCGACCGGCAACTGGTCGATCAACACCGGCAACGGCTTCTACGGCGGCCTGCAGTTCACCTCCTCCACCTGGGCCGCCTTCGGTGGCACCGCCTACGCCCCGCAGGCCAACCAGGCCACCAAGGCGCAGCAGATCGCCGTCGCCGAGAAGGTGCTGGCCTCGCAGGGCCCGGGCGCCTGGCCCGTCTGCTCCGTGCAGGCCGGTCTGACCAAGGGCGGCGCGCCGGCCCAGGTCGACACCTCTTCTTCGTCCAGCAGCTCGTCCTCCTCCAGCAGCTCCTCGAAGTCGACCTCCTCCTCGACCTCGACCTCGAAGTCGTCTTCGAACTCGGCCTCGAACTCGACCTCGTCGAAGTCGGACAGCACCGCCTCGGACAACTCCGCCAAGGCCTCCCGCTCCGAGTCCCGCGCCCAGGCCCCCAAGGCCGCCGCGCAGGAGACCCCGAAGCAGACCTGGAAGAACAAGTCCGCCGCGGCCACCACCGGCACCAACACCGCCGCCTCCGGCAACAGCTACACCGTGAAGTCCGGCGACACCCTGTCCAAGATCGCGGACAGCCTGGGCGTCGACTGGCACGCCCTGTACAACAACAACTCCGGTGTCGTCGGCGGCAACCCGGACCTGATCTACCCGGGCCAGGTCCTGTCGGTCTGACCCACCCCCTCGGAAGCACCGCTTCCCCCGGGGCCGCCCGTCGGCCCCACCCTGTCGGCGTGAAGCCGCCACCCCGCGTGCGGGGCGGCGGCTTCCGCCGTTTCCGCGGTGCTGCGGGTTCCGCGGTGCTGCGGGTTGTGGGCCGCGGGTTGTGGGCGGTACCCGCTCGGCGGTGTCCGGAGGGTGGTGCGGCGGGCGCGGTGCGTAGCGTCGGGGGATGCGGATACCTCGGTCGTACCGGCGGGCGCTGATCGTGCTCGGCCTGCTGCTCCCCACCGTCGTCGCCGGCGCGGCCGGCCCGCCCGCCGCCGCCCGGCAGAGCGTCTCCGACCTGGTCTGGGACCGGCTCGCCGACTGCGAGAGCAGCGGCGACTGGCAGGCCGACACCGGTAACGGCTACTACGGCGGCCTCCAGATCTGGCCGCCCACCTGGCGCGAGGCCGGCGGCCTGCGCTACGCCGACCGCCCCGACCGGGCGAGCCGGGCGCAGCAGATCGCGGTCGGGGAGGAGATCCTGCGCCGCCAGGGCTGGAACGCCTGGGGCTGGTGCGCGCGGCAGATCGGGATGCTGGAGTGAGCGGGCCCCGGCGGGCGGCTACCAGGCGCGGCCCTCGGGGAGGGCGGACAGCTCCGGGGCGGAGAGGTGCGGGACGCGGAAGACCGCCGTCGAGCCGTCCGCCGCCTGCTGCGGTTGCTGCGGCTGCTGAGGTTGCTGCGGCTGTTTCGGGGCGGCGCTCCAGAGGGTGAGGCGGAGCAGTTCCCAGCGGGTCGGTTCGAGGGCCAGCACGGCGGTGTGCACACCGGGGCGGCGGGCCAGTTCGCGGAGTTGCTCCACCTCGCGGTCGACGTGGGCGGCGAGGGCCAGCGGGTCCGGGTCGGTCGGGACGGCGGTCAGCCGGCGGACGGCGCTGCCCGGGACGGGGTCGGTGCGGCGGGCCGGGCCGGAGAAGTGCGCGAGGACGGTCCAGTGGTGGACGGCCGGGCGTCCGAAGTCCCGGACGATGTTGGCGAAACCGCCGCCGCCGACCAGGAACTCGGCCGCGGCCCCGTCCGAGCGCCACACGTAGAACGGCGCGTACTGGTTGACCGGCGAGCCGTCCGTCCCGCGCTCGCGCAGCAGCCACGCCTTGAAGCCGAGGCCCGGGCGGTCGTCCAGGATCGGGGCGCCGGCCTTGATCCGGCGGCGGATGACGTCGAGGTCGTAGTCGGCGGGCAGGGTGATCTCGTACTGCTTGGCGAGCACGGCGGGTTCCTGTCGTCGGTGCGTCTTCGGGCGGTGCGTCTTCGGGCGGGCGGGGTTTCGGGTGGGGGCTTGGGACGGGCGGGGGCTTGGGGCGGGCGGGTTTCGGGCCGGGGCTTCAGGCGGGTGGGGCGAGGAGGGTGATCAGGCCGGTGACCGCCTGGTCGAAGGGGGCGGTGTCGCCGGCCGCGCGGGCCAGGACGTAGCCGCCCTGGAGGACGGCGACCACGGTCGCGGCGGTGCCGGACGGGTCGACGGACGGCGGGAGCTCCCCGTTCGCCCGGCCCTCGGCGAGGACCTCCGCGAGGCGGCCGCGCAGCCAGCCGAGGGTCTGTTCGACCGGGGCGCGCAGGACCGGGTCGGCCATCACCTCCGGGTCCTGGGTGAGCCGCCCGACCGGGCAGCCGCGCAGCACGTCGCGCTCGCGGCGCAGGTAGGCGGTGACCCGTTCGACGGCGGTGCCCGGGCCGGACAGCAGCCCGTCGGCGAGGGCGCGCAGCTCCTCGGCGGTGCGGGTGATCGCGGCCAGCGCGAGGTCCGGCTTGCCGGTGAAGTGGTGGTACATGCTGCCCTGCCCGGCGCCCGCGCGCTGCTGGATGGCTTTGGGACTGGTGCCGGTGTAACCGCGTTCCCAGAGGAGTTCGCGGGTGGCCTCGACCAGGCGGTCCGCGGCGGGGGCGGGCGGGGGTGCGGTGTCGTTCCGTACGTTCACGGGCAGCACTGTACATACCAGTAGGTACAGCGGGGAAGGGCGGGGCCGGGGCGTGGTGACGGGCCGTCAGGGTGCTTCAGGCGGCGGCCGGTTCCTCCCGGGCGGTCCGGACGGCCGGGCCGACGGCGGACGGCAGCGCGGCCGACGGGTAGCGGTGCAGCAGGGCGGCCGCGACCTCGTCCGGGCCGACCGGCTTGCCCAACTCGGTGGCGAACGCGCGCAGGTAGTCGCCGGTCCAGGCGACCGGGTCGGGAGGCGGGGCGGTGGCCGGCGTGGTCAGGTGGCGGTGGCCGGCGACCGTGCGCAGGGGCTCCAGGTCGGCCATCTCGTCGAGCAGACCGATCCACGCCTCGCGCTGGGCGGCCTGCGGGACCTCGGCCAGCCACGGGTGCACGTCCTGCCACAGCAGCGGCCCGCCCAGCAGCGTCCGGCTCCGGTGCTCCCACAGGTAGTGGTGGTCCGGCAGCCCCAGGGACGCCCCGCGCAGCTCCAGCCGGCGGTCCTCCAGCTCGACGGCGTCGCCCTCCAGCGGCTCCAACGCGACCAGGCGGGACGGGAGTTCCTCCCCGAGACCTGCCCACGCGGCGCGGACGGCCGGGTAGTCGTCCTCGATCCGGGCCCGCACCGGGGCCGGAGCCAGCAGCCGGGCCTCGGGGAACGCGTCCCGCAGCACCTCCGCCGCCAGCCACCACTCCGGCGCGTGGTGCGGCACCAGGACGGCGCCCAGTCGGCGCCCCGAACGCTCCACCTCCCGGACCAGCCGGCGGCCGTCCGACAACCGCAACCCCGCACCGACCAGCACCGCCCGGTGCTGCCCGAGCACCAGCACCGCGGTCGTGTGCAGCGAGGCCCCGGGAAGATCCACCACGCGGAACTCCAACGGATGCATCGCGCCACCTCCTCCAACCGGGGACAGCCCTTTCACCAGGGTCCGCCGGGAGGGCGGTGGGCGCATGCGGGACGAGACGCGCCTGCGGCGGGCTGGGGGGTGGGGTGTGGGTGGTCGCCTGCGGCGGGCGAGGGGGTGGGAGGTTCATCGGGAGGACGGTGGGCGTATGTGGGACGAAGTGCGTCTGCGGTGGGCTGGGGTGTGGGTGGTCGCCTGCGGCGGGCGAGGGGGTGGGGGGTTCGTCGGGAGGGCGGTGGGCGCATGCGGGACGAGACGCGCCTGTGGCGGGCTGGGGTGGGGTGCGGGCGGGTCGCCTGCGTCGGGTGGGGCGGGGGAGGAGGGGGCGTGGTGGCGTACGTGAGGCGGGTCCGCTTGCGGTGGGTTGGGGGCGTGGGGTTCGGAGGGCGAGGGGGTGGTCGCCTGGGGCGGGTGGGGCGGGGGAGGAGGGGGCGTGGTGGCGTACGTGAGGCGGTCCGCCTGCGGTGGGTTGGGGGCGTGGGGTTCGCCGGGAGGGGGTGGTCCGCCTGTGGGGCTGGGGGGCTGGTGGGGTGGGGGTGGAGGGGGCTTGCTTGGGGCAATACTTGTCTGCTGGCAAGTCTTGCTGCATGCAATAATTTCGGCATGGCGATACCGGAGAGCGGTCCGTTTCCGCAGTCCCCGTCGGTGGCGGGGGAGATCCAGGCGTTCCAGACGGCGACCCGGGACCTGATCGGTGTGGCGTTGCGGAGTCTGGAGGCGGCGGGTGACGGTGTCTCGTTGCCGCAGATGCGGATGCTGCTCGCGCTCGACGATCTCGGGTGCGTGTCGTGTTCGGTGGTGGCGAAGGAGCTGGGTCTCGGGGCCTCGTCGGTCACTCGGCTCGCGGACCGGCTGGTCAGGTCGGGGCACGTGGTGCGCGGGGCGGACCCGCATCACCGGAGTGTCGTGACCCTGGAGTTGAGCCCGGACGGGCGGGCGCTGATCGGGCGGGTGCTGCGCTGGCGGGAGCAGGAGTTGGCGCGGATCCTCGCCCGGCTCGACCCCGCGCTGCGGGCGGCCACCGCGGAGGGGCTGGCCGTCCTCCACCAGGTCGTCGGCGAGGACTACGCGGCCGACCTGCACGGGCCCGTACCGCTGTAAGTCCCCGCTGCACATCCCTGCTGCACATCCCTGCTGTGACCAACCCTGTCGCGGCGCCCCGGCCGGTTCGGCGGGGGCGTCGGGCGGCGTCGTGCCGTGGCGGGGGTCGACCGGCATCCCATCTTTCAGAGAGCGGAGCAACATGCGGATCACGCACGCCTCCACCCATGCCCGACTCGGTGATTTCACCGCCCGTCCCCGGATGCTGGTCGTCACCGGCCTGGCCGCCGTGGTCGGCGGTGCCGGCGCGGTGGCCGCGCTGGCGCTGCTGCGCCTGATCGGGCTGGTCACCAACCTGGTGTTCTACCAGCGGTTCAGTACGGAGTTGGTCGCGCCGGGGGCCCAGCACCACCCGTGGTGGCTGGTGCTGGGCGCGCCCGTCGCGGGCGGGCTGGTGGTGGGGCTGATGGCCAGGTACGGGTCGGAGAAGATCCGCGGGCACGGCATGCCCGAGGCGATCGAGGCGATACTCACCGGCGGCAGCCGGGTCCAGCCGAAGGTGGCGCTGCTCAAGCCGTCCTCGGCGGCGGTCAGCATCGGTACCGGCGGTCCGTTCGGGGCCGAGGGGCCGATCATCATGACCGGCGGGGCGATCGGCTCGCTGCTCGCGCAGTTGCTGCACCTGACCGCGAACGAGCGCAAGACGCTGCTGGTGTCGGGCGCGGCCGCGGGCATGGCCGCGACCTTCAACTCGCCGCTCGCCGCGATCCTGCTCGCGGTCGAGCTGCTGCTCTTCGAGTGGCGTCCGCGCAGCTTCGTGCCGGTGGCGGCCGCGGTGGCGGTGGCCACGGTGTGCCGGGGGCCGCTGCTGGGGACCGCGCCGGTCTTCCCGGTCGACGCCTCCGGGCTGCACCTCACCCCGGCGGTGGACGCCCTGGCCGTCGTGGTCGGGCTGACCGGCGGGGCGCTCGCCGTCGCGGCGACGTGGCTGGTCTACCGGGCCGAGGACGCCTTCGCCCGGCTGCCCGTGCACTGGATGTGGTGGCCCGCGCTCGGCGGGCTGGTGATCGGCCTCGGCGGCCTGGTCGAGCCCCGGGCGCTCGGCGTCGGCTACGACGTGATCGACCGGCTCCTCACCGGCCGGGCCGGCCTGGGGCTGATCCTCGGCATCCTGACCGTCAAGACGGCGATCTGGGCGCTGTCGCTGGGCTCCGGCACCTCCGGCGGGGTGCTCGCCCCGGTCTTCATGATCGGCGGGGCGCTCGGGGCCTGGGAGGGCATGCTCTTCCCCCGGGCGATCCCCGGGTTCTGGGCGATCCTCGGCCTCGCCGCGGTGGTCGGCGGCGTCATGCGCTCCCCGCTGACGGGCGTGGTGTTCACCCTCGAACTCACCCACGCCTGGCCGGCGATGCTCCCGCTGGTGATCGCCTCGACCGCCGCGTACGCGCTGTCCGCGCTGGTCCTCAAGCGGTCGGTGCTGACCGAGAAGATCGCCCGCCGCGGCCTGCACCTCACCCGCGAGTACTCCACCGACCCGCTGGAGACGTTCTTCGTCCGCGAGGTGATGCAGCCCGTCGAGCACGGCCGGCTGCTGGCCGCGCACGAGACGGCGACGCACACCCGGATCGGCGCGCTGCACGGGTCGGCCGGCGCGCTGCACCCCGTCGTCGACGCCGAGGGGGCGCTGGTCGGCGTCACCACCCGCCGGCGCCTGGCCGACGCGACGGCCGCGGCCGCCGCGGACGCCGGGCCGCCGGTCGTGCACGCGGCCACCGTGGAGTGCCGGCTGGCCGTCCACCCCGACCAGACGCTGCGCCAGATCGCCCACCTCTTCGCCGAGACCGGCCTGACCAGCGCCCCGGTCGTCGACCCGGCCACCCGCCGGCCCGCGGGCGTCATCACGCTGCGCCACCTGCTGTCGGCCCGCCTGCACGACCTCACCGAGGAGCACCACCGCGAGCGCGTGCTGCCCCGTCGGGCGGTGGTCGGCTGAGCGGGCCCCGGGGTCGCCGCCCACCGGTGCGAGGATGGGGGGATGCGCGGTGGCGGGGTGTTCGTCGGGGAGCTGTTCGGGCGGGAGCGGGAGGAGCCGGCGCCCGGGGTGGTGCTGCTGCCGGGCTGGCTGGGGGCGGAGCAGCAGCGGGAGCTGGTGGTGGCCTGCCGGGAGTGGGCGCGGCCGCCGGCCGGGATGCGCTCGGTGCTGCTGCCCGGCGGCGGGACGATGTCGGTGCGGACGGTCTGCCTGGGGTGGCACTGGTACCCGTACGGGTACGCACGGACGGTGCTGGACGGGGACGGGGCGCCGGTGAAGCCGTTCCCGGAACGGCTCGGCTCGCTGGCCCGGCGGGCGGTGGCCGAGGCGTACGGGGAGCGGGTCGGGGAGGTGGCGGGGGCGGCGGGGTTCGCGCCGGACGTCGCGCTGGTGAACCACTACCCGCACGGGGCGCGGATGGGCCTGCACCAGGACCGGGAGGAGCGGGTGGACGCCCCCGTGGTGTCGCTGTCGCTGGGCGACGAGTGCGTGTTCCGGCTGGGCAACGCCGAGGGGCGGGGCCGGCCGTGGACGGACCTGCGGCTGTGCGGCGGCGACCTGCTGGTCTTCGGCGGGGAGAACCGCTACGCGTACCACGGGGTGGTGCGGACGCTGCCCGGCACGGCCGACCCGGAACTGGGCCTGACCGGGCGGCTGAACATCACCGTCCGGCAGTCCGGCCTGGGGTAGCCGGGCGCGCCGGGAGGCGGGAATTCCCGGCGGGCGCGGAGACTTGTGCAGGACGGACGAGGCGTTCGGCGGCACATCCCTGCCCGCCGGGCGTCCGGAGAGGGAGCGATACATGGGAACCCCCGTCGACCAGCTCGTCGACCTGCTGGACCTGGAGCGGATCGAGCTGAACATCTTCCGCGGCCGCAGCCCGGAGGAGTCGCTGCAACGGACCTTCGGCGGGCAGGTGGCCGGGCAGGCGCTGGTCGCGGCGGGCCGGACGGTCGACGAGGACCGGCCGGTGCACTCGCTGCACTCGTACTTCCTGCGCCCCGGCGTCCCCGGCGTGCCGATCGTCTACCAGGTCGAGCGGACCAGGGACGGGCGCTCGTTCACCACCCGCCGGGTGCTCGCCATCCAGGGCGGGCGGACGATCTTCGCGCTCACCGCGGACTTCCACAAGCCCGAGCCCGGCGGCATCGAGCACCAGTTCCCGATGCCGGACGTCCCCGACCCGGAGAGCCTGCCGAGCGCGCTGGACGAGGTCGGCGCCCGGCTCGGCGAGCTCCCGCCGTTCATCAGCCGCCGCCAGCCCTTCGACATCCGGTACGTGGACCGGCTGAAGTGGACGCGCGAGGAACTGGACGGCGTCGAGGCCCGCAGCGGCGTGTGGCTGCGCACCAACGGCGCGCTGCCCGACGACCCGCTGATCCACGTCTGCGCGCTCACCTACGCCAGCGACATGACCCTGCTGGACGCCGTCCGCGCCCCCGTCGAACCGCTGTGGGGCGAGCGGAACTTCGACATGGCCTCGCTGGACCACGCGATGTGGTTCCACCGCCCGTTCCGGGCCGACGACTGGCTGCTGTACCGGCAGGAGTCGCCGATCGCGCACGCCGCGCGCGGACTGGCCCGCGGCGAGATCTACGACCGCGAGGGGCGGCTGGTGGTCTCGGTGATGCAGGAGGGGCTGTTCCGCCCGCTGGCCCGCCCGGCCACCGACCCGGCCACCGGACCGGACGGGGCCTGAGCCGGCCGCCGCACCGGAAGCGGACCCGGAAGTGACCTGAGAACAGAGCGACTTGGGAGGCAGTCCGATGACCGACACCGCAGCCGAAGCCTGGCAGCGCTGGACGGAGGCCCGGAGCGCCGCGGCCGGCGCGCCGCACGGCCCGCTGGCCCTGACCGGCACCCACTGGCTGGAGCCCGAACCCGCCGAGGTCCCCGGCCTGCCCGGCCGCTGGTGGGCCGAGGACGGCTCGGTCTGCGCCGAGCTGCGCGCCGGGGACGGCGTCCGGATCGAGGGCGAGCCGCAGGAGTCGACCGGCCGGGTCGCGCTGCGGCCCGACACCGACCGGCACCCGCAGCTCGCCGTCCTGGACGGGCTGCGGCTGGTCCCGATCGAACGGGAGGGCGAGCTCGCCCTGCGGGTCTTCGACCCGGACGCCCCCGCCCGGGCCGCGTTCGCCGGCATCGCGGTCTACCCCTACGCCCCCGACTGGGCGGTGCCCGCGGTGTTCACGCCGTTCGAGGGCGGCGCGCAGGCCCTGCTGGTGGAGAACGCGGACGGCCGGGCCCGGCCGCTCACCGTCACCGGGCAGGTCGCGTTCACGCTGGCCGGGCAGCCGCACACGCTGACCGTCAGCGGCGACGGCAGCGCGGGCGGGCGGCTCAGCGGCGTCATCGCGGACGGCACCAGCGGGCGGGACACCTACCGGTTCCGCTTCGTGTCGCTGCCCGCGCCGGACGCGCAGGGGCGCACCGTGCTGGACTTCAACCGGGCGTTCCTGCCGCCGTGCGCGTTCGCCGACCACTTCATCTGCCCGTTCCCGCCGCCCGGGAACCGGCTGGACGTCGCGGTCGAGGCGGGCGAGCGGCAGGTGGTCACGGGGTGAGGGGCGGCGGAGCGGCAGGTGGTCGCGGCGCGAGGGCGGTGGGATGGCAGGTGGTCGCGGCGCGAGGGCGGCGGGGCCTGGGCCGGACCGGTTTCTGAGAGCGCTCTCGGGGCGGGGTGGCGGACGCTAGGCTGCTCGCAGCAGGAACGCGATCACGTGCGTGCGTGCGCACGGACGGCGGAGAGGAGCCCACGGTGACCGAGTCCGAAACGGGAGTGGGCGGACGTCCCACCCTGGAGTCGGTGGCCGAGCGGGCCGGGGTGTCCCGGGCCACCGCCTCCCGGGTGGTCAACGGCGGCGCGGGCGTCCGGGCGGCCCTGCGGGAGAAGGTCGAACGGGCCGTCGCCGAACTCGGCTACGTCCCCAACCTGGCCGCCCGCACCCTGGTCACCCGGCGCAACCGGGCGATCGGCGTGGTCATCGCCGAACCCGAGGCCCGGTTCTTCTCCGACCCGTTCTTCGCCCAGCACCTGCGCGGCATCAGCCGCGAACTGGCCGCCGCCGACAACCAGATGGTGCTGCTGCTGGCCGAGGACGAGCGCGACCACGAGCGGATCGGCCGCTACCTGGCCGGCGGCCACGTCGACGGCGTCCTGCTGTTCTCGCTGCACCGCTCCGACCCCACCCCCGAGACCGTCCACCGCCTCGGCCTGCCCTTCGTCATCGGCGGCCGCCCCGGCTGGCCCGGCGCCGAGTCCGACCGCGACCTGGTCTACGTCGACAACGACAACCGCGGCGGCGCCCGGCTCGCCGTCCAGCACCTGCGCTCCCTCGGCCGCAGGCGGATCGCCACCATCACCGGCCCGCTCGACCAGACCTCCTCCGTCGACCGCCTCGACGGCTACCGCGACCTGCTCCCCGACGGCGACGCCGACCTGATCGCGGTCGGCGACTTCACCGCGGACGGCGGCATCCGCGCGATGACCGAACTCCTCGCCCGGCGACCGGACCTGGACGCGGTGTTCGTGGCCTCCGACGTGATGGCCTCCGGCGCGATCCGGGTCCTGCGGGCGGCCGGGCGGCGGGTGCCGGAGGACGTCGCGGTGGTCGGCTTCGACGACGTCGAGTCCGTCGCGGCCTGGACGGAGCCGCCGCTCACCACGATCCGCCAGGAGATCGAGGAGATGGGGCGGCTGATGACCCGGCTGCTGCTGCGGCGGCTCAACGACCCGGGCGCCTCGGCGCCGTCGTCGGTGATCATTCCGACGGGGCTGGTGGTGCGGGAGTCGGCCTGAGGGCGGAGCCTCGGTCGTGGCGGTTCAGGGGAGGGCGGCGGCCAGCAGGGCGGCCGTTCGGGCGAGGAGGGGCTCGTCCGGGGCGGCGGTCGGGGCGGTGGGTCTGGTGCTGAGGACGGCCAGGACCAGGGGCGGGCGGTGCGGGGGCCAGGCGAGGGCGAGGTCGTTGGCGGTGCCGTAGGAGCCGGTGCCGGTCTTGTCGGCGAGCGTCCAGGAGGGCGGCAGGCCGGCGCGCAGGCGGTGGGTGCCGGTGGTGGAGGCGCGCAGCCAGGCGGTGAGCCGGGCGCGGTCCGGGCAGGCGAGGGCGTCGCCGAGGGTGAGGCGGGCGAAGGTGCGGGCCAGGGCGCGCGGGGTGGTGGTGTCGGTGGTGCGGTCCGGTTCGGCGGAGTTGAGGGCGGGCTCCCAGCGGTCGAGGCGGGTGACCGGGTCGCCGAGGGAGCGGCAGAAGCGGGTGACGGCGGTGGGGCCGCCGAGCCGGCGCAGCAGCAGGTTGGCGGCCGTGTTGTCGCTGAACTCGATTGCCGCGGCGCACAGTTCGGCGACGGTCAGGACCCGGGTGCGACCGGTGACGGGGGCGTGGCCGGAGTCGGCGACGTCCGCGTCGGTGTAGTGGACCCGGGCCGCGAGGTCGTCCCCGGCGCGCATCAGGGCGGCGACGGCGAGCGGCTTGAAGGTCGAGCAGAGCGGGAACGCCTCGTCCGCGCGGTGGCGGACCGTCGCGCCGCTGCCGGTGTCGTGCGCGAGGACGCCCAGCCTGGCTCCGTGCTCGCGCTCCAACTGCCGGAAGGAGTCGGCGAGTCGGGCGGTGGTGGCGGCTGCTGCGGGGGTCTGGAGGGTACAGGCCAGGGCGGCGGTGCCGGCTGAGGTGAGCAGGTGGCGGCGGGTGGGGCGCGGGTGCATCGGCGGCCTCCTCGGTGCGGTGCGGGACGTCGGGGCGGTGCGGGTCGTCCCGTGGTGCATCGGCAGGAGGGGGCTCCGGCTCCAGTGGCGGGGGCGGGGCGGGCGGGCCGGGCGTGGAACCGCCGCCGGGCCCGGGGAGGGTTCCGGCGGCGGCGGTGCGGGAGCGGCGGCGGGGGTGCGGGAGCGGCGGGTCAGCCGACGACGCGGTAACTGACGGCCGGGTAGGGGAAGTTGGCCCAGTGCAGGCTGCCGAGACCGTAGGCGAGGTCGCCGGACCCGCCGGGTCGGCCGGTGGCGCAGCCGGCGTTGAAGTAGACCGTGATGTCGGCGGCGGTGAAGTCGACGGCGGAGCGCGCGGCGGCCGGGAGGTCGTGGCAGGCGGTGTCGGTGGTGTCGACGGCGAACCGGGCGCCCGTCAGGTCGCTACCGGTGGCGAAGTAGGCGACGGCAGAGTGCGGGAGTTCGACGGCGGCCGCGGGCTGGGCGAGAGCTGCGCCGAGCAGCAGGGCCGCTCCGGTGGCGGCGGTGGCGGCGAGGGTCTTCTTCCGGGGCGCGGCCATGGGGGAACTCCTTGCGGGCAGCGGGAATCGGCGCGTGCGGTGGGGGGTACCGCGGTGCGCGATCATGTCAGTTACATCTTCAACAATCTTTGGCAATCTGCCAAGACCCGGGGTGGGAGGGGGAGATGGGGCCCGGTGTGCGGGGCGGGTGGCCTCCCGGGGCGGGTGGGCCTCCCGGGCCGGGCGGAACTGTCGGGATCCGCGGGGCCCGGGAGGGGTCGGGGGTGGGTCGGTCAGTTGAAGGGGAGGCGCAGGACGGAGGCGTTGCCCTGGGACTGGGTGGCTCCGGTGCGGAGCTGGGCCGGGGCGTTGCCGAGGGCGGGCCAGATTTCGAGGGTGACGGTGCCGTTGGCCAGGTTGGTGAGCGGGGCGCCGGTGGTGGACTGGAGGCCGGCGGCGGTGGCGTTGTAGCGCTCCCAGCCGGGGACGGGGTCGGTGGCGAAGTAGCGGTAGGTCTCGGTCCGGTCGACGGTGCCGTTGCCGTCGAAGTCGTAGGAGACGCGCGCCTGTTGGGCGAGGGCGACGGTGGAGCCGGCGTCGACGTACAGGTCGAAGTCGGTGCCGGCACCGGGACGCAGGGTGCCGGTGAGGTGGCTGAGGGTGTACGTCAGCGGCTGGTAGGGGGTGCCGTCGTGGTTGGTGCCGCCGCCGGAGGCGATGGTGCTGCTGGTCGCGCCGGTGCCGTAGGCGGCGGTGAGGGTGCCGTTGGGCTGGAGGTAGAGGGCGGCGGGGGCGGGGGCGGTCGTGGTGGAGGCCGACGGGGACGGGGAGGGCGAGGGGGAGGAGGAGGCCGACGGGGAGGGGGACGGGGAGTTGGTGGCGCCGCCGGTGCCGCCGTCGGGCTTGGTGCCGCGTTCGGAGGCGGTGGAGCGGGCCGGGACGGTCAGGGTGTAGCCGTCGGAGAAGCGGACGGTGCGGGCGGTGGTGGTGTAGTTGTGCGCCACGTGGGTGCGGGTGCTGCCGTTGGTGAAGACGGCGGCGGTGGGGGTGTCGGCGGTGGTGGCCGGGTCCAGGGTGCCGAGGGCGGCCAGGTTGTAGATCCAGTGGTAGGTGTGGGCCCGGGACTCGCCCTCCTCCGGGGTGTAGCCCGCGTTCCCGGCGTCCCAGTCGGCCTTGGCGGCGGCCGGGTCGGTCAGCGCCTCGGCCTCCCAGAGCAGGTCGCGCCAGTCGGTGAACGCGCCGCCGTTGTTGGCCTTCAGCTCGGCCAGGTTGGCGGCCAGGTCGTCCTTGCGCCGGGCCAGGTAGAGCGAACCGGAGGTGACGGGGAGGAAGTTGATGCCGTGGATCATGCCGGGGGCGGCCGTCCACCAGGTGGAGTAGGCGGCGCCGGAGCCCCAGACCATGCCGACGGTGGAGTGCTGGAAGGCGGCCGGGAAGACCTGGTGGTCGGCGTCGAACCAGTACTGCTGCACGGCGTTGGCCTCGGTGGTGTACAGGTAGACGCCGAGGTCGCGCAGCGAGGTGTCGCCGGTGGCGGCGCCGAACAGCAGCAGGCCGGCGCTGAAGTTCAGCGACTCGGAGGAGGACTCCTCGTTGTTGCCCGCGGCGAACCCGGCGTGGCCGGAGGCCCAGCCGTGGCCCTCGTACGGGTCGAAGTTGCGCAGCCAGGGGAAGCGGGCGTCGGTGCGGTCGGTGTTGGCGGCGTCCTTGGCCAGCAGCTTGACCATTCCGCCCCACTGGCTGTCCGCGGCCCAGGCGGTGTCGTAGCGGGCGACGGTGGCGGCGGCCTGGACGAAGTAGCCGTAGTGGAAGTGGTGGTCGTTGAGTTCGGCGTCGGTGCCGTAGGAGGCCGGGTAGCCGATCAGGGTCTTCCAGGTGGAGTCGTAGGCGAAGCCGGGCGAGCCGGTGCCCGCGAACCAGGTCTGCAGCTTGCCCTTCATCAGCCCGAGCAGCTTGTCACGGGCCGCGGTGTCGCCCAACTGGTCGGCGATCGGCACCAGTTGGGCCATCTGGCCGAGCGCCTTGCCGACCCAGTAGGTGTCGGTGGCGCCGTTGAACGGGTCGCTCGCGTCGGAGACCTGGTGCAGGTAGCCGTCCAGCGCGGCGCGGTCGTACGAGCCGGCGTCGGGCAGCGAGGGGAGCACGCCGGTGACGGTCTGCACGGTGGAGAAGGACGAGCCCTGGCGGACCTTCATGGTGCCGCGCGGGGAGGTGTACGTCAGTGCGGTGAGGGCGTCCGGGGTGGCCTGCCACTGCTGCGGGTAGAGCGCGAGCAGGGTGCCGGTGGCGGTGCCCTCCTGGGCGGTGGTGGTGGCGGTGAAGGTGGTGGTGAGCCTGCCCGCGGCCTGGTCGTAGTTCCAGCCGACCTTGGTGTCGGTGACGAAGTCGTAGGCGTACGTGCGGAACTGGGCCAGGTCGGCGGTGGAGGGCAGCAGGGCGACCGAGTAGTAGTCCTTGCTGCCGAGGTTCGCGGTCAGGGTGCTGCCGTTGACGTTCCAGCTGCTGCCGGTGGGTGCGAACAGGCCGTAGTTGTGGCCGCCGACGGTGATGCCGAGCACGCTGCCCTGGTTGCTGAAGACGGTGGGCGCCGAGGCGGTGGTGACCTGGGCGGCGCCGCCGGTGGCGTGCGCGAACACGTACGGCAGGCCGTGGCCGATCGTCGCGCTGAAGGTGTGCGCGCCGTCCGCCCAGTACGGGGTGACCGTCCAGTCGGACCAGCCGTCGACCTTGGTGTCGGGGGAGTTCAGGCCGGCCACGCCCAGGGTGAGGTCCCGGGTGTGGGTGTAGTCGTACTGGCGGCCGTCGGAGGTGATGGTCGGGGTGGTGGGGTAGCCGACCTCCAGGCCCGCGGCCTGGGCCTTGAAGGTCATCGGGTGGGCGTACAGGTTCTCCGAGTACGGGTTGCCCGCGTAGCGCTGGTAGATCAGCGAGGACCACCAGTCGTTGGTGGGGGCGGCCTGGCCGGCCATCCGCGCGGTGACCTTGGGGGTGACGGGGGCGCCGTCGGAGTTGCTCGGGCCGACGGTGCCGGCCGGGCGGGTGTCCGCGTAGCCGCCGAGGCCGACCCGGACGGTGGTGGCGGCGGAGGCGCTGCCGGCGCCGAGGGCGGCGGTCAGGGTCGCCGCGGCGGCCAGCGCCAGCGTGGTGAGGGCGGCCGTGGGGCCGCGCAGGGAGCGGAGCTTCATGATCGTGTGTCCACCTTGAGTGGGGGCGGGCGGGTGAGTATGAGAGCGCTCTCAGCCAGCGGACCGTAAGGGCGGCCGTGAAGGGGTGTCAACCGGCTCGACGCAGACTGTTGCGTTCAGAAGTCGTATGCCCAGGTTGGGAGCGCCCGGAGATTACGTTCAGGTTTCGAGGTCTTGACGAGCGAACTTCCGCCCCGGCAGTCTCTCGGCATCGGTTGAGAGCGCTCTCAGAAAATCGGGCGCTTCCGGATCGGCACTGCTCCTTTTCTTCGCACCCACCCACGCTCCCGCCCCGCCCTGGAGGCCCTCGCATGCGTCCCCCCAGAGTCCGCCGCTCCACCGCTGCCCTGGGCAGCGCCGTCCTCGCCACCGCCCTGCTGCTCAGCGCCTGCAGTTCCGGCGGCTCCGGGTCCAAGGACTCCGCCGACGGCAAGGTGACCATCACGGTGGACCTGTTCGGCACCTTCGGGTTCAAGGAGGCCGGCCTGTACGACGAGTACATGAAGCTCCACCCGAACGTCACCATCAAGCAGACCGACACCCAGGACGAGGGCCAGTACTGGCAGGCGCTGCAGACCAAGCTCGCGGGCGGCGGCGGCCTCGCCGACATCCAGGGCCTGGAGGTCGGCCGGGTGGCCAGCGTGGTGCAGAAGCAGGCCGACAAGTTCACCGACCTCAAGACGCTCGGCATCGGCGACGTCAACGACGGCCTGGTGCCGTGGAAGGGCGCCGCGATCAAGACCGCCGACGGCAAGGTGCTCGGCGCGGGCACCGACGTCGGCCCCGAGGCGATCTGCTACCGCACCGACCTGTTCCAGGCCGCCGGGCTGCCCACCGACCGCGCCGAGCTCGCGCAGAAGTGGTCCACCTGGCAGGGCTACCTCGACCTCGGCAAGCAGTACGCCGCCAAGGCCGAGGCGGGCAACGCCTGGACCGACAGCGCCGCCGGCATGTTCACCGCCGAGGTCGGCCAGCAGAAGGTCCGCTACTCCGACGAGGCCGGCAAGCCCGTCTACGACAGCAGCCCGGCCGTGAAGACCGCCTGGACCGACGCCACCGCGCTGGTCGCCGACGGCCTGTCCGCCAAGCTCGCCCAGTGGACGCCGGAGTGGAACAAGGCGTTCTCCACCGGCAAGTTCGCCACCCTCTCCTGCCCGGCCTGGATGATCGGCTACATCAAGGGCCAGGCCGGCGACGCGGGCTCCGGCAAGTGGGACATCGCCGCCGGCCCCGGCAAGACCGGCAACTGGGGCGGCTCCTACCTGGCCGTGCCGCGCACCGCCAAGCACCCCAAGGAGGCCGCCGAGCTGATCAAGTGGCTGACGGCCAAGGAGCAGCAGGCCACCCTGTTCACCAAGCAGGGCTCCTTCCCGTCCTCCACCGGCGCCCAGGACGCCATCAAGGACGTCACCGACCCGTACTTCAACAACGCGCCGATCGGCCAGATCTTCAGCGAGTCGGCCAAGGCGATGCCCGCCCAGGTGCTCGGCACCGACGACGGCGTGATCGGCAAGGCGTTCACCGACGCCCTCGGCGAGGTCGAGCGGACCGGCACCGCGCCGGACACCGCCTGGAAGCACGCCCTGGACAACGTCAAGAAGGCCAACGGCAACTGACGCACCGTCAGCCCAGGCAGTCAACTAGGGCAGCCCGCCTCGCCGTTCACGCAGCGGCGGGGCGGGCGGCCCCCGTCGAAGGACCCCGCCCATGGCCCTCAGCTCCACCGCCCGGCTGCCCGCCGCGCCGCCCGCCGGACGGCCCGGCCGGCTGCGCCGCCGGCTCGCCCCCTACGGCTTCCTCGCCCCGTTCTTCGGGCTGTTCGCCGCGTTCGGCCTCTTCCCGCTGCTGTACACCGCCTGGGTGTCGCTGCACCGGGTCGAGCTCCAGACCTCGGACCGGATGGACTGGCTCGGCTTCCAGAACTACACCCGGCTGCTGTCCGACCCGTTCTTCTGGAACGCGCTGCGCAACACCTTCACCATCGGCGTGCTCTCCACCGTGCCGCAGCTGCTGATGGCCCTGGGCCTGGCCCACCTGCTCAACTACCGGCTCCGCGGTCGCACCTTCTTCCGGGTCGCCATGCTGATGCCGTACGCCACCTCGGTGGCCGCCGCCACCCTGGTGTTCGCCCAACTCTTCGGCCGCGACTACGGGTTGATCAACTGGGTGCTGAGCAGCCTCGGCGTCCACCCGGTCGACTGGCAGGCGAACACCTGGGCCTCCCAGTTCGGCGTCTCCGCCATCGTCACCTGGCGCTGGACCGGCTACAACGCGCTGATCTACCTGGCCGGCATGCAGTCCATCCCCGGCGAGCTGTACGAGTCCGCGGCCGTCGACGGCGCCTCGCGCTGGCAGCAGTTCCGGCACGTCACCGTCCCCGGGCTGCGCCCCACCATCGTCTTCACCGTGGTCGTCTCCACCATCGGCGCGACCCAGCTGTTCGGCGAACCCCTGCTCTACGAGGGCAACTCCGGCGGCGGCATCTCGCACCAGTACCAGACCCTCGGCCTGTACCTGTACGAGCAGGGCTGGACGTTCTTCCACCTCGGCCGGGCCGCCGCCGTCGCCTGGGTGATGTTCCTGCTGATCGTGCTGCTCGCCCTGCTGAACGCGGCGATCGCCGCCCGCCGCAACCGTACGGACCGGTGACCCGATGACCCACGTGACCACCCAGGTGCTCGACAAGCCCGCCGCCG
The DNA here is from genome assembly GCF_026802215.1 of Kitasatospora sp. YST-16. Lineage (NCBI taxonomy): Bacteria > Bacillati > Actinomycetota > Actinomycetes > Kitasatosporales > Streptomycetaceae > Kitasatospora > Kitasatospora sp. YST-16. The sequence goes on from NZ_CP113837.1 coordinate 5,548,189, forward strand.
TGGACGGCGACCGGGCCCGTGCCAAGGGCCGCAAGGCGCGCTCGCCGCTGAACGGCGGGCCGCTCGCCTACGCGGTGCTGATCGGCGCCACCCTGCTCGCCGTCTTCCCGTTCTACTGGACGCTGGTCGCCGCCAGCCGCTCCAACTCCGAACTCAGCGCCGCCACACCCGCGTTGACGCCCGGACCGAACCTGTTCCACAACATCGGCGAGGCCCTGCAGCAGGCCGAGATCGGCAAGGCGCTGCTCAACTCGCTGATCGTCTCCAGCGTGGTCACCGCCGGCGTGGTGCTCTCCTCCACGCTCGCCGGGTTCGCCTTCGCCAAGCTGCGCTTCCGCGGCCGCGGCGCGCTGCTCGCGCTCACCGTCGGCACCATGATGATCCCGCCGCAGCTCGGCGTCATCCCGCTGTTCATGGTGATCGTCAAGCTCGACCTGCAGAACAAGCTGCCCTCGGTGATCCTGCCCTCGCTGGTCTCCGCGTTCGGCGTCTTCTTCATGCGCCAGTACCTGGTGCAGGCCCTGCCGGACGAACTCGTCGAGGCCGGCCGGATGGACGGCGCCTCGCTGCTGCGGATCTTCCGCTCCATCGTGCTGCCCGTCGCCCGCCCCGGCATGGCCGTGCTCGGCATGCTCACCTTCATGGCCACCTGGAACGACTTCTTCTGGCCGATCGTCGCACTCAGCTCCCAGAACCCCACCGTGCAGGTCGCGCTGAAGTCGCTCGGCCAGGGCTACGTCCCCGACCAGTCCGTGGTGATGGCCGGCACCCTGATCGGCACCCTGCCCGTCCTGGTGGTGTTCGCGCTGCTCGGCCGGCAGATCGTCGGCGGCATCATGCAGGGCGCCGTCAAGGGCTGACCCGCGGTACGGCCCGATGGGCTGACAGACCCTCAACTTGTTTGGATGGAACGCGACATGACCGTCGAGACTCTTCCCGTGACCACTTCCTCCCCCGCCGCCGCACCCGCCCGCTTCCCGGCCGGATTCGTCTGGGGCGCCGCCACCGCCGCCTACCAGATCGAGGGCGCCGCCGCCCAGGACGGCCGCACCCCGTCCATCTGGGACACCTTCGCCCGCCGCCCCGGCACCGTCCGCAACGGCGACACCGGTGACATCGCCGCCGACCACTACCACCGCTACCGCGACGACGTCGCGCTGATGTCCGAACTCGGCCTGGGCGCCTACCGGTTCTCGCTCGCCTGGCCGCGCGTCCAGCCCGGCGGCCGGGGCCCCGCCAACGAGGCCGGGCTCGACTTCTACGACCGCCTGGTCGACGAACTCCTCGGCGCCGGCATCACCCCCGTCGCCACCCTCTACCACTGGGACCTGCCCCAGGAGTTGGAGGACGCGGGCGGCTGGACCGACCGCGACACCGCGTACCGCTTCGCCGAGTACGCGCACCTCGCCGCCCGCCGGCTCGGCGACCGCATCCCCACCTGGACCACCCTCAACGAGCCCTGGTGCAGCGCCTTCCTCGGCTACGGCAACGGCGTCCACGCCCCCGGCCGCACCGACCACGCCGCCGCCCTCACCGCCCACCACCACCTGCTGCTCGCCCACGGCCTCGGCACCGCCGCGCTGCGCGCCGAACTCCCCGACACCGCCCAGGTCTCGCTCACCCTCAACCTGGCCGCCGTCCGCCCGCTGTCCACCGACCCCGCCGACCTCGACGCCGCCCGCCGGATCGACGGCCTGGGCAACCGGATCTTCCTCGACCCGGTGTTCCGCGGCAGCTACCCCGCCGACGTCCTCGCCGACACCGCGCACGTCACCGACTGGGCCTTCGTCCGGGACGGCGACCTCGCCGAAATCTCCCGCCCCATCGACTCGTTGGGCATCAACTACTACACGCCCACCGTCGTCGCGGCCGAGCAGGAACCGGCTGTCGACGCGGACGCCCCGCGCGGCGACGGCCACCAGGGCGGCAGCCCCTGGCCCGCCGACCAGGGCATCCGCTTCCTGCCCGCCCCCGGCACCCGCACCGCCATGGGCTGGCCGGTCGACGCCGACGGCCTGTACGAACTCCTCACCCGGCTGCGCGACGACCTGCCCGGCGTCCCGCTGCTGGTCACCGAGAACGGCGCCGCCTACGAGGACTACACCGACCCCAGCGGCGCCGTCCACGACCCCGAGCGGATCGACTACCTGCACGCCCACCTCGCCGCCGTCCACCGCGCCATCGCCGACGGCGCCCCCGTCCGCGGCTACTTCCTGTGGTCGCTGCTCGACAACTACGAATGGGCGTACGGCTACAGCAAGCGCTTCGGCATCGTCCACGTCGACTTCGCCAGCCAGCGCCGCACGCCCAAGGACAGCGCGCACTGGTACGCCCGGGTGATCCGGGACGGCGCGCTGCCGCAGTAGCGGGCCGGCGGGGCGGGCGGGGTGCGGGGCCGGGCGGTTCAGGCGGGCGGGGCCGTGAACGCGGTGGCGAACTCCGCGGCGAACGCGGCGAACGGGCGGGGCGGGCGGCCGGTCAGCTTCTCCACGTCCGAGCTGACGGTGGCGGCCCGGCCCGCCGCGTAGTGGGCGTACAGCTCGACCAGGCCCTCCGCGTTCCACCGCGGGTAGCCGGCACCGACCAGGGCCTCCAGGGCCTGCTCGGGGCTCGGCGACACGTACCGCACCGGGTGGCCGGCCGCCCCCGCCAGGATCTCCGCCAGCGCGTCGTGGGTCAGCGCCTCGGGGCCGGTCAGCGTGTACACCGCGCCCTGGTGGCCGTCCTCGACCAGGGCGGCCACCGCGGCCGCCGCCACGTCCCGGGCGTCCACGTACGAGACCGCGCCGGAACCGCCCGGCACCGCGAGCAGGCCGGTGCGGACCGGGGCCGCCATGCCCAGGAAGTTCTGGAAGAAGCCGTTCGGCGCCAGCACCGTCCACGGCAGGCCGCTGGCCCGCAGGTGCGCGAAACCCGCCACGTGCGCGTCCACGAAACGGGCACCCGTCGCGCCGCCCTCGGCGCCCGCCGCCGTGTGCAGCACCACCCGCGGCCGGCCGCCCGTGCGCACGGCCGCGTCGATCACGTTCCGCTCGTGCTCCGCCATCGCCGACTGCGCTGCCACCAGCAGGTACACCGCCCCGGCACCGGTCAGCGCCGCGTCCAGCGAGGCCGGGTCGGCGAAGTCCGCGACCACCGCCTCGACCCCGGCGTCCCACCCGGCCGGCACCGCGTCCGCGTTCCGGACCAGCGCCCGCACCGGCACCCCGCGCTCCCGCAGGCCCGCGACCACCGCCGAACCCACCGTCCCGGTCGCGCCCGTCACCACGATCATGAGCTCTCCCCGCTCTTCCACCAGTGTCGTTGACGCCGCACGCCACGGAACGTCACACCACGGAACGTCACGTGACGTTCCGTCGTGCCGCGTCGCTTCAGATCAAAGATCAGGTCAACCGGCCCCGTGATCAAGGCCGTTCCGGCGCACAATCCAGTAGCCGCACTCATCGATCGGACCTCGGCGGTCGGCCCCGGCCGCTCCCGGCCGCTTCCGGCCGCTTCCGGTCGCTCCCGGCCGCTCCCGGCGGGACGATCCGGCCGATGCGCCGGCAGCCGACGTACCGACGACCCTGGAGCGCACCGCCGGTGGACCTGACCGAGATCGAGACCTTCCTCGCGCTGGCCGAGGAACTCCACTTCGGGCGCACCGCCGAACGGCTGCGCCTGTCCCAGTCCCGGGTCAGCCAGCTCATCCGCTCCCTCGAACGTCGCATCGGCGCCCCGCTGTTCACCCGCACCAGCCGCCGCGTGGCGCTCACCCCGCTCGGCGCGCACGCCCGCCGCACCCTCGGCGAGGCCCACCGCGACCTGCGCCGCAGCTACGACGAGGCCGTGGCCATCGCCCGCGGCGTCACCGGCACCCTGCGCCTGGGCTTCCTCGGCTGCCTCAACGGGCCGCCGCTCACCGACGCCGTCGCCGCCTTCGCCCACCGGCACCCCGCCTGCCGGGTCGGCGTCACCGAGGTGCCCTGGGCCGCGCCGTACGCCGCGCTGCGGGCCGGCGAGATCGACCTGCTGCTCACCCTGCTGCCCGTCGACGAACCCGACCTCGGCGTCGGCGCCGTCCTGGTCTCCCACCCGCGGGTGCTCGCCCTGCGCGCCGACCACCCGCTCGCCGCCCGGCCGCGGATCGACGTCGAGGAACTCGCCGACTGGCCCGTCCTGGACAGCCCGTCCGACACCCCCGACACCTTCCGGCACGCCGTCACCCCGCCGTTCACCCCGCGCGGGCGCCCGCTGCGCCGCACCCCCGGCGGCCGCACCTACCAGGAGGCGTTGCACCGGGTCGCCGTCAGCGACACCGTCTGGCCCACCCACCGCGGCCTGTTCCTCAACCACCGGCACCCCCGTGTCCGGGCCCGCCCGCTCACCGGCCTGCCCGCGGCGAACGGGGCCCTGGTCTGGCGGGCCGACGCGGCCACGGCGAAGGTGCACGCCTTCGTGGCGTTCGCGGCCGCGGCGGTCGAAGACATTCCTGACGTTCAGTCAGATTGACTGTGGCGAAGGGGTGTTGGACGGTCCGGAAAATGCGGTGACAGCGGGCGGGCGGCGTCCCTAGACTCGGCCCGCTGGACGACGCCCGGGCCGCAGTGGCCGATCGGGCGCACCGTGACGTGAGTGGAGAGGGAGGGGCCGGTCGTGCGTACTGCCGCCGTCGTCGTTCCCCCGTCGCGGTTCGAGGTGATCCTGGTGTCCCGGGCGGGCCGGTGCCCGCTGCGCGGCCGGTGCCGGTAGGAACCACGAACTCCCCGTCCTGTCCTGCTCGTTGACCTTCGTTCTGCCTGCCCGTTCGACGCGGCGGGTGGTGCGCGGGTGCGTGCGGGGCGGTGGGTGTGCCCCGTGGTGCCGTGAATCGCGCTGCCGATTCCAGGAACGAACCCCGAAGGGCCACGGGCCACCATGCGTACCGACCTCGTCACCACCACCACTGCTTCTGCTTCTGCTTCTGCTTCTGCCGCTGTCGCCGCGGTCCGCAACCTGGGCATCCTCGCCCACGTGGACGCCGGGAAGACCACCGTCACCGAGCGGATCCTGTTCCTGACCGGGGCGGTCCACAAGCGCGGCGAGGTCCACGACGGCACCACCGTCACCGACTTCGACCCGCAGGAGCGCGACCGTGGCATCACCATCTTCGCCGCGGCCGTCAGCTGCGAGTGGGGCGGCCACCGGCTCAACCTGATCGACACGCCCGGCCACGTCGACTTCGCGGACGAGGTGGAGCGCTCGCTGCGGGTGCTGGACGGCGCGGTGGCGGTGTTCGACGCCGTCTCGGGTGTCGAGCCGCAGAGCGAGTCGGTGTGGCGGCAGGCGGACCGGCACGGCGTCCCGCGGATCGCGTTCGTCAACAAGATGGACCGGCCCGGCGCCGACCTGGACGCCGCGGTCGCCTCGATCCGGGAGAAGCTGCACCCGGCGCCGCTGGCCGTGCAGCTGCCGATCGGCCGGGAGGGCGGCTTCACCGGCGTGGTCGACCTAGTCGGGATGCGTGCGCTGACCTGGCCGGACGCTGCCGAGCCCGGTACCGGCTGCCAAGTCGGCGACGTGCCCGAGGAGTTGGCGGCCGAGGCGGCCCGGCGGCGGCAGGCCCTGGCGGAGGCGGTGGCCGAACTGCACCCCGCCGCGCTGGAGGAGTACTGCGCCACCGGCACCCTCACCGCCGCCGCCCTCACCGGTGCGCTGCGCCAACTCACCGGCAGCGGACAGGCGGTGGTGGTGCTGTGCGGCTCGGCGTACCGCAACCGCGGCGTCGAACCGCTGCTCGACGCGGTGGCCGCGTACCTGCCGTCGCCGCTGGACGTCCCGCCGGTGCGCGGGGAGTTCGACGGCGCGCCGCAGGAACGCACCGCCGATCCCGAACAGCCGTTCTCCGCCCTGGTGTTCAAGGTCGCCGCGACCACCACCGGGCGGCTCGGCAGCCTGCGCGTCTACTCCGGCACGCTACGGAAGGGGGACACCGTGCTCGACGCCCGCACCGGCCGCACCGAGCGGATCGGTCGGATCCTGCGGGTGCAGGCCGACCGGCACACCGAGACCGACAGCGCGGTGGCCGGCGACATCGTCGCCGTGGTCGGCGCGAAGGGCGCCAAGGTCGGCACCACGCTGTGCGACCCGCGAGCCCCGCTGGTGCTCGAACCGGCCGTCGCCGCCGACCCGGTGGTGACCGTCGCGATCGAGGCCCGCCGCTCGGTGGACACCGACCGGCTGGCCGCCGCCCTGGCCCGGATCAACGAGGAGGACCCGTCGCTGGTGGTCGGCAGCGACCCGGAGAGCGGGCAGCGGACGCTGTCCGGGATGGGCGAACTGCACCTGGAGGTCGCGGTGGAGAAGCTGCGCCGCGCCGGGCTGGAGGTCACCGTCGGACGGCCGAAGGTCGCCTACCGGGAGACCGTCTCCGCGGCGGTCACCGGCCTGGTCCTGCGGCACGTCAAGCAGGACGGCGGCTCCGGGCAGTTCGCGCACGTCGTGGTCGACGTCGCCCCGCTCGGCGAACCCGGCACGGACGGCTTCGAGTTCCGCTCCACCGTCACCGGCGGGCGGGTCCCGCAGGAGTTCGTGCAGGCCGTCGAGGCGGGCTGCCGGGACGCCCTCGCGGACGGCCCGCTCGGCCACCCGGTCACCGGGGTCCGGGTCACCCTCACCGACGGGGCGACCCACGTCAAGGACTCCTCCGACCTGGCGTTCCGCACCGCCGGACGGCTCGCCCTGCGCGAGGCGCTGCGGCGCGGCGGCCCGCTGCTGCTGGAGCCCGTCGTGGAACTCACCGCGACGGTGCCGCCGGACGGCGTCGGCGGCGTCCTCGGCGACCTGTCCGCCCGCCGCGGCCGGGTGCACGGCTCCGAGCCGCGCGGCGGCAGCGCGGTGCTGACGGCGACCGTTCCGCTGGCCGAACTCTTCGGCTACGCGGGCACGTTGCGCGGCCGCACCCAGGGCCGGGGCACGTTCACCACCCGGCCCGCCGGGTACGCGCCGGCGCCGCGGACGCAGCAGTAGCAGCAGCCGGTCCCCGTCCCGCCTCTCCCGGCAGGACGGGGACCGGTGCCGTCGCCCCTCGGGCCGCCGTCAGCGCAGCCAGCCGCGTTCGGCGGCGCGGGCCCCGGCCTGGAAGCGGCTGCGGGCGCCGAGCACCTCCAGGGCCTCGGCGGTCAGCCGGCGGACGGTCCGTTCGGAGATGCCCAGCTTCCGGGCGGCGACCACGTCGGTGTCGCCCTGCTGGAGGATCCGCAGCAGCGCGTAGTGCTGCGCCGCCATGCCGTTGCGGTCGCGCCCCCGGGGGCGGCGCAGCGGCGCGGCGCCGTGCCACAGCCCCTCGAACAGCGCGCACAGCGCGGCGACCGGCCCGCGGCCGTGCAGCACGGTGGCGGTGTCGGCCCGCGCCGGGTCGAGCGGCAGGACGGCGGTCTCCCGGTCCAGCACGATCATCCGCAGCGGCAGCGCGGGGACGGTGCGGACCTGCCCGCCGAGTTCGGTCAGCTGGCGCGCGTACTCCACGGCGGCCGGGCGGTGGCGCGCCGTGTCGACGAGCAGCACCCGCAACTCGACGCCCCGGCGCAGGAGTTCCGCGACCGGCAGGCCGTCGGGTTCACCCGGTTCACCTGGTTCACCTGGTTCACCTGGTTTGCTCGGTTCAGTCGGTTTGCTCGGTTCGGCGAGTTCGGCGAGTTCGGCGAGTCCGGTCGGGCCCGGCTCTCCGTCCTCCGGGGCGAGCACCAGGACCTGGGAGGCCACGCCCGCGCCGAGCCCGGCCAGCCGCGCCCGGACGGCGTCCGCGCCCAGCAACTCCTCCACCCGGGCCCGGCGCCCGGTCGCCTCGATCGCGGCGGTCACCTTGAGCGCGGCGGTCACCTCACCACCCGCCCGGAGCCCGGCGTCCGATCCCGGCCCGGCCCACCCTGCACATCGCGTTCCTCCGCTCCCCCCGCCCGCCCGCCCGTCCGCTCCGCGCCGACCGGCCCGTTGCCAGGGTAGGTCTAGACCACTGGGGCGTCCGGTGTCAAAGGTCGCGGGCCGCGGCCGGTCCCGCCGCCGGGCGGGCCGCCCCAGGGTTCGGACACCCTCCGATCCGAACCCCGGGGCCGGCCGGCGGCGGTGGGCGGTCAGGAGGTGAGCAGGCCCGGGTCGGAGAGGGAGGGGGCGCCGGTCTCGACGTGGCCGGCGAGGCGGCGGACGAAGTCGGCGCTCCGGTCGGAGGTGACGGTGAGGTCGTACCAGTGGCGGCAGGCGGAGAGGTCGACGGTGAGGGTGACGGTGGTGCCGCGGCGGACGGTGACGGCCTGCGGGGCGCCGGCGTAGGCGTTGGCCACGGTGAGGACGGCGTCGGCTCCGGCCGGGTTGGTGAAGGTCAGGGCGAGGTTGCCGGTGGCGGCGTCGTGGCGGGCGGTGACCTCGGGGCCCGCGGTCTTGCCGGGGTTGCGGAAGCGGCGCAGGAAGCCGTTCGGGCCGAACACGGTGAGGTCGGTGACGCCCTTGGAGTAGGCGGTGTTCCAGGCGTCGGAGACGGACTTGCCGGCCTCGGCGGTGTACGTCCACGGTCCGTCGGTGCGGTTCGCCGAGGTGACCAGGAACTGGGCGCCCGCGGCCGGCCCGCCGCTGAACGCGAGGGCGTACTTGCCGGTCGAGACGTCGGCCGAACCGTCCACGTACGGCGCGTACTTGAGCGGTCGGGTGGGCTTGGCGCCGGGCTCCTGCCGCGGCACGGCGCCGGTGGCGGGCGGGGTCGGGACGTAGTCGGGGTGCCGGTTGTGGTCGGCGGGCAGGTACGCGGCGGTGGACGGCAGCGCGGCCGGGGCGGGGTTGCTCGCGGTGAAGTCGAAGGCGGAGGTGAGGTCGCCGCAGATGGCCCGCCGCCAGGGCGAGATGTGCGGTTCGGCGACGCCGAAGCGCTGCTCGATGAAGCGGATGATCGAGGTGTGGTCGAAGGTCTCCGAGCAGGTGTAGCCGCCGGTGCTCCACGGCGAGACCACCAGCATCGGCACCCGCTGCCCGAGACCGTACGGCCCGGCCGCGTAACTCGCGCTGCCCGCGAACCAGTCGGCGCCGGTGGCGACCGTGGACAGGCCCTGGTTGGCGGAGGCGGGCGGGAACGGCGGCACCACGTGGTCGAAGAAGCCGTCGTTCTCGTCGTAGGTGATGAACAGCGCGGTGCGGGCCCACACGTCCGGGTTCGCGGTCAGCGCGTCCAGCACCTGCGAGATGTACCAGGCGCCGTAGTTGGCGGGCCAGTTGGGGTGCTCGGTGTACGCCTCGGGGGCGACGATCCAGGACACCTGCGGCAGCGTGCCGGCCGCGACGTCCCGGCGCAGTTGGTCGAACAGGCCGTCGCCGGCCTTGGCGTTCGTGCCGGTGCGGGCCTTCTCGTACAGTGCGTCGCCGGGCTTGGCGTTGCGGTAATTGTTGAAGTACAGCAGCGAGTTGTCGCCATAGTTGCCGCGGTGGGCGTCGCTGATCCAGCCCCAGGAGCCGGCCGCGTCCAGGCCGTCGCCGACGTCCTGGTAGATCCGCCAGGAGACGCCGGCCGCCTCCAGCCGCTCCGGGTAGGTCGTCCAGGAGTAGCCCGCCTCCTGGTTGCCCAGCACCGGTCCGCCGCCGGTCCCGTCGTTGCCGGTGTGGCCCGTCCACAGGTAGTAGCGGTTCGGGTCGGTGGAGCCGAGGAACGAGCAGTGGTACGCGTCGCACAGCGTGAACGCGTCGGCCAGCGCGTAGTGGAACGGGATGTCCTGCCGGGTCAGGTACGCCATCGTGGTGGCCGTCTTCGCGGGCACCCACTGGTCGTACTTGCCGTTGTTGAACGCCTGGTGGCCGCCCGCCCAGTCGTGGTTGAGGTCCTGGACGAACTGCATCCCGAGGTCGTTCACCTGCGGCCGGAACGGCAGGATCTCCTTCTTCGCGCTGTTCGCCTGGTACCAGACCGGCTTCCCGCTCGGCAGCGTCACCGGCCGCGGGTCACCGAAGCCGCGCACGCCCTTCAACGAGCCGAAGTAGTGGTCGAACGACCGGTTCTCCTGCATCAGCACCACGATGTGCTGCACGTCCTGGATGGTGCCCGTGCCGCCCTGCGGGGCGATCGACGCGGCCCGCGCGATGCTGGGCGCCAGCGCGGAGAACGCCAGGCCCGCACCGGCCAGTTGGAGGAAGCGACGCCGACTCGGTTCGTTCGGCTTGTTCGGTTCGTTCGGCTCGTTCGGTTCGGCAGCCATGGGGCACGACCTCTACGGGGTGAGGGACGGACGGAGGGCGCCCCCCAGGACACCGCCCGCGGGGTACCACCCGTCGTCCTGCCCGTGGCCGACCGGCGTACGCCGGACGAACGCCTCGAGTTGTCCGGACAAGTCGGCGCGGTTCGGTCGCAAGTTGTGCAGACAAGGCCAATCCGGGTGCGGGGGAAGGGCGTTGACGGCACGGGACCTGCGACGGAGGGCCTGGTGCACCGGTCACCGCCGTCCGCGCCTCCGCCGACCGGTGGTCGGCGGTCCCCCGTGCGCGGACGGCGGCGGTTCCGGGGACTGCCCGGCGCGGGGCCGACTAGCAGCGGTACTCGACCGTCCAGGAACCCTGGTACGCGTTCTGGCGGTTGTAGTAGTCGACGCGGTAGACGCCGTCCCGGAAGCCGTTGCCGGTGACGTACGTGTAGTTCAGGTGCTGGACGTACGTCCCGTAGTAGTCCGAGTTGGAGGCCACCGCCGGGCAGCCCTGGCCGCCCAGGTTGGCGGGGCCGTCGGCCGCTGCGGCCGTGCCGGTGAAGCCGAGGAGCAGCGCCGCGCCGACCGCAGTCGCTGCGGCGGCCTTGTGGATCGTGCGCATCGTTGCTGGTGCCTTTCGATTGACGGACGGATTGCCGGAGCTTCCGGGGCCCGTTGGGGAGGCCCCTGCGCTCGGTGTTCATCCTCTGCCGCCCGGCCGGCCCGCTCCATGGCGTCCACCCTGCGCTCGCTTGGCGTTACGGCCCGGCTGGGCGCTGCGGCTGTGCCTGTGCCTGGGCCTGTGCCTGTGCCTGTGCCTGTGTCGGCTCCGGCTTCAACTCCTGCGTGCTCGCTTGGCGTTACGGCTCGGCCGCGGGTTACGGCTGCGCCGCTGCCTGCGGGTGAGCCGCCGTCAGCAGTGCCAGTCGGGCCCGGGCGTCGGCGGCCTCGGCCGCTCCGGCCGCTTCGAGGAGCACGAGGCCCCGGCGGACGGCGTCCAGCGCGGCGGGCCGCTCCGCCGGGGGCAGGCAGCGCCCGATGCCGAGCAGTGCGCGGGCCTCGTCGAGCGGGCTGTCGCTGCGGCGGGCGAGTTCGAGCGCGCGGCGGTGCCGGTCGAGGGCCGCGGGCAGGTCGCCGAGGTCGGCGGCGAGCAGGCCGAGGCTGTTGAGCACCTCGGCCTGGGCCTGCAGGTCCCCGTCGGCCTCGAAGGTCTCCAGCGCCCCGTGCAGCAGGCCGGTGGCAGCGGCCCGGTCGCCGGTCGCGCGCAGTGCCAGCGCCAAGCCGTGCAGCGCGTTGGCCTCGCCGTGCGGGTTGCCCGTGGTCCGGAAGACCGCGGCGGCCTCCCGCTGGAGCTCGACCGCGGCGGCGGTCCGCCCGGTCACCAGGTGCAGTTCGCCCAGCGCGCTGAGGGTGCTGGCCTCGCCCTGCCGGATGCCGAGCTCCCGGCAGCGGGCGAGCGCCAGGTCGAGCAGGTCCCGGGCCTGCGGGTGGGCGCCCTGGAGCAGCCGGATCCGGCCCAGCAGCCACGCCGCGTTGGCCTCGCTCTGCCGGTCGCCGAGCTCGCGGGCGATCGTCAGCGCCTGCTCCAGCAGGTCGCCGCTGTCGGCGGTCCGCCCGCAGCAGTACCGGAGGTCGGCCAGGTCGCTCAGCGCGTGCGCCTCGCCGGCCCGGTCGCCGAGCGAGCGGTAGGCGGCCAGCGCGGCGGCCAGCAGTTCCTCCGCGATGTCGGTCTCACCTAGCATCCGGCGGGCCCGGCCGAGGTCCCAGAGGGTGTGCGCCTCGCCCTGCGGGTCGCCGAGCTCCCGGTAGCCGGCCAGCGCCCGGCCGTACAGTTCGACCGCGCGGGCCAGGTCGCCGCTCTGGTAGGCGAGCCGGCCGCGCTCCCAGGCCGAGTGGGTCCGGCCGTGTGCGTCGCCCAGCTCGCGGTACAACTGCTCGGCGCGGTCGAACAGTTCGGCGGACTCCTCGAACCGGCCGGCCAGCCGATGGGCGCGGCCGGCCCGCCACAGCGCCTCCGCCCGGTCGAGCGACCGGCCCTGGGCGGCGGCCGCCTCGGCGGCGGCCAGGTGCAGCGCGGCCTCCTCGGAGCGTGGACCGTCCAGCTCCAGGATCGGGGCGAGCGCCGCGGTGATGACGCTGCGGCGCTGCGGGTCGCCGCTGCGGGCCATGGCGGCCAGCAGGTTGTTCCGTTCGGCGCGCAGCCAGTCCCGGGCCCGCTCGGGGGAGTCCACGTCGGGGGCGGGCCGGGGCGCCGGGCCGGTCGGCGCCGGACGGTGGCCGCGGTAACGGGCCAGCCGGTGGCCGGCCCGCTCGGCGGTGTCCTGGTAGTGGTCCAGCAACCGGCGGCCGGCGATCTCCCGGCGGGCCGGCGGCTCCTCCTCGGCCAGCGTCCGCGACCAGGACCGGACCAGGTCGTGCATCCGGTAGCGGCCCGGGGTCGGCTGGGCGAGCAGGTGGTGGCCGAGCAGCGACTCCAGCAGCCGTTCCGCACCGCGGCGGTCGGCGCCGAGCAGGTGCGCCGCCGCGCAGACCTCCAGGTCCTCCCCGGGCAGCACGCCCAGCAGGCGCAGCAGCCGCTGCTCCTCCGGCGGCAGGTCCCGGTACGAGGCGCGGAACAGGGCGGCCAGGTCGCGGTCCTCGTCGCGCAGCAGGCCGAGCCGGTGCCGCTCCTCGCGCAGCTCCTCCACCAGGGCGGCGGCGGTCAGCCGGGGGCGGTGCCGCAGGCGTGCCCCGAGGATCCGCAGGGCCAGCGGCAACCGTCCGCCCAGCCGGGCCAGTTCGGCGAAGTCGGCGAGCTCGCCGATCGCGGGGGCGGCGGGGCTGGCAGGGTCGGTGGTGGGCGTGGGGACGGGGAGGGGGCCGGCCCCGGCGGCGCGGCGCAGCAGGTCGACCGCGTCGTCCTCGGGGAGCACGTCCAGGGTCAGCAGGTGGGCGTCGTCCAGCCCGACCAACGGGCTGCGGCTGGTGACCAGCACCAGGCAGCCGGTGCTGCCGGGGAGTAGCGGCCGGACCTGGGCGGCGCTGGACGCGTTGTCCAGCAGGACCAGGGTCCGGGTGCCGGACAGCCGGGCCCGGTAGAGCGCGGCCCGGTCGGTCAGCCCGCTCGGGATCCGGTCGGCCGGCACGTCGAGCGAGCGCAGCAGGGTCTCCAGCGCGTCCTCGGCGCTGAGCGGCTCCAGCCCGGCGGTGTGGCTGCGCAGGTCCAGGAACAGCTGACCGTCCGGGAAGCGCTCGCCCACCCGGTGGGCGGTGCGGACCGCCAGCGCGGTCTTGCCCACCCCGCCCATGCCGGTGATCACGCACAGCACCACCATGCCGGCCTCGGTGCCCTCCGGAGCCAGCCGGGCCACCCCGGCGAGGAACTCGCCCTCCACCGTCCGGCCGGTGAACAGGCGGCTGTCGGAGGGGAGTTGACGCGGACCCCGGGCCGCGGCCACGGGCAGGGGCGGGAGCATCGGCGGGAGCACGGGCGACGGCGCGGGTGCGGACGTGGATGCCGAAGCGGGTGCCGACGCGGGTGCCGGGGCGGACGGGGGAGCGGGGGACGCGGGACGGTCGGTGGCGGGGCGGTCGGTGGCGGGGCGGGTGGCCGCGGCGACCGGCTGCTCGCGGCGGCCGGCCGGCAGGGCGAGCCCGTCCGCCAGCCGGGCCACCGAGGACAGCCGGGGCCGACGGCGGCCGGCCTCCAGCATGCTGATCGAGTGGACGGAGACGCCGGAGCGGTCGGACAGCTCCTCCTGGGTCCACCCGGCGGCCAGCCGAAGGTCCCGCAGCAACGCGCCGAACTCCACTGCCATTCCCCTGTTCCCCGAACGGTCGCGCCGCACGGACCGGTCGGCCGGAACGGCGTCCGATCGTAACGGGGCCACCCCGATCCGCGGCCCGCCCCCGAACCACCGCAGGTGACAGCCCGACCGCGGTCCGTTCTGCCCTGGCGCCGTTGCCCGTCCTGCCTGACGCGGCGCTAGGTGCCGTTGCCGGGGCTTCGGCCGGCGGTGCTCAGGCCGCGGTGATCGGGCGGACGGTGGTGGTGGGGTGCGTGGCGGTGAGGGCGGCGGTGTGGGTGGTGACGAGGTGGCGGAGGGCGCGGTCGGTGGCGGGGTCGGCGGGGGTGAGGGTGAAGAGGCGGTGGGGGCCGGTGGTGAGGATGTCGTAGTGCAGGCGGAGGTCGCCGGCTTCGGGGTGGCGGACGCGTTTGGTGCCGGTGGCGCGGTCGAGGACGGTGTGGTCGTCCCACCAGAGGGTGAACTCGGGGCTGTGGGAGCGCAGTTCGGTGAGGAGGGCGGTGAGGCGCGGGTCGTCGGGGTGGTGGGCGGCGGCGGTGCGGAGGTGGCCGACGGTCTCGCGGGCGACCCGTGGCCAGTCGAGCTGGGTGGCCCGGGTGGCCGGGTCGAGGAAGAGCATCCGGGCGGTGTTGTCGGTCGGTCCGGTGCCGAAGCCGGGGCCGAACAGGGCGCGGGCGGCCGGGTTGTGGGCCAGCACGTCGAGCCGGTGGTCGGTCAGGTAGGCCGGGAACAGCGGTATCCCGTCCAGCAGTTGGCGCAGCGAGTCGCGGACGAGGGCGTGCGGCGGACGCGCCGCGGGCCGGACGGGGGTCTCCCGGCGGGCGATCAGGTGCAGGTGGCGGTGCTCGTCCGGGGTGAGGCGCAGGGCTTCGGCGAGGGCGTCCAGGACGGCGCTGCCCGGGGTGCCGACCCGGCCCTGTTCGAGGCGGACGTACCACTCGACGCTGACGGCGGCGAGTTGGGCGACCTCCTGGCGGCGCAGCCCCGGGGTGCGGCGGCGCGGCCCGCGCGGCAGGCCGACGTCCTCGGGCTGCAGGCGGGCGCGCTTGGCCCGGAGGAAGGCGGCCAGTTCGGCCTGCGGGGACGGGGCGCGCTCGGTCATGCTCCCGATCATCGGCGCGGGCCGGGCGGGCCGTCCAGTGCCGAGGCTGGTACGCCGGGTGCCACCATCCGGAGGGACTCCCCAACTGTCGCGGGGCGGGGGAGGGTTGGGCCGTCCGAAGCCAGCTCCGACGATCGACGGGAAGTCCCGCGCCATGTCACGTCCGTTCCGTACCCGCGCTGTTGTCCGTGGCGGGGCCCCCGCTGTCCGCGGCGAGGGCCCCGCTGCCGGGGGAGAGGTCTCCGTCCGGCGTTCGCGCCGTTACCGCACCGCCGCGGTCGCGCTGTCCGCCGCTGCCGTGCTGACGCTGCTGGGGGCCGCCGATTCGAGTGCTCAAGTGGACCGGAAGGAGCCCGAGTTCGGGCGGGTGTCGGTCCGCTCCGGGGTCCCGGTCGGGACGGCGCGGTTCACCGTCACCAGCCCGGACATCGTCAACGGCCGCTTCCCGCAGGAGCATTGGGCGAACGCCTTCGGCTGCGACGGCGGCAACCAGCCGCTGCGGCTGGCCTGGAGCGGCGCTCCGGCCGGCACCCGGAGCTTCGCCGTCACGATGTTCGACCCGGACGCGCCGACCGGCTCCGGGTTCTGGCACTGGCTGGTCTGGGACGTCCCCGCCACCGCCACCGGACTGGGCGCGACGCCGCCGGCCGGGGCGGTGACGGGCGCCGACGACGCGGGCGTGCAGGGCTACTTGGGCCCCTGCCCGCCGGTCGGCGACCGTCCGCACCGCTACCGGATCACCGTCTACGCCCTGGACACCCCGAGCCTGGCGCTGCCGGCCGCCACACCCGCGGCCGTCACCGCGTTCAGCATGAGCGGCCACGTGATCGGGCACGCGCAGACCACGGCGCTGGCCGCGCGGTGAACCGGCGGGCGGCAGGTGAAAGGTGAACTTCCAGACACGGTGCGTCAGTTGAGCGGGGCCAGGTGGAGTCCGCCGTCGCTCTCCAGAACGGTGCCGGTGAGGTTGCGGTTGGTTGCGGCCAGCACGACCGCCTCGGCGACGTCCGCCGGGGAGGCGATCCGGCGGGTCGGCAACTGGGCGGCGGCCTGGGCGAAGTAGGCGTCCCGGGCGTCCTGGGGCAGGCCGTCCCACCACGGGGTGTCGACCAGTCCGGGGGAGACGGCGTTGATCCGGCGCGGGGCCAACTCCCTTGCCAGCGGCCGGATCATCGCCTCCAGGGCGCCGTTCACCGCGGCCAGTCCGGCGGTGCCGGGCATGCCGGTGCGGGCCGAGATCGCGGTGACCAGGGTGATCGACCCGTCCTCGGACAGGTGCGGCAGCGCGGCCTGCACGGTGGTCAACTGCCCCCAGAACTTGGCCTCGAAGGCGCCGCGCAGGGCGTCCAGGTCGAGTTCGGCGAACGGCCCCGCGCCCTCGGCGCCGCTGAGCGAGACCACCAGCCAGTCCAACGTGCCGATGGTGGACAGGACTTCGGTGATCTGCCCGCGGTCGCCGCCGTCCGCCCGGTGCCCGATCAGCTCCGGGTCGCTGACCGCCAGCGCCTCCAGCCGCTCCTTGCTGCGGCCCGCCACGTGCACCGCGGCGCCCCGGGCGCGCAGTTGGCGGGCGGTCTCCAGCCCGATGCCCGAAGTGCCGCCGACGACCAGTGCGGTGCGCTCGCCCATGTGGTTCCTCCCCAGTGCGGGTTGCGGCCCGTAATTTCGAACCGCTACGTCTCGTCTCGAATTACGGTAGCGTGGCCGCCGTGATCGAGCAAACGCGCCAGGAGCCGCAGCAACCGTCCGACCGGGCGTCAACTCCCGCACGGGCAGGCCGCCGTCGCAGCGAGGAGAGCCGCCGCGCGATCCTCACCGCCGCCTACGAGCTGCTCGCCGAGTCCGGGTACGCCCGCCTCACCGTCGAAGGCATCGCCGCCCGGGCCGGCACCGGCAAGCAGACCCTCTACCGCTGGTGGCCCGGCCGGGCGGACGTCCTGCTCGAAGCCGTCACCGCGTACGCCCGGCAGCACATCCCGCTGCCCGACACCGGCAACCACGCCGCCGACCTGCACGCCTTCCTCGCCGCCACCTTCGCCGCCGCCACCCCGCCCACCACCGACGCCCTGCGCGCCCTGATGGCCGAGGCCCAGATCGACCCCGCCTTCGGCGAACGCTTCCACGACACCCTGCTGCGCCCCCGCCGCGAAGCCCTCGGCACCCTGCTCGCCCGCGCCCACGCCGCCGGCGCGCTCGCCCCCCACCTCACCCCCGCCACCGCCGCCGAACTCGCCTTCGGCCTGCTCTGGTACCGGCTGCTCGCCACCCACGAACCCCTCGACGAGCAGCTCGCCACCCTCCTCACTCGCACCCTGCTGCGCTGACCGCCCGGCGGCCGGGGCGCCCGCCTGTTTCCGGCGGATGTCCAGCCGCACCCCGCCCGCAAGCCCGTCGAACGACTGAACGAGCATGGCGGGGTGCCCACCGAAACGCCCTCCCGACCGTCCCCGCCGCCCGACCCCTCCCGACCGTCCCCGCCACCGGCCCCCGCCCGGACCGGGCTGCGCCGCCTCACCCGGGGCGCCTTCGCCGACCTCACCCCGCTGCGCCACAGCCCCGACTACCGGCGGCTCTGGTTCGGACAGACGGTCTCCTCGATCGGCCAGCAGATGACCACCCTCGCGGTCGGCATCCAGGTCTACGCCCTCACCGGCTCCACCTTCCTCACCGGCCTGGTCGGCATCTGCTCCCTGGTCCCGCTGGTCGTCTTCGGCCTGTACGGCGGCGCCATCGCCGACCGCGTCGACCGCCGCCGCCTCGGCCTGATCGGCTCCGGCGGCCTCGCCGCCGTCTCCGCACTCCTCGCCGCCCAGGCCCTGCTGGACCTGCGCTCCATCACCCTGCTCTACGCCGCCGTCGCGCTCCAGGGCGGATTCTTCGCGGTCAGCTCGCCCGCCCGCTCCTCGATGATCCCGCGCCTCGTCCCGCGCGAGCAGCTGCCCGCCGCCAACGCCCTCAACACCATCGGCATGAACCTCGGCCAGACCGTCGGCCCGCTCCTCGGCGGCGTCGCCGTCGCCGCGTACGGGGCGCAGAGCGCGTACCTGGCCGACACCGTCGCCTTCGCCGCCACCCTCTACGCGATGTGGCGCCTGCCCGCGATGCGCCCGCAGAGCACCACCGGCAAGCGCGCCACCGTCCTCGACGGCCTGCGCTTCCTGCGCACCCAGCCCAACCTGCGCACCTCCTTCGCCGCCGACCTCGCCGCGATGATCTTCGGCCTGCCGCGCGCCCTCTTCCCCGCCATCGTCCTCCCCTTCTACGGCGGCGACGCCGGCACCGTCGGCCTGCTCGCCGCCGCCCCCGCCGTCGGCGCCCTGGCCGGCGGCCTCTTCTCCGGCTGGATCGGCCGCATCCACCGCCACGGCGTCGCCGTCCTCACCTCCGTCGCCGCCTGGGGCCTGGCCATCGCCGCCTTCGGACTCGTCCGCAACCTCCCGCTCGGCCTGCTCCTGCTCGCCGCGGCCGGCTGCGCCGACACCGTCTCGATGATCTTCCGCAACACGATGATGCAGGTCGCCGCTCCCGACGAGATGCGCGGCCGCCTCCAGGGCGTCTTCATCGTCGTCGTCGCCGGCGGCCCCCGCCTCGGCGACTTCGAATCCGGCACCGTCTCCTCCCTCACCACCCCCACCCTCTCCATCCTCACCGGCGGCCTCGCCTGCGTCGCCGTCGTCCTCTACCTCGCCCTCCGCCGCCCCGCCTTCCGCCACTACGACGCCCGCCACCCCACCCCTGACCACCCGCCGCCCCACCCACCCGCCACACCCCCGAAACCTGGCAGCGAGCACCCCCCGACGTGCTGTATTGTTTTCCACGTCGCCGAGAGATCGGGGGCAAGGTCAGAAAGCCGAGGAGCCCGCAAGGGCGACTGGGAAGACGACCACGGGACGTGGCGCAGCTTGGTAGCGCACTTGACTGGGGGTCAAGGGGTCGCAGGTTCAAATCCTGTCGTCCCGACGTGAGTCGGAAAGGCCGTTGGCCGGGTTAACGCCCAGGTCAGCGGCCTTTCGCGTGACGCTCCGTCAGTGGAACGAGTCACCTACGAGCACCCCTAAACGATCTTGCTGGGGACCAGCTGGGGACCAGGACCCCCGAGCGGACCTCAAGGGGCCGCTCCCCGGGGACCAGCCCACCGGAGACCCACATGTCCCCTCCCGGCCAGAATAGCCGCAGGAATGGGTCGCCTGGAGTGCCCACGCCGGAATTCCCTCGCCCCGGTTCCAGCTGTACCGTGACGAATCTCGGATGCTCCGGAGCAGTGCACCCGACCAATCGCCAGTCGACTCCCTGGCCGCCCACGCGAAGCAGATTTCGACGCAGACCCCCAACGGGGCTGGAATCTGCCTTCAACCCACCATCCGGGTTCACCGGTGCTGCTGCGCAACGTTGTTGACACCCCACAAGCGCAGGTCGGCACGGATACTGCCGGGCGGCCGGGCGGCCGGGTGCGCTGTGGGCGGCATTCGGCGCACCCCGATGGGGCCTTACCCGCTCCGAGGACGAGACGGAGGAGAATGGCCCCGAGCAGGTCTCGGCGAGGCGGAGGGGCGACGGGTGCTGTACGAAACCGCAAAGATGGCGTTGGAACAGCTCACGGACGATCGGGCCCTGGAGCGGGTGGCTCTGCGAGTGCTCCGGAAGCGCTACCCCAATCTCCGTCTCACCAGCGCCACCGGTGACACAGGTCTCGACGGCTACAGCCGCCCCTTGTTCGAGGACGAGATCGACGTGGCGCTGTGGGTCAGCCTGCAGGGCACGTGGACCACGAAGCTCACCATCGAGTTGGAGAAGCACAAGCAGCACGGACGTACTGCGCCGGCCGTCTTCGTGATGAACCGTTCGACCACCGAGATCAAGAAGGATCAGGAGCGGGAGCGGGCCAAGACAGACTTCGGGGTGAGTCTGGAGATCATCGACCTCGCCGAGCTCGTCGTCGAGCTGGAGTCGGACGACCTGCGCTGGGTAGCCGAGGCTGAGCTGGGGGTCCGTCCGTGTCAGCCCCGGTCCCTGTCCACTGCGGAGGTGTACCTGGAACGGCTCTCCCGCACGGTGCCAGGGATGGCTGCTGAGCTCCGCGGCACTGCCGAGATCCAGAGTCAGCTCCGCGCCCGGCTCACCCCGGGATCTTGCGAGGACCGGGTTGTCGTGGTGGAGGGCCCGGGCGGCTCCGGGAAGACCAGGATCGCGATCGAGACGGCCCGGTCCGTCGCCACAACCCTGGTCGTCCCTTCTGGGGCGCCATTCACGCTTGACTCGTTCACAGAGGTGGGGCTGGATGCACCGCTGATCCTTGTGATCGACGACGCCCATCGCAGCGAAAGCCTGTCTGCAGTGGCCGCGATGCTCGCCGACCAGCGGTTCGACCGAGTCCGGCTGATCCTCACCGTTCGTCCGGGCCAGCGCGAGCGGACGCTCTACACCGCCGGAGCCGAGCACCAGGCCGGTACCTCGGTCGTACTTGGCCGCCTGGACCGTCCGGAGATCGACACGATCATCACGGACCACGGCATTCAACTGGACGAGTTCCGCACGGCCGCCATCGGCCTGGCCGACGGCAATCCCCTGATCGCCCACACCGCCTGCCAAGTGGCCCTGGCCAATGGGAAGTTCGACTGGAGCGACGCCTCCGACCTCCTGCGGGAGCTGATCGCCAGCAGGCTCCTGGCACTGGGCGACCCCAGCTTGCACCGGACGGTCGCGGTCGCTCTCGCTCTGCTGACCAAAGCCGGCGACCCGGCCGGGCACCACGGAGGTCAGGACATCGCCGTTCTCCACGGAGCGGTCTCCGGCTTGCCGTCCGAGCCCGATCGGCTCGACCGGCTCCTGGACGACCTCGCCGACGCCGGGCTGGTGGACACGCCGCCCTGCACCTTCCGCCCCGACCTTGCCGCCGCCGTTGTCCTGGCCGACGCCCTCACTCCGGAGGCCAAGGTTCGGCTGGACCCGGAAGCCGCCCTGCGCCGCCTGGCGGCACACTCGGGCCTCACCCCGGAGATGACCCCGCAGGAGCACGCGGACGCCCTGGACGCCGCGACTCGTCAGCTCGATCCACAGATCGGCGTACTGGCCGCAGCCGCCCGCGACAGCGGCAACCGAGCCGCCGCCTCGGCGATCACCGCCTTCGTCCTCGGCCTGCTCCCCGAGGACGCCCACCTCGGCCACTGGACCAGCGTTGTCCGCCTCGCTTCCCAGGCAGTCCCCGCTGATCCGACACTTCTCGCGCAGCTCACCGAACGGCTGATCCGACAGTGGCCTGTGCCGGCCTCCGAGCAGCTCTGGGGGGACACCGACGCTGTCGCCTACTACCGGTTCGAACTGGACCGCCTGTGCCAGGAGTTCGCCCGGCTGGCAGGACGCATCAACCCCGAGACCACCTCGGCGGCTGTGGCATCCGTGCTGGACATCGCCTGGCTGGCGGATGCCGCCCGCCCCGTCTTCGGCGGCCACCAGCCAGACACCCTGCTGCGTACATTCCAGACCTGGGCAGGTCCAAAAAGCTGGCACAACGGACAAGCACTGATGGCCCGCCGAGGCACCCTCCTCGGCGCGATCTCGCGCTGGGTCCGCGACCGTACCGACGAACCACCCCTGGGACTCGACGTCGCGGATGCGGCCAAGCGGGGCCCCGAGTCCGTCGCCCGTGTCCTCCTCGCGGCCCTGCAGCCCTACCTGACTGTCATGATCGAACTCGTGCGGCACGCCACGCCCGAGCAAGCGAACACCCTCACCATCAGGACCGCTACGCTTCCTGACCTTCCAGAGACCCAGCACCAGCTCGACCAAGCCCTCGACCTACTCGAACCGCTGCTCGCCGAACCGGCCCTGCACCAGCCCGAGCACCTGAACCTCCTCAACGCGCTGGTCGCAGTACCCGAGCAACTGCGCCAGATCGCGGGCCGCGGCCTGCCCGGTAATCATCACCAGCCGCTGCCCACGCACGCCGAGCAGCTCCTGGCGGAGGCTGCCACGAGGTTTGCCGAGAAGATCGCCGCGCGGTGGACGGACCTTCCACTGTCCGTGCGGCGCCGGGCGGCCGAGGCCGCGCTCGGAACAGGCACCCGCCGGACCGACCTGGCAGGAGCAGCAGCCAACGGCGAGCCCGTCGCGGTGGCGGCACTCAGCGACCCGGAGCTCTCGCGCCTCCTCGTCGTTCAACCACCCAACACCTTTACGGCCACCTGGGCCGAGGACGTCGAAGCCCAGAAGTCCACCGCCATCGCCCTGGCCGGTCAGCTGACCACCGCGCAGGCCATCGACCTGCTGGAGGCCGCAGATCCATCCTGCTTCGGTACGGCGCGCGAGGTCCTCCCAGCATTCGCTGCAGCGGTAGGCGAGAATGCGACCGGCGCTGATCCCGTCCTGGACCGCATCGCCAGAGGGCCGCTGTCAGGCGATGCTGGGCTGCTGGCCGGCCTGGCGACCCGGCACCCGAAGCAGGTCTGGCAGTGGGTTTTCCAATGTGCGGTTGACCCCAGGATCGCGGAGCTTGCACTCGCGATGGCGGACGACCACCCCGAACAGGAAGAGCAACTCCTTCGCGCTCTCGCGGACGCGGCAACCGGAACCGAAGTCGCTGATCCGGCCGCGATCTGCGCACAGGTCGCCCGGCATGCGTGGCACTGCACGAGATCGGCGGAGGACCGTCTGGGGCGTCTGGCCCTGCTTGGCACCCGGGGGCCGGATCAGGCGGTGCCCGAGGTGCTGCAGGCGATCGGGATGGTGCTCCACTCCAATGCGCCGGTGGATCCCGAAACGGTGAACGCTTGCGTGGCCGTGCTGGAGCGGGGGCTCACCACCGACGCCAACGACCTCGTGAACAACGACGGCCTCGGCCTCATCAGCCACGGAGTCATCCAGATCGCTCGCCGGTCGCCCGGGGGGTTCGCCCAGGTCCTGACGGGACATGCCCTCGGAGGCCACCGCCTGCCGGCTTCTTGGACGGAGCACCTTGAGAGGCTCGACATTGCGGTGCGTGACGAGATCACTGCCGCGTTCGAGCAGCGTTGGTCGGCCGCACCGGCCACCGTCCTCGACGACTTGGTCGAAGATGTGTTGTGCGAGACGTTCACTGCGATCGGTAAGGACACCGACGCCTGGTCACGAGCTCTGGTCGAGTGGGCCGGCGGACCGCCGAGCGCACGCCGCCGAGCGGCGAAGTCGGTTCACCTTGCCTGGACGAGCAGAACCTGGGCACAGGTTGTACCGGAGCTCCTGGTTGCCGGGCTGACCCCTGACGGTGAGGAGCTGATCCTGCACGGGTTGACGGCAGTGAACGCCGTCTTTACGGACCTGGACGCCGTGATCTGCCCCCGCCGGGAGGCAGCAGAGAAGCTGAAGGCACACCCGGATGCCTTGGTGCAGGCGTTCGCCACCACTGCGCTGGAACGCCTCGACCATTTCGCCTCGGCCTTCCTGAGCATGCAACACCGCAGCCGCACCGGCTACCTCACCTGATCCGGAACGAACTCCTACCCGGGAGTGCCTGATGGGTCTTCCAGGCAGGTGGATGCCTGAAAGGGCGGTCGGGGTGTGCACCCACCAGTGGGTGCACACCCCGACAGTCGTTCAGCGGACGACGTAGAGGTGGCGGAGGGGGGCGGTGGGCTCAGGATCCTTCGGCGTGGCCTCTCGGCCCGCGTTGAGGTGGATGCTGAGCTTGTTGCCGGCCTCGACGTAGTCGGCGTGCGAGGGGTGGAGGTAACGCTGGGTCGTCGTGATCTGCCCGTGCCCGGCGATGCGCTGGAGGACGTGCAGGCGCACCCCAGCGTCGGCGAGCCAGGTGAGGCCGGTGTGCCGCAGGCCATGGCGGCGCAGCCAGTGATAGCCCAACTTCGTGACGACTTCGTCCCAGTGGGTGGCATCGCGAAGGACGGCCGTGCTGATCCGTCCGCCCCGGGGGCCGGTGAACAGGCGGGCCATCGGGTCGTTACCGACCACGCTGAGCCGCCAGGTCACCATGTCGCGGATCTCTTTGATGATCGGGACGGTCCGGCGGCGCTTTCCCTTCGTGCCCTTGTCGACGAGTCCGCCGGGACTTGGCGTGGTCTGCCGGCAGAGGTCCCATGTCCAATCGAATCGGTTGATGTCCTTGACCCGGACGCCGGAGACCTCGCCGATGCGGGTGCCGGTGCACGCGGCGAAGCGGACGACGTCGCCCCAGATTCGGTAGGCGCCGTGGGAACGGGCGACGAGCGCCTCGGCGAGGGTGTCGAGGGCGTCCCAGTCGGGCAGGGCGAGGGCGCGGGGGTTGTCCAGCTCGTCCTCGAACTGCTTGTACAGGGACTGCCAGCCGGTCATTCGGCACGGGTTGAGGTCAATGAGGCCGTCGCGGCGGGCCTGCTCCATGACCCGGACGAGGGGGGCAAGGGTGTTCTTGACGGAGGACTTCCCGACCTCGTCGGATATCCAGGCGTGCAGGGCTCGGTCGGTGATGCCGTTGGTGATCGACACGACCGGGACATGTCCCATGGTCGGGACGACCCGGAGCTTCCACCCAGCCCGGTAGGGATCGAGGGTTTTCGGCTCCAGGCCGCGCATGGCCAGGTCCCAGTTCTGGTCCCCGTAGTCCGCCAGCGTCACATTCGATAGCGACGGAGCGATTCCGCGCTTGGCCGCCTTGCGCAGGCGGTCGATCCACTCCTTCGCCTCGTCTTCGGAGGCGACCGAGTTGGACAGGGACTTGCGTCCGCCACCCTCGGGATCCCACCAGCGCACACGAGCGCGGTACCGGAATTCGGGGCGCCGGTCCGGCCGGAACTCAATGTCGTCAGTCAGGTCGATTGCGATCGGGACGATCACGGGAGTGTCAGCCAAGCTATGCGGCCTCCGGTTTCGGGGGAACTGTTCGCTGAGATTCGAGCCACGCCTGGGTGTCAGGAATGGAATAGACGACGGTTCGGTGGGCGAGACGGACGAAGGGCGGCCCCTGCGGCGGCTTGGCGGTGCGCCAGCGGCGGAGGGTCGACGGATCGACCTTCAGGAGGGGTGCCAGCTCATCCGCCGTGTACCAGCCGCTGTGGAGCAGGTCCACGACCGCAGGCTGGCCCGTATCGCCTCCGGGTTGCTGCAGATCGTTCACGGCGCACACTCACCAGAACGGGCGGGGTGCGTCGCAGGGAACGCGGGTTGATCGAAGAGACGGTGCACGTTGGTGATCCTTGGACTGGCCGAAAGAGATTCAGAGAGGGGTCGGTGGCCAGTCCGGATCTTGTTGGGACTTCGCGGGCATGCACTGGCGGCAGCACTCCTTGCGGTAGGTCGACATCTCGCAGCGGGCCCTGAAGCCGTTCAGGGCAACTGCAGCGGAGCAAGACGCTGGGGCCGTCATGCAATCTCCGCGCATCCCGGCAGTAGCACGTGCGGGTTATGGAGCCCTTCAGTTAGGGCACCTCCTCTTCCTGGGCGATGAATGTGAGATGCTCCGGCAGCGGCGCCGGATGCAGGCCGCGATCACGCATTCGTTGGCGGGTCTCCAACAGACGTCGACAGTCCTCGCGGGCGATGCGCTCCATCTCGGCTGCCTGTCGGGTCAGTTGGTCGTATCTGTCCGAGCCGACGGAGGACTTGCCTGCCTGCTCCCGCCAGTCGCGGGCAGCGCGTGTGGAGATTGTCGCCGTCTGCACGTCGACCTCGTGTTCGCGGAACATCGCCAGCGTGAAGCGTGGACTGCCCTCCGACTCATCAGCCAAGGGGCCTTCGCCAGTGATCAGCTGCACGGCCTCCCACGGGGACAGGCGAAGGTTCGGCAGGAGGTCAATGGTTGGCTCCGCCCCGAGTGGCACGAGCAGGGAGGCGACAGGAACGTTCAGCGCTGCGGCGAACGCAAGGATCTCCTCGACCTTGAGGCTCCCGCGTCCGGCGGTCTCGATCTTGTTGATCGCCGTAGGCGGGATCGGGACGCCGAGATCGGCACAGCGCCTGGCGACCTCGGGCGCGGACAGGCCCTGACGAGTGCGAGCGTCCCGGAGAGCTTCGCCTACGCGGAGAGTAAGTGCGGTTGGTACTGGCTTTGTCGTCACGGGAAGCAGCATAACGTGCTCGGGTGCTGCTTCGCGAGCAAGTGTGGTAGAAGTTTCTCCCACAGAGAACGCTCCAGACGGGAGAAGGCTGCTTTGGACGAAATGACATCGAGGGCGCGCGTCAAGCGCTTCTCCCACGAGGCCCTGGCCAAGCTCCCTCCTGCGCTACTCCTTGCGGACGCCAACAGGTTGCTGGACCTCACACGCAGTACGGGGTACCGGATGATCCAGGAAGGCACGTACCCGTGCGCCGTCCTGAAGGTTGGAGATCAACACCGCGTCGTGACCGCTGACCTTCTTCGAGTGCTGGACCTGCCTGACCTGCCAATTCGCCGTCGAGTGGCCAGCCTGCCGCCGGCTATCCGACTCTCCGAGGCCAACGACCTGCTCAGTCTCAGCCGGACCACCGGCTACAAGCTGGCACGGAACGGCCAGTACCCCTGTCACGTGCTGCGACTGGGAGTCGAATACCGAGTCCGCAAGCACGAACTCCAACGACTGCTGCGCATCGGCGACGTGCCCAGCTGCAGGGCCGCCGCATGAAGGGGGCGGTGACGCGAACAACAGGCGCTGAGATTCTGCGCCAAGCCCTCGTCTACGGGTGCACCTTCTGCGCCTTCGGGCTCTGGATCGTCTTCGCGGTGACCGCAACGAAGTGGATCGACGAGATCGGCACAGCCGGGGCGCCCGGTCGTCCGGCCTACGATTCAACCGTCAAGGTGCCGTAGCGGCAGAGTGTTTCGTGCACCGTTCCGGTGGTGGCCCCAGCCCGCCGAGTTGCTCGCCCTGGAGGGACGGGCGGCGCGGATCGACCGGCTGTTGGTCGGGCACCGGGCTGGTCCGGTCTGGCCGGGCGTGGTGCTCGCCGACGGCCTGCTGGTTGGGCAGGTCACCGTCGGGGGCGCCTTGCCGCACCTGCATCGCGGCTCGGTCGGCTGCTGGTTCGCCGCCGTTGCCCAGGGCGTGGCCGCGCAGGGCGCGCTGAGGGGCTCGTGTTCTGCGTGATGGCCTACGGACTCGGCCTGCACCGCGCGGAGGCGTCCATTGCTCTTATGCACTAACTGATTGGAAGGTACGATGTATACGTATCGTCTGGTTGGAGCAAGACGACTCCCTGGTGAGCGTGTCTGACGATTCGGCCAGACCACGCCGCCCTACGGCTTCTCTGCGGCGTCGACGGCAGGTTTCCGCCCTGCCATCGGCTCCTTCGATCAGAGGAGCGGGCCATGTCTGCCTTGGCCGGTTTCAACGTGATGGCTTCGCCGTGCGTTCCGGTGCGCTTCCGCGAGGACGTTTCCGCCGAGGAGGTCGCCGAGTTCGTCCCCGGTGCGGTTCCGGGCGAGGCTACTCGGGTCGGTATGCGCCAGGCGCTCAGGGCGGCGCATCTGGTGGCGGATCTCCAGGTTGAGCACGTGGCCGTTGAGGCGGCGCTGCGTCGCCACATGACCGCTCTGGCCGTGCGGGTCGGGGGCCTGGACGTGGCGGACGAGGACGTGTGGCAGGACGTGCGGCAGGAGTTGCTGCTGGCCGGCCGGTTCGATGCGGGGGCGGTGGACGACTACGTGAAGGAGTTCGGGGACCGGTTCGACCTGTACTCGGACCGGCCGCTGCTGCAGGACCCGCGGCTGGCGCAGGAGTGCACGACGGTCGCGGTGCCGGGGCGGTTGGCGATGACCCGGCCGTCGGGGAACACGCAGCCGTGGCGCAGTCGGGTGCCGCAGGAGGAGCCGGTGGCCTCGGCGGAGGCGTTCGGGTGGCTGTTGGCGTGGCGGGACTACGGGCCGTGCGGGACGGAGGCGTTGCGCAGTCACGGGGGGAAGACCACGAAGATGTCGAAGGCCGGTCCGAACCGGCGGGTGGTGTCGTACTTCCCGCTGGGGTCGAGCCTGTTCACGTCGCTGGTGCTGGGGTGCCCGCCGCCGGGGCGGTGGCCGCAGCTCCACGGTGAGGACCTGGCGCCGTGGGAGCGCGAGGGGTTGCCGGATCCGCTGGCGCCGGTGGCGGCGTGCGGGCCGGTGTCGTTGCTGGCGGGGCGGGCGGCGCACGCGGTGCTGCTGGCACCCGGCGAAGGCGGGGAGGAGACGGTTTCGTGCTGGATCGCGTGGGCGACGCAGGAGGACCTGCCGGCGGCGGTGGACCCGTTCACCATGACGACGCCGGAGGGAAAGGCGAGGCTGGCGAACGCCGGGCGGTCGCTGCTGCGGGACTTCGACTCCCTGGTGCACGCCAGGGACGTCTCGGCGGGCGGCAGGGTGCCGAGCGTGCCGCCGGTGTGGCTGGGCGCTCTCGCGGACCTGGCGCCGAAGGTCCTTGACGCGGTGGCGGATGTGCGGGTGCGGGTGCTGGGCTGCCAGCAGGCGGCGCAGGCCGGGGGGATGGAGCACTGGTGGTCGCAGACGACGCCGGTGACGGTGGCCGCGTTCTTGCCGTCGCGGCACCCGGGGCGGGCGGCGCTGGTCGCCCGGGCCCGCCAGGCGGCCGAGGACGCCGCAGAATCGCTCGGCGGCGCGCTGCGGGCCGCGTGGCGGGAGACGGGCGGCGACCCGAAGCACAACCCGTGGACGGGGCCGGCGGACATGCTGTTCTGGGACCGGGCCGAGGAGCCGTTCTGGGCCGCGGTCACTGCCGAACAGCTGCCCGCCGAGGACGGGCGAGCGTCGCCGTTGGGCTTTCGCCGCCTCGCACTGCAGGTCTACGACGAGGTGACCGCCCCGCAGACCGCCACCGTTGCGGAGCTTGACCTGATCACCGCCCACCGCCGTGCCGTCATCTCCCCCCGCGGCACCCGATCGAGGAAGGCCGAACCCGTGACCACGTCCCCCACCTCTGCCCAGCAGCCTGCGGCTGCCGAGGGCCGGCCCGACCCGCTGCTGGTGTTCAACGACTTCATGCGCCTGGTCGCGAAGGTCTGTACGAGGCCCGGCGGCCGGGGGGCTCTCGCCGACGGGCTGGCCTACGACCTGAGCGAGGGCGCTCCGCCCCTGATCGTCGAGGAACTGCTGGACGCCGAGCCCGACGAGGAGGTCCGCGCGTTCCTCGTCGACAGCAAGCAGGCCCGGCTGTTCACCATGATCGCCTGCCTCTACGCCTTCCACGACGCCCCGAACCCGCGGACGGCCGGGGAGTACCGCTTCCGCCCGCCCCGCCCCGGGTTCGCGCGCCACAACCTCGGCTGGAGCTACCACGAGGCGATCCAGCACGGCATACGCGCGGCCAACGCCCGGGATGCGCTGCGGACACTGGCCGACGGCGAACTCGACGACCTGGTGCTCGCCCTCCCCGGCGCGATCAGCTGGCTGCGCTCGAAGAAGGTGCCGGTGACCTGGTCGGTGCTGCTGCGCGACCTGACCCGCTGGAACCGCCACGCGGACCAGGTCCGCCGCGAATGGTTCCAGGCTTTCCACCCCATCACCCCTTGAGAAGAAGGTTCCTCCCATGACCGCCGACAAGGCCGTCGAGGGCACCGTGTTCGACCCCCCGCAACCCGTGCACGTCGACGTCCACCTCCTCCAGTCCTTCCCGTACTCCAACCTCAACCGCGACCGCAACGGCGTCCCGAAGGTCGCCACCTACGGCGCGGTCACCCGCGGGCGCCTGTCCGCGCAGAACACCCGCCGCCACACCCGCGCCGACGTGGAGAAGGCCCTCGGCGTACGGGCGCTGCGCACCCGGCAGGTGCCCCAGGAGGTGGCCGCGATCCTCGCCGAACGCGGCTGGGATCCCCAACAGGCCCTGGCCGCCGCGCAGATGCTCATCCACTGCGCCCGGATCAAGGGGCTGGGGATCACCGAGAGCGGCGGCACCAACGCGCTGCTGTTCCTGCCGGAGAGCGCGTTGACGGCGTTCGCCGACCTTGCGGACGCCGAAGCCGAGGCGCTGAAGGCGGCCGTCGCCGCGGTCGAGGCCGGCCTCGCGAAGCCCGCGAAGAAGCGCGGTGGCAAGAAGACGGCGCCGCCCGCCGACGAGGACCAGGACCGGGAGGAGGAAGAGGAGAGGGAGTCGGCGCGGGCCAAGGCGATGGACGCCCACGCGCCGAAGGAGTTGAAGGCGCCGGTGCTGGCGATCCTGCGCTCGCGCAACGCCGCGGTCGCCGCCTACGGCCGGATGCTCGCCAACGAGGCCGCCTCCAGCGTGAACGGTGCCGTCCAGGTCGCCCACGGCCTGACAACTCACCGCCTGTCCGTGCAAACTGACTTTTTCTCAGCTGTGGACGACGTGCTGAAAGGCGGAACGGAGACCGGTGCCGGGCACATCGGCGACCAGCGGTACACCAGCGGCGTGTACTACCGCTACGCCTCGCTGAACTGGCCCGAACTGCTGCACAACCTCGACGGCGACGAAACCACCGCGCGGGAGGTGCTGGAGGCGTTCGTCCGCGCGTTCATCACCACCGTGCTGCCGGCCAAGGGCAACAACACCGCCGCGTTCACCGTGCCGCACCTCGTCCACGTCGTGGTGCGCACCGACCGCCCGGTCAACCTCGTCGGAGCGTTCGAGAGTCCCGTCCAGGCGGCCGAGGACGGCGGTTTCCTGCCCGGCTCGCTGGCCGCGCTCAGCCGGCACGCCGCCGCCACCGGCCGCTTCCTCGGCACCGCCCACCGCGCCTTCCACGCCCACGCCGGACTCGTCGAGGACTCCGTCCCGGACCTGGGTGAGCGCCTGGAGAGCCTCGACGACCTCATCGCCAGCACCACCGACGCCGTCACCCGCCTCACCGCGTAGGCCCCACCGTTTCCCGGCCCCGCTCTGCCGGGCCGCCCGCTGCCGCTCCTGGAGTTCCCCGTGACCGGCATCCTCCTCCACCTCTCCTCGCCGATGCAGTCCTGGGGACTGCAGGCCGAGCACCACTTCCACCCCACCGAGAAGCACCCCACCCGCAGCGGCCTGATCGGCTTGATCGCCTCCGCGATGGGCCGCCCCGACACCCACCCCAACTCGGACCTGCGGCAACTGGACTTCACCATCCGCGTCGACCGCCCCGGACAGCGGGAGATCGACTTCCACACCATCGGCGGCGGCCTGCCCGCCCACCTGGCCGTGCCCCGCGCCGACGGCAGCCCCCGTACCGAGGGCACCGCCACCATCGTCACCGAACGCGCCTACCTGTGCGACGCCGCGTTCACCGTCGCCGTCACCGGGCCCGCCGGCACCGTCGCCGACGCCGCCCGGGCCCTGGCCCGCCCCGTCTTCGCTCCCTACCTCGGCCGCCGCTCCTGCCCGCCCGACGTGCCGGTCTTCCTCACGGCCTGCCCCGATGCCCTCGACGCCCTCGACCACCTGCCCCTGCACCGCCCCCCGTCGCCGCCCTGGGACAAGGAACCCCGCCCCGTCGGCTTCGTCCACGACACCCCGCCCGAACCCGGCGCCCCGCCCGACCGGCAACTGCGCGACCAGCCCCTGCCCGGCGGGCAGTTCACCGACCGCAACATCTGGTACCGCACCCGGACCCTCCCCGCTCCGGACGCCGGCCTCGGAACCGCCTACCTCAACGCCCTCGCCCACTACCTGGAGGAACAGCGATGACTGTCCTGACCGCACCCCTGAACCTCGCCCGCATCCCCCTCAACCGCTACTGCCGGGAAGTACGCGCCGACCTCAAGGACCGCGGCTCCCTGCACCGGCGCGTCCAGTCGCTCTTCCCCGACCGACTCGGCCCGCACCCGCGCGCCGCCGCCGGCGTCCTGTTCCGCCTGGAGCGCACCGAGAGCTCCGCTGCTCTCCTCGTCCAGTCGGCCATCCCCGTCAACCGCAACGCCCTGCCCGCCGGCTACACCAGCGCCGACGTCGAGTACCGTGACCTCGCCCCGCTCCTGGACTGGGCGCAGGCCGGCCGCACTGTCCAGTACCGGATCGACGCCCAGCCCCAGCGCTCGGTCCGCGAACCGCACCGGCCCGGCGTCGAACGCCCCCGCGGCAAACCCGTCAGCCTCATCGGCCAGGACGCCGTCGACTGGTGGCACCGCCAGGCCCTCCTCGCCGGCCTGCAACCCCACACGATCCTCGACCTGCGCCAGCCCATCGCCACCGTCCTGCGGGAGAACGCCCACTCCGGCTCCTTCCGCATCACCCGCTTCGAGGGCACCGCCACCATCACCGACCCCGACGCCCTGCGCACCGCACTGCGCAAGGGCATCGGCCAGGGCCGCTCCTACGGCCTGGGCCTGCTGTCCATCGCCCCCCACCGCCCCTGACCGTGACCGTCGTGTCCGCCCTCGACCCGGACCTCCCCGCCAAGCAGCGCGGCCTCAAGAAGACCTACCCGGCCGGCTGCCACGCCTTGGACGCCGCTGTCATGGCCGCACGTCTGTGGGACGCCTACCTCACCCCCAACCAGCGCCACGCCATCGCCGCCGGCTGGAACCTGACCGAGCACCAGGCCCGTACCCTGCTCGTCTTCCTCGCCGCCCTCCACGACCTCGCCAAGATCAGCCCCGCCTTCCTCAGCCGGCTCGGCGACGCCGACCACCACACCGGCACCCCCGGCTACCCGCCCGCCCCACCCGGCGAACACCTGCGCCACGACCGCGGCGTCCACCTCGCCCTGCCCGAACTCCTCCACCGCCTCTACCGACTTCCCCTCGACGACCGCCCCCTGCGCCTGGTCGCCCACCAGCTCGCCCAGATCCTCGGCGGCCACCACGGCCTGTGGCACCCCGCCCTCTCCCACCAGGGCAACCAACTCACCTGCCCCCTCGACGCGGCGCCCGCGCTCGGCCACGACCAGTGGGACACCCAGCGCGAAGCCCTGCTCCGCCTGGCCGCCGACCGCCTCGGCGACCCGCCCATGCCCACCCGGCTCGCCCCCGCCCCCGCGATCGTCCTCGTCACCGGCACCGTGATGCTCGCCGACTGGCTCGTCTCCCAAGTCGGCTGGATCCGCGCCCGCCAGCGCCAGTGGAAGAACCACCCCGGCAACTGGGCCGCCCACCTCGACGACGCCCAGCACGCCGCACCCCGCGCCCTGCGCCGCGCCCAGCTCACCACCGCGCCCCGCCCGAAGGCCACCACCTTCGCCGACCTGTTCCCCCACCTCGCGGGCAAGCCCCTGCACCCGCTCCAGGAAGACCTCGAACGCCGGCTCCCCTGCCTCGTCGCGGCCGGCGGGCCCGGGCTGCTGCTCGTCACCGCGCCCACCGGCGACGGCAAGACCGAATGCGGACTGCTCGCCTGCGCCGTCACCGCCGCTGCCTGCGGAGCCGCCGGGCCCTGCCTGCTACTGCCCACCATGGCCACCACCGACGCCCAGTGGGAACGCCTGCGTGAGCACTGCCGGCAACTCGGCCGCCTCACCGGCCGCCGCCACCCTGCCGTCCTGCTGCACTCCGCCGCCTGGCTCCACGACGGCTACAACCCCGCCGGCAGGAGCGTCCACAGCGACTGGGCCATCGTGGAGGAGTGGCTGCGCGGCCGCTATCGCGGCCTGCTCGCCCACGCATGCGCCGGCACCTGGGACCAGGCCGCCATCGCCACCCTGCCGGTGAAGTACAACGCGATCCGCTGGCTCGGCCTGACCCGCCACGTCGTCGTCATCGACGAAGCCCACGCCTACGGCGCCTACGAGCACTACCTCACCGCCCGCCTCCTCCAATGGCTCGGCGCGCTCGGCACCCCCGTTGTCCTGCTCTCCGCCACCCTCACCGGCCGCACCGCCACCAGCCTCGTCAACGCCTACCGCACCGGCCAGAACCCCCAGGCTGCACCCGAGACGATCCGCCCCGCCTACCCCGGCTGGACCTACACCGACGCCACCGGCACCACCACCGCCTCCCGCCCCGACATCCCCTCCGACCGCGCCCACACCCTCACCATCCGCCTCCCCGACGCCGAACCCGGCAACGACCCCACCGCCCCCGACAGCCGCGCCCGAGCCCTCCTGGAGGCCCTCGCCCCGCTGCACGACACCCACACCGGCAGCGCCCTCGTCACCTGCGACACCGTCGAAGACACCCAGCAGACCCGCCAACTCCTGCGCGCCGCCTGGGGAACCGGCCCCCACACCCCCCGCCTGCTCCTGCTCCACTCCAAACTCCCCGACCAGCACCGCGCCACCCTCACCAAGCAGATCCAACGCTGGACCGGCCCCGGCCGCCCCCGACCCAAACGCCCCTTCGTCGTCATCAGCAGCCCCGTCTGCGAGCAGTCCCTCGACGTCGATTTCGACCTCGTCGTCTCCGACCTCGCCCCCGCCGCCCAACTCCTCCAACGCGCCGGCCGCGGACACCGCCACCCCCGCACCG
Source organism: Kitasatospora sp. YST-16 (assembly GCF_026802215.1). Taxonomy (NCBI): domain Bacteria; kingdom Bacillati; phylum Actinomycetota; class Actinomycetes; order Kitasatosporales; family Streptomycetaceae; genus Kitasatospora; species Kitasatospora sp. YST-16. Next base: position 5,582,506 of record NZ_CP113837.1, read on the forward strand.
ACCGACCCGCCTGGGCCCGCCGCCCCGTCCTCGTCGTCCTCACCCCGCCCGGCGCCCTACCGCCCACCTGGCTGTCCGTCTACGACAAGAGCCTGCTCCTGCACACCCGCCAGGAACTGCGGGCCCTCGACCCGAAGAACACCCGCACCGTCACCCTCGCCATCCCCCCACAGGTTCCCGCCCTCATCGAAGCCGTCTACGCCGATGACTTCACCACCCCCGACGGCCGCGCCCGCGACATCCGCGACACCCAGCACACCGCCCGCGCCGCCGTCGCCGCCATCAACCCGCCCCACAAGGTGCACGACCTCCACCACCTCTCCGAAGGACTCGTCGACGACCCCGCCACCCGCCTCGGCGCCGACACCCTGCGCGTCCTGCCCGTCTACACCCGCCCCGATGGGACCCGCTGGCTCAACCCCCGCTGCACCCACCCCCTCCCCGAAACCGTCGACCCCCACGACCTCACCACCATCCGCCACCTCATGAACCACACCCTCCCCATCCGCGCCACCCTCCTCCCACGCCACCAACCCGACACCCGCCCACCCGACCACTGGCACACCATCGGCGGACTACGCCACCTCGCACTCCTCCCTCAACCCGTCACCCCCACCGGCACCCGCCCCTATACCACCCGAACCCACACACTCCACCTCCACCCCGCACTCGGTCTCATCACCCGCAACAGGACCACCTGACCAACACCGACCACCTCCCCGCTCCTTGACAAAGAAACAGCAAAACCCCTCCAACGCCCCAGCTCACAAAGGGTGCCCTCCGCCCGCGCAGAGGTTCGCCGTCCCGGCACAGGCGGCCGTAGCGGTCGCGGTCGTGCCCTCCGCCCGCGCAGAGGTTCGCCGGACGGATCGGTGTTCGAGGCGTGGTTCCCGGCGTGCCCTCCGCCCGCGCAGAGGTTCGCCGCTCATCGCCTGCAACCAGTGCTTTGGGGCGGCGTGCCCTCCGCCCGCGCAGAGGTTCGCCGTTGCCGACCCGGGGGAGTCGGATGGTCTGGAAGTGCCCTCCGCCCGCGCAGAGGTTCGCCGGCCACCGGCTACATCCTCCGGACCGTCGGGCGGTGCCCTCCGCCCGCGCAGAGGTTCGCCGATCCCGGCGTTCTGGCGGGGCGGTGATGACGAGTGCCCTCCGCCCGCGCAGAGGTTCGCCGGGGGAGGGGAGCGTCACGTACCAGCCCTCGGTGTGCCCTCCGCCCGCGCAGAGGATTGCCGGGGAGGCGCGAGCACGGCCACTACCTGCGCACGTGCCCTCCGCCCGCGCAGAGGTTCGCCACCGTGTAAGGGGTGCACTAACGAACCCGCCAAGTGCCCTCCGCCCGCGCAGAGGTTCGCCGCGGGACCACACGGTGTCGGTCCGGCTCACTCCGTGCCCTCCGCCCGCGCAGAGGTTCGCCGGTGGCGATGGCGAGCGCGACGGCTCCCCAGATGCGCCCTCTGCCCGTGCAGAGGTTCGCCGGTTCTGCTCTCCGGCGACCCCGCCCAGCTCGGGTGCCCTCTGCCCGTGCAGAGGTTCGCCGTGGGGACACTTCGATGCGGACTTCTGGACCGTGTGCCCTCCGCCTCTGCAGAGGTTCGCCGACATTACCTGCTTCGTCGAGATCCAGGAGAAGGCACCGTCTGCCGGTGCAGAGGTTTGCCGTAGGAGTACGGCGGAATTTACGAGACAGTGCAGTGCCCTCTGCCCGTGCAGAGGTTCGCCGGCGACGCCGTACAGCACGCGGTCCGGGTCCGGGTACCCTCCGCCCGCGCAGAGGTTCGCCGGGGTGGCCGATGTACTCGGTCGGCACCGCGGAGTTCCCTCTGCCCGCACAGAGGTTCGCCGCACGGGCTTCGGCGACTTCTCCGTGGTCTTCCTGTGCCCTCCGCCCGCGCAGAGGTTCGCCGGAGGCGTCCACGATCCTCCGGACCGGCGACCAGTGCCCTCCGCCCGTGCAGAGGTTCGCCGGTCCAGGCGCCGTCGCTGGGAACGCTCTGGACGTGCCCTCCGCCCGCGCAGAGGTTCGCCGACGGCCCAACGCGCCTTCCAGGCGCTCCGGATGTGTCCTCCGCCCGCGCAGAGGTTCGCCGGCGGAGGCGCTGGCGTTCCGCTTCGAGGTGAAGTGCCCTTCGCCCGCGCAGAGGTTCGCCGAGGGAGACTTGCCGCAGCACCTCCCCCATGACGTGCCCTCCGTCCGCGCAGAGGTTCGCCGGACGCCTTCGTCTGGACCGCGGTGGTCGCCCAGTGCCCTCCGCCTGTGCAGAGGTTCGCCGTAGTCGATCTCATGCTCCATCGCGTGTACGCCGTACCCTTTGCCCGTGCAGAGGTTCGCCGTTGCCGGCCTCGTCGATGAACAAGCCCAGGGTGTCCCCTCCGCCCGTGCAGAGGTTCGCCGGTCGCGCACCGCTTCACCGATGGCCTGGGCGGGTGTCCTCCGCCCGCGCAGAGGTTCGCCGGCGATCGCGACCTGGGTGGATACCGATGAGGAGTGCCCTCCGCCCGCGCAGAGGTTCGCCGAACCACGGCCTGGACGTGGGCGGCATCGTGGGGTGCCCTCCGCCCGCGCAGAGGTTCGCCGATGGCCCAGTTCGTGACACTCAAGGAGCGCAAGTGCCCTCCGCCCGCGCAGAGGTCCGCCGTACATGGCGGCCTCGTCCAGTGCGAGGTGGACGTGCCCTCCGCCCGCGCAGAGGTTCGCCGCCGCTGTTCGGCCCGGAGATGCCCGCGACTGCGCGCCCTCCGCCCGCGCAGAGGTTCGCCGCCGCCCCCACTCGGCAAAGTTGGGCGGCCTCGTGCCCTGCGCTCGTGCAGAGGTTCGCCGGCCATGATCACCATGCCGCCCCGGCACGGGAAGTGCCCTCCGCCCGCGCAGAGGTCCGCCGCAGTTGGTGCACCTCTCGCACGCCTGGACCTTGTGCCCTCCGCCCGCGCAGAGGTTCGCCCAGCCGACCGACGTCCAGCAGCAGGTCGAACACGCGCCCTCCACCAGTGCAGAGGTCCGCCGTATGCCTGGCCGATGTCGTCGAAGACGTCGTGGTGCCCTCCGCCCGTGCAGAGGTTCGCCGTGGGGAGTTGGCCCGCACCTCGTCGTCCGCGAGCACCCTCCGCCCGCGCAGAGGTTCGCCTGGGATCGAGGAACTGGCCGCCACCATCGAGAAGTTCTCTCCGCCCGCGCAGAGGTTCGCCGCTGTGGGAGGTCGGCCGGCGGATGCGGGAGAGGTGCCCTCTGCCCGCGCAGAGGTTCGCCGGGCAGCAGGTCGGTCGCGATGGCGGCGTATCCGTGCCCTCCGCCTGCGCAGAGGTTCGCCGGGACATCGCCCGTGACCGTGCTCGACATCCCAGTGTCCTCCGCCCGCGCGGAGGTTCGCCGCCCCGAAATCGGCCCGCAGCTCGCAACTGTGGGTGCCCTCCGTCCGCGCAGAGGTTCGTCGAAGGCTGCTAACTGGGCGCGGGTGGTCAACAAGTATCCCGAGCCCGCGCAAAGGCCGCTACCAACACGCCTAACAGCCCACATGAGCGGTGTGATTGCCTGCCTATTCTCTTTTATTGAAGCCTGAACTGCGGTTACCCGGAACAGGGCATGCAATGAGACCGGGTGCCTCAGTCTGTCGTTGTGACGTTCCTCATCGCACGGTGGAGTTCTTTACGGACCAGGGCAAGCGCTTCTTCGACGTCGATGAGTCCGCAGGGCGGGGAGGTGCGAAACCGGGTGTCGCTGAACGAGGCGGCGCGGACGAGGGCCTGGCCGCAGTCGGCCAGCCACTGCCCGATCTCGCATTCCGAGCCCCGCCACTCGTGGAGGGCGACCACGGCACCCTGGACCTCGTCGATCCGCTCGCCAAGGAGGAACGCGCTGTCGTGCTCGGGGCGGTGGAGGCGGGCGAGGAGCGTCTGGAGGGAGGCGACGGTTCTGTCGGGCAGTGGCCACAACCCGGCGGCGAAGGCGGCCCTGGCCTTGTCTGCCAGTGGGCGGACCACGTTGGTGAGGCTGGGCACAGGTGCCTGCCAGAGGGCATCGTCGTCGCGCTCGGGAGACTGGCTGATGAAGGCGAGGATCGCTTCCTTGAGGAGTCCGGCGGCGAGAACGGGGTCGTCCAGGGTGAACTCCTGGTCGCAGCGCAGGCAGGTGAAGCCGCCGGGTGCTCCCCAGTCCCCGGCGATGAGGAAGTCCGCGGTGCTTCCGCAGTGCGGGCACCGGAGTTGCGTGGTCTCGAAGGCCGGCGGCGGTTCGGGGGGCGTCCCGAAGGTGCTGTCGGCGTTGTCCCAGATGCGGGTGTGATCGGCGTGGGCGAGTGACCGGCGGCGAATCCGCACCGCCCCATAGACGGTGACCATCCAGTGCACCACGTCTGCGCCCCCTCGGTCCGTGCTGAACTGCGCTCGCAGCAGAGCCGTTTGGGCCCGCTGGTCATGCTAGCCCGGCCGTGTGCTCGACCAGCTCGTTCGGGATGCGCCCGGCGGTACGGTCCCCGCCATGGTGCGGTGGAGCTGCGGGCGGGGATCTTCTGGCGGGTTTGGCCGCGCTGCCTGGCCGGTCGAGCGGATCGCCCGGCCGGACAGGCAGCGGTGTTGTCGTCGGCGGGTTACCTGGCAGAGGCCAGCGGGATCGTCGCCACCGGGTTCCAGGAGATCTCCCAGGCCGTGCGGTCGTCGGGGCGCGGCTTGGGCTGCCACAGGACGTCGAGGAGTTGGACGCTGCTGATGGTGAGGGGGGCGTGGCTGGGGGAGATTCGGCGCAGTGCGGTCTGGAGGGCGTCGGAGGAGGCGGTGTTCCAGGCGTAGCCGAGGGTGATGTGGGGTCGGCCGCCGCGGTGCCGCAGCGCGTTCGGCCCGCGGACTTCGCTGATGGCGGCGCGGACGCGCTCGCGCAGGGCGACGAGTTCCTGGTCGGGGTGCAGGTCGAGGTAGGCGCCCGCCTTGTTGGCGACGGGGCTGCCGACGGTGACCTCGATGGGGGCGGTGCCGGCGAGGTGGCGGTGCAGGGCCGCGGCGAGGTCGGCGCGTTCGGAGACGGTGATCTCGTCGGAGGTGGTGTCGGCGACCATCTCGACGGTGGAGTGCAGGGTCGTGGTCATGAGGGTGACCGGGAAGTCGGCCATGGCCTTGTGGCACTCGGCGACCAGCTGGGCGAGTTCGGGGTGGGCGGTGAGGTCCGGTACGGCGTAGACGTGCAGTGCGCGGGCGCCGCTGCCGGGACCGTGGCGGTCGGGCCAGCGGTCTCCCTGGAACCTGGGTTCGAACTTCTCCATCTGCTTCCTTCCGTACGAGGGTGAGAGCGAAGGCCCCCGGGAGGGCGGTGCCGGTGTCAGGGTGCGGTGGCGGGGCGGGGCTGGTCGGGGATCCGTCCGGTTGCCGGGGTGGTGTCGTACTGCTGGGCCTGGAGCCGGTACATCCGGCCGTAGAGGGTGTCGTCGGCCATGAGCTGGGCGTGGGTGCCCTGTTCGACGAGGCGGCCGTGGTCGAGGACGGCGATGTGGTCGGCCTTGGCGGTGGCGGCGAGGCGGTGGGTGATCAGGATGATGGTGGCGCCGAGGTCGCGCAGGCGGCGGATCTGTTCGAATGCCTCGATCTCGGCGGCCGGGTCGAGCGCGCTGGTGGGTTCGTCGACGACGACCAGCGCGGGGCGGCGGCCGTCCGCGTCGGGGGTGGACAGGCGCAGGTGGGTGCGGGCGAGCGCGATGGTCTGCCACTGCCCGCCGGAGAGGTTCACCCCGCCCTCGAAGCCCTTGGCCAGCAGGGTGCGCCAGCCGTGGGGCAGGCCGTCGAGGACCCGCTGCAGCCCGGCGTAGTCCCCGGAGGCGTCCAACTGCTCCTGCTGTAGTGGCACTTCGGGGCGGCCGAGGAGCAGGTTGGCCTCCAGGGTGAAGGCCCAGCGCTGGTAGTTCTGGTCGAGGAGGACGGTGGAGCGGAACTGCTGGTGGCGGTCTGCGTCGGCGGTGTCGACGCCGTCCCAGCGGATCCTGCCGTTCTGCGGCTGGTAGACCCCGCAGAGCAGGTGGGCCAGCGTCGACTTGCCGGAGCCGTTGGCGCCGACCAGGGCGGTGACCTGGCCGCCGGGGATGGTGAGGGTGACCCGGTCGAGGGCGGGCGCCGGTTTGCCGGGGTAGGTGAAGGTGACGTCCTCGACGGTGATCGCCTTCGGATTCTCGGGCAGCAGGGCCCCGCCGGTGGGAATGGCGCGGCGGTGGCCCTCGGTGCGCAGCCGGTCGAGGTCCCTGACGAAGAGGCTCTCCTCGTAGAGGGAGTTGACCCGGTCCACCAGGCCCGCGATCCCTGCGGCTCCGGTGCGGATCGCCAGGACGGCGGTGAACGCTGAGGCGAGCGGGACGGCGTGGTCGAGGACGAGCCAGCCGAGCAGGGCGAACGCGCCGGCGGTGGCGAGGCCGGCCAGGGCGGCGGTGAGTGTGTCGGTGGTGGCCCGGGCGCGGGCGAGGCGGCTCTGCTCCTTGACCGAGGCGGCGGACATCCGCGCGTAGTGGTGCAGCAGGAACGGACCGGCGGCGTGGACGCGCTGCTCGGCGGCCGAGTAGGGGTGGATCAGCATGTCCGCGATGGCGGTGCTGGCCCGGTTGTGCTGGAGCATCGCCCGGGTGGAGGTGTACTGGCGGCGGGCGGTGACGACCGCGCCCCAGCCGCGCGGCGCGGTGATCAGCACCAGCATCCCGAGCAGTAGCGGGTTCAGCACGGACAGCACCCCGGCCACCGAGACCAGCGACAGCGCGCCGGTCAGCACGGCGGTGGCCTGCCCGATGATGTTCTGCAGCGACATCGCGCCCCAGCGGGCGCTGTCCACCTCGGCGAGGAACTCCGGGTCCTCGATCGCCGCGAGCTCGGAGCGGCTGACCACCTCCAGGAACTCCAGCGTCGCGAGCCGGAACACAGCGGGCTGCAGCCGCCCGGTCGCCCAGGTCGACAGCACCGCCAGCACCGCTGATCCGGCGGCCAGCGTCCCGGCCGCCGCCACCGCGGGCACCGCCGCCCGCATCACCTGCCCGACGTCGCCCGGTGCCAGCAGCGCGGCCAGCACCCGGTTGACGGCGACCAGCGACGCCGCCGCCGCGATGCCGCGCAGCACCTCGGAGACGACCAGCACGAGCAGCGCCCGCGGGCTGGCCGTCCAGGACATCCGCCCGGCCAGCAGCAGGAACCGCGGGACCTGCCGGGCCACCGCGGCGAACGACAGCCTCCCCGCGGCTTGTTCGTGCTTGGCCCAGCCGTGGCTGTAGCGCATCGGCCCGCCGAACAGCAGTAGTTCGCTGTCGGAGACCGCCGGATCGGCGGACGCCGTGGATCCGCTGGTCACATCCAGTCCTTTCGTCGAGGATGCGGGCTGCTCCGCCCGCAGGCCGGTCAGGATTCGAGGTACGCGGCGCCCCGGTCCTCGCGCCAAGCGGTGTGGGCCGCGCGCAGGTTCCGGGCGTTGTAGGGCTCCATCACGCCCGGCGCGCACGCCTCCTCCAGGTCCCACCAGCGCCAGCCCAGCAACTCCCGCTCCGGCGTGCGGATCCGCTCCTGCGCTTCGGGGGCGAGGGTGGCGTGGAAGGTGAACACGTGGCACGGGTAGGCGTGTTCGCTCGCGGCGGCGCCTGGGAACAGCTCCGCGCGGATGGTCATCCAGTTGTAGACGAGCAGGCGTCCGACCGTGGCCGGGACACCGAGTTCCTCCGCGACCTCGCGGGCGCAGGTCGCGGCGGGCGGCTCGCCCCACTCGGCCTTCCCACCGGGCAGGACCCACGTGCGGGAGCGGGCGTGCTGGACGAGGAGGACCTCCCCATCCCCGCGGGTGATCAGTGCGCCGGCGGCGGCCGAGGACACGGCGCGCCCCACTCGTCGGGCGTCGGACACGGCCTTGCTCCTTACTTCCGGGGCCGCCTTGGAGGGCGAGCAGTTGGGCAGTGGCGGGCGGCGCAGGTGGCCGGGCGGGTGCTCGGTCACTTCGTGCCGGCCGGTGCGCGGTCGGCGCTCGGCGGCATAGCAGGGGTCGTTCATGTCGCGGGCGGCGGAAACGGCCAGCCGACGGCGTCCGCCCGGGTCAGCTCCCGGTGCACGGTCCCGTCGGGCCTGTAGGTGGTCCGGTACAGGAACACGGCGCCTTCGCCGAGCCGGGCGACGCCTTCCTCGACCACCGGCACCTGGTCGGCGACGGCGCGCATCCGCTGGTCGAGGTCGGCCAGGGCGTCGGGCGGGGCGGCCGGGCGCCGGTGGCGGCCGGTGCCGCTCACTCGACGAGCCGGTAGTAGTCGGGTGAGCCGTCGAATCCGTAGGTGGCGAACGCCGGGCTGCCGGACAGGTACGCCTGCAGTGCGCTCCTCGAGGACGGGAACATCGGGCCGGGCAGCGCGCCGGCCGGTGCCCAGCGGACCTGAAGGTGCTTGGCCGGCTCGGCGTTGACCAGCTCACCGGTGAACTCGCCGGTCGCGAACACGAACAGCAGGAACTGGCCGAGCCCGTCCCAGCCCTCCTTGACTTGGACCGTGTGGACCAGGCGCAGGTCGGCGGGCGCGACGACCAGACCGGTTTCCTCGTGCAGCTCCCGCGCCGCCGCGACATCGATCTCCTCCCCGGCCTCGACCTTCCCGCCCGGGATCGTCCACGCCGGGCCCGGCGTCCAACTGCGCTTCCCGTAGTGGACGGTGGCGATCCGGTCGGTCGCCTTGTCGTGGACGATGACGCTCACAGCCAGCCTGTTCGCGGTGCTCATCAGCTGCCCTGCCTTCCGTAGCTGGTCGTGCCGGCGCCGACGGCGGATGGGCCGGGCTGGGTGTGCTGCGTGGGCGGGATGTCGAGGCCGATGTCGCGCATGATCAGCTCCACCGTGGCGGCCAGGGTGCTGTCGGCGCCGATGACGGTCTCGACGCCGCCGGGCAGCAGGTCGCGCTCGCGGTACCACTCACGCAGGTGCTGCTCGGTGACGTTGGCCAGCAGCTGGGGGTCCTGCTTCGTGGCATGGCGGCGCAGGGTCTCCTCGAACGGCACGTCGAGGTAGTAGCAGCGGGTGACGCCCGCGTGGTCGTCCACCAGCCGCTGGAGCATCGGGCCGTAGCGCTCGGCGGACAGGATCCCCTCGACGACGACGTGGTAGCCGGCGTTCAGCGCATAGCGGGCGGTGGTGTCGATGAGGCCGATGTTCGCGCCGCCGTGCCGGTCCCTCTCGCGCAGCACGACCCGGCGCAGGTTGTCCTGGCCGACGATCGCCAGGCCCCGCCCGAACGCCTCCCGCAGTCCATCGGCCACCGACGACTTGCCCGACGCCGAGTTCCCCCGGACCACCACCAGTCGGCTCTCCGGACTCCCCACGGCCGTCGCGGACACCGCCCGCTCCGGGCTGCTGGTCGTTGCTGTCGTCGGCCAGCCGAGGACGGACAGCGGGCGGCCGGCGGCGATCTCGGCGAGGGCGGCGGCCGTGTAGGCGACGGTCGTATCCGGCAGCGCCTCCAGCGGCCAGTACTTCAGCTCCGAGCACTTGTCGGGCTCCCGGTTGGTGACCGGCCCCCTGTACGAGCGGGCGGTGAAGAACAGCTGCAGCCGCCCCAGGCCGTCGTCGGCGTCCAGGTGGTGAAGGGTATGGACGAGGACCAGATCCTCCTCGCGGATCCGGATGCCGAGTTCCTCCTCGGCCTCCCGGACCATGCCGCGCAGCACCGACTCACCCGCTTCGAGGTGGCCGGCCGGGGTGTGCCAGAACCCTTCGGCGAACGACGTGTTGGCACGACGGCCCAGCAGCACCTTGCCACCCTCGACCAGCACCAGGTGGACCCCCACCACCGGGGTGTGCGACACAGGATTCCTCCCTCGGGAAGCGGAGCACGACGCCTGCCGCCCTCCTCGGGGCGCGGCGGAGCAGCGATCGACCGGATGACCGGCCGTCGTACGTGAGTGCGCCTGCGGACGTCTCACCGTAGGCGGCGGTCCGGGCCTGTGTCGGCGTGTCCCGGAGGAAGCCACACGATCCGGTGAATCGCGTCAACTGGTCATATTTGCAACCGTGTTGCCGACCGGCACGGGCACTTTCGCATGCGGGACTGACAGCGCCGTGCCGGGGCCGCCTGCCGTCCGGTGAAGGCCGCGCGGCTGGTGATCGGCTGCGGGGTTCCCGGCGACGTAGACGGGGGCCCATCCCCAGGGGAACGGGCGGCGCTCCAGGAGGGTGGCCAGCCGCAGCTCGGCCTCGGGGCGGGCCTCGGGGCGGCTCCGGTCGGCCCAGTCGAGGTAGAACAGGCACGAGGCGGCGCCGAGGAAGGGCACCAGCAGCTCGTAGCGCCTCGGATCCGCCGCGGCGAGGTCGTAGCCGTAGCCGGCCGCCCAGGCTTCGTAGGCGGCGGGGTCCTTGCCGAAAGCGTCGACAGCGAAGCGGGGAGCGGCCTGGTCGAAGCAGGGGTGGCCCACCCCGAGGGTCTCCAGGTCGAGGAGCGCCGCGCCCCGGCCGGTGAGGGCCGAGTTGGCGAGGGTGATGTCGCCGTGGGTGAGGCAGGGCTTGGGCCATGCGGCCTGGCGGTAGGCGTCGGCCGCGTCCTCCAGGAGGCGGTGCAGGCGGTCGCGGTCGGCGTCGGAGATGGCGGTGGGCCGCAGCCGGGCCAGACGGTCGAACGCCCTGGCCACCTTGTCCACCGGGGCGACGTCGAACCCGGTGGGCGGCAGGCGGTGGAGGCGGGCGAGGAGTTCACCGAACTGCCTTTCGCCGGGCTGGTGCGGGCCCAGGTCCTCGGTGAAGGAGACCAGGTGGCCGCGGGCCATGGCGATGCGCCCGACGGGCGCGGCGGTGGGCAGGCCGGCGGCCAGCAGCGCCGTCGCGGTGCGGGCCTGGCGCGCCACGTCGGCGTAGTGGGCGGCGCGGGAGTGCACCTTGCCGACCACCCCGCCGCGGGGCAGGCGGAACACCCAGTTGCGGGCATCCTGCAGGATTTGGGCGTTGGCCGGGTCGATGCCCTGTTCCCGGGCGGCCTCGACGAGCGCCTGCCGTGCGGTGTCGGCGGGATCCGAGGCCGTGGCGGTACTGCCCGGGGGCGTGCTGCTGGAGGTGTCGGTGGTCACCGGCCTTCGGCCCCCTCCAGCAGCCCGGTCAGCCGCTTGGTGTCCGTGGGGCGGTCGAGCGCCTGGTACATCGCGTGGGAGGCGCGGAGCCAGAGCGCGGCGGCCTTCTCGTCGCCGGCGCGGCGGGCGGCGAGTCCGAAGAACTCCAGGGTCCGGGCGGTCCAGTGGTGGGCTCCGACGTCGGCGAACTGCTCCAGGGCGCGGGAGAAGTGCAGGGTCGACAGGGCGCGGGAGTCGGCCGCGGAGTGCGCCTGGCCGAGGAACGCTTCGATGCGGCCGGTGTTGACCGGGTCCGGGTGCGGGAGGCTGCGGATCAGCGGCAGCGCTTCCTCCAGCAGTTCGACGGCGTGGCCGGGGTGGCCGGCGGCGGTGTGGGCGGAGCCGAGGAGGGTGAGGGTGAGGGCGAGGTCGCGGGGCCGGTCGAGCTGCCGCAGGCGCAGGCGGGCCTCCTCCAGGTAGGGGCGGGCTTCGGCGTAGCGGCCGGCGGCGTGGTGGCAGGCGCCGATACCGCGGGTGTGCTGGGCGACAGCGGCTTCGTCGCCGCTCTCGTGGGCGACGGCCAGGGCGCGGGTGAGGTAGTCGATGGCCCGGTCGTGCTCTCCTCGCTCGCGGTGTCCGCTGGCCAGGGTATGGAGCATGTAGCGGACGGCCTCGGGGGCCTGGAGCCGCTCGGCGGCGGCGAGGCCCAGCTCGTGCACGGTGACCCACAGGTCGCCGCCCCGGGTGAGGTGGAAGCGGGCGAAGACGGCGACGACGAGGGCGACGGCGGCCTCATCCTCGCGGGCGTCACCGGCGGCGGTGAGGATCGCGGGCAGGTCGGGGACGGTGGCGTCCAGCCAGGTGCGGGCGTCCTGGGCGGTGGACAGGCGCAGGGCCGGCAGGGGGTGGTGGCGGCTGGCGTGCGGGAAGAGGCGGTGGTTGGGGGTGAGCAGGCCGCTGGCCTGCTCGGCGGTGTCGATCAGCGCGTCCAGGTAGCGGCCGAGGGTCTCCGGGCCGATCGAGGGCAGCAGGGCGCGGGCCCGGTCGGCCGCGTCGGGGTGCAGCGTGTAGAGGGTGCCGCGGACGCCACCCCCGAAGGCGGCGGTCAGCAGTCCCTTCCCGGCGAGGGAGCGCATCAACTCCTGTGCCAGGCGGGGCGAGAGGCCGCTGGCCGCGGCGGCGGTGGGCACGTCGGCGGCGGCCGGCAGGTGCGCGAGGCGCGCCAGCAGGGCCTCCTCGTCGACGGGCAGCTCGGCGAACGGCTGGGAGGTGACCAAGGGGGTGTCTCCGTTCAAGTCGGTGGTGGCACAAAGGTGTTCGGCTCCGCCCCGGGCTGGCAGGCGGGGCGGGGTCATCTCAGTCCGGCCGCCTGCTCGCGGGCGATGCGCTCGGTCCTCAGCGCGGTCCCGGCCTGGAACCGCTGGATCTTGCGGGCCGCCTGGTGCTCGTGGGCGGCGGTGACGCTCTCGCGCAGCGCTTCGAGGTCGAGGACGGTGAGCAGGGGGCGGCGGGAGGAGACGTCGTCATAGCCGGGCAGCACTTCCAGGTGCACGGCGGCGGGGGCGAGGTGCGTGTCCGCGTACAGGCGGCAGCGGCGGCCGGCCGGGTACCGGGCCCCCAGGCCCAGCAGCTCGCCGGCGGTGTCGCGCATCGCCGCCGGTGTTCCGAGGCTGCGGGCGACGTCGAGCATGCCCTGCTCGGCGAGCAGGCGCTCGACGGGTGTCCCGGCGGCATCCTTCTCGTCCGCTGCGGCCTCGCCGAAGTCGCCGACGATGATCCGCGACGGGGCCGGGCGCCGGGCGAAGAAGCCCTCGACGGCGAGCAGGCGCTCGCTGGGCGAGCGGCCGAGGTGGACGCCGAGGATGTTGAACAGGCCGGGCAGCCGGGCGCCTTCCGCGTCCCGGAGGGCGAAGCTGACGCTCGCCGGCGGGACGCCGGGGTCCCGGAGGTAGGGGTTGCGGTGGTTGTACGGTGTGGCGAGGGCGCCGTCGGGGCGGACGAAGACGGCGATGCGGTCCGCGGTGACGGGCGTCCTGCCGCTGTGCTCGGCGTCCATGCCGAGCAGCCGCGCTGCGACGGAGACGTGCTCCTCCCGCAGCAGGCCCAGGACGACGACGTCCGGGTCGTAGCGCCGGGCGATCAGGCATGCCTCGTCGAAGTCCCGGCCGTGGTCGAGCGTCCACGACACCACCACCAGCCGCCGATCGCGCGGCAGCGCTAGCGGCGGCTCGGGCAGGCCGGTCGGGACGGTCAGGCCGCCGGGCGGCGAGAGGGTGACCAACGGAATCCCCAGTTCAAGTCGGTGGTGGTGGAGAGGTGTTCGGGGCCGCCCCGCGCCGCACGGCGGGGGCGGGCCGGCGGTCAGCGGATCCCGGCGGCGATCTCGCGGCCGATGCGGGCGGTCTTGAACTCGACCCGGTCGGCAGCCAGCTCCTGCTTGCGGGCGTCGCGGTCAGCGGCTGCGGCGGCGACGGCGACGCGCAGGGCGGGCAGGTGGAAGACGGTGAGGATCGGGTGGTGGTCGGAGACGTCGTCGTAGCCGGCCAGCACCTCCAGGTGCACGGCGGCCAGGGCGAAGGGCGCGTCGGCGTAGACGCGGCAGCCGCGTCCGGCCGGGCTCTGCCCCGGGGCGCGCAGCACGGTGCTGCTGGTGGGCCGCATCGCCTCCTCGGTGTTCAGCAGGCGGGCGACGTCGATGAGTCCCTGGGCGGTGAGGTCCTCGTCCACGCGGGTCGCGGTGATCCGGCCGGTGCCGTGCACGTGGTGGGAGCGGTCGTGCCAGTGGGCGCGGTCCGCGTCCCGGCTGCGGTCGATCTGCTCCCCGACCGGGTCCTCGTTGAAGTCGCCGATGATCAGGCGCAGCCGACTCTGCAGGTTGGAGACGTTCTCGGCGGCGATCAGGCGCTCGGTGGGCGAGCAGTAGCTGAGGTGGAGGCCGGCGACGGTGAAGCTGCCCGGCACGCGCCCGCTGGTGCCCTGGCGCAGGGTGAACTCGACGTTCACCCGCGGGATCCTGGGGTCCCGGGAGTTCGGCCCCTGGTGGTTGTGCAGGGCGACCAGCTGGCCGTCGCGCCGGACGAAGATGACGGTGCGGTGGGCGGTGACGTCCGTGCCGGCGCTGCGGTGGGCGTCCATGCCGAGCATCCGCGCGGCGTCCTCGACCTGCTCCTCGCACAGCTCGCCCAGGACGACGAGGTCCGGGTCGTACCGCTTGGCGATCAGGCAGACCTCTTCGAGGTCCTGGCCGCGGGCGGTGGTCCACGACAGGACGGACAGGTACTGCGAGCGCGGCAGCGGCAGCGGCGGGAAGCCGGGCAGCGGGAGGGGCAGGGCGGCCAGGTCGAGCATGGGTTCCTTCGTCTCGTCTCGGGCGGTGCGGTAGGACGGAGCCGGCGGCGTGCTCACGACGGACCGGTCGTGATGGCGGCGGTGACGGCCTCGGAGGCCAGGGCGAGCGCCTGGATGAGCCGGTTGTCCAGGTGCGGCGGCAGCGCACCCGCCCCCAGCCCCGCCTGCTCGACGATCGACGCCAGCTCCTTGCGGTCGGTGTCCGGGAGGCGGGCGGCGAGGGGGTGCTCCAGCAGGGCGCGGGCGCTGTACCCGTCGGGCCTCTCCAGCGCCCAGTCGGCGGCCATCGCGTAGAGCGGGTCGGCGGCCATCGGCGTGTCCGCGGCGGTGCACAGGTCGACGCACACGAGCGTCAGCTCGGTGTCGAACTCGGGGTTGCTGCCCGGACGGTAGGTCCCGTGGGCCTCGCACAGCGCGGTGAGCTGCTCGGTGAGCACATGCTTGTCGGGGCAGGGGCCGAGCAGGGTGCAGGTGACGGCGAGTGCGGCGGCCACGACGTGCTCCCACGGGGTGTGGCGGTCGAGGCGGATCCTGGCCAGCCGTGTTGCGGCGATCTGGTTCCGGCCGCCGAGAGCGAGGGCGATCGTCGCCAGCTGCAGCGCGGCGCCCGGGCCGGGCGGCGGGGTCGGGTCGGCCATCAGGGTGCCCCGGGCCCTCTCCCAGTCGCCCTGGCGCGCCAGCGCGTGGGCCAGGGGCAGCAGGGAGATCCCCTCCCACCAGTCGTAGAGCACGGCGCGGTCGTCGTCGTCGGCGCTCAGGCCGGCCAGCGACAGGGTGCCGACGGCGGGGGTCTCGGCGTCCCGGTTCGTTCCGATCGCCAGCGAGACGGCTTCCAGCAGCGCGATGGCCGTGCCGGGGTGGCCTTCGCGGACCAGGAGTTCGGCGTGGGTGAGCTGCGACGTCAGCGCGCACATGGCGAGCGGAACGGACAGCGGGCGGGCCTGGAGGAACAGGGCGGTGTGGAGATTGCACAGCGCGTACGCCGTCCCGGGGCGGCCCTGGTCGAAGTGCAACTGGGCGGCGCAGCGGTGAACATCGGCGGCCAGGCCCGCGTCCGCGTGGTCGGCGGCGCTGCGGGCGGAGGCCGCGATCTCCTCCACCCGCTGCTCCAGCGGCGGAGCCACCCGCGGGCCGGTGTCGGGGGTCAGGGGGAATCGGGCAAGCGCGGTACCGAGGGCACCGGCGGGCAGGGCCGCGGTCACCGGCTCACCTGCCCCGCCAGCTCCACCGTCCGTGCCGGGGCAGTGGAGGAGGTGCGAGCCGCCTGCTCGGGGACGAACACCCAGGGAGCAGGACGGTTGCCGAAACGGACGGCCGCGTCGACCGAGGCCCACATGCTGAACGCCTGCGGGTAGTTGCCCAGATGGCGGCGGGCGACGGGGTCGTACTCCTCGGCGAGCAGCCCCAGGTCGCTACGCAGCCCCAGCAGATGATCGAAGAGGTCGCGTGCCTCGTCCTCGCGGCCGATGGCCTCCAGTGCCTCGGCCAGCCAGAACGAGCAGGCCAGGAAAGCCCCTTCGTGTCCGGCGAGCCCGTCGACGTTCGCGCCGGCGTGCTGCTCGGTGGCGTAGCGCAGGACCAGGCCGTCCTCGGTGAGGTCGCGCTGGATGGCCTCGACGGTGGCGACGACGCGCTCGTCGTCGGCGGGGAGGAAGCCGACCAGCGGGATCAGCAGCAGTGAGGCGTCCAGGGCCTGGCCGCCGTAGTACTGGGTGAACACGCCGCGCTCGGTGTCGACGCCGCGCTCGCACACGTCCGCGTGGATCTGCTCGCGCAGCTCGGCGAGGTGGAGCAGCAGGGCGGGGTCGGCGTCCGGGCGGCGCTCCAGCAGGCGCACGGTGCGGTCGACGGCCACCCAGCACATGACCTTGGAGTGGGTGAAGTGCCGGGCGGGGCCGCGGATCTCCCAGATCCCCTCGTCCGCCTCGCGCCAGCGCTCCTCCACCTGCCGCACCAGCGCCAGCAGCAGTTCGTCGACCCTCGGGTCGGCCGGCAGCCCGGCCTCCTCGGCCAGCAGCAGGGTGTCGACGAGCTCGCCGTAGACATCGAGCTGGAGCTGCCCGGCGGCGCCGTTGCCCAGGCGCACCGGCCGGGAGTCCTCGTAGCCAGGCAGATGGTCCAGCACCCGCTCGGTGAGATCGGTGGAGCCGTCGAGGCGGTAGATCGGCAGCAGGTAGGCGGGGTCGAGGTGCTTCAGGAGCCAGTCACGCCAGCGCAGGGCCTCCTCGGTCTTGCCCACGCGCAGCAGACAGGCGACGGTCAGCGCGCTGTCGCGCACCCAGACGTACAGGTAGCACCAGTTGCGTTCGCCGCCGAGCCACTCGGGCAGGGAGGTCGTCGGCGCGGCGACGATCCCGCCGGAGGGGTGGCACATCGCCGCCAGGGTGAGGGCGGCGCGCACCACCGCCTCCCGGTAGGGGCCGCGGTAGGTGCACCCGCGCGCCCACTCCTCCCAGTACTGCACGGTCGCGGCCAGCTCGGCGTAGGCGTCCGGCCGCTCGGGGGCAGCGGCGACGGCACCGCGCCGGGTGGGGCCCCAGGTGAGGGTGAACGTGGCGCTCTCGCCGGCGGTGAGGGTGATGGTGGCGCGGCACACCCGGTCGCGGTTGACGGAGTGGTCGCGGTCGCTGTGCAGCCAGTAGGTGTCGGCCCCCGCGACCGCCTCCAGCCACGGGGCGCCGGAGCTGGCCCGCTGGATGACCGGCGCGGTGGCGCCGTAGTCGGCTCTGGGCCGGTAGACGGAGGCGGCGTGCACCACGCCGCTCACGCACTCCACGATCCGCACGATCCGCGGCGCGACCATGCCGAGACGGTCGGGGGCGGGCATGAAGTCCGTGACCGCGAGGGTGCCAGTGGGGGTGTCGTACTCGCTGCGCAGGACCAGGGTGTCGCCCACGTACTGGCGGCGGTCGGCGACCGGCGGCGGCCCGTCCGGGACGGCCGGCCCAACCCGCCAGTAGCCGTGTTCGGGACGCCCGAGCAGGGAGGTGAAGACCGCCGGGGAGTCGAAGTCGGGCAGGCACGCCCAGTTGATGGTCCCGTCGGGGAGGACCAGGGCGGCCGAGGCCGTGCTGCTGAGGAGCGCGTGGTCCTCGATCCGGTACCGGGGCTGGGTGCGGAGCATGGAAGTCCTTGCAGAAGCGGGTGGGTGATGGGTGGTCAGAGCCGGGCCGGCACTGCTTCGAGTTCGGCGAGGGCCGCGCAGACGGTGCCCGCGAGGGTGTCGGCGACGGGCAGCCACGGCACGGCGTGGAGCAGCAGCACCCGGTGGGCCCGCTGCACCGGATCGGCGGGGTCGCAGCCGACCACTACCCCGCCTTGCCCGGCGACCAGGCGGGCCTCGTAGCAGTTCCGCACGTGGTGGTGGCCGATCGGATTCCAGAACAGCACCACGTCGACGCGGCGGATGTTGCGGTCCTGCCAGCCCAGCGGGGTCCACGCCGCGTAGGGATCGGCCGCGGCGTTGCGGGACGGCCGGGGGTTGAGAACGGTGCCCTCGAAGCCGGCAGCCTCCAGCAGACGGACAGCCTGCGACTGCCAGTCGGGGCAGTCGACGGTCGCCCCGGCCAGATACACCGAGGGCAGGCCGTCCGGTTCGAACGGCTGCGGCGCCTCGATGTAGCGCAGGCCGTCTCGTGCGAAGGAGGGCTCGGCGCTCCCGGGGCTCGCTGGTCCTGGCAGCGGTGCGGGGCGGGTCGTCACGGTCGTTCAGCTCCCTCGGCCCGGGCAAGGGCCGTCTCGCCGTGCTGCAGGCTCTTGGCCTTCCGCAGGTCCGGCGGGTAGGGGCTGCGGGCGGGAACGGCGTGGTCGGGCATGAGGCCGAGGGCCAGCGCGATGGCCGTGGCGTGGGTGACGGTCCGAGCCCCCAAGGCTTCGAGCGTCCCCCGCTTGTGCTTGTTCGCGGCAGGCCGGGTGCACCCGAGGCGCAGGGCCAAGCCGGTCAGGCTGTTGGACTCCAGCGAGAGGACGAGCACCTCGCACTGGACCTCGGAGAGGTCGCCCGGCTCTCCAACGGCCCCGCGCAGAGCGGCTTCCGGATCGAGGTAGCCGTCAACGATGTCCCGGGCGACCAGGTGCCCGGTGTTCAAGCAGCCCCGTCGCATGGCGGCGGCGTTGAGGGCGTTGGAGGGCGTGGACCTGTGGCAGTCCCCCTGTTCGGCGATCAGCTCGGCGATCTGCTTGTCGTTGTATCCCGCCGCGCGCAGGCCGATCATCCCCGCCGTCAGTGGCTCCACCCGCGCGGGATGCTGCGGGTCCCCGATCAGCTCTCCGTAGACGGTCGGCCACAGCGCCGGCATCGGCAGAAGCACCTTGTTGGCACGGTCGAGGGACAGCGCCCGGACGAACGGAATCTTCGACACCGCGGTCAGCGGGCCGGGTTCCAGAGTGACCGTCCACAGCCTCGGCACGCCGTGGCGCTGCAACTCGTCCTCCTCGCCGGGACGTTCGGTGTACAGCAGCACCGGGCACCCCTTCTCGCGTGCGGTGAACAGGAGGCTGAACAGCGGCGAGAGCGTGTCCGCCGGGGTGGCTCTGTGGGCACTCAGGAGCGCGGCAGCGTCCACGATGACCCCGGGATGGGTGGTGAGCAGGCGGGGGAAACGCAACGGAAGGGCTTGCAGGGAGGGTGCGGAGGCAGTGGTGGTCGTCATCGGTGGTTTCGGTCGGTGCGGATACGGATGCGGCCCTGACCCGGACGGCCGCCATGGGTGGTGCGGTCGGCTCCTGCGCGTCGGCGCAGCAGCCAGTCGGTGGCCGCCGCTGCCGCGAGGGCGGGGGCGGCGGCGAGCGCGAGCCAGACGGGTTGGGCGCGCTCGCGGTGCTCGATCAGGTACAGCACGGCCGCGCCGGTGGGCACGCCGAGCAGGAAGCACACGATCGCTGCTCCCGCCCGGCTGATCATCCGACGGGGCGTCACCGCCGCTGCTCCCCGATCCGGTCCGGCATGGTCGAAGGCGGCTGCGTATCGGCGCGGGTCCCCCGGGGGAACAAGGGGTGCCGGCCTTCGCGGTGGAGCCGGAGTTCCTGGACGGCCGTAGGGGCGGCGGCGGCGAGGAGGACGGGGCCCGCTACGAGGACGGTGGTGACGCGCAGCACGGGCCGGCAGCCGAGGACGAAGCCCACGGCCAGCCCGATGCCGAGGCCGGTGCTGGCACCGAGGAACAGAGCCCTGGAGGCGATGCGCCGCAGGCGGCTGTCGGCTGCGGCCTCGTCCGAGGGCTGCTGGATCTGGTCGGTGCCCGCCGGGGCGGGCGGGGGCGCGTTCACGGCGCGCTCCCCAGGGCCGCGGGTAGCGGTGCGCCGGGCAGGGCCACGTGTACGAGGCCGGCGAGGACGGCCACGACCACGGCCTGCTCGGGGCTGTCCACGTCCAGGTGCACCTGCAGGGTGCGGATGTAGGTGTCCATGGAGTCCTGGGCCGTGCCGAGGCCGTGGCGGATCTCCTCGGTGGCGAGGCCGTCCGTCCAGCCCTGCAGGATCTCCAGCATCCGGGGCGGGATCTTCGGTGCGCAGGTAAGCGCCTTCGACTCGCGCACCGGGCCGGGGACGGTCTTCGCCGCGGTCGCCCAGGCGGTGAGCTGCAGGCGGTGGCCGGCACCGGTCTTGCGCAGGAGGTGCTCGATGGCCTTCCGGGCGGCCTCGGTGCTGTTGTAGGCGCTGGAGGTGTGGGCGATGTCGCGCGCGGTGAGCCCGGCCGCGATGAGGTTGGTGAGGGCGACCTCCTTGATGGTGAGGTCGCGCAGAACTCCGTTGGACACGTTGTCTCCTGGCCGGGTCACAGCTGGCGCGGGACGGGCGCGGTGGGTGCGGCCAGGTGGAACAGCAGCCGCCGTCCCAGGCGGGCCGCCACCCCGTGGTCGGGGCCGATGAGCAGGACCAGGTCGCCGGGGGCGGCGAGGGCGGCGATCTGCTGCTCGAAACCGGGTTCGCGCGGTCCGCTGCGCAGGCGGCGGACCGCGCCCTTGCCGAGCTTCTCGCGCACGGCCCGCTCGATGGCCACCAGCGGGTCGGTGACGTCCAGGACCCGCGCCAGCGGGGTGTGGACGGGCAGCAGCAGCACGCTGCCCGCGCCTTCGAGTGCGCGGCCGATCTCGGTGCCGTGGGCGCGGGTGCGGGCCAGGCCGTCCGGTTCCAGGACGGCGACCACCGACCCGCCGGTGGCGGCGGCCGTCCGGACGGCGTCGGCGAGGTCGGCGGCGATCTCCTCGGGGTGGCGGGCGCGGGAGTCGACGACGCTGACGCCCTTCTCGATGCCGAGGGCGGCCAGGGAGCGCTCGACGCCGTGGAAGCCGGCCAGGCGCTCGGCGACGGCAGCCGGGTCCTCGCCCATGACCAGCGCGGTGGCGATGGCCGCGCACACGGCCAGGGCGCGGCTGCGGCCGGGCACCGGCAGCAGGTAGGTGTGGTCGTTGCCGCCGTAGCGGATGGTGACGCGGTGCGCGGTGCCGGTCCACTCGATCGGCATGACCCACACGTCCGCGCCCGGGTCGCGGCCGACGGTGTAGGCGAAGGGCGAGGGCAGGCCGCGCTCGGCGCGATCGGCCAGGCGGGCCTTCAGATTGACGGCACCCGTGTCCCACAGGGGCAGGACGACCCGCTCGGCGGCCGTGGCCAGCCGCTCGGCCGCGTCCAGGCCCGCCGGGTTGTCCTCGAAGTGGGGCTGGTTCGCCCCAGCGGTGAGGATCAGCGCGACGGCCGGCTCCGGCCGGTGGCGCACGAAGTGGGGCCGGGGACGGCCCTGCCAGCCGAAGGGCGGCGTCGCCTCGTGCGTCCCGGCGTCCGGGCAGAAGTCCACCACCAGCCGCCCCGTGCCCGGCGACGCGGCGGCCCTGCCCGCCCGGCCGCCCCGGGGAGCGGCGGTGAGGATGAAACGGGCGCTGTCGCCGAGCGCCACGGCCAGGGCGGCGGCGGCCGTCGCGGTGTTGTGGCTGCCGCCGACCGCCACCGTCCGCGCCCCGGCCGCGGCGGCGATCTCGGTCAGGGCTTCGGCGCGGCCCAGCACCGGCAGGCCCAGCTTCTGCGCCCGGTCCAGCTCGGGCTGCGGCTCGGCGACGACGCCCGACCACACCACGGCGCTGGCGCCGGTGGGCAGGTGAGCGGCGTCGTGGCCGACGTCCACGTGCACGCCCGCAGCTCTCAGCGCGGCCACCTCCGGGCTGTCCGCGAGCCGGTCGGGCACGGTGCCGGTGACCGTGGCGCCGCTGCCGGCCAGCCACAGGGCCAGGCCCTGCATGCCGGGCTCGGCCACGCCCACCAGGTGCGGCCGGGCCAGAAGGTCGGGCACGGCGCCGGGCCCGGCCGCCTCGGCTCCGGCAGCGGCGGGGGCGGGGGCGGTGGTAACGGCGGGGGCGGTGGTGGTGTTCACGAAGTCCTCCGACCAGCGGGAGAAGAGAGAGAAGGGGGGTTGGTACCGGGCGGCGGCGGGGAGCGGGGTCAGTCCCGCCGCCGCCCGGCGGTCATGCCTGGGCCAGGCCGCGTTCCACCTCGGCGTCGGTGACGCGGGCGGCGTGGTGGTCCAGGTCCATGCGGGCCACACGCGCCAGGTGTGCGACCACGGGTTCGCCAAGTAGCGCGCTGGCCAGCGGGCTCGCCTCGAACAGGCCGACCGCCTCCTCCAGGGACTGCGGCACCCGCGGCGCGTCGGGCAGCACGTAGGCATCGCCATCGGTGAGCGGCGGGGGCTTGAGCTGGGCGGTGATGCCGTGCCGGATGCCGGCGAGCGACGCCGCCAGGGTGAGCAGCGGGTTGGCGTCCGCGCCCGGCAGCCGCACCTCCAGGCGCAGGCTGGGGCCGTGGCCGACCACCCTGAGCGCGCACGTCCGGTTGTCACGGCCCCAGGCCAGCCGAGCCGGGGCGAAGGAGTGGTCGGCGAGACGCTTGTAGCTGTTGACGTACGGCGCCCACAGCGGGGCGAGCTGAGGCAGAGCGTCCAGCAGTCCGGCCGCCGCCGACCCGGCCAGTTCCGACAGTTCCGTGCCGTGCTCCGGGTCGGCGGCCAGCAGCGAGCGGCCCTCGCCGTCGTGCAGGGAGATGTGCAGGTGCATCCCCGAGCCGACCCCGGTGGAGGGCGCGGCCATGAACGAGGCCGTCAGCCCCTGCTCGTCCGCGACCGTCTTCGCGGCGTGCTTGAACAGCACGTGCTGCTCGCACGCCTCCCCGGCCGGCCCGTAGGGGAAGGTGACCTCGACCTGGCCGGGCGCTCCCTCGCCCTTGACGGCCTCGACCGGCAGACCGGCCGCCGCGAGGACCTGCCGCAGGCGGCGTCCGAACTCCCGCACCACGGACGGCTGGTCGAGCGCGTAGTCGCGGTTGCCCCCGGCCGCGGGACGCAGGCGGCGCCACCCGGACGCCTGCGCGTCGCGGACGGTGCCCTCGTAGAGGACGAACTCCGTCTCGATGCCGACCTGGGGCGTGACGCCGAGGTCGGCCAGCAGGCGCAGCTCCCGCTCCAGCACCGTCTCCGGTGCCAGCGGGTGCGGGGCACCGCAGCTTACCGGGCGGGCGAGGACCAGCGCGGTGGCCGGCAGCCACGGCAGCACCCGGACCCGCTGCACGTCGGGCAGCACCTCGACGTCGCCGAACCCGGACTGCCAGGAGAACGGGCCGCTCGCCGCCGGGACCATGTCCACATCGGTGCCCAGCAGGTAGCCGCACACCTCCAGGAGCGCCCCGGGTTTCAGCCGCTCCGCCAGCCCGGCCGCGTCGTACTCCTTGCCCTTGAGCCTGCCCTGCTGGTCGATGACCGCCACCAGCACGGTGTCCAGGCCGAACGCTTCGGCCAGCTGCTCCAGCGGCCCGACCGGCTGGGTTGGCGCGGCAGCAGGGACGGCGGAGGAGCGGGGGGTCCGCATCGTCGTCCTCATACGATCTCGGCCGCGATCTTGGTCATGGTGGGGTCGGACACCACCGGCACGTTGAACTTGTCACCCGCTGCCTTCCACCACCCCCACGCCAGCGCGAGCACGGCCAACCCCGCGATCGGCGCGTAGTTGAAGGTGTCGACGGTCACCGGGGCGCGCTGCGGCAGGCACACCAGCACCGTCAGCACCGCCACCCACACCACCGCCGCGATCCCCACCGGTCGGCTCCACCGGCCCAGAGTCCACGGGCCGGGGGTGAACTTCTCCGGATACCGCAGCTTCAGGAAGACGGGGATGATGTAACTCGGCGTCATGCCGATCACGTTGATGGCGGTCACGGCCCCGTATGCGGTGGCCGACCACAGCGAGGGCAGCGCCAGGACGAACGCCACCGCCACCGCCAGCCACACCGCGGCGACCGGAGTGCCGGCGGCGGAGACCCGGCGCCACGTTGCTGAGCCCGGCAGCGCACCGTCGCGCGAGAAGGAGTAGATCATCCGGCTCGCGGCGGTGGTCTCCGCGCTGCCGCAGAACAACTGCGCGCCGATGACGACCAGCAGCAGCGCCTTCGCACCGCCCGTGCCGAGCGCGTCGAGGAAGATCTGCGCGGGCGGCAGGGCGGCGCCGGCCGTCCCGGCGTAGTCCTGCACCGCGAACAGCAGGCCGCCCAGCAGCACGAGGCCAGCCAGCAGCGACACCCAGATCGAGCGGACGATGCCGCGGGGCGCGGTCACCCGGGCGTCCGTGGTCTCCTCGCTCATGTGCGCGGAGGCGTCGTAGCCGCAGAAGGTGTAGCCGCCCAGCAGCAGACCGATGGCGCTCGCGTAGATCGGGCTGGACCAGCCGGTGCCGTTCTCGAAATGGGTGAACACCCAGGACGCGGACTGGTGGTGGGAGGGGACGACGGCCAGCACGCCGACGATCAGCGCGACCCCGAGCAGGTGCCACCACACCGAGATCGAGTTGAGGACGCTGACGACCCGGACGCCGAAGACGTTCAGCAGGGCGTGCAGCAGCAGGACGCCCGCGAAGATCGCAAGGATCGTGCCCGGCGTCGGCACGAGCCCCCACTGGAGCCCGCAGAAGGCGGCGATGAAGGACGCGGCCCCGTAGTCGATGCCCGCGATTCCGCCGAGCAGCCCGAGCAGGTTCAGATGGCCGGTCAGCCAGCCCCACCGGGGCCCGCCGAGCTGCCTGGACATGTAGAAGAGAGCGCCGGAGGTGGGGTAGGCGCTGGTGACCTCCGCCAACGCCATGCCGACCAGCAGCACGGCCAGGCCGACCGCCGCCCAGCCCCACATCATCACGGCCGGCCCGCCGCTCACCAGGCCGAGGCCGAACAGCGTCATGCAGCCGCTGAGCACCGAGATGACCGAGAAGCTGACGGCGAAGTTCCCGAAACCGCCCATCCGGCGGGTCAGTTCGGGCTCGTAGCCGAGGGAGAGGAGATAGTCGTCCTCGGCCTGGGGTGCGGCATGGCGGGATCTGGGCATGGCGAAACCTCCGCAGAAGAAAAGGGGAGTTGGGCCCGGCTCGGTGCCGGGTGAAGAAGTGGCAGGTGGTTGGTCAGCCGGTGGCGGCGTACGACTGGGCCATCGCCTGCCGCAGCAGGTCGTCCGCCCGGTCCGTGGCCATGGTCACCCAGGGTTCCGGGGCGACGAACGGGTTCATCGCGGTGAACACCTCGGCCGCCTCCCGCGGTCGGCGGCTCGCCCACAGCGCGTGGGCGAGGTGGCTCTCGTCCACCACCGGCCACCGGGCACCCTGCTCGAACGCGGCCCGCCAGTGCGAGAACGCGGCCAGCACCGCGGCGCGGACGCGCTCGTCGTTCGTCCACTGCAGCAGCGCGGCGTCCTTGCGCTCCGCACGGCGGTAGCGGTCGACGTACAGGTACAGCGGGAGCGCGTGGAGGGGAGAGCCCTCCGGCGCGCTGGGCAGATAGGCGGCCAGGAACTCGGCGCCCACCCCGCCCTCCCCCCGGGCCGCCCAGAAGCGCAGCATCCGGTGGAACGCCTCGCGGCACCACGGATCGATACGGCGGACCTGCCCGAGCAGCGCCCACGGCCCCATGGGCAGCATCTGGTCAGGTGCCGCAACCCGGTGCTCCGGCCGCACCTGCTGGGGATCCAGCTGGGCCAGGGTGAGCAGCCCCAGCCACGGAACGACGTCGCCGTCGAGGACCGATGCCGCCCGCCAGCACCACTTCCGTGCCGTCTCTTCCAGCGCCGCGGCATCGCGCGAGCCCGGCTGCTGCTGTCCGACCTGCACAGCGCGGTCCACCACGACACGGGCGCACAGCGCGGTCAGCCCGAAGGCCCGGGGCTCCTCACCCTCCCAACGGCGAAGGACATCGGTCGGCCCGGCCGCCACCCCCAGCGCCTGGGTCCGCGACGCCCACAGGCCCGGATCGCCCCAGGTTCGGTAGAGCAGGGCCCGAGTCGAGAGCCACTGCCCCCGCCGCAGATCCTCGACCGCCGCCCGCAGATCGCCGTCGTGGCCGGCCGGGTGCTGTACGAGCTGAGCGGCACCGACGGTGGGCGCTGCCATGACCTGTTCCCCCTTCACGGTCTGTCTGCTCCAGTTGCCCGCAGTCCCGCGTACCGAAGGTGCGGGTAGAGCGGCCGACGGATAGTCGGACAACCCGCCCGCTGAGCAGGCTGGTGGACTGCCTAAATCACTTCGCGCACTGCGGTTCGGTGATCGGCGACCTACTGTCCCGCCTTGGGAAGGCCAACGCCATAGCATCCGGGTGTCATCTGACGGCCCGTGAGACATCGAGGTGTCATCGAGGTGTCATCTCGCCAGTTCGCCTACTCCAGAGCCCCTTGGTCGGGTATTGCTAGAACCGGGCTCTCCGCGCGCAAGCGGCGGCCGGGCCGAGTCGAGAGCACGGGCGGAGGCTGCGGCATGACAGACAGGACGCTACTGGAAGCCCTGATCCGGAACGAGGGCTGGGAATTCTCCGATTTCAGCAGGGAATTACGGAAAGCCGGGGAAGAAATTGCGCACACCCTCGGGGATCCCAGATTCCATGATGTAGAAATGTCGGAGAAGACTTTTCGGCGCTGGATCGCCGGAGATGTGGCCAAGCCCAGCTCTGTTTTCTCCCAAACGCTCCAGCACATGTTCGACAGGAAGATCGCCGATCTTCTGGCCCCTCCCTCCGAGAGGGGCCAGGCGGCGATATCCCAGCAAGACCTTGAAAGAGAAATCGCGATGACTGCACGCGAAGCATCTGACCACGCCGCTTCCGTTGCGTCCGTCTTCCTCTCCGAGCTGTCCATCGACCAGGTCGAAGAAGACGTCCGCCGACTCGCCCGCACCTACAACCACCGCTCACCGTTCGAGGTCTTCCGCGAAGGCCGACAACTCCGAACGGACGCCGAAACCCTGTTGGACCGCACCCACATCCCCGCACAAAGACAGCAGCTGCTGATCGCGATCGGGCAGACGACCGCGCTGCTGGCCATGGCGGCGTTCGGTCTCGGCGCTGTCAGCGAGGCCAACCGGCTGGCCCGTTCCGCCGGCATGTACGCGGAAGCCACTCGGTTCACCCCGCTGGCCGCTTTCGCGGCCGGATCGCTCGGCATCTTCGCCTACTGGGAAGGGCGCCCAAGCGAGGCGATCCGCTTCATCCGCCATGCGAAGTCCTTCTCCGGCGTCGGCACGGCCGGCCAGGCGCGCATCGCCGCGATCGAGGCCAGGGCCTACGGGCACCTCGGCGACCGGCCGAGGGCAGCAGCCGCGGTCGAACGCTTCCTCGACGCGGACGCCGTCGAACACGACGACCTCCACGACGGCGTGGCCGGAGAGTTCCTCCACAGCCCTGACCGGCTCGTCCGCTCCCACGGCACAACGTTCGTCCTGCTGCGCGACGGCGCCCGGGCGCTGGAGCACACCCGGCGAGTACTGGAGATGCAGGCCGAACTGCCCGCCGCGCAGAGGTCGCCCCGGATCGACGCCGAGGCACGGGCGGATCTCGCCGCGGCGCTGCTCCTCAACGGCGAGGTGGAGGAAGCCGCCGAAGTCCTCAAGCCCATCGCGGCCATCGCACCCGACCGGCGGACCAAGGGCCTGGTCGAGCGGGTCGTTCACGTGGGCAGGCTGCTGACCACCGAACCCGTCCGCACCTCCCCCGTCGCCGCTGCCCTTCAAGAGGGGCTGGAGGAGTACACCCGGGTTGCCGCACCGAAGCAACTCGACTACATGGCAGGCCGATTGGCTATCGAGTAAGGCGGCGAAGCGCTGACAGGGCAGGGCGGCTCTGCTGAGGGCCGCCCTGTCCCGCGCCGATCAGTGGGGGGACTCGGCGACCGCCAAGATCGCTCGTTCGCGGTCGGCCTGGATGCCGATAGCGGCTGCCCGCGGGTGTGCGACCGGCATGTTCCCGGCCCGGAGCCATTCCCAGGTGTCCCGCACCGTCTCCTCCAGCGGACGGCAGACGAAACCGGCCGCGTACGCCGGTTCGGAGTCGACCAGCCAGACGCCCTTCCCCGTCCGCCACAGGGGCACCTCTGTCCACTGGCGGACGCCCTGCTCCAACAGCACTTCATCCGGCACCCAACGCAGGACGCCGTGGTTCCCCGTCGCCGCGAGGCAAGCCCCCAGGAAACTGCCCATTGTGTCCCGGCCTATCGGCGCGGTGGCGTTGTAGACACCTCCGCCCGGTCGGGCGGCGAGGTCGACGGCGAAGCGTGCGACATCGCGGACGTCGACCGGCTGGATGCCCTTGTCCGCGGACCCCGGCGCCAGAATCTGCCCGCCGCGCTCCGCACGCCGCAGCCACCACGGGAGCCTGCCGACGTACTCGTTGGGGCCGAGGATCACACCGGGGCGAATCAGCCAGGACCGCTCCGCACCAAACGTCTCGGTCACTGCCCGCTCGCCGCCGGCCTTCTGCCTTCCGTAATGCAAGTTGGGCCCTCGCCAGCCCTCGGGATTCCTCCCGTACTCGCTATCGGCGTCGGCAGGGCCGTCCAGCAGCGGATCGCCCACCTTGAGCGGGTGTTCCGGCCATCCGGCGTACACCGACACCGTCGAGACGTAGACGTAGCGGGCGGCAGCGTCCTCCAACGCTCTCGTGCCCGCGAGCACCACCTTGGGCGGCTGGTACGCGGCAGACGTATCGATCACCGCGTCCCACGGCCCTTGCCCGGCCAGCCGGGCCAAGTCCTCGGTCGACGTCCGATCACCGATCACCTGCCGAACGCCGGGAAAAGGCCCACCGGACCGTCCCCGGTTGAACGTCGTCACGGCCCAGCCGCGGCCCACCGCCTCCTCGACGACGGCCTTGCCCAGAAACCAGCTGCCGCCGACCACCAAGATATCCATGCCCGGCATCCTCCCGAGAGCGGATACCGGTCGGCCACCCTGGAGCGGTCGGCAGCTGCCACCAGGCCAGTCCTGGCGGTACGAAAGGTACGGCAGCCTTACCAGGCAAGAGGCTTACGCTCGTAGAACAGGCCGCCGCTGGGGCCGTCGTCCGGGAGAGTGGCGAGCCAGAGAGGTGTGTCGGCGGCGTCTTCGGGAGTGCGGTCGGTCTGGCCGTAGGCCATGCGGGTCGCCATCTGCCCGGGAGAGGCGGCGTTGACAAGGATGCCCGTGCCGTCGAGCTCGGCGGCGAGGATCTGGGTGAGCGCGTTGAGGCCCGCTTTGGAGATGCGGTAACTCACGTTCCCGGTACCCATGTTGCTCTGCGAACCGAGGTGGCTGGTGATGTTGACGATGCGGCCGTAGTTGTTCTTCCGCATCTCCTGGGTCGCGGCGGCGGCGAGGCGCCAGGCACCGAGGAGGTTGGTGTCCAAGGTGGCCCGGACACGTTCGAAATCCGGTGCGGCGGCGGCCTGGCCGCGGTCGACGGCGATGCCCGCGTTGTTGACCAGCACGTCCAGGCGACCGAGCGAGGCAGCGACATCGGCGATGCATCTGGCAACGCTGGCCGGATCGGTGACGTCCAGTTCGTGAGAGTGGACGAACAGCCCTTTGCGGCCGAGGGCTTCCTCCGCGTCGCGGCCGGCGAGGCGGTCGCGCACGCCCAGGACTACCTGCGTGCCCTGTTCGGCGAGGCGGGTGGCGATGGCGAGGCCGAGCCCGCGGTTCCCGCCGGAGATGAGCGCGACGCGCGGGGTGGAGTGTGTGGTCATGCGGACAGTGTGGCGAGCAGTTGGTCGAGGCGCTGAACTTTCGGATGCCTCGTGGGCAGCGGCAGTTCGGCTCGGGCTGCGGCAGCACGGGCCGCGTTCCGCTGGGAGGGGGCGGCGGTGATCATCGGGATGGCGGCTTCCAGGAGGTGGATGGCGTGGTCGGCGTCGCCGAGGGCTGTGTGGGTTCGGGCGTTCTGGACGGTGTAGGTGGCCAGGTCGCGGTGCTTGGCGGCGGGCATGAGGGCCAGCGCGGTGGCGTAGTGGTGTTGGGCGAGTTGCGGGCGGCCGAGGTCGGCGTGGCAGGTGGCGGTCTGGGCGTGGAACTCGGCCGGGTCGAAGTAGCCGGTCCAGGCGGGATCGTCGTGGCCGGTGTCGGCCCGGGCCATCTGGGTCTCGGCGGTGGCAAGGAGGCGGTCGCACTCGGCGCGGTTGTGGCAGGCCGCTGCCGCCCGGGCCTGCCGCAGCAGCAGCATGGCCAGGGTGCGGGGGGTGACCTCGCCAGCGCCGTCGACGGCGGCGGCGGCGAGCGCGAGGGAGTCGGCGAAGAGGCCGTGGTCGTAGCACTGGAGGCTGAGCGACTTGATGATGTTGGCGCCCAGCGCGCGGTCGCCGGCGGCGTGCGCGGCGCGCAGGCCGCTGGTCCAGTACCGCTGGGCGGAGGTGTGGAGTCCGGCGTCGAAGGATGACCACCCGGCGAGGCGGGCGAGTTCAGCGCTCAGCAATAGCATCCGCTGGCCGACGCGGTCGCTGTAGGACGCCTCCTTGAGGATGCCGGTGACCATCTCGAGTTCGGCGTGCAGGAGGTGGCGGGCACGGGGGCCGCCGAGTGCGGCCTCCATCCGCCGCAGCCGAGGCAGCCCTGCTTCCAGCTCTTCGACCAGAGGCAGGTCGATCCGGCCTCCGGCGAGGGCGGCAGCCACCGGTCCGACTCCCTCGGCCAGCCACTGCCCGGCGAGCAGCACCAGCGCCTGGCCGCCGAGTTTCATGAATCCGCGCCGATCCGGCATCGCGCGTTCCAAGGTGTCGTCCAACGCCTTGAGCACCCCGGCCGTGGACCAGGGGAAGTCGGCATGGATCGGACCCCCGTCGGGCAGCCAGCCGGGCCAGCCGAGCCGGGACACCTCTCCCAGCGGGACGTCGAGTTCGGTGGCAAGGGCGGCCTGGCTCTCCGCGTCCGGTTCGGTCCCCCAGTGCTCCCATTTCCACACCTTGCGCCGGTCGGCCGACCCGTTCGTGGCTCTGGCGACGATGTCGGCGACGTCCTGATGGGTCCAGTGGTGCTCATACCGGACAACGGCGAGGGGATGGAGCAGCCGCACCTCTCGGCGCGAAGCGGTACCGCGTCCCATTCACGCCCCCGATCGTGGTCGACAGAAAGTATTCGGGCCGACACTTTGTGCTGATGTTACGCATGGGGGAGCTGGTACTGGAAGACGACAAGAAGACGACAAGCCGCCTCTGTCCGAGGGCAGTTGGACTCGGGTTAGCTGGCGCATCCCGGGGTACGCAGCTCGGCCGTGTGGTCGCCGAGTGCTTGGGAAGTGCAGGCAGGGCGCGGACGGCAGTCCGTTGCGGATGCGGCTGCCTTGCGCGCGGGGAGCTGAACGCCGGCCGAGGAGGCGGAGACGATGGCACGGTCGTGCGAGCGCTGCGGTTGCGCGCTCAGCCGGTACAACCGTAGAAGCAGCGTGTGCGGCCCCTGCGCCGTGAAGCTCTCTGAGTCGCCGTCCGTTCCTGCCGCGGTCTGGCGTGACGAGGCGGTGCGCGGCTTCCTCGTCGAGTTCGACTTCGGGAGGTTGAGTAGCCGGCTGCGTGAACTCGCCGGGCTCCGTCAGGACGAGCTTGCGGAGATCACCGGGCTGACGCAGGGCTTCCTCTCTCGGCTGGAGAGCGGGAGGGCGCGGTTGACGCACATCGACCGGATCGTCCAGTACTTGGACGCGGTCGGCGCCCCGCCGGACCTGGTCCGGCTCCCCCTGCGCGGTGCGGGAGCGCTGCCACCGTCGGAGAGTCACGGTTGCGGGTCCGTGGAGCAGATCCGGAAACCCGGTCGCCTGGTTCCAGTAGAAGCAGCTGATAGGGCGTCGGATTTCCAGGCGCTCTCTGTTCCCGGTGGCCTGCTACGGTCGCGGGCATGACGCTTGCTGCCGCAGACGGCCACTCGGTGGACCTTCGGAAGGAACCCGTCGACCAGCTCCTGGAGTTGGTCGAGCAGCGGCTCGGTACGGCCCTGGACAGGAGCACGGTCGTCCGCAAGCGCCGGACGGTCGGAGCCCGAAGCGGCCGCTCGACCTGGGTGCGGGTGGAGCGCCGGCCGTGGAGCCGGGCCGTGGTGCAGGGCTGGGCCGGCACCGAGGCCGCAGCCGTGCTGACCGACGTCGCCATGCCGCGCTGGGCCGGATCGGTCGTGTGGATGGAGCCGGGCGGCGAGGCGCTGTGGCGGGCGGACGAAACCTCCCTCCTGCCCTCCCCTCCGGTGGGCACGGCAGTCCTGGCGTCGGCTCCCGATCTTCCCGAAGGCTGGTGGGCCGCGCTGAACGCCACACTTGCCTCGCTCGCGGCACAGCCCACGACCCGGGTGGCGACGCCGGACACCGAGGCGATCACCCAGCGGCACGTCGACGAGGTCATCCAGGCCGCCTTCCCTGCCGCGGTGGACACGGGCGTGACCTGCTGGCGGGCGGCGCACGCGGACCTGAACTGGGCCAACGTCACCAGCCCCGAGTTCTGCCTGTTCGACTGGGAGGACTGGGGGTTGGCGCCGCGGGGCCTGGACTCGGCGTCGCTGCTGGCCGCATCTCTCGCCGTCCCGGCGTTCGCCGACCGCGTCCGGTACGAGCGGCGGGCGGACCTGGAGAGCCGGGACGGCAAGGTGATGCGGCTGTTCGTGCTGGCGAAGATCGCCGGCCCACACGCCCACCCGGACGACCCCCGGGTCGAACCCGCCAGGGCCGAGGCACAGCAGCTGATCCGCGACCTTCAACGGGAGTGAGCAGCCCGATCGATAAGTAACTCCCGGTATCGCCCGATGAGTTGGCGGTCGACTGCGAGCCCGGTGGCGTCGACCAGCTCGCGCAGGTGGTCGGGCCGGTCGGTTCCCACCGCGACCGACCCGACCCCGGGGACCTCGAAGGCGACCCGGAACGCCGCCTGCACCGCACTCGCCCCGGCCGACCCCCTGGCCAGGAAGATCCGGGGGTCGCTCCTGCCCCAGGGAGCGTTGGCGAGATCACCTCCGAAGGGGCTCATGCCCCAGCGCTGTTCAGGCCGGATACCCCACTGTGCGGCGAGGGACTCGGCGGCGGCGAGGACCTCGTGGCCGACGAGCAGCCCCGCCCGCACCAGCAGCACCTTGGGAACGCAGGGCAGTTGCCCCCCGAGCGCCGCCAGGACGCGCGGGTTCCACGAGGCGATCCCCCAGGTGCCGCAACCGCCGGCCCTGGCGGCCTCGGCGAGCACCTCGCAGGCCGCGGTCAACTGCTCCCGGCCCTGCTCGCCGACAGCGAGCGACGCCTCGGGGTTGTGCAGGAGCACGACGTCCGGCTCACGGCCGAGGTCCCGCGCACACTGCCCGAGCGCCCTCTTCAGCTCCTCCGGGGCGAGGCTGTGCCGGGCACCGCCCGTTGCAGGGAAGTAGCCGACCTTGGTGGAGATCGTGAACCGGGCCAGCAGGTCCCTGCCGAGGCCGGCGAGCGTGGCGTGGGAGGTGAATCCCCGGTAGTTGAACGCGGTGTCCAGGGCGGTGACCCCGCAGTCCAACGCCGCGGTCAGGACGTGGCGTTCGTGACGAGACCGGTGTAGCCCGAGGACAACTCGTCGGTCAGCGGCGCGCAAACCTTCTCCTTCACCAGCAGGGCGGCCACCTCGTGCACCTCGGTTCCCACGACGGTCTCGGCATCGGACAGGACCACCGGGTGTCCGCTGAGCAGGACGCGCAGGGCCGCCTCCGCCTTGGCGGCGAAGACGAGCCGCTGCCCGGCGGCGAGCACCTCCACCGTGCTGCCGACTGTCCGAATCTCGGGGCGGAAGTTGGTGGTGCACACCGCCCCGGTGAGCGGACCGAAGACCTCCAGGTACGGGACCTGCCGGGCCGGACCGGCCGCACGCTCGTACGCCGCGAGAAACTCCGCTGGCCGACGCTCGGCGGCCAGTGCCTGTGCCGCGGTGACCAGTTCGCTGTGGTCGGCATCCGGGGTGCGGTCGAGGTCGTGCCGGAAGACCTCCCGATCGCGACACCAGTCCGCCAGCCACGCCATCCAGCTGGCACCGGTGCGCTTGGTGATGCCGAACGTGACGTGCAGGGAATGCCCGGCCTCACCGTGCCCGGTCCTGGTCGCCTGGTGCCAGTGGCCGCGCGGGATGTGCATCACCTCGCCGGCGCGCAGCACGCCCGACCACAGCACGTCCTCGGGCGGCGTGGCGTTGGGGTCGGAGTCCCGGTACATCGGCGCCACGCGCGAGGTCCCGCGGACCTCCCAGCCCTTCTCACCCGCCAACTGCACCACGAGGACGTCGTGATCGTCCCAGTGCAGCGGAAAGCCCTGCGCCTCGCCGGTGGTCCAGTAGACGTTCACCTGGACGCGCTCACCGCTCCACCACTGCAGCGCACGGCATGCCACCTCCAAGGTGGGGTCCGCGACGTTCGCCTGGTCGAGGATCAGCGTCGCGCCCTCGCCGAGCAGCCGCCCCAGCGCGTTCATGTTGACCATAGAGATGCTCTGCCCCCGGGGGCTGACGCTGTCGGTGTAGTACACCGCCGGGTGGACTTCCACCTGCTTCTGGAACACCCGGAACT
Organism: Kitasatospora sp. YST-16; assembly: GCF_026802215.1. NCBI lineage: Bacteria > Bacillati > Actinomycetota > Actinomycetes > Kitasatosporales > Streptomycetaceae > Kitasatospora > Kitasatospora sp. YST-16. The sequence continues at coordinate 5,616,657 of NZ_CP113837.1, forward strand.
GCGGCCGTTGCAGGCTCCGCCGCATCACCAGGTCGAGCAGTCGCTGCGGAGTGAGCAGCCGCTCCCCGAGGTTCGCGCTCCCCGTGCTGCCGCGCGCGAACCGCTCCCCGATCGCCCCTGGCCCTCTCCACCCCAGCGCCGCTTCGACCGCGCTGATCAACCCGTGCTCCACCCGAACCTCCCCTTGGTCTGCTTCCCCGGACGCAACCGGTCGGCGGGCGAGCGGAGGACGCTCGCCCGCCGACCGGCCGTTCACGCGCTCTCGTGCAGGTTGCCGTCGCCACCCGGCCACGGGTCGTCGCCGCCGGAACCCGCGTTGTCCGACCGGAGGCTGTCGTACCGGTCGTGGACGGCGCCCAGCTCCTCGACCGCGAGCAGCAGCCCGCTGCCTTGCTCGGCGGGGCTCGTCGGTTTGTCCATCACGTTTCGCTCCTTCCTTGCCTCCGAACCGGGGCCGGAGGTGATCGGGAAGCGGAGCCCATCCGCATGACGGCCTGACCGTTCCTGGACTGCCTACGGGATGGCCTCGCGCTGGGCGCTCATCATCACCCCCAACCGCGCGCGGCCATATTCCTTGATGAATATCGAGCGCTGCCCGATGCGGAAGCCACGCGCCGACGGATAGCAGTCCATGGTTGTTCCGTAACGGCGAACCCTCGCAGCCCGTGCCGTGGCGGACAATCCGAGGATCAGAGAGCCCCAACCGGTGGCCAGGCCGGCAACGTCGCTGCTGCCGTCACATCCTTCGTCGCTCGGCCGTTGCATCTCGACCCGACCAGCTCAGGAGCGTGATCCGTGCAGTTGCCTGACGAATCAACCAGGGTGCGGATGGAAGCCGCGCACGCGACCGCTGCCACCCACTTCGGCGTGACCTGCACCGGTGACCCCGTCTGGGGCTTCGCCGGAAGCACCATCGGTCGCCGCGCCGGCATCCACTGGCTGCGCGTCGCCGCCACCTCACCGACCAGCACCCGGACGCCCGGGCACGGCATCGCCGGAGCAGACGCACTCCTTCCCGCGAACATCCCCCGGCCGCGCCTGCACGGCATCCACGACTGGACGGACGGGGAGCACGGCTACCAGGCCGACCTCCTCGACCACATCACCGACCCGATCGTCTCCTCCCGCCCCGACTTGCCCACCAACCCCCGCCTCTCCGACAGCTGGTGGGACAACCTCCGCCGCGCCGTCGAGGACCTGGCCGCCGCCGACGGCGTCCGGACCACCGTCCGAGACGCCTGGATCGAGAGGGCGTTCCCGCAGTTCCTCGGCATCCCCGCGCCGACGACTATCCATCGGGTGACCGGCCACGGAGACCTCCACTGGGCCAACCTGGCCGGTCCCACCCTGACCATCATCGACTGGGAACGCTGGGGCCGCGTCCCGTTCGGCTTCGACGCCGGGCTGCTCCACGCCAACAGCCTCCTCGTCCCCGACACCGCCGCCCGCGTCCGGTATGAGTTCCGCGACACCCTCGACACCCCGGCCGGCCGGATCGGCGAACTGTCGGCCCTAGCCGAGATGCTCCAAGCCGTGGCCCGCGGTTGGTACCCAGAACTCGGGGGCCCGCTCGCCAAACGAGCGCAAGAGCTGACGGGGGTCACCCCTCCGATCGACGCCGGAGCTGAACTATCCGGTTGGGGGTGACGTACCCCAGTCCAGCCCGCTCGTGTGAAAGCGGAGCCCTCCCCGGCAGGAGGGCTCCGCTTTCACACGAGCGGGCTGGAAGGCGTTGAGCCGCATGCCGAATTCGACGGATCATCACAAGAGCGACGGAAGCTGATCCCTCGTCAGCCGTCGAAGCTACGCTGGTTTGCCTGTAGGCCAACTTCAACGGCTGCGGCATCTCCGGCGCTCCCTGCTCGGTATGGCCGCAGCCCCAAGGACAGGTGCATCGTGACGACTTCAGCGCCCCAGACTCCCAAGGTTTCGGACTTCTACTGCGACGAGGCCCTGAGCGGTCGTACACCGGTAAAGGTGGTGGAGGAGACCGACACGGTGCTCGCGTTCGAGCACACGAAGCCCTCCTACCCGGTACACGTCGTGGTCGTCCCGAAGAGGCACATCCCGTCGCTGGTGAACCTGGGCGACGGCACGGAGGAGGACCTGGCCGACGTCTTCCGGGTGGTGCGGATGGTGGCGGCGCGGGTGCGCGAGGAGTACGGGGCGGCGTGCGTGGTGACGAACGAGGGCGCGTACCAGGAGTCGAAGCACCTGCACGTGCACGTGCTGTACCGGGGCGACCTCCCGGAGGGCCTGGTCTGAGTCCGGGGCGGTTCAGCTGGCGTGCCGGCCGCGCGGGCGGGTGAGGGCGATCGTCCGGGCGGCGATTTCCCGGGCGGTACGGCGGACAGCTTCGGGGTCGGGGCGGCGGCGGGCACCGCCGAGCGCAGGCAGCAACTGCTCGCAGGCATGCAGGAGGGGGGTCCCGTCGGCCATCTCCTCGTCGGCGACGACGAGGCAGGTGGCGTGCTGGGCGTACGCCTTCGCGTTGTCGAGCTGGTCGCCGCGGCTGACGGAGGCCGGCAGCGGGACGAGGACGGCGGGCTTGGCCAGCGCGTGCAGCTCGGCCAGCGTGGTCGCTCCGGCGCGGCCGATGACGAGGTCGGCGAGCGTGAGGGCGTCGACCATGTCGTCGTGCAGGTACTCCTGCTGCCAGTAGCCGGGCGTGGAGGCCAGGGCGGGGTCGAGGTTGCCGCGCCCGCAGATGTGGACGACAGAGAAGTGCCGGGTTAGGCCGCCGAGTTGGCGGCGCACGGCCTCGTTGACGCGCTGGGATCCGCTGCTGCCGCAGAAGACGAGCAGCACCGGCGGCCCGGTGGGGATGCCCAGGCGGGCGCGGAAGTCCTCGGGCCGGCCGTCGGCGAGGTCGTCGCGCAGGGGAAGGCCGGTGACCACCGTCTTGCGGCTGAGCCACCGGGGCAAGCCGGGGGTGTCCTCGGCGAGGAAGACGGTGGTGGCGACGCGGGCGAGGATGCGGTTGGCCAGGCCGAGGGTGTGGTCGGACTCGTGGATGGCCAGGGGGATGCGGGTGAGCCACGCGGCGATCCCGACCGGCACCGACACGTAGCTGCCCTTGGAGAAGACGACGTCGGGCCTCTCGCGCCGCATCGCCCGCCAGGCGGCGAAGATCCCGCGGGCGACGGTGAGCGGCATGGCGAGGTTGCTCCAGGAGCGGAAGCGCTGCAGGCCCGCCGAGGGGACGGCCGCGAGCCGGATGCCGGCCTTCGCCGCGAGGTCCGCTTCGATGCTTCCGGCTCGGCCGAAATAGACGAGTTCGCATTCCGCGCGCCGCAGTTCGGCGGCCACGGCCAGGGCGGGGACGACGTGACCGGCGCTCGCGCCGCCGGTGATTCCAATTTTCCGATTCACGCGGTGGAGCGTAGCAGGCTTTTGGAAAATCGGACCCACTCCGGGGAATCCATTCGCCATATTTCCGGGAGAAATTCACGCCCCGGGGCGGGGGTGGCGGCGGCGGGTCGTGAAACCTGCGGCCCCGGGCCAGCAGCCAGGCTCGGGGCGACGCGCCTTCGGCCGCCGGACGGCGGCGGGGCAGTGGTCGGGCTGGCTGGGTTCGAACCAGCTCCTTGGCAACACTTATGCCATGCTCTTTCCGTTGAGCTCCAGCCCGTAATGAAAGAAACGCTAGCGCATTCCCGATGGGGTCGTCAATGACCAATCCTCAAGCTATTTCAGGCGAATTTTGGCATGCCAATTCCGGCACCGGGCCTTTCTTTTCCGGTGCCGGAATCCCCGTGGTCGGCGGTCAGGTCAGGCGGCGCTCCTCAGCAGGGTGTGGAGCTGGTCGGAGGTGATGGGGCTGCGGCGGCCTGTCCAGCGGTCGATGGCCTCCAGCTCCCCGTCCGCGCGCTGGGGGGAGAGCACGAGGGCGGTGGGCACGCCGAGCGCCTGGGCGTAGTGGAACTTCTCCCCCGCGGGCAGGGGCCGGTCGTCGACGAGCATGCGCAGCCCGAGTTGCTGGAGCCGGCGGACGGTGCGGCCGGTGCGTTCCTGCTGCTCGGCCTGGTCGGAGCGCAGGACGACGAGGTGGACGTCGGCGGGGCCGGTGCCGGGCTTCCACCGCAGGCCGTCGGCGTCCCGGTGGACGCCGGCCAGGGTCTGGATGCAGCGGGTGAGGCCGATCCCGGAGCAGCCCATGTAGGGGGTGCGCTGGATGCCGCTCTCGTCGGTGAAGGTCAGGCGCATCTTGCCGGAGTACTGGGTGCCGAGTTCGAAGACGTGCGCGACCTCGACGGCTTCGGTCGCCAGGTAGCGGCCGCGGGGGCAGCGCCCGCAGTCGAGGCCGTCGGCGGCGGTGTGGACGTCGGCGGGGTACAGGGGCAGCGGCGCAAGGCCGGTGGCGCCGGTCCACGATGCTCCAGTGCGCAGACTGTCGGGCCCGTCGGCGATGGTGAAGCTCTCCAGGTGGGTGACGGAGAGGTCGTGGAGGACGTCGATTCCCGCGCAGTCCCAGGGGGTGAGGGTGCCGGCGGCTTTCCCGAGCAGGGCGGGCAGCTCGTCGGGGTCGAGGAGTTCGACGTGGTGGCCGGGGCCGAGGGCGGCGGTGAGCTTGCGGACGCTGATGGTCAGATCGGAGCGGATGCAGACCGCGGTGGGCCGGGTGGCGTTGTCCGGGCCGGTGACGGCGAAGACGATGACGTTGACGACGGGCTCGCTGCGGGGGGCGGTGCGGGGGAAGGCGGCGGTCAGGACGGTGCCGTCGCCGCGGTGGCCGCAGTGGTCGCAGGCGAGGATGCTGCTCTGGCCGAAGTCGGCGAGGAGGAGGTGTTCGGTGGTCGGGCCGGCGGAGATGGCTCCGCCGTCGGCGGGGGCCTGGAAGACGCCGTGCAGGCCGATGCCGGTGAGGGCTTCGGTGCAGGACTGGTTGAGCAGGCGGATCGACTCCAGCATGCCCGCGCGGTCGGGATCGAAGGTGTAGGCGTCGGCCATGGTGAACTCCCGTCCGCGCATCAGGCCGCCGCGGGGGGAGAGTTCGTCGCGGAACTTCGTGGTGTTCAGGGCCAGGCGCACCGGCAGGTCGCGGTGGGAGCGCAGGTGGGAGCGGACGGTGGCGGTGGCCATCTCCTCGGAGGTCGGCGCGAGGCACATGTCGGCGCCGCCGACGCGGGTGGTGACCAGCGCGCCCTCGGCGGTGTAGACCTCCCACCGGCCGGATTCCTCCCACAGGGTCCGGCTCTGCAGGGTGGGCAGGGCGAGGCTGTTGAATCCGTTGCGTTCGAAGGCGTCCCGGGTGATGCGGTCGAGCCGGTCGCGTACGCGCAGGCCGAGCGGGAGCAGGGTGTGCACGCCGGTGGTGTCGGTGCGGCCGACGAGGCCGAGGTGTTCGAGCAGGTCCTTCGTGGGGGCGGTGGGGTCGGTGGCGCGGGGGCGGGGTGCGGGGAACAGCCGGGATGCGAACAGCGGGGCTGGTGCGGTGGTCACGCGGCGGCTCCGATCGCGTCGCGGGTGATCTGGTCGAGGCGGTGGGCGCTGTGGACGATGCCGTAGCAGGAGGCGTTGGCCAGGCCCGCGGTGCTCAGCTCGGTGCGCAGCGTGCGGTCGGCGGCGAGCTTGTCGATCGCCTGGGCGAGGTCGGCGGCGTCGCCGGGGGTGTAGGGCAGGCCGGCGGAGCCGAGGGTCTGGGTCATCCCGGCGACGTCGGAGTAGATGACGGGCAGGGCGTGGGCCTGGGCCTCGATGGCGACCAGGCCGAACGCCTCCAGGCCGGAGGTGGTGAACACGAAGGCGTCGAAGTCGGCGAAGCGCTCCCACAGGGTGCCGCGGGGCGCGAACGGCTCGAAGCGGACGCGGCCGGTGAGGCCGAGTTCCCGGGCCTGCTGCTGGAGGTTGTCCTGCTCGGGGCCGCTGCCGATGACGGTCAGCTCGTGCCGGTGTTCGGTGAGCGCCATCGCCTCGACGGCGGTGCGGGTGGACTTGTTGGCGTCCAGGCGGCCGGCGTGCAGCAGCCGCAGCGGGCGGGTGTCGGCGTGGGTGGCCGGCGCGGTGCGGGCTGCGCGGGCAAGGGGGATGCCCCAGGGGACGAGGGCCGTCTTGTCGCGGTAGCGGTGGCCGGTCAGGTCGCCGATCCGCTCGGCGAGGGCCTGGTTGGGGGTGACGACGGTGGTCGCGCCCGCGACGATCTCGGTGAGGACGTCGCGGGCGAGCGGGTCGGCGTCGGCCGCGATGACGTCGGTGCCGTGGGCGATGGCGACGACCGGGGTGCCCTGGGCGGCGCGCACGAAGGCGAGGGAGAGGCCGAAGCCGAGGTGCTGGGCGTGGATGACGTGCGGGCGGGCCCGGTCGAGGTGCTGGCGGACCTCGGCGGTCAGGGCGTCGACGTAGGCGGCGAAGCCGGGCCCGTAGGGGGCCTTGGTGGCGGCGGCGAGGACGGTCTCCTCGAAGCCGTGCTGCCAGGCGGGGTCGGCGGGCGGGAGTGCGAGGAACGTGGTGCGGGCGCGGTCGGCCATCTCCCGGTACAGGTCGGAGCAGAAGATCATGGAGCCGCAGGAGGGTGCCAGCGGCAGGTCGATGCCGGTGGTGATCCGCGGCCGGGCGGCGGTGCTCATGCGGGTTGTCCTTCCTGCTGGAGGGAGTCGAGGTAGGTGGTGAGGCCGGTGCGCAGCAGGGCGGAGGTGCCGGCCCAGCCGATCGCGCTGGCGGTGTCGAGGACGGACAGGTTCGGCGTGAAGCCCTGTTGGGGCCACGCCTGCTCGTAGACCGGGTGCCGTGGCAGGTACTCGTTCCAGGTGACGGCGATGCCGGCTGCGGCGAGGTCGGCGGGGTCGAGGTAGCCGCGGGTGCCGGAGCCGGCCCACAGCTCGTCGGCCCCGGCGGCCTGGCAGATGCGCACGATCCGGCCAGTGCGGTCGGCCGTCGGCTCGATCGGGAGCCGGGAGGTGAGGGTGAGTCGGGCGGGCGCGCCGAGGGCGGCGGCCAGGCCCGCGGTGAGGTCGAGGTTGAGGTCGAGCAGCCACCGGTGCCCGGCGCCGAGCACCGGGGCGAGGACCTGCAGGACTTCGTCCAGGTGGCGGCTGCGGCCGTAGGCGAGCCGCACCTGCCGGAGGATCTTGTCCGGGTCGAAGGCGTCGGCGATCCGCACGTCCTTGATCAGCTGGCCGTGGTTCTTGACCACCGGGACGGTCAGCCACTTGACGCCGTCCGGGGTCTTGATCCGGTTGCGGTTCTGGAAGCCGCCGTCCTCGTACTGGACGTTGTCGTACAGGGCGACGGTGGAGCACGCAAACAGGGCCTCGCAGAATCCCAACCACGGGGCGAACGGCGGCTGTTCGATGTAGAGCCGGTTGTTCACCGGTCCTCCTCGGGGGCGAGCAGGGTGATCAGGGACGTCTCGAACGCCTCGAAGCGGCGACCGGCGGCGGCACGGACCGGGGCGAGGCTCCAACCGGCGGCGGCGGCGCGGTGGCGGGTGAAGTCCTCGCCGAGGTACCAGCGGCCGGCCTGGCTGCGGTGGGCGGTGAGGGCCTTGACCTTGTCGGGGAGCAGGTCGGTGATGTCCACCAGGACGGTGGGGTGGAAGTCGCCCCGGGGGGCGTGGGGCTGGCCGTGCAGGATCGTGGCGCAGGTGCCGATCCGGGTCGCGGCGTTGACGGCGGCCTGCGCGACGGCGAGGTGGTCCTGGTGGTCGGGCCCGGCGTGCAGGCTGTGGGTGATCAGGACGGTGCAGCCCAGGCGGGCGAGTTCGGCCTCGATGCGGGAGACCAGTTCGCGGTCGGGCGCCAGCGCGCCGTCGGCGAAGCCCAGGGTGACGAGGTCGATGCCGCTGCCGGCATAGGAGGCCGCGGATTCGCCCGTCCGCTCCCGGCCGGTGAGGCTGACGCCTCGGTCCCGGTCGGTGAGGGAGACGCCGTTGACCCCGGTGGTGACGACGACGACGGTGACGGCCGCGCCCTGCTCCCGGTAGCGGAGCAGGGTGCCGTAGCACATCAGCTCGGCGTCGTCGGGGTGCGCGACCACCGCGACGACCTGCTCACGCGGCGGCTGCACGGGCGTCCTCCTTCTGGAAGTCGCGCCAGATCTGCGACGGCTCGGGCAGGGTGCTGCCCTGGTACTTCCCGCTGTACAGCTCCCGCCGGCCGGTGGGCACCCAGAAGGTCACCTGGCCGATCCGCTGGCCCGGGTAGACCCTCACCGGTTGCACGGCGTGGAACTGCAGGGTCAGGCGGCCGAGCGAGCCGAGGTCGATCAGGTCGGCGGTGCAGTGGACGAACAACCCGGTGCGGGCGGTGGAGGAGCGGGCCCGGATGATCGGCACGAAATGCTCGGAGCCGATCGTCTCGGCGGTGGAGGCCAGGTAGATCCGGCCGGGGCGCAGGACCATGCCCTCCTCGGGGATGGTGGAGCGCACGAACCGGTTGGGCCGGCGGCAGTCGAGGGTGCGCCCGCCCCACCAGCGTCGCCGGTACCAGCCGATGTCCGAACTGAGGTGGAAGTCGTAGGAGTTGGGGCTCAGGAGCGAGGTGTCGAAGGGGCTGATGGTGATCCGCCCCTCCTCGACCTCCGCTCCGATCTGGTGGCCGGTGAGGATCACGCGGCGCTCACCTCCGGGAAGGGCACGGCTGCGCTGCCGGCCAGGGCGTGGGGAGCGAACGGGGCGGGGTCGCTGAGGGTGCCGTAGTACCCGCCGTAGGGCATGTGGTCGCCGACCGCGTCCCAGAAGGAGACCTGGCCGATGACCATGCCCGGATACACCCGAAGCGGCTGGGTGACGACGATCTCCAGCGTCCAGCGGTGGACCGCGCCGAGCTGGGCGAGGTCGGCGGAGATCTGGGTGAACAGCCCCAGGCGGCCGACGGAGGAGCGGCCGATCAGGCTGGTGACGAAGCGGTCGGAGCCGATGCGCTCGACGGTCGAGCCGAGGTAGACCCGGCCGGGCCGCAGCCGGTAGCCGCGGGCCGGGATCGTGATCGTCCGGGTCGGCGGGCTGGTGCGCGGGTCGACGGGCGTGCGGGTGAACACCTTGAGCGTCTCGCCGAGCCGGTAGCCGTGGCTGTTCGGGTTCGTGTACTGCGGCAGGAACGGCTCGATGGTGATGTGGCCGGCCTGTACCGCGTCGGCGATGGCGGGGCCGGTGAGGATCACCGCACACCGCCCTGCACGTAGGTCTGCCGCAGCAGCCGCCGCCGTCCGGGCTCGATCGCCTCCTGGCCTTCGCCGAGCGGCATCCGGCCGTGGGCCCAGCGCAGCTGGTCGAAGACGAGCAGCTGCCCGGGGCGGAGCCGGACCGTGGTGCGCTGGCGCAGCGCCGCGTCGGCGAGGGCGCCGAACGCGGCGGCCGTCTCCTGCCGGGCGGAGCCGGCGCCCTCCACGAGTTCGCCGCGCAGCAGGTGCGGGCGCATCTTGCTGGTGAACCGGATCGGCAGGCCCGGCTCCAGCCGCTCGGGCAGGACCGCGAAGCGCTCCAGCGGGTCGCCGACGCCGTGCACGCCCTGGTCGGTCCAGTAGGAGAAGACCGGCTGCTGGAGCAGCGCCCGTTCGGCGTCGCCGAGTTCGGCGGCGGCCGCCCACAGGTCGGCCAGGGCCGAGGCCCCGCCGCCCGCCGGGTCCTCCTGCTGGCAGTACAGCGCGATGTAGCGCGGGATCAGGTCGCGGTCGACCAGGTCGACGTGCAGCTGGTTCTCCCCGGTGCCGTGGGTGCGGCCCGGGTCGGCCTCGGTGCGCACCTGGAGGCTGCTCCAGCAGCCGTCGACCGGGTAGACGGCCAGCACGGGGCCCAGCGCGGACAACAGGCCGAGCGCGAGTTCCTGGTTGAGACGGTGGTCGGCCGGGTCGAAGGCGACCAGCACCCGCCCGTCGCCTTCGCCGGTGATGTGCTCGGCGAAGGCGCGCGGCGCGGTGGGGCCGTCGAGGAAACCGGCGGCGGGCAGCGGCAGCAGATCGGTCACGATGCCTCCTTGACGTGTTCGGTGAGCAGGCCGCGCAGGGTGCGCGGCGAATCGAGCGCCCTGGCCGGCAGTCCGAGGCGCTCGGCCAGGTATGCGGTGGTGGCGACGGTGCCCGGACGGCCGGTCGTCCCGGCGGTGACGGGGCTTTCCCCCAGGGCCTCGGCCAGGGCGGCGACCTGCTCGGCGGTGCGCGGGCCGTCCAGGACGACCAGGGCGGTGTCGAAGGGTGCGGCGGCCACGAGCGCCTGCCGGTCGACGTGCCGGGGCAGGCCGGTACGCAAGGTGGCGAGGTTGAGGACGAAGGCGTCGGCACCCGCCGCGCGCCGACCCCGATCAGCGATCAGCTCGGCGAGCTGGCGCCGGTCGTCCACCGGCACGGCCAGGTCGCCGATCACCGCGCTGCCCCAGGCCCGGAACGCGCCGACCGCCTCCCGCACGTAAGGCGGCACCAGCCCGCGCGGAGCCTCGCGGCCTCCGGTGTACTCGATGCTGAACGAGGGCTCGCCCTGGCCGAGTTCGATCCGCAGCAGGCCGGTACCGCACTCGGGCGGCTTGACGACGTACCGCGGCGGGATCGCCCAGTGGCCCGTCGGGCTGTGGCAGTGCCCGGCCACCACGATCTCCAGCGGGCCGCCGGCGAGCTGGAGCGCCACGTCCTCCTCGAAGCCGCTGTGGCTCAGCCCGACCACCACCTCGGCGCCCGCCTCCAGCAGCCGGTCCCGCTCGGCGGCCAGCAGGGCCGGGGTCGGCTCCTCGAACACGAACCCGTCCCGCTCGGCGACCGGGACCGCCCCGAACGCCTGGGCCCCGAGCACGCCCACGACCCCAATACGCCGACCGGCCGCCTCCAGCAGCAGCCCCCGCTCCCACCGCCCGGCGAAGGCCGGCGGCGGGGTCAGGTTCGCGCACACCACTGGCGGGAACCGCTCGGGCTCGTGCAGCCGCATCAGGTCGGCCAGGTCGTGGTTACCGGGCACCACAGCGTCGTAGAGGTCGGCGAGCAACCGCTCCTCCGTGCGTCCCCGGGAGTACTCGTGGAAGGCGCTGCCGCCGAAGAAGTCGCCGACGTCCACGACCAGCGCGCCCTGCTCGCGCAGCACCCGGACCTCGGCCAGCATCCCCGCGCCGTCCGGCACCGCGGAGTGGAAGCAGCCCGTCGCCGCCACCGTCACGGTGTTGGTCCCCAGTCCCCTGTCCACGCTCAGCACCTCGTGATCGACACGACGCGCAGCGGGACGGCCGCCTGGGGCCAGAAGTCGTGACGCGAGATCCCGTCGACCTCCTCCAGCCGCAGGCCGGCACCGAACCAGTCCCCGGCGGCGGTGTGGTCGGCCGTGGCCGCGGGCAGCACGGCCAGGCCGCGCGCGACCTTGACGGAGGAGCCGAACACGTGGGCGGCGATCCCGAAGGCCAGCGACCAGTCGAACGGAAGGATCGACAAGAACACCGTGCCGACGGGCAGCTCGCGGTCGAGGTCGACCGCCCGGACGTCCGACAGGAGCGGCCGGGCCCGGTCGCCATACGGTTCGAGCGCCGCGCACAGCGCCTCGGCCATCCGCGGGTCCTTCTCCACCGCCCAGATCGGGTGACCGGCCCGCGCGACCGCGGCGGACAACGTACCCAGGCCCGCCCCCACTTCCAGCACCGCGTCACCGGGGCGCAGACCCGTCAGGTCCAGCAGCCGCGCCGCTACTGCCGGGGAACGCAGGAAGTGCTGGCCGAGGTCGGTCCGGGTCTGGAAACGGCTGTCCCGCAGGTCTGCGACGACCGCGCTCTCCGCCGCCTGCGGCGTGGCCGTCGAGGGCGCCGCCGCGAGCTCCGGGCTGCGCGTCCTGACAGAGGCTGTCATGGGTTTCTCCTTCCGCAAGATGTGAGCCGGAGGGCCCTCGCAGGACTCGCTCCGACCGCAACGGGGCCGAGACCTCAACTGCTCAGCAGATCGGTCGGTCTGACTTGCTCCGGCGCCAGGGAGGGGCTCTGATGCGCCAACTACGCTAGAAATGAACGAAGTCGGGAAACACTCACCGGGAGTACGGGTTCGCGTTCCTCCGCGCCGACGCTGCCGCGCGGATGCACAAGAACACACCCTTCGTCGGCCAGTCGGCAGAGGCAGAAGCCGCGAGCGTCGAGAACTTCGCGCGGTCGGTGTGAAAAGCCGCGAATTCGAGCACGCACCAGCCTGGTTGACGTACCGTCGCCAGGTGACAACGCTCGGAGACTCCCAGCTAGGGGCCGAGGCGGAACCCTCTTGCGACCGCCCCGGAGCGGTTCTGGCTCAGGCCCTTGGATACGCCAACTGGTCGCCCCGCGAGCTGGTCCGCGAGGTCAACGGAAGGCTCGCGGGCCTTGGCGAACAACGACTCGACCTCACCGTCGCCCACGCCTGGAGCCGCGGTTCGGTGCCCCGCTCCGAGACGGTCCGCCGCCTGGCCGCCGCAGTGCTGACGGAGAGGACCGGCCGGCCCTACACCCCGGCCACGCTCTGGGGGATTCCGGAACGTGGCCAGAGGGATGACCGGACTGTCACTGACAATCTGGTCGGACGCCGCTCGCTGGCCTCCGTTCTGGCCACCGCCACCGCCTGGAACGCGACTTCCCCCGCATCCCAGGCGACTCTGCGACCGTCCAGCGACCTGTTCACCGCGGTCTGGGACGCCGACCGGCAGCAGCCCCAGAGCACCGGGCGCGACAGCGGCACCGACCACGTGCTGCCGCCGATGATGACGCTGCTGGAATCGCACCTCGCCGACCTGCGCCGTCTCGACGACGCCACCGGAGGAGGTGCCATCTCCCAGCGGTACGTCCGCACCGCGCTCGACGGAGTGCTGTCGCTCCTGCAGAACAGCCGATACACGCCGGACATCGGCACCCGGCTCCTACGAACCGCTGCAGGTCTCGCCCAGCTCGCCGGGTGGATGGCCTTCGACGCCGACCTCTCGGCCTCGGGCCAGCGCTACCAGCTGCTCGCGATCCGCCTCGCCCGGGCCAGCGCGGACCACGACACCGTCGCCAACGTCCTCGGGATGCTCGCCTACCAGCACGCGGCGGCCGGCAACCCCACGGCCGCCATCCGCTTCGCCGAGATCGCCGTCGAAACAGCCGCCAAGAGCCTGCCCACCGTCCGGGCCCGCGCCCTGGGGCGGCTCGCCACCGCCCATGCTGCCGCCGGCGACATCGACGCCTTCCGATCCGCCACCGACCGCTGCCGCGCGTTCCTTGAACACCGCCGCGACGACGACCCCCCGGCGCTCTACTACTTCACCGCCGACCAGGTGGCCGCCGAGAGCGGGCAGGGCCTCGTGGAGCTGGCCGCAGCCAACCCCGGTGCCAAGGGCCGCCGACTGCTGGAGGAAGCGCACAGCCTCCTGGCACCGATCACCGCGCACGGCCCCACCACCGGCTACACCCGCTCCGCCTTCCTGCACGGCGTCCACCTCGCCAGGGCACACCTCCTCGCCCACGACACCGAGACCACCCTCGCCACCTTCGGAAAACTCACCACCCACCTGCCTGACGTCCAGTCCGTGCGCTGCCGCAACCTGCTGCTCAGGATCCGTCGGCACGCCGGTACCCGGATCAAGTCGGCAAGCGGCAAGGATGCGCTGCAGCAAGTGGACAGGGCACTATCGGGCATATGACGCCGCCCGGTCTTGCCCGCCCCGTTGCCGCCGTGCTCTCCGCCGTCCCGTACGACCACCCGGAGGCCCGCCGCCTCACCAACGCCCTGCATGCGGAACAGACCGCCATGTACGGCTTCGCCGACGACCCGGCGGCCACCGAGCCGGAACTCTTCGCGCCGCCGAACGGCCTCTTCCTCCTCGCCCGCCCGGACGGCCACGACGAGGCACTCGCCTGCGGCGGCTGGCACCTGGTCGCTCCCGCCACCGTCGAGATCAAGCGTATGTACGTCGCTCCGGCAGCCCGTGGCCTCGCCCTGGGCAGCCGGGTCCTGCGCGCCCTGGAGCGCCAGGCGTACGAACACGGCGCACGACGCGCCATCCTGGAAACCGGCAGCCGCAACCTGGCTGCGCTCGCCTTGTACGAACACCTCGGATACCGGCCGATCCCCCCTTACGCTCCCGGCCGCAACCCGCTCGTCAACCGAGCCATGGCCAAACAACTCACGGCGGCGTAGGGGCAATCCGGGCACGTCAGGCTGGTGTGGTCTGCCAGTCGGTGTGGTCGAGCGCGAGGGCGGCGTCGGCGATCTGCTGGGCGGAGGCGGTGGTGAGGGCCGCGCGGCAGCGGTCAATCTTGCCCTGCACGGCGGGGATGCCCGTGGCGCGGTACTCGGCGGCGCGCAGCAGGCAGTCGAGTTTGTCGGCGTCCTTGGCGCAGCGGGCCTCGGGGGTGGTGCCCTCCTCGAACTCGGCGATCGCGTTGGCGAAGAGGGACTGGACGGCGGTGTGGGCGGCCGCGGTCTGGTCGGCGACGACCTTGCGGGGGTCGGCTGCGGTGACGTACTTGCGGGTGAGGGGGGTGAGGTCGCCAGTGCGGGCTTCGGGGACGTCGTGGAGGGTGCCGAGCAGGGCGGTGCGGTTGGGGTCGGCGCCCTCCAGGGCGGCGAGGGTGGCGGCGATGACGGCGACCCGGTGGCTGTGCTCGGTGACGGTCTCGGTGGCGGTCAGCGGGATGCCGTCCTGCCGCCAGCCGGTGCGGGGCAGGGCGCGTAGGGAGCCGGTCTCGAACAGCAGGCGGGCGATGCCGGCCGCTTCCTCATGGTCGAGCTGGTGTGCCATGCGGTCCTCCTGGCGATCCGTCACCCGTCGATTCGACCGTAGCGCAGGCGGTCCAGGTCGCGGCGGGACGTCGGGGAGATCAGGGTGCCGTCGAGGAGTTGAGGCGTGAGGGTGTAGAACGCCTGGGCGGCGTCCGGTGCTGCGTGCGGCAGCCACGGGTGCAGGTGGAGCAGGGTGCTGATCGAGTGGACGTACAGGTCGACGGTGCCGGGGGCGAGGTGGAAGGAGGAGACGAGGGCGCGGTAGAGGCGGATCGGGTCCCAGCTCGCCGGGTCGGGGTGGTGCATGAAGGTGTCGTCGGTGCGGTCGGCGGGCATCGCGCCGAGCCACAGCGCCCAGTAGGCGAGGTTGGCGAGTTCGCCGTGCTCGTCGTCCAGCAGGGCGGTGGAGATGAAGTGTCTTAGCTGGTCGGGGTCTCCCTGGCGGGCGGCGACGGTGGCGACGGTGCGGGCCTCGATGGAGCGGGGGCCGTGGCCGCGTCGGCCGAGCGCGGGGCGCATGCCGCGCAGGGCCTGTTCCGACCAGGCGGCGGCGTCGGGCGCGGTGTCGTAGGAGGCGAGGTAGAGGGCCTGGCGGTGCAGCAGCCTGCCGTGATCGTCGGCGGTGGCGCGCTCGGCGGTGTCGCGCAGGTTGGTGAAGAAGCGGGCGCGGTCGGCCGCGGGCAGCAGGGGGCCGGGGCGGGCCGGGCCGCGCCGGGGCCGAGAGGCGTGGGCGGCCAGCGCCGGCGGCGGGGTGCCGCGCAGCGCCCAGGCGACCAGGAGGGCGGAGTCGCGGGGCTGGACCCACCCGGCCAGCGGGTGGCGGCCGGTCTCGGCGGGCGGGTCGAGGACGGCGGCCAGGATGCGGTCGGCGTCCAGCGCCGCGCCGCTGTGCGCGAGCAGCATCGGGTCAGCGCCGAGCAGGGCCAGACGGCGGCGCAGGTCGAGGTGGTCGCCCGCGCGCAGGTGGGGCAGCGGGCGGCGGCCGGACTCCCAGCCCTGCACGGTGCCGACGTCCAGGTGCAGGGCCTCGGCCAGGCCCTCCTGGGTGAGCGGGATGCTCTCGCGGGCCAGCCGTAGCAGGTAGCCGGAGACCAGGCCGACCGACGGTGCTTTCGCGGACACGGCACCCCTCCTTCATGCGTTGCCTCTCGGTTTGTCGCCCCCGCCCGGCGATGCGCACAGCGCTTGAGCCGTCCCCGCGCGCCAACTGCTGGAGGGCATGGCGTTGGGTACCCGCGCTGCATTGTCAGCGTAGGGAGCGGCAACCCGTACCGGTGGTGAGCTTCTCAGAATCCTTAATTTACTGACCCGTTGGCACATCAGGTGTCTGGCCGTGATGCTCATCCTCAACCTTGTCACGGGCTTTGCCTGGTATAGCCATCGCCTGCTCGGCCGGCACCAGGGCACCCCATCCTGACGTACCGCCCCACCGTCGAGTTCGCCGTTTGTGTCCTGTCCATCGAAATGAGCAGGCTGTCAAAAGCCGGGGGCGGGCGCTGTCGGCCGAGTTGTTCGGCAGGAGGTCAAGTCTGCGGAGGCGGCACGACCTTGTGCACGATGTGATCAAGGTCGCTCCGTGCTGGCTTCACTTGCACCAGCTTCCTGGCTATGGTCCGTCGTCCCTCGGCTGGGACTGGTCCAGCCGCGGTTCCGAGGAGGCTCTCCCTGCGTATCCACCGTAGCCCGCACCCGTCCAACTTCGTGATCGTTCCCAATGCCTTGGCGCAGAACCGCTCCATGAGCTACACCGCCCGCGGGCTGCTGGTGGATCTCCTGTCCCGGCCGGACGACTGGCGTGAGACGTGCCGTCAGATGGCGGACTCGAGCCCGCAGGGGCGCAAGACCTTGGCGGCGGCCCTGGATGAGCTGCGGGCCTGGGGGTACTACCGCGTGGAGGTCATCCGTCTGCCGAACGGCCGGGTCCGTTCCGAGGCGCACGTTTTCGATCGCCCGCAGACGGGGCTGCTGCCGGGTGCCACTGCGCCGGGCTCCGGTGAGCCGGAGTGCGGTGATCGTGGCGTCCTTCCAAAGGACCTGGTGAAAGAACCCTCCCTCCCCTCCGGCGAGGACACGGCACCGCTCGCGGACGCGAGCCCGGCCGACGAGGAGGGCGGGCGGGAGGAGAGCGTTCCCGAACAGACTCCCCAGCTCCGCCGTGCTGTGCCTCCAGAGCGCCCGGAGGACCTCGACGAGGAGTCGCTCGCGGCGGTGAACGTCCTGCTGAGAGCAGTACGGCCGGAGCGGAGGCTGCCGCTGGGTGTCGCCGAGGCGGCGGCGCTCGCTCCGCTGGTTCGGGAGTGGATGGATCGCGGGGCCTCGCAGGACGAGCTGCGACAGGCGCTGCTCGTAGGGCTGCCTGAGGTGGTGCACTCCCCGATCGCGGTGGTGCGGTCGAGGTTGGAGCGGAAGAAGCCCGCTGGGCGGTCCGCCGCTCTGCGACAGCGGCTGGCGGAGTGCGAGCTGTGCCGCGACCCGCTGCCCGAGCCGGGGCTGTGCGGGAGTTGCCGAGGCGCTGGCCGGAACGACGTCGCCCAGGAGCATGGTGCCCAGGTGACCGCGCGCGGCATGGCCAAGGTGCGTGCAGCGATGGCGAGTTCGCGGCGCTGAAGCCCGCTGTGCGCCCGTGTCCACCAGGGTGGCCCCGAAGGACCGGGCGACAGCGTTCGGGCCCGTGTCGGCCCGCCGCGGGCCGTTGTGGCACACGGACGGGGCGGCGGCAGCGGGCTACAGCCGGACGGGTAGTGCTTCCAGGCCGCGTACGAGCCTGGAGTGCCGCCACGGCAACTGCTCGGCCGGCTCGGCCAGGCGCATGCCGGGGAAGCGCTCCAGCAACAGGCGCAGAACGATCTCGACCTCGGCTTGGGCCAAGGGCGCGCCGAGACACCGGTGGATGCCGTGACCGAACGCCAGGTGCGCTCGGGCGTCGGGCCGACCGAGGTCGAGCCGGTCCGGGTCGGCGAAGCGGCCCGGGTCGCGGTTGGCGGCGCCGGGGCTGACGAAGACCGGGCTGCCTGCCGGCACCTCCGCGTCACCGATCCGTGAGTCCGCCGGTGCCCACCGCCAGGTCGCGATGCTGACCGGGGAGTCGTAGCGCAGCAGTTCGTCGACGGCCCCCGCGATCCGGTCCGGATCGGCGTGCAGCAGCGCGAGCTGCTCGGGGTGTTGGAGCAGAGCCAGGACGCTGTTTCCGATCGCTGCAGTCGTCGTCTCGTGGCCGGCGACCAGGAGCAGTACCGAGAGGGAGACCAGCTCCAGTTCGCTGAGCTGGTCGCCGTCCTCGTCGCGGACGGCGACCAGCGCGGACAGCAGTGCCGCGTCGGGTTCCCGGTGCTTGGCCGCTGCGAGGCCGCCCATGTAGTCGGCCAGCGCGTGGGAGGCGGCGTCGATCCGCTCGTGGTCGCCGGTGGCGAGCAGGTCCGACGACCAACGGCGGATCCTCTCACGGTCGGCGGCGGGGACGCCGAGGAGCTGGCAGATCACAGTGCCCGGCAGCGGTACGGCCAGCCCCTCCATCAGGTCCACCCGGTCGCCGGGACACCAGCCGTCGACCAGTTCCTCAGCGAGAGCGAGCACCGCCGGACGCAGCTGCTGGACGCGGGCCGGGGTGAAGGCCCGGGTGACCAGGCGGCGCAGCCGCGTGTGGTCGGGCGGGTCGCTGTTGAGCATGGTGCTGGCCAGCGCCGGGTGCAGCGCCCTCCCGGAAGGACGGTCGGCGAAGAACGCAATGGTGTCCTTCGACAGCCGGGGGTCGGCGAGTGCGGCCCGGGCCTGGTCGTACCCGGTGACCACGGTCGCGGTCCCCGAGCTGCCACCCACGGGCACCTGCGCGACGGGGCACCTCTGCCGCATTGCGGCGTAGACGGGGTAGCGGTCGCGGTAGAAGGCGGGGTCGGAGAAGGGGCTGGCCATGGTGCTCGCTCCTATGCCGCGTCCAACGCGGGGGGCTGGTGCGCTGCGGCGATGCGGTGGACGATCTCGTTCGAGGTGTACTGCTCGGCCACCAACCGTAGCCAGACAGCCTCCTTCCCCAGGTCCGCCTCGCGGGCGGAGCCCTGATCGGCCAGCGGCGCGGGGTCGTATTGGGCGCGAGCGCCCCAGCGAGCGGCCTGGATGGCGCCAGCGACAACCGTTGCTTCGACCACGGCGTCCGCCTCGATGCCGGTGATGCCGGCGTCGGCCACGGCTTCCTCGGCGGCCCTCTGCACCGCCCGGGAGCGGTACTCCTCAAGGCTGAGGATGCCGTCGGCGATCTCGACGGTGCGGCGGTGCAGGACGAGGTCGGGTTCCGCGTCGTCGCCGAGGGTGGCCAGTACGACGTCGGGGTCCACCGAGGTGAGGTCCTGCCACAGGGGAGCCATGATCTGGGCGGTCTGCCGCTGCCAAGCGGTGAGCCTGCGCTTGGCCAGCGGCCACAGCATCGCGGGCACGGTCAGTCCAGCGGTGATCAGCAGCACGCCGGTCAACGGGGCCGTGAAGCTGAAAGCACAGCGGTAGGGGGTCACCGGGGAGGTGCACCGCGGGCCTCCCGGGAAGAGTTCGACGTGGGCGAGGCTCGCGGCGGAGTTCACGACCTTGTAGAGCAGGTAGACGAGGACGAAGGAGCATCCGCTTGCAACGGCCTTGAGTCCGATCTTGTGGACACGCCAGTCTGTCTCGGTGCTGCGCCGCCAGGTCTGTACGAGGGCGTCGTAGGTGGCGTGCCCCATGAAGGCGACGTAGGCGATGGTGTACACGGCGAGCGTGACGGGCGCCTGGCCCCAGTGGGTGTTGGTGAAGGGGCTGCTCCACCGCCGGTCGGCGGGGGTGGAGAAGAACGCCACGCTCATCACCGCGACGGTCAAGGCCAGCAGCCGCAGCCGAGGCCGCAGCTTGGCGCGGGCCGGCGCGGGGTCGTGGTTGAGGGCGAAGAGGAAGCCGACGACGGCGAGGCTCGCACACAGCATCAAGGCGTTGCTGATCAGCTTGGCGAGGTCACGGGTTACGAGGTCGGCGGCGTCCTGGACCACGGGGTTGAAGCCGATGATGGCGATCGCCCAGGCGACGAGCAGTACGGCCGTCGAGACGGCGTTAGACGGTCTGGGCACCCCGTCGGGGCGGGGGCGCATCCAGAAGGCGGCAGCCGCGAGCAGTAGGGCGGGCAGGCCGAAGGTGATGAGGGAGATCACGGTGGCGCTGTTCTCTCGTCTTAGGTGTACATGGCAGCCCACCGCTCGGAGGCGGCGGCGGGGCGGGTTGAGGGAGTCTTGCGTTCGCGGACCATCCGCGAGACCAGCAGAGAGCCGAGGAACTCGGCCTCCTGCTCCTCGGGGGTGTTGTAGGAAGTGCGCGCCGAGATGCCGAGCGCGCCCATCCAGTCGATCTCGGACGCGAGTTGGGCGTCCGTCTTGAAGTCGGCCCGGTTCACGGTGCCGGCATGGTCGAACAAGATGTGGCCCAGTTCGTGGGCGATGATCTGCAGGCGCAGAAGTGGTGGCGCGCTCTGCTCGTAGAAGACGACCTCGCGATCGTCGTAGCGCTGGCGCAGGCCGCAGCCGTCACTTTCCTGCATCGCCTTGGGCTCGCACTCGATGCGCCGGCCAACGCGGGCGGAGACCGCCTCGATCAGTTCGGCCTCTGTGAACCGATGAGGCAGGTCAAGGTGCAGCAGAAGGTCCTCGCAAGCGGTGCGCAGCGATTCGGCATGCACGATCCCCTCCCAAGAAATGATCATGAACTTGCCACCCGGATTCCGAGTCGGACTTGGCGGCTCGGTGCGATGGCAACGTGAGGATGTTAAGCACATCGCATAAAGATCGTTTAGGTCTTTTGCCTGCCCGGTGTCCGAATATTGGACGGTATGGGGTTGCATGGTTACTCAACGTCGCGCCTGATCGGCTTGTGACCTGTGGTGATATCGGAAGCCACCGGGGATGTCACGGACAGTCCCCGAACCTTTCACTACCGAAAGTAATAAGTCGGGATCATGTCAAAGGGGAGAGTGATGTGCATCACTCTCTTCCTCTTGTTGGATTCCTTCCCGCTATCTCCGGGGTGGATTCATTTCCCTGTGTCAGGGGATGGAGCTGTCACATTTGGGGAGGGGGGGGAATTCCTGATGGACAATCAGGAATGTGCCCCGGTGGATCTCCGCGCGTAGAATTTCCGTCGCGCTCCGACCGGGTCCCGAAGAGGGCTCAGGGCGTCGGCTCGCCCGGCTCCTCCACTGGAGGCAAGCCCTGCGAGCTGCGTGCCATGTCGATCGACTCCCTCACGAAGCGCAGGCCGCGGGCGTCGAGCCCCTTGCTGCGCAGGGCGATCGACTGGACGCCGGCGTCCTCCATGGCGCGCTGGAGGTCGCGGCCGGCGATCTCCTTGCCCGGGTCGTCCGAGACCCAGTACGTAGGGGGGACGTCGAAGAATGCTGCGATCTTCATGAGGGTGTCGATCGTGGGGTTGGTCTTGTCCCCTCGTCGCATGCCCCGGAGCAGGGTGTCGCTGATCCCGGTGCCGGCGGAGACCTCGCCGACGGTGTACGGGCCGCGGTTGTCGGGGTGGCGCTCCTCGAAGAGGCGGTCGAGGCGCTCGGCAATCTGCGCAAGGCCCTTGTCCTTGTCTGCCTGTCCGCCCATCGCACTGCCCTCCGTGTCGGATCGTCCCACGGGCGCACTTTAGTACCCAACAGTGCTCGGATGCACGCCAGGGCCAGAACTTTAGTGTCCCATTCTGGCGAACTCTGGTGTACGTTGATCTCGCCGAAGGGAAACTAGAGTGCAGAATCCCTGGTGGGGGGCGTATCGTGCCTGCTCATCTGGGGGATGCCATCGCTGGCGCGCCGGTCATGCCGGTAGGGCAGCGGCTTCGGCCGCCCTCGGCGGAGGGCCCAGGAGTTGGCGCTCCCGGACCTCTCCGCATGCGAGGACGTCGATCACGTCCGACGCCGGCCTCCGCCTCTCACAACGCGGCCGGACATCAGCCCAGGAGTCTCGCATGTCCTCCTCGATCCGCACAACCGGGGCCCGTGACGGCCGCCTGGTCGCCACCACCTCCGTGGCCTTTGCCGAGATCCTCGCCAGGCTCGCTCCCGGCGCCGCCTCCGTGCGCCTGAACAGTGCCGCAGAGAGCGGCCTGCCGCGCACGGCCGAGGCGTACGACGCGCACGGCCGACACGTCCCCCAGCCGCTGGCGATCCGCCAGGCGATGGCCCGCTGGATCAGCACCGCTTTCCCGCTCGACCGCGGATGCCCCCACCGCCTCGACCTGGCCACCGGGGAGCTGACCGCTCTCGCTGCCGCCGGCGGCGAGGACCTCCCGCTGGCAGCCTGAGCCTTCACCTTCACCACGTCCGACGACGGGCCGGCTCGCCGCCCCCGGACGGCCGCGCCGCGCAGGCACACCCGAGCCGGGACAGGACCGTCCCGTTGCCGGAGCAGCCGCGCCCTGACGCGCCTTCACTCGCCCTCACCCGTTCCGCGCTGACGGCACCGCCTGCCCTGGTGGCCGGTGCCGCGCGCACCAGGCGAAACCTTCCACCTCCATGCCTAGCTCCCTCATGCCCTCGCGCACCTCCGCAGACAGGGCACTGGGCGGCCCCGGCCTGCCCGTCCCCGACTCCGAGCAGTGGATCTCCACCACCGGCTCGCGCATCGCCCCCGACCCCTACACCTGGATGCAGGCCGTCCACTGGGCGCACGACCTCGGCACCCGCATACCGGTCCGCAGCCACGGTCCGCGCTTCGGCACGACCACCGTGCTGCTGGCCCAGCAGCTCGCCCAGCTCACCCCCTGCCGGCCCGGCATCGACTTCCTCGCCCGGATCCTCAAGGTCTCCGCGCGCACCGTGAAGTACCACATGGCGATCCTGCGGGAAGCGGGCCTGCTGGCCTACCGCGTCAAGGGCACGCGCGTGCGTCAAGGACGCCCGCTTGCAAGCGAGTTCGCCCGCACCATCCCCTCCTCCTTCGACCAGGCCCTGGGCCTGCGCACCGTGCCCTCGGACACCTTCATCCGCGCCGTCGTCGGCGTCTCCGAGTACGGCCGCGCCCAGCTGGCCCGGCTCGGAAAGAAGGCTGCACGCACCGTGCGCCGCAAGGCCCGCAGCACCAAGAAGCCCTCTTTTTCTGCGAGTTCGGATTGCACCCCAATGGAGGGTGGTTCCTGCACTGTCTCTCCTGCAGCACTTACTTCTTCTCCCTCTGAGGACGAGCCTCGAAGCGGGAAATCCAGCAGCTCCCCGACGAGAAGAGGCAGAACCCGTAAGGCGCTGAACGCGGTTGGACGGCGCTACCAGCTCGGCCTGGAACTGGTCCGGCAGGTGCCGTGGCTGGCCGGCACGCCGGTCGCGCGGGTGGCCTGGGCCGCACGGCACCTTGCCGACGCGGGCTGGACGGCCCACGAGGTCATCGCCGTCCTCGCCCTGCGCGCCCCTTCCGACCGGATCCACCGGCCCAGCGGCTTCCTGACGGCCCGCCTGATCGGCGTGGAGAAGCTGTTCGACACCCCGGCCAAGCGCGCCAACCTGGTCGCCTGGTGGCGCCACAGCCCCCAGGCCAGCCGAGAGCGCCACGTCGAGTGGAGCAGCTCGTGGTCCGCGCCGCGCAGCAACGCAGTGCGCCGCCTGGTCGGCGAAGCCTTCACCGCTTCCAAGCCCAAGCCGCACCTCGCCGAGCTTCCGGCGGAGCCCACTGACGCCGAGCAGGCCGAAATCCGCACCCTTGCCTGGCGCCAGTACCTCGCAGGCCAGCCAGAACTGGTCATTTCCGCCATCACCCTCGCCGGCCGAGACAGCGCCGAGCAGATCTACGGCACCGACCTCGTCCAGCGTGTCGTGCGCCTCGCCAGCACTTCCAGCCACCTCACCACCGGAGCCCCCCGATGACCCCGCCCCACGAGCCGCGCGACATCCACGTCCTGGCCGACCGCGGAGGCAGGGCCGCGCCCACGCCGACCACCAACACCACCAGGCCGGACCGCCGCCCGCCCGGACCGCTCAGACCCCGGAAGAACGCCTCGCCCGGCTACCAGCGCGCCCTCGCGCAGCTACGAGCAGCCCGCACCCGCGCCCCCGCCGACCCGCTCGCCACCCCGGCCATCGAGCACAAGGTCCGCGCGCTGGCCAGAACAGCCCACGTGCCTGCCACCAGCAACCGAGCGGCCCAAACCCCGCCACCACCGCAGAGCCGCCACCGACCAACCGCCTGCCCCCGCAGGCCCGCCTCGGAGACCACCGCACCGTGCCCGACACCCAGCCCACCCCGATCCAGCTCGCAGGCCGCCGCCGTGACCACAGCTGGACGACCGACGCCGCCTGCGTCGGCACCGTGAACCCGGATCAGTTCCACCCCCTCCCCGGCGAGACTGAGGAGACCGCCGCAGCCAAAGCGACCTGCGCCGCCTGCCCCGTCAGCCAGCAGTGCCTGGAGGAGGCCCTGGACCTGAACGACCGCTGGGGCATCCGCGGCGGACTTTCCGAGGCTGAGCGTCTCGCCCTCCACCGCAGCGCCGGCGTGTTCCGCTGGGAGGAACAGCGCGTCCGCGACGCCCTCGCCGGTCGGTCGGTCCACCTCTCCCGGCCGGAGCGCCTCTCCGTCGTGACGGTGGCCGCGATCCTCGACCTGGACGTGAACACCTGGGCGCCCGTGCTCGGCATCAGCCGCAAGTACGGCCTGGAACGCCTGCGCGAGGCCCGCTCCAACATCGCCAACCAGCCGCTCTCGGTCCGGCGCGAGCAGCGCATCGCCGCTTCGCTGGCCGCCAGCCGGGCGGTGGCCGCGTGAGCGAGGACCAGCGGTCCGCAACCGGCATGTCCTGGTGGGACAAGGCGGCGATCGGCGTCATGGGCGGCGTCGGCGGAGCCCTGTCCTACGACGCACTGCAGCAGATGGCCGTGGCCATGCACGTCCGTCCCGAATTGAGCTACCTGTTCCCCGTCGCCATCGACGGGTTCATCGCCTACGGCACCAGGGCGCTGGTCGTGCTGAAGGAAGCGCCGCTGAGGGCCCGGATCTACACCTGGTCGGTATTCGGCAGCGCCACGGCCACGAGCGTCTGGGCCAACTGGACCCACGCCGTGCGCCTCAACGACCTCGCGCCCGCCGGCGAGGGCCTGCACCTGCCGGACTGGTCCGTCGGCGTGCTGAGCACCATCGCCCCGCTGGTGCTGGGCGGCGCCACCCACCTCTACATCGTCATGTCCCGGCACACCTCCGGGGCCGACGCAGACCCCGAGACCGGCTCGGCTGCCCCTGGGCCGGGCAAGACCCGCTGGTGGAGCCGACGGGGAACCTCCACCACAGGTGCCCATGCCAATTCCGCGGTCCGCACCCGGTGGTGGAACCGCCGCACCGAAGCCGCCGCTCTCGACCGCGTGGCGCCCACACCCGCAACCGAGCACCCCGAACTGCCCGCAGTCCCCGGGCCGTCCCCGGTGTCCTTGACCAAGGCCCCCGCGGAGTCTGCTGCCCTCCCACCGGGACCGGCCACGGTCCCGGGGACACAACCGCAAACCGGTCCCGTCCCCGGGACCGCGCCGATCCTCGGCGGGAGCGTCCCCGGTCCCCAGACCTCCGCGCCCGCCACCACCACCGGGACGGTCCCCGGGAACGGAACGGCCCCCACCTCGCAGACGGTCCCCGGACCGACCGGGACCGTCCCCACCACCCCGCCCCCGGTGAGCAACCCGGCGCGGATCGTCCCCGCCGGGACCGAAACCGCCCCGCAGGTGCACGCCGCGCCCCCCGCAGTCCCCACGGAGACGGTCCCGCCACCCGCCGAACCCGGTCCCCGGCACGGGCCCGCACCGGTCCCCGACGGCGGTCCCGCCCCCCTCCCGGGAGAATCCGACGGAACCGGGTCGGTGAGCGAGACCACCGCGACCGCACCGGACCGCACACCCGCGTCCCCGCCGGCCGTCCCCGCCCCGCCGAACGCCGCAGCAGAGCACCAGGTCGACCCCGGGACCGTCCCCGCGCGGCCGACCGCACTGCACGCCGTCCCGACACCGGGGACCGAGCGAGCGAGGACCGACCCCGAAACCCGGTCCCGCCCGGTCCCCGTGAAGGACACCGGTCCCGGGACGGGGACCGCGCAGACCCCGGGCACACCCACCGTCCCCGCCGGGGACAGGCCGGGGCCGGGACCGGGGACCGTCCCGAGGGCCGCCACCACCTTCGAGCCCGTCCCCGCCTCCCCGTCCCCCGTCCCCGGCACCGGAGCTGGACCGGACCGCGGAGCCCGCAAGCGCGAGCTGAGCGAGGACGAACTGAAGGCCCTGCTGCCGATCGGCCGCACCGTGGCTGCTACCGCCGAGGGACGGCTGACCCGCGAGACCCTGCGCGCCGGCCTCCGGGCCCAGAACGTCCCGATCAACAACACCGCGCTCGGCCAGCTCCTGCGAGAGCTGAAGGAAATCGAGGGCAAACCACCGCCGGCCCGACGCTGACTGCCCCGAAACCGGCCGAACAGGCCACCATCCCACCCGAGGAAGCGACTTGACCGCCAACAGCACCACCGACGAACACCTCTCCACCGGCCTGATGACCCTGCTGCGCGACCAAGGGCTGTTGCACACCGCCGAAGGGGCGAGCGACGGCAGCTGGATCGTCCGCCGGACCCGCAGCGGCCCGCAGTTCGTCCTTGAGACGCCGCCGGACGCGATCGAGTACGCCGTCGAGCTGCTCGTCGACTACCAGCTGGAAACCTCCGGCACACGGTGAAATAGGCTGCCGTAAAGGTGACTTGACCTGCACCAGCAGGACGGGGACCGGGCACCGACGGCGCAGCAAGCTATCGCCTGGGGCAGCCCTACGGGCCACCCCAGGCACTTGCCCTCGCCCCACGGGGGCGAGGGACCTGGGTGGAGTCGAGCGAGGGCGCTCGGCTCCACCCAGGAGCCCGGAGCGAGGGCGCTCCGGGAACCGAGGAAAGGAGAAGCCGCGATCACGCCACAACCCCAAGACGCTGAAGCCGAGTTGACGCCCGTGCGCCGTCCGCGCCGCCGCCACCGCGACGCCCAGCAGCGCCCCCACCGCATCGTCACCCGCTTCAACACCACCGAGCGCGACGAGATCACCGCCGCTGCCGAACAGCGTGAGCAGACCGTCTCCCGCTTCGTCGCCACCAGCACGCTCGCCGCCGCCCGCGGCCACAGCAGCGCCCGCGACCCGCAAGACCAACTCGACCGAGCCGTCGACACCCTCGTCTCCGCCCGCGCCCACCTGGCCCGAGTCGGCAACAACCTGAACCAGATCGCGTTCGCCCTCAACTCCGGCGGCCAGGTTCGACCCGCTGACCTCGACGCCACGCTCGGCGCGGTCCGCGCCGCCATCGCCACAGTCGACCGCACCGCCTACCAGCTCGCCATCAGGGCCAACGGTGGTCCCTGACATCAGCCGCGGGTCAAAGACGTACGGACTGCTGGCCTACCTCTTCGGCCCCGGCAAGCACGACGAACACGTCGACCCGCATATCGTCGCGAGCTGGGACGGCTTCGCCCCGGACCCGGGCCGCGACCCGGCCGCCACGCTCTCGCAACTGGAGGCCGCCCTCGACCTGCGCGTCAACCAGCTCGGCGACCGACGGCCCAAGCGCCACGTGTGGCACTGCCCCGTCAGCGCGGACCCCGGCGACCGGCTCCTCACCGACGAGGAGTGGGCCGAGGTCGCCCGCCGCGTGGTCGCCGCAGCCGGCATCGCCGAGCCCGGCGACCCCGACGGCTGCCGTTGGATCGCGGTCCGCCACGACCCCCGGCACATCCACATCATGGCCACCATCGTGCGCGGCGACCTGCGCCAAGCCCGCCTCAACAAGGACGCGGAACGCGCTCAGGCCGAATGCCGACAGATCGAGAAGGACTTCGGCCTCAAGGAGCTCAACCAGGGTGACGGAACCGCCGCCAAGCGGCCCACCAGCGCCGAGGGCCACAAGGCGCAACGGCTCGGCCGAGGCGAACCCGTCCGGCTCCAGCTGCGCGACGCCGTCCGACGCGCCGTCGCGGGCGCCGCCGACGAGGACGAGTTCCTCGACCGGCTCAAGACCGCCGGCCTCCTGGTCAGCCTCAAGATCGCACCATCGGGCGACGTGCTCGGGTACTCCGTCGCCCACCCGGACGATCGCAACGCGCAGGGACAGCCGGTGTTCTTCGGCGGCTCCCGGCTCGCCCCTGACCTGTCCCTGCCCCGCATCCGCAAGCGCCTGGGCACCGGGCCGCTCCAGGCCGTCGACAATGCACAACCCGCTGGCGCGGCGACTGGCCAGGCCCGCGTGCCGGGTTCCCGGGCCGCTCAGGCCCGACGCGGCGCCGCCGACGCGGTCGAGTCCGCCGCCCGCGCCATCGACGAAGGCGACGACGGCCAAGTCGCGGCCCAGCTCGCTGGAGCGATCGAGGTGATCGACGTGATCGCCATCCGCGCCCCGGCCGACACCAGGGCCCAGCTCCTGGCCGCAGCACGGGCGTTCGAGCGCGCCTCGCGCAGCCACGTCCGCGCCGAGCGAGCCGACAACCGCGCTCTGCGCTACGCCGCCCGGCAGATGCTCTCCAACGGCTACGCCACCAACCGGGGCGAGGACGGCGGGGCGACCGCGATGCTGCTGTCGGCCCTGGTCCTGCTGGCCATCGCCGCCGCCCGCTGGCATTCAGGGCGCGGTCACGCCCAGCAGGCCGCCGCCGCCGCGGCCGCCGCCCGCGAGCTGCGGGCGGCGTACGGGACGGTTGCCGCCAGGCCCATGGCGGCGATGGCCCAAGGCGGCCGGAGGCTGCCTCCGGAGGTCCGCGAGCGCCAAGCCGAGATCATCCGGACCCGGCTCGCCGAGACCGAGGGTGCCCCACGGGAGAGGGAGGGCTGGGACGCGCTCGCCGCGACCCTCGCCGAGGCCGAGGCCGCCGGCCACGATCCGGCCGCGCTGCTTGATGAGGCGAAGTCCTGGCGGGAGTTGGACAGCGCGGACTCGGTCACCGCGGTGATGGTCTGGCGGGTCCGCCGGATCGCAGGGTTGTCGGCCGTCCCCGCCCCCGCGCCCGCGCCCGCCGCCGTGCAGCGCGGTAGCGGCCCCCGGACCGGGCAGGCAGCCGCAGCGGCTCCAGCTCCGCGGCGGCGCCCGACGCGCTGACAGACCGGCACGCCGTTGGAACGGACGCGCTACCGTGGTCGCGCCCTGAGAAAGCAGCACCGAGGACGCCAGCCCGGCCGGGCTGGCGTCCTCGGTGTTTCCGGCACCCGCCGGAGCACGAAGGGGAGCAGAAAACAAAAATCGAACAGGCGTACGATGCCGTTGTGAGTACAGCCCTCCCGCACCCCCGAACCGGCAGTCGCACCCTCGGGAACGCTGACGGGGACGCGATGCCCGCGCCGGCCGCGCTGCTGATCGGGCCTGGCCGGACCTGGCCGGCGGAAGCCCGCTGGGTGCGGGCGCAGATCCGTGTCGGCGGGCAGTGGCGCCCCGCCCGGATCGAACACTGGAGGCTGCGACTGGGAAGCCTCAGCTGGTCCGCGCAGGTCAGTTGGCACGACGAAGACGGCCACCTGGTCAGCGGGTGGTACCTGTGCCAGCCCGCCGGCCTGCGTCTGCTCGGTGGCCGGTAGCAGCCGAGCAGCGTCTACGCCCCCGGTTCTGCGGCACCGTGCTCACGGACCGCAGTATCGAGGGCCCCGAGAAGACGGAGCAGAAGGTTCGCGGCATCGTCCCGGTGCTCGGTCAGCGCCCAGGAGAGAACCGCGATGTGTCCGGGGACTGGGGCAGCGCCGCCGCCCGCAGTCTTCAAGACTCGCGCCACCTGGCCGTGGCTGACGGGCTTGCCCTTCTCGACCAGCGCAGCCAGGTCGGCCGTCGCGGCACGCAGCCAGCCGAGGCCGTCGGCCGCGGTCGCAGGGACTGGCTTCTGCGCGGCTGGGCGAAGGTCGGCCTGGTCCAAGACCTCCAGCTCCAGCCCGGCCGCATCGCACAGCTCCCGCGCGGTGTCCCGGACGGCCTCGGAGACCGGGGTGACCGAGGCGAGCAGGTGCACGTCCGCCCCGAGCCGCTGGCTCAGCGCGACGTCACGCCGGAGCTGGGCCTCGTCGAACTCCGAGGCTGAGGTCTTCACCTCTCCGGAGAGGACCTTCCCGTCCCAGACGCCGTAGATGTCCACCTCCTCCTGGGTGCCGTCGGCGAAGGTGACGTCGGTGCCGGGGAGGAAGTGGGAGCGGGGCTTGCGCCGGCAGAGTTCGGCGATGACGAGCAGATGCGGCAGCAGGCCGTTGTCGCTTGCCCGGTCGGTGAAGCTGTCGAGCCGGTAGTGCACGGCGGTCGGCGCGCCGCCGGATTGGTAGGCGGACACTGCACCGCACCCGGGGCACTGCGGGGAACCGCTGGTCTGTCCGAGGGGAACGAACGACCGGCTGGTGCACGAGGGGCAGACGCTCTCCAGGCCGCGTTCGGCCCAGCCCAGCGCGCACAGCCGCTCCAGCGCCGCCGCCCGGTCCTCCGCCCTGACGTTCGGCACCTTGTCGGCGGGTAGATAGCGGCGCTCGGACCGGCCGCCCCACGTGGCGGCCAGCTCGGCGAGGTCGGCGTCCGGATCGCCGTCCGCCCGAAGCTCCTGTAGCCGCTTCAACAGCTCCTTGGAGCGCGGCGTGGTCAGGGCGATGGCCGCCTCGTAGACACCGGGTTCGAGGAGTGCGGTGCTGTCGGCGCGCTCGGCCAGGGCCGTCCCCAGCCGCCCTGCGGGGGACAGCTGGTGCCCTGTCGCGACATCGTCCAGAAGCCGTTCTGTGGCCTGCGGCAGCAGGGGGAAGGTTAGTTGAACGGCGAGCTGATGGGTCATCGGCAGGAACGCGAGCTGCAGCTTGCCGTCCCGCCACTGGGCATCGGGGTGGACGAGCCGGGCGATGGACGGGCGGGCGGGCAGGCCGAGCAGGGGCTCGCCCCAGAACCTCACGAGGGCCCCGGCGTGCCCGTTGAACCGGACGGGCTGAGCGAAGCGCAGGGTGCTCGGTCCGTCGGCGAAGACCTGAACGTCGAAGGACGTCGGCACGCCGTAGTGGCGTTCGAGGGTCACCCAGGCTGTGGGGTCCAAGTCCGTCCGGAAGGTGAACGGGGCGGTCCGGGTCGGCGGCACGGGGATGCGCACTCCGGCCCGCGGCTCCTCCTCGGTGGGCTCCAGGCCGAGCACCGAGGCGAGTTCCAGCAGCTGCTCGGGCGACGCCGAGCGGCTGACGAGCGCCACGTCGGGGGCGAACTGGCCGGGGCGAGAGCCGAGCAGATGAGCCACCTGCTCCGGGAAGTCGATCCAGTTCTTGACCGCGTCGGCACCCGGCAGCAGCAGCATCGGCATGTCGATCGTGTCGACCGGCCGCATCGCCCTGGTGTTCCAGAAGTCGAGGCTGTCGGCGAAGCCCTCGCCCTCGACGACCCACAGGACCATCGAGGTGTGCCCCGGGGTGGGGCTCAGGTACTCGCCGAACTGCGCGATCGTGCCCTGGATCCGGGTGTCGCTCTGCAGCTGGTACCGGCCGAACTCGTCCTCCCGCTCGCTCACCCTGGCGTGCTCGCGGAGGCCCGGCTCCACGCAGCCGGCCACAGCCAGCTGCCACAGCGGCCCGGTCGGGCTCGCTGCGATCGGCGCGTATGCCGCGTCCGTGAACTCTCTGACCTCGTCCGGGGAACAAGTGAACACCACGCCGTACTTCCGCATGTCCGCAAGCGCAACGAGGGGCAGCCCCAGGCCCGCCGCGATCTCCTCGGCGGCCAGGGGGTCGGCGTCGATGTTGACGAGCGCCTCGACCTTGGCGACGCGGACGGTCTGCTCGTGCAGCGGGGACAGGCCCGAAGCCAGGGCCTCGACGATGGGCTCGGTCATGCCGCCCCACCGGCTGCTGGCCTGCGTCACGGCCGTACGGAACCCGGCCGCGCTGCCGTCTGCAATCAGATAGGCCGCCCGGGAGGGGAGGACGGCTGCCTCCATGCCCGCCTGCCCGAGATATCTCCTCGAATTCACGGCGCCAAGCCTCTCACCGCGGTTGCCGAACGCGGAGCGAATTACCCCAGAACGGGAGGCTTCCTGTTCGCCGAGAGGTGCCTAGCACAAGATCGGCCGGATGCGTCCGGCCGCGCGGCGCGGAATCTGGTGATCCGCCCGCCGACGGACGCGATCGACGCTGCGTCGGCGGGCGCACCACACCCGTCCCCGTGCAGCAGAGGAGAGTGACGTGGAATCCGAGCCCCAGGTGACGGTCCTGTTCACCGAGAAACCCCACGAGCTGAACGCCTACGTGTACGGGCCGTTCACGCCCAGGACCATCGACGCTGCACGGATCAGCCGACGCTATCCGCACATCACCGGCCCGCTCGAACACCGCGGGCTCGAATGCGTCGAGGACTTCGGGCTGAGCGACTACATCGTCCACGTCCTGCTGCCCGACGGCAGCCACCTGACGATCTCCCCGCCCCAGGAGACCGGAAAGATCGCAGACGCCGTCTCCGGCTTCCCCGACAGCTGGCACGTCACCCGGGACCACCCGGACGCCACCGACCAGTTCGAAGTGATCTACGACAGCGAGCCCGGCGGTCCGCACGAGCACAACCGGGGCAGCGTCCCTGCGATGCTCGCGGCCGTGTACCAGCGCCTGGAACAGCTCGGCGTTCCCGGCCGCGAAGAACTGCTGGCCACCCAGACACGCGCAGAGCAGCTTCTGCGCGAGGCGGGCTTTGTGGACCACTCCACCACCACGGACGTTCGGTTCCAACTGCCCCCCGACGTGACCGGGCTGGCCGCGCGAAGCGTCGCGGTCACCCGCGCCGTCCGGTCCTTCCAGAGCGAGGGCATCGGTTACGCCTGCCCCGCCGACCTCCTCGGCGTGGTCGTCCAAACCGCGCCCCCAGCGATGCCCCCGTCCAGCCGCGACTCGGCCGCCCGCGCCAGCTCGGCTGCCCTGCCCCACGTCGCGCTGGAGCCGACCGCACCTCGCGAGTGGAGCACCGGCCAGCACCACCAGCCAGTCGCACGCCAGCGGTAGGGCCGCGCAACCCTCCCCGAACCGAACAGAAAGGAGCGTGGGCATGCTCGTTGTGCTCTCCGCCCTCCGTTCCCAGCTTGAGGACCTGCTCACCGAGCGCGGGCAGCAGATCCTCGTCGTCGTACCGCCCGCCGTCGAGGCCGACCGCAAGGCCCGTGGTGTGCCTTATTCGATGCTGACCGTCGCTGCGTGGGACGATCGGCGCCAGCTGTCCGCCCTGGCCGGCGAATTGGCCGCGCTGCCTGTCGAGTCGGTGGTCACCACCGACGAGCCCTGCTTGCGGGCCGCCGCGTTCCTGCGTGAACGGCTCGGCCTGCCGGGCCAGTCCAGGGAATGCGCAATAGCCGGAACGGACAAGCACATCCAGAAGGACGTGCTCACCGCCGCCGGCGTCCCCGTCGCTCGGCACGTCCCGCTGGACAGCGTCGCCGACATCGAGAGTGCCGCAGAGCTGCTCGGCTGGCCGGTCGTCGTGAAGCCCCGTCGGGGGTTCGGCGCGATCGGTACCCTCCTCGTCCGCGACCAGGCCCACCTCGTCCGCCTGCGTGCCGAGGGTGCCTTTGGCCCCCAGGCGCTGCCCGCCAGCCTTCACGCCTCCGGCATCCACCATGGGCTGGACCACGCGAGCGGTGGCCTCATGGCCGAGGAGGGGATCGACGTCGCCGCCGAGTACCACTGTGAGATCCTGCGCCACCACGGCCGGGAGGTCTACGCCGTGCCGGGCCGATATCCCGGCCCGCTGCTGGACACCACCCTCCTGGGTTCGGTGCTGCTGGGTCCGGACGACGAACACGCCCGCGAAGTCGTCGACTTGGCCCGCGCCGCAGCCGACGCCCTCCAGCTGGTCACCGGGTTCGCCCATGCCGAGATCCTGCTCGCACGCTCCGGTGACCTGCTTGTCGGGGAGATCGGCCTGCGTCCCGGCGGCGCCATGCTGCCCCACCTGCTCGGGCTCCAGCATGGCATCGATCCCTGGGCGCTCGCCGCCGACCTGGCGATGGGCCTCACACCGCAGGTGGACCTGCGCAGCGCTGGCCCGGTCGTCGCCTGGGCCGCTCCCATCGCCCCGCCCGGCTGGATCATCGACATGGACGGCGTCGAAGCGCTGCAGAAGCGGCCCGGCGTCATCGACGTGCACCAGATCGTCCACGTCGGCCAGCAGAGCCCCGCCCGCGTCGGCACGCTCACCCCCGCCGGCCACGTCTTCGCCGCCGCCGCCACCGCCGCGCAGGCCGAGGCCCGCGCCCGCCAGGCTGCCGCTGCCTGGCGGATCACCACCAGCGACCGCCCGCCGCACCAAGCCTCGCCCGTCCGCTAGGAGCCCGAAGCGCAGGACGGCTTCCCAGTATCGCCACCACCCCACCTTTCTTTCCCTGTACCGGAGCGACCCACCTGATGCACGTCCTCGTCCTGTCCACCGGCAATCCCCTGCTCGAAAACGCCCTCCTGACCGCCGGTCACACCGTCACCGTCCTCCAACCTGCCGGAACCGCTGCCCTTCCCGGCATCGAGCAGCACACGGTCGAGCACTGGGACGACCTGGACGCCCTGACGGCCCTGGAGCCCGGCCTGCCCGACGTCGCCGCCATCGCGACGATCGACGAACAGGCCATCGTGGCCGCCGCGCACCTGCGGCAGCTGCGCGGCCTGCCCGGCCTGACGGTCGAGGCCGCCACCGCCTACACCGACAAGGCCGTCATGAAGACCACCCTCGCCGCAGCAGGGCTGCCCGTTGCCCGGCACCGGGTGGTCCACCATGCCCGCGAAGTCGCCAGTGCAGCAGGCGAGTTGGGCTGGCCTGTCCTGGTCAAGCCCCGCGGTGGACTGGCCACGCTGAACACGTTCGTCGTGCGCGACCGGGAGCACCTGAAGGAGCTGGTCGACGCCGGGGCGTTCGATGCCCGGATCACCGACCCGACCGGCCGCCTCACCGCCGGCCACGTCCTGGACTCCCTGCACGGAGCCCGGGACGGATTCCTCGTCGAGCAGTTTCTCGACGTCGAGGCCGAGTTCTTCTGCGACCTGTACGTCCACCGCGGGACAGTGCTCCTTGCGGTGCCGGGTCGCTACAACGCCCCGCTCCTGCAGAGCCTCGGCGCCGCCTCCTTCGACACCGCTCTGCCGCCACAGCACCCCGAAGCCCGGCAGGTCGCCGACCTCGCGGCCCGCGCCGCCGCCGCGCTGGGAGCACAGAGCGGTGTCGTGCACTGCGAGATCCTGCGCGACCGCACCGGGGGCCTGTTCGTCGGCGAGGCCGGCGCGCGACCGGGCGGCGGCAGCATCACCGAACTCGCCAGCGTGATGTACGCCTTCGATCTGCCCGCCACCCTGGCCGCCCTCGCCACCGACCAGGCCCCGGACCTCGACGGCACCCCGCGCTTCCCCGCGCTCACCGCCGTCATGATCACCGCCCCCGCCGGGACGGTGACCCATGTTCCCGACCGGGACACCATCGAAGCGCTGCCCGGCGTGCTCCATGCCGACATCCGCCTCACGGTCGGCCAGCCCGTACCCACCGGGATCGGCACCATGACGCTCGCCGGCCGCGTGCTCTACGTCCCCGACGACCTCGACACGCTCGACCAGGAGGTCGCCGACCTGCGCGCAGCCCTGGACATCCGCGTCGAGCCGCTCACCACCGACTGACCACCCCACTCGAACACGACTGCCGGAGCAGCCTCTTGTCGACAGCCGCCGCCCCAACCGGACCGGCGACAGCGCCCCCCACCACCCGCCTCCCGGCCGCCTACTGGGTGCTCGTGATCGGATTCGGCGCCAGCCGCATCGGCGCCGTCCTTGTCCCGTACCTGACCCTCTACCTGGTCACCCAGCTCCACCTCTCGGTCAGCACCGCCGGCCAAGTCCTGAGCGTGTTCGGCGCCGGATGGGTACTCGGCCAGCCGCTCGCCGGAGCCGCCGCAGACCGCATCGGCCGCAAGAGCACCATCGTCGTCTCCCTCACCCTGACCGCCGCGGCGTACGGGCTGCTCGCCCGCGCCACCACCGTCCCCGAACTGGTCGCCCTCGCCGCCGCGATCGGCTTGGTCTTCGACGCGCCCCGCACCGCGATCACCGCATGGATCGCGGACCTCCTCCCCGAGCAGCAGCGAGCCCGCGGATACGGCCTGCAGTATTGGATGATCAACGCGGGCGGAGCAGGCTCCGGAATCCTCGGCGGCTACCTCGCCAGCTCCCACATGGCCTGGCTCTGCCTGGTCGACGCGCTGACCTGCCTCGCGTTCGCCGCGGCCATCCTCGCCCTGCCCACAATCCGCGACCACCCGGCCAGCGCCACCGACCCCGTCGGCTACCGCAGCGTTTTCGCCGACTGGCGCCTGCTGTCGGTCACCGGCCTGTCGCTGGTCACGCTCACCGTGTACCAGCAGATGGTGTACGGCATCCCACTGGCCATCCACGCCGACGGGCTCTCGCCCGCCGTTTACGGTGCGGTGAATGTGGCCAACGCGCTGACGGTCCTGGCGCTGCAGCCCTTGCTACAGCCGCGGATGGACCGAACCCCGCCGCTGTGGACGTGTGCGGCGGGAGCCCTGGCCATCGGCCTCGGCATGGGCGCCAACGGGCTCGCCCACTCCGCCACTGCCTTCATCGCTGCCGCCATCGTGTGGACCCTCGGCGAGATGGCGTTCTGCGTCGGGGCCGCCGCCTACGTCGCCAGCCTCGCACCGGACGGCGCACGCGGCCGCTACCTCGGCGTCTGGGGTGCCGCGTTCGGTGGCTCCGCGCTGGCCGCACCGCTGATCGGCGCCGCCGCCCTCGACCGAGGCCCCGGCTGGCTGTGGGCGGGCAGCACCCTCCTCGCCTCGGTCTGTGCCGCAGCCCTGGCCCTCCAGGCCGCTCGCCGCCGCCCGAACAGCGCCTGACCGGCTTCCCCGCCCTCGCCGACCGCCTGAGCTTCCCAGCCCCGACCGGAAAGACCGCATGCCGCACGCCGACGACGACACCGTCCTGCTCGTCATCTCCATGGGCAACCCCGCCTACCGCTCCTACTGCCTCGAAAGCGCCGCGCGCCGCCACCGCCTGGTCCTCGTCGACTCCACCACGCCGACCTGGCAGCTGGCGCACATCGTCGACCACGAGGTCGCCGACCCCCACGACCTGGCCGCCCTGCGCGGTGCCGTCGCCCGCCTCGCCGACCGCCACACCATCGCCGGCGTCCTCACCTGGGACGAGTACTGCCTGCTGCCCGCCGCGCAGATCGCCACCGACCTCGCCCTGCCCGGCCAGTCGTCCGCGACCGCCGCCGCCTGCCGCAACAAGGCCGCCGCGCGAGCCGTCTGGGCAGCCGAGGGCGTGCCCTCCGCCCAGTCGATCCGTGCCACCTCGCTCGTCACCGCGAGCACCGCCGCGCGCCGCATCGGATACCCCGTCGTCCTCAAGCCCGCCGCCCACGCCGCCAGCATCGGCGTGATCAAGGTCGAACGAGCCGAAGACCTCCCGACCGCCTTCGCCTACACCTGCGACCACGCCGGCGACCAGGGCGAGGAGGGCTCCGGCGTGCTCGTGGAGGAATACCTCGACGGACCCGAAATCTCGGTGGAGTGCGTCACCGTGCACGGCATCACCACCCCGGTCGCCGTCACTCGCAAGATGCTGGGCCCCGAGCCGCTGTTCCAGGAGGTCGGCCACACCGTCCGCGCCGACGACCCGCTCCTCGCGCAGGTCGGACCCATCGCCGAGGCCGCCCTGGACGCCCTGGGCGTCAACACGGGCGTGTCCCACGTCGAGATGCGCCTGACCGCCGGCGGCCCGCGCCTGATCGAGGTCAACGCCCGCCTCGGCGGCGACCTCATTGGTCGCCTGGTCCAGCTGGCCACCGGGATCGACCTGCCCGCGGTCGCCGCTGACATCGCAGTGGGCCGCGAACCCGACCTCACCCCCACCCGGCGAGAGGCCGCCGGAGTCCGCTTCCTCTCGCCCGCCGCCTCGGGCACCCTCCAGCGAGCCGAAGCCCGCCCCGAACTCGGCGCCCCGGACTGGCTGGAGCGACTGTGCTTCGAGCACAAGGCTGGCGAGCAGATCCTCCTCCCCGACCACGGCGGCAACCTGCACACCGGTCGACTCGCCCACTTCGTCGTCACCGGCACCGACACCGACCAGATCCACGCCCGCCTGGAGCAAGTCGCCAACCTCCTCGACGTGGAGGTGTCCGAGGCCACCTGATCGGGCCCACCACGGTCCCGGCGGCACACGAACCGAGATAGATAACGATCAGATATCGGCTGCTGATTCCGGGAATACTCGGGCCCGAACCCCGGTTAGAGCCACCATCTCTCTGACGAAAGGGCTTGCAGCTTGTCGGACTCGCCGAGACGCGATCTGAACCCGAACGACCCCTCGAACCTCCCGCCGCTCTCCGAAGCCGACCTGCACATCCCGGACTATCCCGTGATGGTGCCCGAGCCCGCTCCGGGCGGTGCCGTGATCCGCGTCGTCGAGTACCCCGGCGAACTGAACCCGCGGGGCACCCTCGTCCGCTGCTCCTCGTGCCGCGCGAACCGCGACTGGCTGCTCCTGGAGACCCGCCGGCGCGTTTTCGTGCGGTGCCGGTGCGGATACGAGTGGGAGGAGGGCGAGCTGGACATCGACTTCTTCGAGGCGAACTTCTCCTATGCGGACCGGTCCTGGAGCGATGCCGAGCAGGCGCTGACGGACCTCGGGTTCGGGGGCGAGTTTGCCGGGATCTACTTCAACTGAGCCTGCGTCAGCAGGGCGGCGGGCGGGGCGAATTGATTTCCGAAATTGGGAATCCGTGACTGTTCCGGGTTGACCTTTCGCTGTCCTGGCTGTGTTTGACGCTGCACATGCCGAAGGGCGGTGGTGCACAAGGAACTTCCTTGTGCACCACCGCCCTTCGGCATGTGGTGAGAGCATCAGCCCGCCAGCCGGTACACCGGATTCTGCTCGTCGTTGGAGGCGGTGACCGCTCGGGAGCGCGCCAGCCGGACCAGGGAGAGTCTCACCGTCGCCGGTCGCAGCGCAGACCCTGCGGCGATCTGGTCGATCCGGCCCTCGCCGTGCTGGTCGAGCCAGCCGAGCACGGCGCCGTCCGCATCGGCGTCCAGGCTTCGGGAGATCCAGTACAAGGTCAGCACGCTGGTCGCGAGGGCGACCAGTGCGATGGCGGTCGCACGGCCGGGGCCGGAGAGCGCCAGGATGACGGTTGCCGCAGCCAGGGCGGCGGTGGTCGCGGCGGTGGCGAGGGCTGCACGGCGCAGCTGGCGGCGGCTAGCGGGCATAGCGGTCAGGATTCCTCCTCGGGAATGGGGGCATAGCGGGAAACGCGGAAGAAATCGCAGTCCGGGCGTGGAGGCCGGATGCGGCAGGTGCGGCAAGCGCCGGGGGAGCCTGGGCGTACGTGGTGGTGGCACACGGTCCGGCCCCCGCCGACGGCGCGGATCGGATGGGCGACGACTAGTTCGTCCAGCGCGGC
Source organism: Kitasatospora sp. YST-16 (assembly GCF_026802215.1). Lineage (NCBI taxonomy): Bacteria > Bacillati > Actinomycetota > Actinomycetes > Kitasatosporales > Streptomycetaceae > Kitasatospora > Kitasatospora sp. YST-16. The sequence goes on from NZ_CP113837.1 coordinate 5,655,696, forward strand.
GGGTTCCACCCAGCCACAGCCTCCCACTGTTGGGGCCGCGCCGTCGCGAGTCGGGGTTCCCAGTGGTGCGATCAGGTAGCGGTCAGCGGGGGCGAGGTAGGCCAGTACGGCGAAAGCCGGACGGTTACCGTCCGGGTCGAACGGGCCGTAGGCGGTGCCGAAGGCTCGGTGGACGGTGGCGGGATCGAGGACGTCTCCGGACAGCTCGATCGGGAGCGGCAAGGGGCCTCCGAGGGCGATGGACTGGTGCGGCACGGTTGCGCCGTGACTGACCGCCGGGCGGTGGGGCCCGGCGCTGGTCGGTTCACCGGTTCCGGCGGCGGAGGCGCGGAGGGCGGTCGCCGAGGGCGTCAGCGACGAGCGGGGGCATCGTCCACAGCATCAGGTAGACGACCGCCAGTTGGAGGGCGCACAGCACGGCGCTGGCGGACATCAGCGGTCGGCCGGGCCACAGCAGCACCGCGTGGAGGAAGCTGGTGTACACGGCGCAGCCGGTGAGCCACTCGGTCGCCTCGATGCGGTGCAGCAGGCGGGCCTTGGCACGGGTGGAACGCAGGGTGGAGATGCGGGGTTCCCTTCGGGTCGGGTCGGGTCGGTTCGGCGGGCGTGGGCTCAGCGGCCGGGATGGTCGACGAGAGTGCGCAGGACGGAGAGGACGACCTCGACCGGGGTGTGGCGGTCGAACCGGGCCCGCCAGCCGGGCTGGCGCGCGGTACCGTCCAGGGAGATGGTCCAGGTGTCCGCGCGCGGGTTGTCCGGCTGGTAGCCCAGGTACACCCGGGTGCACGGGGACGCGGCGTGCAGACCGCCGTCGGCGTCGATCACGTACGTCCAACGGTTCTCGTACAAAAAGGCGTTCAGGTCGGTCGGGTTCCCCTCGCCGAGGAGCCAGTCACGGGCCGGGACGGTGTCGCCGGGGCGGAGGCTGGGGGCGGAGGGCGCAGACAGGACGATGGTCAGGGTGTGTCACCTTCCTCGACGGGTGCGGCCGGGGGTCCATGTTTGCTTGGAAGCGCCTGGATCACATAGTCCCGTCAAGGGGTTGGTGCAGGTTGTCTGCCGCGTGCGAACGCGCTGTAGCCCGACCCCAAGTGGGTTCGGGCTAAAGCGCGTTGGGTCAGCGGTGGCGGGGTGGCGGCGGCGAGGCCGGCGTCCTGGCGAACAGCGGTTCGGTGGGCCCGGAGCGCTGCTTCATCCGGGCGATTGCGGTTGCGAGGCCGGAGGGCATCGGCAGAGTCCGGGAGCCCGCCGCTGCGGGCGTGATGGTGAGGTGCCCCAGGTGCGAAGAGGGCAAGGCCCGCGGGGCGCGCTGGACCGGGGCGGGGTCGGCGACGTCGGCGTAGAGCCGGCGGACGACGCTGGCGGGCGTCGCGGGGGAGAGAGTGATCAGCCACCGGTGCTCTGCGCTGCCGCCGAAGAACCAGTAGCCGGCGCGGCCGTCGCTGCCGGGGTCCAGGGCGGCGAACCCGCACAGCCCGGTCGGGGCTGCGTGCAGTTGTCCGCCGGGACGGTCGACCTCGACCGTCCAGCCGTCGGCTGGCGCCCACGCGGTCTGTAGGGCAGGGCGTGCGGTGGCGTCATCGAGCACGAGATCTGGGCGGTCGCGCAGTTCCCGGGCGAGGTTCTGGGTGAGCGGCGCGAGGAACTCTTGCGGAGTGTGCTTGGTGATCACCGCCTGCCACAGCGGGCTGCGGCCCGGGTCGCCGACCTCGACCACCAGGTCGGCCGAGGCACGCAGGCTGCGGTCGATGAGCACCGCCCGGCCGCACGGGCTGCGCGTGGTACGCAGATTGTTGTGGTGCGTGGCCCGTTGCCAGCCGAAGCGGGAGGCCAGCGCACCGGTGATGGTGAAGAAGTCCGGACGGCCGCCCGCGAGATAGCGCGGGGTGACCTGGACGAGGGAGGGGGTGTGGTCGTCGGTTACGTCGTACCTCCTGGGAACGGGGGCGATGGCGCGGCGCCTACGGCTCCGGAGCGGGCCCGGGGCTGCCCACGAAGCGCCGAGAGGATCTGGCAGGCTCTCTCCATGGCGATGATCCCTCCACCCGATGCCGCGGACTTCACCTTCACGCTGGCCGACGCACTCGACATCCCGGTCCGCGTGCGCTCCGACGGGGACCTGACGAAGTGGCACAGCCGGCAGGCACCCAAAGCTGTGCAACCGTGGTCGACCGCCGGTACCCTCCCGCCGGACGGCGAGTACCTGGCGACGACCACCTGGCGGCAGCTTGTCTTGGCGGCGACGAGCGCAGGCCGTGATCTGGCCCCCTGGCTGGGCAAGACGCCGGCGCTGGCCGTCAACGAACTCATCGCTCGGGTGGCCCCGCTGCAGGCGTACCTGGCCCTGGAGGACGTCGCGGCACCGGCCGGAGCGGCGGGGCGCCGCCTGTTCGTCAACACCGTCTACCGCCACGGTACGGAGCGCAGCGCCCACGCAGCCTTCGGATACCACCTGGGCATGACGATGGCCCAGTGGCTGACGGTCGGCATGGCAGGTCTGCCAGCCACCGTCCACCTGGAGGCGTGCGGGATCCCGGAGCTGACGGATCCGACCAAGAAGTTCCCGGATCTCTACGGCAACCACGTGGTCGAGGCACTGCCGTGGCTGATCGAGGCCAAAGCGGGCAAGGCACTGGGAGAGCCCGAGATGCGCAAAGGACAGGGACAGCTGAACCAGGCGTCAGCGAAGCTCGCGGTCCCTCATCGGCAGGTGCTCTGCGGAACGGTGCTGCCCAAGCCCCATCGGTGGAAGGACGACCACCTCGTGATGATGGTGCACACCGCTCTCGCCGCCCCGTCCCCGGACGGCAGCGTCTACTCACTGCCGGACCCGCCGAGCGGCGGAGACGCTCCTCCGTTGGACGAGACCCCCGACGAGTTGCTCCGGGCCACGCGGGCAAATCTGCTCGTCTTCCGGGCGTTGGCCTTCGGGGCGGTGCAGGACCTGCGGGTCGTCCCGCTCGCGAACGCAGCACCGGACTCCGCCGGACACGTCCGGCACGACGGCAGGGCACAGCCGCTGGAGCGGGACGCGCGTACCCGTGAGTTGCGCGCGATGGTACTGGACGCCGGAGTTCCTTACGAGTGGGTTCGCGCCCACGAGGGCGATTCGGTAAGGGAGTTCGTGGTCGGGCGCATCCCCGGCATCGGCCTGCACCTGGGCTTGTCGCTCGGCATGTTCGCAGCCTGCGCCCGTCTCCACCAGGTGCAGGCAGAGGTGCCGGCGGAGGAGCCCCTGTTTCCCGCGGATCCGGTTCTAACAGGGCGCGGGGAGGACGAGGAACGCGAAGCGGTGAGTCGCGAGGCTCGGCGCACTTTCTACGAGCGCGAGGACGAGCGGCTGGAGACAGCCAGACGGGACATGGCCCGCGCGTACGCGACCCGAGAGGTTCCGACCTGGCTGCTGCGCGATGCGCCGACCGTGGTGGAACGGCCGGAAGCCCGAGGCGGATTGCTGGAGGCGAGGACGGCCGAGACGTACGTCGCAGTGGAATCCGCCGATCCGATCCTGTCGGGACGCCGCTGACCGCAGCGTGAGGGGCTCGCTCCCTGGGGCACCGTTCAGCGCGGACGTGAGCGGGCCGGTCCCGTAGGGCTGTAGTGCAAGGGGGCGGACGGAGGGGTGGGTGGAGGAATCTGCCGCAGCGCCGGATGCGAAGCCGAGCCGTGCAGCCGGGCCGCAACCGACCGGGCAGCCTGATCGCCATCTCCTCGTCCTGTGCGGCGGGGATCGGCACGGATGAGACCGCGGAACCGCTCCGGGATCTGCTCCGGCTTCCGGGCCGCGGCACGCAGCAGCGCCGCAGTGGAGACGGTGAGCAGGTGGTCAGGTGCGTTGTGGCTGAACTGGACAGTCCACACAGCTCCCGTCTCGGCGGCGGCAGTCAGGGCCGGGCCGGAGTAGGGGGCCGACTTGGGCCAGGAGAGGGCTGCGCGGCGGTCGGGGGCCGCCACCAGGCGGTACCCGTCCCGGTTGAACCCGGACCAGCCGGAGGCCAGCAGCAGCACGGTTGCCCGGTCGCCGGTGATCGGTGCGGCATCGGCGGCGGGACCAGCCTCGGCCTCCTGGGCTGCGGTGACGAGGGCGTAGGGGACTTCGGCGGGGACTCGGTCGCAGAAGCGTACTGTCCACCCCGCTGTACTGGTCAAAGTCCACTGCTGGTGCTGCCGGTTGAGGGCGAGTTCTTCTTGTGGACTGATCAGGACCAGAGCGGGTGGCGCTTCGACGGGCCGGTACCAGCCGTGCTCGGAGGCGAGGTGGAAGGGGAGGTCGAAGCCGTCAGCGAGGCGGGCAGGGCGGACGAGGACGTCGGATCGGAGCGGTGCGGCAGGGAGCAAGAAGCGGGCAGCTCCATCAGGTTCGGGCCCGGCGCGTGCCGGCGACAGGCGAGGCGAAGGGGGTGGCCGGCGGGGACGCCACCACGGTGGCATCGTGAGGGCTGCGGCCGGTGGCGGCCACGGCGCGGCTGGGCGGGTCTGCGGTGAGGGTGCTCCAGCCTGCGTTGTGGCCGACGGTGCGCAGCGCCCGCTGGTAGGAGGGGAGCAGGCGCCGCGTGACATCGGCGGCGGCTCGGGCGGGATCGTGGGCGACAGCGATACCGAACGGGACAGCGTCCTGGACCTGGTGGGCGAGTCCGTGGCCGACGGGGACCAGCGCGGCGACGAGGTATTGCCGAGAGCGGAAGGGCCGCCGCAGAACTACCAGCTCCAGGCCCGCGGGGTGGCGTAGCTGACCTACGTGGTCGTTGACGAAGTCGAGCAGGGCCCAGTGGGCGGTGCCGAGGTCCCAGAGCCGGTCCATCAAGGCGGTGCGCTGGCTGGCCGTGGAGTTGTCGCGAAGCGAGGCGTTCCAGCGGCCCGGCAGGCGTAGGGCCACCGCCTGGCTGAAGTCGTTGAGCAGAGCTGGGGTCAGCGTGTTCGCCTCCTCGGCGTGGTCGGGTTGGCGGCCGCACCGGGCATGGACTCGGGCCCTGTGGTGCGGGCAGTGCCGGATCGGGCAGCGCTGGCACGGGGTGCAGCCGGAGGCAGGACGCGGATGAAGGGAAGGAACTGCTGGGGCACGGTGTGCTGGGCGCGCCGGGCGGGCTCGGGCGCGGTGGCGGCCTCCAGCGCCGCGCTGATCAGTACGTGTGGGGTAGATGTGGTGCCGGCCAGCGTCCAGGCGGTCAGTCGGCTGTCGAGGCGGGAGGCGAGCAGGTGGGTGGAGGGGCTGTTGTGGTCCAGCTCTTCGTGCCGGGAGAAGGAGAGGAGACTGCGGGAGTAGGAGACCTGCAGGAACGGATGGGTGTAGCGGATGGTGTGCCCGTGCTCCTCACGGCTCCAGCCGCCCTCGACGAGGTTGCTGCTGAGGGAGCTGTGGGCGTTCAACGCCCGTCGGGTGGCCGAGGGGTAGCCTTCGGCTGAGGCTCGGGCGAGAAAGCTGGTGACGGCACCGACGACCTCGGCCGGCGTCTGCGGGCTCAGGTGCATCTGCCACAGCGGAGCGGCGAGGGCTTCCTCCGCGCCGGTGATGATCCACGTGCCCTCGGACGGTCGCACACGGTAGGACGGTTCCGGATCGGTGCGCAGCAGCTGCGCGACCCGGATGGTCGCGCAGGGGCTGTCCCAGAACCTGGCGGTGGCGCCGCTCGTCGTCGTCCACCCGTTCGCCCTGCTCAAGGCGGATACGGCCCGGCCCCTGTCCCCGGGCCCGGCGAGATGGGCAGGGACGACCAGGACCTCCGAGTCCGCCAGGCCCGGCGAGGCCGCCAGCAGCTCGGTGGCCTTCGGCATCATCGGGCGGCACTCCGTCGGGCGTTCGGCGGCGTCCTGTTCGGCCTGGGACCGGGCGAGCACCTCCGGCGGGAGACTGGAGGTGAAACGGATCAGTGGCTCGCGGTAGAGCACTGCCCGGTTGAAGGCCGCCATCACGAGTGCGGGCGTGTCGGAGCTGAACCGGGCGGACCACGACACCTCCGGAATTCCGGGGGCCACACTCCACACGAACCGCAAGGCTCCGTCAGCGGATTCCTCCTCCTGGCTGCGATGCGCGCCGGCGGTCACCAGCACCAGGCCGTCGTTGGACGCCGCCCGTAGGGTGCCGTGAGCTGCGGCAGTGGTCTTCCAGCCGTCAGCAGCCAGGACTTGGAAGGCGTCGGCGACGGGTTGGCCGTCGCCGATGAACACGGCCTCGGTGTCCGCGACGACATCGCGCTCCAAGACGTCGGCCAGGTCGGCGAAGAACGTGTGGAGGATCTCGGGCGGGCAGTTCCGGCTGAAGGAGCCGTACCAGTTGATGCCTTCGAACAGGTCGCGCTGGGCGAAGACGCCCCAGGGCTCGGGACGCTCCGGGTCGTAAACGACCCGCATCCCCATGCATGGGCTTTCACTGACGAGGCGCGTCGTGTCCCGCACGGCGGTGGTGGTCCAGCCTTCCAACGCCCTGAGAGGAGTGTCGAGGCCGAGCCGTGTGCCGAGACCGGCGAGGTAGGCGGGCCGGACGAGGGTGTCCTCCTCGGGCCAGAAGTCGTCCCAGGGAATCTCGATCAGGGTTGGTCTCCAACGGGTGCGAACCGGGCATGGTGTGGTGAAGGACGGGATGGCGGCGGCCGCTCAGGACGGCTCCGTTGATGCGCTCGCCTCCAGCAGCGCGGTCAACCGAGGCAGTGTGAGCGCGGAGTCGAGGCGGCCGGCAGCGAAGTACAACGGGATGCCGCTCGTTCCGGTGTCGCCGGGGCGGGCAAGGCTGTATCCGACTCGGGCGCCCGTCTCGTCGGTTCGCCAGCGCACCTGGACGCCGTCGGCCTCCAGCGCGGCGGCGTACTCCGCGACGCTGCTGGCACCGGCCAGGGCCTGGCGCATGCGCTGCTGGAGCCAGACGCGGGACGGCTGGTCCCAGCCCTGCTGCTCCGCCTTGATGATCTCGGCGGTGGTCGGATAGCTGGTGGTGACGCGCTCGCCTTGGCCGACGGACCGAAGGCCCCACTCCGTCTCGATCGCCCGGCACTCGGCCTGTGCGCGGGCCGCATCACGGTGCATCGCCGGCCGGGACCCGTCCGGCAGCACGCTGATCCCGGCGATGTGAATGTGGTGGACGGCGTGCCGCACAGCCACCCACCGGCACCCGGGCCCATCGGTGGGTGCGAGCCCGGTCGCGGCGACGATCCGCTGAGCCACGTGCGCCCACTGGTCGTCGGTGAGCAGCGGGTCCTCGGGAGCCGTACGCACCGAGCAGTGCCAGACCCGGCTGGGCGGCGGTGCGCCGATTTCGGCGGCCCGCAGCTGTGCGTGTTGGTCGAGCCGGGCGGCGAGTCGGCCGATGGTGGCACCCGGGTCGCGGCCGGGGTCGGGCGCACCGGCCCGGTCCCAGGCAGCGACCAGGTGCGGGTCTTCGTGCTCCTCGCGTCGACCGGGGCCGTAGAGGTAGGCCAGCAGCGGCCGGGGGCTGGTACCGGTGGACACGTCGGGGATCATGCGGCCTCCAGCACGGCGTCGAGGACGGCGTAGATCCGCTGGGCCAGGGCGGGCAGTGCAGTCGGCACTTCGGACGCCTGCTCGCGGCCGGCGACGGTGCCCGTCAGCGTGCACAGTTCCCAGGCCAGGCGGTCGAGCGCTTCGACGAGAGGGCGGCGCGGGTCGGTCTCGGGCCGGCCGACGGGACCATCGGCCAAAGCGGCGGCCAGTGCGGCGGTGGCGATGAACCCGGAGGTCGTCAGGTGCTCCTGTGCCGCCCGCTCTCGGATGGCCGAGAACGCGGTCGGCGTCAGGCGCACGGACTTCTGCACGGAGCGGTGCTCGGTGGTGCGCGGGCGCGGTCGGGCCCGCTGGATGTCGGCGGAGATAGGTGTTCCTGGAGGTCGGGCCGTCATCGGGTGCGGGTGGCGGCCGGGTCTGTGGTGATGACAGGCGGGGCTGCTGCCTCGGCCGGGGCGGCCCCGGCTGCGGAGGCCGGGCTGGTGGCGCGGGCGGCGGCGGTGCGCGGGCTGGTGGAGGGAGCGACCTCGACGGGCGGGAGGGGGTTGTCAGGCTCGCCGATGCGCATGGCCCAGTCGTAGGCGGCATCGAGATCGGGGAAGCCGCCTTCGCGCAGGGTGTACGAGCGGCCGAGGTAGTCGACGTCCTCGAAGAACACCCGGACGGGGTGGAGCCCGGGCTCCGGGCGCTGGTCCTGGGCAATGATCCATGTGTGGAAGTCGTAGACCAGGTCCTCGGCGGCGCTGGGCGGCCCGCCCGAAGCGTGGGCGGGGTCCAGGACGACGTCGGAGGTGTAGCTGTTCGCGAACCAGTACCGATCACCGGCCAGGGCGAGCCTCTGCTCCAGGTCGCGGCTGGGCTGGTCGGTGGTCGGCAGCCACTCGGCCTGCGGCGTCAGCTGGTCGAGGTCGGCGCCGCGAGCGATGAGCCAGTTCTGCGCGAGGGCCACGATCGGTGCCCGCTCGTAGTCGAGCCTGAACGTTCCTGCTCCCAGATCGCGCTGGACGTGGATGCCCGCGAGCTGAGGCGACCCAGGAATGCCATAGGTCATGGTGGCGTCGTGGACGACGAGGTAGGAGTCGGTCAGCAGCGGCGAATGCGGGTTGACGGTGTGCTGCGCAGCCAGGACGCTGACGTTCCGCTCATATGCGAACTCCCACCAGCGTTGTTTGTCCTCATCGGCGTGGGCTTCGAGGTCTTCGACCTGGAGTGCCTCGTCAATGGCGAGGAGCGGCTTGGTGGTGTCGGTGATGGGGTTCTCCGGTGTTCTTGGGGGGCGCGGACGGGGTGCGGGGCGTGGAACTCGTCTTGACGGTGCCGCGGAGGGAGGCGGCCCGCTGCCGGTCCGATTGGGCCTCGAACGGGGGTAGACCCTTGTAGATCTCCACGAGGTTGGTCAGGGAGCGGTGGAGTTCGGTGCGCCGCGCGGCGAGGAGGTCGAGCGTTGGGGCGCTGTTGTGGAGGAGCCCGTTGATGCTGGGCTCTTCGGCATCGCGGCCGTCGATCACGCGCTGAAGGTCACGGCGCAGGGCATCGGCCAGGTGCACAATCCGGGTCTGGACGTCATCGAGCCGGCGTGCCTGGGAGGCGAGTTGGTCGGCGATGGCTCCGTGGACGGTGTCGGTACCGCGGCCAGGTAGCTGGTGAAGATGCTCGACCTGGAGCTGCACGCACACCAGGCGCGTTCCCACGTCGGTGTTGCCCGGGACGCGGGGCCTCCATTGAGCGATGGGCCTCCCGCGCCGGTCTTCGGCGCTCACCGGGGCTCCGGCCCGGTCGAGTTGATGATGGCCAGTCCCATGTCGACGGCGTCCTTCAGGCTGTCGGCGACGGGCACTCCGGCGGTGGCCAGTCGCTCGGGCGAGTGGAGGCCGCGGGTGTGCAGGACCGGAACTGCGCCGACGGACAGTGCGGCGAGCGCGTCGTCGACCGTGTCGCCGATCACGAGGGTGCGCGCCGGGTCGGTGGCCGGTCCGAGGGCTGCGAGGTGCCGGGCCATGGCGGGGGCCTTGCTGCCGACGACCGGTTCGTGTCGGCCGTCGACCCGGTCGAGCAGGCCGGTGATGCCGACGGCCCGGACTTCGGTCAGTAGCCGGTCGTGCAGGGACAGGGACAGGAGGCTCTGCCGGATACCCCGGGCTCGCAGCCCGAGCATCAGGTCGCGGGCACCGGGCTGCAGCCGCACCGGGTGCTGGGCGAGTTCGCGTTGGAAGGCGGCGTCGGCGTCGTGCCACTGCTGGTCGTCCAGGACGCGGTCGAGCAGGGCGTCGTAGAAGGCGCGGATCGGGGTGCGGTGCTCGGCGCGGTAGCGCTCCAGCGTGATCGGGGAAATGCCCAGGTCGGGCAGGGTGGCGTTGAGCGCGTCGAGGTGGTCCTTGACGTCGTCGCGCAAGGTCCCGTTCCAGTCCCAGACAACGGTGACGGGCGTCGGGACGGGGGCGGTGGTGCGATGCAAGAAGGCTTCTCCGGACGAAGGTTGAGGTGGTTCTGCGCACTCGCAGACCGGGCGGGCGGAGCGCGGCCCGGGGAGGTGGCAGGTCAGCGGCGCACGGCAAGAGTGAGCGCGGCTGCGACCGCGCTCGCCAGGGTGAGCGCGGCGACTGCGACGGGACCGGCCGTCGAGAGCTGCCCGGCCAGCGCGGTGCCGGCAGCGCCGCCGAGTCCGATGACGGCGACCAGCCAGGCCGCGGCCTCGGTGGCGGTGCCCTGGGGAGCGAGCCGGTCGCCCAGCTGGAATGCCGTCGCGAGCCACGGCGCCAGGAACAGGCCGGGAAGTGCGGCGGCGGCCACCGCGAGAGCCGGTTCGGGAGTGAGGAGGAACAGCGCGAACGGTGCGGCGAAGCGCACGCTCACGGCGCGCAGCAGCTGGCCGGCGGGAGCGCTGTGGGCGAGCCTGGCCCACATGATGCCGCCCACCAGGCTGCCGAGGGAGAGGGCGGCGGGCAGCGCTCCGGCCAGCCACCCGGCTCCGTGGTGGTCGGCCGCGGCCAGGGCGTAGACGTTGAACGATCCCAGGCTCGCGCCCAGGAGTGTGGCGGCGCCAAGTAGGACCAGCAGGCCAGGTGAGCGCAGCGGCCCCAGCCAGTGAGCCTCCCGCCGCACGGGGTTGAGGACGCGGGCGGGCTGGCGGGAGGCGACCAATGCCGTGCCCGCCAGTCCGAGGATCGCGCAACCGAGCAACGCCAGAGCTGGGGAAGCGAGTTGACACAGGACGGTGGCCAGGGCGGGCCCGGCGACATAGACAGCCTCCTGGGCGGTGGCGTCCAGGGCGAACGCGGCCTGCTGGTCCTGCTGGGCGACCAGGCGCGGCCACATCGCCCGCAGCCCGGCCTCCAGCGGCGGGGTGGCGAGCCCGGCAACCGCGACCAGGGCGGCCGAGAGGAGCGGGTCGCGGCCCGTGCCGACGACGGCGAGTGCCGTGAACGCGGTGCCCGCGACGGTGGCTGCGGCCAGCGCGACGCCGGCCAGGCGACGCCGGTCGACGGCTCGGCCGAGTAGCGGTTGGCTGACGGCCCCGCACAGGGCGTAGAGCGCGGCCAGCAGCGCTCCCAGTGCTGCCCCCGCATGGTCGGCGCGGGCGGCGAGCAGCAGAGCGAGCGGGGCCATCGCGGTGGGAAGCCGTCCCACCAGGGTGGCGGTGAGCAGCACGGCGACGTGCGGTGCGCGAAGGACGCTGCGGACCGGGCGATCCGGGCCGGACCGCTGGGCGGTGTCGGTGACGGGTGTGGTGGTCAGGGCGGAACTTCCGGTCGAGGGCGGGCGGATCAGCGGCGCGGGCCGGCGGCGCTCTGCAGGAGCGCCGGGGGCTGGGGGCCGGGAGCGTGGGAGAAGTGGATCCGCAGGGTGTCCCGGCGTAGCCGGGCCGCGTCGGTCCGCGCGGCGGCGGGGCGGGGCGCGGCGATGACCACGGCGCCGGTGCCGGAGGTCAGCGCGACGGAGGAGGCCCGCGCGGCAGGATCGGGGTGGGCGACGCTGGGCAGGTACCGCTCCGCCCACCCGGACAGCTCGCGGACCATGGCGCCGGTGTGCATGCCGGCCTCGCTGATCGCCCACCGGTAGGCCCGCGGGCTGCCGCTGCGCGAGATCAGGCCCTGCTCTGCCAGCACGGACAGGCGGTGGTGAAGGATCCCGTTGTTGGGGACCGGGAGCCGCTGCGCGAGCTGTGGGACCGTCAACGACTCGCCCGCCACCAGCTCGACCAGGACGGCTCCGGTATGGGGAATGGCGAACAGGCCCAAGGCGTCGTCGATCGCCTCCGGCGCCTCCAGCGCCGCGCGGCCGACCAGGTGCCGGTCGGCCCAGGACTTGGCAGCGGCGTGGACCGGATCCAACGCCCTGCCGGCATCGGTCAGTGCCAGCTCGTACCGGCGGCTGCCGGGAATGGGCAGGCGCGTGATCGCACCCGCGCGCTCCAGCAGACCGGTCACCTTGTACAGGCTGCCCGCCGGGATCGGGGAGGAGCTCGCGATCTCGGCCTTGCGCAGCGGGCCAGAGGAGCCCAGCGTGCGCAGCAGGCGGGTCGACCAGCGTGTGGAGATCCCCTCGGCGGCCAGCTGGGCGCGGTCCAGGACGGTGACATTGGCGGTGGCGGGCATGGAGAACTCCGGTGTGGCAGTGGGGTTGTGTCGGGATCAGCGCCGGACGGCGGCGGGAGGGGCAGCGACCACGGTGGGCGGCGCCGCGCCCGGGGTGGTCGCGATGGCTTGGGCCGGGGAGGGCCGGGAGACGGAGGAGGCGAGGGCGGCCTGGAACCGAGCCGGCATGCCCGGACGCGGAACCTCCTGAGCCGCACCCTGCTTGAGCCGCTCGGCCGCCGTCTTGTAGACCTCGATGTTGTAGCGCCGCCCGACGGCGACGAGGTGGATGCCGAGCAGTCGGCGTGGGTTGCCCGGTGCGCGCTGCTCGGTGTAGACGAGCCGGTAGGCGTTGCGTTCGTCGAGGTAGAGCTTGCGGGCTCCGCGCAGGTCGCGGTCGCCCTGCTGGTCCAGCAGAGGTCCTCGGACCTCTGCGCGCAGCAGCCGGTCGAGGTACTCCAACGCGAGGTCCCGAACGTCTGCGGGCGCGTCGAGGAGGTCGGCGAGCGCCTCCGGGTGGGCGGAGAAGCCCACTGGAGGACTGCTCGGCCGCTGCTCGCTCACCGCACGGCCCGCCGTCCGGCCGACACCGGGACGGGGGCGAGGGCAGCCTCGGTGGAGGTGCTCTTGGCGGACGATGCGGTGGTGCGGGCGCGTGCTGCCAGGGCCTGCGGGCTGTAGACGACGGTGACCTCGCCCTGGGCGACGGGCGGCAGCGCGGTGCGCCGGGTCTCCAGCCACTGCTGGACCTCCTGCGGGCTGGCGAAGCTGCCCTCGCGCAGGGTGTACCCGCGGTCCGGGTCGCCGGTCTCCACCTGCAGGAGGTACGGGCGGTCGGCACCGGCAGAGGTGGTGTCACGCAGCATCACCCACGTCTCGCCCGGCTCGACGCTGTGCTCGACCTGCTCGTACCGGGCATGGTCGGTGATGAAGCGGGCGGCGACGGCGGCACTGCGCTCGTCGGCCGGGGTGCCGCCGTGGCCGGCGCGGTGGAGAAAGGCACCCGGGTCGGCGCCGCGGGCGACCAGCCACGCCGCCGCCATGGCGAAGGTGGGAGCCGGGCGGGTGGCCAGGGTGAAGGTGCCGTCGGTGCCGTAGTGCAGATGGGCGCCGAGCGCGGGGTTGGCGTTCTCTTCGTAGGCGTCGAGGTTCTCGAACAGCAGGAAGTTGTCGCTGCCGGGCTCGGGGCCGTCGGGTTCTGCAGGGTCGGTCTCGATGAGGAGGTCATAGACCTCTTCGGCCTCCAGGAAGTGCTGCTGGGCGCGGGCGGAGGCGCTGTCCGCGGGCTGCCACTGGGGCAGGCTGAGGTCGGGCATGTCGGCCTCCGGTCAGGTCGAGGGGAAAGGAGTAAGGGAGTCGGGGTCGGTCAGCGCCGGGTGCTCCAGCAGGCGGTGGCTGACGTGGCCGCCGGAGCTGGTGCACGCGCCGAAGGGGCCGTCGGCGGCGCGCAGCTTCATCAGCGCCGGCTCGAGATGGTCGCGCTGCCAGGCGCTTGGGCCGTTCGCCCCGGACTCGGGATCGATCGCGGCCTGCCAGGCCAGCCACAGGGCGTGCAGCCGGGCCACGGCCTCCGGGTGCTCAGGCCAGCGCACGCACCACGGCCGCGACGCCGTGGTTTCGGGTCCGTAGATCTTCGTGAAGATCTCGTCGACCCACGGGACCATGAGTTCGACCTCTTTTGTAGTAGGCCGGGTCCTCGAAGGCGACGATGAACATGGGCTCAGCGGCGGCGCCGTCGTCCTCGGGCTCCAGTGCGGTCGACATGGTGGCCAGCTGTTCGGCCTGAGCGTCGAAGCCGGCCGCCAGGGCCGTCAGCTTCGCGGACAGGGCCTCGATCTGGGCGTCGCTGTAGCCGGAGTTCGGCTCGGCGCCCTCGTCGGGCTCGGGTGCGGTCAAGGGAGGAAGGGGCCTTTCGGTGCGGTTGCGGGGCGTGAGACAAGGTTCCGCCGCGATCGGCCGGACGCATCCGGCCGATCATGAGGTATAAGCACCGCCTCCTCACCGCCGCCCGCCGCAGCACGCGGCGGCGAGGAGGCCGGGGGCATCGAGCAACTGCATTGCCGCAGCTGCCTGCTGGCGGACCACTCCGTTGCCGAGGGCGGTCAGCTGGGCCGACCGCGACAGGCCGGGAACGCCGGTGACGTGACCGGCGTCGAGCCCCATGATCCACTCGACGAACTCCGGGGCGAGGCGACCGTTTCCGTCGACGGGCTCCGGGGCCGGCCGGGTGACACGCTCCCACCGGGCGACGGCCGAGGCGTACGGTCCCCACCGGCTCACTCCTCCAGAACCCTGTCCCACAGCGGCAGCAGCACCGCCGACAGCGGCGGCCGAAACCCCTGTCCCGCCCGCCTCCCCGGCGTCCCCGTGTCCGAGGCCCGCGGCGTCGGCAGCAACTGCGCCGCCGCCGAGGGAAGAGTCAGATCGCCCTTGGAGCCACGGGAGTTCGGGCCCCCGTGCGTCCCGTCGCTGGCCTTCGGAGTGGGCAGCAACAGGTGCTCCACCTCGTCCGACAAGTTCGGGCCGTGCCCGCCCGAGCGGCGCTTGTCCGGGTGCTGACTGCCGCCGATCTGCCCCAAGTTGGAGGTCGGCGTCTTGAGCAACGCCACCGTGTGCCCCAGGTCCGCCCGCCAGGCATCCGGGCCCTTCGCATCGCGCGCCCGCGGCGTCGGCAGCCCTGGAGCCGCCGGGCCAGGCCACGAGGAAGAGACGCTCCCTGCGATGAGGGGCACCGACGGCTGCCGCGGATAGCACCGTCCATCGCGCATCCATCCCGAGGTTGGCCAGACTTCCGAGTACCGCGCCGAGTGCCCGCAGAGGAGGCTCACCTCCGCCGTCTCCCAGATCGCACCAGCCGCACTCCAGGTCGCCATCGGCTGGCGAGGCAGCGGCTGCGCTGAGGATTCCGCGTACATTTTCAATGATCACCAACTTCGGCTTGAGGACCTCGATCGCGCTGGCGATGGTCAGCCACAGTCCGGAGCGGGTGCCCTCCATCAGGCCGGCGCGCTTGCCGGCGACCGACAGGTCCTGGCAGGGGAAGCCCGCCGTCAGCACGTCGACCGAGGGGACCGACGACCAGTCAACTGCGGTGATATCACCGATATTTGGCGTCTCTAGGCCAGTGGTGAGCCAGGATCTGCGCGGCGGAGGGGTTCATCTCGGCGTGCCAGACCACCTCGCCGCCGAGCACGGCCTGCACCCCCATGTCCAGGCCGCCGAACCCCGAGCACATCGACCCGATCCGCGGCCCCCCGCGGTTGGGCGCGCTCATCGGCGCGCCCCGGTTCGGGCGCTCGCAGCACGGCTGGGCGGCGCCGCGACGACCACGGCACCCGGCCCGGCCGCCGTGCGGGCGGTGTCCGGCTCGGCGGGCTTGGCGGTCACCGCGGCCGAGCGGACCATGCGGACGGCGGCGTCGCCCGTGAATGCCTTGAGCAGGGCGGGCTCTTCGGAGGCGGTCAGGTTCTCCGCGACCTCCCGCAGCTTCCAGACGGCCTCGTCGAGGACCTCCCACCCGGCGGACAGCGACTTGAAGTACGCCAGGCGGTGCGGCGAGGCGTAGGCGGGGCCAGGCGTCAGCCGGGTGAGGGTGGCGGAGACGAGGGCGGGCTGCAGGCGCGCGATCGCCTTGGCAGTCAGCAGCCCGGCGTAGGCGTACGCGACGGTGCACCGCCGCCAGGCGATGTCCGAGGGCTTGGTCGAATCGGGCGCGACGGTGTCGTACTCATCGGTGGTGTTGGACAGCAGCGTCTCCTGCACCTGGGTCATTCCCTCCAGCACCGCGCCGAGGCGGGCGCTCTGGGGGCCCCGGTAGGTGTAGAGGCGCCACAGCTCTTCGCGGAAGGCGTGCAGGTCGTTGGCGGTGCCGTGCAGCCACTGCGACTGCAGTTCGACAGGGGTGGTGTAGGTCATGACGGGGCCTCGGTTTCAGCGGCGCAGCTTGGCAGCGCTGCGGGGAAGGGCGGCGATGGGGGCGGGCTCGGCCGAGCGGCGGGTGAGAGCGCGGCGCAGCCGCTGCGGCAGACTCACCGCTGCGTGCTGGCGGGCCTGGGCGGGCAGGTACGAGACGCCGGCGGAGGGGAGGCGGTCCGCCTCGATCCGCAGCTCCCTTGCTGCGGCGCCGAGTTGGTGCCGGGCAGCGAAGTACACCTGGCGGGGGTCGACCGGCTGGGCGTCTGGAACGGCCCACACGTCCGCGCTGACGGAGTGCTGGAACAGGTGCGCCAGGTGCAGGGTCGCGTCCGTGACCCGGGTGTGGGCACGGGCGAGGGCGATGGCAGTCAGCCGTGCGGCGCTGGTGGCGGAGGGATCGAGCGGAATGCGGTTGGCGTAGTCGGCTGCGCCGAGCGTGCTGGTCTGGACGAGCTGGAGGGCGCTGAGCTGCTGGGCGACGACACGGGCGTCCGGGACACCGGGGTCGGCGGCGAAGGGGCCGGGCAGCTTCTCGGCGAGGTCTTCGGCCTGGTCGGCGACGAGGCGAAGCCGCTCCTGGTAGTCGCCGAGGGCCGGCGCGGGTTCGGGGGCGGGCGTGGTGGGCTCCGTACGTGGGGCGGTGACCGGCGCGGCGGCTGCCGGTCAGGGACGGCGGAATGGCAGAACGGTCGCGGACGCGGCGGGGGCGCCCGGGGCCGCAGCGGGCGGGGCGGCGACGATCAGCAGATGCGGGGTCCGCCGCCGTGCTGCGCGAGGGCGAGGTTCGTGCTCGCCGGCGGCCGGGGGCATCGGCGCAGGTTTCGGTGAGGACGAGTCGGCGAGAGCGACAGCCGCAGCGGGTAGCGGCACCTTCGGCCAGGGCGGGCCCGTGGTGATCGCGGTGCTGACGGTGCGGAGGTCGGCCGACAGCGCGTGCAGGCCCGACCGCGTGCTCTCCAGCCCCCACGTGACCACGCTCTCCAGGGCGTCGAGCTGCCGGGTGTTGAGGGAGGCGGCACTGGCGTCGGAGAGGTGGGCGGCGGCCTCCAGGGTCTCCCCGAGAACCGCGCCGACCAGGCCCAGCCTGGCGGCGGCCCAAGCGAACACGAGGGCACCGGTACGGGACGCAGGCTGTTCGGGGGACGCCTGGTTGAATCGGGCGGCGTTGGCGGCGGCTTGCTGCTGCAGGGCGAGGACGTCCTGGAACTGCTTCGCGACGTCGACCGGTTCGGTGGGCGGCACCCCGCGAAGCGCGGCCTTGCGGGTGTCGGTCGCCATGCTCCGCAGGAGACGGCCGACCTCGTACTGGTCCCCGTTCACCGGTGCTTCCGGGGTGCGGGCTGGGCGACAGGCCGGGGAACGGGAGCTTCTGCGGTGTCGGTGGTGATGGTGGTGACGAAGCCGAGGACTTCCTGGTGCCCGCGGTCGGCCTCCTTCTCCGCTTCGGCCAGCGCCGCCACTGCTGCCCTGTGGCGGCGCTGGTGCAGCGACTCGGCTGCACTGCGCGGTGCGCCGCGCTCGGTCAGGGCGCACTTGACCGAGAGGTCGAACGCGACGGCCAGGTGCCGGGTGATCGTGGCGGCGCGGACGGCCGCTGCCGTGTAGGCGCCGGCCAACGCCGGGTTGGAGTCGCTCGACCTTCGGCAGCGGCGCGCGTTGTCGGCGCACTGGCGCTGGAACGCGAGGGCCTGGGCCATGCGTTCCGATACGGCGGCGGGGTCGGGAGCGAGCTGTCCTGGCCCAGGAGGCGCGGCGGTGACGCGGCCGAGCAGGCGGAGCATCCCGGCGACGGTGCTCATGTCGCGGATGGCGGCAGGGGGCGTGCTGGTCAGAGTGTCTCCGGGTTCAGCGGCGTCGGCCGGCCGCGTGCTGCTGCAGGTCGGCGGGCCGAGGGGAAGGTGCAGCGACGACGCGGGCACCGCGAGCGGTCGACCGCGCTACGGCGGCGGGGTTGCGCCCGGCGGGTGCCGTGAGAGACAACCGCTCTGCTTCGTAACGCAGTTGCTCGATGGCCTCTCGCAGGGCGATGCGGGTGTGGGAGAGGGAGTGGTGGACGTGCCGGGTGGCGCGCTCCCGGGTCTCCTCGGCGGCTTGACCACCGACGCCATCGACCTCGTGCAGCCGTGCGGCCATCGTGGCGGCACGCCCGATGGACGCGCCTGCGCGGGCGAGCCGTTCGGCTGCGACGGCCAGGGCCCGGGTCTCGGTCCGTTCGGCGGCGGCTGGGTGCGGGCGCGTGGCCAGGACGACGGCGGTGTCCAGGACGGCGCGGCGGTGATCGTCGATAGCGTCCGCGTGGACAGCCAGTTCGGCCAGGCCGGGTACGCCCTCCTCGCGGTAGGCGCGGGGCAGCGCGTTCTCCAGCACCTCGGTTTGGTCGGCGGCAGCTCGCAGGCGCTGGGAGGCGCGGGAGTTGGAAGCAGGTAGGGGCATGGGCATTCGCTCGTAGGTCAGCGCCGGTGCGGGGAGGGCTCGATCGGCGGGCGGGAGGGCCGGTCGGCTGTGCCGGCGGTGCGGGTGGCGGCCTGGCGGCGGACGCCCAGGACCACGGGGCCGCGACGGTCCGAGGCGGGGGCGCCGAGGGCGGCGCGATGACGTTGCTGGAGGCGGTCGGCGGGTTCCAGCGCGCGTAGCGAGTCGCCGAGGAGGGTGCCGGCGGAGACGGCGGCGTCCAGCGCCAGGACGCGCACGATCCCTGCTGAAGTGGCCGAAGTCCGCAGGAGCGAAGCCCGTAGGACCCGCTCGGCCCAGTAGCCCGCATCGCCCGGCATGCCCGTCGCCACCAGGGTCCGCACTTCCTCGACCGTGGTCGTTCCGTCGGCCAGGGCTCCACGCCGCTGCACCTCCCAGAGGGCAGTGAGCTCGTCTACGGGTTCGCCACGGTGCGTGAGGGCAGCCAGGGCCTGGTAGACAGCTCGGTGCGAAGGGGACAGGAAGTCGCCGCCGCTCAGCCAGGAGGTGATCTCGCTGATTCGCGTCGGAGACGCGACCATGGAGGCCAGCAGCATGCGCTCGTTGTCGTGGGCGTTCTCGGCGGCGCGTCCGGCCAGCAGACCTGTGGGGGTATCCGGCTCTGGCAGAGGCTTTGTCGACCGGACGTCGATCGTGCCCCACGCCGTCGTGAGCTGGTCGATCACTGTGTGCAGCGAGGCCGTCAGGGCGACCGTGGTCCTCACGGAGCCGCCCTCGGCGGCAGCCAGCAGCCGGTGGGCGTGCTGCTCCAGGGAGCGACGCACAGCGGTCTCCAGCACCATCCGCCCGTATGCGGTGGCGTGCGCGGCGATCGGGCACGCCGAGATCAGCGACTGCCCGTAGCTGGCGCTGAAGCCGGGAATGGTGCGTACGCCGGTGTCCATCGCCCGCAGCGCCCAGTTACGGCGCTGTTCGCCGGTGGCTGGGAGTGCCGCCTCGTCGAGCTGGGCGAGCATCACTGCGAAGAACTGGCCGTGGGCGGGGCGCAGGAAGTGGCGCGGCTCCAACCAGGCTCGCAGCGAGGCCAGTTGTGAGGGGACGAGGAGGCAGGCGCCCAGCACGGCCTGCTCGGCCTCCAGTTGGGGGCTCAGGCCAGGGCTGTCGACGCTCACGGGTGCCGTCCGGGCGAGGTGACGGGGGCCAGGAGCGTGGCGAGCGTTTCCAGGTCGCGGGTGAGGGCGCGGTCGTCGATCGAGAGATGACCGTGGCCGGCGGCCAGGTACCAGCGTCCGTCGATCCGTGCGACGGGCAGCGGGACGCT
The DNA here is from genome assembly GCF_026802215.1 of Kitasatospora sp. YST-16. Lineage (NCBI taxonomy): Bacteria > Bacillati > Actinomycetota > Actinomycetes > Kitasatosporales > Streptomycetaceae > Kitasatospora > Kitasatospora sp. YST-16. The sequence continues at coordinate 5,675,370 of NZ_CP113837.1, forward strand.
GGCCGCGCCGAGGCCGGGTGTTGCCGTCGCAGCGGAGGGCGGCAGAGAGTGGGTCATGGTAAGCAAGTCCGTTGCAGATCAATGGCGTTCGTGGTCGCGCGAAGGGAAGTCTCAGCGTCGTGCGCCGCGGGGACCGGGCGAGTGCGGGGGCCGGACGGTCTCGACCTGGCTGTTGGTGTCGAGCGCTTGTTGGACAGCGGCCCGGCGGGCGGCGTAGCGAGAGAGGGCAGCCTGGTAGGCGGCCCAGGTGCCGGGGCCGGAGAACCGGTCGGGTACGGCGGGCTGGTGCTCGGGTGTGCGGTTGATGGTGGTCTCCGAAGTGGCAGTGGGGGTGGGGCGGCCCGGCCCCGGCGTGCGGCTGGGGCCGGGCAACGGCAGTGCTACCGGGGGCGGGCGGCACGGCTGCGGGGGTTGGGCGCGGCGCTCACGAAGAAGTCGTCGAAGCCGGGGAGCATCTGCACCTGGGCGGTGCCGGTGGAGGTGGCCGCAGTCGCCCGGGGCGACGCGGGTTCGGCGGCGGCCGGTGCTGCCAGAGCCAGGCTCTGCGGGCTGTAGATCGTCTCCAGGTAGCTGGAAACGGGCTGTTCCCATTCCTTGCGCAGGATCGCGCCGCCCACCACACGGGCGGCCTCGGTGGGGATCACGATGTCCGCGAGCTGCTGGCAGGCGGACGAACGGGAGCCCGTCCACGGGTAGTCGGCCGGCATGGCGACGGTGAGGGCCGCCTCCGGCACCGTGTACTTGCGGTCCTTGTCGTCGGCCCAGTACCAGCCGCGGATCTTGCTGGTGGTGCCCGGTGCGGTGCGGTCGGCCGAGAACTCGTTGCCGCCGGACGTCCGCCTGGTTCCGCGGGTGTTGACCCGCACACCCGCCGGCCAGCCGAGTGCCTCGGCGAGCGTGCGCCCGGGGACCGGCTCGGAGGGCTGCATCGCCTGCAGGTTGACGTAGTGGTGGCGGCCGGCCACGAGGTAGACACGCCGCCGGTGGGCTGCCACGCCGACATCGGCGGCATCCAGGACCTGGTAGTCGGCCGAGCACCAGTCGGCGATCTGCAGCTCATCCGAGATGGCGTCCAGCACCACCTCCGGCAGCGCGCTGCTCTGCTCCATCGCCATCCAGCGGAGGTTGTCGTAGCGGGCGGTGAGCGCGAGCGACCAGATCAGCGACTCGGCGATCAGGCCGATGCGCTCGTCGCTCATCTGCGGCACCAGGGAACGGGCCTCCTCGAAGGTCAGCAACGGGCCGGTGAAGCCGCTGTAGCCGTCCCACTCAGGGTCGGAGCAGATGCCGCAGGTATCGGCGGACTCGCACTCCCCGGTGTCGTGGTAGTGCCCGAAGCTCGCTTCGCACGCCATGGTGAAGGTGTCCAGCAGCAACTCGATGTTGCGTTCCTGATGGCCTTCACGTTTGCCGGCCGGGGACCAGACCTGGCACGGCGCGCTGACGGTGAGTCCCTCGACGTACCGCAGCGCGGGGTGGATCGGATCGAGGGTGCGAACGTCGGCGACGATGCGTCGGTGCCCGGCTGCCACTGCGGTCGCGGAGGCGTCCCAGCCGATCTCGACACCGACCACGTCGAACCCCGAAGGGTCCAGGACTCGCAGCCCCTGCTCCCAACCGCCGGGCCCGGCGAACAAGTTGACGACTCGTTGGGGATCGCCGGGGCGAGGCGGGAAAAGCCAGGCCACGGGCCACGGGTGGGCGATGGCGACGAGTTGCTCGTGCGTCCACGGGCCCATCTGGGGGCTTTCGTCGGGCCAGTGCAGGTCGCCGGCGGTGGACAGCCGCGGCCGGTAGTCGCGCGGCGGGATCTCGGGGTACCGGTAGTTCAGCGCCGCCCCCTCTCCGACGCCTGGATCGGTGGGGAGGCGGGCGCCGTGGTGCTGGCCGCCGACCGGCCTGCTGACGGCGAGGCCAGGGCGGTCGCGGAGGCGCTCTTCGCAGCACTGGCGCGGGCACCCTCCGCAGCGGCGCGGTCTGCCGCCAGGTCGGCCGTGATCTCATGCTCGATTCCGTCCAGGCTCGCCGAGTGGCTCCTGAAGATCTCCGCGTAGTCCGGGTGATCACCTACATCGGCAGAGTGCGCGAGAGCGGTCAGCGTCGTACGCAGCTTGCGGAGAACGGCGAGCCCCTCGGCCACCTCGACCGGCGCACTGTCGGCCGCCTGCCGTTCTCCGGTGAGCGGAAGCAGATCGAAGTGGATCTGGCTCGCGACGTCCCGAAGAACCTCTGCGTGGGCGAAGGCGCGCCCGGCCAGCGTCTCCGGTTTGATGGAGCCCAGGTGGTCGAGCCGACGGGCCATGCTGAACAGGGCGGCCAGATGGGCGGCGGCGGTGAACTCCGGTGCGGGGGGCGGCGCGAAGGCGGCGGTGTACACGGAAACGGCGTCCCGGAGGCGGCGGGCATCGATGCCGTCCACAACCAGCATGAAATCGGCGTTGTAGCGAGTGAGTTCGCCGCCTCCGTCGCGCGCGGACGGTGCGAGGTGCCTCTCGTTGAAGACGCCATACTGCGAGAAGCCGAACCAGTTGCTGTCGACCACGCCGGCGGACGGGGAGACGACGCGGATGCGGATGCCGCTCCAGGTGTCCTGCCGGATGGTCTGGGCCAGTTCAGCAGTAACAACCATGTCGCCACGGCGGGCCACCTGCCGCAGTCCGGTGACAGAGCCATCCGGCAGGGCACAGATCAGCCGCAGGGCCTCGGCCTGGTCGACGGACTCGATCCGAGCCAGGGGATACCTCCAGGTGGTGTGAGGGGGTCAGCGAGAGCGGGCCGAGCGGAGCAGTGGGGCCGGCGAAGGCGCAGGGGCCGCTGCGACCGCAGCGGGGGCGGCGCGAACCGAGGTGGTGTTCGCGGCGATGGCACGACCCGTGTAGGCCGTGGTGGCCAAGTCCTCGGCCAAGTAGTGGAGTTCGTTGCCGATGCCCTCGATGGTGGCAGCGTGGGCGCCGAGGGCATCGGCGGAACGAAGGTCGCCGCGCCGTCGGAAGACTTCCGCGGCTTGCTCCAGGAGCTGGTGCAGCGGCGCGAGGAGACCGTCCTCCGCTGACTCCAGGACGGCCGACAGCTCGGCATTGTGCTCAGCACGGTGCAGGCGGTTGAGGAGATCGGGATTGGTGGCCTGGACAGTCACGCGACTGCCTCGCCGGAGCGGCAGCTGAACGGGGAGCAGCCGTCCGCGGGCCCGTTCTCCAGCTCCTCCTCGGCCAGCGGTAGCTGCTCCTGCAGAGCGGCGAGTTCGGCGCGGCTGAGACGGTCGATCGGAGCCTCGGCCAGGGGCCGACGGGAGCGGTGCAGGTAAGCCTGCCCGAGCAGCGGGCGCCCCTCCGAATTAGCCCGAGCGTTCCCTGCGCGGATCGCGGCATCGAACTCGACGACATCGGCCCATTCTTCCGGTGATCCATCTCGGATCTGCCGCCACTGGGAATTTCCATGAAATGGACATCCCAGGCACGCGGATTTCGGGGTGGATTCCCAGCCGTGGTCAGCAAGGAGATTGAGGCAGTCCTGGCGCGACAACCCAAGGTCGATCAAGGGGAAGCTGTGGCGCGCGTACTTGACGTCGGAGTCCTTGGCGCGGTGGAATTCATCAGTCGAAATCCCGATCCACTGCTCGATGTACACTCCGCGCGGCACCCGGACCGGATGAGGGTAGCCGAGTATGCGGCGCACCTCGCGCTTTATCGGCTTAATCTTATATTCGCCCGTGCACTGGCGCCGCGTCATTCCAGGACTGCCGTCCTTGTTCAGAATGTACAAGGGCATGGAGGCGAATCGGTGTCCCGGGTCGAGGGCGTCCGCCCGTATGTTGCCCGACGAGACTCGGAGAATCGGGATATTTGCGGGGCGGGCGATCCGGCGCTCCACCTCGTCCAGATGCCGATAAACGGCTGCCGGTTCCCAGCCCGTGTCCGCGAAAATCGCGTAGTCGAGCTTCGGTAGCTCTCCGATCGCCGACAGCAGAAGAAGCGTCGTGGACTGCACCCCCGCGCCGAGCGACAAAATGCGGCTGGCAGGTTCGGTCGCGTAACTCATGCGGCCTCACCCGCCGCGGCGAGCGCGCGTTCGGTGATGAGGTTGGTCTGCCGCGAGGACGCCTTGCCGATCGCCCCGGCACCCGGCTCCTTGTACCAGGGCCGCAGGTCAAGCATGGCGGGCCGCAGGCCGGTGGCGAACAGCAGAGCGGTGCCCTTGCGCAGTGCGCGGATCTGGTCCGGCGGCAGGATGCGCTCTTGGCGCATGCTGGTCGAGGTGGAGCGCCCGGATTCCGAGGTGGAATGCGAAACGGTTTCTACGTCGTGCTCGCCGACCAGTCGCGAGAGCTTGTCCGCGAAATCCGCGTCATCGATTCCCGAGCCCACGACCTTGACCGTCGCGGCGGACCACATCGCGTCCATGCCCGCCTCGCCCCAGACTTTCTGGCCCTGGCGGTAGCTCTGCAGAATCGTGATCGGGATGACGCCGCGCGAGCCCAGATGGGAATAGAGATCGGGGAGGTCTGAAATTTTGCAGACATTCGCGGCCTCGTCGAGAATTGCCAGCAGCGGCGGGTCGAGCCGTCCGCCGGCGCGTTCGGCCTGGATGACCGCGGTGCGCATCACGGAGTCGGCTGCCGCGGCGATCAGGGCACCGGCAGATCCGCCGCCGTCCTTGGACAGCAGATAGAGGGTGTCCTTGGCGGTGACGAACTCTTCGGGCTTGAACTGCGGCAGGCCGGGATTCGGGGTGACCCACCGGGAAATCTTCGGGTCGAGTAGGCACGCCGCATACTGCCGGGCCGTTTCATAAATTCCGTCACGGGTCTCCACCGCGCCTGAAACGGTGCCCTGCAGCTGGTCCGCGATGGCCAGCAGCTTGTGGTCACGGAGAATGTCGATCGGCGTGCGGTTGGAAGGTACCGCAAGCCATTTCAGGACATCCGTGATGGGGCGGCTGTCGCATCCGGCGGCCAGGAAGAGTGCACACAAGGTGTTCTGGGCGGCGGTGCTCCAGAAGTCACCCTGGGAGCTTTCGTCGACTGCCGCGGCGACGAAGTGCCCGGCCAGGCGGCGCGCACCTGGGAGGTCCTTGGCGTCCGCCAAGATGTCCCACCACATGCCCTGTGGGGTGTGGGCGATGCCCTGCGGGTCCATCGTCCAGACCCGGCCGGCCTCGGAGCGGGCCTCCAGCGTCGCGGTGTAGGCATCCCTGGCCGCTTTGTTGCTGGTCAGCAGGACAGGGCCGGGCGCACGCAGAATCGCGGGGACGGCCAAGCTGGTGGTCTTGCCGCTTCGCGGCGCCATGATGGCGACGCACACGTCCTCCCAGGAAGCGCGGACCTCGGGGCCGGTCGGCGCGAGGTTGCCGAGCAGCAACCCGCTGTCATCGGGGCGGATTGCCCGGTCTTTTACAGTCCGCGAGACTCGGACGCAGGTCGCGGGCCTTGGCCGTGATCTCGGCGGGCAGCAGCGGGGAGAGGTCGCGGGAGGTCGCCAGGCCGCTGGGCTTGCTCCGGTGGCGGGACCACAGCCGCAGGCCGGTAGCCACCAGGGCGAGCGCGGTGATCCCGGGGACGATGCGGGTGGCGACCAGCAGTGCCAGCGACGACAGGTGCGGGTAGAGCTGATCGGGGTGCAGTGCGGCGGTGACCGGCTCGAACGGAGTGCGCCAGGGGCCGCTGCCGGTAAGGGAGTTGGCGGTGTTGCCGCCGATCCAGGCGAGCGAGCCGAAGACGGCGAGCGCGGATCCTGCACCTATGAGGGCATAGAGGAGGGCGTCGGTGCCCGGACTCTGCGAGGGGCTTTTCGGGGTGGCGGGCAGGGGGTGGTTCCTTACAAGGATGGGGAGTTGGTCTTCCGCGCGAGCGCGGGCGGGAGGAGGGCCGGCGCTGCGTCAGATGGCCGCGGGCAACGGGGTGCTCGCCTATGCGCATCGGACGGGGGCCGGACCCGCTGGCTGAGGTCGGTGGGGGCTTTCTGCCTCAGCGAGAGGCGGCGCTTGAGAGGCGGGTCGGTGCGGCGGGGCCGGCAGCCGGCGCGGGCTCCCTGCTGTTGCCGGGGGCGGTGGTTCGGGTGAGGGCAGCGGCGACCCGAGGGGAGGACGCCGGTTCCTCGGCGACCGGGGCGAGGTCGGCGTCGGCGACGGTGTAGCCGAAGGCGGTCAACTGGGTGCTGGCCTTCTCCAGGGCCTCGGCCAGGAGGTGGGCCCGTCGTTCGGCGACCGGGTCGGCGGCGGAGATCGCGGTGAGCCGCTGGGCGGCGGTGTCCAGCAGGGCGGTCATCCGCCCGATCAGGCCGTACTCCGGGTCCATCAGCGGGCGGACGATCTCGTGGACGTCTTCCGTGGTGTCCGCGGTGTACGCCTGGGCGGTTGCTGCGACGAGGCGGGACTCCAGGTAGGACCAGTCCTGGGGATGGAAGGGCTGCCGTTCGATGCGCTGCCGGGGAAGAGGCGGAACTACGCGGGGCGCGTATCCGGCGTCGGCGAGCATGCGTTCTGCGAGGCGGATCCGCTGGGTTGTGTCGCTGGAACCGTGGCCTTCGACGGTGAAGATCGGGTTGCTCAGCTCGGGGGCTTCGGCGGCGAAGCCCGCGCGCACCAGCAGTGTGCGGCTGGCCATGTCGGGGGCCTGGGTCCAGGCGCTGGCGGTGCTGCCACTGGCGTCCGGGAAGCGGGCGATGACGATCGACTCGGTCAGGACGAGGACCTTTCTGTTCAGCGGCGGGGGTGCCCCTGGGTGGGATGGCGTGGGTCGGTCCTGGCGAACTCGGCGTCGACGTGGGCGAACGGGTTGCTCAGCGGTGGCGGAGCGGGGCGAGTTGCGGCGGCTGCCCGAGTGGCGTCGCTGATCTGCGACGTCGTGCGGACTACCGGGGCCGGGTCCACGACAGCCGAGGTGAGCATGTTCAGGTAGCGCATCGGGGTCGCGGCGGACAGAGTGGCGTTCCACTGGTCCTGCCAGGTCGGGCCGAACTCGACCTCGATCATCCAGGGCCCCATCGCTTCTTCGAACTCGCTGTCCGGCTTGGGCCTGTGCGTCAGCGTGGCGGCGCCGTCGGGTGAGGTGAACCGGATACCGTCCACGACCGTGGTGGTCGGCCCGGCGGGAGCGCCGATGATCGAGATCGTGCCGCCGTGGTCGTGGAGGAGCAGGGCTGTCAGGTCCGAGGCGGCCCAGCCTGCCTTGAGGAGGGGGCGCCATCCGGTGGGCGGATGACCGGGCCACTCCGCGACGATCTCCTCGGGGGCAACGTGCCGGTCGGCGGCCAGGGCCTGGACGAGCGCACCGACGATCTCGGCAGGCGTCTCCTTGCTGAAGGTCGCCCACCACCGCGGTTCCACGTCGTCCGGGTGGGTCCGGACAGTGATCCGCCACAGGTGGAACACTGCGATCTCGGCGGCCACCTCGATCCGGCCGCAGGGGCTGGTGGCGGCGATCCTTCCGGTGGCTGGGGTGTTCTGGAGCGGCCAACCGTGAACGTGGACCAGTGGCTGAAGCACGCGGCTGGTCTCTCCAGCTCCGGCGAGGTAGCGGGGGCGGACGAGGAACTCGTCCTCGGCTGGGGGAGGTATTCGCTTCTCCTGAGTCAACGGTGGGGCGGTTCGACGATCCGGGAGTGTGGGGCGACGGCGGCCGGGGCGGCATGGATCTGCGGGCCCGGGCCGGCAGTCCGGATCGCTGGGGAGGCGGAGACGGCCGCGCGGGGACGGGCTCCTGTGTCGACGTGGCCTTCTGCGACGTGGGCGGTAGAGGCAGCGGCGCGGTACCCGGTTGCGGCGAACCGGGCGCCCGCGTCCAGGACCGGCTCCCACACCTCTGGCTGGTCGCCCAGCTCGGCGCCGAGCTGGTTTCCGAGGGCGGTCACGGCGGCGGCGAGCTGGTGGGCCGGCCCGGGCCGTAGCCCGATCCACTGAACGACGTTGGCGGCGTCCTCCGCGGTCAGCTCGGGGGCGAGCTTCGCGATCTGCCGCAGTGCGTCGCTGGCGCGTACGACCGCGGCCTCGACGAGGGCGAGGGCGTTGGTGGTGGGGACGGGGGCTCCTACGGGGAACGGTGCAGGGAACGGGCTGTGGCCTGTGGTGCGGCGGCCGGTGGTGCGGCGACGACGGTCCCGCGAGGGGCGGTGGCCGAACGGGCCGCAGTAGAACGGGGGTTGCGGTCCTCGTGCTCGGCCAGCTGGCACACGGCCAGTGCGAGGGAGCGGTCGCGAGAGGTCTCGGCGAGGCTCTGGTCGGCGCGCACCAGCGGCGCCAAGAGGCGGGCCTCGTGCAGGTCGTTGCGGATGAGGACCCAGCGGCAGCCGCCGGGGTCGCCGGCTGCGGCGATTCCGGTGGCGGCCAGGATCCGCCGGGCGACCTCGACGAACCGGTGGTCGGGAACAGGAGGCCGGTCGGGGTCGGTGCGCAGCGTGCACTGCCACACCATGCGGGACCTCACTGCCTGGGCCGGGTTTGCCGCTCGGGGAAGGTGGGCGGTCAGCTCGGCGGCGAACGCCTGTTGGCCGAGCGCGGATAGTTCGGGGACCGGCCGCCAGGCGTCCAGCAGCCGCAGCGGCTCTCCCCGGTTGGCTGCCGCTGCGGCCAGGCTGGCGATCAGGTCCTGGGCGGAGGAGTGGCGGGAGATCATCGGGTGCACGGTCACCTGCCCGGCGCGGTCGTGGCGTGCCGGGTTGCCGTGACCGTGACGGGTTCTGCGGTGGGCGGCACAGGTGTGGTCGACCGGGCAGCCGAGCGGGCGAGTGCCGCCTGGTGGCGCTCGGTGGCGTCGAGGGGGCCGTCGTAGTCCCAGGGCCAGTGGCCGCCGATCCGGTAGAGCCCGCGCTCGTCCGGGGTGACGGACTCGGTGCCGCCCTCCCCGTCGTAGTCGGGCGTCCAGTCGAAGGTCAGTACCTCGCCGTCCCAGCGCGCGGTCATCCCGCAGTTGTCCTTGTGCAGGTCCGCGACGATCTGCTCGGCGGTGCTCCGGGAGAAGGCGGGAGAGCAGTAGGGGCCGATGAGCCCCATGGTGTTGCGGGGGTCGACCAGGCCGGGGTAGGGGCCATGCTCCGAAGCGTCGACGAAGAAGTGGAAGAGGCGCTCGGGCACGGGGCTCAGTACGGGTTCTCGGTGGTGCGGGCTTCGTGCGCGGCGGCCACCAGCTCGGGCAGGTCGCCGGGCGCGGCGTCGCGCTGGTCGATCCACCAGGTCGCCTTGTCGAGCAGGCGCACCTGGTCCTCGATCTCCTGCCAGTCGGCCTCGGCCAGGTCGCCCTCTTCGACGAGTGCTCGGTAGGCGCCGGTGACCAACTGGTGGCGGCAGCGCTCGCCCCACGGCACCGCCTTGGGCGGGCCGTCCAGGTCGGGCATGCTGAACTGTGCGGCCCACTCGGTGGCGGCCTGCTGCTCGGCGGCGCGTCGCTCGGCCAGCCAGGCTTCGCGGGAAGCGGTGTCCGACTGGCGCTCGGCCAGCCAGCACTCCTTGCAGGAGCGTTCCGCCAGCCATCGGGCGAAGCCGGCCCGCTTGTCGGCGGGGCGTTCCGACAGGTCGTGGTCCACGCTGTGGCCGCAGGAGTGCTCCACGGCCCAGATCTTCTTGACGGCCAAGTAGGCTCTCCTTAAAGCGAGTTCGAGTGTCCGGCGGCCCACTGGATGCGCGGGTCGACGGCGGGGACGGCGGAAGCGGCGTTCTGCGCGTGGAGCGCGGCGCTGGAGCGGACCCGGCCTCCGGTGGCGAGCGCTGCGCGGGCTCGGGGACTGGTGGGACCTGACCGGACGGAGGCTGCGGCGGGCCGGGCGGCGACAGCGGCCAGGTCCCGGCTGTTGCCGGCGAGGACGGTGTCGGCCTGGGCGATCACGGATTCCACGCGGGAGAAATCGACGGCGGCCGGGTCGGCACGCAGTTGGGCATTGATGGCGCGAAGGCTCGCGGCAACCTCGTTGTTCATCGCCACGCGGTCGTGCAGCAGCGCGTCGGCACCGCGATCCTGGGCGCTCGGCCCGGTGTGCACGACCGTGCCGAACGGGTCGGACTGGTCGGCGGCACGAGCGGGCGAGGCAGGGGCGCGGTCCTCGGGCACGATGAGTCGGGTGGCGAAAGGGTCGGTGCGCTCGGGAGCCGGGCTCGGCGCCGGGGACGGCGGAGTGCGGTCCATGGCGGCGATGAGCCGGGTGGCGAACGGGTCGGTCGGCACGTACGGGCCGTCCAGCGGTTCGAAGTCGAGGTCGGCGGCCACGCGCAGGCCCTTGTCTCGCAAGGTCCGAAGGGTGGAGGTGGCGCGCTGCTCTCCCTCGAACTCCGGCTCGTCCAGGGCGTACAGGTCGGAGCGCGGATCGGTGCGGACGAATCCCGCCTCGGCGAAGGCGAGCCGGGCTTCCTGGCTGTCGGAGAGATTGCGGGCGACGATGCCCAGCCGGGGGTGCTGGCCGATGGCGACGTCGAAGCCCGACGTCCGGGCAGGCGCGGCGGCCTGCACGGTGGCGGCGGCACCTGCGGCGGCCTGGGCGGGGCTCGGGAGCGAGGGCCGACTGGCGGCGGTGTAGTCGAACTCCTCGGCGGCCTCGACCTGGACTCCGCTGTGGCGCAGGAAGGCGACGGTCTGGCGGACGTGGAGGAAGAGGTTCTGCTGGTCGGGCACGGCGTCGATGGTCAGGCGACCGTCAGCGAGCGGCCGGAATCCGGCGCGGAGCAGGACCTCTCGGGCGGCCGGGTCGGTGTCGGGGCCCAGGGAGGCGGCGACGCCGTACTGCGGATCGCGGGTGATGGCGACGTGATGGGGGTTGATGCGCAACTCCTGTGGCGGTACGGGGGGAAGTTCAGCGGCGCGCCGTCGGCCGGGCCGGTTCCTGGCGGGCACTGGGCGAGGCCGCTGGTGCGGCGACGACACGGGTGGGACCGGTGCCGGAGCGGGCGGCGTCGGTGCGGCCGGGCGCGGTGTTGCGGACGGCGATTTCTACGCCGAGCTGGCCCAAGGCGGCGATGGCCCGGTCTGCGGCGCGGTTCTGCTGCTCCGCGTCCCGGGTCGCGAGCGAGTAGCGCTCGGGAGCGGCGGGTAGACCGAGTGCGAATCCGGCGTCCTTCAGCGCTTGGTGGACCGCCTGGTCCCGGCTGGCTGTGGTGGCGGTTACGCCGGCCTCCCGCAGACGCCGGAAGGTGACGCGCGAGGGATGGTTCGATTCTGCGGCGTGGTGCACGAGTTGGCTCCGTGGGCTCGGTGTTCAGCGGCTGCGGTGCGCCCCGGACAGCGGGGCCGGGGAGGCGTGCGGCGGCGGGGTGGACGGGGCCGCGCTCATCCGGGCCAGCGGGGCGCGGACCGCGGCGGCGGCCCGCAGGCTGACTGGTACCGGTCGCGAGGTGTCGCGCTGGTAGAAGGCGCGGAAGTCCCTGCGCGGCAGGTCCCCGTAAGAGGGGTTCCACCGGTCGGTCCCGGACAGGTTCCGGTCGCGCGAGTTGTAGCGGATCATCACGAACGGCCGGGCCTGGTCGAGCTGTTCGCTGAGGCGGGCGAGCCACCAGTGCTCGTCGTCGAACCTCTGGATCGCCTCGACGACGATCCGACCGTCCTGGACATCGGCCGCGATCTCGCGGCTGAGCGGGTCGTCCAGCCCGGCGCGCAACTCGAGTTCCGCAGTGCTGCGGGCGGTCACGGCGGCCAGGTCGGCGTCCGGGAACGGCTCGGCCGACTGGAGCCACTCGTAGTGGGCCAGGACTTCCAGCGCGGACTGCTCCGGCCGGTGCCAGTTCGCCACCTGCACCCCGGCCTTCACCAGGGCCCGCGCGGCGCCGGCAGCCTGCCTGATCTGGTCGTGCGCATCGACGCTGGCGCGCTGGCGCCAGGCGTTGTGCTCGATGTCGGCCGCGCGGTACCAGAAGCCCGACTGGTAGAGGACTTCCCCGACGGCCCGGGGGTGCCGCCCCCGGATGACGGCGAACTCCCCCGCGTCGTGGTCCCAGCCGAAGGCCACGTGGGGCATGGTCATCGCCGCCGGGGTGCGCCCTGGACCACCAGGACTGTTCGGGCCGGGGCGCTCGCCGCCGCCCGTTCGCGTTCGGCCGCCCGCTCGGCCTCGTCCTCGCGGGCCTGGATGAGCAGCAGCAGTTCCTCCTCCAGCCGGTCGCGCTGGTCGGCGGCGGTCTCCAGCGCCTCCAGCTGGGCGTCGAGCTGGTCGAGGACCGCGTCGTCCACCCGGCGTCGCGCTGCCGCGATGTTGATCAGCTTGACGCGCAGGAACGAGACGCGAGTCTCGGCCGCTACCAGGGCGCGATGGGCCTCGATCAGCCTCGCGGTCGCTGTGTCGGCACGGGCCTCGTTGGCGGCCAGGGAGGAGAGCGAGTCACCCGCGGCAGCCTCCAGCCGCTCGTCCAGTCGGGTCAGGGTGTTCGGCATGAATCTCCAAGCAGGGATGGTCGGTTGGGTGCAGCCCCGGTCAAAGCGGATGCGGGACGTACTCGGCAGGCGGCCGGGCCGGGAGTGCCGCAGCGGCGAGCGGTGTCACGCCAGTTGCCCGGGGCCGTGCATGCGGGCGTCGGTGTCGAACAGTTCCAACTCGGCCTTGTGGAGCAGGTGTTGGACGATGAACGAGCGACCGGCGACCTTCCACAGGCCGCGGCCACGGCCGAGCTGGGAGATCGCGGAGGTCTCCACTCCGGTCAGGCCGAGCAGACCGGCGGTGGCGGCGAGCTGGTCGGCTTCCTGCCGGTAGATGACCCGGGTCGCACAGTCGGTCATCAGGCCCTCTGCCAGGGCGCGTGCGCGGGAACCCTGGTCGCCGGCCGACAACAGGTCGCTGAGCCGGTGGATGATCAACATGTTCGCGATGCCGAGGCCGCGGGAGAGCTTCCACTGGGCCTGCATCCGCTCCAGGAGCGCGGCGTGCCGCATGATGCGCCAAGCCTCGTCGTAGATCACCCAGCGCCTGCCGCCATTGGGGTCGCTGAGCGCGGCCTCCATCCACGCGGACGCACAGGTCATGGCGAGGGTCAGCGCCGTGTCGTCGCCGGTGGAACCGAGCCGGGACAGGTCGATGGTCAGCATCGGGCTGCGCGGATCGAAGACGGCGGTGGACGGCGCGTCGAACATGCCGGCCAGGTCGCCGGTGATCAGGCGGCGGAAGGCATGGGAGAGGTCCTGGGAGGCTTCGCCGACGCGGCGGGACGGGTCTCCGAGCGCCGCGTCCAGCAGGTCGGGCTGACCGAGGACAGCGGCGACGTCGCCGAGCAGCGGAACCCGGCCCGCGGCGGCGGCCTGCTGGACAGCGGTGTCCAGCGCGACATCGAGGCCGGTGTACTCCATCGGCCGCAGGTCGCGGCGCAGGACGGTGCGGGCGAGACTGCCCAGCAGCAGCAGTCGGCGCTTGCGGACCTCGCTGGCCCACGCCTGCTCGTCTATGCCCGCCGGTGCGGCGGTGGCATCCAGCGGGTTGAGGCGGCCGGGCAGTCCGGGGCCGAGCGCGATGGTCGTGCCGCCTACGGCCTGCGCGACGCCCGTCCACTCGCCCTTGGGGTCCGACGCCACGTAGACGCGGTACCCGAAGGCGGTGGAGCGCAGCGCGATCGACTTGGCCAGCGCGGACTTGCCCTGACCGATGACGCCCGCGACCAGCGTATTCGGGTTTGTGAAATTTTCAACTTTCCCGTACAGGGCGAACGGGTCGAACACGAAGCTCGCCTCGGCGTGGACGTCGCGGCCGATCAGTACACCGGAGCTTCCGAGGCCGCCTTCGGCGAGGAACGGATAGGCGCCCGAGGCGGTCGCGGTGGTCATCCGGTGGGCCGGCAGCTTGAGCTTGCCTCCGCGCAGGGAGGACGGGCCCGGGCGTCCGCCGACCGGGTAGAACGGGCGTAGCTCCTCGGCCTCTTCGCGCCGGGTGCGGGTGCGGCGCGGGCGGGCGTTTTCGCGGGCGGTGCGCCGGGCGGCGGCGAGGTCGCGGCGGGCCTGGCGTCGGGAGGCCCGGTCGGAGCGGCTGGGGGTGAACAGGGGGGAGGCGGAGGAGGTGCGCAGGAAGGTTTCTCCTGTCAGGCGCGGGAGGAGGTCGGGGTGCCGCGCAGCTCGGCGGGGGTGCAGACGCGCCGCATCCGGACGGAGACGAGGGTGTGGCGCTGGCAGATGCCCAGGTCGGGCGCGCCCTCGGGCAGTCGCAGTGCGCACGCTTCACGGGTGGGCGCGCGGTCGTCGCCACGCGGCGCGCGGTGGTAGGCGGCGTGGAGGGCGTCCGCGGTCTGCCACAGGCGGACCCGGGCGGCGTGGAGCTGGTCGGCCTCGGCGGGCTGGTGCGGCCGGGTGGTCGCGGTGTGGGTGTCGACGAGCCGGAACAAGGCCGTGCAGTGGGCGTGGAGGGCATCCAACTCGGTTCGCGAGGCGGGGAGTTGGTCCGGCAGGCTCGTGTGGTGGTGGACGTCGACGGCAGTGCTGGCAAACCGCAGCAGTCGGGCGCTGTCGGCCGGAGGGTGGTGCACGCGGTCTCCCGTCACAGGCGGGCGAGCGGGAGGGCGGCGCGGGAGAAAGCCTCGCTCTGCTCGAACTTCAGGAGGCGCAGGTCCAGGCTGGTGCTGGCGGCGGCGGTCTCGATGGTGGCGCACTGGCGGCGCAGGTCCTCGGGGGTGTCGGCGCTGACGACCACGAAGCCGGTGAAGTCGACATCGGCGTGGCCGGAGATCAGCTCGCGCTCGTGCTCCTTGGCATCGGCGTACTCCATGGAGTCCGCCTCACTGTCCACCTGGCCCTTGCGGACGCGCTCTGCCGCGTCGGCGACGATCGACGCCTTGCGCCGCTGCACGGCCTTGAGCGCGGCGTCGAGGTCCTCGGGGCCGTAATGCAGGGACAGGGTGCGGCGCACGCCGGCAGAGAAGACCAGACTGTGGAGGAAACCGTGGCTCACTTCGCTGCGCGGCCACTGCTCGATCCAGTAGACGGCGTGGCAGGCGGTGTCGCTGGTGATGCGCTCGCTCTCCTCGACCAGGACGACCGGTCCGGCGGCAACCGGGTCGGCTTCGGCGCGGCCGGTGTCGGACCACTGGTCCATCGGGGCAAGGGCCTTGGGGTCGTAGGCGCTGCGGATCACGGCGGCGAACTCTCGGCCGGTGAGCCAGCCGGACGGGGTGAGGCCCGCGTTGCGCAGGGACTGTTCGAAGCCGGGGGTGAGCTGGGAGAGGACGGTGAAGGCTCCCGCCAGTCCGCCGCCGGCCTCGCCGATCAGGCGGCGCGCGGCCTTGAGGTCGAGGGCGATGGCGATGTACGCCTCGTGCGGGGCCGCGGTCGGTCCGGCGGCGGCGAGCAGTTCCTGGTAGACCGCTCCGGCGATCGGTGCGTCCGGGTCGCCGTGCTCGGCCCAGTAGCGCTGCAGCGCGTCGCCCGAGTCGGGCACGGTGCGCTCGACGACCTGGACCGCGCTGATGTAGCCGGTGCGGGCGAGGGCGGCCAGGGCGCGGCCCCACCCGGACACGTTTGCGGACTGTGCGGGAGCGTCGAGGAGGGCGAAGGCGCGGGAGGTGACACGGACAGCGGCGACCAGGGTGCCGCGCTGGGGGTCGTGGACGGCACCCATGGTGCCGCCGGGGGCGGTGACCGCGCGCAGGCTCGCCATGGTCCCGGGCAGGTGGAGCAGGCCGTCGCGACGGGGCCGGGAGCTGGGGCGGGCGAGCCAGATCAGCTGTCCCTTGGCACGGCGCAGGTAGTAGCGGATGACGATGGGGGCCCAATCTGCCACGGAGCGGCTGTGGAAGCGGATGAGGACGAGTGCGGCTGCCAGTGCCCAGACGGGCGTCAGGAGGACGGCGCCGACCAGGCCGCTGGCGACCATGGTCACCAGCAGCAGGGCGCCGGCGAGACCGACCACGGTCAGCTGGGCAGGGCTCAGGCCGAGCAGGACGCCGCGGCGGGAACGGGACGGGAACCGCACGGTGGAGAGGAACTCGGTGGACAGGGGCGACTCCTGGCGTGGGAGCCCGGCCGGGGCGGCAGGATCGTGCCCCGGCCGGGGCGGGATCAGGCGGGCGGCGACGTGGACGGCGGACCCGCCGCCGGGGCCGGAGTGGGTCCTGCGACCGGCGCGGCTGAGGTCGCCGGACCGGCGGGTGAGGGCGAGGAGGCGCGGGGGCGGCCGGGCGGACGCCGCGGACGACCGGTACCGGCGCACCGGGGCTGCCCGGCGCTGCGGCTGCCGCCGCCGACGGAGACGCTCCGCCGGTGCTCTCTCCGCCCGAGGCGGGCGCGGACCCGCCGCCCGCAGGGCTGTCGGGGGAGCGGGTGATCAGCGGCTGCCCGGTGCCGGAGGCGCGGCGGGTGATCAGCGGCTTGGCGACGGCACTCGCGCTGCCACCGCCGGTGCTCGTGCCGGGGTAGGCGAAGCTGGTCTGCGACGGGGAGTCGGAGGGGGTGCTCGACGGGGAGGGGGTGCTGCCGATGGCGCTGCCCTGGCCGGGGACCTTCGCCGGACCCTGGGGCGCGGCCGTTGCGACAGCTCCGGCACCGCCGGTGCCCGCGCTCATGGCCATGGTGCCGGCCTTGCGGGCGGCGCCCGCAGCGGTCTGCATGCCCGCGTTCACGGTGCGGTGCAGGTCTGCGCTGGTGCCGTCGCTCGCCCAGTGGATGAACTTGTAGGTCATCATCGGGCAGAGCAGGACCAGGACCATCACGACGATGCCCGCGAGGATGTCCGACAGGGCCGCGAGGCCGTCCGTGCTGTTGGTGTTACCGATGGCGCTGACGCCGATGAGGAAGACGACGGTCATGATCAGCTTGGAGAAGACCAGGGCCGCGGTCGCCTCGATCCAGGCGCGCCGCCAGCGGGCCGCCGGTTCCCAGCCGCCGCCCGCCCCTGCGAAGACCGCCAGGGTGACCAGCACCAGGATGGCGACCTTCCGCAGCACCATCGTGCCCCAGTACATGACGGCACCGACCACGCAGCCGAGGGCGACCAGGGCGGGAACGGCCCAGCCGAGCTGGGAGGTGCCGGCGATCAAGCCGACCTTGATGAGACGGGTCACGGCGTCCGAGGTGCTGGTGTTCGCGACCTTGAACAGGCCGTTCGACAGGGCGTCCACCACGCTCAGGGCGACGCCGGTGCCGGCGACGGCCACGAACGAGAACAGCACGCCGCTGATCGTGCCGGTCACGGCCTGGGACAGGGCTTGGCCGTCTCGCCTCCAGGCGGCGCGCACGAGTTGCAGGCAGAAGGTCGCGACGATCGCGATGAGGCCGATCGGCAGGATGATCGCGTAGTTCTCGCGGAACCATGAGGCTCCGAGGTCGACCGACGTGGTGGAGTCCACGGCCTGGGAGGCGAGGTTGGCAGCGCTCTGGGCGAGGTCGCCGCAGGAACGCGCGATCCAGTTGCCGATGGAGCCGGTGATCGAGTCGGCGATGCCGCCGGGGGTGACGTCGCAGACGCTGCCGACGAGAGGGATATCGCAGAAGCCGATGCGGCACCCCCTCCTTTCTTATAGGGGGCGGGTCAGGGATAGACGGTCGGGGCGATCGACGCGAGCGCGCAGTCGTGACCGGGGCGGCACTGCACGGCGATGGTGATCGCCCGCTGCTCGTCGCCCCGGCCGCCGCCGGTCCAGGTGATGGACTGGGAGCCGGTGACGGTGACCGCGTACACGTAGGCGACGGTGAGCTTGGTGGGGTCGGCGGCCACGGCCTGGTTGAACGCGGTCGGCAGGTGTGCCTCGTTGACCTTCCCGGTGGCGAACTGGCCGTTGTCGCGCATCCGGTCCCACAGGGTGGGGTCGGGGACCTGGCCGGCGAGGGCGGCCGGGTCGGCGTACTTGCTCTCGCCGGTCAACCAGGTGCGCAGGCCGGCGAGCTGCTGGGACTGGGACGCGGTGCGGGCGTCGTAGGTCCACAGGGCCTGCGCGAACGCCTTCGCGAAGACGACCGGGTCGTTGGTGTGAGGTGGGGGGGCGACGGGGTTGCTGGTCGCCGTTCCGGTCGGCGCGGGCGCAGGGCTGTTCGGAGCGGTGGGCGACGTGCTGCTGGGCGCGGGGCCGGGGGTTGCGGTGCTGGTGGCGGAGGAGGTGGCCTGGCTGCGGTGGCCGCCGCCGGTGAACCGGGCGATGAGCCCGGCCACCAGGGCGACGGCCACCACTGCCACCAGGCCGGCGAGCACGCGGCGGACCATGAGGGACTGGCCGCCGGGCTTGAACGGCTGGGGCGAGGAGGGCATCAGTGGACGCTCGTCCCCACGTTGGAGAAGAAGGCCACGATGCCGTTCGCGGCGCCGAGGAGAAGCGCGCAGCCCGCCGCCACAAGGGCGCCCTGCTTGCCCTTCTGCTCCGAGCCGTGCGAGCCGGTGTGGTGGCCCCACGCCCACACGATGCCGGAGACGCACAGCGCCCCGACGACCGCCACGATGGCGAACAGGTTGATCGAGCCGACGGTGCTCTTGAGCACGTCGAGGCCGGGCAGGCCGCCCTCACTGGGCTTGATGCCGGGGTCGAACGCCAGCTGCTGGGCCTTGGCGGCGGCGTTGGCGAGGTAGGTGGTCAATCACGCTCCACGAGCTAGGGGACGGGTGGACGCGGCCGGGCCGCGGCAAGGCGAAAGGGGAAGAGATGCGCGAAGTGCGCTGAAATAGGCCGCAGTTGACGTCAGGGGACGATGCGGCGGGCGGCGACGATGTCGGACCGCCAGGAGTCCAAGGTCGAGATCTTGACCACGTCCCCTGTGTGCGGGGCCTGCACGATCAGGCCCTGCCCGATGTACATGCCGACGTGTCCAGGGCCCTCGGGCCCGGGTTCGGTGAACAGAAGGTCGCCCGGCTTGAGGGCGTCGACCGAGACGGCGGTGCCCTCGGTGACCTGCGTGTACGTGGTGCGGGTCAGCGTGATGCCGCCGGCCTTGTAGCTCTGCTGCATCAGGCTGGAGCAGTCGCAGCGCCCCATCGGGTCGGGGCCGTGCGGCGCGGTGCACGAGCCACCCCACTGGTACGGGGTGCCCAACTGCCCGAGCGCGTACCGGATCGCGGACTGCACGGCGGGCGGCGCGTCGGTCGGGATCACGTACCCGGCGGGCAGGGTGCCCGGCGGGATCGTCCCCCAGTCGATGCCCGAGCCGTCCGTCCCGCACCCGGTCGGGGCGGGAGGCGGCGAACCGGGCGAGGGCGACGGCACCGGGGTGGTCGAACTGCCGCCCAGGACTTGGGAGATGGTCTGCTGGAGTGCGCCGGCCAGCGGCTCCCACTTGGCGTAGGCGTCCGGGTAACCGGACCTCTGGACGGCCTGCGCTGCCTCAGTGAGCGGTAGCTGCTGCCACCCGTTCACCTTCAGCAGAGCCTGGTAGAAGGCGGTGCTGGCGTAGACGGGATCCTGCAACTGGGCCGGGGTGCCCCAGCCCTGGCTCGGACGCTGCTGGAACAATCCCAACGAGTCCCGGTCGCCGTAGGAGAGGTTCTGCAGGCCGGACTCCTGCAACGCGGTTGCCAGGGCTATCACTTGGCCGCGGGCCGGGACCTGCATGGCGATGCCGGTGGCCACGATGACCTTGGCGTTCGGGATCTGGGTCGTCGGCTCGTCCAGTCCGGACACCGGAGCGGTCGGCCCGGCCTTGCCGGACAGGATCTGCTGGACCTGAGCGGCTACGGCCGCGGCATCCACCTGCTGGGCACCGGTGTTGCAGTTGGCCTTGGTGGCGGTGTCGTTCGCCATCACCGCCACTGCCGGGAATCCGATCGCGAGGGGAACGCCCAGGATGAACGCGGCGCAGCCGCACGCCGCCTTCTGCCAGCTCATCGGACGGCCGGCCGGCCGCCTTCGACGGCGGCCGGGAGGTCGGTCGGGGGCCGGGGCAGGCACGGGTTCAGGGAGCTGATGTGGGTCTCCGTTTCAGGTGGGAGCGGGGGCGCTGTCCCGGCCGCGAAGGCGCGGCCGGGACGGGTCGGGAGCGGCAGCAAGCCGCCCTCGTAATCTGAGAAAAGGCATGGCGGTGCCCTTTCCGTGGCGTGACGGAATTCGGCGGACGTGGTTTTTCGACCGTAGGGGCGGCGTGGCCGTTTTCCTAAAAATCAGGGGATCGGCCTGCCCGAGGGTCGGGGTAGACGGCAGGCTCGGGCCCTCTCCGGCCGTTGGCCATGGGTGCCGTCACCTGGCGCGGAGGGGACCGGTCTTGCCGGGGTGTCACACAGTAGGAGCCGGTCGGCCGGAAACCTAAAACGGGATCTGGCGCGGTCGGTCCGGGTACCCGTGCGACGTGGAGGACGGTAGACGCCGATCGGCCGGAAACCTAAAAAGATCATGGGCCGGTCGAAAGCGAGGTGCTTTTTTAGGTTTCCGGCCGGGTAGCGCCTAACGTGCCGTTTCCGCCCCGCGAAAGCCGCCAAGCCCGTACGGTCCGCGCTTCGCGTTGCCGCCCTCTACCACCTGGGCGGCCGAGGGCGATGACACCCTGTCCCCGTTGCGCAGGAGACCCTCTGAGCTACAAGATCCATCGCGGCGATGCCCTGCTCCGGCTCGCCGACATCCCCTCGCAGTCCGTCGACTGCGTCATCACCGACCCGCCCTACAACTCGGGAGGGCGTACGGCGAAGGAGCGCACGGCCCGCACCGCCCGTGAGAAGTACACCACCGCCGGCAGCGCCCACACGCTGGAGTCGTTCCCCGGCGAGAACAAGGACCAGCGCAGTTACACGTACTGGTTGAGCCAGCTGCTCGCCGAGTCCTACCGCGCCACCCGCGACGGCGGCACCGCGCTGGTCTTCACCGACTGGCGCCAGCTCGCTTCCACAGCCGACGCCCTGCAGGCCGGCGGTTGGATCTGGCGCGGCGCGCTGGCCTGGTACAAGCCGGCAGCCCGACCCCAGCGTGGGAGGTTCACTCAGCACTGCGAGTTCGTGCTGTGGGGGAGCAAGGGGGCGATGGACGCCGACGCCAACCCCGTCTACCTGCCGGGCCTGTACACGGCCAGCCAGCCCAAGGGCGCGGGCCGGGTGCACATCACCCAGAAGCCCGTCTCGGTGATGCGCGAGCTGGTCAAGATCGCCAAGCCGGGCGGCACGGTGCTGGACTTCTGCATGGGCAGCGGTTCCACCGGAGTGGCAGCCCTGCTGGAGGGCCGGAGCTTCGTCGGCATCGAGGTCACCGACCACTACGCCGGCGTGGCCGAGAAGCGCTTGGCGGAAGCCGCCCGGCAGGTCCGCGAGGGCACGGCCGGCACGGAGCCCTCCCCCTGACTGAAACCGTCATCGGCCGGGCCGCCGAGCTCGGCGGCCCGGCCAACTCCCCCCGGACGGAGCGTGAATGAACCCCGACACCCCCGTCCGCGTCACCCCCGGGCACCTGGCCGGACCGGGCAACGCGGAGGCCGCCTTCGAGGACTTCTTCGAGAGCTGCCAGACCTGGAGCCGATGGCGCCCGTACGACGAGACCACCCTCGCCCTGCACGAGCGCCTCACCGCCGTCATCGAACTCGACCACGAGACCACCGAGAATCCCCGCTGGACCATCGCCTCCTACCAGTCGCCGGTGGACGAACTCGCCTGGCAGGCGACCTTCTGCACCCGGACACCCGTTGAGATCGTGATGGCCGTCGCCCAGCGGTTGACCGCCGCGCTCGACTCCCCGTCGCGGCTGGCCGGCGAAGACCTGCTGTGGGGCGGCCACCCCTACGAGGACGCCGTCCGCCACGCCGTGGAAGGCGCGGACGTGCCGTGGGAGCAGGCCGTCGACTCACGCCAGTGGAGGCGGGCGGACGGGACCGCGGCGATCACGCCGGCGTCGCACGACCCGTGGGCACCTGGCCCGGCGGAAACCGTCACCACGCTGTCCGGCGGTCCCAGCGGCAGCGACCGCGAGCAGCACTGGTGGAGCGCCACGTTCACCCAGCACACGCCCACCGCCCTGATCATCGCGGCCCTGGACGAGGTGGTCGAACCGCTGCCCGCCGACCGCGAGTTCGGACAGGTCCCGGAAGCCAACCGCGCTCACGTGCACATTGAGGCACGCCGCAGCCGGGCCGCCAGTGCGACCTCCGGCGGCGGGGTTCCCGTCATCGGCGCCGCTGTCTCAGGAACCGCGCTCGCCTACACGCCGACCGACCCGGCGAGGAGGAGCCGATGAACCGGACCCAAGGCCCCAACGTGGTCGCCATCACCCGCAGTGAGACCGACGAGGTGTTCATCGCCGGCGGCGACGGACACCTCGACTTCCTGGTGGGCATCCTCGGATTCGCCCGCGTGCCCGCCGAGGGGGTCAGGCAGTACCAGCTCGCCGACGGGCACGACGAACTCGAGAAGGTCTGCCTGGCCACCGAGGCCGCACGGCTGCTCACCCACTCCGGGTACCAGGTCGCGCTCGACGAGTCCCTCGGCGTGCAGGCCGATGTCCGCTACGTCGCCCGAACCGGCGGCCGGATGCCGACCGACGCCAAGACCGACCTGGAACGCGAGATCTACAGCGTCGAGTTCCACCTGGGAAGGGCCCCGGACCTGGCGGAGGCCGCCAGGATCCTCGACGTGCTCGTCGGCGAGGACGGCGTCATCGACCGCACCGCGACCGCGCTGCGTGCCCAAGGCCCCTGGGCCGAAGGCGCCACCGACGGCCTGCGCGACAAGCTTGCCTTCGCCGCCGAAACCATGTCCGACCTGCGCCGCATGCTGGCCGAAGCAGTCAGCCAGTCCACGCCGAAACCCGACGCCCGAGCCGACGCCGCCCGGACCAAGCCTTCACGGGCCCTGAACGCGCCCCCCTCACCCACCGGGCCGCCAGCAGCCGGGCCGCACCGCGACGGCCCCGATCGCGGTCCGTCCCGCTGACCTTTCGACACCCACCCGAGGAGCGCCCCACGCAGACCGACCAGCCGATCCCGGTAGCCCCCCGCTACCTCGCCGGACCGGGCCTCAACACGGACCAGGCCCTCGAAGTCCTCTACAAGAAGCGGGGCTGGCCCATCCACCAGGACCTCGACGCGGGCAACACGTTCATCCACAGCCCTTGTGGGCGAGTGGACGTCGCGTTCATGGGCGACTACATGTCCCCGTGGCAGGTCCGGGTGAGCCGAGAGCCGATGGAGGAACCCTCCTGGTTCGCCGCCTTCGACGGGAACACCCCGCCGGAGATCGTCGCGGCCTTCTTCGAGACCCTGGCCGACACCCTCGAAAACCTCCCAGACCAGCTCACCCAGAGCCGCAGCATCCACATCGCGGAGGCCGCTCGCCTCCTGGAACAGGCCGGATGGGACAAGGAGGTCACTGGCACGCACACCCGCATCACGCCGAAGGGCGAGCACGCGGGGCTTGCCGGACTGTCCATCCAGCGGTACCCCGAGGCGTGGCAGGACGAGGAGTTCGGCCCCTACGCCGAGCCGATCACCATGTGGGGCGGTCCGAAGGGCGGCGCCGACCGCTGGGAGGCGAAGTTCACCCGCGACGCTCCGATGCACCTGGTCGCCGCGGCCACCCGCTCGCTGATCACCACGGCACCTGTCGAGCGCTACCAGGAAGACCTCGACCCCGCAGTCCTCCCGTACCTCACCGGCCCGAACACCGCGGCCTCCGCCCGGGCAGCTGCCGCTCGCACCGCCAGCCCAGCCGCATCAGCCGCCGGCCCTGGCAGCGCCAACGTCGTCTCGGCCCCGGCCGCCGTGCAGCGCGACGCCGCAGCTGCCACGAAGAAGCGCTGAACCTGCCCGCGATCTGGCTCAACCCCGACCAGGAGCCTGCCCCTCACGCGCGTCAAAGCCCCCAGCCCTGGGGCGAACGCCACCACCTCGACCTGGAGACCTTGCTGTACTACGCCCCGTTCACCGACATCGTCTCCGACCTGGACCTCGACGAGCTGACGCCGGCCGACGAGAACACCGAGCGCGTCCTCGCCCGCCTTGCCGACTGGGACGACCCCTGCATCACCCTGGCCAGCTACGACCAGCCCGGCCAGCGTCCAGGCCGCTCGGACCACTTCTACCTCGCGCACGATGAGCAGATGGCAGAACAGGGCAAGCCGTTCTACCTCGGCGTGCACCTGGAGCTGGACCAGAGCGCGGGGTCGGTGCGAGCCACCGTGCGCGACGTAGCCATGCCGGAATTGGCCGAAGCATGGCTCATCTCCCGGGGAGCTGATCCTGATCGGCTGCGAGAACGTGTGCGCCCCAGCGAGTTCGAGCCGGCCGACGCCCAGACCGAGGCAGCCGAGGCCATGCTGCGCCATTCCGGAACCCGGTTCGACATCCACGATTCGGCATTCACGATTGGCCCGCCGTACACCACGTGGGTGATCGCCCTCGACAGCGAGGCCCCCGACCCGGCTCTCCCGGTGGCCGTCTTCGTCGGCCACCGGGAGAAGGACAGCGAGACGTTCACCCTCCGCCTGGGGCACTTCGCCAGTGTGGAGCACGCCTACGACTGGACGCGCCACCCCGACGCCCCTCTGCCGCAGACCAACCCGGCCGGTGCAGCACGCGCCGACGCCGCCCGCATCGACCGCCGCACCCGCCCCCAGCGCGAGGCCGCTGCCGGCCCTGCGGACCAGCCCGTGCCGATGCCCGAGGCCAAGCCACGTCGACCGCGCGAGCGTTGACCGAGCACCGGCACCAGCCGCCACGCAGCTCGACCCACCGCGAAAGGCACGATCCCTGACCCCCCGCATCTTCACCGACGACCTCATCCGAGGGCAGAACTGGTACGACGAGGACCACATGGTCCACGTCGCCCCGCGGCACCTGGCCGGTGCCGAGCACGGTATCGACACCATCCTGGAAGCGATCCCGGAGGCGTACGGCTGGTACACCCATCCCACGTCCCGCAGCACCGGCGAGTGCTTCACCCCGTTCGTCTCGCCCTGTGAGCGGATCCGGCTGGGGTTCCGCAACGACTTCGACGACCCCTGGCAGGTCGTGGCCCGCAGCGACCCCTACTCCGGCGGCCTTGCGGACTGGCACATCACCTTCAGCTGGCAGACCCCGCCGGAACTGGTCGCCGCAGCCCTCGACGAGGTCGCCGCCGCCTTGGCCCAAGACGACGAGCGGGTGTTCACCCGCGGCGGCTCCGGCCTGCGGGTCCTGTTCCCCTTCGCCCAGCAGGACTGGTCGGAGACCGTCACCGCCAGCCGGTACACCTTCACCTCACCCGACGGCTTCGCCACCGCGCGCCTTCGCCTCACCGAACCCCCGCCGCACCAGGACGGCCCCTGGCACAGCCCCTACCTCCACGTCAGTTGCAACACGGCCGACTCGCAGACGAGTTGGGACGCCCGGTTCACGGCCAACACACCGGTCCGGATCCTGACGGCCTTCACCACCGCCGCCGCCAGCCCGGAGCCGCTGCTGCGCAACAGCACCTACCTCGGCGAGGCAATGAAGGCCAGGCTGACCGTCGAGCCGCTCTCCCCGGCGCCCGTCCGGCGCGCAGCCGCGGCAGCCGGGGCAAGCCCGGCCCTCGCAGCAGCCGGACCTGGTGCAAAGGCCGTAGTCAGCGGTCCTTTTCCGAGCGTCTCTCCGACTGCACCGTCGCACTCTCTCGCCCACCACCGTTGAGGAACCGCAACCATGTACAGCGAAGCCGACATCGCCGCGCTGCGTGACGCCTACCCGGACGACCGCATCCCCGCAGACCCTGCTGACCTCGTGATCTACCTCGCGACCAAGGACCTGGAACACATCCAAGACGAACTGCAGGAGAGCCTGCAGATGTTCGACCCCGCCCACTGGGACCAGGAACTGGCCGTGGACCACATGAGCCTCCTGTTCGACTCGATCGTGAGCACAAACGGCCACATCCAGGAACTGGAGCTGAACGGACACAGCCAGCAGGCCGGACTGCTCAAGGAGATGCGCCAGTCAGTGATCCGCTCTCTGGGCCCGGTCCTGGCGCGCACCGAGAACCTCGCCGTCCCCACTCACACTCCGGACCACGCGGATGCCGCCGAACGCTTCCAGGCCGCCCTTGCCGCGGCGCAGCGCAATCTCGCGTCGGCCGCCGGACCGCTGCAGCACCACATCGACGACCTCGCACAACCACCGCCGTCAGCCCGGGCCGCCGCCGCCCGATCCCGTGGCACCGGTCGAGCAGCCGGCGCGCAGTCGGCGACATCCCGAGACGCCGTAGCGCCAGCACCGAGTCCGACCGCCTCACCGCGCCACCGCTGACCCCGAAAGGAACCCGTCCGATCACCACCGAGCCTGAGCCGAACACCCTCCTCGACGTCTCACCCCGCTACCTCGCCGGAACCGGCAGCGAGACCAACCCCGTCGCCCGCGCGGTCCTCGCCTTCGACTGGCGGCACGACTACAACCGCGAACTCGACCAGACCTTCGTCAGCAGCCCCGACCACCGGTTCCGCATCGGGATGGGCCAGCTCGACCCGGGCGCGTGGTGGCGGATCACCGCCGCCCGCGAGCCGCTCGGTCCACCCCAGTGGATGGCTGCGTTCTCCAAGGACACCCCGGAAGAGATGGTCGCCGCTGTCACCGAGGCGCTCCACGTTGCGCTGCCCCGGACCGACTGGACGGGCGCGGAGCATCCGGCACTCCAGGAAGGTGCGTTCGACGGCGACGCCTTCCTCGACGCGCTTGTCGCCGCAGGCTGGCGCGACCTCGGGGAACCCCACGGTGTCCGGAGCGTCTGGTCACCCGACTACCTCGTACGTGCCGAACTGCGGCGCGGCGCCGACCCCCTGGACCTCATGGGCAACTGCGCGTTGGCCGTCCTCGTCGGCCCCGAGGAAGTCGGCGACCCCTACTGGCAGGCGCTGTTCACCGCGGACACGCCCGCGCTGGTGACCAACGCCTTCGTGCGCACCTTGGTCGACCCGGCCCCGCTGCGGCGCGATGCGGACTTGATGGACGAGCACCTGCTCGCCCACCTCGGCTACACCGTGATCGAGGACGGTCTCGTGCCGGTGCCACCGCCCTACACCGACGAGGACCTCACCCGCGCCGCAGCCCACTCGCTGGCCAGGTTGCTGGCCGCCGCGGACGGACACCTGACAGTGGGGGAGGTTCTCGACGAGCTGGCCGACCAGCCGCTGCCCAGCACCGAAACGGGCCCCGGCCCGGCCACCACCTGGGGCCAACTCCCCCCGGAACAGCAGCAACTGGCCGCCATGCTCACCCTCGACCTCGTCGCGGACGCCGCCCGGTACAGCCATCGTCTGCTCGGCCTGCACGACGACGCCACCGGACGGGTGTGGCAGTACCTCACCCGCGGGAACGTGCCGGCCGTGCCCATCGCGGACCTGCGCTTCACCAACGACGACCTCTACGCTGCGGCCGGCACCATCGCGGCCTACATGATCGCCACCACCGACGACCCCTCCGGGATCCTGGAAGGGTTCCACGGAGAGCCGATCGCAAGCCGCGCCAGCGAGGAGACCGTCAAGCGGTTCTGGGACGAGCATCCCGACCACGTCGTACAGCCCGCCTACGACGAGATCTGCCGACGTTTCACCGCAGTTCACGACTCGGTCGGCGACCTCTTCGCGCCGGGCATGCCCCAGCCCCCGGCACTGGTCTCCGCAGCTCCCGCCTACCTTGCCGGGCCCGGCCACACCACGGCCACCAGCCCGGCTGCCCCGCTGCTGGCCGCCGGGTGGAGCCGCGTTGAGATCGCGTCCGGGGACGTCTACCTCAGCCCCTGCGGCCGTATCCGCACCACCGCGGTCCACGCGCCAGCTGGCACGAGCTGGAACACGGCCTACACCGACCCGGCATCCGGAGACCAGCTCTGGCATATCACCGCCGACGTGCGGACTCCCGCCGAGATCACAGCCGCGATACACCAGGCACTCGCCGCCACCCAGGCCGCCGCACCGGCTGACCTGCGCTACCCCGCACTGTCCGGCGGTCTTGAGCCCCTGACCGAGGCCGGCTGGTTCATGGACAACGTGCCCGGCTACATCATCTGGAACGCCAGCGACGAGACGGCCTCGGTCGAACGCGCCACCAGCGCGTCCGCACTCGCCGACGGCGCCAACCCCCACTGGGTGATCAGCGGAGGCGACCTCCAGCCCGGGGGCCCGGGCTGGTACATCGAGATGGCCGACCGAGTACCCCGCCCGATGCTGACCGCTGTCGCCGCCGCGCTCACCAACACCGAGCCCGTGACCCGACTCGCCCGCCAGATCCCGCAGGAACACCGGGCGGACATGGACATCGTCCCCCTGGAGTGGCGGCCCGCCGACTCCGCGGGCGACCGCGCCGCCGCCGCCCGCCGACGGCCCCTCGACGGCAAGGGGGTCACCGCCAACGGTCCCCTCTTCGCCGAGGCGTCCCGGACGCAGACGCCCGTACCCCGCAGGCGGACACCATGACCGGGCCCTGGGGCAAGGCGGCGGCCGACCGCGTCGCCGAACTGCGCGCCAGCGCCGAGCGCTACGGCGACCGCCAGACAGCGGAGCTGTCCGACCTGGACGTGCTGAACGAGGCGTACGAGCGCGTCCTGCGCGAACAGATCGACACCCACGACCGGTACATGACCGTACTCACCTCGCTCCGCGGCCACGACGCGGCCGTACGCACCGCAGCAGTCGCCGACTTCCGCGAGGGCGCCGACCGCTACGCCCTCCACCTCGTCCGCCAGCACATGCGCCCGTACGCAGAACTCGCCTACCGGATATCGCAGTTGCCCGATCGTCCCGGAGCCCGGCAACTGGAAGACCTCCGGTCGGCGGCCGTGAGGGTCAAGTCCGGTCTGGCGGACCAGGACCCACCCGAGGAGTGGATAGACCCGGGTAATGCCCGCCACACCCTGCGCACCCTGCGCAACGTCGTCGGCGTCCTCGACGGCCGAGAAGGGCTGGAGGCCACCGAAGTGCTCGGCCTGGTCCAGGCAGCGCTCAACGACGGGCCGCTGCACGACCTGTTCACCGTCGCCAACCGCGGCGCGCGTCCCAACGAAGAGAACCGGCCCCCCGAGTTCGTCGGCCCCGGCTGGCAGCCGCTCCACCGCACCCTGTGGCACTACCAGGAGGAGCCCGACCAAGGCCACGTCAAGGCGTTCCCCCTCGGCAGCGAGTGGTACCTCGACCTGTGGTCGAGCGACGGCGCCCTACTGGCCTGGGGCGCCGCCCCCGCCGACGAGGTCGCAACGCTCGCCCCCGCCCTGACCGCCCGAGCATCGAGCTGGGCCGCCGACCGAACCGACTACGCATGGCGCCGGTTCACCGAGACAGCCGAATACGTGCGTGCCCAGGCCGAACCGCGCAGGGCCGACGCCGCCCCGCACACGGCACCGCGAGCACGCGCAGCCCGAAGCTCAGCGACCCGCCACGGCCCGCTCACCGAAATCCCCACCGCCCGTCAGAACCCACCCACCACCGCACCCCGGCCAACCCGCTGAGCACAGAGCAACCGATGCCTCGGACCCCCACCACCTCGTCGGGCCGCCCTCTCGACATCTACCCCCACGGGCGCGCTGTCGTCCGAGACCTTCTCCACGACGTACGTCACCTGGCCGGCCGACGCACGCTCGCCGACGCCATCACCGTCGCTGCCGAACACCACAGCCACGGCGACCAGGCCCTGGCCCACGCCGTCGAAGCCGACGCCCTGTTCCTCATCGCCCACGCCGCAGACCCGGCGATCCACCAAGCCCTCGACGGCCGCCTGCCACCACTGCTGCGTGAACTCGACCACCAGGAGCCGGACCGGCTCGTGGCCCTCATCACCCAGGCCCAGCAGGCTGCCACCGCAGTACCGATCCTCACCGCCTCGACCACCTCACCCCGCCTCCCTCTCACCCCCGCGGATCGCACCTCGTGGCTGCACGACAACGAGCTGCGTGAGCTGCTGGGCGCCGCGGTGTACACCGGCCTGCAGATCGCGGAACTGCGCTTCACCGGGCAGGAGACCTCGGACGTGTGGAAGCCCGGCACCGTCCCGATCGCCAAGGCGCTCGCCAAAGTCGCTGCTGAGACGTGCTCGCTGGCCGGCCTCGACCACCGTGACTGGCAGCTCTTCGTCGAGATCCAGATGGCGCACGTCATCGCCAGGGCCAACGAACTTCCGCCCGGAGCAGGCCCCTTGGACGACCGGATCCCCGCCTATATGGCCCACCTGAAGAAGCTGGAGGACATCACCGTCGCCGACACGCTGTACATCGCGCACGCGGACTTCGGCTACGTCCTCCACGACCCACCGAAGGCCAGCACATCGCCCCGCGTGCTCGCCGCCAGCAGCCGACGGGCATCAGCCCCGGCGCTGTCCAGCGATCGAGAGACGGTCACCGGAACCACGCGCACGCCGGCACGCCGACGCTGACGGGCACTGCACGAGCTAACCTGCCTACATGAGGGCGGGCCGGACATCGAGTTGTCCGGCCCGCCCTCGTCCGTCAGGCCGCCGCAGCGAAACTCGCGGCAAAGAGCGGCTCGGCTCTGTCCAACTCGGCCGCCGAGGCGATCCGCACCTCCAGATCGCCGGTGCCAAGATGACCAACACCGCGCAGGTCACGAGTGAACCCCGGGGCCAGACGGACAGTCGAGGGGTCCACGGCCAGCACCACGACCAGAGCCTCGCGGGTTACGCGCACACACGCGAAGTTCCGGCGGCGGCGGAACGCCACGTAGTGCTGAAGCTCGACGCACGTGCCCTCACCAAGGTCCAGTAGCCGCTCCTCCAACTCGGAGAACAGCCTCTGAAGCTCGGGCGACGCCGAGTCCAGCGACTGGCGGACCCCCTTTCGCACAGTGCTCTCCGGGCGGTTCGACGAACCCACCCGAGCCGCCCGGGTGCCGCAGCCCCCTGCAACCGAGGCCACCAACTCCAGCGTCACGAGGTCCTGCGCGTACTGCCGGTACACCAGGAGATCGACCCGATGGTGCGACATGCCGGCAGCCACGGTGTCGTAGCGAGTGAACTCGGTCGCCACGCAGACGATCCGCGGGTTGCTCCAGTCGACAGTGCGGCCGGCATCCTCGCCCAGCCGCTGCGCCACGAGCGCCTCGAACTCGTCCCGGTGCTCCACCAGCCAGGCGAGGTAGAAGAGGCCCTGCGAAAGCACGCTGGCGCTGCCGGTCCGCTTGTATTCGACTTTACCGACCGCAGGAGCTTGGAGACCGGCTCTGAACTGCGTCGATACATAGACTACATGTCCGTGACGCCGAGTCTGAGTCGTTACCGTACCCCGTCCGGGGCCTCTCCGGGGAGGGCCCGTCCATCAGGGTGGCTACTCAGTGGCACTGAACCACAAGCGTGTGCCGTCGAAGCCTGAGCGGCGACCGGCGTCACGGCGGCCTGTTGAATGGCGGCTCCGCCCGCCTGGCCGTAGAACGGTGCGCACATGACGCGATATCGGACACGACAGACAACCCTGGTGATCGCAGCTGCAGCGGACCCGAAGAGTAAACGAACAGCAGTCCGCGCACTGTTGACAGTTGGTCATCTGCTTCCCCTATGCTGCTCTCGGTTGGCTGCCGCAAGGTAGCCGTACGAGATGAAGGAGCCGATTCGGTGATCAAGGTGAGCATTCACGCGCGCCCCGAGGAACTGCCCGCGCTGAT
The DNA here is from genome assembly GCF_026802215.1 of Kitasatospora sp. YST-16. Lineage (NCBI taxonomy): Bacteria > Bacillati > Actinomycetota > Actinomycetes > Kitasatosporales > Streptomycetaceae > Kitasatospora > Kitasatospora sp. YST-16. The sequence continues at coordinate 5,706,750 of NZ_CP113837.1, forward strand.
TGATGCGTTGGCCGCTCACGGGGCCGATTTCAGTCTGCACAGCACTTCGCAGGCGGCAGAGGTGCGGACCGAACCTGTACTGGATCGCGACGTGCTCACCCTGCTGCGCACGCGTGCCCCCTCCCAGCACGCCGACCTCTTCATCTCGTTCGTAGAAACGGAAGTTCGCGATCACGGTGCCGTCGCCGAACTCGGTACTGAGAAGACCAGCTATGTGAAGCTGTACGTTCCGGGGCCGCGCAGGGTGGGCGCTTACTGCTACGTACGTCCGGACCGTACATACCTGGACTTCCGTCTTCCCGGCCACGCCGCGGACGGCTGTAGCTTCGCTGCCGCGCGCAACGTCCAAGCCGACAATGCCCATGCGGTGCGTCTTCCTCTGACGACGCCCGAAGCCCTTCCCGAAGCGCGCCGACTGGCCCGCCAGGCCGCAGCGGAGGCGGAATCCGCGTGACGAGGGAGGTGCCTTCCGTTGTTCTCTGATAGGCACCCCCATCCGTCACGAAGGTAACCTGCGCCATTGTTCCCCGAAGCCGTGTTCACCGGGGCAGGATCATGTTCCTATCTCTGCCCCTACCCCTGCCCCTGGTTCGGCGAGCCGGGCTTCGAGGTCCGCGATGCGGCGGTCCTGGAAGCGGAGGTTGGAACGGGCGGCTTGGAGGCGTTCGTCGAGGTGGCGGTTGTCGGCGGTGAGCTGCCGGACCCGTTGCTTGAGGGTGGTGTTCTCGGTGGTGATCCGTTGGATGGCCGCCTCGGTCCACTCTGCTTCCAAGTCGCGGATCTGGCCGATGAGTTCGCCGATGCTGGTGCGCTGGGTGCGGATTTCGGCGTGGGCGGCCTTGAGAACATCCTCTGCGTTCAGCGCGCGTTCGCGCCAGGTTGCCTCGCGTTCGTCGTCCTTTTCGACGAGCATCCCCGATCGTCGTTCGCCGGCCTTCGTCATCGCCGAAGCGATGGCGGCCCGGGCATCGGGGTTGTCATAGAGGAAGGTGCGCGAGACGTCCGCGCGGCGGGCGACGGCGGCGACGCTGACCTGGGCCTTCTCGCGCCGCAATCGAGCGATGGCGTCGTGAACGCGCTGAAGGGCGGCACCGGTCTTCTGGCGGCGGGCCGCCAGGGCCGCGGTCGTGCGCGGTGTGTGGGCGGTGGTCATGCGATGTCCTGTTCGGGGTCGGTGTTCTCGGCTGAGCACGTATCGCTCTACTCGCTCTTGTCCTCGACGCCAGCGTCGGCGAGGTCGGTGGCGCGGAAGGCGGTGGACCACACGCGGTGGAAGTAGTCCTGGGGTTTGCGCAGGTCCAGGGCGAGGGCGTCGTCGAGGAGGCCGAGGCCGGCCAGGGCCTTCTCCAAGCCGTCGATGGCACGGGCAGTGGGCTCGAAGTAGCGGTGGAGGTAGTCGGCGGTGGCGTCGTCGGGGGCGCGCTCGGCCAGCAGCCGCCACTGCTCGCGCTTGCGCCGCCAGTAGAGGAGATCGGCGCCCGAGAGGACGAACTTGTCGCAGTTGTGGCAGTCGAGGTTGAAGGGGCAGGCGCCACCGTTGACAACGGGCTGGAAGGTGCAGAATCCGCCCTCGGCGGGGGTGCTGCGGCGAGAGAGGTCGATTGCCAGGGCCTGGGCCTGCTCGTGGGTGAGCGGGGTGGTGTCGCTGGTGAGGAGTTCGCCGGGATGCGTGGTGCCGGGGCCGGCGACCCACACGTGCTGGAGGACGTTCTCCAGGTCCGACTGGGTCAGGTGAACGTAGTGCTCGGCCATGCGGTCGGATACGTGGCCGAGGTAGCGGCGGATGTGGCTCAGGGTCGCGCCGTGCCGTAGCAGCCGGGTGGCCAGCGTGTGCCGGGCCTGGTGCGCGACGTAGTGACCGCCGAGATCGAGGTCGGCGAGCCAGCTGCGGAAGCCGGTGTGGAACCAGGTGTAGGACAGGGCGCGGCGGCCGTCGGGATTGAGGATGTCAGTGGGGAACAGCGCCAGGTGGGTGCGCTCGGCAGCAGTGGGCGGGCGGCCGGCGTGCCGGTCGGCGAAGTGGGCCAGGGTCTTGCGGCGGCGTTCTTCGAGCCGGTCCAGGAGATGGTCGGGGATACGGACGGCCGCGTTCAGGTTGCCGACCTTGGTCTGGTCGTGCCAGAGCAGAGGCAGCCCGCCGTAGCGGCCGACGCAGTCCAGGCGGAGCTGGATGACCTCGTTGGCGCGTCGGCCGGTGACGATGATGGTCTCCCACATGTCCCTCAGGCCGCGGTCGTGAGGGTCGTGGCCGGAGGCGAGCCGCTGCAGGTTGGCCTCGTCCGCAAGCGCCCGGGCGACTTCGTCGGGGAAGGGGTTGCGGCTGCGGGGCGTGCCCGGACCGCCGACCGGCATGGCCGCTATGAAGGCGCGGTCCAGGCCGATTCTCTCGGCGCTGCCGCTGTCCAGCGCGCCGCGCAGCAGGGAGCGGCCGTAGTTGAACACCATGCGGCGCGAGTTCTCGGTGACCTTCGCCTTCTTGCCGTCCAGGCGGGCCTGGCCTCGGAAGGCCAGCCCGAGGCGTTCGCGGTCGCGCAGGTCCGCGACGAAGCGGTGAATGTGCTCGCCGCGCAGCACGGTCGGGTCGTGGCCACCGCCGGGTGCCTCGGCCTCCAAGAACGCGGACAGTTCGGCGGCAGCGCGGCGCAAGAAGTCCACCGGCTGGGCGCTGCGCGGGCAGGTGGGCGAGCGCAGAACGTCGGCGATGTGGTCCCACAACAGGTCGCGCAGCCACCGCTGGGTGATGCAGGTCAGGTCGACGTAGCTGGAGCGGTGGGGGAAGCGGACCCCGAAGTGCTCGGTCTCGATGTAGCCGGCATCCCGGGTCTCGGAGGGGGTGAAGTAGATCTTCCGCAGAGCCTGTTGCATCTCCTGGACCATGCGCTGGTGGTAGGCGCGGCGAAAGACGGACGCATCCAGGCCGGCCAGGGAGTCCACGTCGCGGCGCTGGCATTCGTCCGCGAGCGACTGCACCCACGTCAGGTGCCACACGGCGACGGGTTGCAGGCCGTGGACATACATGCCCCACTGCAACTCCGCCCGCAGCAGGGGCCGCAGCCCGCGCAGGTTGACCGTTCCGGTGCGGTGCACCGGCAGCTGTGCGCGGCACCAGGCACGGAAAGCGACTTCGTCCTGGCAGGTCACCGGGACAGGCCGATCACCGCGCTCGTAGGTGGCGAAGAAGTTCTTCGGCAACGTCGCCCCTCCCGGCCGCGCGGCCCGGATGTAGCCGCGCTCGTGCGCACCGCACAACCCCAGCGGCGAGGCGGCCAGTTCGTCGCACACGTCCGCGTGGCACTCACCGTAGCCCGGCAGCGCCGGCTGGTCGGCCAGCCACCGCTCGAACTCCGCCTCGTCCCCACCGGGGTGCCGTTTCAGGTGGCTCAGCCACCGGTTGCGGTGCCGGAAGCACAGCACCAGCTGCAGGCTGAACGCCGGCCGCTGCGGGCAGATCCGGCACATCATCGCCTCCGGCATCTCCGTGGCCGGCAGCGGTTCCGCGGTCCGCAGGAACTGAGCCCGGTTCATGCCGCGCGCCTCCGCCTCCTGCCACTGCTCGGCGTGCACCGAGCACATCGCATAGCGCCGCCAGCGGGGCCGCTCGCAGTCGACGACCGTGCAGCTCCACGGATAGACCGGGTGCAGCGGCGGGATCTTCAGCACCCCGCCGCACAGCACCGGGTCGAACTCGGGCCCGTTGATCAGCGCGGTGAGCACCTCCAACCGGTCCCGTTGCGTGCGGGCGTCCTGCTGCGGCAGCAGCGATGGCGCCGTCACTTCGTCTCACCCCAGACCGTGCGCAGGGCAGCGTCGAAGACCGGGTCGTGGACATCGACGTGTCCGTAGACCTCATCCACCATCGCGGCCGACGCCCAGCCGCCGGCGTCTCGGGCGATCAGCGTGTTGCCGTCGGCGGCGTCGAGAACCGCGGACGTGAACGAGTGCCGGAAGGCATGGGGTTTCACCAGCCCCAGACCGGCGCGCTTCCCGGCCCGGCCGAGCATCCGCCGGGCCCCGACCGGCGCCCACGGCTGTCCGGTATCGGCGCCGTGCAGCTGGACCAGGAGCATGCCGTGCCCGGCGCCGCGCGGGTACTCGGTGGTGACGTACTCGAAGTAGGTGTGCACCATCGCGGGGCTGACCCGTTTTATCAGCCCGCCGGTCACGATGCCGTGCTCGACCCGCCAGGGGTGCTTGCTTTTGGCTTCGGCCCGGTTCGGATTGCCGGGCCGGTGGCAGACGTGCAGGTGAGGGGCGCGGCACTCGCCGCAGGCCGCGTTCTCGCGCAGGTGCAGGTCGACCAGGTGGAGTCCGCACAGCTCGCCGATGCGAAGCCCGCCGTCGGCGAGCCAGGTGACCACCAGCCGGTCCCGGGCGGCGTTCACCGTCTCCAGCAGCCTTTCCCGGGCGCCGTCCGGGAGCATCTTCGGATGCCGGCGGTGCGGCCCCTTCGGCGCCAGCGGGTTTGTGGGCAGCGACGACTTCACGTGCCCGAGGAACGAACGGCGCCGGTCCACCCGCGACGGCAGCCGCGACTTGTCGAGCTTCTTGCCGAGTTCGCCGTTGATGCCGAGGGAGGACTGATGTAGATAGAAGCCCTTCAGGCAAGCCGCCGCGGTCGACAGCGCGGAGCGGCCGTAGGGGCGCTTGCCGACCCGCCACGGCTCTCCGAGCGGCATGCGGACCTCGGCACCGACCATGCCCATGTACCGTTCCAGGTCCCGCAGTTGGACTGCGGCGAAGGCCAGGCACTCCCGCTCCAGCCACCGCAGATGGTCCACCAGCAGATACGCGTACGTCCTCTGCGTTCCCGAACCATCATGCTGACGCAGGAACCGGTCCGCCTCCGTGTGCACCGTCCCCTCGGGCCACACGATCGTCCACGACCGCCGCCCGTCCTTCCGCTCGATCTGCTGGACCCGCAAGTCCCCGACCACCACGTGCCGTGCCACTCGTCCTCCGTACCGACTCCAGAACATGACAGACGTCCCGGACACGGTCGGTAAACAAGCCTGGGACGTGCTGGTCACAGTCCCAGACGGACATCACGGGCAGGACTACCTGCGGTCGGTAAACTCCACGATCACGGGCGAGCCGTCCTCGTCCAGAGCCAGGGTGTCGATTCGCCCCCGATGAACGGGCCCGGTCGAGTACTCGTGCGCCAGGAACCGCATCCCGAGCATCTCCGGCATGTTGGCCTCGATCAGCACCTGCAGGTGGCGCTCCAGCTCCGCCGCCCCGCCCTCGATCCTACGAACTGCCCCATCCGTCACCCGGAACACCTGCAGCAACAATCCCCCTCACGCAGCGGCCCATGATCAGCGAGCGGGCCAAGCTACATGCATAGATCTCCATCGTCCAGTGAATGTTGCGCATATCACATAAGCGGCGAGGTTGGCGGGGCGGGAGATGGGGTGGAGAAGCCGCCGGATTATTACGCTGCGTGACGAATTCTCCGTGAAGGCCAGGGTGGCGAGCCGCTGGCTCGACGGTTGAGCCGATCCTCAGTCGATGGTGCCGCGTCGGCCGAGCTGCCAGTGGCCGCGTCGGATTTCGCAGAAGGCCGGGTAACGGGTCAGGACGTCGAGGACTTCGGCCATCCGCGCCCTGTGTCCGCTACCGCCGGTGCCGATCTCCTCGACTATTCGGGTGCGGGTCAGCGGCTCGGGTGCCTCGGCGAGCAGGCGGGCCACGCGGTGCAGCAGGCTCTCGCCGGGGGTTCCCCGTTCCGCCTCGCTCCACAGTTGTTCGCCCTGGCTGTGCCGGTCGAACGCTTCGGTCAGCTTGGGTTCGAGGTCGTCCCACAATGCGCGCCACAATCCGGCTCGCTCTGCTCCCGGGGGTACCTTCGGGTGCCGCCGCAGGTAGAGGGCAGTGGCGAGGGTCGCGGCTGTGGCGGTGCCGACCGCGAGCGCCGGGGCCTTCGCCACGATTCGGGCGATGCCGGCGACGCCATACCCGGTCAAAGTCACAAGCGTGGCGGCTGTCTCGGTGTAGTCGCGGGTCTTGCCCTCCACGACGCCGACCTTGCCCAGCGCCGCACGGAGCTTGCGCCAGTCCTCGTACGCGAGCTTGCTGCGCAGCAGGTCCTTGTCTTCGGCGATGATCACGACCGGGGCGATGACGCCGGCGAGCAGAAGCATGGCTGTGTCGGACGGGTCCTCCCGTTCGAGGACCGCAGCCTCGGGGGTCATCGGCAGGCCGTCGGCCGTCACCACGTACAGGTGCGGCAGGTAGCGCTCGCGCCAGATCCGCAGGACCAGCTTCAAGTCGAACGCTCCGCCCTCGGTGCTCCGGTCGCCCAGGACCCGGGGAACCTCTTCGAGAACGTGCGCGGGGATGTATGCGCGAACGGTGCCCTTCGCGGCGGCCGCTTCGAGGGAAGAGGGCTGGCCGCGCTTGGCGGCGGCGATCACGTCCGACGTCAGCGCCGAAGTGTCGAACAGCGCACGCCGCAGCGGGTGAGGGCTGATCGGCGTGCGCCTGGCGGGAGCGCCGGAAGGCGGTGCTGAGTCCATGCCCGTTGATCGTAGGGGTAGTCGGTGCAGCTCGGAACCTCCGAGGCGGAACGACGGAACGGGAGACGATGGCGTGCGGTCCAGTACCCGCTACGGCACGGCGGGTTCCGTGGGGACCCCAGCGGCCTCCCACGGCAGGATGACCTGATGGGGCATCTGCGACAGCACCTTCACCAGGTCGGGGCGGTGCAGGGAGTGTCCGGACGCCAGGAGTAGCCGGACGTAGGTGTCCAGCACCTGCAGCAGTTCCTCGGGCACGCCAAGCTGCGTCGGAGCCTCCCAGACGCCGCTGAGTAGCTTGTCCGCCTTCTCACCGGTCACGCGGAAGAGCGAGTGCCGGTCCCAGGCGACCATGCGCTGCAGGGTGCCCCGGCCGCTCCGGCCATTCCCGCCCATGAGGCGATTGCCGACCAGCTCCAGGGCCCGGACCACTGCCATCTCGGACACCGCGACCACCACTGCTGTGGGCTGAGCCATCACTTCCCCTTCGACGGCGTACTTCGTGCGCCCCAGCCGCACTGCTGCAGAGGGCGACCGTATCTGACGCAACATCAAACATTAGTCCTCCCAGGAAAAATGAAATAACCCGTGCGACTTCCATCGCTAGGCTGCGTTGAGTACCAGTCGCCAGCGACGCGGTTCCCGCGTCCGCGCCCGGCCCCCGGGAGACCTCCCGGAGAGGGAATCACGACCATGATCGACAGTGCGACGCTGGCTGCTCTCAACGCGGCCTCCCAAGGCTTCGTCCTGTACTCAGACATCTCTGCGGCGCTGGGTGCCGCGGCGAAGGAAGAGGCCGGCAAACTCGACGAGGAGCACATCGAGGCGCTCCGGGCCGGATGCCTGTTCCACCTGCGCGCCGACGGCACCTTCGTCGGCCAGTACATGGGATCCGGACCCCAGCCGTGGCCCCGTGAACTCTCCGAAATCAGCGGGCGGACGACCGAGATCTGGGCCGCGTACGCCGAAGCCGCCGACCACCCGGGTGTCCGGGGCCGCCTCCACGACCTCCTGCAGGCCGTCAGCTCCGGCCGCCCCAGGAGCGAACACCTCCGCGCGGCGGTCGATGCCTACGCCGAGTCGGCGGACTGGTTCGAGGCAGCCCCCCAGGTGTCGAGCGGTAGACTGCGCGCGGCGAACGCGCTGGTGCGCGCATTCGAACTCGCCCTCTCGATGAACCTCCCCTCCGCCGTGGGCATCGCCACGACGATGGTCGAGAAGGCCAACGCGGAGATGGACCGGGACGACGATGGACCCGGCGTCGTAGGCGTCCTGATCGATCCGCTCGTGGAACGGCCCAAGTGGCATGCGCACGCCCTGCCCGTCGCGGAGCGCGCGGCCGAGCACTACCAGCGCGACCCCCACGCCCGGGCGTCCTTCCTGCGCGACCTCGCCACCGCCACCAAGGACGACCCCGGCGGAGTCGAGCGGATCAACCGCACCATCGCCTCCACCTACACCGACGCGGCCGACAAGGTCACCGGCGTCGCGAAGCTGATGCTGCTCACTGAGGCCGCCGTGCACGCCCGGGACAAGGGCCTCACCGACCTGTACACAGACATCCGCATGCGGCAGCAGGCGATCTCCCGCGAGGACCTGGAGCTCCAGAAGATCCGCTTCGACGCCGGCCTTCCGGAGGAACTCTTCGCGGCCGCCGACACGTACATCGACGAGGCCGGGGACCTGCAAGACGCTGTCCAGCGCATCGCCGGCCACCCGGCGCCTTCACGGACCCAGCAGACGGCCGAGGATCACGAACAGGGCTTCCTGCGCCTCGACACGAACCGGATCAACGTGGCCGGACCGGTCCTCGTCCACAGCACCGGGCAGCCAGAGGACCCCGGACACACCCGCCGTGTCCTCCACCTCGAACTCACCGGCCTCCTGATTAGCCGCCAACTGGACCGGCTCTGGGAGCGCTTCGAGCCCAGCACCAGGGAGATGACGGCACTGCTCACCCACCCGGCGGCCCTTCCCCCTGAGCACGCCAGGCTGCTCGCCCGCGCCTTCCGGTTCTACTGGGAGCACGACGAAGTCGCCCCGCTCGTTGCCGTCCCCTTGGTCGAAGGCATCCTGCGTCGCTACCTCCAGCAGTACGAGCCGGTGATCACCCTGGCCAAGGGCGAATCCGCCGGCGGTGTTACCCAACTCGGAGGGCTCCTCCGCGCGCTGGCCCAGTCCCCCGGTCTGGCTGGGAGCGAGTGGGCCCCGAGCTTGCTACTGCTGCTCTCTGACCCGGCCGCAGGCCCCAACCTCCGAAACTCCATCGCGCACGACCTGTGGGAGGTGCTTCCCCCGCGCCACCAAGTGGCGATGGTGCTGCTGGCCGCGCTGGTCCTTCTCCGGGCGGCGTCCACCAGTTCGACCAGCGGGCAGGGTGAAGCTGCTCCGGCCCCTACCAGTTAACTGGTAGGGCACCGCCTACAGCGCAGCAGTAGGCTCGGCGGCATTGAGCGAGCCGGCACCGATCACGAACCACCTCCCGTATCCGTGGCTGCCGGAGACTCGTAGCTTCCCGTTCCGCGGCCCTGGTCAGATGAGGCGGTCGCGGTTCGCGGCGGCGGTTTCGCGTACGAGCCGGGCGAAGCGCTCGTGGCTGCGCCGCTGGTGCTCCTCGGCCTGTTCGTCGTCCCAGTCCTCGGCGTCGCCAAGGTCTTCGTCATCCTCGTCGTCTTCGCCGGAATCGCTGTGCAGGAGCCAGCAGCCGTGGATGCCGGCGAGGAGGTCTTCGAGGAGGTCGCGGGCTGGGCGTTTGGGGTCGAGCGGGGTCAGGCGGACGGCGACGTCGTCGAGGTCGGGGTCGTCCTCGCCGGTGTGTTCGGCGACGGTCTCCTCGAAGTCCTCCAGTTGGTCGCGCAGGGCGACGGGGTCGAGCAGGAGGCCGTCGGTGATGTGCATGGCGTGGCGGACGAGTTTGGTGACGGCCTCGTGCGGGGTGGCGCCGTCCTCGATGAGGCCGAGGACGAGAGTGGGGGTCTCGTGGGGCAGGGACTCGATGTTGTCGGCTTCGAGGACCACCTGGGTGGGGTGCTCGCCGGAGGATTCGGCGGCGACCTCGGCTGCGGCGGCGAGCCAGTGCGCCGCGGCGACGGCGGCCGCGGTCGGGTCAACGGCCGAGAACAGCTCGGCCGGGCCGAAGGGGTCCTGCTGAAGGAGCCGGTCGGCGGCGGCGACCTGGACGGGGGAGGCGTCCTCGCGGCTGAGGAGCACGGCCTGCTGGGCGCGGCTGGTGAGGTCGCCGAGTTCGGCGTTCTCCACCGCGGCGAGTTCGAAGGCGGCCTCGGCTAGAACCGCCTTCACCAGGGCTTCGTCGTCGAGGTCGTGCAGGGCGCGTCCGACGCGGTGGGCGGATTCGACCAGTGCGCTGTAGGAGACCATCATCGCTCCGCCGTGGGGCAGGTGCGGCTCGGCGATCGCGCCGGGTACCTCGCCGAAGGCTTCGCGTTCCTTCTCGCGGCGCCATCCCTCGCTGTTGGGTTCGAGGGAGTCGGCCGCGCTGGCCGGGTGGGTGTAGGTGCGCCAGGCGGCGGCCGAGAGCTGGGTGAGGGAGCGGGCCAGAGCCAGCAGCACAGAGGTGTCCGCGCCGTCCGGCAGCACGGCGATGCGGGTGGAGAGGTCGCCCTCGCCGGTGCCCCACGAGGCGACCAGTTGATGCTGGTCGAGGTCGACGCTGTAGCGCGTCATGCGCTGTACCTCCGATGTCGGTTCCTGCGTGCCCTTGGCACCTAGTAATTCTGACGTACCGACAGATGGCGAAAGCGGAGAACCACCAGAGGCGGTGTGTGGCTGCCGGGACACGCGCTGGCGACACGCCGCGACAATGGTCACGCTGTCCAGATAGTGGGTAGGGCTGCTTGATCGCGCGGTATCGGTCCACAAGGAGTCGTTGCGCGACGAGTGGCTGCGGGCCGGGAGGGCCACGTCTGCTGGCCTGCCGTGGCTTGTCGGGCTCGTACAACCCGGAGCACGCATGGTGTGGCGGCGGCGGGTCTCGGGCCGGCCTCCAGAACATGCCGCAGCTAGCCCCAAGTATTTCGGTCAGGCCAAAAGAAATGGATGGGCCCTGGATTTGATGCGGCCATTTCTGGCTGACGTTCGGCTCGGGCCAGATTGATTGAACTCCGCGATGAATAATCCCTATTAGGTGACTTCCTGGGTGATCCGCAGGAATGTCTGGACTCGCGGCCGGAGTGGCGCTACCCTGGAGGCATGAACGCCACCCGGACCCTCCGTCAAGCCCCTGACCTGGGGACCAGCTGGGGACCACACGTCATGCGCGCTGCCGCACAAGGCGCGCGAAACGCACTCATCTGCACACGCACGACGTGTGTGTGAGCGCAATTCAGGCGGCAATGGGAGAACCCGGCATGCTGGGGGTCAAGGGGTCGCAGGTTCAAATCCTGTCGTCCCGACCAGCGTTTTCGCAGGTCGGAGGCCGTTTTCGCTGAACAGCGGAGACGGCCTTTTTGCTGTGGTGGTCGCAGTGTGGTCGTGAACGCTCGTTAACGTCGTGCTCCGAGGGCACGTCCTACGCTCGTGAGCGCCTTGGGGCGACGTTCTCTCCTCGGTAGGCGAGATGAGCGCGGCTGGCGGGTCGTTCGGGCTTGGTTCGGCGTCGGAGTGGCGTTGATCCTTCTGTGGGCAGGCATGCCTGTGAGACTCGGGGCATCCGCTTGTGGGCGGTGGCTTGAGGAGACGTCAGCTGTGGACCGGCTGCCCGGTGTTTTGCGTGCCCCTGGTGTAGCGCGCGACTGCGTAGCCGTCAGGCGGCGTGGCTGAAGAGCGGGGTCGGTGCAGCGCCGCTGGGGGCGAGGGCGTCAACGCCATGCGTGCGGGCCTCGACGAGGCGGAGTCTGTCTTCGATGGTGTGGACTGCGGCCATGGCGACGTCCCAGGTGAGGTGGCTGTAGATGTTCGCGGTGGTCGACAGGGTGGAGTGCCGCAGGGTCTTGGAGATGATGGCCATGGGGACGTTGCCTTCCAGGGCGAGGGTGGCGGCGAGGTGTCGCAGGTCGTGGATGGTGACATGGGGAAGTCCGGCCTGCTTGCGCAGTTCGTGGAAGCGCCGGCGGACCGCGGCCGGGTGGAGGGGCTTGCCGTCCGCGCCCTGGAAGACGTGGCCGTTGATGGTGGCGGTGCTTCTGGCCATGGCGCATTGGAGGGCTGCGGCGACGCGCTCCGACAGGGGTACCCAGTTGCGGCTCTTCTTCGTCTTCGGTGCGGTCAGGACGAGTTCGTGGTTGTCGATCGCGGAGAGGGTGTGGCGGATGTACATGACGCGGTCGTCGATCCGAACGCAGGGACGTTGAAGCCCGAGTGCCTCTCCCAGCCGTAGCCCGGTGCCGATGATGGTCTCGAAGAGGTCGGCGAAGGCGGGGTCGACGTTTCGGCAGTGGGTGAGGAAGTCGACGGCCTGCTCCGCGCTCCAGGGCACTCGCTCGTCGGCGCGGGGCCGGCGCATGGGCAGGGGCTGGGCCGCGTTGAAGGGGAGCCGGTGGGTGCGGACGGCGGTCCCCAGGGCGCTGGAGAGCGTGGCCAGGCAGTGGTAGACGGCCTGGCGTCCGCGGCCGGACTCGAGCTGCTCGTGCGCGTAGGCGGCGATGTGGTCGTGGGCGAGCTCCTCCAGGCGCAGCTTGCCGAACACGGGGATCAACTCGCAGAGCACATAGGTGCGGTAGCGGGCGTACGTGGTGGGCTTGAGCAGGAACTCCATCGACTTCAGCCACTTGGTCAGGTAGGCGGCCACCGTCTCGTGCGGGTCGGCGTCGAACCCCAGCTGGCGTCCTTCGAGGAAGCGCCGCAGCGCGCTCTCGGCGGCGAAGGCGTCCTCGAAGCCGCCGCGGCGCACGGTACGCCGGCGGCCGTTGAAGGACGGGATGTCGACGGCGAAGGTCCACGTGCCGTGCCCCTCCTCGACCAGGCGCGGGCATCCGGCGCCGAGCTGACGGCGATCCGCGTCACGGCATCCGCACCGACGGTAGACCCGGCCCCGCCGCCGCCCCGAACTGCGCATTCTCGCCTGCCTCCTGCGGTCCTGACTTTTCGATCAGCCCGCGAGGCTACAGATTTCACGTCTGGATGGCCGACTGCGACCACCATGCGATCACCAATGCGGAATTCGTGCCCTGACCTGCGACTTCCGGTGAGCACCCGCTACTGGGCGGGGAGCAGATGGACTGCTCCAGGTGTGCATCGCAGGGCGGCGTCCACTGCCTTCGACAGCTGGTCGCGCAGGGGCACGCTCGTGATGAGGGTGACGGCATCGGCCAGGGCCGACAGAGCGTCCCGTAGGTGGCGGCCCTGGTCGGTTAGGTAGTCGCGCAGAAAGCCCTGCACCGGAGAAGGGGTCGCGTCGACCACCTGGGCGCTGTAGATGGCGGTGAGGGAAAACGCCCAGCAGGCGTGGAGAAATTCGAATGCGGGACGTATTGTATTTTTCTTTTGCCACGGCGAATAGAAGGAAGGACTCTCCGGAGATGACACCGATGCCGCAGTCAGGGCGTCGTTGAACCAATGGTGTCCGGCCTCGTGAATGAGGTCTCGCACGAGAACCTCCGGGGAGTCCACGTGGTCGGTGAACACCGTGCCGGGAAGGCGTGTGGTGCTCCAGCTGAAAAGGGTGTCGTGCATTTCACGGCGTTCGAGGAGGCAGATGTCAGGCGCGTGCTGGTCCAGCAGGTCACCGAGTCCACGTTTGTGGGAGGAGTCCAATGCCGCTGCGAGGAGTTCGTGCTTGTCCGGCGTTGCGGGTGAGGAGCAGGTGGGCTGCGCGCAGACGGCGAACGTGCATGTGGGACAGCATCGCTGTCTGCTTCACAGCGCCGGTTTGGCTCGAAGAGGCGTCCGATACCGCCCGCCGAACAGACAGTACGCGGCAAGGTCCGGGTCGTGTCCGTATTCCGGGAGGCGACGGCATATCTGCCACCTTGGCAGTGAGAACGCGGCGAAGGCGTGGCCCGTGCAAGCTGTCCAACGCGCAGAGGCTCAGCCCTGCGGTCCGCCCGCGACGTAGAGGACTTGGCCGGAGACGAAGCCGGCGTCGTCGCTCAGCAGGAAGGAGACGGCGCCGGCGATGTCCTCGGGGCGGCCGACGCGGCGCACCGCGATGTGTTCGGCGGCGAAGTCCTGGAACTGCTCGAAGGTCATGCCGATCCGGGCGGCGGTGGCGGCGGTCATGTCGGTGGCGATGAAGCCGGGGGCGACCGCGTTGGCGGTGACGCCGAACTTGCCGAGCTCGATGGCCAGGGTCTTGGTGAAGCCCTGCAGGCCGGCCTTGGCGGCGGAGTAGTTGGCCTGGCCGCGGTTACCGAGGGCGGAGGTGGAGGACAGGTTGACGATCCGTCCCCAGCCGGCCGCGGTCATGTGCTGCTGCACCGCGCGGCTCATCAGGAACGCGCCGCGCAGGTGTACGGCGATGACAGAGTCCCAGTCGTCCTCTGTCAGTTTGAACAGCAGGTTGTCGCGGGTGATCCCGGCGTTGTTGACCAGAGCGACCGGTGCGCCGAGGTGCTCGGCGATCCGGGCGACGGCGGTGGCGACCTGTTCGGCGTCGCGGACGTCGACGCCGACGGCCAGGGCCCGGCCGCCGTCCTTCTCGACGGCGGCGACGGTGTCGGCGCAGGAGTCCTCGGTCAGGTCGCAGACCGCGACGGCGAAGCCGTCGCGGGACAGGCGCAGGGCGGTGGCGGCGCCGATGCCGCGGGCGGCGCCGGTGACGACGGCGACGCGCTAGGGGTTCTCGTTCACGTGCTTTCCTCGCAGAGGGAGAGGGAGGATCAGGGGTAGAGGCGGGCGACGGCCTCGGCGACGCAGGCGGGCTTGTCCATGCCGTTGAGTTCGAGGGTGATCCGGGAAGTGATCTGCCAGCCCCCGGTCACCTCCTCGGCGGCCAGGACGGTGACGCGGGCGCGCAGTTTCGAGCCGACCCGGACCGGGTGGATGAAACGGACCTTGTTCAGGCCGTAGTTGACGGCCATCCGGACGCCCTCGACGCGGTAGACCTGATCGACGAGGACCGGCAGCAGCGACAGCGTCAGGTAGCCGTGCGCGATCGTCGCTCCGAACGGGCCGGCCGCCGCGCGTTCGGTGTCGGTGTGGATCCACTGGTGGTCGCCGGTGGAGTCGGCGAACCGGTCGATGCGCTGCTGGTCGACGGTCAGCCAGTCGCTGTGGCCGATCTCGGCGCCGACGGCGGCTGCCAGGTCGGCGGGGGCGGCGAACTTCTTCACGGACGGTCGGCTCCTCGTGCGGCGGGCGGGGCGGCCGGGCGCGGTCACAGGCCCATGGACTTGGCGATGACGGTCTTCATGACCTCGCTGGTGCCGCCGTAGATGCGAAAGACCCGGTTGTCCGCGTAGAGCCGGGCGATCGGGTACTCCAGCATGTAGCCGTAACCGCCGTGCAGTTGGAGGCACTTGTCGATGACCCGGGAGGCGGTCTCGGTGCAGAAGAGCTTGGCGGCGGCGGCGTCGGCGGGGGTGAGCGCGTCCTGCTCGATGAGGTCCAGTGCACGGTCGGAGAACGCCTGGGCGGCGGCGATCTCGGCGGCGCACTCGGCGAGGACGAACTTGGTGTTCTGGAAGTCCGCGACCGGCCGCCCGAAGACCTTGCGGTCACGGGTGTAGGCGAGGGCGAAGTCGATCGCGGCCGTGGCGGCGGCCACTGCGGACACCGCGATGCCGAGGCGCTCGGGGACGAGGTTGTGGGTGAGGTAGGCGAACGCGTTGCCCTCCTCGCCTAGCAGGTTCTCGACCGGCACCTTGACGTCGGTGAAGGAGAGTTCGGCGGTGTCGGAGCTGCGCAGGCCGATCTTCTCCAGCTTGCGGCCGATCGCGTAGCCCTCGGACTTGGTGTCCACGCACAGGATGGACAGGCCGGTGCGGCGGTTGTCCGCGGACGCGGGGGAGGTGCGGCAGACCACCAGCATCAGGTCGGCGAGGACGCCGCCGGTGATGAAGGTCTTGGAGCCGTTGAGGACGTAGTGGCTGCCGTCGGCGGAGAGCTTCGCGGTGGTGCGTATGCCGGCCAGGTCGGAGCCGGTGCCAGGCTCGGTCATGGCGATCGCGGTCATCATCCGCCCGGAAACGAAGTCGGGCAGCCAGCGCTTCTTCTGCTCGTCGCTGGCGAACTTGAGCAGGTAGGGCAGCACCAGTCCGGTGTGCACGCTGGAGCCGCCGAAGGAGACGCCGACGCGCATCAGCTCCTCGACGATCACCGCCTGGTACTTGAAGCCGCCCGCACCCGAGCCGCCGTACTCCTCGGGGACCTCGATCCCGAAGACGCCCAGGTCGCCGAGCTTGTGGTAGAACTCGCGCGGCGCGTGGCCGGCGGCCTCCCAGGCGCCGTAGTGGGGCACGACCTCGCGGGCGATGAAGTCCCGGATCATCTCCCGGAAGTTCTCGTGGTCCTCGGTGTAGACGGAGCGCTGCACGTACCTGTCTCTTCCTGCGGCGGGGGCGTGGAGTCTGTCGGTGAGCCCAACCTAGGGGGACGATCCACCCATGGACCATGGGCAGCTGCACAGTTAGGCGGCAATCAGGTGTGCACTGTGCCCGGCACCGTTCGGGCTAGGGTGGCGCCATGAAGCAGGCAGTGGAGGGCCCTGCGCCCGAGGTGGCGGCGCACATCCGGGCGACTGCGGAGCGCATGCAGGGCACGCTGGACGAGCTGCTCGCCGAGATCGGTCGGCAGCTGGCCCCGGATACGCCTGAGGTGCCGGTCGACCCGGTCATGATTCAAGAGATTGCGGCGAGCAACCGCGACACCGTCGAGCGCTGGGTGCACGCCAACCGCCTACGCCCGGGCCATCCCGTTCCCGCCGACCTGACGGCGCAGATCCTCGACGTGGCGCGCGACATGGTCCGGCGCGGCGTGGACGAGCGGTACCTGGTCCAGGGCTACTGGCGCGGCCACAACCTGCTGTGGCGGTACTGGATGAGCGCCGCGCTCGCCGAGCCGGGGCCGCCCGAGGTACTGGCCGCAGCCCTGGACCTGGCGGCCCGCTCCATGTCCCGGTTCGTGGACCGCACCCTGACCGGCGTTCAGCGGCACGTCGAGCACGAGCGCGACCAGCTCGTCGGCGGCATGCCGGCCCGGCGGATGGAGACCGTCAACCTCCTGCTCGAAGGCGCGCCGATCCCGGAGGACCGGGCCAGCGCCCGCCTCGGCTACGACCTGCGCGGGCGCCACCTGGCGCTGGTGCTGTGGCACGCGCCCGGAACGGTGGAGCAGGGCGAGCTGGAGTCCGCAGCCGACACGATCGCCGAGGCGGCCGGAGCGCGGCGGCCCCTGACCGTGGCGGCGGGGATCTCGGTGCTGTGGGCCTGGATCGCGGTCCAGGGGGAGGTGGACACCGAAGCCCTGGACGAGGCCCTCGTTGCCACGGGTACCGGCGTTCGGGCGGCTGCCGGGCTGCCGGGCACCGGTGCCGCCGGCTTCCGGCTGAGCCACCAGCAGGCCCTGACCGCCCAGCGGCTGGCCTTCCGGATGCATCGGCCGCCGCACCTGACCGCCTACGAGGACGTCCAGGTCGTCGCGATGGCCGGGCACGAAGAGGGCCAGGCGAGGGAGTTCGTCGCCGTCACGCTCGGCGAACTGGCCGAGGCACCCCCTGAGCTGGCCCGGACGCTGCGCGTCTACCTCCAGGAGGACTGCAACGCCAGCCGCGCCGCCCGCCGCCTGTACACCCACCGAAACACGGTCCTCAACCGGATCGCCCGCGCCGACGCGCTACTGCCCCGGCCCCGCCCCGGCCGGGGGCTGCAGATCGGGCTTGCGCTGGAGCTGCAGCACTGGCTCGGCCGACAGGAGTAGCACGGGATGTCGTCAGTAGGTGGCCCGCCCGCCGCTGATGTCGTAGACGGCTCCGGTGGAGAAGCTGACCCGGTCGGAGGCGAGGAAGGCGACCAGTTCGGCGACCTCCTCCGGGCGGCCGACCCGCCGCATCGGGATGAGGCCGGTGATGTGCGCGAGGACGTCGGGGGCGGTGCTGTCGTTCATCGGGGTCGCGATGACGGCCGGTGCGATCACGTTGACCAGCACGCCGCTGGTGGCCAGTTCCTTGCCCAGGGACTTGGTCAGCGCGATCACCGCCGCCTTGGTGGCGGAGTAGACCGACAGGTTCGGGTTGCCGTCCTTGCCAGCCATGCTGGCGAAGTTGACCACGCGGCCCCAGCCCCGCTCCCGCATGCCCGGCACGAACGCCTGGATTGTGTTGACGGTCCCCAGGACGTTCACGTCGAAGACCTGCTGCCACTCCTGCGGGTCGGTCTCCAGCAGCGCCCTGTTCGGCCCGACGATCCCGGCCGAGTTGACCAGTACGTCCACCGGGCCGACCTCCTCGGCGACGCGGCGCAGCGCCTGTGGGTCGGTCACGTCGGCGCAGAGGTCCGCGTCCTGGAGGTCGAGGGTGGTGACCCGCAGCCCGTCGGCGCGCAGCCGGGCGGCGGCGGCCGCGCCGAGTCCGCGCGCTCCACCGGTCACGAGGGCGGTCCTGGTGGTCATGTCTCTCCTGTTCGTCGGGGGGTTCATCGGGGGTTCTCAGCGGGGAGCGGGCGGCTCGCCTCTTCCAGGACCTGCAGCAGGTGCCGGTAGGGACGGCCGGTGGCGCGGGTTAGGCCCAGCTCGCAGGTGCGGTTGACGGAGGCGTACGCGGCCGCTTCCGGTGCCCGGGCGACGGCGGCCGCCTCGGCGGCGGTGGCGGAGGCGGTCAGCTCCGGGTGGAGCAGCCCGCGGTCGCCCGCGAACGCGCAGCAGCCCCAGTCGTTCGGCACGATGACGTCCTCGGCGGCGGCCCGGGCCACCCGCAGCAGGGCGGCATCGAGACCGAGCTGGGTGCTGGAGCAGGTGGGGTGCACGACGAGCGAGGGCAGGCGGCGGGTGACGGTCAGGCGGGGCAGCACGGCGGAGTCGACGAAAGCGACGGCGTCCACCACCTCGAAGTCCCCGTCGGTGGACCCGAGCAGGCGGTCGAGGCCCTCGGTGCAGGAAGCGGCGTCCACCACCACGGTCGTGGTGCCGCTCCCGGTCGCCCCGCCCAGCGCCCGCGAGACGCGTCGGCGCATGACCTCGTACCCGTCACCCAGTCCCTTGGACTTCCACGGTGTCCCGCAGCACAGGGAAGCGATGCCGTCCGGCACCCGGACCTCCACCCCCGCTCGCTCGCACAGGGCGAGGAACGCCTCGCGCACGTCCGGACCGCCGTCCTCCGCGGCGGGGCCGAACACCGTGGAGACGCAGGCCGGGAAGTAGACGGCCCGCGGTGACTGCGCCCGCCGCGGCCGGCGGCGGTCGCCGCCGCCCGGCAGTTCGGGAGACCAGGCGGGGACGGTCTCCGCGCCGAACAAGCCGCGCCCCGTCGCCGTGGCACCGGTCGACAGCGGTGCCGGTAGGGTCCGGGCGAGGGTGAGGGCGCTTCCGGCCGCCCGGGTGAAGCCGTCCCAGTGCCGGGCGGCGGAGGCCCACAGCCGCTGCTCGCCCTTGCCGCGGCCCTCCGCGCGCAGGCGGCGGGTGAGGTCGCCGGTGTCGATCAGCACGGGGCAGGCGGTCGCGCACATGCCGTCCACGGCGCAGGTGTCGACCGCGTCGTACCGGTACTCGTCCTCCAGCAGGCCGAGCAGCCGGGTGTCGCCGTCGGCCCGGGCCCGGGCGATCTCGCGGCGCAGCACGATGCGGCGGCGCGGGGTGGTGGTGAGGTCCTTGCTGGGGCAGACCGGTTCGCAGTAGCCGCACTCGACGCAGCGGTCCACCTCCTCCTCCACCTGGGGCGTGGACTTCAGGTGGCGGACGTGGACGGTGTCCTCGCTGAGGAGGATGCCGGGGTTGAGGACGCCGTGCGGGTCGAGGAGCCGCTTGGTCTCACGCATGACCTCGTGGAGCTCGGCGCCGTACTGGCGGCGCACGTACGGCGCCATGACGCGGCCGGTGCCGTGCTCGGCTTTCAACGTGCCGCCGTTGGCGAGGACCAGGTCGACCATGTCCTCGGTGAACGCCAGGTAGCGGCGGACGCCCTCAGGTGCGTCGAAGTCCTCGTTCAGCAGGAAGTGGAGGTTGCCGTCCTTGGCGTGGCCGAAGACCACGCTGTCGGTGTAGCCGTGCCGTGCGAACAGGGCGGTGAGGTCGGTGCAGGTGGGCAGCAGTCGCTCGACGGGGACGGCGACGTCCTCCAGCAGGGCGCTGGTGCCGGGGGGACGGGCGCCGGCGACCGCCGCGTACAGGCCCTTGCGGATGTGCCAGAGAGCGGCCCGCTCGACCGGGTCGGTGCTCAGGCCGTCGGGAGCGGTCAGCGGGAGCGCGGCGAGTACGTCCGCCGAGGCGGCGACCCGCTGGGCGAGGTCCTCCTCGGTGGCTTCCTGGTGCTCCACCAGCAGGGCCGCGTGGCCGCGGACCTCCAGCGCCCGCAGGACCCCGGTGGCCCCGGGGTCGCGCTGGGCGACCCGGAGGCTGGTCGCGTCCAGGAGTTCGACGGTGGCGAAACCGGCGGCCACCAGGTCGGGCAGCGCCCCGGTGGCCGCCGCGAGGTCGGGCAGGAGCAGCAGGGCGGTGGCCGCGTGCGGGTGCACCGGGACGGTATGGAAGGTGGCCTCGGCGACGAAGGCGAGGGTGCCCTCGCTGCCGACCACTAGGTGGGCGAGGACGTCGACCGGACGGGTGTGGTCGAGGAAGGAGTTGACGCCGTAGCCCATGGTGTTCTTCAGGGCGTACAGGCGGCGGACGGTCGCGACCGAGGCGGGGTCGCGGCGCACCCGGTCGCGCAGGCGCGCCAGCCCGGCGTGGACGTCGGGTTCGAGGGTGCGCAGCCGCTCGTCGGCGTCGGGGGCGCCGGTGTCCACGACGGTGCCGCTCGGCAGGACGAGGACGGCCGATTCGAGGGTGCGGTAGGCGTTGCGTTCGGTGCCGCAGGCCATGCCGCTGGAGTTGTTGGCGACGACGCCGCCGATGGTGCAGGCGCTCTCGCTGGCCGGGTCCGGTCCGAGTCGGCGGCCGTACCGGGCGAGCCGGGTGTTGACGGCGCGCACGGTGGCGCCGGGTTGGACGCGCACCCGGGCGCCCTCGTCGAGGACCTCGACGTCCCGGAAGTGGCGGCGGGTGTCGACCAGGATCCCGTCGTTGGTCGCCTGCCCGGACAGGCTGGTGCCGCCGGAGCGGAAGGTCAGCGACAGGCCGTGGGCGACGCCCGCCCGGAGCAGCGCGCCGACCTGTCCGGCATCCCGCGGGGTGACCACGGCCTCGGGGACCAGCAGGTAGGGGGAGGCGTCGTGGGCGAAGGAGAGCCGGTCGGAGGCGCGGGCGGCCACCCCGCCCGGCGCGGCCAGTTCCAGGACCTCCAGCAGCGCCGGGGAGGCGTCCCGGTAGGCGGCGGGCCGGTCAGTGGGACTCACGGCTCACCTCCGAGCCGCTGGAGCCGATCAGGAAGTCCAGGTCGGCGCCGGTGTCGGCCTGCTGCACGTGGTCGACGTAGAGCCGCTCCCAGCCGCGCCGGGGGGCGGCGAACCCGGCGAGGGTGGCCTCGTTCGGCCTGCGGCGGGCGAGTTCGTCCGCCGGGACGTCGAGGTCGAGTCGGCGGGCTTCGACGTCGAGGACGACGGTGTCGCCGGTGCGGACGAGCGCGAGCGGGCCGCCGGCCGCGGCCTCCGGGGCCACGTGCAGGATCACGGTGCCGTACGCGGTGCCGCTCATCCGACCGTCGCAGACCCGGACCATGTCGCGCACGCCCAGGGCGAGGAGCTTCTTGGGCAACGGCATGTTCGACACCTCGGGCATGCCCGGGTAGCCCTTGGGGCCGCAGCCGCGCAGCACCAGCACCGAGTCGGCGTCCACGTCGAGGTCGGGGTCGTCGATGCGGGCGTGGAAGTCCTCGATCGAGTCGAAGACCACGGCCGGCCCCCGGTGCCTGAGCAGGTGCGGTGAGGCGGCGGCGGGCTTGATGAGGGCGCCGGCCGGGGCGAGGTTGCCCCGGAGTACGGCGATGCCCCCTTCCGCGATCAGCGGTTCGGACCGGGGGCGGATGACCTCCCGGTCCCAGACGGCGTCGTCGTCGAGGTGGGTGACCAGCGGCGCGCCGGTGACGGTCAGGGCTTCGGGGTCGAGCAGGTCGCGGACCTCGCGCAGCACGGCGGGCAGGCCGCCCGCGCGGTGCAGGTCGTCCATCAGGAAGCGTCCGGCGGGCTGGAGGTCCGCCAGGACGGGGACGTGGGAGCCGATCCGGTCGAAGTCGTCGAGCGTGAGGTCGACGCCGAGGCGGCCGGCGATGGCGAGCAGGTGCACGACGGCGTTGGTGGAGCCGCCGATCGCCGCCAGCGCGACGATCGCGTTGTGGAAGGACGCCTTCGTCAGGAAGGTGCTGGGGCGGCGGTCGGCCCCGACCATCTCCACGGCCAGCCGGCCCGTGCGGTGCGCCGCCTCCAGGAGGCGGCTGTCGGGGGCGGGGGTGCCCGCCACGCCGGGGAGGACGGTGCCCAGCGCCTCGGCGACCAGGGCCATGGTGGAGGCGGTGCCCATCGTGTTGCAGTGCCCGCGGCTGCGGATCATCGCCGATTCGGAGCGGGTGAACTCCTCGGCGGAGAGCGTTCCGGCCCGCACCTCCTCGGACAGCCGCCACACGTCGGTGCCGCAGCCCAGCGGCTTGCCCCGGAAGGTTCCGGTCAGCATTGGGCCGCCGGGCACCACGACGGCGGGCAGGTCGACCGAGGCGGCGGCCATCAGCAGCGAGGGGATCGTCTTGTCGCAGCCGCCCAGCAGCACGACGCCGTCGATCGGGTTCGCCCGGAGCATCTCCTCCGTCGCCATCGCGGCCATGTTGCGCCAGAGCATGGCCGTGGGCCGCAGCTGCGTCTCGCCCAGCGACACGACGGGCAGTTCCAGGGGGACGCCGCCCGCTTCCAGCACGCCGTCGCGGACAGCTGAGGCCACTTCGCGCAGGTGCGCGTTGCACGGCGTCAGGTCGGAGGCGGTGTTGGCGACGGCGATCTGCGGGCGGCCCCGGAAGGCGTCGTCGGGGACGCCCCGGCGCATCCAGGCCCGGTGGATGTAGGCGTTGCGGTCCTGGCCCGCGTACCACTGCGCACTGCGGAGTTGCTGCACGGCGCTCATTTCGATGGTCGGTGGGGTGTCTGTCCGTCGGACGGCGCGGCGCGCCGTGACGCGGACGAGCGGCCGGACGTCAGGTGTCCGGCCGCTCATCGGTGGAGCGGTCCTGCTCGGTCGTGCCGCGGTCCGGGGCATCGCGGGGAGGTGCGTGCCCCGGACCGCGGCTGCCGGATCAGCCGGTGGCGGACTTCAGCGCGGCGAAGTAGCCGTACCGGTAGCCGTCCGGGGTCGGGTGGAGGGGGGTGAGGTTCGCGATCGGGTAGAGCCACGCCTGGCTGGAGCAGACCGCGTGCCCGGCGAAGGTCGGCTGGGCGTCGACGAACGTGAAGCCCGCGTTCGCCGCGCGGCCCGCGATCGTCTGGTCGAGCGCCTTGGCGAAGCGGTTGAGCTCCTTGCGCTGGAACTGGTTGGGGGCGATCCAGACGCTGCAGCTGCTGGTCTCCTCGAACAGCAGCGGGTAGCCGAGCACGTAGACGGTGGCGTTCGGCGCCGCCTGGCGGATCGCCGTGTAGGTGGCGTCGAGTTTGGCCGCGAGGGGGGCCATGTCGGCCACGGCCTGGTCGACCGCGGCCGTGCAGGCCGCGTCCCCGGAGTTCATGCAGGTCAGGACCTTCTCGCCCCAGGCGGTGTCGTTCCCGCCGATGGTGATGGTGACCACGTTGGTGTCCGCGCTCAGCGCCGAGACCTGGTTGGCCAGCACGTCCTCGGTCACGGCGCCGCCGCAGCTCACGTCGGTGAACGAGGTGATGCCGTGGTCCTGCGCCCACAGGGTGGGGTAGCCCAGCGGGCTGCGGCCGCAGGTCGGGTCGCCGAACGGCGCACCGACGCCGGCGGAGAAGGAGTCGCCCATCGCCACGTACTTGGTGGCGGAGTTGTAGGCGGGGGTCACCGCGTCGGCGGGTGCAGCGGACACACCGACTGCGGCCAGAAGGGTGAGCGGGGCGAACAAGCGGACGAGTTGCTTGCGCATGGATCCTCCATTGGGTGGGGGAGCCGACGGGCCGCGTGGGGGCGGCCGCGGCAAAGGAGGTTGACTGCGAGTAAAGTAGGACGCCCTTTACTTCAGGTCAAGGTTCTCGGCGGATAGCTCTTCCGGCAAGTGGTACGGCGGTCTAATATTTGGAACGCAATGAACCACACACAGAAACTCCGCGGGGCGGACGCGACCGATGACCGGGAGGCCGAAGGTGACGACGCGAACCGCCTCGTCGGCTCCGACCGGGTCCTCGCCGTCCTGAAGGAACTCGCCCGCCACCCCGACGGCGCGGGCCTGGAAGAACTGACCCGCGTCATCGGCAGCCCCAAGCCCACCGTCCACCGGGCACTCGGCGCACTGCGCCGCGCCGGACTCGCCGACCAGGACGCCCGCGGCCACTACCTACTCGGCGACGAGTTCCTCCGGATGGCCTTCGCCCACCACGAGGCCCGGCCCGAACACGTCCGGATCCAACCCGTACTGGAGGCGCTCGCCACCCGGTTCGGCGAGACCGCCCACTACGCGGTCCTCGCCGGCCACGAAGTGGTCTACCGAGCCAAGGTCGACCCACCCAGCGGCGCGGTCCGCCTCACCTCCACCGTGGGCGGCCGCAACCCGGCCCACGTCACCGGCGTCGGCAAGCTGCTGCTGGCGCACCAACTGCCCACCCTCGACGCCGTCCGGCAGTGGATCCGCGAGCGGCCGCTCGTGCGCCGCACCCCCAACAGCCTGTGCACGGCCGAGGAACTGCACCGCGCGTTCGAGGAGATCCGGGCGCGCGGCTACGCCGTGGACGACCAGGAGAGCGAGAAGGGCATCAACTGCGTCGCCCTGCCCGTCCACGGCGGCTCGCCCACCACGCCCAGCGGAGCCGTGAGCGTCAGCGCGCTGACCTACCGGACCACGCTGGACGTGCTGGTCGACGCCGTCGACGAGATCCGCGCCGCGCTCGGCCCACTCGGAGGGCCGCGGACGTGAGAGCAGCCTCCCCGGCCACCGCCACGATCCACCGCCTCGCCGAAGGGCCCCGGTGGGACGCCACCCGCGAACGCCTGCTCTGGGTCGACATCCTGGACGGCGTCCTCTTCGAGGGCACCCTCCACGAGGAGCGGATCACCGCCACCGCCGAACACCGCTTCGAGGGCACGGTCAGCGCGGTGACGGCGGCCGCGGACGGCACCCTCCTGGTGGCCGCCCACCACGGCCTCGTCGTCCTCCACCCCGACGGCACCCGCACGCCCGGCCCCCGCGTCATCCCGGCCGGCGAGCCGCGCCGCCTCAACGACGGCGGCACCGACCCGGCCGGCCGCTTCCTGGTCGGCACCCTGTCGCTGGGCGGCCCGTCGACGCGCGAGGCCCTGGTCCGCTGGGAGGCCGACGGGAGCGTCACCACCCTGGACGCCGACCTCTCCCTGTCCAACGGGCTGGCCTGGTCGGCGGACGGCCACCGCATGTACAGCGTCGACACCCTCCGCCGCACCGTCCACGTCCGCGACTACGACCCCGACAGCGGCGCGGTCGGCCCCCGCCGCACCCACCTCCAGCTGGCCGAGGGCTGCTACCCGGACGGCATCGCCACCGACGCCGCCGACCACCTGTGGGTGGCCGTGTGGGGCACGGGCACGGTGTGCCGGTACACACCCGACGGCACCCTCACCGACCGGATCGCCGTTCCCGCGCCGCACACCTCCAGCGTCGCCTTCGCCGGACCCGACCTGCGCACCCTGGTGATCACCACCGCGACGGCCGAACTCGACGACGAGCGGCTGCGCGCCCACCCGCAGTCGGGCCGCCTGTTCACCGTGCCTGTCGACGTGCCGGGCCTGCCGGTCGCCCCCTGGGCGCCGCCCGCCCGCTGACCCCTCCTCCTCCACCCCCTTCTTCGGGAGCACACACCGTGTACCTCATGCGCATCGGCGCCCCGGGCGCCGAGAAGCCCGTGGCCCGGATCAACGACGCCACCTACGTCGACCTCTCGGACGCCGTCACCGACTTCGACGAGGAGTTCTTCGGCTCCGGCGGACTCGACCGGATCCGACCCCTGGTCGCCGAACGCGCCGCGGCCGGGCAGACGGTGCCCTTCGCGGGCGAGCGGGTCGGCGCACCGATCGCCCGCCCCCACCAGATCCTCTGCATCGGGCTGAACTACAGCGACCACGCGGCCGAGACCGGCCAAGCCGTGCCCGCCGAACCGATCCTGTTCACCAAGTCGCCGAACACCCTCGTCGGCCCGAACGACGACGTGCGGATCCCGCGCGGCTCCACCAAGCCCGACTGGGAGGTCGAACTGGGCATCGTCATCGGGCGCCGCACCAGCTACCTCGACTCCGTGGAGGAGGCGCGCGACGCCATCGCCGGCTACCTGGTCGTCAACGACGTCAGCGAGCGCGCCTTCCAGATGGAGCGCGGCGGGCAGTGGGCCAAGGGCAAGTCCGCGGAGACCTTCAACCCGGCGGGCCCGTGGCTGGCCACCGCCGACGAGATCGCGGACGTCCGCGACCTCGACATGTGGCTGGACGTCAACGGGGTGCGCCGCCAGAACGGCAACACCAAGACGATGATCTTCGACCCGTACTTCATCGTCCACCACCTCAGCCAGTTCCTCGTCCTGGAACCGGGCGACCTGATCAACACCGGCACCCCGCCGGGCGTCGGCATGGGCTTCACCCCGCCGGTCTGGCTCCGAGCCGGGGACGTCATGGAACTCGGCATCCGGCACCTCGGCAGCCAGCGCCAGCACGTCATCGGGCCGCGATGAACCGCCGCACCATACGTGCCTACGTCCTGACCGGCCCCTTCGAGGGCGCGGTACAGGAGGTCCCCGCCCCCGTCGCGGCACCCGGCGAGGTGGTCGTCGACGTCGAGCGCGTCGGCGTCTGCGGCACCGACGTCGAGTTCTACACCGGCGAGATGGCCTACCTCCACGAAGGGCACTCCTCCTACCCGATCCGGCTGGGCCACGAGTGGTCCGGGCAGGTGACCGCCGTCGGCGAAGGCGTCGACCCGGCCTGGACCGGCCGCCGGGTGATGGGCGACACGATGCTCGGCGACGGCACCTGCCGCCGCTGCCGCCGCGGCCACCAGCACGTGTGCGAGCAGCGCCAGGAGGTCGGCGTGCGCGGCGGCCGCCCCGGGGCCCTCGCCGAGCAACTCGCCGTCCCCGCCTCCTCCCTGCACGTCCTGCCCGACACCGTCGACGCCGCCCTCGGCGCCCTGGTCGAACCCGGGGGCAACGCCCTGCGCGCCGTACGGGCCGCCGAACTCGCCCCCGACGACCGGGTCCTGATCCTCGGCCCGGGCACCATCGGCCTGCTCGCCGCCATGTTCGCCCGGGCCGACGGCGCGGACGTCCACCTGATGGGCCGCACCGACAGCTCCCTCGCGTTCGCCCGCGACCTCGGCTTCGCGCACACCTGGTACGAGGACACCCTGCCCGACCTGCCCTTCGACGCGGTGATCGACGCCTCCAACGCGGCCCACCTCCCCGCCCGGGCCCTCGACCTGGTCGAGCCGGGCGGCCGCCTGGTCTACGTCG
Source organism: Kitasatospora sp. YST-16 (assembly GCF_026802215.1). Taxonomy (NCBI): domain Bacteria; kingdom Bacillati; phylum Actinomycetota; class Actinomycetes; order Kitasatosporales; family Streptomycetaceae; genus Kitasatospora; species Kitasatospora sp. YST-16. The sequence goes on from NZ_CP113837.1 coordinate 5,733,862, forward strand.
GACTGGCCGGCGAACCCAGCCGGATCGACACCCGCACCCTCGCCCTCAAGGACGTCACCGCAGTCGGCGTGCTGTCGGCCTCGCCCGGAATCGCGGACACCGTCCGGGCTTACGCGCAGGGACGGGTCGACCCCCGGCCGCTCGTGGCCGCCACGGTGCCGCTGGAGCGGGCGGGCGCGGTCCTCGCCGGGGAGCGCCCGGACGGCGCCGGGCCGGGCCCGAAGGTCCACATCGACCCGCGCCCGACGTCCTGAGAGCGACGTCGGGACGAGTCCGGTCGGCTCACGGTCGGGATGCCGTGAGCCGACCTTCCACCAGGTGGTCGGTCAAGGCCAATCACGTCACGGACCTCCGGCCGGTCGTGGGCGTCACGGAAGAGGACCGGGAGGCCGGGCTCCTGGACGAGCACGGAACGTACCTCCTCCGTACCTCGCTCGCGGATACCGTGGAAGCAACTGACCTCGAGCGCCCGTGCACTGAGTTGTCCCGCGTCAACCAGCCATGTCGTCCTCACTCGTACCGGCCCTGAGGAGGGCTGCCCCGGTCCGCAGCAGGGGATCTCAGTGACCGTCCCCACAGGTGCCGCCTTGCCGGGGCCGAACCCCCTGCCGGCACCGTCCCCACCACCTGCTGGCCGAACGGCGCCAGGTCAGAGCCTGCGGAGGCCATCTCTCACGGCTCTCAGGACTGCCACATCGGGGAGGCCGCCCGCAACGGAAGCCACGGGGGTACGGGCGTGCGCCCGACCCGCGTCGACCAGGTCGCCGATCAGGATCTTCGTGACCGAGACCGGGAGATCGAGCCGCGCGGCGATCTCCACGACGGCCAGCGGCCGTCGGCACAGCTCCAGGATCGCGTGGTGCTCCGGCTGCAACCCGTACCGAGAGCTCGCCTCCGGTGCCGGTAGGGCACTGATCAGAGTGATCAACTCCATGGCGTCCGAACCGGGGGCGGCGCGGCCGCCGGTGACGGTGTAGGGACGGACGAAGGGCGTGTCCAGCCCGTCCTCCTCCGCCTCCTGCGACCAGTGGGTCATTCGGGTCTTCCCGGTCGACCGGCTGCTTCCGGCCGGCGTGCCTCGGTGCCCAGCTTCTGGCCGACCTGCCTGACCAGGGTGTGCATGGCGACGGCGATCAGCTCGGCGTCGACCTCCTGGGAGGCGATGACGGCCAGGTGGGTCCCGCGGCCGGCAGAGGTGAGGAAGAGCCACAGATCGGCCAACTCGACCATGACCTGCTGGACCGGGCCCCCGTCGAAGATCTCGCCGATCCCGCGGGCCAGGCTCTGCTGGCCGGTGGCGATCGCGGCCAGCCGCTCGGCGTCGGCCCGGCCCAGCGTCGTCGAACTCCCCATCACCAGACCGTCGTCGGAGAGCAGGACCGCGTGCCCGACCCCGGCCACCTGCCGCACCATCCCGTCGAGCAGCCAGTCCAGGTCGTGGTGCGCGGCGGCGTTGTGCTGAGTCATCGTTCGTCTTCCGTCTGGGAGGTGCGGGAGGGGAGGGAAGGAGTCGGAACCGGTCCTTCCGGGCGGATCTCGGGCCGCGGGCCGCGGGACTGCCGTCGGAAGGCACTGATGACGGCCGCCGAGCGCTCCGGTCGGATGGTGCCCGGGAGGAACCCGGCCCCGCGCCCGGGAAGGTGCGACTGCCCAGGGGCTGTTCTGAGCTCGGGGGCCAGGCTCTCCTGCGGCACCCGCCGGGGCAGCGGGCCCTGGCCCGGGCCGTCCGGACGTACGACGGGCAGGGCCGCCACCACCGGGTCGAGCCTGTCCCCGGCGTCAGCCGCTGCCTGCCCGGGACCGCGCGACGGCAGCCCGGCCGAGGTGCCGAGCACACGCACCAGGGAGTGCCGGAGGTCGGGCGTGTGCACCCCCCGCACCGGTTGCGAGGGATCGAAGGGTTGGTGGTGTTCGACGACGAGAGCCTCGGGGATGAACACGACGGCCCGGGTACCGCCGAAGACCGACGGCTGGAGTTCGACCGCGAGCCCGAGAGCAGCGGCCAGCCGGGCCACCGCGTACAGGCCCAGGCGCACGTCGTCGGCCCGGTCCATCACGTCCAGCGCCGGCGGATCCTGCATCAGGGCGTTGGCCGCCGCGTACTGTTCGGCCTCCATGCCCAGGCCGCGGTCCTCGACCTCCACGATGGCGCCGCGGCCCGCCGCACCGGCCCTGACCGACACCGGGGCCGGGGGCTTCGAGAAGGCCGCGGCGTTCTCCATCAATTCGGCCAGGACGTGTGTCAGGGTGCCGATCGCCCGCGCCGATATCCACGGAGAGCCTTCGACCTCCATGGTGATGCGCCGGTAGTCCTGCACCTCGCTCTGCGCGGCGCGCAGCACGTCCAGCAGCGGCACCGGCTTGCGCCAACGGCGCTGCGGCTGACCGCCCGCGAGGATGACCAGGTTCTCCTCGTAGCGGCGCAGCCGGGCCGTGAGGTGGTCCAGTTCGAAGAGCCCCTCCAGCACCTCGGGGTCCTCGTGCCGACGTTCGAGTTCGTCCAGTTTCTTCAACTGGAGTCCGATGAGCAGCTGGGTCCGCCGCGCGAGGCGCTGCAGCAGCCGTTCGAAGCCGCGGTGCTGCTCGGCCTGGCGGACGGCCGTCGCGACCGCGCTGCGGCTGGCCAGGTTCAAGGTGCGGCCCAGTTCGCCGAGTTCGTCGGAGGGGGTGGGGAGTTCGGGTACCTCGCGGTCCACCTCGACGTCTTCGCCCCGGGAGAGTCGTGCCACTACATCGGGCAGGCGTTCCCGGAGTCGCTGCGCCTGTGCCTGGAGAGCGTGGATGCGGCGGCGCAGCAGGAGGGTGAGGCGCCAGGTGACGGTGATGACCAGTGCGACGGCGGCGGCGGTGAGCGCGTAGACGGTGACGAGCCGTGAGACCGTCTGGTGGACGTCCGTGTTGCCGATGTCCTGCACGGCGCGTCGGCCGTCGACCATGAGGAGGAGCATCTGCTGCTGGACAGTGTCCATCGCCGCCCGCCACTGCGTCTGGTCCGGTTTCATGGTGACCGCACCGTCGGGTGTCGTCGCTGCGCCGGTCAGCCACTCCTCCGTAGCCGCCTTCGTCTTCCAGGCGTCGCCACCGGTCAGCGCTCCGTACTGGGCGGCCTGGGCTGTCGTCAGACGGGGGACGACCCGTGATTCCAGCAGGTACCGCTGTACACCGATTGCCTGCACCACCTGGAGACGGTTGCGGCCTTCCAGTTTTCCCGAGATCCGACCGCCGGTGATCAGGGCGTCCTCACGGTTGATGGCGTCGAACACACCCACGATGTCGATGAGCGTCTCGAACGGGGTGACGGCGTTGCCGTCGGTGCTCTGCCCGAACGGGGTGAGCGTGCGCAGGCTGCTGCCGATGAGGTGGCTGTAGTAGTCGAACGCCCGGTCGGGACCGCTGGACCCCGAGTCGATGGCGGTCCGTTCCTTCGGCAGCTGCTCCATCTCCTGCACGAGGGAGTCGATGGCGGCGTCGAGACCCGGCAGTTCGCCGGTGTCGCTCGAGGCGAACCGTCGGAGGGCGGCCGTGTCCCGGTCGGTCTGGCTGCGTTGTTGGACGAGCGCCGCCCGCGCGGCCTGCGACGGGCCGAACGCCTCGGCGGTGAGCCGTCGCTCCTTCTCCAGGTCGTAGAAGATCAGGAAGGCCGTCGGGCCGACGTCCTGCGAGAGTTTCTGGATGTCGCGGGCCTGGTTGATCTGCCGCAGGGGCTGCAGGGCGCCGACCGCTGTCACGCCGATGAGCGATACCCCGGGGACCAGGAGCAGGACGGTCAGCGCGGTGCGGAGCGGGAGGCGGCGGGAGCTGCGTGCCCTGCGTCGTGCGGAGTGGGGTCTGCTCATGGCGGGGCGCTCTTCTCTGCTCGGGGCGTGGGGCCCTCCTCGAACGCGGGACCGGGCCCGTACACGGTTCAGCGGAGGACGGTTGTCCGTCCTTGGTTCTTCGGCGTCAACCGATGTGGGCGAAGTGGAGGGGGCTTCGCCGTGGGGAAGGTCGACCAGCGGGGCACCGCCCTGTCCGGGATCAGCCGAGCAGTAATGCTTGAAACGATTCATTCAATCGGGTGGCGAGGACCCTGGTAGCGCTTCGCGGCCGGACGGGCGGCAAGCGAGCGGCGCGACCCGGGTCGGCGGTGGTGCTCCGGCAGTCTGTGCCGGGTGCGGTCAGGCGGCGGAGTGGAGGTTGCGGAATGCGTTCTCGACGAAGCGGGCCGCGAGGTGCTGGGCGACCCCGAGGTCGGTGCCGCTGTCGATGGCGTGTTCGCAGACTTGGCGGGCCACTCCGACGCAAGCGGCGGCGAGGAGGGAGACCTGGGGTCCGAAGTCGGGCCCGAAGACGTCCTGTCGGCGCTTGATGAGTGCGGTGAGCTGCTCGGTCACGTCGGCGACGACCTCCCTGCGCAGGGCCGCGGTGCGGTCGCCGGTTTTGTCGCCCCGAAAGAGCAGGCCGAATCCCTCGGCCCGTTCGGCCGCGAAGCGGAAGAGCGGCTCCATGCCGACTTCGGCCAGCGCGGGTAGGGGCAGGCGGTCGCCCTTCTTGTAGGCGTCGGCGACCGACTTCCGGAACGCCTCCGCCTCGCGCTGGACGACGCGGAGGTAGATCTGCTCCTTGTTGCCGAGCCGGGCATAGAGAGTGGGTTTGGTCGTCCCGGCCTGCTGTGCGATGTCCGCGATCTGCGCGGAGGTGTACCCCTCGGCATGGAAGATGCGGAGCGCCGCGTCGAGGAGGTGGTCCTCCTCGAAGCGGCGGCCGCTGAGGCTGGTTGCTGATTGCGCGGACACCGGATCATTGTACGAACGCGCGTGTGCCTGCTCGGGGTGAAGCGCAGCTTCTGCCCGTTTCCTGTCGTGAATCCGCTCGTGTGCGGAGCGCGGTCCGGCGCTCAGTCGAAACTGCGGTCCCGTTCGCGCCGGCGATCGGCCGGGCCCGCGGGCGCCGGATACGGATCAGCCGGTGACCGACTTGAGCGTGGCGAAGTAACCGTACTTGTAGCCGTCGGCGGTGGGGTGCAGCGGGGCGAGCAGGTTGAGGGTGGGGTTGATCCAGGAGGGGAGGAAGGAGCAGTCGCTGCGGCCGGAGAATGCCTGGCGCACGTCGACGAAGGTGAAGCCGGCCTGGGTCGCGTGCTGGGCGAGGCCGTTGTTCAGGGCGTCGTTGCCGTCGTTGAGCGTGATGCGGGCGGCCAGGCTGGGGGCGAGGTCCCAGCAGATGGGGCTCGGCTCGAACAGGTGCGGGTAGCCGAGCACGTAGACCTTCGCGTTGGGCGCGGCCTGGCGGATCGCGGCATAGGTCTGGTCGATCTTGGCCAGGTAGGTCGGCAGGTCGGCCTTGAACTGCTGGACCGTCTGACTGCAGACCTGGTCGCCGCCGCTCAGGCAGGTCGACACCTGCTGCCCCAAGCCGACGTCGTTGCCCCCGATGGTGATGGTGACGACGTCGGTCTGCGCGTTCAGCGCGGGCAGCTGCTTGGTCAGCACGTCGTCGCTCACGGCGCCGCTGCAGGTGACGTCGGTGAACGAGGCGATGCCGTGGTCCTGGGCCCACAGGGTGGGGTAACCCTGCGTGCTCTGGCCGCACGGGAGAGTGGGGTTCGCGGCCCCGAGGCCGGCAGAGTAGGAGTCGCCCATCGCCACGTAGTGGGTGGTCGAGTCGTAGGTGGGGGTTGCGGCGCCGGCGGGCGAGGCGAGCATGCCGACCGTGGCCAGCACGGGGAGGGCTGCGGCGAGCAGGCGGGAGATGCGTCGGTGCATGGGTGGGCTCCAACGATGGTGGGGGTGGGTTGTTCGTGTCGCGCGACCACAGAACGTTGTTACTGCCGGGTTAAATTAGGGGGAGCTTTACTTCAAGTCAAGGTGCGTGTCGGGATTGGGTCGAGCGGATGTCCGCTTGCCTGGTCACGTGCTGCGGCGGGGGATGCTGGGACATGCAGGGAGCAGCCCTGGACGGAAGGGCGCCGCGATGAACCTTCGTGCACGCCGCCTCGATCCGCGGGCCGAGGGGGCCCTTCGAGGGACGGCGTTCGTCAGGGCAGCATGCCCTGACGGCGCGCTGTAACCACCGCTTCGAACCGCGTGCGCGCGTCGAGCTTGCGCATGGCGCTGCGCAGGTATGCCTTGACGGTCTCCGGACTCAGGGACAATCGGGCGGCCGTTTCGGCGTTGCTGCACCCCAGGGCGACCTGAGCCAGTACGTCGACCTCCCGCGGAGCCAGGGGCGGGTGCGGATTCGACTCCGCCGCCCTCGGCGCGTCGAGACCGGCCAGGCGCCGGGCGGCGTCCAGCACCCGGCCGCGCAGCGCGTCGTCGCCCACGGCCTGGGCGATCAGGCGCAGTTCTGCGTGCAGGGCGCGGACCTCCTCGTCGCGGCCCCGGCCCGGGGCAGGTCCCGAGCCGGTTTCCAGGGCCCGCTGCAGCCGTAGCCGATGGTCGACCTCGTCCCGCAGGGCGAGCTCCCGGGCCAGTTGCCGCGAGGCGCGGACCACCGCCCCGGCGGCGCGCTCGCCGAGCGGGGTCCGCTCGCGCACCGCGCCGTACAGCACCCCGCGCACCGACCCGGCGACCACGACGGGGACCGCGACCACCGAGCACAGACGCTCGGCGAGCACGGGGGTGTCGTAGTCGTGGGTGATGGAGTCGGCCGCCCCGTAGTCGGCCACGGCGACGGGCCGGCGGGCCACCACCACGTGGCCGCCCAGGCCCGTGCCCGCCGGGACGGACAGGCCGCGCAGCCCCGCCGTCCGCAGCCCGATGTGCTGCGTCAGGTGCAGGACCCCGTTCTGCACCGGGCCGCCGAACACGACGGGGGCGCCGGATCCCTCCCGGGCCGTCCGCAGGGCCTGGCGGAAGGCGTCGCTGTCGTCGGGACGCATCGAGGGGGCCGGAACGGGAAGCACGGGTGTTGCCCCCTTCCGGGGGTAGTGGGAGGCCCTTGGTGACCCGGAGCATAGGCCGCCGTAACGCCGCAGCAAAGAGTCGGCCGACCGCGCCGGGAAGGAACGATCATGCACAGCACCGGTCAACCCGCCGTAGCACCAGGGGAAACCGCAGTCCCGGCCACGGCGGCGGAGCGGGTCCGGGAGCTGCTCTCCCGCTTCGACTCGCCCGGCGCGTGCGCCGCGGAGCTGCTGTGCGACCGGCACCCCGCCGACGCCGTGGCCTTCACCGTCGTCGAGGCGGACCTCTCCGCCCGCGACCTCACCTACGGCGAACTGCGCCGCGACTCCGCCCGGTTCGCCGCGGCCCTGGCCGGCCTCGGCATCGCCCCCGGGGACGCGGTCGCCGTCCTGATGGGCAAGTCGGCCGACCTGGTGGTGGCGCTGCTGGGCATCTGGCGCCGCGGGGCCGTCCACGTGCCGCTGTTCACCGCCTTCGCGCCGCCGGCCGTCGCCCTGCGGCTGAACGGCAGCGCGGCGAAGGCCGTCGTCGTCGACGCCGACCAGCGCGGCAAGCTCGCGCCCGGCCCCGACCTGCCCGCCGATGCCCCCTGGCAGGTCATCGTGGCGGGCGGCGAACCCGGCGAGGGCGAACTTTCCTTCGCCCGCCTGCTCGACGCGCACCGCGGGGACGAGCCGGAGGGCCGCCCGTTCGCCGGGGGCGGCGACGCGCCGCTGGTGCGGCTCTTCACCTCCGGCACCACGGGGACGCCCAAGAGCGTGCCCGTCCCGCTCAGGGCGCTGGCCTCGTTCCAGGCCTACCTGGAGTTCGGTCTGGACGTCCGGCCCGACGACGTGTTCTGGAACGCCGCCGACCCCGGCTGGGCCTACGGCCTGTACTACGCGGTCCTCGGCCCGCTCGCGGCGGGCCGTCGCAGCCTGCTGCTGCACGCCGGTTTCTCACCGGCGCTGACCTGGCAGGTCATGCGTGCGTTCGGCGTCACCAACTTCGCTGCCGCGCCCACCGTCTACCGCAGCCTGCGCGCCGCCGAGGCGCCGCTGCCGGAGGGCCTGCGCCTGCGCGCCGCGTCCTCGGCCGGCGAGCCGCTGACGCCCGAGGTGATCGACTGGGCCGAGCAGGCGTTCGGCATCCCCGTGCGGGACCACTACGGACAGACCGAGCACGGCATGGTCATCGCCAACGGCTGGGCCGACGGCGTTCGGGCCCCGCTCCGACCGGGCTCGATGGGTCGGCCGCTGCCCGGCTGGACCGCCGAGATCCTGCACGACGTCCGCGACGAGCCGGCCCCGGTCGGGACCTCCGGCCGCGTCGCGATCAAGGTGGCCGACAGTCCGCTGATATGGTTCCACGGCTACGACGGCGCACCCGCGAAGACCGCCGAACGCTTCACCGCCGACGGCACTTGGTACCTCACCGGCGACGCCGGAGCCCGCGACGAGGACGGCCGCTTCTTCTTCTCGGCCCGGGACGACGACATCGTCATCATGGCCGGCTACCGCATCGGCCCCTTCGACGTGGAGAGCGTGCTGCTCCAGCACGAGCAGGTGGTCGACGCCGCGGTCATCGGGGTGCCCGACGCGCTGCGCGGGGAGGTGCTCGAAGCCTTCGTCGTCCTGCGGCCGGACGCGGTCGGTGACGAGCGGCTCACCGCCGAACTGCAGCGCCTGGTCAAGACCCGCTTCGCCGCGCACGCCTACCCGCGCGCGGTCCACTTCACCGACCAACTGCCGAAGACCCCGAGCGGGAAGGTCCAGCGCTTCGTCCTGCGCGAGCGCCGCCGCGCGGAGCTCGACGGCCGCTGAGGGGGTGGCCCGTACCGCACCGGGCCGTCGGGTCCGGTGCGGTGCGCGGGTGGTCAGAACCAGTCGGGGCGGGTGTCGGCGGCCGTCCGGTCCAGGGCGTCCAGGAGGTCGAACTGCGGGCCGGTGCGGGGGAGTTCGACGCGGAAGAAGTAGCGGGCGGCCTGGCGCTTGCCCTGGTGGAAGCCGTCCCCGGCGTCGGGCAGGGCGAGGAACTGCTCCAGCCAGATCCAGGCCAGCACCACGTGCCCGACCGCCTCCAGGTAGACGGAGGCGTTGGCCAGTGCGGTGTCCGGGTCGCCGCCCGCCCACAGCGCGGCGGTGGTGCGCTCGACCCGGGTGGCGGCCGCGGCCAGTCGGGCGGCCAGCGTGCCGGCTTCGCCACCGGCGGCCGTGGCGCGCTCGACGGTGGCGCCGATGGTCTCCAGCAGCAGCCGCAGGCCCGCGCCCCCGCCCATGACGACCTTGCGGCCGAGCAGGTCGAGGCCCTGGATGCCGTGGGTGCCCTCGTGGATCGGGTTGAGCCGGTTGTCGCGGTAGAACTGCTCGACGTCGTACTCGCGGGTGTAGCCGTAGCCGCCGTGGACCTGGATGGCGAGGTCGTTGGCGGCCAGGCACCACTGCGAGGGCCAGCTCTTGGCGATCGGGGTCAGCACGTCCAGCAGCAGCCGGGCCCGCGCGCGTCCGGCCTCGCCCCCGGCGGTGCGCTCCTCGTCCAGCAGGCGGCTGCAGTACAGGCTCAGCGCGAGGCCGCCCTCGACGTAGCTCTTCTGGGCCAGCAGCATCCGCCTGACGTCGGCGTGCTCGATGATCGGCACCTGCCCGGCGGCCGGGTCCTTGCCGGTGAGCGGGCGGCCCTGGGGGCGGGTGCGGGCGTAGTCGAGGGCGTGCAGGTAGCCGGTGTAGCCGAGCGCGGCGGCGCCCAGGCCCACGCCGATCCGGGCCTCGTTCATCATGTGGAACATGTACGCCAGGCCGCGGTGCGGCTCGCCGACCAGGAAGCCGACCGCGCCCGGTGCGCCGCCGGGGGTGTGCCGTCCCTCGCCGAAGTTGAGCATCGTGTTGGTGGTGCCGCGGTAGCCCATCTTGTGGTTGAGGCCCGCCAGGACGACGTCGTTGCGCTCGCCGGGCGAACCGTCCGGCGCCACCAGGTACTTGGGGACGACGAAGAGCGAGAGGCCCTTCACGCCCGCCGGTCCGCCCGGGATCTTGGCGAGCACCAGGTGGACGATGTTCTCGCTCAGGTCGTGGTCGCCGCCGGAGATCCACATCTTGGTGCCGGTGACCCGGTACGTGCCGTCCGGCTGCGGCACCGCGCGGGTGGTGACGTCGGCCAGCGAGGAGCCCGCCTGCGGCTCGGAGAGGCACATGGTGCCGAAGAAGCGGCCCGCCACCATGGGCCGCACGTAGGTGTCGACCTGCTCCGGGCTGCCGTGCGCCAGCAGCAGGTTGGCGTTGGCCACGGTGAGGAACGGGTACGCGGCGGTTCCCACGTTCGCGGCCTGGAACCAGGCCATGCAGGCGTGGGCGACCACCTGCGGCAGCTGCTGCCCGCCCACCGCGTGGTCCATCGCCGCCCCGGCCAGCCCCGAGTCGGCGAAGACCCGCAGCGCCTGCCCGACCTCCGGGATGACGTGCACGCGCTCGCCGTCGAAGACCGGTTCCTGGGCGTCGTTCTTCTTGTTGTGCGGGGCGAAGTGCCGGGTGGCGATCTCCGCGCTGAGGTCGAGCACCGCGTCGATGGTGTCCCGGTCGTGCTCGGCGTAGCGTTCGCGCGCGGTCAGGGCGGTGACGTCCAGCCAGTCGTGGAGCAGGAAGTCCAGGTCGCGGCGGGACAGCAGGAGCGAGTCCATGAAAATCCGATCGTGGAGGTCGGGGTCGGTCTAGGCGTCGTCGAGTGCCGCGCGGAGGGCTGCGACGATCGGGCCGACCAGGGACGAAGGGGCCATGCGATTGGTGACGTACCCGAAACCGACGCCGTAGCGGGGGTCGGCGAAGCCTGCCTGGCCTCCGGCGCCGTCGTGTCCGAAGGAGTCGGGGCTGAGCCAGGTCAGCGCTTCGGAGGCGAGCTGGACGCCCGAGCCCCACCGGTGGAACGGTCCCGTGGTGTCCGTGTCAGTGGCGCCGGGGCCCTCGCTGCGCGGAGAGGTGAGCTGGCGCACCGCGTCGTCCGACAGGACCCGCACGCCGCGTGTGGGCCGGACCGTGGAGGACCAGATGCGTGCGAGGCCCGACGCGGTACCGACGCCGGCGGCGCTCAGCAGCCCCGAGCCCAGAACGCGGGGATCGTTGAGGCCAGTGCGGTTTCCGACCAGGGTGAGCGGCAGGGCGCCGCCCGCGGTCAGCATACGCTCGGCCAGCTCGCCCATCTGCGGGACGGTCCGCGAGGTCAGCAGCGCCGTCTCGGGTGCCATCGTGGTAGGTGCCACGAGGCCGAGGGCGTGTTCGTCGGCCCGCAGGGTGACCGCGGCGTCCAAGGGCGCAGCGATCTCGCGGGCGAAGAACTCCGCCGCATCCTGGCCGGTCGCGCGCCGGACGATCTCACTCACCAACGGGCCCCAGGTGAGGGCGTGGTAGAGGTGCGCCCGGGCGTCGGGCCACAGCGGTGGCTGCGCCGCGAGACGGGCAGCGAAGCCCGATATGTCCACCAGGTCGTCGAGGGTCATGGAGGTGGCGGGAGCGACCAGGCCGGCGCGGTGGGCCAACACGTCCGCGATGGTGATCCGGCCCTTGCCGTGTGCGGCGAACTCCGGCCATACGGACGCGACGGGAGCCTCCGGGTCGAGCAGACCCTCCTCGGCGAGTCGCGCGACCGCGATCGCGGCGAGACCCTTCGTCGCGGAGAAGAGCACGGCCCGGGTCTCGGCCTCCCACTGGCGCCCGGTCCCCGGGTCGGCGACCCCGACGCGGACGTCGACGATCTCCTCGCCCCCGTGCCACACCGACAGCGCGGCGCCCCCGGCGGCGGGGTCCGCGACGCTCGCCGCGAACGCTTCCACCACCGCCGTCATGTTCTCCGCGTACCGGCCCTCGACGTGCACGGGGTGGTGGTCGGCGGAACGCGTCATCCTGACTCTCCTCGGGGAAGCCCCATGTGGACTGTGACGTCATTGACTCGCGAGTAACATAGGACTTTTCTTTACTCGGGGTCAAGGTTTGGGGGCGAGGGCGAAGACCTACTGGTAGTCCTCGATCCGCCACTCGTCGTGCCAGTCCAGAATCGGCGTGCCGCCTTGGAATCTGACGGGCAGCCAGACGTAGTCGGCGACGGACGTGTCGATCTCCACCGCATCGAGGGCCGGGTCGGGTTCGACCGGTCGGCCCGAGAACATCCGCCGGAACGCCTCGGGTGCCCGGCCCGCCAGCTCGGCCGAAACCTTGGGCAGCCACCGGTCGGCGAGGGCGATGTACAGGTCCTCTTTGCCGGGATGCCGGAAGACCGAGGTGATCTGCGACCGGAACGAGGTGCCGGTCGGATCGGTGGGGTGCGGGTCGCCGAGGACCGTCCACGGTCCGTGGAAGGTCTCGGCCACGGCGACCTCCGAGCGGTTGGGGAAGTAGGCGGTGGTTCCGGAGGTGAACAGGTAGTGCAGCCCGTCACGGGTGAAGTGGGCGGGCGCTTCGCGGACGTCGGGCGGCTGGCGCCGGGGGAAGTGCGTGGAGTAGTAGCCCGTCACATCGGTGTAGTCCTCGGTGAGGTCGGCACAGATGAGTTCGCTGTGGACCCGTTCGAAGTAGTAGTAGCCCTTGCCGTCGGGTGCGACGGCGAGGTCGAAGTCGCCGGTGTCCATCCCGAGCGGGCGCTTTTCCGCGTGCACGATCTCGTAGGGGCCGAGCAGGTGGTCGGCGACCAGGACCGTCGAGGTCTGGAGCCGGCCCTCGCTCATGACCTTCAGCCAGCACACGTACCTGCCGGTGCGCTCGTCGCGGATGATGTGGGGCCGGTCCACGAAGCGGGCGGGGTGGAGCGGTGAGGCGGGGTCGTCCTCCACGGGCGGGATGATGAGCCCCTCATCGGTCCAGTTGTAGAGGTCCGTCGAGGAATAACAGCGGATGCCCCAGTGCCAGATGCCACTTCCGGGCTTCGACCTCTCCTTGTTCTCGCCGTACCAGTAGAAGGTTCCGTCGAGATGCAGGATCGAGCCGCCGTGGGCGTGGATCCGGTTGCCGTTCGTGTCCAGCCATATCTGGCCCGGCCTGATGGAGCTGTACGTCATGGGTCACTCTCGTGGAGGTGCCGTCGTGCTTCGGACGACCATGGACGGGGAGATCGCGTAGGTGACCGGATTGCGCCGGCCGTCGATGCGTTCGCGCAGGAGCTTCGCGCTCGTCGAGCCGTTCAGCTTCCCGGCGGGGTCGATCGTGGTGAGGGAGATCTGCGGCAGGGCGCCGACCGGCAGGTTGTCCGCGCCGATCACGGACAGGTCCTGGGGGACCCGCAGCCCGAGTTCGTGCGCCGCCCGAAGGACGCCCAGGGCGGCCGTGTCGGTGCCCGCGAAGATCGCTGTCGGTGGACTTTCGCTGCCCAGCGCGGCCAGGGCGCCGGCGTGGCCGCCCTCCTCGCTGTAGTCGGTGGTCAGGATGTGGGGTTCCAGGCCGTGGGCGCGCATCGAGGCGACGTACCCGTCCTCCCGGGCGGTCTGGGGGAGGACGGAGGGGCGGCGGAGCCTGCCCATCGGCATCGCGATGTGGGAGATCCTCCGGTGTCCCAGGTCTGCCAGGTGCTCGACGGCCAGGCCGGCGCCCGCCGCGTCGTCGTCCATGACACTGTCGAAGTGGCGGCCCCCGCCGTGCCTGCCGATCACGACGGTCGGGGTCGCCTGCCCGAACGCGTCGAGGACGGCGTAGGGAACGGTCGGGACGACCAGGATCAGGCCGTCGACGTTCCGGTCGAGCATCGCGTCGATGCTGTGGCGCTGACGCTCGGGGGTGTTTCCGGCCGGAGCGAGCACGATGTCGAGGGAGGAGCCGTCCAGGCCCTCCTGGACGCCTTCGGTGATCTGGGCCACGATCGGCGCGCCGATGTCCGCCACGATGCCCACCGTGTGGGACCGGCCCCGCATGGCCCGGGCTGCGGGGTTCGGTCGGTATCCCAGGTCCGCGGCCGCCTGCAGGACCTTCTCGCGCATGGCCGCGCTGACGCCGTAGCCGTCGTTGAGTGCCTTGGACACCGACGCCATGGAGGCGCCGGCGGCGTGCGCTACGTCGCGGATCGTGACACGAGGGCCGTTCACTGGACTCTTCCCGTCGGCGGTGGAGGTGAGGGGCCCGGGGCGGTTTCCGGTCGCACGGGGCGATCTTGCGAAACCTTTTACATCCTCAGAGTGACGCTCTGCAAGCCGTCGGTGCACGCCTCCACCGGTTTGTTACCTCGTGGACCCGTTCTGCGAAGTCTTCGCCGCCCGGGTCTTGACACGCCGTGACGTAGCGAACCTAGACTTCAGGTAAAGCTTGGAAATCGTTTCGCAACCTCTGAGTAACCAGTGGCCGATGTTGGCGGTCGCCCCGTCCGGGGCTTCGACCGCAGGGCCCCACCCTCACCCAGTCACCAACTCCCGCGCGGGCAGCAGCGGGACGTGGATCCTGTCTAGGAGCACGTATGTCAACCGGAAGACGTCGTACCTTCGTCCCCCTCGTCAGCTGCGGCACGCTGCTGGCGGCACTCCTCGTGAGCGGCTGCACCGGCGGCAGCACCGGGAGCACATCCGCCACCGGGAGCACCGCGAGCAAGGACGACCTGGTCCTCGGGCTGGAGGCCGACATCCCCGGCTGGGACCCGGGCAAGATCCTCCCCGGCTCCGTGGGGTGGGCTCCGCAGGCCGTCTACGACACGGTCTTCAACTGCGACGAGCTCGGCAACATCTCGCCGAACATCGCCCAGAGCTACGAGTTCACCGACAACAACACGAAGCTGACCCTGCACATCCGCTCCGGCATGAAGTTCAGCGACGGAACCCCGGTGGACGGCCCGGCCGTCAAGTCGGCCCTCGAATACCAGGTGAACGCGCCGGGCGGCAAGAGCACCCTGCCGGGGGTCACGGTGTCCTCGCCGGACGCGTCCACGGTGGTCATGACCACTCCGACGCCCAAGCCGTACCTCACCACCTACATGTGCATGGGCTCCGGGGCCGTCGCGAGCCCCAAGTACCTCGCATCCGGGAACCTCGACCAGGCTCCGGTGGGCTCGGGCCCCTACGTCTACGACCAGGCCCACTCCACGCCCGGTTCGGTGTACGTGTTCACCAAGAACCACGACAACTGGGACGCGGGCCGCTACCCCTACGAAAAGGTCACGCTGAAGGTCCTCACCGACCGGACCGCGCGTCTCAACGCACTGAAGACCGGGCAGATCGCCGGCGCCATCACCGACGCGTCGACACTCGGCCAGCTGAAGTCCTCCGGGCTGAACACGCTGGAGCAGCACGGCCAGTGGGCGGGTCTACTCATCGAGGACCGGGCCGGGAAGATCGTCCCGGCGCTCGGCGACGTCCGGGTCCGCCAGGCCATCAACATGGTCTTCGACAAGGCCGCCATCGCCCAGAAGCTCTACCAGGGCCAGGCCGAACCCACCGCGCAGATCTTCCGCAAGAACAGTGCCGCGTGGATCCCCGACCTGAAGGACCCCTACCCGTACGACCTCGCGGCCGCCAAGAAGCTCATGGCCGACGCCGGCTACGCCGACGGGTTCTCCCTCGAGATTCCCTACCTGGCCGGTTTCGGGCTCGACTCGGCCATGCCGGTCGCCGTCCAAGGTCTCAAGGAACTCAACATCGAGGCCAAGCAGGTCACACTGTCCGGGGCGAACGCCCTGCTCGACATGCTCAGCGGCAAGTACCCCGTCATCTTCTGGCCGCTCGGCAACCACGGTGACTCGCGGCTCACCATCGACGGCTCCGTCCTGCCGACATCGGTCTGGAACACCGGGAAGACCAGCGACCCCACCGTCGACCAGTTGTGGAACACCGTCCTGACCAGCCAGGGCGAGGCATCGGCGGCGGCGCAGAAGGCGCTGAACAAGCACATCGTCGACCAGGCGTGGTTCGCGCCCTGGGTGTACATGAACAGCTTCGTCGGCTACGACCCGAAGAAGGTCGTCCTGCAGAAGTCCAGTGACCTCAACCAGCTCGCTCCCCAGCTGAGCGACTTCCGGTAAGCACACCCTCGCGAGTGATACCCACCATGGTCAAGTTCATCGCCATCCGCGTGCTCAGGGCGGCAACGGTCTTTTTCGCCGTCACCTTCGTGACCTTCGCGATCGTCTACGCGAACCCCGCCGCCATCGCCCGCAACGTCGTGGGGATCAGCGCGAACGACGACGCGGTCCGGGCCGAAATCGTCAAGCTCGGCCTGGACCGCCCTCTCCTGGAGCAGTACCAGCACTGGCTCGCCGGCCTCATCCACGGCGATCTCGGACAGTCGTACTTCACCGGCCAGCCGGTCCTGACGACACTCGGCATCAGGTTCCCCGTCACTCTCGCGCTGATGATCCTCAGCCTTGTTCTCACCGTCGTCCTCAGTGTCCTGATCGGCGTCTCCTCGGCGGTCCGCGGAGGCTGGCCGGACCGGCTGCTCCAGTTCCTCTCCGTGATCGGCGGGGCCATCCCCTCCTTCATCGTGGCGATCGGCCTGGTCTTCGCCTTCGCGGTCGCCCTGCCCCTCTTCCCGGCTACGGGGTACGTCTCCCCGGACGTCAGCATCGGTGACTGGGCCGCCTCGATCACCCTCCCCGTGCTGGCGATCCTCGTCGGCTCCATCGCCGGCGCGGCCGCCCAGTTCCGCGGGGCCGTCAAGGACGTCCTCGACCGGGACTTCGTCCGCACCCTGCGGGCCAGGGGCCTGTCCGAACGGGCCGTCATCTACCGGCACGTCCTGCGGAACGCGGGCGGGCCAGGGCTGACCGTGCTCTCCCTGCTGACGATCGGACTGCTCGGCGGCGTCGTGATCATCGAACAGGTCTTCGCCCTGCCCGGGATGGGGTCGCTCGTCACCGACGCGGCGTCTCGGGGTGACGTCTCCGTGGTCATGGGCTGCGTGGCCGTCACCGTCCTCCTGGTGTCGGTCGTGAACCTGGTCACCGACCTGCTCACCACGGCACTCAACCCGAAAGCGAGGGCGTCATGACCGCGCATCACCTTGCGGCGTCCGACGACGCGGCCGGACCCCCCGCAGAGCCCGGGGGCCGCACCGGGTGGGTGCGGCGGCTGCTCGGCAACCCGCTGGCTGCGGCCTGCCTCGTCTTCCTGGCCGCCGCGATCCTGTTCGGTCTGTCCAGCCCGTGGCTGGCCCCGCACCCGGCTGACGCCACCCAACTCGACGCCGTGAACGCGCCGCCCTTCACCCCCGGCCACCTGCTCGGCGGCGACGGATCGGGCCGGGACATCCTGTCCCGCCTGATGTGGGGCACTCAGCGGACGCTGTTCTCCTGCGTGATCATGCTCGTCAGTGCCCTCGTCGTCGGTGTCCCCGCGGGGCTGCTGGCCGGCTATCGCCGCGGGGTTGCCGATTCGCTGATCAATTGGGTCTCCGACCTGGTCATGACGCTGCCCGGCATCGTCCTGCTGATCGCGCTGTACACGCTCACCGGCCCCAACCTCGTCGCGGCCATGGGAGTGTTCGGCGTCCTCGTGGCGCCGTCCTACTTCCGCATCGTCCGTGGAGTGGTGCTCGGCGTGCGCAACGAGCTCTACGTGGACGCGGCCAAGGTCGTCGGCCTGTCGGACGCCCGCATCATCGGCCGGCACGTGCTCTGGGCGGTGCGCGCCCCCGTCGTCATCCAGAGCTCCTTCGTGCTCGGCGCTGGCATCGCGATCCAGGCAGCCGTGGACTTCC
Organism: Kitasatospora sp. YST-16; assembly: GCF_026802215.1. Classification (NCBI taxonomy): domain Bacteria; kingdom Bacillati; phylum Actinomycetota; class Actinomycetes; order Kitasatosporales; family Streptomycetaceae; genus Kitasatospora; species Kitasatospora sp. YST-16. The sequence goes on from NZ_CP113837.1 coordinate 5,751,377, forward strand.
TCGGCCTCGGCGACCCGTCGAAGGCGTCCTGGGGAGCCATGCTGCAGGAGGCGTTCGCGAACATCTACACCAACCCGTGGAGCGTGGTGTGGCCGGCCTCGCTGATCAGCCTGACGGGCCTCGTCCTGGTCCTGCTCGGCAACGCGCTGCGCGACGCCCTCCAGGTCGGCGCGGCCCGGACCACGCCGACCCGGCGGCAGCGCGAACGGCTGGCCGCGGCCTTTGCCGTGCGGGCGGACGACGAACCGGCCCGCCCCGCGGCCGACCAGGGCGCCCTCCTGTCGGTCCGGGGGCTGCGGGTGGCCTACCCCTCCGCAGAGGGCGGGACCGCGGAGGTCGTGCGGGGTGTCGATCTCGACGTCCGCAGGGGCGAGATCCGAGGACTGGTGGGCGAGTCGGGATCAGGCAAGACCCAGACCGCCTTCTCGGTCCTCGGCATCCTCGGCAGGGAAGCACTGGTCGGCGGTTCGGCCGTCTTCGACGGTGACGACCTGATCGCGGACCCGGCGACCCGGGCCCGGGTCCGCGGACGCCGGATCGCCTACGTCCCGCAGGAGCCGATGTCGAACCTCGACCCCTGCTTCACGGTCGGCTCGCAGCTGGTCCACGGCCTGCGCGCGGTACGGCGGATCGACCGGCAGGAGGCCCGACGCGAGGTGCTGGCGCTGCTCGCCAGGGTCGGCATCAAGGACCCCGCGCACGTCTTCAACCTCTACCCGCACCAGATCTCCGGCGGCATGGCGCAACGCGTCCTCATCTGCGGCGCGGTCGCGGCCGACCCGGACCTGATCATCGCGGACGAGCCGACCACCGCACTGGACGTGACGGTCCAGGCGGAGGTCCTCGACCTGCTGCGGGAACTGCGCGACGAGCGCGGCCTCGGAATGGTCCTCGTGACCCACAACTTCGGCGTCGTCGCGGACCTGTGCGACACCGTCAGCGTGATGAAGGACGGCCGGATCGTCGAGTCCGGCGACGTCCGCACCGTCTTCCGCGCACCGCACCACCCGTACACCAAGGAACTGCTGTCCTCGACCCGCGTCGTGGACCTGGGAGAGGTGGCCACCGATGGGTGAGACCGCGACCGAGCACACGACCGGGAAGGGACTGGAGGTCAAGGACCTGCGGGTGGCCTACGGCCGGGGCAGGGGACGCGTCGACGTCGTCAACGGCGTCTCGTTCGAGATCGCCCCCGGTCAGACCCTCGGCCTGGTCGGCGAGTCCGGATCGGGCAAGACCACGATCGGCCGTGCCCTGCTGGGCCTCGCACCGGTGGTCGGCGGATCGGTCTCCTTCCGCGGGCACGAACTCACGAACCTGCCGCGCTCGCGACGGCGCACCCTGGCCCATGACATCCAAGTCGTCTTCCAGGACCCGTACTCCTCGCTCAACCCGTCGATGACGATCCAGGACATCCTGGTCGAACCCCTGCGCGTCGCAGGCGTCGCCGACGGCCACGCCCGGGTCCGGGAACTGCTGCAGCAGGTCGGCCTGCCCGACGACGCCGGCGCACGCTACCCGAGTGAGTTCTCCGGCGGACAACGGCAGCGCATCGCCATCGCCCGGGCCCTGGCCCTGCGCCCCGGTCTCATCGTCTGCGACGAACCCACCAGCGCACTGGACCTGACCACCCAGGCCAAGGTCCTCGACCTCCTGCACCAAATCCAGCGGGACACCGGCGCGTCCTACCTGTTCATCAGCCACGACCTCGGCGTGGTGCGGGAGGTCAGCCACCGCATCGCCGTGCTGCACGAAGGCGTGATCGTCGAGACGGGCGACAGCGAGCAAGTCTCCCTGCGCCCTGTCCACCCCTACACCCGGAGGCTGCAGTTGGCCACCCCCGTACCGGACCCCGACGTCCAGGCCCAGCGCCGCCGACGCCGTCGCGAGCTCCTGGAGGCGGGCGCATGAGCGTGGTGCTGCACGACAAGGATGCGCGGGAGGAGCCGTGGCAGGGGCACTGGATCGGGGCCGCTCCCGCCCCCGTCCCGGAGCTGGAGGACGCGGTCACCGGGACCGCTGCGGGACGCGGGTTCTCGCGCGTGCTGTTCCGCAAGGAGTTCCGGCTCGACGAGGTGCCGCCGACCGCGCCCCTGCGGCTGACCGCCGACAGCCGGTTCGTCGTCTGGGTCAACGGCCGGGAGGTCGGACGCGGACCGGTCCGGGCACAGCCGCGCCGATGGCGGTACGAGGAGTTCGACATCGCCCCGCACCTCGAACGAGGATCGAACGCGGTCGCGGTGCTGGTGACGTACTACGGCACGGCGACCTCGTGGTGGTACCCGGCTCCGCCCGAGGGCGGGATCAACGGCGACGCCTGCCTGGTGCTGGACGCGCGCCTGGGCGGGGCCGGACTCGCCACCGACAGCTCATGGCGTGTGCACCGCTCCTCCGCCTGGAGCCTGGCAGCCGCCGCCGGAGTCCCGTGCGAGGTGCTGGACGCCCGCGAGCTGCCGGAGGGGTGGACGCGTCCGGGCTTCGACGACGGGGAGTGGTCCACCGCGACGGTCCTGACGGCACGTCACTGGGGCGGACTCGGACGCAGCCGGCCCCCCGTCAGCCCGTTCGGAAAGCTGCTGCCCCGGCCGATGGCCGTGCTGGGCGGCGACACCGTCCGTCCGGCGGCCGTGCTTGATGCCCGCACCAGGGCGAAGCCCGCATGGGCGAGTGAGCACCCCGGGGCCCGGGTGGTGCAGCACCTGGAATTCCCCGGCGAGCCACTTCCGGCCGGACTGCCGCTGTCCGCAGTGATCGGCGCCGACCGGACGCTCGACCTGGTGATCGACTTCGGTGCGCTGACCGCGGGCTTCGTGGAACTCACCGTCGACGCCCCGGCCGGCACCGTGCTGGAACTCGGCTACCGGGAGAAGCGGAAGCGCGTCGGGATCGTCGAGACCACGTCCGACTACGAAGCCGGCGCGCGGTACGTCTGTCCCGGCGGTCGGGCCGTCTACTCGGCCCTGGAACCGGCGGGCCTGCGCTACCTGTACCTCACCGTGCACACGCCCACGGCCGCCGAGGTGACGGTCGTGGACGTCGCGGTGCGGGAGAACGTCTACCCCCAGACCGGGTCGGCGTACTTCAGCTCCGACGACAAGGAGCTCGACCGCATCTACCGGGCCGGGATCCGGACTGTCCAGCTCAACTCCTTCGACGCCTACACCGACTGCCCGACCCGGGAGCAGCGTTCCTGGGTCGGCGATGGGGTGGTCCACCAGATGGTCCACCTCGCCACCAACGAGGACTGGCGGCTGGCCGAGCACTACGTCGAACTGGCCAACTCGCCGCGCTCCGACGGCATCCTGCCGCTGAGCGTGGCCGGCGACTTCGAGCAGTACGAGGGATTCACCATCCCGGACTGGTCGCTGCACTGGGTCCACGGCGTGCACAACCTCTACCGTCACACCGGCGACCGGGCCGGGCTGGCCAAGTACCTGCCGACCGTCGAGCGGGTGCTGCGCTGGTACGAGCCCCACCTTGACGAGCACGGGACGCTGAGCGACCTGCCCGAATGGAACCTGGTCGACTGGTCGAGCGTCTTCACCACCGGCCGCAGCTCGATCGTGTCCGCGTTGTGGGCCCGCGGGCTCGCCGAGTACGCCGAACTGTCCGACTGGGTGGGCAACGCCGGATCTGCGGCCTGGGCCCGGGCACGCCACGCGGGAGTGGCGGTCTCGTTCGAGGACTTCTGGGACCCGGACCGGGGTCTCTACGTCGACCACATCGTCGACGGGGAGCGCAGGCCCGCCGCCTCGCAGGCGGCGAACGCCGCCGCGATCGTTTCCGGGCTCGCACCGACCGACCGGTGGAGGGCGATCGCCTCGGCGATGATCGATCCCTCCCTCGTCGTCACCCGGTCCTGGATCGGCGGCGACGGAGGCTACGACCCCCGGAAGGAGGAGGACCAGCGGCGCGGCATCCAGCGGATCGACTGGGACGCCGAGCGCGAGATCGTCCGGGCGCAGCCGTTCTTCAGCTACGTCGTGCACGACGCCGTGGCCCAGGCCGGCCTCGCCGACCGGATCGCGGACCTGGTCCGGGACTGGTCGGTGTTCCTGCACGACGGCTACGACACCTTCGGCGAATGCTGGGGCTGGGGCACCCCGGTGCACGGTTGGTCCAGTACCCCGACCCGTGACCTGGTCGTGCACGTGCTGGGCATCTCCCCGGACCTGCCGGGATTCGAGCGGGTGCGGATCGCCCCCCGACCGGGCCGGCTGCACGAGGTCGCCGGCGCCGCCCCGACACCGCACGGACCGGTCGAGGTCCGCATCCGTGGCGAGGAGATCACGATCTCCAGCCCCGTCCCGATCCGTTTCCTCCCACTGGCCGGCCCGAGCCAGGAGCTGCCCGCCGGGAGCCACCGACTCGTGATGCGCCGTTCGGCACCCGAGAACGACAACACCCCAGGAAACCGAAGTGCTTGAAACCAGCGAGATGATCACTGCCGACGCCGACCGCTCCGCGGCCGTCGTCCTCGTTCACTCCTTCCGCCTCGACCAGCCCGCGGACCGGATCCGCTCCGCGCGCCTGCGGGCAACCGCACACGGCGTCTACGAGGCGCGCATCAACGGACGCCCGGTGTCGGCCGAGGTGCTCGCCCCGGGCTGGTCGGCCTACGAGTGGCGGCTGCCGGTGAGCGACGATCCCGTCCGGCACCTCCTGGCGGAGGAGAACACCGTCGAGGTGCTGCTCGGCAACGGCTGGTGGCGGGGTGACCTCGGCTTCGAGGACATGAACCTCAACTACGGCTCCGAGCTCGGCTTCGTCGCCGAGATCGAGGTCGTCTACCACGACGGGCACACCCAGACGGTGACGACCGGTCAGCACTGGCAGGCACGGACCAGCGACACCGTGGCGAACAACCTCTACGGCGGGCAGTGCATCGACGCGCGGCTGCGCGGCACCCGCGACACCCTGCCGGTGCGGCGGATCGACGTCGACCGCGCCAGGTTCGTGCCCCGGGACAGTCCCGCCGTGATCCGTCACGAAACCCTGAAGCCGACCCGGATCAGCCTCGCGCCCTCGGGCGCCACGCTCGTGGACTTCGGGCAGAACCTGGTCGGCTGGGTCCGGATGCGGGCCCGCGGGCAGGCCGGGACGCAGATCGTCCTGCGGCACGCGGAGGCGCTGTCCGACGGGGAGTTGGCCACCAGGCCGCTGCGCTCGGCGAAGGCGACCGACACCTTCGTTCTGTCGGGCGGCGAAGACGAGTTCGAGCCGACCCTCACCTTCCACGGCTTCCGGTACGTCGAAGTGACCGGATACCCTGGCGAACTGACGGCCGATCAGCTGGAGGCCGTCGTCGTCCACTCCGACCTCCGCCGCACCGGCCGCTTCTCCTGCTCGTCGCAGCTCGTCACCCGGCTGGTCGAGAACTCCGTCTGGTCGCAGAAGGGGAACTTCCTCTCCCTGCCCACCGACTGCCCCCAGCGCGACGAACGACTCGGGTGGACCGGCGACATCGCGGTGTACGCGCCGACGGCGTGCTTCCAGTTCGATGTCGCTGACTTCCTGCACGGCTGGCTGCTCGACCTGGAGGCCGAGACCCGGCACAACGAGAGGTCGGCCGTACCCGCCGTGGTCCCCGACATCCTGAAGCTCACTCCCTCGATCGAGGACGACGCCCCCCTGCGGAGTGGCCCGACCGCGGTGTGGGGAGACGCCGCGGTCTGGGTCCCCGAGGCGCTCTGGCAGGCGTACGGCGACCGTGACCGCCTCGCCGCGCACTACCCGGGCATGGTGCTCCACCTGGAATCGGTCGTCGCCGCGCTCTCCGACACCGGCCTGTGGGACCAGGGCTTCCAGTGGGGCGACTGGCTCGACCCCGACGCGAGGCCCGACGAGCCCGGGGCGGCGAAGGCCGACTCCGGCGTCGTCGCCACGGCCTGCCTGATCCGGTCGGCGGCGTTCGCCGCACGGGCCGCGGACGTGCTCGGACACACCGAGGACAGCCGCCGCTGGGCCGACCTCGCCGACCGGACGAGGGCCGCCTTCCTGGAGCACTACGTCGATCCCGACGGCCGGGTGCGCTCCGACTGCGCGACCGTGTACGCCCTGGCGATCTGCTTCGGCATCCTGGACGGCGACCGCCGCCGCGCGGCGGGGGAGCGGCTGGCAGAGATCGTGCGCGAGCGGGGCCACCGCGTCACTACCGGTTTCGCCGGCACCCCCTACGTCACCTGGGCGCTGTCGGAGACGGGCCACGTCGAGGACGCCTACCGGCTGCTCCTGCAGACCGACTGCCCTTCCTGGCTCTACCCCGTCACCATGGGCGCGACCACCATCTGGGAACGCTGGGACTCGATGCTGCCCGACGGCACGGTCAACCCCGGCGAGATGACCAGCTTCAACCACTACGCCCTCGGGTCGGTCGCCGACTGGTTGTACCGGGTCGTCGCCGGCATCCGCCCCGCCGAGCCCGGCTACGCCCGGATCGAGCTCGCTCCCACGCCGGGGCCGGGCCTCGAATGGGCCCGTGCCGCCCTGGACACGCCCAACGGCACCGTCGAATGCGGGTGGGAACGCCGAGGCGACCGCATCCACGTCCGTGCGGCGGTCCCCGACGGTATCGAGGCCGAGGTGATCCTCGCCGACGGGACGAAGCACGTCGTCGGCACCGGGCCGCACGAGTTCACCTACCTGGAGGAACGGTGAGCGCCGACACGGACCCGTACTTCCAGCGCCTGCTCGCCCTGGCCGCCGAGCAGGAGGAGCCGAGCACGGGGGAGGACCCCGAAATCGCCCTGGGCTTGGAGCCCCGGCTCGTCGACGGCTTTGCACCCCCCGATGTCCGGGTCGCCGACGAGCACCTGCCCGGGCCGCACGGTCCGGTTCCCGTAAGGATCTACCAGCCGCACGGTGCCCGGGCAGGCCGACCGGTCCTGGTGTGGTGCCACGGTGGTGCCTTCGCCTTCGGAGACATCGACATGCCCGAAGCGGACGCCACCGCCCGCACGATCGCCGTCCTGGCGGACGCGCTCGTCGTCTCCGTCGACTACCGGCGAGCGGTCCACGGCGTGCACCACCCCGTTCCGCTCGACGACGTAGTCGCCGCCTACACGTGGGCCACCCGGCTGGCGGGGGCCTCCGGCACCCCGCACCGCCGGATCCACCTCGGTGGCGCCAGCGCGGGCGCGGCCCTTGCGGCCGGGGCCTGCCTGCGGGTCCGCGACGCCGGAGGGCACCTGCCGTCCTCCCTGCTCCTGCTCTACCCGTGCGTGCACCCGGTGCTCCCCGCGGCGTCGGACGAACTCGCCGCCAAACTCCACAGACTCCCCGCACACATGAGGTACGAAGCCGGGATGTTCGAAGCCGTCATCGAGAACTACCTGGGAGCGCCGTCCGCCTCGGCCCCCGGCGAGGCGATGCCTGCCGTGGCGGACCTGCGAGGACTGCCCCGGACACTGGTGTTCAACTGCGAGTACGACGCCTTGCGCGCCTCCGGCGAGGAATTCGCGCTCGCCTTGCGCCTGGCGGGTGTGAACGTCGACCTGCGGACGGCTCCCGGTGTCGCGCACGGGCACCTCAACAGGCCCCACCTGGCCGAGGCCCAACGGACCCTGGCCGCCATGTCGCGCTGGATCGAGGAGGACTGACGTGCCCGAGACCGACGAGCCCTGGGCGGAACGCCTGCTGGCGGGCGCGTTCGACGACCCCGCGGGACGAATTTCCGACCTGCGCACCGAGGAACGGACGGTAGACGGAGACCGCCTCGCCGTCGTCACGATCCGCTTCACCGCGGAGGACCTGCGCGGCCGGACGTACGAGGCGACCGCCAAGGTCATCCTCCCGGCCGCCCTCGCCGAGGATCCGGCGGCCCGGGTGCCCGTCTGGTTCAACTGCGGGTACGAGCTCGCCGACGCACCGGCCGTGCAACAAGCCCGCCGGGGATGGATCGTGGCGACCCCGTGCGAGCCCGCACCCGGAGAGGTCTTTCCCGGCCCCAACCCCCTGGTGCGCGGTCCGAACACGGAATTCGTCCTGGCCCACCTCGTACGCGGGCTGTCCTTCGTCGATCCGGCCTCGATCGTCTACTCCGGCGGCAGCGCCGGAGGGTTCGCCGCGCTGCTGACCGCCGCAGAGGCGTTCCCGGCAGCCGCGGCCGTGCCCGCCGTCCCGGTGGTCAGCCTCGCCCACCAGCGGGCCCACTTGCTGGACGTCCTCCCACAGCTCACCGCCGACCCGCCGCCGGACCACCCGGCTGTCCCACTGCTACTGCAGACCACCCTGCCGATAGCCGAGGGCTGGAAGCTCGCCTACGGCGAGGACCTCTCCGCACCGGGCTGGCTCGAACACTCGCCGGTGGACCACCTCTCCCGGATCACCTGCCCGGTCGCGGCGGTCTTCAGCTCCTCCGACTTCCTGGTTCCATTGCGGCAGGTGAGCGCGCGTCTCGCTGCCGACCTGTCCGCGGACGCGACAATCCACGGCTCCGGCAGCGCGCCCGGCGGCCCGGCGGACGCGGAACCCGCCACCGGCCTGTTGGACATCCTCGGTGACGCGGCGGACGTCCGGGTCCTGCCGGTGCCTGCCGGAACACCGGCCATGGCGGACCTCGACCTCACCCAGCCCCTACCGGCGACACCGCTCCCGGTGCCCGACAGCACGGTCGACGGCAAGCCCTGGCTGATTGCCGTCGTCGACGAGGGCCCCGCCGCCCTCGGCGGCCACTGGCGATACGCTCTGGAACCCGACTTCGAGCCCTTCGCCATCGGGGCCCTCGCGACAGGTGCGGGAGCCGGCCAGCTGACACAGGCCAAACTCCGCCAACTGCTCGACCGCTACCGCGGTGTCGAGTGGCTCGCCCCCAAGTTCCACCACCTCGACCGGCCGTCGGCGGAGCGGCGAGACGTCGAACGCGGCCTGCGGGCGTACTGCGCCCTTTCGGCCGCCCACGCACGGCGGTTCGCCGACCTGTACGCGGAGACCGACGAGGACAGGCGAGTCCTGCCCGACGACCTCGTTCGGGACCTGCTCGGACCCGCCTGACCGCGCCACGGGAACATCCCGGCCGGCCGTCACCCCCGAAAGCCACTTTCCCTCCGACCACCGTGCCTTCGGCACGGCGTTCCTCCCCCCACTCAAAGGAGAGTGTTCATGTCGAAAACCACTCGTCGGCGCACGCTCAGACACGCCTGCCTCATCAGCGCGCCGCTGCTGCTGGCCGCAGCAGTGGCGTCGGCGCCCGTTCCGGCGTTCTCCGCGGAGTCGGCGCGTCCCGGCACGACCCCCGGGGCGTCGCCCTGGGAGACCGTGAGCCTGGAGAAGATCTCCCTCCCGTCGACGGTCAAGACCGCGGCAGCCCCGGCGTACAGTGCGGACGGCAAGCACCTGCTGTTCTTCGGCAACATCGTCGCGGATCCCGCGCAGAACCCCGACCCCAACCGCGGACCGCTGCACCTGTGGATCGTGGGCACCGACGGCAAGGGCGCGCACTGCCTGTCCTGCGGGACCGACGAGCCGCTCGTCGGCGAAGCCGAGCAGCCGGGCCTGATCTCCCCGTTCCCCGACGGCAAGCGTGCCTTCTACGGTCCCTACGGAGACCCGAGGGTGCTGCACTGCGCGCCCAGCCTGCTCGACTGCCAGAGCGCCACGACCTACCGGATCGACCAGTCGGGTGCCCGGCCCAACGGCGGACTGGTCCCGCCGGGCGGAGCGGTGCAGACGCCCTCCTTCAACGGCGGCGGGGCGGCGTCGCCGAAGCTCTCGCCCGACGGCAACTACATCGCCTGGTCGGACTACCGCACCGACAGCCTCGAACTGATGGTGCTCGCGAAGCTGTCGTTCACGGGTGACAAGTACGTGGTCAGCGACCCGCGCACGCTCAACCCGCCCGGGCCCACCTCACCGACCGACCCCGATCCGCGCCACTGGTCCGACAGTGCCGCGCTGTTCGAGTTCAAGGCGTTCGTGGACGGCGGGCGCGCCGTCACCTACGTGCAGGTCGGCGGCGACGCTTCCGGCAACCCGGACCTGTGGAAGCTCGACCTCGCGACCGGCCAGCGCACCCGCCTGACCGCCGATCCCGAGTGGCAGGAGGACATGGCGACATCGCCCGACGGCAAGTCGATGTACGTCGGGGTCGACTCGCACGGCCGTCACTACTTCGACTGGGCCGGCCTCGTGCCGTTCCGCGGATTCTTCGACGGCTCGTGGGTCGGCGCGGCGGCCATCACCCACGTGTCGTCCTCCGAACTGCGCTCCTGCGCCCCGTTCGCCTCCAGCCTGCTGCCGGCTGACGGTGACCGCGGTGGCCGGCTCGTGGGCCAGGTCATCGACCCCTACGACGGCGGCGACATCCGTGACAGCACCCAGATCCACGGCCAGCCCATCTGGAGCCCGGACAGCACCTCGGTGGCACTGACCACCCAGAGCTTCACCACCCTGGCCGCGGCCCCCTACCTGCTCGTCGCGCACTTCAACCGCCCGCCGAGCAAGCCGCTGCCGATCGTGAGTTCCGAGCCGGGCGCGTGGGCTCCCACACCGGACCAGTACCACGGGGCCCTCGGCGCCAAGACCACCGTCACGCTCAAGGGCCTGTCCTCGGGTACGGTGACCGTCCACTACACCGCTCCGATCGGAGCCACCGCACCGACCGAGTCGACCGCCACCTACGAGGACTACTCCGACGACGGCAAGTCCTTCGTCAGCGGCACCCAGATCGTCAAGCGCGGTGGCACGACGGTCCAACTGCTCAACAACCTGACCCTCCGCGGTGAGCACACCGGTTCGCTCAAGGGCGACATCACCATGGACCTCCAGTCCAGGCCGTTCAAGTCCACCGGATCGCAGACGGCCACCTACGACGGCACCACCGTGACCGGCCCCGACTCGACCGAGAAGCGCTGCGAGGACGTCCGCGGCGCGCTGCCTCGTCCCACGGCGCTCGACGTGGAGGCCAAGCGGGCCGGGCACGCCGTCATCGTGAAGGTGACCTCCGCCTACGGCGGGGCCGGTGCCAACGAGCAGGGCGTCGACCGCCGCCCCGTCCGAGGCGCCACGGTCAAGGTCGGCGGTGAGACCGCGACGACGAACCAGGAAGGCGTGGCGGTCCTCCACCCGAAGGGCAGGACCAACGTCGTGAGCGTCGACGCCGGTGCCTCGTTCCTCCCGGCACAGGTCACAGCCTCCTAGCCCGGCACTCTCCCCACTGAGGGCCCCGGCCACCGGACGAAGCCGTCCGGTGGCCGCGGGCCGCTCGGCGCCAGGTTGCGGGGTCGACCGACCCGGTGGGAGGACAGAGCACAGGAGCTGGGAGCGTGAGTGGACTGTCCGCCGTCGCTCACCGCGCCGTGCTGCGGATCTGCCGAACGCTGCCCTGCCGTCTCGCGCTTGGATCCGGCCCCAGCGGAACCGATCAGCGCACGAAAACCGGGCTACCGGACGTGAATGGTTTCACCCACGATCAGCCACGGCCGGTAAATAGACTCGACTGCCGAACCACCAGCTCGGGTTCGAAGACCACCTGCCGGTGCTGGTGTGCTCCGCCGCCGGTCTCTTCCATGAGGAGTTCCGTCGCTGTGCGGCCCATCGCCTCGGCGGGCTGGCGCACCGAGGTCAGCGGCACCGCGGCCGCGGCGGCGAACTCGATGTCGTCGTAGCCGACGATCGCCAGGTCCTCGGGCACCCGCAGCCCCGCCGCGAAAGCGGCCTGCAGCACGCCGAGCGCCAGCAGGTCGTTGGCGCAGAACGCGGCCGTCGGCCGTGGCAGCATGCCCAGCAGGCGGGCGCCCGCGTCCCGCCCGGCCGCCACGTCCAGCCCCGCCACCTCCAGGTCCACCAGCTCGGCGCCGGAGCCCTCCAGTGCGGCCAGCGCACCTGAGCGCCGGTCGGCGACCTGCTGCAGGCGGTGGCGGCCGCCCGCGAACGCGATCCGCCGGTGGCCGCCCGCCAGCAGGTGCGCGGCCGCCAGCGAGCCGCCCTTGACGTCGTCCACCGACACCGAGCAGGCATCGATCCCCGGAGCGAGGCGGTCCACCAGGACGAACGGAACACCGCCCCGCCGCAGGGCGGCCGCCCCGGAGCCAGCCGTGTCTGCCGGGGTGAGCAGGACGCCGCGCACCCGCTGCTCGGTGAACAGGGCCAGGTAGTCCGCCTCGTCGGCCTGTCGCTGCGCACTGTTGCAGACCATCACGCCCAGGCCCTCCGCCCGCGCTGCCCGTTCCGCGCCGCGGGCCACCGAGACGAAGAACGGGTTGCCCAGGTCGAGGACCAGCAGGCCGATGATCCGGCTGCTCCCGGAGCGCAGCTGGCGCGCCGACTCGCTGCGCACGTAGCCGAGTCGCTCGATCGCTGCCTGGACCCTGGTCCGGGTCTCCTCGCCGACCACCTCCGGCCGGTTGATCACGTTGGAGACCGTGCCCACCGACACGCCGGCCGCGCGGGCCACGTCCTTGATCCCTGCTGCGCTGCCCATGTCTACGCCTGCCTCCGTTCATGGTTGAAAAGATTCATAAGCATGTTCGTCGAGCGGGAAACAGATTACGGCAGTGTCTTGACGTTTTCCGTCGACTCACCCTACGGTCTGTTTGAAACGATTCAAGTTGTGAGAGGTGCTCCGGTGACCGACCGATCTGCCGTGAAGGACGCCCTGCGGGCCCAGCGCATCGAGACGCCCTCCTGGGGCTACGGGAACTCGGGCACCCGCTTCAAGGTCTTCGCCCAGCCGGGCGTGCCGCGCGACCCGTTCGAGAAGCTCGCCGACGCCGCCCAGGTGCACGCCGCCACCGGCGCCGCCCCGAAGGTCTCGCTGCACATCCCCTGGGACAGGGTCGAGGACTACGCCGCCCTCGCCGCCCACGCCCGCGGCCTCGGGCTGGAGATCGGCGCGATCAACGCCAACGTCTTCCAGGACGACGACTACAAGCTCGGCTCCGTCACCAACCCCGATCCGCGGGTGCGCCGCAAGGCGGTCGACCACCTGCTGGAGTGCGTCGGCATCATGGACGCCACCGGCTCGACGGACCTGAAGCTGTGGTTCTCCGACGGCACCAACTACCCCGGCCAGGACGACACTTCGGCCCGCCAGGGCCGCCTGGCCGACGCGCTCGCGGAGGTGTACGAGCGGCTCGGCGACGACCAGCGGATCCTGCTGGAGTACAAGCTGTTCGAGCCCGCCTTCTACACGATGGACGTCCCGGACTGGGGCACCGCGTACGCGCACTGCCTGCGGCTGGGCCCGAAGGCCACCGTCGTGGTGGACACCGGCCACCACGCGCCGGGCACCAACATCGAGTTCATCGTCGCGTTCCTGCTGCGCGAGGGGAAGCTCGGCGGTTTCGACTTCAACTCCCGCTTCTACGCGGACGACGACCTGATGGCCGGCGCGGCCGACCCGTTCCAGCTGTTCCGGATCATGCACGAGGTCGTCAAGAACGGCGGCCTCGCACCGGAGACCGGCGTGGCCTTCATGCTCGACCAGTGCCACAACATCGAGGCGAAGATCCCCGCGGTGATCCGCTCGGTGATGAACGTCCAGGAGGCCACCGCCAAGGCTCTACTCGTCGACAGCGCGGCACTCTCCGCAGCCCAAGCGGCAGGCGATGTCCTGGAAGCGAACGCCGTTTTGATGGACGCCTACAACACCGACGTTCGCCCGCTGTTGGCCGAGGTCCGCGCCGAGGCCGGACTCGACCCCAACCCGCTCGCCGCATACAAGGCCACCGGATGGGCCGACAAGATCGCCGCCGAGCGCGTCGGCGGCCACCAGGCCGGCTGGGGCGCCTGACCCCGCCGGAAACCCCGAACCCGCGGGTCGGCTGCATCGGCGCACCCTCCGGCCGACCCGCGAACCACGTCGGCGCACCACTGGATCGACAAGGAAGACCCTCCCCATGGCACTGCACCCCGAGGTCGCCGCGTTGCTGGCGCGCTCGAACAAGCTCGGCGCGGACCCGCGCAACACCAACTACGCCGGCGGCAACACCTCCGCCAAGGGCACCGACACCGACCCCGCCACCGGCCGCGAGGCCGAACTGCTCTGGGTCAAGGGCTCCGGCGGCGACCTGGGCACCCTGACCGCCTCCGGCCTGGCCGCGCTGCGTCTGGACCGGCTGCGCTCCCTCGTCGACGTCTACCCGGGCGTGGAGCGCGAGGACGAGATGGTCGCCGCGTTCGACTACTGCCTGCACGGGCGCGGCGGCGCCGCCCCCTCCATCGACACCGCCATGCACGGCCTGGTCGACGCCGCGCACGTCGACCACCTGCACCCCGACTCCGGCATCGCCCTCGCGACCGCCGCCGACGGCGAGAAGCTCACCGCCGAGTGCTTCGGCGACACGGTGGTGTGGGTGCCCTGGCGCCGCCCCGGCTTCCAGCTCGGCCTGGACATCGCCGCCGTCAAGGCCGCCCACCCGCAGGCGATCGGCTGCATCCTCGGCGGCCACGGCATCACCGCCTGGGGCGGGAGCAGCGAGGAGTGCGAGGCCAACGCGCTGCACATCATCCGCACCGCCGAAGCCTTCCTCGCCGAGCGCGGCAAGCCGGAGCCGTTCGGCCCGGTCCTGGACGGCTACCAGGCCCTGCCGGGGGCGGAGCGGCGCGAGCGGGCCGCCGCCCTCGCGCCGCTGATCCGCGGCCTGGCCTCCACCGACCACCCGCAGGTCGGCCACTTCACCGACACCCCCGAGGTGCTGGACTTCCTGGCCCGGGCCGAGCACCCGCGGCTGGCCGCGCTCGGCACCTCCTGCCCCGACCACTTCCTGCGCACCAAGGTCGCCCCGCTGGTCCTCGACCTGCCCGCCGACGCACCCCTCGACGAGGCGGTCGCCCGGCTGCGCGAGCTGCACCAGCAGTACCGCACGGAGTACCGCGCCTACTACGACCGGCACGCCACCGCCGACTCCCCGGCGATCCGCGGCGCCGACCCGGCGATCGTCCTCGTCCCCGGCGTGGGCATGTTCTCCTTCGGCAAGGACAAGCAGACCGCCCGGGTCGCGGGCGAGTTCTACCTCAACGCGATCAACGTGATGCGCGGCGCCGAGGCCGTCTCCAGCTACGCCCCCATCGAGGAGGCGGAGAAGTTCCGCATCGAGTATTGGGCGCTGGAGGAAGCCAAGCTGCAGCGGATGCCGAAGCCCAAGCCGCTCGCCACCCGGGTCGCCCTGGTCACCGGCGCCGGCTCCGGCATCGGCCGGGCGATCGCCGAGCGGCTGGTCGCCGAGGGCGCCTGCGTCGTCGTCGCCGACCTGAACGCCGAGAACGCGGCGGCCGTCGCGCAGGAGCTGGGCGGACCGGACAAGGCGGTGGCGGTGACGGTCGACGTCACGGACGAAGCGCAGATCGCCGAGGCGTTCAAGGCCGCGGCGCTCGCCTTCGGCGGCGTCGACCTGGTCGTCAACAACGCGGGCATCTCCATCTCCAAGCCGCTGCTGGAGACCACCACCCGGGACTGGGACCTGCAGCACGACATCATGGCCCGCGGCTCCTTCCTGGTCTCCCGCGAGGCCGCCCGCACCATGATCGAGCAGGGACTGGGCGGCGACATCGTCTACATCGCCTCCAAGAACGCCGTCTTCGCCGGCCCGAACAACATCGCCTACTCCGCGACCAAGGCCGACCAGGCCCACCAGGTCCGCCTGCTGGCCGCCGAACTCGGCGAGCACGGCATCCGCGTCAACGGCGTCAACCCCGACGGCGTGGTGCGCGGCTCCGGGATCTTCGCGGGCGGCTGGGGCGCCCAGCGCGCCGCCACCTACGGCATCGAGGAGGACAAGCTCGGCGAGTTCTACGCCCAGCGCACCATCCTCAAGCGCGAGGTGCTGCCCGAGCACGTCGCGAACGCGGTCTTCGCCCTCACCGGCGGCGACCTGACCCACACCACCGGCCTGCACGTCCCGGTCGACGCGGGCGTCGCCGCGGCCTTCCTGCGCTGACACCCCCAGCAGCTCCGGCAGCCTCCGCGGTGACCGTTCCGTCATACGGGCCGCCGCGGACCGGCAGCCGGCGCGCACCGCCAGCTGTCTCCCGGAGCAACCGGCGCGGCCTGCGGACTGCCATCCGCGGGCCGCGCCACCTTTCCTTCAGCCACCGCACCTTCGAGGAACGTCCGCCGTGACAACACCTGCGCCCTCCACCCCACCCGCCGCCTTCGTTGCGGTGGACCTAGGCGCCACCAGCGGCAGAGTGATCGTCGGCCGCGTCGGCCCCGACACCCTGCACCTCACCGAGACCCACCGCTTCCCCAACACCCCCCTGCACCTACCCTCCGGGCTGCACTGGAACATCACCGCCCTCCACCAGAACGTCCTCGACGGCCTTCGCGAAGCCGCCCGCGAAGCCGACATCGTCTCCGTCGGTATCGACACCTGGGCCGTCGACTACGGACTCCTCGACGCCGACGGCGCCCTCATCGGCATCCCCCACCACTACCGCGACAGCCGCACCACCGCGATCGCCCAGCAGGTCAGAGACCGCGCAGGGGCCGCCCGCCTCTACGACATCACCGGCCTCCAACACCTCCCCTTCAACACGATCTTCCAACTCGCCGCCGCCCAGGAAGCCCCGCAGCTCGCCACCGCCCGCACCCTGCTGCTCATTCCTGACCTGCTGACCTACTGGCTCACCGGTTATCTCGGCGCCGAGGCCACCAACGCCTCCACCACCGGCCTCCTCGAGGCCCGCACCGGTACCTGGTCCAAGGACCTCACCGACTTCATCGGCATCGACCCCACCCTGCTGCTGCCCCTCCACGAACCCGGCACCCGCACCGGCACCCTGCTCCCGCACATCACCGCCGCCACCGGACTGCGCCCCGGCATCCCGGTCACCGCCGTCGCCTCCCACGACACCGCCTCGGCTGTCGCCGCCGTCCCCGCCACCACCGCCGACTTCGCCTACATCTCCTGCGGCACCTGGTCACTGGCCGGACTCGAACTCGACGCCCCCGTCCTCACCGAAGCGTCCCGTACTGCGAACTTCACCAACGAGCGCGGCATCGACGGCACCGTCCGCTACCTGCGCAACATCATGGGCCTGTGGCTGCTCAGCGAGAGCCAGCGCACCTGGAGCGCCCGTGGGCAGCGCCATCAGCTGCCCGAGCTGCTCGAACGCGCCGCCGCCGCCCGCCCCTTCGCCGCGCTCGTCAACCCCGACGCCCCCGAGTTCCTCGCCCCCGGCGACATGCCCGCCCGCCTCGCCGAGTACTGCGCCCGCACCGGCCAGCACCTGCCCGACGACCCGGGCGCCGTCGTCCGCTGCATCCTGGAGAGCCTCGCCCTCGCCCACCGCCACACCCTGCGCCGGGCCGCCGAACTGACCGGCAAGCCCATCCGCACCGTCCACCTCGTCGGCGGCGGCAGCCGCAACGAACTGCTCTGCCAGTTCACCGCCGACGCCACCGGCCTGCCCGTCATCGCCGGCCCCACCGAGGCCACCGCCATCGGCAACATCCTCGTCCAGGCCCGCACCCACGGCCTCGTCGCCGACCGCCGCGCCATGCGCCGCCTGGTCGCCCGCACCCAGCACCTCAAGCGCTACGAACCCAGCGGCGACACCCACGCCTGGGACTCCGCCGCCGCCCGCGTGGGACTGTCCTGACATGAACGAGGAACCCCGGATGAACCACCCGCCCCGCACCCGCGCCACCGACGGGACCAGAATGCGCGTCGCCCTCTTCGTCACCTGCATCAACGACGCCCTGCACCCTGATACCGGCCGGGCCGTGGTGAGCGTCCTCAACCGCCTCGGCGTCGACGTCGACTTCCCCGCCGCCCAGACCTGCTGCGGCCAGCCCCAGTACAACACCGGCTACCGGCGCGAGACCGAACCCCTGCTGCGCCGCACCGCCGATGCCTTCCAGGGCTACGACTACGTGGTGACCCCCTCGGGCTCCTGCGCGGCGATGGTCCGCGACAACTACCCGCGCATCGGCGCGAAGGCCGCAGCCGAGGGCCGCGGCAGCGAACTCGCCGACGCCGCAGCCGAACTGGCACCCCGGATGTACGAGTTCACCGAGTTCCTGGTCGACGTCCTCGGTGTCACCGACGTCGGCGCGCACTACCCGCACACCGTCACCTACCACCCCTCCTGCCACGGCCTGCGCATGCTCGGCCTGGGGGAGCGACCCCTGCAACTGCTGCGCGCGGTGCGCGGCCTGGACCTGGTCGAGCTGCCCGGCGCCCAGGAGTGCTGCGGCTTCGGCGGCACCTTCTCCGTCAAGAACCCGGACGTCTCCGCCGCGATGGGCGCGGACAAGGTCCGCAACGCGCTCTCCACCGGAGCCGACGTCCTGTGCGGGGCCGACAACTCCTGCCTGCTACACCTGGAGGGCACCCTGCGCCGCCAGGACGCCCCGCTGCGCACCGTTCACATCGCCGAGATCCTCGCCTCGACCGGCCCGGAGGCCCACGCATGAGCGGCACCTACCTCGGCATGCCGGCTTTCCCCAAGGCCGCCAAGGCGAGCACCCAGAACACCCAGCTGCGCGCGAACCTGACCCGCGCCACTCACACCATCCGCGACAAGCGGGCCGCGGCCGTCACCGAACTGGACGACTGGGCCGAGCTGCGCGCCGCCGGAAAGGCGATCAAGGACCGCACGCTGGCCCGCCTCGACCACTACCTGCTGCAGGCCGAGCAGGCGGTCACCGCGGCGGGCGGCACCGTGCACTGGGCCGCCGACGCCGCCGAGGCGAACCGGATCGTCGCCGACCTGGTCCGCGCCACCGGCGAGAGCGAGGTGGTCAAGGTCAAGTCGATGGCCACCCAGGAGATCGGCCTGAACGAGGCGCTGGCCGCCGAGGGCATCACCGCGTACGAGACCGACCTCGCCGAACTGATCGTGCAGCTCGGCGACGACCTGCCCTCGCACATCCTGGTGCCCGCGATCCACCGCAACCGCGCCGAGATCCGCGACATCTTCCAGGACGCGATGGGCCGCTGGGGCCGCCCCGCCCCCGAGGGCCTGACCGATTCCCCTGCCGAACTCGCCGAGGCCGCCCGCCTGCACCTGCGGGAGAAGTTCCTGCGCGCCAAAATCGCCGTCTCCGGCGCCAACTTCCTCGTCGCCGAGACCGGCACCCTGGTCGTCGTCGAGTCCGAGGGCAACGGCCGCATGTGCCTGACCCTGCCCGAGACCCTGATCTCCGTGGTCGGCATCGAGAAGGTCGTCCCGACCTGGCGCGACCTGGAGGTCTTCCTCCAACTGCTGCCCCGCTCCTCCACCGCCGAGCGGATGAACCCCTACACCTCGACGTGGACGGGCACCACGGACGGCGACGGCCCGCGCGCCTTCCACCTCGTGCTGCTCGACAACGGCCGCACCGACACCCTCGCCGACGAGGTCGGCCGCCAGGCCCTGCGCTGCATCCGCTGCTCCGCCTGCCTGAACGTCTGCCCCGTCTACGAACGGGCCGGCGGCCACGCCTACGGCTCCCCCTACCCCGGCCCGATCGGCGCCATCCTCACCCCGCAGCTGCGCGGCACCGCCAGCGAGGTGGACGCCTCGCTGCCGTACGCCTCCACGCTGTGCGGGGCCTGCTACGAGGTCTGCCCGGTCGCCATCGACATCCCCGAGGTCCTGGTCCACCTGCGCGAGAAGGTCGCCGACCAGGGCACCGGCCACCGCGCCGAGAAGGCCGCGATGAAGGCCGCGACCTGGCTGCTCGACCACCCCGCCGCCTACACGGCCGCGACCCGCGCCGCCACCCGCACCCGCGCCCTGCACCCCCGCCGCCTCCCGCTCCCCGGCCCCGCCAAGGCCTGGACCGACAGCCGCGACCTCCCCGCCCTCCCTGCCGAATCGTTCCGCGACTGGTGGAAGAACACCCACCCGGCCGGCCCCCGCACCGAAGGGAACGACCCCCAGTGAGCAGCTCCCGCGAACAGGTCCTCGCCCGCATCCGCGCCGCCCTCGCGGACCTCCCCGACACCCCCGACCAGCAGGACGTCCCACGCCACTACCAGGACGCCCACCTCCACGGCACCCCCGCCGAACTGCTGGACGTCCTCGCCGAGAACCTCGCCGACTACCGCGCCCTCGTCCACCGCTGCACGGAAGACGAACTGCCCGCCCTGCTCGCCCGGCTGCTGACCGACCGCGGGACCCGGACCGTCGCCGTCCCCGCAGGACTGCCCGAGCACTGGCTCGCCCGGACCCGGACCGAACAGCTCCACGACGACGGCGCCCTGACACCGAACCGCCTCGATGCCACCGACAGTGTCGTCACCGGCTGCGCCCTCGCCATCGCCGAGACTGGCACCCTCGTCCTCGACGCCGGCCCCGGCCAGGGCCGCCGCGTCCTCACCCTCGTCCCCGACCACCACGTCTGCGTCGTGCGCGCCGACCAGGTCGTCGCCTCCGTCCCCCAGGCCCTGCCCCGTCTCGACCCGCTGCGCCCGCAGACCTGGATCTCCGGGCCGTCCGCCACCAGCGACATCGAACTCGACCGTGTCGAGGGCGTCCACGGCCCCCGCACGCTGGAGGTCGTCATTCTCGGATGACCCGCAGCGGGCCCCGGAACCGGGGAACGGGGCGGGGTCAAGCCCTCGGGTAGGAGTGCGCCGTCTCGGACACGTGATCCGGCGACGGGGCACCCGCACCGGGTCCACCGAGAACGCACTGACCTGGTTCATCCATCGGGCCGCAGCGTTCCGATAACGGATGTGATCAACCAGTTACGGGCTGCGCAATCTGTGTGGTAGTTGTGGGGATCTTCCGCACCGGTCGTCTGCAGTCGATCGCGTGGTGGTTGGACAGGAGGCGGCAGTGGTTGATCTGGTCGTAGCCGAGACTGCCGACGGCCCTGATGAAGCCGACAAGGAAGAGTTCGTCCATCCGATTTTCCGGATGGTGCCGAAGGAGGACAGCGGGTCCGACACGCTGCGCAACTACCGGTACCAGACCGAGGTCACTGCCCAGACGTGCATCACCATGCTCACCGCAGACAACATTGACTACGTCGTCTGCGAATGGCACGAGGACTACGTTGTCGCCTACACGGACGGCTCGGTCGAACTCGTCTCGGTCAAACACCGCGCGAAGAGCCGGACGCCGTGGAACCTGCAGGAGATCTGCAAAGACGGCGGCCTGGCGCATCTCTTCGACCGCTGGCGGGCTTGCGACGGCGCGGGCAACGTCAGACTGCGCCTGGCCACGAACGCCGGCCTCGCCACAGGAAAGACCGGTGCGGCGGCGCTCGCCGCCATGTGCGGGCCCGACCCGAAGACCACCGTCGGGGTGGACGCCATGGCGGAGGCAGTCAGTCGGCACTTCCTCAAGATCCGCTTGCAGCAGCCCTACGCCACCATCCCCAAGGTCCCCGACGTATCCAAACTCGCCGACATCGTCATCCCGGCCGGCTTCACCGACCTGGTCAAATCCTTCTTCGCGGTGCTCCACATAGACGCCGAGCTGTCCTCCCGCGGAGACATCACGGACGTGAACCTGCAGAGGCTTCTACGGCCGGCGGTCGAACTCCTGCAGCGCGAGAACGTGGACATAGAAGCCACGTATTTGGCTGTGGTCGAACGCATCGACAAGGCGAACCGCGACGAGAGTGACCGCGCCCAGTACGCGGCCTACATCGCAGACCCGAGCAGGGTCCGCCACAACGTCCAAATCCAGCAGCGCATCGCCCGGCGCACGCTCTACCGCCGCACGATCCTCGACGAATTCGTCTCAAGTCGCGCTGCGGTGCCGACCTTCGCCCGGGGGAAAACCCCCATCGCGGCTCCGGGCGGGGCGAACCTGCGCAAGAAGCTCGCGCGCGGTGGAGTCCCTTCCGACCAGGCCGCCCACGCCGAACGTCTGCGCTCCGCCTGGTACACGACCTGGGAAGAGCACCGATCGGGCCTGGCGGGCGACACCAGCGACCTGGCGAACGTGAGCCTCGAAGTGGTCGACGCGGCCTTCGCCAGTCGCGACCAGGCGGAGAACGAAGCGCTCGACGGGGCGCCCTACGGCCGGCGCATGAACCAGCTCCTCACCCAGCGCCTCCTGCCCGAGAACCTCTCGTCGTCCCTGGCGTTCCCGGTCAACGGACAACACCTGCGCGGCCTGGCCTACGAACTCTGCGACCAGTGCGACTTCTACTTCTCCGAGCCGTTCGACACCTCCGAGGAGGAGGCATCGTGACGAGCCGCAGCGACGACCACACGGCCGCCATCGCGAGGGTCAGGGACCGGGCCCGCCGTCAGGAGATGCGCGAAGCCGGCTACCACGAGGCCCGCATCCTCCTGCTGATCGACAAGTTCACCACCGCGAAGAAAGGCTTGGACGGGCTCACCAAACTCGCCAAGCTCGACTTCCTGCTGCGCTACCCCGCCATGCTCGACCGCCTTCTCGCAGAGGACGACATCCACTGGCCGCAGGGAGCACAGCCCACCGCTTCCGAACGCCTCGCCGTCGAAAGCCGCATGACCCGGTACAAGTACGGCCCCTGGGACCAGCGCTACTACAGCATCCTCGGATCCCTCGCAGCCCGCGGCCTGATCACCTACAGCGGCGCGAACCGCGCGGAGTTCCGCGTCACCGCCGACGGCGCGATCGCCGCCACCGCGCTGACGGTAACCGACGAATGGGCCGTGGTCGCCCAGCGCATCGCCCTCCTGAAGCGGCACTTCAACAAGTCGGGAACAGCGTTGAAGACCCTCATCTACGACCGCCTGCCCGACGCGGTCGACAGGCCCTTGCGCACGGAGATCTGATGGCAACCCACCTCCGCTTCATCTCCCTGACCGTCACCACGGCCGACACCGAGAAGACCTACCGCTTCGACCAGCCGGCCACCGTCGTCAGCGGTGCCAGCGGCACCGGCAAATCCAGCCTGCTCATGCTGCTCAAGTACGCCATCGGCGGCAAAGCCATGCTGACCCCCGCCGTCCGCAACCACGTCCACTCAGTACAGGCCGAGGTGGTCGTCGGCGAGCAGCACATGACCCTCAAGCGGACCATCAACGACAGCCGGACCGACCACGTCGACGTCCTCGACCCCGAGACCCTCACGCTGCGCCGCACCCTCCCCATCCGCGACTCCGCCGGCGGAGAATCCCTCTCCGACCTGCTCCTGGAAGCGCTGCGATTCCCCCGCGAGAGCATCGCCACCACCCGCGAGGGGAAAGCCACCGAACGCGACCTCACCTTCGCCGACCTCTTCACATACGTCTACCGGGACGCCCGAGGGATCGACCAAGAGGTCGTCGGACACCTCGACACCTGGTTCAAGTCCGCGCGCACCCACCTCTTCAAGCTGATGTTCGGACTGACCGACAGCACCGTGCTGGAGCTCGGAAAACTCCTGGGCAGACTCAAGGAGCAACTCAAGGCGAAGACGGCCGAGTACGAAAGCGTCCAGCGCTTCCTGGCCGCCACCGACCCCCGAACCGACGAGGAACTCCGCGCCGAACTAGCCGACCTGCGCGACATGCTGCAGCGCGCCGACACCGCCCTCGCATCGCTGCGCCACGAACTGCAGGAAAGCAGTGCGGCCGACGCGGTCCTCCGCCAAGAACTGCGCACGGCGATCGAGGACGCGAGCAAGGCCACGCAGGAACTCCTGGCAGCCGAGGAACTCATCGAAGCCCGGGAAGCGGTCGTCGCTCAGATCGAACTCGACCTCTCCCGCCTGGAACGCTCCGCCACCGCCATCGAGAAGCTCCTGCCCTTCCACTTCGTCGTCTGCCCCCGATGCATGCAGAGACTCGACGCACGACCGGTGCCGGAAGACCACTGCCTGGTGTGCCTGCAGCCCGACCCCGCCGACGACGACGTCGACCCGGCCGCGGTCCAGCACACCCGCAACGCCTTGGAACAGCAACTCCAGGAGGCCCGAACCCTCCTGGCCGCCGACACCGAGGTGCTGAGCACCGCCCGCGAACGCGCTCAGCAGGCCGAATTCCTCACGCACAGCCTGCGTCGGCAACTTGACGCGCAGACCCGGGGGATGGTGTCTCCGCACTTCGAGGCGATCGCCGATGCCAGCGCCCGCGGAGCCACCCTCAGGGCGAGCATCGACGCGGTGACGCAGCTGCGTGACTCCTGGGCCAGAGCCCGCGCGATCGACCAGACCGTCCGCGACATCAAAGCCCGCCGCACCCGCGCCGCCGCCGACCAAAAAGCCCGACTCGCGGAACTCGCCGTACGCAAGGGGCTGGTCACCGACCTCAGCCGGAACTTCGACACTATGGTCGCCGAACTCCGCCCCGCCCCGTGGATCGAGTCCGCAACGATCGACCCCACGACCTACCTGCCACTGATCAACAATGGCTCGTTCGAGACCCTCCAGGCAGACGGGGGCGGCATCGTGACATGCATCAACGTCGCGTACAGCCTCACCCTTCTGGAATTCGGCATCACCCACCCCGACGTCCTCGTCCCGTCCCTGCTGATCATCGACTCACCACGCAAGGCATCGGGAACCAACGAGCAGGACCAAGAACGCGGCCGCCGCACCTACCGCCGCCTCCAGGCAATCGCTGAAACCTACGGCTCCCGAATCCAGCTGATCATCGCCGACAACGACTCCGCTCCCGTCCCCAGCAGCACCTTCGGAAAGATCGAACTCGACTACGACAACCCGACGGTGCCCGGCGTCGCCCACCCCGGCCCCGGACACACCGGCCGCGCGGAGGACGAACGCGAAAGCTGACAACGCCCAGCTCCTCGACAGGCTCTCGGACAACCGCAGCCTGATCGTGTTGCTGTCAGGCGCGAGAGCCCTCCGCCTGCTGGCGACTCAGGAGAGTCGTCGTGAGTTCGACGGTGGCGAGGTACCACCAGAAGATCCAGTCGAGGAACGCCGGGTCGTAGTCCTCCTGCTGGGATGCGTCCCGATGGCGGATCTCGAACTTGTTGGCGATCACGAACAGCGCCCCGTCGTCCGGCTTTCCGAGTTCGCTGCGGATGAGGTCGCGCCGCTCCTCCAGGATGCCCGCGAGCACGATCACCGCCGAGCGCTTCTCCTCGATGGACGCGCCGCGGCCGCGGTAGAGGGCGATGGCGTGTGTAGTGCGCTGCTTGATGTCGGGGTCGGCGACGGCGAGGGTACGGTGGACGAGGTCGGCGCGGGCGTCATCGGTGACCGCGACGAGCCGGCCCTGGTCCTCGCCCTCGTCGGCGAGTCGGTACTGAACGCCGGCACCCGCGAGCAGGCGGTTCACCCGCCATCGGTAGAGGACCCTGGCCGGGCCGACATGGAACTCGCGGTGGTGCCATCCGCATCCGTCCCAGGAGTGGAAGGTGCGATCCCGCGGCCGGGACACCAGATCGTGGAAAACCTCGACGAGACCGAAGAAGGTGTCCTCGTCCCAGTCCTTCGGCTCAAGAGGCCACAACTGGCCGACCCCCAGCCGCTGCTCCAGGACCTCGGCCGGGTCCGGCAGTTGCTCGTCGGAATCGACGCACTCCTCGCCGAAGTGCTCGGCGAGGTAGCCGTTGCCGAGCAACTCCATGACCAGCCGCGCGAAGCCAAACCGCACAGAAACCGGATCGGACGGCGCCGTCGGGGCGACCTGCCCGTTGCGGTGCGGCCAGTAGGGACGGGGCTCCGTGAACTGGCGGATCTCCTGCGCTCGGCCGATCAGTTCACGCAACCACATCTGCTGGGTGAGCACCGGAGCCTGGCTCCATGGATCCGCGCCTGCACCCCAGGGGTCGTCGGACTTCGGTGCCGTGGAGGGCAGGCTCTCGAAGTCCGAGCAGGCACTCGATCCCTGGAACGCCTCCGTGAGCAGCCACTCGGCCCGCGACACCCAGTCCCGCCGCCCGAGTGCCGCGATGCGGCCGGCCTCGGCAACGAACAGGTCGGCAGGCCAGACCAGTTCGTAACTGCTGAGATCTATCACGAGGACCCCTCCGTACCCGGTGCTGCGAGGCGGCGTCCCACGTGCTGGCCCGCACCGGGAGGATACCGGCGGCCCCGGACAACACCGCACAGATTTCCCGCACTTCCAGCAGCGCAGGGTCAGGCGGCCAGAGGTGTGACCTGTCGCCTATCGGTGACGCCCTCGCAGCGCTTGTCCGCTTGGTCGAGTGCGCTGCTGAGTGCGGTGACGGCATGGTCGGCGGAGTCTTTGAGGAGGTGTCCGTAGAGGTCGACGGTGATGGCGAGGTTGGAGTGGCGCAGTGTCTTGGAGACGACGGCGAGGGGGATGCCGGCGGCGATCATGATGCTGGCCGCGGTGTGGCGCAGGTCGTGCAGACCGATCTTCGGCAGGTCGAGTTCGGCAGTGCGTTTGCGGAGCTGATCGAGGACCCACTGAGGCCGAAGGGGCTCCCCGTCCGGGCGGGCGAAGACCAGCCCTTCGAGCCGGCCGTGGGGACCGGCGGCCATCTGGATGGCGGCCCGGCGGTGCAGGGCAGCCATGACTCTGGGGGAGAGGCTGATCCAGGCGCGGCTGGCTTCGGTCTTGGGTTCGCCGAGGTGGATCTTCCCGTTGTTGATGGCGGTCAGCGTCCAGCGGACGTAGAGCTTGCGGTCCATGAGGTGGACGTCGGACCAGTGCAGGGCGAGGATTTCGCCGCGGCGCATGCCGGTGCCGAGCATGACCTCGAACAGGTCGGTGAGCCGGTCCGCGTAGTGCTCCGCGTTGTGGCGCAGGAACGCCGCCGCCTGGTCGGGGGTCCAGCAGGTACGTTCGGCGGCGCGGGGCTTGGGCGGGACGGAGTGCTTGGCCGGGTTGTAGCGCAGCCGCCAGGTCCGTACCGCGTGGTTCAGGGCGCCTCGCAGCATGGCCACCGCGTGGTGGACGGTGGTGCGCCCGCGGCCGGCGGCGAGCTGCCTGCTCACCCAGGTGTCGATGTGCTTGGGGCGGAGGTCGAGGAGCAGCATGCCGCCGAACGCCGGGACCAGGTCGCGTTCGATGCACGCCCGGTAGCCGGCCCAGGTGTTCGGGGCCAGCGCCGGCCGCTTCGCCTCCAGCCACTCGTACAGGAACAGCCCGACGCGCAGCGTCCGGTCCTCGTACACGCCCCGGTACTCGGCATCCAGCACCCGCGCCATCTCCCGGGCCGCCTCCGCCCGGCTGGCGAACCCGCCCCGCCGCCGAGTCCGACGCTTGCCGTCCTCCGGCGCCAGGTCCACCGCGTACGTCCACCGGCCATGCGCGGTATCGGCGGCCAGCCGCGGACACCACGAACCCAACTGCTTCCCGGTGTTGCTGTCTTTGCACCCGCACCTGCGGTACACCCGACCACGCTTGGGACACTGCGCCATGGGCTCCTCCTCGAACCAAGTGGTGATGGCGTGTCCAGAGTTGCGGGAGTGGTGGGCGGGTCGGCAGAGCGTGCGGGGCGGGGCGTGGAGCACAGCGAGATCGACCGGCCGGGACACGCGCCGGCGACACGCCGTAAGGGTGATCACGCTGTGCGGATGGTGGGTAGAGCAGCTGATCGCGCACCATCCGCGCACCGGGTCGCCGCCGAGGAGGGTGGCCGCGGGCCGGGACAAGGCGTCTGCTGGCTGGCCGTGGGTTGTCGGGCTCGTACAACCCGGAGCACGTGCGGTGCGTGGCGCCGATTCTCGGGCTGGTCTTCGGAGTGAGCGGTGGCGAGCGCCGAGAATTTCTGCGAGACCGCAAGGAATTGGTGAGAGTGGGATTTTGTTGTGGCCATTCTTTGACTGGCGTTCGGTCTGGGTCAGATGGATTTCTCTCGGCGCTACCTGGCTTCTGCCTGGTGGCCCTCTGGGTGATCTGCAGGAATCGCTGGATCAGCGGCCGGAGTGGCGCTACCCTGGAGACATGAACGCCACCCGGACCCTCCGTCAAGCCCCTGACCTGGGGACCAGCTGGGGACCACACGTCGTGCGCGCTGCCGCGCGAGGTGCGCGAAACATGCTCGTCTGCACGCGCACGACGTGTGCGTGGGCGCATTTTGAGAGGTAATAGGATATCCCTACTAAACTGGGGGTCAAGGGGTCGCAGGTTCAAATCCTGTCGTCCCGACAGAGATGTCGGAAGGCCGTTGATCGGGAGAAATCCCCGATCAACGGCCTTTCTCGTGTTATCCCGTTGGTGGAGCTGGTCGCCTGCGGACGCCCCTAAGCGATCTTGCTGGGGGCCGGTGGGGGACCGATGCCCTTCGATCGTGAACGAGGGGCCGCCCCCAGTGTCGGCCCTGTCTCCGCAGCGGTCGTCTTGGGAGAGTGCGGATGCCCGCTTTTGATCCGTAGGCTCAACCCGAATACACCGGCCTGATGTGAGTGTGATCGTTTCGGAGGTTCGTTCGGGTTGGTCGGCGGATGGGCGTCGGGTATCCGCTGGTCTGCTCAGCTCTTCCACGTTCGTCCTGGTCGGGCCCTCGCGGGCGGTGGCCGAGGTGGTCAGCGTGTCGGCGGCGGGTGGACGGCGTGGAACAGGCGGGTGAAGGCGTGCTGCCAGGGCCGTCGGGTCGGTGGGTGGAGTGTCAGCCTGCGTGCGGTGCGGGCGAGTCGGGCCGGGATGTGGACCAGATGCGTGCGGATCGTGGCCGTGGTCGCCTTCGCGTGGAAGGCTCCGGTGAGTGCGTCGGCGGCTCGCAGCAGGTTGTGCGCGATCGCCCGCAGAGTCAGCCGCGCGGCGTTGGCTTGGAAGTCTCCGGAGGGCGGGTGGGCCGGCGCGGAGCCTTTGCCATCAGCGATCACCTGCTCGATCGTGGCGTGCTGCCGGTGCTGGAGTTCGGTCTGGAGCGTCTCGAAGGGGCTGTCGGTGAAGAGCGTGCGGTAACGCCAGGCGGTGAACAACTCGCCCTGCCCGGCGGCGGTTTCGGCGCTCAGTCGTCGGACGTGGCGCACGATCGACCGGGCGGTGACGTGCTCGGTCTTCCGGCGTCCGGTGAACGAGGTGTACTCGGTCTCGGCGGTCTCGGCGGTGAACGGCCGGCGCCGCGGGCGTCCGTGGCCTTCCCGCGCCGCAGCCGCACCGCCGCGACCACTGGCCGCGCGAGCGGGGTCGACAGCGTTGCCAGGAGTGGGTGCAGGGTGCGTACCCCCTTGAAGCGGCAGACCTCGGCGCCCTGCTTGGCCCGGCCGAACATCCGCCGGTGTGTGGGATCGACATCGACGAACGCCACCTCGCCGATGCCGGGCAGCAGCGGCGTCGATGAGGCCAAGCGGTCGAGGAAATCGCGGTGCACGCAGTGGAGTTGGCGGTTGTGTCCGTGGGTGAAGGCGCGCAGGAACGTGCCGAGTGGCGACGGTGCGCGTACCCCGCCGAAGAGCCTGGCCGTCGCCCCGTGCCGCAGCCGGTCGGCGTCGCCGATCGAGTCGGCCCTGGCGCACATCGCCGCGACCAGTGTCATCGCCTTCGCTGTCGCGTTCGCTCCGGCGCTGTTCGCCGCCTGCCCGATCCGGATCCGGCCGGCTACCAAGCCCGGCAGGCCGAGCCGCTCGGCCAGGCGAACCAGCGGGACCGACCCTGCGTCCGCGAGCAGGTTCCGTTCGTCGAACGCGAGTAACACCGCTCGCGACGGCACGAGAGATTGCACCCCGGAGATGCCTCTCTGATCAAGTGGATGTAACCCT
This sequence comes from Kitasatospora sp. YST-16, assembly GCF_026802215.1. NCBI lineage: Bacteria > Bacillati > Actinomycetota > Actinomycetes > Kitasatosporales > Streptomycetaceae > Kitasatospora > Kitasatospora sp. YST-16. The sequence continues at coordinate 5,780,814 of NZ_CP113837.1, forward strand.
AGACAAGTCACATCTTCCCAGGTCAGATGGCATCTCCGTTTTCATGTCCGACCCCTGGAGCGGCAATTGGCCGGTGCATCCGGGCTCAGGGCGAAGGCCCGGGCTTGCCTTGCCCGCAAGGGCGACCGCGACTGGACCGCCCCTGTCCGGTTCGCGACCTCCCGGCCCAAGCAGGGAGCCCGCTGAATCTGGCGTCGGCCACCTGCCGTCTCCATGGCAGAACCGTTCTGCCACTGGCAGTCGGCCGTCTCTCGGAGCACTCGCTCGCAGAGTCCCGAGCCAGCCAACGACCTGGGCCACCCGGGGTTAAAGCCTTTTCCGGCCGAGGTGACGGGACGGCCCTGGCTACGTGGAGAGGAGACCCGGATGGGCTCCTGCATCTGCAACCTGATCGGGAATGGCCCTGATTGCCTGGGAAGGAGTCGAGCGCGGCCAGGACGCGAAGTTCGATCGCTGTAACAGGCGAGGCCAGCCGGGTCGCTCCGCTCTAGATGCTTGCCTGCTCAGGTTTCCCGCGGAGGGAAAACAGGTGCGCGTCTCGGCCAAAAGATCCTCAGCGTTCCACCGAGATGCCCCAAGGAATCCCTGATCAATACTGGTGGTAGCTCGGCCCGGAACGGTTTTCGCCGGGTATCGCGCTGATGCGTACTTGCGTGCGCCCGTCCGGCGCTTCCTACGGTGCGGGAATGCAGACCGAAGAGGTGTTGGCCGAGCTGAACCGTCCCCGCTCCGTCCGGGTGGCGTCGAGTACCGTGCTGGCGGCCAAGGTTGGTACGGCCGCTGCGGCGATCGACCGCGCGCGGGCCAGGAGGGCGAAGAAGAAGGGGACGGCGAACGACGAACCCGCACGCCGCAAGCCAAGCCTGGTGCCGCTGCGCGATGGTGGTGATCTGGTGGTCACGGCCTGGGAACTGCTCGGGGTACTGGCCCGGGCTACCGCGCTGGCGCGACAGGGGCGGGGGCGGGGGATCGCCGAGCACTGGCAGATCCTCAAGTACTGTGCCGCGCTCGGTACGGACAGCCTCGGGGCGATGCGGCTGTCGAAGGGCGGCCTGCTGCCGGAGCGGTCGTACCGGGGCATGCAGGCGCGGGAGCTGGGGCGGGCCTTCGGGCTGGTGGTGGCGGAGCGGGCGGTCCGGGAGCGCTTCCCCGACCGGATCGTGTCCACGGTCGACGCTGAGCCGGTGCTGCTGGCGGGGTTCGCCCGCAGCGGCAAGGGCCTGCCCAACCTGGGGGCCAGGCCCCGGCCGGACTACTTCATCGAGGCGTGGCGGCCCGGGGCGCCGTCCCGGCTGTTTGCCGTCACCGTGAACGGCAACCATCAGGTGGCCACCAAGCGGACGGGCGCGACCGACCGCACCAGCTACAACCAGCTGGCCCGGGGGGCGGAGCGAGCGGAGAACTTCCAACTCGCCGCCTGGAACGACGTCCCGTGTCTGCTGCTGTCGACCGAACTGCTCGCCACCGACGGCATCACCGTCCACGCGCTGCGGGCCAGGGGCGAGGGCCTGTTGCCGATCAGGCCCGCCACGGGCAGGGGGAGCGCCGACGAGCGGCCCCGGAAGCACAATCCGCCCTACGTCAACGCCGTCCAGGTGCCGCCCGTGGAAGGGCGGTTGGGCCGGGTACAGGACGGGTTCGCGATCCCGGCCGAGTACGCGGCCTGGTTCGGGCGGGTGGTGGCGCACGTCGGGGCGGCGAGCCGGCTCGCGCTGGCGGGCGGCGGTAAGCACATCGCCTGGTACCTGACCGAGGACCAGGGCCGCAGTCACTACGACATCGACACCTTCGCGGGGGCGGACAGTGTCCACGACGCGGAGAACCGGTTCGGTGCCGTCCGCTACGTCGGTACCGACCAGGTGTTCCGGCTCGGCGGGCTCCGGGTGGAGGCGTTCTCCGGGATGGCGGATCGCCTGTACGACCTCCTGAAGGATCAGGAGGTCGAGGAGTACCGGCGGGAGGCGTACCGGCTGCGCGGACAGCTGCCGCGCGGCGGGGACGAGCACTGGTCGGAGGTCTCGTTCGGTGACGACGGCAGCGTGCTCGCGATCCGGATCGTGCCTGACCAGGGCGGGGCAGTGCGGACTCCGGAAGCCGACCGGTAGCACGAAAGCGGTACCCCGTGGCCGCGGAGGGCCGCGGCCACGGGGTACCGGCTTTCGAGCGGGACGGAGCCCGCGGGCTGTGGTCACAACAGACCGTGGGCCCGTCCGCCGACCGGAACGGTGGAGGGCGGAACGGTGATCGACTTTCCGGGTTCGGGGCCGAGGTTTTCACGGCGTCTCGTAACCTCGACCCCATGGACCACCCAGTCCCGCACCACTCGGACGAACCCCCGTACCCAGCTGCTTCGTTGCCGTCGGCCGGTGACGGTGCCTGGCAGCGCCTCGCCGCATACTCCTACCTGAGCGCCCCCGAGCGCTTCGAGTACGTGGCCGTTATGCGGGTTTTCTGCTCGACGCTCCTCGCGGACCTCGCCGTGCCGGACGTGGTGGCCAGACTCGCCCGGGATGCGGCGTGGAACGGGCAACCCAGTGCCGAGGTGGTGACGGCGCGGCTGGAGCAACTGGTGAAGTGGGGAAACCTACTGCGCAGCAGTCACACGGTGAAGGCCACCAGCATTGCCGAGTACCAGCGCTCGCGCGCCCGGTACCAGCTCTCGAAGCTCGGTGAGCAGGTGCAACGCGACGCCGAGGAGGTGCTGGCGAACGCCGATGCCGCGCGCGAGGTGAGCAGTGAGCTACTGGCCCTGGTCGACCGGGGGTTGCAGGAGATCGCCACTGCGGTCAGTCGGCCGGGTGGCGCCGATGCGCAGGAGGCGCTCGAGAAGGTCAGCACGCTGTTCGTGCAGTTCGCCGAATTCGCCGATTCAGTAAGGGACTTCTACGCCTACCTCGGCCAGGTGCTGGCCCGGTACGACCTGGACGGCGCCGAGTACCAGGGTTTCAAGGAACTGCTGCTGGACTACGTGGAGGCGATCACGGAGGAGGTTTCCTTCCGGTCACCGAGGATCGCGGCCACCCTGGGCCGGCTCTGGCCGGACCTGGAGGGGTTGCTCAAACTGATCGGCGCGCACGCCACGGGGCTGGGCTCCCTGGGGGAGGGACTGCCCGAGATTCGCGTGCAGCGCAGCCGGGGGCGCGAACTCGCCGACTGGGAAGCGCTGCGCGACTGGTTCGTGGACACGAACGGGCGCGGCAGCCAGGTCGACCAGCTACGGGACGCGACGTTGCGCGCGCTGCAGTCGTTGCTGGCCAACGCCAAGCGGATGCTACGTTCGGCGGCAGGGGAGATGTCGCGCCGCCGAGACCTGCTGCGGCTGGCGGCCTGGTTCGACGCCGCCGACCCCGAGGAGGCGCACGACCTCGCAGTCGCGGCCTTCGGGCTCTACAGCGCACGGCACCTCGGCCTCGCTCCGGATCCGGACGGCACCGTGCCCGCCTACGTCAGCTGGTGGAGCGGCCCGACGGTCGAGGTGCCGGTGGCGCTGCGCGAACGCGGCAGCCGGGCACCGCGCGGCCGGGCGGCAGCAGTGGAGGACCACTCGGAGCAGAAGGCCCGGCTGCTCTCGGCGGCCCGTGAGCAGGCCACCGCCCGGCGGGAGGCGGCCGACGAACTCCGCAGCGTTGCCGACCGGTTCAGCCAGGTGCGGCTGAGCGCTCCCGCCATGGCCCTGCTGCTGGAACTGTTGACCGCGGCGCTCGGGAATTCGATGCTGCAGTGGGCCGAGGAGCCCGCGCCGCACGGCTTCGGCCTGCAGGACGCTCATGCCGTCGAAGCCGAACTGGACCTGCGCCTGACGTTGCGCCGGGTACCGGGACGCACGACCGTGCTGCGCTCGGTCGACGGGGACCTGGCGGTCGACGACGTCGAGATCGGGATCACCGCCGCAGAAGGGACCGGCCCGGGCAGCGCGGTCCAGGAGGTGAGTGCCTGATGGCGCTGCCCTCGTCGCACGACGTCGCCCTCACCGCCGAGCGGCGCATCGCAGCCCGCCTGCTGCTGCGCCACCCGCTGGTCACTGCCGACGGGCCGCACGCCGACACCTTCCCGCTGGTGCGCCGACACGCGGACTGGCTGGTCCAGCGGTTCCAACAGGTTCTGGGTTACCGCCTGCTGGTGGAGGCATCGTACGCGCGTCTGTTCAAGGCGGGTCTCGGACCGGGAGCTGGGCACCGAATCGAGCGTTCGACCGGTACTCCGTTCACGCCGCGCACCTACGCCTACCTGGCGCTCGCCCTGTCCGTGCTGGTGACCGCACCCGAACAACTGCTGCTGTCCCGGCTGGTGACCGACCTGCGGGCGGCAGCAGCCGACGCGGGCCTGGTGCTCGATGATTCCGGCCGGGCGGTGGAGAAGCGCGCCCTCGCGGCGGCCCTTCGCCAACTCGTCCTCTGGGGAGCGTTGACCGAGACCGAAGGGAGTGTCGGCTCGGTTGCTGCGGAGCAGGACGGCGAGGCCCTGTTGACCGTCGACCGGGACATCGCCCGCTCGATCGTGGCAGGTCCCCTGAGCCACAGCAGCGACGGCGCTGACCTCGTCCTGCGCGCCGCCGACCCCGGATTCGGCGGGCCGCGGACCTACGTGCGCCGGCAATTGGTGGAGACCTCCGCTGTCTACCTCGACGAGCTCACCGACGCCGAACGCGAATGGCTGCGCACCCGTCAGCGACGAGAGGCCCAGGCCTTCGCCGAACTGCTCGGACTGGAAGCCGAGATCCGCGCCGAGGGCATCGCCATGATCGACCCGGAGGACGAGCTGACGGACCTCCAACTCCCCGGTACCGGGACGGTCGCACAGGCCGCGCTGCTCCTGGTCGACCGCTTGGTGGCACGGTTGCGCCCCGAGGGAGCGGGCCATCCGGCGACCGGTGGCCGCCTGATCGTGGGCGTGCCGATCCCGCCGGGTCTGGTCGGCGAACTGGTCGACGAGTTGCTCGGCCAGTACGGGCAGCGCGCGAACTGGCACCGCGGATACCTGGAGGACCCGTCCGCCCTGCGCGCCGACGCCCTCGAATTCCTCAGCCGCATGCGGCTGGTGGCCCGGGCGGGCCGACTGCGTTCCGACGGCCACGGAGTGCCGCCGGAGTACCAGGTCTCAGCCGGTGACGGTCGGGCGGTCACCGATGTGTCGACGGCTCGGCCCGGCACCACCGGCGAGTGGGTGCTGCTCGCCGCCGCTGCCCGGTACGCCACCACCGTCTCGATCAAGCGCGCCGATCGACGGCCCCCGCAGACCGACCGCAACGGAGAGACCCCCACGTGAGCCGGAACCAGCAGCCCCTGCAGCACACGGCCCCGCACCGCTTCCGGCTCAACCGGGCCGGGATCCTCAACGTCTGGCAGTACGACCGGCAGGAGTTCCTGTTCGGCGGCGGCCGCCTGCTGCTGCGCGGGAAGAACGGCGCGGGCAAGTCCAAGGCCCTGGAGATGCTGCTGCCCTACCTGCTCGACGCGGACGTCCGCGCCCTCGACGCGACCGGTACCGGCCGCACCACGCTGACCTGGCTGATGCTCGACGGCTTCCAGCAGACCAACCGTCTCGGGTACCTGTGGGTCGAGTTCCGGCGGGTGGACGAGGACGGTACCGAGCACCATCTGACGGTCGGCGCTGCGGTCAGTGCGTCGAAGTCCACCAACGCGGCCAAGCCGTTCTTCTTCACGACCCCCCTGCGGGTGGGGGAGGACCTCGACCTCGTCGAGTCCGGGCAGCCGTTGCCGTTGGAGCGGCTGCGGGCCGCCGTCGGCGCCGACAACGTGCTGGACCGGCCCGCCGACCACCGTGCCAGGGTGGCCCGCGAACTGTTCGGACTGGCCGATGCCGCCCGCTACCGCAACCTCACCCAGCTGCTGCACCGACTGCGCCGCCCGACCACCGGAGACCGGATCGAGTCCGGCGGTCTGGTGACCGTCCTCGGCGAGACCCTGCCGGCGCTCGACGAGAACGTGATCGACAGCGTCGCCCGCAACCTCGACGACCTCGACAGTGTCCGGACCGACCTCGGCCGTCTGGAGCGGACCGACGAGGCACTGCGCCGGTTCCTGGGCAGCTACCGCGGATACCTTCAAGGTGCCCTGCGTCGGAGGTCGAACGAGGTCCTCGCCGAGCTTCACACGCTCGCCGAGCGCAGGCTCGCCGCCGGAGAGGCCACCAGGAAGGTCGCCGCGCTGCGCGCCGAGGAGGCCGAAGCCGCTGAGCGGTACGACGGGCTGGAGCAAGAACACACGTCGGCCGAGGCGAACCTGGCCACCCTGCGGGCGAGTTCCGGTTACCGGAGCCTGCACGAGTTGGGCGAGCGACGCCGCACCGTCGCGGCGATCCAAACGACGGCCCAGGCCACTCACAAGGCGCTCGGACGCGCCCACGACGCGCAGACGGCCGCCGGGGCCGCGCTCACCGCAGGAGCCGCGCGGACCGCGGGACAACTGCGCGAGCTCGGCGAGGCCCACCGCGAACTGTGCGGGCAGGCCGAACGGTCCGGACTGGCGTCTGTGCACTTCGGCGACCCGGTCGGTGGCAGCGCCTCAGTGCTTGCCGCGGTGGCCGAGCAGGAGATCACCGATCCGGACGGCGACACCGCTCTCGTCCACACCGAGCGGGTGGAGGCATTCGACACCACCGGGACAACGGCCTCCTTGCGTGCCTGGAGCACCCGACTCACCGCCGCCGAACCGGTGGTGAAGACCCGGCTCCGTACTGTCTCGGAACTCGCGGGCCTCCTCGACGGGCTGCGCGAGGCCGAAACGAGGGCGCGGGAGGCCGACACCGAGCACGAACGCCTGGAGGAGCAGGTTCAGGCCCAGGCGGCCCGGGTTACGGAGCGCGAAGCGGCGGTCGTCACGGCGAGTGCGGCGTACGCGTCCGAGATCGAGGCATGGGCGGACCGGCTGGAGGAGCGATCGGGGGCACCCGCTGACGGCGTGCGCACTGCGGTAGGACGCGACCTGGCTGCGGAAGCGTCCTTCGAAGACCGTACGCTGCCCGTCTCGGTCGCCGAAGAGGTGGCGTCCGCTGCGTTCCGGGCGCTCGAGCCGTACCGGCGCGACCTGGAGGACCGGCGGGAGGGGGCCGCTCTCCGCTCACGCGACCTCACCCGGGTGCTCGACGCCGTCCGCGCAGAGAAAGCCGAATGGGAGGAGCGCAGCGACCCGGTCCCGCCCGAGCCACCGCACCGTGACGCCCCCCGAACCCCGAGCACCGGCGCCCCGCTGTACCGGCTCGTAGACTTCGCCCCGCAGCTGAGCGAGGCGGAACGAGCCGGTATCGAGGCGGCATTGGAGGCATCGGGGATCCTGGACGCCTGGATCGGCGCGGACGGTGTGCTGCCCGACCCGCTCGTCCAGGACACCGTGCTCACCGCCACCATGCCTGCCGTCGGCCCGTCACTCGCCGAGGTGCTGCACCCCGTACCTACCGGTGACAGCAGCGTGGCCGCAGCACAGGTCGCCCGTATCCTGGCGGCCGTCGCCCTGGTGCCGGCCGGTGCCCCACTCGGCACGGCAGCGGGCGGAGCGGTGAGCGCGGACGGCCGCTGGCGGCTCGGCGTCACCGGCGGTGCCCACACCAAGCCGGTGGCGGAGTACGTCGGCGCGGAGGTTCGGGCGCAGACCCGCCTGCGTCGCATTGCGGAACTCGCCGAACGCCTCGTGGGGCTCGAAGAACAGGCACGGGCCGCGCGGTCCGAGGTGAAGGAACTCGCCGAGCTCCAAGAGGACTTCGAACTGCTGCGGCGTCCGCCGCGCGAGCAGCGGCTCACCGGTGCCTGGGCACGCCTGGAGGAGACCGAGCGGGTCGCGGCCGGCCTACGGCGACAAGCCGCGACGGCGGCCCGCACCGCCCAGGACGCCCGCTCCGCCTACGTCGACGCCCGCCGCCGCGCCGAAGCCACCGCCACCGCGCACGACCTGCCGGCCGACCGGGACGCGCTGCTCACCGTACGGTCCGCGCTGGAGGCACTGGCCGGCGGCACCCGACGACTGCGCGTTCGCGTGGACGCCACCGCCGAGGGCCTCGCCGCCCACCGCGACGAACGCCGCAGCTACGAACGGGCCCGCACCGCCCGAGAGGAAGCAGAGCTGGACCATACGCGGCGGGCGGACGAATTGGCGAAGGCCCGCCGGGAGATCCGCACACTGGAGAGCGCGGTCGGAGCGACCGAGCAGGACATCCTCGCCGAGGAAGAGACCATTGTCCGGCGCCTCGACGAGATCGGCGAAGAACTGCCCGAGGCGCGGCGCACGGCCGGGCGCCTGCATGACGACGTGGTGCGCGGCGAACTGGACGAGCGGACCAGGCGCGAGGAGCTCCGGGCGCAGGAGGCCGAGGTGATCCGGTGCGGACGCGCCCTGCGGACCACCCTGGCCACACCCGACATCGTGCGCGGCGCGGCACTGAACGAGTTCGCGGGCGAGCTGTCGAGTCCGGACCCGACCCAGGAGGACGCCAGGACCAGGCTGCGGGCCCTGCAGACCCTCGTCGAGGCGGTGCAGCGCGGCCTGGACCCCGAGCGCCGCGACATCTCCGACACCGCGCTGCTCAACCGGTTCAACGAATTGCGCGACCAACTCGCCGGCGGCTACGACGCGACCCTGGAGGAGCCCGACGGCATCAAGGTCTGCCACCTCGTCGACGACACCGGCCCGCACGACGTGGCGCTGGTCGGCGAACGCATCGCCCGGCAGGCCGATGACGCCCGGGCCCGGCTCACCGACCGCGAGCGGGAAGTCTTCCAACGCTTCCTCACCGGGGAGCTGGGCGACCACCTGTCCACCCAACTGCTCGCCGCGGGAGCGCTGGTCGACGCGCTCAACACCACCCTGCGATCCGTCCGCACCTCGCACGGCCTCGGCGTGGAACTCGACTGGCGACTGGCCGACACCGTCGACGCGGACGTCCGGGCAGCCGTCGAACTGCTGCGCAGCCCCTCGGGGTTGCGCACCCGCGAGCAGACGGAGCAACTGAGGGAGATCCTGCAGCGCCGCATCGAGGACGCCCGTCGCGCCGACCCGGCCGTGGGCTACGCCGCGCACCTGCGGACCGCGCTCGACTACCGGACGTGGTTCACCTTCCAGCCGTGGGTGCTGGACGACACCTCCACCGCCCGCCGACGAAAGTTCACCGGGCGGACCGGGCTCAGCCAGGGCGAGCAGCGGGTCCTCTCCTACCTCGCACTCTTCGCGGCCGCGGCCGCCCACTTCACCACGCTCGCCGAGGCCGCCCCGCAAGTGCCCCGGTTGATCCTCCTCGACGACGCCTTCGCCAAGGTCGACGAGCCCACCCACGGAAGGTTGGGCCGCATCCTCGTCGACCTCGACCTCGACTTCGTACTGACCAGCGAACGCCTGATGGGCACCTGGCCCGACGTGCCGGCACTCCACATCTACGAGTGCCTGCGCGACCCGCACGTGCGCGGTGTCGCCACGCTCCACTACACCTGGAACGGACGCAACCGCCGTCTGGTGACCGTGTGACGCTCCCGCCGCAGACCCGCGCATTCCTCGCCCGGCCGGACCTCGCCCGGTTGTGGACAGCTGTCCACCACCGCCTGGAGCGCAACGGAATCCAGCCCAGCGGCAGCATCCGGCTGACCGGCTGCACCGCAGCCGAGCGCGAGGCCCTGTCCCTGCTGCTCGGCCGCCGGGTCACCACCGCCGCCACCACGATCCCGCTGGCGGACCTGGACAGCAGGCTGCGCGACACCGCAGCGGACTGCGGACTGGCCGCAACTGTCGAACAGCTGGGACTGCCGCTGACCGACCTGCGGGCGGCACGGGACACCGGACGGCAGGAGCGGACCGCGCTGTGGACGGCGGCCGAAGCGGCGGTCGCCGCATCCCCGTTGACCGGCCAGGACTGGGTAGGCGGCTGGCTCGACGACCTGCGCCGCACCGGCGCACTCGGCAGGCTCGCGCCCCAGGATGCGGTGGACCTGCTTCACCGGGCGATCCGAGTCCTCAGTCTCCTCCGGTCCGATCGAGGAGAGGAGGCGGCGCCGTACGGCCGCGGGGAACTCGCGACCCGGGTGACCGGCACGGCACACGGCCTGGACGACGACACGGTCCTGTCCCGCCTGGTCCTACGCGGCCTCGCACGGGCCACCGGCAGCGAACCGCCCGAGCACGCGCCTGGTCGGCGGGCTTTGTGGCGGGCCGCAGCCGTCGTCCCCGACGAGGTGTCGAGCACCGTGCTCACCTACGGTCTGCGCCCCGTGGGCCGCGGCTGGCGCGAACGGGCCCTGCGGGAACGGGCCGACCACCGTGCCGAAACCCACCTGACCCTGCGTGAACTGCGAGAGCTGGACGTCGTACCGTCCTCCGACACCCTGGTACACATCTGTGAGAACCCCCGAGTGGTCGAGGCTGCGGCCGAGGCCCGCTGCGGGGGCACTCTGGTCTGCACCTCGGGCAGCGCCTCCACCGTCGTTCTCGAACTCCTCGACACCCTCGCGGCCGCCGGCCTGCAACTGCGCTACCACGGCGACTTCGACTGGCCCGGCATCACGCTCGCCAACCGCGTCATCCGACGCTACGCGGCCCTGCCCTGGCGGATGGCAGCCGAGGACTACGAACAACTCGCCGCCCACGCCCGGGACCAGGGCAGCCCCGGCCTCCCGCTCGTCGGCGTCCCGGTGGAGGCGAGCTGGGACGCGGACCTCGCCGCCGCCATGACGGCACTGAACGTGGCCCTGCACGAGGAATCGGCGCTCGACCGGCTCATCGCCGACCTGGCTCCGGGAACACCCTGATCTTCGGACCCGACCTGGAGCTGGCCGACACCGAGGAGACGCGGGGCGAGCACCGTCGGCCTGGAGGCGGCGCACGTGCGGTGGTGGTCCTTCGACGGGCCGGACGAGGTCGACAACGGTCTGTGCCTGTGTTCCCTGCACCACAAGCTCTTCGACAAGGGCGTGCTGGGGTTGGGGGAGGGGCACCGGGTCCTGGTCTCCCGGCGCTTCGTCGGCCGCAGCGAGGCCGGCAGCACCTGCTCGCGCTGGCCGGGCGACCGGTCATCGGTCCGCAACCGGGGATCCTCCCGATCGCGGACCGGTACCGGAAGCGGCACACCGCCCAGGTCCTCCACGGTGCGCCCCGGGAATCCGAGAGTTCGCCGTTCACCGGCTGACTGCCTGCACCGGCCACGTACGGTCGGCGGTCAGCCGCGGCTGCTCCGCCCCGCCCCGATCCGTTCTGCCTGCTGCACGGTGACCAGTTCGCGCAGTTTGGCGCGGGTCTCCGGGTCCGTCGAGTACACGACCGTGCCGATCATGCCGCGGGTCAGCAGCACCTTGTAGGTGTTGCGGATCAGGCGGTCGATGTCGGCGTCGCTGGTGGACTTGCGGAAGACGGGGTCCTTGGAGGCCGTCCGGTCGGTGGTCCAGCGGTCGGTGCGCCAGACGAGGTCCGGCCCGAGGATGACGCCGCTCCAGTCGTACTCGAAGCCCTGGGCGGTGTAGACGCAGCCGACCTGGCCGAAGCCGGCCGGGTCGGTGGCCCACAGCGCGGCCGGGGGTGCGCCGGCGATCGAGCGGTCGCCGTAGACGTTCCACGGGCGGGCCCAGTCGCCGATCCGCACGTCGAGGGGGAGCGGGTCGCCCGGGGCGACCTTGGTGGTCCACTTCCAGCAGTACCCGGCCGACATCCGGGCGCCATAGCCCTCCGCGCGCCGGGCGTCGAGGAACGCCTCCAACTCCTGCGGGGTGTCAACGACTTCGAGGACGACCTTGCCGTCGGGCTCCCAGTCGACGGGGCCGCCGGGCTCCAGGCCCAGCAGGCGCACCACCCAGCGCAGGTAAGCGTCGCTGCCGCCGCAGCGGAACTGGCTGTCCAGCTCGACCACCTGGCACTCCAGGCCCTTCACCGCGGCAGCGGCCCTGATCTGCGCCACGGTGCCCATCTCGCCCGGCCGGACCACCTGGTGCTCGTCCAGCAGGAACACCGGCACCCGGGCGGCGTCGATCAGCTCCTCGATCTGCGGCTTGCCGGTGCGCTGGTCGGCCCGGGTGTAGCGGTTCGCCGACGTCTCCCGGATCCGGTGCGCCTCGTCGCAGATCAGCACGTCCAGCCCGTTGCGCTCGGCGGTCATGAAGCTGTTGAAGTACTTGAACAGCTCCTGGACTTGGCGCTTGCGTGCCCCGGCCACCCGGCGCATCGTGGTGGTGAACGAACTGGACCCGGTGGCGTGGAAGGCCGTCACGCCGCGCCGGTACAGATCGCCCAGCAGGGACAGCGCGATCACGCTCTTCCCGGTGCCCGGACCGCCCGTGATGACGACCACCTGCTTGTGGTCGGACTGCTGCGCCCGGCGCACCGCCCGAAGCACCAGCTCGTAGGCGACCCGCTGCTCGTCCAGCAGGACGAACTGCTCGCGCTCGCGGACCTCCTCGGCGGCCACCGCCATCAACTGCCTGGACGGGGCCACCTTGCCCGCGAGCAGCAGGTCCGCCGCCTGCGCGCCGGAGGCGGGCTTCAGCTTCGAGCGCAGGTACTCCACGAACTCCCCGCGGCGCTCGGCGGTGAACAGCCGACCGCGTTCGTCCTGCGGCACCTCGTACAGGCCCTGGACGCCGAACTCCGTCGCGTTGTGCAGGAAGGCCACCCCGGACACCCGCTCCGGGTGGTCGGCGAGCGCTCCGTTGAAGGAGATCAGGTAGTCGCAGTAGCCGCGAACCTGCTCGATCGGGTTCAGCACCGGCCGGGCGTACGCGTCGACGCGGCACAGCAGCGGCTCGCCGTCCTCCGGCAGCGCGCTGCCCCACTGCTTGAGCTCGACCACCACGTACGACGGCTCACCCGTGCCCGGGTGGACGCCGGCGAGCACGACGTCCGCGCGCTTGCTGTTCAGCGGGAGGGAGTACTCGAGGAGGACCTCCACCATGCCGAGCCCGGCGTCCAGGAGGGCATTGGTCAGCTCGGGGATGCTCATCTCCCAGGAGCGCACCTCGGACGGGCTGGGCTTGTGGCCGTGCTGGTGGACGAACTGGTCGATGAGGCGCACGAACAGTGATCCGGCCAGCCTCTCGGCGGCGACCGCGGACGCGGAGTCGCGGAACAGCAAGACATGCTCCCAGGCAGCACGAAGTGGCTCGTGCGGGTGGGGGCATGTCCCTGGAGGGAAGTCCGGCGGGCCGCGCTGATGACTGGGCCAAACCTATAACGGAGTGCCTGAGCCGGTGTCCGAACACTTGGGCTTCCAGCGGCGCGTGACGGATCCCGATGTCTTGTTCGGCCAGTGACCGGATCCTTTCCCGCGGGATGAGGTCCGGCACGTAGACGGGCAGCCGAGGACTCGAGCCGGGCGCGGACGAGCAGGCCCCGGAGGTCAGGGTTGAGCCTTTGGCGCCCAGGCGGCCTCTGAGCCGGACTCCGACCGCACCCGATCAAGTCCGATGGCCGGAGACGGGCCGCGGGCTACCGTCCGAACCGTCCTCGCCGTCGATGAGCATTGTGCACAGACGGCCGCTCCTGCATCTAGGATCTGCGGTACTGTTTGCGGCCCGACAGGCTTCCCGCTGAGGACATGCCCCCAACCCGCACGAATCATTCGTGGTCCGGTCCAGGGGGTCCCTTCGTGCCTATGCTCCTGCTGAACTTGTCGGCGCAGGATCTGCTCACTCTTGACTCGCGTCGCCGGATGGTGCCGCACCTCGCCGAACGGTGGCGGAAGTTCCGAGAGCACGAGGCTTCGGAAACGGAGCGGTCCGCGTGGGCGGAGAGCCTGATCTGCTTGGCGAAGGACCTGGTTGCCGCTGACCGGGGCAACGTGCAGATGGTCGTCGAGTGTGCCGTTACTGCTGACGAAGACCTCAAGGGGGGCAGCCCCAGACTCGTGGACGTTGTCCTGGTGGGCCGCCACCCGATCGAGGACCGGCCGTCCGTCCAGTTGGTGGAGCTGAAGCGCTGGTCGACGGTGACCAGGGTCGAGAGGGCCGTTGCGGACCTGATCTACGTGGAGGGCCTGGCGAAGCCCAAGAGGCACCCTGCGTTGCAACTGGGCGAGTACTACCATGCCTTCATCAGCGAGAAGGGACCCTTCCCCGTCGACATCGAGTGCGGCGGTTTCGCTTACCTGCACAACGCCACCGAGGACTCGGTGCGTCCGCTGATCGACGTGGACGCGCCGATGGGTGTCTGCGCCCAGGTGTACACCGGGGACCGGCGCCAACAGTTGCTGACCGACCTGCAGAACCACTTCGCCGCAGACGGCGGCGCCTCCCAGGCCGAACAATTGCTGCGGGGCATTGGCGTGCGCAACACGCCCCTGCTCGACGCGATGATGTGGTCCCGGGGGACGGACACGGTCTTCACCCTCCGTGGCCGGCAGAAGAAGGCGGCCGATCAGATCCTGGAAGCCGCCGCCAAGGTACTGCCGTCCCCGCAGCAGCCCGCGCTGGTTCCGGACGAGCGGCGGCTGGTCTTCCTGGTGACCGGCGGCGCAGGCACCGGCAAGAGCGCTATCGGCCTGCAGATCAAGGCTGAGCTGGAGGCCGCGGGCCGGACCGTCAACTACGCCAGCGGGAGCCGGGCCTTCAACGCCGCGATGCAGGAGCACGTCGGTGTCGGGGACCGGGAGTTCAAGGAGACCTTCACCTACTTCTCCAATTACGTCACGACTCCCGAACCGCTGATCGACGTGCTGATCTGCGACGAGGCGCACCGACTCCGTGACCGCTCCACGAACCAGTACTGGCCGCCGGAGAAACAGGGAACCCGGCCGCAGGTGGACGAACTCCTCGATGCGTCCCGCCTGACGGTCTTCTTCCTCGACGAAGGCCAAGTCGTCCGTCCCAACGAGGTCGGTACGGTCGATCTGATCCGGGAGGCGGCCGAGCGTCGCGGAGCCCAAGTGATGGAGTGCGGGCTCCGCGAACAGTTCCGGTGCGGTGGCAGTGACGCCTACGCCCGTTGGGTACGCGCTCTGCTCGGTGTGTCGGACGACGTGCCCGAGCAGTGGACGCCGGACGGGTTGATGCATGTCGAGGTGGTGGACACGCCGGAAGCGCTCGAGGAAATCATCCTCAGCGAGAAGAACGCCGGGGCGTCCGCACGGATGGTGGCCGGCTACTGCTGGCCATGGACCGAGCCCTTGGAGCCGGAGAAGCGGCTGGAACCAGACGTCAGGATCGGCGACTGGCACCGGCCGTGGAACGCGAAGAGCGACAGCTTCTGTGCGGACGGAGCCCCGCCCAGCAGCAGGTGGTCGGTGCACGAGAACGGCATCGGCCAGATCGGGTGCGTGTACACCGCGCAGGGCCTCGAATGGGACTGGTGCGGAGTGATCATGGGCGATGACATGGTGCGCCGAGACGGTCGATGGGTGTTTCGCCGGGGCAAGGAGACGGGGAAGTCGGCGGAGGGTGCGAAGCGGGTGCGCATTCCCGGGTCCTTCGACCCCAAGGTCAAGGCAGGAAGCGTCAGCGACGAGGAGTTCGCCCGGTTGATTCGGCACGCCTACCACGTGCTGATGACGCGGGCCAGCCGGGCAGCGGTGCTCTACTCCACGGACGAAGAGACCCGGGAGTACCTCAAGAACCTCGTCGGGGAGACCCAGATCCACGGGTTGCGGCCGACCCGGGAGAGTCTGCCGAAGCACCACGCCCGTCCGCAGAAGGGGCGGAAGAAACGCAAGGACGACCTTCGGCTGTTCTGACGGACAGCGCAGCGAGGTGGAAGTGGCGGGCTCGCCGGGCCCGCCACCTACCTGCGTCAGAAGAGCAGGTGCGCCACCGAAGTCAGCGCCGTCACCAGAACGTTGGAGACGACTCCGACAGCGATGTCGGTCAGGATCTCGCGGATCCTTTCGCGACGCGCGAGCTTGCACTTGACCGAGGTCATGTGGCCATCCCTAGGTAGTGAGATCGGAATGGCAGGGGGCACCCTACCGGGCAGCCACGCTCACGTCAGATGGTGATCTGACGGGCACAACCATTCGTCAATCGCAGCCTGTTGAGGACACATGGGACCTGAGCCTCGTACCCTCCGGGAAGGTGCGCAGCGGAATGATTCTACCGGTCTGTCCGAAGGTCGCTACCGTCTCGGGGGTGTGTCAGGTCTCGGCGGGGGTGGGTTCCGGGGTGGGGCGCTGGCCCTTGCTGACCTCGTCGAGGTATTCGGAGACCGAGTCCCGGTTGCGGATCAGGCAGTCGATGCGTTCGGTCATCCGGTCGCGTTCGCGGCGCAGGGTGTCGAGCATCTCGGGGGTGGCGTCGGGGAAGTGGATGGTTCGGGGCTTGTCGAGGCAGGGCAGGATCTGTTTGATGATCCTGATGGGCAGTCCGGCGTCGAGCAGGCCGCGGATCTGCAGGACGCGGTCGACGAAGCGCTCGTCGTACTCCCGGTAGCCGTTGGGCATCCGGGCGGAGACGATCAGCAGCTGCTCCTCGTAGTAGCGCAGCAGGCGGCGGGAGGTGTTGGTCCGCTCGGACAGCTCCCCGATGCGCATGTGACCCACCTCACGGGAGATCTGATTGACCCTCACATAGGTGTGAGGGTTCGAACATAGCCGCCATGAGCACCCAGTCGCCAGTGGGCACCACGACCGCACCCGACGACGGCGAGCAGGCGGAGGGCCGGGGACTCCCGGTCCTGGCGCTGCTGGCCCTGACCACCGCCGTCTTCGTCACCTCGCTGACCGAGACCCTCCCGGCGGGCGTGCTGCCCGCGATGAGCGCCGACCTGGGGGTCGGCGAGTCGGCGGCGGGGCAGTCGGTGACGATCTACGCGATCGCCACCGCGCTCACCGCGATCCCGCTGACCGCGGCCACCGCGGCCTGGCGCCGCAGGCGGCTGCTGCTGACGGCGATGGCCGCGTTCGCGGTCGCCAACACCGTCACCGCGCTGTCCTCCGCGTACCTGCTGACCATGGCGGGCCGGTTCGTCGCGGGCGTGGCGGCCGGTCTGGCCTGGGCGCTGCTGGCCGGGTACGCCCGCCGGATGGCGCCGGTGCCGTTGCAGGGCAAGGCGATCGCGCTCGTGATGACCGGCATCCCGGTCGCGCTGTCGCTCGGGGTGCCGACGGGCACCTTCGTGGGCCGGGTGTTCGACTGGCGGGTGGCGTTCCTGGCGATGTCGGCGCTGGCCGTGGTCGTCATCGGGTGGATCGTGGCGACCGTCCCGGACCACCCGGGCCGGCGGCCCGAGGGGCGCACCCGGATCCTCGGCGCGCTCTCGGTGCCCGGCGTGCCGCCGGTGCTGTTCGTGACGCTGCTCTTCGTGCTGGCCCACACCCTCCTGTACGCGTACGTCGCCACCTTCCTCGACCACCTGGGCATGGGGGACTCCACCGACCTGGTGCTGCTGGTCTTCGGCGCCACCTCGATGCTGGGCATCTGGATCGTCGGTGCCCGGATCCACCGCCGGCTGCGGGCCCTGACGATCGGCAGCGCACTGCTGGTCGCGGCCGCGGCGGCGGTGCTGGGGCTGCTGTCCGGCACCCACCCGCCGGTGTACGTCGCGGCGGCGCTCTGGGGCCTGGGCTGGGGCGGCGTGCCGACCCTGCTGCAGACCGCGGTGGGCGACGCGGGCGGTGCGCGGGCGGACGCCGCGCAGGCGATGCTGGTCACCCTGTGGAACGCGGCGATGGCGGCGGGCGGCGTCATCGGCGGCCTGCTGCTGGACGGGATCGGCGCCGGGTCCTTCCCGTGGGCGGTGCTGGTCCTGCTGGTCCCGGTGCTGGGCGTGGTGGTCTCCGCCAGGTCGCACGGCTTCCCGTCCCGGCGCGGGTGACCGGCCGTCAGGCGCCCCGGACCGAACACCCCGCCGAACCACCGCACCCCGTACAGGAGGCAGTTCAGCATGCCGGTGAAACCACTGAAGCAGATCCACCTCGCCGCCCAACTCCCCAGCGTCCAGCACACCGTGATCTGGTCGGACCCGGCCGCCGGGAGCCAGATCGCCTTCGACTCCTTCGCCCGTCTCGCGCGGACCGCCGAGCGCGGCAGGTTCGACTTCTTCTTCCTCTCCGAGGGCCTGCGGCTGCGCGAGCACAAGGGCCGGGTCCTGGACCTCGACGTCGCGGGCCGCCCCGAGGCGCTGACCGTGCTCAGCGCGCTGTCCGCCGTCACCACGCACCTCGGACTGGCCGCGACGGTCAACTCCACCTTCAACGAGCCGTACGACGTGGCCCGGCGGGTGGCCACCCTGGACCACCTGAGCGGGGGCCGGGCCGCCTGGAACGTGGTGACCAGCCACGACGCGTTCACCGGCGAGAACTTCCGGCGCGGCAGCTTCCTGGACGAGGCCGACCGCTACACCAGGGCCGCCGAATTCCTGCACACCGCCCGGGAGTTGTGGGACAGCTGGCGGCCGGGCGACTTCCGGGCGGACGCCGCCGCGGGCGAGTTCGTCCGACCGGGGGCGGGCCGGTTCGCCCACCGGGGGCGGCACTTCGACATATCCGGCCGGTTCAGCACCCCGGCGGGCCCGCAGGGCCACCCGGTGATCATCCAGGCGGGCGACTCGCCCGAGGGCCGCGAGTTCGCGGCCGCCGACGCCGACGTGATCTTCAGCCGGCACGCCGACCTGGCGGGCGGCCGGGCCGCCTACCGGGACGTCAAGGCCCGGCTGGCCGAGTACGGCCGCGACCCCGAAGACCTGAAGATCATCCCGTCGGTGAGCTACGTGCTGGGCGACACCCCGGCGGAGGCCGCCGAGCGCGCCGAGGAGGTCGCCCGCGCGCAGGTGGGCCCGCAGACCGCACTGATGCTGCTGGAGGCGGCCTGGGGCCGCGACCTGTCCGGCTACGACCCGGACGGCCCGCTGCCGGACGTCGACCCGGTGCCGGAGGGCGTCGTCACCAAGGGCCACACCCTGTACCGCAGCCGGGGCCGCGAGGAGACCGTCCGGCACTGGCGCAGGACCGCCGAGGAGCGCGGGCTGAGCATCCGGGAACTGGTCACCGAGGTCACCGCCCGGCCCACCTTCGTCGGCACCCCGCGCCAGGTCGCCGACGCGATGAACGCGTTCGTGCAGAGCGACGCCGCCGACGGCTTCGTCTTCTCCCCGCACACGGTGCCCGGCGGGCTGGACGAACTGGTCGACCGGGTGGTGCCGCTGCTCCAGGAGATGGGCGTCCACCGCGCCGACTACACCGGCCCCACCCTGCGCGACCACCTCGGGCTGAAGCCCGCCCGCCGCCACTTCGAGGAGACCCCGTGACCCACCTGCACCTGGCCGTCGCCCTGGACGGCACCGGCTGGCACCCCGCCGCCTGGCGCGAACCGGACGCCCGGCCCGCCGAGATCCTCACCGCCCGCTACTGGGCCGACCTGGTCCTGGAGGCCGAACGCGGCCTGCTCGACTTCGTCACCGTCGAGGACGCCCTCGGCCTGCAGACCTCGGCCTTCCACCGGCCCGACGACCGCACCGACCACGTCCGGGGCCGGCTGGACGCCGTCCTGCTGACGGCCGCGCTCGCCCCGCTGACCTCGCGCATCGGACTCGTCCCGACCACCAACGTCACCCACACCGAGCCGTTCCACCTCGCCATCGGCATCGCCTCGCTCGACCACGCCAGCCTGGGCCGGGCCGGCTGGCGCCCGCAGATCACCTCCCGGGCCGCCGACGCCGCGCACTTCGGGCGGCGCACCACCCCGCAGCTGACCGACGAGGACGTCACCGACTCGGAGCTGATCGCCGCCCGGCTGCGCGAACTCTTCGACGAGGCCCACGAGGTGGTCGAGGCCGTCCGCCGGCTCTGGGACAGCTGGGAGGACGACGCGGTGATCCGCGACACCGCCACCGGGCGCTACCTCGACGCCGCCAAGGTGCACCACGTCGACTTCGCGGGCGAGCACTTCTCCGTCCGCGGCCCCTCCATCACCCCGCGCCCGCCGCAGGGCCAGCCGGTGGTGGCCGTCCTCGCGCACGCCAGTACTCCGTACGAACTGGCCGCGGCCGGGGCGGACGTCGTCCTCGTCACCCCGCAGTCCCGCGCGGACGCCGTGGCCAGGCTCGGCGCGTTCGACCGGGCCCGGCAGCGCTTCGAGCGGCCCGCCGCGGAGCCGATCCGGGCCTTCGCCGACCTGGTGGTCTTCCTGGACGGCGAGCCGGGCCGGGCCGCCGAGCGAAAGCAGCGCCTGGACGGAGTGGACGGCGCCGTCCTCGGCTCGGACGCCCTGGTCTTCACCGGCACCCCCGCCGAACTCGCCGACCTGCTGCTGGACTGGCGGGAGACCGGACTGGACGGCTTCCGGCTGCGGCCGGGCACCCTGCCGCACGACCTCACGGCGATCACCCGCGGCCTGGTGCCCGAACTCCAGCGCCGCGGCGCCTTCCGCACCGCCTACGAGGCGGACACGCTGCGCGGACTGCTCGGCCTGCCCCGTCCGGCCGGCCGCTACGCCCCGGTCGGCGCCGAGGAGTGACGGGCGCCGGGAGGGGCGGCGTGGTCACCGGCAGAGGGCGGTGTCGACCGCGTCGGTCAGGTGTCCGGTGGTGGGTCCGTCCGGGACGGTGGTGACGGTGATGGTGGCGGCGCGGCCGTCCTCGGTGGCGCCGCCGCGGGTTCGGTAGCCGGGGGAGGTGCCGCCGTGGCCCCAGACGAGGCCGCCGCAGGTCAGGGGGCGGCTCTGCAGGCCGAGGCCGTAGCGGACGCCGGGGCCGAGGAGTTCGGCGGGCACGGTGGTGCGCATCTGGGCGAGTTGGGCGGCGGGCAGCAGGCGGCCCGCCAGGAGGGCGCTGTAGAAGGTGTTGAGGTCGGTGTTGGTGGACACGATCGCGCCGGTGGACCAGGCCATCGAGGCGTCCATCCCGGTGTAGTCGATCAGCGGTGCGCCCGGGCCGGTGTTCAGGTAGCCGTGCGGGTGCGCTTCGCGCAGGGCGGTCTCCCCGGTGGCGGGGAAGTAGGTGTGGCGCAGGCCGATCCGGTCGATGACGCGCTTGGTGACCTCCTCGCCGAAGGGGCGGCCGGTGACCTTCTGGACCAGCAGGCCGGCCACCAGGTAGTTGGTGTTGCTGTACATCCAGCCGGTGCCGGGGGCGAACAGCGCTTTCTGGGCCAGGGCGCCGTCGAGCAGTTCGCGCGGTTCGAAGTAGCGGTACTGGATGGGGACGAAGTCGTCCAGCGGGGGGACGTCCATGTAGTCGGGCAGGCCGCTGGTGTGCTGGAGCAGTTGGCGGACCGTGATGGTGCGGCCGTCGATGCCGTCGCCGCGCAGCAGGCCGGGCAGGTAGGTGTCGACGCTCGCGTCGAGGCCGACCTTGCCCTCGGCGACCAGTTGCAGGACGACGACGGCGGTGAACGCCTTGGTGTTGCTGCCGGCCCGGATCTGCCCGTCGACCGGGACCTTCGCCCCGGTGGCCAGGTCGCCGACTCCGGCGGTGTAGGTGCGGTCGCGGCCGTCGCGGCCCTTGACGGTGGCGAGCGCGGCGGGCACCCCGTCCGCCCGGACCAGGGCGTCGAGGCGCTGCTGCACGGCGTCCGGGCGCGGTGCGGCGGTGGCCGCGGTGGGGGCGAAGGCGGTCAGGGCGAGTCCGGCGGCGGCGGTGGCCGCCGTGGCGTGCCGCAGCAGGCGCAGGCGGCGGGTGGTGCGGTGCGGGGCGGGTGCGTTCATCGGGGCTCCACGGCTGGGAAGGGGCGAGTGCGGGGCGGCCGGTGCCGGCCGCCCCGGTGGGACGGTCAGCGGCAGAGCGCCTCGTCCACGGCCTGGTCCGCGTGCTTGCCGATGTTCTCGTCGCCGGGGAACGCGGTCACCGCGATGCTCGCGGTGCGGCCGTCGTCGGTGGTGCCGCCGAAGGTCTCGTAGCCGGGGATCGCCCCGCCGTGGCCCCAGGCGACTCCGCCGCAGCTCAGCGGGCGGCTGATCAGGCCGAGGCCGTAGCGGATGCCGGGGCCGAGGAGTTCGGCGGGGACGGTGGTGCGCATCTGGGCGAGCTGGGCGGCGGGCAGCAGGCGGCCGTCGAGCAGCGCGCCGTAGAACCGGGTGAGGTCGGTGGTGGTGGAGACCATCGCGCCGGCCGCCCAGCCCCAGGACGGGTCCAGTTCCGTGTAGTCGCGCAGCGACCCGTCCGCGGCGCGCAGGTAGCCCTGGGGGTGAGCCTCGTGGATCGTCATGTCCCCGGGAGCGGGGAAGTAGGTGTGGCGCAGGCCGGCCCGGTCGATGACGCGCTTGGTGATCTCCTCGCCGAGCGGGCGTCCGGTCACCTTCTGGACGATCAGGCCCGCCAGCAGGTAGTTGGTGTTGTTGTACTCCCACTGGGTGCCGGGCGCGAAGTGGGCCTTCTGGGCGAGCGCGGCGTCGAGCAGTTCGCGCGGTTCGAAGTACCGCTTGGGGTCGGCGAGCACGCGTCCGGTGTCCATGTACTCGGGCAGACCGCTGGTGTGCTGGAGCAGTTGACGGACCGTGATGGTGCGGCCGTCGATGCCGTCGCCGTGCACCAGGCCGGGCAGGTAGGTGTCGAGGTTGGAGTCGAGGCCGACCTTGCCCTCGGCGACCAGTTGCAGGACGACGACGGCGGTGAACGTCTTGGTGTTGCTGCCGATCCGCACCTGCCCGTCGGCCGGGACCTTGGCCCCGGTGGCCGCGTCGCCGACTCCGGCGGTGTAGGTGCGGGCGCGGCCGTCGCGGCCCTTGACGGTGGCGAGCGCGGCGGGCACCCCGTCCGCCCGGACCAGGGCGTCGAGGCGCTGCTGCACGGCGTCCGGCCGGGGTGCGGCGGTGGCCGCGGTCGGGGCCAGGACGCCGGCCAGCACGGCGGCGGCCACGGCGGTCACGGTCGCCGCGGCCCCGCGCCGGCGGAGGCGGTTCGGACGCCGGTCCGGACGCGGGTTCGGACGGTGGTGCTGCGGTGCGTGGTCGTGCACGGGAAGGACCCCCTCGGAGTGGGCGCCGGAACTGTTCCCGGCGCCCTCCAAGAGGACCATCCGACGGTCCGTCAATCCGTCCGCGCGGAGCACGAGATCGCACCGGGAACGTGCTCCGGGGCGGGGTCGGCCCCGGGACCGTGGTCCCGGGGCCGTGGGGGCGGGGGCCGGGGCCGGGGGCGGGCGTCAGCGGAAGGTGCGGAGGGGGACGGCGGCGTCGGCGTGGGACGCGCGGAGCGCCTTCTTGTCGGACTTGCCGGTGCTGGTCTTCGGGATCGCGGGCACCGCGGCCCAGTGTTCGGGGACCTGCCAGCGGGCGACGTGGTGGGCCAGGAAGTCCTTGAGGGCGCGGAGGCGGTGTTCTTCCGGGGAGGCGGGGTCGGGGCGCAGCACCACGAGGGCGAGCGGGCGTTCGCCCCACTTGGGGTCGGGGACGGCGATCACGGCGGCGTCCTCGACGGCGGGGTGGCCGAGCAGGTGGTTCTCCAGTTCCACCGAGGAGATCCACTCGCCGCCGGATTTGATGACGTCCTTGGCGCGGTCCGTCAGGCGCAGGTACCCGTCGGGGCTGACGGAACCGAGGTCGCCGGTGCGCAGCCAGCCGTCGTGGAAGCGGCCGCCGCCGGACGGGTCGGCCCGGTGGTCGGAGCCGTAGTAGGAGCCGGTGATCCAGGGGCCGCGGATCTCGATCTCGCCGACCGTCGTGCCGTCGTTCGGCACGACCGTGCCGTCGGGGCCGACCAGCCGGACCTGGACGGTGGCGGGCAGCCGGCCCTGGGTGGCGCGGTACGCCCAGGCGGCTTCGCCCGCCACACCGGCCGGTTCGCGGGCGACGCTGCCGAGCGGGGAGGTCTCGGTCATGCCCCAGGCCTGGAGGATGCGGGTGCCGTAGCGCTCCTGGAACGCCTTCATCAGCGGGAGCGGGCAGGCGGAGCCGCCGACGATCACCTCGCGCAGGGAGGAGAGGTCGGCCGGGTGCTCGTCGAGGTGGTGGAGCAGGCCGGTCCAGATGGTGGGGACGGCCGCGGCGTTGGTCGGGCGTTCGGTGGCGATCATCCGGGCGAGGTGCTCGGGCTGCAGGAAGCGGTCGGGCATGACCAGGGAGGCGCCGGAGAGCATCGCGGCGTACGGGAGGCCCCAGGCGTTGACGTGGAACATCGGCACGACGGGCAGGACCCGGCTGGTGACGCCGAGGCCGAAGCCCTCGGCGGTGCAGATCTGCAGGCTGTGCAGGTAGGTCGAACGGTGGCTGTAGAGGACGCCCTTGGGGTCGCCGGTGGTCCCCGAGGTGTAGCAGAGGGCGGCGCCGGAGCGTTCGTCGAGGTCCTGCGGCCAGTCGAAGCCGGTGGGGCGGCCCGCGAGCAGGTCCTCGTAGCGGTGGATCCGCTTGCCCGCCCGTTCGAGGGGCGCGGTGTCGGCGGGGCCGGTGACGATGACGTGCTCGACGGTCTTCAGTTCCGGGAGCACCGCGGCCAGCAGCGGGACCAGGGTGCCGTCGACCACGACGACGCGGTCCTCGGCCTGGTCGGCGATCCAGGCCAACTGGCCGGCGGGCAGGCGCAGGTTGAGGGTGTGCAGCACGGCGCCCATCGAGGGCACCGCGAGGTAGCACTCCAGGTGTTCCTGGTTGTTCCACATCAGGGTGGCGACCCGCTCGTCCCCGCTGATTCCCAACTCGCGCAGGGCGTGGGCCAGTTGGGCGACCCGGCGGCCGACTTCGGCGTAACTGGCCCGGCGGGCCCCGGTACCGGTCCAGGTGACCACCTCGGAGGTGCCGTGCACGGTGGTGCCGTGCTGCATGATGCGGGTGATGGCCAGCGGAATGTCCTGCATCGTGCTGAGCACGACGTCCTCCTCGGTGGGCACGGCAACGGCGCTGCCGGAGCGGGGCGTTCGGCGGGGCGTTGAGCGGAGCGTTCGGCGGGGCGTTCAGGGGCGGACGAGGCGGAACACGGGCCGGCGGCGGCCCGTGCCGGGGACGGAGACGACGCGGACCCGGGCGTCGACCGGCACGGGGCGGGCGGCCGCCCCCACGACGACGCCGGGCAGCTGGAAGCCCTCGTCCAGGGCGACCACCACGGCGTGCTGCCCGGGCCGGCGGTCCGCCCGGGGCACCGCCACCGCGTGGTGGACGTAGCCGGAGCCGGCGCTCTCCTCCCAGACGAGGTCGTCGGAGCCGCAGAGGCGGCAGAGGGCGCGGGGGAGGAAGTCCGCGGCGGCGCACCAGCCGCAGCGCTGGTAGCGCAGCGGCGGGGCGGTGTCGGTCGGCGGGGCCGAGCGGGCGGCGGCGGCCGGCATCAGCTGAGCCGTTCGATGACCATGGCCATGCCCTGTCCGCCGCCGACGCACATGGTCTCCAGGCCGAACTGCTTGTCGTGCCACTGGAGGGAGTTGATCAGGGTGGTGGTGATGCGGGCGCCGGTCATGCCGAAGGGGTGTCCGACGGCGATGGCGCCGCCGTTGACGTTCAGCCGGTCCGGGTCGATGCCGAGGTCCCGGTAGGAGGGGATGACCTGGGCGGCGAAGGCTTCGTTGATCTCGACCAGGTCGATGTCGCCGATCGACAGCCCGGCCCGGCGCAGGGCCTGCTTGGACGCCTCGACCGGGCCGTAGCCCATGATCTCGGGGGAGAGGGCGGAGACGCCGGTGGAGAGGACGCGGGCGAGCGGGGTGATGCCGAGTTCGCGGGCCTTGGTGTCGGACATGACGACCAGGGCGGCGGCGCCGTCGTTGAGCGGGCAGCAGTTACCGGCCGTCACGGTGCCGTCGGGGCGGAAGACGGGCTTGAGTCCGGAGACGGCTTCGAGGGTCACCCCCGCGCGCGGGCCGTCGTCGGCGCTGACGGTGCTGCCGTCCGGCAGCGTGACGGGGGTGATCTCGCGCTGCCAGAAGCCGGCCTTGATCGCGGCTTCGGCGAGGTTCTGCGAGCGGACGCCGAACTCGTCCTGCTCGGCCCGGGTGATGCCCTTGAGCGCGGCCAGGTTCTCCGCGGTCTGCCCCATCGCGATGTACGGATCGGGCAGCAGGTCCTCCTCGCGCGGGTCGTACCAGTGGTCGCTCCCCACCTCGGCGCAGGTGGCCGTGCGGGCCTCGGCCTCGGCGAACAGCGGGTTGTGGGTGCCGGGGAGGCCGTCCGAGGTGCCGTTGACCGAGCGCGAGACGGTTTCGACGCCCGCCGAGACGAAGACGTCGCCCTCGCCGGCCCTGATCGCGTGCAGCGCCATCCGGGTGGTCTGCAGCGAGGAGGCGCAGTAGCGGTTGACGGTGGTGCCGGGGAGGCGGTCCAGGCCCAGTTGGACGGCGACGATCCGGGCCAGGTTGTGGCCCGACTCGCCGCCGGGCAGGCCGCAGCCCAGCATCAGGTCGTCGATCCGGTGGGGGTCGAGCTGCGGGACCTCGGCGAGGGCGGCGCCGATGATCTGCGCGGCGAGGTCGTCCGGGCGGACGTCCTTCAGCGAGCCCTTGAACGCCCGGCCGATCGGCGAGCGGGCGGTGCTGACGATGACGGCTTCGGGCATGGCGGTTTCCGTTCCGGCTGGGGTGGGTGCGTGGTGCGACGGGGCCGACGGGGCTGTCGGGGCCGACGGGTGGTCAGAACGCTTCTTCGGGCAGTTCCATGACGGCGAGGTCGACGTCCTCGGCGATCAGGCGCTGCGGGGTGACGGTCGGCAGGACGGTGCGGGCGAAGAAGCGGGCGGTGGCGACCTTGCCCCGGTAGAAGGGGACGTCCTTCCCGCTGGCGCCCGCGGCCAGGGCGCGCAGCGCGACGTCGGCCTGGCGCAGCAGCAGCCAGCCGACCAGCACGTCGCCGGAGACCAGCAGCAGGCGGGTGGTGTTGAGGCCGACCTTGTACATGTTCGCCGGGTCCTGCCCGGCGGCGGAGAGGTCGGCGACCATGGCGGCGACGATGCCTTCGAGGTCGTTGACGGCGGTGGTGAGCAGGGCCCGCTCCCGGCCGAGCGGGTCGTCGGCGGCGGTGTCCGCGGTGAACGCGCGGATCCGGTCGACCACGGCGGTCAGCGCCTGGCCGCCGTCCTTGACGATCTTCCGGAAGAAGAAGTCCTGGCCCTGGATGGCGGTGGTGCCCTCGTACAGGGTGTCGATCTTGGCGTCCCGGATGTACTGCTCGACCGGGTACTCCTGCAGGTAGCCGGAGCCGCCGAAGATCTGCAGGGACTGGGCGAGCTGCTCGTAGGACTTCTCCGAGCCGTAGCCCTTGACGATCGGCAGCAGCAGGTCGTTCAGGCGCTGCGCGCCGGTGGCGTCCGCTCCGCGGGCCCGGAGCACCTCGATCTCGTCCTGCACGGCGGCGGTGTGCAGGACCAGGGCGCGCATGCCCTCGGCGTACGCCTTCTGGGTGAGCAGCGAGCGGCGCACGTCGGGGTGGTGGGTGATGGTGACGCGCGGGGCGGCCTTGTCCGTGAACCGGGCCAGGTCGGGGCCCTGGACGCGTTCCTTGGCGTACTCCAGCGCGTTCAGGTAGCCGGTGGACAGGGTGGCGATGGCCTTGGTGCCGACGATCATCCGGGCCAGTTCGATGATCTTGAACATCTGGCGGATGCCGTCGTGCCGGCCGCCGACCAGCCAGCCCTTGGCGGGGTGCTCGGCGCCGAAGGTCAACTCGCAGGTGTTGGACGCCTTCAGGCCCATCTTGTGCTCGACGTTGGTGGCGTAGACGCCGTTGCGCTCGCCGAGCTCGCCGGTCTCCCGGTCGAAGTCGAACTTCGGCACGATGAACAGCGACAGCCCCTTGGTGCCCGGCTTGCCGCCCGCGGGGCGGGCCAGCACCAGGTGGACGATGTTCTCGGACATGTCGTGCTCGCCCGAGGTGATGAAGCGCTTGACGCCCTCGATGTGCCAGGAGCCGTCCGCCTGCTCGATCGCCCTGGTGCGGCCGGCGCCCACGTCGGAGCCGGCGTCCGGCTCGGTCAGCACCATGGTGGAGCCCCACTCGCGGTCCACCATCAGCCGGGCGATCCGCAGCTGCTCCTCGGTGCCCTCGCTGTGCAGGACGCCGGCGAAGCCCGGGGTCGTCGCGTACATCCAGATCGCCGGGTTGGCGCCGAGCACCAGTTCGCCCAGCGCCCAGTACAGCAGGCGCGGGCTGGCGGTGCCGCCGAGCTCCTCGGCCATCCCCAGCCGCCAGAACCCGGCGTCCTGGTAGGCCCGGTAGCTCTTGCGGAAGGAGTCCGGGACCGGGGCCGAGTGGGTCGCGGGGTCGAAGACCGGCGGGTTGCGGTCGATGTCGGCGAAGGACTCGGCCAGCGGCCCCTCGGCGAGTCTGGCCATCTCGTGGAGCACGCTGCGCGCGGTCTGTTCGTCCAGTTCGGCGAACCGGCCCGTCCCGAACAGCCCGTCCCGGCCGAACACCTCGAAGAGGTTGAACTCCAGATCGCGCAGGTTCGGCTTGTAGTGCCCCATGGGACCCTCCTTGAACACGTGAACGCTCGTCAGCTGCATGGATTCGAAACGGGTGCGAACGGTGGTGCCGCGCGCCCGGCCCGGTGGAGCCCGCCCACCGGCGGACGGGCTCCACCCGGTGGACGGCGGTGCGGGCCGGAGCCGGCGGGGCGTCAGCGGCGCGCCGCCCAGCCCCGCTCGGCGAGGTGGGAGGCGAGGTCGCCCGCCGCCTCGGGGTCGACGATCAGGTCGAGCCGGCCGACCGGGGCGTCCGGCGTGTGGTCGACCGCCAGGTCCACGATGTGCATCCCGGTGCTCCACACGTCGGCGAACAGCCGCTCCACGTCCCCGGGCCGGTTGGCCACCGGTACGGAGACCCGGCTGCTCGGGGTGCCGGCGCGCCCGTCGCGGCGGGGCGGGATCCGGTCCTGGCCCGCCACGCCGCGGGTGAGCAGCTCGCCGAGGACCCGCTCGCCGCCGCGGCGGTGCTCCGGGTCCTCGCTGCCCAGCTGCTCCAGGGCTTCGAGGGCCCGGCCGAGGTCCTGCGCGAACCCGTCCAGGATCTCGGCCACCGCCACCGCGTTGGCGCCCAGGATGTCGGTCCACAGCCCGGGGCTGCCGCCGGCGATCCGGGTGGTGTCCCGCAGGCCCTGGCCGATCAGCTGGGCCGTCGCCGGCCCGATCGACTCCAGCCGGGCCGACAGCAGGCTCGCCACCAGGTGCGGGGCGTGCGAGGTCAGTGCGACGGTGCGGTCGTGGTCCTCCTCCTCCATCAGGACGGGCGTGGCACCGCAGAGCGCGACCAGGCGCAGCACCAGGTCGATCGCCTGCCGGTCCGTGGACGGCGACGGGGTCAGCACCCAGTTGCGCCCCTGGAAGAGGTCCGCGGCGGCGGCGAACGGCCCCGACCGCTCGCTGCCGGCCATCGGGTGGCCGCCGACGAAGCGGCTCAGGTCGCACCCGGCCCGGGCCGCGGCCAGCCTGGTCCGGGTCTTCACGCTGACCACGTCGGTGTAGCAGCGCGCGAGGCCGCGGTCCTGCTGCTCCTTCAGCACCGTCGCCAGCTGGGCCGGCGGGACGGCGATGACGGCCAGGTCGACCGGTTCGGGCGGCGGCCCCGCGATCCCGGCGTTCAGGGCCACCGCGGCGCCGACCGCCAGCGAGCTGCGGTCGAGCAGGTAGGTGGTCAGGCCCCGGCTGCGGGCGGCCAGGGCGACCGAGGTGCCGATCAGGCCGGTGCCCACCACGGCGATGCTGCGCATCAGGGGGCCTCTGCGCGCCACACGACCGGCAGGAACTCGGGGTCGGCGTAGTCCGGGTCGCCGTCGGCGGTGCGCCGCACCAGGACGTCGTGGTTGTAGGACACCAGGCTCCCGTCGGAGCGGGCGAACCGGCGGAACCGGTTCCCGCCGTCCTGCAGGTGGAAGGAGATCGCCCGCCGCGGCCGGTCGCTGCGGTTGGCGCCGCTGCCGTGGTAGGTCCGGCAGTGGTGGAAGCTCACGTGCCCCTTGGGGATCTCGACCGGGACCTTGCGCACCTCGGTGCCGTTGAACGCGGCGTTCTCCTCCAGCATCGCGTCGAGCTCGTCGCGGTTGCGCTCGGCGAAGTGCAGCGAGGTGGTGTCCCGCCCGCCGATCTCCTTCCACCGGTGGCTGCCGTCCACCATCGTGATGGTGCCCATCTCCTCGCCGCAGTCGTGGAACGGGATGAACGCGGTGAGCATCCGCTCGGAGGTGGAGGTGGCCCAGTAGTGCCGGTCGAAGTGCCACGGCACGATGTTGCTCTGCTCCTCCGGCCGGGGCGGCTTGAAGATCAGGGTGGACTGGAACACCCGGATCTCGTCGGCCTCGGCGAGCCGGGCGGCGACCGCGCCGAGCAGCGGCTTGCGCAGGATCCGCCCGATGGTGTCGTCCTCGTAGTGGATGTAGTCGTTGTGGCGCTGGACCTGGCCCTTGGCGGGCTCCCAGTAGGCGAGCTTGGGCGGGCGCACCGGCAGGGTCCGGTCGCGGTGGCCGGCGTAGAACCGCTCGCTGGCCGCCTCCAGCTGCTCGACCTCCTCGTCGGTGAACAGCTTCGCGCTGAGGTACCAGCCGTGCTCGGCGTAGAACCGGACGTCCTCGTCGGTGGGCAGCAGTCCCAGTTCCTCGTCGGTGAGCCGGAATTCCTGTGCGGACATGGTGGGTTCTCCAGGGGTTCGTCTGGGTCGGAACGGGCGGGCGGGGCGGGTCAGCTGGTGACCTTCTCCCGTTCGACGGCCTCGTAGAGGGCCTTGATGTTGCCGCTGCCGAAGGTCCGGGCGCCGTGGCGGTCGATGACCTCCATGAAGTACGTCCGGCGCACGTGCATGGAGCGGGTGAAGATCTGGAACAGCTGCCCGTGGTGGTCCTGGTCGACCAGGACGTTGGTCTCGCGCAGCTCCTCGATCCGCACCTCGGGCTCGCCGAGCCGCTCCTCCAGCAGGTCGTAGTAGCTGCCGGGGGTGCGCAGGAAGGTGACGCCGCGTTCGGTCAGGGTCCGGACCGTGCTGACGATGTCGTCGGTGAGCAGCGCCATGTGCTGGACGCCGGTGCCGTTGTGGCGGGCGAGGAACTCGTCGATCTGCCCGGGCCGCTTGGTGGTGACCGGCTCGATCAGGGTCAGCGTCACCTGCCCGGACGGGCTCTGCACCACCTTGGAGTCCATCGCCTGGTCGCCGACCTCGATGAACTCCTCGAAGATCTGCCGGAAGCCGAACACCCGCTGGTAGCGCTCGACGGTCGGCCGCAGCTCGCCGGCCGGCAGGCAGACCGCGAAGTGGTCGATGGTGCTGAGCAGTTCGTCGCCGGGCTCCGGGTCCGGGGCGAGCACGTTCATCACGCCGGGCAGGAACTCCTCGGTCCCGCAGTGCCGTTCGACGAAGCGGTGCACCACGTCGCCGAACGCCGCCACCTCGGCGGTGACCACCCGGGCCCCCTCGTGCTCGTACACGGCGGGCTCGGCGAGCGGGGCCGCGCCGGCCGCCACGGCGGTGTCGTACGCGGCGGCCGCCGAGGCGGTCTCCAGGGCGATGACCGCGACCCCGTCGCCGTGGCGCCGCACGAACTCGGCGGCCGGGTGGTGCTCGGACAGCGCGGAGGTGAGGACCACCTGGATGCCGCCCTGGCGCAGCAGCAGCGAGCGGTGGTCGGTGGGCTCGGTCTCCCCGCACAGGCGGAATCCCAGTGCGGTGCACAAGTAGAAGGCGGACTGCTGCGCGTCGCCCACGTAGAATTCCACGTGGTCTATTCCTCGGATTTCCATGCGTCCCTCAACGTCGGATGAATCGGATGGGAATTCTCGGTCACTCCGCGGTCTTTCCGGACCGGCCGTTCCGCACGGCCAGGAAACGGCAGGCCCCGCCGCCGGTCCGCAGGCATTCGACCCGGCTGTCGCACACCGACACGCCCAGTCCCTCGAACCAGCCCTGGCGCATTTCCAGGCACGGGCACTCGTAGCCGTCCAGGGCCCGGGCGGCCCTGAGCATCTTCAGCGCGTAGTTGAAGTGGACGACGCTCTCCCACTCCTCCTCGCCGAGGTGGACCTGGTCCGCGACGTACATGTCGTCGGTCCACATCAGCGGCGGGACGTTGCCGAAGAGTTCGACGAACTCCTTCATCGGGATCTCGTCGAACTTCGTCCCGGACTGCCGGCGGTACCACATGGCGGCCCGGCGGGCGACGAACTTGATCGCCTCGGCGTTGATCTCGTTGGCGGCGTCCTGGCCGAAGCGCTTCAGCACGCCCTGGTACCAGCGGGCGTCGTGCAGCCACCAGAACTGGTGGGCCGGCGGGGCGTCGTGGCCGTCGCTCATCGGTCCCGGCCCGCCTCGCCCAGCGCCTTGGCCCGGCCCTCGACCGGGCCGAGCACCAGGGAGAGGTTGTGCCCGCCGAACGCGAAGGAGTTGGACACGGCGGCGGCGACCCGGGTCAGCCGGGCCTTGCCGCGGATGTGGTCCAGCTCGCACGCCGGGTCGACGGTGTCCAGGTTGCGGGTGGCCGGCAGCGCCTCGGTGGCCAGGGCCAGGGCGGTGATGGCCGCCTCCACCGCGCCGGCGCCGCCGAGCAGGTGGCCGGTCATCGACTTGGTCGCGCCGACGGCCGGCGAGTGCGGGCCGAACACCTCCCGGATCGCCTTCGCCTCGGCGACGTCGCCGAGCTTGGTGCCGGTGCCGTGCGCGTTGACGTAGCCGACGTCGGCCGGGGACAGCCCGGCGTCGGCGATGGCGCGGCGCATGCACTCCACCGCGCCCTCGCCGTCCGGGCGCGGGGTGGTCGGCCGGTAGGCGTCCGTGGTGGCGCCCCAGCCGAGCAGCTCGGCGTAGGCGGCGGCGCCGCGGGCCGCGGCGTGCTCGGCCCGCTCCACCACCAGCACGCCGGCGCCCTCGGCGAGGACGAAGCCGTTGCGCCGGGTGTCGAAGGGCCGGCTGGCCTCGCGCGGGTCGGCGAAGCCGTGGGCGAGCGCCCGGGCGTTGCCGAACGCCTCGGCGATCGTGGGGTGCAGCGGCGCGTCCGAGCCGCCGCAGACCACCACGTCCGCCTCCCTGCCGCGGATCAGCCGCAGCGCCTCCGCGACGGACTGCGCCCCGGCCGCGCAGGCCGTGGCGATCGCCGCGCTGTGCCCGCGGATGCCGTGCTTGATGGCGATCCTGGCGGCCGCCATGTTGGGCAGCATGCCGGGCAGCAAGTAGGGGCTGACGGCGGTGCGGCCGCGGGCGTGCCGGCCGCGGGCCTGCTCCTCGTACGTCTCCAGGCCGCCGCCGCCGCTGGAGACCACCACGCCGGTGCGCCAGGGGTCGGCGTCCCGGCCGACCACCAGGCCGGCGTCGGCGAGCGCGTCGTCCGCGGCGGCCAGGGCCAGCAGCGCGTAGCGGTCCACGAACCGGCCCTCGCTGGGCGGCAGCAGGGCGGCCGCCTCCAGCCCGGGGGCGATGCCCGCGACGTCGACCGAACCGGCCACCGGGTGCTGCTCGCCCGGGCGGCGCAGGCCGGAGTGGCCGGCGCACAGGGCCTCGAACGTCCGGGTGGCGCCGCGGCCGAGCGAGCTGATCAGCCCGATGCCGGTGACCACGGCCCGGGGGCGGCGGTCCGCGCTCATGCGGCACCGCCCGTCGGGGCGAGCAGCTGCCCGGCGAGGTAGCGCTCGCGCAGCAGCAGCTTGCGGACCTTGCCGGTCGGGCCGAGCGGGAGCCGGTCCGGGTCCACCACGACGACGCCGCGGACGGTCGCCGCGACGTGCTCCTCCAGCGCGGCGAGCACCGCGGCGGTCCGGTCGACGGCCGGGTCGGCGTCCGCGGTGAGCACCAGCAGCACGTGGCTGTCGGCGCCGGCGGGCCCGGCGACCGCGACCACGGTGCACTCCAGCACGTCGGGCAGGGCGGCGAGCACCCGTTCCTCGCAGGCGGCGGTGAACAGCCGCCGGCCGCCGCCCAGGTCGACCGAGTCGACCATCCGGTCGACGTGGTAGTAGTAGCCGGCCTCGTCGCGGTAGACCAGGTCGCCGGTGAGGAAGTAGTCGTTCAGCCGGGTGCGCCAGGTGGTGACCGAGTCGTTCCAGTACCCGAGCGCCAGGGTCGGCGCGTTGATCCCGAGCTGCCCGACCTCGCCGACGCCGAGCGGCTCGCCGGCCTCGTCCAGCACCGCGACGTCGGAGAAGGTGTGCGGCTTGCCGATGCACCGCCCGTAGCGCTCGGTCTCCGGGGTGTGGGTGATGAAGAACTGCGAGTGGCCCATCTCGGTCGAGCCCAGGCCGTCGATGAACACCGAGCCCGGCTGGACCCGGCCGCCGCCGCGGGCGGCCACCCGGCGGCTGCCGACCGCGACGAGCCGCCGGATGTGGGCCTCGTGGGCGCAGTCGCCGGTGTTCCACCAGAGCTGGACGGAGTCCACGTCCCGGGTGGTCAGGTCGACGGCGGCCAGCTCCGACCAGATGGCGGCGAAGCCGAGCACGCCGGTGGGGCGCCAGCCCTCGATCGCCGCCAGCACGGTCGTCCCGCTCGGCTCGGAGAGCACCAGCAGCTCGGACCGGTTGGCCAGCGCCAGGTTGACGGCGATGACGGTGGCGGCGTGCGCGGGGGGCAGCGCGCCGAGCAGCCGCTCGACGCCCTGGGCCCGGGGCAGGGTGAGCCGGTGGCGGACCGACGCGAACAGGCCGGCGTGCGAGTGCGCCACGGCCTTCGGCAGGCCGGTGGTGCCGGAGGAGTGGGTGATGACGGCGGGGTCGCCGGGGCGGTGCCGGAACGGGGCGGGGGCCGCGGCCGGGTCGCCGGCGCCGAGCCCGGCGACGTCGATCACCTGCGGGACGCCGAGGTCCCGGTCGCCGAAGGCCGTGCGGTGCGCGGCGTCGGTCAGCAGGGCGGCGGCCCGCAGCCGGCGGATGAACTCGGCGGCGGGCTCCGCCGGGAGCCTGCCGTTGACCAGCGCCGGGATGGCGCCGAGCCGGGCCAGCGCCAGGAAGCTCAGGACCTGGTCGGCACCCGCGGTGACCTGGACGGCGACCGGGTCCCGGGGCTTGACGCCGAGCGCGTGCAGCGCGGCGGCCCGGGCGGCGACCCGCTCGTCCAGCTCGCGCAGGGTCAGGGCGCGCAGCGCCGGGTGGCCGTCGACGTCGGTGTCGAAGGTGAGCGACGGCTCGTCGAGCCCCTCGCCGCGGGCGACGAGCGTGGTGAGGACGTTGCCGGTCCCGAGCTGCGGGTCCGCCGCGAGCTCGGCGCGGATCGTGCGTAGGCTCATGTCATCTCCTGGGTCAGGACCCTTCCGGGCCTGCTCACGACGGTCGGGTGATCAGAAACGCGGTCGCGCGGTCCGGCTGGTCGGGCCCGGCGGCCTGGTCGGCCAGGAGCAGCAGCACGTCGTCCGCGTCGCCGTCCTCGATCAGCAGGTCGGCCAGCTCCAGGCCCTCGGCGGCCGGGTCGCCGCCCGGGCTGACGCACACCACGGGGCCGACCAGCGCCCAGCGGGCCGCGACCCAGCCGAGCACCGCGTTGGGCACGGACTGGAAGAACAGCAGCGGCTGCATCCGGCGGCCGCCGTCCACCGCGGCGGCGACCGCGTCGAGGGTGCCCTGGTCGCCGCGCTCGCTGACCAGCACGACGGCGGTGCGCCGCTCCCCGCCTCCGGCGGCGGGCCCGCCCGGCTCGCCGTAGCCGCGCCGCAGGCAGCGGTCGGCGACGGTGGCGACCAGGGCGGGGAAGGTCGAGGCGATGAACCCGGCGGGCATGGCGGGCGCCCCGCCCTCGCCGGGCTCGGGCCAGACGGCCCGGGCCCGGACGGTGCGGGCGGCGGCTTCGGCCCGGTGGGTGGCTGGGCCGTCGGCTTCGGCTTCGGCTTCGGTCTGCTGACGGGCCGGGTTGCCGGTGTCGGCTTCGGCTTGGCAGGCGGTCGGGTGGTCGGTAGTGGCTTCGGCCCGGTGGGCGGCTGGGCCGTCGGCTTCGGCTTCGGTCTGCTGACGGGCCGGGTTGCCGGTGTCGGCTTCGGCCCGGTGGCCGGTCGGGCGGTCGGGGGTGGCCCCGGCCCGGTGGGGGGTCGGGCTGTCGGTTCCGGCGTGCCGAGGGGTCAGGGCGTCGGCCTCGGCGGGCCGGGTGGCCGGGTTGTCGTCGAGTGACCCGGTCTGACGGATCGTCCGGCCGGTGGTCGGTGCCCCGGCGGGTCGGGTCGTCGGGCGGTCGGGGGTGGCCCCGGCCCGGTGGGCGGTCTGGTGGTCGGTGGTGGCTTCGGCTTGCTGGCCGGTCGGGCGGTCGGCGGTGGCCTCGGCCCGGTGGGTGGCCGGGTTGTCGGTTCCGGCGTGCCGGGTGGTCGGGGCGTCGGCCTCGGCGGGCCGGGTGGCCGGGTTGTCGTCGAGTGATCCGGTCTGACGGATCGTCCGGCCGGTGGTCGGTGTCCCGGCGGGTCGGGCGGTCGGGCGGTCGGCGGGGGCCTCGGCCCGGTGGGCGGTCGGGCTCACGCGGCACCGACCAGGAGCGCGGTGTTGGCCCCGCCGAAGGCGGCGTTCAGGCTCAGGGCGTAGCGGGGGGCGGCCCGGTGCGGGCCCTCGGTCACCAGGTTGAGACCGCAGCGCTCGTCCGCCCCCAGGTAGCCGGCGTTGACGGGCAGTCGGCCGGCCCGCAACGTGCCGACGGTGACGACGAGTTCGAGCAGTCCGGAGGACTCCAGGGTGTGGCCGTGCACCGACTTGGAGGAGCTCACCGGGACGAGCGTGGCCCGGTCGCCGAGCGCTGCCCGGAGGCCGGCGGTCTCGGCCGCGTCGCTGGCCGCCGTGCCGGTGCCGTGCGCGTTGACGTAGCCGATGTCCTCGGGGAGCCGGCCGGCCCGGTGCAGGGCGTTGCGGACGGCCCGGGCGAGCCCGGTGCCCTGCGGGTGCGGCTGGCTGACGTGGTGGGCGTCGCCGGCCCGGCCCCAGCCCGCGAGCCGAGCCAGGACCGGGGCGCTGCGGCGGCGCGCCGCGGCGGCCGACTCCAGCACCACGGCGGCCACGCCGTCGCCGAGCACCATGCCCTGGCGGCCCGCGCTGAACGGCCGCACCCGCCCGTCGGGGGCGAGGGCCCGTCCGGCGTCGAACAGCGCGAAGTGCTCCTCGTCGACCAGGTAGCCGGCCGCGACCACGACGCGTTCGGCGGAGCCGGTGCGGATCGCGGCGGCGGCGTCCGCGACGGCGGTGCTCCCGGCCACGCACGCCGTGGTGTAGGCGCGGTGGCGGCCCGCAGCCCGCAGCGGTCGGCGAGGGTCCGGGCGTCGGCGGCCGGGGTGTGCCGGGCCCGGTCGGCGGCGGGCAGCCGGGCGGCGGCCGGGTCGGTGTGGCCGGCCAGCAGCAGCCGGCTGCCGGCCCGCTGGCCGGCCGACAGCCGGGCGGCGGCGCAGGCCTCCTCGGTCACCGCGGCCAGTTCGTCGGCGAGGACCGGGTCGCCGGGCAGCTGGGCGGCGGCGCCGGCCCGGAACCGGCTGACGTCGAACCGGGTCACCGGCCCGAAGGCCGGCTCGCCGGCCGCCGCCCGCTCGTACAGGACCTCGGCGCCCCGGCCGCAGGCGGAGAGCGCCGACAGGCCGGTGATCACGGGTTCGAGGTCGGGGACGGGGTCAGCCATGGCCGCACTCCTGCAGCTGCTCGTCCAGGACGCCGACCGCGCCGGGCACGGTGGCCATCCGGACGAGCTGGTCGTCGCCGAGGTCGAGCTGGACCTGGTAGCGCTGCTCGACCTGGTGGATCAGCCAGGCGAGCTCCAGCGAGTCGATCTGCTCGACCCCGTCCTGCGCCGCCCGCTCGCGGTAGGTGGCGAGCAGCGCGAGCACCTCGGCGCGGTCGATGCGCGGGGGCCGGCCCATGCTCACTTGCCCCCGGCCTGGGTGAGCGAGGCCCGGCGGGCGATCTCGGCGGCGAGCTCGCCGAGGGTCATCAGGGCCAGCTGTTCGGTCTCGTCCTCGTCGATCCGCACGCCGTACTCGTCCTCGACCTGGATGGCGATCTCGGCGAGGGCGAGCGACTCCAGGTCGAGGCCGGACGGTCCGAGCGGGGTCTCGTCGGAGATCTCGGAGGTGTCGTAGTTCATCTCGGCCAGGCTCTTCACGATGAACCGGTTGATGTCGGCGCTCATGGGGACTCCTTGTCATGTACACGAAGGATGCGGGCGGGTGCGGGCGGGTGCGGAGCGGTGCGAACCGGGGCGGCGGGCCGCCGGGGGCGTGGGGGAGGAGGGGGTCAGGAGGCGGGCTGTCCGGCGGCCGCGCGCAGCGCCGCCGGGTCCCGGACGAGCTTCCCGGTGCCGGTGCGGGGCAGGTCCGGCAGGACGTGCAGGCGGCGGGGCCGCTTGTAGGCCGCGAGCCGGGCCGCGAGGGCCTGCTCCAGCTCGGCCACCGGGGCCGGCTCGGCGAGGGCGAGGTACGCCTCGATGTGGCTGCCGTGCAGCACGACGGCCTCGCGCACCTGCGGCAGCGACCGGACGGTCTGCTCCACCTCGGCCAGGTCGACCTTGAGGCCGCCGATGGAGACCTGGGAGTCCAGCCGGCCCCGGACGGCCAGCCGGCCGGTCGCGGGGTCGACGGCGCCGGCGTCGCGGGTGCGCAGCCACCCGTCCGCCCAGCGGCTCGGGCCGGCGGCGCCGAGGTAGGGGGAGGCGGGCCGCCCGATCAGGATCTCGCCCGCGTCCACCCGGACCTCCATGCCGGGCGCGACGGCGAGCTCCGGCCGGTGCCGGCCGGTGACGTCGGTGGCGATTACCCCGGCCTCGGTCATCCCGTACATGTTGCCCAGCGTCGCGCCGTAGCGGGCGGTGAACGCCTCCCAGACCTCCTGGCGCACCGGCTCGCCGCCGGTGATCATGCCGGTCAGGAAGGGGAGCGGGGGCGGGGCGGCGACCGAGGCGAGGATCTCGGCGTGGAACGGGACGCCCAGGACGGTGGTGGGCTCCTCGGCGGCCGCCAGCGCGCGCAGGATCCCGTCGACGCTGAACCGCTCCGGCACCACCATCCGGGCACCCGCGTGCAGGCTGTGCAGCAGGCCGCCGACCAGGCCCAGCACGTGCACCAGCGAGGCCAGCACCACGACCCGGTGGCCGCGGCCCGGGAAGCCCTCGATCAGGTCGTAGCGCCCGAGTTCGGCGGCCAGGTCGGCCGCGGTGCGGCCGATCACCTTGGACGGGCCGGTCGATCCGGAGCTCAGCTGGACCAGGACGTGGTCGCCGTCGGCCGGCCGGCCGGGGAGGGCGGTGATCCGCGCCTCGACCGAGAGGTAGCCGCGCAGGGCGCCGGCGGCCGGCGGGCGGCTCGGCTCGACCAGGAACTGCGGGGCGAGCCGCTCCAGCGCCCGGGAGACCTCGTGCTCGGTGAGCCGGTGGTCCAGCAGGGCGACCTGGGCGCCGAGCCGCCAGGCGGCCAGCAGGTCGGTGACGCAGGCGAGCGACGGCGGCAGCCGCAGCGCCACCGCCCCGCCGGCCGCGAGGCCGGCCCCGGCGAGCGCCCGCTGCCGTTCGGAAACCGATGCACGCAGCTCGGCCCGGGAAATCGGCCGGTCGAACTCCAGGCAGATATCCTGCTCCGGGCCGGCCAGGAGTAACCGGTCGACCCAATCTCCCGGCGTTTCCGGTGAAGACGATCGATGCATGGTGATTCCTCCATGAAACCTGATATGCCGGGCTGACGGGACGAGCCAATGTTTCGGCGTTCTGGCTGGGAGGCGCCCGGGAGAATGCACATCACCGGGCGGTTTTCATTGCGATTCGAAAACGAAGGCGAATTCATCCTTGCGGGTGGGCGGTCGGTGCGCAAGGGGGGTCGGAAAATATTCCGGGAGATATATGAACGGGGCTGGTATGGATTCTTTCTAAAGTGTGACGGCGGACCGGTCGACGTCGGAGATCCGCGGCCGTCCGGACAGCGCCATCGCCTCTTCCAGCTCGTCCCGGAGCAGTCCCAGCACGTCCGAGACCCCCTGCGCGCCGCCCTGGGCGAGCCCCCACAGGACCGGCCGGCCCACCAGTGCGGCGTCCGCCCCGAGGGCGAGCACCTTCAGGACGTCCGTGCCGTGCCGGATCCCGCCGTCGACGATGACCCGACAGCGGCCGCCCACCGCCGCGGCGATCTCGGGCAGCGCCTGCGCGCTCGCCACCGCGCCGTCCAACTGGCGGCCGCCGTGGTTGGAGACGATGACGGCGTCCACGCCGTGTTCGAGGGCCAGCCGGGCGTCCTCGGCCGTCAGGATCCCCTTCAGGGCCAGCGGGAGGGCGGTGATCGCGCGGAGCCGCGCCAGGTCCTTCCAGGTGATCGAGGAATCGAACTGCTCCCGGGCGTGCCGCTCGATCGCCGAGGCGCCGGGCGCGGCGCGGTGCGAGGCCGCCATCGCTTCGGGGGCCACGTTCGCCGCGTGGACGCCGGGGGGCAGGACGAACCCGTTGCGGACGTCCCGCAGGCGCCGGCCGACGCGCGGCGCGTCGACGGTGAGCACCAGCGCGCCGAAGCCGGCCTCCTCCGCGCGGCGGACGAGCCCGGTCAGCAACTCCCGCTGCCGCAGCCAGTACAGCTGCAGCCACAGGGGGCCGGACCCCGCGGCGGCGATCTCCTCCAGGGTGCGGCTGGCGAACATGCTGACGATCAGCGGGACGCCGGCCAGCCCGGCGGCCCGGGCCGTCGCGGTCTCCCCCTCGGGACAGGCCAGCCGGTGGTAGGCCATGGGCGCGATCCCGATCGGCGCGGCGATCCGGGCGCCCAGCAGCTCGGTCCCCGGATCACACGCGGTGACGTCGGTGAGCACGCGCGGGCGCAGCCGGATCCGTTCCAGGGCGGCCCGGTTGGCGGTCAGGGTGGACTCGGTGCCGCTGCCGCCGCTGATGAAGTCCCAGACGTCCGCCGGGAGCCGGGCCCTGGCCAGGTCCTCGTAGTCCCGGACGAGCAGGGGTTTCGCACCCCGTCTGTCCATGCCTCTCCCCAGTGGTGCGGTCGGACCAGGACGCCCTGCTGCGCTCCGGGAGCCTGGGTGCGAAAGTCTGACCGAACGGTCATACATTTTTACCATCCGTGACCGGGCGTGGCCAAGGGCCACCAGTGAGAATTCTGGAAGTCGGCGGTATGTCAATTTGTAAATTGGCAACATGCAGAAGTCGTCAACTGGCGGGCAGCGACCGGCCGGCGCCCACCGCGGAGGGGGTGGGGCCGGCCGGGTCGCTAGGGGAGCAGCGCGGGCGAGGTGCAGACCGTGCTGAGCCGGGCGCGGATCGCCATCCTGGAGCGGACGTAGGCGGCGGGGTCGTCGTGCAGCAGGGCGATCCCGTTGGCGGCTTCGAGCAGGGCGATCAGCTCGTAGGCGAGCTGGTCGCTGTTGGTGCCGGAGGCGATGTCGCCGATCTGGACCGCGTCGGTGATGCTCCGCGCCATGATCTGCTGCCAGGTCCGGCTGGCGTCCGCGACGGCGTCGCGGACCCGCCCGGGCCGGGAGTCGAACTCGGCCGACGCGGAGAAGAAGAAGCAGCCGCCGGGGAACACGCGCTGTTCCGAGTAGTCCAGCCACCGCTCGCAGAGGGTCCAGACCCGCCCCAGTCCGGGCGCCACCTCCATCGAGGGATCCACCACCTGCTCGGTGTAGATCTTCGTGGCGGCCCGCACCGCGGCGAGCTGGAGGTCCTCCTTCGAGCCGAAGAGGGCGAACACGCCGCTCTTGCTGAGCTTCAGGTCGGCCGCGAGCCGGCCGATCGACAGGCCGTCCAGTCCTTCGACGGAGGCGATGTCGACGGCCCGGCGCACGATCGTCCGTCGGGTCTGGTTGCCTCGGAGGATGCGGCCGTCGGTCCGGGGATCGATCATGTTGGCTCCATCCGTCTGGCTGCGGGGCGGAGCCGGGCAGAGCGGTGGGCGCCCCTGGTGGAGATCCGGCCGTGCGGCCGGCGGACCGGGGTGGTGCCCGGTCCGCTCGCTCGGCACCCGGATTCTTGGTCGTTGGGTGTCGTGCAGCTTACGTCATGGCCGGGACGCGGCGGCCGGGGCGTCACGCCCGGCTACCGGCCCGCGGCGGCC
This sequence comes from Kitasatospora sp. YST-16, assembly GCF_026802215.1. Lineage (NCBI taxonomy): Bacteria > Bacillati > Actinomycetota > Actinomycetes > Kitasatosporales > Streptomycetaceae > Kitasatospora > Kitasatospora sp. YST-16. The sequence goes on from NZ_CP113837.1 coordinate 5,822,519, forward strand.
TGCGGGGCGGGCTCGGCCTCCGTCGCCGGGGCGGCCTGCGCGGCCTGCGCGGCGGCCCGGCGGCGGGAGTAGAGGTTGGAGGCGGCCAGGGCGGCCAGGACGACGCAGACCCCGGCGATCTCGTAGGGGGTCGGCCGGTGGCCGCGGAACGCCTGGACCACGAAGGCGGTGATCGGGACGAGGTTGATGAACAGCACGCCGTTCGACGGCCCGAGGTTGCGGAAGGCGGTGTTCCAGGTCAGGGCGGCGACGGTGGTCGCGGCGACCACCACGTACAGGATCTGCCACCACACGGCCGGGTACTCGCGCAGACCGGGGTTGGGGATCCAGCCCGTGAACGAGGCGGCGACGGTGATCACCACGATGCTGGCGGTGCCGAGCAGGCAGGTCAGCGTGGTGTAGCGCAGCGGCGACCAGGACGGGTAGCCGGCGGCGCCGGTGGTGTAGAGGATCCAGCCGGCCACCCCGACCAGGGTCAGCAGGCCGCCGTAGCCGACGCCGCCGGTGACGACCGCGGCCGGGTTGCCGTTGCCCAGCACCATGGCGACGCCGAGCAGCGCCGCCAGCACCAGGGCCAGCGTGACCAGTGGCGGCGCCTTGCGGGTGCGCCCCCACATCACCAGCACGGTCACCAGCGGCATGGTCGCCATGATCAGGGCCGAGCTCTGCGCGGGGATGCTCTCCAGGCCCACGTAGGTGCAGAAGTTGAAGCCGGCGAAGCCGATCGTGGACAGCACCCACAGGCGGCCCAGCCGCCCCTCGAAGGCGAAGGCGGCGCGCCCCTCCCGGACCAGCAGCAGGACGCAGAAGACGGCGGCGGCCAGCACGAACCGGACGGCCGTCAGGTGGAACGGGTCCAGGTGCCCGTACGCGGACTTGGCGACGGCGAACATGCAGCCCCAGGCCAGGCCGGTGACGATGCCGCTGCTGACACCTGCCGCCGTGCGCGAAACAGCCATGGCTTTCACTCTCTTCTCACAGCCGGTGACGACGATGTAACTGACCGAACGTACCATCAGTTACCCAAGAGTGCTGCCCGATATGGGGAATTGAGGGCTCTTGACATTGCCCGATCGATCGTTCACTTTGTTTGACGTCACTTGCCGCCCGCTGACCCGACGGAGGAAGCGTGGTCAAGGCCACCTCGGACTCCTCGTCCGCCGAACCCTCACCCGCGAGACGCGACCGCAGCCCCTGGAACTGGCTGCTCGCCCCGGCGGCGATCGCGCCGCTGCTCACCTTCATCTTCAACCGGGACGAACCCCGGCTCGCCGGCATCCCGTTCTTCTACTGGTTCCAGCTGCTCCTGGTCGCCTTCGCCGCGGCCTGCACCTCCGCCGTCTACCTGGCGACCCGGCGGGGCGGAGCGTCCGATGAAGCTTGACGTCACCGAACTCACCGTGTTCACCGTGCTGTTGCTCGCCGTGACGGTGCTGGGCTTCCTGGCCGCGCGGTGGCGCCGCACCCGGGCCATGGACGACCTCAAGGAGTGGGGCCTCGGCGGCCACCAGTTCGGGAGCTGGATCACCTGGTTCCTGATCGGCGGCGACCTCTACACCGCGTACACCTTCGTCGCCATCCCGGCCCTGATCTACCACGTGGGCGGCGCCGGCTTCTTCTCGCTGCCGGACCTGGCCATCGTCTACCCGATGGTCTACCTGCTGCTCGTGCGGCTCTGGTCGGTGTCGAAGGCCAAGGGGTACGTCACCACCGCCGACTTCGTCCGCGGCCGGTTCGGCTCCCGGACGCTGGCGCTGTGCGTCGCGGTGACCGGCATCCTCTCCACCCTCCCCTACATCGCCCTGCAGCTGATGTGCATCGAGGCGGTGCTGCGGACGATGGGCGTGGACGGGCAGTGGCCGGTGGCGGTCGCCTTCGTCGGGCTGGCCGGGTTCACCTACCAGTCCGGCCTGCGGGCCCCCGCCCTGATCGCCATCGTCAAGGACGTCCTGGTCTACACGGTGGTCATCGCCGCGATCGTGTTCATCCCGCTGAAGCTCGGCGGCTGGGGGCACATCTTCGACACGGCCGGCCACAAGCTCTCCGCGTCCGGCACCGGGAGGACCGCCCTGGCCCCCCAGGGACAGCTCAACTACGCCTCGCTGGCGCTCGGTTCGGCGATGGGGCTGTTCCTCTTCCCGCACACCAGCACCGCCGCGCTGGCCAGCCGCGACCGCAAGGTGATCAAGCGGAACATGGCGGCGCTGCCGGCCTACAGCCTGGCGGTCGGCTTCATCGCGCTGCTGGGGCTGATGGCCCTGGCCGCCGGGGTGGTGCCGCTCGGCACCGCCGACGGGGGCACCGACTCCAACACCGTGGTCCCGCTGCTCTTCCACCAGATGTTCCCGAGCTGGTTCGCCGGCATCGCGTTCGCGGCGGTGGGCATCGGCGCCCTCGTCCCGGCGTCCGTCATGTCGATCGGCGCGGCCAACCTGTTCACCCGGAACGTCTACCGGGAGTTCCTGCGGCCCCGGGCGACGCCCGCCGAGGAGGCGCGGGTGTCCAAACTCGCCTCGCTGGCCGTCAAGTTGGGCGCCCTGATCTGCACCCTGATGCTCACCCCGCAGTTCTCCACCGACTTCCAGCTGATCGGGAACGTGATCATCCTCCAGACGCTCCCGGCGGTCGGCCTCGGCGTGGTGGTCCGGTGGTTCCACCGCACCGGCCTGCTGGCGGGCTGGGTGCTCGGCATGGCGGCCAGCCTGTGGATGCTCTACCGGATCCCCAACCCGGCCACCCACCACGCCCACTTCGGCGGCTCGGCCCTCCCGCTGTCCGAACTCGGCTTCCACACGCACATGACGATGTACGTCGGCGTGCTCGCCCTGGTCGTCAACCTGGTGGTGACCGTCCTGGTGACCCTGGCCTGCCGCGCCCTGCGGGTGCCGGACGGGGCCGACGAGACCCGGACCGACGACTACTTCCACGCCCCGGCCGAGTCCGCGAGGACCCCGGCCCCGCTCCCTCGCCCGGCCGGCCCCGTGGTGGCCGCCCGCGCCGAGGGCTCACCATCCTGAAGGGGGAAGCCATGACGCTGATCATGAACGCCTGGTACGTCGCCGCCTGGCCCGAGGAGGTCCCGCCCGGGGAGATCCTCTCCCGCACGATCTGCAACGAGCCGATCGTCCTGTTCCGCGACCGCGAGGGCCGGCCCGCCGCGCTGGAGGACCGCTGCTGCCACCGGCAGATGCCGCTCGCGCTCGGACGGCTGGAGGAGGACTGCACCCTGCGCTGCATGTACCACGGGCTGCGGTTCGAGGCCGACGGGAGCTGCGTGGAGGCCCCCGGCCAGGCGAACGTCCCGGCCGCGGCCAGGGTCCGGGCGTTCCCCTGCGTCGAGCGCCACGGCTACGTCTGGGTCTGGCCGGGCGAGGCGGAACTCGCCGACCCCGACCTGATCCAGGACATCTTCGAGCGCAACGACCACCCGGACTGGACGTCCGTCCACGGGACGATCCACCTGCAGGCCAACTACACCCTGCTGGCCGACAACCTGATCGACACCACCCACGAGACCTACGTCCACATCGGCAGCCTCGGCGACGACAACATCCAGGCGAACCCGATCAGCGTGACCGGCGACGAGAAGTCGGTGCTGGTCACCCGCTGGATCCTGGACCACGACGCCGCCCCGCTGTGGCGCGAGGCGCTCAACCAGGACGGCAACGTGGACCGCTGGCAGATCATCAGGTTCCAGCCGCCGGCCTCCACCGTCCTGGACGTCGGGGTGGCCCCGGTCGGCACCGGCGCGCCGGGCGGCGACCGCAGCCACGGCGCCCAGGGCTGCAACCTCAACTTCGGCACCCCGGAGACCGAGCACACCACCTGGTACTTCTGGGCCTTCGCCCGCAAGTTCCGGCGCGACGAGCCCGGCTACGACGAGGTGCTGCAGAAGAAGTTCGCCAACGTCTTCGCCGAGGACAGCGGGGCCATCGAGGGCGCCTACTCGGTGATGCGCCGCAACCCCGGCCGGCCGACCGTCAACCTGCGCAACGACGCCGGCACCCTGCGCGCGCGGCGCCTGGTGGAGGAGATGGCCGCCGCCGAGGCGGCCCGCTCCGGCCGGGCCGGCTGACCGCGCACCGTCCCGCTCATCCGTCGCAACGAAAGGGCAGATCAATGGAGCTCACCGGCAAGGTCGCGGTCGTCACCGGCAGCGGACGCGGGCTCGGCGCGGCGTACGCGCTGGCGCTCGCCGCGAGCGGCGCGGCCGTCGTGGTGAACGACGTCGACGCGGACGCGGCCGAGCAGACCGTCAAGCAGATCACCGCCGCCGGCGGCCGGGCCGTCCCGGTGGTCGCCGCGGTCGGCGACAGCGCGTCCGCCGACGCGCTGGTCGCCGCCGCCGTCGACGGCTTCGGCCGCCTCGACGTGATGGTCACCAACGCCGGCATCCTGCGCGACCGGGTGCTGTGGAAGATGACCGACGAGGACTTCGACGACGTCGTCCGGGTGCACCTGCGCGGCACCTTCGTCTGCGCGCGGGCCGCCGCCGTCCGGATGCGCGAGCAGGGCGAGGGCGGCCGGCTCATCCTGGCCGGCTCCCCGGCCGGGCAGCGCGGCAACTTCGGGCAGACCAACTACGCGGCCGCCAAGGCCGGCATCGCGGCGATGGTCCGCACCTGGGCGATGGAGCTCTCCCGGGCCGGCATCACGGTCAACGCGGTGATCCCGAACGCGGCGACCGCCATGACCAAGACCATCCCGGCCTTCGCGCCGCACATCGACGCCTGGGAGCAGCACGGCACCCCGCTGCCCGACTTCCTGCGCAAGGGCATCGGCTTCGGCACCGCCGAGGACGTGGCGGGCGCCGTGGTCTTCCTCGCCTCCGACGCGGCCGAGGACGTCAACGGCCAGTGCGTCGGCATCGGCGGCGACAAGCTCACCCTGTGGTCGCACCCCGAGGAGGTGGCGGCGGCCTTCACCGACGGCGGCTGGAGCGCGGACGCGATCGCCACCGCCTGGCCCACCTCGGTCGGCGCCGAGCCGCAGTCGTACGGGATCGCCGCCCTCCAGCAGCTGTCCTCCTGACCCCGCCACCGCCCGTGCCGCCCGTCGGAAACCACCAGGAGAAGCAGATGACCACGCTCGACGTGGACGACCTCGTCGCCATCGACATGCACACCCACGCGCAGGTCTCGCTGGAGGGCCGCAACTCCCTGCCGGACGAGATCGAGGAGGCGTCCGCCGCGTACTTCAAGGTGGAGCGCAAGCGCTACCCGAACGCCGCCGACATGGCCGGCTACTACCGCGAGCGGAAGATGGCCTGCGTGATCTTCCCGGTCGACGCCGAGGCCGCCACCGGCGCCCCGGCAGTGCCCAACGAGGAGGTCGCCGAGGTCGCGGCCGCGAACCCGGACGTGCTGATCCCGTTCGCCAGCATCGACCCGGCCAAGGGCCGGTTCGGCGCCCGCGAGGCGCGCCGGCTGGTCGAGCGGTTCGGCGTCCGGGGCTTCAAGTTCCACCCCAGCGTCCAGGGCTTCTTCCCCAACGACCGCGCCGCGTACCCGATGTACGAGGCGATCGAGGAACTGGGCGTCCCGGCGCTCTTCCACACCGGCCAGACCGGCATCGGGGCGGGCGCGCCGGGCGGCGCGGGCATCCGGCTCAAGTACTCCAACCCGCTGCTGATCGACGACGTCGCCGCCGACTTCCCGGGCCTGCCGATCATCATGGCGCACCCCTCCTTCCCGTGGCAGGACGAGGCGCTGGCGGTGGCCACCCACAAGCCGCTGGTCCACATCGACCTGTCCGGCTGGTCCCCGAAGTACTTCCCGCCGCAGCTGGTCCAGTACACGAACACCCTGCTCAAGGACAAGATGCTGTTCGGCTCCGACTTCCCGATGATCACGCCGGACCGCTGGCTGGCGGACTTCGAGAAGCTCGACATCAAGCCGGAGGTGCGGCCGAAGGTCCTCAAGGGGAACGCGGCCCGCCTGCTCGGCCTGGTCAAGGACTGAGAGCCCGGGGTGCGCAACCACGGGATCGGCTCGTGGCCGGCCCGCCGGGCCAGGCGCTCCCCGGACCGGGTGGCCCTGCTCCACCGGGACCGCCCCGTCACCTACCGGGAGCTCCACGAACGGGTGCTGCGGGCCGCGAACGGGCTGCGCACGCTCGGGGTCCGCGGCGGCGACCGGGTGGCCTACCTCGGCGGCAACCACCCGGCCTTCCTGGAGACCCTGTTCGCCTGCGGGCTGCTCGGCGCGGTGTTCGTGCCGCTCAACACCCGCCTCGCCGGGCCCGAACTGGCCCACGTCCTGACCGACTCGGGCAGCTCCGTCCTGGTGCACGCGCCCGGCCACGCGCAGGTGGTGGCCGGGCTGCGGACCGGCACGCCGGTGCGGCGGTTCGTCGCACTGGAGGCCGCCCGCCCGGCGGCCGGGGACACCGGGTACGAGGAACTGCTGGCCGCGCCGCCGGAGCCCGTCGACCTGCCGGTCGGCCACCGGGACCCCTGCCTGATCATGTACACCTCGGGGACGACCGGCCGCCCCAAGGGCGCCGTGCTGACCCACGGGAACGTCGTGTGGAACTGCCTGAACCTGCTGGTCGACCTCGACCTGGACTCCGACGGGGTGTCCCTGGTGCACGCCCCGCTGTTCCACGCGGCGGCGCTCAACCTGATCTGCCTGCCCACCCTGCTCAAGGGCGGGAAGGTGCTGCTGGAGGACGGCTTCGACCCGCAGCGCGCCCTCGAACTGATCGAACGGGAACGGGTCGGCTTCGTGTTCGCCGTCCCCACCATGCACGAGGCGACGGCCGCCGCGCCCGGCTGGGCGACGGCCGACCTGAGCAGCCTGCGGATCGTGCTCAGCGGCGGCGCCCCGGCCTCCGACCGCACCGTCCGCGCCTACCTCGACCGCGGGCTGCCCTTCGTCCAGGGCTACGGCATGACCGAGAGCTCCCCGTGCGCCACGGTGCTGGAACCGGAGCGGGCGGCGGCCAAGGCCGGGTCGGTGGGCGTCGCCAACTTCTTCTCCGACCTCCGGGTCGCCGGCCCGGACCCGGCCGACGCGGCCGACGCGGCCGACGGCGAGCAGGGCGAACTCCTGCTGGAGGGGCCGAACGTGATGGCCGGCTACTGGGGCGACCCGGACGCCACCGACGCCGCCCTGTCCGGCGGCTGGCTGCGCACCGGCGACGTCGGGGTGCGCGACGGGGACGGCTGCGTCCGGATCGTCGACCGGCTCAAGAACATGATCATCTCGGGCGGGGAGAACGTCTACCCGGCCGAGGTCGAGAACGTCCTGCACGGCCACCCCGCCGTCGCCGAGTGCGCGGTGTTCGGCGTCCCCGACCCGAAGTGGGGCGAGAGCGGCCACGCCGCGGTGGTGCTGCGCCCGGGCGCCTCCGCCGACGGGCCGGAACTGATCGAGTTCCTCCGCGGCCGGCTGGCCGGCTACAAGGTCCCCCGGGCCGTCCGGTTCCTGCCGGCCCTGCCCCGCAACGCGCTCGGCAAGCTCCTGCGGCACCGGCTGGCCGAGCTCCCCTGACGCCCCGGCACCCGCCTCCGCGGTGCCCCCACGCAACGGTTCGGAAGGATCGACATGCCCACCCACGTGCACACCATGGACGAACTCAAGGACCTGGCCGGCCTCGACCTCGGCCACACCGGCTGGATGCCGGTGACCCAGGACCGCGTCGACACCTTCGCCGACGCCACCGACGACCACCAGTGGATCCACGTCGACCCGGAGAAGGCCGCCGCCAGCCCCTTCCGCGGCACCATCGCGCACGGCTACCTGACGCTCTCCCTGCTCATCCCGCTCTTCCTGGAACTGCTGGAGGTCAAGGGCGCCGGCATGGCCGTCAACTACGGCCTGAACAAGGTCCGCTTCCCGGCGCCGGTCCGCACCGGCCAGCGGATCCGGCTGGCGGCCCGGATCGCCTCGGTGACCGACGTCCCCAAGGGCCTCGAACTGGCACTGGACTTCACCGTCGAGGTGGAGGACGGCCCGAAGCCCGCCTGCGTCGCCCAGGCCCTCTACCGCTTCTACCGCTGAGCCGCCCGACCGCCGCCGGAGCACCGAACACCTTACGGAGTAGCCATGGAGTTGGATGTCGTCGTCGTCGGGGCGGGCTCGGCGGGGTGCGTCGTGGCCGCGCGGCTCAGCGAGGACCCGGAGCGGAAGGTCCTGCTGCTGGAGGCCGGCCCCGACTACACCGCCGACGGGCAGTGGCCCGAGCAGCTGCTCGACGCCGCCGCGATGCCCGCCGACCACGACTGGGGCTACCGCGAGACCGTCCCGCCCGGAACCCGCCGTCCGGTCGGACTGCTGCGCGGGAAGGTCGTCGGGGGCTCCTCCGCCGTCAACTACTGCCTGGCCCTGCGCAGCCGCCCGGCCGACCACCGGGCCTGGGCCGCCCTGGGGCTGCCGGACTGGTCCTGGGAGCAAGTGCTGCCGTTCTACCGGCAGTTGGAGGACGACCCGGACGGCGACCCCCGCTGGCACGGCCGCTCCGGCCCGGTGCCGGTCCGGCGCGGCGGCGCCGAGGAGTTGACGGACGCCCAGCGCAGCTTCCTGGCGGCCTGCCGCAGCGAAGGGCACAAGGCGGTCGCCGACTTCAACGACCCGACCGCCGAGGGCGTCGGCGTGGCACCGCTCAACCAGCGGGGCGGCCGCCGCGAGAACGCGGTCTTCACCCACCTCGCCCCGGCCCTGCGGCGGCCGAACCTCCGGCTGCGGGCCGACTGCGAGGTCCACTCGGTGCTGGTCGAGGACGGCCGGGCGGTCGGGGTCCGGCTGGGCACCGGGGAGGAGCTGAGGGCCCGTCAGGTGGTGCTGTCCGCCGGGAGCTACAGCAGCCCGGCGATCCTGCAGCGCTCCGGCATCGGACCCGCCGCCCACCTGCGCGAGCTGGGCATCGCGGTGGTCCGCGACCGGCCCGGGGTCGGCTCCGGACTGGTCGAGCACCCGGCGTACCGCACCGTGTTCGCGGCCCGCCCCGGCGACTACCCGGCCCCGCGCCTGCGCACCATGCTGTCGCTGCGCAGCTCGCCCGACGCCCCCGACGTGGACCTGCACGTCCAGGCCCGGGCCGCCGCCCCCACCCTGAGCCGCGGCCCCCACCCGACCGGCTACGACATGATCATGATGGTCGGCCTGGTCCAGCCGAGGTCCACCGGCTCGGTCCGGCTGGCCTCCCCGGACTCCGCCGACCACCCGGTCATCGACACGGGCTTCTACCGCGACCCGGAGGACGCCCGCAGGGTCGCGGCCGGCGTCCGGACGGCCCGCCGGCTGGCCGACACCCCGGCGCTGCGCGAACTGCTCACCGGAGAGCTCCGCCCCGGCCCCGAGGTCGCCGACGCCGACCTCGAGGAGGCGGTGCGCCACCACCCGGCGATCTACAACCACCCGGTGGGCACCTGCCGGATGGCGCCCGCCGACACCCCGGACGCCGTGGTGGACGGCCGCTGCCGGGTGCACGGCGTCGAGGGGCTGCTGGTCGTCGACGCCTCCGTCATGCCGGTCAGCCCGCGCGCCACCACGCACCTGCCGGTGCTGATGCTCGCCGAGCGGGCCGTGGCCCTCAACTGGCCCACCCCGCACCGGTGACCGGCCCGACCGCGGCGGTGGCGCCGACGGCAGCGACAGCGGCAGCGGCGGTGTCGGAGGAGGCGGCGGGGGTCACCGTGCTGGTGGCCGCCGCCGGGCCGGACGCCCGCCGGACCGTCCGCGGCCTCCTGCTCGACGCCGCCGCGGACACCCTCGGCGTCCCCCGGGCCGGCCTGCGGATCGCCCGCGAGCCGGGCGGCCGGCCGGTGCTGGAGGGCGCCGGCCCGCCGGCGGCGGAGGGCGCCGACCGGCCGCTGCACATCGCGCTCAGCCACGGGCGCGACACCGTGGCCGCGGCCCTCACCCGGCTCGGCCCGGTCGGCGTGGACGTGGAGCGCGTCCGGCCGCTGCCCACCGCCGGCCTGGCCCGCCGCTGGTTCGACCCGGCGGAGGCCGAGTGGCTCGCACGGCAGCCCGGCCCGGAGCAGCCGACGGCCTTCCTGCGGCTGTGGGTGCAGAAGGAGGCGCTCGGCAAGGCCCTGGGCACCGGGCTGCGCGGCGGCGGGATGCGCCGCCGCGTCCTGCCGCCCGGGACCCCGCCCACCGGCCTGCTCGCCCCGCTGCCCGCCCGGCCGGACCTCGCGCTCTGCCTGCCGCAGGCCCCGCCCGGGCTCTGCCTGGCGGTCGGCGTGTGGTCCCCCGGCGCGGCCGGCGCCCCGGCCACCGTCGTCGTCCCCGGCACCCCACCGTCCCCGACCCGTACCTGAACCCCTCTCGTGGAGACACTCATGCCACTCGATCCGCAGGTCCAGGCGATCCGCGCGGCCCGGGAAGCGGGCGGACACCGCCAGCTGTACAGCTACACCGTCGAGGAGGCCCGGGCCCAGGACCTCGCGGCGATCCTGGCCACCGCCGGGACCCCGGAGCCGGTCGCCCTGGTGGAGGACCGGAGCATCCCCGGGCCGGGCGGCGACCTGCCGATCCGGATCTACCGGCCGCGGCCCGCGGGGACGCTGCCCGTCCTGGTCTACTTCTTCGGCGGCGGCTGGACCCTCGGCACCATCGACACCTCGGACGCGATCTGCCGGTCGCTGGCCAACGCCGCCGGCTGCGCGGTGGTGGCCGTCGGCTACCGGCTGGCCCCCGAGCACAAGTTCCCCGCGGCCGTGGACGACTGCCACGCCGCCGTGGACTGGATCGCCCGGCACGGCGCCGCACTCGGGCTCGACCCGGACCGCCTGGCCGTGGGCGGCGACAGCGCCGGCGGCAACCTCGCGGCCGGCGTCACCCTGCGCGCCAGGGACGGGGGCGGGCCGGAGATCGCCGCCCAGCTGCTCGTCTACCCCAACACCGACTACCGCTCCGACACCCCCTCCCGGCGCGAGAACAACGACCCGTACTTCTTCAACGCCCGCTCCGCGCAGTGGTACTGGGACAACTACCTGGCCGACCCCGAGCACGGCTCGGACCCGCTGGCCTCCCCGCTGCGCGCCGCCGACCACGGCGGCCTGCCGCCCGCGCTGGTGATCACCGCCGAGTACGACCCGCTCCGGGACGAGGGCGAGGCGTACGCGCGGAAACTGGCCGCGGCCGGGGTCGCGGCCGAGCTCACCCGCTACCCGGGCGTCGTGCACGGCTTCTTCGCCATGGGCGGCGTCCTCGACGCGGGCCGGCAGGCGCTCGCGCAGGCCGCCCGCTTCCTGCGCGACTCGCTCGCCGCGCCCGCGCCCGCCCCGGCCCCGGCGTCGGCCCCGGTGGTGCTGGACCTCGCGGAGCTGCACGGCTCGGTCTCCGACCCGCTGCTCGACGCGATGAACTTCCTCAACGAGGTGACCGGCCGCTTCCCCGACGCGCTCTCCTTCGCCCCGGGCCGCCCCTACGAGGGCTTCTTCGACGTCCAGCAGGTCACCCACTGGCTCACCGTCTACACCGACCACCTGCGCAAGGAGCGCGGCTACACCGGCCGGCAGGTCGACACCGAACTCTTCCAGTACGGGCGCACCAGCGGCCTCATCCAGGACCTGGTCGCCCGGACCATCGCCAACGACGAGTCCATCGCGGTGCCGCCGGAGTCCGTCGTGGTCACCGTCGGCTGCCAGGAGGGCATGCTGATCGCCCTGCGCGCCCTGTGCGCCACCCCGGCGGACGTCCTGCTGGTCAGCTCCCCGTGCTACGTGGGCGTCACGGGCGCCGCGAGCCTGCTGGGCATCCCGGTGGTGACCGTCCCCGAGGGGCCGCACGGCCTCGACCCGGCCGCGGTCGCCGAGGCCGCCCGGCGGGTCCGCGCCGAGGGGCGGCGCCCGCGGGCGCTGTACCTGGTGCCCGACTTCGCCAACCCCTCCGGCACGAGCCTGTCCCACGGCGCGCGCCGGGACCTGCTCGACGTGGCCGAGGCGGAGGACCTGCTGCTCCTGGAGGACAACCCGTACGGCTTCTTCACCCGGGAGAGCGAGCCGGCCGCGACGCTCAAGTCGATGGACACCGGCCGCCGGGTGGTCTACCTGGGGTCGTTCGCCAAGACCGCCTTCCCCGGCGCCCGGGTCGGCTACGTGGTGGCCGACCAGGAGGTGCGCGGCGCCGACGGCCGGCGGACGCTGCTGGCCGACGAACTGTCGAAGATCAAGAGCATGACCACGGTGAACACCCCGACGCTCAGCCAGGCGGTCATCGGCGGGCTGCTCATCGACAGCGGCTTCCGGCTGCGCGAGGCCAACGCCGGGGCCATCGCCTTCTACCGGGCCACCCTGGAGACCCTGCTGGCCGAGCTGGAGCGCCACTTCCCGGCCGCCCGCCGGGCGGAGCTGGGCATCGGCTGGAACCGGCCGGCCGGCGGCTACTTCCTCACCATGACGGTCCCGTTCACCGCCGACCAGCGGGCCCTGGAGCGCTCGGCCCGCGAGTTCGGGGTGCTCTGGACCCCGATGAGTCCCTTCTACCCGGACGGCTCCGGCACCCGCCTGCTCCGGCTGTCCTGCAGCTACCTGTCCCCCTCCGAGATCGAGGAGGGCGTCCGCCGGCTCGCCTCCTTCGTGGCGTCGCAGTGCGCCACGGCCGCACCCTGACGCACCCCGCCGCACCCTGACGCACCCCGCCGCACCGGCACCGACCGCAGCCGCCGCGTCCCGGCGGCAGATTGGGCACAGGTCACGCAACCATGGGCACTCTCCTGCTCGGCAAGAGGATCCTCGTCACCGGCGTCATCACCGACGCCTCGATCGCCTACCACGCCGCCCGGCTGGCCCAGGAGGAGGGCGCGGAGGTCGTGCTGACCGGCTACGGCCGGCTCAGCCTGGTCGAACGCGTCGCCGACCGCCTCCCCAAGCCGGCCCCGGTGATCGAGCTGGACGTCACCGACGCCCGGCAGCTCGCCGCGCTCCCCGACCGGGTGGGCGAGCACCTGGACGGCCTGGACGGCGTCGTCCACTCCATCGCGTTCGGCCCGGCCGCGGCCCTGGGCGGGAACTTCCTGCACACCGACTGGGCGGACGTGGCGACCGCCGTCCAGGTCTCCGCGTTCTCCTACAAGGCGCTGGCGACGGCCTGCCTGCCGCTGATGCGGGACGGCGGCTCGCTGGTCGGGATCGACTTCGACGCCACCGTGGCCTGGCCCAGCTACGACTGGATGGGCGTGTCCAAGGCCGCGCTGGAGGCCACCTCCCGCTACCTGGCCCGCCACCTCGGCGGCCGCGGCATCCGCTCCAACCTGGTCGCGGCCGGCCCGATCCGCACGATGGCGGCCAAGTCGATCCCCGGCTTCGCCGACTTCGAGGCGATCTGGGAGACCCGCTCCCCGCTGCCCTGGGACCTGCGCGACCCGGAGCCCGCCGCGCGCGGCGTGGTGGCGCTGCTGTCCGACTGGTTCCCGCGGACCACCGGCGAGATCGTGCACGTCGACGGCGGCGTCCACGCCATGGGCGCCTGACCCCGGGGCCGCCGCGGCCCCGGGCACGGGACGCGGACGGGCCCGGCCCCGGCGACAGTGCCGGGGCCGGGCCCGTCCGTGCGCCCGCGCGGGGCGTCAGTACGGGAGGCGGCGGCCCGAAGGGGTGCGCAGGTCGAGCGGGGGACGCGGACGGGGCGGGGCGGGGCGCTTGGCCGTGGTGGTCGTGGTCATCTCCATCACCTTCTCGGTCACCGCACGTCTGCCCGCTCCGGGGGGATCCGACACGGGCGGGCCCCGGGGTCCGACCCGGGCGGGGTGTGCGGGCGGGGCGGCCCGGACAGAAGCGGGGTGTGGCCCGGGAGGTGATGCGCGATGGGTGCACGGGTCGGGCCGGCCGACATGCTGGCCGCGGCGGAGCGGCACGCGCCGATGGCGTCCCTGGACGCGGCGGCCCGCGACCTGCGGGAGCGCTTCGGCGCCCGGTACGCGTCGTTCCTGCTCCTCGACGTCACCGGGCGGCGCATGGTGCGGGTCGGCGAGGAGTCCACCGCGGGGCACGGGTGCCGCACGGGCCAGGTCCCGCTGGCCGGCAGCCGCTACGAGGACGTGCTGCGGGCCCAGACGGCGGTGCACGAGGACGACGGCGACCACGGGCAGCGGATCCTCGCGCCGGTCACCCACCGCGGCGACGCCCTCGGCGTCCTCGAACTGCACCTGGACCGCGTCACCCGGGAGGTCCTGGACCGGGTGGCGCGGGCCGCGCACGCCCTGGCCTACCTGGTGGTGGCCGACCGCCGCTTCACCGACGTCTACCAGTGCGGCCGGCGCACCACCGACCTGAGCCTGGCCGCGGAGATCCAGCGCCAGCTGCTGCCCTCCGCGTCCAGCTACGACGCCCCGGAGTTCGCCCTGGCCGCCGCCCTGGTCCCGGCCGACAGCATCGCCGGGGACACCTACGACTACACCCTCGACCACGACACCCTGCACCTGTCCGTCACCGACGCGATGGGCCACGACGTCGCCGCCGCCCTCACGGCCACCCTCCTGGTCAACGCCTCCCGCGGCGCCCGCCGGGCCGGCTGCGACCTCGCCGAGCAGGCCCGCCGCACCCACCAGGCCCTCGTCGACCACGGACACGCCTTCGCCACCGGCCAGTTGCTGCGCGTCGCCCTCGACGGCAGCGGCACCGAACTCGTCAACGCCGGCCACCCCCGGCCGCTGCGCCTGCGCGGGGACGCGGTGCAGGAGGTGCGGCTGCACGCCGACATGCCGCTGGGCCTCGACGTGATGGGCCCCCCGTACCGGGTGCAGCGCCTCGACCTGCGGCCGGGCGACCGGCTGGTCCTGTACACCGACGGCATGCAGGAGCGCGAGGCGGCCCGGGTGGACCTGCCCGGGCTGATCCGCGCCACCGCCCGCGAGCACCCCCGCGAAGTGGTGCGCATCCTGACCGCCGCCGTCACCGACGCCGGCGGCGGCCACCTGGCGGACGACGCCACCGTGCTGTGCCTCGACTGGCACGGCCCCGGCCGGGGGCGGTCCGCGGCCCGGGGCTCACCCGCTCCGGGGGTGTGTCGGGCGGCCCCGGCCGGGTAGGCGCCGGGGCGCAGCGCGCCGGACGGCCGCGCCACCCGCGCTGCCCGGGCCGGCCCGGGGCCGGCCGGCCGACGCCATCCGCGAAGGGGGCACGCCATGACCACCGTCGAGATCCGGGCGAGCGGCCGGATCATCCAGCTGAAACGGGCCGACAAGGAGCTGTTCCCGGCGGACGGCCTCACCAAGGCCGACCTCGCCGCGCACTACCGCCGGGTCGGCCGGCGCATCCTGCCGCAGCTGCGCGGCCGCCCGCTGATGCTGGAGCGCCACCCCGACGGCATCGACGGCGGCCGCTTCATGCAGAAGGACACCCCCGACCACTTCCCCGACTGGATCCACCGCAGCGAACTGCCCAAGGAGGGCGGCACCGTCACCCACCCGGTCTGCGACGACCTGGCCACCCTGCTCTACCTGGCCGGCCAGGCGTGCGTCACCCCGCACCGCTGGCTCTCCAAGGCCGACCGGCCCGACCACCCCGACCTGCTGGTCTTCGACCTCGACCCGTCCGGCGAGGACTTCGAACCGGTGCGGGAGGCCGCCGGGCTGCTGCACGGCCTGCTCGACGGACTCGGCCTCCCCGCCGCCCTGATGACCACCGGCTCGCGCGGCCTGCACGTGCTGGTCCGGCTCGACCGCCGGGCCCCGTTCGACGAGGTCCGGGCCTTCGCCCGGGACGCGGCCCGCCTGCTCGCCCGGCGCCACCCCGACCTGCTCAGCACCGAGGCCCGCAAGCAGGCCCGCGGCGGCCGCCTCTACCTCGACGTCCAGCGCAACGCCTACGCCCAGACCGCCGTCACCCCCTACGCGGTCCGCGCCCTGCCCGGCGCCCCGGTCGCCACCCCGCTGGGCTGGGACGAACTGGACGACCCCGCGCTCACCCCGCGCCGCTGGACGCTCACCACCCTCGGCGAGCGCCTGGCGGGCGAGGACCCCTGGGCGGGGGAGCTGCGCCGCGGCCGCTCCCTGGGGCCGGCCGGGCGGCGGCTGGCCGCGCTCTGAGCCGCCGTCACCTGCCGGCGTGCCGGAGGGCGGGGACGGCCCCGCCGGCGAGCACGGCCTCGCGCCGGCGGGGCGAGAGGCGGTGGATGACCGGGTAGTCCTCGTCCCGGGTGGCGTTGTGCACGGTCAGCCGGGGTTCGGCGGCGGGGGCCAGGGCCCGGTGCAGGCCGGTGAGCCGGAGCCGGTCGCCGGGCTGGATCCGGTCGTGGTCGGCGGGGTCGGTGAACTCGAGGGCGAGGATCCCGAAGTTGGCGAGGTTCTGCCAGTGGATGCGGGCGAAGGACTTGGCGAGGACGGCGCGCAGGCCGAGCAGGCGCGGGGTGATGGCGGCGTGCTCGCGGGAGGAGCCCTGGCCGTAGTTGTCGCCCGCGACGACCAGGTGCGGGCCGGCGGCGCGGGCGCGGTCCGGGTAGTCGGGGTCGATCCGGGTGAAGGTGAACTCGGCGAGCCTCGGCAGGTCGGAGCGGAACGGCAGGGCCCGGGCGCCGGCCGGGCAGATCTCGTCGGTGGAGACGTCGTCGCCGGTCTTCAGCAGGACGGGGAGGTCGAGGTCGTCCGGCAGCGGGTCGAAGTCGGGCAGTGCGGAGATGCCGGGTCCGCGGACCAGTTCGACCGCGGCGGCGGCCTCCGGGGGCAGCGGCGCCTCCAGCATCGTGCGGTTGACCGAGGCGTGGTCGGGCAGCGCCGGGTCGGGCGGGGCGAGGCCCTCCTGCCGGGCCCAGGCGCGGGGGTCGGTGAGGACGCCGGTGAGGGCGGAGGCGGCGGCCGTCTCGGGCGAGCACAGCCAGACCGAGTCGTCCGGGGTGCCGGAGCGGCCGGGGAAGTTGCGGGGGAAGGTCCGCAGCGAGTTCTGCCCGGTGGCGGGGGCCTGGCCCATGCCGATGCAGCCCAGGCAGCCGGTCTGGTGGATGCGGGCGCCCGCGGCGGTCAGGTCGAACGCGGCGCCGGTCAGCAGCAGGTCCTGGAACACCTCGCGGGAGCTGGGGTTGACGTCCAGGCTGACCCGGCCGGAGGTCTGGCGGCCGCGGACCATGGCGGCGGCGACCGCGTAGTCGCGCAGGCCCGGGTTGGCGGAGGAGCCGATCACCACCTGGCCGACCGGGGTGCCCGCGACCTCGCGGACCGGGACGACGTTGCCGGGCGAGCTGGGCGCGGCGACCAGCGGCACCAGGGCGGACAGGTCGATCCGCTCGGTGAGGTCGTAGCGGCAGCCGGGCTCGGCGGCCAGCGGCCGGAAGTCCTCCTCGCGGCCCTCGGCGCGCAGGAAGTCCCGCACGGCGCCGTCGGCGGGGAAGACGCTGGCGGTCGCCCCCAGTTCGGCGCCCATGTTGGCGATGACGTGCCGGTCCATCGCGCTCAGCCCGGCCAGCCCGGGCCCGTGGTACTCCAGGACCCGGTTCAGCCCGCCCTGCACCCCGTGTCGGCGCAGCAGTTCCAGGATCACGTCCTTGGCGCTCACCCAGGCGGGCAGTTCGCCGTCGAGCCGGATGCCCCAGACGCGGGGCATGGTCAGGTGGTAGGGCTGTCCGGCGATGGCGAGGGCGACGTCCAGGCCGCCGGTGCCGATCGCCAGCATGCCGAGCGCCCCGCCGGCGCAGGTGTGCGAGTCGGAGCCGAGCAGGGTCTTGCCGGGGACGCCGAAGCGCTGCATGTGGACGGGGTGGGAGACGCCGTTGCCGGGCTTGGAGTACCAGAGGCCGAAGCGGCGGGCGGCGGAGCGCAGGAAGAGGTGGTCCTCGGCGTTGCGCTGGTCGGCCTGCAGGATGTTGTGGTCGACGTACTGCGCGCTCAGCTCGGTGCGGGCCCGGTCCAGGCCGAGGGCCTCGAGCTCCTGCATGACCAGGGTGCCGGTGGCGTCCTGGCAGAGGGTCTGGTCGATCCGCAGGGCGATCTCCTCGCCGGGCACCGGCCGGCCGCCGACCAGGTGGGAGGCGATCAACTGCCCGGCGGCCGTGCGCGGTCCGGTCATCGCCGTCACCTCCGTGCGCGCCGGTGTCGCCGTACCGGGCGCCTTCCCGGAACGGCCGGCTTCAACCGCCGACCGGCCGGTTCGGGCTCGGTTGTGCCGGCCGGTTCGGGCTCAGTTGTAGTGCTTGAGGAGCGGCCAGAGCTCCTCCCAGGAGTACTTCTGGCCGGTGCACACCAGGATCGGGAGGCCCTGCTCGATGGCGGGGACGTTCCGGCCGTTGTCGATGCGGTCGGCGACGGTGCAGCTCTGCCAGTAGGGGGCGAGGGACTCGGGGGTGTAGCCGACGGCGATGGTGGTGGCGGAGGTGCCGGCGGGGCGGCCGAAGCGGCTGTAGCCGTTGTGGTCGGCGTAGGGGGCGGGCAGGCCGAGCGCGGGGCCGTAGTGGGCGAGGGCGCCGGCCTCGCCGTAGTTGACGGCGAGCAGAGTGGCGCCGGGGTGCCGGCGTTCCAGGTCGGCGACCTGCCGGGCGAGCCGGGGCCAGCCGAGGGAGTCGGCGTTGAAGGGGTTCACGGCGGTCAGGTGGCGGTAGGCGGACACCGGGAGCAGGGGCGGGCCCAGCGCGAGGGTGACGGCGGCCGCGGCCGCCGCGCAGGCGGTGAACCGGCGGCGGCCGGCCGGCCAGCGGGCGGCGAGCCGGGCGGCCCCGGCGCCGAGCAGGAGCGGGTACCAGCCCATGGGGTAGTAGAAGTTGCCGCCGGAGACGACCACGATCCCGAGGGTCACCGCGTAGGCGGCGGGCAGGACCCGGTAGCGGGGGTCCTGCCAGGTGTGCCGCAGGCCGGCCAGCCACAGCCAGCTGAGCACGGTGGCGGCCTCCAACTGCAGCGGCAGGGCGGTGAACCGCTTGGCCCAGGTGGACAGGTGGCCGGCCATCGTGAACTGGGGCCAGCCGTGCGCCGCCTGCCAGAGCAGGTCGGGCGAGGCGACGGCGAGGGCCAGCAGCAGGGCCAGCCACGGGGCGCGGTCGCGCAGCAGCCGGGCGTGGCCGGTGAACGGGGCGGCGGCCAGCAGCGACATCGGCAGCATCACGATGGTGTCGTTGTTGAGCATGCCGACGCCCAGCACCGCGCCGAAGCCGTACCACAGGCGGCGGTCGCCGGTGCGCAGGATCCGCAGCACCAGCCAGATCGCCACCGACCAGAAGAACAGGCCGGAGGTGGCGGTGGTGAAGAAGTGCCCCTCGACGAGCACCAGCACGGAGGCCGAGACGGCGACCGCGGCGATCTGCTGGGCGCGGTGCGAGCGCCGCTCGTCGGTCCCGGCGAGCTCCCGGGCGCACAGCACCGACATCAGGGCGGTGGCGGCCGCGAACAGCATCGGCGCGATCCGCACGACCTGCACCGAGTCGCCGCCGAACCAGGTCTCGGCGCGGACGATCAGCGGCACCAGCGGCGGCTGGTCGTCGTAGCCGGCGGCGAGGTGGCGGCTCGCGGCCAGCCAGTACAGCTCGTCGCGGAAGTAGCCGTAGCGGCCGGCGGTGGCCAGCAGGACGGTGCAGGCGCACAGCACCGGGGCCAGCACCCGCGTCCAGGGGATCCCGGGCAGCGCGGGCCGGGCGGCCGGGCGGCGGCGCAGGTGGCGGCGGACGGCGAACGCGGTGTACAGCGCGCCGACCACCCAGCCGAGGTCGACGGCCCACATCACGCCCTCGGCGCCGTGCCGCACCCGCAGCAGGTACGACAGCGGCAGCCGGACGGCGACGAACGACACCAGCGTGCACACCAGCGGCACGACGGTGCGGCCGACGCCGTTCAGCGCGCCGTGCACGACGGCCGTGACGGCGTACAGCACGAAGCACGGGTAGGTGATCAGGACGTACAGCTCCACCAGGTGCCGGGTGGCGGGGTCGGTGGTGGCGGCCGCCGCGATGACGGGGCGCAGCAGCACCACGGCGAGGCTGACGGCCAGCGCCAGCGCGAGCGCGAAGGGCAGCGTCCGGCGGATGGCGCGGCGGACCCGGTCGGGGCGGCCGGCGCCGCGGTTCTGGGCGACGAAGACGGTGAGCGCCCCGGACAGGTCGAGGAACGCGGTGCTAGCGAAGAACTCCAGCCGCCCCACCACGGTGACCGCCGCCAGCAGCGGCGCGCCGAGCGGGGCGACGATCCGGATCAGCGCCACGATGCCCAGCGCGATCAGCAGTTGCTGGACGGCGCCGGGCAGGCCCAGGCGCAGGGCGGCCGCCGCCTCGGCCCGCACGTCCGGCCACCCGGGGAGCGGCGCGGCAGCAGCTCGCCCCGGCGGCGCAGCAGGACCAGCCCGGCGGCCGCGGTGCCGGTGGCCGCGGTGACCGTGGCCAGGGCCGCGCCGGCCACGCCCAGCTGGAGCACCACCACGTAGAACCAGGCCAGCACCAGGTTGGCGAGGCTGCTGCCGACCATCAGCCGCATCTGGGCCCGGGAGTCGCCGAGGCCGCGCAGCAGGGCGAAGACTGCGGACACCGCGAAGACCGACGGGAAGCCGTACGCCAGCGTCGACAGCAGCACCTGCGCGTCGTGCAGCACCGCGCCGCGGGCCCCGGTCAGCCGCAGCAGGGCGCCGCCGGCGGTGCGGGCGACCAGGAAGCACACCGCCGCCCACACCGCGGCGGCCAGGGCCAGCGCGGTGGCGACGGTGGCGGGGCCGCGCCGGGAGCGGGCCCCGGTGTGGTGGGCGAGGCGGATGGCGAAGCCGGTGGTCAGGCCGAGGAAGACGCCGTCGGCGAGCAGGTAGAGCGGCTGGACGACACCGGCGGCGGCGAGCGCGTCGACGCCGACCCAGTGGCCGAGCACGGCGCCGTCGGCGAGCAGGTAGGTCTGCTGGAGGAGGTTGGCGAGGGTGAGGGGGGCGGCGAAGCCGAGGACGGCGCGCAGGACGGGGCCGCGGGTGAGCCGGGAGCGCTCCCCTGCCGGGGTTCCGGCCGCGGCCGTGGTGGCGTCGGCGGCGCCCGGGGGCGGGGTGCCCCCGGGCGGGCCGGTGCGGGTGGCCCCGCTCATCCGCGGCGGCCGTCGGGCCCGGTGGCGCGGCGCTCGTCGACGATCTTGGCCTGGGCGGCGACCGTGCGGTCCACCAGCAGGTCGCTGCTCTGCATCTCGACGCCCAGCACCGAGGTGACGGTGGCCACCAGGGACATCCCGGTGATCGAGTCGATGCCGAGGTCGAACAGGTCGGCGTCGACGTCGATGCTGGTGAACCCGAAGACGTGGGCCCAGCAGCGGCCGATGGTCAGCTCGGTGTCGGTGTACCGGCCGTCGAGGCGGCCGGTGAGCTCGACCGGCAGTTCGGCGATCTCCCGGCGGGCCTGGTCGGCGCCCTGCTCGCGGCGGGCGGTGCGGCGGCGCGACGCCTCCTGGAGCTTGGCGGCGATCGGCGGGTCGAGGGCGATGTGGTAGCCGGGCAGGGCGTCGGCGTAGTCGCCCTCGTAGTGCAGTTCGCCGCCGAACACCCGGGCCCGGCCGGAGCGCAGGCCGGCGTCGGCGATCGAGAGGCCGAGCGCGGTGGGCAGCGCCTTGAAAGTGGTGTCGACGTTGGCGCGGCTGCGCACCGCCATGCCGATCTCCTTCCACGACACCCAGTCGAAGGTGATGACGTGGCAGTCCGGGTCGGTCTCGGACTCCGCCAGGGTGTCCAGGAACTGGTTGGCGGCGGCGTAGTCGGCCTGCCCGATGGCGGGGAACACGGCCGCCACCGAGGAGAAGTGGACGACGAAGTCGGGCCGGTCGTCGCGGGTCAGCAGGTCGAGGGCGAACGCGCCGTGCACCTTGGGGCGGACCACCGCGTCGAAGTCCTCCCGGGAGCGCTGGGTGATCACCTCCCCGCCGGGGACGCCGGCCGCGTGGACGATCCCGTCGATCCGGCCGAAGCGCTCCCGGACGGTGGCGACGGCCGCCGCCAGGGCGTCCGGGTCGCCGGCGTCGGCGGCCAGCACCAGGACCTCCGCGCCCAGGTCGCGCAGCTCCCGCAGGGCGGCCCGCAGCCGGGCCCCGGGCGTGTCGGCGCCGGCCTGCCCGTCGTCCGGGCCGGGGTCGCCGGAGCGGCTGAGCAGCACCAGGTTGATGCCGGGCCGGCGGGCCGCGAACTCGCGGCACAGGGCCAGGCCCAGGCCGGCCGTGCCGCCGGTGACCAGGTAGGTGCCGCCGGGCTTGAGGTACTCGCCGCGGTCGGCCAGCTCGGCCTCCGGCAGTTCGGCGAACGTCTCGCGCAGCCGGGCGCCGTCGCGCAGCGCGACGACGGCGGGCTCGGCGCCGAGGAGCTCGTCGAGGACGGTGCGGGCGGGCGTGGCGCCGTCGGTGTCGACCACCGAGACGGTGAGGTACGGGTACTCGCGGCTCACGCTCTTGGCCAGGCCGGTCAGGGTGGAGTTCTCCACCACGACGCCGGGCTCCGCGCGGCGGGAGGCCAGGGCGGTGCGGGTGAGGACGGCCAGGTGGAGTTCGGCGCCCTCGGTGATCAGCGCCCTGGCGAGCCGGAACAGGCCGTGCAGGTTCTTCTCCAGCCGGGCGTCCAGGGCGGCGAGGTCCCGGGCCGGGTCGGCCTCGAAGCCGAGGGCGTGCACGAGGTGGGTGACGCCCTCCTCCACGGCCCGGACGGCCAGCTCCTCGTAGAAGGCGTCGGCGTCGGTGTCCGCGCCGGTGTCCGCGCCGGTGTCCGCGGCGGCGGGCAGGCGGACGAGCTGGTCGTCCGTCAGGCCGGCGGCGCGGAGCAGTTCCTCGGCGCCGGTGGAGCCGTCGACCAGGGCGAGCACCCGGGCGCCGGGGTCGGCGGCGGGGGCGGGGCCGTCGGCGGGCCGGAAGACGACCTGGTGGGTCGCGGGGCCGGCGGAGCCGGGGGTGCCGAGGGCGAGGGCCTCCCGCCAGTCCTCGGGGAAGTCGATCCAGGCGCGGCGCTCGTCGAACTCGTAGGGCGGCAGGTCGACCGGGCGCGGGGCCGGGCCGGTGCCGGGGCGGGCGTCGTCGGGTCCGAGGTCGGCCCCGGCGGCCCAGGCGGCGGCCCGGGCGGCGAGGTCCGGGTCGGCCGCGGTGCCGGGGACGGGTGCGGTGCCGGGGGCGGGCGCCCAGAACTCCCAGTCGGGGTGGCTGGAGTGGAACGGCGCGGCGTCGGCGAGCCGGTTCGCGGCCAGCGCCTCCAGCCGGGCGCGCAGCTCGTCGAGGCCGGTGACGACCAGGGCCAGCCGGTGGCGGTGGGTGGCGCGGGAACGGCGGACGGCGGCGCACAGCCCGGCGAGGGTGACCCCGTCGAACCGGCCCAGGGCGAACCAGTCCGCGTAGGCGCCGACCAGCAGCCGCAGCGACTCCTCGCTGTGCGCGCTGAGCGCGAACAGCTGCGGCGCGGGCGCGGGCGCGCCGGTGCCGGCGAGGGCGGGGACGGGGGCGGGGGCCGGGTCCGGGTACTCCTCCAGCACCACGTGGCAGTTGGTGCCGCCGAGCCCGAACGCGCTGACGCCGCAGCGCAGCGGGCCGTGCTCGCTGCTCCACGGTTCGGCCCGGGTGGGGATCCGGACCGGGGAGTGGTCGAAGTCGATCCGGGAGTTGGGCTGTTCGAAGCCCGCCAGCGGCGGCAGCGTGCGGTGGCGCAGGACCAGCGCCGCCTTGATCAGGCCCAGCACGCCGGAGCCCTCGAAGAGGTGCCCGATGTTGGCCTTGACCGTGCCCACCGCGCAGAACCGGTGGTCCGCGGTGTGCGGGGCGAACGCCTGCCGCAGGCCCTCGATCTCGATCGGGTCGCCCAACTTCGTGGCGGTGCCGTGCAGTTCGACGTACCCGATGCTGCGCGGGTCGACCCCGGCGTCGGCCCAGGCCGCGTGGAGGAGGTCCGCCTGCGAGGCGGAGTCGGGCGTGGTGACGCCGCCGGCGGTGCCGTCGTGGTTGACGGCGCTGCCCTTGATGACGGCGTACACCCGGTCGCCGTCGGCGAGGGCGTGGTCGAGGCGCTTGAGGACGACGGCGCCCGAGCCCTCGCCGTAGCCGGTGCCGTCGGCGCGCTCGTCCAGGGTGCGGGTGCGGCCGTCGGAGGACTCGATGCCGATCCGGGTGTCCGGGTGGTCGATCGGCGCGCTGACGATGCGCGCCCCGGCGACCACCGCGGTGTCGCAGTCGCCCAGCAGCAGGGCGTTCTTGGCCTGGTGGACGGCCACCAGCGAGGCCGAGCAGGCGCTGTCCACCACCATGCTGGGGCCGCGCAGGTCCAGTAGGTGCGAGAGCCGGTTGGCCATCATGGTGGGCACGTTCCCGGTGAGCGCCGGCTGGATCAGCGACCGGTCGATCTTGGACAGGTACTCCAGGTAGGCCGAGCCCGGGTTGACGGCGAAGCCGACGAACACGCCGGTCCGGCTGCCGCGCAGCCGGGCGGCCGGGTAGCCGGCGTCCTCGAAGGCCAGGTACATGGCGCGCAGCGCGTGCCGCAGGTGCGGTTCGGTGGTCGCGGCCTGCTTCGGGGTCATCCCGAAGAACTCGGCGTCGAAGTACTCCGGGTGCTCCAGGTAGGCGCCGTCGCGGTAGGCGATGCCGGCGTCCGCGGGGGAGCGGACGGTGGTGCCGAAGACGTAGCGCAGGTAGGCGTCGATGCTCCGGGCCCGGTGCTCGGGGAAGCGGCCGGTGAGGTTCCTCCCCTCGGCGACGAGGTCCCAGAACCCGTGGACGTCCCGGGTTCCGGGCACCTCCACCGAGATGCCGACGATGGCGATGTCCGAGTTCAAGGCGTTCTCCTTCGGGACGGGCGGGCGGGCAGGCAGCGGGCGGGCAGCGAGTAGCGGGCAGCGGGCAGCAGGCAGCGGGCGGCCGGCCGGGGCGTGCGGGTGCGGGTGCGGGCGCGGAGCGGTGGGGCGGTGGGGCGGGTGCGGAGCGGTCAGGCGATCGCGGGCAGCAGGGCGGTGAGCGTGCTGCCGTTGGCCTCGTCGAACCGGGTGACCCCGGCGGCCCGCAGCGCCCGCACGGTGCGCACCCACTCCACGGGGGCGGTGATCTGCGCGGCGAGCAGCGCGGCGGCCCGGTCCGGCTCGAAGGGCGCCGCCGTGACGCCGGAGAACACCGGCACGGCGGGGGCCGCGAACGCCTGCCCGCGCAGCGCGGCCGCGAACGCCCGCGCGGCGGGCGCCATCAGCGGGGTGTGGAAGGGGCCGCTGACCGGCAGCGGGACCACCGCCCGGGCCCCCGCGGCCCGCAGCACGGCGGCGGCGCCGGCCAGTTCGTCCCGGCCGCCCGCGACGACGGTCTGCCGGTCGGAGTTCCGGTTGGCCACGTAGACGTTGCGCACCCGGGCCTCCCGCAGCGCCGCCGCCACCCGGTCGCCGCCGATCCCCGCCACGGCCGCCATCGCCCCGCCGCGCACCGTCGCCATGGCCTCGGCCCGGGCCCGCACCAGGCGCAGGGCGTCCAGCAGGCCCAGGCAGCCGGCCGCCACCAGGGCGTTGTACTCGCCCAGGCTGTGGCCCGCGTAGCAGCCGACCGGCTCGGCGCTGTCGCCCTCCTCGGCCAGCCGCCGCCGGGCGTCGAGGGCGTTGACCAGGAAGACGGCGGGCTGCGCGTAGCGGGTGTCGCCCAGCCGCCCCTCGGGGTCGTGCAGGCACAGTTCCCGGACCGAGTGGCCGAGCACCGCGTCGGCGGCCTCGACCTCCTCCGGGAACAGGTCGAACAACTCGGCGCCCATGCCCGGGCGTTGGACGCCCTGGCCGGGGAAAACGAGGCAGCGCACGGCGCGCCCTCCCTGTCGTGGGGTGTGGTCGTGGGGTGTACGGGTCCGGCGGCGCGACGCGGGCGCGGCGGGCGGTCAGAGCGAGGTGAACCGCGCGGCCGAGCCGCTCTCGCGCAGCCGCGACCGGGTCAGCGCGGCCGCCGAGACGCCGGGGCCGAGGTCGAGGACCAGGTCCGGGTCCAGCTCCGCCAGCGCGGCGTCGACGACGGCCGGCCAGTCGAAGGGGCGGCACATCTGCTGCTCGGCCACCTCGTACAGGACGTGCGGCGAGGACTGCAGGTTGGCGGGGGTGCCGGTGCCGTAGACCGGCATGGTCAGGCCGTCGCCCTTGACGGGCTGCCAGTGGTGGTCGACGTCGCGGCCGATCAGCGCCATGGCCGGGGTCAGCGCCGGGCTGTGGAAGGGGGCGGTGGCGCCCAGGTAGGTCCAGCGGGCGCCGGGCCGCTCGAAGAGCTCGGCCTCGGCCAGCCGCAGCCGCATCAGCGCCTCGGTGGCGCCGGTGAGGACGTGGAAGGTGGGCGAGTTGACCAGGCCGATCCCGACCCGGCCGCCCGGGCCGTCGCCGCTGCGCCGGACCGCCTCCTCCAGCACCGGGCGCCGCGGGCCCACCACGGCGGCCATCGCCGCGGGGACGCCCGCCCCCGGGCCGAGGGCGGCGTGCCGGCGCAGCAGTTCCCCGTCCGGCCGGGGCGCCGCGGGGACGACCTGGTGGCAGCGCAGCAGCGCCACCGTGACCTGGGCGACCGAGCGTCCGGCGGCCTCCGCGTACCCGCGCCGGCCCGCGACGGGCAGGGCGGAGAAGACCGCGGCGTAGCTGCCCAGGCTGTGCCCGACCGCCCCCACCGGGCGCAGGCCGCCCGCCGGGGCCAGCGGACTGCCCGGCCCCGGCTGCAGCACGCACAGCTGGTACAGGTGCAGCAGCACGCCCTCGGCCACCGAGCCGCGCGCCGCCGCGGGCACCAGCGGGTCGCCGGGGGCGGCCAGCCAGTCGCGCACCGGCAGCCCGCCGGGCAGGAAGCGGGCGCACTCCGCGCGGCCCGCGATCTCGAAGGCCGCCTCGACGCCAGCGAGGGCCGAGGCGAAGAACCGGGCGTTCTGCGGCTGCCGGAACAGCGCGCGGAGCCGGTCCAGCAGCGGGCCCCCGGGATCGCCCAGGCCGCCGAAATGGAGTAACACCCGCACAGGTACGTCCTCACCGGTAGTCGGTCATGGGGGGCGCGCCGCCCGGAGCGGTGCCCGCAGCACCGGCCCGCCGGACCGGCCCGCAGCACCGGCCGCCGGAGCGGCTCGCAGCACCGGCCCGCCGGAGCGCCGGGAATCCCGCCCGCGACGGGCTGACGTCGTGATCGGTCGCTCGGGCAGCAATATGCGTCCGGGCCTGACGGCGGGTCAAAAGGCCGTGAAATTTACATCCGGGCCGCCGCCGCAGGTCCGGGCGGCCGGACCCGGCGGATTCCGGGCCCCCCGCCGGCGGCGGACCGGGGGCGCCTTGACGGTGCCCGCCGCCGGGGCGAGGATCTCCTCCCGCCGCCCGTCTTCGTCCGCCACCGCCGCCGGATGCTGGAACGGAGGACCGCCCCGACCGCACGCGACGGAAGGAACCACGGTGGCGCTCACCGACCGGATGATCCGGATCCCGGATGCCGACCGCATCCGCACGCAGGACCCGAACAACCACCTGCACTGCCGGAAGTCCCAGCTGCTGGCCCACGTCGCGGGCCGCACCCCGCACTCCGACCTGCTGATGTACCGGGCGCTGGGCTCGACCTCGGCCGTCTACCGCCACTGCTACCTGCGCGGGAGGGACCGCTGGGCGTTCGAGGCGCCCTACGTGACCGAGGACGACCTGCGGCTGCTCGGCTTCGACCTGCTCTCGGCCGGCACGGTGGACGTCGACCGCTTCGCCGCCGGCCTGCCCGAACTCCTCGCCGCGGGACGGCCGGTGCTGTTCTACGCGCCCCGGCACCACTTCCCGCACTGGGTGGAGTTCATGGAGCGGGTCGGCACCGTCGCGGAGGAACGGCGGCTGCTGCACTCGTTCCTGGTGGGCGGGGCGAGCGGCAGCGAGGTGCTGCTGCTCGACAACACCACCGACGACCACGAGTACGTCCCGCTGACGGTGGGGTGGGACGTGCTGCGCGAGGGGTACGCCCGGGAGCCGGAGCGCTGGTTCGTCGACTGCTCCACCGTGGTGCCCCGGTCGGGACCGGACCTGGACGGCTTCGAGTCCGCCTACCGCGCCTTCCTGGCCCGGTTCCGCGACGGGTTCCGGATCTACGACCTGATCGGCGAGAACCTGGCCGCCGAACGGGCGGCGGCCGACGCCGTGTACCGGGCGCCCGGCGTCAACAGCATCGCCCTGCTGGCGGGTTCGCGCACCCTGTTCGGCCGCTTCCTGGCGCTCACCCGGCACGGCGGGCAGGTCCGCGCCGCGTACGCGGACGTCGCGCAGCTGGCCACCGCGCTCTCCGACCGGATCAACGCCTTCCACGCCGGGGCGCCCGCGCTGACGGCGGACCGGATCCGCGGCGACCTGGCCGAGCTGCGCCGGCGCGAGCAGCGGGCGGCGGCGCTGCTCACGGAGGAGGCGGCCCGGCTGCCGCGGCTCCTGCCGGACGGCGGTGACGGCGCCCACCGGTGACCTGCCGCCGGGGTGCGGCGCCAAGTGGGCCCGTCCGGACCGGGATTGACGGTGCGTCCGGTGCTGTGGATCATGGGTGGGGCGACCGCCGGGCCGCCGCTCCGGCCCGATGCCCGACCGCCCGAGGCGCCCGACCGCCCGACCGCCCGACCGCCCGAGGCGCCTCCCGGGCCGTCCCCGCCGGGCCCCGGTCCCCGGTCCGATCCCGCCCGATCCCGCCCGACCCCGTCCCGGCCGCGTCCGGCGCCCCCGTCCGCTCCCGTCGCCCGGTACCCCGTGGAGGAGTCCGTGCCCGCACCCGCCGATGCCGCCGGCAGCCCGTCACCGCCGCCGCCCACCCTCACCGACGTGGCCCTGCGGGCCGGCGTCTCGACGGCCACCGCGTCGCGGGTCCTCACCGGTTCGGCCCGGGTGAGCGAGGAGACCAACCGCCGGGTCCAGGAGGCGATCGCGCAGCTCGGCTACGTGCGCCGCCGGGCGCCCCGGGCGCACCGCTCGGGCGGCGGGTCGGTCGCCGCGATCGTCACCGAGTCCAGCCAGCGGTTCTTCTCGGACCCGTTCTTCGCCCGCCTGCTGCACGGCGCGTCCCGGGCCCTCGCCCCGGCCGGCTACCAGCTGGCGTTCGTCGCGGTGCAGGACCGCAGCGAGTACGTGGCGGCGGCCCGCTTCGTGCAGCGCGGGGTCGACGGGGTGCTGCTGGTCTCCTCGCACGGCTCGGACCCGCTGATGCCCGTCCTGGACACGGCCCGGGTGCCCACCGTGCTGTGCGGCCGGCCGCTGGCCGAGCACGGGGCGCCGTACGTGGACACCGACAACTACGGCGGCGCGCAGGCCGCCGTCCACCACCTGCTGGCGGCCGGCCGCCAGCGGATCGGCACCATCGCCGGGCCGCGCGACATGGCCGCCAGCCAGGACCGGCTCCGCGGCTTCACCGAGGCCCTGGCCGCCACCGGCCTGGAACCCGTCGTCGACCTCGGCGACTTCTCCCTGGAGTCCGGCGAGCGCGCCATGACCCGGCTGCTCAGGCGCCGGCCCGACCTCGACGCGGTCTTCGCCGCCTCCGACCTGATGGCGGCCGGGGCCCTGCGCTCGCTGCGCCGGGCGGGCCGCCGGGTGCCCGACGACGTCGCCGTCATCGGCTTCGACGACGACCCGGTCGCCCAGTACACCCACCCCCCGCTCAGCACGATCCGCCAGCCGGTGGAGGAGCAGGGCTCGACGATGGCCCGCCACATCCTCGCCCTGATCGAGAACCGCACGCCCCCGGGCCCCCGGACCCTGCTGCCCACCACGCTGGTCTGCCGCGAGTCCGCCTGACCCGGTCCGGCCCGCCGCGCGGCGGGCCGGACCGGGCCGGGAGCGGGTCAGTCCTGCGGAGCGACCGGGGTGAGGGCGGGGGGCCAGTCGGGGAGGAGGTCGGCGGTGACCGGGGCGTAGAGGCGGAGGGTGACGGAGAAGGTGCCGCTGGTGGGGATGGGGAGCCAGTTGGCGGTCCGCAGTTCGGGGTCGGCGGGCGCGGCGGCCTGGACGTAGAGGGTGGTGGCGCCGGTGTCGGGGTCGGCCAGCGGGGCGGCGAAGTGGCCGATCGCGTAGATGTCCTCGGGGTTGGCGACCAGGAAGCTGGCGGAGTCGTAGGCGGTGAGCGACCAGAAGGCGTCCACCGGCGGGAGCTGGCCGGCCGGGAAGGTGAGGGTGTAGGCGATCGGCGCGCCGCCGGGGTCGGTGGCGGCGTTGCCGGTGCTGGGGTAGAGGGCGTCCTGCGGCAGGTTGGCGCCGAGGCCGGTCATGGCGACGTAGGCGCGCTGGAGGTAGTTGGTGCCGTAGGTGCCGATGTCGGTGGTGGGGAAGGCCCAGCCGTTCACCGGCGGGGGCCCCTGGTGGTGCTCGATGGCGTCCAGGCCGGCGGCCTTGGCGAGGTCGAGGGTCGCGGCGTCCGGCAGCCGGTCCTCGTCGTACGGGTGGACGCCGAGGTCGGCGAGCAGGGCGGAGGTCCGGTCGTCCGGCGGGTCGAGGGGGGTGCGCTCCAGCAGGGCGGCCAGCTCGTGGAAGAACTCGGGGCCGCTGTACTGCGTGATGGCCTCGGACGGCGGGGCGGTGGACGCGTCCGGGTCGTACACGCCGGCGGGCGGCAGGTAGCTGCCGCTGTCGGGCCAGGCGCTCAGCGGGAGCAGCCGCATCTGGTCCTGGTAGCCGACGACGGTCTGCACCTCCTGCTCGCTGTCGTCGTGCAGCTCGATCCGGCCGATCAGCCAGACGGTGTTCGTCGGGAACGGCAACTGCTGGACACCGTCCGGGAGTTCGCCCTTCCAGTCGGGGCCGGTCAGCGCGTAGGTGTAGACCTGGACGTCCTGCGCGGGGTCGATGGCCGGGGCGGTGAGCGGCGTGATGCTGCTGGGCGACTGCTCGCTGGTGTTCGACCAGGCGTCCAGCAGTTGCATCAGCCAGTAGCGGCCCTCGTCCATGACCGGCACCTCGAGCACGATCGGCTCGGCGGACAGGTCCAGCCACGCCTGGCTGTAGAGCGTGTCCAGGTTGGGCCGGACCACGTCCTTCATCTCCGGCGTGGGCAGCGAGGTGTGCTGGCAGAACTGGTTGACCGGGGCCTGGGTCGCGTTCACCTGCACGGTGTTGGTCTGCAGCCGGCGGGTCAACTCCATCATGATCAGCGCGTAGCCGAACACGTAGAGGTCCGTCGCCCCGCCGAGCTGCGGGTCCTGGTTCTGGTCGTCGGTCAAGTCCTCGCCCTTTCCGGTGAGTTGGAGCACCGACGCTAACGACCGGGGCCGGGCGGTCGCAGCGGGAGATCGAGCCGATGTGAAGACGGTTCACAACTGGATGATCGAGCTCCGTCCTGTCCCGCCCGTCACGGTGATCACACCCGGGGGCGGCGGCCCGGCCGGTCCGGGGGCGGAGCCGGGGCGGCGTATCCGCTCGTCACCGGTCCCGCCGGCGCCCGGGGGCGGCCCCGCGGGCACCGGCCGGGCCGGCCGGGGCGCGGTGGCGCGATCTTGCCCTCGGCGGGTGCGGCGGGTGCGGCGGGCGCAGCAGTCGCAGCGGGGTCAGGGCCGGCCGCTCCAGTGCAGGACTTCGAGGGCGGCGGCCACGTCGAGGGGGTGCTCGGCGAGGGGGCGGGGGAGGAGGTGGTCGGCGCGGGCGAGGCGGCGCAGCAGGGTGTTGCGGTGGGTGAAGAGGCGGGCGGCGGCGCGGGTGGCGTTGCACTGCTCGGCGAGGAAGGCCCGGACGGTGTCGGTGAGTTCGGGGGGTGCGGTCTCCAGGGCGCCGAGGGTGCGGGTGACGAAGCGGGCGGCGCGGTCGGGGTCGGCGGTGAGGAGGGCGACGAGTTCCACTTCGTGGTGGAAGGCGAGGCGGGCGGGGGAGCGCAGGCGGGTGAGCAGCTGCTGGGTGGTCAGGGCGTCGAGGTGGCTGCGGCGGAAGCCGTCGGGGCCGGGGGCGGTGGGGCCGACCGCGAGGCGGACGTCGGGGAGCCGGTCGAGGGCGGCGCGCAGCCGGTCGGCGTCGGGGCGGCCGTGCACCCAGAGCCAGCGGGTGGCGGTGCCGGCGACGACGCTGAGCGGGCGGGGCTGGTCGGCGGCCTCGGTGAGGGCGTCGGCGGCGCGGTCGAGCTGGCGCGGGTCGGGGGCGGGGGAGTCGCTCCACAGGACGGCGGCGGTGTGCGCGGGTTGCAGCCGGTAGCCGAGGCGGCTCTCGGCGCGCTGCCGGGTGATCGGCGCCCCTTCGAGCAGCAGGGCGACGGTGGCGCGGCGTTCGGCCTGGGTGCCGCGGGTGAGTTCGTCGCGTTCGGCGCGCATCCGGGCGGAGATGGCGCTGACGGTGTCGTCGACGAAGGCGGAGATGGAGCGCAGCGAGACGTCGAGGAGTTCGCGCAGCTCCTCCGGGTCGCCGGTGAGGGTGCAGGCGATCTGCGTCCACATCCGCACCGCGACGCTCTCGCCGACCCGGTAGGCGTCCAGCGCGGATTCGTCGAGGCCGCGCCGGATCAGGTCGCGGGCGACGGCGAGCGGGGCCCCGGTGTCGTTGGCGGGGACGGGCTCGCCGGGGGCGCGGATGTTGGAGGCGGCCCAGAACAGCAGGTTGGAGCGGTTGGTGCGGCGCGTCCCGGCGGCCAGCACCGGGTCGGCGGCGATCTGCTGCCGGGCCTCGCCGGCCAGCACGGCGGCGTCGAGTTCGGCAAGCCAGCCGGGCGGCGGGTCGAGGGCGATCCCGGCGCCGCGGCGGATCAGTTCCCGGACCCGGGGTGAGGGCGGCGGCCACGACATGCGGCCCATCGTAGTGGTGCACTCCGCCCACTCGAAGGGCCCTGGAGGGTGCGGTTCGCACATTGCCCGGACGGGCGCGGCGGCAGCACGATGAACCCGTCCGCCCGCCGACGCCCCCGGAGCCGCCCGTGTCCCCGTCCGCTGCCAGTGCCGACGCCGAGCACCTCGACGTCCTCGTCGTCGGGGCCGGGATATCGGGCATCGGCGCCGCCCGGTACCTGAAGACCGAACTGCCCGCGAAGAGCTTCGCGGTCCTGGAGGCGCGCGCGGCCTCCGGCGGGACGTGGGACCTGTTCCGCTACCCCGGGGTCCGCTCGGACTCGGACCTGCACACCTTCGGCTACGCGTTCAAGCCCTGGCGCGACGAGCAGTCGATCGCCGACGCCCCCCGGATCCTGGCCTACCTGCGGGAGACCGCCGCCGAGAACGGCATCGACCCGCACATCCGCTACCACCACAAGGTGCTCGGCGCGTCCTGGTCCACCGCGACGGCCCGCTGGAGCGTCGAGGTGGAGCGCACCGACACCGGTGAGCGCACCGTGCTGACCTGCGGCTGGCTGTTCAGCGCGGGCGGCTACTACCGCTACGACCGGGGCCACACCCCGGAGTTCGCCGGTCGCGAGCGCTACACCGGCACCGTCGTCCACCCGCAGCACTGGCCCGCCGACCTGGACCACGCGGGCAAGCGCGTCCTGGTGATCGGCAGCGGCGCCACCGCCGTCACCGTCGTCCCCGCGATGGCCGCCACCGCCGGGCACGTGACGATGCTGCAGCGCACCCCGACCTACGTCATGCCGGTCTCCCGAAAGGACCCGGTCGCCAACGCGCTGAAGCGGCTGTTCGGCCCGCGCCGCGGCTACGCGCTGACCCGGCGCAAGAACATCGCCCAGCAGCGCCTGGTGTGGAGCTTCTGCCGGCGCCACCCGCGGGCCGCCCGGCGGATCATCCGCTGGGTCAACACCCGTCGGCTGCCCGCCGGTTACCCCGTCGACGAGCACTTCAACCCGCCGTACGACCCGTGGGACCAGCGGCTGTGCGCCGTCCCCGACGGCGACCTGTTCGCCGCGATCCGCGCCGGCCGGGCCTCGGTGGTCACCGACCGGATCGAGACCTTCACCGAGACCGGCGTCCGGCTGGAGTCCGGCCGGGAGCTCGCGGCGGACGTCGTGGTCACCGCCACCGGCCTGGACGTGCAGGCGTTCGGCGGCCTGCGGCTGATCGTCGACGGCCGGGAGGTGCGACTCGCCGACACCCTCGCCTACAAGGGCATGATGCTCTCCGGCGTCCCCAACTTCGCCTTCGCCATCGGCTACACGAACTCCTCCTGGACGCTGAAGATCGGCCTGCTGTGCGAGCACTTCTGTCGCCTGCTCGCCCACCTGGACGCCCACGGCCACGACGTCTGCCGCCCCGAGCCCGCGGACCCGGCGATGCCCACCCGCCCGTTCCTGGACTTCGGCGCCGGGTACGTCCGGCGCGCCGTCGACTCGCTGCCCCGCCAGGGCGACCGGATGCCGTGGCTGACCTCGATGGACTACCGCGGCGACGTCGCCCTGCTGCGCACCGGCAGCGTCGCCGACCCGGAACTGCACTGCTCCAGGGCGGGGGCGACGGTGTGACGGCGGGTCGGACCCGCAGGTGGCGCAGGGCGGGGCGGTGGTGTGACGCCGGGTCAGACTCGCAGGTGGCGCAGGTCGAAGCCGTAGGTGTCGCCGACGTGCGAGCGCAGGATGTCGGAGAAGCCCTGGATGTCGTCGGCGGCGAGGCGGGCGACCAGCGCGCGGTGCTCGGCGATGATGTCGGCGCAGCGCTCCATCAGCTGCCCGCCGTAGCTGAACAGCAGGAAGCGCTGGCGGTCGGCGAGGCGGTCGTTCAGCTCCAGTAGGACCTGGTTGCCGGCGGCCTCGACGAAGGAGCGGTGGAAGGCCACCGTGAGTTCGATGAAGCCGGGCAGGTCGCCGTCGGCCAGCACCTGCTCCTGGCGGTCGACCTCGCCCGCCAGCCGGGCGGCGAGGGCGGCCCGGCGTTCGGGGGTGGTGCGCTGGACGGCGGTGCTCTCCAGGATCAGCCGGGCGTCGGCGAGGTCCTGGACGTCCTTGCCGTCCAGGCCGCGGACCAGGGCGCCGCGCTTGGGGTAGACGGTGATCCAGCCCTCGTCCTGGAGCCGGGCGAGGGCGGCCCGCACGGGGGTGCGGCTGAGGCCGAGCTCGGCGGCGAGGCCGGCCTCGCCGAGCATCGTCCCGGGCCGGTGCGTCCCGTCCAGGATGCCGGTCCGGAGGGCGGCGTAGGCCCGCTCGGAGGCGCTCTCGCTTGTCGACATGGCCCCCATCTTCCCCGACCCGGAGCCGGCCGGACGACCGGGCGGGCACGCGGCGCGTCCGCCCGTCAACGCCGGGCAGCGGCGGCCCGGGCACGGCGGCGGTGCACGAGCAGGGCGGCGCCCAGCAGCAGGACGGCCGCCCCGACCACCGCCAGGTCGGGCACGGACGCGGCCCCGTCGAGGGTCCGGGTCTCCACCGCGAACTGCTCGGACGCCCCCAGGAACCCGCCCAGCGCGGTCGTCCCGTCGGTGGCCAGCAGCAGCACGCCCAGGGCCACGCCCAGTGCCCCGCCGACGAGTTGGGTCACCGTGTTGCGCCACCGGCCGATCCGCACCTCGCGCGGGCGCACCGCGCGGCGCACCCACGGCAGCCGCGGCCAGGCCAGCGCCAGCAGGAACAGCGGCACGACCATGCCGAACGCGAACACCGCCAGCACGGTGCCGCCGTACAGCGGCGTGCCGCCGAGCGCGGCCAGTGCGAGCACCGAGCCCAGCACCGGCCCCGCGCACACCCCCGCCACCCCGTACACGCTGCCCAGCAGGAACACCGACAGGTTCGAGGTCAGGTCGCCGGTGCGGGTCTGCCCGAGCGCCGGCAGGGTCAGGCCGGCCAGCTGCACCAGGCCGAGGGCGATCACCGTCCAGGAGGCGGTGCCCACCAGCAGGCCGCGGTGCTCGGCGACGACGGCGCCCAGGCCGCCGGCCAGCACGCCGACCGGCACCAGGGTGGCCAGCAGGCCCAGGTAGAAGACCCCGGTGCGGGCGACCAGCCGGCCCGGCGCGGTGAAGGCGTAGGCGAAGAACGCGGGCAGCAGCATCACCGAGCACGGGCTGAGCAGGGTCAGCACGCCGCCGGCCAGGGCCCCGGCGAAGCCGATGTTCACCGGGTGCCGCCCGCCTTCGCCAGCGCGCCGTCGAGCAGTTCGCGGAACGCGTCGGCGGGCTGCGCGCCGGACAGCACCCGGTCGCCGACCACGAAGAACGGGACGCTGGTGACGCCCAGGTCCTGCGCCTTCCCGGTCGCGGTGGTCACGGCGGCGCGCAGGTCGGCGTCGCCGAGCGCGGTCTCGAAGGCCGCCAGGTCCGGGACCCCCGCGGTGCGGGCGAAGCCGAGCAGCTTCTCCTTCGGCAGGTCGGGGTGCCCGTGGTCGGGGGCGGCGCCGTACAGGGTGGTCAGGTACTCCCGGAACCGCCCCTGGTCGGCCGCGGCGTGCAGCGCGACCGCGCCGTCCACCGACTGGTCGCCGAAGAACGCCAGGTCCCGGAACTCGTAGCGGACCCTGCCGGTGTCGACGTACTCGGACAGCAGCGCGGGCAGCGTCTGCCGGCTGAACAGCGCGCAGTACGGGCAGCGCAGGTCCGCGTACTCGACCATGACCACCGGCGCGTCGACCGGGCCCAGCGCCATCCGGTCCGCCGGGTCGCGCCGGGCCAACGAGTCGGCGGCGGTGGCCCGTTGCGCGGTGGCGCCGGCGCTCGCGCCGCCGGTGGCCGCGGGGGCCGGGGCGGACCCGGCCACCTTGCGGGAGCCGCCGCCGGCCAGGGCGACGACCAGCAGGAACACGCAGACGGCGGCGAGGACGACGTTCAGGAGGCGGGAGTGGCGCAGGCGGCGCTCCAGGGCTTCCAGGGCAGCAGAGGATCGGTAATCCGGCACCCAACTAGGATACATGTGGAATCCCAGCAGGGCCGGGCGGGGCCGGGCGGGGCCGGGCGGGTCCGGGCGGGGCCGGGCGGGTCCGGGTCGGCTCGGGGTCCGTGCGGAGTCGGCGCAGGGTCCGAGCGGGCGCCGGGTCTCGGGGCGGTGATCGCCAACAGCCTTGCCGCTCAACGGACTTGAACCTTTCACGGTCGGCGGGCCACCCCGTTTACACGCTCTTGACAGCCCGTTACCTTGGGCCCTGGGAGCGCTCCCATAGACCCCCTCGCTCATGGCATGAGCATGGCTTTTCCCCAGTCAGACGGCTCGCCCGGCCGGGACGGCACGCGCGGGCCCCATCCACCGAGGTGGTGAAAGTTTCATGTCACGACGCAAGACCTCCACGATCGTCGCGGCCCTGGCGACCGCGGCCGCGACGATCTGCGCGCTGCTGCTCGGGCTGTCCCCGGCGCACGCGCACGGCGTGGCGATCGTCCCGGGCTCGCGCACGTACCTGTGCTACCAGGACGGGCTCACCGGGACCGGCGCGCTGACGCCGACCAACCCGGCCTGCCAGGCCGCCGTCGCGCAGAGCGGCACGACCCCGCTCTACAACTGGTTCGCGGTGCTCGACTCCAACGCGGGCGGCCGCGGCCAGGGCTACGTCCCCGACGGCACCCTGTGCAGCGCCGGCAACAAGTCCCCGTACGACTTCTCCGCCTACAACGCGGCCCGCGACGACTGGCCCAAGACGCACCTCACCTCCGGCGCCACCATCGAGGTCGACTACTCCAACTGGGCCGCCCACCCCGGCGAGTTCCGGGTCTACCTGACCAAGCAGGGCTGGTCCCCGACCACCCCGCTGGCCTGGGCCGACCTCGGCCTGCTCACCACCGTCGCCAACCCGCCGCAGGTGGGCAGCCCCGGCGTCGACGGCGGCCACTACTACTGGAACCTGGCCCTGCCGTCGGGCCGCAGCGGCGCCGCCGAGATGCTCATCCAGTGGGTGCGCTCGGACAGCCAGGAG
This sequence comes from Kitasatospora sp. YST-16, assembly GCF_026802215.1. Taxonomy (NCBI): domain Bacteria; kingdom Bacillati; phylum Actinomycetota; class Actinomycetes; order Kitasatosporales; family Streptomycetaceae; genus Kitasatospora; species Kitasatospora sp. YST-16. The sequence continues at coordinate 5,860,035 of NZ_CP113837.1, forward strand.
AACTTCTTCTCCTGCTCCGACCTGGTCTTCGACGGCGGCAACGGCGAGGTGACCGGCATCCACCTGCCGACCTCCTCGTCCTCCCCGAGCGCCCCGGCCTCCACCAGCCCCAGCCCCAGCCCCAGCTCCAGCTCCAGCCCGTCGGCCTCCGCGAGCCCGAGCCCGAGCCCGAGCTCGTCCCCGTCCCCGTCCCCGTCGTCCAGCGGTACGACGATGCCGGGCAGCGGCTGCATGGCGACGTACAGCGTGGTGAGCTCCTGGGGCGGTGGGTTCCAGGCGTCGGTCGAGGTGATGAACCACAACGCGACGCCGGTCAACTCCTGGACGCTGAAGTGGCAGACCGGTCCGGGCACCACCATCACCAGCCTGTGGAACGGGGCGCTGACCACCTCGGGCAGCGACGTGACGGTGAAGAACGCGGCCTACAACGGCACGATCGCCGCGAACTCCAGCACCACGCTGGGCTTCACCGCCAACTCCACCGGCAACAACTTCCCGACCGGCTCCATCTCCTGCACCGCCGCGTGACCCCGCGCCCCGGGTCCGGGCCCGCCGCAGCCCGCGGCGGGCCCGGACCCGGGGCCCGCACGACCCACGGACGGGAACCGACGACACGAAGAGGTTCGACATGGTGCGCAACGGAGCGAGGACGTACGGAAGCCGGCGCGGACGGGGAGCGGTGCTCGCCGTGCTCGCGGTGGTGCTCGGACTGCTGGCCGGGTTCGGGCAGGGGCCGGCGCCGGCCTGGGGCGCGGGCGGTGCGGCCTGCCAGGTCTCCTGGGTGGGCAACGAGTGGACCGGCGGCTTCACCGCGCAGGTGACCGTCACCAACGCGGGTGCGGCAGTCAGCAGTTGGAAGCTGAGCTGGACGTTCGCGGCCGGTCAGCAGGTGACCTCGGGCTGGAACGCGCAGCTCGTCCAGAGCGGCACCGCCGTCACGGCGAGCAGCCTGAGCTACAACGGGACGGTGGCGAGCGGAGGTTCGGTGTCCTTCGGGCTGCAGGGCACCTGGTCGGGCAGCGACCCGGCCCCCGCCGACTTCGCCTTCAACGGCGCCTCCTGCCAAGGGGGTTCGGGCACCCCCTCGCCCACGCCCACACCGTCCCCGACACCCAGCCCGTCCCCTTCCCCGTCCTCGTCCCCGTCCCCGTCGCCGTCGTCCAGTCCGTCGCCGTCGCCCAGCTCCAGTGGCTCCACCGGCTGCGCCGGGGCCGGGACGGTGGTCTGCTCGGGCTTCGAGGACCAGAGCGGCAGCAGCCTGAGCGGTGACTGGAGCGTCGCCGCCCCCGACTGCTCGGGTGCCGGGACGGTGACCGTCGACACCGCGGTCGCCCACAGCGGCGGGCGTTCGCTGCGGGTCAACGGGCAGGCCGGCTACTGCAACCACGTGTTCGCGGCCGCCACCGCGAACGTCGCCGCCGTCGGGCCGGTGGTCTACGCCCGGTACTGGGTGCGGCACACCACCGCGCTGCCGGCCGACCACATCGCCATGGTCACCATGGCGGACTCCGCCGACGGCAACAAGCACCTGCGGCTGGGCGGCCAGAACGGCGCCCTGCAGTGGAACCGGGAGTCCGACGACGCGACGCTGCCCGCGCAGAGCCCGGTCGGCGTCGCGCAGAGCGTGCCGCTGCCGGTGAACCAGTGGGTCTGCGTCCGCTTCGCCGTCGACACCACCAGGCAGTCCATGGACACCTGGCTGAACGACCAGCTGGTGCCCGGCCTGCACGACGACGGCGTCCCCACCGCGGACATCGACCAGCAGTGGCTCAGCCGCACCACCGCCCCGCGGCCGGTCACCCTGGACCTCGGTTGGGAGGCCTACGGCAACGGCGCCGACACCCTCTGGTACGACGACGTGGCCCTGGGCTCCGCGCCGATCGCCTGCTGAACCGCCGCGCCGCCCGCTGAACCGCGGCCCGCCCGCTGAACCGCCCGCCCGCCCGCAGTTCCCTCCGGGGGACTGCGGCGGCATCCGGTCGTTTGCCGGGCACCGGTCGCGGCGCTCCGGCGGCGGTGGCCGCGGAAGCGTCGCCGCCGCTTCGCCGGGGCCGCGGCCGTCACCCGCCGCTGACCAACGGTTCACCCGGAGCGGCGGCCGACGGGAGCAGACCGGGGCCGGGAAGGCAAGGGGCGCGACAGAACGTCCGATTATCGATCGTGCCGGGAAGGTCAACTGAGGATCCGTCAGTTAATGGAGCGGGCGCGGTCGTCCGGGTACGGCCCGCGCCCACGCGATTCCGTCTGCTGACGAAACACGAGGAGACCACCGTGCGCATGCTCTTCACCGGCCCGGCCGCGCCCACCCATGTGTTCCCGATGGTGCCGACCGCGCAGGCCCTGCGGGCGGCCGGGCACGAGGTCCTGTTCGCTTCGCCCGCGCCCTTCGACCAGCTCCGCCAGGCCGGGTTCCCGATCGTCGAGATCGGCGACGGCAGTTCGCTGCGCGACTCGTTCGAGGCGGTCCTCCCCGCCGGGGAGTCCGTCGGCTACGCCCGGCCGCACATGACCCAGGACCGGATCCTCGACCTGGCGGCCGCCGCCTTCGCGCACGCCTCCCGGGCCACCGTGGACGGCCTGCTCGCCGTCGCCGAGGAGTGGGGCGCCGACCTGCTGGTGCACGACTCCTGCCTGGCGTCCGCCCAGCTGGTCGCCGCGAAGCTGGGCATCCCGGCCGCGCTGCAGAACTTCGGTCTCAGCTCCGGCCTCGACATGGCCGGCCGGCTGGCCGGTCACTTCACCGACCTGTACGACAAGCACGGCGTCGCGGGCCCGGCCGCCACCACCCCGCTGAACATCGTCCCCGAGTCGCTCGGCGGCGACCCCGGCGGGCTGCGGATGCGCTACCTGCCCTACAACGGAGGCGGCACCGTCCCCGCCGACCTGCTGCGCCGCGGGGCGCGGCCGCGGATCGCCGTCACGCTGGGCACCGTGATCGCCGGGACGGACGGGCTGGCCGCGATCGGCCGCCTGGTGGCGGCCGCCGCCGGGGTCGACGCGGACTTCCTGCTCGCCGTCGGCGGCGGCGACCTCGGCGAGCTCGGCCCGCTGCCCGCCAACGTCCGCCCGCTGCCCTGGGTGCCGCTGGCGGAACTGCTGCGGGTCTGCGACGCGGTGGTCCACCACGGCGGCTCCGGCAGCACCCTCACCGGCCTCCAGGCCGGCGTCCCGCAGCTGGTGCTGCCCCAGGGCGCCGACAACTTCATCGTCGCCGAGACCCTGGCCGCGGCCGGCGCGGGCCTGCGCGCCGGCTCCGCCGACGTCGACACCGCCCTGCTCACCCGCCTGGTCACCGACCCCGGCCTGCGGGCCGCCGCGGCCCGCCTGCGCGCCGAGAACGAGGCCCTGCCGACCCCGGCCGCGAGCGTCCCCGCGATCGAGGCCCTGGTGACCGGCCACCGCTGAGCCGGAAGCCTGGGGCGCGCCGCCCGCTCGAAGCGGTCGGCGCGCCCGGTGGCGGGGCGGGGCGGTGCTCAGGCGACCGGGGTCACCGCCCACTGCTGGTTGGCCTGGGTGCCGCAGGTCCACTGGATGACGCGGGCGCCGTCCGCGGTGGAGCCGCCGGAGATGTCCAGGCACTTGCCGCTGTTGCGGGAGACGATCTGCTGGTGGCCGGTGGTGCCGGTCAGGGTGAACTGCTGGTTGGGCTGGCCGTTGCAGGTCCACTGGACGATGCCGGCGCCGTCGGCGGTGGAGCCGCCGGAGACGTCCAGGCACTTGCCGCTGTTGCGGTTGACCAGGCGGAGGTAGCCGCCGCCCTGGTCGGTGAGGGTGAACTGCTGGTTGAACTGGCTGCCGCAGCCGTACTGGATGGCGGCCGCGCCGTCGGTGATGGAACCGCCGTCGAGGTCCAGGCACTTGCCGCTGCCGACGGCCCCGAGGGTGGCGAAGGCCGGGGTGGGGGAGGCGCAGCCGGTCAGGGTGCAGCCCGCGGTCCAGGGGGTCTGGCCGCTCTCGTAGGCGCCCTGGTCGGGGGCGGCGCCGCTGTAGCCGTCGGTCAGGCCGGGGACGGGGGTGCCGGCGTCGACGGCGGGGGAGCCGGCGCGCAGGCCGAAGCCGCCGCTGCCGGGGGCGGTGTAGCCCGGGTCGGGGTCGGTGCCGCTCTGGCTGCGGGTGGTGACCAGGTCGTTGCTCTCGTTCGGGGTGCCGCCGGGGATGTAGTCGTAGCTCTGTCCGGCGGGGTGCGCGCCGTCGAGGATGTTGTTGCGCAGCACGGTGTTGGCGACCTGGGAGGTGTCCGCGTAGTAGTCGAAGATCGGGTCGCCGGAGCCGGTGACGATGGTGTTGTTGGTGATGTGCCCGGTCAGGTACGGGAGTTGCTGCCCGGACTGGGTGAAGCCGCCGAAGGAGATGCCGGTGCCGCCGAGGGTGTTCCAGATGACGTTGTGGTCGACGTCCAGGTCGTAGCTGCCGTTGTCGAAGTGCAGGCCGTTGCCGATCTGCGCCGGGTCGTGGATCCGGTTGTGGTCGATCCGGCTGCCGGTGTAGGCGGTGTTGCAGCAGGTGTAGACGGCGCCCAGGTCGAAGTTGGTGCGGGCGTAGTCGGACATGTCGTTGTAGGCGATGCGGATGTCGCGGTACCCGGGGTTGGGGTAGGCGTTGGTGTTCATGTTGACGACGTCGCGGCCGGTGGCGCGCATGGTGTTGTGGGTGACCGTCACCCCGCTCGCGCCGATCTCCAGGGCGACCGCCGCGGTGTAGGTGCCGCCGTAGGCCACGTCGGAGATCAGGTTGTTGCTGATGTCGTGGCCGCTGCCCTTGACCGAGACGCCGTTGCCCATCGAGTACTGCAGGGTGCTGTTGCGCAGCGCGTTGCCGGTGCCGTGCAGCAGGATGCCGCTGTCGAAGTGGTGGTTGGCGTCGTAGACCCCGGCGTACGGCAGCGAGGTGTCGTACTGGGCGGTCTGCCAGGTGGAGAGGTAGCGGGCGGTGATGCCGTCCAGGACGTCGCCGCTGCTGGCGTCGTCGGTGGTGACGGAGGTGGCGAACAGGCCGATGCCGCGGACGGTGACGTTGCTGCGGCCGTCCAGGTCGAAGCCGAAGTTGCGCTTCTTGGCGGTGATGTTCGCGGGGGTGCGGCCGTCGGGGGCCCACAGGTACAGCTCGCGGGCGCCGGCGTCGTAGTACCAGGCGTTCGGGCCGGTCAGCAGGGACTTCTTGCCGACCAGGCGGAACTTGGTGGAGTAGCCGCCGGGTTCGACGTGGCCGTCGCTGGCGGGGAAGCGCAGGTTCAGCGTCTTGTTGGAGCCGTCCAGGGTGCCGCCGCTGACGGTCGCCGAGTTGGCGACCCAGGAGCCGGCCAGGTAGACGGTGGCGCCGCTCAGGTCGCCCAGCGCGGGGAAGCCGTCGTAGCTCAGGGTGCCGTCCAGCACGGTGGTGCACGGCGGGGTGGCGCAGGTGTCGGGGCTGCCGGAGCGGGTGGAGGACCAGCCGCCGGTGACGAAGGACTGCTGCCACGGGTCGCTGGACGCGGCCGGGTAGGCGGCCTCGGGGACGGGCGTGGTGCCGGTGAACAGCTGGTTGGCCCACAGGTCGGTGTTGCCCGGGTACGGGGTGGAGCCGTAGGGGGCGGTGGCGGTGCCGGCCAGGGTGACCCGGGTCTTGTAGACGTGCCCGCTGTCGAGGGTCCAGCCGGTGACGGGGTCGGTGCCGTCGACGGTGACGCTCGCGCCGGGCGCGGCGGCGAAGGTGATCGGGGCCTGGGCGGTGCCGGAGGCGGCGGGGGTGACGGTCTCCCGGTAGGTGCCGGTGCCGATCAGGCAGGTGTCGCCCGCGACGGCGACGCTCGCGCACTTCTGGACGGTCTTGAACGGGCTGCTCTGGGTGCCCGCGTTGCTGTCGCGGCCGGCGGTGGCGACGTAGTACGTCTTCCCGGCGGCGGCCGCGGGCGGGGCGCCGAGTCCGATGACGGCGGTGGCCAGCGCGGCGACGGCCGCGACGGCCCTGGCGGTGGTTCTGCTGCGGGGGTGGTGCACGGTGCGGCTCCTGGATCGGGGTGGGGGGCGGGGCCGGGGTGTCAGACCGCGACGAGCTGCCACTCCTGGCCGGCCGCGGTGCCGGCGGCCAGCTGGACGGCCGGGGCGCCGGCGGTGGTGGAGCCGGCCACGTCCAGGTAGAGGCCGCTGGAGGCGTTGGCCAGCTTGTAGTAGCCCGCGGTGGCGGCGGGGACGAGGTTCCACCACTGGTTGGGGCTGTGGGTGTCCGTCCACTGGTCGAGGGCCTGGCCGGGGGTGGGGGAGGAGCCGGGGTCGTCGAGGACCTTGCCGCTGTTGACGTTGGCGAGCCGGAACGAGCCGTCGTAGTCGGGCAGCAGCTGCCACTTCTGGTTGGCGCCGCCGTTCCAGGGCCACTGGACGACCTGGGCGCCGTCCCCGGTCGACTGGTTCGCCACGTCCAGGACCTGGCCGCTGGCCCGGTTGACCAGGCGGTAGGTGCCGGCCAGCGTGGTGACGGTGACGGTGGTGCGGGTGCCGGCGGTCAGGGTCAGGGTCCGGGCGTGGGCGCCGAGCGGGGAGGTGCCGGTGGCGGCGGTGGTGGAGAGCGCGGCGATGCCGCGGCGGCAGATGAAGGTGAGGGTCTGGGTGGTGTCGGAGACCAGGGTGGCGGTGGCGGTGCGGGCCGAGGTGTCCCAGGTCAGGCTCTCCACCAGGACGCGGTTGCGGCCCCGGACGCCCCGGATGGTGCCCTTGACGAGCTGTTCGGGCAGCGCGGGCAGGATCTCCAGCACGCCGGGGCGGGTGTACAGCAGGGCCTCGGCGAGGACGCCCGGCAGCGCGTTGGCGGCGTCGCAGTTGTAGGTGGTCAGGTCGGGGTTGTGCGAGGTCACCAGGGAGCGCCACACCATGTTGCTGCCGAGGATCTTGCGGATGTTGTCGAGGACGCCGGCGCCGTCCTTGAGCCGGGCCCGGGCCAGGGCGCGGTGCAGGCTGCCGTGCGCCGAGTAGTTCTCGTCGCCGCGCAGGTCCAGGGCGCGGCCGGCCGCGCGGACCAGGTCGGGCCGCTCCTCGGGGTTGATCTCGTGCAGCGGCCAGGCCCCGTACAGGTGCTGGACGTGCCGGTGGTTGTAGCGGTCCTGCAGCCCGGGCCAGGACCATTCGGCGAGCGCGCCGTCGCCGTTGACGGTGTAGTCGGGGAGCTTGCCGAGCAGCGCCGTCCAGCGGGCCACGCCCTGGCCGGAGCCCTGTTCGAGGCCGAGGGTGTTCGCCGCGTCGATCGCCGCCTGCAGGGCGTGCCGGCCGGCCATGATGTCGCCGGTGGCGTTGATCGAGAGCGACTGCCCGGTGTTGGACGGGTAGTTCTCCATCGAGAAGGACGGGACGAAGACCGCCTTGCCGCTGCTGTCGGTGCGGGTGAGGAAGTCCTCGTAGAACAGCGCGAGTTCCATCAGGGCCGGGCCGAGCTTGTCGCGCAGGAACGCGGCGTCGCCGGTGACCTGGTAGTGCTCCAGCAGCGGGTACAGCAGCCAGTCGGCGCCGCCGGTCCAGCACTGGCCGGGGAAGTCGCTGTTGTTGAAGTGCAGCATGTGGCCGTCCTCGCCGTCGGTGCGGCTCGGGGCGAGGAAGCCGCGGGCGCCGTACAGGCGGGTGGCGTTGTCGCGCCAGTCGGCGAGCTGGCTGAGGACCAGGGTGAAGTAGGCGTTCATGGCGCCGTCCTGGCCGAGCAGGTTGCCGCCCGCGACCTGGAGGTTGATGTTGGCGTCGGTGGTGATGTCGTCGGCCCAGGCGGCGTTCCAGGAGCCGGCCCACAGGCCGGTGAGGCGGGGCGGCAGCAGGCCGCTGGAGCTGGCGAACAGGTAGCGGCCGGAGTCGTACATCCGCTCCAGCAGGGCCAGGTCGACGGTGGAGCGGCCGCCGTTCTGCCGGGCGATCAGTTCGCCGGTGGACAGCTGCCGGTCGGCGGCGGACACCCCGAGGTCGAGGCTGGAGGAGTCGAACAGCGCCTGGTGCAGCGGCGTGTGCCGGCCCAGCAGGGTGGGGTAGTCGGCGGGCAGCGCGGCCAGGGCGGCCTGCAGCGGCTTGGCGTTCCACCCGGTGGCGTTCTCGTACCGGCCGAGCTTGGTGAGCAGCAGCACCTTGGCGGCCTTGGCGACCACCAGGCCGCTGCCGGAGACCGTGACGGTGGCCTTGCTGCCGGTGACCACGACCCGGGTGACGCCCTCGAAGCCGTACGCGCCCTGCCCGGCCGGGTAGGTGCCGCGCACGTCGAGGGTGCCCTCGGTGGTGGAGACCCGGGCGGCGGCGGTCGTGAACGTCACGTCCGAGGGGGCGCCGTCGAGCGCGGTGTTCGCGGTGACGGTGGTGTTGACGGTCTGGCCGGTGGCGGGCAGCAGCTCGTGCACGACCACGTCGTCGGCCCGGGAGGCGAAGACGTGCCGCTTCCAGGTGCCGGCGCTGTCGGTCCAGGTGTGGGTGACCTCGCCGGTGCGGTAGTCGACGATCCGGGCGTAGTTGTCGGCGGTGGTCATGGCCGGGCTGTTCAGCTGCAGTTCGTAGCCGGGGTGGAAGGTCTGCGTCCAGCGCAGCGACCAGCCGTCGGCGAAGGTCCCGGCGGCGCCCCAGTAGTCGCCGGCCAGCGCCTTGTCGCGGACGGTGTCGAGGTTGCCGGAGAGGACGGGCGGCAGGAGGTCGCGGGTGCCGTTGGGGAGCACGAAGGAGTGGTGGTTGAGGACGACCCGCTCCAGGGCGGGGGCGCCGTAGGGCACCGCGCCGTGGGTGCCGTTGCCGGTGACGAAGCCGTCGGTCCAGGCGGTGGCCTGCGCGGTGTCGTAGCTGCCGCGCTGCGGGAGGGTGACCTGCGGGGGGACGGCGGCGGCGGCGCGCACGGCCGGGAGCAGGGCCCCGCCGAGGGCGGCGGCCCCGGCGGTCAGGGCGGCGGCGGTGACGAACTGCCGTCGGTCCAGCGAGGGGTGGGGCGAGGGCATGGGGGGACTCCTGCTCGCGGTGGGGGAGGGCGCCCGGGCGGTCGGGCGGACACTGCTGAGAGTCTCGGAGCGCTGTTTGGTTGTGTCAAGGTTACGGACGAGTTTCCTGGTGGATCATGTTTGATTGTGATGATTGCCGGTGTTCTCCCTGGTCACGGGCAGGCCGAAGCCCCCGGCGGCGCGGCGGCCGCCGGGGTCCGGGGCCGGGGCTACTCCTCGGTCGGGCCGAGGTCCGGGTGGGGGAGCAGCCGGGCGGTGCGGTGGGACGGGGCGGCGTGCAGCTCCAGCACGGTGAGCTCGTTCGGCCCGGGGCGCAGGGCCGGGCCGGGGACGTACAGCGAGCACTGGGGGCCGCGGGACCAGTGGCGGCCGAGCGGGAAGCCGTTGACCCAGGCGTTGCCCTTGGTCCAGCCGGGCAGGTGCAGGAAGGTGTCGGCGGGCTCGTCGACCTGGAAGGTGCCGCGGTGGAAGACCGGGCCGGGGACGGGGCCCGCGGTGCCGGTGAAGGAGAGCTCGCCGAGGTCGTCCAGCGGCAGCGGCAGGCTGCTCCAGCCGGTCAGCTCCACGCCGTTGAGGAGCACCGGCCCGTGCAGGCCCTTGCGGTCGTGCAGGCCCTCGCCGTAGTTGACCCGGCCCTGGTTCTCCACCAGCAGCCGCAGCACGGCGCCGGCCCGCGGGACGTGGAAGGCGATCGCCCGCTCGTGGTTCTCGCGCTCCAGCACGCCCACCGGCTGCCCGTCGACGAACGCCTGGGCGCGGTCGGCGACGGCGCCGACCTCCAGCAGGGCGGGACCCGCGGCGGGCAGGATCGCCTTGTGCAGGACGAAGCCGAAGTCCTGGCCGAGCTCCTCCATGGTGAGCGGGCGCAGCGCGGGCACGGCGGTGCCGAGCACCGGCAGGTCGGCGAGCAGCGGGGCGCTCTCGGTGAGGTGGACGGTGGTGGCGGGCAGCTTGGGCCCGGCGGCGGGGGCCGGTTCGACGGGCAGCGGGGCGTACTTGGCGAGCACCTCGCGGAAGGCGTGGTACTTGGCGGTGGGGTCGCCGGCCTCGTCGAGCGGGGCGTCGTAGTCGTAGCTGGTGACGGTGGGCCGGTAGGTGTGCTTGTCGTTGGCGCCGTTGGTGAAGCCGAAGTTGGTGCCGCCGTGGAACATGTACAGGTTGACCGAGGCGCCGGTGGCGAGCAGCTCGTCGAGTTCGCGGGCGGCGTCCTCGGGGTCGCGCACCACGTGCCGGCCGCCCCACCGGTCGAACCAGCCGATCCAGAACTCGGCGCACAGCTTGGGCTGCCCGGGCCGCAGTTCGTCCAGCGCGGCGAGGCCCTGGCGGGAGCGGCTGCCGAAGTTGACGGTGGCCAGGGTGCCGGGCAGCGCGCCGCGGGCCAGGTCGCCGGGCTGGTCGCAGGTGAACAGCGGGACGTCCACGCCGTGCCGGCGCAGCAGTTCGGCGAGGTGGGCGAGGTGCGAGGTGTCGTCGCCGTACGCGCCGTACTCGTTCTCCACCTGGACGGCCAGCACCGGGCCGCCGCGGGTGGCGAGCCGGTCCAGGACCCGGGGCAGCAGCGCGCCGAACCAGCCCTCGACGGCGTGCAGGTAGCCGGGGTGGTTGCTGCGCAGCCGGATGTCGGGGTCGGTGAGCAGCCAGGACGGCAGGCCGCCGCCCTCCCACTCGGCGCAGATGTACGGGCCGGGGCGGAGCAGCACGTGCAGGCCCTCGGCGGCGGCGAGGTCGAGGAAGGCCGGCAGGTCGAGCCCGCCGTCGAAGCGGAACTCGCCGGGCCGGGGCTGGTGGAGGTTCCACGGGACGTACGTCTCCACCGTGTTGAGACCCATCAGCCGGGCCTTGCGCAGGCGGTCGGCCCAGTGGTCGGGGTGGATCCGGAAGTAGTGCAGGCCGCCGGAGAGGATGCGGAACGGGGCGCCGTCGAGGGTGAACTCGCCGCCGTCGGTGTCGAGGACGGGCATGGGGTTGCTGCTCCTGGGGTGCTGGAGGGAGGGGGCCGGTGCCCGCCCGTCCGCGGCGGGACGGGCGGGCACCGGCCGGGGGTCACGGCGTGGTGACCTTGAAGCCCTGCTGGTTGCCGTAGTCGGCGATCCGCTTCTGCCAGGCGCCCAGGCCGGCGTTCAGGTCGCCGCCGTTCATGGCCTGGCCGACGGTGTCCTTGAAGACCGAGTTGGCGTACACCTGGTAGGGCAGGTACTGCCAGCCGGTGCCGACGGTGGCGGAGGAGTCGGCGAAGACCCGGTTGGCCTGCTGGCCGCCGAGCGCGTCCAGCGGCTTGTCCAGGAAGGCCTTGTCGGTGAGCAGGCCGGTGGTGGCCGGGAAGAGGCCGTTGTCGTTGAGCGAGCGGACGGCCTCCGGGTCGGAGTTCAGCCAGATGGCGAACGCCGCGGCGGCGGCCTGGTGCTTGCTGGAGGTGGGCACCGCGACGGCCGAGCCGCCGTTCTCCGCGGAGACCTTGTCGCCCGTCGACCACTGCGGCATCGGCGCGGCCCGCCAGTCCTTGGCGGTGTTCGGGATGGTGGAGGCGATGTTGCCGGGCGCCCAGGCGCCGGTCATCCACATCGCGTAGCGGCCGCTGTCCATGCTCTGCCACCACTCGTTGGTCCAGCCGGGCGCGGCGTCGACCAGCTTGCGCTGCAGCAGCGAGGTCCAGAGGTCGGCGACCTTCTTGCTGCCCGGGTCCTGGAGGTCGACGGCGACGTTGCTGGCGTCCTTCTGCTGGAAGGGCCGGCCGCCGGCCTGCCAGATCAGGCTGTCCAGGCCGCCCGCGTCACCGGGGTCGATGGAGGTGACGAAGCGGTTCGGGTCGGACGCCTTGATCTTCACCGCGACGTCCTCGAACTCGGCCCAGGTGGTGGGCGGCTTGAGGCCGAGCTGGTCGAAGAGCTTCTGGTTGTAGAACATCGCCATCGGGCCGGTGTCCTGCGGGACGGCCCAGACGCCGCCGTTCAGCGCGACCTGCGACCAGGCGGACGGGGTGAACTTCGACTCCAGGCCGGCCGCGCCGTACTGCTTGAGGTCCACCAGCCGCTTGGAGAGCGCGAACTCGGGCAGCGCGAAGTACTCGACCTGGGCGATGTCGGGGCCGCCGCTGCCGGCCTTGATCGCGGTCTGCATCTTGGTGTACTCGGTGGCGGACTGGCCGGCGTTGACCACCTCCACCTTGATCTTCGGGTACTTCTGCTCGAACAGCGCGACCGTCTTGTCGATGTTCGGGGCCCAGGTCCAGAAGGTCAGCGTGGTCGGGGTGTCCAGCGCCGCGGCGGGGTCGGTGACCGCCGGGGCGGCGGAACCGGCGCCGGAGGAGCCGCAGGCGGTCAGGCCGAGCACCAGGGCGGCGGCCGGGACGAGGGCCGCGAGTCTGCGGCGGCGGGCGGGTGCGGGAGACATGGTGGTTCCTTGCCGTGGAGAGGGGGAGGGAGGGGGAGGTGCCGTCATTCCTTGACGGAGCCGGCCGACAGGCCGGACTGCCAGTAGCGCTGCAGGAAGAGGAAGGCGACCACCAGCGGGACGATCGCCAGCAGGCTGCCGGTGACGACCAGCGGGTAGAAGTCGGTGGTGGTGGCGCCGCTGCCGGCCGCGCCGGTGGCCAGGGAGTTCCACTGGTTGAGGCCGACGGTCAGCGGGAACCACTTCGGGTCGCTGAGCACGATCAGCGGCAGGAAGTAGTTGTTCCAGGTCGCGACCAGGGCGAACAGCAGGACGGTGACGAAGCCGGGGGCGAGCAGCCGCAGCGAGACGGTGAAGAAGGTGCGCAGTTCGCCCGCGCCGTCGATCCGGGCCGCCTCCAGCATCGAGTCCGGCACCGCCTCGGCGGCGTACACCCGCATCAGGTAGACGCCGAACGGGCTGACCAGCGAGGGCAGCAGCACCGCCCACGGGGTGTCGACGATCCCGGCCTTGCTGAACAGCAGGTAGGTCGGGACGGCCAGCGCGGTGCCGGGGATGGCGATCGCGCCGAGCACGGTGGCGGCCAGCGCGGTGCGGCCGCGGAAGCGGTACTTGGCCAGGCCGTACCCGGCGGCGGTGGCGATGAACGCGGCGCCGCCGGCGCCGACCACCGCGTACAGCAGGGTGTTGCCGAACCAGCGCAGGTAGATGCCGTGGTCGTAGCTCAGCACGTCGGCGATGTTGCCGAACAGGTGGAAGCCGTGGCCGAACCACAGGCCGAAGCTGTTCATCAGCGAGGCGGTGTCCTTGGTGGAGGCCATGAACAGCCACACCAGCGGGAGCAGCGCGTAGCCGAGCATCAGGGCCATCGCCAGGGTGAGCGCGTTGCTGGCCCGGCTGCGGCGCGGCCGCCGCTTCGTGGTGGTGGTGCTGCTCATGCGCCCTGCCCCTTCCGCATCGACCGGAGCTGGACGGCGTAGGCGATCACGGCGGTGACGCCGCCGAGGACCACGGCGACGGCTGCCGAGTAGTTGAACTGCTGGCCGTTGAAGGCCAGGTTGTAGGCGTACATGTTGGGCGTGTAGCTGGTGGAGACCACGTTCGGCGCCAGCGACTGCATCACGTTGGGCTCGTTGAACAGCTGGAAGGTGCCGATGATCGAGAACACCGTGGCCAGCACCAGGGCCGGGCGGACCGCGGGGAGCTTGATGCTCCACGCCTTGCGGAACTCGCCCGCCCCGTCCAGCGCCGCGGCCTCGTACAGCTCGGTGGGCACGGTGCGCAGCGCGGCGTACAGGATCAGCATGTTGTAGCCGGTGTACTGCCAGGTCACCACGTTGCCGATGGAGGCCAGCATCCAGTCCGGGCCGAGCAGGTCGGGCAGCTTGGTGCCGAGGAAGTCGCCGATCTGCCCGGCGAGTCCGAACCGGTCGCCGTACAGGTAGCCCCACATCAGCGAGGCGACCACGGCGGGCACCGCGTACGGGACGAAGACGCCGATCCGGAACAGGCCGGGGCGGCGCAGCCGGCCGCTGTCGACGGCGAGCGCGGCCAGCAGGGCCAGGCCGAGCATCACCGGGACCTGCACCAGCAGGAACATCAGCACCCGCCACAGGCCGGCCCGGAAGAGTTCGTCGCCCAGGGCCCGGCGGTAGTTCTCCAGCCCGACGAAGACGGTGCCGCCGATCAGCCGGTCCTGGAACAGGCTCAGGTAGGCGGCGTAGCCGAGCGGCGCCGCGACCCCGATCACGAACACCACCAGGAACGGCGCGAAGAACGCGAAGCCCCAACCGCCGTGCCGGGCACCGCGGTTGCGGGAACGGTGGGCGGCGGGGGCGGAGCGGGACCGGGCGGGACTGGAGGTGGTGCTCTGCGACGTGCTCACGGGAAGTGCCCTTCGGCGGATGTTTACGCCAACATGGTGTTGGCGACGAGTGTTGACCTGGTGTTGCCGGGGCGTCAAGCAGTTGTTGCGTCGTGATGCCGCTTCGTGATCGGACGGCGGCCCCGGCGGGCGCCCGTTCCACCCGGAGAAGCCGCAGGTCACGGCGGTCGGTGCGGTGGTGGTCGGGCGGGCGGTGGCGGGTTCGGTCGACTCGGCGGCCAGATTACGACCCGGTATCGGTGGGTCACCCGGCTTGACTCCGATGAGTCCCCGCCCCTCTCATTGTTGCATCACGTTTGATCGTGTTCGGTTGTCTGTTGACTTCGGCGCGCCAGTCTCGCGCCGGTCCGGACTCCTGCGCCAAGGAGCGTCCCCATGCCTCGAACCGCCCCCTCCTCCCGCACCGCCTCGGCCGCAGCCCTGCTGCTCGCCCTGGGCCTGGCCGCCACCGCCTGCTCGACCGGACAGCAGTCCGGGTCCGGCACCGGCGAGGTGGCCAAGGTCGACGGGAAGATCTCGATCACCTACCTGCAGAAGCAGGGCGACCAGGAGTACTTCGTCGGCGAGGCGGCCGGCGCCAAGGCCAAGGCCGCCGAGCTCGGCGTCGACCTGAAGGTCGTCAACCTCGGCAACGACGCCAACAAGACGGTCAGCGAGGTGCAGTCCGCCCTCGCCCAGAAGTCCAACGGCCTGATCGTGGTCGTCCCCGACCCGGCGGTCGGCCCGCAGGTCGTCCAGGCCGCCCGGGACGCCAAGGTCGCGCTGCTCACCTCGGACGACCAGATCTGCGCCAACGGCCCGGACCCGGCCGCCTGCGCCAAGGAGCAGCTGGTGCCGCGGATCGGCTTCTCCGGCGCCCAGATGGGCGGCGAGGTCGGCAAGCGCGCCGCCGAGGAGTTCACCAAGGCAGGCTGGAGCGCCGCCGACACCCGGGTGATCTCCGCCTGGAAGCAGGACGTCACGGTCTGCGGCGACCGGGTCAAGGCCGCCCAGCAGGCCTTCGACGCCGCCGTCCCCGGCGTCAAGACCATCGACGTCGCCACCGACAACACCCCCACCGGCGCGCAGGACAAGGTCGCCGCCACCGTCACCGCCAACGCCGGCGTCAAGCACTGGGTGGTGTGGGGCTGCAACGACGAGAACGTGCAGGGCGGCGTCACCGCGCTGGCCAACGCCGGCTTCAAGGCCGAGGACGTGGCCGGCGTCGGCCTCGGCGCCTACCTGGCCTGCAAGGACTGGAAGAGCGGGCAGCCCAGCGGCATGAAGGCCGCGCTGTTCATCAACGGCAAGGACGTCGGCGCGCTCGCCGTCCAGACCGTGTACGACAAGCTCAAGAACGGCAAGGAGTTCCCCGCCGAGGCGTTCGCGCCGACCCGGATGGTGGACGCCACCAGCTGGCAGGACGCCGGCGTCAGCTGCGGCTGACCCGCCCGAGCCGCCCCCGGCCCGGCCCGGCTGCCCCCGCCGGGCCGGGGGCCCACCCTCCCTCACCCCCTTCCTTTCTCCTGCGCGCCCCTCCTGCGCGCCGCGCCCTCCGCCCGTTCGCCCGTCCGCTTCGAGGTGACCCGCCATGACCACCCCACCCGACCACTCCCCGCCACCGCTCCCGCCCGGCACGGCCGGTGTCGTCGCCGTCGGCAAGCGCTTCGGCGCCGTCCGGGCGCTCGGCGGCGTCACCCTCGACTTCCCCGCGGGGCAGGTCACCGCCTTGATGGGCGAGAACGGGGCGGGCAAGTCCACCCTGCTGAAGATCCTCACCGGCGACCACCTGCCCACCGAGGGCCACCTGCACCTGGACGGCCACCGCCTCGACCTGCGCTCCCCGGCCGACGCCCGGGCCGCCGGGATCCGGATCATCCCGCAGGAACCGGAGATCATCCCGCACGTCACCGTCGCCGAGAACGTCTACGCGGGCTCGCTGCCGCGCAAGGCCGGCCGCAGGCTGGACCGGGCCGAGCTGCGCCGCCGCATCCTGGCCGACCTGGAGCGGCTGGGCTTCGCCGGCGTCCTGGACCCCGACCTGCTGGGCTCGCAACTCACCCCGGCGCAGCGCCAGTTGGTGGAGATCCTGCGGGCGCTGACCGGGGAGGCGAAGGTCATCGCGTTCGACGAGCCGACCTCCTCGCTCTCCGAGCAGGAGGTGGAGGCGCTGTTCGCGCTGATCGGCCGGCTGCGGGCGCAGGGCGTCGCCGTCATCTACGTCTCGCACCGGATGCAGGAGATCTTCCGGCTCGCCGACCGGATCGCGGTGCTGCGCGACGGCGAACTCGCCGGCGTCCAGGAGGCCGCCACCACGAACGAGGGCGAACTGGTGCGCCTGATGGTCGGCCGCGACCTGTCCGCGATGTTCACCCGCGAACGCGTGGCCACCGACCGCCTGGTGCTGGACGTCAAGAACCTGAGCACCGACGACGTGCACGGCATCGACCTGCGGGTGCACGCCGGCGAGGTGGTCGGCCTGGCCGGTCTGATCGGCGCCGGGCGCTCCGAGCTGGCCCTGGCGCTGGCCGGCGACCTGCCGATCCGCTCCGGCACCGCGACCCTGGACGGCCGCCCGCTGGGCGGCAGCCCCGGCCGGGCGATCCGCGCCGGACTCGGCCTGGCGCCCGAGGAGCGCAAGGCGCAGGCGCTGTTCCTGCACCGCTCGATCCGCGACAACACCTCGGTCGCGGTGCTGGAGCGCCTGCGCCGCTTCCGGTTCGTCAGGCGCGGCGCCGAGAAGCAGTTGGCGCAGGAGTACACCGAGCGGCTGCGGGTGCGCACCCCCTCGATCGAGCACGAGGTGCGCAAGCTCTCCGGCGGCAACCAGCAGAAGGTGGTGCTGGCCCGCTGGCTGGCCCGCCGCCCGGAGGTGCTGATCCTGGACGAGCCGACCCGCGGCATCGACGTCGGTGCCAAGGCCGAGATCTACCGGATCATCGCCGACCTCGCCGAACAGGGCGTGGCCCTGCTGGTGATCTCCTCCGAACTGCCCGAACTGCTCGGCCTTTCCGACCGCATCGTCGTCATGCAGGGCGGCCGGATCACCGGCGAACTCGACCGCGCCGACGCCACCGAGGAAGCCGTCCTGCACCTCGCCATGGCCGACGACCTCACGCCCCGCAACCCCTCTCCTGGAGCCACCTCATGACCGCCCTGACCAGCCCGCCCGCCCGGCCCGAGGCCGCCCGGGGCTCCGTCCTCCCCTCGCTGATCGCCCGGCTCGGCGCCCAGCACCTGAGCCTGATCGGCGCCCTGGTCGTCGTGCTCGCCGTGTTCGGCACGCTCAACGACAACTACCTGAGCCTGGGCAACCTCCAGGTGATCGCCGAGGCCGCCACCATCACCGGCCTGCTGGCCGTCGTGCAGACCGTGGTCATCATCTGCGGCGGTCTGGACATCTCGGTCGGCTCGCAGGCCGGCGTCGCCTCCGTGGTCTCCGCGATGGCCTTCACCTCGGCCGGTTCCAACGCCTACGCGGGCATCGCCGCCGCCGTCGGCGTCGGCCTGCTGATCGGCCTGCTCAACGGCGCGATCATCGTGCACGGCCGGGTCAACCCGACCATCGCCACCCTGGCCGGCCTGGCCGCCTACAAGGGCCTGGCCCAGCTGATCTCCGACGGCCGCGCCCAGGGCTACGTGCTCGGCGACCCGGTGTTCGTCTTCCTCGGCCGCGGCAAGATCGCCGGGCTGCCCGTCATGGTCTGGCTGCTGGTCCTGGTCGCGCTCGCCGTGCACGTCCTGCTGGCCCGCACCGACCTGGGCCGCAACCTCTACGCGATCGGCGGCAACGACACCGCCGCCCGCCTGGCCGGCATCAACATCAACAAGTACCTGATCGCCGTCTACGGCCTGATCGGCATCGTCGCCGCCCTCGCCGGCGTGCTGCTCACCGCCCGCACCGGAAGCGGCCAGCCCACCTCCGGCAGCGAGGGCCTCGAACTCAAGGCCATCACCGCCGCCGCCCTCGGCGGCTGCGCCCTCAAGGGCGGCAAGGGCGGCGTCGGCGGCACCCTGCTCGCCGTCGCCCTGCTCGGCTGCCTGGAGAACGGCCTCACCGTCCAGGGCATCAACTCCTTCTGGCAGAACGTCGCCCAGGGCGCCCTCCTCGTCGTCGCCGTCGTCATCCAGCAGCGCCGCAGCGGCGAACGCGCCATCGGCCTGCCCGCCTGACCCGCCCTCCCGTGCTTCCGTCCCCCTGCCACCGGGCTTCGGTGGGCCGCCCCACGGGCGTGGCGGCCCGGCTCCTGGCCGGGGACGGAACGGCGGGCCGGCCGTTGAGGGTCGGCCGCGCCCGCCAGGTCACCGCCCCGACTGCTCCGGCAGCCGGGGCGGTGGCTTTTTCCGATCTCCACCCCGCTACCATGTTTACGCAGACATGAAGGAGGACCGCATGCAGCAGGGCCCGACAGCGGACGGCACCGCCCGCGGCAGGACGCGGCCGCCGTCGCAGGCCGACGTCGCGGCGCTCGCCGGGGTCTCCTCGCAGACCGTCTCCCGGGTCGCCAACAACCGCAGCAACGTCGAACCGGAGACCCGCGAACGGGTGCTGTCGGCGATGCGGGTGCTCGGCTACCAGCGCAACAGCGCCGCCCGGGCGCTCACCCTGGGCCGCTTCCACGTCCTGGGCGTGGTCACCTTCGACGTCACCGCCCAGGGCAACGCCCGGACCCTGGCCGCGATCTCGCGCGCCGCCCAGCGGGCCGGCTACTCGCTGAACGTGGTCTGCGCCGAGGACCAGACCGAGCGCGCCGTGCAGCAGGCCGTCCGCCAGCTCACCGACCAGGCCGTGGACGGCCTGGTGGTGATCGAGGCGCAGATCCTCGACCGCCCCGGCTTCTCCGTCACCTCCGGCGTCCCGGTGGTGGTCGCCGACGGCGACCCGGAGCGCCGCTTCCCCTCGGTCGACACCGACCAGGCGGCCGGCGCCGCCGCCGCCACCCGCCACCTGCTCGACCTCGGCCACCGCACCGTCTGGCACCTCGGCGGCCCGCAGGACTCCTACGCCGCCCGCCGCCGCGCCGCCGCCTGGCACGCCGCGCTGAAGGCCGCCGGCGCGCCCGTGCCCCCGCTGCGGTACGGCGACTGGACGGCCGAGGACGGCTACCGGATCGGCCGCGAACTGGCCGCCCGCCCCGACGTCACCGCGGTGTTCGCCGCCAACGACCACCTGGCGCTCGGCCTGCTCCGGGCCCTGCACGAGGCCGGCCGCCGGGTCCCCGAGGACGTCAGTGTGGCCGGCTTCGACGACCTGCCCGAGGCGGCCTACTACCTGCCGCCGCTGACCACCGTCCGGCAGGACTTCGAGGAGGTCGGCCGGCAGTGCGTGGCCCGGCTGCTGGCCCAGATCGAGGCCCCCGGCACGGCCGGGGACGCGCCGGTCGTGGTCGCCCCCGAGCTGGTGGTGCGGGCCAGCACCGCGCCCCCGCCCGCCCCGCGCGGCTGAAGGCCGAACGAACGACGGCGGCGGGCCCCACCCGGAGGTGGGGCCCGCCGCCGTCGTCGCGGCCGGGTCGGTCAGCCGACCAGCAGCTGCTGGCCCGGCGCGCCCGTGCAGGGCCGCTGCACCAGCGCCGCCCCGTCGGCCGTCGAGGAGCCGTTCACGTCCAGGCACTTGCCGCTGTGCCGGGCCAGCAGCGTCACGTACCCGGAGCCGGTGTCGCGCACCGACCACTGCTGGTTCGTCCCGCCGTTGCACGGGTACTGCACCAGCGGCGCGCCGTCCGCGGTGGCGGCGCCCGACACGTCCAGGCACTGGCCGGTGGACCGGACCACCACGTTGACCTGGCCGGGGCTGCCGGCCGGCCGCAGCGTCCACTGCTGGTCGGTGGCGTTGGCGCAGGTGTGCTGGACCACGGCGGTGCCCGCGGCGGTGGAGCCGCCCGCGACCTCCGCGCAGCGCCCGCTGAGCCGGACCTTCAGGCCCTTGTAGGCGTCGGGCGCGGCGGAGCCGATCGCCCAGGACTGGTTGCCGCCGCCGGTGGGCGTCCAGGCGCCGACCGGCGCGCCGTCCGCGGTGGACTCGCCGCTGACGTCCAGCAGCAGGCCACTGGCCTTGTTGACCAGGGTGTCGTGCCCGTCGCCGGTGGTGGACAGCAGCCACTGCTGCTGGGTGGAGCTGCCCGCCGCGACCAGCGACAGCGCGCCGCCGGCGACGCTGAGCGCCTTGCCGCTCTTGGCGTTGGTGATCCGGTAGGCGGCGGTGGAGTCGTACGTCCCGGCGAGCCGGGTGAAGTTCCACTGCTGGGTGGTGTCGGTGGTGTTCGGGGTGTGCTGGACCACGGCGGTGCCGGAGGCGGCCAGGGCCAGGCCGCTGTGGTCGTTGACCAGCCGGCGGGTCTGGCCGGTGGGGACGGTGGCGGCCGCGGTGGCGGTGCCGGTGGCGCCGGGCAGCACGAAGGTGGTCACCGAGCCGGGGCCGACGGTGGCGGTCAGGGTCATGGCGGCGGTCGCGGCCAGGTCGGGTTCGCGGACCAGGTTCTTGCCGCCGTCGGTGGTCCACTGCTGCACCGGCACCGAGGTGTCGACGCTCTGGAAGCCCGCCAGGTCGAGGGTGACGGTCTGCGCGGCGCCGGTGGAGTTGGTGTACACCGCGACCGCGCCGGTGCCGTTCGGCCGCAGCGCGGCCAGCGTGTCGGTGGAGTCGGTGGCGATCACCCGGGCGCCGGGCCGGACGAAGCGGCTGTAGTTGGCCATCGCCCAGTACTTCTTGTTCAGCCGCAGCGGCTCGTTCGCCGGGTCGGCGGAGTTCAGGTCGACCTGGACCAGGCCCCAGTTGGAGTTCTCGTGGGCGGGCGTCATGTTGGTGTAGTCCTCGACGGCCTGCCACATCACCCAGGCGCCCGGCTCCAGCTCCCGGACGTCGTCGGTGATCCGGTGCGCGAAGTCGAGCGCGGGCGACATGTCGGTGAAGCTCTGCGGCACCGAGCCGCCGAGGTCCACCTCGGACATCCAGTCGGGCAGCCCGGCGCCCTTGGCCAGGTCGCGCACGGTGCCGCGGCCGCCGGTGGAGTAGGTGTGGGTGTTGAGCTTGCCGACCGCGGCGCGGGCGGCGGCCGGGTAGGCGTTCCACTCGTCGCGGAACAGGTCCGGGTTGGTCTCGTCCATCGCCGCCAGGGGCGTGGTCAGGTGGGCCGCGTCCAGCGCGGCGCGGACGCTGGTGGCCAGCTGGGTCTGCGAGGCGGTGTCCCAGTGCGAGCCCTCCTGCGGGCCGCCGGCGTGCCAGTACGAGGTGCCGGGCTCGTTCATCGGCGACAGCGAGCCGAAGGTGACGCCGGTGGCGGCCTGGGCGCGCTGCAGCGACCCGGCGAGGTAGGCGGCGAACCGGTCGTACTGGTCGGGGCGCAGGTTGTCCTGCCAGCCGTTGACGGCGCCGGAGACCAGGCCGCTGTTGGTCATGAAGTACGGCGCGGAGTTGGAGAACGCCTCGAAGGTGTCGGCGCCGCGGCTCTTCGCGGCGGTCAGCCACCAGCGCTGGGCGGCGTCGGCCTGCGGGTTCCAGTCGTCCGGGTTGCCCGGGTCCCACCAGTTCGGCTGCTCGGTCCACCCGGTGGTGTCGCCGCCGGGCGGGCCGTACGCGGCGGGCCGGTTCCAGTAGCCGGGCACGGCCGCGCCCGGGCGCAGGTAGGGCGTGGTCTCGGGGCTGTCGCCGCCGCCGATGTTGTAGCGGGCGACGGTGAAGCCCAGCCCGTTGGTCCCGTACAGGGCGTCGGCGAGTTCGTTGCGCTTGGCGTCCGGCCAGTTGCCGGTGGCGTTGGCGAACCAGGCCAGGGCGGTGCCCCAGCCCTGGAACGGCTGCTGCTGGTAGCTGGGGTCGAGCCGGACGGTGACGTGGGCGGCGGCCTCGTCGGCCGCGGCGGGCGGGGCGGCCAGGGTGCCGGCGGCGAGCGCGGCCAGGGCGGTCAGGGCGGCGGCGCGGGCGGTGCGGCGCTGTGGGGACACGGTGTTCCTCCGGGGGCGGGCATGCGGAACGGCACGTCCCTCGCCGGGCGAGGGCCAGGGACGTGCCGTCGGGTGGGGGTGGTGCGTGGGGGCGGTTGAGGGGTCAGAGCCAGGAGGGGCCGCGCCGCCACAGCTGGTTGGTGCCGGTGTTGCAGGTCCACTGCTCCAGCGCGGTGCCGTCGGCGGTGGACTGGTTGGTCACGTCCAGGCACTTGCCGGAGCGCCGGTCGACCAGCCGGACGTTGCCGCTGCTGTCGGCCTTCTGGACCTGCCACTGCTGGGAGTTGGCGGTGGAGCAGGTGTTCTGCACGACGGCCGCGCCGTTGGCGGTGGAGTTGCCCGCGATGTCCAGGCACTTGCCGCTGTGCCGGGCCATGATCTGCACGTAGCCGCCGCTGAGCGGCTTGAACCAGAAGGTCTGGTTGGCGCCCCAGCCGCAGGACCACTGGATGGCCTGCGCGCCCGCGGAGAACGCGTAGTTGGCGACGTCCATGCACTTGCCGCTCTGCTGCCCGGTCAGGTTCTCCCAGGTGGCGTTCATCGGGGCGACGGTGCCGGCCGCGGTGTCCACGGTGATCTGCGGGGAGTCGCCCATCGTCATGCTGGTGTCGGTGGGGAAGGTCAGCGGCAGCCACACGTACTGGGAGTCGTTGACGGTGCCGCCCATCGAGTTGCCCCAGCGGTCGCCCATGTACAGGTAGCTGGTGCCGGAGGTGCCCTGGACCGGCAGCACGTACGCGGTCTGGCTGCCGTAGGTGACGTCGTCGCCGATGTTGGTCAGGCCGCTCCAGTTGCCGGTGACGCTGGTGGCGGTGCCGTACATCTGCTGGTTGGGGGCCCAGCCGGTGGCGCCGGAGGTGAGCAGGAAGTACACGCCGCCCCGCTTGAACAGCGCGGGCGCCTCCCGGGAGGAGCCGTTCCACAGGCTCTGCACCTGGGCGTCGATGCCGGTGTAGTCGGCGGTCAGCCGGTAGACGTGCAGGTCCCGGTTCTCGTTGGCGGCGGAGACCATGTACGCGGTGCCGTCGTCGTCCACGAAGGTGGTGATGTCCCGGGACATCTCGCCCAGCGGCCGGAAGCTGCCGCGCCAGCTGTAGTTGCCGTCCACCGTGGAGGAGACCGCGACGGCGGCCCGGGCCTCGCCGTAGTCGGTGGCGCTCTCCTTGTGCATCCACATCACGAACTGGCCGGTGGCCTGGTTGTAGATCACCTTGGGCCGCTCGATGTTGGCCGAGGCCAGCTCCGGGTCGGTGGCCTGGGTCAGCACGTGGTTGCGGAACTCCCAGGTCTTCAGGTCGGTGGAGCGGTACACCGACACGTACCGGAAGCTGTTGTCGGCGTTGCGGTCCTCGCCGAACCAGTAGTAGTACGCGCCGACCTTGATCACGCCGCCGCCGTGCGCCTGCACGCCCGCGCCGGTGGTGTCGGTGAACTGGGTGCCGTTGACGACGGGCACGGGGGCGGCCTGCGCGGGGGCGGTGCCGGCGGCCAGCGGGGCGCCGAGCGCCAGCAGGGCGCAGAGCAGCGCGGATCTCGTACGCGACATGGGGGAGTACCTCGCGGCTTCGGGTGGGGGTGGGGGTGAAGCATGTTGGCGCAAACAAGCGGCTGGGGAGAGTTTCGGATCGGTGTTCGGTTGTGTCAAGGGTTCTGACCGGTCCGGTTCCGGGCCCCGATCGGGAGCGAGGGTGTTTGAGCAGGTCAGCCGGGTTTTCTCCGGTTCAAAGGAGACATTTCGTGACCTTGCCGCCGCCGTCATTGAACGTTTGATTATGTTGAATCTGGGTGGGGTGGGCAGGGGTGGACGTCCGGCTGATCAGGACCGCACTATTCTGTTGATCCGTGAACCACTGCCGAGCGGCGTAAGGAGAACCCGTGGCGGACCCGACACTTCTCGGCCCCCAGCGCCGAGCGCTGATCCTCGAACTGGTGCGCCGGACCGGCGCCGTCCGGGTGGCCGACCTGGTCGAGCAGTTCGGCGTCTCCGACATGACGATCCGCCGGGACCTGGACGAACTCGCCCGGGCCGGCGAAGTGGAGAAGATCTACGGCGGCGCGGTCACCAGCGCCGCCCGGGCCGAGGAACCGGGCTTCGAGGCCAAGACGCAGCGCGAGTCCGCCGCCAAGGCCGCGCTCGCCGACGCCGCGGCCGCCCTGGTCGAACCCGGCAGCGTGGTCGCCGTCTCGGCCGGCACCACCGCCCACGCGGTGGCCGGCCGGCTGCTGGACGTCCGCGGCCTGACCATCGTCACCAACTCGCTGCCGGTCGCCGACCTGCTGCGCGAGCACGCCGCGAAGAACCCGGGCAGCGGACCGACCCTGCTGCTCACCGGCGGCACCCCCACCCCCTCGGCCGCCCTGGTCGGCCCGCTGGCCGACCAGGCGATCCGCTCGCTGCACGTCGACATCCTGCTGATCGGCGCGCACGGCGTCTCCGAACGGGCCGGGCTCACCACCCCCAACCTGGCCGAGGCGCAGACCAACCGGGCCCTGATCTCCTCGGCCCGCCGGGTGGTCGCGGTGGCCGACCACAGCAAGTGGGGCGTGGTCGGACTGAGCGCCTTCGCGGCCCTGGACGAACTGGACTGCTTCGTCACCGACTCCGGCCTGGACGCACCCGCCCGGGCCGTGCTCGGCGAACAGGTCGGACAGCTGGTCGTCGCCGAAATCCCCTGACGGGCCCGCCGCCCCCGCTCAGCCCGCCACGGCGAACCGGGCGGAGGGCCGCCGCCGGTGCGTGTCCGGCAGCTCGTGGACCGCGCAGCCCACCGCCTCGAACCGGCGCACCGTGGCCCGGGCCGCCTCGTCGTCCAACGAGAAGACGAACGGGCCGGGCACCACCACCGCCGACACCCGCCCCGCCGCGGCCGCCGCCAGCAGCGCCTCCAGCGAACTCAGCGGGTCCTGGGAGCGGCGCCCGTTGTCCAGGAACACGGTCGCCTCGCCCAGCCCGGTGGCCAGGGCGTAATGGCTGAGCGCGCTCCAGAAGTCCAGCAGGAAACCCGCGTCGTACGGGTAGCAGCGCAGGTAGATGGCGGTGGGGCGGCTGGCCGCCGGACGGTTCGTGGGGTTCATGGCTGCTCGCCTCCGGGTGGTGCGGGTGGTGCTGTTGGTTCCAGGGAAGACCGGCCCGCCGCCCGCCGGAAGACGCGGAACTACCCATTCCCGTCCGCCGGCGGCCGGGACATGGGTAGTTCCGCACCCGGACCGGGGCGGTCCGCCCGGCCGACTCCCGACCGGTCAGCTCCCGGCCCGCCGGACCCCGCCGGGGGGTTTTCCGGCGGGGGCGGCAGTAGCGTGGGGCCAAGCGTTCACGGTGGTCAGGAGCGGCGGATGGTCGGCACGGTACGGCAGCTCGGTCCCGCCCCGGAGCGGCGGGGCTTCGCCTTCGTCGGCCGCGGGCCCGAACTGGCCGAGCTGGTGGACCTGTTGGCCGCCCGGCCGGCCGTCGCCCTGGTGCAGGGGGAGGCCGGGGTGGGCAAGACCCGGCTGGTCGCGGAGGCCGCCGACGCGTTGCGGGCCCGCGGAGTGGGGACCGTGGTGGGCGGCTGCCACCCGCTGCGCGAGCCGCTGCCCTTCGGCCCGGTCATCGACGCCCTCGGGGCGCTCGGCCCGCTGCTGCCGCCCGGCGCCCGGCTCGGGGCCGCCACCGCGGCCCTCGCACCGCTGCTGCCCGACCTCGCCGACCGGCTGCCCCCGCCGCCCGCCGAGCCCACCGGGCCCGGCGAGCAGCGCCAGGCGGTGCTGACCGCCACCCGGGCCCTGCTGGCGGCCGCGGCCCCCGTGGTGCTGGTGGTCGAGGACGTCCACTGGGCCGACGACGCGACCCGCGAACTCCTGCTGCTGCTGGCCGGCAGCCTGCCCGAGGACACCGCGCTGCTGCTCACCTACCGGGGCGAGGAGGTGCACGGCCCGCTGCTGGGCCGCGAACTGCGCCGCCCCGCCGGCACCGGCCTGCGCGACCTGGCCCTGCACCGGCTGGACCGGCCGGCCCTCGCCGCACTGGCCGGCTCCGCCCTCGGCCCGGACGGCGCCCGCCGGCTCACCGGCGCACTGTACGAGCGCAGCCACGGCCTGCCGCTGATCGCCGTCGAGGACC
Source organism: Kitasatospora sp. YST-16 (assembly GCF_026802215.1). Lineage (NCBI taxonomy): Bacteria > Bacillati > Actinomycetota > Actinomycetes > Kitasatosporales > Streptomycetaceae > Kitasatospora > Kitasatospora sp. YST-16. The sequence goes on from NZ_CP113837.1 coordinate 5,886,249, forward strand.
TGATCACCCTCGGCACCCGCCCCGGCGCCGCCGACCGGCCCGACCTGCTCGGCGTGCTCGGCGTGCCGCGCAGCCTGCGCGAGGTGCTCGCCGCCCGGATCGAACGGCTCACCCTGGACGCCGCCGACCTGGTCGACGCCGCCGCCGTGCTCGCCGTCCCCGCGTCCGGCGACCTGCTGGCCGAGGCCGCCGCGCTCCCTGCCGACCGGGCCGACGCCGCCCTGACCGACGCCCTGGAGCGCTCCGTCCTGGTCGAGCACGGCCCCGACAGCTACGGGTTCTCGCACGCCCTGGCCCGCCGCTCCGTCTACGACGCGCTGCCCGGCCCGCTCCGCACCCGGCTGCACCGCCGCGTCCTCGGCCTGCTCACCGCCCGGGACCCGCAGCCGCTGGTGCAGATCGCCCACCACACCGAGGCGCTCGGCGACACCGCGCAGTGGCTGGTGCACGCCCGCGCCGCCGCCGACCGGGCGATGGAGGTCGGCGACCTCGGCACCGCCGCCCTGATGCTCCGCCGGATCATCGACCACCCCGGCCTGCCCACCGACGAACTCGGCGCCGCCGCCCGCTCGCTGGCCGAGGCCGTCGCCTACACCGAGGAGGCCGGTGCCAGCGCCGACGCGCTGCGCCGCATCATCGACACCCCCGGCCTGGCCCCGGCCGTCCGCGGCGAGATCCGGGCCCGGCTCGGCAACATCCTCCGACTGCACCTCGGCGGCTCCCACGGCGTCGCCGAACTCGAGGAGGCCGCCGTCGAGTTGGAGGCCGACAACCCCCGGCACGCGGCCAAGACGCTGGCCGTCATCGCCGCCATGGACACCGGCGACGCCACCGCCGCCGAACGCCGGGGCTGGATGGACCGCGCCCTCGCCCTGCTGGAGCGCTTCGACGACCCCGAGACCACCGCCGTCGTCCGGACCAACCGGCTGGTCTCGCTCCCGCTCTGCGCCACCCCCGGGATCCCCGACCTGATCGCCGCCCTGCCCCGGCACAGCGACCACCCCAAGATCGTGCTCTGCACGGCCATCAGCCTCTCCAACGCCGCCGAGATCGGCTGCTGCACCGGCCTCGACGCCTCGGTCCGCGGCTGGGCCGCAGAAGCCGCCGCCCTCTGCGAGCGCGCCGGACTCGGCGGCCTCGCCATGTACGCCCACAGCTACCCCGTCCTGCTCGACTGGACGGCCGGCCGGTGGACCCGGTTCGACGCCGCCCTCGCCGCCTACCGTCGGCGCTTCCCCGACAGCCCCGTCGCCGACACCGGCCTGCTCGCCGCCGCCCAGGGCGCCATCGCCGCCGCCCGCGGCCAGGCAGCCCGCGCCGCCGAGCACTTCCGTGGCGCCCTCGACCAGGACGCCACCAGCGTCCTCGCCCTGCCCGCCGCCGCCGGCCTGGCCCGCCTCCACCTCGACCGCGACGACCCCGACACCGCCTGGCAGACCCTCGCCCCCGCGCTGCGCCTGCTGCGCCGCCGCGAACTCTGGCCGTTCGCCTTCGACCTGCTGCCCACCGCCGTCGACACCGCCCTGCGCCGCGACGACCGGGCCACCGCCACCGCCCTCGCCACCGAGCACGCGGCCGGCCTCGACGGGCTGGTCAGCCCCGCCGGCCGGGCCGAACAGCACACCGCCGCCGGACTGCTCGCCGACACCCCGGACGCGGCCGCCGCCGCGTTCCTCCGCGCCCGCGACGCCTGGCAGGCCGTCGGCCGCCCCCACCCCGCCGCCCTCGCCACCGAACGCGCCGCGCTCGCCGGGCCGGCCGCCGACGCCGGGCCGCTGCTGACCGCCGCCGCCGAGGAGTTCGACCGCCTCGGCGCCGTCCGCGACGCCTCCCGGACCCGACGCCACCTGCGCACCCTCGGCCCCGTCCCGCGCACCCCCGCGGACCCCGCCGACACCCTCTCCCCGCGCGAACGCCAGGTCGCCGGCCTGCTCGCCGAGGGCGCCCGCAACAAGGAGATCGCCGCCGCCCTCTACGTCTCCGAACGCACCGCCGAGCACCACGTCGCCGCGGTGCTGCGCAAGCTCGGCACCACGCGCAAGGCGCTGCGCAGGATCGGCGGTTGACGTCGTGTCAGGTAGTCGGGGTGGCGGGTTGTTGATGCGGTTCTGCTGAGGGGACTGTTTACCCTTCGGAACGCGCCGGGGAACCCTCACGCTCCAAGGTCACCGTGAACAGGCTGTTGCCCTGGGGTCGGTGTCGGGCTCCTCCGCGTTGGCCGCGAGGCGGCTGTTCCCGCCCGATCACGGCGTAGGGTCTGCGACATGGCGAACGACCATCTCGGCGACCGGCTCGGCCGGCTGCGACGGCTGGCGGACCTCACGCAAGAGGGCTTGGCGGAGAAGTCGGGCGTATCCGCAGACGTAGTGAGGAAGTTGGAGCAGAAGCGCAAGCACTCCGCTCGACTGCCGACGCTGCACGCACTTGCGCGGGGACTCGGAGTGGAGGTGACGGCCCTGCTCGGAGACCCGCCCGCCGTACCGTCCACCGGCGACGTGGAGCCCCCGGAGCTGGTGGCGGTACGCCGCGCCATCATGCCGCCGCTGTTCGCTCCTCCCCTGGTGCCGGACGGGGCTGATCGCCTGTCCCCGGCGCTGCTGCGCGCAGAGATCGCAGAGGCTTGGACGCTCTACCACAATGCCGACTTCGGCAGGGTCATGGAGCTTCTACCGGGGGTCATCGCGGACGCTCGGCTGGTTGCCGCTGTCGGGCGCGGTCGTGATCGGCTACAGGGCCAACACGCGCTCGGAAAGGTGCTGCAACTCGGCGGGCACCTGGCGATCCGGCTGGGGAAGACGGACCTCGGGCTGTCCAGCCTTGAGCGGGCCGTAGCGGCTGCCGATGCCTCCGAAGACCCGCTGCTGTCCGCGATGATCTGCAACTCCGTGGCCTGGGCCTACCAGCGGCAGAACCGCTTGGACGACGCGCAGGTACTCGCCGTGCGTGCCGCCGACGGGCTGGAGCGGGACCGGACGACGAGCGCCGAGCGGCTGAGGGTCTGGGGCGGTCTGGTCATGTCGGCTGCGACCAGCACCGCCCGCAGCGGTGACTACGCGGGCGCGTCGGACATGATGCTCACGGCGGAGCAGGCCACCGCTCGGCTGGCCCGCCTGGAAGCCCCTGCGGACGGGCGGATGGTGAGCGTGTTCAGCCGGTCGTCCGTGCGAATCGAACGGGTGCGCCTCGCGGTCCAGCACGCTCGCCCGGAGGAAGCGTTGACGCTGGCCCGTGGGCTCCGTCTGAGCGCCGACACGCCGCCTTCATGGCGCACCTGGCTACTGCTGGACGTGGCGCGGGCGCACACGGACCTGGGAGACGCCGCCGGGGCGGTGGCGACCCTGGAGAAGCTCCAGCGGGTGGCACCCGGATGGATGCGGCACCACACCCTCGCCGTGGCGATCGTCTCCGACCTGTGGGCGGGGCCGGTCCGGCCCCCCGGCCTTCGGAGGCTGGCACGCCTGCTGGGTGTTGCTGATTAGCCGTCAGAAGTAGGACGTTCCATCCCTGTTGGCTCCGATCGCATCACGGGAGCCTCTTCGTGTGATCACGGAGAGGAGTTGACCGATGGCAATGCGCAGGACACCCAGGCGGGAGAACTACCGCCCGAAGATCGGCGAGGTGGTCCGGGGCCGGGCCCGCTTGGGCGCAGAAGGCACCTGCATGGGCGCCCACGGCGGGCGGGCGTTCCTTCGCCCCAGCAGGCCCGTGCGGGCCTCGCAGCCTCCCGCCCCGGCTGCTGGGGGAGAGCTTCGGCCCGGGCGGGTTTCCAGCGAAAGCAGCGACAGGGAGGGGAGTCTCCGTGGAGACCTCGGAGCGCGCACGACTGGACACGTACTTCGGGAAGATCGCCCGGCGGTTCACGCCCCCGGTCCTCCCGTCCTCGCTGCTGGTGACGCACCTGTTGCCGGAGCGCCCGTCGTTCGTGCGGGCGGTCGGCACCGTGTCCAGCCTCCGGGCGGTCCTGCCCAAACCGAAGTCGATCGACGCCGCAGCGCGCCGAGAGGTCGAACAGGGCTTCGTCTGCGACGAGTTGTCGCGTGAGCTGTTCGCCGACCCGGAAGCGGCGGTGACCTACCTGGAGACCCGGGCGGCCGGCGAGGACGTGGTGCTGCTGGACGTCGGCGGCTACTTCGCCCCGGTGCTCGACGCGCTGTGCGACCGGTTCTCCGGGACCGTCCTCGGAGTGGTGGAGGACACCGAGAACGGCCACAAGCGGTACGCCGATCGGGACAAGCTGCCGTGCCCCGTCGTGTCGGTGGCCCGCTCGCCGCTCAAGGACCCGGAGGACTTCCTCGTCGGTCAGTCCGTCGTGTTCTCCACCGAGGCGCTGTTGCGGGGCCGGGGAGACATCCTGCACGGCCGTCCGGCGCTGGTGATCGGGTTCGGGAAGCTGGGTTCGAGCATCGCAAGGCTGTTGCACGCAAAGGGAGTTCACGTCACGGTCTATGACATTGACCCCGTGCGGCGCGCCCAGGCGCTCTCCCAGGGCTTCGGCCTGGCCCGGGACCGGGAGCGGGCGATCGCCGCCGCCGGGCTCGTCCTGTGCGCCACGGGAGCGCTCGCGCTCAAGGGCGAGGACTTCCCGAACCTGCGGAACGGGGCCTACGTCGCCACGGTCACCAGCAGCGAGGACGAGTTGGAGCTGGACGGGTTGCCGGACGGCTACACCCGCAGTGGCTCCGGCGAGAACGTCACCCGGTACAGCACGACGGGCCACTACTTCTACCTGCTCAACAACGGAAACGCCGTCAACTTCCTCCACGGCGCGTCAGTTGGCCCGTTCATCTACCTCGTACAGGCTGAGATCCTGGCAGGCGTGCGACTGCTCGCCCGGCGGGACCTCGACGCCACCATGCACGAAGTGCCCGGCGACGACCGGGCAGCCATCGCCGCTACCTGGCTCGACTACTACAACAGGTGATCCGATGCCCATCACGGCACAGCACGTCAGCGAGACCGTCACCGCCTACCTGGACGCCCACCCCGAGGAGAAGCCGGAGCTGTCGGCCGTCCTCGCCCTGGTGGACGAAGGGGCGGAGGTGACCAGCCGCAAGGAGTTCCGGGGGCACGCCACCGCCGGGGCCGTCCTGGTGGACCGGAACGGCAAGGCGCTGTTCATCCATCACGTGGCGTTGGGCAAGTGGCTCACCCCCGGCGGGCACCTGGAGCCGGAGGACGACACCCTGTCCGGGGCCGCCCTCCGGGAACTGACCGAGGAGACCGGCATCAGCCCCGAGGGCATCACCCTGGTGGACAGCTCGCCCGTCCACATCGACGTGCACCCCATCCCGGCCAACGACGCCAAGGGCGAGCCCGCGCACCAGCACATCGACTTCCGGTTCCTCTTCCGGACGGCGGAAGACACCGCCCTGTCCCTGCAAGAGGAGGAAGTGAGCGGCTACGCCTGGCGTGACGCCGACACCATCGCTGACGGCCGGCTGAGGACACGAGTCCTCTCCGCCGTTCGCTGACCCGGCGCTACCGGCCCCGCCCACCTGCCACGCCCTGTGGCCGGTGGGCGGGGCTCCGCGCTGCTCAGGAGAACGCCACTTCCCGTGCATCCCGAGGGGTGGCCTTCGGGGGATCGCCGCGGTAGCTGGCGGAGCGTCAGGCGGACCAGTGCGCAACGGTGTTCCGGTGAGTGGCGGCCAGGTGGGCTCCGGCGCGGCGTAGCCAGTGGGGGGCGGCGGTGCGGGCGGTGCGGGGGTTGCCGGCCAGGGTGGTGAGGGTGAGGGTGGTGGGGTCGGGGGATTCGCCGGCCACCACTTGGGCCGGGACTCCGGCGCGGGCGGCGCGGGCGAGGACTTCGCCGACGGCCTTGCCCCGCAGGCTGGTGGCGTCGAAGCGGCCTTCGCCGGTGATCACCAGGTCGGCCCGGCCGATCGCCTCGTCGAGGTGCAGCAGGTCGGCGACGGCGGTGGCGCCCGGGGTGGTGGTGGCGCCCCAGGCGGCGGTCAGGCCGTACGCGGTGCCGCCGGCGGCTCCGGCGCCCGCCTGCCCGGGGTCGCCGCCGAGGAGTTCGGCGAGCCGGGCGAGGCCGGCCTCCAGGCGGGCGGTCTCGGTGGGGCCCGCGCCCTTCTGCGGGCCGTACACGGTGGCGGCGCCGTCGGGGCCGAGCAGCGGGTTGGTGACGTCGGTGAGCAGTTCGACGCCGCGGGGCGGGGCGGGCCGCAGCCGGGTGCGGTCGACCCGGTGGGCGCGGACGAGGGCGCCGCCGCCGTCGGGCAGGAGGCGGCCGTCGGCGTCGAGCAGGCGCAGGCCGAGGGCGGCCAGCAGGCCGGTGCCGCCGTCGGTGGTGGCGGAGCCGCCGAGTCCGAGCAGCAGGCGGGTGGCGCCCGCGTCGAGGGCGGCGGCGACCAGTTCGCCGGTGCCGCGGGTGGTGGCGGTCAGCGGGGCCGGGCGGCCGTCGAGCAGCGGCAGGCCGCTGGCGGTGGCGAGTTCGACCACCGCGGTGCCGTCCGGCAGCAGCGCGTACGCGCCGTCGACGGGGCGGCCGTCCGGGCCGGTGCGGCCGCCGACTCGGACCGTGGCGGCCCCGGGGTGGGCGGCGGTGACGGCGGCGAGGGTGCCTTCGCCGCCGTCGGCCATCGGGCGCAGCGCCAGGCGGTCGTCCGGCCGGACGGAGTGCCAGCCCTCGGCGAGGGCCCGGGCGGCGTCCGCCGCGGTGACGGTGCCCTTGAAGGAGTCCGGGGCGATGACGACCCTCACGCGCGCTCCAGGTGGGCGCGGTGGCGTTCGACCACGGTCCGCAGGGTGTCGGCGCCGGGGGTGTCCCAGACCTGCTCGTTGAAGATCTCGACCTCGATCCAGCCGGTGTAGCCGGCCGCCGTGACCAGGCCGGTCAGGGCGCGGAAGTCGATGTGGCCGTCCCCGACGTGGCCCCGGCCGAGCAGCGCGTCGGCGGGCAGCGGCAGCGTCCAGTCGCAGACCTGGTAGGAGGCGATCCGGCCGCCGGCGCCGGCCCGGGCCACCTGGCGCTCCAACTCCGGGTCCCACCAGACGTGGTAGCTGTCGACCACCACGCCGACCTGGTCGGCGGGGAAGAGTTCGGCGAGGTCGAGGGCCTGGCCGAGGGTGGAGACCACGGCGCGGTCGGCGCAGAACATCGGGTGCAGCGGTTCGATCGCCAGGCGGACGCCGAAGTCGCCCGCGTGCGGGGCGAGTTCGGCCAGCAGTTCGGCGACCCGGGCCCGGGCGCCGGGCAGGTCGCGGCTGCCGTCGGGCAGGCCGCCGACCACCAGCACCAGGGTGTCGGTGCCGAGTTCGGCGGCCTCCTCCAGGGCGCGCAGGTTCTCGGCGAGGGCGGCCCGCCGGCCGTCCGGGCCGGGGGCGGTGAGGAAGCCGCCCCGGCACAGGGTGGAGACCGCCAGGCCCGCGTCCCGGACCAGCTTGGCGGCCTCGGCGACCCCGGTCTCGGCGACCTTGTCCCGCCACAGGCCGATCGCCGGGATTCCGGCGTCCACGCAGCCCTGGACGGCCTCGGGCAGGCTCCACCGCTTGGTGGTGACCTGGTTGAGCGACAGCCGGTCCGGTCCGGTCATGGCGCGGCTCCTTTCGTTGCAGGGGAAGCGGAGGAAGGGGGAGGGGGACGGAGGACGGAGGAGGGGCCGCCGCCGGGGCGGGCGGCGGCCCCGGGGCCGGGCGGCGGTCAGGCCGGGGCGGCGACCGCGAGGAAGCGGCGCATCCGGTCGGCGGCGAGGTCCGGGTCGGGCAGGATCCCGGCCGCGTCGGCGAGCCGGAACAGCTCGACCAGGTGCGGCACCGAGCGGCCGCTCTGGGCGCCCGCGACCATGGTGAAGTGTTCCTGGTGGCCGGCCAGCCAGGCGAGGAAGACCACGCCGGTCTTGTAGTGGAAGGTCGGCGCGGCGAACAGGTGCCGGGCCAGCGGCAGGGTCGGCGCGAACAGCGCGTCGTAGCGCGCCAGGTCGCCCGCGTCCAGGGCGTGCAGGGCGGCGGCGGCCGTGGCGGCGATCGGGTCGAAGACGCCCAGCAGGGCGTGGCTGTGGCCGAGTCCGTCGCCCCGGACCAGCTCCGGGTAGTGGAAGTCGTCGCCGGTGTACAGCCGCACCCCGTCCGGTAGTCGGCGCCGCAGGGCGACCTCGCGGCCGGCGTCCAGCAGCGACACCTTGATGCCGTCGATCCGGCCGGGGTGGCTGCGGATCAGCTCCAGCACCGTCGCCGCGGCCGCGTCGAGGTCGGCCGAGCCCCAGTAGCCGGACAGCGCCGGGTCGAACATCTCGCCCAGCCAGTGCAGGACCACCGGCTGCCGGGACTGCCCGACCAGCCGCCCGTACACCTCCAGGTAGTCCTCCGGCCCGCGGGCCGAGGCCGCCAGTGCCCGGCTGGCCATCAGGATCGGCTGCGCGCCCGCGTCCTCGACGACCGCCAGCTGCTCCTCGTAGGCGGCCGTCACCTCGGCCAACGAGGCGACGGGGGAGGTGAGTTGGTCGGTTCCGACGCCGCAGGCCAGCCGCCCGCCCACCGACCGGGCCTCGGCGCCCGAGCGGCGGATCAGCTCACGGGTGGCGGCCCAGTCCAGGCCCATGCCGCGCTGCGCGGTGTCCATCGCGTCCGCGACGCCCAGGCCCAGCGACCACAGGTGGCGGCGGAAGGCGAGGGTGGCGTCCCAGTCGACGGCCGCGGGGGCGCCCGGGGCGTTTCCGCCGAGCGGGTCGGCGACCACGTGCGCGGCGGCGAAGGCGGTGCGGGAGACCGGCGGGCCCGCGGGGACGTCGAACGCGACGGGTTCGCGCAGCCGGTACGTGCCGGTGCCGGGCAGCTGCAGCGCGGTCACCGGACCTCCCGCGCGGGGACGTCGAGCTCCAGGGCGGGGACGTCGAGGCGGCGGCCCTCGCGGGCGGAGCGCAGGCCGAGTTCGGCGAGCTGCACGCCCTTGGCGCCCTCCAGCAGGTCCCAGCGGTAGGCGGAGCCGGTGGTCACGTGCCGGAGGAACAGCTCCCACTGGGTCTTGAAGCCGTTGTCGTACTCGGCGTTGTCCGGGACGCGCTGCCACTGGGCGCGGAACGGCTCGGTGACCGGCAGGTCCGGGTTCCAGACCGGCTTGGGGGTGGCGGCGCGGTGCTGGAAGCGGCACTCGCGCAGGCCCGCGACGGCGCTGCCCTCGGTGCCGTCGACCTGGAACTCGACCAGCTCGTCGCGGTCGACCCGCACCGCCCAGGAGGAGTTGACCTGCGCGACGATGCCGCCCTCCAGCTCGAACACGCCGTACGCGGCGTCGTCGGCGGTCGCCGCGTACGGGCGGCCCTGCTCGTCGACCCGCTGCGGGATGTGGGTGGCGGTGTGCGCGTAGACCGAGCGGACCGGGGCGATGACGCTGTCCAGCACGTAGCGCCAGTGCGGGAACATGTCGAGGATCATGCCGCCGCCGTCCTCGGCCCGGTAGTTCCAGGACGGGCGCTGCGCCTCCTGCCAGTCGCCCTCGAACACCCAGTAGCCGAACTCGCCGCGCACCGACAGGATCCGGCCGAAGAAGCCGCCGTCGACCAGCCGCTTCAGCTTGAGCAGGCCGGGCAGGAACAGCTTGTCCTGCACCGCGCCGTTGCAGACCCCGGCCTCGCGGGCCAGGCGGGCCAACTCCAGGGCGGCGTCCAGGGATTCGGCGGTCGGCTTCTCGGTGTAGACGTGCTTGCCGGCCGCGATGGCCCGGCGGATCGCCGGCTCGCGCAGCGGGGTCAGCTGGGCGTCGAAGTAGATCTCGGCGAGGGGGTGGGCAAGCGCCTCGTCCAGCGAGGTGGTCCAGTGCTCCAGGCCGTGCCGGTCGGCGAGCTCCTTGATCTTGTGCGCGTTGCGGCCGACCAGGATCGGCTCGGGCCACAGCACCTCGCCGTCGCCGAGCGGCAGGCCGCCCTGCTCGCGGATGGCCAGGATCGAGCGGACCAGGTGCTGGCGGTAGCCCATCCGGCCGGTGACACCGTTCATGACGATGCCGATCACTCTGCGGGACATGCGGGTCTCTTCTCGGAGGAGGGGGCTCCCCGGGCGCGGGGAGCAGGGGTTTTCGGGCGTGCGGGGCCGCGGCCCGGCCCGGGACGGGGGCCGCGCCTAGGTCGGACGGGTCGTCAGGAGGCGGCGCCGGCCGCCCAGCGCAGGCCGCCCAGCAGGTGGCGGCGGAAGGCCGGGTCGGCGTACGCGTCGGCGGCGTGGCCCAGCGCGGTGTAGAAGGAGCGGCCGCCGGTGGCGGGCTCCCGGCACCACACCAGGGGGTGGTCGGCGCCCATGCCGCCGCCCCGGTAGCCGGACTCGTCGACGGTCGCCAGGACGCGGACGCCGGGGCGCGGGTTGTGGCGGAAGTCGTACCACTCGTCGTGCCAGGCCCAGCGCTGCGGCAGGTGGGCCGTCGCGGGGTGGTCGCGGTCCTCCACCAGGACGGTGCCGGGCTGGGGTTCGGGGTGGCCGGCGAAGCGGGCGCCGAGCAGCTCGCCGTAGTGCGGCCAGTCGTACTCGGTGCAGGCGGCGGAGTGCACGCCCGCGAAGCCGCCGCCGGCGGCCGTCCAGCGGCGCAGTGCGGCGCGGCCGGCCGGGGTGAGCACCTCGCCGCTGGTGGACAGGAACAGCACCGCGCCGCGCCCCGCGAGGGAGGCGTCGGTGAACACGGCGGGGTCCTCGGTGGCCTCGACGGCGAAGCCGTGGTCCTGGCCGAGTTCGTGCAGCGCCGCGGTGGCGGCGGGGATGGAGTCGTGGCGGTAGCCGGTGGTGCGGGTGTACAGGAGGACGTCGGTGGGTCGGCCGGGGTGGGGCACGGGGGTCCTCCGGGAGTGCGTGCGGGCGGGGCGTGCGGGCGGGGTGTGCGGGCGGTCAGGCGGAGACGGCGAGCGCGGCGCGGTTCACCGGGTGGGCGAACTCCCGTCCGGCGCAGTAGCGTTCGACCTCGTCCAGGGCGCTGTCGGTGATCCGCAGCAGTTCGTTGCCGAGCGAGCCGGCGATGTGCGGGGTCAGCAGCACGTTGGGCAGCGCGTACAGCGGGGAGTCGGCGGGCAGCACCTCGGGCTCGGTGACGTCGAGGACGGCGTGCAGGCGGCCGGAGCGGGCTTCGGCGGTGAGGGCGGCGGTGTCGACCAGCGAGCCCCGGGCGGTGTTGACCAGGGTGGCGCCGTCCCGCAGCAGGGCCAGCCGGCGGGCGTCCAGCAGGTGGTGGGTCTCGGGCAGGGCGGGGGCGTGCAGCGAGACCACGTCGCACTGCGCGAGCAGCTCGTCGAGTTCGGTGAGCCGGGCGCCCAGGGCGAGGGCGTCGGCCGGGTCGAGGTGGGGGTCGCTCACCAGGACGTCGAAGTCGAAGGGGCGCAGCAGTTCCAGCACCCGGCGGCCGACCAGGGAGGCGCCGACGACGCCGATGGTGCGCCGGTGGTTGCCGAAGCCGGGGAACTGCGCCGACCAGTCGAGCGCGGTGCGGTGCTCGCGGTAGCGGTCGGCGATCTCCAGGACGCGCTTGTTGGCGAACAGCACGGCGGCGAGGGTGTACTCGGCGACCGGGACGGCGTTGGCCGCGGCGGCGGTGGACACCCGCAGGCCGCGCTCCCAACAGGCTTCCGTGACGTGGTGCTTGACGCTCCCGGCGGCGTGCACGACGGCCTTCAGCGCGGGCATCCTGGCCAGGGCGGCGGCGTCCAGCGGGGGGCAGCCCCAGGAGGTGATCAGGAGTTCGACGGAGGCGGGGCCGGGGATCCGGTCGAAGTCCTCGACGACGAGCTGCAGGTCGAGGTCGACGTGGCGGGTGAGCCGTTCGACGGCGGCGGGCGGGAAGAGCGCGTCGCGGTGCCGGCGGCCCATGGCGAACAGGGCGCGCGGGCGGTGCGGGGCGGGCGGGGTGGCGGGCACGGGGATCCTCATGTCGGTGGGCCTACTTGACGGCGCCGGCCGTCATGCCGGACTTCCAGAACCGCTGCAGCATCAGGAACAGCACCACCAGCGGGGCCACCGACACCAGCGATCCGACGACGGCCAGCAGGTAGTCCTGCGGGTGGCCCTGGGAGAGCGCGGACGAGTACCAGACGTACAGGCCGAGGTTGACCGGGAACAGGTCCTTGTCGGACAGCATCACCAGGGGGAGGAAGAAGCTGTTCCAGATCTGGGTGAACTGGAACAGGAAGATGGTCACGAAGGCGGGCGCGAGCATCGGCAGGGCGATCCGGCAGAACGCCCGGAACTCGCCCGCGCCGTCCATCCGGGCCGCCTCCAGCACCTCGTCGGGCACGTAGGCGGCGCTGAACACCCGGGCCAGGTACACCCCGAACGGGAAGACCAGGCCGGCCAGGAAGACGCCCGCGAAGGTGTTCACCAGGCCGACCCGGGCGGCCAGCAGGTACAGCGGGATGGCCAGCGCCGTGCCCGGCACCATCACGCCGAGCAGCACGAAGCCGAACAGTTTCTCCTTCAGCGGGAAGGCGAGCTTGTCGAAGGCGTACCCGGCGGCGACCGCGAACACGGTGGCCAGCAGCGCGCCGCCGCCCGCGTACAGGACGGTGTTGGCGATCCAGCGCAGGTAGATGCCGTGGTCGGTGCGGAACAGGTGGCCGAGGTTGTCCAGCAGCGCGAACTCGCGGCCCGGGGCGAAGCCGTTGGTGCCGAACAGGTCCTGGCGGCTCTTGGTGGAGGACAGCAGCAGCCAGAGCATCGGCAGCAGGGTGTAGAGGGCGGCCAGGCCCAGCAGTCCGGTCACGGCGGCCCGGGAGAGCAGGGCCGGGGCGCGGCGGGGGCGGCGCGGCGCGGACCGCTGCGGCCCGCTCCCGCCGGCCGGGCCCGGGGCCGCGGCGGGGGCCGGGGCCCGGAGGGTGAGGGGCTTGGTCACGGCTGGCTCCTGTGGCGCGACAGACGGGTGACGAGGAACGAGAGGAGCGCGGCGAAGAGCGCGATGAGCAGCGAGGCGGCGGCGGCGAGGCCGAAGTCGTTGCGGGTGAACGCGGCGGTCTGGACGTACATGTTGGGCGTCCAGCTGCTGCCGATCGCGCTGGAGGCGCTGTAGATCACCTTCGGTTCGGTGAACAGCTGGATCGACCCGATCACGGTGAACAGGACGGCCAGCGCGACGGAGGGGCGGATCATCGGCAGCTTGATCGACAGCGCGGTGCGGATGCCGCTGGCGCCGTCGATCCGGGCCGCGTCCAGCACCTCGCCGGGCACCGCCTTGAGCGCGGCGTAGAAGATCACCGTGTTGTAGCCGGTCCACTCCCAGACCGCGATGTTCGCGGTGGAGAGCACCGCGTTGTCCGCGGACAGGAAGTCGAGGTGCAGGCCGCCGGAGTCGAGCAGGGCGATCACCGGGCTGAGCCCCGGGGTGTACAGGTACACCCAGATGAGCGCCGCGATCAGTCCGGGCACGGCGTGCGGCAGGAACAGGGCCAGCTGGAAGAAGGCCCGGGCCCGGACCAGTGCCGAGTCGAGCAGCAGGGCCAGGGCGAGGGCGCCGCCGATCATCACCGGCAGGTAGACCGCGACGTAGAGGGCGATGGTGAGGAACCCGCGGCGGAACGCCGGGTCCGCCAACGCGTTGGTGAAGTTGTCCAGGCCGGTGAAGACCTCGTGGGCGCCGCCGAAGCCGAGGCCGGAGGTGCGGGTGGTGAACAGGCTCATCCAGCCCGCGTAGAGCAGCGGGGCGAGGGTGACGGCGCTGAACAGGACGAGAAACGGTGCCAGGAGCAGCGCGGCGGTTCGGCGCTGGGCACGGGCTGACGGGCTTGCCATACCGGCTTCCTCGGAGGGTGCGGGGGAGGGGCGCCCGGCGGTGGCGGCGCCGGGCGGGGCGGTCGGGTGCGGGCGGGGGCCCCGCCGGGGGTTACGGGGCGAGCCGCATGCCGCGGTGCTGGACGTCCTTGACGGTGGCCTGCTGGGCGCCGTCGAGGACGGCGAAGAGGTCCGCGCCGCCGGTGGCGACCTTCGGCAGCTGGTCGACGATCGCCGTGTTGGTGGTGCCCATCACGGGGCCCCAGGTCCAGCCGGGCACGACCGCGTCGTAGGAGGCGCTGCCGACGGCGTACACGTCCTGGCCGCCGAAGTAGGTGGTGGGGTAGGCGGCCTTGGCGACCGGGACGAGCTTCGGGTCGGCCGGGAACATGCTGCTGGTGCCGGAGGAGACCCAGGCCTTCATGCCCTCGGGGTCGGTGGTGATCCACTTGATGAACTCGGCGGCGGCCGCGCTGTTCTTCGCGCCCTTCGGGATGGCGAAGGACGAGCCGCCGTACATCGCGGAGGCCGGCTTGCCGTCCCAGGTCGGGACGGGGGCGACCGCCCACTTGCCGGCCTGGTCGGCGACGGTGGCCTGCAGGGACCCGGCGCACCAGCTGGCGCAGACGTAGGCGACGGTCCGGTTCTGCTGGACGCTGGTCCAGAACGGGTCGAGGGTGCTCAGCGAGCCGACCAGGTCCTGCTTGGCGAGGTCGCCCCAGTAGTCGGCGACCTTCCGGGACGCCGGGTCGGTGAGCGAGACCTGCCAGGCGTCGCCCTGGATGCCGAACCAGTGGGCGCCGGCCTGCCAGGCGAGGGCGGTCAGCAGGCCCGGGTTGTCGGTGAAGAGCACCCCGCCGCGGGCGTTCGGGTCGGCCTGCTTCACCTGCCCGGCCATCGTCCGGTACGCGTCCCAGGTGGTCGGGACGGCGATCCGGTGGGCGTCGAAGAAGTCCTTGCGGTAGTACATCAGCAGCGGGGCGGCGTCCCGGGGGACGCCCCAGGTCTTGCCGCCGAGCTCGACCAACTGCCGTACGGAATCCGGGAATTCGCCCTTGACGGTGGCGGCGAGGTCGCCGTCCAGGCTCTCCAGGGCGCCCTGGGCGGCGAACTCCGGGAGCTGCGGGTACTCGACCACCGCGACGTCCGGGACGGTGCCGGCCTTCACCGCGTTGGTGAGCTTCGAGTAGTACTCCTGGCCCGAGGGCACCGACTCGAAGGTCACCTTGATGCCGGGGTGGGTGCGGTTGAAGGCGTCGGCGACCTTGTCGGAGCCCTTGACGAAGGACCAGAAGGTGACCGAGCCGGTCGCCTCCCGGGCTGCGGAGGGCTCGTTCGCCGAGCTCCCGCAGCCCGTGACGAGGGCGCCGAGCAGGGCCACGGAACAGGACAGCGCGGACAGACGTCTGCGGAACATGGGTGCCACCGATCGTTTGCTGGGGTGTCACCGCAATCATTCGGTATGTACGACAGCTCGTCAATACAAATGATGTCGAATGTTAGAAACGAAAGCTCCGCAGTGTCACTTGATCAGGCATCGACCCCGGAGGCAGCCCGATCGGCCCGGTCGGCGACGTCAGCGCGGTCGTCCCGGTCGGCGAGGCCAGCGCGGTCGGCGCCGCAGGAGGCCCGCACCCGCAGCTCGGGGCGGAGCAGCACCTCGGCCAGCGGCGCGGCCGGGTCGGTCAGCCGGCGGAGCACCAGCTCCAGGGCCCAGGACCCGACCGCCTGCTTGGGCGGGGCCACCGCGGTCAGCGGGATCTCGCTCAGCTCGGCGACCTCGTCGTCGTAGGTGATCATCGCCAGGTCCTCCGGCACCCGCAGGCCCCGGGCGCGCAGCAGGCCGAGCAGGGCGATCGCGTCGATGTCGTTGTGCACCAGCGCGGCCCGGAACTCGCCGGCCGCCACCGCCCGGACCACCTCCTCGAACCCGGCGTCCGCCTCCGCGGCGTCACCGGCGGTGGTGATCCGGTACTCCGGCCCGGGCGCCAGCCCCGCGGACCGCACCGCGTCCGACCAACCGGCGCTCAGCAGCGCGGTGTTGGGGCTCTCGGCGCGGGCCACCAGGGCGACCCGGTCGTGCCCGAGCGCGGCCAGGTGGCGCACCGCCAGGGCCGCGCCGCCGGCGTGGTCGGAGGCCACCTGCTCCAGCCGGCCCGCCTGCAGGCCGGCCCGGCGCTCCACCAGGACGGCGGGCAGCTCCAGGCCGTCCAGCCACGCCTCGGCCCCGGCCAGCGGGTGCAGGCCGGGGTGCAGCATCAGCAGCAGGCCGTCGGCGCCGCCCGCGACCAGCCGGCGCACCTGCTCCTGGTTGTCCGCCAGCGACTCCCCGGACACCGCCAGCACCACCCGCACGCCGCGGGCCCGGGCGGCGTCCTGGACGCCCCGGATCACCTCCGCGTAGTAGTAGCCGCCCGGCGGCACCACCAGCCCGACGGTCCAGGAGCCGGCGGCCGCCGGTGGTGCGGCGGCCGCCGGCTCCTGGACCGGTGCGACCCGTGCGGCCGGGGCGGCGGCCGCGGGGCCGCCCCCGCCGCCGGCGCCCCGGCCAGCGCCCGGGCGCCGCCGTGCACCCGGGCCAGCAGGCCCCGGTCGGCCAGTTCCCGGACGTCCTGGCGCAGGGTGACGGCGGAGACCCCCATCTCCTCCGCCAACTCCTTGACGGTGATCGCGCCCCGCTGTTCCACGGCCCGCAGAATCGCCTGCCGGCGTTCGTCAGCCAACACCTTCGACCCTCCCTCGGTAGCGAGTGAGCCGGTTGCCCTTCACTCGACCGTCGAAAGATATCAATCAAAGGTCTACACCGGAGCGGATCGGGCGACCGGCGGAACGGCGGTCAGCGCGCCGTCCGGTCCACCACCTCGATCAGGTGGTGGTCGCGGAGCGTGTACAGCCTGCCGCCGTGGGCGTTGAGGTGCGGCCCGCTGTACCAGGCGCCGTTGACGCCGGCCACGACCGTGCCGACCGCGAACGTCACCGGGTCGAAGCGGAACAGCGTGGTGGTGGAGACGCCGTAGACCATGCCCCGGTTGGCCACCAGCGCCGCGAAGCCCTGGCAGACGCCGCTCACGTCGGCGCTGGACACCACCTCCCGGGTGCGCAGGTCGACCACCAGCGCCCGGCCGTTCCTGGTCAGCACGTACAGGTGGTGCCCCTGCGCGGCCAGCGCGGCCACGCCGCCCGGCTGCCCGGTCTCGATCCGCCAGCCCTCCCGGCCGGTGACCGGGTCGAGGGCGACGACGGTGCCGCGCGCCCCGGACTTGGCGGCGTTGTCCCCGCCGAGGTACGCCACCCCGTCCTGGCAGGCCACCGCCCGGACCAGCTGGACGCCGTCGACCGGGTCCGCGAAGGACGCGGACCTCCCGGTCCGCGGGTCGTACGTCCACAGGGCGCCGCCGCCCCGGGTGTCGTTCTGCACGGCGACCAGCAGCAGCCCGTGGACCGGGTCCCAGGCGGTGTCCAGCGGCCGGTTCTGCTCGCTGGGGAACGCCGCGACCTGGTGCGGCTGCCCGCCGCCGCTCGGGTCGTAGCACCAGATGCCCTGCGCGTCGTACTGCCCGGTGTAGAGCAGGCCGTCGATCACCTCGGCGTCCTTGGCCTCCCCGGGCGCCCGCAGGTTGACGACCTGTCCGGTGCGCAGGTCGTGCCGGGCGATGGCGCCGTTGCCGCCGAGGTAGACGTAGCCGCCGCCGGCCGCGACGCCCATCGCGGCCTGCGCGTCGGCGGGCGCGCCCGCCTGGCCCAGGTCGGTGGTCACCGAGGTGCCGGAGGCCAGGTCGATCTCGACCACGATGCCGTAGCCGGAGACCGCCTCCAGCTTCCCGCCGGTCTGCTCCAGGCCCCAGATCTCGCCGAGGTCGGGACCGTCGAACTGCAGCGGGGAGATGGTCCGTCCGGCCTTCGAGTAGACCTGGATGCCGGACTCGGAGGCGAAGTAGATCCGCTCCGCGTCGGAGGTGAAGGCCTTGACGGTGGTGCCCCGGGTGGGCACCACCGTGGCGCGGGAGAGGTCGGCCAGGTCCAGCACGGCGAACTTCGCCGGGTCCGTCCCGCCCGAGGTGCCCACCACCAACTGGTCGCCGATGACCGCGAGTTCGCGCAGGCTCGGGTCCTTCGCCAGCTCCGCGGGCAGCACCGGGGAGAAGCGGCGCGCGGCCCGGTCGTAGGCGTAGAGCGAGGCGGCGCTGGCGCCGTTCCCGCCGGCCAGGATGCTGCCCGCCCCGAAGAAGACGGTGCTGTCGGTGGCGGCCACCGCCCGGGCCAGGGTCGCGTTCGGGTCGGGGGCGCCGAGGTTCGCCACCTTGCCGGTGGCCGGGTCGTACTCCCACAGCACGGGCGCGGTGCCCGGCATGCCGCCCACCGCGTAGACCGTCCCGTCCGGGGCGACCGCCAGGTCGCGGATGTCGCGGTCCTCGGTCCGGCCGACCGGCACGGCGGGCTGCTCCGGCGTGGTCAGGTCCCACCGGTACAGGTTCGGCTTGCCCTGGTCGGCCTTGAGCAGCACGCCGATGTACAGGTAGCGGCCGGTGGGGTCGGCCGCGAGCGCCTGGATCGACGGCTCGGGGCCCGCGCCGAGCTCGGTGTGCGACACCACGGTGCGGCTCGGCAGGTGGAAGCCGATCACCCGGGAGGGGGTCAGGTTCCGCGAGCCGATGTACAGGGTGTCGCCCACCCGCAGCCCGCTCATCAGCGAGAACTGCACCAGGCCCGGGCCCAGGTCGGTCACCGTCACGGCGTGCGGGTCCGGGGCCGCGGTCGGGTTCGGCGCCGCGGCGGCGGCCCGGGCGGCGGGCAGCAGCCCGGCGGCCACTGCGGCGCCGAGCGCCCCGCCGGTCTGCAGCAGGAGGCGCCTGCTCAGGAAGGGGCTGTCGGTCATCGGGTACTCCTCGGGGGGATCTGCGGTGCGTGGGTGCGTGGGGGCGGGTGGGGGGGGGCGGGGGTCAGCTGGGGAGGTCGAGGATGCGGATGTCGTCGTGCCGGACGGTCCGGGTGGGGACGTCGCCGTTCAGGAGCGACTCCGAGGGGCGGTAGAGCCCCCACTTGAGGTAGCCGTGGTCGGCGGGCGCGGACGGCTGCCAGGTGGGCACCCCGTCGAACGCGGCGACCTGCTGGTAGGCGTCCTGCCCGGGCAGCCGCGCCGAGACCCGGAAGCAGCCGGTGGAGTCGGTCGCCCAGCGCACGTCCACCCGGAAGTCCATCCACTGGTTGACGTAGGGCCGGAAGTCCGCGACGACCGTCTCCTGCCGGTTCAGCTGCGGGGAGCGGAACGCCACCGCGTTGCGCTTGGTCATCAGGTA
Organism: Kitasatospora sp. YST-16; assembly: GCF_026802215.1. Classification (NCBI taxonomy): domain Bacteria; kingdom Bacillati; phylum Actinomycetota; class Actinomycetes; order Kitasatosporales; family Streptomycetaceae; genus Kitasatospora; species Kitasatospora sp. YST-16. The sequence goes on from NZ_CP113837.1 coordinate 5,905,223, forward strand.
GAAGGCCGGCGGCTGGCCGCCGCCGTACTTGCCCTGGAAGAAGATGTCGCCGCTCGCGCTGTCGCCCGCCTGGTAGGGCTGCCAGTCCTCCAGCAGCACGCTGAACTCGTAGCGCTGGGCGTCCCCCGGGCGGAAGGTGCCGTTGGGGAGCAGGTCGGTCGCGCTCTCGCTGCGCGGGGCGCCGTCCGAGAAGTAGCCGGGGTCGTCGAGGGTGACCCGGTGCTGGATCGCGTACCCGCTGAGGTGGCCCGGCTGCACGACGGCGGAGGCGTCCGGGGCGCTCGCGTGGGTGGTGGTCAGGCCCGGGATGCCGGAGTCCGGCGTCCCGCTCTCGTAGTCGACGTCCAGCAGCGCCGGGGCGGGGCTGGTGCCGAGCCCCGCGCACCCCGCCGGGGTGGCGGACTGCTGGGCGTGGGCCGGGGCCTGCGCCGCCAGGACGGGCAGCAGCAGCGCCGCCGCGAGCAGGGGCGCCGAGGTTCTGCGGAATGCGGTCATGCCGCTCCTCCGAAGCTCATGGAAGCAAGTGACATCACTCGCTGTCGAAGGTGGGGTCTTTCGACGCCGAGCATGCTGGCATGTTTCATGTGACATCGAAAGGCTGTCGGCGAAAGTTTGCCGAACCGTGGGGCGGCGGGCCTTGCGTCCACCACCGGGGCGGTCGGACGGCCGCGCGGTCGAGGGGGCAGCGGCCGGGAGGGCGGGCCGGAAAAGGGGATCCAGGAAATGATCCGACGGGCAGTAATTCCTATTGCTGGATGGGCACTTCAATGCATTCCCGGTGTATTCGGCCCGCCAATTCAGGTACTCTCGGTCCGAACGGAACGGAATTCCCGGGCGGCTCGTCCGGTCCGGCACGCGCGGCAGTGGGTGGAGGTGGGCGAGCTCGGTGGACGGTTCCGCGGTTGACCCGGCGGGCGCCCGGCACGCCCCGTCGACGGCCTTCGGCCCGGCGTTCCGGGCCGATCCGTACGGGGCGCTGGCAGCGCTGCGCGAGGCCGATCCGGCCTGGTACGACGAGGAGTTGGGGACGCGGCTGCTGACCGGTTTCGCCGACTGCCAGGCCGCGCTGGCGAGCCCGGCCTTCGCGGTGCCGGACGCGCGGTGGCTGGCCCGGGAGCGCCCGGAGTGGGCGGCCCGGCCCGCGGCGGATTTCTTCTACGCCTCACTGCTGGGAACGAACGGGGCCGCGCACGAACGCCTCCGCGCGCCGCTGACGGCCGCGTTCGGGCCGCGGCAGGCGGCGCGGCTGTCGGCAGGCGTCGAGAAAATCGCCGACGAACTGATGGACGGTTTCGCGGACGCCACCGCGGACGGCGGGACGGCGGATTTCCAGGCCCTGGTCGGCTACCCGCTGCCGGTCGCGGTGGTGGGCGAGCTGATCGGGGTGCCCGGGGCGGACCGGGAGCACTTCCACCGGCTGGGCCGGGACGCCGCCCGGCTGCTGGAGCCGGTCCGCTCGGAGCAGGACTGGCAGCGGGCGGACGCGGCGGTGACCGCGCTGCGCGGGTACTTCACCGGCCTGCTGCGCGAACGCCGGGCCCGCCCCGCCGAGGACCTCGCCACCGCCCTGCTCGCCCCGGCGTCCCACCCGGGCGGCCCGCGGCCGCCGTCCGGGCGACCGCCGCTCACCGAACGGGAGACGGCCGACCTGCTGCTGCTGGTCTTCGTCGCCGGGTTCGAGACCACGGCCGGCCTGCTCGGCACCGCGGTGTCCGCGCTGCTGGCCCACCCCGCGCAGGCGGCGCTGCTGCGGGCCGACCCGGGGTTGCTGCCCGGCGCGGTCGAGGAGGCGCTGCGCTGGGACGGGCCGGTGCTGATGACCGAGCGGCTGGCGGCCCGCCCCACCGAGGTCGCCGGGGTGCCCGTCCCCGCCGGGGCCAGCGTCACCGCCGTGCTGGGCGCCGCCAACCGCGACCCGCGCCGCTACCCCGACCCGGACGCGTTCCTGGTCACCCGCCCCGACGTCCACGTGCTGAGCTTCGGCGCCGGCCCGCACTACTGCTTCGGCGCGGCCCTGGCCCGGCTGGAGGCGGCCGTGCTGCTGGGCCGGCTGCTGGAGCGCTTCCCCCGGCTCGCCCCGGCCGGGCCCCCGGTGCGGCGCGCCTCGGCCTGCCTGCGCTCGTTCGACGCACTGCCGCTGGCGGCCACCGGCTAGCGCCCCGCCCGCACCCTCCCCGCTCGAAGCCTCCCGACCGCAGCCCCGAAGGACGTGCCCGTGAACTTCCTGCACCGCGAACGCGCCGAACTCGACGCGCTCATGCCCGGGTTGGACCAGGCGCTGGCCCGCCACCCGCTGGCCGAACTGGAGCAGGCGCCCAGCCCGGCGATCGCCGCGTTCAAGGCGGCCGGCGGCCCCGGGCTGCTGGTGCCCGCCGCGAACTCCGGCGCCGGGGCGAGCGCGCTGCAGGCCGTCCGGGTGCAGCGGGCGGTCGGCGCCCGCTGCCCCTCGCTCGCGGTGGCCACCACCATGCACCACTTCTCGGTGGCGGGCCTGGCCGCGGCCGCCGAGTACGGCGACGGCCTGGCCGGGGCGCTGCTGGAGAGCGTCGCCAAGCAGCGGCTGCTGCTGGCCTCCGCCTTCGCCGAGGGCCGCCCCGGCCGGAACATCCTCACCCCGCACCTGACCGCCGAACGGCACGGCGACCGGATCGTGCTCAACGGCAGCAAGATGCCGTGCAGCCTCTCCCGCTCGATGGACCTGCTGACCGCCTCCGTCGCGCTGACCGGCCCGGACGGCGTGCCGCGGCTGGCCGTCGCGCTGATCCCCGCCGACACCCCCGGCATCACCGTCCACCCGTTCTGGGGCACGCCGATCCTGGCGGGCGCCGAGAGCGACGAAGTCCGGCTCACCGACGTCGAGTTGGACCCGAGCATGGTGGTGGCCACCGAGGTCACCGCCGACGCCGTGCCGGACGCGCTCAACGTGGCGGGCTTCCTCTGGTTCGAACTGCTGCTGACCGCCGGCTACCTCGGCACCGCCAGCGCCCTGGTCGAACGCGCCCTGCGCCGCCCGGGCGCCGCCGAGGACGACCCGACGCCGTACCTCGTCCCGGTCGAGGGCGCGATGCTGGCCGTGGAGGCCGTCGCCCGGGCGATGGCCGACGAGCCCTGGGACGAGGCCCTGCTGGTCCGGGCGCTCACCGCCCGCTACGCCGCGCAGGACGCGATCGCCGAGAGCACCCGGGCCTGCCTGGCCGCCCTCGGCGGGATGTCCTTCGTCCACTCCCCGGACGGCTCCTACCTCGCCTCGGCCGCCCTCGCCCTGACCTTCCACCCCCCGGCCCGCACCAGGATGGCCCGCCCGCTCCGGGAGCACCTCGACGGCCGCCCGCTGCGGATCGGCTGACCCGGTGGGACGCGCGACCGGCCACCGGGCCGAGGTGCTGCGCAGCATCGACCAGCTGCCGCCCGGCAGTTGGGAACGGCTCGCCCCCGCGGGCGACCCGATGTGGTCCCGCGGCGTCTTCCGCGCCCTGGAACGCAGCCGGGTCGGCCCGTCCGGCTACGCCTACCTGACGGTGCGCCGGGGCGCGGAGACCGTCGCGGTGCTGCCGCTGTGCCTCTTCCGCGACCTGCGACTCGACCGGATCGTCGGCCCGCGGGAACGCCGCCTGCTCGCCCCGCTGCGCCGCCACGCGCCCCGCCTGCTGCGGGTACCGATGCTGTTCTGCGGCCACCTGCTCGGCCAGGGCCACGTCCTGGCGGCCGAACCGCTGGACGGCCCGGCCGGGGAACTGCTGGTCTCCGCCGTCCTCGACTTCGCCCGCCGCGAGCGGCTCGGCACCGTCGTCCTCAAGGACTTCGCCGGGCCCGACCTGGCCCCGCTGCGCGCCCCGCTGACGGCGGCCGGCTTCTTCCTCGTCCCCAGCCTCCCGGACACCGAACTCGCCCTCCCCGCCGACTCGTTCGAGCAGTACCTGGCCGCCCTCCCGGCCAAGCCGCGCCGCAACGCCCGGGCCAAGATCCGCCGCTTCGCCGCCCGCCCCGGCCTGCGGATCGAGGTGCTGGCCGACTTCGCCCACCTGCTGCCCGCCGTGCTCGCCCTCTACGGGCAGGTGATGGACCGGGCCGACCAGACCCTGGACGTCCTCGACCACGCCTTCCTGGCCGCCGTCGCCGAGGACCCGCTCAGCCGCCTGGTCGCCTGCTTCGAGGGCGAGCGGCTGGTCGGCTTCCTGCTCTGCCTGTTCACCCCGGGGGCCGGTACCGGATCCGGGTCCGGGGACGGGACCGGGTCCGGGGACGGGACCGGGTCCGGGGACGGGACCGGGGCCGGGCATGGGTCCGGGGCCGGGCATGGGGACGGGGACGGGTTTGGACCCGGGACCGGGAACGGGATCGGGTTCGGGGAGGCGGCCGGGGCCGGGGCGGGGGACGGGGACGGAGCCGGGGGCGTCGCAGCGGCCGCGGCGGGCGCGACCGGGGCCCGGATCGGGCTGGACTACCGGCTGGCCCACGATGCCGCGCTCTACCACAACCTGCACTACGCGGCCGTCCGGCTGGCCATGGCCGAGGGCTGCCGGCACATCCGCTTCGCCCAGACCGCGTACCTGCCCAAGGTGGAGCTGGGCTGCGCCCTGGTCGAGCAGTGGCACGCGATGACCCACGTCCGGCCGCTGCCCCGGGCCCTGCTCCGTCGGCTCCTGCCGCCCGCGCTGACCGCCGCCCGCGACCGGGCGCTCGGCCCGCACGGCCCGCTGGGCCCGCACGGCGGCGCCCGCCCCGCACCCCCGCACCCCCGGGCCGAAGCCCGCACCGAAGAGAGGCCCCCGCATGCCGCACGTTGAAGTGGAGCTGCCCGTCGCCGCGGCCCCCGAGGACGCCTGGCCGGTGGTGGTGGACGTCCTCGGCTACCCCGCCTGCATGGAGAGCGTCGACTCGGTCGAACTCGTCGAGCAGCCCGACGACCGGCACCGCACCACCGCCTGGTCGGTCCGGCTCAAGGGCTCGGTGCTGCGCTGGACCGAGGCCGAGGTGATCGACCACGCCGCCCGCCGCTTCGACTTCGCGCAGACCAGCGGCGACCTCGGCGCGTTCACCGGCCACTGGTCGGTGTCGCCCGCCCCCGGCGGCGGCAGCACCGTCGCCCTGCACGTCGACTTCGACATCGGCATCCCGCTGCTCGCCGAGATGCTCGACCCGGTCGCCGCGGACGCCCTGCGGGAGAGCGCGGCCCAGATGCTCGGCGCCCTCGAACAGCGCCTGCTGCTCCAGGGAGCCGCCCGATGACCACCACCGCCCCCGGCACGGCCGCCGACCCCGCCGCGGTCTTCGACCGGCTGCGCCGCCACTTCTCCCCGAAACTCGCGCTGACCGGCGGCTTCGCCGGGCGCGGCGCGGTGGAGGCGGCCGGCGACGGCTGCCGGGTGACGCTCTCCGACGGCCGCACCGCGCTCGACTTCGGCTCCTACGCGGTCACCCTGCTCGGCCACCGCCACCCCGCGGTCACCGCCGCCGTCCGGGCCCAGCTGGACACCATGCCCACCGCGACCCGCAGCCTGGCCAACCCGGTCACCGCCGAGGCCGCCGCCCGGCTCAGCGGCTACCTCGGCGACGCGCTCCCGAAGGTCTACTTCGGCCTGAACGGGGCCGACGTGGTCGAGGTCGCCGTCAAGCTGGCCCGGCTGGCCACCGGCCGCCCCCGGGTGCTGGCGGTGCGCGGCGGCTTCCACGGCAAGTCGCAGGGCGCCCTCGCGCTCACCCACAGCCCGCTCTACCGGCGCGGCCTGCTCGGCTGCGAGGTCGACGTCGTGCACGTGGACGCCGAGGACCCGGCGGCGGTCGGCCGGGAGACCGCGGGCGGCGAGGTGGCCGCGATCGTCCTGGAACCCGTGCAGGGCGAGAACGGCGCGCTGCCGCTGCCCGCCGACGTGCTGCGCCAGTGGTGCGCGGACGCGGCCCGGGACGGCGCCTTCGTGATCGCCGACGAGATCCAGTGCGGCCTGCGCCGCTGCGGCGAACGCTCGGTCGCCCTCGCCGAGGGGCTCTCGGTGGACGCGGTGCTGCTCGGCAAGCCGCTGGGCGGCGGCGTCGTCCCGCTCTCCGCACTGCTGTGCTCGGAGCGGCTGTACGCGCCGCTGGCCGCCGACCCGTTCCTGCACTCGGCGACCTTCGGCGGCCACCCGCTGAGCTGCGCCGCCGTCCCCGCCGCCCTCGACGCGATCGAACAACTCGCCGACCACGGACGCGAGTTGGCCGCCATGCTGGACGCCGAACTGGCCGGCCTGCACGCGCGCCACCCCGAGGTGGTGCGGGCCGTCCCCGGCCGCGGCCTGCTGCGCGGCCTGGACTGCGCCTCCCCGCAGGCGGCCGGCTCGATGGTGCTGGAACTGGCCGCCGCCGGGCTGCTGGTCTCCCCGTGCCTGAGTCGACCGACCACCGTCCGGCTGCTGCCGCCGCTGATCGCCACCGCGACCGAACTCGCCGAGGCGGCCGCGGCCCTGGACGCCGCACTCACCGCCACCGGCCGCGCCCTGCGGCCGACCGGCACCACCGGCTGACCCCGGCCGGCCCACGGGGAACCCCGGCCGGGACCGGCCGGCGCACGGGACAACGGCCGGGACCGGCCGGTACGGAGCACGCCGCCCGGTGCGGCGAAAGGAGCGAACGCAGGTGCCCACGCGAGAGGAACTGGCCGTGACGGTCAGGACGGTCATCTCCGACGTCCTCGGCACGGAGCCGGACGCACTGCAGGAACGGACCAGCCTGGCGGACGACCACGGCGTCGACAGCCTCGAACTCATGGAGATCGGCGCCCGGTTGGAACGGACGCTGCACCTGCGGATCGACCCGGACGACCTGCTCTCGGCCCGCGACGTCGGCCACGCCGTCGACCTGCTGCACGCCCGGCTGGCCGACCCGGCGACCGCCGCCCCCCGCAGCCGGCCGGCCGGCGCGGTGATCGACCTGGTGCCCGCCCCGGAAGGCGCCGCGTGAACCCGCGCGACCGGCACCCCTCGGGCGGCCACCGGGTCGCCGTCACCGGCATCGGCCTGAAGACCCCGGTCGGCCACACCCTCGACGAGGCGTACGCCGCCGTCCTGGCCGGCAAGCCCGCCGCGACCCGCCTCGACCGCCTCGTCGAAGCCGGCCTGCCCGTCCACATCGCCTGCCTGGTACCGGAGTTCGACACCGAGCCGTACCTCAGCCGGCGCGAGGCCCGGCAGATCGACCGCCCCGCCCAACTACTGCTGTGCGCCGCCGCCGACGCGCTCGCCGACGCCGAACTGCCCGCCGGACAGCCGCGCGAGCGGATCGGCGTCCAGATCGGCACCGGCATCGGCGGCCTCACCAGCATGGAGGAGGCCACCGCCGGGTACGTCCACCGCCCCCGCGACCTGCCCGTGCACACCGTCCCGCGCACCATGGCCAACTCGCCCGCCTGCCGGGTCGCGCTGCGCCACGGCTTCCAGGGCGTCTGCACCACCTACTCCAGCGCCTGCGCCAGCGGCGGCACCGCGCTCGCCGAGGCCGCCCGCCGGATCCGGCACGGCGAACTGGACGTCGCGGTGGCCGGCGGCGTCGACGCCGCCGTCAGCACCGTCGTGCTCGGCTCCTTCGCCCGGATGCGCGCGCTCTCCCTGCGCAACGACCGACCCGCCCTCGCCAGCCGCCCGTTCGACGCCGACCGGGACGGCTTCGTGATGGGCGAGGGCGCCGTCGTCCTCGTCCTCGAACGCTGGGAGGCGGCCCGCGCCCGCGGCGCCCGGATCCACGGCGAGATCGCCGGGTACGCCGAGAACTGCGACGCCTTCCACATCGCCGCCCCGCACGAGGACGGCGAACTCGCCGCCCGCTGCATGCGCGCCGCCGTCGCCGACGCCGGACTCTCCCTCGCCGACATCGGCCACATCAGCGCCCACGGCACCTCCACCGTCCCCGGCGACCGCGCCGAGGCCCGCGCCGTCGCCCGCTGCTACGGCGCCGAACCGCCGCCCGTCACCGCGATCAAGGGCGTCACCGGCCACCTGATCGGCGCCGCCGGGGCCCTGGCCGCCGCGCTCGCGCTGCGCTGCGCCGCCGACGGACTCGTCCCGCCGATCGCCAACCTGCGGGCCAGCCCCGAAGCCGACCTGCTCGACCTCGTCCACCGCACCCCGCGCGCCGTCGCCCCCGCCCCCGTGCTCTCCAACGCCTTCGGCTTCGGCGGCCAGAACGCCTGCCTGGTGCTCGCACCCCCGACCTGACCCCGCCCCTCGGATGGAGCCAAGCAATGCGAGTCCTGCTCACCGGGGCGACCGGAGTGGTCGGCACCGAACTCGCCCACCAGCTACGGGCCGCCGCCGCGGCCCACGGCCGCCCGCTCGACCTCGTCCCGGTCTCCCGCCGCGGCGAGCACACCGTCCGCTGGCGGATGGGCACCGAACCCCCGCCCGCCGAACTCACCGGCCACTGGGACGTCGTCGTGCACGCCGCCGCCAGCACCCGCTGGACCCTCGGCCGGGACCAGGCCGTCGCCGCCAACCTCGACCCGCTGCGCGCCGTCCTCGCCCTCGCCGACCGCGACACCCACCTCGTCCAGGTCTCCACCGCGTACGTCGGCGGCGACCGCAACCCCGAGGACCTGCGCGGCACCGAGTTCGAGGGCTACCGCAACGGCTACGAGTGGTCCAAGGCCCGCTGCGAGGACCTCGCCCGCGCCCACCACCCCGGCCCGCTCACCCTGGTCCGCCCGCCGCTGGTCGTCGGCCGCCGCGCCACCGGCGAGATCGCCCGCTTCTCCGGCCCCTACACCATGCTCCAGGCCCTGGTCTCCGGCACCGCCGCCGTGGTCGTCGGCGACCCGGCCGGCCACGCCGAGATCAGCCCCGTCGACGAGGTGGCCGCCGCCCTCACCGCCGCCGTCCTGGACGCCCCGCCCGAACGGCCCCGCACCGAGGTGATCGCCGCCGGACCCGACAGCCTCGACCTCGACACCCTGCTCGACGTCATCTGCACCACCCTCAACGACTTCCGCGCCGCCCACGGCGCCGCCCCCGTCGCCCGCCCGCCGCTGGTCCCCGTCGACAGCTGGAACCGCTTCTTCCTCCCGCTCTGCGACCAGTACCTCTCCCCGATCCAGAGCCAGGCCGTCAAGCTCCTCGCCATGTTCCAGAGCTACACCAGCATGCGCCGCCCCTTCACCCCCACCTGGAAGGTCCCCGACCCGGCCACCGCCATGGCCGCCTCCGTCCACCACTGGGCCACCCGCCGCCCCCACCTGGCCCTCGCCCGCCCCCAGCCCTGGACCCTCCTCGGCCCCGGCCGGCCGGGAACGGCCGCGCCGTAGAATCGCGCGGAGGGCGGAGCGCCGGGCCGGGACTCCGGCACCGGCGCGGGGGAGGGGCCAGGATGTTCGGCAGGATCTTCAGCAGGATGTTCGGCGGGATGTTCGGTGGGAGGCTCGGTCCGAGCGAGAAGCTCAACGATCTGGTGGCGCAGCTCAGGCCCGACCTGAGCCGGGAGTCGCTCGGTGTCGGGCCCGACTTCCCGGGCGTCGTCCCGAACCCGCTCCTGAGCAGTGAGGCCCGCAAGCGCAGTGCGGAACTGCGCACGGGGGAGCTCGCGTTCGGCGTTCTCGTAGACTGGCGGGAGGTCAGCAGCGACGGCAGTCCACGCGTGGTCCTGATGCTCGACGTGGAGACCGCCGACGGCAGCTCTTTCCGCGGTATCGCGGACGAGGACCTCACGATCACCGAGCTCACCCGACTCGCCCCGGGACAGACGATGCCCGTGCGCTACCGGCCGGCCGTCATGGACCACTGCGTCGCCCTCGCCCGGGACGCGGGTGCCCCCGGCCCCGGCCGCTGAACGCACCCGCCGGTGCGTCCAACAGCCGGGGCCAGGACGGGAGTCGGCGGTCAGCTGGCGGAGCAGCTGACGGTGGGCCAGGTGGTGGAGCCGTTCTTCATGATGGTCATGCCCCAGTTGTTGCCGGCGCCGTTGGGGGTGGCGACCAGGGTCTGGGCGTCGGGGTAGGTGGCGTTGGTGTTCCAGGTGGCGCTGACCTTCTCCGGGGAGGGCACCTTGACGGTGACCTTCCAGTTGCTGGAGCCGGTGACGGAGACGTTCAGGTTGTAGCGGTCGCTCCAGGAGTCGCCCGCGGAGAGGGACGCGGTGCAGCTCCCGCCGGTGCCGCCGCCACCGGTGCCACCGCCACCGGTGCCACCGCCGCCGGTGGAGGAGCCGAGGGTGATGTTGGAGTTACCGCTGCTCTGGTAGCCCTCGGTGGCCAGGATCTCGTAGTTCATGCTGCCGAGGTTCATGCCGTGCTGGGCCCAGGCGTCGAAGTGGTTGCCGACCGTGATGGTGCCGCCGGTCCGCTTCGACTGGCGGACGCTCCAGTACTGGTTGAAGGTCTTGTTGCCCTCGATGGAGGGGGCGTTGTAGCGGGTGGTCTCGTAGATGTCGTAGGTGCCGCCGTCGGTGGTGACGGTGCCCTTGTAGGTGCCGGTGGGCTTGTAGGAGCCGTAGTTCTCGACCACGTAGTACTCGACCAGCGGGTTGGTGGTCCAGCCGTACAGCGACAGGTAGGCGTTGCCGTTGGTGCTCCAGGTGCCCGAGTAGGTGACCGGGTTGCGCGAGCCGGTGCTCCAGCCCTTGCCCGCCACGAAGTTGCCGACGTTGCTCCAGGAGGTGCTGTAGTTGCCGCCGCCGTTCAGTGACATCGAGGACGAGCCGTTGCCGTCGCTCCAGAACGAGTAGAAGTACCCGCCGTCGTTGCCGGTCTGGTTGCTGCTGATGGTCGCCGCGTCGGCGGTGCCGGGCAGCAGGACGACCGCCGCGGCAGCCAGCGGGAGGATGCGGGCGGTGCGGACCAGCCGCGACAGGCGGCCGGCGCTCTTGGGGTGGGGGAGGGTCACGGGTCGAGATCCGTTCTGCGAGGGGTGGGGGTGGGGGATGCCGCTCTGCGCCGGGCCCGGTCCGTCGTCAACAGGCTTGCACCGGGCGCAGGTTGGCGGGCACGGCCTGGATCCGCGGCCGTACGGACTTGTCGACGGCGCCAGTGTTGGGCGGCCCCCGACGGGCTGTCAACTCTTTCGACAGGATTTCCGAATGCGTCGATCGCCGGGCTGTGGCAGGCGCGTGAGCAACTCTGCTGTTCAGCGCGGGATTTGCCGAGGGGTGGCGCGGGGAGTCGAACGCGGATCGGGCGCTTTCGATGGCGTCCGGCTGGGGCGTGCGGCACAATTTTCGGCAAGAGATGGTCGAAACTTTCGAAACCGAGGAGGGGTGGGCCGGGGCCGGCGGTCCGGTGCGGCAGGAGCGGAGGAATTCCCGGCGGAGCGGTGGTGCGGTGCACCGAATGGCCCGCGCCGGTGAATTCCATCCGCCGCTTTTCCTTTTTACCGATACGTGCACGGTGTATCTGTGGGGGGTTTTCCGTGCGGCCCCTGCGGTGCGGTCAGCTGGTGGTGCAGCTGACGGTGGGCCAGGTGGTGGAGCCGTTCTTCATGATGGTCATGCCCCAGTTGTTGCCGGCGCCGTTGGGGGTGGCGACCAGGGTCTGGGCGTCGGGGTAGCTGGCGTTGGTGTTCCAGGTGGAGCTGACCTTCTCGGGGCTGGGCACCTTGACGGTGACCTTCCAGGTGCTGGAGCCGGTGACGGCGACGTTGAGGTTGTAGCGGTCGCTCCAGGAGGCGCCGGCGGAGAGGGTGGCGGTGCAACTCCCGCCACCGGTCCCGCCGCCCGTGCCGCCACCGGTGCCGCCGCCGGTCCCGCCGCCGTTGTCGGTGGGGGCGACGGCGCGGCCGGTCTGCGGGGAGATCATGCCGGCGCACAGGCCGCGGGAGGCCAGGTTCTGGGCGATCTGCGGGATGGCCGCCAGGGTGTTGGCGGGCCACTCGTGCATCAGGATGACCTGGCCGTTGCCGAGCCGGCCGACGGCCTGCACGATCGCGGCGGTGCTGGCGCCGTTCCAGTCCTGCGAGTCGACGTCCCAGATCACCTCGGTCAGGCCGTACTTGGCCTCGACCGCCTTCAGGGTCGCGTTGGTCTCGCCGTACGGCGGGCGGAACAGCTTGGGGGTGCCGCCGCCCGCGTTGGCGATGGCCGACTGGGTGTTGCCGACCTCGGAGTCCATCTGGGCCTGGCTCTCCTGGACCAGGTGGGGATGGGTGTAGCTGTGGTTGCCGATCCACATCCCGGCCGCCAGCTCGGCCTGGACCTGGGCCGGGTAGGAGGCGGCGAACTGGCCCTCGTTGAACACGGTGGCCCGCAGCCCGTTCTGCTTGAGGGCGTTCAGCAGCGCCGGGGTGTGGTCGTTGGAGGGGCCGTCGTCGAAGGTGAGCCCGACGTAGCCGGTGCAGGTGGCGGCCCGGGCGGGGGCCGGATCGACGGCGGAGACGGTCAGGGCGGCCGCCGCGGTGGCGACGACGGCCAGCCCGGCGATCAGCGGGCGCGGCGAAAGACTGGCGATGCGCATGGGGGTGCGACTCCTCGTGGTTCGCTGGGGAGCCCGGGAGGCGGATGGAACCGGCGACCCGGCTCGACTGGGGGAAGTCGGCGACGGCCGACTGCGAAGAGTTTTGACCCGGGCAGTTCGGGTGTCAATGTTCCGGTTGAAACTTTCTGCCGATATTCGATCGGCGCCGGTAATGATGCCCGGAAGCGGCCCTGCGGTCGGCCGGAAAAGGCGGGTGATTCGACCGGTGTGGCGCGGAACGCGCGGTCCGGGCGCGGCGCGGGCGCGACCGATCGGCGCCGATCGCCTTTCGGCCGGTGCGGCGGGTGCGGCGGGTGCGGCGGGCGTGGCCGGTGCGGCGGGACGCCCGGTGCCGGTCGGCGTCCGGCGTTCGGTGCCCGTCGACGGGTGGTCAGGCTTGACGCGTGGTCAGGTCCGGCGGGTGAGGCTCCAGTCGTGGTTCGCCCGGACGCGGAAGAGCCCCGGCCCCGGGAGTTCCCCCGTCAGGTCGCACGTGCCCTTCCCGCTCACCAGCCGGGCCCCGGCGGTGAGTTCCCCGGTGAGCTCCTCGACCCAGCAGGACCCGCTGCCGCGGTGGCTGAACCGGATGGCGGCCGGCCCGCCCTCGTGGCGGAAGACGTACCGCCCCTTGAAGGAGAGGCTCCGCTCCAGGACCGGCACGTGCTCCAGCGACTGCAGCCACAGCTGCCACGGCCCCCGCTTCTCCACCCGCAACCGGACGTGCTCGCCGCCGTCCGGGGGCAGCAGCACCATCGTCCGCTCCAGCGCGTGCGGCATGACCAGGGTGCTGCCGCCGGACCCGCCGGCGCCGTCGACGAGGTGGACCTCGCCCTCGTAGGACGAGCGGATCACCAGCAGCGCGGGCTCGGCCGGATCGGGCCGGTGCAGCCTGACCTCGCGCTCGCCCCGGCCCTCGGCGCGGTGCGCCGTCCTGGTGCCGGGCGGCGGGGTCTTGTACGGCCGCCAGGGAGCGCCGGCCCCGCCTGCCGGGGGCGGTTGGACGGCTGCGGGGCGGGCGGCCGCGGGACGGGCGGCCCGGGACGGCCGCCGGTCCGGGCGGCGGGCGGTGGTGGCGGGCGGCAGCCCGTCGGAGAGGCGGGCTGCGTCGGCCGCGCAGACCGGGACCGGGCGGGTCACACCGTCGGGCGGCGACCACGGGAACTCGGTGGTGGCCGGGCCGTGCCGGGGGTCGAAGAAGCACGGCGGACGCCGGTCCGGCACCGGCCGGCCGGCCCGCCGGGCCTCGGCGCGGGCGAGCGCGTGCCGCCCCTCCGCCAGGGCGCGCACGACGTCCTCGGCGTCCGCGCGGTCGCGGTCGCCGACGAAGTCCCGCTTGGCGCGTTCGTAGGCGTCCAGGGCGCGGCCGTAGTCGGCGAGCGCGGTCTCGTCCGCTGCCTCGTCCGCGGTCGGTCCGGAGGGGAGGGCGGAGGTGAACTCGTACCGGGCGAGCGCCTCGCCGAAGGCGGTGATCTCGGCGTCGATCTGCGCGAGTTCGTCCGCGCGCCGGCGCCGGAAGAGGCCCAGGAAACCCCTGCCGCGACTGCCGCTCCCCACCGGTGCCCCCTGTGCCGTGCCGTGCCGTGCTGCGCTCTGCTCTGCTGCCGTGTCTGCGCCGCATCCTAACCAGCGGTCCGCTGACCGGACGGGCGGTGGTCGGCGGTGGCGGTGGGCCCGGCGGCCCGGGCCGGGGCATCGGCCGGTCGGCCCGGCTGATCGAAGGCTTGCCGCCATGCTCCGGCCGTACAGCCGTACAGCCATGCGCAGCCATGCCGCCATGTCGTCATGTCGCTCTGCCGTCCGGGGGCTCGTCGCCAGGCGGTCTCTGCGCGCCAAGGCCCGGCTGCCGGGCGGGAGTTCGGATCGGCCGTCGGCTGGTTCCGCGTCGTTGCGGGCCGACGGCCGACCGGCCCGTCCGCCGCCGCGCCGCGACCGGGTGTCCGGGGGCGGCGGGCAGGGGCGGGCGCCGTCGGCCGGGCGGCGAAGCGGGGGCTGCCCGGTCGGCGGAAGCGGTGGGGGTGGGGAGGGAACAGGGCGGGCGGGGCGGATCAGCGGGCGGCGCCGGCCAGTTGCTCGGTGAAGCGGTTGGCGAACTTGCCTGCCGGGTCGAGTTCCCGGCGCAGCGCCAGGAAGTCGGGGAGGCGCTCGTAGCCGGTGGTGGCGCGGTCGGCGAGGGTGATCTTCCCCCAGTGCGGGCGGCCGCCGAGCGGCAGCAGGGCGCGTTCGACGGCGGCGAGGGCGGGGGCGACGGCGATGGGGTCGGGCTTCCAGGTGAAGTGGAAGGCGGTCGAGTCGCGGCCGTACGAGGGGCTCAGCCACAGGTCGTCCGCGGCGACCGTGCGGATCTCGGAGATGTGCAGCACCGGCGCCAACTGTGCTCCCAGCGAGCGCAGTTCGGCGATCGCGGCGCCCGCGGCGGCGCGCGGCAGCAGGTACTCGGACTGGAGCTCGGCGCCGCTGCTGGGGGTGAACTCGGGGCGGAAGTGCGGCAGTCGCTGGTGCCAGGGGCCGGGGACGCCCAGCTGCGGGGTGCAGGTGGCGGCGGGCATGCCGGGCACCGGGTGTTCGGGGTGGGCGGCGGGCCGCGCGCCGGGGACGGCGGCGGGCGGGGTGCCGTCGTCGAGCTGCTTGACCCAGACCCGGCCGGTGTCCGAGCCCCAGTCGGTGAACAGGCTGACGCTGTACCCGGCGGCGTGGATCTCGTCCCGGTGCGCGGCGTAGTCGGCGAGCGCGAGCCCGGTGTGGACGTACTGCCGGACGTCGAAGGCGGGCACCACGTCCAGGGTGAGCGCGGTGACGATGCCGAGCGCGCCCAGGTGGACGATGGCGCCGGGGTGGGCGGTGGTGCGCAGTTCGCCGTCGGCGCCGACGACCTCCAGGGAGCGGACGGCGGCGGCGAGCGAGCGGCGGGTGTCGCCCGAGCCGTGGGTGCCGGTCGCGGTGGCGCCGGCCACCGAGATGTGCGGCAGCGAGGCCAGGTTCTCCAGGGCCAGGCCGGCCGCGTGCAGGGCGGTGGCGAGTTCGGCGTGGCGGGTGGCGGCGGAGACGGTGACGCTGCGGGCGTCGGGGGCGATCTCGATCCGGGTGGGCAGGCCGTCGAGCCGGACCAGGTCGCCCTCGGTGTCGGCGACCGGACTGAACGAGTGCCCGCTGCCCAGCGCCCGGACGCGGTCGCTGCGGCGGACCAGTTCGCGCAGCTCGTCCACGCTGCGGGGCCGGTGGACGGCGCGGGCGCCGAAGGCGAGGTTCCCCGCCCAGTTGGTCAGCGGGCCGGTGCCGGTCGGGTCGGTTCCGGTCGGGCCGGTCGGGTCGGTGGTCGTCATCGGTGCACCCCCAGGGGGTCGGTGCGGGGCGCCCGGCGTACGGCCGTTCCCATTTGCAATGGCAAGCTACAAATTAGTCCGCCGAGGTCAGCGAGGCAAGGGGCGGGAAGTGTCGAAAGTTTCGAACAGCTGCCCCGGCTGGGGCGCCGAGGCCCGTCCCGCCCCCGCTCAGGACGCCGAGGCCCGTCCCGCCCAGGCTCAGGACGCCCCGGCTCAGGACGCCGCGGGCCCGGGCGCCACCGTGCTGGAGCGCACCACCAGGGTGGTGGAGAGTTCGAGGCGGGTGGGGGCGGCGGTGGCCTCGCCGCTGCGCAGGGCGAGGATCAGCCGGGTGGCCTGCTCGGCCATCTCGCGCAGCGGCTGGCGGATGGTGGTCAGCGCGGGGCTGGTCCACTGGGCGATGTCCAGGTCGTCGTAGCCGACCACGGAGAGGTCCTCGGGCACCCGCAGGCCGCAGACCCGGGCGGCCTCCATCACGCCGAGGGCCTGCAGGTCGCTGCCGGCGAAGATCGCGGTGGGCCGGTCGGGCAGCTCCAACAGCTGCTTGGCGCGGGCGAGTCCGCCCTCGGCGTGGAAGTCGCCGAAGGCGATCAGCGCGGGGTCGATGTCGAGGCCGGCCATCGACATGGCCGAGCGGTAGCCGTCGAGCCGGGCCAGCGAGCAGAGGGTGTCCTCGGGGCCGGTGACGATGGCGATCCGGCGGTGGCCGAGCTCGATCAGGTGCCGGGTGGCGGCGAGGCCGCCGGCCCAGTTGGCGGAGCCGACCGAGGGGATGTCCGGGTCGGGGTTGCCGGCCGGGTCGATGATGACGAACGGTATGGAGCGGGCCCGGAGTTGGCGCTTGAGCTCGGGCGGGAGGCTGGAGAAGACCAGCACCACGCCGAGCGGCCGGCGGCGCAGCACCGCGTCGATCCAGCCGGGTCCGGGGGCGTGCCGGGAGCCGCTGTGGGCGACCACCACGGCGGCGCCGTGCTCGTTGGCCACGGTCTCGACGCCGCGCAGGAGTTCCATCGCCCAGAGGCTGTCGAGCTCGTGGAAGACGATCTCGATCAGCGGCGCCTCGCCGCCGTTGCGGGCGGCGCGCTGGTAGTCGTGCTCGCGCAGGACCCGCTCGACCCGGCCGCGGGTGGACGCCGAGACGTCGGTACGTCCGTTGAGAACCTTCGAAACCGTCGAAACGGAGACCTCGGCCTCTCTCGCGACGTCCGCGAGGGTGACTCGTCCCAGTTCATCGCCCTTTTCCATGGACGCAGCATAGGGCACGGGCGGTGCGGGTCCAGCCCCGGATCACGCTTCAGTAACCCTCGGTACGAGGGGTTGACCCGCAACATGCTCGCAACTTAGCGTCCGGGCCAGGCAGTTATTTCGGGACTTGGCTCGAAACTTTAGGAGACTCTCCGATGAAGAGACGCGCTTTCGCGGTGGCCCTCGGCCTTTCCCTGGCGACGGTGGGCGTGACGGCCTGCAGCAGCGGTTCCACCGCCGCGGGCGGCTCCAACACCATCCACGTGCTGGTCTACGGCGACGCCAGCAACAAGGTCGAGAAGCAGATCGTCGAGACCTTCAACAAGACCTCGAAGGTCAAGGTCGTGCTGGACACCATCCCCGGCGCCGACTACCAGTCCAAGCTGAACACCGTCATCAACACCCCGCAGGCCCCGGACATCTTCTTCAACTGGGGCGGCGGCAGCATCCAGCCCTACGTCAAGGCGGACCTGCTGCTCCCGCTGGACGACATGATCGCCTCGGACCCGGGCCTGAAGAGCAACTTCCTCCCCTCGGTGTTCAACACCGCGGTGATCGACGGCAAGTCGTACGGCATCCCGATGCGCGGCACCCAGCCGGTGCTGCTGTTCAACAACAAGAAGGTGCTGGCCGACGCAGGCCTGAGCGTCCCGAAGACCTGGGACGAGCTGCTCAACGCCGTGACCGTCCTCAAGGGCAAGGGCGTCACCCCGTTCGCGCTCGGCGGCGGCGACCAGTGGCCGACCCTGATGTGGTACGAGTACGTCTTCGACCGGGTGGCCGGCCCCGACCTGTTCCAGAAGGCGCTGTCCGGCGACAAGACCGCCTGGGAGAGCCCGGAGTCGAAGAAGGCGCTGGGCATGCTCAAGCAGCTGGTCGACGCGGGCGCGTTCGGCTCCAACTTCGACTCGGTGAAGTTCACCGACGGCGGCTCCCCGGCGCTGCTGGCCAAGGGCAAGGCCGCGTTCGAGCTGATGGGCTCCTGGGCGTACGCCACCCAGCAGGACGCCAACCCGGACTTCGCCAAGAACGACCTCGGCTACAGCAACTTCCCGGCCGTGGCCGGCGGCAAGGGCGACCCGGCGGACGTGGTCGGCAACACCAACAACTTCTACTCGGTGCTGAAGAAGACCAAGCACCCCAAGGAAGCCGCCGAGTTCCTCAAGCTCATGTACTCCGACGAGTTCGTGAAGGCCCAGCTGGCCATCGGCAACCTGCCGACCACCACCAACACCGAGCAGTTCCTCGACACCTCGGCCAGCCCCGAGTACTCGAAGTACCAGTACAACCTGGTCAAGGCCGCCCCGTCGTTCCAGCTCTCCTGGGACCAGGCGTACCCGCCGGCCGCCACCACGCCCATCCACACCGCCGTGCAGCAGTTCTTCAACGGCAAGCTCGACGTGGACGGCTTCATCAAGGCCATGCAGGCCTTGCCCGCCTCCTGAGACGAAACTCCATGAGTACTTCCTCCCTCGGGTCCGGGTCCGGCCGCAGCGCGCGCGCCGGACGCCGGGCCGGTGTCGGGGTGACCCGCCCGGGCCTGGTCTGGGCGGTTCCCGCGACCGTCTTCTTCCTGCTGTTCGCGCTCCTGCCGCTGGTGCTGGTCGCGGTGCTGTCCTTCACCAGCTGGGACGGCGTGGGCGCCCCCACCTTCAACGGCCTGGACAACTGGACCAAGCTGCTGCACGACCCGGTGATGACCCAGAGCATCTGGCTCACCCTGGTGCTCACCGTGGCCGGCGTCGTGGTGCAGACCCCGGTCAGCATCCTGCTGGGCGTGTGGGCGGCCGGGCACCAGCGCAACCGGGCCGTGCTGTCCGCGGTCTTCTTCATCCCGCTGCTGCTGTCCGCCACCGCGATCTCGGTGGTCTGGCGGGCCATCCTCGACCCCAACTTCGGCGTCCCCTCGCAGATGCAGTGGCTGTTCGGGGACGGCAACCTGATGGGCTCGCAGAGCGGCGCCATCGCCGTGCTGACCTTCGTCGGCATGTGGCAGTGGACGCCGATGCACGCCCTGCTCTACCAGGGCGGCGCCCGGGCGATCCCGCAGGTGCTCTACCAGGCCGCGTCCATCGACGGCGCCGGCAAGGTCCGGCAGTTCCTGCACATCACCCTGCCGCAGCTGCGCAACACCATGATCACCTCGGTGATCCTGATGCTGGTCGGCGGCCTCACCACCTTCGACACCGTGCTGATCCTGACCCAGGGCGGCCCGGGCACCGACACCACCAACAGCGCCTTCTACATGTACCAGCAGGCCTTCAAGAGCTTCGACTTCGGCTCCGGCTCGGCCATCGCGCTGGTCCTCGTGGTGGTCGCCACCCTGATCTCGCTCGCCGTCGTCCGGCTCTCCGGCTACGACAAGATGCGCGGCACGACGGAGGGACTGTGATGCGCAGGCGTCCCAACTACCTCGCCGGGCTCGGCTCGCTGGTCTGGCTGGTCGTCGTCGGCTTCCCGCTGTACGTCCTGCTGATCTCGACGTTCCGCACCCGCTCCAGCTACTCCTCCGAGGGCCCGCTCAGCTTCCCCGAGCACCTGACCCTCAAGAACTACGTCGACGACTTCTCCAACGGCTTCGGCCAGGACTTCCTCAACACCGTGATCGTCACGGTGAGCGTGGTCGCCATCGTGCTGATCGTCGTGCCCCCGCTGGCCTACGCGATCGTCCGGGCCCAGGGCAGGACCATCAGCACGGTCTTCCGGATCTTCCTGCTGGGCCTGGCGATCCCCGCCCAGGCCGTGATCGTGCCGATGTTCTACGTGATCAGCAAGGCCGGACTGTACGACCACCTGATCGGCATCATCCTGCCCACCGCGGCGTTCTGCCTGCCGGTGTGCACGCTGGTGCTGACCGGTGCGATGCGCGACATCAGCAACGAGCTGTACGAGGCCATGGCGATGGACGGTGCCACCCCCTGGCGGGTGTTCTGGCAGATGGTCGTGCCGCTGTCCAAGGGCGGCCTGTCCTCCATCGTGGTCTTCTCGGCGCTCCAGGCGTGGAACGGCTTCCTGTTCCCGCTGATCCTCACCCAGTCGGAGAGCACCAAGGTCATCACCCTCGGCCTGTACAACTTCCAGACCGAGCACGGCGTCGACGTGCCCGGCCTGCTCAGCGCCGTCGTGCTGTCGATGCTCCCGATCTTCATCGTCTACCTGTTCGCCCGTCGCGCCTTGGTCCAGGGCCTCATGGGCGTCGGAGGAAAGTGACCGCCGAAATGACCGCCGAACTGGCCGCCGAGACGAACCCGGCCGCACCCACCGCCCCCTCCGCCTCCCGCTGGCGCGACCGCACGCTGACCCCGGCGGAGCGCGCGGACGCCCTGATCGCCGAGATGACGCTCCCCGAGAAGCTCGGCCAGCTGGTCGGCCTCTGGGTCGGCGCCTCCGACGAGGGCGGCGACGTCGCCCCGCACCAGCACGACATGGAGGAGCCGCCCGACCTCGACGACCTGCTCCCGAACGGCCTGGGCCAGCTGACCCGCCCGTTCGGCACCGTCCCGGTCGACCCGGCGCTCGGCGCGCTCTCGCTGGCCCGCAGCCAGCAGCGGATCGCCGCCGCCAACCGGTTCGGCATCCCCGCCCTCGCCCACGAGGAGTGCCTGGCCGGCTTCGCCGCCTGGGGCGCCACCGCCTACCCGGTGCCGCTGTCCTGGGGCGCCACCTTCGACCCCGACCTGGTCCGCGAGATGGCCGCCGCGATCGGCCGCGACATGCGCTCGGTCGGCGTCCACCAGGGCCTGGCGCCCGTCCTGGACGTGGTCCGCGACGCCCGCTGGGGCCGGGTCGAGGAGACCATCGGCGAGGACCCGTACCTGGTCGGCACGGTGGCCACCGCCTACGTGCAGGGCCTGGAGTCCGCGGGCATCGTCGCCACCCTCAAGCACTTCGCCGGGTACTCCGCCTCCCGCGCCGGACGCAACCTCGCCCCGGTCGGGATGGGCGCCCGCGAGCGCGCCGACGTCATCCTGCCGCCGTTCGAGATGGCCGTCCGCGAGGGCCGCCCGCGCTCGGTCATGCACGCCTACACCGACACCGACGGCGTCCCCTCGGCCGCCGACGGCGAACTGCTCACCGGGCTGCTGCGCGACACCTGGGGCTTCGACGGGACGGTGGTCGCCGACTACTTCGGCATCGCCTTCCTCAAGCTGCTGCACGGCGTCGCCGGGGACTGGGCGCAGGCCGCCGCCCTCGCCCTGGACAGCGGCGTCGACGTGGAACTGCCCACCGTCAAGACCTTCGGCGAACCGCTGCTGCGGGCCGTCCAGGACGGCACCGTCCCCGAGGCGCTGATCGACCGGGCGCTGCGCCGGGTGCTGACCCAGAAGGCCGAACTCGGCCTGCTCGACGAGGACTGGCAGGCCGTCCCCGCCGTGCTGGCCGGCCGGCCGCTGGACGACCCGCGGGCGCTGCGCGGCACCGTCGACCTGGACCGGCCGGAGAACCGGCAGCTGGCCCGGGAGATCGCCGAACGGGCCGTGGTGCTGCTCAGCAACGACGGCACCCTGCCGCTGCGCGC
This sequence comes from Kitasatospora sp. YST-16, assembly GCF_026802215.1. Taxonomy (NCBI): domain Bacteria; kingdom Bacillati; phylum Actinomycetota; class Actinomycetes; order Kitasatosporales; family Streptomycetaceae; genus Kitasatospora; species Kitasatospora sp. YST-16. The sequence goes on from NZ_CP113837.1 coordinate 5,926,710, forward strand.
CCCGCGCCGGATCGCGCTGATCGGTCCCAACGCGGACACCCCGACCTCGGTGCTCGGCTGCTACGCCTTCCCCGTGCACGTCGGCAGCCAGCACCCGGACACCCCGGTCGGCATCGAACTGCCCACGCTGCGCCAGGCGTTGGCGGCCGAGTTCCCCGGCAGCGAGATCTGGACGGCGGCCGGGTCGGGCATCGACAGCACCGACACCTCCGGGTTCGCCGAGGCGCTCGAGACCGCCCGCCGGGCCGACGTGGTGATCGTGGCGCTCGGCGACCGGGCCGGCCTGTTCGGGCGCGGCACCAGCGGCGAGGGCTGCGACGTGGAGCTGCTCGAACTCCCCGGCGTGCAGCGGCAGTTGCTCGACGCGCTGCTGGACACCGGCAAGCCCGTCGTCCCGGTGCTGCTGGCCGGGCGTCCCTACGCGCTGGGCCGCGCCGTCACCGAGGCGGCCGCCCTGGTGCAGACCTTCTTCCCCGGCGAGGCCGGGACCGAGGCGGTCGCCGCCGTGCTCAGCGGCCGGGTCAACCCGTCCGGCCGGCTCCCCGTCAGCATCCCGGCCCGCCCGGGCGTGCAGCCCTCCACCTACCTGGCCGCCCGCCTCGCCGGGCCCAGCGAGGTCTCCAGCACCGACCCGACCCCGGCGTTCGGCTTCGGGCACGGCATCGGCTACACCTCCTTCGACTGGAGCGAGCTGGCCGTGGAGAACGAACTCGCCCCCACCGACGGCGCGTTCACCCTCTCCTTCACCCTGCGCAACACCGGCGACCGGGCCGGCAGCGAGACCGTCCAGCTCTACCTGCACGACCCGGTCGCCAGCGTCGTCCAGCCGGTGCAGCGCCTGATCGGCTACCGCCGGATCGCCCTGGACGCGGGCGAGCACACCCGCGTCGAGATCACCGTCCCCGCCGACCTCGCCTCCTTCACCGGCCGCGACGGCCGCCGGACCGTCGAACCCGGCGCCCTGGAACTGCGGATCGCCGCCTCCAGCACCGACCCCCGCCTCACCGCCACCGTCCACCTGGACGGTCCGACCCGCACCCTCGACCACACCCGCCACCTCCACGCGGCCTTCCGCACCGCCTGACCCCTCTCCACCCGCACCACCACCCCGGCCGCGTCCCTCCCCGAACTCCCCGGAGGGCCGCGGCCGGGCGCGCTCCAGCCGCGCGGACCGCGGCCACCGGCGACGAGGGACCGCCCGGCGCCGTACAGTCCGGGCATGACCGACACCACCGCCCCGTGGCACGCGACCGAACGCACCACCGTCTTCAGCAGGTTCGGCCGGTCCGTGGAACGCGTCGACTACGTGCTGCCCGACGGGCGGAGGGAGGAGTTCTACCTCAAGCGCGAGCGCCCGGCCGGTGCGGTGCTCGCCCTCACCCCCGACCGCCGCGTCGTCCTCGCCCGCCAGTACCGCCCGGGACCCGACCGCGTGCTCCACGAGCTGCCGGGCGGCTTCCTCGAACCCGGCGAGGAGGCGCTGGACGCCGTCGCCCGGGAACTGCTGGAGGAGACCGGCTACCGGGGCGAGGTCCGCGCGGCCGGACCGTACTGGCACGACGCCTACTCCGACGCCCGGCGCTTCGCCTTCTTCGCCACCGACTGCGTCAAGGTCGCCGAACCGGCCCCGGAACGCACCGAGTTCATCGAGGTCGTCACCCTTCCCCTGGAGGAGTTCCGCACCCGCGTGCTCCGCAGGGGCGGGCTGACCGACACCGCCGCGGCCTACCTCGCCCTGGACGCGCTGGACCTCCTGCGGCCGGGGGCCGGCGGCCCGGAGCCCGGCCCGGCGTGAAGGGGCCCGCCGGGCGCCCCGTGGGGGTGGGCGCTCCGGCGGGCCGGTCGGTGGGGGGGGGAGGGGGTTACTTGCCGTTGTGGCGGGCGTTGCCCGCGGCGAGGGCGAGGTCCTGCTGGAGGGCGTAGTAGGCGGGCTTCGGCTTCATGTCCACGTCGTAGAGCAGGCCGTAGCCGGTGCCGGCGAAGGTGCCGGGGATCCAGGAGTCGCCGTCGTAGACGCCCCAGGCGGTGAACGAGATGCACTGGCGGACCAGCTGGCAGCCCTTGAGCATCTCGGAGAACTCGAACGGCTGGGCGAAGGCGGCCAGTTGGCTGGTCGGGACCTGCTCGGTCGAGTTGTTGACGAAGGTGCGCACGTCGGCCTCGGTGACGGCGACCTTCAGGCCGAGGTCGCCGTAGGACTGGAGGTCGGCCTGGAAGCGCTGGGCGTCGAAGCCGTACTGGGTGTCGAGGTGGCCCTGCTCACCGATGCCGTTGACGGGCACGCCCTGGGCGACGAGCTTGGCGAAGAAGTCGTGGACGGCCTGGAACTTGGCGTTGGTGCCGTCCTGTCCGGCGATGTTGTAGTCGTTGTAGAACAGCAGGGCCTTGGGGTCGGCCTGGTGGGCCCAGCGGAAGACGTCGGCGATGACGCCCTCGCCCAGGTTCTTGATCCAGAAGTCGTCGCCATTCAGGCCGTTGGGCAGCGGGTTGGGGTCCCAGGAGTTGGCGAAGACCTCGTTGGCGACGTCCCACTGCCAGATCTTGCCGCGGTAGCGGGTGACCTCGTCGGTGACGTGCTTGCGCAGGATGTCGCGGAGTTCGGCGGTGCCGATGGTGCCGTCGGCGACGCCGGTGGTGAGCCAGGACGGCAGCTGGTTGTGCCACAGCAGGGTGTGGCCGCGGACGCTCTGGTCGTTCTGCTGGGCGAAGCGGACCAGGCGGTCGGCGGCGGCCCAGTCGTAGGTGCCCCGGGCGGGCTCCACGGACTCCCACTTCATGGCGTTCTCCGCGGTGACGACGGAGAACTGGTCGGCGACGATCTTGGTGTAGGCGGCGTCGCTGCCGAGGTGGGCGTCGTCGACGGCGGTGCCGATCCGCAGGTCCTGGCGCGCGCCCAGGGCCCGCAGCGAGTCGTCGGCCCGGCCCTTCTCCCCGCCGGCGGCCGCGACCGCGGACGGGACGAGCATGAGGACGGCGGCGGTGGCGGCGGCGGCCGCGAGCTGACGGCGTAGCTTCACAGCGAACTCCTTGGTGCGGGGGTGCTGGGGGTGGGGAAGGGACGTCAGATATTTCGAAAGTTTCGAAATCTCGATCGAACTTCCAAGAAGCTAGTGCCGGAAATCCGCCCCAGTCAATAAGGCTGCACGCAGCAGAAGTTGGACGAATCGTCAGGTTTGCCGTCGCCCCGGGCCGGATGGGCTGGGAAAACGCCGGAGCGTCCGGACGGCAGGAGTTTCCGATCGAATATCGGTACTTTTCATTGACGGAGCGCGCGGCCGCCGCCTACTCTCTGCACGGCGAGGCCCGCCCGAACGGAACTGCCCGCCGCACCTGGGACGGTGCGGCGGGCAGTTCCACCGGAGCGGGGACGGGGCTGGGCGGGGACGGGTCAGCCGTCGAGCTCCGCGGAGGGCAGGTAGGCGCCCGGGACGTCCGCCGGGGCGAGGACCGCCCGCTCGCCCGGGTACGGGGTGGCCCAGTCGTGGGCCTCGTACCAGGTGAGGTGGTTCATCTGGGCCGGGTTGGCCCGGTCCGGCGCCGCGTCGGTGCCGGTCAGCCGCTGCTGCTTCTTCCACTCCGACCACTTCGCGGCCACCTCCGCGGCGGCCGCCGGGACGGCCCCGGTCGGCGCGGCGGCGGCGGTCGCGGCCTGCGGGGCCGGGACGTCCAGACCGCAGGACGGCGCGGTGGCCAGGCCGTTGGTCAGCGAGGTCCGGTTGGGCAGCGCGGTGAACGGCGTGTAGTCGGGGGTGCGGGTGAACGCGCCGGTCATCGGGGTGGCCGCGGTGTCCTTCTGGTTCATCGGCTTGACCCCGAGGATCTGCTCGATGGTGCGGACCAGGTTGATCTGCGAGTAGTAGCGGCTGTCCACCGCCCCGTGCTGCGCGTAGGGGCTGATGATCTGGATCGGCGCCCGGTGGCCGTCGACGTGGTCCAGGCCGGCCTGCGAGTCGTCCTCGACGACGAAGATCGCCGAGTCCTTCCAGTACGGGCTGTGGGTGATCTCGTCGACGATCTGCCCGACCGCCAGGTCGTTGTCCGCGACCTGGGCGGCGGCGTTGGCCGGACCGCCGGTGTGGTCGCTGGAGAGCCACAGCATGTTCAGGTTCGCCGGGCCGTTCCGCTCGAAGTCCTGCTTCCAGATCTGCGCCCGGTAGACGTCCGGGACGCTGGTGTCGAACTTCGGGAAGGCCGGCACCGACACCTTGTTCAGCGACGGGATCGGCGAGGAGGAGACCAGCTGGTAGGCCGAACCGGCGCCGGTGGCCTGCATGTTCTTCGTGTCGCAGTACAGGTTCTGCCAGCTCGCGCCGGCCGGCTTGGCCAGGAACTGGTGGAACTCGCCGAAGTCCCGCACGCTGCGCCCGGCCGCCTGGACGCCGCTCCACAGGGTGCCGCTGGCCTGGTGGCCCAGCGAGTCGTCCTCGGTGTCGTAGCTGCGCAGGTACTCGCCGGCCGAGGACTCGGTGTACTCCGGATTGTCGGCCTGCATCAGCCAGTTGTGGCCCTCGGCGGAGTTGGTGCCGATGTCGTACGTGTTGTCGTAGAGCCCGAACTGCTCGGCCAGCGCGTGCTGGTTGGGCGTCACGTTCGCGCCGAACTGGGCCAGCGAGGCGTCGCCGTTGCCCTGCGGCAGGTCGCCGTAGACCTGGTCGTACGTCCGGTTCTCCTTGACCAGCAGGAAGACGTGCTTGATGGTCGACGGGTCGCCGATCTTCTCCGGGACGGGCACCGCCTTGGCCTTCTTGCCGGTGGCGGCCTCGGCGGCGTTGCGGGTCCAGTTGTTCTGCGCGAAGACCTTGGCGGTCTGCTTGCGGATCTCCTTGTCGCTGGGCAGCGTGAAGCGCACCACGCTGGAGGTGGTGTCGTGGGTGGCGTGGCCGGCCGCCGCGGTGGGGCGGCGGGCGTCGATGCCGCGGGTGTTGGCGACCAGGACGTCCTTGCCGGAGGAGGAGATCCCGGAGGGGAAGTAGTCGGTCGGCAGCAGGCCGACGTAGCTCGCCGGCTCCTGCGGGCCCGCGTACCGGTACACCGCGACCGCGTTGGCCCGGCCCAGCGTCACCAGCAGGTGGCCGTCGTCGGTGAGGGTCACCGCGTTGGGCTCGTAGCCGATCGACGCCTCCGACCACGGCCGGGTGGCGATGGTCTGGACGACCTTGTCGTTGCGGGTGTCGATCACCGAGACGCTGTTGGTCGCGGTGTTGGTGACGAACACCGCGCCGTTCTTGGCGTACACCGCGGTCGGGTGCAGGCCGACGTCGACACTGGCCGGCGCCGCCGACGGGTCTGCCAGGTCGATCACGCTGACCGTGCCGGTGGTGGTGGCGCCGGTGTCCGGGTCGGCCGGGACCTGGGTGCCGTAGGAGTTGATGGTGCTCTCGCCGGGCTTGGCCGGGCGGCCGCCCTCGTTGCTGACGTACAGCTTGCCGCCGGCCTGGGCGATGCCGCGCGGCGCGATGCCCACCGCCCAGCTCTGCTTGACGGTGGCGCTCGCGGTGTCGATCGCCACCACCCGGTTCTGGCCGTTGACCGCCGCGTACGCGGTCGAGCCGTCCGCGGAGAACACCAGCCCGGCCACCAGGGCCTGCTGCGAACCGGACTTGGCGATCTTCACGACCACCGGGTTGGCGACGCTGCCGTCCGGGTTCACGTCGAACCGGGTGTAGCCGTCGGGCTGCCCCAGCCACAGCTGCTTCCCGTCCGGCGAGTACGTCGGGCCCTCCTGGCCCACGCTGTTGCTGCCGATCCGCGGCACCGAGGTGGCCGCGCTGCCGACCAGCTGCTGCACCTTCCAGTTCCGCACGTCCACGATCGCCAGCGCCGCGCCGCCGTCGGCGACTGCGGCCGCCAGGTGGCTGCCGTCCGGGCTCACCGTGGACGACATGATCTTGCCGTTGTCGATGACCAGCCGCTCGCCGTACGGGTCGACGTACTGGTTGTCGGAGACCAGCCGGCCCCGCTCGTAGACCTGGCCGACCCGGTTCTCGCCGAACGGGCTGCCCTGGGCGAAGCCGACCCCGGAGCCGGCCGCCAGCACCACCGCGGTGGCGGTGGCGGTCAGCAGGGTCCGGCGGCGGCTGCGCCCCCGGAGCGGACGGTGGCCGGGGAGCCCGGCCGGCTGCTGCTCGGCGCCGACGCGGCGACGTGTGACCTGCATGCTGCTATCCCTTCGATGATGCCGGAAGCAGCTCGACGTTCCCGTCGAACTGCCAGAGCGGGTTCGGTGCGTCGCCGGTGGCGGTGCGCACCAGGAAGTAGCCGTTCACCTCTTTCGGCCCGTCGCCGTCGGCGACGAACCGCCCGTCGGGGGCGACGTCCAGCTGATAGACCGCGGTGCCGGTGGCCGCCACGTCCGGCAGGTGCCAGGTGACGGTGCAGCGCCAGTCGTTGCCCGGCCCCTCCGGCTCGACCAGGGTGCTGCCCTTGTCGCAGGACGCGCCGACCGCCAACTGCTCCTCGGTGACGTCCGGACGGTTCAACTCGGCGCTCTGCAGCCGGTACAGGTGCCCGAACGCGGTGGCCACCGCGCGCTGCACCTTGTCCTGGTCGACGCCCGAGCCCGCGCCCCCGGTCAGCGGCGCCAGCACCCCGACGGTGGCCGCCAGCAGCCCGGCCAGCGGCAGCGCCCCCAGCAGCAGCGCCCGCCGGCCCGACCCGTCGTGCCCCGGACCGGTGAAGTCCCGCCGCAGGAACAGCAGCCGGGCCAGCGCCGTGGCCGCCACCGCCCACACCAGCGACACCGCCACCCCGATCAGCAGCGGACCCGCCTGCACCGGGCCGGTGAACAGCCCGTTCCAGGACAGGAACGCGTAGCCCGGCAGCGCCATCCGCACCGCGACCGGCAGCGGCATCATCTGCGCCAACTGCACCGCCAGCGCCACCACCGCGGGCAGCAGCAGCCCCATCGGGGAGCGCCCCAGCGCGACCGACCCCAGCAGGCCGATCCCGGCCAGCGCCAGCGTCGGCGCCAGCGCGCACAACCAGGCCAGCAGCACCCGCAGCGCGGCGTCACCGGGCGCCAGCAGGTGCCCGTCCAGGCCCACCAGCGGGTGGTCGCCGATCGCCAGCACCCCGCCGACCGCGCCCGACACCGCCAGCCCCGCCACCAGCAGCACCAGCACCGTCAGGCTGGCCAGCGCCTTCGCGGCGAAGATCCGCCGCGGCGAGCGGACCGCCACCAGCAGGTGCCGCCAGGTGCCCAGTCGGTCCTCGGCGGCGAACACGTCACCGGCCACCACCGCGGTCAGCAGCGGCAGCGCCCAGCTCCCCGCGAACCCCAGCACCACCAGCGGCCCGGCCCACCCGGTGGCGTGCATCCAGCGGCCGAACAGGGTGTCGGTGGGCAGCGTGCTCTGCTGCCCCACCGCGGCCACGAACAGCCCCGGCGCCAGCCAGCAGGCCAGCACCAGCAGCCGGATCCGCCACTGCGCGACCAGCTTCACCAGCTCGAAGCGGTAGGCGCGGGCCACCGGCACCGGGCGGACGGCGGACGGCGCGGGCACGGCGGGCGGCGCGACCCCGGTGTCTGCGGTGGTCGCGGCTCCGGTGGCCGGGGGAGTGGTCGCGGTCATCGGCCCGCCTCCTGCTGCTGGTCGGTGAGGGCGAGGAAGGCGGCCTCCAACGGCGAGACCACGGGCGCCAGTTCGCGCACCGCGACGCCCTCCCGGACCAGCCGCGCCACCAGCGCGTCCAGGGCGTCCAGCGGGGCGCGCAGCACCAGCCGGCCGTCGTCCGGCCGGAGCCGGGCCGCCGGCCCGTCGCCGAGCGTCCGGACGCCGTCGGTGCCGGCCGCGATCCGGCGGGCCGCGGCCGGGTCGGAGGTGAGCAGCCGGTAGTCGAGTTCGCGGTTCGCGGCGGCCAGTTCGCCCAGCGGGCCGGAGAAGACCACCCGGCCGGTGGCCAGCACGGTGACCTCGGAGCAGAGCGCCTCCAGGTCGTCCATCCGGTGGCTGGAGAGCACCACGGCGGTGCCGTCGTCCGCCAGTCGCTCCAGCACGCCGTGCACGTGCCGCTTGCCCGCCGGGTCCAGCCCGTTGGAGGGCTCGTCCAGGATCAGCAGCCGGGGCCGGGCGAGCAGCGCGGCGGCCAGCCCGAGGCGCTGGCGCATGCCCAGCGAGAAGCCGGCCGCCCGGTCGTCGGCGACGTCGGTCAGCCCGACCTGGTCGAGCACCTCGTCGATGCCCGCGCCCCGCCGGTCCCGGCCGCGCAGCGCGGCCAGCGCGGCCAGGTTCTGCCGGGCCGTCAGGGCCGGGTACAGACCGGGCCCGTCGACGAACCCGGCCACCCCCTCGGGGGCGGCCTGGGCCCGGCCGACCGGCGTGCGCAGGATCTCCAGGCTGCCGCCGTCGGCCGCCGCCAGCCCCAGCAGCAGCCCCAGCAGCGTCGTCTTGCCCGCCCCGTTGGGCCCCACCAGGCCGTGGATCCGGCCCTGCGCGACCTCCAGGTCGACCCCGTCCAGCGCGATGACGTCACCGAACCGCTTGGTGACGCCCCGGGCCCGGACCGCGAGGAGTGTGTCCATGAGTCCCTTCCTCCGTAACCGAAGGAGACCTTAGGGACTTGACCCCACGCGGTCAGGGACTGCTTCCTGAACGTTCGCCGAACGGAGTACGATGATCGGCCACACAACTGACGGACCGTCGCCCTGCCCGGGCGGCATCAGGGCGCGGCAGCGGCCGGGGACACGCCGGTGGGGACGGCCGGGGACATGCCGGTGGGGGCGGTGCCATCCAGGGTGGCGGTCACCGCGAGGCCCTCGACGTCGCGCAGCAGGGGCTCGAAGCGGTCCGGGGGCAGCAGCCGGACGTCCGCGCTGAAGGAGAGCAGCACGCCCGCCGGCTCGTCCGCGACGTCCTGCACGATCGTCCCCGGTCCCTTGCGGTCAGCCTGGCGGGTGAACACCCTTATGGGGACGGAAAGTTGATGGGCGCTCAGGTATTTTCGGGTTCGGGTTTAGGTGCGGGGTGGTGGACTTCGCTCCAGACGATCTCGCGGGCGACGCCGTTGTTGCGGAAGGCGGGGGAGTAGCTGTGTCCCCAGCGGTCGCCGAGGGCGAGTGCGGCCAGGACGGCCGGGGGGTCGTCGGGTCCGTCGGGCCGGATGATGGAGAGTTCGATCCGGAAGCCGTCGGCGATGGTGGTCAGCCGGGCCTCCCCGCCGCCGCCGGCCCGGGAGAGCTGCTCGGCGATCTCCCAAGTCCGTTGCCGTAAAGCGTCGTTCACGAGGCGGCGCCCAGATCCGCGCAGGTGGCATGGCGCACCGCGCCCCGGCCCACCGACCAGGGCGCGCCCCCGTCCGCCGGTACCAGCACCAGGGCGCCCAGCCCGTCGACGTGGGAGAACCCGCCCAGCCGCCCGGTCCCCGTGTCGACCAGCAACTCCCCCTGCCCGTACGCCCGGACGGCCCCGGCGATCTCAGCGAACTCCCCGCCCCGCACGGCCCGCACGTAGGGCGCGCCCGCCCACACCAGGGTCGCCAACTCGCTCGCCACCTCCGGAGCGACCCCGCCCAACTGCACCAGGTGCGCGCCGGTGACGCTCCGCTCCACCCCCAGCGAGGGCAGCCTGAGGCCCGCCGAGCCGAGGGCGTCCCGGAGGCCGTCGCGCACCTTGTGCGCGAAAGCCCGGTCCTGCCGCTCCAGCCGGTCGAGCAGGGAGTTTCCCATGACGGTTACCGCCTGTCTCTGTGTTCTCCTCGGTGCGTCACCAGCATCGGCAGAAAGCGGTACCGTGAACAGGCGGAGAGGCGTGACACTGGCGAGCTGTCATGATCGAACTGGGGAGCGGGGTTGGCGCGTCGCACGGGGGAAGCAACCGGAAGCCCGACGGACATGACCCCGGCCGCGTTCGGCTGGCTGCTGGGGGAACTGCGCGAGAAGGCCGGCCTCAAGAAGGCCGGGCTGGCCCGCGAGGTGCACTGCGACCCCTCGCTCATCAGCCGCTTCGAGTCGGGCGAACGGGTGCCGGCCGTGGAGATGGTCCGTCGCATCGACCAACTCGTCGGCGCGGAAGGGCTGTTGACCAACGCCTACGAACGGGTGGGCTGGTACCGGGAGGTGGCGCACCCCGAGTGGTTCCAGGTGTTCGCCGAGCGGGAGGCGCAGGCGGAGGAAGTGCGGAGGTACTCGGTCAGCCTCATCCCAGGCCCGTGCCAGGAACCCGGTTACGCGGCAGCGATCTTCAAGTGGCGGCAGATCAATCCCACTCCCGCCCGGATCGAGGCGGCGGTCGCAGCCCGAATCAGTCGCCAGGCCCGCTTCCTGGCCGACGGTGGGCCGTTGCTCTCGGTCGTTCTCGACGAAGCGGTGATCCGGCGCGTAGTGGGCGGGCCGCAGGCGATGCACCGTCAGCTCGACCACCTGTTGGCCTTGATGCGGCGGCCGAACATCGTGATCCAGGTCGCTCCGCTGGAACTCGGCGAACGCGCGCCCGCCGGTACCTCGTTCACCCTGCTGACCATGCCGGACGGCCGCCAGCACCTCTACTCCGAGAGCCTGACATCCGGTCACTTCACCACCGATCCGGAAGAGATCAGGTACTACTCCCGCGCCTATGATTGGCTTCGCGGCCACGTGCTCTCCGTTCCGGATTCGGCCGCGCTGATCCGCCGAGTCATGAAAGGACTGGTCAACCCCATGTCCACGCAGCACTTCAACACCGAACTGCTCCGGCCGATCGCGTGGTTCAAGTCCAGCTCGTACAGCGACGGCAACGGCGGAGACTGCGTCCAGCCGGCCCTGAACCTGGCGGGTTCGCACGGTGTCGTGCTGGTGCGGGACAGCAAGGACTCGCAGGGCCCTGTCCTGGCGGTTTCGCCCGACGCGTGGAGCGCGTTCGCGGCGGCAGCCGGGCGCGGGGAGTTCGGCGGCATCTGAGGAAGTTTGCAACCGAGTCGGGAAGGACTGGTCAATTCCATGTTTGTGCAGCACTTCAACATCGAACTGCTCCGGCCGCTTGCGTGGTTCAAGTCCAGCTCGTACAGCGACGGCAACGGCGGGAACTGCGTCCAGCCGGCCCTGAACCTGGCGGGTTCGCACGGTGTCGTGCTGGTGCGGGACAGCAAGGACTCGCAGGGCCCTGTCCTGGCGGTTTCGCCCGCCGCCTGGGGCGCGTTTACGGTGGCGGCCGGGCGCGGGGAGTTCGGCGGTATCTGAGGAAGTTTGCAACCGAGTTGGGAGAGGACTGGTCAATTCCATGTCTGTGCAGCGTTCCAACGCCGATGTGCTTCGGCCGATCGCGTGGTTCAAGTCCAGCTCGTACAGCGACGGCAACGGCGGAGACTGCGTTCAGCCGGCCCTGAACCTGGCCGGTTCGCACGGCGTCGTGCTGGTGCGGGACAGCAAGGACCCGCAGGGTCCCGTCCTGGCGGTCTCGCCCGCCGCCTGGAGCGCGTTCGCGGCGGCAGCCGGGCGCGGGGAGTTCGGCGCAATCTGAGAGGGCCGCACCCGATTCGGGAAAGGACTGGTCAACCCATGTCTGTGCACCACTTCAACACCCAACTGCTTCGGCGGCTTGCGTGGTTCAAGTCCAGCTCGTACAGCGACAGCAACGGCGGGAACTGCGTCCAGCCCGCTCTGAACCTGGTCGGTTCGCATGGTGTCGTGCTGGTGCGGGACAGCAAGGACCCGCAGGGTCCCGTCCTGGCGGTTTCGCCCGCCGCGTGGAGTGCGTTCGCGGCGGCGGCAGGGCGCGGGGAGTTCGGTGGCATCTGAGCGGGTGCGGTAGGGGCGGAGCGCGTTCCCTGCGCGCAGGTGCGGTATCGCGGCGCTGCTGGAGCGCGCCGACCCCGTCGCGGCGGACCTGTGCACGGGCCGGGCCCTGGCCGGACAGGGTGTTCTTGTGCAGTGCCGCGCAAGCGCCGTGGTGGTCGTGGTGGTCGGTGGCCGTCTGCGGGTCGGAGCGGATCCGGTCCGCGAATCCGGCTGCGGTGAGCCGGAGCCCGGCGGCCTTGAGGCCGGTGGTGGTCGGGTGGCGGCGGGCGGTGTGGCGGAGTTCTTCCGCGCTGTGTCCGTGGCAGCTCCCCGGCCCTGGTGATTCGGTGCAGTGGGCGCGGTACGCGCGGGGCGACGGGTGCCCTGGGTGTCAGGCGGTCTTTCGGGGGCGGGTGGTGGTGCCGAGGCGTTCCCAGAGGCCGGTCAGGTGCGTGTGCAGGACTTCCTCGGCTTCCGCTGCGGTCAAGTGGCCGATGAGTACGTGGGTGGTGAGGCCGTCGGCGAGGGCGAGCAGGGTGCGGGCCTCGCGCCGGGGGTCGGGTGGGGTGGGGCGTTCGTCGGCCGAGCCGCTGTCGGCGGCCTCGGTGATGAGGCGGGTAAGGAGGTCCTGGAGGGCCGTGTAGCCGGTTCTCAAGGGGTCGGCGAGTGACTCGCTGACGGCGGCCTGGGCGATGAACGCGAGCCAGATCCGTGCTTCGGCGCGGTGTTCTTCGCGGAGCAGGGCGATCTCGTCGGCCGCGTGGCCCAGAGCGGTGGCGGCCGACTGGGCCGGGCTCGCGGTCAGGCGGGTCCTCACGCGTTCGGTGATGCGTTCGCCGACGTGGTCGACGGCGAAGAGGAGCATCTCCTCCTTGTTGCGGAAGCAGCGCTGGACGGCGCCCAGTGAGACCTGCGCGCGGGCGGCGACGTCGCGCATGCTCACTCCCTGCGGCCCGTGTTCGTCGGCGAGGAGGCAGACGGCCTCGGCGATCCGGCGGCGCCGGCTTTCGTAGTCCACCTGCTTGGGCATGCTCGGGCAGCCTCCTTATTCCGATACGATCGTATCAGTTCCGGGTTAGGGTGTCGGCCACGAGCACTTCGGCACGGGGACGGGACGGGGACGGGGACGGGGATGGGAGACGCGATGATCAGGCAGGACGCCCTGTGGGCGATGACGGCCGCCGCTCAGGCGGAGGCGGTCCGAGGCGGGGAGATATCGGCGGTCGAGCTGGTCGACAGCCACCTGGACCGCATTGCCGAGGTCAACCCGCAGATCAACGCGGTCACGCAGGTGACGGCCGAGCGAGCCCGCGAGGCCGCGGCACGCGTGGACCGGCGGCGAGCGGTGGGCGAAGAGCTCGGGCCGCTGGCCGGCGTGCCGTTCACGGTGAAGGAGACCACCGCGGTCGAAGGGGTGCCGACCACGTTCGGAACGCCGCGCTTCCGCGACCTGGTGGCTCCGGCCGACGCCCTCCCGGTGGCCCGGCTCCGCGCGGCGGGAGCCGTACCGATCGGCCACAGCAACATGCCCACCCTGGTCCTGGCCGGGATGCACACCCGCAGCGAGCTGTTCGGCGACACCGTCAACCCGTGGGACCGGAGCCGGACCCCGGGCGGCAGCAGCGGCGGTGACGGAGCGGCCGTCGCCACCGGCATGGCCGCGCTCGGACTCGGCAACGATTCCGGCGGGTCCGTCCGGATCCCGGCCTCGTTCTGCGGCGTGACGGGGCTGAAGCCGACCACCGGGCGGTTCCCCGCCGACCACCGCGTCCTCGGCCCCGACGACCCGGGGCCGGCCTCGCAGATGCTGGTCACCGACGGGCCCCTGGCCCGTACGGTCGCCGACCTGCGGCTGGCGTACGAGGCGCTCGCCGGGACCGACCCGCGCGACCCGCGGGCCGTACCCGTGCCCCTCTACGGGGAACCGCTGCCGGGGCCGGTCAAGGTCGCGGTCGTCGCCGACCCCGGAGGCCACGGCGTCCACCCCGTAGTCCGCGCGGCCGTCGCGGCGGCGGCGGACGCGTTGCGCGACGCCGGGTACGACGTACGGGAGGTCGCGGACGTCCCGCGGCTGGACGAGGCGCTCGACGCGTACGGCCGGATCACCGTGACCGAATTCGCGCCGACCTGGCCGGTGGTGCGGAAACTGCTCGGCGAAGGCGGGGACCGCTTCATCCGGATGGCCATGGAGAAGACTCCGCCCGCGGACGCCGCCGAACTCACGAAACTGATGGGGACCTGGCTCGGCATCCGCCGCTCGTGGGCGGAGTTCCTCGACGCGTACCCGCTGCTGCTCGGCCCGGTGTTCACCGAGCCGCCCGTCGAGCCGGGACTGGAGTCGCGCGACGAAGCGGGGCGGGAACGGGTCGCCACGGGCATGCGCCTGTGCACGGTGACCAGCTTCGTGGGCGTACCCGCGGTCGCCGTACCGACCGGAACCGGCGACGGACTGCCGTCCGGCGTGCAGGTCGTCGGGCGCGCGTTCCGGGAAGACCTGTGCCTGGCCGCCGCCCAGGAGATCGAGGACCGCCTCGGCGTGCTCACGCCGATCAGTCCCCGCCCCGGATCCCCGGCTCGCCCCGGATCCCCGGCTCGCCCCGGATCCCCGGCACGCCCCGGATCCCCGGCCGCCGCGCGGTAGGCGGAGCCACCGCGGAGCGGCCCGGACCGGTCCCCGGACGTCCGCGGGTGCGGTAGGGGGCGGGGGCGGGTACCGCGGGTGCGGTACGGCGGGTGTCTGCGGGCGGGGGACGACGGCGGGCGGGCTCGCGGCGGAGGGTGGAGGAGACCGGAGAAGGCCGAATCCTGGAGCGCGCATGTCCGTTCTCGCCCGCTGGTGCCATCGGCACCGGCTCGTCACCGTGCTGCTGTGGCTCGGCCTGCTGGTGGGGCTCGGTGCGGCCTCCGGCGCCGTCGGGACGAAGTACAGCGACAGCATGGCGATGCCCGCCACCGAGTCCAGCCGGGCGCTGGAACTGCTGAAGGAGCAGATGCCCGCCGCGGCCGGTGACACCGACACCGTGGTGTGGCACACCGCGACCGGTACGGTGAACGACCCCGCGGTCAAGGAGCGGATGACCGCCGCGCTGGACACCATCGCGCACAGCCCGTCCGTCGCCTCGGTGTCCGGCCCGTACACCGAGCGCGGCGCCCAGCAGATCAGCGCCGACGGCACCACCGCGTACGCGCAGGTGGTCTTCACCGGCGACGCGCGGGCCGTCCCCAAGGCCGACGTCCAGCACGTGATCGACCTGGCGAAGCAGGCCCGCACCGACGGCCTGGACGTCCAACTGGGCGGGCAGGCCGTGCAGAACACCGAGACCGAGATGGGCGGCCTCAGCGAGATCATCGGCATCGTTGCCGCGCTGGTCGTGATGACCTTGGTGTTCCGCTCCGCCTGGGCCGCCGCGCTGCCGATCCTGACCGCCGTCGCGGGCGTCGGCACCGGCGTGATCGGCACCGGGCTGCTCAGCCACGGCATGAGCATCGCCTCGGTCGCGCCCACCCTGGGCGTGCTGGTGGGCCTCGGCGTCGGCATCGACTACGCGCTGTTCATCGTCAACCGGCACCGCAAGGGCCTGATGGCGGGCCTGAGCGTCCAGGAGGCGTCCGCGAAGGCGCTGAACACCTCCGGCCGGGCGGTGCTGTTCGCCGGTCTGACCGTGGTGATCGCGCTGCTCGGCATGCTGATCCTGGGCATGGGCTTCCTGAACGGCATGGCGATCTCCGCCGCGCTCACCGTCGCGCTGACCGTGCTGGCCGCGATCACCCTGCTGCCCGCGCTGCTCGGCATGCTGGGCCTGCGGGTGCTCTCCCGCGCCCAGCGCCGCCGGCTGGCCGCGCAGGGCCCCGGCGAGGAGCACACCACCGGGTTCTGGCCGCGCTGGGCCGCCAGGGTGCAGGCCCGGCCCACCGGCAAGGCGCTGGTCGCGCTGGTGCTGATGCTCGCCGTGTCGTTGCCGGTGCTGTCGCTGCGCCTGGGCAGCTCGGACGCGGGCAACAACCCGAAGACCACCACCTCCCGGCAGGCGTACGACCTGATGGCGAAGGGCTTCGGCCCCGGCTCCAACGGCCCGCTGCTGCTGGTCGCCGAGGCCCCCGGGCCGGCCGACAAGGCCGCGCTCACCGCCCTGGTCACCGAGCTGAAGGGCCTGGACGGCGTCGCCCGGGTCGCCGCCGCGCCGATGCAGGACGGGCAGCGGGTCGGCATCGTCCAGGTGGTGCCCACCACCTCCCCGCAGTCCGCGAAGACCTCCGACCTGATCACCGAGCTGCGCGAGCACACCGTCCCGGACGCCGAGGCCGGCACCGGCCTGCGGGTGCACGTCGGCGGCGCCACCGCGACCGCCGCGGACTTCGCGGACGTGCTGATCGGCAAGCTGCCGGTGTTCATCGCGATCATCGTCGGCCTGGGCTGCCTGCTGATGATGGTGGCCTTCCGCAGCCTGCTGGTGCCGCTGATCGGCGTGGTGATGAACCTGCTGACCATGGGCGTGGCGTTCGGCGCGATCGTCGCGGTCTTCCAGTGGGGCTGGGGCTCCGAGGCGCTCGGCGCGGGCGCGGCCGGGCCGGTCGAGGCGTTCGCCCCCGTGATGATCATCGCCATCCTGTTCGGCCTCTCGATGGACTACCAGGTCTTCCTGATCAGCCGGATGCACGAGGAGTGGACCCACACCCGCGACAACCACCGCGCCGTCCGGGTCGGCCACGGCGAGACCGGCCAGGTCATCACCGCCGCCGCCGTCATCATGGCCTGCGTGTTCGCCGCCTTCCTGTTCGGCGGCCAGCGCATGATCGCCGAGTTCGGGCTCGGCCTGGCCCTGGCCGTCCTGCTCGACGTGCTGGTGCTGCGGATGGTGCTCGTCCCGGCGCTGATGCACCGCTTCGGCGCCGCGAACTGGTGGCTGCCCGGCTGGCTGGACCGCCTGCTGCCGCACGTCTCGGTCGAGGGCGAGCCCGACCCGGCCCCCGTCCGGGAACCCGAACTCGCGGACGCCCGCCGCTGACCCTCCCCTGCCCCTCCCCGCAGCGGGGCCCGGCCGGTCACCGACCCCGGCCGGGCCCGCTGCGCGCCACGGAACTGCGTACGGTGAAGGAGTGCGAATGACGGAGATGCTCAGGCGGTGGTGCGGCGGACGTCCGCGGCGCGTCGACGTGGCGGTGGCGCTGGCCTGCTTCCTGATCGCCGCGCCCGTCACGGCCGCCACCGCCTACCACCGCGGCGCCTCGGTCACCGCGTACCTGCTGTTCCTGCTCGGCTCCTGCCTGCCGCTGCTGGTGCGCAGCCGGTGGCCGGTGCCGGTGGCCGCGGCCACCGTCGTGGTCGGCGTGGCCGAACTGGTGCTGATCCCGTTCACGCCCGGGCCGCGCCCGGAGACGCTAGGGATCTCCATGTTCGCCGTCGGCGTCGCCCTGTACGCCGTCGCCACCCGCACCGACCGGCGCACCGCCTGGCGCACCGGCTGCTGCGCCGCCGCCGCGCTCACCCTCACCGCGCTGATCGTCCGCCCCGGCCTGGAGGAGCTCCCGCAGAACCTCGGCCTGATCGCCTGGCCCTGCCTGTCCGTGGCGATCGGCGACGCCGTCCGCAGCCGCCGCGAACTGCTCGCCTCCGCCGTCGAACGGGCCGAACGCGCCGAACGCACCCGCGAGGAGGAGGCCCGCCGCCGGGTCACCGAGGAGCGGATGCGGATCGCCCGCGAGCTGCACGACGTCGTCGCCCACCACATCACCCTGGTCAACGCCCAGGCGGGCGTCGCCCACCACCTGATGCGCACCGACCCCGAGCACGCCTACCAGGCCCTGGAGCGCATCCGCGACACCAGCCGCGCCGCCCTCGACGAACTGCGCGCCACCGTCGGCCTGTTGCGCCACAGCGGCGACCAGGCCGCGCCGCGTGAACCCGCCCCCGGCCTGGCCGGGCTCGACGACCTGCTCGACGCCTTCCGGCACTCCGGCCTGGACGTCGCCGTGGAACGCGCCGGAGAGCCCGACGGGCTTCCGCCGATCACCGACCTGACGGCCTACCGGATCATCCAGGAGGCCCTCACCAACACCCACAAGCACGCCGGTCCCGCCACCGCCAAGGTCCGCCTCGACTTCGCCCCCGGCCTGCTGCAGGTCACCGTCGAGGACGACGGCCGCGGCGCGCAGGGCGCGCAGGACGGGGGAGGGGCGGGCGACGGCACCGGGCACGGCATGATCGGCATGCACGAGCGCGCCCGCGCCGCCGGCGGCACCCTCACCGCGGGCCCCCGCCCCCGCCACGGCTTCCGCGTCCACGCCGCCCTGCCGCTGCCCACGGGCGGCGGCCGCAAGAGCTGCGGGGCGTGACCGGCCGCCGCCGCCCGTCACCGTCCACCACCGTCCGCTGGAGAGAGGACCCACCGATGACCGTCCGCGTCCTGCTCGCCGACGACCAGGCGCTGCTGCGCGGCACCTTCCGGCTGCTGATCGACTCCGCCCCCGACCTGGAGGTGGTCGGCGAGGCCGGCACCGGCCGGGAGGCCGTCGCGCTGGCCCGCAGCCTGCGCGCCGACCTGGTCCTGATGGACATCCGGATGCCCGACCTGGACGGCCTCGCCGCGACCGCGCTGATCACCGCCGACGAGGACCTGGCCGGCGTCAAGGTCCTGGTCCTGACCACCTTCGAGAACGACGAGTACGTCGCCGAGGCGCTGCGCGCCGGGGCCAGCGGCTTCCTCGGCAAGGGCATCGACCCGGCCGAACTGCTGGACGCCATCCGGCTCGTGGCGGCCGGCGACGCGCTGCTCTCCCCGGCCGCCACCAAGGCCCTGATCGGCCGCTTCCTCGCCCAGCCCGACCCGGGCCGGCGCGCCGCGCTGCCCCGGCTGGACGTGCTCACCGCCCGCGAGCAGGAGGTGGTCGCGCTGGTCGCGGCCGGCCTGTCCAACGACGACATCGCCGAGCGGCTGTTCGTCACCCCGCTCACCGCCAAGACCCACGTCAACCGCGCCATGACCAAGCTCGGCGCCCGCGACCGGGCCCAACTCGTGGTCATCGCCTACGAGACCGGCCTGGTCCGGCCGGGCGGTTCCTGACCGCCGCCACCCGACGGCACCGCCGCCACCCGACGGCACCGCCGCCGCCGGACGTCACAAGCCGGTATCGCCCCTTTTCTCCCCCTTGACGCGGATGCTCCCGCAGGAGTCGGATACGTGGCACCGCGTCCGGACGCGTCAGGCCCGATGCCTCCGGACGCCCGCTGCCGGTCCCGCCGGGTGAGGCCCTCCCGCCCGGCCGGCCGTCGGAGCCCGAGGTGGCCGCCTCTCCGGCCCGCCGCCCACGCCCCACCCGGGCCGCACGCCCGACCCGCGGCCCCCGCCCGGACCTCCCGGAGGCGAGCAGCCATGAACGCCAGGACCCGCCCGACCGCCAGCCGCCCCACCGCCATCTACCTGCGCTGCCACCCGCACGACGCCGGCCTCCTGCTGGACTTCTGGGGCGTGCTCAGCCGCTACGCCCTGGACGCCGGGCTGGGCGAGGCCACCGTGTTCATGGACAACGGCCGCGACCCGCACGACCCGCTGACCGCCCTGGACGCCCTGCTGGCCGCCGCCGCGGCCGGACGCGTCTCGGCCGTGGTGATCCCCGGCCCGTTCGTCTTCTCGCCCGACGACGAGCAGGCCCGCGCCACCGCGCTCCGCTTCGAGGCGGCGGGCTGCGCCGTCCACGAGCTCTCCTCCCGGCCCCTCCTCCCCGCTGCCCGGGTGCCCGGTCACCCTCGGTGAATTTTCTTGCCAGATGCTCACCGAGCGGGATTAATGGGGTGTATGAGGCCGAAGTCGGTCACGTCGCAGGACCGGCCGTCCCGCCCGCCGGGCCGGAGGGCCTCGCGCAGCTTCGCCCGGGAGATGTTCCTCCTGCAGCTGCTGCTGGTGCTGCTGCTGATCGTCGGAGCGCTGGCGGCCGTCGTGCTGCAGACCGGCCGGGAGACCACCGCCGACGCCCGGCACCGCTCGATCGCCGCCGCCCAGGCGTTCGCGCACGCCCCGGGGCTGCCGCAGGCCCTGGAGGGCCCCGACCCGACCGCGACGCTGCAGCCGCTGGCCGAGGAGGCCAGGAAGGCGGCCGGCGTCGACGCCCTCATCGTGTACAGGCTCGACGGCATCACCCTCACCCACAGCGACCCGTCGCAGATCGGCAAGCACGTCATCGGCCCGTACGCCCAGGCCGCCGAGGGCCACGCCTTCACCCGGACCTTCCGGGGAGCGCTGGGCCCCTCGGTGATCTCGGCCGTGCCGGTCGAGGACGCCGCGGGCAAGGTGGTCGGCATCGTGTCGGCCCCGGTCACGGTCGAGTCGGTGCAGCACGCGGTCGACCGGCAGCTGCCCGTGTTCCTGGCCGTCGCCGGCGTCGCGGTCGCGCTGGCCGCGGGCTGCACGGCCCTGATCAGCCGCCGCCTGCGCCGCCAGACCCACGGCCTGGGACCGGACGGGATGACCCGCATGTACGAGCACCACGACGCCGTCCTGCACGCGGTCCGCGAGGGCGTGCTGATCATCGGGGGCGACGGCCGCCTGCTGCTGGCCAACGACGAGGCCCGGCGCCTGCTCGGCCTGCGGGCGGAGGCGGAGGGGCGCCGCGTCCGCGACCTGGGCCTCGACCCCCGCACCGCCGAACTGCTGGACTCGGACCGGATCGCCAACGACGAGGTGCACCAGGCCGGGGACCGGCTGCTGGCCCTGAACAAGCGGTCCACCACGCCCTTCGGCGTGCACCGCGCCAACGTGGTCACCCTGCGCGACACCACCGAGCTGCAGGCCCTGACCGGGCGGGTCGAGGTGGCCAGGGAGCGGCTGCGGCTGCTCTACGACGCCGGGATGCGGATCGGTTCGACGCTGGACGTCACCCGCACCGCCGAGGAACTGGCGCAGGTCGCCGTCCCGGGGTTCGCCGACGTCGTCACCGTCGAGCTGCGCGACCCGGTGCTGCACGGGGAGGAGGTGGACGGGAACGCCTCCGGACTGCGCCGCACGGCCGTCGCCGGCCTCACCGAGGACCACCCGCTGTACCCAGTCGGCCGCCTGATCCACTTCGTGGACAGCACGCCGATGGCGGCCGGCATCGGCAGCGGGCGGTCCGTGCTGGAGCCGGACCTCGCCGCCTCCGACGGCTGGCGCGCCCAGGACCCCGAGCGCGCCGGGCGGATCCTCGACTCCGGCCTGCACTCCCTGGTGGTGGTGCCCCTGCAGGCCCGCGGAACGGTCCTGGGCCTGGTGAACTTCTGGCGGGCCGGCGACTCCCCGCCCTTCGACCGGGAGGACCTCTCCTTCGCCGAGGAGGTCGCCGGCCGGGCCGCCGCGTGCATCGACAACGCCCGGCGCTACACCCGCGAGCACACCATGGCGGTGACCCTGCAGCGCAGCCTGATGCCCCGGGCCCTGCCGGAGCAGGACGAGCTGGAGGTGGCCCACCGCTACCTGCCCGCGCCGGCCGGCGCGGGCGGCGACTGGTTCGACGTCATCCCGCTGCCCGGCGCCCGGGTCGCCCTGGTGGTCGGCGACGTGGTCGGCCACGGCCTGCACGCCGCGGCCACCATGGGCCGCCTGCGCGTCGCCGTCCACAACTTCTCCGCCCTCGACCTGCCGCCGGACGAACTCCTCGGCCACCTGGACGAGTTGGTCGCCCGGATCGACGTCCAGGACGAGGGGGACCTCCCGGACGGCGACCCCCCGGACGATCCCGACACCCCGGACCGCCCCGACGCCCCGGACGGTCCCGGTTCCGCGCCCGGCGGCGCCGACGACGTCCCCGCGATCACCGGCGCCACCTGCCTGTACGTGATCTACGACGCCGTCTCCGGGCAGGTCACCGCGGCGACCGCGGGCCACCCCCCGCCGGCCGTGGTGCACCCCGACGGGAAGGTCGTCTTCCTGCGCCCGCCGGTCTCCCCGCCCCTGGGCCTGGGCGCCGGCCTGCCTGTGGAGACCGCCTCCGTGACGGTGCCCGAGGGCTCCCGGCTGGTGCTCTACACCGACGGGCTGCTGGGCAGCCGCACCCGCGACCTGGACACCGCGCTGGAGTCCCTGGGCCGCGCCGTCAGCGGGCCGGACCGGTCGCCGGAGGAGGTCTGCGCCGCCGTGCTGGACGGTCTGCCACCGGGCCGGCAGGAGGACGACATCGCCCTCCTGGTCGCCCGGACCAGGCTGCTCGACCAGGAGCGGGTGGCCGAGTGGGAGGTGCCGAGCGACCCCGCGGCGGTGGGCCCGGTCCGCAACGCCTGCGCCCGCAAGCTCGCGGAGTGGGGCCTGGACGAGGTCTCCTTCGGCAGCGAGCTCATCCTCAGCGAGCTGATCACCAACGCCGTCCGCTACGGCAAGGAGCCGATCAGGGTCCGGCTGCTGCACACCCGCACCCTGATCTGCGAGGTCTCCGACGGGAGCAGCACCGCCCCGCACATCCGCCGGGCCAAGGACACCGACGAGGGCGGCCGCGGCCTCTTCCTGGTCGCCCGGTACGCCCGGCACTGGGGGACCCGCTACTCGGCCCGCGGCAAGACCATCTGGTCCTCGCAGGCGCTCGACGGCAGCGGAGCCCCGGGCGAGGAGGCGCTGGGGGAGGCGCTGCTCGGCGAGTGGGACGACGACGGGTGGGACGCCGACGAGTAGGATGAACTCAGCGTCACCGCGAACGGGATTCCGGCACGGAACGTGACGACCCGGGCCCGCCCGGCGGCCGACCGCCCGCTTGCGCACCGTGGAGGCACCATGGCCGTTGTCCGCCGCAGCCGGGCCGCCCTGTTCGCCGCCTGCCTGGTCGTCGCCGCCGCCGGACTGGGCGCCTGCGGGCAGCGGGACGTCGGCCCCGTCCCCGCGGCGCGGGCCGGCTCGGCCCTGGCGGTGGGCGGGATGGACGAACTGATCCGGCAGGCGAAGGCCGAGGGCCAGCTCAACACGACCACCCTGCTGCCGCACTGGGCGAACTACGGCGGACTGATGGACGGCTTCTCGAAGAAGTACGGGATCAAGGTCGTCAACGAC
Organism: Kitasatospora sp. YST-16; assembly: GCF_026802215.1. Taxonomy (NCBI): domain Bacteria; kingdom Bacillati; phylum Actinomycetota; class Actinomycetes; order Kitasatosporales; family Streptomycetaceae; genus Kitasatospora; species Kitasatospora sp. YST-16. Next base: position 5,949,402 of record NZ_CP113837.1, read on the forward strand.
AACCCCGAGGGCTCCAGCCAGCAGGAGATCGACGACATGAAGCGCTACCGCGGCCAGAGCCGGGCGCCCGACGTCCTCGACCTCGGCGACTCCTTCGCCCAGTCCGCCGCGGACCAGGGGCTGCTGGCCCCGTACCGCACCGCGAGCTACGACCGGATCCCGGGCTTCCAGAAGGACCACAAGGCCCGCTGGTACAACAGCTACGGCGGCTTCGTCGCCATCGGCTGCGACGCGAAGCGGGTGAAGAACTGCCCGGAGTCCTTCGCCGAACTGCTCGACCCGCAGTACAAGGGCATGGTCGCGCTCACCGGCGAGCCCACCAGCGCCGGGTCGGCCTTCGCCGCCGTGTACGCGGTCGCCCTCGCCAACGGCGGCTCGTTCGGCGACATCCGGCCGGGCATCGACTTCTTCGCCGAGCTCAACCGGATCGGCAACTTCAACCACGCCAACTCCAGCGTGGGCGCGATCGCCGCCGGCCAGACCCCGATCAGCGTGGAGTGGGACTTCCTCAACCTCCAGCACGTCGACGGGCTCCGGGCCGCGGGCGTGGACTGGAAGGTGTCCATCCCCTTCGACGGCAGCTTCGCCCAGTACTACGCGCAGGCCATCAACAAGGACGCCCCGCACCCGGCCGCGGCCCGCCTGTGGGAGGAGTACCTGATCTCCGACGAGGGCCAGAACCTGCGGCTCGTGGACTACGCGCGCCCCGTCCTGATGGACGTCATGGCCCACGAGGGCACCCTGGACCGCGCCCTCGCCGACCGGCTCCCGACGGTCGAGGGCACCACGTCCTTCCCCACCCAGCAGGAGCTGGTCACCGCCCTCGCCGTGGTCAAGGCCGACTGGCCCGCCGCCGTCCCGAAGTGACCCGCCCGGGCCCGGAGGCCGGTCCGGCGGCGCCCGACCGCCGCTACGCGGCGCGGCCGGCGTCCAGGTAGGCGAGGACGGCCCGGACCCGGCGGTTGGTGTCCTCGTCGCCGACCAGTCCGAGCTTGCCGAAGATCGCGGTGGTGTACTTGCCGACCGAGCCCTCGGAGAGGAACAGCCGGGCGGCGATCGCCGCGTTGGACAGGCCCTCGGCCATCAGCGCCAGCACCGAGCGCTCCCGCTCGGTGAGGGCGGCCAGCGGGTCGGCGCGCAGCGGGCGGCCCAGCAGCTTGGCGACCACGGTCGGGTCCAGCGCGGTGCCGCCGTCGGCGACCCGCTGGACGGCGTCCATGAACTGCCCGGCGTCCAGCACCCGGTCCTTGAGCTGGTAGCCGATGCCGCCGTGCCCGTCGGCGAGCAGCTCGCGGGCGTACAGCTGCTCGACGTGCTGGGAGAGGATCAGCACCGGCAGCCCCGGCACCGCCCGGCGGGCGGCCAGCGCGGCCTGCAGGCCCTCGTCGGAGAAGGCCGGCGGCAGCCGGACGTCGACCACCGCGACGTCCGGCCGGTGCTCCAGCAGCGCCGCCAGGGCGGCCGGGCCGTTGTCGACGGCCGCGACCACGGTGTGGCCGAACGCCTCGACCAGGCGCACCATCCCGTCCCGGAGCAGGAACAGGTCCTCGGCTACGACAACTCGCACGGCACCGCCACAGTGATCCGAGTGGGTCCCCCGACGGGGCTGTCGACGTCGAGCCGGCCGCCGAAGGCCGCCGCCCGGCGCTCCAGGCCGCTCAGCCCCGAGCCGGGCGCGGCGGCCGCCCCGCCGACCCCGTCGTCGCTGACGGTAGCAGTCAGCGTCCGCCCCTCGTAGTGGAGTTCGACCAGGACGCGGGTGGCGCGGGCGTGCTTGGCGGCGTTGGTCAGCAGCTCGGCGACGGCGAAGTAGAGCGCCGCCTCGACCGGCCGCTCCGGCCGGGCCGGCACCCGGCTGACCACCTCGGCCTCCACCGCGGCGTCCAGGGCCAGCGCCCGGACGGCGTCGACCAGGCCGCGCTCGACCAGCACCGGCGGGTTGATGCCGCGCACCAGCGCGCGCAGTTCGTCCAGCGCGCCCGCGGAGGCGGACCGGGCCTCGGCGAGCAGCCGCTTGGCGGCCGCCGGGTCGCGGTCCACCAGGTGCTCGGCGGCGCCCATCGACATGCCCAGCGCGACCAGCCGGGCCTGCGCGCCGTCGTGCAGGCCGCGCTCGATCCGCTCCAGCTCGGCGGCCTGGGTCTGCGTCAGGTCGGCCCGGATCGCCTCCAGTTCGGCCACCCGCCAGCCCAGCCGGGTGGACGCCACCGGTCCCAGCAGGCGGCGCCCGACCGGGCCGAGCGCCCGCCAGCCGAACGGCGCGGCCGCCGCCCCCGCCGCCACCAGCAGCAGCCCGTACCCGGGGTGAGCGGCCGTCAGCAGCGCGCCGAGCAGCAGCGCGAGCAGCGGCAGCGCGGCGGCGGGCAGCACCGTGACGGCCGCGCCCAGCAGCCACACCCCGTCCCAGTGCAGTTGCGGGTCGTGGTACCGGGCGTGCACCGCGGCCCGGCGGCGGGCCTCCCGCTCGGAGCGGTGGTACTCGTGCCCGTCCCACCAGAAACCGGTCGCCATCCGGACCACCGGCCTGGTCCTGCGGTACGCCACCGCCAGTTCCAGGCCCAGCCAGCGGGCCGCGCGGCGGCGGGCCGCCCCGGCCAGCGGGCGGCTGGTGAACGGGTGCACCGTCCACAGCGCCACCCCCGTCCACAGCAGCACCAGCAGCGTCTCCCCGCCCACCGCCAGCGCCCGCAGCGGCAGCGCCGCCGTCATCCCCGCCGACCAGGAGTACGCCAGCGAGCCGCCCGCCCACGCCACCGGCCCGGCCACCAGCACCGGCAGGCAGGTCAGCGCGGTCAGCACCGCGCACCGCCACAGCCCCACCACGATCCGGCCCGGCACCCCGTTCGCCACCGTCCCCGCCCCCTCCGTCGCGGTCGATCCTCCCACCGCGCTCACCTCCCGCGGCGGGTCAGCACGGCGACCGGCACCAGCGCCAGTACCGACAGCCCCTGCAGCACCGCGTACCAGGCCGGGCACAGCCCCGGCAGCAGGTCGACCCCGACCACCGCGAACGGCAGCACCGTCGACATCTTCCGCAACCGCTCCCGGGCCCGCCCGTCCCCGCCCCGGGCCCGCGCCACGTACCGGCGCAGCAGCACCACCAGCAGGAGCAGCACCGCCCCGCGCACCCACATGAAGGGCGTGGTCGGCAGCCCGGCCACCGCCACCGCGGCGACCGTCCCCAGCACCACCGCCCCGACCGCCCCGAACAGGTCCACCCACATCCGCACGGTGCCGAACACGTCCCCGCTACGGCTCCCGCCCCCACTGACCGCCATGACTCCGGACTCCTCCGCTGGTGCCGTCCTGCTGACACCCCCGACGCTACGGAGCGGCCGCCCGGCCCGACATGCGCCTGCCCCCACTCCCGGGTGGGCCTGGCCCCACCTCCGGGGTGGGGCCAGGGGCCGGGGTCAGGCGAGGGCCGGGTCGGGGGCGTCGAGGGACTGGAGGATCTGGTCGACGCTCTGCTTGGCGTCGCCGAAGAGCATGTCGGTGTTGTCGCGGAAGAAGAGCGGGTTCTGGACGCCCGCGTAGCCGGAGGCCATCGAGCGCTTGAAGACGATGACGCGTTCGGCCTCCCAGACCTTGAGGACGGGCATGCCGGCGATCGGGCTGGCCGGGTCGTCGAGGGCGGCGGGGTTGACGGTGTCGTTGGCGCCGATGACCAGGACGACGGAGGTGTCGGCGAAGTCGTCGTTGATCTCGTCCATCTCCAGGACGATGTCGTAGGGGACCTTGGCCTCGGCGAGCAGCACGTTCATGTGGCCGGGCAGGCGGCCGGCCACCGGGTGGACGCCGAAGCGGACCTCGACGCCGCGCTCGCGCAGGCGGCGGGTGAGGTCGGCGACGGGGTGCTGGGCCTGGGCGACGGCCATGCCGTAGCCGGGGGTGATGATGACGGACTTGGCGGCGGCGAGGAGTTCGGCGGCCTCCCGGGCCCGGATCTCGTGGTGCTCGCCCTGTTCGGCGTCGCCGCTCGCGGGCGCCTCGATGCCGAAGCCGCCCGCGATGACGGACAGGAACGAGCGGTTCATCGCCTTGCACATGATGTACGAGAGGTAGGCGCCGGAGGAGCCGACCAGCGCGCCGGTGACGATCAGCAGGTTGTTGTCGAGCAGGAAGCCCGCGGCGGCCGCCGCCCAGCCCGAGTAGCTGTTGAGCATGGAGACCACCACCGGCATGTCGCCGCCGCCGATCGAGGCGACCAGGTGCCAGCCGAGCAGCAGGGCCAGCACGGTGACGGCGACCATCAGGCCGAGGCCGGGGGAGGCGGTGAACCAGGCGGTCAGCGCGGCGAACGCGCCGAGCGCGCCCAGGTTGAGGGCGTTCTTGCCGGGCAGCACGAGCGGGCGGGAGGCGATCTTGGCAGAGAGCTTCAGGTAGGCGACGACCGAGCCGGTGAAGGTGACCGCGCCGATGAAGATGCCGATGAACACCTCGGCGTGGTGGATGGTCAGCAGGTCGGCGGCGACGGCGCTCTGGGCGGCACCGTGCCGCTCCACCTCCAGGTAGCTGTTCCAGCCGACCAGGACGGCGGCCAGGCCGACGAAGCTGTGCAGGACGGCGATCAGCTCCGGCATCTGGGTCATCTCGACCCGGCGGGCCCGCCACAGGCCGATCGCGGCGCCCAGTGCCATGGCGAGCAGGATCAGCGCGACGGCGCCCGCGCTGATCGAGCGGGAGGCGACCACGACGGTGGCGGCCAGCGCCAGGGCCATGCCGGCGATGCCGTAGGCGACGCCGGCCCGGGAGGTGCGGTGCTGGGAGAGTCCGGCCAGGCTGAGGATGAACAGCAGGGCGGCGACCAGGTCCGCGGCGTGCGCGGCGGTGAGGGACGTCATCTCGGCTCAGCCTTTCGAGAACATGCTCAGCATGCGGCGGGTGACGGCGAAACCGCCGAAGATGTTGACGCTGGTCAGCAGGATCGCCACGAAGGACAGCACGGTGACCAGGACGCCGCCGTGCCCGATCTGCAGCAGCGCGCCGATCACCACGATCCCGGAGATCGCGTTGGTCACCGACATCAGCGGCGTGTGCAGGGCGTGGTGGACCTTCCCGATCACGTAGTAGCCGATCACCACGGCCAGCGCGAACACCGTGAAGTTCTCGGCGAGTTGGGCCGGGGCGAAGGCGATCAGCAGGAACAGCGCGAGCATTCCGGCGCCGATCAGGCCGGTCCGGACGGCCGGGGTGAGCCGGGCGGGCTCCGGCGCGGGCGCCGGGGCCGGGGCCGGGGAGCGGCGGGCGCCGCGGAGACGGCGACCGGCGGGGGCGGCCAGGTGGTCGCGCCGTCGCGGACCACCGTCACGGCGCGCTGCACCACGTCCTCGAAGTCGATCGTCAACCGCCCGTCCTTGCCGGGGGTGAGCAGCTTCAGCAGGTTGACCAGGTTGGTGCCGAACAGCTGGGAGGCCTGCGCGGGCAGCCGGGACGCCAGGTCGGTGTAGCCGATCAGGGTCACGCCGTTGTCGGTGACGACGGTGCGGCCCGCCACCGTGCCCGCCACGTTGCCGCCCTGCGCGGCCGCCATGTCGACCACCACGCTGCCGGGCTTCATCGCCGCCACGTCCTCGGCGGTCAGCAGCTTCGGCGCGGGCCGGCCGGGGATCAGCGCGGTGGTGACCACGATGTCCACGTCCGCGGCCTGGGCCCGGTACAGCGCGGCCGCGGCCCGGTCGTAGTCCGCCGAGGTGGCCTTCGCGTACCCGTCGGCGCTCGCCTCCTGGGCCGCCTCCACGGCCAGGTACTCGCCGCCCAACGACCGTACCTGGTCCGCGACTTCGGGCCTCGGGTCGGTGGCCCGGACGATCGCGCCGAGGCTGGACGCGGCGCCGATCGCGGCCAGCCCGGCCACGCCCGCGCCCGCCACCAGCACCTTCGCCGGCGGCACCTTGCCCGCCGCGGTGACCTGCCCGGTGAAGAACCGGCCGAAGGCGTGCGCCGCCTCGATCACCGCCCGGTACCCGGCGATGTTGGCCATCGAGCTGAGCACGTCCATCGACTGCGCCCGGGAGATCCGCGGCACCGCGTCCAGCGACAGCGCCGTCACCCCGCGGCCGGCCAGCGCCGCCAGCAGCTCGGGGTGCTGCGCGGGCGCCAACAGGCCCACCAGCACGGCCCCTTCGCGCAGCCGCCCGACCTCGGCCGTCGACGGCGCGTTCACCTTCAGTACCACCTCGGCCGCCCAGGCGTCCCCGACGGCGGCCCCCGCCGCCTCGTACGCCGCGTCGTCGAACCCGGACGCCGCACCGGCCCCCGACTCGACGACCACGCCGTACCCCAGGGCCAGCAGCCCGCGCACCGTCGCCGGGGTCGCCGCGACCCGGGTCTCCCCGGGCACGGACTCGGCGACCACGCCGACCTGTTGGGGCGGGCGGACGGAGGAGTCGTATCCAGACATCGCTCGTTCTCTCTCGTCGGAGGAGGTGGTGCCGGACGGGTTCCGCGATCGAAGGGGACTCATGCCCCTGGTCGCAGGAACCTAGACTCCCGACCCCCTCCGGCAGAACCGTGCGAACGGTGAAATGTGTCACCACAACTCCCACCGACCGGACTACACCGCCGGTCGGACTGCACCGCCGGCCGCCGGGACCGCCGCGCACCTGACCCGCCGTCAGTGCGCCCTGCCACGCTGACTCCCATGACCGACACCCGAACGAACCCGACCCCGCCGCGCGCCGACTGGGGGACCACCTTCCTGGGCGGCCAGCCGATCCCGGTGCACTGCGGCCGCCTCGCCTACGACATCGACCTCGGCGAGTGGGAGTGCGCCTGGTGCGACGACCGCGTCCACGTGCGGAACGTCCCCGGCTGGCCGCACCCGGTCCGGAGCGGGCAGTGAACGGCGGCCGGCCGCACCCGGTCCGGGGCGGGCGGTGAACGGCGGCCGGCCGGGGCGGGCCCCGGCCCGGCGGTGACCGCCGACCGGAGCCGGATCCATCGCGGGCGGAGTCCGGCCGCCCCGGCAGCGGCGGCGGCAGCAGCAGCCCGCTCAGCCGGACTGCGGGCCGCCGCCCAGCACCTCCGCCACCGACCCCACCACGTCCCGCAGGAACCCCGGGTCGAACGGCCCGTACGTGCGCAGCCCCGCCGCCGAGCGGGGCGACAGCAGGTGCCCCAGGCCCGGATGGACCGTCAGCCGCGACCGCAGCCCGTACGCCGTCGCCGCCCGGTGCAGCAGGTGCGCCTGTCGGGGCGGCGTCGTCCAGTCCTCGGCGCCCACGTGCACCGCGACCCGGCCGCGCAGCCCGGCCAGCCGGCGGTACGGGGCGGGCTGGGCGTACCAGTCCCGCCAGAACGAGGCGGGGGCCGAGTCGTCGGCGCCGTCCAGCGCCCCGCGCTCCCACGCGTCGTACTCCCAGGTCAGCTCGGCGTGCAGCACCTCGGGGTCGACGCGGGACCCGAGGCGCTCCGGCAGGTCGAACTCCTCCCACCAGCCGCTGCGCCCCGGCACGTCGCGCCGCGCGGCGGCCAGGTCGACGGTGCCGTCCGGGCCGGTGAAGCCGCCGGCCAGCAGCCACTCCAGCCGCCGGTCCAGGCCCAGGTGGCGCTGGAGCACCGGGCGGGCCTCGGAGCACGGCGCGACCAGCACCGCCAGGGTCTCGCCGCCCAGCCGTTCGGCCGCGGCCAGCGCGACGTCCGTCCCCATCGACACGCCCAGCAGCACCACCCGCCCGCCGTCCACCCCGGGGTGCGCCCGCAGCAGTTCCACCGCCCGGACCGCGTCGTCCACCAGGCCGGTGAAGGTGAACCGGGGCGAGCCCGCCCCGCCGCGGCGGTCCTCGGTGACGAACCTGGTGTCGAACGAGGCCGCCGCGTACCCGGCCCCGGCCAGCGCCGCCCCCAGGTCGGCGAACAGCCGCACCGGTCCGTTCCCCGACACCTCGGCGGGCAGCGAGGCGTCCCGGTCCCACGCCCCGAACGGCTGCAGCAGCAGCACCACGGGTGCCCCCGCCGCCGCTCCGTCCGGTAGGCGCAGCACTACCTCACGTCCGTCCTCCAGCGACAACCCGCGCTCCAACGACAGCCCGTCCCCGCTCATGCCCGCTCCCCGTCCGTGCGCCGAAAAAGTCCGAGCCCGGAAGGCTACCGGCTCGTAGCATGCTCGGTCATGGCGATGTTCGTGCACCTGACCTCGGCGGCCGGCGCGGCGCGCATCCGGCGTTCCGGGATCCGGGCGGACAGCCGGGGGCCGGGCGGGGAGCGCGGGGTGTACTGCTTCCCGGTGCTGCCCTCGTACACGCTGACGCACCAGTGGCTGCGCGAACTGGCGCGGCGCGGCACCCGGGGCGGGATGGTGGCCGTGCAGGTGCGGTTGGACGACGGGCAGCCGGTGCTGGCCGGGCACTATGCGGGGCGGCGGCGGGACGGCCACCGGCCGGTGTCGGCCGTGGAGGCGGTGCGGCTGATCGCCGGGCGGGACGATCCGCAGGGCTGGGAGGTGTTCGTGCCGCGGGCGGTGCGGCCCGGCGAGGTGCACCGGATCCGCAGCGCCCCGCAGGTCACCGGCTGGCGCTACTGGCCGGGCTCGCACGGCACCCGCCCCTGCACCTGCTTCGGCTGCCGGGTGCGCGGCGAGTACGGCGGGCGCCGGCTGCGTGAGCGGCTGCCGCACCCGCTGGACGGGCCGCCGCCGCCCGTCCCGGTGCTGCTCGGCCGGATCGCGGCGGCCGGGGACCCGGGCGACCCGCGGGCGCTGCTCGACGCGCTGCACTGGTTCGGGACGCGCCGCCGCGGCCCGGTCCCGGCGCTGGCCCCGCTGGCCGCCCACCCCGATCCCCGGGTCCGCCGGGAGCTGGTGTGGGCGGTCGCCCGCTGGTCCACTCCCGGCACCGCCGACCTGCTCGACGCCCTCGCGGCCGACCCGGACCCCGGGGTGCGGGAGGCGGTCGAGGACGTCCGCGCAGCGGACTGAACCGGACCGGCCCGGGCGGTGGCGGGCGCCGGGGCGTGCGCGGACCGGTCTGCGGGCCGGAGGATCGGAGTGCGGGGCACCGGGGCGCGGAGGATTCGCGGGCGCGGAGGATCCGTGGACACGGAGGATTCGCGGGCGGGGGAGCGATGAGTTCGCCCGTCCCGGTCCGTCTGCACTCATGACCGGACCACCGACCCACTTCCCCGGGAGTACGCCATGGGCTTCGTCCACATCGAACTGTTCACCACCCTCGACCTGGTCGGGCAGGCGCCCGGCGGACCCGAGGAGGACCCGACGGGCTTCGCCTTCGGCGGCTGGCAGGCCCCGCTGATCGACGACGTCTCCGGCGCGCAGGTCGACGCCGCCTACGAGGGCACCGACGCGCTGCTGCTCGGCCGCCGCACCTACGACATCTTCGCCGCCTACTGGCCGCAGGCCGGGGACAACCCCTTCGCGGAGCGCTTCAACCGCATCCCGAAGTACGTCGCCTCCCGCGGCAAGCCCGAGCTGACCTGGGCCGGGTCCGAGCTGCTCGGGCCGGACCTGCCCGCCGCGGTGCGCGAACTGCGCGAGCGGCACCAGCAGGTGACGGTGGTCGGCAGCCTCGACCTGGTGCAGACCCTGCTGCGGGAGAAGCTCTACGACCGCCTCGACCTGTGGGTCCACCCGATCGTCCTGGGCACCGGCAAGAAGGTCTTCGACGGGGGAGCCGTCCCCACCAACGTCACCCTGCTCGAACCGCCCGCCGCCAGCCCCCGCGGCACCGTCCTGCTGCGCTACGGCCTCGCCGAGGGCATCCCCGCCACCGGTGACATGAGCGCCCCCCGCGAGGACTGAAGCCCCTCCGGGGCGGACCGTCCCTTCCGGGGGAGGGCGCCGTAGCTCCTGCCCGGCCCCGATCCGACGACCCGACGACCTGACGACCCGACGACCCGATGGCCTGAGGGCCCGATGACCTGGCGTCAGCTGTTCCGAAGTCAACTGTTCCAGGGTCAAGTGCCTTCCGGTCACGGGTCCGTACCGGCGGGCGCAGCGGGGCCGGAGGGGGTGCGGGGCGGGGCTCGGGATGGGATCGGCGCAGGTCAGGGGGGTGGCGCCGACCGGCGTGGTGGGGGTTCGCGGGCGGGTGTGTCACAGCACTGTCCTGGTGGCGGCGCGGGCGCAACGGTTCGGGACGGCGGGGGGTCCTGAGCTGTGTAGACCAGCCGGTACCACCGCCCCACCCAGAGGAGACCGCCATGCGCGTCCGCAAGCTCGCCTTCGCCACCCTGACCGTCGCGGCCGCCCTCACGCTCACGGCCTGCCAGGACGACGGCACGGACACCGGTACGCAGGCCGCCCCGACCACCTCGGCCGCCTCCACCCCCGCCCCGGTCGCACCCGTCGCCACCCCGAGCGCGGGCCAGAGCAAGGGCGGCACGCCGAAGGGCGGTACGACGTCGACCGGCGCGGCGACGGGCGGCACGGCGGCCGGGAAGGCCGCCAAGTGCCTGACCGCGGACCTGACCGTCACCGCCGCGGACCACACCATCACCGGCGACGCCAAGAACACCGTGGTGGTCGAACTGAAGAACCACAGCGGCAAGGACTGCACGATCTCCGGGTACGCGGGCGTCGACCTGCAGGCCCGGGAGGGCACGCTGTCCGCGCAGCGCTCCGGCGAGCCGGTCGTGTCGACGGTCCTGAAGGCCGGCAAGTCGACGTACTTCGGCATCAGCTACCCGCCCAACAACACGGGCGGCACCGGCGTCCGGATCACCGGCCTGGTCGTGACCCCGCCGGACGAGACCCACTCGGTCACCCTGCCCTGGCCGGGCGCCGGTTCGCTGCCCGCCGGAGACGGCAGCGGCGACCCGGTGGAGATCGGCCCGGTGGGCAGCGCCGGACAGGGCGAGTGACGACCGCTGCCGCGCCGCGGCGACCGCACGGGGTGCTGCCACCACCACCGTCATCGCACGCGCACCGGTGAAGCACGCGCACCGGTGAAGGTGGCACCCGCGCGGGGTGCTGCCCCGGCGGCCGGGCGGTGACACCGCGCTTGCCGGCTTCCGAACGGCGGGTTCGCCTTGCCCGCGCGGACAGGGCTATTCTCGGGCCCAGGTTGCGGGCAAGGGGCCCGGAAGGTGTTTTTTTTGGGGGTTGGCATGGTTGCCGGTCGCGTGGTGCGGTTCGACAGTTCGCGGGGTTACGGGTTCATCGCTCCGGACAAGGGCGGGGAGGACGTGTTCCTGCACGTCAACGACCTGCTGATCCCGGAGTCCTACATTCGCACGGGCCTGGCGGTGGTCTTCGAGATCGAGGACGGCGACCGCGGTCCCAAGGCCTCCTCGGTCCAGCTCGCCCCGGGCGCGGAACTGAACGCCCCGGCCGGCCCGTCCGCCGACCGCGTAGTGCGCACCGCCGTGGACGACGACGAGCAGCTCGCCGCCGACGACTACCTCGACGACGTCACCGAGGCCCTCCTCGAGTCGGCCCCCTCGCTGACCGGCACCCAGATCCTCCAGGTCCGCTCGGCCATGCTGCAGCTCGCCAAGAGCCACGGCTGGATCGGCTGACCCTCCCGCCGCACCGCAGACGGCGGCCGCCCCACCCGGGGAACGGCCGCCGTCGCGGTTTCCGCTACTCCCGGCCGACCGGGATTTCTGCCGCCCGCTCCGTCCCGAGCGTCCCTGCGCCGAGCGTTCCCGTCTCGAATGTCCCCGTCCCGAGCGTCCCCGTCCCGAGCGTCCCCGTGAGCAGGGCGAGGGCGGCGGCGGACGGGCTGTCGGGGGCGGCGCTGTACAGCAGGAGGCGGTGGGTGGTGCCGTCGGAGAGCGGGAGGCTCTCGAACTGGAGCTCCAGCGGGCCGACCAGCGGGTGCCGGAAGGACTTGCTGCCGACGGCGCAGTCGCGGACCGGGTGGCGGGCCCACATCGCGGCGAACTCCGGGCTCTGGATGGTGAGTTGGCCGACCAGCTGGGCGAGTCGGCGGTCCTCGGGGTAGCGGCCGACGGCGAGCCGGAGCGCGGCGACGGCGGTCCTGGCGTCCTCCTCCCAGCGGGCGTGCAGTTCGCGGGTGTGCGGGTCGAGGAAGAGCAGCCTGGTCAGGTTGGGGCGGTCGGCGGGCCGGTCGGGGGCGGTCGGGTCGAGGTGGCCGGCCAGCAGGGCGTGGCCGAGGGCGTTCCAGGCCAGTACGTCGTTGCCGCGGTCCAGCACCGCGGCGGGTACCTGCGGCATCGCGTCGATCAGCTGCCTGGTCGCGGGCCGGGCCTTGGCGGGCCGGTGCTGCGGAGCGCGGCCGGGGCGGGCGGGGCGGGCCAGGTCGTAGAGGTGGGCGCGTTCGTCGCCGGTCAGCCGCAGGGCGCGGGCGAGGGCGTCGAGGACGCCGTCGGAGGCGTTGGCGCTGTGGCCCTGTTCGAGCCGGGTGTAGTAGGTGGCGCTGACCCCGGCGAGCAGGGCGAGCTCCTCGCGGCGCAGCCCGGGCACCCGCCGGCGCCCCGGGTACGGGGTGAGCCCCGCGTCCTCGGGGCGCAGTTGGGCGCGCCGGGTGCGCAGGAACTCGCCGAGTGCGGTCGTGGTCTCCATGCCCTCCAGTCTGCCCGGGCGGGGCGCCGGTGTGACCGCCGCCGGGTATCCCTGCCGGTGCTACCTTCCGCAGGGGTCTGGGTGGGCCGTCCGGGCCGGTGCAGGCTCCTTCTCGTCACCGCAGAACCCGACGAGAGGGAGGCCCGCCATGGCGACGGCCGAAGCGACGAAGCCCCAACCATCCACCACTGCAACGAAACTGACGAAGCGTCAGCGGATCGTCCTGCTGGTCCTGCTGGTCGCCCAGTTCATGCTGGCGGTGGACTTCTCGATCCTGAACGTGGCACTGCCCGCGATCGGCGCGGGCCTCGGCTTCCCGCTGGGCGAACTGCAGTGGATCGGGACGGCGTTCGCGCTGTCCGCGGCCGGGTTCACGCTGCTGTTCGGGCGGGTCGCCGACCTGTTCGGCCGGCGGCGGCTGTTCCTGGTCGGCCTGGCCGTGCTGGGGGTGTCCTCGCTGGTGGGCGGCCTGGCCACCGGCCCCGGGGTGCTGATCGCGGCCCGGGTCGCGCAGGGCCTGGCCACGGCGGCGGTCACCCCGGCGGGGCTGGCGCTGCTGACCACCTCGTTCCCGGAGGGGCCGCTGCGCGAGCGGGCGCTGGGCCTGAACGGGGCGCTGATGTCGGCGGGGTTCACCGCGGGCGCGGTCCTCGGCGGGGTGCTCACCGACCTGCTGTCCTGGCGCTGGGCGTTCTTCGTCAACGTGCCGGTGGCGCTCGGGGTGCTGCTGGCCGCCCCGGGGGTGATCCGGGAGAGCCGCCCGGACGTCCGCCCGAAGCTGGACCTGCCCGGCGCGCTCTCCGTCACCCTGGGCCTGCTCGCCCTGGTCTACGGCCTGACCCGGGCCGGGCTGGCCGGCTGGGCCGACCCGCTCGCGCTGGGCGCGCTGGCCCTGGGCGCCGTGCTGCTGCTGGTGTTCGGGGCGGTGGAGCGGCGGGCGGCGGCGCCGCTGGTGCCGCTGTCGGTGCTGCGGCGGCGCAGCGTGGTGTGGGGCAACCTGGCCGGGCTGATCGCCTTCCTGACCGAGACTTCGCTGGTCTTCCTGCTGACCCTCTACCTGCAGGAGGTGCTGGACTTCTCGGCCCTCGCGGCGGGCCTGTCCTTCGGCGTCCTGGGCCTGGGCACCGTGCTCGGCGGCGCCACCGCCGCCCGGCTGATCGCCGCCACCGGCACCCGCGCCACCCTGGTGACCGGCGGCCTGGTGCAGGCCGCGGCGACCGCCGCCCTGCTGCTGCTCGGCCAGGGCCACTCCTCGCTGGGGCTGCTGCTGGTGGCGACCTTCGTCGGCGGCGTCGGCAACATGTTCGTGATCGTCGGCTTCATGGTCACCGCGACCTCCGGCCTGCCCGACCGCGAGCAGGGCCTGGCCACCGGCCTGGCCACCATGACCCAGCAGATCGGCATCACCATGGGCACCCCGGTGATGAGCGCGATCGTGGCCGCCCGGGCCGGCGCCCACCCGTCCGCCCCGGCGGTACTGGACGGCGTCGCGCTCGCCGTCCTGGTCAACGCGGCCCTGGTACTGGTGGGCGTCCTCGCCACCGGCTTCCTGCGCCGCCGCACCGACTCCTGAACTCCGTTCCGGGCCAACGGAGTTCAGGAGGAGAGGCGGGCGAACTCCCAGGGGTCGTGCGCACTGACCACGGCGACCCGGTCGCCGTGGTCCTCGATCGTGGGCCGGGGCTCCTTCGTCGTTCCGCGGGAAGCGGCCCGGGAACGGCTGAGGCCCCGTCCGCTCCTGTTCGTGCGGACGGGGCCGGTGTGCCGTTGTTCAGTGCGGGATACCGGCGATGATCTCGCGTGCGCCCTGGCGGAGGAGTTCGGCGGCGACGCGGGCTCCGAGGGTGGCGGGGTCCTGGCGGTGTTCGTTCCACATCATCGCGTTGGCGAACTTGCTGCCCTCGCGGTCGAACACCATGCCGCGCAGCGACAGTTGCCCGTCCGGTTCGGTGGTGCAGTACCCGGCGATGGGGCTGTTGCAGTGGCCGCGCAGGTTGTGCAGCAGCACGCGCTCCGCGGTCACCTCCCGCTGTGTCCTCGGGTGGTTGATCTTCTCCAGCAGTGCCGCCGTGGCGTGGTCCTCCTGTCGGCACTCCAGCCCGAGCACGCCCGCGCCGACGGCGGGCAGCATCTCGTCCATGTCGAGCACGTAGCCGGGCCGGTCGATGCCGAGTCGGGCGAGTCCGGCCGCCGCGAGGATCATGCCGTCCGCGTGGACGTCGATCTTCTTCACGCCGTCCAGCTTCTCCAACCGGCTGCCGACCGCGCCGCGCACCCGCACCACCTTGAGATCGGGGCGGGCCCGCAGGATCTGCGCCTTGCGACGGACGGCCGACGACAGGACGACCGCGCCCGGCGGCAGGTCGGCCAGCGTGCGGTATCCGGACCCCTCGGGGAACAGCAGCACGTCCCGCACGTCCGGCCGCTCCAGGTACGCCGCGAAGACCAGACCCTTGGGCAGCGGCACGTCGCCGGGCACGTCCTTCACGCAGTGCACGGCCATGTCCACCGCGCCCGCTTGCAGCATGGCGTCGATCTGCTTGGTGTACAGCCCCTTGCCGCCGAGCTGCGCCAAGTCGCCCTGCCACAAGTCCGCTTCGGTCGTCACCGGCACCACCTCGGGCGCCAGGTCGGGGACGTGCTCCCGCAGGGCCGCGATCACCATGTCCACCTGCGCGAGGGCGAGCGGCGAACTACGGGTGCCGATCCGCAGCGTCCTGGCGGGGTACTCGGCCGTCGTCATGGCGGGCCGTCCTTTCGGGTCGGGTCTCTTGATAGGTAACGCTTCCGGGCCACTGGAGAGGCGCCCGGATCCGAGCGGCGACCGCAGGGTGCAGCAGCCGGCGGGCCTCGTCCCGGTCGGCCCAGCGCCACGCCGCCAACTCCCGCCGCTCCAGCGCGATGCGGTCGGTGTCGGCCGCGCTGAGCATCGGCCCGGACCACAGGAACACCACCCGGTCCCGGGCACCCCCGCGGCGGGCCTGCGCCCACTCGACGCCGAACAGGTCGTCGGGCAGCAGGTCGAGCGCCAGGCCGAGTTCCTCGCGCACCTCACGACGGGCGGCATCCAGCGGTGACTCGCCCAACGCGACCACACCGCCCGGCAGATGCCACGTCCCGACCCCGGCCGCCTGCACGATCAGCAGACGCGACGCGGGGTCGGTGCACAGCACGTAGGACGTGATCGGGTGCCCGGGTGCGGGAGCCATCCCCCTCACCTCCCCGCAGCGAGCGGTACGGCGTCCGTCGGTTCGGCGACGGACAACGACGGGAGGGGGAAGCGGTAGTCGCGCTCGCGGGCGTCAAGGGCGGCACGGAAATGGGCGATGGCCTCCGGGTGCACCGCGTGACCCAGCTCCTCCGAGGGCACCCACAGGATCCGGTCCACCGTCTCCCACGCCCCCTCCGGAACCGGGTGGGTGAAGACCTCCCCGGAGTCGACCGTGCCGCCGTCGCACACGAAGTGCACCTCCCCGTCATCCTCCGCCGCCCAGCCCGGCCCCAGCGAACACGTCGGCACACCGCCCAGCCCGACCAACTCCCGCAGCACCCGCGCGGCGGCCTCCGCAAGCTGCTCACCCGGCCCGACCCGCACCCCGGGCAGCACCGGGTACTCCTCTCCGACCGGCCGCACCAGTAGGACCGCACCGTCCTCGCTGACCACCAGCACCGAAACACCCGCACTCCGCCACCGGCACTCACCGATCAGGTACCGGGCCGGATCCCCGCTCTGCTGCGGTAACACCTGGCTGCGCAAGCCATGCTTCTCCAACTTCCGCTCCTTGTATGAGAGTTCAATACCTGAAGACCCTCGCCGATCGGCGGCCCGGCACGCATGCAGTGCCTCTCGGCCGGTGATCGGCAGTTTTTCCTGCCCCCGTGATTCAACGACGGGTACGGGAGGGCCGGGGACTCCAGGGTGGTGACTCCGAGTTGGAGTCCGACCACTGGATGTGGGCGTACGATCGGGGTTCATTCTTCGGGGAGCGAAGCAGTGGACCATCGGCAGCCCGACCCGCGCGATGTGGTGGCGGGGCTACTTGGGGATGAGCGAATGCGTGCCATCCTGCGAGCGCGCGACATCGGCGCCCTGTTCGATCTGCTGCACAAGCGAGGCATCAGTACGCGCCGTCTCGCTGCTGCTGCCGGCGTCTCGCAAGGCCGCTTTTACGACTACGCCAAGGGCAAAGTCCGTGTTGAGAAGCTGGCGATGTTCGAGCAACTTGCCGATGCCTTCGGCATTCCGGGGGCTCTGCTCGGCCTGGCCTCGCGCCCGTGGGAGCCGACCGCCCAACCCGTGTACGTGGCGCTGCCGCCAGAAGTGCCGGCCGACGCAGACGACTTGGCGGCCATGGATGCGTTTCGTGCGGCTGACCGCACCAGCGGAGGCGGGCGCCTGTACAACGCCGTTGTGCGGCACCTGTCCGACAGTGTGGCTCCCCGGCTGCTGAGCGGGAGCGGGCCCGTGGTTTTCGGTGCTGCGGCAGCGCTGACCGAGATGGCGGGTTGGATGGCCCACGACTCCGGTCAGGACCACCTGGCAGCACGGCATTTCGCAACAGCGCTCCCTCTTGCGCAGACATCGGGTGACACGGCTTTCGCCGCGCACGTGGCTGCCAGCAGCAGCCATCTGTCCCTGCAAACCGGCGATCCCCAGCAGGCCGCACATTGGGCCCTATCGGGCATGCGACTTGCTCACGGCGGGCCGCACCTGCCCGGTCTCACCGCACGACTCCACAGCATGCATGCCCGCGCCCTTGCGGCGCTTGGACAGCTTGGCCCCGCTGCCCGAGCACTGGACCAGGCAGGTGAGGCCCTTGGCGCAGCAGCGGACGATACGCACCCGTGGCTGAGCCCTTTCGACCAGGCGGCATTGGCAAGCGAGTCGGCGCTGACGTTCGCTGACTTGGGCCGGTACGACGACGCGCTACGCCATGCGGAACGGGCGGTACACCTGCGGGAGTGCGGCCGTACGAGGTCCCTTGCGCTCAGCAGAACCACGCTTGCATCGGTATACGTTCGGCGCGGGGAGTTGGAAGCCGCATTGCAGGTGGGGGTCGAGTTGTTGTCGACCAGTCCAACTCTCGGCTCAGTACGGGTTGTTCACCAGTTGGACGGTTTCCGTGATGCACTGGTGCCACACGCGGCGCACGGGCCGGTTCGCGATTACCTGGTGCACTTCGACCAGGCACGCCGGACGCGCGCGCTGCTGCTGGCTGACATCTTGCCGCCGACGGAAGGATCTGGCCGTGGGGACCGCCGCACCGACACCTGATGACCCCGAGGCGTGGACCGCCTACCTCGCAGAAGGCAACGCCCGACAAGCACGGAAACGCGTTGCGGTGGACCTGCTCATCCGCGACACCCGCGGGAGGGTACTGGTGGTGAACCCTGCCTACAAGCCTGATTGGGACTTGCCCGGAGGAATGTCAGAAGCCAATGAAGCCCCTGACGACACCGCCCGCCGGGAACTGCGGGAAGAACTCGGCCTGGACATCGTCCCCTGCGGTCTACTGGTAGTGGAGTGGGTACCTCCCCATGGGCCTTGGGACGACCAACTGGCATTCATCCTCGACGGCGGAACGATCCCGGATGCCGAGATGTACTCGCTCCGCCCTCACGATGCGGAGCTGACCGAGGTAGCCATGGTCAGTTCCCACAAGGCCGAACGGCTGCTACGGGCACGACTGGTGCCACGGTTCCGCGCTGCAATGCGGGCATTGGAGAACGAGCGCCCCTGCCTCATGCGCGACGGACAGTTGCTCGGCTAGCGCACAAGGCGGCCGGGTATCGGTTCCGGGGCACGGATGACGAGGCTCGACTGTTTCCGAGCCGTGAGCCGCAGCAGGGGCATGGGTGGTGGGCAGCGCCACCGGGGCTGCCAGCTTCGACGCAGTGTGGAACGTCGCCCTGCCGGTGAAGGAGAGCTGATCACATGGCACGCACCGAGTTCTACGACGACCCCGACGCGCCCGAGCCGAACAGGTTGGTGGTGGCGGCGTCCGCAGTGGTGACCGACAGCGAGGGGCGCGTCCTGCTCCAGCGGCGGACCGACAACGGTCTGTACGCGCTGCCGGGCGGTGCGATGGATCTCGGCGAGTCGCTTCCGGGATCAGCCGTCCGGGAGGTCCGCGAGGAGACCGGCCTCGATGTGGAGATCACCGGACTGGTCGGTACGTACACCGACCCCCGGCATGTGATCGCCTACTCGGACGGCGAGGTGCGGCAGCAGTTCAACGTCTGCTTCACCGCGCGCATCACCGGCGGGGAACTCCGGATCTCCGACGAGTCGACCGACCTCCGGTTCGTGGCGCCGGGCGA
Organism: Kitasatospora sp. YST-16; assembly: GCF_026802215.1. Classification (NCBI taxonomy): domain Bacteria; kingdom Bacillati; phylum Actinomycetota; class Actinomycetes; order Kitasatosporales; family Streptomycetaceae; genus Kitasatospora; species Kitasatospora sp. YST-16. The sequence goes on from NZ_CP113837.1 coordinate 5,968,204, forward strand.
CTTCGCCGACCTGCCGATGCACCACACCCAGCGGCTGCGGCTCCAGCACTTCCTGGAAGGGCGGACGGCGCCCTATCTCGGGTAACAGGCACCAACGGAGAAAGCTCCGCCTCGGCCCCCCGGCAAGGGGAGGGCAGGGTACGGCGGGGCACGTATTCAGTCCCGGACGTCGGATTCGTCGTCCGGCTCCGGCGGCGCGGCGGCGGCCCGGGGGACCGGCGAGCGGCGCGACTCCGGGAAGTGGGGCAGCGCCCGGCACCGGGACGCCTCCGACCTGCCCTACGACCTGCCGTCCGACCTGTCGCCGCAGCGGCCGTCGTAGCGGTCGCCGCGGCCGCCGGTCGGGGGTCGTGGGCGGGGGCTGGCATGATCGGGGGATGGTTGAACGAGTCATCGCCGCCTGCGACGGAGCGGCCAAGGGCAATCCGGGGCCGGCCGGGTGGGCCTTCGTGGTCGCCGACGGGAACGGCGCCCCGCAGCGCTGGGAGGCCGGTCCGCTGGGCCGGAACACCAACAACGTCGGGGAGTTGACGGCCCTGCAACGGCTGCTGGAGGCCACCGACCCGGCGCTGCCGCTGGAGGTCCGGCTGGACAGCACCTACACCCGGGACGCGGTCACCAAGTGGCTGCACGGCTGGAAGCGCAACGGCTGGAAGACCGCCGCGGGCAAGCCGGTCGCCAACCAGGAGCTGATCCAGCGGATCGACGCGCTGCTCACCGACCGGGACGTCGCGTTCGTCTACGTGCCCGCCCACCAGGTGGACGGCGACCCGCTGAACGCCATCGCCGACAAGGCCGCCAGCGACGCCGCCCGCACCCAGCAGGCCGCCGCCGGCACCGCCGCCGACCTGCCGGTGCCCGACCCGGTGACCGCCCCGGCCCCGCGCGCCCGCCGCACCGCGTCCGCGTCCGGCTCCTCCACGTCGTCCGGCAGCGCCTCCGGAGGAGCCAACGGCGGTGCGGCCAGGCGGAGTTCGGGCGGCGGCGGTGGCCGGACGCTGGCCGCGAAGTTCCCCGGCCGCTGCCCGTGCGGGCGCTCCTACGGCAAGGGCGAGACGATCGGCAAGGTCGGCGGCAGCTGGGGCCACCCGGAGTGCGCGGCCGCCCACGCCTGACCGCCAGCCCGACCCCAGGCCGCCCACGCCTGACCGCAGGCCCCGGCCCCCGGCCTGGCTCCGGCCGTCCTCCGGGCCCGGCCCCGGCGCCGCTGTTCCGTGGAGGGCCGCGCCGCCGGGTCAATGCCGGGCGCGGTCCGCTCCGGTCGTGCCAGGATGCTCGGCATGTCCACCCGTGCACTGAGTTTCGGCGCGATCGCGCAGGCCTACGAGAGGTTCCGGCCGGGGTACCCCGAAGAGCTCTTCGACCTGGTGGCGGCGTACGCGGGCCGGCCGGTCCGGACGGCGCTGGAGATCGGGGCGGGGACGGGCAAGGCGACCCGGCTGTTCGCCGGGCGCGGGGTCGCGGTCACGGCGACGGAGCCCGACGCCGCCATGCTGGCCGAGCTGGGCAGGACCGCGCCCGCGCACGTGACGACCGTGCGGGCCGCGTTCGAGGACCTGCGGCCGTGCGGGCCCCACGACCTGGTGTACGCGGCGGCGGCCCTGCACTGGACCCGCCCGGAGGGGCGGTGGCCGAGGGTGGCCGCGCTGCTGGAACCGGGCGGCGTATTCGCCTCGTTCGGCGGCCCGGTCCAACTGGCCGACCCGGCCGTCGAGGAGTCGGTGCGCGCGGCCCGGGCGCCGTTCCTGGCGAACGACGACGTACCGTCCCCCGACGGGACCGCTCCCGGCGCGCCACTGCAGTGGCCGGGGACGGAGCTGCAGCGGTCCCCGCTGTTCGCCGACGTCCGGCAGGCCGTCGTCGAGCGGCGCCTGACGATGAGCGCCCGCGACTACCTCGGCTACCTGTCGACCGTCTCGGCGTACCTCCAACTGCCGGAGCCCGGGCGGCAGCAGGCGTACGACGCGGTCGCGGGCGTCCTGCCGGAGACGGTCGGGATCACCGCCGACATCGTCGTCCACCTCGCGCGCCGGCGGTCCGGGTAGGCCCCGTCCGGCACGGCCGGGCCGGACCGGGCCCGGGGGCGGCGCTCCTCCGTCGGCGTTTGTCCGGGCCGCCGCCGGTGTGCCAGATTGCCACGGAGCGCGTGCTCCCGTACCCGCACCGTCACCCCGAGCGAAAAGGATCCCATGAGCACCGAGACGCTGGAGTTCCAGGCCGAGGCGCGGCAACTGCTGCAGCTGATGGTCCACTCGATCTACTCGAACAAGGACGTCTTCCTGCGCGAGCTGATCTCCAACGCGTCGGACGCCCTGGACAAGCGGCGGCTGGCCGGCCTCACCGAGGAGCGGCTGCGCGCCGACGACCTGCACATCTCCGTCGACACCGACCCGGAGGCCCGCACGCTGACCGTCCGGGACAACGGCATCGGCATGACCCGCGACGAGGTCGTCGCGCTGATCGGCACCATCGCCCGCTCCGGCACCGCCGAGACCCTGCGCCGGCTGCGCGAGAGCAAGGAACCCGCCGAGCTGATCGGCCAGTTCGGCGTCGGCTTCTACTCGACCTTCATGGTGGCCGACAAGGTCACCCTGCTGACCCGCAAGGCCGGCGAGCCCACCGGCACCCGCTGGGAGTCGGCCGGCGAGGGCACCTACACCGTCGAGACCGTCGAGGACGCCCCCGAGGGCACCGCGGTCACCGTCCACCTGCGCCCCGAGGACGGCGAGGACGGCCTGCACGACTACACCGACACCGCGACGATCCGGCGGATCGTCAAGCGCTACTCCGACTTCATCGCCTTCCCGATCCGCACCGCCGGACCGGACGGCGCCGGCGAGCTGACCCTCAACTCGATGAAGGCGCTCTGGGCCCGCCCGCGCGCCGAGGTCGCGGACGAGGAGTACCGGGAGTTCTACCGGCACATCGCGCACGACTGGACCGACCCGCTGGAGACCGTCAGCCTGCGGGCCGAGGGCACCTTCGAGTACGAGGCGCTGCTGTTCATCCCGGCCCGCCGCCCGCACGACCTGTTCCAGCGCGACGGCCGCCACGGCGTCCAGCTGTACGTCAAGCGGGTGTTCATCATGGAGGACAGCCGCGAGCTGCTCCCCGACCACCTGCGCTTCGTCAAGGGCGTGGTGGACGCCGCCGACCTCTCGCTGAACATCTCCCGCGAGATCCTCCAGCAGGACCGGCACATCCAGCTGATCCGCCGCCGCCTGGCCAAGAAGGTGATGGCCACGGTCAAGGAGATGATGACCGGCGACGCGGACAAGTACCGCACCTTCTGGCGGGAGTTCGGCCCCGCCGTCAAGGAGGGCCTGCTCGACCCGGCCGAGGACCGCAAGGCCATCCTCGACGTCGCCTCCTTCGCCAGCACCGCGGGCGAGGAGCCGACCTCGCTGGCCGGCTACCTGGCCCGGATGCAGGACGGCCAGGACAAGATCTACTACATGACCGGCGAGAGCCGCGCCCAGGTCGAGAACTCCCCGCACCTGGAGGCGTTCCGGGCCAAGGGCTACGAGGTGCTGCTGCTCACCGACCCGGTGGACGAGATCTGGGTCGAGGGCGTCCCCCCGTACGAGGGCAAGGAGTTCGCCTCGGTCGCCCGCGGCGCCGTCGACCTCCCCGCCGAGGACGTCCCCGCGGAGCACGCCGGCTCCTACGCGCCGCTGCTGGGCTGGCTGGGCGGGGCGCTCGCCGACGTCAAGGACGTCCGCCTCACCACCCGGCTGACCAACTCGCCGGCCTGCCTGGTCAGCGACGCCGACGGCCTGACCCCGACCCTGGAGAAGATGTACCGGGCGATGGGCCAGGACGTCCCGCCCGCCCGCCGCATCCTCGAACTCAACCCCGACCACCCGCTGGTCGCCGCCCTGCGCACCGCCCACGAGGAGCGCCCCGAGGACCCCTCGCTCGCCGAGAGCGCCGAACTCCTCTACGGCACCGCCCTGCTGGCCGAGGGCGGCGACCTCGCCGACCCGGCCCGCTTCGCCAAGCTCCTCGCCGACCGCCTCACCCGGACGGTCTGACACACCCCCGGCCGCGGTCCCGCCCCTGTCCGTCCGGGGGCGGGACCGCGGCTTTTGCGCGCCCGGGATCGTCCGGGATCGCTCGGGATCGCTCGGGATCGTGACGCAGTGTTACTAGCCTCGGGGTGGATTCTGGCTTGCTTTGACAACGTTGTCCAGTGGTGCGCGGTCGCAGTCCGATAACGAGACTAATCCGTCATCAAGTTAAGTAAAGTTTTAGTTCTGTGGCGCCTTATGCCTTCAAAACCGCTGTATTTCAGTGTTGACCGGTCTATGGACATGGCCGGGATGTGACGTCTACGTTAAGCGTCCAACAGCCCGGAGCGCCGCCTGCGGTCGCCGGTCGCTGCTTCCACGAGCCAATGAAGATCAGCGTGAAGGATGAGCGAGATGCGCAGAGGATGGCCGGCCGTCGCGGCCGCTTCCATGGTGGTGCTCACTGCGTGTAGCAGTGGGGGTGGCGGTGGGGTGTCCGCTGCGCCGTCGGTGAACGCGGACCCGACGAAGGTCACCGGTTCGATCACGGTGCTGACCAACCGCACCGACCAGCTCGGTGACGGGACGCTGGACAAGTACGCCGCCGAGTTCAACAAGGTCTACCCGAACGTCAAGGTGAAGTTCGAGGGGATGAAGGACTACGAGGGCGAAGTCAAGATCCGCATGAACACCGAGAACTACGGTGACGTGCTGCCGATCCCCTCGGACCTGTCGATCGCGCAGTTCCCCAACTTCTTCTCCTCGCTGGGGTCTTCGGAGGAGCTGTCGAAGTCCTACCAGTGGACCGACTACGCGACGGTCGACAGCAAGGTCTACGGCATCGCCAACTTCGGCACGGTGACCGGCTTCGTCTACAACAAGAAGGTGTGGGCCGACGCCGGCGTCACCGCCTGGCCGAAGACGCCCGACGAGTTCCTGGCCGACCTGAAGGCGATCAAGGCCAGGGGGCAGGCGGTGCCGTACTACACGAACTACCACGACGGCTGGCCGCTGCGGCAGTGGACGGACGCGATCGGCTCGCCGTCCTGCGACGAGGGCGCCAAGGACAAGCTCGCCACCACCGCGCAGCCGTGGGCGGCCGGCGGCGACCTGAACACCGTCGACAGCCTGGTGTACGCGATCGTCAACCAGAAGCTGTCCGAGGACGACCCGACCACCACCAACTGGGACCAGTCGAAGGTGATGCTGGGCACCGGCAAGGTCGGCGCGATGTACCTGGGCTCGTGGTCGGTCTCCCAGATGCGCGACGCGGCCACCAAGGCCGGTGCGAACCCGGACGACATCGGCTACATGCCGTTCCCGTCCACCTCCGGGAAGCTGTGCAGCGTCCTGCAGCCGGACTACAAGTACGCGATCAACAAGCACTCCAAGAACCAGGAGGCCGCGCGGGCCTGGCTGGACTGGTACATCGCCAAGTCCGGTGCGGCGCAGGCCGAGCAAGGCATCTCCTCGGTCAAGGGCTCCGAACTGCCCGCCACGCTCAAGCCGTTCACCGACAACGGGGTGCAGCTGATCGGGCAGAAGCAGGACAAGTCCGCCGTCGTCAAGAAGATCGACAAGGGCGCGGAGATCAACCTCGACGCCCCGGACTACCGGCAGAAGCTCGTCGACATCGCCCGCGGCGCGGCCCCCGGCGACCGCGACAGCTACTTCGCCGAGCTCAACAAGAAGTGGTCCGAGGCCCAGAAGACCGTCAACGGCTGACCGTACCAGTCGGGTTGACCGCACCGGTCGAGTCGACCGAGCGGCACGGCCACCGCCACCCACCCCGCGGCCCGGCCGGAACCCCACCGGCCGGGCCGCACCCGGGACTTCACGATCCCCCCCAGGCGCCACCCCCACCCCACCCGCATGTCCGGAGGACGCACGTGAACGACCAGCCCCGCACCACCAGCCGCCGCCACCTGCTCGGCGCGGCCGCCCTCGGCCTCGCCGCCACCCCGCTGCTCGGCAGCACCGCCTTCGCCGCCGGCCAGGACGCCCAGGGCTCCAACGGCCAGGGCTCCAACGGTCAGGGCGGTGGCGGCCAGGACGGCTCCGGCCGCGACCGCCGCTCCTTCGTGACCGCGCGCGGCGGTGAACTGCGCCTGGACGGGCGGGCGTTCCGGTTCGGCGGGACCAACTGCTACTACCTGCACCAGCAGTCGCACTACATGATCGACGCGGTGCTGAACGACGCCGCCGCGATGGGCCTGACCGTGATCCGCGCCTGGGCGTTCGCCGACGGCGACGGCCACTCCTACCGGGCCCTGCAGCCCAAGCCGTTCAGCTACGACGAGGCCGCCTTCGACAGCCTCGACTACGCCGTCCAGAAGGCCGGGCAGCTCGGCCTGCGCCTCGTGCTCCCGCTGGTCAACAACTGGCCCGACTACGGCGGCATGCAGCAGTACGTGTCCTGGTTCCTCGGCCTGGCCGACGACTCCTACGGCGACGGCGTCAACCACGACAAGTTCTACACCGACGCCAACTGCCGCAAGGCGTACCGGTCCTGGGCCAAGCACGTGATCCAGCGCCGCAACCGCTACACCGGCCTGCGCTACGCCGACGACCCCACCGTCATGGCCTGGGAACTGGCCAACGAGCCGCGCTGCCGCAGCGACAAGTCCGTTGCCACCCTGCTGGGTTGGGCCCGCGAGATGAGCACGTACGTGAAGTCGCTGGCCCCGCGGCAGTTGCTCGCCGTCGGCGACGAGGGCTTCTACGGGCGGGCGAACGAAGCCGACTACCCGTACTCGAACTACGAGGGCAACGACTGGCTCAAGCTCACCGCCCTGCCCGCCGTCGACTACGGCACCGTGCACGTCTACCCGCAGAACTGGGGCGAGACCAGCGGCAAAAAGCCCGGCACCGACGCCACAGGCTGGGGCACCCGCTGGATCACCGACCACCTCGCCGACGGCCGCACCCTCGGAAAGCCCGTCGTCATCGAGGAGTTCGGCCTGCAGATCGACGCCGGCCGCGACATCGCCGACACCACCGCCCGCGACGCCGCCTACAAGGCGTGGACCGACGCCGCGCTCGCCTCCGGCGCGGCCGGCGACCAGTTCTGGCTGCTCACCTCCCGCGTCGACGACGGCTCGTTCTACCCCGACTACGACGGCCACCGCGTCATGTGGAACAACGACCCCGCCAACCCCACCCGTACCACCGCCCACCTGTTCGCCGCCCACGCCGCAGCGATGACCGCCGCCACGCACTGACGTCCCTCCCCGCCGTCTGACTCCCGCTCGACCTGCCACGGCCCGCGGAGGCTCTCGCCTCCGCGGGCCGTGGCGCGGGCCCGACGGCCGGGCCCGGGGGTCAGGCGTCCCAGCTGAGCTGGTAGACGGCGGTGGCGGTGTTGCTGATGTGGACGGCGCCGGTGAGGCCCTTGTAGGCGCCGGTGCCGCCGGTGACGACGCCGTCGAAGTTCTTCGGGTACTTGGCGGTCAGCGGGTTGTCGATCGGGACGACCGCGGTGAAGGTGACCTGGTCGCCGCCGGTGAAGACCAGGTCGGCGGTGCAGAAGGCGGTCGCGGAGTCGACCGAGATCGCGTCCTTGGTGCACTGGTCGTAGACGGTGGCGACCTGTGCGCCGGTGCTGTCCTTGGCCGTGGCGGTGCCGCCGAAGCCCGCACCGATCGCGTTGGCCGCGCCGGACGCCGAGTTGGTGCCGGTGAAGTCGATGGTGACGGTGGGCGGCGCGGCGCGGTGGGTGTCGGTGGTGGCCGCACCGGCCAGCGCGGGAACACCGGCGACCACGGCGGCGGCGCCCACGGCGAGCGCGACGATGCCCTTGGCCTTGGCAGTTCGGGACATGGTTCCTCCAGTTCGGTCCGGGCTGGGAGTACCCGGGGCGGGCCCACATCACCACACATCGGACACGCAACGTGGTCAGGCGTCACTCCCCGTGTCGGCCACCCCGTGTCACCGGACACGCCGTCAGATCCCTTGCCGGACAAGGCCCCGCCGTCCGCGACCGGCCCCCGCGCCGGACCGCCCAAAATCACCCGTTCGTATCCGCAGCGCCCCGGCGCCGGGGGTCGGGCTCGGTTCGACCGGCACAGCGATCGATCACAGTCTCGAAATTTTCGAGAAAGATACCCTCTTCGGGTTGTCCCCCTTGCAAGCTTTCATGGCGGCTCGCCTCTGTCGGGCGGGCGGGGTGGATGTCTCGGTTCCCGGCGGTGGCCGGTGAGCTGCGGATATGCTCCATTGCGGGAATCCCGGCCGTCCGGCATTGTTTCGCACGCGTGTCGAAAGTGTTGACACTCCGACAGGTGCGGGCCAGCATCATCGCCAACGGCAGGCCCTCACGACTGCCGATCCGGCCCGGCCGCCACCCCGGCCGCGGCGCGCCCTTCCGTCCGTCCCCCACCGAAGAGGAAGCAGGCCCGTGAAGCCCATCCGTCCCACCCGAGGCGGCCGCCTCTCCCGGCTCGTCAGCAAGGCACGCATCCTTGCCGTGGCCCTCGCGGCCGTCCTCGTCGTCCCCGCCGTCGCGAACGCCGACACGACCATCTCGTCGAACAGCACCGGCACCGACAACGGGTACTTCTACTCGTTCTGGAGCCAGAACAGCGGCCAGGCGTCCATGACCCTGGGCGCCGGCGGCCAGTACAGCACCACGTGGAACAACGTCACCAACTTCGTCGCCGGCAAGGGCTGGAACCCGGGCGGGACCGACCCCGTGACCTACTCGGGCACCTGGAACTGCAACGGCAACTGCTACCTGTCGCTGTACGGGTGGACCACCAACCCGCTTATCGAGTACTACATCGTCGACAACTACGGGAACTACAACCCGAGTTCGGGCGCCACCAAGCTGGGCTCGGTGGTCAGCGACGGCAGCACCTACGACCTGTACTCGACGCAGCGCACCGACGCCCCGTCCATCGAGGGCGACCACTCGAACTTCACGCAGTTCTGGGCGATCCGCCAGGCGAAGCGCACCGGCGGCACCATCACCGTGTCCACCTTCTTCAACGCGTGGGCGAAGGCCGGCCTGAACCTCGGCACCCCGAACTACCAGATCCTGGCCACCGAAGGCTACGGCAGCAGCGGCAACTCCAACATCACGGTCAGCCACGGGACCGGCGGCACCGGCAGCCCGTCGCCCTCCCCGACCGGCGGCACCAGCCCCTCGCCGTCCCCGTCGCCCAGCCCGAGCGGCACCACCGGCGGCGGCAGCGGCTGCACCGCGACCTACGCCAACGCGTCCGACTGGGGCTCCGGCTTCACCGGCGCGGTGACCGTCAAGAACAACGGCTCCACCGCCACCAACAGCTGGAAGGTCACCATGACCTACGCCGGCAACCAGACGGTCACCAACCTCTGGAGCGGCACCTACACCCAGTCCGGCAAGGTCGTCACGGTGAACAACGCCGCCTACAACGGCTCCGTCCCGGCGGGCGGCACCACCAACTTCGGCTTCAACGCCAACTACAGCGGCACCAACGCCGCTCCGACCCTGGCCTGCACCACGGGCTGACCGGACGGACACGCCGGAAGGCGGTGCCACCGCTCCCAGGGTGGCACCGCCTTCCGTTGCGCGCGCCCGCCCCGGGCCCCCGTTACCGGGCAGACCCCGGCTACCGGGCGGATATCTGCCGAACGGCAGATGGCGGGCCGTCCCGGATCGGCGAGGCTCGGGGCGTGAGCGACCGCAACGGACCGGAGGAACCGGTGGACCGAGGACGTCCCGAGGCCGGGGACAGCAGCAGGGACAGCAACAGGGGCAGCAGCAGGGGCGGGGGCGGGTGGAAGGCGCACGGCGCGCGGCGGGAGGGGGCGCCGGTGATCGAGCTGGCCGGGGTCGGCAAGGTCTACCGGGGCGGCAAGCGGGCCCTGGACGGGGTCGGGCTGACGATCGGGCCGGGGCTGCTCGGCCTGCTCGGGCCGAACGGCGCGGGCAAGTCCTCGCTGCTGCGGATCCTGGCCACCGTCACCCGGCCGAGCACCGGCACGCTGCACTACCGGGGCGTCGACGCGGTCGCCTCCCCCGACCGGCTGCGCCGCGAACTCGGCTACCTGCCGCAGGACTTCGGCGTCTACCCGAACCTGACGGCGCGCGAGTTCCTGGCCTACCTGGCCGCCACCAAGGGCCTCTCGGCACGCTCCGCCCGGGCCCGCACCGACGAGCTGCTCGAACTGCTCAACCTGACCGAGGCCGTCCGCCGCCCGCTGCGCGGCTACTCGGGCGGCATGCTCCGCCGGGTCGGCATCGCGCAGGCGCTGCTCGCCGACCCGAAGGTGCTGGTGGTGGACGAGCCGACCGCCGGGCTGGACCCGGAGGAGCGGGTCCGGCTGCGCAACCTGCTCGGCGAACTCGCCGCCGAGCGGGCCGTGCTGCTCTCCACCCACATCGTCTCCGACGTCGAGTCGACGGCCGACACGATCGCCGTGCTGGCCGGCGGCCGCCTGCTGCGGCTGGGCGCCCCGGAGCGGCTGCTGCGCGAACTCGACGGCGGAGTGTGGGAGTTGACCGTCCCGGTGGCGGACGTGCCGGCCTGGCAGGCGCGTTGGCGGGTCGGGCGCACCGTCCGCACCACCGAGGGCGTCCGGCTGCGGCTGCTGGCGTCCGGCCCGCCGGCCGCGGCCGCCGTGCCGGTGCGGCCGGACCTGGAGGACGTCTACCTGGACACCGTCCGGCCGGGGGCGGGGCGGTGACGGTGCGCACGCTGACCGGGCTGGCCGTCGGGGACTTCCGGGAACGGGTGCGCCGCCCGGTGTACGCGGTGACGCTGCTGGCCGCCGTCGGCCTGGGGCGGCTGGCGGTGCCGGACGCCGACAGCCGCTGGGGCGTCATCGACGTGGGCGGCAACCGGGGCGTGTACAACAGCGCCTGGGTCGGCACCGCGACCGCGCTGGCCGGGGCACTGTGGCTGACCGTCGGCGGGTTCTACGTGGTGCGCGGCGCGATCGTCCGGGACGACACCACCGGGGTCGGGCAGGTGCTGGCGGCCACGCCGCTGCGCTCCGCCGGGTACCTGGCGGCGAAGTTCCTCTCCAACCTGCTGGTGCTGGCTTCGATGCTGGGGGTGCTGGCGGGCACCGCGCTGGTGCGGCAGCTGCTGGCCGGCGAGGACCGCTCCGTCGACCCGGTCGCGCTGCTGGCGCCGTTCCTGCTGATCGCGCTGCCGGTGCTGGCGGTGGCGGCCGCGGCGGCCGTGCTGTTCGAGACCGTCCCGCCGCTGCGGGCCGGGTTCGGCAACGTGCTCTGGTTCGGGCCGGCGCTGCTGATCGCCATCGGCGGCCAGTCCGCGCACGCGCCGTTCGGCGGCCTCGGCGTGCAGCACGCGGTGCCGTCCCTGCGGCGGGCCCTGGAGGAGCAGCAACTCGCCTACGACCAGGGCGGGTTCAGCATCGGACTGACCGAGACCGAGCACCCGCTGCACCCCTTCCGCTGGGACGGCGCACCGCTCACCGGCGGCTTCCTGCTGGCCCGGCTGGCGCTGTTCCTGCTGGCCGCCGCGGCCGCCGTGCTGCCCGCGCTCTGGTTCGGCCGCTTCGACCGGACCGCGGGGCGCCCGAAGGCGGCGGAGGGGAAGGTGGAAGAGCAACTACCCTGGAAGGAACGGGAGTTCATGTGGCTTCCGGGCACCGTTCCGGTGCGGGCCGGGGCGTTCGGGCGGCTGCTGGCGGGGGAGGCGCGGATCCTGGTGCAGGGCGTGCCGCGCACCTGGTGGACGGTGGTCGCGGGGCTGTCCGCCGCCGTGTTCGCGGTGCCCGAGCGGGCGGTGGGCGGGCTGCTGCTGCCGGTGCTGTGGCTGTGGCCGGTGCTGCTGTGGTCCCGGCTGGGCTCCCAGCAGGCCGAGCACGGGCTGGCCGAACTGCTCGGCGCGCACCCGGCGCCGCGCCGGCGGCTGCTGGCCGAGTGGGCGGCGGGCGTCCTGCTGACCGCGCTCACCGGGCTCGCCCCGCTGCTGCGGATGCTCGCCGCGGGCGACGGCGCCGGGGCCGCCCACTGGCTCGGCGGGCCGCTGCTGGTGCCCTCGCTGGCCCTCGCGCTCGGGGTGGTCAGCCGCGGCCACCGGCTGTTCCAGGCGCTCTACCTGCCGCTGTGGTACCTGCTGGTCAACCGGGTCGCGGCGGTGGACTTCATGGGCGCGGCCCGCACCGCCGGACACCCGGACGGCCCGCACCCGCTGCTGGTCGCCGCCCTGTCGGCGGCCCTGCTCGCGGCGGCGGCCCTGGCGGCCGAGGCCCGCCGGGGGCGGGCCGGTTGACGGTGCGTCAGGCAGTGGACGCCAGGTGCCGGGCGTCAGGTGGCGGAGGTCAGGTGGGCGTACACCACGGTGTTGGAGTCGTAGCCGGTGTGCCGGTCGTAGTGGCCGCCGCAGGTGATGACCCGCAGTTCGGCCCGGCCGGTCGGCGCGTACACCTCCCCGGACGGGAAGGCGCTCTTCGGGTAGGAGCGCACCGCGTCCACGGTGAAGGTCGCGGTGCGGCGGTCCTGCCGGGTGACGGCGATGGTCAGGCCGGGGCGCAGCAGCCCCAGCCGGTACAGCACGCCCGGGCCGTGCCGGTCGTCGACGTGGCCGACCACGACGGCGGTGCCGTCCGTGCCGGGCGCGGGGGCGTCCCGGTACCAGCCGACCAGGTCGGGGCGGCCGAGCGGCGGGGTGCCGAGGGCGCCGGAGGCGTCCAGGCCGAGCGGGGTGAACGAGGCGTCCACTGAGATCGACGGGATCCGCAGCCGGGTCGGGTCGGAGGGGGCGAGCGCGGCGGTGTCCGGGGTGACCGCGGGGCTCGCGGCGGGGCCGGGAGCGGGCGGGGCGGGGGCCGCGGTGGAGGTGACGGTCTCCGGCGGGGCGGGTGCCGGGGGCCGGCTGGTGGTCAGCCCGTCGTCCACCAGCCAGACGCCGCACAGCAGGGCGGCGCCCGCGGTGCCGACCCGCAACAGGGCGGCACCGCGGGCGCGCCGACGCGCGGTCCGGCTCAACGGCGGGAACGGCGGCGCCGGCGCACGACCAGGTAGCCGGCCCCGGCGACCAGGGCGGCGCCGACCGTGACCTCCGCCGGGTTCCAGTCCCGCGAGGACCCGCCGGCCCCGGCCGCGACCCCGCCCTGCGGCGTCCGCCCGGGCCCGCCCGCGCTCGGCCCGCCGGAGCCGCCCGGGCCGGAGGGCGAGGTGCCGGGCGACGGGGAGGTGGACGAGGAGGGGGACGGGGACGGCGAGGTGCCGCCGCCGGCCGGCGACGGGGAGGGGCTGGTGCCGACGCCCGCGCAGTCGACCGTGAACACCTTGTGCTTGGCGGCGCCGTTCTCGCCCGCGAAGTTCCAGAACAACTCGTAGTGGCCGTCCGGCAGTTGCGGCAGCACCGGCGGGGTGAAGCCGTGGCCGGTGACCAGCGTGATCTGCCCGGTCCGCAGGTTCGTGGCGGTGCCGGTCGGCGGCTGCTGGTCGATGTGCCAGGTCACCTGCTGGACGGTGTCGAAGTCGAAGGCGTCCAGGTAGAAGGAGCAGACCTTCGGCTGGTCCCTCTGGTCGTCCGTCGGGGTGCCGACCTCGTGGATCTTCACGTCGCCGTTGTCGCCGGGCGCGGCGTACGCGGGGGCGGCGAACGCGGCCAGCGGCAGCACGGCGGCGCCGGCGAGGGCGGCGGCGCGCAGGGACAGCAGGTGCCGTCCGGCAGGGGTGGGGGCCATGGGAGCTCCGGGGGAGAGGGGCGGGGGGACGGCCGGCGCGCTGCCGGCACCCTCCCGAGAGTCCTCGGCGCCGTTCGGGCGCTCGCCGCAACACACCCGAACCGGTACGACGTTTCCCCCCGGCGGCCCAACGGCGGCCCCGCCGTCAGGCGGCCTTCCGGCGGGGGCGCAGGCGGCGGGGGCGCAGGCGTTCGCCGCGGGCCAGGCGGCGCAGGCGGGAGAAGCGGGAGAAGCGGTCGCGGTTGGCGACGGAGGCGCGGTCGAGCTCCTCCATCAGGCGGCGGCCGCGGTGTTCGAGGTCGAGCTCGTCGAGGATGCGGTCGACCTCGGCGAGCAGCGAACCGTGCAACTGCCAGGCTTCCGGGCTCTCCTGGACGCGGCGGAGCAGCAGTTGGGCGACGTTCTCCCGGCAGGACCAGGCGGCGGCGAGTTCGGCGGCCAGCCGCTGCTCGGCCTCCTCGGCGTTGCGGCTGACCTGGGTGGTGACCAGCACCGCGAAGCTCACCAGGGCCCCGCCGACGTGCCCGAACAGCTCCTCCAGGGCCACCGCGACGTCGTCGGGGAAGAGCCGTTCGCCCGGGCCGCGCCGCTTGGCCAGGTCGGTGAGCGAACGGGCGATCACCCGGATGACGACCACGCAGATCTCCAGGGTGTCCAGCCCGGTGCGCAGCACCAGTCGGGAGAGCAGGCCCTCGCTGATCCGCGGGTTCAGCCGCAGGCTGTCCTCGGCCTGCCGCAGCGCCCCGTCGACCTCGGCGATCGCCTGGTCCAACCGCCGCGCCTCGTACAGCCGTTCGGCGGCCCGTTCGACCGGGACGGGGCGGCCGAGCTCCTCGGCCAGGCCGAGCAGCAGGTGGCGGGCCCGGCGGGCCAGGTCCTCGATCGACTCGCCGGCCGTGTCGATCCACACCGGGGGCGCTATCACCAGGTTGAACAGCAGGCCGACGCTTGCGCCGATCACCGTCTCCAGCACCCGGTCCCAGGCCTGGGTGGTGACCTGCGAGACGCCGAGGATCAGCATCGCGCTGATCGCCACCTCCTGGACGAACTCGTCGACCCGGACGAACCGGCCGACCACCAGCGAGGCCAGGATGATCAGCCCCAGGCTCCACCAGGACAGCCCCACCACGGTGGAGAAGCCGATGGCGATCAGCACCCCGACGACCACCGAGTTGACCCGCCGGATGCTGGTGGTCAGCGTCGAGTACACCGTCACCTGCACCACCAGCAGCGCCGTCAGCGGCGCGGTCAGCGGCACCGGTTCACTGCTCAGCCAGGTCGCCACCACGTACGACAGCGTCGCCGCGACGGTGGCCCGCACCGACTGCACGACGAACGCATCCCTGGCTCCGCGACGCACCACCGCGGCCACCGACTCCGGAACAAAGCGCATGCAGCCCTTCTATCCCTGCCGCGACCCGATCACACCGCGCACACGCTGACGGCCCGTCAGGGTGTGAGCCCCGGTCACAGGACAAACGCCTGTCTGGCTGCGTCCGCGGCCCGCCGCCCACGATGGCCGCATCGGACGCCCCTGTTCCCCGCGCGCGGCCGAACGCGTCCGCGGTCCGAGGACGCGCCGCGCGATCCGACGACCGGACGAGGTGGTGGTCGCCGTGAGCGACGTCTCCGACCTGACCGAACGCACCGACAAGACGGTGCCAGCCCCGGAGGCACTGCGGCCGCTGCGCTACGCCGGGGTGTTCGCGCTGCTGTTCCTGTTCGGCACCGAGACCTTCCTGGTCTCGCCGCTGCTGCCGACCATCGCCGAGTCGATCGGCTCCACCGAGGCCGCCGCCGCCTCCACCGTCACCGCCTACGTGCTGGTGTACGCGGTCTTCGCCCCGTTCCTCGGCCTGCTCAGCGACCGGTTCGGCCGCCGCCGCACCCTGCTCGCGGGCGGGCTGCTGTTCGTGCTGTCCAACGCGGCGGCCGCGCTCTCCACCGACCTCACCCTGCTGGTGCTCTCCCGCGCCCTGGCCGGTCTGGCCGCCGCGGCCGCCGGACCGGCGATCTGGGCGCACATCGCCGAGACCGCCCCCGAGGCGGTGCGAGGCCGCGCCCTCGGGCTCGGCATGGCGCTGTTCTCCACCGGCCAGGTGGTCGGCGTGCCGCTGGGCGGCGTGCTGGCCGGGGCGGCGGGCTGGCGGGCCGCGTTCTGGGCGCTCGCCATCGGCACCTTCGCGGCGATCGCCCTGCTCACCCGGCAGGTTGCCCCCGCGCAGGGCAGCGCGGCGGCGGGCGGGGCCGTCCGGGCGATCCTGGCCGGCTGGCGCGACCCGGTGCTGCGGCGCGCGCTGCTGGTCAACACCGTCTTCAACGCGGCCAACCTGGGCGCGTACACCTTCCTCGGCGCGGTCCTCGACCGCCGCTTCGACCTGTCGGTGCAGGCCCTCGGCCTGGTCGGCGTCCTGGTCGGCGCGGGCAGCGTGGCCGGTTCGCTGATCGGCGGACGCCTCGGCGACAAGGCCCGCGGCGCGGGCCGCACCGACCTGCCGCTGCTCGCCCTCTGGGGCCTGCTGCTGGCCGCGGGCATCGCCCTCGCCACCAGCGCCCCGGGCCTGCCGCTGTCCCTGCTGGGCGTGTTGGTCTGGTTCACCGCGAGCGGGGCCTTCGTCACCGACCAGCAGACCCTGGCCGGCAGCGTCGCCCCCGCCCACCGCGCCACCTCCAGCGCCTGGCTGACCTCGACCATGTACGCGGGCACCGGCCTGGGCGCGTGGGCGGTCGGCGCGTTCTCCGACGTCACCCACGGCGCCCTGCTGATCGGCACCGGCCTGGCCCTGGCCGCGGCGGCGGGCGCCTGGCTGGTGTCGCGCGGCCTGAAGCAGAACGCTGAGCAGCAGAACGCCTGAGCAGGGGGAAGGACGACACCCCTGAGCGGGGGGAGGGACGACCAGGGGCCCGCCGGGTGACGGCGGGCCCCTGGTCGTCGGCGGTCCGGAGACCGGTCACCAGCGGTACCAGCGGTGCCGACCGCCGGAGGGGTGCGTGCCGCGGGCCGCGAAGCCGATCAGCCAGAACACCAGGACGACCACGGCGACCAGCCAGAGGATCTTCACCGCGAAACCGGCGCCGAACAGCAGCAGGGCGAGGAGCAGGACCAGCAGCAGGGGAACCACGACGACCTCCCGGGACTCGATTGTCACGGCCTCTGCTGCCCGGGGCCGGGCCGGACATTCGGGGGAATCTTCCGGCGGATCCGGGGCAGCCGACCGTCCGTCAGCGAGGAACCGACAGCCAGGAGGCGGACATGGCGATGGGTGACAAGGCCGAGAACACCGGCGAGAAGATCAAGGGCGCCGTCAAGAAGAACGTCGGCAAGGCCGTCGGCAACGAGCGCCTGGAGGCGGAGGGCCGGACCGAACAGGCCAAGGGCGACCTCAAGCAGGCCGGGGAGAACGTCAAGGACGCCTTCCGGCGCTGAGCCGCCCGCCCGGCCGAGCAGGCCCCGGGCCCCGGACACCGAACACCCCTCGCGGGTGACGGAGTCCGGGGCCCGGCCGCGTCCGCGCCCCGCCCCCGCCGCGGCCTACTGCCCGGCCGACCGACTGCGCACCGAGCGCCCCCGGTGTGCTTCGACCCGGTGCGACGGGGCAACCGGACGGCGCCCACAGGCCCGCGAGCTCACCGAGGAGATCCTCATCCGTACCGGCCGCTACATGCTCGGCGACCTGGTCACCTCCGTGATCGCCGGCCTCGCCACCGCCGTGTGGTGCGCCGCCGTCGGCGTGCCCTACGCCGCCGCCCTGGTCGCCGTCCCGGCCGCGGTGGCCCTCGGCCTGCTGGCGGTCCACCGGATCCGCTACCCGTTCCCCGCTCTCGGCCTCGGCAACGCCGTCGCGTCGGCGGTCGTGCTGCTGGCCGACAGCCTGCCCTGGCTCCTTGCGCTCGCGTTCGCCCTCGCGGGCCGCTGGCGGGCGGCCCGGACCACCGGGGCACTCGCCGCGCTCACCAGCATCGGCCTCCAACTCCGGGAGCCGGTGCACAGCCTGTGGCAGGTCTACTGCACGGCCGTCCCGGCGATCGTCGGCGCGCTGCTCCTCCTCGCGCCGACCGGCCTGGTGGACGCCACGGCGCGGGGCAGGCGGGAGGCCGCCGCCCTCGCGCTGGGCATCGCGGTCCCGATGATCGCGGTGCTCCACTACGAGGTCCCGCTGCTCGGCACCCTGCTCCTGTCGCGCGCCAGCACGCTCACGCTCTGGCAGTGCACGGTGGTCGCCGTGCTCCTGCTGCTGCGCCTGTCCGGGCGCCGCCTCGACGGGTTCCGGGCCGCCGGGGTGCTCCTCGCCGTCCTGCCCTGGCTGACGAACCTCGTGCTCGCGGCCGCGGACAGCTCGCAGCGGTCGCCCGTGGTGGCCCTGTACGGGGGAGCCTGCCTCGCCCCGCTCGCCGGCGCGGCCGCCCTGGCCGGAGCGGTCCGGGTCGGCCGCCGGGTCAGGGCGAACGAACCGTCCCGCCCCGCCTGAGCGCGTCCCCGCCGCGGTCACCCCCCGGAGCCGCTACCGGGGGGCGGCCGCTTCGCGGGTCCCGGCTCCGCGGCCGCGCCCGTTCCGGCGGGCCGGGCCTCGATCCGGATCACCGGTGCGCTGCCCGGGCGCGGTCGGGGTGCCGGAAGGCGTTGCGGTAGGCGGCCGGGGTCATGCCGAGGTGGCGGCCCAGGTGCTGGCGGAGGGACTCGCCGGAGCCGAGGCCGCTGCGGTCGGCGACCTGGTCGACGGTGAGGTCGGTGGTCTCCAGGAGTTCGCGGGCGCGCAGCAGGCGCTGCTGGAGCAGCCACTGGAAGGGGGTCAGGCCGGTCTCGGCGGTGAAGCGGCGGGTCAGGGTCCGCACGCTGGTGCGGGCCCGGGCGGCGAGGTCGGCGAGGGAGAGCGGCCGGTCGAGGTGCTGCAGGGCCCAGACGCGGGCGGCGTCGAGCGGGGAGTCGGTGCGGGCGGGCAGCGGGGTGCTGACGAACTGGGCCTGGCCGCCCTGGCGGACGGGGGTGACGACGGCGGCGCGGGCGGCCCGGTTGGCGACGGCCGCGCCGTGGTCGGTGGCGATCAGGTGCAGGCACAGGTCGAGGCCGGCGGCCGAGCCCGCGCCGGTGACGATCCGGCCGTCCTCGGCGAAGAGCCGGTCGGCATCCACCCGGACGGCGGGGAAGGCGCGTTGCAGTTCGTCGGCGAGGGCCCAGTGGGTGGTGGCGGTGCGGCCGTCCAGCAGTCCGGCCTGGGCGAGGACGAAGGCGCCGGTGCAGATCGAGGCGATCCGCTTGCCCGCGGCGGCGGCCTCCCGCAGGGCGTCCAGCGCGGCCGGGTCGGCGTCGTGGCGGCTGGCGGTGGAGGGGACGACGACGGTGTCGGCGGCGGCGACCGCCTCCAGGCCGTGCCGGACGACGACGTCGAGGCCGCCGTGGCCGGGCAGCACGCCGGGCACGGGCGTGCAGACCGTGACGGTGTAGCAGGGGCGGCCGTCCTCGACCGCGGCGTCGAACAGCACCGAGGGCATGGACAGATCGAAGGGCTTGACGGGCGGGACGGCCAGGACGGCGACGCGGTGCATGGCTGGATCCTTGGACTCCGTGGCTATCGGGCCACTGACCCTACCCCCTTGCCGCAGGGCAGAGTTGGCCGGGCGGAGGGCCCCCGCGACCACGTTCCCCAGCAGAGCAAGGAGGCACCACCATGGCCGGAGCAGTCGTCATCGGAGCGGGCGCGACCGGGACCGCGACCGCCAGGCGGTTGGCCGAGCGCGGCGAGCGGGTCCGCCTGGTGACCCGCGGCGGCGGCGGGCCCGAGCACCCGGGCATCGAGCGGATCGCCCTGGACGCGGGCCGCACCGGGGAGTTGGCCGAGGTGCTGGCCGGGGCGGACACCGTCTTCAACGCCGCGATGACCCCCTACCACACCTGGCCGCAGACCCTGCCGCCGCTGTTCGACTCGATCCTGGCGGCGACCGAGCGGGCCGGGGCCGACTACGTGATGCTCGGCAACCTGTACGGCTACGGGCCGACCGCCGGGCCGGTGACCGAGCGGACCCCGCTGGAAGCGCGCACCCGCAAGGGGCGGGTGCGGGCCGAGTTGTGGCGGCGGGCCGAGCGGGCGCACGCCGAGGGGCGGCTGCGGGTCACCGAGGTGCGGGCCGGGCAGTACCTGGGCGCGGGAGCGGTCTCGCCGTTCACGCTGCTGGTGGCGCCCCGGGTGCTGGAGGGCGAACTCGCCCTGGTGCACGGCAATCCGGACGCGGCGCACTCCTTCTCGTACACCGAGGACGTCGCGGCGGCGCTGGTCGCGGTCGCCCGCGACGACCGGGCCTGGGGGCGGGCCTGGCACGCCCCGGTGGTCAGCACGACCGTGCGGGAGGCGGCGACCGCGCTGGCCGCCCTGCACGGGGCGCCCGAGCCGCGCCTGGAGCAGCTCACCGAACGGGAGTTGGCACTGCTGGCGTTCGGCGACCCGCTGTGGCGGGAGTTCGCCGAGCTGGGCTACATGGCGGAGCGGCCGTTCGTGGTGGACGACGGCGACCTGCGCGAGGTCTTCGGGTTGAAGGCGTCGACGCTGGGCGCGGCGCTGGTGGGCTGAGGCTCAGCGGGCGGCCCCGGCCGCCAGCAGTTCGGACCCGCGGTCCGCCCCCGCGGCTGCCAGCTCGGTCATCCGGGCCGCGTCGGCGGGGGTGGACGGGGTGAAGAGCAGCACCAGCGCGGAGGGGTCGTCGACGGGGTGGAAGGAGCTGAGGGTGAGCCGGACCGGGCCGAGGCCGGGGGGCTCCACCAGGACGGTGCGGGCGGTGAGTTCGGCGACCGAGTGGCAGCCCCACCAGTGGCGCAGCTCGGGGGCGTCGCTCTCCAGGCGGCGGTAGAGCTCGCCGGTGCGCGGGTCGGCGAGGGCGGGGCCGGCCTGGGCGCGGAAGTGCTGGAAGACGTTCATGGCGAGCGGCTCCCAGTCGTGCAGGACGCCGCGCAGGCGGTGGTCGACGGCCATCAGCCACATCAGGTTGCGCCGGTCGGCGGGGACGGTCTCGGGGGCGCCCCACAGCGCCGACCAGGCGGCGTTCCAGGCCAGCAGGTCGAAGTGCCGGTCGAGCAGCACGGCCGGGCTGGCCGGCCAGGAGTCGAGCACCGGGCGGACGGCGTCGGCCAGCCGCCCGGCGGCGGTGCGGTCGGTGTCGGCGGGGACGGGCTCGTGGTAGCCGGCCAGCCGCATCGCGTGCCGCAGGCCCGCCGCGTCCAGCCGCAGGGCCCGCGCCACCGCCTCCAGGACCTGCCGGGAGGCGGTGACGCGGCCCTGTTCGAGCCAGGTGTACCAGGCGAGGCCGACGCCGGACAGCGAGGCGACCTCCTCGCGGCGCAGCCCGGGGGTGCGCCGCCGGGCGGTGGCGGTGAGTCCGACGTCGGCGGGCTGGAGGAGTTCGCGGTGGGCGCGCAGGAACGCGCCGAGTTCCTGGCCGGTGGCGGGGGTGGACACGGTGCTCGCTCCTCGTCGCGGGTGGTTCCCGGGGTACGTCGGTTCCAGGTTAGGCCGGGAGCGGGCCGGTTCCGGATCCTGCAACAAACTCCTCACGTGCCGTCAACTCCCAGCGCCGAACGGGCATGTGGCTGACGTGCCCGCGTTCGGACTGCCGCCGCCAGGCGGCCGCGCCGACGGCCCGGTAGAAGTCGGCGCGGCGCTCCTCGGGCAGCACCTGCGCGTAGTAGTCGCCGAAGGTCGCGGCGTGGAAGTGCTCGTACTGCTCGGCGGACTCCACGGTGACCACCGCGTCCCGCTCGGCGTGCCCGGCGACCTCCAGGTACGGGGCGAGGACGGTCAGCAGGTCGTCGACGGTGCGGGTGCGGGTGGCGATCGGCAGCACGCCGTGCGCGGCGAGCAGCGCGGGCACGTCCGCGGCGGGGGTGCCGAGCGCGGCGAGCGCCTCGCGCACCAACTCGTCCTCGCCGCCCAGGCCGTGGGCGTCGCGGGCGGGGTGGTAGGTGGTGAGCAGGAAGCGCCCGCCGGGGGCGAGGTGGGCGGCGACCCAGGCGAAGACCCGGTCCTCGACCGGGTACAGCCAGTGCAGCACCGAGGTCTGGGTGATCACCTGGGCGCGGTGCGGCAGCGGCTCGGGCGCGGTCAGGTCGGCCCGGTGCAGCTCGGCCCGCTCCCCGTACGGGGCGAGGCGGCGGCCGGCCTCGGCGATCCGGTGCTCGGAGCGCTCCAGGCCGACGGCCAGCCGCAGCGAGGGGAAGCGCTCCAGGGCGCTCTCCAGCAGCTGGCCGATGCCGCTGCCGAGGTCGATCAGCGTCTCGGGGCTGCCGGTGACCCGGTCCAGCACCCAGTCGCGGTCCTGGACCTGGCGCAGGCGGCTGGCGTCGGCGTACCCGGCGAGGGTGCGGGCCTGGATCTCGACGGCGGACGGGCTCACGCGCGGGCCTCCTGGTCATCGGTGCCGGGGGTGTCGGTGGTGTCTGGGGTGTCGGGGGTGTCGAGCAGGGCGAGCAGTCGGGCCCGGGCCTCGGACTGGTCGTGGCGGTGGTAGACGGTGATCCGGTTGCGGGCCAGGTCGCCGCGGTGGACGTACTCGTACAGGTCCTGGCGCTGGCCGAAGCCGTCGCCGGTCAGTTCCCAGGCGAGCCGGAACAGCCGGGACTTGCGCTCCACGTCGGTGCCGCGGCCGCGCATGTAGCGCTCCAGGTGCGGGCGCAGCCTCGGGTGGGCGAGGTCGCCGGGGGAGGGCTGCATCAGCAGGCCGGAGGCGCCGATCCGGCGGACGATGTCGACCGCCTCGCCCGCGACCTCGGCCGACCACACCCGGGAGGCGAAGGTGTCGCCGGGCGCGAACAGCCCGGCGTCGGTGGGCGCGCCGCGGTTCTCGGCGGCGTCCAGGAAGTAGCCGGTCAGCTCGGCGTACCCGGCCAGCCGGCCCAGGTCCTCCTGGATGTTGCGGAAGGAGTCGACGCCGATCGACTCGGCGAGCAGGGTGGCGGTGGCCAGCAGGGTGCGCAGCCGCTCCCGGTAGCGGATGTGGCCGACGTAGGCGCTCCAGGCGTTGATCCGGCCCAGGCCCTCGCGGGCCAGGGCGGCGTCGCGCAGCAGGAACACCCGCTCCCAGGGCACCAGCACGTCGTCGAAGAACAGCATCGCGTCCTGCTCGTCGTACCGGGCCCCGATCGGGTGGCCGTGGCCCCACGGGGCGGTGCCGAGCGGCTCGCGGGCCAGCGTGATCAGGCCCGGCGCGTTCAGCGGCAGCGCGAACCAGACCACGAACTTCTCGGCCCGGTTGTCGGTGAACGACGCCGACAGGTACACCAGCACCTCGTGCGCCAGCGGCGCCAGCGTGGTCAGCTGCTTGGCGCCGCGCACCACGATGCCCCGCTCGTTCTCCTCCAGCACCCGCAGCGCCAGGTCCGGATCGTCCAGCGGACTCGCCGAGCGGTCGATCTGCGGGTCGCCCAGCGCGTGCGACAGCACCAGGTCGTTCTGCGCGCAGTACCGGTACCAGGCTTCGGCGTTGGCCCCGAACCGGGGGTCGGCGGTGGCCAGCCGGTGCCGGAAGTCGTACACCCCCACCGCGATCGAGGCCATGAACGCGGGCGAGCGCCCCTGCTGGCCGAGCGCCTGGGCGTGCCAGAACTCGGCACTGCGCCGCTGCACCCGCAACTCCTCCAGCGTGGTGGGCGGTTGGTAGGCCCGGGCCAGCCGCAGCCCGCTCTCCGGGTCCTTCCAGGTCAGCAACTCGCGGTGCTCGGGCTCGTGTTGCAGGTCCAGCAGCCGGGCCAGCTCGTCGGCGGCCGGCCGGAAGGCCGGGTGCGACGCCGGATCGGCGATCCGCTGCCCGTCCAGGTACAGCTCGCGGCCGTCGTCGAGTTCGGCCCGGTAGCGGTCGCCGGTGAGCAGGCCGCGGGGCGTCGGGGACAGCAGGGTCATGCGCCGACTCCTCTGGTAGGGAAGTGGGTTGAGGTAGCGGACGGGGTCTCGGGGCCGAGCAGCCGGTAGCGGGCCGCGTGGTGCAGCAGGGGGCGGGCGTCGGCCCCGTCCTCGCCGGCCGCCGTCACCCGGCCGACCAGCAGCACGTGGTCGCCGACCGGGAGTTCGGCGTGCAGGCGGGCGTCGAACCAGGCCGCGCAGCCGGCCGGGACCAGGGCGCCGGCCGCTCCGGCGTGCACCGGCAGGTCGGGGAGCGGGCCGGCCGCGCGGCCCGCGCCCGGGGTGGCGAAGCGCCGGGCCAGCGGTTCCTGACGATCCGTCAGGACGCTGACGGCGAACCGCCCGGAGTCGTGCACGGCGGCGGCCAGCGGGCTGCGCGCGGAGACCGCGACGCCGATCAGCGGCGGGTCGAGCGAGAGGGTGGCGAAGGAGGACACCGTCTTGGCGTACTCCTCCCCGCCCCAGCGGGCGGTGAGCACCGCGACCCCGGTCGGCCAGCGCCGGGCGGCGGCCCGCAGCGCGTCCGCGGTGACCGCGCTCCGCACGGGCGCGCTCACCGCAGGGCCACCTTGTAGGCGCGCAGCCACTCGTCGACCTGCACCAGGTGGTCGAGGCCGCCGACCGGGTTCGGGGCGGTGCGCGGGCTGGGCAGCGGGCGGCCCTCGGCGAGGTGGCGGCGGACCAGCCCGCGGTCGACCAGGTCGAAGACCGGGGCGGCCGGGTCGGCGAGCAGCTCGTGGGCCCGGGCGGTCAGCACCTCGGTGTAGCGGACCGCGGGGGTCGACGGGTAGCCGGACTTGGGGCGGTCGGTGACCTGCGGCGGCAGCAGGTCGCGCACGGCGTCGCGCAGCAGGCCCTTGGCGCGGCCGCCGGGCGACTTGAGCGCCCACGGCACGTTCCACAGGTACTCCACCAGGCGGTGGTCGCAGAACGGCACGCGCACCTCCAGGCCGACCGACATCGACACCCGGTCGACCCGGTCCAGCAGCGGCGGCAGCCAGCGGGTCAGCGCCAGGTGGAAGGTCTCCCGGACCTTCGCGTCCGCCGGGTCCTCCCCGGCCAGCCGCGGCACCGAGGCCAGCGAGGCCCGGTAGGCGGCCTCGGTGTACTCGGCGGGCCGGACCTCGGCGCGCACCTCCGGGCGCAGCAGCGCGGCCGGCGTGGTGCGGCCGTGCAGCCAGGGGAAGGTGCCGGAGGCGAGCGCCGGGGCGTCGTGGAAGTAGGGGTAGCCGCCGAACACCTCGTCGGCGGCCTCGCCGGACAGCGCGACGGTGGAGCGGCGGCGCACCTCGCGGAAGAGCAGGTGCAGCGAGGCGTCCATCTCGCCCCAGCCGGGCCGGTCGCGGGCCCGCAGCACCGCGTCGCGGGCGTCCAGCAGGTCGTCGTCGGGGATCAGCACGCTGGTGTGGACGGTGCCGATGTGCTCGGCGGCGGCCCGCACGTACGGGGCGTCCTGGCTGGTGCGCCAGGCGTCGGGGGCGCGGTCGGCGCTGCCGGGGAAGTCCACCGAGAAGCTGGTGATCTTGCCCTGGCCCTGGCGTTCCCGGGCGGCGGCGGCCAGCGCGGTGATCGCGGAGGAGTCGACGCCGCCGGACAGCAGGGTGCACAGCGGGACGTCGCTGGCCAGTTGGCGCTCCACCGCGTCGGCGAGCAGCTCCCGCACCCGCGCCCGGGTGGTCGGCTCGTCGTCGGTGTGCGGGGCCGACTCCAGTCGCCAGTACCGCAGTTCGCGCACCGCGTGCCGGGTGGCGAGCACAAGGTGGCCGGGGCGGACCTCGTGCAGGCCGTGGAACAGGCCGTGCCCGGCGCTGGGCGCGGCGGGCAGCGCGAACAGCTCGGCGACGCCCTCGGCGTCCAACTCGGCGGGCAGCAGCGGGTTCGCCAGCACCGCCTTGGGCTCGGAGCCGAACAGCACCCCGTCGGCGTGCCGGTGCCAGTACAGCGGCTTGATGCCCAAGTGGTCGCGCACCAGCAGGAGTTCCTCCCGCCGGGCGTCCCACAGCGCGTACGCGTAGATCCCGTTGAACCGGGCCGGCGCCCGGTGCCCCCACTGCAGGTGGGCGCGGAGCACCACCTCGGTGTCCGAGCGGGTCCGGAACACGTGCCCGTGCGCCTCCAACTCGGCGCGCAGCTCACGGGAGTTGTACAGCTCGCCGTTGTACGCCAGCACCGCCCCGGCGGGCTCGGCGTCCGCGAACGGCTGCAGGCCGCCGTCCAGGTCGATCACCGCCAGCCGGGTGTGGCCGAGCGCCGCGTGCCGCGACAGCCACACCCCGTCGGCGTCCGGGCCGCGGCAGATCAGCGTCCCGGTCATCCGGCGGACGGTGTCGGCGCGCAGCCGCAGGTCGTCCGCCCAGTCCAGCCATCCGGTCACTCCGCACATCAGCGCGTCCCCGTCCCTTCCTCGGTGCCTTCGGTCGCGGCGCTCGCCTCCCAGTGGCAGCCGTGGCCGGTCGGACCGGACTGCAGCCGGTACGCCGGACGGAAGCCCTTGGCGCGGATGTTCGCCGACAGCGCGTGGGTGCAGTACGTGCACGGCGAGGTCAGCGTGATCGTCACGCCGCTGCGCCGGGCCTGCTCCCGGTAGTCCCAGATCGCGCAGTGCGTGATCGTCAGCTCGGCCCGCTCCCGTCCGGGCGGCCGTTCGTCGTCGAACTCGTACTCGGAGCCGTACAGTTCGGCCTGCCGGGCGATCCGGTGGATCGGGTCCGCCGCGCCCCGGCCGTGGTCCGGCTCGACGGTGCGGTGCACCTCGGCGTTGGACGCCGCCCACGCCTCCAGCACCTGCTCGCCGTAGCGGCGCACCAGGAAGCGCTCCATCAGCGCCTGGCCGCGGAAGAACAGCCGCTGCCACTGCGCGGACGGCGCGGACTCCTCCGGCAGGTCGGCGAAGATCTCGCCCTGCAGCGCGAACCACTCCGCCAGCTGCGGCTGGTCGTCCAGCGAGACCAGGTAGCGGGTCAGCCCGGCCTCGGCCTCGTGCAGGCGCTGGCGCCACAGCGCGGACCGGTCCGCCTCCGACATCGACCGGTACGGCGAACGGCCCCACTCGGCCCCGCCGTCCACCGCCCCCACCGGCAGCACCACCACCCGCCGCCGCCCCGCGCCCGCCCCGTCGACGCCCATCAGGTGTTCTCCCTCCGCCCGGCCCGCAGGTGCCTTCCTGCCAGCCACGCTAAGGACCCGCCACCCGCCCCCAGAAGCCCCGAACGGCTACCCCGGGGGCGACCTTCGTCGCCCCCGGACGCCGCCCCGGGGCGCCCCTCAGCCGGGCAGCAGCGGCAGCACCCGGGCGGCGACCGCGTACGGCACGGCACCCGCCGGGGGCGGGGTGCGGCGGGCGTAGGAGTCGAACAACTCCCGTACGGTGTCGGCCAGTTCGTTGGCCTCGCCGGGAGTGAGGTGCAGGACGGCGGTGAGCGGGTCGGCGCGGTGCGCGACGGGCGCGGGCGCGGGTTCGGGTGCGGGCGCGGGTTCGGGGCCGGGTGCGGGGCCGGGGTGTGCGGGCGGCTGGTCGGGGGAGCCCCAGCGCAGCCGCCAGGGACGGGACCGGCCGGCCCGGGCCGGGACCTCCTCGACCAGGCCGTAGCGGGCCAGCTGCCGCAGGTGGAAGGAGCACAGCCCCGAGCTGAGCCCCAGCCGGGCGGCGGCCCCGGTGGCGGTCGCGGTGCCCGTCTCGGCGAGCAGGTCCAACAGGGCGAGGCGCACCGGGTGGTCGGGCAGCGGGCGGCGGACCCGCTCCGGGGCGGGGCTGTTCTTCTCTTCGGTCACTTTGCAAAGCGTGCTACTTTGCAAAGCCGCTGACAAGCCGTCAGTCGGACGGGCCAGTGAGAGGACACCCCGAATGGCCGCCACCCCGCCGGACCGCCGGGTCCGGGTGCAGGGCGTTCCCGTGGACGCGTACCCGGCGCTCGCCCCCGAGACCGAGCGCGGAGCGGTGCGCCGGATCACCGTCGTCGGCGAGGAGGTCCTGCACCGGCCCTGCCGTCCCGTCACCGGCTTCGGGACCCCCGAACTGGCCCGGCTGATCGACGACATGTTCGCCACCAACCACACCGCGGAGGGCGCCGGGCTCGCCGCCAACCAGGTCGACGTCGACCTGCGGCTGTTCGTCTGGGACATCACCGACGACTGGGGCGTCCGGCACGTCGGCCACATCGCCAACCCCGTCCTCGACGAGACCCCCGCCGCCGGCCGCCGCCTCCTGGAGGAACCGGAGGGCTGCCTCTCCGTCCCCGGCCCCTACCGCACCCTCGCCCGCCCCGACCACGCCGTCGTCCGCGGCCAGGACCAGCACGGCAACCCCCTGGTCATCGAGGGCCACGGCTACTTCGCCCGCTGCCTCCAGCACGAGACCGACCACCTCCACGGCCGCCTCTACCTCGACCGGCTCGCCGCCCGCGACCGCAAGTCCGCCCTCCGGGAGATGGCCGACCGCCGACAGGAGGCTTTCGACCGGCGGGCGGTCAATGCGGCTCGGTTGGGCAAGTAGTTGTGGGGGTTCGGGGGTAGTCGGTTCGCCGCCCGCTGCTGCGAGTCGGTCCTCCGGGAGATGGCCGACCGCCGGCAGGAGGCCAATGCGGCCCGGCTGGGCAAGTAGCTGTGGGGGTCCGGGGGTAGTCGGT
This sequence comes from Kitasatospora sp. YST-16, assembly GCF_026802215.1. Lineage (NCBI taxonomy): Bacteria > Bacillati > Actinomycetota > Actinomycetes > Kitasatosporales > Streptomycetaceae > Kitasatospora > Kitasatospora sp. YST-16. The sequence continues at coordinate 5,996,371 of NZ_CP113837.1, forward strand.
TCTCCGCCCGCTGCTGCGAGTCGGTGTCCCGGGAGACGACCGAGCCCGGCCGTCGGGCCGCCGGTGCCGCCTGGCTGAGCAAGTAGCACCGGCAGCAAGGGGGTTGACCGTCGCTCCGGTCCGATCGGCCCCGCCGGGTGGGCCGGAGCGGGCGGGGGGTGGTCAGCCGGCCAGGCCGTGGCGGACGGCGTAGAGGGCGGCGCGGAGGCGGTCGGACTGGCCGGTCTTGCGCATGGCCTGGGTGAGGTGCTTCTTGACGGTGGCTTCGGCGAGGGCGAGGCGGCGGCCGATCTCCGCGTTGCTGAGGCCGAGGGCGAGTTGGGCGAGGACCTCGCGTTCGCGGTCGGTCAGGCCGGTCTGGTCGAGCGGCCGTTCGGTGGGGGCGGGGGTGGGGTGCGGGCGGACGGGGGTGGGCGCGGGGAGGAAGAGGGTGCCGCCGGCGGCGGCGAGGCGGACGGCGTCGACGATCCGTTCGGGGGGCAGGTCGAGCGGGAAGCCGCCGCTGGCGCCCGCCAGCAGGATGCGGCTGGCCTCGGTGGTGGTCTCGGCCCGGCGCAGCAGCAGGACCCGGGCGTCGGGCGCCCCGTCGGGGCGGCGCAGGGCGGCGACGGCGGCCAGGTCGGTGTCGAGGTCGGTGCCGCGTCCGAGCAGGACCAGGTCGGGGCGGGCGCGGTGGACCGAGCGGACGGCGTGCGCCGGGTCGGTGGCGGAGCCGATCACGGCGAGGTCGGCGGCGGTGGTCAGGACGCTGCGCAGTCCGGCGCTGACCACCGGGTTCCGTTCGACCAGGAAGACCCGGGTGGCGGCGGTGCGGTGGGCGGGGCCGGTGGGGCAGAGCGGGTGGCCGCAGGCGCAGGCCGGTTCGGGGGCGGTGCGGGCGGCGTCGGTGAGCAGCTGGTGGCCGGCCAGTAGGTCCAGCGGGTTGTCGATCTCGGTGTGCAGGGCGTCCTGCGGGTGCGCGCGGTGGCGCAGTACCCGGGCGGAGCCGCGGGTCAGCGCGGGCACGGGGCCTCCCGGCGGGAGGGCGTGGCGGGGTGCGGGTGCATGGCGGATCGGTCCCCTCGGAGGCGGCGGAGGCGCGGAGCGGGGGATCGGCGGCGGTACGCGGACGGGCGCCGACCCCGCGGAGGGCGGGCGGGGCGCCGGGGGCCGGGTCAGGGCCGGGGGCGGCGCACCGTGCCGGGGCGACACGTCTCGTCGAAGCACCTGCGGTGCCACGAGCCGCCGATTCCCCAGAGGGTGAAGTCGGTCCGCCGATAAGCCATAGGGAAATCCTATTTCCGCCGTTGAGGGACGGTCAAGGACGGTCCACCGCCCGGACATCGCCCCCACCGCACCACCCGGCACCCCCGCTCCTATGACCACGGGTAACAGCACGAACGCCTGGCTGGCTGCCCCGCGCACCGTCCGCGAGCCTCGGTCCGGACAAGCCCCGGGCGGCGCCGGCCGCGCCCCCGCCGTCCGAACCGGAGGACCCCGCACCATGCCCGCCGCCACCGCCGACCCGGCCGCCACCGCCGACCCGGCCGCCCCGTGACCCGTTTCCTGCGGCGGCGCCTGCTGCTCGCCGTCCCCACGCTGCTCGGCGTGAGCGTCGTCGTGTTCGCCACCGTCGCGCTCGTCCCCGGCGACCCCGTCACCGCGTTCCTCGGCCCCGGCGCGCCCGCCGAGGCCCGGCAGGCCCTCGCCGAACGGATCGGCCTCGATCGGCCGCTGCCCGTCCGCTACCTCGACTGGCTCGGCCACGCCCTCACCGGCGACCTCGGCACCTCCGTCTCCACCCAGCGCCCCGTCGCCGACCTGCTGCTGCCCGCCCTCGGCCAGACCCTGGTGCTGGCCGGCGCCGCCTTCGCGCTCGTGCTGGCCGGCGGCGTCCTGCTGGGCACCCTCGGCGCGCTGCGCCCGCACGGCTGGACCAAGCGCCTCACCGGCGCCGCCGCCACCCTCGCCGTCTCCGCGCCGCAGTACTCGGTCGCCCTGCTGCTCACCGCCGTGTTCGCCGTGCACTGGCACCTGCTGCCCGCGAGCGGCACCCAGGACGCCTTCACCGGCGGCGGCCCCGCCGACCAGCTGCGCCACCTGGTGCTGCCCGCCACCGCCGCCGCCCTCGTCCCGCTCGGCCTCACCGCCCGGGTCCACCGCGCCGCGCTCACCACCGTCCTGGGCTCCGACCTCGCCGACGGCCTGCGCGCCCGCGGCCTCGGCCGCGCCGCCGTCCTGCGGCACTGCGCGCACAACGCCTCGCCCGCACTGCTCACCATCGGCGGCCTGCAACTCGCCTACCTGCTGGAGGGCGTGGTCTTCGTCGAGACCCTGTTCGCCCGCCCCGGCCTCGGCCGCCTGCTGTACGACGCGCTCACCGCCCGCGACCTGCCCCTCGTGCAGGGCGGCGTGCTGCTCGTCGCCACCGCCTTCGTCGGCGTCAACCTGCTGGTCGACGCCGCCCACGCCGCGATCGACCCCCGAGTGCGGAGCTGACCCGCGATGACGACCACCACCACGACCACCGCGGGACGCGCCCTCGGCGCCGTCCGGCGGGCCCCCGGCACGGCGCTGGCCGCCGCCGGGGCCCTGCTGCCCGTCCTGCTGGCCCTCGCCGCGCCGCTGCTCGCCCCCGCCGACCCCACCGCCGGACACCTCGCCGACCGGCTGCTCGACCCCGGCGCCCCCGGCCACCCGCTCGGCACCGACAGCCAGGGCCGCGACCTGCTCAGCCGCCTGCTCTGGGCCGCCCGCCCCTCGCTCGTCGCCGGACTGCTCCCGGTCGCCGTCGCCGCCCTGGCCGGTGCGCTGATCGGCATCACCGCCGCGCTGGCCGGCCGCGCCACCGAACAGGCCCTGCTGCGCGGCCTGGACGTGCTGTACGCCTTCCCCGGTGTGCTGCTCGCCATCGCCGTCGCCACCCTGCTCACCCCCGGCCCCGGCGCCACCGTGCTGGCCCTGTCGGTGGTGCTGACCCCGGCCGTCGCCCGGGTCGCGTTCACCGAGACCCGCCGGATCCGGGCCGCCGAGTACCTGGAGGCCGCGACCGTCTCCGGCGCGACCCGCCCCGCCCTGATCCTCCGCCAGGTGCTGCCCGTGGTCGCCCCCGTGGTCCTGGTCTACGCGACCTCGCTGGTCGGCCTCGCCGTGGTCTACGCCGCCGGCCTGTCCTTCCTCGGCCTCGGCGTCGCCCCGCCCGCCCCCGAGTGGGGCGCCATGCTCGACGAACTGCGCCCCGCCCTGTTCACCCACCCCTGGCTCGCCGCCCTCCCCGCCCTGGTGATCCTCGCCGTCTCGGTGGCCTTCAACACCCTCGGCGAGAGCCTGCGGACCCGCCTCGGCGCCGGAACGGAGGCCGCCCGGTGAGCGGCAGCAGCCTGCTGACGGTCGAAGGACTGACGGTCGAACACCCCGGCGGCGTCCGGGCCCTCGACGGCGTCGACCTCCGCCTCGCCGCCGGAGCGGCCCTGGTCCTGCTCGGCGAGTCCGGCAGCGGCAAGACCACCCTGGCCCGGGCCGTCCTCGGCCTCACCCCGCGCACCGGCACCGTCCGCGGCTCGATCCGCCTCGACGGCACCGAACTGCTCGGCCGCACCGAACGCGACTGGACCCGGATCCGCGGCCGCCGCATCGGCTACGTCCCGCAGGACCCCTCCGCCACCCTCGACCCGCTGCGCCGGATCGGCGCCCAACTCGTCGAAGTCCTGCGCGTGCACGGCCTCGCCGGCACCCGCCGGGCCGCCCGCGCCGCCGCCCTCCCGCTGCTCGCCGCCGCCGGCCTCCCCGACCCCGAACGCGCCGCCCACGCCCACCCGCACGAACTCTCCGGCGGCCTGCGCCAACGCGCCGCCCTCGCCCTCGCCATGGCCGGCGGCCCCGAACTCCTGATCGCCGACGAACCCACCACCGCCCTCGACACCCTCGTCCGGGCCCGCGTCCTCGACCTCTTCACCGCCCTGCGCACCGAACGCGGCCTCGCCCTCCTCCTCGTCACCCACGACCTCGCCGCCGCCGCCCGCATCGGCGGCACCGTCGCCGTCCTCGCCCACGGCCGCCTCACCGCGACCGGCCCGGCCGAGGAACTGCTGGTGCCGGAGAGCAGCAGCCCCGCCGGGGCACCGGGACTACGGCCGGAGAGCCCCGCCAGGGGACCGGGCAACGGCGGCCCCGGGCCACGGCCGGAGAGCCCCGCCAGGGGCTCGGGGAACGGCGAGTCCGTGCTGCTGCCGGTCGGAGCCCGGCGGAAAGCCCGTGCTGCTTCCGGCCGGGACGGCAACTCCGAGCCGACGCCGCACCCCGCCCCCGAACCGCCGCACCCCGCGCCCCTGGCCGTCCCCCCGAGGGAGTCCTCCCGATGAGCGCCCTGCTGCGGCTCGACGCCGTCTCCAAGAGCTACGCCCACCGCCCCGCGGTCACCGACGTCACCCTGGAGGTGCACGCGGGCGAGAGCGTCGCACTGGTCGGCGAGTCCGGGTCCGGGAAGTCGACGCTGGCCCGGCTCGCGCTCGGACTGGTGCGCCCCGACGCGGGCACGGTCTCCTTCGAGGGCCGCGACCCCGCCCGCCTGCGGGCCAGGGCCGACCGGGACGTCCGGGCCAGGCTGCAGTTCGTGCCGCAGCACCCGCGCGGTTCGCTGAACCCGGCGCTGCGCTCCGGCGAGGCCGTCGGCTTCGCGCTGCGCGCCCACGGCGTCCCGCGGCGCGACCGCGCCGACCGCACCGCCGAGTTGTTCCGTCGGGTGGGCCTGGCACCGGAGCTGGCCCGCCGCTTCCCGCGCGAACTGTCCGGCGGCCAGCTGCAACGCGTCGCGGTGGCACGGGCGTTGGCGACCGGACCGGCCCTGGTGGTGTGCGACGAGCCGACCTCCGCGCTGGACCGCGACACCCAGGAACGCCTCCTCGACCTGCTGACCGAGCTGCGCGAACGCACCGGCACCGCCTACCTGTTCGTCTCCCACGACCTCGCCGCGGTGGCCCGTTTCGCGCACCGCACGCTGGTGCTGCGCACCGGCCGGGTGGTCGAGCAGGGCCGCACCGAGCACCTGTGGACCGCCCCGGACCACCCCTACACCCGCGCCCTGCTGGACGCCTCCGGCCCGCACGTCACCCTCCGCACCACCAAGACCCTTCGCAACGCCGCGCACAGCGCCGAACCGAACGACGAGAACGAGGACCCGACATGACCGAGCACGCCCCCCGCCGCTCCAGAGCCGCCGCCACGGTGGCCGCCGCCGTCCTGCTGGCGGCCACCGGCTGCGCCTCCACCCCCGCGGGCGGCGACGCCGCGGGCGCCGGCGGCGGGACGCTGGTGATCGGCGCGACCGGCAAGCTCCCGAACCTGGACACCGTGATCGGCGGCGCCGGCTTCGAGGGCAAGCGCCTGCTGAGCTTCCAGATCTACGAGGGCCTGACCCGCTACGAGCTGCTCAAGGACACCGACAAGCCGCCGCAGGTCACCGGCGCGCTCGCCGAGTCCTGGCAGGTCGCCCCGGACAAGGTCACCTGGACGTTCGCGCTGCGCAAGGGCGTCAAGTTCCAGGACGGCACGCCCTTCGACGCCGACGCGGTGCTGTTCAACCTGCACCGCTACCTCGACAAGTCCAGCCCGGAGTACACCGACGCGCTGGGCGCCGCCGCCAAGGAGTACGCCGGCGACATCGCCTCCTACCGCAAGACCGACGACACCCACGTCGAACTCGTCACCACCGGCCCGAACGGCCACTTCCCCGAGGACCTGGCGCACGTGCTGATCGCCAGCCCCACCGCCGTCCGCAAGACCGGCACCGCCGACTTCTCCCAGCACCCCGTCGGCACCGGCCCGTTCGGCTTCGTCTCGCAGACCGAGGGCCAGCAGGTCGAACTGGCCGCCAACAAGGACTACTGGCGCGGCGCCCCCAAGCTGGAGCGCCTCGTCGTCAAGGCGCTGCCCGACCCGGCCGCCCGCACCGCCGCGCTGCGCTCCGGCGGCGTCAACTGGATCGAGTACCCGAACCCCGACGACCTGGACGGCCTGAAGGCGGCCGGCGCGCAGATCCTCTCCAACAGCTACGACCACCTCTGGTACTGGATCCTGGACACCACCAAGGGCCCGTGGGCGGACGCCCGGGTCCGGCAGGCCGCCAACTACGCCATCGACCGGCAGGCCATCGCCACCGACCTGCTGCACGGCACCGCCGACCCGGCGTTCCAGGCCGCGCCGCGCGCCACCGCCGCCTACGACCCGGCCGACGACCGGTACGGCCACGACCCGGCCAAGGCCAAGCAGTTGCTCGCCGAAGCCGGCTACCCGAACGGCTTCGCCACCTCGGTGACGGTGCCCACCGGCGGCTCCGGCAACCTGCTGCCGGTGCCGATCACCGAGGCCCTGCAGCGCGACCTGGCGGCCGTCGGCATCAAGGTCGAGATCCGCACCACCGACTGGACCACCCTGATCGGCGCCGAGGCCAAGGGCGAGGTCGCGCTCGGCTCCGACGCGATCGCCCAGTCCACCACGCTGTTCCAGTCCGAGGCGCTGCTGCCGCTGTTCATCGGCTCCAAGAGCCCGTTCTGGACCGGCCACTACGCCAGCCCCAAGGTCGACCAGCTGATCGCCACCGCCGCCGCCGACCCCGACCAGGGGGCCCGGCAGGCCGCCTACCGCACCGCGCTGCGCCAGGTCACCGAGGACGCCCCCTGGCTGTTCGTGGTCAACGACCGCAACCCGCGCGCCCTCGCGCCCACCGTCCACGGACTCGTCCAGCCGCAGTCCTGGTTCCTCGACCTCACCACCGTGTCGGTCGGCAAGTGACCACCCGCACCCGACCGGCAGCGCAGAAAGGCCCCCGATGACCACCGCCCACCCGACCGCCCACCCCACCGCGCCCACGCCCGCCTGGGGCATCACCCTGCCGCTGCCCGGACTGACCATCGACCGGCACCGCTTCCTGGTCGAGCGGCTCCCCGACCTCGGCTACGGCGACGTGTGGAGCGCCGAGGGCGGCGGCACCGACGCCTTCACCCCGCTGGCCGCCACCGCCGCCTGGGCCCCGCACCTGCGGATCGCCACCGGCATCGTCCCGGTGCACACCCGCGGGCCCGCCGTGCTCGCCCAGACCGCCGCCACCCTGGCCCAACTCTCCACCGGCGGCGTCCTGCTGGGCATCGGCGCCTCGGTGCCCGCGCACGTCACCGACATCAACGGCATCCCGTTCGACGAGCCGTTCAAGCGCACCCGGGACGTGCTGCGCTTCCTCACCGCCGCGCTGCGCGGCGAGCACGTCGCCGGGGACTTCGACACCTTCTCGATCACCGGCTACCGGCTGCCCCACCCGCCCGCCGACCCGGTCAAGGTCATCCTCGGCGCGCTGCGCCCCGGCATGCTCCGGCTCGGCTTCACCGAGGGGGACGGCGCCATCACCAACCTGCTGCGCGCCCAGGACCTGCCCAAGGTGCTGGACGCGGTCGGCCCGCAGCCGCCCGGCAAGGAACTCGTCGTCAAGGTGTTCGTCTGCCCCACCGAGGACACCGCGTACGCGCACCGGGCCAGCCGCCCCTTCCTGGCCTGGATCCTCAACCGCGAGCCCTACCGCAAGTTCCACCAGTGGCTCGGCAACGGCGAGTTGCTCGCCGAGACGCACAAGCGCTGGGCCGACGGCGACCACGAGGGCGCCCAGCGCGCCCTGCCCGACGAGGTGGTCGACGCGCTGTTCCTGCACGGCTCCCCCGAGGAGTGCCGGGAGCAGATCCTGCGCTACCAGCAGCCCGGCGTCACCGCCATCCAGCTGTACGTCTCGCTGCCGCCCGAGGTGTTCACCAGCCGCACCCGGCTGCTCGACACCCTCGCCCGGCTCGGCCCCGCCGCCCGGTGAGCAGCCCCGCCGACTGTCCCCGGGCGGGCCGCCGCCGCCCGGCGGCCCGCCCACCACCCCACGCCCGCAACGGAGTTGACCCGATGGAGCTCGAACTGCGCGGCGGCGTCCGCGCCGCCCCCGTGGCCGGCCGCACCCCCGCCGAACGCCAGGCCCTGCGCTGGGCCCCCGACCCGCGCGAACGCACCGCCGACCCCGCCCACATCGCCCGCACCGCACGGGAGTTGGAAGAGGACGGACTCGACTCGGCGCTCGTCGTCCAGTCCTCGTCCTGGCCCGACCCGTGGGCCGTCGCCGGCTGGGCGCTGGCCGCCACCACCCGGCTGCGGATCGCCGCCGCCCACCGCATCGGCACCACCGCACCCACCGCCGCCGCCCGCACCCTGGCCACCCTCGACCGGCTCTCCGGCGGCCGGATCAGCGCCCACCTGATCATCGGCTCCAGCGACGCCGACGTCGCCCGCGACGGCGACACCCTCCCCAAGGCCGAACGCTACCGCCGCGCCGACGAGTACCTCTCGCTGCTCACCCGCTACCTCGCCGCCGAGGACGACCTCGACCACCACGGCGAGTACTACACCGTCCGCGCCGCCCGCAGCGGCCTGCGCCCCGCCCCCGGCAGCGAACTGCTCTCCTTCGGCGGCTCCTCCCCGGCCGGCGTCGACCTCGCCGCCCGCTACGCCCAGGTCTACGCCGTCCCGCCCCGCCCGCTCCCCGACACCCGGCTGCGGATCGCCCAGGCCCGCGCCGCCGCCGCCCGGCACGGCCGCACCCTGCGGATCTGGCGGCACGTCACCGTCGTCCTCGCCGACACCGACACCGCCGCCCAGCAGCACCTGCGCCGCCTGCGCCGCGACGCCCTGCGCCTGACCTCCGGCCCCGACGCCCCCCGCTACCTGGACGCCGTCGCCCTCGACCGCGACCGCGGACGCGGCACCGCCGACCCCGCCACCGACCCCGCGCAGGTCGCCGCCTACATCCGCCGCTCCCTCGCCGGCGCCCACACCGGCTCCCCGGCCACCGTCGCCGCCCGGATCAACCTGCTGCGCGCCGCCGGCGTCGACATCGTCCAACTCGACCTCCCGGTCGAGACCGACCACGACCGCGAGCTGCGCCGCGCCCTGGTCGCCCACCTCCGCGACCCGGCCCCGCCCCGCCGCGCCTGGTAGGCCCGGCGGGGCCGGCCGGGGCTCACACCGGCGCCGCCGTCCGCGGGGCCTCCCGCGCCATCTCCCGCGCCGCCGCGCGGGCCGCGCCCGCGAAGGCGTCCAGGGCGCCGGTGGTGTTCCCGGCGCGCCAGACCAGGCCGTAGCCGACCGGCTGCGCGTCGGCGACGGGAACGTACGCGACGCCCGGCCGGGCGAAGTAGGCCGCCGTGTGCGCGGCGGTGAGCAGGGCGCCCCGGCCGCCGGCGACCAGCACCAGGGCCTCCTGCAACTGGGTCACGGCGGGGCCGGGGTCGATGGGCCGGCCGCTCGGGGTGCGGGCGGGGGCGTAGTGCTCCCGCAGGTGGGCGGGCAGCTCGCCCTCGACCGTGAGCAGCGGGACGTCGGCGAGGTCCTCCAGCGAGACGGTGCCGCGGACGGCGAGCGGGTGCGCGGACGGCACCGCGAGGACGCGCCCCTCGGTGAGGAGGGCCGAGCCGCCGCCCAGGTCGTCCTCCCGGACCGGGAGCTCCTGGAGCTGGACGTCGAACCCGCCGTCGCGCAGCCGCCCGTACGGATCGGCCATCGGCACCTCGCAGATCTCCACCGCGAGGCCGGGGTGGCTGCCCCGCAGCGCCTGCGTCGCCCGCATCACGAGCTCGCCGGTGAGCGGGTTGGCGAAGCCGACGTGCAGGACGGTGTCGATGCCGCGCGCGGTGGCGACGGCGCGCGCCAGGGCGGCGTCCATCGCGCGGTGGTGCGGTTCGAGGTCGGCGCGCAGCCGGCGGCCGATCGCCGACAGGGCGACGCGGCGGCTGGTGCGGACGAACAGCGGGGCCCCGACCCGCCGTTCGAGACGCTGGACCAGCTGGCTGACCCGGGCGCGGGAGAGCCCCATCCGCTCGGCGGTGCGGCCGAAGTGCAGCTCCTCGGCGAGCAGGAGGAAGCACTCGACCTCGTCGCGTTCCATCGGTCCTCCCGGATGAGCCGGATCGGTAAGCCCCGCTGAACGAACGTCCAGATCTTCGCCGTTGTTCCGTCCGCGCCCCCTGGCCGAAGGTGGACGAGCGGCCGCCCGACGGGCGGCACTCCTCCATCTCCCCTCCCACCGACAGGAGTTGACCTGCCATGCGTACGACCGAGGCGCCACCCGCCGCCCTCAGCACCCGGGAACGGGCCATGCTGCTCGTCCTGTGCGGCGCGATCTTCCTGGAGGGCATCGACGTCGCCATGCTGAACGTGGCGCTGCCCGTCATCCGCGCGGACCTCGGCCTGTCCACCGGCACGCTGCAGTGGGTGATGAGCGCCTACGTCCTCGGCTACGGCGGCTTCATGCTGATCGGCGGCCGGGCGGCGGACCTCTTCGGGCGGCGCCGGATGTTCGTCGGCTGGCTCGCGGTGTTCCTGGTCTTCTCCGGACTCGGCGGACTGGCCTCCGAGGGCTGGCAGCTGATCGCCGCCCGGTTCGTGACCGGCGCCGCGGCGGCCTTCATGACCCCGGCCGGGCTCTCCGTCATCACCACCGGCTTCGCGGAGGGCCCGCGCCGCAACCGGGCCCTGCTCCTCTACTCCGGCACGGCCGCCGGCGGCTTCTCGGTCGGCCTGGTGGCGGGCGGGCTGCTCGCCTCGGCCGACTGGCGGTGGGTGTTCTTCGCGCCGGTGGTCCTCTCCGCGCTGATCCTGGCCGGCGCGCTGGCCTCCGTACCGAAGTCGCCGCGCCCCGACCGGACCGGACAGCGCCTCGACCTGGCCGGCGGCCTGACCGTCACCGCGGCCGTCCTGCTCCTGGTCCTGGGCGTCGAACGGGCGGGCCACGCCTCGGCCCTGGCGACCACCCTCACCCTGGGCGCGGGCCTGGCCGCCCTCGCCGCCTTCGTCGCCGTCGAACGCCGCGCGGCCGCGCCCCTGGTCCGGCTCGGCGTCCTCCGCAGCGCCGCCCTGGTCCGGGCCAACCTCACCGCCCTGCTCTTCGCCGCCGGATTCTTCGGCTTCCAGTTCCTGGTCGTCCTCTACCTCCAGGAACTGCGCGGCTGGTCCACCCTGCAGACCAGCTTCGCGATGATCGTCATCGGCGTCGACGCGGTCCTCTCGCCGACCGTCGTCCCCAAGCTGGTCGACCGCTTCGGCAACGCCCGCCTGATCTTCGGCGGCCTGGTCCTCGCCGCCCTCTCGTACGCGCTCTTCCTGCCGGTCGGCGCCGACTGGACCTACCTCGCGATGCTCCCGAGCCTGCTGCTGCTCGGTGTCGCCTTCGCCCTGACGTACGGTCCGCTGACCATCGCGGCGACGGAGGGGGTCGAGGAGGAGGAACAGGGGCTGGCCGGCGGGCTCCTCTACACCGCGTTCCAGTTCGGCGCGGCACTCGGCCTCTCGGCGGCCGCCGCGGTCGACGTCGCCGCCACCGCGTCGGATGCGGCCGCCGCACGCCTCGACGGGTACCAGGCCGCGCTGTGGGTGCCGTTCGCCGCGGCCCTGGGCGCGGCGCTGGTCAGCGCCTTCGGAACGCGGTCGCCCAAGGACCGCCCGGCCCCGGAGCCCGAACCCGCCACCGTCGGGTAACCCGCGACCGGCCCCGGCCCCGGCCTCGGAAACGAACGCCCACCGCTCCCCGGAGACCCGGACCCCCGGGGAGCGGTGGGCGTTCCCTTCCGGGGCCGCCGGGCTCAGACCTCCGCCGGGCTCAGACCTCCCCGAAGACCCCGCGTGCGACGGCCGCCGTGAACTCCCGCCACACGGCGGGGGCGAGGCCGAGTGCCGGACCCGCGGGGTTCTTGCTGTCGCGGACGAAGACCAGGCCGTGGGCGGCCTCGAAGTCACGCGTCACCTCGACGCAATCGCCGCCGCCCCCGCTGTAGCTGGACTTGTGCCATGCGGCGGCGCGCAGCGCCGCGGTGCTGGGACCGGTCACCATGCTGGAACCCCTTCCGGATCTTGCGGATCATGGCCGCCGAGTCCGCCTGGGACAGGGCCTCCACCTGGAGGAGATCGTAATTCGTCGCCCAGTCGGCCACGATGTCGGGATCCCTTGTCAGATAACCGCGTTGAGACGTCTCGGCATACCCCAGCCGCTCGTGGTCCGGCATGTTCAGCAGCGTCATCGGGTGGACGAAGGGCCGGAGCGAGCTCCGCTCGAACGGCATCACCTGGAGCACCACCTTCGGGTGGTCCACCAGGGCCAACAGGTGGTCGAGCTGCCGGGCCATCACCTGCGGGCCGCCGATCACGGACCGCAGACAGCTCTCGTCCAGCACGAGGTGCAGCCGGGGCCCGTCCGGCTGCTCGATCGGAGCCTGCCGGACCAGGATGACCCGCACCCGCTCCTCCGCCTGCTCCGCGGTGATGCTGCCGCGCGCCACGTAGCCCGCCTCCACCGCCGAGGCGTACTCCTCGGTCTGCGCCAGCCCCGGGACCAGATCCGTCTTGAAGTGCCGGATCAACCGGGCCTTCGCCTCCAGCACGATGTACTCCGGGAAACCCTCCACCAGCGTGGTGTGCCCCAGCAGGAACCAGGTGCTCTCCAACGTCCCCATGCCGCCGAGCGCCTGGTCCGCGGCCCGGGCGAACCCGGCGGGCGGCACCCGCTTCCCGTTCTCGATCAACGAGATGTAGGCGCCGGTGTACCTGACCAGGGCCCCCAGCTCGTCCTGGCTGAGGCGCGCCCGCTTGCGCAGCTCGCGCAACTGCCAGCCGAAGGCCGCAAGCGGACTTGACGAAGGATCAAGTGTGTTGATTCGCAAGCTGGTTCACCCACTCCAACAAGCCGAGGCACTGGTCTGAACTGCCGCAGATCGTAACTGCCCACCTGGAACCCCACACCTCGTTGCGAAAAAATCCGACAACCCGTCAATCCCGGCACGCCCCAGGAGCCGGGGGCGTGCGCCCTCCCCGGCCGGGGCGGTTTCCAGTTCCGGAAAGCGAGGGGCCTTGACCCTGTGACCGCCGGGTCGGAAACATCGAGTGCGGCATCCGTCAACGAGGGGGGACGACTGTGAGGTTGGAAGTACTGCTGAGCTCGTGCGACGAGGGCGACTGTCCTACGCTCTACCGCACGGACCGGGGAACGCTGGCCGTGCAGGGGGAGCGGATCACCGACCACGGCCGCGAAATCCCCGGGCACGAAACCATGGTGGAGATTCCCGTGGAGCTGATCCGGAAGGCGGTCCGTGATCGGCTCGTCTAAGACCCTCGGTGACATGTTCGCCGGGTTCAGGAGCGAAGCGTTCCGGCTGGAAGCCCTGGACGACTACAGCAGGTCCGGTGGCGTGGAGGCTTACCGGGCGTTCCTGGCGGGCGAGGAGCAGCCCGAGGAGTACCGGAACTCCTCCTGGGTGACCACGGTCGGAGAGGCCGTACGTTCCGGTAGGAGGATGTACCGGGTGCATGTGCTGTCGCGGCCGCTGACCGACTACCTGCGTTTCGAGCTGTCCTGGGGATACCGCCGCAACATGGCGGCCGGGGAAGAGTTCTTCATCCTCGACACCACTGAACGGGAGAACCCGCTTCGGGGCGTGCCCGACTTCTGGCTCTTCGACGGCGAGGAGGTCGCGGTCATGAACTACGACGGCGCCGGCGGATACCTGGGAGCCGACTTCTACGGGGGAGACCGCGCCCCGGAGTTCGAGGCGTACCGGGACGCGGCACTCGCGCAGGCCGTGCCGTTCGCCGATTGGTGGGCCGAGTTCGGCGAATGAACAGGTCGGAGTTGGGACCGGCGCTGCGGGTGCTGCGGGAGGCTTCCGGCAAGGAGGCCAAGACGGTGGCCCGCGGCGCCGTCATGTCGGCGAGCAAACTGAGCAAGATCGAGAACGGGCGGACGGTAGTGTCCGTCGCCGACGTGGACCGGATCCTCACCGCGATCGGAGTGTCGGAGGAGGTGAAGGCCGAGTACCTGGCCGCCGCCCGTGCGGAAGCGACCGAGGCGACGGCCTGGCGGCTGTACCGGCGGTTGGGGTACCACCGCAAGCAGCGGCAGATCAAGGCGATGGACAGCACCACGACGCTGCTGCGGGTTTTCCAGACGTCCCTGGTCCCCGGACTCCTGCAGACCCCGGAGTTCGCGCGGGCGGTGTTCGCCAGGAGGGACCTCGGGGAGGAACAGCTGTCCCGTGCCGTCCGTGGCCGCCTCGACCGGCAGGTGGTCCTCTACGATCCGGCCAGGACGCTGCAGTTCGTGATCCTGGAATCCGTTCTCCGGTGGGGCCTGGTACCGGCTGCGGTGATGGCCGAACAGTTGGACAGGATCGTCTCCGTTTCCAGGTTGCCCGGCGTCGATGTGCGAGTGGTGCCGCTCGCCGGTTTCCGTGAGGACGTGCCAGGCCATTCGTTCGTCGTCCGGGACGACAGGTTGGTGACGGTGGAAACCGTCCACGCGGAACTGGTGGTGACCGATCCCCGGGACGTGGAGCTCTACGTGCGGAAGTTCGAGGGGTTCTCGTCGGCTGCTTCGGCGGGGGAGGACATGCGCAGCATGGTCGAGGGCATCCGGGACGAGTTCTTGCGGGAACGGGAAACCGGCTAGAACGCCCTCCCGGCCGTCCCTACCGTGAAATCCGGTGGCCGTCCGGCTGCCGGTTCCGCCGATGCAGGGAGGTCGTTCGCATGCTCGACGCCGATGGCGGGCACGGGGGTAACCCCGCGCCGATCCAACCGCCGCCGCCTCCGGCCCCGCCGTCGCCGGACGGCAGTGCGCCGCCCGGCAACGGGGGGCACCGGAAGTGACCGATGGCCTCCGGGAGACGGAGGGGGTGGGCCGCTCCGGCTTCGGACCGGGGCGGTTCCTGCTCTCGACCGGGCACCTGTCCCCGGACTGGGTCGACACGTTCGACGCCGTGCCGCGTGCGCTGTTCACTCCGCCGCGGGTCTGGTCGCACGACATGGCGAGCGGCCGCAGCGTGCTGGTGGACCGGGACGCGGACCCGGCGGCCTGGCGGGCCGCGACGGAGGCCGACGTCCCGTTGGTGACGCAGTGGGACGACGGTGCGCACGGCGGGCCCGAACCGGGCGTGGTGCCGACCAGCAGTCTCAGCATGCCGAGCGTCGTCGCGTCGATGCTCCGCGACCTCGACGTGCGGCCGGGACTGCGGGTGCTCGACGTGGGGACGGGCTGCGGCTGGAACACGGGGCTGCTGGCGCACCGTCTCGGTTCGCGGCAGGTCGTCAGCGTCGAGTGCGACCGGGGTGTGTCGGCGCTGGCGGCCGCCCACCTGCAACGGGCCGCTCTGGCGCCGCAACTGCTGGTCGGCGACGGGAAGTTCGGCGGTCCTGACGGCGCCCCGTACGACCGGGTCGTCGTGACGTACGGCGTCCGGGAGATCGCGCAGGCGTGGATCGCGCAGTCCCGGCCGGGCGGCGTCGTCCTCGTGCCCTGGGGCACGGACTTCAGCCCGCTGGACGCCGTGGTCAAGCTCGCGGTGGGGCCGGACGGCACGGCCTGCGGGCGCTTCACCGGGCTGGTGGAGTTCATGAAGGCGCGGGACCAGCGCCTCGCGTTCCCCGAACACGCCGTGTACGTGCCGGAGTTCCCCGGCAGCGCCGACGTCCGGCACCGCACGGCGCTCACCGCCGACGACCTCGGCGACCGCTGGGCCGTGCAGCGGTTCGTCGTCGGGCTGGCGGTACCGGACGTGACGCACCTGGTGCACCGGCAGGAGGACGGCACCGCGGTGGTGTGGTGCTACGGTCTGGCCGACCGGTCGTGGGCGGCGGCGGTGCGGCGGGCCGGGGAGCCGGAGGCCGTCGTGTACCAGGCCGGGCCCCGTCGGCTCTGGCAGCTCGTGGAGCGGGCCCTCGCCTGGTGGCACGGCCGGGGCCGGCCGGGCCCGGGCCGGTTCGGGCTCACCGTCAGGGCGGAGGGCGCCGTGCCGTGGCGGGACGCCCCGGCGCGGGCCGTCCCGCAGTACCGCTGAGAGGTCTGTCCGTTCAGGCCAGGCCGCGGAGCTTGTCGGGGTTGGAGACCGCGTGGATGCCGGAGACCAGGTCGCCGTCCGGGGCGAGGTCCAGGACGAGGACGGCGAAGGGGCGGCCGAAGGCGGAGAGGACGGCGGCGGGGGCGCCGTTGACGTCGCGCCAGGTGAGGTGGAGGGCGGGGGTGGGCCTGGCGGAGAGGGCGGTCAGGAGGCGGGCGACCTTGGCGCGGCCGGTGAGCGGGCGCCGGCCGCCGGGGGCCTTGCCGCCGCCGTCGCCGACCAGGGTGACGTCGGGGGCGAGGAGTTCGAGGAGGGCGGCCAGGTCGCCGCCGAGGGCGGCGGCCAGGAAGCGCTCGGTGACCCGGCGGCGTACGTCCGGGGCGGCCTCGTAGCGGGGGCGGCGGGCCCGGACGTGCTCGCGGGCCCGTTTCACCAACTGCCGTACCGCGGCCGGGTTGCGGCCCAGGATCACGGCGATCTCCGCCCCGCTGTACCCGAACACCTCGTGCAGGACGAACGCCGAGCGCTCCAGCGGCGAGAGCGTCTCCAGCACCACCAGCAGCGCCATCGACACCGACTCGGCCCGCTCGGCGGCGAGCGCCACGTCCTGCGCCGCGCCGTCCGTCCCGCCGTCCGCCGCGGCCGCCGGGCCGAACAGCGGCTCGGGCAGCCACGGGCCGACGTACGTCTCGCGGCGCCGGCTGACCGCGGCCTGCTGGGCCAGCGCCCGGTTCACCGCGATCCGCACCAGGTACGCCTTCGGGTGCTCGACCGCCCCGGCCGTGGGGGAGGCGGTCCGGGCCGCCCAGGCCAGCCAGGTGTCCTGGAGGACGTCCTCGGTGTCGGCGACGCTGCCGAGCAGGTTGTAGACCAGGGCGAAGAGCAGCTCCCGGTGCTCCGCGTACTCCCGCGTCGCCCGCTCCGAGGCGGCGGCAGGGGCAGAGGTAGGGGCAGGAGCAGGGGTAGAGGTAGGGGCAGGTGACGCCGCCTCGTCCGCCGGCCGTGCCGGGTGCCCGCTCATCGTGGCTCTCCTGCCGCCGTGGTCGCCGTGGTCGCCGTGGTCGCCGTGGTCGCCGTGCCGCTCGTGGCCGGGATCATACCGGTGTACCGCCCCCGAACGAATGTCCGCGCACCTCAAGTACGCTGTGCGCGGCCGGAAGTGACGGTGCCGCGACGAGCCGGGGAACACCCGGCTGCGTCCGGGCGCCCGCCGAGGGGGACGGCCGACGGGGACGGACACGAAGGACAGGCACACGTGGACAGCGACAACCGCGCCGGCGTCGGACTCGCGGACCGGGCGGAGGCGGGCACCCGGGGGCCGGACGGGCCGGCGGCCTGGCAGTACCTGCTGGACGAGGGCCTCGACCCGGCCGGGCGGATCCCGGTGCACGCCGTCCGCGGCAGCACCCCGCCCGCCGATACGGCCGGCCGGCCCGGTGCCTACCGTCCCAACCCGCGCCACGGCCGCCCGCTGCCCGAACCGGTCCCCGCCGACGTCCCCGCCGACGCGCCCGCCCCCGGCCTGCCTCCGCTCGGGGCCGGGCGGCGGCCCGCCGGGCGGGCGCTGCTGTCCTGGCTGGAGGACGGCCGCGCGCCCCGGCTGTGCCGGATCGCCGGGTCCTCCGGCAGCGGCCGCACCCACCTGCTGACCTGGCTGGCCGCCGCCTGCCCGCCCGACCACCCGCGGCCCGGCCGCCGGGTCCACGCACTGCTGGACGCCGAGGGGCTGACGGTCCGTTCGGCCACCGCCCGGCTGGCCGACCTGCTCGGCCTGACCGCGGGCGAGCCCGCCGACCTGTTGGAGGCGCTGCAGGACGGCACCCCCCGCACCGTCGTGGTCACCGACCTCGACCGGGCCGGCGGCCCCCGGCTGCCCGGCACCCCCGAGCGCCTGGCCCGCGAACTGCTCGTCCCGCTGCTGTCGGTGCCCTGGCTGCTGCTGGTCGTCGAGGCCGCCCACGGCCCCGCCGCCGACCTGCTCGCCGACGCCGCCCCCACCGGCGCCGTCCTCGACCTCGACCAGCCGCAGTGGACCGACCCCGCCCAGTACGCCGCCTGGTGCGCGGGCCTGGCCGGCCACCCCGTCGACCCGGCCGCCACCCACCCCAGCCCCGGCCTGGCCCAGCTCGCCGCCCGCACCCCCGGCGCCGCCCCCGACCCGGCCCTGCCGCCCGCCGACCGGGTCGCCGCGCTCGCCGCCGCCTGGTGGCAGGCCGTCCCCGACGCCGAACGCGCCGCCCTCACCGCACTGGCCGGGGCCGACGGCCCGCTCAGCGCCGAACTGTGGGCCACCCTCCCCGGCGCCGACCCGGCCGGGGTCGCCGCCGCCGCCGACCTGCTGCCCCCGCCCCCGATGGCCGACCGCTGGCGGCTGCGCCCCACCCCGCTCGCCGACCTGGTGACCGCCGACAGCCCGCCGGTCGACCACGCCGCGATGATGTGGGAGGTGGCCGGCGGCATCCCGGTGCGCGCCGACGGCGGCCCCGACCTCGCCGCCAGCGACCCCGAACGCCTCGCCCTGCTGGTCCGGCACGCCTCCGCGGGCGACCCGGGCAGCCCGATGCTCGACGAGATCGACCTGCTGCTGCACGCCGAACCCGCCACCGTCACCGCCGCGTTCCAGCACGCCGAGGACGCCGGACTGCCCCCCACCCCGCTCGCCGCGGCCTGGCGCCGGGCCGCCCCCGACCGGGCCGCCACCGCCCGCCCCGCCGACCGGGCCGCCGTCCTGCACGCCCACCTCACCGGCCGCCACGACGCCGCCGCCGCGCACTGCGCCGACCTCGCCCGGCAGACCGACACCCGCTGGCACGCCGTCTGGCAGCACCTCCCCGCCACCGGCCCGTGCGCCGCCGCCCTCGGCCTCGGCCCGCACGCCGGACACCTGCTGCTCACCGACGGCGCCGGACTGCACCTGGCCGACCCCGCCACCGGCCAACTCCTCGGCCCCGTCGAGCCCTTGACCGCAGGAGGGGCAGGGGCGGACGTCGAGCCGCACCCGCGGGCGCTGACCTCGACCCCGTTCGGCGGCGCCCTGCTGCTCAACGCCTCCGGCGAACTGCGCCCGCTCGCCGTCCGCGGCGCGCCCGCCCTCCCGGACGGCGCCCCGGCGCTCCCCGGCGCGTGCACGGCCGTCGCCGGGCACGAGGGCGTGCTGGTGTTCGGCGGTCCGGACGGCCTCACCCACTGCGTGGAGACCGCCACCGGCACCGCCCACCGCCCCGACGTCCCGCTGCACGAGGGCCCGGTCACCGCGCTGGGCGCGGCCGCGGCCGACGGCGGCACCCTGGTCGCCAGCGGCGGCGAGGACGGCCGGGTGTGGACCTGGATGCCGGGCCGCCCGCCGCTGCCCGCCCCCGTCGACCGGCGCCCCTGGCCGGTCACCGCGGTCGCCCTCGCCGCCACCCCGGCCGGGCTGCTGCTGGCCGCCGCCTGGTCGGACGGCCTGCTGCGGCTGCGCCGCTGGGGCGAGCGGCACCGCGGCGCGGACCTCCGGCTCGGTGCGGCCGTCCGGACCCTCGCGGTCACCCCCGAGGGGCTGGTGGTCGCCGCGCTGCCCGGCTCGGTGCTCGGGCTGACCCTGGTCGGCTGAGGTCCGCCGTCCGGGTCGGCTGAGGTCCGCCGTCCGGGTCGGTCCCCGGCGGTGGACGGGGGTGCGCGGGGGGTGTGCTGAGGGTGTCCGGCGGCGGGCGTTGAAAGCCACCGGAAAAGGCGCGATCTTCAACGGAAGACCGCGCAATTCGCCGTTTCCGGCTGGTTCCTGATCGAGTTTGATCACCGGAAGGGCATTCAGCGTCAACGAGGCCGCTGCTCCTTCCCCCTCAACGACGAATTCCCTGCTGGACCCTCCTGTGAACCGCGCCTGTGAACCGCGCACCAGAGCCGACCGGAAACGAGGAATCGATGGCTGAACACCGAGACGGGGTCGACCACGTGGAGAGGGAGTGCGCCGCCCTCGCCGGGCTGCCCGCCGCCCAACGGCTGGCCGAACTGGAGAAACTCTGCCGCCGCACCGAGCGGGCCCTCGGCCGGGCCGTCCTGGACACCGCCGCAGAGGTCTACGAACAGGGCCACGACACCGCCCTGCACCGCTCCCCGTACGCCTACGGATACCTGCGCCGCAGCCTGGGCTTCCGCTCCGAGCACCGAACGGACGGCTGACCGTTGTACACCTACATGTGCCGCACCCGCTGGGGCGACATGGACGCCTTCGGGCACGTCAACAACCTCAAGGTGCTCCAGTACGTCCAGGAGGCCGTCTACTGCCTGCTGTACGACGACACCGAGGGGCAGGACCTGTTCGAGGACGGGTTCATGATCGCCCGGCACGAGATCGACTACCGCTCCCCGCTCTACCACTGCCCCACTCCGCTGCCCGTGCAGATCTGGGTGGAGCGGCTCGGCCGGTCCTCGATCAGCACCACCTGCGAGGCCCGGCGGCGCGGGCAGATGGTCTTCCAGGCCCGGACGGTCACCGTGCCGACCGACGCCGCGACCCGGCGCAGCCGCCCGCTGCGCGAGGCCGAACGCCAGCACCTCAACCGCTACCGGGTCCGCCCCACCGGCCCCGTCGCACCCGTCGGCCGCGTCCCCGTGCGCTCCACCGGCCGGATCAGGGTGCCCGTCCTCGGCGAGCGCGAACGCGAGCGCGAACGCGAACGCGAACGCGAATACGAGCGCGAGCACGAACGCGCCTGCTGAGCACGTCCGTTGAACGTGCTTGCTGAGCACGTCTGCCGGGCACGTCTGCCGGACGTGTCACGGGAACCCCTCCCCGCCCCGGGAGGGCTCCCGCCGGCCCCGGCCCGGGTACCCCGCCCGGCCCGGGGCCGGGGCCGGTTCCGGCGACGGCCCGTCACCGCCGGCTGCCGCCACCGGGACGGCCGCCGCCACCGGGACGGCGGGCACGGCCGCGGTGCGGGCCGCGGCCGGAGCCTCCGGGGACGGCGGCGACGGGGGAGCGGGCGACACCAGCGGGTAGTACGAGGGATCGTTCATGCCCCCATTGATCACCCGGCGCCCCGCCCGCCAAGCACCCGGCCCGGACGCCTCACCCCGCGGCCGGGCCGGACCTCCGGCTGCCCGGGCCGGGGCGCGCTACCCGCCCAGCCGGGCGAACCGGCCCTCCAGGCGCGTCAGTTGCAGCGTCGTGGCCGGGGAGCGCAGTGCGTCCTGCCGCTCCCGGAAGTTCGCGTACGCCCGCCGGGCCTGGTGGATGTTCCCCGCGTCCAGCTCCAGGTGGGCGAGCTGCAGCAGCGACACCCCGATCGTCCGGTGCTCGCCGGCCGGCCGGGCCCGCAGGGAGGCCCGCAGGTACGACAGCGACAGGTCGGTGGCCCGCAGCGAGCGGTGCACCTGTGCGGCCTGGTACAGCAGGGCCGGCTCCGGGTAGCGGTGCGGGCCGCCCTCCGCGGCCGCCCGCCCGGCCCACTGCTGCGCGCTCTCCAGGTGCTTGAGCGCCTCGGCGGCCTGGCGCAGCCGGGCCGCCGCCACCGCCTGCTGGGCCAGCACGAAGGCCCGCACGCCCGGGGCCGCGTCCGCCGGCAGGTGCTCGGCCGCCGCGTCCGCCAGCCGGGCCGCGTACGCCTGGTGCCCGAGCGCCCCGGCCTGGGTGCTCTGGTCGCGCAGCGCCATCGCCTGGGCCTGCCCGTCCTGCGCCTCGGCGGCCAGCTGGTACGCCAGCCGGTAGTGCCGCTGGGCCTCCCCGTGCCGGTTGTCGTCGGTGTACGTCCGTCCGACCAGGCGGACCAACTGGGACGCGGCGACCAGCAGTTCGCGGTGCTGGCGGTCTCCCGACGGGGACTTCGCCCAGGGCAGCACGTGGTCGCGCAGGTAGCCCAGCAGCAGGCTCCGGGCGATTGCCCCGCCGTACCCGTCGTAGTGCCGGGCGCCGAACGCCGTCATCTCCCGCACCGCCTCCACCTGCCGCGCCCCCACCCGCTCCGGGCCGGGGCGGCGGCCGGCCGGGACCAGCGGCGGGCCGGGCGCCGGGCCCGCGGCCGGTTTCACCGGGGGGCGGGGGGAGGGCAGCATCCGGATCTGGAACAGCGGGGGCTGGAACGCCTCGTCCGGCGGTTCGCTGGAACTCGGCCAGGAATGCAGCCGGCGCAGCCCCGTCAAGGCGTCGGTCGGCTCGTGGTCCGGTTCCTCGGCGGGGGCCCGCTCGGCCGGCTGGAGGCCGAGTTCGCCGCGGGAGACCGGGCGGCCCAGCCGCCGGGCGAACGCCTCCTCCAGCAACTGCGGCCCGGGCGGCCGGGGTTGGGTGCCCGACAGCCAGTGCGCCACCGTCGTCCGGTCGTAGCCCACGCTGAAGCCGCTCTCCCGGGCCACCTTCTGCAACGCGGCCGCCAGCGCGGGGCCGTTCCACCCGGCCTCCGCCATGCAGCCGCGCAGTGCGACGTTCGGACCGCGGGCGTGTGGCATCGGCGACTCCTCGTGCGAACCACCTAAGGGGTTGGCCCCAGAATAACGGGCGACGTCGATTGTCCCTGCCGATTTCCGGCGAACGCCGACTTTTCGGCGGACGGGGGCGGAAATCGGTCCTGCGGTGGCCGATTCCGTTCGGTGGCGAAGGAGTTATTCCCGGTGTGGCCGCCCGGCGGCCGCACCTCGTGGAATGTGATGACCCGACAGAAATACGATCGGTCTGATCGGCCCGGTGTTATTCGAATTTCTCCGGGTCCCCGGCCTCCGCCAGGATCCGGCGCAGCATCCCCCCGGTGTCCAGGTACCGGTGCTCGGTCCCGACCGGCACCAGCCGGTGGCTCAGCTCCAGGAACTCCCGGACCGGCCCCGCCGGGGTGTGCAGCACCGCGGTCTGCCCGGGCGTGCTCAGCGCGATCGCCAGCAGGTCCTCGTCCGCCGTCGACCGCCGGATCGTCACGTCCCCGACCCCGGCCCACCCCTCCAGCCCGACCACCAGCAACTCGCGGGCGAACAGCCAGGTGATCGGCTCCTCCAGGTCCACGTGGCAGTCCAGGTGCACGGCGTACGGATCGGCCCGGTAGTACCGCAGCCGGGCCGGCACCGAGACCCGCAGCCCCGGACACGGCGACACCGTCACGTCCAGCAGCAGCACGCAGTCCGGCTCGCCCTTGCGCCGCAACCACGTGTGCGGGGTGTTCTGGTGGGTCACCGGGCCTCCCTCGGACGGACGACGGACGGGGTGTTGAGCGGGATGTCGGACGGGATGTCGGACGGAGCGTCGGGCGAGATGCCGGACGGGGTGCTGGGCGGGGTGTCGGACGGGACGGCGGACAGGGACAGAGCGGCGGGCGTGTCGGGCACGGGTGTGTCGGGTGCCGGTGTGTCCGGTACAAGGGCGCCCGGTGCAGTGGCACTCGGTGCGGTGGCGGCGTTCCCGGTGGCTTCGTCCGCTGGCATCGGATCAGGGGCCGGGCCGGGGGCCGGATCGGGCGTCGGATCAGGGGCCGGATCAGGGGCCGGATCGGGTGGCGGGTGCGGGGAGAACCGTTCCCGCTCCCGTTCGGGCTCGCGCTCGGGTGCCGGGTGGGCGGAGAACCGGGGCGGGGTGACCAGCCGGGACCACTCGTGGTCCCGGCGGCCGGGCACGGTGCGGCCGGACTGGTGCCAGATGGTCACCAGCCGTGCGTAGATGGGAGCCTGCTGAATCGTTTCGTCTCGGACGCCCATAGGGGCCCATGGGTCGGCACTCACGTTCGGGGATAACGACCGAACCCGGGGGCGGTCACGGCACTCGTCGCCGCTCGCACCGGACGGGGCGGGATCCCGCCGCGCCACCCCCTCCGCCATGACACATACCGGTGAATCGCGGTGCGCCGGAGGCCCGTTCGGCCCGGGTGGCCCAGGCGGCCCGGGTGGCTCAGGCGGGCTGCGCGGCCGTTCGGCCGTCGTCCGTTTCGTCCGGGCCGGCCAGGGCCGCGGCCAGGGCCCGGGCGCGGTCGAAGGCCCGGACCGGGTTGGGCGCGGTCGACCAGGGGTGGGCGCCGCACCACGGGCCGATCCGGCGGAACTGCTCCAGGGCCAGCGCGGGCTGCCGGGACATCAGGGCGAAGTGCGCCAGCAGGTGGCGCAGCAGCGGCACCTGCTCGTTCGACGCGGGGGAGCCGTCCAGCGCGGCCGCGACCCGGGGCAGCAGGTCCCGGTGGCGGCGGCCGCCGGGCAGTCCGCGCGGGCCGTGCCGCAACTCCAGTTCGGTGAGCGCCTGGAGGTACAGCCCGGGCAGCGGCGACCCGGCCGGGGCGGTGTGCACGGCGCGCACCGCGAACCGCAGCATCAGCGCGTCGCTGCCGTGCCACTTGGCGCACCAGTACTGCATCGCCTGCCAGTGCCCGCCGACGTGGTGCGGGGCCCGGGCGGTCACCTCGGCCCACAGGGCGCGGAACTTGCGCCGGGGCAGCCGCATCCCGCGCGCCGCGGTGATCATCACCACCCAGGGGCCGGGGTCGCGCCGGTCCGACTCGGCGGCCCGGCGGGCCAGTTCGTACGCCGCGGGCAGCTGGGCCCGGAACGCGGCCATCCGCTCCGGCGCGACCTGCGCCGGGAAGCCGCTGCCGCGCGCCTCCCAGGCCCGCTGCACCAGCAGCCGGGCCCGGACCGTCGCGGCGGCGCACGCGGACGCCCCCGACTCCTCCCAGGCGGTCAGCCAGGCGCCCCGCTCGGCGGCCACCCGGGTCAGGAAGTCCAGCCGGGACCAGCGCTCGTCCCAGTCCTCCCCGGCCGCCGCCACGTACGCCTCGGCGGCCCGCCAGCCGCCCGCCAGGCAGGAGTCGGCCAGTGCCTCCAGCTCCTTGCGCCGCAGCAGCCGCATCGGCGGCCCGGCCCGGCCCGGGTCCAACTCGGCCGAGGGGACCAGCCCGTGCGCCACCGGGTCGAACCCCGCCGCCTCCGCCACCTCCGTCGCGGCCGGTCCCGGCCCGCTGCCGCCGGGCCGCCGCCGCGTCAGCAGCATGATCATCGCGGCCAGGCCGAACACCAGAACGGGGGTCATGCCGAGCATGATCCCGCACCTCCGCCCCGCCCCGGCACGGCAGTCCCCCGCCCCGGCAGGGCAGTCCCCCGCCCCGGCAGGGCAGTCCCCCGCCCCGGCACGCCGGTCCCCGGGCCCGGCCCGCGGGGCGCCGGGGGCTGAGCTTGACTCTGTCGGGGATCTTGGATGACCGGGCTCAAGTGCCGAGGGTGCGCCAGGACTTCGTCCGGGGGATGTCGTTCTCGTCCAGGAAGGTCTGGAAGGCGGTCGGCGGTCTCGGTGACGGGCCTTCCACTCGGGTGTCTGCTGCTCCGTTCGGACCTGGACTTGCAGGTCACGGAGTTCTCGCGGTGGGAAGCCCACGTTGCGGGCGTCACTGGAGGTGGTGCAGCGGGGGCGGTCCGGGCACGGCTGGCACTGGCTCCTGGTGAACCGTGCCACGATCAGGGGTGCCGCGGTGGGAGAGGAGGTCGGGTAGGGGCCGTGCCAGCTGGCACTGACCTGGCCGTTCGGGCAGGTGACCTGTCGGCGGTCGAAGTCGATGTGGAAGTCGTCGCGGTCGAAACCCTTCGTTCTTGCGGTGCCGGCGGGTGGGGTTGCCCGGCAGGGGGCCCGCTGACGGTGACCCGGTGTTCGCGGGCGGCTCGTTCCAGGTGGACGAGGGAGGTGTAGCCGCCGTCGACCAGGTGTTCGGCGGGCAGCAGTTCGCGGCGTGCCAGGCGGGTGTGGATGCCTGGCAGGGCTTGGCCGTCGTTGGTGGCGGCCGAGGTGGTGGCCACGTCCGTGATGACGTTGACGCTGTCGGGGGCATACTTCTCGGTGACGTGCGCGGCGAAGCCCTTCCAGCTGATGATGTGCCCGTGGCGGACGTAGCGCGCCGTGGTGTCGTAGGGGGAAACGATTGCTGCCGAGGAGGGCGGCAGGCCACCGTCGTCGGCAGCGCGCCGGCGCAGGCGGCCCGCCGTGTCCCGGTAGTACTGCTGCACGAGGATCTGCCGTAGGGCCTCGGCCTGTGGGCCGGGCCGGTAGGCCAGTGCGTGGTGGTGGAGGTGTTCCAGCAGGCGGCAGGCGTCGTCACCGGCGGCGAGGATCCTGGTCTTGGGCCGGGTGGGGTTCTTGCCCAGGCGGACCGGGCGGCCGTAGCGGCGCCCCCAGTCCTCGTCGACCAGGCCGGTCAGCAGGTGCGAAGCAGTCCGGACCACCTCCTCCAGCGCGGCGCGGACGGCCTCGGTGACCAGTTCCAGCCGGGTCGGAGCGCGCACCACGGCCAGGACGTGGGTGGAGTCGGTGCGCTGAGTGGTGCGCTCGCGTACGAGTCCAGTCTCCTTCAGGCGTGCAAGGGCCAGATCGAGGAGCCGGTCGGCTCGGTCGTCGAGGGTCAGGCATTCGCGGAAGTCGGCCAGCACGCTGTGACGGAAGCCGGGATCGTCCGGTTCCATGGCCATCGCGTACTTGAAGTCGATGCGGCAGCGCACCGCCTCGGCCGCTTGCCGGTCCGACAGACCGAGCAGGAACTGCAGCACGCTGACGGTGGCCAGCTGGGCAGGCGAGATACCGGGGCGTCCGTCGCGCGAGTACCGGCCCGCGAAGTCCTCGTCGCGCCACAGCCCGTCCAACCGGTCTCTGCCCACATCGCTGTCGTCCCACCCGGGTTGCTCGCCCGTGCGATCTGCGCGGTCAAGGACGGGACTTGCTCACCGGACGGGGACGGAGCGACGACTGACACCTCGACAACTGC
The DNA here is from genome assembly GCF_026802215.1 of Kitasatospora sp. YST-16. Lineage (NCBI taxonomy): Bacteria > Bacillati > Actinomycetota > Actinomycetes > Kitasatosporales > Streptomycetaceae > Kitasatospora > Kitasatospora sp. YST-16. Next base: position 6,022,937 of record NZ_CP113837.1, read on the forward strand.
GCGGTTTTCGATCAGCCCGAGCATGCCCACTGGCCGGGCCAGCACACCGGGAAGCTCCAAGATCCCCGGCAGAGTCAAGCTCGGAGCCGATTTTGCGAAGCCTCATCAGGCGATTTTGGTCCGCGGCGAATGACGCCGCGCGGCCCGCACCCACCCCGGTGCGGAGCCAGCGGCGTGCGGGCCCCGAGGGGGGTGGGTACCAGGGTAGCGTCAGCCGCCCGGGAAAGCGGCTGTAGCGCAGGGCACTCGGGACAGTCGACAATATGGTGGTCACTGCCAGGCGCGCGAAGGGATGGGGTACGGATGAGCGAGCGGGAGGGGGCGGCAGCGGAAGAGGAGAACAGGCACGATCCTGAAGCGGAGCGGCTCGGGCAGCGGCTCGAGTATCTGTTCGTGTACGTTCAGCCGTTCGGTCGACGCTACACCCTGAACGAGGTGGTGGACGGTATTCGAGCAGCGGCGAAGCCCGGGGACCCGACGCTCTCAACCGGGCGCCTGTGGGCACTTGTCAAGGGTCGGGCCGGCAATCCCACAGTCGGCACGCTACGGGCACTGGGCGACTTCTTCGGCGTCCCGCAGGCCTACTTCATCGATGACGAGGTAGCCGACCGGGTGGCGGCGCAGCTCGCGCTGATCGCCGCGATGCGGGCCAATGACGTCCGATCGGTGGCACTTCGCGCTGCGGCCGTGGCGACCATGTCGACGCACGGTGTGGACACCGTACGGTCGCTGATCGAGCGGAGCGGGCTGGTCGGGAAAGAGCCCCCGGGGGTGGCTTCGCAGGCGGAAGCGCCGGGCTCCCCGTACGAACAACCGTCCGTCTAGACTCCTCTGGGGCACGCGTGGCCGACTGTTCACGCGGCGGGGGGCGAACACGGGGGCGGGTGTGGAGCAAAGGGAGTGGCGGCGGTTCAGTGCGCGCTGTCACGAGCTGATCGGGCAGCTGGATGCCCCGAGACCTTTCACGATCGAGAGCCTGGCCGAGGCAGTGGCCCGGCAACGCGGGCGGTGTCTGCAGCTGATGCCGCTGTCCGGGCGGGACCCTGGCCGTTCGGGGGTCTGCGGGGTGTGGATCGCCTTCGCCGATGTGGACCACGTCTACTACGCCAGCGGCACCAGCCCGGTCCATCAGACCCACATCATCCTCCACGAGCTCGCACATATGCTGCTCGACCATCACCAGCACGGTGAGCCTGACGACGAATGGCTGCGGCGGCTCTTCCCGGACCTGGACCCGGCGATGGCCGCCCGACTGCTGACGCGGGGACGTACCCGGGCGACGACCAGTCAGGAGCATGAGACCGAGCTGCTCGCCTCGTTGATGTGGCAATACTTCGCGACCACTCCGGCCGCGTCGCCACATGCGTCGCGCGAGAGCGCGGACACACTCAGCCTGGTGATGGCGACCTTCTCGGCCGCCTACGAGTGGGAGCACACGGATGCGACCGATTGATCTGGCGCTCTTGCCGGTGGTCTGGATACCCACGTTGTGGAGTCTGCGAAAGCTGCGGGACGCGCCGAGGCGTACCCGCGTGTTGTGGGGTGTGTGGGCCAGTTGGACGGTGTCGATGACGGTCGGGGTCCCCTGGATCCGCCGGGCGATCGACGCCGCGACCGGGATCGCCAGTGGCACCAACCTATTGGTCCAGCTGTCCGGGCTGGCCGCCGTCGCGCTCATGGTGGAATTCGTCAGGGCGATGACGGGACGTTCGCAGGACCGGACTTCGAGACTCAATCTGGCGGGGTTGGCGTTCGCCGCGGCCGCCCTCACCGCTGCCTTTTCCGTGATGCCGCGACCGGACGGAAATGTCGACCTTCTGACATACAGCGACCGATCGTGGGCCGGCTATCTGTACTGGATGGTGCTCACCGCTTATACCGCGGTTGGCTTGACGGCCTCGGCAGTCCTGTGCTGGGTCCACGGTCGACACGCAACGCCCGGACCAGTGCGCACCTCATTGTGGCTGATGCGGGCCTCATCCGTGACTGGCGTGGTGTACTTGGCCCATCGCGCGTACTACCTGACGGTACGACAGATGCGTTGGAACATCGGCGAACCGGCGGCGGTGGCAGGTACGACGCAGGTTCTGCTGGCGTTCACCATGCTGCTGTTCGCCGTGGCGGTGCTCTGGCCTTCCGTGGCGGAGCGCAGGGAGAAGACCACGGCCGCGCGACACGTCCGGCGCCTCACACCCCTCTGGCAGCTACTCCAGCACGCGACACCCGAGGTGGCGTTGCCGCTGCCTGAGGAAGTGCGGCGGCACAACCCCCGGTTGCGGCTCTACCGGCAGGTGATCGAGATCAGGGACAGCATGCTCGCCCTGGAGCGTCATTTCGGCCCGGCCCATGCACTGGCCGCTGAGGAGGAGCTGCGTGCGGTTGGCCTGTCCGGCGAGCGGCTGACCGTCGCTGTGGAGGCGGCGCTGCTGACGTATGCCGTCGCGGCTGAACTGTCGGGGAGCGAAATCCAGTCCAGCGAGCGGTGCCGGTTGAAGGCGGACGGCCTGGATTTGGATGCCGAGATCGCGTGGTTCGCGGAGGTCGCCGCGAAGGTTGGTGCACCGGAGGTGGATGCCGCAGCCGAACGCCTGAGGAAGTCCTCGCCCGGCGCTCACGTGGGGGAGGCACCGGGCGAGGACCGCATCGGCTGACCGTACGGCCCGTTACCTTGGCTGGCCCCAGTCGAGGACGGTGAGAGAGCCGTCGTCGTTGCGGAGGTGGAACTGGCCGGTGGAGGGGCGCCAGATGCCGATGTTCCCGGCGGGGGCGCCGTTGCCGCCGTCGAAGTTGGCGGAGACGGGGAGGTCTCCTGCCTGGCCCCAGTCGAGGATCTTGAGGCTGCCGTCGTCCATGCGCAGGTGGAACTGTCCGGTCGAGGGGCGGAAGACGCCGATGTTGTCGGGGCCCGCGCCGTCCCAGTTGCCGGAGACGGGGATGTCGCCTGCCTGGCCCCAGTCGAGGATCTTGAGGCTGCCGTCGTCCATGCGCAGGTGGAACTGTCCGGTCGAAGGGCGGAAGACGCCGATGTTCCCGGCGGGGGCACCGTTGCCGGCATCCCAGTTCCCGGCGACGGGGAGATCTCCTGCCTGGCCCCAGTCGAGGATCTTGAGGCTGCCGTCGTCCATGCGCAGATGGAACTGCCCGGTCGAGGGGCGGAAGACGCCGATGTTGTCGGGGCCCGCGCCGTCCCAGTTCGCGGAGACGGGGATGTCGCCTGCCTGGCCCCAGTCGAGGATCTTGAGGCTGCCGTCGTCCATGCGCAGATGGAACTGCCCGGTCGAAGGGCGGAAGACGCCGACGTTCCCGGCCGGGCTGCCGTTGCCGGCATCCCAGTTCCCGGCCACCGGCTCGTCACCAGTCGTGGTGTCGGCAAGGACCGCGTCGACGATCTGTTCGGCGTCCTGAGCCTGGGCCTGGTACCGGGTGGGGTAGGCGGATATCTGGACGGCCTGGCAGACGTCACCGACCGGCATGGTCTGCCAGTTGCTCACCTTGAGCATCTGGTTGAGGAAGGCGTTGGTCGACCAGGTCGGGTCCATCCGCTGGTCGAAGGACCCCCAGCTGTCGCGTTGCTGGAAGAGGCCGACACTGTCCAGGTCACCGCCGGGGACGTTTCGCAGGGTGGTCTCGACGATGGAGGTGGTGACGGCGATGACAGCGGCCCGATGGGACAAGCCACGGGACTGTACGGCATTGATGATCGCACGGGCGCAGGACACCCGGTAAGCGGTCAGGTAGTTGTTGAGCGAACCGGTGAGCGCGGGGCTGAGCCGCGCGGCGATGACGTTGTCACTGCCGCTGACAGATCCGCAGGAGTAGTCGGCCAGGAGCGTCACCGCAGCCGGGTCGGAAAGATCGGTCCCCTCGGCATGGACAGCCGGTGCGGCGGCGAGGATGGCGGAGGCCAGCGCGGTGGCGACGGCTATGGCTGTGAGGCGAGGTCGCGCGATGCGGTTCATGCTATGGGTGTCCCTGATTCAGTTCGAAGATGGGCCGATTCTGGGTCGTCTGCCGCGAGTGCCGGGGTGCGGCGGTCCACCGCACCCCGGAGAAGTCGTTACCTTGGCTGGCCCCAGTCGAGGACGGTGAGAGAGCCGTCGTCGTTGCGGAGGTGGAACTGGCCGGTGGAGGGGCGCCAGATGCCGATGTTCCCGGCGGGGGCGCCGTTGCCGCCGTCGAAGTTGGCGGAGACGGGGAGGTCTCCTGCCTGGCCCCAGTCGAGGATCTTGAGGCTGCCGTCGTCCATGCGCAGGTGGAACTGCCCGGTCGAGGGGCGGAAGACGCCGATGTTGTCGGGGCCCGCGCCGTCCCAGTTGCCGGAGACGGGGATGTCGCCTGCCTGGCCCCAGTCGAGGATCTTGAGGCTGCCGTCGTCCATGCGCAGGTGGAACTGTCCGGTCGAAGGGCGGAAGACGCCGACGTTCCCGGCGGGGGCACCGTTGCCGGCATCCCAGTTCCCGGCGACGGGGAGATCTCCTGCCTGGCCCCAGTCGAGGATCTTGAGGCTGCCGTCGTCCATGCGCAGATGGAACTGCCCGGTCGAGGGGCGGAAGACGCCGATGTTGTCGGGGCCCGCGCCGTCCCAGTTCGCGGAGACGGGGATGTCTCCTGCCTGGCCCCAGTCGAGGATCTTGAGGCTGCCGTCGTCCATGCGCAGATGGAACTGCCCGGTCGAAGGGCGGAAGACGCCGACGTTCCCGGCCGGGCTGCCGTTGCCGGCATCCCAGTTCCCGGCCACCGGCTCGTCACCAGTCGTGGTCACATCGTCGACGATGCTGTTGTTGCGGACCGGCTTGAAGGTGCCGTGGCCCGAGAAATACGGGTACGGGATGGCCCGGTGTTGCACGCCCGAGCCGGTGAACTCGTAGGCGTCGTAGGAAGACTGCGAGGAGTCCGTCCAACCGGCGAAGATGACGATGTGCCCCAAGGCCCCAGCCGCGTCGTTGAGCAGGGCGTCGCCGGGCTTCAGTTCCGCCTTGCTGATCCAGGACGCGACACCGTTCGGAACGAAGCTGGTGGTGTCAAGTCCGGGAGTGCCGAGGTGCCAGGCCATCGAGGCGTAGCCGGAGCAGTCCGTGCGGTATCCCTGGTAAGTGTTGTCCCAGCTGTACTCGAGGCCGAGACCGACCCACGATGCGGCGCGGTTGATCACTTCGCTCCGGCTGATCTGGGTGCTGGCGGCCAGCTGGGAGGGTGCGACGGACCGACCTTGACCGGCTCCGCCCTTGTCCTTGGCCGCGATGGCGGCTGCGGACGGCGGTGCGGCCGAATCGGCGGCGAAGGCCGGCGCAGCAGTGAGTATGCCGGCGACGAGGCCGGCGGCGGCTGTGACGGCCAGGGCACGGGAGAGGACGTGCGTAGTCGACATGAGAGATCCAGCCCTTGGACGATGGATGGGTGAGTGCGCAGGACCCGCCGTTCGGTGGGCTCTCCATAGCCCGGTCCGGTAGTGCACACACGAAGTCGGCCGCCGGACCTGACGGTTGGTCACGCAGACCGATCATTCACTCGAAACTCAAAGGCAGTCAATCTTTAGTGAAAATGATCAACTGGTGGCATGGCTTGTTTCGATGGCGCCATCCCAGCCGATTTTGGCGATTTATCCTCACAAAATGGCAGTACCAGCAGCTGGCCCGCAGGCCGATCGTGGCCGCCTTATGGCTGAAACTCTTTCAGTTTGCAGATACTTGAGGCCGAGCACGTCGGTGAGGGTGTGTCAGTCGCGGCGGCCGAAGCGGTACCAGGGCGGGGCGCCGGCCCCGTGGTGGCACAGCAGCGGCAGGGTGGTGGCCGCGACGGGCAGGGCGCGGTGGTGGTCGCGGGCGTGGACGGCGTCGCCGCCGTACGCGGGCGCGTGCCGGATGTCCTCGGAAGCGGCTTCGACCTCGGTCGTGTGATTGAGCAGCCGCTCGTGGTCCCGCTGGGCCTTCTTCGTCTCCTGCTGCAGAGTGAGCCGCTCGGCTCCGGGACGGGGCACCGTCGCTCCCGCACCTGGCGCGCGGCTATCGGTCAAGATCGCTTGTCAATCGGTCAAGGTCACTTGGCAAAGGACAGCTGACCCGTCCCACCGAAGTTTGACCAGTGCTGTCCCGTCTCAGCTTGTTGTTTGACCTCGCAGGTCACTCGACCTGCGAGGTTGAACAACAAGCTCAGGCGCCGTGGCCGGGCGGGCAGGCCCGGCCCGGGCCGATCGCGTCGTTGACCCGGCGGCTGATCGACTTCAGCTGGCCGTACTGGGCCCTGGTGAGCGGGTCGAAGAGCAGGCGGTGCACCTCGGCGACGTGGCCGGGGGCGGTGGCCCGGACCTTCTCCCAGCCCTCCTCGGTCAGCACCGCCAGGGTGTAGCGGCCGTCCTCGGGGTCGGGGGTGCGGCGCAGCCAGCCCTTGCCCTCCAGGCGCTTGGCGGTGTGCGAGAGGCGGGAGAGCGAGCAGGCGGCGAACTCCGCGAGGTCGCTCATCCGCAGGGTGCGCCCGGTGGTCATGGAGAGCCCGGCGAGGACCTGGTACTCGAAGTGCGACAGGCCGGCGTCGCGCTGCAACTGGGCGTCCAGGGCGGCCGGGAAGCGCACGAGCAGGGCGGCCAGGGCCAGCCAGGTCTCCTGCTCCTCGGCGTCCAGCCAGCGGGGTTCATCGGTGCTCATGGGGGCCATGGTACGGGGGCGGTCGACCGAAAACGCCGGGTTTGACTTGAATGTTCAACCTGGGTCGGCCGTCGAATGACTTGACCTTTCAAGTCATCCCCGCCTACCTTCTGGTTGAACATTCAAGTCATCGAGCAGAGAAGCACCTGATGAACATCACCCTGTGGATCATCGCCGCCGTCCTGGCCCTGGCCTTCACCGCCTCCGGCCTGATGAAGCTCTCCCAGCCCCGGGAGAAGCTGGTCGCCTCCGGCATGGGCTGGGCCGCCGACGTCCCGCCCGGCGCGATCAAGGCCCTCGGCGCCACCCAGGTCCTCGGCGCCCTCGGCCTGATCCTCCCCGCCGCCACCGACATCGCCCCCGTCCTCGTCCCGTGGGCCGCCACCGGCCTGGCCGTCACCATGGTCGGCGCCGCCGCCGTCCACCTGCGCCGCGGCGAGGCCAAGTCCCTCCCGGTCAACCTGGTCCTGTTCGCCCTCGCCGTCGTCGTCGCCTGGGGCCGCTTCGGCAGCCACGCCTTCTGAGCCGCGAACGGCCCGCCGGGACGCGCAAGGCTCAGGACGGGTCGTGACAGAGGCAGAACGGGCGCCCCGCCGCCACCGCGCACCTACACTCGGCGGAATGTCCACCGCCCCGCACCCCGTCGTCCTGGTCCTCCCGCACGATCCCGACTGGCCCCGCCGGGCGGCCGCGCTCATCGCGGACCTGCGCGCCGCGCTCGGCCCCGCGGCGGTCCGGGTCGAGCACATCGGGAGCACCGCCGTCCCCGGCCTGGCCGCCAAACCGGTGCTGGACGTGCAGATCGGCGTCGCGGACCTGGACGCCGTCGGGCGGGACTTCGACGGGCCGCTCACCGCGCTCGGGTTCCGCCGCTCGCCGCACCGGCACGACCACGTCCCGGCCGGGAGCGACGACGACCCCGCGCGGTGGGCGAAACGGCTGTGGCTGCGCCGCGACCCGGCCGCCGGGCCGGACTGCAACCTGCACGTGCGGCTGCTGGGCTCGCCCAACGAGCGGCTCGCGCTGCTGTTCCGCGACTGGTTCCGGGCCCACCCCGAGGCGGTGCCCGGCTACGCCCGGTTCAAGCAGCTGCTCGCCGAAGCCGTCGCCGACCTCGACACCTACGCCGACGTCAAGGACCCGGTGGTCGACCTGGTCACCGCCGTCGCCGAACCCTGGGCCGCCGCCACCGGCTGGGCCCCCGGCGGCGGTCGGCTCGCCGACCGGCTGGCCGAACTGCGTGACAGCCCGCTGGAGTCCGCCGAACTGCGGGCGGACGCGGTGTGCCGCCTGGCCGGGTGAACGCAGGCGAACGCAGGCGAACGCAGGCGAACACGCCGGAGGGGCAGTCGTGGCGGGTGGCCGCGACTGCCCCGGGCGGTGGGGGACGGTGGGTCAGAACTGGGTGCTGACGGTGACGTCCGAGAAGTCGGTGGCCGCGTACAGGCTCAGGTAGCGGTAGCCGGCCGCGGGGTTGGTGACGGTGACGGACTGGGTGGTGCCCGGGTTGGTGGAGGAGGCGGTGAAGGCGCTCGGGGAGGCCCAGGTGGCGTCGTTGTAGTACAGGTACGCGGTGCCGGTGCCGCCGCTGGTGGTGACCTTGAGGGTGCTGGTCCCGGCGGGCAGGTAGACGTACAGGTAGTCGATGCCGCCCGCGGTGCGGGCCCGGCCGGTGCGGCGGCAGTTCTGGCCCATCGCGTCGGTGCGCTGGTCGGTGCAGAGCGGCAGGACGACGGGGCCGCTGCCGCCGTCGACGGTGGTGGTGACCGAGGCGGGGGTGGCGGTGGAGCGGCCGTTGGCGTCGGTGACGGTCAGCGCGACGGTGTAGGTGCCGGCCTTGGCGTAGGTGTGCGCGGGGTTGCGCTCGTCGGAGGAGGAGCCGTCGCCGAAGGTCCAGTGCCAACCGGTGATCTGCGCCGGGGAGTTGGTGACCACGGAGCGGTCGGTCAGGGTGACGGTGGCGCCGTTCACGGACTGGTCGAACAGCGCGGTCGGGCCGGTGGCGAAGCAGTCGCCGCCCGCGCACCGGGTCAGCCAGGCGTCGAAGTCGGCGTCGTAGGAGGTGCCGAGGCCGTTGTAGACCGCGTAGCCGCCTTGGTAGTCGCCGGTGCGGAAGTGCCCGAGCATGGTGTGGACGTCCGCCGGGTGCTTCTCGACCATGTAGCGGACGGCGAGGTAGCCCCACGGGTAGACCCGGGTGGAGTCCGAGTTGCCGTAGGTGTTCTGGAAGACCGTCGACAGCTTGTAGGTGTGCTTGGCGGCCTCGGCCATCGCCTGGGTGTCGGTGACGCCCCGGTAGGCGTACGACTGGTACTCGGCGACGCCCTCGATCCACCAGATGTCCGGGACGGAGGTCTCGGCGGCGAAGTCGCCCTTCATGTCGTAGATGTTGTCGAGGTAGTGGGTGTACTCGTGGTTGAGGTTCCACACGTTGCCCGCGAAGTCGTCGTTCCACGACTTCTGGTACATCACGCACACCGGCTGGTTGTTCGGGTCGGTGACGTCCATGACGGTCTGGCCGCCGTTGTCGGTGGAGTTGCCGTAGATCGCCCACGAGTAGGTCTGGTAGTCGGCGGAGCTGGCGAACACCGGCATGACCAGGGTCTTGCCGTACTGGTTCGGCACCGGGCCGTTGTCCTTGACCAGGTTGTGGAAGAAGGCGTCCTCGCCGCGCAGGCTGTCGCAGACCGGCTGGAGCTGGGCCACCGTCAGGGCCTGGGCGCGCAGCGTCTTGTTGTCGCAGACCAGGACGTTGGGCAGGACGGCGTCGGCGAGCTTGGCGGGGAGGTTGCAGGTGCCGTAGTACCCGCACTGGCCGTTGTCGTAGGTGGTGGCCTGGTAGGCGGTGTGCACGTACAGGCTGCCGCCGCTGCCGACGATCGGGGTGCTGTCCAGGATCTGCTTGATCAGCGGGCGGGCCGCGGCCTCGATCGCCGGGCTGTCGCCGGACATCCGGGCCAGGTCGTTGCCCGCGTTGACGTCCAGGAAGGCGTTGGCGGTGCCCAGCAGGTCCTTGTGGTTCATGGTGAAGCTGCCGAGCGTGCTGATCAGCGAGGTGTCGGCGCTCAGCGCGTTCACGAAGTCGCCGTTCCAGTTGCCGCGCCACAGCGGGGCGGACAGCACCGCGTTGACGGCGTTGACCATCTTCGGCGCCGCGTTGTACGCGTTGGTGTAGCCGTTCAGCACCTGCTGGTAGGTGGCCAGGTACGCGGCCTGGAGGTTGGCGCTGTCGGTCAGCACCAGCACGTCGTACAGCACCGTGCCGTTGGCGTCGGTGACGTCCTTCCAGCGCGGGCCCGCGAAGAACGCGTCCAGGCCCGCCCTGGTGGCGGTGGTCAGCGTGCCGTCGTAGGCGCCGACCTGGCCCGGGTAGTACGACTGCACGTAGTAGCCGGCCCGCAGGAACTGCACCAGCTGCAGGACGCCGGAGGTGTTGGTGCCGTCGTAGGACGCCGCCAGGTCCTTGAACGCGCCCGCGACGGTGAGCATGTTGGCCTGCTTGAAGACCGCGCCCGCGTCGGTGCCGGTCACGTTGTACAGCGTGCCCAGGCAACTGGTCGTCGACGCCTTGACGAAGTTCACCAGGTCCGCGCCGGAACGGCTGCCGAAGTCGCCGTACGTGCAGCTCTGCGCGGCGGCGGCGGCCAGGCCCATGGCGGCCGGGGCCCTGGTGGCCGGGGCCTTGGCGGCGGCGTCCTGCTGGGCCGGGCGCGGGGCGGTCTGGACGGCGGTGCCCGCGGGCTGGCCCAGCTGGGCCTGGCCGAGCAGGGCGGGCGGCAGCGGGGCGGCGACCGGGGTGCGGGTGTCGGGGGCGGCCGCGACGACCGGGCCGAGCGGCTTGGGGACGGCCCCGCCGGGAGCCCCGGCGTCCGCGGCGGAGGCAGGGGCGGAGGCCGGGGCGGCCGACCGGACGGCGGCGGTCTTCGCGGGCTGTCCGCCGGTGGCGGCCGCGGCCGGGGAGACCGGCAGCAGGGTGGCCGCGGTGGCGCAGCCGGCCAGCAGACCGGCGGCCAGGGTGGGGAGGGGTATGCGCAGACGCACTGCTTCTCCTGGGGAGGGAGCTCACTGAGCACGGCGGAGGGGGTGGGTGACGCGGGAGCATCCTGGCACCGGAGGCAGCGTCAGAACAATGTCACAGGTCATATGACATTGCATGAACGCGGCATAACACGGAAGGGAAGACCTTGGGGTGGGGCGGGGACGGGGGCGTGGATGGGGCGGGGCGGGGGCTCAGGTGCGCGGCGGGCGGAACGTCCGGGCGGCCCAGCTGTGCAGGTGGGGGCCTCGGCGGCGAGCTCCCGGTGCGCGGCGGCGGCCGCGCCGAGCAGGGTGTCGGCCAGCTGCGGGCCGACCGTGGCGCGCCGCCAGAGCAGCACGTACCGCAGCCACAGCGGCGCGCCCAGCAGCGGCTTGACCGCGACGCCCGGCACCGGCGCGGTGCTGCCCGGTACCAGCGCCGCGCCCAGCCCCGCGGCCACCAGGTCGAGCACCTCCCGCCGCCCGTACGGGAGTTCGCGCACCTCGGCGGGGGCGAACGCGCCCGCCTCGCCGACCGTCCGGAGCAGTCCGGCCCAGGGGCCGCCGTCGGCGGCGGGCAGCAGCCAGCGCTCGCCGGCCAGGTCGGCGAGCGCGGGCTCGGCGTGGTGGCGCAGCGGGTGGGCGGCGGGCAGGGCGACGAAGACCGGCTCGGTGGCGACGGCGCGGGCCGCCAGGGCCGGCGTCGCGCGCAGGCCCGAGCCGGGGTGGTCGAGCAGCAGCGCCAGGTCGAAGGGCCGCTCGGGGTCGTCGGGCGGGGTCAGCGCGAAGCGCAGTTCGGGGCGCAACTGCCGGGCCCGGGCCAGGGTGCCGGGGGTGAGGGCCGGGCAGCCGGCGGCCAGCCGCAGTTCGCGGTGCGGGCGTTCGCCGTCCGGGGCGGCGGCCTGGCCGAGCCGGTCGACCCGGGCGAGCACCTCGCGGGCGGCGGCCAGCACCTCGGCCCCGAACGTGGTGGGCACCACCCCGGCGGCCGTCCGGTCGAACACCATCGCGCCCAAGTACCGTTCGATCCGCCGCAGTTGGGTGCTGGTCGCGGGCTGGGAGGCGCCGATCGCCGCCGCGGCCCGCCCCACGCTGCCGCTGTCGGCGATCGCGCAGAGCACCCGCAGGTGTCGCAGTTCCAGGTCCACGGCCGGCCCTCCTCGCGTGCGGGCGGCCCCGCCCCGGCGGTGGCGGCCGCGGCGATGGCATCGAGCCTATGAAATGTCACACGCAACATGTCAGATGATTTCGCTCACCTTCGCTTCCCGGGAGTGCCGCGTCAACCCCCTGGACGGCGGGACGTGCTCCGGGGGCGCGGAGCTCAGCCGGCCGGGGCGCCCGGCAGCGGGACCTCCTGGTACCACTCGGTGCCCGCCATCCGGACCCGGTCCGCCGGGGCGGCGGCCGCCAGCCGGCCCGGGAGGGCGCCGCGCGCCACCTCCGAGCGGTGCGCGAACACCGCCGCCAACTTCCGCTCCAGCCACGGCGAGACGTCCAGCGCCGTCACCTCCTCGTCCGGCACGGTGTACGCCGTCCGCCCGGGACGCAGCAGCAGCGGCCCCAGCGCGCGGGCGGCGGAGTGCGGATGGGTGGCGCACAGCAGGCGCCGCACCCGCCAGGGCCCGCCCAGCTCCGGGAACCGGCCGGGCAGCGCGGCGGCCCGGACGGCGAGCAGCGCCACCCGGTGCGTCCGCCGGTGGTCCGGGTGCCCGGTCATCCCGCCGTGCCCGTCGTGCGTCACCACCCAGTCCGGCCGGAACTCCCGCAGATGGCCCACCAGTTGCCGCACCGCCCGCTCCACCGGCACGTCCAGCAGCCGGGCCGCGCCCGGCGCCGACTCCGGCACCTTCGCGTCCGCGTACCCCAGCAGCCGCGGCGCTCCCGCCCCCAACTCGGCCAGCGCCCGGGCCAGTTCCGGCACCCGGTGGGTCCCCTCCGCCCAGGTCGCGGTCACCACCCCGGTCCGCGCCCCCGCCGCCGCCTGCCGCGCCAGCAGCCCGCCCGCCGCCAACGACTCGTCGTCCGGGTGCCCGAACACCCCCAGCACACCGGCCGGTTCCATCCCGCCACCACCTCTCCCCTCGCCGGTCGGCCTGCCCCGCCCATCCCGGGGCGGTGGGGGCCGCCTCGTCGATCCTCGGACGGTTCGACCTCTGCGCGGACCGGGGGGATCCCCCCGACCCGGACAACGGTTACTCCTACCCGGTCGGCGGGCGGTTCCATCCGTTCGGGGAGCCGTCCCGCTACCGGCCGGTGCTCCCGTCGAGCGCGGCCGGGGCGCCGTTGTCGTCCGGCGGCGGGCAGGGGCAGAGCGGGGTGAAGGCGGCGGTGGCGGCCGCGGTGAGGTCGGCGGCGACGGTGGGGGGCGGGTCGCCGGCCAGGATGCGGCGGCGCAGTTCGCGCAGGGTGGCGCGGTGGAGGCCGGCCAGGGCGCCGGCCAGCAGGGGGGCGGTGGGGGAGGGGGCAGGGCGGCGGCGAGGGCGGTTTCGACGCGTTCGCCGATCTCGCGCTCGCGGGCGCGCAGGGCGGGGCTGGCCTCGACGGTGCGGAAGAAGTCGGCCGCGCCGGGGCCGAGTCCGAGCGCCGGGTCGCCGCGTCCGAGGGCGGCGCACAGGTCGTCGCGGACGGCGGCGGCCGGGCAGCAGGCGCCCGGCGGCAGCGGGTCGACCAGGGCGGCGAGGTACTGCTCGACCTCGGACTGCCGGTCGAAGAACAGGTCCTCCTTGGTCGGGAAGTAGTTGAACACCGTGTTGGTGGACACCCCGGCGTGCCGGGCAACCTCGGCGACGGTGACCCGGTCGAAGCCGTGCGCCAGGAACAGCGGAAGTGCGGCGTCCGCGATCGCGGTGCGGGTCTGCCGCTTCTTGGTCTCACGAAGGCCCATGGCGCCCATCGTACGGAATGGTAGGGTCACTGAAAAATTGGAGTGACACCAAGATTTTCGAGGGGGCCGGAGTGGCGAGCACGACGGACAGCAGCAGCGGTGCCGGGTCGCGGCGGGAGTTCGGGTTCGGGATCTACCCGGGCGCGCTGCTCGGCGACGAGCACGGCATCGTCCACCCCGTCCGCCCCGACGACCCGGCCCGGCTGGCGGCGGCGCTCGACCTGCTGCAGGGCGCCGAACCCGGCTTCCGGATCCGGATCTACCGCTCCTTCGCCCGCACCGTCACCCCGCCGCCGCAGACCCCCGACGGCTGGGAGCCGTACCTGGAGCGGCCCGGGCGGCGGGTCGACCTGGTCCTCCAGTTCCGCGAACCGAGCGGCAGCCGGGACGGCTGGGAGGCGTACGTCCGCTCCCAGGTGCGGGAGTTCGGCGGACGGCTCGGCGCGGTGCAGGTCTGCGAGGAGCCCAACGCCGACCTGCCGGTGCTCGACGGCAGCGTCCCGGGCGTGCTGGAGGCGCTGGTGGCCGGGGTGGTCGCCGCCAAGGACGAGGTGCGCGCGCTCGGCCTGGACGCGGCCGTCGGCTTCAACGCCGTCCCCACCCTCGACCCGGCCGCGACCTTCTGGCCCGACCTGGGACGCCTCGCCGACCGGCGCTTCCTGGACGCGCTCGACTACGTCGGCCTGGACTGCTTCCCGGACGTCTTCCGCCCCGTCCCCGCCGAACGCCTCGCCGACGCCACCGCCTGGCTGCTGCACACCTTCCGGCACACCGACCTGCCCAAGGCCGGCATCCCGGCCGGGACGCCGATCCGGATCTGCGAGAACGGCTGGCCCACCGGCCCCGGCCGCCCCGAGGACGCCCAGGCCCGCGCCCTGGAGACGGTGATCCGCACCGTCGCCGACCGGGCCGGACCGCTCAACATCGACGGCTACGCCCTGTTCGCCCTGCGCGACGCGGACAGCTCCGGCGGGAGCCCGTTCCACCACTTCGGCCTGCTCCGCGACGACCACACGCCCAAGCCGGCCTTCGACACCTACCGCCGCCTGATCGCCGAACTCGGCCCGCGGCTGCGGCAGTCGGCGCAGCGGGAGCGGTGCGGTTAGGGCAGCCGGACCACCGTCCTGGCCCCGGTGTGCTTGGTGCAGGTGACCCAGCGGTTGGCGGCCAGGGCGTCGTGCGGTTCGGGGCGCAGCCGGGAGGCGGGGGCGTGGTCGAAGGGGGAGCGGACGGTGGTGGCCCAGTCGAGGGCGGCGAGGGCGGCGGCGGTGTTCGGGCGGGGGCCCGGGGCGAAGAGGGCCAGCAGGTCGACGCCGAGGCGCTCGCGGGCGGCCGCGTAGACCGGGGCGGCCCGGACGGTGGCGGACTCCAGGCCGTTCTTGACCTCGTACGCCAGGGTGCTGCCCGGGGCGCTGAGGCCGTCCAGGGCGGTGGCGACGGCGAGTTCGCTCTCGGCGGGGAGGTAGAGGAAGAGCCCCTCGGCCAGCCAGGCGACCGGTTCGGCCGGGTCGAGCCCGGCGGCGGTCAGGGCGCCCGTCCAGTCGTCGCGCAGGTCGACCGGGACGGTGCGGCGGTCGGCGGCGGGGGCGGCGTCCAGGCCGTCCAGGACCCGCTGCTTGAAGCGGAGCACCTCGGGGCGGTCGAGTTCCCAGACGGTGGTGCCGGCCGGCCAGGGCAGCCGGTGGGCCCGGCTGTCCAGGCCGGCGCCGAGCAGGACGACCTGCCGGGTGCCGGCGGCGGTCGCGCCGAGCAGGTGGTCGTCCAGCACCCGGGTGCGCAGGGCGAAGTACGCGGCCAGCCGCTCCCACACCGGGTCGCCCGGGGCGACGCGGGCCGGGTCGTCCGGCCAGTCGGCGCAGCCGGGCGAGGCGCGGACGAAGTGGGCGGCGAACGGGTCGACGGCCAGCGCCTCGGCCCGGCGCGCCTCCAGCGCGCGGGCGTTGGCGACCAGCAGGGCGGTCCGGCCGACGCCGGCCTCCACCCCGGGGTCGGGGCGGGCGGTGCCGAGGGTGTCGAGGGTGGTGGTGCCGAGGGCGGTCACTGCTGGGCCGCCGTGGTCCCGAGGGTTCCGGGCATGGTTCTCTCGCAGGGGTAGGGGTGAAGGGGGAAAGGGGAAAGCGGTGAAGCGGTGAAGGGGTGGAAGGGGAAGCAGCGGAGCGGGGCGCCTGGGCGGGGCGGGGGTGGTCACCGCCCGGTCGGCGTGGCCCCCGGCTGCTCCGCCGCACCGGCGGCCCGCGCGGCGGGCACGCCGTCCGCGTCCGTTTCCACGCCGGTGCCGGCTCTGCCGGTGGTGAACTCGTCGGCGGAGAACGGCTGTTGCTGGTCCAGCCCGGTGATCCGCGCGCCGTACACCCGGCTCATGAAGCGCAGGATGTCGGCGTCCGCCAGGTGCAGGGCGGTGGTGCAGTCGCGCAGCACGGTGAGGTGGAAGCCGCGTTGGAAGGCGGTGCGGGCGGTGGAGTCCACGCAGACGTCGGTGAACAGGCCCGCCAGGACGAGGTGGTGGAGGCCGCGGCGGCGCAGGTGCGGTTCGAACTCCGGGTCCTGGAAGGCGTCGAAGCAGGCCGGTTTGGTGAACACCGCCTCGTCGGGCCGGGGCCGGACGCCGTGGAACTCGGCGCCCCAGCTGCCCTCCAGGCACTTGGGCCGCTTGCCGAGCCGGGCGTCCCGGCTGCGCCAGGCCGGGCCCTGGTGGGCGGGGTCGCCGAGGAAGCGGACGAACAGCACCTCGACGCCGCTCTCCCGGGCCAGGTGCACGGCCCGGACGCTGCCCTCGACGGCCCGGGCGAGCAGCGCGGGGTCGCCGGGGAAGCGGGCGGCGGCGACCTCGCCCGCGCAGAAGTCGTTCTGCAGGTCGACCACGACCAGCGCCGTCCCGGCGGGGGCCTGCGGGCGGGCGGCCGCGGAGCTCATCGGGCGGCCGCCGTCGCGGTGGCGTCCGCGGCGTCCGTGGCGCCCGCAGAGTCCGCGGCGTCCTCGTTGGCGCGGAGGCCACCGGCGGGGCGGCCCTCGGCGGGGCGGATGCCCTGGTCGGCCCCGGCGGGACGGGTGTCCTCGACCGCTCCGGCCGGGCCCGGCACGAACGTTCCTGCAAGGGAGGCAAGGACGGCGTCGACCACCGCGGTGGTGCCGGCGGTCCCGCCGAGGTCGGGGGTGCGGGCCCCGGCGGCCTGCGCGGCGGCGATCGCGGCCTCGACGGCGGCCTCCGCGCCCGGGCAGTCGGCGTGCCGTTCGGCGATCCGGGCGGCGGCCCGGACGGTGGCGAGCGGGTTGACCAGGTCGCGGCCGGCCAGGTCGTCGGCCGAGCCGTGCACGGTCTGGTACTCGGGGAGCCCGTTCAGCTCGGGGTGCAGGTGGACGTTCTCGGTGCAGCGGTTCTCCTGCCGCTCCGAGCCGTAGCGGTCCAGCAGGACGACGTGCATGATGTCGGCCCACTCGTTCCCGGCGACCAGCAGGGTGCGGTCCGCGGGGCCGTGTGCGATCAGGTTGCGGTTGACCGTGTCGGGCTGGAACAGGGCGACGTCCAGGCCGAGTTCGGCGGACAGGCCCTGCGCCCAGTCGTCCAGCGCCCCGTCCAGCAGGTGGTACTTGTAGGCGAGTTGCACCCGGGCCGGGCCCTCGGCCCACAGTTCGCGGGCGCGGCGCACCGCGTAGCGCACCACCTGCTCGGTGACGTCGCGGCTGAACTCCATGGTGCGCACCACCTTGCCGGGGGTGTGCAGGTTCTCGCCGGTGTAGAAGCCCTGGGCCTGGTCGCGGACCAGCAGCAGCCGGGCGTCCCCGGCGGTGATCGGCTCGACCTTGACGGCGGCCAGCCGCTGCCGGACCAGGTACAGCGACTGGGCGTTGATCGCGGTGCGGAACACCGCCCGGGCCCCGGCGGCGGCCTGCTCGCGGCAGAACCGCTCGTAGTGCGCGGCGTCCTGCTCGGTGAGCGCGGCGATCTCCGCGGTGCCGGCGGCCTCGGCGCGCAGCGAGACGTACGAGTGGTAGGTCCGCGGCGACCGCTCCACCCGGACCTGCCGGCCGTGCAGCCGGGTGATCCGGTCGAGCACCCGCTCGAAGACGGGGGCGAGGTCCGGGCCGGTGCCGCGGCCGACGGCGAGGGCGATGAGGGGTGCGGTCACTGCGTGGCTCCTTGGGAGTGGTGCGGGAGGAGACGGCGGCCGGGCGGCGGCATGGCTGGGACCGGCGTCGGCGGGGCCGACGTCGGTGCGGGCTCTTTCGGCGGCCGGAGGGCCGGTGCCGTGGCGGTGGGGTGTGTGGCGGTGCCGTGGCGGGACGGCGGTCGGTTCGGGTCGAACCGGGTCAGGACAGGTCGAACCGGGTCAGGACAGGTCGGACCAGGTCGAGTCGGGCTGGGTCAGGTCAGAAGGACTCCGGGACCAGGTGGTCGCCGGGGATGCCGACCTTCTCGGGCGAGTAGTAGTCGCGGATGCCCTCGGCCCACACGCCGACGGTGATCCGGTCCTCGGCGTCCGGGCCGAAGGCGTTGAACAGGGATTCGATGTTGGGCCTCTCGAAGCCGATGGCGGTCATCAGGGAGAGGAAGCGGGGGCGCTCGATCAGGCCGTCCCCGTCCGGGTCGCCGAGCACGGCGAGCGCCTCGGCGAAGGCCGCGGCGGTGGCGCCGAACAGTTCGGTGTTCAGCACGAAGCCGCGGAACTCCTCCGGGCTGATCAGGCCGTCCCGGTTGGTGTCCAGGGTCTCCGACAGCACCTGCCAGTAGCGGCTGAGGCTGTCGGCGAGCGCCTGCCGGTCGGCGGCCGGCGAGTCCTCGGCGACCGTCAGCAGTCGCTCCGTCATGAGGTCGAAGTCCTCGGCGTCGAGCACCCCGTTCCCGTTGGTGTCGAACAGGGTGAACACCAGTGCGGCCCGCTGGAAGGCCTCATGTCCCATGGGTAGCTGTCCCGTCGCTCGCGGCGGGCCCGACCTGCTCGGCCTGGCCTCGGCCGGGAACTCCTACTCTGCCGGTAAACCCGGTCCGTTGTCCCGGAAACTGACAGCTCGTCACTCACGGGAGTGACTAATGTTACGCAAGTGATTATTGTCACGTGCTGTGACCGCGCAGGTGGGACCTGACGGGCCGTCATGTCCGGTGGTCCGTCCGGCCCAACCGGCCGCCGCCGCGCGGCGGTGTGGCCGCCGTCACGCCGACCAGGGCGTTCGGGGGCGGACCGCCGCGGGCCCGGGAGGGGACCGGCGCCGGGCGGGCCGGGAAGCCGAAGCTAGCATGGGGCGCGCCCCAGCTCGGCCAACCCTCAAAACCGGCCGACCCTCAGCTCGGCCCACCCTCGAAAGTTGAATTGTGACTGTCAACGACGACGTGTTCACGGACTGGAAGACCCGCGAGGAACTCGCGGAGACGATGATCCCGATCATCGGGCGGCTGCACCGCGAGCGGGACGTCACCATCCTGCTGCACAGCCGTTCCCTGGTGAACAAGTCGGTGGTCAGCATCCTGAAGACGCACCGCTTCGCCCGCCAGATCGCCGGCGAGGAACTCTCGATCACCGAGACCTTCCCCTTCCTCCAGGCCCTCGCCGCCCTCGACCTCGGCCCGTCCCAGATCGACCTGGGCCTGCTCGCCGAGGCCCACCGCGCCGACGACCGCGGCCTGTCCCCGGCGGAGTTCACCGCCGAAGCGGTGGCGGGCGCGACCGGCGCCAACAAGCTGGAGCGCCAGGCCCCGCGCGACGTGGTCCTCTACGGCTTCGGCCGGATCGGCCGCCTGCTCGCCCGCCTGCTGGTCGAGAAGGCCGGCGGCCTGCGGCTGCGCGCCATCGTGGTCCGCAACGGCGGCGGCGACGACCTGGTCAAGCGCGCCTCGCTGCTGCGCCGCGACTCCATCCACGGCCAGTTCCAGGGCACCATCACCGTGGACGAGGCGACCAACACCATCGTCGCCAACGGCAACGCGATCCAGGTGATCTACTCCAACGACCCCAGCGAGGTGGACTACACCGCGTACGGGATCGACAACGCCATCCTGATCGACAACACCGGCCGCTGGCGCGACCGCGAGGGCCTCTCCAAGCACCTGCGCCCCGGCATCGCCAAGGTCGTGCTGACCGCCCCCGGCAAGGGCGACGTCCCGAACATCGTGCACGGCGTCAACCACGACACCGTCAAGCCGGACGAGCAGATCATCTCCTGCGCGTCCTGCACCACCAACGCGATCGTGCCGCCGCTGAAGGCGATGAACGACGCGTACGGCGTGCTGCGCGGCCACGTGGAGACCGTCCACTCGTTCACCAACGACCAGAACCTGCTGGACAACTACCACAAGGCCGACCGCCGGGGCCGCTCCGCGCCGCTCAACATGGTCATCACCGAGACCGGCGCCGCCTCCGCGGTCGCCAAGGCCCTCCCCGAGCTCCGGGCGAAGATCACCGGCAGCTCGATCCGCGTCCCCGTGCCGGACGTCTCGATCGCCATCCTCAACCTCCAGTTGGCGCAGGAGACCACCCGCGAGGAGGTCCTGGAGCACCTGCGGGACGTCTCGCTGACCTCCCCGCTCAAGCGGCAGATCGACTTCATCGACTCGCCCGACGCGGTCTCCAGCGACTTCATCGGCTCCCGGCACGCCTCGATCGTGGACGCGGGCGCGACCAAGGTCGAGGGCGACAACGCGATCCTGTACCTGTGGTACGACAACGAGTTCGGTTACTCCTGCCAGGTCGTCCGGGTCGTCCAGCACGTCTCCGGCGTCGAGTACCCGACCTTCCCGGTCGCTGCCGCGCACTGACGCGCGAGGCCCGGGCGGCGGAGCCCGGGAGCTGAACAGTGGACCCCGGTCGGCCTGCGGGCCGGCCGGGGTCCTCGCTTTCCCCCTGACGGGTCGTCAGCCCTGTTCCGCCGCGCGCTTCCTGGCGTAGGCGCGGGCCGCCCGGACCCGGTCGCCGCAGCGGGTCGAGCACCAGTGCCGGGCGGCGTGGGTGCGGACGTAGAACCGGGTGCACGGGGTGCCGCCGCAGCGGGCCAGCCGCTCGGCGTCCGGGCCGGTCAGCAGGTCGGCGGCGTCGGCGGCGAGCCGGGCCATCGCCCGGTCGGCGATCCGGTCGGCCGGGTGCGGCAGGCTGCGGTGCAGGCCCCGCTCGGCGTCCCAGCGCAGCAGCGGCACCGACGGGGCCGCGGTCAGCGCCCCGTTCACCGCCGCCAGCGCCCCGGCCGGGGCCGGCCGCCCGGCCACCGCGGCCTCCAGCAGCTCGCGCACCGCCTCCCGGAACGTCCGCAGCCGCGCCGTGCACGCCTCCCGCACCTGGCTCCCTTCCGGCGCGAGGTCGTGGGCCGTCAGCCACTCCGAGGTCGGGGCGGGTGCCGCCAGCAGGTCCAGCGGCCCGGCGGGGAGGGTCAGCAGCGAGTTGGCGAAGTCCAGCGCGGGGTGCTGCTCGGCTCCCGGCGCGGGCGGCGGGGCGGCGGGGGCGGCTGGGGTGGCCGGGGTGGCCGGGCGGGTGCTGGTGGTGCGCTGGCTCATGTCCCTCATGGTAAAGGCCGGTGTTGGCCGTGAGGAGGGGTGTGCCGGTTGATATGTCGACTGGTCGACGCGCGGTGGGCGGATCGGCTGCCGCTGCGGCTGCGACCCTCCAGATCTCACGTTGAACCTTGCGGTTCTCCGTGAGGTGACGCTAGATTCTCCTCACGGAGAAAGCAATGGTTCCCCGTGAGGGAACTGACGATGCGTGAGGTGTGCCATGACCGCTGTCCCCGCTCTGCCCACCGTGCCCGTCCAGGTCTTCGGCGGCCCCACCGCCCTGATCGAGTACGGCGGCCTGCGCCTGCTGACCGACCCGACCTTCGACGCCCCCGGTGACTACCCGCGCGGTGACGGCCGGTTCCTCACCAAGACCCTCCCCGGCACCGTCGACCCCGCCGCCCTCGGGCCGGTCGACGCCGTCCTGCTCTCGCACGACGAGCACCCCGACAACCTCGACCACGGCGGCCGCGCCCTGCTCGCCGACGTCCCGCTCACCCTCACCACCCGCGGCGGAGCCGAACGCCTCGGCGGCACCGCCCGCGGCCTCGCCCCCTGGGAGCAGGTCGAGTTGGGGCCCGTCACCATCACGGCCGTGCCCGCCCAGCACGGCCCCGACGGCAGCGAACCGGTGGTCGGCGAGGTGATCGGCTTCGTCCTCACCGGCGACGGCCTGCCCGTCGTCTACGTCAGCGGCGACAACGCCTCGCTCGACGTCGTCCAGCGGATCGCCGACCGCGTCGGCCCCGTCGACACCGCCGTCCTGTTCGCCGGCGCCGCCCGCGTCGGCCTGTTCGACAACGCCCTGCTCACCCTCGACAGCACCCGCGCCGCCCGGGCCGCCCGCATCCTCGGCGCCCGCCGCGTCGTCCCCGTCCACTACGACAGCTGGGCCCACTTCACCGAAGGCCGCGAACCCCTCCTCGCCGCCTTCACCGAGGCCGGCCTCGCCGACGTCCTCGAACTGCGCTGACCCGCCCGCCCTGACCCGCCCGCCCGGATCCTCTCCGGTATACAACGGACAGTTGTGGCCATGGTGCCTGGTGGTTGTTTGACCTGCTGTTGTCCCGCTTGCTTGGCTCTCCCCGGTCAACGGAGGTTTGTGCGACGGGGAGCGGCCGGGTGGGCAGGAGAGCGCTGGGGCGGCAGTTCGGCTGGCTGTGGGCCTCGTACGCGGTCAGTGCGTACGGGTCCGGGCTGGGGTTCGGGGCGCTGCCGCTGATCGCGGTGCTGGTGCTGCGCGCGGGGCCCGCCGAGGTGTCGGTGCTGTCGGCGGTGGGGCCGGCGGTGGGGGCGCTGGTCGCGGTGCCGCTGGCGCCCCGGGTGGAGTTCCGGCGCAAGCGGCCGGTGATGGTGGCGACGGACCTGGTCCGGTGCGCGGCGATGGCGAGCGTCCCGGCGGCCTACGCGTTCGGCCTGCTCGGATTCGTCCAGCTGCTGCTGGTCTCGGTGCTGGTCGCCGCCGCCAAGATCGCGTTCAACGCGGCCGGTGGCGCCCACCTCAAGGCGCTGGTCCGGCCGGAGGACCTGCTGGTGGCCAACTCCCGGCTGGAGTCCACCAACTGGAGTGCGATCGCGGTCGGGCCGCCGCTCGGCGGGGCGGCGATCGGGCTGTTCGGGCCGGTGGTGACCGTGCTGGCCGACGCGGCCAGCTACCTGCTCTCCGCGCTCGGCCTCGCCGCGATCGGCGGCCGCGAGGCGCCGCCCCCGACCGCCCCGCCCGGCCGCGGCCGGACGGCCGGGCTGCTCGACGGCTGGCGGCACCTGCTGGGCGATCCCGAACTGCGGGCGCTGTACCTGAACAACCTGCTGGTCTCCGGCCTGATCATGGCCACCGAACCCCTGCTCGCCGTCCTCCTGCTGCGCCAACTCGCCTTCCCCCCTTGGCAGTACGCCCTCGCCTTCGCCGCCCCCTGCCTCGGCGGCCTGCTCGGCTCGCGGCTGGCGCCCCGGGTGGTGGCCCGCTACGGCCGCCCCGCGGTTTTCCGGACCGTCGGCACCCTGCGCGCCGTCTGGCTGATCGGCCTGGCCTTCGTCCGGCCCGGCCTCCCCGGCCTGCTCACCGTGATCGCCGTCGAACTCGCCATCGTGGTGAACATGAGCCTCTACACCCCCGTCCTCGCCACCCACCGCCTCGAACGCACCCCCACCCACCTGCTCGCCCGCACCCTGACCGCCTGGTCGGTCGGCCAGCAGGCCGCCATCGCCGCCCTCACCGCCCTCGCCGGCCTGCTCGCCCACGCCACCACGCCCCGCACCGCCCTCGCCGCCATCGGCCTGCTCGTCCTCCCCACCCCCCTCCTGCTGCCCCGTCCGGCCCGCGCCCCCGTCCCGGCCGGATAGCTTGACCGCATGCTTTCCGACACCAGGGGGACCGGCGCCGCGGACGACGGGGACCCGTGCGCGAGCGACCGCAGGGCGGAACACCGGGACTTCCTCGCCTTCGTCGGCAACTACCGCGAAACCTGGGCCCCGGACGGCGAGACGCTCCTCCTCGAGTGGGACGAGGAACGGCGCTACAGCGTCACGGTGGGGCTGTACGACGGACGCTTCCCCCGGGTCACCTTCCACCTCGGGCGGCTGAACCCCTCCGCCGCCCGGAAGCTGTTCGGTCGGCTGGAGCAGGTGCACAACGCGCTGAACGAGAAGACCGGCGCCGAACTGCGGCTGGACTTCCCGGAGGCCGTGACCTTCCTGTCGAAGCGCCCGGTGCTGTGGCCGACCGGCGCGACACCGGCGAGGGTCTACGCGCCGACCTGGGGGGCGGCCCGGCGGTGGGTCGGTGCGACGGTCGACGTGCTCACGGCGCACCTCCACGCGGTGGTGGACGCGGAGCGGGCACCGGTGCCGCCGGCGGTGCGGGCGGCACCGGTGAAGAAGGCCGTTGCCGTGAAGGCGGTCGGGAAGGTCGGGAAGAAGGCCGTCGCACCGCGCCCGCCCGTGCGGGTGGCGCTCCGGGCGGCGGCCCCCGCCCTCCCGGCCGTGCCCTCGGCGGCTCCGCCCCGCCGGCCCGGACCGGAACAGGACGGGGGCGTCCCCGGAGCCGGCGCCCGGCCGGTGCCGCCGCCGAGGGAACCCGCCCGGGAACGGCCGCAGCCGGTGTGCCCGGTCTGCGAAGCGCCGGTGCGCAACGGGCTGATCCGGCACCGGCAGTGCGAGGGGCGCCGGCGTCCGGCCGGCGGGGAAGCGGCGGTGCCGCCGTCCCCGGCCGTGGGGGACGCCGCCGCCTACCGGGACCTGGTCGGCCAGGTCGAGGCGCGGGAGGCCGCCGCCCGCGGGCAGCGCCGGGCGGCCGTGCGGAACGCGCCGGTGCGGCTCCCGGAGGCCAGGGCCGCGGTGCTGCTGCGCAGCCGGGGGCGCTGCGAGAACCCGTCCTGCACCGGGGAGGTCGACGACGTGACCGACAGCGGTGACGCGATCCTGGAGGTCGACCACGTCGAGGAGATCGCCGGGGGCGGCCGGGACCACCCGGTGCAGATGATCGCGTTGTGCCCGAACTGCCACGCGAAGAAGAGCCGCGGTTCGCGCCGTGCGGAGCTCCGGGCCCTGCTGCTGGCGACGGCCCGGGAGGCCCACCGGCGGTGGCAGGACGGCGGCGCGGCCGGCCGGGACGACTGAGCGGGGTGCCCGCCGGTGCCCCGTCCGGTCGGGGTGACGGCGGGGGGTGCCAGGATGGGCGGGCCGGGTGAGTGCGAGGAGACGCAGGTGGCGGGACGGGGTGTGCGGTGGGCCCGGGAGGTTCTCGGGGCGGCCGGGCGGCAGCGGGCGGCGGCGCGGGCGCTGGTGGCGGACCACGCGGCGGCGGTCGGGGAGGTGGCGCAGGCGCACGGGCGGATCTTCGAGCGGCTGGTGCGGGCCGAGCTGGAGGCGATACCGGTCGAGCGGCTGAAGGACGTCACCGAGGGGCGGCTGCAGGTCGGCACGCTGCGCGGCGTCGGGTACGCCACCGTCGCGGCCGTGCACGGCGCGACCCGGCAGGACCTGCTGCGGATCCCGGGCATCGGCGGGCCCACCGCCGCCCAGCTGCTGGCGGCGGCCGGGCAGATCGCCACCGCCGTGCAGGAGGGCACCGCCGTCCGGCTGGACCCGGCGCACCCGGACGCGGAGGCCACCGCGCTGGTCGCCGCCCTGCACCGGCTGGTGCTGGCCGGGCCGGGGGCCCGGCGGGCCGCGGCCGAGGCCGCTGATTTGGACGCCCGGTACGAGGGGCCGCTGGCGGAGGCGAAGTACGCGCGGGGCCGGCTGCGCGGGCTGCTGGTGGGGGCGGAGAAGCGCGAACGGGCCTGGCGCGCCGTCGAGTTGCTGGCGGGAGAGGGGGAGCGGGCGGAGGCGGACGGGGTGGCGCTGCGGTTCGCCCAGGCGTCCGCGGACCTGCTGCGCCCGCCCGCGGGTGAGGTGGAGGCCTGGGTCGAGTTCGAGCACCGGGCCGCCGAGTTCTACGCCGAGCTGTCGGTGCTGGCCGAGGAGGGCCGGCTGGCCGGTCCGACCGCCACCGACGGCCGGGCCGCGGCCGAGGGCCACCTGCCGGACGGCCTGGCCGAGCAGGTGCGCGCGCAGCCCTTCGACGACCGGGGCTGCACCGTCTCGCTGCGCGGCTACCAGGCGTTCGGCGCCCGGTTCGCGCTGGCCCGGAAGAAGGTGGTGATCGGCGACGAGATGGGCCTGGGCAAGACCGTCCAGGCGCTGGCGGTGCTGGCCCACCTGGCGGCCGACGGGGGTCCGCACCGCTTCCTGGTGGTGTGCCCGGCCTCGGTGCTGGTCAACTGGCAGCGGGAGACCGCCGAGCGGACGGTGCTGGCCGCGCACCGCTACCACGGCCCGGGGCGGGAGGCCGCCCGGGAGCGCTGGCTGGCGGGCGGCGGCGTGCTGGTGGCGACGTACGAGTCGCTGCGCACGCTGGCCGCCGACCCGGTGGCCGCGCTGGTGGTCGACGAGGCGCACTTCGTGAAGAACCCGGCGGCCCGCCGCACCCAGCTGGTCGCCGAGTGGGCGGCCCGCACCGGGCACGTGCTGTTCCTGACCGGCACCCCGATGGAGAACCGGGTCGAGGAGTTCCGCACCCTGATCGGCCACCTCCAGCCCGAGCTGCTCACCGACCTGCCGGCCGGCCTCGGCGCGCTCGGCCCGCTGGCCTTCCGGCGCGCCGTCGCCCCCGCCTACCTGCGCCGCAACCAGCAGGACGTGCTCACCGAACTCCCGGACGTGGTGCGGGTCGACGAGTGGGACGAGCTGTCCGGGCCGGACCGGGCCGCGTACGCCGCGGCCGTCGCCGAGGGCAACTTCATGGCGATGCGGCGCGCCGCGTACGCCGAGCCCGCGCACTCGGCGAAGCTGCGGCGGCTGCGCGAACTCGTCGCCGAGGCCGCCGAGTCGGGGCACAAGGTGGTGGTGTTCTCGTACTTCCGGGAGGTGCTCGCCGCCGTGCACGGGGCGCTCGGCGCCGCCGTCACCGGCACCGTCGCGGGTTCGCTGCCCGCGGAGGCTCGGCAGGAGCTGGTCGACGCGTTCACCGCGGCGGCCGGGCACGCGGTGCTGCTCTGCCAGATCCAGGCGGGCGGGATCGGTCTCAACCTGCAGGCCGCCAGCGTGGTGGTGCTGTGCGAGCCGCAGCTCAAGCCGACCCTGGAGGACCAGGCGGTGGCCCGCGCCCAGCGGATGGGCCAGGTCCGCCGGGTCCGGGTGCACCGGCTGCTGGCCACCGACAGCCTGGACCGCCGGCTGGTCGAACTCCTCAAGGGCAAGGCCGAGTTGTTCGACCGGTACGCCCGCCGCAGCGACCTCGCCGAGGCCGCCCCCGAGGCCGTCGACGTCTCGGACCGGGCGCTCGCGGTGCGGATCGTCGAGGACGAGCAGCTGCGGCTGGCCGGCGGGTAGCGGACGGGGCGACCCAAAGCCCCTGGTGGGAAAGCGAACTGACGCACCGTCAGATCGTCACCAGCATCTTGCCGGTGTTCGCGCCCGCCAGCACCCCGAGGAACGCCTCGACGGTGCGGTCGAAGCCGTCCAGCACGGTCTCCGGCGCGCGCACCCGGCCGGTGCGCAGGTGCGGGGCCAGCAGGTCGTACAACTCCTGCTGGGCGTCCAGGTGGTGGCGGACCAGGAAGCCCTCCAGCCGGATGCTGCGGGCCACCAGTTCGAACAGGTTGTGCGGGGCGGCGGGCGCGGTCGCGGCGCCGTACTGGGCGACGGCGCCGCACCAGGCGATCCGGCCGAAGTCGCGCATCGCGCCGATCGCCGCGGCCAGGTGCTCGCCGCCGACGTTGTCCAGGTACACGTCGATGCCGTCCGGGGCGGCCGCGGCCAGCAGCTCGGCGACCGGGCCGTCGTGGTAGTCGAAGGCCGCGTCGAAGCCCAACTCCCCGGTCAGGAAAGCGGTCTTGGCGGCGCTGCCGGCCGAGCCGACCACCCGCCGGGCGCCCAGCAGCCGGGCCAACTGCCCGGCCGCGGTGCCCACCCCGCCGGCCGCGGCCGAGACGAACAGGTCCTCGCCCGGGCGCAGTCCGGCGATCCGGGTCAGACCGACGTACGCGGACAGGCCGGTGCCGCCCAGCACGCTCAGGTGCGCGCTCAGCGCGACGCCCGGCAGTTCGGGCAGCACCCGCACCTGCTCCGGCGTCACCAGCGCGTGGGTGCGCCAGCCCTCCCGGTGGATCACCGGCGTCCCGACCGGCAGCGCCGCCGACCGGGACTCCACCACCCGGCCCACCGCCCGCCCCTCCAGCGGCGCGTGCAGCCGGTAGCCGTCCTCGCCGTCCGCCATCAGGCCGAGCATGTACGGGTCGACGGACAGGTGGGCGTTCTCCACCAGGACCTGCCCCTCGGCGGGCGCGGGCAGCGTCCCGTCGACGAAGGCGAACAGGTCGGCGGTCGGCCGGCCGTTCGGGCGGGCGATCTGGTGGACGGCGCGGAAGGGCACGGGCATGGCGGAACGCTCCGGAAGGGGGAAGGGGGGTTGACGTGGCAGGACGCTACGGGGCGGGGGAGCGGCGCGGCAGGGGGCGGCGTCGATGGCCGGGCCGCAGCCATGAACGGCGTTCATGGCTGCGCGGTAGGCTGCGCCGGTGACGGACGATCTCCTCCCGCAGGAACTGCGGATCCTGGTCGCGGTCGCCGACAGCGGCGGCTTCACGGCCGCCGCCGAACGGCTCGGACTGACCCAGTCCGCGGTCTCGCACGCCGTCCGGGGCTGCGAACGCAAGCTCGGCACCGTGCTGTTCGAGCGCGGCCGCCGCGGCGCGACCCCCACCGCGGCGGGGAGCGGGCCGCCGGGCACGCCCGCCGGATCCTGCGGCTGCTGGCCGCGCTCCCCGGCGAGGCCCGGCAGGCCGCCGCCGGGGACGACGCCGCCCCGAGCGGGCCGCTGCGGATCGCCGCCTTCCGCAGCGCCGCCGTCCAGGTGCTGCCCCCGGTGCTGGCGCGGCTCGCCGAACGCTGCCCCGACCTGGTGCCCGAGGTGCGGATCGTGCGCGACCTCGGCCGCGGCACCGCCGGCGAGGTCGCCGACGGCCGGGCCGACCTGGCCCTGGCCACCCTCGACGCCCGCGGCACCACCACCACCCTGCCCGGGCTGCTCGCCGCGCCGCTCTACCGCGAGGAGTACGCCCTGGTCCACCGCCGGGGCCACCCCGACCCGCGCGCCCTGCCGCTGGTCGACTGGGCCGAGAACTGCGGCTCGTACACCGCGGACTGGTGGAAGCGCCAGGACTGGCTGCCGACCGCCACCATCGACGTCTCCGACGACACCGTGGTGCTCTCGCTCGCCGCCCAGGGCCTGTCTTCAAACCCCCGTCGTCGCCCGGAGGGCGGCCCCGCGGCGTCTGGTGCGTGCTCTCGGCGTGCCGGCCGGAAGCCCTCGTACTGGGGGTACTTGGGTTTTCGGCCGGTGCGGCGAGAGTGCGTGCCGGGCGTCGTGGGGCAGACGGGGGTTTGAAGACAGGCCCAGGGCCTCGGGATGGCCGTCATGCCCCGGCTCAGCCTGGACCGGCCGCCCGCCGGCCTCGCCGTCACCGACCTCGGCCCCGACCGGCCGTCCCGCCGGGTCGGCTACGTCACCACCCCCGAACTCGCCCGCACCGCCGCCGTCCGCGCCCTGGTCCGGGCACTGCGCGAGGCACCGCTGCCCGCCGGAGCCAGGCCGCTGACGGGATGAGGCCTCAGAGGGAGGGGTCCCGCCGCCCGTAGCGGGGGCGCCCGGCCCGGGAGAGAACGAGTGGGCCGGGTGGGCGGCGGGACGTGGAGTGACGAACCCCGCGAACGAGTCTGCGCGGCCCCGCTCACGTTCCACTAACGTCCCGCTGACGTGCGCAAACGCCCGGGGATCGGGCCTGACTTGACGCCGGGTCGGACGGCGGGGGAGGGTACGCCGGGCGGCTCCGGGAGAGCGGTCCGCGAGGTGGTCGGGGCAGGCGGGACGGGGGGAGCGATGCTGACGCTCGCCGAAGTGCGGGACGAACCGATGGCGGCCGACGGGCTGGTGCTGCGCAGACCGCGCACCGGCGACGCCGCCCTGGTGCACCGCGGCACCCACGACCCGCTGGTGCGGGAGTTCCTGCAGGCCGTCGTCCCGCACCGGGACGCCGCGGCCGCCGAGCAGTGGCTCGCCGACGTCCCGCCGATGCTGTGGGAGACCGGCCGGGCCGCCTACTTCGCCGTCGAGTCGGCCGGCACCGGCGAGGCCCTCGGCTGGGCCGAGCTGGTCAACCTCGACCCGGAGCAGGAGTGCGCCGAGGTCGCGGTCTGGCTGCTGCCCGAGCACCGCCGGCTGCGCACCGCCAAGGCCGCGCTCCGGCTGGTCTGCCGGTTCGGCTTCGAACGGATCGGCCTGCGCCGGATCGACGCCTTCGCCGCCGCCGACAACATGCCCAGCCAGCTCACCGGCGCCGCCATCGGCTTCCGCCGGGCCGGCTACCGCCCCGCGCTGTTCCGCAGCTCCCGCACCCACCGGCTGCACGACGCGGTGCACGCGACACTCGTACCGGAAGACCTCTGCTGACCCCGGGGCTCCCCAAACTCCCCGCACCGAACCAGGAGTGACGACATGTCAGGAAGCGTACGACTGGAAGACGGCGCCCTCGGCGAACTGGTGATCACCGCCGACGGCGCCTTCCGCGCCACCCGCGCCGACCGCGAGCGGACCGGCCGGATCGACGCCGCGCTGATCCGCCGGGTGCTGGCCGGCGCCGGCCAGGCCCCCGCCCCCGACGGCACCCCCGCCACCGGGCGGCGGCTCACCGTCCAGGGCCAGCCCGGCCAGGCCGACCGGCAGTGGACCGACGGCACCGCCGCCCCGCTGCCCGCCTCCGCCGCGGTCCTCGCCGCGCTGCTCGGCCAGGCCCTCGGCGAGCCCGGCGCCCCGGCCGCGCTGGCCACCGCGCTGGCCCGCACCGAACCCGCCGCCGGCACCGCCCGTAGCGCCGCCGCCGTCGGCACCGTGGCCGCCGCGCCGCGTACGCGCTGGTCGAGGAGGACGGCGCGTTCGGCCTCACCGCGCTGGACGACGCCGCCCCGCTCGGCGGCTCCGACGCCGACGCCGGCCTGGCGCCCACCGCCGTCGCGCTCGGCGAGGCCGGCGGGCGCTCGCTGTTCGCGGTCGGCAGCACCGACGGCTCGGTCCAGGTCTGGGACGCCGCCACCGGCCAGGTCGCGCACGGCACCACCGGCGGCGAGGGCGCGCAGGCCGTCGCCGCGCTGGTCTGCCGGGACATCCCGGTGGCCTTCTCGGCCGGGCAGTCCGGCGACCTGCGGGCCGTCCGGGCCGACGACGGCCGGGTGCTGGGCACCCTGCCCACCGGCGGCCGGGGCGCCACCGCGCTGCGCGCCGCGCACTGCGCCGGGGTCGACCTGCTGGCCGCGGCCTCCCCCGACGGCACCGTCCGGGTCTGGGACGCGGGCACCGGCGAGCAGATGCACCTGCTGGTCGGCCACCGCGGCGAGGTCGCCGCGCTGGCCGTGCTCACCCTCGACAACCAGGCCGTGCTGGCCTCCGCCGGGCAGGACCGCCGGATCCGGCTGTGGGACCTGGCCACCGGCCAGTCGGTGGCCGAACTCGACGGCCACACCGGCACGGTGACCGGCCTGGCCTTCACCACCCTGGACGACCGCCCGGTGCTGGCCTCCTGCGCGTTGGACGGCACCGTCCGCACCTGGGACGTGTACGACGGCCGCCCGCTGCACGGCTGGCCGGCCGGCGAGTGGCTGACCGGCCTGGCCGCCGTCGAGGGCCTGCTCTACACCGGCGACGAGAGCGGCCGGATCACCGTCTGGGAGGCCGCCACCGGCCGGCCCGCGACCGCCGCGGTGCCCGCCGGGCGCCCCGGCAGCCCGCTGGCCGCGCTGGCCGCCGGCACCCTGCACGGCCGCCCGGTGCTGGCGGCCGGCTTCGGCGACGGCTCGGTCGCGGTCTGGGACGCCCCCACCGGCGGCCAACTCCTCGACCTGCCCGGCGAGGGCGGCCCGGTGCACACCCTCGACCTCACCGCCGACCTGCTGCTGTGCGGCACCGCCGCGGGCGCCGTCCGCAGCCACCGGCTGACCGACGGCAGCGCGCTGCCGCTGCCCGTCCCGCACGCCGGACCGGTCGCCGGGATCGCCTTCACCCCCGGCGAGCAGCCGCTGCTGGCCTCCGCCGGGCGGGACGGCGCGCTCTCCGTCCGGGACGCCGCCACCGGCGCCGACAGCCGCCGCTTCGCCACCGGACGCGGCCCGTTCACCGCGCTGGCCGCCACGGTGGCCGGCGGGCAGCCGATCCTGGCCACCGCCGGGGAGGACCTGACGGTGCGGCTGTGGCACGCGGGCAGCGGCGCGGCCGGCCCGGTCTGCGCCGGACTGCCGCGCCCCGCCGAGGTGGTGACGTTCGCCGAGATCGGCGGCCGCCCCGTGGTGATCGCGGGCGCGGGCGACGGCACGGTGCTGGTCTGGGACGTCCAGGACGGCAGCCGGACCGCCGAGTTGACCGGCGGCGGCGCGGCCGTCCGGGCCGTGGTCGGCAAGGAGTTCGACGGCGAGGCGCTGCTCGCGGCCGGGGACGCCGCCGGGACGCTGCGGCTGTGGCACCTCTCCAGCGCGACGCTGCTCAACGAGGCGGCGCTGGAGGGCACTCCGCTGGCCATCGAGCTGGACGAGGCGGGCCTGCGGATCGTCACCCCGGGAGGTGCCGTCACCCTCTAGCGCGCAACCTCTCCGGAACCTTCACGATCCACCCGGAACGCGCACGTCCGCTCTTTACCTCCCTTACGGTTTCACGCCGTGAATTTACCTGATGCATGCTTTTAGGCTCCTTACAGGAGTCGAAAGCCCTGCAAAGCTCGTGCCGGGATGACGCATCGTCATCCCGGCACCCGGCCTTGGCTGTGCGCGCTCAGGCGGCGGGTTAGGGTTGCCTGCGAAAAGGGCCGGTGCGGGCATGGCACGGGCACGCCCGGAGCCGTTCCGCTCCGGTGTTCAGGCATGCCCGACCGGGCCGCCGGTGCGGACGCGTACCCACCGGGGGCGGGTGGAGTTCGGGAAGGTGTGCGGTGGCGGACGAGACGGTGTGGATCGACCTCGACGAGGTCGAGGCAGCCTCCAAGAAGATCATGGGGCTGCTTGACGAACTGAACGGACCGGCCAACAAGTTGGAGGCCGCCGTCAAACAAGTGCAGGAGTCCGTCTACGGGACCGACCTGCTCGGCAAGGCCCTGCTGGGGGGCAGCTCCTCGGTGGGCGGCCTCGCCCAGCACCAGGAACAGGTCCTCGCGGGCATCCGCACCCTGATGCAGAACGCCACCGCGGTGGGCGAGAACCTGCAGACCATGGTCGCCCGGCACCGCGCCAACGACGACGAACAGGCCGCCGCGATGGGCCAGGTCATCCCGACCGGCACGCTCTCCGCGCCCGTCGGCCAGGCCCCGACCGGCGCCGTGCCCGCCTCGCTGCCCCTCGCGCCCCGGCTGCCGCTGCTCGAACCGGACACCGTCGACGCGGTGCCCGCCTCGCTGCCCCTCGCGCCCCGGCTGCCGCTGCTCGAACCGGACACCGTCGACGCGGTGCCCGCCTCGCTGCCCGACGCGCCGCTGCGGCCGCTGCTCGAACCGGACCCCGTCCCGGAGCCGACCCCGCCCCCGCCGCCGGCCCCGATCACCCCGATCGGCAACACCGACCCCGGCGTCGGCTACCACGACCCGGACGCGCCCGAGCTCGACTACAACCACCCCAACCCGCTGCTGCGGCCGGGCTACGGCGGCGGCGCCGGGCCGAGAATGATCTGACGGGCCGTCGGGCGGCGCCGCCGGACCCGGACCCGGGTCCGCCCGCCGCCCGCCCCCGTACCGCACCTCACCGGGCCGCACCGGCCCGGGCCGCTCCGCCGCCGCGGACCGGCACCCGCCGCGCACCGCCCGTCGCTGCCGCCGCCCGGCCCCCGTCGGCCCAGGCCACCGGCCACCCGCTCCGCACCCGACCTCCCCTCTCCGGAGACCTGCCGCCATGATCGAGCTGCCCGCCGACCTCGCCGAAGTCCTCAAGACCGTCCAGAGCAACGAGAACGGCGCGGACATCGCCTTCCCCGACGGGGACGAGGACCTGCTCGCCAACCTCGCCGACGCCTGGAAAACCTGGAACGAGGTGGCCGACACCCACGTCCGGGCGATCACCGAGGCCGCCCAGCGGGCGATGTCCAGCATGTCCGGCCCCGCCGCCGACAGCTTCTCCCAGTACCTGCAGAAGTTCGCCGCCGGCGACGGCTCGCACGTCGCTACCACCCTCCAGTCCGGCGTGGCGATCGCCAACTCGCTGCAGGGCGCCTCCGAGGCCGTCAGCGGCACCAAGACCGAGATGGTGCGCGAACTCCAGTACGCCAAGGAGTACATGGAGGCCCACCCGGCCGGGAAGCACGACGACATCGCCCAGTCCGAGGGCGTCAAGCAGGCCGCCGCCGTCTACCACCAGTACATCGGCCAGGTCGGCAGCAACGTCGACGGCATGCTCCGCAAGAGCGCCGGCCACATCACCGACATGACCGGCATGGGCCAGACCTGCGCCCTCAACGGGACGTCCGCGAGCGGCGGTCCGGGCACCGGCGGAGCCGACGGAGCGGGCGGCACCGGCGCCGACGGCACGGCGGCCGCGATGAGGATCCGGGGCACCGCCCTGCCCGGCGACCCGTACGCCCCGGGCGCGACCGGCGCCGACGGCCTCGGCGGTGCGGGCGCCCTCGGCGGCGCGGACGGGCTCGGCGGCGCCGGTGCGCTCGGCGGCGTCGGCAACCCCGGGGCCCTGGGCGGCGCGTCCGGAGCGGGCGGCGCGGGTGCGTACGGCGGTCTCGGCGGCGTCGGCGACCCGGGCTCCTCGGCAGCGCGGGCGGGAGCGGCGGCGCGGGCGGGACCGGCGGCGGTGGTGCGCACGGCGGCGCGGGCGGCGGCTTCGGCGGCGGTGCGGGCTCCGGCGGCTCCGGTGGCTCCGGCTCCGGCGGGCTGGCGCCCTTCACCCCGCTCACCCCCAACATGCCCAACTTCGGCAACGGTGCGGGCCCGGTGGCCTCCACCCCGACCTTCAGCCCGCTCTCCAGCAGCGCCGGCTCGCTCGGCCTGGCCGGACTCGGTGACCTGGGCGACCTGGGCGGCCCCGGCAGCAACACCGGCGGGTACACCCCCAGCGGCAGCTACAACCCCGGCAGCCTCGGCACCAGCGGCGGCGGCCCCGGCAGCAGCCTCAACCTCGGCGGCTCGCTCGGCAACATCGGCAGCGTCCTCGGCAACAGCCTGGGCACCTCCGGCAACCTCGGTTCGAGCCTCGGCCGCGGCGGCCTCACCCCCTTCAACGGGACCGGCAGCAGCCCGTTCGGCCTGGGCGGCAGCACCGCCGGACGCAGCGGCACCGTCGGCGCCGGCGGCTCGGCCCTGCGCGGTTCGGGCGGCGGCATCGGCTCCGGCAGCAGCGCCCTGGCCGGGCGCGGCGGCAGCGCCGGCGGCCTCGGCGGCGCGGGCGGCTCCGCGTACCGGGCGGCTCCGGCGGCGCGGGCAGCCTCGGCGCGGCCGGCGGGGCCAGCGCGAAGGGCATGTCCGGGGCCGGCTCCGCGGTCGGCCGGGCGGCGCGGGCGTCCTGGCGGCCGGCGGCAGCGGGAGCGGCGCCAGCGGCCGCAACGGCGCCGCCGGCACCCCGGCGCGGGCGCCCACGGCCCCGGCGGCATGGGCGGCGGCGGACGCGGCGGCAAGGGCAACAAGGGCGGCAACCGCTTCGTCAGCCCCACCCGGTTCGGCGCCGAGGGCGAGGAGGACGAGGAGCTCTACGGCGACGCCGGCATCCTCGGCCAGGCCGCCGACGTCGACCCGCGCGACCGCCAGTGGCACCGGGCCCGCCGCCGCTGGCTCGACGACGCCCGCGCCGACGGCACCTTCACCACCGCCGAACCGGAACCCGCCACGGTCGCCCCGGCCGGACCCGCCAGCGAGAACGACATGATCAACCAGCTGGCCGGCGTCCTGCTCGGCGGCGCGGCCACCCCCGACGGCACCGGCACCGACGGCACCCCGACCACCGACAGCACGCCGGACACCGACCGGACCTCCGGCGGCACCCCCGCGGCCGACCCGACCACGGCCCGGACCGACACCTCGGCGAGCACCCTGACCGACACCCAGGCCCCGGCCGACGGCGCCGACCGCACGGACGACGCCGCCTACCTGGAGCGCTCGCGCAGCGCCGCCGCCCGCCGCGGCCACCCCGACGCGCCCGCCGCCACCACCGCCCCGGCGCCCGCCGCCGAGGGCGCGGCGGCCGCGCCGCAGCGGGCCCCGCTCCGCGAGGAGGGCGGCTTCCAGGTGCCCAGCCCGTTCCTGCGCGCCGCCCTCTCCCGGCTGGCCGCCCCCGCCGCGGACTGACCCGCGCGCCCGCCCGCCGCCACCCCCGCACCGACGAAGGAACCCTCCCATGAGCAACGACGAGTCGGCCTGGTACGCCGCGTCCGAGCCGAGCACCGCCCGGCTGCTGCCCGAGGAACCCGTCCAACCCGCCCACCTGCGGGTCGGCACGGTCATCCCCGACAGCGTCCCGCTGGAGCCGCAGCACCGGGTCCTCCGGACCGCGGAGGAGGGACAGCACCTCGCCGAGCCGCTGGAGCCGCTGCAGCCGTTCCAGCGGGTGGAGGCGGAGCCGTTGCAGCCGTTCCAGCGGGGCGTTCCGGCGCAGGAGGCGGAGCCGCTGCAACCGTTCCAGCGGGTGCAGGCCGAGCCGCTGCAGCCGTTCGAGCGCGCTGTTCCGGCGCAGGAGGCGGAGCCGTTGCGCGCCTTCGACCGGGGTGTTCCGGCGCAGGAGGCCGAGCCGTTGCAGCCCTTCCAGCGGGTGGCGGCCGAGCCGCTGCAGCCGATGGAGCAGGGCGTGCGGGTGCGGGGGGACGCCGAGCCGGAGCGGACGTTGCACCGGGGCGTCCCGGCGCAGGAGGCGGAGCCGTTGCGGGCCTTCGACCGGGGTGTTCCGGCGCAGGAGGCCACGCCGGAGCGGACGTTGCAGCGGGGCGAGGCCGAGCCGATGCGGACGCTGCAGCGGGGTGAGGCCACACCGGAGCGGACGTTGCGGCGGGGCGAGACCGCCGCCGCCAAGCGGAGCGCGGCCTCCGGCAGCGGGGGGTCGGGCAACGCCGGGTCGGGCTTCCAGGTGGACCCCGACCAGTACCGGGCGGCCGTCTCGCCGATGCTCGCCGCCTCCGAGCAGGTCGCCTCGGTCTACCGCTCGCTGAGCGCCTTCCTGCCCTCGATGGAGTCCCAGAACCCGTGGGGCAACGACGAGTCCGGCAAGAAGTTCGCCGAGGGCGAGAAGGGCTACCTGAAGTACAGCCACGACACCATGGACGTGGTCAAGGGCCTGCCCGAGGCGCTCAAGGGCATCGCCGACGGCCTGAAGGCGATGGCCGAGAGCTACCAGAACGCGGACCAGAACGTCGTCTCCGAACTCGGCGACATCGACAGCCCCGTGCAGATGCCCACCTCCCCCTCCATGCCGTCCACCCCCGTCCACGTCCCGATGACCCCGCGGATCACCCAGAGCGGAAGGCACTGACCCCATGGCTGTCGAACTCCCGGAGCCGCTCCAGTGGGTCCTGCTCCTGCTCGCCGGAACCCGCTGGCCCGAGGCCGACGAGGACCAGCTCCGCGAGATGGCGGACCACTGCCGCAAGGCCGCCGACTCCCTCAAGGACGCCACCCAGAGCGCCGACTCGACGATCAAGCGTGCCCTCGACGGACAGAAGGGCAACGCCGCCGAGGCGCTCGGCAAGTACTGGGACAAGTACTCGGTCGGCAAGGGCACCGAGCAGGACCCCGGCTACCTGCCCGGCGCGATCAACGCGCTCAACGGCATGGGCGACATGCTCGAACAGGTGGCCAACTCCGCGGAGACCGCGAAGATCCAGATCATCGCGCAACTCGGCATCCTGGCCTTCGAGTTGGCCACCGCCGAGGCCGAGGCCCCGTTCACCGCGGGCGCCTCGCTGCTCGAGGTCCCGGTGATGATCGCGGCCAGCCGGGTGGTCGTCTCGCAGCTGCTCAAGAAGCTGCTCAAGGAGATGCTCGAGATGGCGGCCAAGCAGGCCGCCCAGATGGCCGCGATCAACTTCCTGGCCCAGGGCATCGAGGTGGCCGAGGGCCACCGCAAGAGCATCGACATGAAGGAAGTCGGCCAGAACGCCCTCGGCGGCGCGGTCGGCGGCGCCTCCGCCCACCTGATCGGCAAGGGCATCGGCGCGGCCGGCAAGAAGATCGGCGCCGAGAGCGCCCTCAACTCCACCGCCGGCAAGATGGCCACCGGCGCGGCCGTCGGCGTCGGCGCCGACGTCTCCACCCAGCTCATCACCACCGGCAAGGTCGACAGCGAATCCCTGCTCGGCTCCGGCCTCTCCGGCGGCGCGGGCGCCGGCCTGCACGCGGGCGCCTCCGCGCTCAAGGGCCACGCCGCCGCCCCCAAGCCCGCCGAGGCCCCCAAGCTCGACCTCCCCCACAGCACCGGCAGCACCGGCGACGGCGCGAGCCACGACGGCCCGCCCACCTTCAGCAAGTCCGCCACCTCCTCCGGCGACAGCGCCTACCAGGGGCCGTCCGGGACGTCCTCCTCCGGTAGCAGTGGCAGCAGCGGAAGCGGCAGCAGCGGCAGCGGCAGCGGTTCGGCGGAGAGCGCGGGCACGCACGGCAGCACCGGCGCGGGCTCGCTGCTCGGCGCGGGCTCGGGCGCGGGTGCTGCGGCGGCCGGTTCGTCCGGTGGGCACAGCTCCGGGACGAGCGCGAGTGCGAGCGCGGGCGCGGGCGCCGGTGCGGGCGAGTCGAAGGTCAACGGCCTGGCGCCGTTCGGCTCGGGCCGCAGCGCCGGGGACACCGCGGGCGGCACCCACCCGACGACCGCGCCCGTCACCTCCCAGGCACACGACACCACCACCCCCGCCGGGTCCGCCACCCACGAGACCCCCGCGCCCACGCCGCGCGAGCAGACGGGCGTGCGGATCCAGGACACCCCCGCACCGCACGCCGAGACCCAGGCGGCAACGCCGAAGGTCGAATCGGTGCGGCCGCAGACGGATCCCACGCCGACGGCCACCCCGCCGGTCCACGAGAACGTCGCGCCGCGTACGGAGCAGGCGGTGCCGGTGCACGAGAATGCCGCTCCGCGTCAGGAGCAGGTGGTGCCGCGTCAGGAGTCGGCGCCGGTGCACGAGAACGTGGCGCCGCGTCAGGAGCCTGCCGCTCAGGTGCACGAGAATGCCGCTCCGCGTCAGGAGCAGGTGGTGCCGCGTCAGGAGTCGGCGCCGGTGCACGAGAACGTGGCGCCGCGTCAGGAGCCTGCCGCTCAGGTGCACGAGAATGCCACTCCGCGTCAGGAGCAGGTTGTTCCGCGTCAGGAGTCGGCGCCGGTGCACGAGAATGTGACGCCGCGTCAGGAGCCTGCCGCTCAGGTGCACGAGAATGCCACTCCGCGTCAGGAGCAGGCCGTTCCGCGCCAGGAGCCGGTTTCGCAGCCGCACGAGCAGGCCGCTCCGCGTCACGAGCCCGCCGCGCCCGTGCACGAGAACGTGGCGCCGCGTCCGGAGCCGGTCGCCCAGGCGCACGAGTCGCCGACTCCGCAGCCGCACGAGACCCCGGCCCCGCGCCACGAGCAGGTCGCCGCGCAGCCGCACGAGACCCCGGCTCCGCGCCACGAGCAGGTCGCCGCGCAGCCGCACGAGACTCCGGCTCCGCGCCAGGAGCCGGTCGCTGCGCAGTCGCACGGGACGGCGTTGCCGCACCAGGAGGGTCCTGCGTCGCGGGGGACGGAGCAGTCCGACGGTTCCGCGGCGGCGCACCAGTCCGCGGTGCCGAACCTGTCGGGCGTGCTCGGTGGCGCCGCGCACCTGGCCGGTGGCGGTGGCACCCATCTGGACGGTGGCACGCGGGGGGCGTCCGCCCCGACGCCGATGCGTCCGGCCGGGACGGAGCAGTTGCCCGGTCAGGAGTCGCCGGACGCGGTCCCGGACGTCACGTCGTCGACCGCCACGCCGCCCCCGATGGCGGGCGGCGGGTACCTGCCCGGTGCGACGGCCGGTGGTGCGGCCGGTGCCGGTCGCGGCGGGGCCGGTGCGTCCGGCCGTTCGGCGGGGTTCGGGGCCGTCCCGCGGCAGGACGGTCACCGGTCGGGTCTGGTGACCGGTCCGGTCCGCGGTGTCGGTGACGTGGGCGGCGGGATCCGATCGGGGGCGCCGTCGACTTCCGGTGCGTCCGGTTCCGTCCACCCGAACGGCGCGACCGGCAACGGCGGCAGCCACCAGGGCGGCGGTTCGCTCCGCCCCGGGCACGAGTCCGTCCCCGAGTCGTCGCAGGCCCGCCCCGAGCACGAGGGCCGGGAGCACCAGGACGTGACCGACCGGCCGTCGGACCACGACGAGGCCGTGCCGCACGTCGAGCCGGAGCCGTTGCCGCCGGTGGGCACGCCGGAGCACGGGATCATGCACGACCCGGCGAAGTTCCTGGAGGACAACCTCCTCTCGGTGGACTTCTCCGAAGGCGTGAAGCAGCGGATGCCCGGGCTGAAGCCGGGGCAGGACATCGCGTTCCTCAACGCGATGAAGAGCAGCGACAAGCACTGGTTCACGATGGAGCCGGACCCGGCCGCCGGCCGCGGCGGCAAGCCCTCCTACCACCTGGTGCCCGCGTGGGAGAAGTACGCGGCGCACTTCGCCGAGCACCCCGAGAGCTTCCCCGGACTCGAACGCTTCCCCGAGCCGGTCGGGTCCCAGTTGCCGCCGCTGAAGGACGACAGCCACTACGTGAAGGGCGCGTACGTGCCCTACGAAGCCAGCGAGCGCCCCGGTGCCGACAGCACCATCGGCCACGCCGAGGTCCCGCTGCGCCCGCACCCGGACCTCCCGCGCGAGGGGCTGGTGTTCACCGACGCGATGAACGGCTGCGCGTTCGTGGCCACCGTCAAGCCCGGTGAGGACACGTTCACGGCGTGGCACTACCAGTCGTACTCCGCCTCGGAGAACCTGCGGGCCGGCGCCGACTTCCGGTTGGGGAAGACGGTCACCCAGTGGGCGGGGCTGCACGACTACGCGGCGCCCCTGCCGCCCGGCCACACGCCGGCGGCGACCAACATGCTGCGCCACAACGGGCAGGGCTGGGAGCTGGTCAGCCAGGAGACGCACACGAACATCCTGGATCCGAACCGTCCGCCGACGGTCTCCAAGCAGTCGACCATCCCGTTCGAGGTCTCGACGCAGACCCCGGAGAACCTCGTCAAGATGACGGTCGACCCGTACCACGTCAGGGCGAAGCAGCAGCTCGGACAGTTCCAGGACGCGGCGCACGGCCTCACCAAGGGGCTGGACCCGCGGGACCCGTCCGTCCAGACGCTGAAGAGGTTCGTCAATGACATGAGCGGGCGGCTCGAAGCCCAGGAGCGCCTCGTCGCCGAGCTCCAGAGGCCCGGCAAGACCCTCGCGGACGTCGAGGCCACGGTGGCCCGACTGCAGAGGGCGAACGAGGCGAACCAGCAGTTCCTGAACGCCAGCGAGGCCCCCATCCGGCAGTTGGCGGAGCAGGCGCTGGCGGCCTACCCGAACCGGACCCCCGAGACCCTGCTCTCGGAGTTCCGGAAGTCGGACTGGATCGAGGTGATGCGGGACGAGAGTGCCGCCCGGCAGCCCCAGCCGTCCGGTTCCGCCGGCAACCCCGGGCCGGTGACCCCGCGACCGGACGCGGTCCGGTCCGGCGACGAGAACACGTCCGTGCCG
Source organism: Kitasatospora sp. YST-16 (assembly GCF_026802215.1). NCBI lineage: Bacteria > Bacillati > Actinomycetota > Actinomycetes > Kitasatosporales > Streptomycetaceae > Kitasatospora > Kitasatospora sp. YST-16. The sequence continues at coordinate 6,064,177 of NZ_CP113837.1, forward strand.
CCGCCGGTCTCGCCCCCCGCCGAGGGCAGCCGACAGGGCACCGGCGCCCGGGACTTCGGCGCGCTCCCGTCGCGCCCGGCGCCCGCGTCGGACTCGGTGCCCGCGCCGACCACCGCGCACGGCACCGCCGCGCACGGCACCGCCGCGCCCGAACACCAGCCGCCCCGTCCGACGGACGCCGCCGCGCCCGCCCAGGACACCCGGGCCGTCCCGCCCCGGCGGGACGCGGACGGCGACACCACGCCGCAGCCCGCCCCGTCGAACAGCCGCAAGCGCGGACGGGACGAGGACGAGGACGACCAGCTCGTCTCCGAGCACGAGCCGAAGCGGCGCCGGACGCCGTCGTACGAGAACACCGACGGCGTGCTGAACGACCGCGGCTACCGCTCGTTCGGCCCGGAGCACCCGCTGACCAAGGACCTCACGGACTACGTCGGCGGCGCGGACCGGCAGCACCCGGCGATGAGCAACTCGCTGCTGCAGAAGGTCAATCCGCACGAGGTGCCGGTCCACGAGGGCCCGGGCGGCCGGCGTCCCGAGGACCTGAACGCCTGCCTGGAGAACGTCGAGGCGTACCGGGACACCCACTTCGGGCGCCCCCGGGTCTCCGGCCAGACCCTGCACGGCACGGCCGAACCGGTCCCCGGCAACGCGCTGTGGAAGCGGCACGACGGCCCGGCCCGCTTCGGCGAGGGGCCGGACGGCATCCAGAAGCTGATGGACCAGGTCAAGCAGGGCGGCCCCGGCAGTTTCGCCACCGTCCTGGGCGCCGGCAAGGACGGCGGCACGGGCCACGCGGTCGCGCTGGTCCACGACCGCGACGGCACGCTGCGCTGGGCCGACCTGACGGACCGCAAGGTCACCGTCGCCGACGGCTCGATGCCGGAGAACTTCCGCTCCGACTGGACGGTCTGGGCCTCGGTCGCCGACCCGCACGAGAACAACATCTCCGGGCCGCACGACCGCGACTTCATGGACACCTACTCCGACTTCCACCGCCCCGAGGAGCGGCCGCTCCCGGAGCCGACCGCCGACCACGAGGGCTTCGGAGCGAAGAAGAAGGACAACAAGCAGAACCAGGACGACGACCCGGAAGCCGCCCAGCGGCGCGACAACGAGGCCGCCGTCACCCAGGACGGGTCGGTCAGGATCAAGTGGGACGCGGACCAGAAGAAGTGGGTCCCCTCCGCCGACGGCCAGGCCCGCCCGGACGCGTTCTCCGAGTGGATGGGCAAGGACTTCACCACCCGCAAGGACACCCCGGTCGAGGTGAACGTCGACCACCTGTCGCAGCCCGAACTCCACCAGTTCGCCGACATGCTGATCCGCAGCGACTACCCGCAGACCGCCACCAAGGTGCTGGAACGGGCCCAGTGGCTGGACGAGCAGGCCCGGCTGGGCAACGACGGGGCCGACCCCGGCAAGCACCTGCGCGCCACCGGCAACGAGATCGTCGGCAAGGGCGACGAACTGCGCGAGCGGCTCCAGCTGATGACGGACCCCCCGCGCTTCGAGCAGGCCCACCCGACCCCCGAGGCGCGGCGCGCCTACGAGGAGGAGACGGTGCGGCGCGGCGACGAACTGGACCGCCTGCTCAAGGGCCAGGTCACGGGCGCCGCCGACCACGGCGGCCTCTACCACCTGCGCAACGAGTACGGCCCGCTCACCGGCCTCTCCAAGACCCTGTCCGAGCCGCGCCCGGAGGGCGGCGGCACCCGCGTCCCGCTGGCGCTCGACCCGAAGCTGATGGGCCTGCTGCACAACCGGGTCCGCGAGTTCCGCCGCGACCAGGCGTACGCCGACGTGCCCACCGGCACCCAGTGGAAGACCGTCCAGCAGGACATCAGGGACAGCGCCGGGCAGCAGAAGCCGCCGGTCTCCGAGACCCCCAGGGTCGAGGACCCGGCGAACCCGCCGAAGCACGAGGACCCGGCGAACCCGCCCAAGGCGGACGACCCGGCGAACCCGCCCAAGGCCGAGGACTCGAAGAAGCTCACCAACGAGGACCTGGCGAACCTCCCCGAGGACCTGTCGACCCTCCCGCCGGAGAAGCGGGCCGACTTCGTCCGCGCCCTGTCCGACCGCAACCTCGGCAACCTGCGCGACCAGGTCGAGCCGCACCTCAAGGACGACCCCGAGCTGCGGGACCTCCACGACTCGCTCAAGGACCTGCCCTACCGGCTCAAGCACTCCACCCCCGCCTACCACGCCATCGCCAACTCCGGCATGCTCTCCTCGCAGGGCGACCTCATGCGGCGGGACGTCAAGTTCATGGCGTCCGGGAAGAGCAGCGACACCAACACCAGCAGCCTGGGCAACGACGACTTCGCCTTCTTCCGGATGGAGGTCGGCGACGAGAAGATGGTCACCCGCTACGGCCCCACCACCATGGTGTTCGGCTCCGACATCCTGCAGCACCACGACGGCTGGGTCTCCCTGCACGACCAGCTCGAACCGCTGGACCGCCCGGCCATGCAGGAGTACAAGCTGCCCAACGGCGAGACCGCCCGCACCACCAAGTACGTCGAGGGCTCCACCGCCACCGGCGAGAAGAGCAAGTGGGAGCACACCTACCCGGGCAACGGCGGCGCGAAGCAGCACGTCACCTTCGACCAGGAGGTCTTCCACGGCAAGGACGTGGCCGAGGGCCTGGCCCTGTCCGTCGTCCAGGAGATCCACCGGGGCGGACCCGCGCTCAGGGAACACGCCGTCGGCCTCAACAACGAACTGGCCAAGGCGAAGAGCGACCTGGAGGACGCCAAGGGCACCGACCGCGAAGCCGCCGCGAAGAAGCAGGTCGACGAAGCCGAACGCAAACTCGGCGACCTCGTCTCCCGGTTCTACCGCCCCGAGGCGAAGTTCGGCTCCGGCCTCCCGATCGACCCGCGCCCCGGCCACGGCCCCGGCCCGGCCGGCGAGGGCCGCCCGCCGTACCGCCCGCTCATGGTCCACAACCCGGACGGCGACGGCCGCTACCGCAACGACGGCACCCTCGACCCGCTCGCGTTCGCCGCCGCCCGGATGTCCGACCGGGTCGACGACCGGCAGCGCGAGGGCGACAAGAACGCCAACAAGGGCGAGAACAAGAAGAACCTCGACAACGCGCTGCGCCAGTACGGGCCCGCCGTCTCCGCCGCGAAGCACTCCGTCGCCCGCACCGAGGAGTTCGTCCGGCAGACCGAGGCCGAGGTCCAGCGCCTCAAGCAGACGGACGACCGGAGCCCCGAACACCAGAAGCAGCTCGCCGCCGCCGAAGAGCGGGCCAAGCAGGCCAACGAACTGCTCAAGGACCGCAAGAAGCAGGCGGAAGAGGTCGTCAAGAACAACGAAGACCTCGAGAAGCGCCGGGAAGCGCTGTCGGCCAAGCCGGAGAAGACCCCGGAGCAGCTGGAAGCGGAACGGAAGAAGGCGGAAGCCGCAGCCGAGGCGCGCCGGCAGAAGGAAGCGGTGAAGGCGGCCAAGCTCGCCCGCCGCCAGCAGCGGCTGGAGGACCGCGGCAACGAGCAGCCGCCGCAGAGCAGCACCGGGAGCACCGGCACGCCGCACGGCAACGACAACCAGCCCGGTTTCGGCTCGGTCTCCCACCACACGCCGCCCACCGAGCACCAGGAACCCCCGCGGCAGCAGCACACCGAGGACACCCCCGCCCCGCCGCCGCCCGCCGGAACCACTCGCCCCCGCTCCGCCTCGGCCCCGCCCGAACTCGGCACCCAGCACGCCCCGGCCCACGAGGGGGAGAAGGGCAACAAGGGCCCCGAGGACCACGGGGGCGGAGACAAGGACCAGGCTCCGAAGGACGGCAGCGAGGAGCAGGGCAAGAAGGACGGCAGCGAGGAGCAGGGCAAGAAGGACGGCAACGAAGAGCAGGGCAAGAAGGACAGCAGCGAGGAGCAGGGCAAGAAGCAGGGCGACGAGGACAAGGGCGAGGGCAAGGCCCCGAAGGACGACGAGGGCGAAGGCAAGAAGGACGACACCGAGGAGCGGCCCGAGTTCCCGCCGGCCGGGAAGCTGGTTCCGGTGGCGGCCGACGGTCTGTGCCTGCTGCGTTCGCTGGTTGTCGGCCTGCCCGAGCTCTCGGGGGTGAACGGCGCGCACGAACGGCTCCGGGCCGAGGTCGAGGGGCACTTCCGGACGCTCCCCGCGGACCAGTGGCCGCAGGAGGTCGTCACCAACTACCGCGGCGATCTGGTGGCCCGGGGCGACGCGCCCAGGGAGGAACTGCTCTCCTACCTGCCCGAGGACGTGCGCGGAGGGTTCGGCGACGTGCCGCTCGCCGAGCTGCGGACGATCGTCGGCGACCACATCCTCACCACCGCCCCGCCGCCGCTCCCGCACGAGCGGCAGGCGCTGCTCGAAACCGTCCGCGACTGGGGGAACCGCTGGAACACCCAGGCGGGCGAGATGCTGCCGGTCGCGGCGGCCAACGCGCTGGGCGTCCGGCTGCGGGTCCTCGACCCGAACGGTGAGCACGTGGGGACCTTCGGCCCGGAGAACGGCCGGCAGGTCACGGTGTACCGGAACGACGGGCCCGCGCACGACGCGCTCGCCCACTACGACGGCAGCGCGCCGGTGCCGCGCCCGGAGGGTGCCCCGGCGCCGAGCCACGGGAAGTGGGAGAACGCGCTCAAGGAGGAGAAGAAGCAGCCGGAGCCGGAATCGGAGAAGAAGCAGCCCGAGCCGGAGCCGGAGAAGAAGCAGCCGGAGCCCGAGCCCGAGCCGGAGAAGAAGCAGCCCGAGCCCGAACCCCCGTTGCCCGAGGGCAAGAAGGAGTCCACGGAGCCCCGGCCGATCGCCGGGACGGACCTGGTGGTCGGGCTGACCGGGAACGAGAAGGCGGTCCGGGAGCAGGTGGTCGCGGCCATCGAGCGGATGGTGCCGGGGGACCGGGCGGCGGCGCGGGCGTTCGCGGAGGAGCACTTCGGGCCGGCGACGCTGCGCCCGATGCTCGGGGCGCTGTCCCGGGGCGAGGTGTGGACGGCCTCGTTCGAGCGGCACGGGTGGAGCGGCAGCGTGGAGTTGCGCGGCCGGGTCACCGAGTCGAAGCCCGCGGGGACCGACAAGATCGAGTTCGAGAACGGCGCGGACCGGACGGTGGCGACCGGCGGGAACCGGAACTCGCAGTGGCAGTACAACGTGGGCGTCCAGGTCCGGGAGTCGAAGGGCATCGCCGACCCGACCGAGATGGTGGGGTACTTCCACGACCGCGGCCAGGCCCAGGTCGACGTGGACCTGGGCGGCATGGTGGCGCGGTCGAAGACCTCCGGGACCGCGGAGCTGTTCGACTCGACGATGCGGCTGGAGCTGGACTTCGGCAACATGAGCCACCGGGGGACCCCGGTGCGGACCGAGTCCGGGCACACCGCGCAGGTGGACCTCACGATGAGGGTGGCGGTGCCGGAGCGTCCGACGATGGGGGCCGACAGCGAGCGCCGGGTGCCCCCGCAGCGGCTGCTGGACGGCCGGGTCGGCGGTCAGGAGATCGTGCTGGACCTGAAGCCGCGCGACGGCGGCTCGGGCAAGCGGCCGGTCGAGGGGCTGCTGGAGCACGTCGAGCAGGCGGGTGCGCGGGAGTTCGGCAAGGACTGGCCCGCGATGAAGGAGAAGGTCCTCGCCGAGGTCGACTTCGGGCGCCTGCAGCGGGACCTCAAGTCGATGACGGCGGGCGAGCCGCTCACCGTCAACCTGACGGACCGGAACGGCAAGAGCCTCGGGACGGTCGAGATCGGGGCGCGGGTCGGCAGGCTGGAGCAGGTCGGCACCACGAAGGAGACCGAGTTCAACATCGGCACCACCGTCCAGCAGGTCCACAGCACGGCCACCAACAAGGGCAACGCGGGCCAGCTCGGCGCGTCGCTCGGGTTGAAGCCGGGTGCGGCCCTGATCAACGTCGGTGGTTCCGGGCGGCTGGGCCGGGACGTGGTGGAGATCTCCGGTGACAGCCGGGTCTCCCAGCTGACCAGCAAGTCGAAGGTGCCCGGCGTGCTCTACGACGGCGCCGTGCACTACGAGTTGAAGTTCAACGGCAAGGACACGGCGCACCCGGCGGGCGAGGCCGAGGTCCGGCTGCTGGTCGACCGGGCGGACACCAAGGCCCCCGCCGCGGAGCCCGAGCCCAAGCCCGAGCCCAAGGGCGAGGGCGAGGGCAGCACGGAGCCCAAGGACTCCGTGGAAGGCGACAAGGCCAAGGACGCGCCGGAGCCCGAGCAGCACGAGGTGGCCGGCCCGCCGGAGTCGGTGTGGCGCGGCGGCAACGACCGGGGCGGGCTCGGCGAGGACGTCGTGGTCCGGGACGTGGAGAACACGTCCGCGCTGCGCGCGGCGGTCGACGCCAAGGGCCGGGAGCGGTTCGGCAAGGACTGGGACGCCGTCCGCGAGCAGGTGTTGCAGGGCTTCAGCCAGCCGAAGCTGGCCTCCCGGATGACCGGCATGACCCGGGGAGAGCCGCTGGTGGTGAAGATCCCGGGCAAGGAGGACATGGTGGTCACCGCCACCGCCCGGGTGCAGGAGATGACCTACCGGCGCGAGGACGGCAAGGCCGCGCTGAACACGGTGAACGAGAACAGCTCGTTCACCGTGGAGCGGCGGATGCTGGCGCGCACCGCGGCCGGCAACGGCCAGCTCGGCGGGACGGTCGCCAAGGGCGCGCCCGGCGGCGACCTGCTGGCCACCGGTTCGGCCCAGCGCCGCGACCGGGAGGGCGGGCAGGACCGGCAGGCCGACCGGGTCTACGCCAACGGCAAGTACAACGCGCCGCAGGTCATCTACGGCGCGAAGCTCGCGGTGGACGTGCACTTCGGGCGCCCGGGCGAGACGCTGCCGGGCGGCCGTTCGGACACCACGGCGCCGCTCGGCATCGAGGTGGGCCTCGAAGCCGGGAGCACGGTCAAGTCGAAGGTGGCGAAGACCGCGGACGGCACCCACACCTTCACCCGGCCGGAGAAGCTGCCCGAGGCCGCCCCGGTGTCCGCCGCCGCGAAGGCGCCCAACCCGGACGCGACGCACACCGCGCCGCCCCGGATCCACGAGCGGGGCGAGCTGAACGCCTCGTACGTGGTGCACAGCCTGAGCGGCGCGGACCGGGTCCGCACCACGGTGGAGAACGCCGTCCGCACGAAGCACGGCGAACTGTCGGAGGAGACCCGCCAGCAGCTCGGGGAGACCTTCGACCGGCTCGCGCTGAAGTCGCAGCTCTCCCAGCTGACCCGCGGCGGGAAGCTCACCGAGACGGTCTCCGGCGCCACCTGGAAGGCCGAGATCACCGTCACCGCCCGGACCGGGGAGTCGAGTTACCACTCCACGTCGAAGGACTACGAGTTCGAGTCCGGCACCCGCACCTCCAGCGGACAGGGCAGCCTGGGCGACCACCGCACCCGGCTGAACGGCGGCGGGATCGGCCGGCTGAAGACCCCGGTGCTGGACGTCACGGGCGGCTCCAGCTACCGGGTGGACCGCACGTACGGCCACAACTTCGAGACGGTCGGCTCGACTTCGAACCGCGGCAAGCACGTCGAGACGGCCGTGCTGTTCGACGTGGACGCCAAGTACGACGTCAAGGTCGAGTTCAAGCGGCTGGGCATCGCCGACGGCTCGGTCACCCACCAGGTCGACACGGTGGCCCGGGTCGCGGTGCCGGAGCGCGACGCCGTTCGGGTGAAGAAGCCGGAGGACGCCGTCGCAGCCCCGAAGGACGAGGAGGGCGCGGCTCCCAAGGAAGACCCGAAGGAGGCCCCGAAGGAGGCCCCCGCGGAGGACTCGAAGGACGGGAAGAAGCACGCGGAGCCGGCCGGGCGGACCACCTCCCGGCAGCCGAAGGGCTTCGTGGAGCGGCGGCGGCTGGACTCCTCGGCGATCGTCACCGACGTGCACGCGCTGGGGGACCGGAACGGTCCGGCCGGTACGGGCGGCGGGGCGCCCGGGCCGCGGCGGACGCTCGGCGAGTCGATCCGGGACCAGGTGGAGTCCGGCTGGAAGCCCCGCCGCGGCGGCGCCCGGCCGGACGGCGCGGCCCGGCCGGAGCGCAACCCGTTCGGCAGCGACTGGGAGGGGATCAGCCGCAAGCTGGACGCGGAACTCACCCCGGACCGGCTGCAGTCCCGGCTCAAGGGCATGACCGCCGGTGACGAGATCGTGGTGCGGCACGGCCGGACCACCGTCCGGGTCGGCGCCGTGCTGCGGGACCGGATGGAGCACCTCGGCGAGTCCGGCACCACCGAGTTCAACGCCGGCACCGACGTGCAGCGCACCTTCGCCCGGACCGAGGGCGGCGGCAACTCCAAGATCGGCGTCCTCGGGGCGACCGGCGCGGCCCCGATCCCGGGCGCACCGGTCTCGGTGACCGCCGGACTGACCGGTACCGGCGGGCACGGCCACGACCACACGGAGGTCCGGACCGGGTCGACCACGGCCGGCATGGCCACCAAGTCGAAGCTGCCCGGCAGCGCCTACCGGGGCGAGGCGGAACTCCAGTTCACCATCACCCGCAAGCCGTGGGTGGGCGCCTCGGTCCACCAGCGGCGCACCGCGACGGTCGGCTTCGAGACCATCGTGGAGACCGGCGAGACCGTCCCGGTGGAGCCCTTCGTGAACGGCAAGGCGCCGGCGGCCAAGGCCCCCGAGGGGGAGACCGCCCCGCCGAAGGCCCCGGAGGGCGGCAAGACGGAGCCGACGAAGGCCCCGGAGGGCGGCAAGACGGAGCCGACGAAGGCCCCGGAAGGCGACAAGACGGACCCGAACGACGAGCACGGGCGGGACGAGGTCGTCGACGACCCGGCGCGCACCGTCCCGGTGAAGGCGCCGGAGACGACCGCGGTCCCGGTGCCGCCGGAGCGGATCTGGGAGAACGGGCTGCGCGACACCGACGTGCTGCGCTGGCTCGGCGACGTCGGCGGCGTCCGGGACGTGGTGCGGCTGCGCGGGCAGGACTACTTCGGGAAGACCTCCTGGAAGGAGCTGGAGCCCAAGGTCAACGCGCTCACCACGCACAGCCACCTGTCCGCCATGTTCGGCACCGCCAGCCAGGGCGGGGGGATCAGCGCGACCGCCCCGACCAACCGGGTCACGCTCGGCGGCGGCAAGGGCGTCGAGGTCGGCGTGAAGGTGGTCTCGCTGGAGCACGACGGCAGCAACGAGAAGACGGACCTCAGCCCGGCCAACACGACCGCCTCCGGCACCGCCCGCTCGGACCTGTCCGCGAACCACGCGGGCGCCCAGGCCCAGGTCGGCGCCAAGATCACCGGCGACGTCACCACCAGCCCTGGGATCACCGCCGGGGCCCAGCGGCTGTGGCGGGAGGGCGGCAGCCTCAACGAGGCCGGCCAGACCGTCTCCAACGGCAAGTTCGCGGCCCCCGTGGACCGCTACCAGGGCTACGCCGAGGTCGAGGTGACGTTCTTCGACAAGGGCAAGGACCCGGTCGTCGAGAAGGGCCTGCTGCCCATCACCCTGGACGTCCCGCGCGGCGAGTCCCGCACCGTGGACGTCCCCGGCGACCAGTACCGGGCCTTCAGCCCCGAACACCGGGACGGCACCCCGCACTTCACCGAGGGCGGCCGCCTGCTCGACCAGGTCCACGACGCGGTGCACGGCAGCGGCGGCGGGTACGACCACGAGGCGCGCACGCCCGCCGAACGCGAGCAGCTGGCCGGCACCGTGCGGCTCGGCCGGGCCGCCTACGGCCAGGCCCTCACCTCGGGCACCCCGCTCGCCCAGCAGCGGATCCGGGCCGCCCACCGGCTGGTCGAACTCTCCGGCGGCAGCTCCGAGTCCGCGGCCGGCCTGCTCGGCGACCTGCTCAAGGCCCCCGCCGGGGAACCGCTGCCGGCCACCGAGGTGCGCCAGGCGCTCGACTACGTGGTGCGGCGCAGCGCCGAGGGGCCGTTCACCCTCGACGACCTGGTCACCGGCGCCCGCGAGGGCTGGCCGGCCGACCGGCCGTACGACGTCCGGCGCGAGAGCTGGACCGACCACGGCCCGGCCAGCGGCCTGCTCACCTCCGCGATGGCCACCGCCTCCGGCGCCGTCCTGCCGCTGCTCGGCAACGGCGCGGCGGGGGCGGGCGGGGTGCTGCACCTCACCGTCAGCGGCGAGGGTCCCGGACTGCCGATGCACCGGCAGTTCACCCTGGACGGCGACCCGGTGAAGCGGATCGGGGAGATCGAGGCGGAGACCTACTTCAAGCCGGGCGTCTCACCCCGCGAGGTCACCGTCCGGCTCGCCGGCCCGTCCGAGCACGGCCAGGACTGGGACTACCGGGTCACCGCCCGCTCCGACCGCAGCCGCGAGCTGATGCTCAGTCACCGCCGCCCCGAGCCGGCGCCGGTACCGGCCCCGGCGCCGGAAGCCGGGCCGGGCGGGTCGGCCGGCGGCACCTCACCGGCGGCCGCTGCGGCGGCGGCCCGGGTCGAGGCGATGCGCCGGCACGTCGAGGCGCTGCGGGCGGCGGGGGCGCCGTCCGCCTGACGGCACCGGGCACCCGCCGGGCGGCACCGCGCCGCCCGGCGGGGCACCGGATCCGCCCGGCGGGGCGCTGCGGCCGTCCGGCGGGGCACCGGATCCGCCCGGCGGGGCGCTGCGGCCGCCCGGCGGGGCACCGGATCCGCCCGGCGGGGCGCTGCGGCCGCCCGGCGGGGCACCGGATCCGCCCGGCGGGGCGCTGCGGCCGTCCGGCGGGGCACCGGGCCCGTCCGGCCGGGCACTGCGGCCGTCCGGCGGGGCACTGCGGCGGGCCCGGTGGTATGCACCGGATAACGACCGGATAGCCTCCCTCACCGAACAATGCACCACAGTGGGGGGTATACGGTGAAATTCCGGCTGCTCGGGGCAGTTGCCGCGGACGGAGCCGACGGCGAGCTCCGGCTCGGTCCGGAGAAGCGGCGCAGTCTGCTCGCCCTCCTGCTGCTGCGCCGCAACCGCGCGGTGTCCGTCGCCCAGCTCACCGAGGCGCTCTGGGTCGACGAACCGCCCGCCAACGCCCGTACCGTCGTGCAGAGCCACATCTCCCGGCTGCGCGCCCTGCTCGCCGAGGCCGGGGCCGACCGGCACGGCGTCGGGCTGACCACCGCGGGCGACGCCTACACCCTGTGCCTGCCCGAAGGGCTGCTCGACGTCGAGCAGTTCGACGCGCTGGTGGCCGCCGCCCGCACCGAGCAGCGCTCCACCGAGGTGGTCGGCGCCCTCGAACACGCCCTCGGCCTGTGGCGCGGACCCGCCCTCACCGGCACCGTCCCCAGCGCCCCGCTGGAAGCCTGGCGGCAGACCCTGGAGGAGAACCGGCTCGCCGCCGTCGAGACCCTCGCCGACCACCTCCAGCGGCTCGGCGAACCCGCCCGCGCCGCCGAACTGCTGCGCGCCGAGACGGTCGCCCACCCGCTGCGCGAGTCGCTGGTCTCCGCGCTGATGCTCGCCCTGTTCCGGGCCGGCCGGCAGTCCGACGCCATCACCTGGTACCACCGCACCCGGGAGTCGCTGGCCGACCGCCTCGGCGTCGACCCCGGCCGGGCCCTGAACGCCGCGTACGAGCGGATCCTGCGCGGCGAGGGCGCCGCGGCCGCGGCCGCCGGAGCGGACCACGGGGGCGGAGCGGACCACGCCGCCGGGCCCGCCGACACCGCCGGGCCCGCCGCGGTGCCGGTCGGGGTGCCCGGCATCCCCGTCCAGCGGGGCCGGCTGCGGCCGACCGCGCCCGGGCCCGTCGCCCCGGCGCCCACGCCCGTGCTCTCGTCGGCCAAGGCCCCGGAGCGGGCCGCCGCCGAGCTGCCCGCCGTCGACCTGCTGCCCCGGCCGCCGCGCGGCTTCTACGGCCGGGGCGCCGAACTCGCCGCCCTCGGCGACGCGTTGAGCACCGGGCCGGACGGCGCGATCGCGCTGGTCACCGGCCCGGCCGGGGTCGGCAAGACCGCGCTCGCGCTGGACTGGGCGCACCGGCACGGCCACCGCTTCCCCGACGGCGTGCTGTTCGCCGACCTCGGCGGGTTCAGCGACCGCCCCGACCGCGAACTCGGCGACGTGCTGGCCGAGTTCCTGGCCGCCCTCGGCACCGCCCACGAGGACCTGCCGCCCACCCTGGCCGGCCGCGCCGCCCTCTACCGGCGGGCCACCACCGGCCGCCGGCTGCTCGTCCTGGTCGACAACGCCCGCGAGTCCGAGCAGGTCCGCCCGCTGCTCCCGGCCGGCGCCGACTCGGCGGCGCTGGTCACCAGCCGGCACCGGATGCTCGGCCTGGTCGCCTCCGAACTCGCCCGCCCCGTCCCGCTGTCCGTGCTGGGCCCGGAGGAGTCCTCGGCGCTGCTGGCCCGGGTGCTCGGCCCGGCCCGGATCGCCGCCGAACCCGAGGCCGCCCGCGAACTCGCCGACCTGTGCGACGGGTTGCCGCTCGCGCTGCGGATCGCCGCCGCCAAGGCCGCCGCCGACCCGCGCCGCGGCCTGGCCGCCGTCACCGAGCAACTGCGGCACGAGCAGCGCCGGTTGAACCACCTGGCGGCCGAGGAGATCAGCGTCACCAGCGCCCTGCGGATCTCCTGCGAACAGCTCCCGCCCACCGCCGCCCGGCTGTTCCGCGCCCTCGGCCTGCACCCCGGCCCGATGGTCGACGCCTACACCGCCGCCGCCCTCGCCGACCTCGAACACCCGGACGCCGCCCAGGCGTTGGAGCAGCTCGCGGCCACCCACCTGGTCACCGAGACCGACGCCGAGCAGTACACCCTGCACGACCTGGTCTGGCTGTACGCCCGCCAGCTCGCCGCCGAGACCTCCCGCGCCGAGCAGCGCACCGCCCGGGCCCGGCTCGCCGACCAGTACCTGTACGCGGGCCTGGCCGCCGCGCAGTGCGCCGAACCCGGCAGCAAGCCGTGCTGCGAACCGCCCGCCGGCAGCCACCGCCCGCGCGCCGTACCGGAGTTCACCACCATCGGGGACGCCCTGCACTGGATCGGCGCGCACCGCGAGACGCTCGCCGAGGTGATCGCCACCGCCACCCCCGAACGCACCTGGCGGCTGGTGCTCACCCAGTGGCCGCTGATCCTGCGCCGGGTCCGCGACGGCTGGGTGCCGCAGCTCCAACTCGCCCTGGAGGCCGCCGTGGAGGCCGGCGACCTGGACGGCGAGAGCCAGGTCCGAGCCCTGCTCGGCTGGGTCCTGGTCTCCAACCGCCGCCTGCACGAGGCCGCCGCCTGCCTGGCCCCCGCCGCCGAACTCGCCGCCCGGGCCGACAACCAGGTCGGCCGGGCGATCGCCCTGATCAACCTGGCCGCCGTCCACTCCGAACTCGCCGACCACGCCGCCGCCGGAGCCGGACTCGCCCAGGCCCTGGAGATCGCCCTGGCCGCCGACCACCCGCACACCACCGCCCTCGCCCTGCTCAACCTGGCCCGCCACCACCTGGGCACCGGACGCCCCCGGCCCGCCCTCGACCACGCCCTGCACGGCCTCGCGCTGAGCACCGGCACCCACTCCGACCCGCGCCGCGTCCTGCTGCACACCACCGCGGGCGAGGCGCTCTCCGCGCTCGGCCGCCACCCCGAGGCCCGGGCCCGGCTCGGCGCCGCCCTCGCCGAGGCCGAACAGGTCGGCCACGACGAGGCCACCGCCGAGGTCCTGCGCGCCCTGGCCCGCGCCGAGGACGCCGCCGGACACGGCCACGCCGCCGCCGCGCACCGCCTCCGGGCCGACCTGCTGTCACCCGTCTGATGCCCCGTCAACCGGCCCCGCGCCGGGCGTGATCCGCGTCACGCGCCACCCTGACAATGGAACGTTAACCAGGCGCAGCCGAAAGGCAAACGCCCCTCGGGAGGATGGCCGCACGGCAGCGCGGACCCGCCCGGCCGGCCCCAGGCGCGTGCACGGCTCCGGCCCACCCGACCCCGCCCGACCGGACCGGCCCCCGGCACTCCGCCGCCGAACGGACCGTACGGACCGCACCGGCGGTCCGCGGTCCCATCGGACACGGACAACCCTGGAGGGGCGCGGTGGCGGGCGAGACGGTGCAGATCGACCTCGACGAGGTACAGGCGGCGGCCAAGACCATCGCCGGACTGCTCGACGAGCTGAACGGCCCGATGAACCAGCTCGAGGCCAAGGTCAAGCAGGTCCAGGACAAGGTCTACGGCAGCGACCTGCTCGGCAAGTCCCTGATCGGCGACACCTCCGGCATCGGCGGCCTCGGCACCCACCAGACCCAGGTCCTGGAAGGCATCCGGGAGTTCCTGCGGAACGCCGCCGCGGTCGCCGCCAACCTCCAGACCATGGCGGCCCGCCACCAGAGCGTCGACGAGGAGCACGCCGCCGACCTGCGCCGGCTCAGCACGGAGGCCGGCGGCACCGGCGCCACCGCGGTGGATGCCGTCGCCAGGACGCAGCCCGCCGTGCCGCTGTCGGCGCCGCTCGCCCCCGCCGTGCCCGCGTCCGAAGGGGTCCCGGTCTCCGCCGAGGTGCCGTCCGTCCCGGCCGGCCAGCCGGTCTCCGCGCCCGCCCCGGCCCCGGCGCCCGGCATCGGGTACCACGACCCGACCGCGCCCGACCTCGACTACAACAAGCCCGCCCCGCCCTCCGAGGTCCACTCGGGCGGCGGAGGCGGCCAGCGCAACTACATCTGACGCCCGGTCACCCCCCGCGCCCCCGCGCCCCCGCGCCCCCGCGTCCGCCCCGCTCAGTCCTGCCCCGCTCCGCTCCCCGTCCGCGCCCGAGAGAGCCGCCCGCCATGATCCTGCTGCCCGCCGAACTCGCCGACGTGCTCAAGACCGTCCAGAACAACGAGAACGGCAAGGACATCTTCTTCCCCGACGGGAACGAGGACCTGATCGCGGACCTCGCCGCCGCCTGGGACCGGTGGAACGAGGCCGCCGACGGCCACGTGCAGGGCATCGTCCAGGCCGCCCAGCGGGCGATGGCCAGCATGTCCGGCCCCGCGGCCGACAGCTTCGCCCAGTACCTGCAGAAGTTCGCCTCCGGGGCCGGCTCGCACGTCGCCACCACCCTGCAGGCCGGGCAGGCGATCGCCCAGAGCCTGCACGGCGCGGTGCAGGCCGTGACCGGCACCAAGAACGAGATGATCCGCGAACTCCAGTACGCCAAGGAGTACATGGCGTCCCACCCGGCCGGCAAGAAGAGCGACATCGCCCAGTCCGAGGGCGTCAAGCAGGCCGCGGCGGTCTACCACCAGTACATCGGCCAGGTCGGCAGCAACGTCGACGGCATGCTCCGGCAGAGCGCCGGCCACATCACCGACATGACCGGCATGGCCAAGACCTGCGCCCTCAACAGCAGCAACGGCGGCGGCGCCGGTGCGGGCGGCCCCGCCGGCGGCCCCGGCACCGGCCTGGACGGCCTCACCCCGCCCCCGGTGCGGACGGCGGCGCGGGCAGCGGCCCCGGCGGCAGCGGCGCGGACGCTGGTGGCCTCGGCTCCGGGGCGGGCAGCTCCGGGGCGGGCGGGCCCGGCGGCCTCGGTCCGCACGGCGGCGGCGCGGGCCTGGGCAAGGGCAAGACGCCCGCGATCCAGCCGTTCAAGCCGCTCACCCCGGCGATGCCGACCGTCCCCGACTTCACTTCCGGCAGCGGCAAGCTGCCGGTCTACTCCCCCCTCCCGCTCAGCCCAAGTGGGGGGCTGAGCCTGGCCGGCCTGTCCGGGCTGGACACGGGCAGCGCGCTCGGCGGGGGCTCCGGCTCCGGCGCGCTGTCCCCGTTCGGCGGCGCGGGCGGCGGGGCGGGGGGCGGGGCGTTCGGCCTCGGCGGCAGCGGCAGCGCACTGGCGGGTGGGACCGCCGGCGCCGCCGCCAACGGCCTCGGCGGAGCCGCCTCCGCCGTCGGCCGGGCCGGAGCCGGACTCCTCTCCGCCGCCGGGTCCGGACGTGGGGCCGGACCCGGCGGCACCGCCGCCGGAGCCCACGGCCCCGGCGGCATGGGCGGCGGCGGACGCGGCGGCGCCGGCAAGGACGGCAAGAAGGGCAACCGCTTCCTCAGCCCCAGCCGGTTCGGCGCCGAGATCGAGGACGAGGACCTCCCGAAGACCGACCGCGGCATCCTCGGCCAGGCCGCCGAGACCGACCCGCGCGACCGCAAGTGGCAGCAGGCCCGCCGCCGCTGGCTCGACGACGCCCGCGCCGACGGCGCCCTCACCGACCCCGGGACCGAAGCCGCCCCCGCCGAGACCCCCGTCACCCCCGCCAGCGAGAACGACGCCCTCGCCCTGCTGGCCGGCGTCCTGCGCGGCACCGACGACACCGACGGCACCGCGGACGACGGCCCCGCCGGCCCCGGCGACACCGCGACGGCCGTCGGCGGCGAAGGCGCCAGGACCCAGGACGCCACCACCCAGGCCGCCGACCGCGACGACGCCTACCTCGACCGGGCCAGGACCGCCGCCGCCCGCCGCGGCCACCCCGACGCACCCGCCGTACCCGACGTGGCCACCACCTCCACCGCGTCCACCACCCCGGCCGCCCCGACCGCCGCCGCCGAGGCCAAGCCCGCACCCATCCGGGAGGAAGGCGGCTACCAGGTCCCCAGCCCCTTCCTGCGCGCCGCCCTCACCCGCCTCGCCGCCCCGACCGACTGAACCAGCAGAGGACCCCCCATGACCACCGACGAGCCCGCCTGGTTCACCACCCCGGCCCACACCGCCCGCCACTACCCCGAAGGCACCGTCCCCGCCCAACCCGTCCTGCCCGACGGGGTGGAACCGGCCCGGATCGGCACCGTCCTGCCCGACGGGGTGGAACCGGCCCGGATCGGCACCGTCCTGCCCGACGGCACGTTCCCCGCCTACACCGCGCGGTCGTCCGAGGAGGGGGTGCCGGCGGAGTTCGGTGAGCGGACCTTCCCGGCGTACCAGAACAGGGTGCCCGCCGAGGAGGGGGTGCCTGCGGAGTTCGGTGAGCGGACGTTCCCGGCGTACCGGGCCGGGGTTCCGGCGTCGGAGGGGGTGCCGCTCGGGGCCGCTGACGGGACGGTTCCGGCCGAGCAGGTGGGCCGGGCGGCGTCGGAAGGGGTGTTGGCGGACCGGGCCGGGACGGTGCCCGGGGTGGCGAAGGAGACGGGCGCCGTTCCGGCGGGCACGACGGTGACGCCCCGTCAGCCCGCGGGTGCCGTGGCCAAGACCGCCGGGAGCGCGGGGAGCGCGGGGAACGCCGGGGCGGGCTTCCGGGTCGACCCGGCGCAGTACCTGGCGGCGGTCTCACCGCTGCTCGCGGCGTCCGAGCAGGTGGCCGCGCTGAGCAGTGCGCTGAGCGGCTACCTGCCGTCGCTGGAGTCCCAGAACCCCTGGGGCAACGACGACTCCGGCAAGAAGTTCGCGGAGGGGGAGAAGGGCTACCTGAGCTACAGCCACGACACCCTGGCCGTCCTCAAGGAGCTGTCCGGCGACCTGAAGACCATCGCGGACGGCCTGAAGGCCATGGGCCAGAGCTACCAGGACGCGGACTCGGCGATCACCGCCGACTTCGGCGGCCAGGACCAGGGCGCCGCCCCGCTCCCCCCGGCGCCGTCCGCGCCCCGTCCCCCCGTGCACGTCCCGATGACGCCGCACCTCACCCAGAGCGGAAGGCACTGACCCACGATGGCCACCGAACTCCCGGAACCGCTCCAGTGGGTGCTCCTGCTGCTCGCGGGCTGCCGCTGGCCCGAGGCCGACGAGGACCAGCTCCGCGACATGGCCGAGCACTGCCGCAAGACCGCCGAGGGGCTGAAGGACGCCTCGCGGGGGGCCGACAGTGCGATCAAACGCGCCCTGGACGGCCAACAGGGAAACGCCGCCCAGTCGTTGGGCGCGTACTGGGTGAAGTTCTCGGTCGGCAAGGGCACCGAGAACGAGCCCGGCCGGCTCGGCGGCGCGGTCAACGCGCTCAACGGCATGGGCGACATGCTCGAACAGATGGCCAACTCGGCCGAGACCGCGAAGATCCAGATCGTCGTGCAACTCGGCATCCTGGCCTTCGAGATCGCCACCGCCGAGGCCGAGTCGGTGGTCACCGCCGGGGCCTCGATGCTCCAGGTGCCGGTGATGATCCAGACCCAGCGGCAGATCGTGCTCGGGATCCTGAAGAAGCTCGCCACCGAGATGATCACCATGGCGGCCAAGCAGGCCATCCAGATGGCCGCCATCAACCTGCTCGCCCAGGGCATCGAACTCGCCGAGGGCCACCGCAAGAGCATCGACATGAAGGAAGTCGGCCAGAACGCCCTCGGCGGCGCGATCGGCGGCGCCACCGGACACCTGCTCGGCGCGGGCATCGGCGGCATCGGCAAGAAGCTCGGCGCGGAGGCCGCCCTCGGCTCCACCGTCGGCAAGATGGCCACCGGCGCGGCCGTCGGCGTCGGCGCGGACGCCCTCACCCAGCTCATCACCACCGGCGAAGTCGACGGCTCCTCCCTGCTCGGCTCCGGCCTCTCCGGCGGCGCGGGCGTCGGCCTGCACGCGGCCGGCGCCGCCGCCAAGGCCCACGCCAACGCCCCCAAGCCCGGCGAGGGCCCGCACCTCGACATCCCCGGCCCCACCGCCCCCGGCACCGGCGGCCGCCAGGACGGCCCCCCGCCGTCCTTCACCAAGCCCGACTCCACCCCCACCGGCGAGAGCAGCTACCACGGCCCGGAGGGCAACAGCAGCACCGCCAGCGGCACCGGCACCGGCACCGGCAGCGAGAGCAAGCCCAACGGCCTCACTCCGTTCGGCTCCGGCCGCACCAGCGACGCGCCGCCGCCGTCCTACGCGGAGGCGACAGGCGGTTCCGGCCGCCACGACGCGCCGCCGTCCTACGCGGAGGCCACCTCCGGAGCCGGCCGCCACGAGACCCCGCCGTCCTCCACCGAGTCGCCGTCCGGCGCCGGCCGTCACGACGCGCCCACCGAGCCCGGCCGCCACGAGGCCCCGCCGTCGTACGCGGAGGCGACGGGCCGTCAGGAGGCGCCGCCCTCCCGCCTGGAGACGGCAGGCGGCTCCGGCCGTCACGAGACCCCGCCGTCCTACGCCGAAGCGACGGGCCGTCACGATGCCCCGCCCGTCCACCCCGAGACGACCGGCAGCACAGGCGGCCACGACGCGCCCACCGGCTCCGGTCGCACCGCCGACGCGCCCCTGCCGCACGAGACCACGGGCAGCCACGCGGGCACGTCCGGCGCGCACGAGCCGTCGCCCCAGCCCGCGGCGAGCGTCCGCCCGGATGCCCAGCCCGTCCACGAGGCGAACGCGGGGCACGGCGGCCCGCAGGAGCAGCCGTCCCGGCCGTCCCCGGCGGAGGTCCGTCAGGAGAGCGTCCCGTTGCGGGAGTCGGGGGCCGACGCCCCCCAGGCCGGTGCCGCGCACACGTCCGGCGCCGTGCCGGGCGGCGGGACCGGCTCGGTGCCCAACCTGGCGGGTGCCACGCACATCGACGGCGGCTCCCGGTTGGCGGGTGCCGGGGCGACGACGGTCCGGCCGACGCCGTCCGACGGGGCGTCGACGGCGGGACAGCCGGTCGGCGCCGGTGACCAGGTGCCCCCGGCGGGTACCGGTACGCAGCAGGCGCCGGTGCAGATGCCGATGACGGGCGGCCTCGGAGCCGCCCCGACGGGCGGCGGCGCCCACACCGGCGGCGGTAGCACCGGCGGACACCAGCCGCCGCGCCCGACCGCCTCCGGCCCGGTCACGCCCGGCCCGGTCCGGCCGTCCGGCGCCACCGAACGCCCGTCCGGCGGAACGATCCGCACGGACGCGGAACGCCCCGCCCGCCCGGAGACCCCCGCCCCCGACCGCCCGTCCACCGAGCCCACCGACCGCCCGTCCACCGAGCCCACCGAGCACACCGAGCACACCGACAGCGCTCCGAAGCCGGAGACCGTCCGCCCGGCGGACGCCGACCGGCTGCGGCAGGAGCTGCCGGGCATGTCGGCGCACGAGCGGGCCCAGGAGCTCGCCAACCTCACGCCGGAGAACCGGCGTTGGCTGGCGCGCGACCCGCGGACCGTGGACGCGCTGCGCAACGGCCTGCCGCCGCACGAGTTCGCCCGGACGGCGTCCGAGTTGCTGGTGCACGTGGACCCGCGGGCCGAACGGGCCGCGTCCGCGCGGCAGGAGGCGCAGCAGCAGGTCGCCCGGATGCTCCAGGACCCGGACACCGCGGCGCGGCTGCTGAAAAGCGGCGCGGACGTGGTGATCGTGCCGAAGGACGTCCGGATGACCGACGTCCCGAGCCTGCACGAGCTGCGCACGGTGCGGAACGACTCCGACGCGGCGGCCGGCCGGGCGTACGACGACATGCGCGGTTCGGGCGGGCGGCACGCGGCGGTCACCGAGGAGAACCTGCTCGGCGAGGACACCTCGATCGGGCACGGCGGACACTACGAGGACGGGTACTCCACCACCACCCACGAGTTCAGCCACACCCTGCACCGGCACGGCCTCGACGAGGCCGGGCAGAAGCTGATCACCGAGACCTTCCGCAAGAAGGACGGCGACCCGGACGCGGTCTGGCCGGACGGCCCGGGCCGGGGCGCGAACGGCGAGAAGAACTACTCGTCCCGCGACGAGCAGGAGTACTTCGCCCAGCTCACCAACGCCTACCTCGGCACCAACCACGGCACCGACCCGTACACCGGCGAACCGCGCAACAACGGCGTGGACTGGGTGCGGCACAACGAGCCCGAGATGCTGCCGCTGCTGGAGAAGCTGTACGGCCCGGCCCCGGACCGGCAGGGCGGCGCCAACCCGGTGCACGCCACCGCCGCCGAGAACGACATGTACGCGGGCCTGCGCGAGTTCACGGACCTCGTCGAGGGCAACCACGACACCCCCGAACCGCAACCGCACGAACAACCGCAGCCGCACGCCCGGTCGGACGAAGCCCCGCCGCCCCGCGCCACCGACGACGAACTGCCCGCGCCGCCGCCCGAGCCGTCGCGGCCGCGCCCGAAGATCGAACCGCTGGACAAGCCGCCCACCCCCGACGAGCTGGCGTACATGCACGCCCACCCGAGCGGGGTGGCGATGGTCATCCCACCGACCAAGAACGCGTTCGAACTCGGCGTGAACCGGATGGCGAACAAGTTCCGGCCGACCCCGGACAGGCTGGAGCTGTTCAACTCGATCCTCCCGGAGAAGGACCCCAAGCACGGCAACAGCTCGACGGAGATCGGGTCGAACAACAAGCCGGAGGTCCGGTACAGCGAGAAGGACCACGCGCTGAAGGTGCAGCAGGACCCGGCGACCTTCATGGCCGTCTACGGCAGCGTGGCCAACCACGTGAACCCCCTGGTCAAGGAGCACCTGCCGCCCGGTGACGTGGCGAACAACAGGATCCTGGAGGAGGGCAGCCGGCTCGACTACCGCACCAAGGACCACCACGCGCAGCAGGACGTCCGCCGCAACATCCTGGAACGGCTGGCCCACCAGGACGCGCAGACCGACTGGCACCCGGTGCCCGAGCACGAGGTCGCCGGACGGCTGGCGGGCTCGCCCTCCGCGCTGGACGGCACGCAGCGACTGCTCCAGGACCACGAGGGCATCGTCCTGGGCGAGGCGCACAACCACTCGGCCACCTGGGGGTTCCTCACCGGGAACATGGAGCACCTGAAGAACGCCGGCGTCGACACCATCTACCTGGAAGCGCTGAAGGACGAGGCCGCGCAGCCCCTGCTGAACGAGTACCTGAACAGCCCGGACGGTACCCCGATGCCGGACAAGCTCAGGCGCCTGGTGGCCAGCTACGACAATCATTACAACGCCGGCTCCGACGGCTCGCTCCGCGGTCTGCTGGAGAAAGCGAAGACCCAGGGGATCGACGTCCGTGCCGTGGACGGGTACCCCGCGGCGGCGGACACCCAGAAGTCCACGCAGGAGCAGGAGGCCCGCGCCCGGAGGTTCAACTCGTACGCGCGGCACATCATCGACACGAACGACAACCCGGGCAAGTACGTGCTCGTCACCGGCATGGCACACGTCCACGACCACGCGGTCACCGGCGGCGCCCCGATCCGCGGCACGGCCGACATGCTGGGCGTGCCCGGAGTGAAGCTGACCGGCCCGGACGGGAACCTGGCGACGAGCGAGACCAAGCCCGGCGGTCTCCGGCTGAGCCCGGTGCACGACGCCCCGGTGAACGGGGACGCCGTCCAGCCGGTGCACCAGGACGCTGTCCAGCCCGCGAACGAGCAGCCCGTGCACGAGCAGCCCGTGCAGCAGGACGTCCAGCCCGTGCAGCAGGCGCCGGGCGACCTCCCCTCCTCGCCGCCCCCGCCGCCGCCCGGATCGCGCCCGGCCTCCCCGCCCCCGCCTCCGCCGCCGGTGCACCCGAAGCTGACCGAGGTCGGGACGTTCTCGGGCAGCCAGGACCCGCGCACCAACCAGGAGTTGGGCGACCGGATGACCGCGCTGCAGGTGCACACCGAGCAGGTGTACGCGCAGATCCAGGAGAACCTGGGCAAGCTGGGCCTGGGCGAGGACGGCCCGACCGGCACCCTGCAGTACAACCTCTGGTCGGGGCCCGAGAAGTCGGCGTCCGACCCGAAGCTCGGCCCGGCCTACGGCAACGACCCGGCGAGGACCGGGGAGGGGCAGGCCGCCGCCGCGCCCGGGTACCTGATGAGCTCGACGCCCGAGCACTTCCGGGCGCTGGACGAGATCAAGCAGGGGTACCCGGACGGGAAGATCCCGTCCGACCCGCCCTACCAGAAGGACTTCACCGCCTGGCTGCGGCAGCAGGAGGGGCAGGGCCTGCCGTACGACCCGAAGGCGGCCCAGCAGAAGTTCCACGAGCTGTGGCGGGCGGCCGGCAACCACGAGGGCACGGCGCTGCTGCCGGACGGCTCGATCGCGGTCGGCGAGCACGGCGCCAGGTTCCAGAACGCCTGGGACCGGGCCTCCGACGAGGTCGCCCGGCACGCCACGCTGTCGATGTCGGGCGTGCGCAGCTTCGGTCTCGACGAGGCGAACCTGGCCACCGGACAGGGCACCGCGCACCCGAACCCGATGGGCACCGTGCAGGTCCGGCAGGAGATCCCGATGGTGCGGCGGACCGCCGACGAACTCGCCGGGTCCCTGCACGAGAACGTCCAGGCCCGCCGGGACATCGCCGCCGCGGCGGGTGACCCGGTGCTGCGGGAGGACCTGGCCGGGCTCGCCGACCGGGCCGACCAGGGCATCCGGAAGTTCAAGGAGGGCGCCGACCTGCTCGACCCGGCGAATCCCGCCGCGGAGCGCGCCCGCAGCGCCGACACCATGATCGCGGGACGCAACGAGTTCCTCGGCGCGGTGGGCGAGTTCGACCAGCGGCTGAACGGCCTCGGCCTCCCGGCCGCCACCGACCACGGCGCCGTGCCCCGGACCTCGCCGGAGCCCCCGCAGGGGCACCCGCAGAACGACGGCGAGGGCGGCAGCCCCGGGAACCTCCCGCCCTCCCCGCCCCCGCCGCCGTCCTCCAGGAAGCACGACCGCACCCCGGACCCGGACGAGCAGCCCGGTTCCCCGGCCGCCGACTCCGCGCCCCCGGCGAAGTCCCGCCGCACCGAGGAGTACGAGAACGACCCGGCGGTGATCGAGGGCCGCGGGTTCCGGCCGTTCGGGCCGGAGCACCCGCTCTCGCAGGAGCTGGTGGGTTACCTGGGCGGCGAGCCGAAGCTGCACCCGCCGATGAGCAACTCGCTGCTGCACAAGGTGAATCCGCACGAGGCCCCGGTCCACGAGGCCCCGGTCCACGAGGCCCCGGCCCACGAGGGCCCGGGCGGCAAGCGTCCCGAGGACCTGAACGCCTGCCTGGAGAACGTCGAGGCGTACCGGGACACCCACTTCGGGCGCCCCCGGGTCTCCGGCCAGAGCCTGCACGGCGAGGTCGAGCACGCGGGCGGCGACGCCCTGTGGAAGCGGCACGACGCCCCGGCCCGGTTCGGCGAGGGGCCGGAAGCCGTCCGGAAGCTGATGGAACAGGTGCAGGAGGGCGGCCCGGGCAGCTTCGCCACCGTGATCGGCGCCGGCAAGGACGGCGACGGCCACGCGGTCGCGCTGGTCCACGACCGGGACGGCACGCTGCGCTGGGCCGACCTGACCGACCGCAAGGTCACCACCGCCGACGGGGAGCTCCCCACCGGCTTCGGCGAGGACTGGACGGTCTGGGCCTCCGTCGCCGACCCGCACGAGCAGACCCTCTCCGGCCCGCACGACCCGGCCTTCATGGACCGCTTCGGCACCCTGAACGCCCACGGCACCGACCCGTCCGACGGCATCGGCGTCAGCCACCGGAACCCGCCGGGCAACCCCGTCCAAGGCAGGTTCCCGAAGGTCGACGAACCGCCGAAGCCCGGCAAGGGCCTGAAGGCGCGCCTTCCCGGAACGCCGGAGCAGAAGGCGTACGAGGCGGAGAAGCAGGAGCGGCGCAGGCTGGCCAAGCAGTGGCAGCAGGACGCGGACAGCCTGGAGTTCTGGATGAACCACCGGGGCGGGCGGACGACCGGCACGCTCGTCGAACTCGGCCCGGCCGGAGCCCCCCACCTCTCGTTCGACAAGGCCACCGGAGAGGTGGTCTGCCGCATCGAACCGGGGATGCTCAACAGCCAGTACGAGTCCGTCCCCACCGCGGTCCGCGACTTCATCGTGCACAGCCTGCGGAGCCGGGGCGACGGCTTCGCCGTGGACAACCAGTCGGCCGAGAGCGTCGACTTCATGCGGCGCTACGGGGCGAGCCGTCCGGAGACCCAGGGGTACTGGGAGGCGCAGCAGCAGCGGGACGCCGACCTGGACACCGACGCGGACCTGCTGGCGGGGCAGGGGCTGCCGGAGCAGCCCGGGCCCGCCGAGGTGGACGGCCTGCTGGCGAGCGCCGCAGGCGCCCAGGGGCAGTCACAGGCGCTGCTGGGGGAGCACCAGGGGTTCGTCCTCGGCGAGAACCACGGAGACCAGGGGACCTGGGACTTCCTGCGGGGGAACATGCAGCAGCTCCGGGACTCCGGCGTCCGCACCCTGTACCTGGAGCACTTCACCGACGAGGCGTTCCAGCCGATGCTGGACCGGTACTTCGCCACGACGCCGCCCGGCACGGCCCCCGGGGAGGAGCTGGCAGCCGTCGCCCGCCGGCAGTCGAAGGGCATGAAGCTGCCCGAGGACGCCATCCTCGACACGATCGTCGAGGCCCACCGGCAGGGCGTCGAGGTCCGGGTGATCGACGGCTACCCGGCCCGGCGCAACCGGGAGGGGATCGCCGACGTCGCGGGGGACGAGGGCAAGTACTTCCGGGCGCGGCGGATGAACGCCTACGCCCACGAGGCGATCGCCACCCACCAGGGCGAGGCCCCGCCTCCCGCCAAGTACGTGGTGGTGGTCGGCACCGCGCACGTCAGCACCCACGCGGGGTGGGACGGACGTCCCCCCGTCGCCGGGCTGGCGCAGACCCTCGGGGCCCCGGGGGTGCGGTTCGTCCGGGAACCCGTCCCGGACGGCCTGCCCGGTCGGACCAGGGTGGCCCTGCCGCCCCGGATGGAGCAGGTGCCGTAGCGGTCGGTGCGGCCGTCGGCGCCGGTCGGGGGCTTCCCGGCCGGCGCCGGGCCGTGGCGTCATTGACAGGCCGTCAACGTGATCGGTCTAATGCTGCTGCCGCTGAACGCGCAGCTCACCGGGGGGCCGAAGTGGGACGTTCCAGGATCGACGCAATGTTCGAACGCGACCGGGCCGCCAGTGGCGCGGGGATCGTGCTCGGGGAGGTGTCCGGGGGCCGCGCGGTGGCGCGGATGAAGGTCACCGAGGAGATGGCCAACGCGCACGGGATCGGGCACGGCGGGTACGTGTTCCTGCTCGCCGACGTGGCGTTCTCGTACGCCTGCAACAGCTACGGGCCGGTGGCGCTGGCCCAGGGCGCGCAGGTCACCTTCCTGGCCCCGGCGCAGCTCGGCGACGAGCTGGTGGCGGAGGCGGTGGAGCGGACGCTGGCGGGCCGGCAGGGTGTGTACGACGTGACGGTGCGCACGGCCGCGGGCGCGGTGGTGGCCGAGTTCCGGGGGCAGAGCGTGCTGGTCGCCGGGGTGCCGCACAGCGGCTGAGCCGCCCCGCGGCCGCCTTGCCGCCGCTCGACCGGGGCTCGGCCGGGGCCCCGGCCCGGGGCCCGTAGCGTGTCCGGTGCCTCACCGGCGGGTCCGATCCGCTGTGCGGGCGGTGTAACCGTCGGCCGTGCGCCGCGGAGACAGCCGCGAAATGCGCTCTTCCTACAGTCGCCGCAGGCAGGTGCAGGTCGAACGGAAGGGTTCCCGTGGCCGGACAGGTGGCGCAGGATGCAGCGAAGCCGCAGCGACCGGGGACCGAACAGGTCAGGTCGGTCTGCTCCTACTGCGGGGTGGGCTGCGGCCTGCTCCTGGACGTCGGTACCGGCCCGGACGGCCGCCGCACCGTGCGGAAGGTCTCCGGGGACCCGGACCACCCGGCCAACCGCGGCCGGCTCTGCACCAAGGGCGCGACCACCGCGGACATGCTGGCCGCGCCCGGCCGGCTGTCCACCGCGCTGGTGCGCCCGGTCCGCGGCGGGGAGCCGGTGCCGGCGCCGGTAGCCGGGGCGATCGCCGACACCGGGCGGCGGCTGCGGGCGATCGTGGACGAGCACGGGCCGGACGCGGTCGCGCTGTACGTGTCGGGGCAGATGAGCCTGGAGGCCCAGTACCTGGCGAACAAGCTCGCCAAGGGGTACCTGCGCACCAACCGGATCGAGTCCAACTCCCGGCTGTGCATGGCCAGTGCCGGCACCGGCTACAAGCTGTCGCTGGGCGCGGACGGCCCGCCCGGCTCCTACCGGGACCTCGACCTGGCGGACGTGTTCCTGGTGATCGGCTCCAACGCCGCCGACTGCCACCCGATCCTTTTCCTGCGGATGATGGACCGGGTCAAGGCGGGCGCCAAGCTGATCGTGGTCGACCCGCGGCGCACCGCCACCGCCGCCAAGGCCGACCTGTTCCTGCAGCTGAAGCCCGGCACCGACCTGGCGCTGCTGAACGGCCTGCTGCACCTGCTGCACGCGGACGGGCACCTCGACGAGGCGTTCATCGAGCGGCACACCGAGGGCTGGGCGGCGATGCCCGACTTCCTCGCCGACTACCCGCCGGCCAAGGTCGCCGAGATCACCGGCCTGGCCGAGGCCGACCTCCGCAAGGCCGCCGAACTCATCGGCGAGGCGGGGGAGTTCACCAGCCTGTGGACGATGGGGCTGAACCAGTCCACGCACGGCACCTGGAACACCAACGCCCTGGTCAACCTGCACCTGGCCACCGGCACCATCTGCCGCCCCGGCAGCGGCCCGTTCTCGCTGACCGGCCAGCCCAACGCGATGGGCGGCCGCGAGATGGGCTACATGGGACCCGGCCTGCCCGGCCAGCGCACCGTCCAGTCCGCCGCCGACCGGGAGTTCACCGAGCGGCTGTGGCAGCTGCCGCCCGGCACGCTGCGCGCCGACGGCGTCGGCAAGGGCACCGTCGAGATGTTCGAGAAGCTCGCCGACGGCGAGATCAGGGCCTGCTGGATCATCTGCACCAACCCGGTCGCCTCGGTCGGCAACCGGAGCACCGTCATAGCCGGCCTGGAGAAGGCCGAACTCGTCATCACCCAGGACGTGTTCGCCGACACCGAGACCAACGCCTACGCCGACGTCGTCCTCCCGGCCGCGCTGTGGACCGAGACCGAGGGCGTGCTGATCAACAGCGAACGCAACCTCACCCTGGCCCGCCCCGCCGCCGACCCGCCCGGCGAAGCCCTCCCGGACTGGCGGATCATCGCCGAGGTCGCCCGCGCCATGGGCTACGCGGAGGGCTTCGACTTCACCGACGCCGAGCAGGTCTTCGAGGAGCTCAAGCAGGCGTACAACCCCGCCACCGGCTGGGACCTGCGCGGCGCCTCCTACCCGCGGCTGCGCGACACCCCCGTCCAGTGGCCCGCCGCCGACCCCGACGGGCCCGACCGCAACCCGATCCGCTACCTGCTCCCCGACGGCACCCCGCACTTCCCCACCCCCGACGGCCGGGCCGTCTTCCACCCCCGCCCGCACCTCGACCCGGCCGAACTCCCGGACGACGAGCACCCGTTCGTGCTGAACACCGGCCGCCTCCCGCACCAGTGGCACACCCTCACCAAGACCGCCAAGGTCGCCAAACTCGCCAAGCTCAACCCGTCGCCGTTCGTCGAGATCCACCCCGAGGACGCCGCCGCGCTCGGCATCGGCGCGGGCGACGGCGTCGAGATCGCCTCCCGGCGCGGCCGGGCCGTGCTGCCCGCCGTGCTCACCGACCGGGTGCAGCGCGGGAGTTGCTTCGCCCCGTTCCACTGGAACGACCTGTTCGGCGAGGACCTGTCGATCAACGCCGTCACCTCCGACGCCGTCGACCCGCTCTCCTTCCAGCCCGAACTCAAGTACTGCGCCGTCTCGTTGACCGCGGTGACCACCGCCGCGCCCGCCGACCCCGCGCCCCTCCCCGCCTTCGACACCGCCCCCGTCACCGCGGCCGTCTTCGGGCTGGACACCGCGCCCCCGCCCGTCCTCGGCGAGGACGAACGCCGGTACCTGGCCGGGTTCCTGGCCGCCATCCCGATCGGCCGGCCCGGCGTGCCGGTGCTCCCGGCCGACGCCCCGTTCGACCCCGTGCACGCCCAGTGGGTCAACGGCGCGCTGGCCGGCCTGTACTCGCGCGCCGCCGGCGCCGCCGCCCCCGCCTCCGCCGCGACCCGGCAACTGCTGGTCCTGTGGGCCTCGCAGACCGGCAACGCCGAGGAGTTCGCCGCGGCCGCCGCCGCCCGCCTCACCGCCGCCGGCCACCCCGCCGCCCTGCACGCCATGGCCGACACCGACCCGGCCGCCCTCCCCGCCGACGCCGACCTGCTGCTGATCACCTCCACCTACGGCGACGGCGAGGCCCCCGACAACGGCGCCGCGTTCTGGGACGCCCTCACCACCGGCGAACCCGTCCGCCTGGACGGCCGCCGCTACGCCGTCCTCGCCCTCGGCGACCCCAACTACCAGGACTTCTGCGGCCACGGCCGCCGCCTGGACGCCCGGCTCGCCGAACTCGGCGCCCAGCGCCTGGCCCCCCGCACCGACTGCGACCCCGACTACGAGGGCCCCGCCGGGACCTGGCTGGACGGCGTCCTGGCCGCCCTCACCCGCCCCGTCCCGCCCCCGCCGCCGCCCCCGCCCGCCGCCACCGCCCGCCGCAGCACCGTCCCGGCCCGGCTGGTCGGCAACCGGCTGCTCTCCGGGGCCGGTTCCGGCAAGGAGGTGCGCCGCTTCACCTTCGACACCCGGGACCTCGACCTCCCCCTCGACTACGCCGTCGGCGACTCGCTGGCCGTCCACCCCGTCAACCCGCCCGCCCTGGTCGACGAGTGGCTCGCCGTCATCGGCAGGCCCGGCGACAGCACCGTCACCCTCCCCGGCCCCGGCGAACTCCCGCTGCGCGAGGCCCTCACCCGCCACCTCGACATCACCCGGATCACCCCCAAACTGCTCCGCTTCACCGCCGAACGCACCCGCGACGACCGCGAGTTGCGCGCCCTGCTGCGCGCCGACAGCACCGACGTGCTGGCCGGCTGGACGTGGGGGCGGCAGGCCGTCGACGTGGCCGCCGAGTTCGGCGTCCGGGCCGACGCCCAGGAGTGGGCCGAGGTGTTCGGCCGGCTCCAGCCCCGCCAGTACTCGATCTGCTCCAGCCCGCTCACCGACCCCCACCTGCTCTCCCTCACCGTCTCGGTGGTCCGCTGGGACAACCTCAAGGGCCTGCCCCGCGGCGGCGTCTGCTCCACCCACCTGGCCGACGCCGACCTCGGCGCCACCGTCCCCGTCCACCTCCAGCGCTCCCCGCACTTCCGCCCGCCCGCCGACCCCGACATCCCCATGATCATGGTCGGCCCCGGCACCGGCGTCGCCCCCTTCCTCGGCTTCCTCGAGGACCGCCGCGCCCGCGGCCACCGCGCCGCCAACTGGCTCTTCTTCGGCGAGCAGCACCAGGCCACCGACTTCTACTACCGCGACGAACTCAGCACCCACCTCGCCGACGGCACCCTCACCCGCCTCAACACCGCCTTCTCCCGCGACCAGCGCGCCAAGGTCTACGTCCAGGACCGGATGCGCGAGAACGGCCACCACCTCTGGTCCTGGCTCCAGGACGGCGCCCACCTCTACGTCTGCGGCGACGCCTCCCGGATGGCCAAGGACGTCGACCGCACCCTCCACACCATCGCCACCACCCACGGCAACCTCACCCCCGCCGACGCCGCCGCCTACGTCAAGTCCCTCGCCGCCGAGAAGCGCTACGTCCGCGACGTGTACTGAGCCGCGAGGCCGGGAGAGGCCGGCGCGGCTATTTGAACGCGTTCAGGAGTGCGGTAGCGTACTGGTCGTGCGCCACCGAGCCGTGGCGTTCATCCCGGTACGCCCGCACGCCGTCGGTGCGGCGGGCGCGGCACCATGCACGAGAGCGGGGGCGGAGCCATGCCCGGAAGCGGGTTCGGTGGGTGGGTGGCGGAGTTCGAGGCGGAGCGGGCGCGGCGGGAGTGGATCGCGGACCCGGAGTGGGAGCACGGGGTCGAACTGCCCGCGGTGGTGGCGCGGAGCCTGCAGAAGTTCCAGGTGGGGGAGGACGGGGACGGGGCCAACCTGCGGGCCAAGGCCGACCGGGCGGGGGACCCGGAGTACTCGGCGGCGGTGCGGCTGTTCGTCGACGAGGAGCGCAACCACGCGCGGCTGCTGGCCGAACTGCTGGGCGCGGCCGGCGTCCCGCTGCTGGACGGGCACTGGAGCGACGGGATCTTCGTCCGGGTGCGCCGACTGCTGGGCCTGCGCACCGAGTTGATGGTGCTGATGGTGGCCGAGCTGGTCGCCGTCGAGTACTACCGCAGCCTGCGGGACGGCCTGGCCGACCCGCTGGCCCGCGAGGTCACCGACCGGATCCTGTACGACGAGCGGCGCCACATCCCGTTCCACGTCCGCCGGCTGCACCAGTCCTTCGCCGAACTCGGCCCGGTGGCCCGCCCGTTCGCCCACCTGACCTGGCTGCTGCTGGCCCTGGCCGGCGCCCTGTTCGTCGCCGTCGACCACGGCCCCGCCCTGCACGCCGTCCGGGTCTCCCGGGGCCGCTTCCTGCTGGCCGTCACCCGCCACGCCTGGTCGGTCGGCGCGCAGCTGACGGCCCGGGACGGACGGGCACCGGCGGAGCCGCTCCCCGAGTAGGGCCTACTCCCCGGTGGTGCCGTCGATGCGTTCGCGCAGCAGGTCGGCGTGGCCGTTGTGGCGGGCGTACTCCTCGATCATGTGGGTGACGACGTAGCGGAGGGTGAAGACCTCCTCGCGCCAGTGGACGGGGGTGTCGAGGGAGGCGGCGTCGTTGACGGTGGCGCGGGAGCGGGCGCACTCCTCGTGCCAGGTGCGGAAGGCCTCGTCGGGGTCGGCGGCGTCCACGTCGAAGGCGGCGTCGCCGGGCCAGTGCGCGGGTGCCCCGTCGCCGTTGACGACGTTGCGGAACCAGCTGCGTTCGACCTCGGCGAGGTGCCGGACCAGGCCGAGCAGGGAGAGGTCGGAGGGCGGCACGGCCCGCTGCCGGAGCTGTTCGGCGGTCAGCCCGGCGCACTTCATCGCCAGCGTCTCGCGCTGGTACTGGAGGAACTCGGTCAGGGAGGCGCGGTCGTCGGCCACCCGGGAGGGCTCGGTGCGCTGAAGGTCGCTCATCGGACCATCATGCCAACCCGGGTGGCCGGAGGCGGGGCCCGGGATCAGTGCGCGGGGCGTTCGTCGATGACCTGGCGGAGTTTGCCGGTGCTGGGGTTGGTGACGAGTGCGGAGCGCGGGACCCACTCCAGTTGCAGGGGGTGGATCGCGCCGATCGCGGTCTCGGAGACGTACGCGGGCCGGGCGTCGAGGACGGCCTGCCGGAGGGTCTCGGTGAGGGCGGCGGGCGGCGGGGCGGGGGTGGTGTGGCCGAGGCGGATGAGCAGGCCGTCGCGGCCGTCCCAGCGGCGCTGGACGAACTGCAGGCCGGTGATGCGGTGGTCGGGGTCGTGGGCGAGCAGGACGTCGCGGACGTCCTCGGTGGGCATGGTGACGATGCCGATCCGGGCGCCCTCGGTGGAGCGGCCGAGCAGGCGGAAGGTGGTGCAGGAGGCGTCGGTCCACTCGGCGCGGTCGCCCGCCGGGTAGCGCAGGATCGGGACCAGGGTGCGGAACAGGTTGGTGACCACGACCCGGCCGGGGACGCCGGGTTCGGTGATCGGCTCGCCGGTGGTGTCGTCGACGAGTTCGACCACGGTGCGGTTCGGGAAGGCCCGGTGGACGCGCAGGTCGTCCCCGGCGGGCACCGGTCCGGCGACCAGGCCGGCGTCCACCGAGGCGTAGCCGATCGAGGAGAGCGCGGCGTTGGGGAAGGCCGAACGCAGCAGCGGCCGCAGGTCGTTGAACAGGATGTCGCCGCCGAACAGGATCAACTCGACCTGCGGGGCGGGCCGTTCCTGCTTGAGCAGGGTCTCGGCGACGGCGGACAGCTTCATCGGCTCGCCCGCCAGCACGTCCACGCCGAAGGAGTGGACCAGGTCGGCGACGTACTCGTCGGGCGCGGTGGCCACCGGCAGCCGGACGTTGTCGATCGGCGCGTGGTGCAGGGCGCCCTCGATGAACAGGAAGCCGCTGTAGAACTCGCCGGCCCGGAACAGGTTGGCGACCTTCTGCCCGGGCTTGAGCCCGGCGTCGACCAGTCCGGCGCCGAACGCGCTGACCGAGTCGACGTGTTCGGAGCGGGTCCACGGCGAGAACTTGGGCGCGCCGGTGGTGCCGCCGGACTTGTAGACGGCGGCGTCGGTCAGCGGCCCGGTCAGCAGCCGGTTGTCCGGCCACCGGTTGGCGGACCAGAACGCGACGTGGTCGATGACGGGCAGCTGGGTGAGCGAGGTGACGACGGCGGGAACGTCGCGGTACAGCTCGGCGTAGAACGGCGAGTGGCGCCGGGCGTGGTCGACGAGCGCGTGAAGGGGCAGTGCGGGCACGGTGGTTGCTCCTCAGGGCAGGGGGGTCAGGCCGATCCAGTCGTGGGCGAGCCGCTGGACGGCGGCGCCGTCGCGGTCGGCGAGCTTGGCGTCCAGGTAGGCCGCCGCCCACGGCCCGGTCGGGATCCGGAACGGCGGCCGCTCCTCGGCCAGCGCGCGCAGCACCGCCGCGGCGACCTCCGCGGCGGGCTGCCCGGCGCCGGCCCAGTGCGCGCCGATCCGGTCGCCGTAGGCGGCGAAGGTGTCCGCGTACGGGCCCGAAGCGGCCTGCACGGTACGGCGGTTGACGTCCGGGAAGATGCCGAACCGGGTGTCGGGGACGTAGCCGGGCACCAGCACCGAGACCCGCACGCCGTGCGCGGCGGCGACCGGGGCGAGCGACTCCATGAAGCCCTCGACGGCGAACTTGGCCGCGCAGTACGCCTCGTTGAAGGGCTGGCCGACCACGCCGTGCACGCTGCCGATGGTCAGCAGCCGCCCGCCGGAGGCGCGCAGCAGCGGCATCGCGGCGCGCGAGACGGCGACGGTGCCGAAGAAGTTGACCTCCAGGTTGGCGCGCAGCGCCGCACTGGTGGACATCTCCAGCGTCGGGTCGAAGTTGGAGATCCCGGCGTTGTTGACCAGCGCGTCGAGCCGGTCGATCCCGGCGAAGCAGGCCGCCACCGACTCCTCGTCGGTGACGTCCAGCCGCCGCACCTCGGCCCCGGGCGCGGCCTCCCGCAGCGCGTCGGCCCGCTCCGGGTCGCGCACCGTCGCCACCACCTCCCACCCGGCCCGGCTCGCGGCGGCCGCGGTGGCCAGCCCGATGCCGGAGGAGCAGCCGGTGATCAGCACGCGTTGACGGACCGTCACTTCGCGGCCTCCGCAGGTTCGGTGGCGCCGTCGACCAGGGCGGCCGGATCGCCGACCAGGTCCACGGCCTTCGGCAGGCCGGCGTCCATCCGGGACTGGATGCCGAGCGCGGGCAGGAAGGAGCAGGCGGCGAGCAGGGTGCCGCCGACCATGGTCCAGCGGGCCGCGTCCAGCACGCCGAGCGGGCCGGTGAGCAGCGAGACGGCGAGGCCGCCGGCCAGCGCGGCGAGCGGGATGACGCCCCAGGTGGCGGTGCGGAACGCGGCGTGCATGACGCCCTGGTGCTGCGCGGACATCCGGGACTGCCGGGCGGGCGCCGAGCACACGTTGATGCAGGACATGAAGAAGCCGTAGCAGCCCATGGTGACGGCGATCACCGGCCCGGCGGGCAGCGCGGGCGCGGCCAGCACGCCCAGGCCGACCAGGCAGTGCAGCAGCAGCGCCCAGGCCAGCGTCCGTCCGATGCCGAGCCGTTCGCCGATCCGCGGGGCGACCAGCGCGCCCAGCAGAGCGCCGACCGCGCCCGCGGACATCGCGGCGCCGTACACGCCGACGGTGACGCCCAGGCCCCGGTAGGCGAGCACCGGCATCACGGTGACGAACACCGGGCCGCCGGAGTTGAGCGTGACGGCGGCCAGCACCACCCGGCGCAGCACCGGGTCCTGCCAGTTCAGCCGGAAGCCGAGGGTGAGCCGCTGCCACACCGAGCCCTGGGCGACGGTGGGCTGCCCCCAGGGCCGCATCCAGCGGAAGCAGGCCGCCGAGACCAGGTAGCTGGCGGCGTCCACCAGCAGCGAGGCCGCGCCGAGCGCCCCGTACAGGGCGGCGGCGATCGACGGCCCGGAGACCTCGGCGACCGAGCCGCTGCCCTCCAGCCGGGAGTAGGCGCGCACCAGGTGCGGCTGCTCGACCACCGCCGGGACGGCCACCAGGTAGCCGACGTTGAAGAAGATCGTCGCCCCGGAGACCGCCGCCACGCAGCAGAACAGCAGCGGCGTGGAGAGGAGGTCCAGCCAGTACGCGACCGGGATCGCCGCGACCGCCGCCAGCCGCACCAGGTCGCAGGCGATCAGGGTGCGCCGCTTGTCCCAGCGGTCCACCAGGACGCCCGCCACCGGGCCGAGCAGCGGAATGCCCAGGTACTGGGCCATGGCGACGATGCCGACCTGGAACGCGGAGGCGTGCAGCACGAAGATCATCAGGGTCGGGACGACGAACACCGTCACCCGGTCGCCGACGTTGGAGACCGACTTGCCGAACCAGAACAGGTTGAAGCCCCGGCCCAGCTGCTCGGGCTTGCGCAGTTTCACCAGCCCTCGTTTCACGCTTCCTCCCGGACCACGAAGCCCGCGGTCTTCCCGGTGCGCTCGTTGCTGACCAGCGCGTCCACCACCCGCACCCGCACCTGCTCCGGGTCGTGCACGAAGGCGGTGCTCAACGTGAAGGTGGCGGACAGCAGTTCGCGCCGCAGCGCCTCGGCGCGGTCCGGCGGCAGCGCGCCGAGCACCAGGACGTCCACCGACTGCGCCCGGCCGCCCCGCTCGGTGACCAGCACCTGGGCCCGGCTGACGCCCGGCTCGCGCTCGACCCGCGCCAGCAGCTCGTCCACGTGCAGGCCCAGCCCGCGGACCTGCACCACGTTGTCCCGGCGGCCCAGCACCCGCATCGCCGGGCCCGGCCGCCCGCACGGGCAGGGCGCCAACTCGCCCGCGTCGCCGGTACGGTAGCGCAGCACCGGGTTGAGCATCGCCGGGTCGAGCGAGGTGAAGTCCAGCAGCCCGCCGTCGCCGACGTGCACCAGCTGGTGCGGGAACGGGTGGAAGGTGTCGGCCGGGCAGTCGGGGGAGTTGGAGCCCACCACCCAGGTCTCGGTGGAGCCGAACATGCCGTGCCGGCGGGCCTTCGGCGCGACCGCCGCCAGATCCTCCTCCAGCTGCGGCTGCCACGCCTCGCCCAGCCACAACACCTTGCGCAGCGACGGCAGTTCGATCCCGGCGGCGCGGGCGTGCGCGAACCACAGCCGCAGCACGCTCGGGGTCCCGCCGATCGCGGTGACCTTCCGGTCGGCCAGGAAGCCCAGCCACTGCGGGTACTCCTCGGCCGTCACCGACCCGAGCGCGATCACCCGGCAGCCGGACAGGTCGGCCAGGCCCGCCGCCAGGAAGTGCGCGCCCCACATCCGGCCCGCGCCCCAGGCGTTGACGAACACGTCGTCCCGCTCCAGCGGCCGCCAGTGCTCGAACACCTTCGCCATGTAGAACCCGGTCGGCGCGTAGCCGACCTTCGGCGCCCCGGTCGAGCCGCCGCTCTGGAACAGCCAGGTCGCGCCGTGCTCGGCGGCCGGCTCCAGGTGCGCCAGCGCGGTGTTCAGGTCGTCCTTGGCCAGCGGCGGCAGCGCGGCCAGCTCCGCCAGCGTGCGCGGCGCCGGACAGGAGGCGTACCGGTCGCCGAACTCCGGTACGCCGCGCAGCAGTTCCAGCGTCCGGCGGGCCACCGCCAGGCCGTCCGCCGCCTGCTCCTCGGTGAGCGAGAAGGTCATCGCCGCACGCCCCCGTCCGCGAGGAACGCCGCGTGCGCGTCCCGGTAGGCGGCGAACCGGGCCCGGGTCACCTCCCGCTGCACCGGCCGGGCCGGGTCGTCCAGGTCCGGGGCGATCACCCCGTCCGGCTCCAGCTCGGAGAACCAGAACCGCTCCCCGTCGTGCAGGAAGTCCACGCAGAAGAACGGGATCGGCAGCTTCTTGGCGAAGTAGGCCGTGGCGTCGGCCAGTTCGGGCGGTACGGGGCAGAACTCCATCGACCCGCCGCGGCTGGCGTTCGCCACCGGCGAGCCCGCCTCCGGGGTGCGCCGCAGCGCCGCGTACGGGCGCCCGTCGACCACGTACACCCGGTAGTCGACCGTGCCGTCCCCCAGGTACGGCTGCGCCACCAGCACGGTGTCGCCGCCCTGCGCCAGGCTGGCCAGGCCGCGCACGTCCTCCCGGGAGCGGGCCAGGCAGATCCCGCCGCCGCCGCACCAGCCGGACGGCTTCACGATCGCCGGGAAGGACAGGCCGTCCAGCGCCGCCTCGTACTGGTGCTTGGAGACGTCCCGCCCGGAGCCGATCCGCACCGACGGGACGGCCGGCACCGGCGAGTCGGCCAGGAACAGCACCGTCGCCAGCTTGTCGTTGCCCAGCAGCGACACCTGCGCCGGGAACGGCAGGTAGAACCCGGCCTGCTCCAGCACCGTGCAGAGCGTCAACTGGTTGAACACGTCCATCGACTGGTACGGCAGCGAGTACAGCGCCGTGATGAACAGGGTGTCCTGCGGCGTCACCCGCTCGCCGTCCACGTACACCCGCGGCCGCGCCGGGTCGGTGCCGTCCACCGTCACCGCCTCCGGCGCGTGCATCGTCCACGCCAGGCCCAGCTCGGCGGCGATCTCCGCGTACATGTCCCAGAAGTAGTGCTTCCACATCGCCCCGGACCGGCTCGACTCCCGGTCCGGGAAGATCCAGCACATCCGGCGCAACGGCGCCCGCTGCTCGCTCACTCGCTCTCCTCCAGCTCACTCAGGTCGAAGTTCCCCGCGGCACCGGCCCGTTCGGCCCACCAGGCCCGGCCCTCCGGCGGCAGGGTGTCCACCGGGTCGACGTACGGGTACCGGCGGCCCAGCCCGTCCGGGCCGAACGCCCCCTCGCCGCCGCGCAGTTCGAGCCCGGTGCGGTAGTTCTTGGTCCACCACGAGATGCCGCGCACCCGGTCGTAGCCCACCGCCTGGTGCACCCAGCGCTTGCCGACGTGCGGCACGTCCGCCACCAGCCGGGGCGTCGCGTAGCCCGGCAGGTAGCCGAGGATCGCCTCCTGCAGGCGCTGCGCGGCGGCCAGCGGCAGCCGCCAGTGCTCGGCGTTGGGGATCACGTCGCACAGGTAGAAGTAGTAGGGCAGGACGTTGGCCTCGCCCTGCAGCGCGAAGCACAGGTCGAGCAGCGCCTCCGGACTGTCGTTCACGCCGCGCATCAGCACGCCCTGGTTGCGCACGTCCCGCACGCCCGCGTCCAGCAGCCCGCGGGCCGCCTCCGCGACCAGCGGGGTCACCGACGCCGCGTGGTTGGCGTGGGTGTGCACCGCCAGGTTGACCGAGCGCCGGGCCGCCAGCCGGGCCACCCGCTCCATCCCGGCCAGCACCTTCGGCTGCAGCCAGTGCTGCGGCAGGCCGACCACCGCCTTGCTGGCCAGCCGGACGTCCCGCACCGAACCCAGCTCCAGCAGCCGCAGCAGGAACGCCTCCAGCCGCGGCCACGGCACGTTCGCCAGGTCGCCGCCGGAGACCACCACGTCCCGCACCGACGGGGTGCGCTTGAGGTAGTCGAGCATCTGCTCCTCGCGGTCGGCCGGACGCAGCACCAGCCGGGCCTTGGCGACCTGCGGGGTGGAGCGGCCGACCAGGTCCATCCGGGTGCAGTGCCCGCAGTACTGCGGGCAGGTGGAGAGCAGCTCGGCCAGCACCTTGGTCGGGTAGCGGTGGGTCAGCCCCTCCACCACCCACATCTGCGCCTCGTGCAGCGAGTCCCGGGCCGCCAGCGGGTGGCTGGGCCAGGCCGGCTGCCGGTCCGAGCGCACCGGCAGCATGTAGCGCCGCACCGGGTCGGCCAGGAACGCCTCGGTGAACGCGGCCGGCACCAGCGGCGCCCCGACCGCCATGGTGTTCAGCATCTGCGGCGGCACCAGCACCGACATGGTCGCGAACTCCCGCTGGTCGGCCGCGAGTTCGTCGTAGAACCGGTCGGTCAGCAGCGGCCCGAACACCTGCCGCAGCTGCCGCTCGCCCTGCACGCAGTGCGAGCGCTGCCACTGCGCGTCCCGCCACTGCGCGGCCGTCACCTCCCGCCAGCCCGGCAGCCGCCGCCAGTCCGGTTCGACCAGCGGCTGCCGCACGTACTGGTACGGCTGCGGGGTGTACCGGCGCCCCATCAGGAGGCTCTCGGGGCGGCCGGGACGGCGGCCGGGGCGGCGGTCGGGGCAGTGGCCGTACCGGTGGCCGGGCCGGTGAGCAGGCCGGCGTGCCGGGTGCGCAGCTCGCGCTTGAGCACCTTGCCGGTCGGGCCGAGCGGGAACTCCGCCTCGGTGCGGGCCACCCGCAGCGCGGCCAGCTCCGCCAGTCCGGCCCGGCCGAGTTCGGCGTTGGCGGCCGCCAACAGCCCTGCCTCGTCGGTGACGTGCGCCCCCTCCTGGAGCAGCACCACGGCCACCGGCCGCTGCCCGCCGGCCGGGTGCGGGACGCCCACCACCGAGCAGTCCCGCACCAGTTCGGCGCAGTCGGCGAGCAGCACCTCCTCCAGCGGCAGGCTGTACACCGGCCCGTCCAGGGTGTCGATCACGTCCACCGTCCGGTCCAGGTGGAAGAACCGGCCTTCGGCGTCCCGGTAGGCGACGTCGCCGGTCAGCCAGTACCCGGACCGGTGGAAGCTCGCCGTCAGCCGCTCGTTGTTCCAGTACCCCGGCGTGATCGAGGGCGCCCGCACCGCCAGCAACCCGGGTGTCCCGTCCGGGACTTCGACGCCGTCCTCGTCCAGCACGGCGGCCCGCTCCACCACCTCGGACGGCTTGCCCACGCAGCGGTCGGCACGCGCCGTCTCCGGCGAGGTGACCTGCCCGAACAGCGCCATGCCCATCTCGGAGGAGCCCAGCCCGTCCACGAACTGCGAACCGGGCAGGGCCGGTTGCCCCTCCTTCTCCTGCGGCAGCAGCCACGGCCTGACCAACCCGGCCGGGCGCTCGCCGAGTTGCACCAGCCGCCGGACGTGCCCGTAGTGCGCGCTGTCGCCGGTGTTGAACCAGGAGTGCACCCGGGCCGCGCCCCGCACCGGCAGCTCGCCGGTCGCCAACTCGACGAAGGTGCGCGGGAAGGAGGCCACCATGGTCGGCTGGAACGCCTCCATCACCGGCTCCACCACCGAGCGCCGCCAGCCCGCCATCACCACCGTCGGCAGGCCCAGCAGGGTGGTGGTCAGGAAGTAGCTCAGGCCGCCCGCGTGGGTGTGCGGCATCAGCGACATCAGCCGGTCGGACGGCTCGGCCGGGAAGCGCACCATCCGCGGCTGCTTGCCCTCCCAGAACTGCCGGTGCGCCAGGATCGTCGACTTCGGGGTGCCGGTCGTCCCCGAGGAGTGGATCAGCGCCACCACGTCCTCGGGCGCGTGCCGGTACGGGTACTGCTCCGGCAGCGCCGCCACGGCCGGGTCGGACGCCTGCACCTCGGCGGTCAGCGCCAGGAACCGGGGCCGGCGGCGCGGGTCCTGCCGGTACGCCGCGGACAGCCGGGTGGTGTCGTCCGCGACCACCCCGACCACGCCGACGTGGTCCAGGTAGCGGACCATCACGTCCGGCCGCATCGCGTCGTTGACCAGCGCGGGGACGGCGCCCAGCGCGGTCAGCGCGAAGAAGTGCAGCAGCGGCTCCAGCCCCTCCGCCACCACCACGCCCACCGGCTCGCCCGGCCGCACCCCCATCGCGTGGTACCAGGCCGCGTACCGGTCGCGCAGCGCCGCCAGGTCCAGCAGGCTGTGCCCGACCAGCACCACCTGCCCGCGGTGGTCGAGCCGGTGGGAGAACGCGTACGGCACCGCGCAGTTCGGGTTCGCCTCGATCGCCCGGTCGAGGAAGTTCCCCGCCCCGAGGTCCGGGTCGGTCATGAACCGCTCCCGGACGGGCAGCGGGGCGAGGGGCGTCTGGTCGCTCATGGGAGGTCTCCAAGCAGGACTGGTCGCCGGGCCCGCCCCCGTGGAGCGGACACCGGTCCGGGAAGAAGCCCGAAATGATTGAAAGCGAAGGGATCTGACGGTTCGTCAGTTGCCGGGCGGGGCGGCGTTCGGGTCGGTGGAGTTCGGGCCGGTGGCGCTCGGGTCGGTGGCG
The DNA here is from genome assembly GCF_026802215.1 of Kitasatospora sp. YST-16. Lineage (NCBI taxonomy): Bacteria > Bacillati > Actinomycetota > Actinomycetes > Kitasatosporales > Streptomycetaceae > Kitasatospora > Kitasatospora sp. YST-16. The sequence goes on from NZ_CP113837.1 coordinate 6,104,871, forward strand.
CTCGGCGCGGCGGAATTCGGCCCGGTGGCGCTCGGGTCGGTGGCGCTCGGCGCGGCGGAAGTCGGCCCGGCGGCGTTCGGCCCGGCGGCGAGCAGGTCGGCGGCCGCCCGGCGGCCCGAGCGGACCGCGCCCTCCAGCAGGCCGAAGAACTCGGTGCTGGTCTCGGTGCCCGCGAACCGCACCCGGCCGTGCGGGGCGGTCAGCGTCGGCCCGAGCGCCGTCCAGTCGCCGGGGCCGAACAGCGCGGCGTAACAGCCCCGGCTCCACGGCTCGTTGACCCAGTCGGTGAGGTGGAAGCCGATCGGCTCGGGCAGCATCGGGAACAGCCGCCGGGCCTGGGCCAGCGCCGCCGCCCGCTGCTCGCCGGGTTCCAGCGCGGCGTAGCGGTGCGCCTCCGCGCCGGTGACGAAGCCGGTCAGCACGCCCGGCGAGCCCTCCGGCGGGGTGTCGTCCACCGTGGACAGCAGCGGGCCGGCCGCGTTCACCGACCAGCCGGACAGACCGTGCGCCCGCCACACCGGCTCCGGGAAGACCAGGCTCAGCTTCACCGCGCAGCCCCGCTCGGTCCGCGACGCGGCCCGCGGCACCGGCAGCCCGGGCCGGTACCCGATCGCGTCCGCGAGCAGCGGCGGCACCGCCACCACGGCCGCCTCCGCCCGGTAACTCCCTTCCGGGGTACGGACGGTGACCTCCGCATCGGACTGCTCGACGGCCAGCGCGGGCTCGCCGGTGCGCAGCACCCCGCCGGCGTCCAGCAGCCGCCGGGCCAGCCGTTCGCACAGCCGGTGCGCGCCGCCCGCGACCCGGTCCTGCTGGGCGCCGCCCGCGAAGGCGTTCAGGTAGCGCAGGCCGCCGCCGGAGCGCAGGTAGAACGCCATGTGCAGGACGGAGACCTTCGCCGGGTCGGCGGCCATCATCTCGCCGAGGAACAGCGGGAAGAACAACTTGGCGTCGGGGTGCGCGAGTTCGCGCTCGGCCCAGTCGGCGGCGGTCAGCGCGTCGAGCCGCTCGGCGTCCGGGGTCAGCCAGGGCGCGTCCGGGCGGACGGCCGCGGCCAGCTCCTCCAGCCGCTCGAACAGGTCGCCTAGGGCGACCGCGTTCAGCGGCGGGAACCGCCCGTCGGCGGTCGCGCCGTCGCCGTCGCCGTCCCGCAGCGCGAACCGGCTGGCCCCGGCCATCTCGGTCGGCGCGGTCTTCAGGTCGCAGGCGGCCAGCAGGGCGTGCAGCTCGGTGTGCCGGTCGCCCAGGTACGCGGCGCCCGCGTCGATCCACCGCCCGGGCGCCACCTCGATGCCCCGGGCCCGCCCGCCGACCCGCTCCCGGGCCTCCAGCACCGTCACCCGCACCCCGTGCTCGGCCAGCTCCACGGCGGCGGTCAGCCCGGCCAGGCCGGCGCCGACCACCAGGGCCGAACGCGGGGCGGCGGGCCGGGACGGGGTGAGCGCGGCGGCGCTCACCGGGCGGCCGCGCGGGCCGTGCTGACGCGGCCGGCCAGGCCCGCCGGGGTCGGGTCGGCGAGGAACTCCTCGAAGGTCAGTTCGACCCCGTGGGTGCGGGCCACCGCGCTCAGCACCCGGGTGGCGACCAGCGAATCCCCGCCCAGCAGGAAGAAGTTGCCGTCCGCGGGCACCTCGGCCAGCTCCAGGACGCGGCGGAACACCGCCGTCAGCGAGTCGAGCAGCTCCGCGCCGGAGGGGGACGGCGGGGCGGCGGGCGTGACGGCGGGCATGTCGAGGCTCATCAGGGGTCTCCTTCGACCGGTGCGGGGTGCGCGTGGTCCGGTGGTGCCAGCGGTGCGTGGTGCGCGGTGCTGTGCGTGGTCGGGTGGTGCGGAGTGCAGCGGTACGCGGTGCGGTGGTGCGCGGTGCGACGGTGCGGTGGGTGCGCGAGGTGGTGCGCGGTACGGCGGGACAGCGGTGCTGCCGGTTGCCGGTTGCCGGTTGCCGGTTACCGGCTGCCGGGCTCGCCGCGGGGAAAGGCGGCGGGCTCCGGCGGGACGGTTCGAGCGGGGTGTTTCAGCCAGGGTGTTTCAGTCGGAGCGGCTCGGGCCGGAGCGGCTCGGGCCGGGGCGGCTCAGGTGGGGCGGCTCAGGCCGGTGCGGCGGCCCCGGCGTGCAGGCGGTGCGAGGCGGCGCGGTCGATCTTGCCGCCGGCGGTGCGGGCCAGCTCGGGGACGACCGCGAGCCGGCTCGGGACGAGGTGCGCGGGCAGCGACTCCCGCAGGTGGCGCAGGAGTTCCTCGGCGGTCGGCGGCGCCGGGTCGGCGGCCCCGGCGCGCGGGACGACGTAGGCGACCAGCGCGGTGCGGCCGGCCAGGGTGGTCGCGGTGACGGCCGCCAGCCCCACCCGGGGTGGGCGCCCAGCGCGGCCTCCACCTCGGCCGGGTCGACCCGGATGCCGCGGATCTTCACCTCGTGGTCGATCCGGCCGCGGTGGGTCAGCAGCCCGTCCGGGTCCCGGGAGACCCGGTCGCCGGTGCGGAACCAGCGCCGGCCGGCCCGCTCGGTGAAGCGCTCCGCGGTGGTCTCCGGCAGCCCGGGGTAGCCGGTCGCCAGCGCGGCGCCGCCGATCAGCAACTCGCCCTCGGCGGTGAGCAGTTCCTCGACGTGCGGCAGGGCGCGGCCGATCGGCGCGCGCTCGGCCGGGTCCCAGCGGCGGCCCGGCTCCGGGGTGTCGGGGCCGAGCAGGTCCACCGCGTGGGTGATCAGGGTGGTCTCGGTGCAGCCGTAGGTGTTCAGCAGCCGGATCCGCCCGCTGTCCGCCAGCCGGCTCCAGTCCGCCAGCCGGGCCGGGTCGGCGGCCTCGCCGCCGATCACCACCAGCCGCAGGCAGGCGGGCAGTTCGGCGTCCGGGCCGTCCTCCGCGAGGTGCAGCACCAGTTCGTGCCAGAACGCGGTGGGCAGGTCCAGGACGGTGACGCCGCGCCGCTCCACCGCCCGCAGCAGCCGGGGGAAGGAGGCCGAGTGCGCCTCCGGGTCGAACACCAGCCGGGCCCCGGCGGTCAGGGCCGGCAGGATCTCCTCGAAGCAGGTGTCCCAGTTCAGCGAGGCGAACTGCAGCACCCGGTCCTCGGGACGTACGTCGAACAGTGCGCGCAGCGACCCGGCCACCGCCGAGATCGCCCCGCGCGGCGTCAGCACCGGCTTCGGCCGCCCCGTCGACCCCGAGGTGAACAGCAGGTAGGCGGGATCGTCCGGCCCGACGGCCACCGGCGGCCGGGACCGCTCCGCATCGGCTCCCGTCGGTAACTCGCCCGCCCCGCCCACCGGTTCGAGGTGCGGCAGCCCGAGCGCGGCGGCCTGCCCGGCCGCCCCCACCAGCGCGGTGCACCCGGCTGCGGACGCCATCGCCCGCTGCCGCTCCACCGGGAAGGACGGGTCCAGCGGGACGTACGTGCCGCCCGCCGCGAGGATGCCCAGCAGCGCGGTCACGGTCTCCGGCGCGTGCCGGGCGGACACCGCCACCGGTCCCGGCCGGTCACCCAGCGCATCCGCCAACCTGCTTGCGGACAGGGCGAGTTGACGGTAGCTGAGGGTGCTTCCGGGAGAATCGAGCGCGACCCGTTCGGGCCATCGGAGAGCGGTTTCCGCGAACGCGTCGAACAGGTCGGGACCCGGTCTGTTGACGCCGCCTTTCTTTGACATGAGCGCTCCAAGAAAATGCCCGGAGGTGACCCGTCCGTGCTTCGGCGAACCGGGACTCTACCCCGCGCCATCCGGCCCCACAATGGTTGCTGGGCGGACCGTTCGAGGAATCCGTGCCCGACTCGTGAACGCCCGCCACCCGCCCATTGATCACGTTCCGTGATCACCGGAACCGGCCCGGTGCAGACCCGTGGCCACCCGCCCCGCCCCGCCACCACCCCGGCCGGGCCCGGCGGGTGACCGTGCGTCAGCGAATCGACGCCCCGTTCCGCGGGCCGCCCGCCGGCTCCCCGGAAGCCGCCCGGAACGCGGCGGAAGGGCCCGCGCGGGCGATAGCCGCCCCGGCCGACAGAGTGTGCTTGGTGTCCGAACCTACTTTTCCCGGGTAAAGACCAGCCCTCGCATTCCCGGGGCCGGACGCAATCCCCGAAACCACCGCCCCCTCGCCCCGGAACCCATCCGCCCCCCGCCCCCGGAACCCGTTCCTCCACCGCCGTTCCGCCCGCCCCCGCCCGCGGTGACGCGCCGTGACCGACGGCAGTACCATCTCCCGGATGACGACCACCGCGCTGCTGGTCGACGCCGCCGTCCTCGGCTCGACCGCCGCCGCCCTGCTGCTCGCCCCCCGGGCCCTGCGCACCCCGACCGCGGACCGCGTCCCGACCGCCGCCCGCACCTCCGGTTCCGACCGCACCTCCGGTCCCGACCGGGCACCGACCCCCGACCGGGCACCGGCCTCCGGCAGGGGCGTGCGGCCGGAAATCCTGCTGGCCGCGGTGACCGGACTGCTCTACCTCAACCAACTGCTCTGCTCCGCCTACCTGGTGCGGACGCACGGCGGCGACGCCGGGTACGTCACCCGCTACCTGCCGCCCGGCTGGTTCGCCGAACCGACCGGCCACCCGGCGATCCGGGCGCTGGCCGCCCACCTGCCCGCCCCCCGGCTGTTCGCGCCGACGGTGCTGCGGGTCCAAGCGTTCCTCGAACTGCCCTTCGTCCTGACCGCCTACGCGACGGTGCTGCACCGCCTCAGCCCCGCCCTGCTGCGCGCCACCCTCGGCTCACCCGCGCTGCTGGCCGCGGCCGCCACCTCCTACACCCTGGTGTTCGGCGCCGTCGAATGGGGACTGCACAACCCGTGGACCGTCCAGGACGTGACGATCCGGGTGCTCTCCGCCCTGCTCACCACACCGCTGCTGCTCCGCGCCGCCCGCCGCGCACCCGGCCCCGAACGCCGGACGGACACCCTCGGACTGCTCCGCTTCACCGCCGAACTGTGGGCCGTCGGCACCCTGGTGATGGTCGTCTACGACACCGCCCTGCTCTACAACCTCCGCCACCTGCCCGCCCGCCTCCCCGAGGCCGCCCTCGCCCTCGCGGTCCTCACCGCCACCACCCGCGACCGCCGCCCGCCCACCGCCCGGACCGGCCCCGGCACCACCGCCCTCGCCACCCTGCTCGGCCGCACCCTCGCCCTGTTCCTGGTCCCCGCCCTCGCCGTCCGCTACGGCCTCGGCTTCGCGCATCCCCGACTCGCCGCCGCCGCAGCCCTCCTGACCGCCCTCGCCGCCCTCCACCACCCCCACCCCCGCCGAGCCGCCCGCCCCCTCCTCCTCGCCACCCCCGCTGCCCTCGCCACCGCCTACCTCGCCCTCCACCTCCACCACGACACCTACCCCGAAACCGCCCTCCTCCGCGCCATGGCCACCCTCCCCGCCACCGCCACCCTCCTCCTCGCCCTCACCGACCGCCCGGGCCGGGCATACCGGAAACCACTCGGCTGACGCCCGGCCGGACGGTTCCTGACACCACATCAGACCGTCCGTGACGACTACGCGCCCCATCCGACCACCGACCACCGACCACCGACCACCGACCGCCGAGCAACGTCACCCGAGCCGGACTTCGGTCACGGCTTGTCGACGGTGAGAGTGGAGGGCTCCACGCCCCGCCACGGAATCCACACGAAGCCCGGAGCGAACGGGGCGAAGTGGCGTCCCGCCCCGAGATCGCGGTGGAGCTGCTCCGACACCACCAGGCCGCCAGGGACTCCGTTCGCGAGCTCGTCAGCCAGATCCGCTCGCAGATACTCCGTGTCGATCAGCGAGTCCGGGTCCCATCCGACCATGGCCGCCAGGTACCCGTCGAACTCCGCGAGCAGGCCGTAGAGGCCGCGGCCCAGCTCGGTGAGCTCTTCCGACGTCAGTCCGATCCGCGGCAACCTCCGGTCCGGCGCCGCGCCGAAACCCACCGCAACCGGCAGGACGGAAAGCTGCGCGTACACCACGGACTCCGAGTACTCCGAGGATTCCGAGGTGATCGTCGCGGGATGCAGCGGGATGCGATGGTGTCCAGCCTTGAGCGGCGGCCATCCCGCTGCGGTCGCGGCGGCCACCCGAGCAGCCTCGAGGTCGTCCCCGAAGTTGACCACCAACGTGAACATGACTGCCACAACGCCCCCTGCATGCATGCGCGAACCGCCGTGCAGCCTACGGGGCCGGCCGCCTACCGGCCAGGGCGAACGTTGCCTGACGCGGTACCAGGACGGGTGTCGGAAGTGCTGCTCACCGGCGTGACGCTGCCGAAAACGGCGTGCAATTCCCAGCTGGTCGTGCTGGGATCAACCACCATGAACGATCATTTCTCGGATGAAGCCGACTTGGCGGACAGGATGGAGCAGAACCTGGCGGAACACGCCTGTCACCTGCACCGGAGGATGCCCGGTGCGACCGTCACAGCGACAGACGACGTCCTGGTCGCGGACAGCGGCCTGGACGACGACACGTTCAACATCGTCGCCGCGGCCCGCTTCACCGAGGCCGACGCCACGGCCCGCATCACCGAGACGGTCGGGGCGCTGGCCGGTACCGGGCGCGGTTTCTCCTGGTGGGTGGGTCCCGCCTCGACACCGGCGGACCTCACGGCCCGCCTGACGGCGGCCGGCCTGCCGGAGTCCGAACGGGAGACGGCGATGTGGGCCGAACTGGACGACGCCCTGCCGCCCGCCGATGTCCCGGGACTGGACATCCGGCCGGTGACCACGCCCGAGCAGCTCGCCGACTACGCGACGGTCCTCGCCGCGAACTGGAATCCACCCGCCGAAACCGTCCGCGAGTTCTTCGCCCGGGCCGCCCCGCAGGCGCTGGCCGAGACCTGCCCGGCCCGGTACCTGGTGGGCTACCTGGAGAACCGCCCGGTCTGCTCCGCCGAAGTGTTCCACCACGCGGAAGTCGCCGGCATCTACAACATCTCCACCCTGGCCGCCCACCGCCGACGCGGCTACGGCGGCGCCATCACGCTGGCCGCACTTCGCGCAGCCCGGGAGCGGGGCCGGCGCATCGCCGTCCTCCAGGCGTCGACCGACGGAGAACCGGTCTACCGCCGCCTGGGGTTCCGCTCCTGCGGCCAGTTCGTCGAACACGCCGTCACCCCCTGAACGACCGGCACCCCACGAGCCGCCCGCCGTCCGGCCCGGTCCGCTGCGGGGTACGCGGATCCTCCCGGGCACGGGCTAGTGCTCTGACCGCATACGTTCACCGGGTGAGGGCTGATCTGGGCCGTGAGCTACGGTGATCGCCGAATGTAGTGGTGGTGTTCGGGCGGGGAGGTCGGCATGGCGGAGATCGAGGTTCCGGGGCCTGAGCCGGAGTGGGAGATCGCTCCGTCGTACCAAGGTGGGAAGCGCAATCCCGCGTTCCAGCAGAGCATGTGGGAGTTCGCTGCCAGCTCCTTCCAGTTGGTGGCCGGGCTGAAGCCGCCACTGGAAGCACTTGCGACACGGTTGCGTCTGACCCTCGAACGAGGCTGGGAAGACCTCGGATATGTCGACGTCGCCATGTTCCGCGTCGAGCGGGTCGACTTTGCCCTGAGCAGGATCGAAGGAGCGGTTGTCCCCAACACGTTCGTCTGGGTGAGCCGCTCGGCGGACGACGTGGAAGTGGCGCTGGACATCCTTCTCGGCGCCCTCGGTCTTGACCGCGAGGCGCTGGCCTTTCGCGGCACTGTGGAGACGGGCTTCGAGATGTTTGACGGCTCCACCGGGTGAGCGACCCCGCCGAAGCGGCCGTTCACGCCGCTTCGGTCAGCGGCCTTCCTCCCCAGCGGAGGCCCTTCTCGCTGCGGATTCGGGCACGTTCGCGGCGTTGGGCGTCGAGGACGTCGGGGTGGCGGGCGTTGGCGTTGCGCCAGCGCAGGTAGGCGTGCAGGGCGCGGGTCTGGACCGTGTGGTTGGGGTGGTTGGAGTTCGTGAGGGTGAACTGCCGCAGCGGCCCGAAGTGCGCCTCGATCGGGTTCGCCCAGGAGGCGCTGGTCGGGGTGAAGCAGAGGTGGACGTTGTTGTCGCGGGCCCAGCGGCGGATCTTCTTGCCGTTGTGGGCGGAGAGGTTGTCCAGGATCACGTAGACCGGCGCGCGGTCCGGGCGGGCGGCTCGGATCGAGTGGAGTGCGGCCAGGGTGTTCGCGGTTCCTTTGCGGTGCCGGTTGACGCCCCAGAGGGTGTCGTCGCCGATGGAGTAGCAGCCGTGGAAGTAGGTCACGCCGTGGGTTCGGTGGTAGGTGGCCGGCAGTCGGTCGGGTCGGCCCTGCCTGGCCCAGCAGTTGCCGGCGGTGGGGCGTATGCCGAGTGGGCCGAACTCGTCGAAGGCGAATGTCCGGTCCGGGAACCGGTCGAGGACGTGCTCGATCCGGCCGAGTTTGGCGTCACGGTCCGGGTCGGTGGATTCCTTCCAGGTCTTGGTGCGTTGGAAGGTGACGCCGCGTCGGGCGAGCAGGCAGCGCAGGGCCCCGCGGCCGATGCGGATCACCCGGCGGTGGACCCGGCGCAGGTAGGCGAGCAGTTTCCGGATCGACCAGCGGGTGAATGGCTGCCCGGGCTTGGCCGGGCGGGGGTGGCCGTCTGGCCGACGAAGTCCTCGTCGTCAGGGTTGAGCAGGCGGGGACGGCCTCCCGCCCACTGAGGGTCCAGGCAGGCCAGCCCCATCTCGTTGAACCGGTGGATCACATCCCGCACGGTGTCCTCGTCCGCTTGCACCAGTTGGGCGATCACCGGCACCCGGTTCCCGCCGGTCGAGGGCAGCAGCATCATCGCCCGTCGATAGCGCACCGTGTTGGTGCTGCCCCGATGCACGATCCGCTGTAACTGCCGGCCCTCCTGGTCGGTCAGCCTCCTGGCCTTGACCGGCTCCGCCACCCCGCCCCCAACCCGTTGGATGTCCGTCTCATCCAACCGGTTCCGGCCCCGCCAACCCGGTAAACGTTCCCGGTCGGAGCACTAGAACTGCGGCGAATCGCCGCCCTGTCCTGTCCTGTCCTGCCGTGATCACGATCGACCTGGGCTGCTGGCCAAGCACGGCACCGCCGAGCGCAACTGCATGGTGAATCCGCCGCGAGACCTTCCCGGCCCGTGGTTTTCGGGCTCGGTGGCCACGCCGCCCGGCAGCTCCTTCTGTCCGTGGGATCTCCCCGACCCACGATCCGTGATCCGTGATCCGTGGTCATCCACAGTGCAAGACCGACTTTCAGCGCCCGGCCCGGTCCTCGTCGTCGTTCACGTCGCCGAGGTGCAGCGGAACCGGGCCGGGCCCCTCGCGCAGCAGGGTGGTGAGGTGGGCGGCCAGGTCGTGCGGGCGGACGGTGGCGTCGGTGGTGGCCAACTCCCGGACGGTCCACCAGTGGTGGCCGAACCTGGCTTCGACCGGGTCGACCCGGACGGCGGCGGTCTCGGCGGGGGTCAGGCGCAGCAGGCGGTACTCCTCCCACTGGCGGAAGGGGCGGCCGTCGAAGGTGAAGTCGGTGCGCCGGGTCCAGACCACCGGGCCGAGCCGTTCGGCGGGCAGGTCGAGCGAGGTCTCCTCGCGCAACTCCCGGACGGCGGCGGCCAACGCGTCCTCGCCCTCGTCCACGCCGCCGCCGACGGTGAACCACCAGCGCCCGCCGGCCGGCCGCGGGTCGCGGGCGCAGAGCAGCAGCAGCCGGTCCCGGTGGTCGAGCAGCAGGAGGCGCGAGGTGTACCGGACGGCGGGCGGGGTGGCTCCGGCGGGTGGGGTCACGGGGCGACCCTACCGGCCGGAGCCGGAGCCGGTGCGGGCGTCAGTCGACGATCTCCCAGGTCTCGTGCATCGAGGTGATCAGGCCGCCGGCGTCGGTCTCGTAGATGAAGAGGTTCCCGCACAGGTCGGCCGGGTGGTCGTCCGGCTTCGAGGTGTCGAAGCAGGGCTGGTGGAGCTTGGCGTAGTCGTCGAAGGTGGTCTTCCGGGCCTCGTAGCGCGGGTACGTCCCGGAGGGGTTGAGACCCTTCGTGAACATGGTGACGGAGGCACCGGAGGCGAACTTGTAGTAGGAGGAGACGCCGCCGCCGAGGTCCAGCTGCCGTCCGTACTTGTCGCAGGTGACCTTCGCCTGGGTGGCCTTGAGCTGCCCGGGGGCCGCGTTCTCGACCACCATGACCTTGTGGGTCTTGTAGAAGGCGGCGCAGCCGTTGACGTCGATGCTGGCCTTCTCGAACGCGGTCTCGTCGGCGGCGCTGACGGTCTGCCCGCCGGCCGGCGCGGCGGCCGTCTTGGAGGACCCGGCGGCCGGCTTGGACGCGGCGCCGGTCGGCGAGGCGGCACCGCTCGCGGCGGAACCGCCCGGGGTGCCGGTCGCGGCGGCGGTGGTGGGGCCGCCGTCCGAGGTGCCCTCCGGGTCGCAGCCGGTGACGGCCAGGGCGACGGTCAGCAGGGCTGCTGCGGCGGTGAGTTGACGGATGCGCATACTGGTTGGATCCCCCGTGAGACGGCTGTCGGTAGTGACGCTCCGAGAACATACCAATCCACCGCGACACCGACCGCCGGGGGTGCCGTCGCGGGTGCCACCGCGGGTGCTGGCGCCGGCGGCCGGGCGGAAGGAGCCGGGCGCGGGCGGTCAGGCGGCAGGGCCGAAGAGCTCGTCCAGGTGGTGGGTGAGGACGGAGAGGGCCTGCTCGCCGGTGCGTTGGCCGCCCAGGACGCTCTGGCCAAGGCCGTTGACCATGGCGGCCAGTCCGGCGGCGGTGATCGCCGGGTCGCGGGTGGCGGCGATCGCGCCGGACTCCCGGGCGGCGAGCAACTGCTTGGCCAGGAAGCCCTCCAGCAGGTCGGCCTGTCCGGTGCCGTGCTTGGCCAGCAGTTCGGGGTCGTTGAGCACCAGCGTGTAGTACGCGGTGTAGGTGCGGGCGATCCGGCGGCTCTCGGCGTCGGTGGGCAGGATGCAGGAGAGCACGGCGGTGACCAGTGCCCGCGGGGTGGGCGGGTGTCCGGCGGCGGTGATCCAGCGGGCCATCCGCTCCTGGAGCTGGGTGCCGAGGCGGGCCAGTGCGTCCAGCAGCAGACCCTCCTTGGTGTGGAAGTAGTACTGGACGAGGCGCAGCGAGACGCCGGCCTCGGTGGCGACGGCGCGCATGCTGGCGGACTGCAGCCCCTGGGTGTCGGCGATCCGGAGCAGTGCCTCGGCGATCTGCCGGCGGCGCTCCTCGTGCTCGGCCTTGGTGTTCATCGAGCCTCCCTGGTACACCCGTATCATGCCGTGATACAGATGTACCATGCGAATCAGCGCGTTCAAGAACCCCCGCTCCGCCGACCGCTTCCGGGCCGCCTACGACCGCGCCCTGGCCGCCCTGTGGCCCGGACCGCACACCCCGCACGACCTGCCCACCGCCTACGGCACCACCCGCGTCCTGCAGGCCGGACTTGACGCGGACGCCGCCACCGGACGCTCGATCGTGCTGCTCCCCGGCTCCGGCGGCAACGCCCTGATGTGGCACCACCAGCTCGACCGGCTCGCCCGTCACCACCGGGTGTTCGCCGTCGACCCGGTCGGCGAACCCGGCGCCAGCACCCAGAGCGCACCGATCGCCGACGGCCGGGACGCCGCCCGCTGGCTGGAGCAGGTGCTCGCCGGGCTCGACCTCGCCGACGCCCACCTGGTCGGCTGCTCCTACGGCGGCTGGGTCGCCCTCCAGCACCGGCTGCACCACCCCGGCCGGTCCGGCGCGCTCACCCTGCTCGACCCGGCCGGCTTCAACGGCTTCGGCCCCCGCTTCTACGCCTGGCTGATCGCGGGCGGCCTGGCCGCCTCCGCGCCCCGCGCGCTGCGCCCCCGGCTGGCCCGCGCGGTCGGCAACAGCGCCGTGCTGGAAGAGGAGTTGATGGGACTGGGCCGGGCGGCCCTGGGCTTCCGGCGGGCCCTGCCCGTCCCGCCCGTGCTCACCGACGGGGAACTGCGCCGGATCGGCGGCTCGTCGGCCCTGTTCCTGTTCGGCGCCCGCAGCGCCCTGCACGACGCCCGGGCCGTCGCCGAACGGATCGGACGGGTCCTGCCGGCCGCCCGGGTCGAGGTCGTTCCGGGCGCCGGTCACTCACTGCCGATGGACCGGCCCGGACTGGTCGCCGAACGCATCCTGGAAAATTCCTGACTGACCGTCAGGAAGTATCCCGCGCAAGGGAATTGTCCGCATCCACGGAGACCCGGTAGCACCCGAACAGCAGCACCGCGAAGGCCGCCTCCAGCACCAGGCCCGGGAGCGGGCCGGGCAGCGCCCGGTTCAGTGCGGCGTGTGCCAGCACCACCAGGCCGATCCGCACGGTGGAGCGCCAACTGCCGTGCAGCAGTTGCCAGGAGCGGCGCAGGTCGCGGCCCTCCAGCAGGACCGCCATCGGCAGCAGCGCGGCCACCGCCAGCAGGTACAGCGCGACCGGGTCGAGCAGCGGCAGCACCGGTCGCACCAGCAGGTCGTACCCGCCGGGCAGCAGCACGGACAGCAGCCAGGCCAGCCCGGGCAGGTCCACCGCGGCGCCCAGCAGGGCAAGCCGCAGCACCGGCCCCCGTTCGGCGCGGAACGCCGCGGGCAGGTCCGACTGCCCGGTCAGCAGCCGCAGTTGGGCGGACCAGCGCCAGGCCGACAGCGCCGCCCCGGCCGCGAACAGCAGCACCGCCGCGGCCTCGGGCGCGGCCCCGGACCGGCCGACCACGGAGGCCAGCACGTTCCCGGCGACCGCGAACACCAGGTTCACCAGCAGCAGTTGCCACCAGCAGGCGGCCGCCCGCTCCCGGACCACCGCCCACCACACCGGACCCCGCCACGCACCGTCGTCGACCACGCCCCGACGCTACCCGACCGCCCTCACCGCCCGAACGCCGCGTCCACCGGCGGGTACGCCGACCCCGCGCCGGCCGTCCCGCCCGCTGCCCCGTCCGCCGATCCGTCCTCCGGCCCACCGTCCGGCCCGCCATCCGACCCGTCCGACCCGTCCGGTCCGACGGCGGCGGGGGAGCGGCGGTAGGTGGCGAACAGCAGCAGCAGGACCAGCAGGTGCACCGGCGCCGCCAGCGCGTCCACCGCGAACATGGCCGCCAGCGACCGGCTCCGCCACAACGCCTCGACGGACCACTGCTGCACCAGCAGCCCGGCCACGCACCCGAACAGCGCGATCGCGCACAGCCGCAGCGCCGTCGCCCAACCGCTGGACAGCAGCCGCCAGGCGGCCTGCAGCCCGCCGCCCGCCACGAAGACCGCGGCCGGCAGCGCCGCCGCCAACGCACCCCCGAACGCCCCCAGGGCCAGCAGCGGCCAGCGCAACGGCCCGCGGAGCAGGTCGAAGTACAGGTCGGGGCGGAAGGCCGCGCACAGGTCGACCAGGGTCGGCACCGAGAGCAGCACCGACCAGCCCGCCATCAGCCCGAGCTGCCGCGGCGGCACCCGCAGCGCGGACCCCAGGCCCGGCCGGAAGGCCAGCAGCCGCAGCGCCACCCCGTACTCGAACGACACCAGCAGCGTCGCAACCGCGACGGACAGCAGCCGCAGCAGCCAGAACGCCGGGACCAGGCCCGCCACCACCACCCCGGCGGCGAGTTGCAGCACCGCCCCGACCGCCACCACCAGCAGCACCAGCGGCCCGCGGGCCACCGCCCGCTCCGCGAAGATCCCCCACCAACTCGCGCCGCCCGGGCGCACCCCCTCGATGATCATGGAGGGGAGGGTAGCGGAGAACTCCCCGGACAGCCGCCCCGCCGGCCGCCCCGCCCCGCCTACCGTCCCCCGTCTGCCCCTACGGGGCGTGCACGAGCTGGATCAGGTTCCCGCAGGTGTCGGCGAAGACCGCCGTCGTCACCGGCCCCGTCGCCAACGGCTCCTGGGTGAACACCACGCCCAGGCCGCGCAGCCGCTCGTACTCGGCGGCCACGTTGTCCACCGCGAACGAGGCCGCCGGAATCCCGTCCTCCCGCAGCGCCGCCTTGTACGGCGGCACCGCCCGGTGACCCGAGGGCTCCAGCAGCAGCTCGGTGCCGTCCGGCTGCTCGGGAGAGACCACCGTCAGCCACCGGGCGCCCCCGCCGAGCGGCACGTCGTGCTTCTTCACGAAGCCCAGCACCCCGGTGTAGAAGGCCAGTGCCGCGGCCTGGTCCTCGACGAAGACCGAGGTGAGGTGGATGCGCATGCGGATCTCCTGCGGGAACGGAAGGGTCGGAACGCGGCCGCGGCACCACCGCCCGGTGGCGCCGTCCGGCCGAACATACCGCCCAGGTACGACATTCCGGCCGAGGCCGCCCCCGAACCGGAGCGGGTCGGCCCGGGTCAGGACGGCAGCCGGCCGGGGTCAGGACGGCAGTCGGCCGGGGTCAGGACGGCAGTCGGGCCGCGAGGGCGTCGAGCAGGAGGTCGAGGGCGAGCGGGTAGGCGCTGCGGCGCATGTCGGCGGCCAGCAGGTCGGCGGTGGCGGCGATGTGCGGGTGGGTGGCGGGGGAGAGGTCGCGGTAGGCGGTGTCCCAGACGCCGTGGTCGGCGTGCTGGGCGGTGGCGGGCAGGGCGAGCGCGGCGGAGTCGAGGACGGCGAAGCCCAGGGCCTGGTCGATGAAGGCGTGGTAGAGGCCGACCGCGTCGGGGTCGGGGAAGCCCGCCTCGCGCAGGATGCCGAGCATGGTCTCGATGGCGCGGATCTCGTTGGCCCGGCCGGTGGTGCGGTAGGCGGCGAGGACGGCGGCCTGCGGGTGGGCGAGCGAGTGGGCGTGGATGCGCAGGCCGACCTCGCGCAGGTCGGCGCGCCAGTCGCCGGTGGGCCGCCAGCCGTGCAGGCCGAGGCCGATGAGCTCGTCGGCCACGGCCAGCAGCAGGTCGTCGGCGCTGTGGAAGTAGCGGTAGATCGCACTGGGGTCGGCGCCGAGCGCGAGGCCCAGGCGGCGGACGGTGAACGCCTGGGCGCCGTGCTCCCCGACCAGGCGCAGCGCGGTGTCGACGATGACCTGCTCGGAGAGCACGGTGCCGTGCTTGGTGGGGCGCCGGCGGCGGCGTTCGGCCTCGGGGACGACTCGGTCGGTCATGGGCCGGGATCCTAGGGCACCCGCCCTTACGACAACAGCATTGACGTGTTGCGGCGGCCCCCGGTTTCATGGCGTCCCTACCGGCGCTTCCCCGCCGCGATCCCCCCGCGCCCCCCATCCGGCGCACCCCCCGTTTCGGACGTCCGCCCCGCTGCGGACGCCCGCTCCCCGTCCCCCACGACTCCCTCGGTGGTGATCCTTTGGCAACGACGGTCAAGGACCGGGGCCCCGTTCCCGACGGCGGCAACCCCGGCAACGGCAACGGCAACCCCGGCAACGGCAACGGCAACAACGGAAACGGCAGCGGCAGCGGCAGCAACGGCCCGGACGCGATGCGCAGGTCGGTCGGTGTCGGCGCGGTGGTGGTGATCGCCGCGTCCAGCACGGCGGCTACCACCTCGATCGGCATCGGACTGGGCCTGATGGCGGGCGTGGTCGGCCTGCACCTGCCGGCCATCATGCTGCTGGCGTTCCTCCCGGTGCTCGGCATCGCCGCGGGCTACGGGCGGCTCAACCGGGTCGAACCGGACGCGGGCAGCTCCTACCGCTGGGTCGGCAAGGCGCTGCACCCGTGGCTGGGCTTCCTGACCGGCTGGGTCAACATCGTCACCACCGTGGTCTTCATGGCGTACACCACCACCGTCACCGGCTCGGCGATCATCCAGCTGGCCGGGAAGGCCGGGCTGCGCTCGCTGCCCGGGGTGGCGCTGGACCCGGACTCCAGCCTGCAGTGCACGCTGATCGGCATGCTGGTGCTGCTCACCGCGACGGTGGTGGCGGTGCGCGGCCTGGACCTGGCGGCCAGGCTGCAGAAGTACCTGCTGGTCTTCGAGTACGCGGTGCTGCTCGCGTTCTGCGGCTACGGCCTGTTCGCGGGCGACCAGCCGTTCAGCCTGTCCTGGTACGACCCGTTCGAGATCCCGTCGGCGGCGGCGCTCGCCCAGGGCATGGTGCTGGCGGTGTTCTGCTACTGGGGCTTCGAGTCGGTGTTCAGCGTCGGCGAGGAGGTGCACGACCCGAAGGACGCCACCCGGGGCGGGTTCCTGTCGCTGCTGCTGATGCTCGGGCTGTTCCTGTTCGCCGGTACGGCCTTCCAACGGGTGCTGCCGATCGGCGAGTTGGCCGACAACGGGGCCACCGGGCTGGCCTACTTCGCGGAGAAGCTCGCCGACCAGCCGCTGGCCGCGCTGCCACTGGTCGCGCTGACCTTCTCGGCCGCCGCCTCGCTGCAGGCCGCGGTCATCCCCACCGCCCGCGGCACCTACGCGATGGGCCGCGACGGCACCCTCGGCCGGGTCTGGACCCGGCTGCACCCGCGCTACCGCACCCCCGCCACCGGTACCTGGCTGATCACCGGGATCTCGCTGGCGCTGGCCGGCCTGTCGCTGGTCATCCCGACCGTGACCGAGCTGATCTCGGCGACCGTCAACGCCATCGGCATCGTCGTCGCGCTCTACTACGCGCTGGTGGCGATCGCCTCCGCGGTGCGCTTCCGGCACCTGCTGCGCGAGGACCTCGCCGAGGGCCTCCGGGCGGTGGTCGCGCCGCTGCTGGGCGCGATCGTGCTGCTACTGGTCGGCGGCTACCTGGCCTGGACGTTCTACGACGGCACCGACCACTTCGAACTCGCCGCCGACAACGGCTGGTTCGAGCTGACCGTGCCGGTCCTGATGATCGGCTCCGGCCTGCTCGCCGCCGCCTGGTCGCGCTGGGTCCGCCGCTCGCCGTACTTCACCGGCACCCCCGATCGGGCCCTCGCCCCGTCACCCGGCCAGTCGCCCGCTCAGTCACCCGACCCGTCACCAGGCCCGTCACCCGCCCCGGCCGGCCCCGCGGCCGCCGCGGACAACTGACGCACCATCAACTCCCGTACCACGCACCGAGAACGGAGCACCACCCATGAACCGTGCCGACCTGGTCCTCACCGGAGGGCCGATCCACACCGGCGACGCCGCCCGCACCCGGGCGACCGCGCTGGCCGTCACCGGCGAGCGGATCACCGCCGTGGGCCACGACGAGGTACGGGAGTTGATCGGTCCGGACACCGAAGTCGTCGACCTGCACGGCAAGTTGCTGGTCGCCGGTTTCCAGGACGCCCACGTGCACGCCGTCTACGGCGGCCTCGAAATGGCCGCCTGCGACCTCACCGGCACCGTCACCACCGCCGACTACCTGGCCCGGATCGCCGAGTACGCCGCCGCCCACCCCGAGCGGGAGTGGATCACCGGCGGCGGCTGGTCGCTGGAGAGCTTCGACGGCGGCCTGCCCACCCGGCAGCTGCTCGACTCCGTCGTCCCCGACCGCCCGGTCCTGCTCGCCAACCGCGACCACCACGGCGCCTGGGCCAACACCCGCGCCCTGGAGGCCGCCGGACTCACCCGCGACACCCCCGACCCCGCCGACGGCCGGATCGAGCGCGAACCCGACGGCACCCCCAGCGGCATGCTCCAGGAGGGCGCCGTCGGCCTGGTCGGCCGGCACGCCCCCGCCCCCACCGCCGCCGACCGCCTCGACGGCCTGCTGCGCGCCCAGGCGATGCTGCACTCGCTCGGCATCACCGCCTGGCAGGACGCCCTGCTCGGCGAGTTCGGCGGCAACCCGGACCCGTCCGACGCCTACCTGGCCGCCGCCCAGGACGGCACCCTCACCGCCCGGGTGGTCGGCGCCCTGTGGTGGGACCGCGAACGCGGCGCCGAACAGATCCCCGAACTCGTCGCCCGCCGCGCGAAGTTCAGCCACGGCCGGTTCCGGGCCGGCTCGGTCAAGATCATGCAGGACGGCATCGCGGAGAACTTCACCGCCGCCCTCACCGCCCCCTACCTGGACGGCTGCGGCTGCGCCACCGGCAACAGCGGCCTCAGCTTCGTCGACCCGGAGGCGCTGAAGCGGCACGTCACCGCCCTGGACGCGCTCGACTTCCAGGTCCACTTCCACGCCCTCGGCGACCGCGCCGTCCGCGAGGCGCTGGACGCGGTCGAGGCCGCGATCGCCGCCAACGGCCGCCGCGGCAACCGCCACCACCTGGCCCACCTCCAGGTCGTCCACCCCGACGACCTGGCCCGGTTCGCCGCCCTCGGCGCGATCGCCAACATCCAGCCGCTGTGGGCCGCCCACGAACCCCAGATGGACCAGCTCACCATCCCCTTCCTCGGCCCCGAACGCGCCGCCTGGCAGTACCCGTTCGGCACCCTGCAGCGCACCGGCGCCACCCTCGCCGCGGGCAGCGACTGGCCGGTCTCCAGCCCCGTCCCGATCGACGGCCTGCACGTCGCCGTCAACCGCCGCGAACCCGGCGCCGCCCCCGACACCCCCGTCTTCCTGCCCGGGCAGCGCCTCGACCTGGCCACCGCCCTCGCCGCCTACACCGCCGGCACCGCCCACCTCAACGGCCTCGACGACACCGGCGTGCTGCGCCCCGGCAACCTCGCCGACCTGGTCGTGCTGGACCGCGACCCGTTCGCGGCACCCGCCGAGGAGATCGCCGAGACCCGCGTCCTGCGCACCTACGTCGGCGGTACCGCTGTGCACGTCGCCGAGTGACCCCCGGACACCCTGTCAGGACCGGGCCGGCTGGCCTGGCAGGGTGTCCGTTGCCCGGGCCCGGACCGGCCGGTTAGCGTCCCCCCACGCACTCCTCCCGGAAGCAGGGCACAGCACCATGACCACCGTCAACGGCGGCGTCTCCTTCTGGTACGCGGCCACCGGCCTGCCCGAGCGCGGCGCCCCGCTGGACGGCGACCTCGACGCCGACGTCTGCGTGGTCGGCGGCGGCTACACCGGGCTGTGGACGGCCTACTACCTCAAGCAGGCCGCACCCGACCTCGAAATCGCCCTGCTGGAAGCCGAGTTCTGCGGCTACGGGGCCTCCGGCCGGAACGGCGGCTGGCTGTACAACGGCATCGCCGGCCGCAGCCGCTACGCCCGGCTGCACGGCGAGGACGCTGCCCGTCGGCTCCAACTCGCCATGAACGACACGGTGTCGGAGACCCTGCGGGCCGCCGCGGCCGAGGGCATCGACTGCGACGCGCACCGCGGCGGCGTCCTGGAGATCGCCACCACCCCTGCCCAACTCGCCCGTCTGAAGGCCCGGTTCGCCCACGAGCAGGCGTTCGGCGCGGACGAGGTGCACCTGCTGGACGCCGCCGGGGCCGCCGAACGCCTCTACGTGCCCGGCACCCTGGGGGCCACCTGGAGCCCCTGCGGCGCCCGGGTGCACCCCGCCAAACTGGTCCTCGGCCTGGCCGCCGCCGTCCGCCGGCTCGGCGTCCGGGTGTACGAGTCGACGCCCGTCACCGCGATCGCCCCCGGCCGGGCCGTCACCGCGCACGGCACCGTGACGGCCCGCGCGGTGCTCCGCTGTACCGAGGGCTTCACCGCCGAACTGGCCGGGCAGAAGCGCAGTTGGCTGCCGATGAACTCCTCGATGATCGCCACCGAACCGCTGCCCGCCGAGGTCTGGGAGGCGATCGGCTGGCAGGACCGCGAGGTGCTCGGCGACGAGGCGCACGCCTACATGTACGCCCAGCGCACCGCCGACGACCGGATCGCCCTCGGCGGCCGCGGACACCCCTACCGGTACGGCTCCCGGATCGACCGGGACGGCGCCACCCCCGACGGCACGGTCGCCCAACTCCGGGAGGTCCTGGCCCGGATGTTCCCCGCCGCCGCCGACGCCCGGATCGACCACGCCTGGTCCGGCGTGCTCGGCGTCCCCCGCGACTGGTGCGCCACCGTCGACCTCGACCCCGCCACCGGCCTCGGCTTCGCCGGCGGCTACGTCGGCAGCGGCGTCGCCACCACCAACCTGGCCGGCCGCACCCTGCGCGACCTGACGCTCCGTCACCTCGGGCGCGGCACCGACACCGCACTCACCGCCCTGCCCTGGGTCGGCCACCGCGTCCGCCGCTGGGAACCCGAACCGGCCCGCTGGCTCGGCGTCCACGCCCTCTACGCCGTCTACCGCCACGCCGACCGCCGCGAACACGCCGCCACCTCCCCGCTCGCCACCCTCGCCGACCGCATCTC
Source organism: Kitasatospora sp. YST-16 (assembly GCF_026802215.1). Lineage (NCBI taxonomy): Bacteria > Bacillati > Actinomycetota > Actinomycetes > Kitasatosporales > Streptomycetaceae > Kitasatospora > Kitasatospora sp. YST-16. The sequence goes on from NZ_CP113837.1 coordinate 6,124,870, forward strand.
CGGCCGCGGCTGACCCCCGCGACGGCTGCCGCCCGCCCCGGCCAGTGACCGGAACGGGCGGAACGTCACACCACCGTTCGGCGGCGCCTAGTTGTACCAGGCGCTGCCCTTCTGGGGGTCGACCCCGTTGGAGATCGAGATGGCGACCTGGTGCGTGGCGTCGTGGTAGTAGGAGCCGGTCGAGGCGGACGAGTTGTTCTGGACGCTGAGGCTCTGGGAGACCTGGCCGCCCGTCGAGGTGTTCCGCTCCCAGAACGTCAGCCAGCAGGTGCGGCCGGAGTTCGACTGCAGCGTGGCGGTGGCCCAGTTGGACGATCCGCCGCCGCTCAGGTAGAGCACGCCCTTGCAGCCGGGCACTTCGAGGGTCACCGTGCCGGTCGTTCCCGCGTGCGCGGTTCCCGCCATGCCCAGGACGGCCAGCAGACCGGTCCCGACCGTCAGCGCCGCGGCCTTCTTCAACGAACGAGCCATCAATTCCTCCCCTGGAGAACAGAGTTCGGTTCCCCGCCGGTACACCGGCGGCACACCCAGACTGCTGTCCGGGTCGGCCGGGGTCACGTTTCCCGGACGAATCCGTACAGCGGACGCCGGCCCCGACCGACGGTTCGGAACCTGCCGGACGCGCCGCTGCCGCCTCTAGAATCCGGAGGCGGCCGGGAGCGGCCGGGGCGAGGGTTCACGGGGGTGGGAGCGCCATGGCGGTCGGCACGGGGGAACGGCGGGGCGAGCTGCCGGATCCGGCGGGCGCCGCCGATCTGGCCGAGTTCGTCGGTCTGTTGGGCGAACTGCGGGCGTGGGCGGGGATGCCCTCGTACCGTTCGCTGGCCCGGCGGGTCGGGCCGTTGCTGCGGCCGGCCCGCGAGGTGTCGGCGTCCACGCTCGCGGACGTCTTCAAGCCGGGGCGCCGCCGACTGGACCTCGACCTGGTCACGGCGCTGGTGCGGGCGCTGGGTGCGGGCGAGGACGAGGTCGGACGCTGGCGGGCGAGCGGCGTCCGGGTGCATCGGGAGGCGAAGTCCGGCGGCCCGAGCGGGGTGCTGCACCAACTCCCGGCAGACCTGGCGGTGTTCACCGGCCGGGAACGGGAACTCCAGGACCTGCTGGCCGCGGCTCCCCGGCCGGGCTCCCCGGCCGCCACCGTGGTGATCTCCTCGATCGAGGGGATGGGCGGAGTCGGCAAGACCCGGCTCGCCGTGCATGCCGCCCACCTCCTGGTCCGCGCCGGGCGCTTCGCGGACGTCCAGCTGTACGTGAACCTGTACGGCTTCGACCCCGAACGGGAGCCCGCCGACCCCGCGGAGGTACTGGCGTCGTTCCTGCGCCAGCTGGGCGTGCCGGCCGCTTCGGTGCCGTCCGGTGCGGACGAGCGGGCGGCGATGTTCCGGGACCGGCTGCAGGACCGGGCGGCGCTCCTCCTCCTCGACAACGCCGCGGACGAGGAGCAGGTCCGGGACCTGATCCCGGCCCACCCCGGTTGCCTGGTGCTGGTGACCGGCAGGCGCAGCCTGGCGGGCCTGGACGGCGCCCGGATCCACCAGCTGGACGTCCTCGAGGACGCCGAGGCGGTCGAGTTGCTGGCGGCCGTCGCCGGCCGGGAGCGGATCGATGCCGACCGCGCTGCCTCGGCGCGGGTCGCCCGGGCCTGCGGCAACCTCCCGCTGGCGCTGACCATCGCCGGGGCCCGGCTGAAGGCCCGGCCGGCCTGGACCGCCGCCGACCTACTGGTGTACCTGGACCGGGGCGGTCTGGACGCGATGACGGTCGGCCGGCGCTCGCTGCGCCCGGTGTTCGATCTGTCCCTGGCGGCGCTGCCCCGGCCCGCCCGGCTGCTGTTCCTGCTGCTGGGCATCCAGCCGGGGGCCGATGTGACCGCGGAGGCGGCGGCGGCCTTGGCCGGTGTCACGGTGGGGACGGCGCGGGCCACGCTGGAGGCGCTCTGCGACGAGTACCTGCTGCTCCAACTGGCGCCCGGGCGTTTCGAACTCCACGACATCCTGCGCGCCTACGCGTCGGAGACGGCCGTCGACCGGCTGCCCGCGGGCGACCGCGAACGGGCGGTGGGCCGACTGCTGGACTGGTACGGAGGGACGGCCGAGGCCGCCGCGACCGCACTGCTGCCCTCGCTGGGCATGCCGTCCCCCACCCGGTCCGGCCCCGGGACACCGGGCCCGGACCCGCGCCACCCCGGGACACCGGGCCCGGACCCGCGCCACCCCGGGCCGCCCGTGACGCAGTTCGTCGACCGGGGGGCCGCCGTCGCCTGGCTGGAGGCCGAGCACGGGAACCTCCTCGCGGCGGCGACCGCCGCGCGGGCCGCCGGTCACCCCGCGGCGGCCTGGCGGATCCCGGCCGCCGCATCGGTGCTGCGCGCCGTGAACCAGAACTGGCCCGCGTGCGAGGCCCTGCTGGCCGGCGCGCTGGCCGAGGTCCTCCGCACCGGCGACCTCGCCGCACAGGCGTGGCTCCGGAACCGGCTGGGTGCGACCGCCACCGAGCTGGGCCGGACCGGCGAAGCCGAGGAGATGTTCACCGAGGCCCTCGCTGCCCGCCGCGCGCTCGGGGACCGGGACGGGGAGGCCGCGGTGCTCAACAACCTCGTGATCTTCTACAGCCGTACCGACCGCCCCCGGACCGGTCTCGAACACGCTTCCCTGGCACTGGAACTGGCTCGGGAACAGGGCAACACCGACCGGGAGGCATCGGCCCTCAACGCGATGGCGGCCTGCCAGTCCGCGCTGGGCCGCAACGCGGCCGCACTGGAGCTGATGCAACAGGTGGTGGCGATCCGCGAGTCGCGCGGCGACGGCTACCGTCTGGGCCTGGCGTACATCCTCACCGGTTCCCGGCACCACGACCTGGGCCAGTTCGAGGAAGCAGCCGCCTGCAACACCAGGGCCCGGGAGATCGCGCGCCGCAGCGGCGACCGTTTCGGGGAAGGGGAGGCGCTCCTCGGCCTGGCGAAGTCCCTGCTCGGCCAGGGCCGCCCGGCGCCCGCCCGGGACTGCCTGCGCGAAGCGGTCGCCGTATTCGACGAGTTGGCGGCCGAACGCTACCTGGCCGAAGCCCGCCGACTGCTCACGGTCACCGTCCACTGACAGCTCGTGGCACGGGTCGGAGGTCCCGCGACCGCTGCGGCGGCCGCTCCGCCGCAGGCCCCGGTCGGACGCCGGGAAAACCCTTCGCACACCTGTCGCACGGACGTGATAGGAATCTCGATCCGGGGAGTGCCACGCGCCCCCGCGGGAACGCATCGCACTTCGGAGGGGACCCGGGAATGGGACTGTTCGCACGGCTGCTCGGCCGCCGCGACACCGGCGAGGACCGGTCGGCCGGGACGGGCGCCCGGCGCCCGGTCATCGACCCGGCCCACGGCGACGCCGACCTGACCAGGCTGCGCGCCGCCGTCGCGGCCGGCTCCTGGGACGACGCCCGGGGCGTCCTCGACACCGCCGCCGGGCAGGACGACCTGACCCTGATGGTCGAGGCCGTTGCCGACACCACCGGCGCCGAGACCCTGCTCGCCGAGGCCCTGCGGGCCGCCCCCGACGACCCGCTGCTGCAGCTCGCCCAGGGCGCCCGGCACGTCAGCTGGGCCTGGGAGGCCCGCACCGGCGCCCGGGCCAAGCACGTGAGCGAGGAGCAGTGGAAGCTGTTCCACGCACGGCTGGAGAGCGCCGAGGAGCACCTGTTCCGGGCCGCCGAACTCGACCCCGGACTGCTCGGCCCCTGGTACTTCCTGCAGATCAGCGGCCGCGGCGCCTCACTCGACCGGAACTCCGCCCGCCACCGCTTCGAGGCCGCGCTGCGCCGCAGCCCCGGCCACGTCCCCTCGCACCGCCAGCGCCTGCAGCAGCTGTGCGAGAAGTGGCAGGGCTCGCACGAGGAGATGCACGCCTTCGCCCGGGCGTCGATGCTCGCCGCCCCCGAGGGCAGCGCGATGGGCCAGCTGGTCGCCCGCGCCCACATCGAGCACTGGCTGTCGCTGCCGGTCGAGGAGGACGCCGCGTACATCGGGCAGGAGCACGTCCGCGCGCAGCTGCACGAGGCCGCCGACCGCTCGGTCCGGCACCCCGGCTACGTCCGCGGCCGGGACTGGCCGGTCGCCCACAACGAGTTCGCCATGGCGTTCGCGCTCTCCGGGCAGCCCGCCGCCGCGCACCTGCTGCTCGGCGAACTCGGCGACCGGGTGACCGAACTGCCCTGGGCCTACTGGGGCGACCCGGTGGAGGTGTACCAGCGCATTCGTCTGCAGTGCGCCGGCCACTGACCGCCGCCACCCGAACGCCGCAGGCCCCGCCCCGCCCCCGCGCCGCCCCGTCCCCGCCCGCCCGAACCAGCCGAAGGACCAGCCCGGTGACCCCGAACGACCCCAGCGCGCACACCTTCCAGGTGGACCTGCGCGGCCTGGTCGACCTGCTCTCCCACCACCTGTACTCCAGCCCCCGCGTCTACCTGCGCGAACTGCTGCAGAACGCGGTCGACGCGATCACCGCCCGGCAGGCCCTCGACCCGGCCGCGCCCGCCGCGATCACCGTCACCACCGGCGAGGTCTTCTCGGTCTCCGACACCGGCGTCGGCCTCACCGAGGCCGACGTGCACACCTTCCTCGCCACCATCGGCCGCAGCTCCAAGCGGACCGCCGAAGGAGACCTGGACGCCGGGCAACTCGCCGACGCCCGGAGCGAGTTCATCGGCCAGTTCGGCATCGGCCTGCTGGCCTGCTTCGTGGTCGCCGACGAGATCACCGTCACCACCCGCTCCGCCCGCACCCCCGACGCCCCGGTGGTCGAGTGGCGCGGCCGCTCCGACGGCCGCTACACCATCACCACCCTGCCCGCCGACGCCCGCCCCGAGCCCGGCACCACCGTCACCCTCACCCCGCGCCCCGACGCCGAGGAGTGGACCGCGCCCCGCCGGGTCCTCGAACTCGCCCGCCACTACGGCAGCCTGCTGCGCCACGAGGTCACCGTGGTCGACGCCGCCGGGCACCCCACCCGGATCAACCGGACCCCCGCGCCCTGGGCCGCCCGCCACGACAACCCGGCCGCCCGGCGCGAGGCGCTCACCGAGCACTGCCGCGACACCTTCGACTTCACCCCGCTCGACACCATCGACCTGGACCTGCCGCTGGTCGGCCTCAGCGGCGTCGCCTACGTGCTGCCCGAGGCCGTCCCGCCGTCCCGCCGGGCCGGGCACCGGGTGCACCTCAAGGGCATGCTGCTCTCCGACCAGGCCGACGAACTGCTCCCCGAGTGGGCGTTCTTCGTGCGCTGCGTGGTCGACGCCGAACGGCTGCGCCCCACCGCCTCCCGCGAGGCGCTGTACGCCGACGAGACGCTGGCCGCCGTCCGCGACGCGCTCGGCCTGCGGATCCGCGACTGGCTGACCGACCTGTCCGCCAGCGACCCCGGCCTGCTGCACCGCTTCCTGTCCGTGCACCACCTGGCCGTCAAGTCGCTGGCCCGGCACGACGACCAGCTGCTGCGGATGCTGCTGCCCTGGCTGCCGTTCGAGACCACCGACGGCAACGTCACGCTCGACGAGTTCGCCCGCGCCCACCCGGTCGTGCTGGTCACCCGCACCGTCGAGGAGTTCCGCCAGGTCGCCCCGATCGCCGGCGCCGCGGGGCTCGGCGTCATCAACGGCGGCTACACCTACGACCGCGACCTGGTGCACCGCCTCCCCGAGATCCGCACCGGCACCACCGTCGCCGACCTCGACCCGGCCACCGTCACCGCGCACCTCGACAACGTCGACCCGGCCACCGAACTCGCCGCCGCCGCGTTCCTCGCCACCGCCCGCGAGGTCCTCGGCCGGTTCGACTGCGACGTCGCGCTGCGCACCTTCCACCCCAGCAGCGCCCCCGCCCTGCTGCTCGACGACCGCGAAGCCCGGCACGAGCGCACCCGCACCCGACTCGCCGACCAGGCCGACGGGTTGTGGGCCGACATCCTCGGCTCGCTGGGCAGCTCCGCGCCCCGCGCCCAACTCGTGCTCAACCACCTCAACCCGCTGGTGCGCCGGGCCGCCGCGATCCGGCACCGCGACCTCGCCGTCACCACCGTCGAGGCGCTCTACGGCCAGGCCCTGCTGCTCGCCCGGCGCCCGCTCAAGGCCAGTGAGTCCGCGCTGCTGAACCGCTCCTTCCTCTCCCTGCTCGACCACGCCATGCTCGGCCACGAGCCCGCCCCCGCAGCCCCCGCCGGGGAGACCGGCCCGACCACGCCGCACCAGGAGCCGTGATGCTCGACACCATCGACGCCGTCCGCGCCGCCCTGCGCGCCAACGACGAACTGCCCCACGGCCGCACCCGCACCGTCACCGCCGAGGAACTCGTCGACGCCGCCGAGCAGTTCGACGACCCCGAGCTGCTCGCCTTCGCCCTGCTCGAACTCACCGAGGCGTACGAGTACGACGCCGAGCGGCGCAAACTGCCCGTGGTGTTCGCCCGGATCGCCAAGCTCCGCACCGAGCACCCCGACAGCTTCGGCGACTGGGAGAACCACGCCACCGACTGGCGCTACAAGTGGGTCGCCACCGCGCTGCTGAGCGTCCCCGACGTCCCGCTGGAGGCGGTCCGCCGCTGGCACGGCGAACTGCGCCGCCACTACCTGGAGCGCGGCCACGACCTGCAGCCCTACTACGCCCAGCAGTACCGGCTCGCCGCCCACACCGGCGAGGGCGTCCAGGACGCCTTCGAACTGTGGGCCGGCCGCTGGCGCTCCCGCTACAGCGACTGCCACGCCTGCGAACTGCGCGAGCAGGCCCGGCACTTCGTCGCCCGCGGCGAGGACGAACGGGCCCTGGAGATCTGGCAGCCGGTGTTCTCCGGCGAGCGCTCCTGCTCCGAGGAGCCGCACACCAGCCGGGCCCTCGCGCTGCTGCCGCTGCTGCGCACCGGCCGGCTCGACGAGGCCCGCTCCGCGCACCTGACCGGCTACCGGTGGGCCCGCGGCCGCCCGGCCGCCGCCGAGGCGGTCGGCCTGCACCTGGAGTTCTGCGCGCTCACCCGCAACGAGCCGCGCGGCCTGGAGATCCTGGCCGAGAACCGCGACCTGTTCGACCGGCACGGCGACCCGCTCTCCCGGCTGCACTTCCTCACCGGCGCCCACCTGCTGCTCGCCCGGCTGGTCGAGGACGGCCACGGTGACGTCCCGGTGGCCGGCCCGCCCGGCGCGCACCGCACCGCCGCCGCCCTGCTCGCCGAACTGCGCACCGAGGGCGATGCGCTGGCCGCCCGCTACGACGCCCGCAACGGCACCACCGCGGTCGGCGACGCCCGCCGGGCCCGGCTGGCCCGCACCCCGCTGTTCGCCGAACCGCTGCCGCTCGGCCTGCGCGCCACCGGCCCCGCACCGGCCGCCCCGCAGCCCGCGCCCGCCCCCGCCGCGACCCCGGCCGCCCCCGCCGACCTGGCCGAACTCGTGGATAAGGCCCGCGAGTTGAGCACCACCAACCACCCCGATGCGATCCTGCACTGGAACCGGATCGGCGCCCTGATCGAGGCCCCCGACCACCGGCACCCGGAGGACGCCGAACAGTCCGGCCTCGGCTCGCTCGCCCAGCTCCGGGCCGAACTCGCCCTGGAACGCGCCTTCGAGAGCCACACCTCCGACCAGGAGGCCACCGCCCTCTACACCTCGGCCGCCGCCCTGTTCGAGCAGGCCGGGCTGACCGCCCGGGCCCTCGGCTGCCGGGCCCGGCTGGCCGGCCCCACCGACGACCACCCCGGCGACCTCCCGGCGATCCGCGAACTCTGCGGCCGGCTGGCCGAGTTGGCCGAGGACGGCACCCCGTACGGCGGCCGCGAACTGGTCGCCGTCCTGCAACTGCAGGCCAACGCCGAACTGCGGGCGCTCTTCGAGGCCACCGCCGAGGCGGGCGGCCCGGACGGCCCCGGGCCGGACCCGGCCGCCCTCGCCGAGGCCGAGGCCACCCTGGAGCGGCTGTACACCGAGGCCGAACGCCACGGCTTCCCGCACCGCCAGGCCAACGCCCGGCTGCTCGGCGCCCGGGCCCGCTTCCTGGCCGACCGCCACCGGGACGAGAGCGACGCCTTCGCCGCCGCCGACCGGCTGATCACCGAGGCCGAACAGCTGGTCGACCGGGCCGGCGCCCCGTGGCGGCTCGCCCAGGTGTACGGCCAGCGCGGCGAACTCGCCATGTACACCGGCGACTTGACGGCCGCCGAACGCTTCCTGCGGCAGGCCGCCGAGACCGCCGCCCAGTACGGCGACCGCTCGGCCGGCACCGCCCGGGTGCACGACGGCCTCGCCCGCACCTACCTCGGACTGGACCGCCCCGCCGAGGCGGCCAGGGCGTTCACCGAGGCAGCCGCCCGCTACGACCGCAACGGCGACGCCGACGACGCGGCCTCCGCGCGGATCATGCTCGGCCAGGTGCTGTGCGGCTCCGGCCGCGCCGACGACGGCGTCGCCGTCCTCGAATCCGTGCTGCTGGAACCGGCGTTCACCGAACTCGACGTCCGCGAACAGGCCCAGGCCCGGCTCAACCTGGCCCGCGGCCTGCGCGAACTCGACGAACCCCGGGCCGCCGCCGAGGAGTACCTGCTGCTCGCCGACCAGGTCGCCGGGTTCGAGGAGCGGCACATCCTCACCATGGTCGCCGCCGAGGCCGCCGCCGCCCTGGCCGCCGCCGAGCAGTGGCCCGCCGCCGACCTCGCCCGGCAGCGCGCCCTGGACAGCCACCGCACCGCCCCGCACGCCGACGCGGTCTTCGACATGCTGCTGCGCCAGGCCCGGCACACCGCCGACCGGCACGGCCCCGACCACCCCGAGGCCGCCGACCAGGCCCTGGCCCGGCTCGACGAGGCCGCCGAAGTGGCCCGCACCGCCGAACGCGAGGGCCAGGACTTCTCCAGCGGCTGCCCCGACGGCACCCTGCACGACACCCGGGCCCGCACCCTGAGCGCCCTGCGCCGCGACGAGGAGGCCCTCGCCGAGATGGAACTCGCCATCGCCGCGTTCGCCGCCTACGGCCCCGGCGCCCAGCACGGCCGGGCCGAGTCGATCCGGGTCGCCGCCATCCTGGAGGCCAACCGCCTCGACCGCCGGGACGCCGCGCTGGCCCGGCTGGACGCCGCCGTCGCCGAGTTCCGCGCCGCCGACGCCGAGGACGCCGCCCAGCCCCTCACCGAACTGCGCGCCCACCTCACCCGCCACTGACACCACCGACCGCCCCGCACACCGGCGGCCCGCCGGGGGAGCACCCCCGACGGGCCGTCAACACACCTGCTCCACGCACTACTTCACGTTCAGCACCGAGGTCTCGAAGGTGCGGAACGCCCCCTCCTGCTTCCACTCCAGCGCCGCCTTCGGGCTGGAGGCCAGCAGCGCCGCGCACTTCGGCGTCGGGTTCTCCGACCCGAGGGCCCGGCCCTGGCACTCCGGCACCGGCTTGAAGCCGTCCCGGTCGCGCCACAGGCTCCGGCCGGAGACGAAGCCGTACTCCAGCGAGTTGCGCGCCAGGTCCTTCAGGTCCTGGTAGCTCAGCCGGTAGGTCTGCGCCGCGCGGACGTACTCGTGGGTGATGTCGATCCGCTCCACCCCCGGGTCGTCGGTGGCCAGCGCGGTCGGCACCCCGTACTTGCGGTACAGCGGGAACGGGTGCTGCTGCCCCTGCACCTGGAGGATCTGCGCGTTGGAGGTCAGCGGCACCTCGACCAGCACCTTGCGCTCGGCCAGGGTGCGCAGCAGGTCCGCCGCGTCGTCCTCGTGGGTGACGTCCACGCCGTGGCCGATCCGCTCGGCGTGGCCGGTCAGCACGGCCTGCCGGATGTGGAAGGTCAGGTCCTCCGGCTTGACCAGGCCGGGCACCAACTCGCCCGCGTGCAGGCTGATGTGGGCCTTCGGGTAGAGCGGGCGCAGGAAGTCCAGCATCTGCATTTCGAGCTGGTAGTTGTCCAGCGAGGACTGGTAGTCCTCCGGTTGGACCAGGTTCACCGCGACGAACCGGTCGTCCTGGGAAGCGAGTTCCATGCCGATCAGCAACTGGGCGAAGACCCGGGCCGGGGTGGAGGCGCGGGAGGCCTGGGACTGGATCCGCACCGTCACCGAACAGCCGGGCCGGGCCTGCGGGGTGCCGCACTGCTCGGTGGTCTGGTACTCGGCCATCGCGGTGTCCAGGTCCGCGCGGGCGCTGTCCACCAGGGCCTGCATCTGGCCGCCGGCCAGCAGCTTCTGGCGCAGCGCCGCGAGGTCCGGGTCGAAGCCGACCTTGGCGGCCAGCGCGGCGACCCCGCCGGAGGCCGGGGTCAGCATGGTCTCCAGGTAGCTCTGGTGCTGGGCGGCCATGGTGTCGGTGACCTCGGCGATCATCGTGCCGGGGTGGCGCCAGCTGGCCTCGCCGAACTTGCCGAAGGTGGCGAAGAAGTGGTCGTGGCCGGACTCCGTGCCGGGGGTGAAGTCCTGCATCGACCAGGCCCGGATCACCTGGGTGCGGAACTCGCCCTCGGCCAGCGCGTCCTGGGCCGGGCGCAGGGTGCCCTGGCAGGGGCCGGTGGCCGAGGTGAAGGTCACCGAGTCGATGCACAGGTCGTCCTGCGCGGCCAGCTTGATCAGCAGTTCGGTGGTGACCGCGCCGGACAGGTGGTTGTGCAGGTCACCGCCCTTGGGCATGGCCCGCAGGAAGGCGTCCAGCCGTGCCGGGTCCTGCCGGATCCCGTCCAGCAGGCCGGCGACGGCGGCCTCGGTCGGACGGGAGCCGGCCCGGTCGGCGGCTTGGGCAGTGGGAGCGAGCGGCAGCAGCAGGGCCGCGCAGGCGACGAGTGCGGCGGTGCCGGAACGGCGTAGCGACGTCATGCCCGCCATGCTGACGGATCGTCAGCTCCCGTACGCCGCAAAGCCGTTCATGTCGTGCGCACATCATCCGAACGGGTGTCGCCGCGCGGAAACGGCCCAGAAACGATCGGATCGTGCTACTTCCGACCGCACTGCTTCCGACCGTGCTCCTCCGGACCGTGCTGCTTCCGGGCGCGCCCCTCCGGACCGTGCTACTTCCGGCCGGACTTGTGCGCGGCCTTGCCCGCCTCCCGGGCGGCCTTCACCGACGCGGCCTTCGCCTCCGCGTCCTTCACCCGCTGCGCCTCCTTGCGCACCTCGGCCTGGGTGGCGCGCTCGCGGCGCAGCCACTCCGGGTCCTCCTCGCGCAGCGCGTCGATCTGCTCGGTGGTCAGCGCCTCGGAGATCCCGGCGCGGCCGAGGCCGGTGACCGAGACGCCGAGCCGGGCCGCCACCACCTGGCGCGGGTGCGGACCGTTGCGGCGCAGGTCGACCAGCCACTGCGGGGGCTCGGCCTGCATCGCGTTGAGCTCGTCGCGGGAGACGACGCCCGCCTGGAACTCGGCGGGGGTCGCCGCCAGGTAGATCCCCAGCTTCTTGGCCGCGGTCGCGGGCTTCATGGTCTGGGAGGTCTTGGGCTTGGGCGTAGTCATGCGACAAGGGTATAGGGAACGCACCCCTGCCCAGGTCACGGCCGCTCCCGCCGCCTCCCCGCCACCGCCCGCCGCCGGGCCGACCCCGCCCCGCGGCCCGCTAGCCTGGAACCCGTGACCGAGACCGAGCAGCCCGAGCAGTCCCCCGCCCCCTTCCGCCTGGTGTACGTGCCGGGGGTGACGCCCACCAAGTGGCTGCGGGTGTGGGAGGAGCGGCTCCCGGACGTCCCGGTCGAACTGCTCCAGCACGCCCCCGCCGACGGCCGCGCCCTGCTGCTGTCCGGCGGGGCGGACGCCGGCCTGGTCCGGCTGCCGGTGGACCGGACGGTGCTCAGCGCCATCCCGCTGTACACCGAGACCACCGTGGTGGTCTTCCCCAAGGACCACTGGCTGGCCGCCGCCGAGGAGGTCACCGCCGCCGACCTCGCCGAGGAGGTCGTCTTCCACCCGCAGGACGACACCCTCGACTGGCCCGAACTGCCCGGCCGCCCGGCCTTCGAACGCCCCGCCACCACCGGCGACGCGATCGAACTGGTCGCCGCCAACGTCGGCGTGCTGGCCGTCCCGCAGTCCCTCGCCCGGCTGCACCACCGCCGCGACCTCACCTACCGCACCCTGGTCGACGCCCCGCAGTCCCAGGTCGCCCTCGCCTGGCCGGAGGACGCCACCACCGACCTGGTCGAGGAGTTCATCGGCATCGTCCGCGGCCGCACCGCCAACAGCTCCCGCGGCCGCACCGCCGCCGCCGAGGAGCAGCGCCGCCCGTCCGCCAAGAAGCCCGCCCGCCCGCAGCCCAAGGGCCAGCCCCAGTCCCAGCAGCGCACCGGCAGGCCCAAGCCGGGCCAGCGCACCGCCGGCGGCCGCACCGCCCAGCCCAAGCGCGGCGGCGGCGGCCGCAAGAAGTAGCCGCCCCGCCCCCGGCCGGGGCGCGTCTGTTGCGTGACTGTGACATCGCGCTCCGCAGTCACCGACCGGGCCGAACGCCGGAGCAGCGCCGCCCCGGGTGACGCACCGTCACCTCCGGCGGCGCCGGCGGGCCGGATTTCGGGAGGAAACGGGCCCGGGCCGCCGCCGACCGCCCTTGCCCGAACCGGAGGTGTACGGAAGGCTCCCGACACGGCGGCCGTGCCGGACACCTGGCCGCCCGCCGGCGCGCCGCTCGGAGCGCGCCCCTCGACGACTGCTGCTCGGGCTGGGACGGCACCGGCGCGCCGCCGCACGGCCCGGACCGGAAGGCGTGGCGTGGAGCCGGTAGTGCGGGTGGCTGGTCTGGTGCAGGGGTATCGGGGCCGGACGGTGATCGACGGGCTGGACCTGGCGGTCGGGGAGGGCGTGCTGGGCCTGCTCGGGCCGAACGGCGCGGGGAAGAGCACCCTGCTGCGGACGCTGGCCACCGTCGCGCCGCCGCTCGGCGGGGCGCTGGAGGTGTGCGGCGAGCGGATCGGCTCGGAGCGGTCGGCGCGGCTCGCGCGGCGGCGGATCGGCTTCCTGCCGCAGGACTTCGGCCACCACCCCGGCTACACGGTGGAGGAGTTCGTCCGGTACTGCGCCTGGCTGCGCGAGGTGCCCGCCGGACAGGCCGCCGACACCGCCCGGCGGGCCGTCGAGGCGGTCGGACTCGCCGAGCGGGCCCGGACCCGGATGAAGTCGCTGTCCGGCGGCATGCTGCGCCGGGCCGGGATCGCCGCCGCGCTGGTCGGCGAGCCCCGGCTGGTGCTGCTGGACGAGCCGACCGTCGGCCTGGACCCGGCGCAGCGGCTGGAGTTCCGCGCCCTGGTCCGTTCGCTGCGCGGGACGGCGGTGGTGCTCAGCACCCACCTGGTCGAGGACGTCGCCGCGGTGTGCGACCAGGTCGCGGTGATGAACGAGGGACGGGTCGTCTTCCTGGGCACCGCCGAGGAGTTGGCCGCCCTGGCCCGGGAGAGTGACCCCGGCGACACCCCGCTGGAGCGCGGCTACATGCGGGCCCTCGACGGGCGGCCGGCGGTGCGCCGATGAACTGGGCGTACCGGACGGAGCTGCGGCGTTCGCCGCTGCGGTGGGTGTTCCCGGTGCTGGTGGCGGTGGTGCTGCTGGTGTTGTTCGGGCGCAGCCGGTCCTGGATCGGCGTGTGGTCGCAGGCGAGCGCGGCGGCGCAGATCCCGGCGTTCTACCTCGGCCCGGCGATGGCGGGCGCGGCGGCCTGGGCCGCGGCCTCCCACCGCCGCGCCGGGGTGCCGGCCGGGTTCGCGGCGGCCCGACCGGGGTGGCGGATCGAAGCCGCGCAGTTCGCGGCGGCGCTGACGTACGGCCTGGCGGCGTACGCGGTCGGGGTGGTGGCCGCGGCCGCGGTGACCGTGCCGGACGGCGGGCCGGCCTTCCGGTGGCCCGGCTACGTGCTGCTGGGCGCGGTGCTGATCACCGGGTGCACGGCCCTGGGGCACCTGGCGGGGCGCGGGACGCGGTCGCGGCTCGCGGTACCGGTGGTGTGCACGCTGGGATGCCTGGTGTTCCTCGGCCTGTTCGGGTTCGTGCCGCAGGGCACCGAAACGGGCGTCGGCCTCGCCGTGCTGGCCGGGTACCCCAGCCGGACGGTCGCGCCCTGGCCGCTGCTCGCCCGGGCCGCCACCGCGCTGGCGCTGGCCGGGCTCGCGGTGGCCGCCGGTCGGCAGGTGCGGATCGGCGGGTACGGGCCGGAGTGGCGCCGCCGCCCGTTCGGCACGGTCGGCGCAGTGCTGGCGTTGGCCGGAGCGGTGGCGCTGTGGGCGCTCGCCGGGCCGCTGCTGGTGCAGCGGCCGGTGCCGGCCCGCCCGCTGTGCACCACCGGGACGCCGGTGATCTGCGTGTGGCCGGAGAGCCGGCAGTACCTGCCCGCGCTGCAGGCGATGGCGGACCGGGTGGCGGCCCTGCCCGCGGGACGGTTCAAGGTACCGGCCCGGTTCCTGGAGGAGGGCCTGGACGGGAAGCCGCTCGACTCCGGGAACGGGTTCTACCTCCGGGAGGGCGAGACCTGGGAGGCGGCGACGAGCATCGGCATCCTGACCGCCGAGGCCACGATCCCGCCGTCCTGCCGGGACGCCGAGCGCGGGCACTGGGAGCTGATCTCCTGGCTGATCGCCCGGGTCGCGGGCGGCGGCGTCCCGGCGAGCGTCCACGGCGGGCCGCCCGGGGTGGACCAGGCGGCGATCGGCCGGCTGGTCGCCCAGCCCGAGGACGTCCAACTCGCCTGGGTGGACCAGCGGTTGCCGCACGGCGGCGACTGTGGCTGAACCGGTGACGGCGTCGCACGCGGCCTCGCACGCGGCGCTGTACGCGCGGCCCCGCCGCCTCGGGTGGGCGGCGGCCGGGGCGGTGGCGCTGACGGGGATCCAGCTCTGGTTCGGCTCGGTCGCGGTCGTGCTGCCCGGCGGCCACGGCGGCGACAGCACGCTGCGGCTGCGGATGGTGCTGGCCGTGGCGTGGGCCGCGTTGGCGGCGGGGTCGCTGCACAGCGGCATGCACGGCTGGGAGGCGGCGGGCGGCCCCCGGCTGCGGCGGGCCGAACGCGTCCAGCCGCTGGCTGCCGGGGCGTGCGCGGTGGGCCTGGCCGGTGGCGCGGAGGCGGTCGTCGCGGGCCCGGCGAGCGCGGTCGCGGTGGGGCGGGCCCTGCTGATCTGGTGGGGGCTCGCGGTCCTGTCCGGGCGGCTGTGGGGCCGCCAACAGGTCTGGGTGCTCCCGGTCGTGACGCTCTTTCCGCTCAGCTACCTGGGCTGGGACGCGGCCGGTGCGGTGCGCTGGTGGAACTGGCCCTGGCAGGGCTGGCACAGCACGCCCTGCTGGCTGCCGCGGCACTCGCCCTCGGCGCGGCGGCGTGGTGGCTGACGCCGTGGCGGTGGCGGGAATTGACCCGCCGTCGGTGAACGGGGGAGAGGCCGCCCCGTCCGGGGGTTCAGGCCCCGGCCGGCGTCCCGCCGCCCGCGCGCTCCCCGGCGTTCCCACCGCCGGGGCGGTGTGGCCCGCATGATGGTCGACGGGCATCCTTGCCGTACCGACCGAGGGGAAGAACCACGATGGTGCACGCACGGGCCGGCCAGCCGGCCCAGCCGCAGGACCTGATCGACGTCGCCCGCCTGGTGACGGACTACTACGCGCTGCACCCCGATCCGGAGGACGTCGGCCAGCGGGTCGCGTTCGGCACCTCCGGCCACCGGGGCTCGTCGCTGCGCACCGCCTTCAACGAGGACCACATCGCCGCCACCGCGCAGGCGATCTGCGACTACCGGGCCGAGCAGGGCACCACCGGCCCGCTGTTCCTCGGCATCGACACCCACGCGCTGTCCGAGCCGGCCCGCGCCACCACGCTGGAGGTGCTGGCCGCCAACGGCGTCACCGTGCTGCTGGACACCGCGGACGGCTACACGCCGACCCCGGCCGTCTCGCACGCGATCCTCACCCACAACCGCACCCGCCCCGCTGCGCTCGCCGACGGCATCGTGGTGACGCCCTCGCACAACCCGCCCGCCGACGGCGGCTTCAAGTACAACCCGCCGCACGGCGGCCCGGCCGACTCCACCGCCACCGGCTGGATCGAGCGCCGCGCCAACGCCCTGCTCGCGGCCGGCCTGGAGGGCGTGCGCCGCGTCCCGTACGCCCGGGCGCTGGCCGCCGACACCACCGGCCGCTACGACTTCCTCGGCGCGTACGTCGACGACCTGCCCGCCGTCCTCAACCTGGACGCCGTCCGGGACGCCGGCCTGCGGATCGGCGCCGACCCGCTCGGCGGCGCCTCGGTCGCCTACTGGGGCCGGATCGCCGAGACCCACCGCCTCGACCTCACCGTGGTCAACCCGCTCACCGACCCGACCTGGCGCTTCATGACGCTGGACTGGGACGGCAAGATCCGGATGGACTGCTCCTCCCCGTACGCGATGGCCTCGCTGATCGACAAGCGCGACGCCTACGCGCTGGCCACCGGCAACGACGCGGACGCCGACCGGCACGGCATCGTCACCCCCGACGGCGGGCTGATGAACCCCAACCACTACCTGGCCGTCGCCATCGACTACCTGTACCGGCACCGCGAGGGCTGGCCCGCGACGGCGGCGGTCGGCAAGACCCTGGTGTCCTCCTCGCTGATCGACCGGGTGGTCGCCGGGCTCGGCCGCGAGCTGCTCGAAGTCCCGGTCGGCTTCAAGTGGTTCGTCGACGGGCTGCTGAACGGCAGCGTCGCGTTCGGCGGCGAGGAGTCCGCCGGCGCGTCCTTCCTGCGCCGCGACGGCTCGCCGTGGACCACCGACAAGGACGGCATCCTGCTGGCCCTGCTCGCCTCCGAGATCACCGCCGTCACCGGCAGCACCCCCTCCGCGCTGCACCGCGAGCTGGTCGCCCGGCACGGCGACCCGGTCTACGCCCGGGTCGACGCCCCCGCCGACCGCGCGCAGAAGGCCGCCCTGGCCGCGCTGGACGCCTCCCAGGTCACCGCCGACACCCTGGCCGGCGAGCCGATCACCGCCGTCCTCACCCACGCCCCCGGCAACGGCGCCGCGATCGGCGGCCTCAAGGTCACCACCGAGAACGCCTGGTTCGCCGCCCGCCCCTCCGGCACCGAGGACGTCTACAAGATCTACGCCGAGAGCTTCCACGGCGAACAGCACCTCGCCCAGGTCCAGTCCGAGGCCCGCGAGCTGGTCGGCGACGTCCTCGCCAAGGCCTGATCGTCCTCGCCGAGGCCCGATCGGCCCCGCCGAGGCCCGTTCGGCCTCCCCGCGCCACCACCCCTCCGGTCCGTCGGACCGGAGGGGTGTTGCATTGTGATGCCCTCTGTTCGAAGATGTTCGTTGTGTCGGCTCACCCAGCCCGCCCTGCCCCGAGCCGCGACGTGAACCATGAGGAGTGTGCCGCCGTGCACAAGACGGTGACCGAACTGGCCGACGGCCGCGAACTGATCTACTACGACGCCGCGCCCACCCCCCGCGACGCCGTCGACCGGCGCCCGCTGGAACCGGCCGCGAGCGCCTCCGAGGTCCGGATCGACCCGCTCACCGGCGACGCGGTCACCATCGCCGCGCACCGCCAGGGCCGCACCTACCATCCGCCGGCCGACGAGTGCCCGCTCTGCCCGTCCCGGGACGGCCGGCTCAGCGAGATCCCGGCCGCCGACTACCAGGTCGCGGTCTTCGAGAACCGCTTCCCGTCCCTCGCCGACTCCTCCACCGCCCACGTCGCCCCCTGGTCCGACGGCCCCTACGCGCTCACCCCCGGCACCGGCCGCTGCGAGGTGGTCTGCTTCACCTCCGACCACGACGCCGCCTTCGCCGACCTCACCGAAGAACGCGCCCGCCTCGTCCTGGACGCCTGGACCGACCGCACCGCCGAGCTGTACGCCCGCCCCGGCGTCCGCCAGGTCTACTGCTTCGAGAACCGCGGCGCCGACATCGGCGTCACCCTCGGCCACCCGCACGGCCAGATCTACGCCTTCCCGTTCACCACCCCGCGCACCGCCCTCGCCCTCGACCGCGCCGCCGCCCACCTCGCCGCCACCGGCCGCAACCTCTACGACGACGTCCTCGCCGCCGAACGCGCCACCGCCGGCAAGCCCGACTCCCGGGTCGTCCTGGCCGGCGAGCACTGGACCGCCTTCGTCCCGTTCGCCGCCCGCTGGCCCTACGAGGTCCACCTCTACCCCAACCGCCGCACCGCCGACCTCACCACCCTCGACGCCGACGCCCGCGCCGAGTTCCCCCGCGTCTACCTCGACCTGCTGCGCCGCTTCGACCGCCTCTTCCCCGTCCCCGCCCCCTACATCGCCGCCTGGCACCAGACCCCCCGCCCCGCCCCCACCGAACTCGCCCTCCACCTGGAGCTGTTCACCCTCCGCCGCACCGGCGACAAGCTCAAGTACCTGGCCGGCACCGAATCCGGCATGGGCGCCTTCATGAACGACATCAACCCCGAAACCGCCGCCCGCACCCTCCGCGAGCTGTAATCCCCCCGCCCCCGCCACGCCCCACCCCCTGCGCCGAGAACCCGCCCGACCCCCCCGGGCGGGTTCTCCCTTTCCCCGCCTCTTCCCGCCCGCCGGACAGGCGGAGAGCCCGCCCGGGAAACCTCCCGGACGGGCTCTCGCCGTTACTCCGCTACTCCGACTACTGCACCCGGTGCGCGCCCTGCGAGGGCACCGCCGGGAACGCGTGCGGGGCGCCGTACCCGGCCGCCGCGAACGCCTCCCGGACGGCCTGCTCGACCTCCGCCAGCCGCCCGCTCTCCACCAGGACGAGCACCGAGCCGCCGAAGCCGCCGCCCATCATCCGGGCGCCCAGCGCGCCCGCCGCGTTGGCGGTGGCCACCGCCAGGTCCGTCTCGGGGCAGGAGACCCGGTAGTCGTCGCGCAGCGAGGCGTGCCCGGCGGTCAGCACCGGCCCCAGCGCCCGCGGGTCGCCCGCGTCCAGCAGCGCGACGGCGTCCAGCACGCGCCGGTCCTCCGTCACCACGTGCCGCAGCAGCGGGCGCAGTTCGGCCGGCAGCTTCTCCTCCGCCGAGGCCAGCTCCTCGGCCTCGACGTCGCGCAGCGCCCGCACCCCCAGCAGGTCGGCGGCCCGCTCGCAGCCCGCCCGCAGGTCCGCGTACGCGCCGTCGCCGAGGTCGTGCTTGACCCGGGTGTCGATCACCAGCAGGGACAGGCCGACGGCGGGCAGGTCCAGCGGCACCTGGCGGCCGGTGAGCGTCCGGGTGTCCAGGAAGTAGGCGTGGCCCGCGACGCAGCAGCTGGACGCCATCTGGTCGAGCGCGCCGCACGGCACCCCGACGTAGGCGTTCTCGGCGCGCTGGGCGAGCAGCGCCCGGCCGGGGGCGTCCAGGCCGAGGCCGTACAGCTCGTCCAGGGCGAGGGCGGTGGCGCACTCCAGCGCGGCGGACGAGGACAGGCCGGCCCCGGTCGGCACGTCCGAGGCGAAGGCCAGGTCGGCCCCGCCCACCGGGTGCCCGGCCTCCGCCAGCGCCCAGAACACCCCGGCGGGGTACGCCGCCCAGCCGGGCACCGACCCGGGGGCCAGCCCGTCCAGGGCGAACTCCACCACCCCGCCGTCGCCCTGCGCGCTGACCAGCCGCACCAGGCCGTCGGAGCGGCGGCGGGCCGCGACCCGGGTGGCGTGCGGGAGCGCGGCGGGCAGCACGAAGCCCTCGTTGTAGTCGGTGTGCTCGCCGATCAGGTTGATCCGGCCGGGGGCGGCCCAGACGCCGTCGGGGGAGTCGCCGAAGGCGGAGGCGAAAACGGCGGCGGTATCGGTGGTCATCGGGTGCTCCAGCAGGCGTTCACGGACGAGCGGGTGGCATAGTCAACACATTCAAACACACAACCCCACATCCAAACAGGCCCCGTTCGGCCCCCGCCGAACTATGCTGAGGCGCTGTCCCGCTCGCTCTCCCGCTCCCACGCTCGCTTTCCCGCTCTTCCGCTCCCACCATCCCGTGGAGGACCACAGTGACCACCGACGGCGGACTGCTCGCCGACCAGCGCCGGGCCCTGATCCTCGACCTGGTCCGCCGGGACGGGGCGGTCAAGGTCGCCGAACTGGTCGACCAGCTCGGGGTCTCCGACATGACGGTCCGCCGCGACCTGGACGCCCTCGCCCGCACCGGCGCGGTCCGCAAGGTCTACGGCGGGGCCGTCGCCCGCACCGCCGCCGCCGACGAACCGGCCTTCGAGACCAAGTCGGCCCTGGCGCCCGAGACCAAGGCCGCCCTCGCCGAGGCCGCCGCCGCCCAGGTCCAGCCGGGCACCGTGGTCGCCGTCTCGGCCGGCACCACCGCCTACGCGGTCGCCGCCCGCCTGCTCGACGTCCCGGGCCTCACCATCGTCACCAACTCCCTCCCGGTCGCCGAACTCGTCCGCACCCGCGGCGACAACGGCCCCGCCCTCCTGCTCACCGGCGGCGCCCCCACCCGCTCCGCCGCCCTGGTCGGCCCGCTCGCCGACCAGGCCATCCGCTCCCTGCACGTCGACCTCCTGGTCATCGGCGCCCACGGCGTCAGCGAACGCGCCGGCCTCACCACCCCCAACCTCGCCGAGGCCCAGACCAACCGCGCCCTGATCGCCTCCGCCCACCGCACCGTCGCCATCGCCGACCACACCAAGTGGGGCGTCGTCGGCCTCAGCAGCTTCGCCGCCCTCACCGACCTCGACTGCTTCATCACCGACCAGGCCCTCCCCGCCGAGGCCCAGACCGTCCTCACCGAATCCTGCGGCGCCCTCCTGCTCGTCTGACCCGGCGGCCCCCTCAGCGGGCGGCCGGCGCCGCCGTGATCCGCTGCTGCCGGACGGCCGGCAGCGCGTCGGCGTGCCGCGGCGAGTATTCACCGTCGTTGACCCGCGCCCCCTCCGGGCCCAGGTGCCAGCGCGGCGCGCCGCACGGCCCCTGGGCCCGGACGGGGCGCGGCGGCCAGCGGCTCGGCCGCCGCCCACTCCGGGTGGTGCAGCAGGTAGTCGATCCCCTCGTCCTCGGCGAACGCCCGGTACACCACGTGCAGCAGGTGCCCGCCACCCAGCGGCACCGTGAACACCGGCCACTGCTCCCCGCCCAGCAGCCCCGCCCGCAACCGCCCGGCCGCCAGGTCCTCCGCCTCGTCGACGAACTCCTCCACCTCCTCCAACTCCGCGCACCAGTTGTGCAGGTGCCCCACCCGGAACAGGTGCTCGCCCAGCAGCTCGGGCCGGCGCCGGTACGGCCCGCCGTCGTAACCGGGGATCACGGCCGGGGGAGCGCAGGGGAGGTCGTGGTGCGTCACGCGGGCATCATCACCGGCGTCGGCCCACCCGGTCCAGGACGGCCCGCAGCCGATCGGTCGTCCCGGGATACGCTCCTGACGTCGGAGGGCGGGCCCCGGCTCCGAGACTCCGAAGGAGCACCCGAATGATGAGGATCCCCGACTCCGCAGCAGCGCTCGCCTCCGCCGAGGAGTTCTGCGAGCGTCGGTTCCCCGGCTGGGAATCCATGAACTGCTACCTGGTCATCCACCCGGAGATCACGATCGAGGGCGCGTACGTGGTCTCGTACCTGGCGAGGGAGGGCCGCCTGGGAGGCGCCTTCCCGGTCGTGGTCGACGTGGAGACCGGAGCCTGCAGGTTCGTGGACGGAATCGCCGAGTACCGGGAACTGAAGAACCGCAGCCGCAGCTGACGGTTCAGTCCAGGACGACCGTCACTCCGCGCTCGGCCAGGACCTCCAGCACCGCGTCGAAGTAACTGTGCGCCGGGTCGCTCCCGACCACGTGCGGGGCGAGCGAGCGCCGGGCGGTCCCGGCGTCGTGCCAGACCAGGGTGCGGGGGGCATCCCCGTCCAGGCGTTCGCGCAGCCAGTACAGGTCGAAGCCCAGGGACATTCCCGGACCGAGCAGCGCCTCGCCGAGGGCCAGGTGCAGGCCGGGAACGTCGGTGGCGTACCGGCCGTCGAGGTGGTGCTCGCCCCCGCCGCGCGGGGAAGCGGACAGGAGGGTGGGGCGGCACAGGGCCAGCCACTCGTCGCGGCCCGGGGTGTCGAACCCGACCCACCCGCCGGGCTCGCTCGGCGGCCCCTCGAACCAGAGCTCGCGCACCCTCCGGCAGTCCGGGGTGGGGCGATCGGGGCTACCGTCCTCGAAGGTGAGGTCCAGCAGCGCGCCGCCGAGGACGGAGGGGCGGGCCTCCGTGATCGGCAGCGGGAAGTTCTCGGTGCGCAGGACGCCGCCGAAGCGGTCGAGGCTGACCAGTTGTCCCCAGCCGTCGTTCCTCCCACCGGATGCCGCCAGGCCGTCGAGCAGCGCGCGGGACGGCTCGCAGCCGATCAACTGCACGGGCCGGGGGAGCGGGTACCGGTCGTACAGGCCGCCGATGCTCCCGCAGTGGGTGAGCGGTGCGGTGATCCGCCGGTCCTTCGACCGGACCTCGAAGTACGGCTGCGCGGGCGGACGGGGGCGGCCGTACTCCCAGTCGTCGCGCAGGCCGGTGCCCAGGACCAGGTCGACCAGGCCGGGAGCGCCCGCCGTCGGCCGCACGGCGACCACCGAGACGCCGATCAGCTCGAACACGTGCGGCGGCCAGTCGCCGTTGCGGCCCAGCACCTCCAGCTCCAGGTCGCCCAACTGCCGCCCGCCCGGCCCGGCGGCCGTGACCGCCAGCGGGCTGTCGGCCGGGCAGCCCTCCAGCACCAGCACCGTCCGGTCCGAGTACTCGCGC
Source organism: Kitasatospora sp. YST-16 (assembly GCF_026802215.1). NCBI lineage: Bacteria > Bacillati > Actinomycetota > Actinomycetes > Kitasatosporales > Streptomycetaceae > Kitasatospora > Kitasatospora sp. YST-16. The sequence goes on from NZ_CP113837.1 coordinate 6,147,489, forward strand.
GGCAGGTACAGGCCCTCGGCGTCGGCGCAGCGCGCCAGCAACTCGACGGCCTGCCAGTCCTGTTCGTCGCCGACGTCCCGCACCAGCAGGTACCGCAGCGGGAACTCCCGCTTCCAGGAGGTGAAGTCCGCCACCCGCATCCGACCTCCAGGTCGTTCGTGATCCGATCGCGGTCGCACCGTAGGGGATGAACCCCCGGCCCTGCCACCGGTTATAGGGTCGGGAGCGCGGAGGGGGTGGACGGATGGGTGTCGCGGTGTGGGCGGCGGTGCGGCGGCGGCCGGTGCGGTTCCTGGTGTCGTGGTGGCCGTGGCGGGTGTGGGCGCTGCTGGTGACGGGCGCGGTGCAGGGGGCGCTGGTGCTGGTCGCGCTGGCGGCCGGGCTGCTGGTCGGGGTCGGGCTGTCGGTGCTCGGCGTCGGGGTGCTGGTGCTGGCGTGGACGGCGCTGCTCGGGGTGCCGGTCGGCGCGGTGGAGCGGTGGCGGCTGCGCCTGGTCGAACCGGTGCCGCTGCCCGACCCGCACCGCAGTGCGGCCCGCGGGCTGCGCGGGCGGCTGCGGGAGCGGGCGAGCCGGCGCGAACTCGCCTACGCGCTCGTCCAGTCCACCGTGTTCGCCGCCGCCGGGCTGCTGTTCGCCGCCGCGCTGGCGTTCTGCCTGCTGCTGCTGGCCGCCCCGGTGTTCATCCTGGCGGTCAGTCCGGACACGGTGATGCTGTGGCCCGGACGGCCGGTCTCCGGCCCGCTGGACGGCTTCGCGGCGAGCGCCGCCGGTCTGCTCGGCCTGGTCGTCCTGGCCTACAGCGGCGCCCTGCTCGCCGGGGCCCAAGTGCGTCTCGCCCAGCAGCTGTTGGGCCTGCGGGACGCCGACCTGGGCGTCCGGGTGGTCGAACTCACCCGCTCCCGGGCCCGGTTGGCGGGCGCCTTCGAGGCCGAGCGCCGCCGGATCGAACGCGACCTGCACGACGGCGCGCAGCAGCAACTCGTCGCCCTGGGCATGACGTTGGGCCTGGTCGAGCTCGAACTGCGCGGCCACGACACCCCCGCAACCGCCCTGGTCGCCCGGGCCCGCGGCGAGGCGAAGCTCGCCCTGGAGCAGCTGCGCACCCTGGTCCGCGGCATCCACCCGCAGGTCCTCACCGACCACGGAATCCCGGCCGCCGTCGCCGAGTTGGCGGCCCGGCACCCCGTCCCGGTGCTGGTCGACCTGCACCTGCCGCGGCGGCTGCCCGGCCCGGTGGAGAGCGCCGCGTACTTCACCGTCACCGAGGCGCTCACCAACGCCGCCAAGCACAGCGGCGCGGACGGGATCACCGTCCGCGGCACCCACGACGCGGGCGCGCTGCGGCTGTCCGTCACCGACAACGGCCGCGGCGGCGCCGACCCCGGTGCCGGAGCCGGCCTGCAGGGGCTCGCCGACCGGATCGCCGTCCTGGACGGGCGGCTCACCGTGACCAGCCCGCCCGGAGGGCCCACCCGCCTCGAACTGGAGGTTCCGTGCTGAGGATCGTGATCGCCGAGGACGCCGTCCTGCTCCGGGCCGGCCTGGTCGAACTCCTCGAACGGGTCGGCCACCGGGTGCCGGCCGCCGTCGGCGACGCCACCGCCCTGGTCCGCGCCGTCGACGCCGAACGCCCCGACGCGGTCGTCACCGACGTCCGGATGCCGCCCGGCCACCGCGACGAAGGACTGCGCGCCGCACTGGAGTTGCGCGGACGCCACCCCGGCCTGCCGGTCCTGGTGCTCTCCCAGTACGTGGCCACCGCGTACGCCACCCAACTGCTCGGCGCGGGCTCCGCCGACCGCGGCGGGCTCGGCTACCTGCTCAAGGACCGGGTACTGGAAGTCGGCGACTTCCTCGACGCACTGCAACGGGTCGCCGCCGGGCAGACCGTCATCGACCCCGAGGTGGTGCGCATCCTGCTCGCCCGGCACACCGCCGACGACCCGCTGCGCCGCCTCACCCCGCGCGAACGGGAGGTGCTGGGCCTGATGGCCGAGGGCTGGAACAACCAGGCCATCGCCCAGCGGCTGACCGTCACCGAGGCGTCCGTGGTCAAGCACGCCGGGAACATCTTCATGAAGCTCGACCTGGACCCGGCCGAGGGCAACCGCCGGGTGCTGGCGGTCCTCGCCCACCTCAACCATGCTGCTGCGGACGGCAGTTGACCGGCCGAAACCCGAGAACCTAGCCGTCCCGCCCCGCCAGCATCCCCGCCAGCCGCCGGGCCGAGGCGTCCCAGGACCACTCCCGGGTCACCCACTCCCGCCCGGCCCGCCCGAACTCCCGCGCCCGGGAAGGGTCCTGGAGGAACTCCAGCACCGCCTCGGCGACCTCCCCGACCTGCCGCCCGTCGACCACCGTCCCGGTCCGGCCCGGCAGCACCGCGTCCGGCGCGCCGCCCGAACGCCCGGCGACCACCGGCAGCCCGCTCGCCGACGCCTCCAGGAAGACGATGCCCAGGCCCTCCGCCTCCAGCCCCGCCCGCCGGGTCCGGCACGGCATGGCGAAGACGTCCGCCGCCGCGTAGAACCGGGCGGTGTCCGGGTGCCCGTGCCCGCCCGCGAACACCACCGCGCCCGGCGGGCAGCGCCGGGCCAGCCGCCGCAGCCGCGCCCCGTCCGGCCCGTCGCCCACCAGCAGCAGCACGGCGTCCGGTATGTGACGGCGGATCAGCGGCAGCGCCCGGATCAGCACGTCCTGCCCCTTGCGCGGCACCAGCCGGGCCACGCACAGCACCACCGGCCGCCGCCCCAGCCCGTACCGTTCGCGCACCGCCCGCCGGTCCGCCGCCGAGGGCCGGAACACCGCCGGGTCCACCCCCGGCACCAGCCGCTCCAGCGCCGCCCCCGGCCCCAGCGCGGGCGCGATCCGGCGCCGGGTGTACTCGCCGAGGTACGTGACGGTGTCGCAGGACGCGCCGACCCGGCGCAGCACCCGGCGCGCCAACGGGGCCCGGGCCCACCACACTTCGTGCCCGTGCGTGGTCGCCACCAGCCGCCCGGCCCCGGCCTGCCGCAGTACCGGGGCCAGCGCCGGGGCCATCGCCGCGAGCGGCGCCGCCGCCCCGAACCAGACCCGGTCGCACCCGTGCTCGGCCGCCAGCTCCACCGCCCGCCGGGCCGTCCGCGCCGTCGGCAGCAGCATCCGCACCGGCTCCCGCACCACCGGGAACGGCAGCCCCGCGTCGAACGCCGCCGCCCCCGGCTCGGCCGAGGTCAGCACCACCACCCCCTGCCCGGCCAGCCGGACGGCCATCGCGTGCACGAAGGTCTCGATGCCGCCCTGCCGGGGCGGGAAGTCGTTGGTGACGATCAGGGTGGTGCCCACGGAGGCGTCCTCTCCAAGAGTCGACAAAGCAGTAAATTCCCTTCAGGGCCGGGGTGTTGCGGGCAGGCGGCAGCACAGCCGCGCGCCCGGCGAGGGGGCCCGGTCGGAGGGCCAGACTGTGGGACGGGGTTCAGGTGGGTGGGTGCCGTCGGGCCGCGAGGCGGATGAAGGCGGACAGGAACAGCGCCAGCACAGCCGCGCGCCCGACGGGGGAGCGGCCGGACCGCAGAGCAGGGCCCGGCCGGAGGGCCGGACTGCGGGACGGGGTTCAGGTGGGTGGGTGCCGCCGGGCCGCGAGGCGGACGAAGGCCGACAGGAACAGCGGCAGCGCCAGGTAGCCGAAGCGTCCGGCGGGGGCGAGCAGGAAGGCCAGCGCCAGCCCGGCGGCCAGCCGGTCGGCGGCCGCGACCGCGCAGCGGGGCGGGCGGAGCAGCAGGGAGAGCCCCACCGCCGCCCCGCCGAGCAGCAGCAGCCCGACGGCCGCACCCCACCCGGCCGGGCCGAGGTCCGCGAGCAGCCGGCCCGGCAGCGGGCTGGCCGCCGGGGTGGGCCACGGGCCCCGGCCGAGCGGGAACGCGAAGACCTGGCGCAGCATCGGCCCCGGCGCGCACAGCAGCCACGGCAGCACCAGCAGCGCCGTCCCGGCCGCCGCGAGCCCGGCGCAGCGCAGCGCCGTCCGCCGCCCGGTGGTTGCCGCGAGCAGCGCCACCACCACGGCGACGGCGGGCCAGGCCGTCCACTTGAGTGCGCCCGCGGCGGCCAGCGCCAGCCCCGCCCCGGTCGGCCGCCCGGCCGCGCCGAACGCCAGGGCCAGGCAGAGCAGCCCGGTCAGCGGCAGGTCGACCCCGCTGGCCGCCAACGCCAGCGCCACCGGCGGCGACGCCACCAGCGCCACCACCCCGGTCCCCGCGTCCGCCGCCCCCGACGGGACGTCAGCCCCCACCCCGCCCCCGGCAGCGGCCCGGCCTCCCACCCCGCCCCGACCAACACCCGCTCCCGCACCGCCGACCGCACCACCGACCGCACCCCGACCCGCACGGGCAGCGCCCGCCACGCGGCCCACCCGGCGGCCAGGAACGCGACCGCGCACCAGACCCGCGGATCGGCCGCCGGCCCGCCACCGCCCCGGAACAGCGCGTGCGGCAGCCCGAACAGGGCCATCCCGGGCAGGTAGGGCGTCACCTCGGCGGGGCCCGCCGGCGCGGCCAGGTACGGCGAACCGTGCGCCAGCAGCAGGTCCCCGGCCCGGGCCAGCACCGCCACCTCGCTCTGCCCGCTGCCCCGCCCGACCAGCAGCACCCCCGGCACCAGCACGGCCCCGCCGAACGCCGTCAACGCGGACAGCCCGACCGCACCCGCACGAGCGACCCCGCGCGGCAGCAGCGCCACACCCGCGGCCAGCAGGTACCCGACCGCGGCGACGGCCCCCCACCCCCGGTGCGGCCCGAGCCCCGAAACCAGCGGGAACAGCCCCGCCCACCCGGCGCAGCCCACCCAGCCCGCACACCACCACAGACGTCGTTCCGGAACCCGGTAGCCGGACCGGAGGCATTGGTCGATCACACCCCCATTCCAGTACGACAGCCGAACCCGGTCATGACGCCCAGGTGGAGACCCGATGGTCGACTTTCCCCTACCGTCCCCCACCGGCTACCACCACCCATGCCCCCCATCCACCACCACCCCCGCCCTCCACCCACCTTCCCGCCCCTCATCCACCTCCCCGCCCTCCACTCACCTTCCCGCCCCTCATTCACCGCCACCCACCGCCACTCACCAGCCACCACCACCCGCCCTCGCCCCGCCGCTTGCCGGTACGTGCCACTTGGTCTGGACCACTGGACGGAGCCGGGCCCGTTTGCGCACACTGGCGCGATGAGGCTCCGACCGGCCACCGGCCTGGAACTGCACGATCTGGACGTGCCCGACCCGGGGCTGCTGCCGTTCGCGGCGGGCAGCTTCGACGCCATCGGGCCGCTCTCCCGGGCGGACTTCCCGCACCGTCACTCGTTCTACGAGCTGGTCTACGTCACGGCGGGCAGCGGCACCCACGTCATCGACCTGGTCGAGCACCGGATCCAGCCACCCACGCTGTACGCGGTGCTGCCCGGCCAGGTGCACCGCTGGCGCGGGGCGGGCCGGCTGGACGGCTGGGTGCTGCTGTTCAACGAGGACTTCCTGCACCGGCACCCGGAGGACCTGGCCCTGCTGCGCTCGCTGGCCACCGGCCCGGCACTCCGGCCGGACCGCCGCGAGCACCGCGAAATCGCCGGAATGCTGCGGGAGTTGGTGGCCGAGCACGAGGGCGGCCTGGACGGCGCGCTGGGCGTGCTGCAGGCGCTGCTGCACGTCCTGCTGGTGCGCGCGCTGCGGGTGGCGCGTGGTTGCGACGCCCCGGCCGCCCCCCGGACGGCGGGTCACCCGCTGGCCGACCGGTTCGTCCGGATGATCACCGACGCCGACCGCACCGACCGCTCGGTCCTCGCGCTGGCCCGCGAACTCGGCGTCTCCGCAGGCTACTTGCACGAGGTGGTGAAGGAGGCCACCGGCCGCACCCCGGCCCGGCTGGTCCGCGAGCAGCAGACCCTGGAGGCCAAACGCCTGCTCACCACCACGGACATGACGATCCGTCAGGTTTCGGCGGCGGCCGGCTTCTCCGACCCGGCCTACTTCTGCCGCTTCTTCCGCCGCGAAGTGGGCCGCACCCCGGGCGAGTTCCGCGAGAAGGCGAGCTGACCCCGCCGCCGGACCTCGCCGCCGGACCCCATCGCCGGACCCCGCCGCCGGACCCCACCCCGCCCCGCGGATACGCCCCGCGCGTACGCCCGGCGAGCCGCGCGCGAAGCCCTGCTGACGCCCCGTCGAACACCGCGTGGCGGAGCCTGAGGAATGCACCACGTCCCGCCGCCCCCGTCCATCGACGGCCCGGGCGGGCAGGGCCTAGCGTCTGAGGCACCCCACCGCGCCGCCGTGTCGGGAGACCCGACCTCTCCAGGTGTCATGTCCCATCCAACGGAATCCGGGCGTGCGGCGACCCACGAAGCAGTCGAACGGAGAGCCATGTCCACCCCCCACAACCCGCTGGACGGCCTGGGCGACCTGGCCGATCGCAAGATCAGCCGCAAGGGCCTGCTCAAGGCCGCCGCCCTGGCCGGCGCCGCGCCGGTCCTGATCGGCGGCGGAGTCGCGCTGGCCCGCGACGCGGTCGCCGCCGACGTCCCGGCCCCGCTCACCCCCGAGTGCAGCGACGGGCACGTCACCGGCGAGCAGATCGAGGGCCCGTACTTCAAGCCGGGCTCCCCGCTGCGCACCAACCTGGTCACCCCGGGCACCCAGGGCACCCCGCTGACCGTCAGCGGCTACGTCTTCGGCCGGAACTGCGTACCGATCTCCGGTGCCCTGCTGGACTTCTGGCAGGCCGACACCAACGGCAACTACGACAACTCCGGCTACACCTTCCGCGGCCACCAGTTCAGCGCCGCCAACGGCGCGTACTCGCTGACCACGATCATCCCGGGCCTCTACCCGGGCCGCACCCGGCACATCCACGTCAAGGTGCAGGCGCCCAACCAGCCGATCCTCACCACCCAGCTGTACTTCCCGAACGAGCCGCGCAACGCCACCGACACCATCTACGACCCGGCCCTGCTGATGACGGTCCGCCAGGTCGGCAACGGCAGCGAAGCCAGCTTCGACTTCGTGCTCAACGTCAACGGCACCGGCTCGCCCAGCCCCAGCCCGAGCAGCTCCAACCCGGGCTCGCCGAGCCCCAGCCCGAGCAACACGGGCGGCGGCTCCACCACCTGGACGGTCGGCGCCAGCTACAAGGCCGGCGACGTCGTCACCTACAACGGCGTCAGCTACGTCTGCATCCAGGGCCACATCGCGTACGCCGGCTGGGAGCCGCCGAACGTCCCGGCCCTCTGGCAGCGCCGCTGACCGTCCCCCGGTCCCGTCGCTGACCGACCCCACCCCCACGCGGGCGGTCAGCGGCGTCAGCCACCCGAAGCGGCGGCACGGCCCCACTCCCCGGGAGGGGAAAACCGGGAGACCGGGGCCGCGCCTGCCGAGCGCCATGACGGCCCGAGCGCGGGGTGCCCGGGCCGTCATGGCGCCCCCCGGATCCCGCCGGAACCCCGCCCACCTCCCCACCTCCCCACCTCCCCAACCTCCCCTCCCGCCGCTCCCGACCCCCGTACGCTCGGCCCATGACCGAGCCGCAGCACCCGCACGACCGTCCGACCGAACACCCTTACCCGCACCAGCACGTGGTGGTGACGACCACCCACGAGGACGAGGCCGCCGCCCGCGCCCTCGCCACCGCCCTGGTCCGCGAACGCCTCGCCGCCTGTGCGCAGGTCCACCCCATCCGCTCGGTGTACTGGTGGGGCGGCGAGGTCCAGGACGCCCCCGAGTGGCGCGTCGACCTCAAGACCCGGGCCGCCCTCGCCGACCGCCTCGTCGCCCGGATCGGCGAACTGCACAGCTACGACACCCCCGAGGCGATCGCCGTCCCGGTGACCACCGGAGCCCCCGACTACCTCGCCTGGCTCGACACCGAGACCGCCGACGCCCCCCGAGCCACCCCCGCCGACGCCCCCGGAACCGCCTGACCCCCCGTCAACCACCCGCCCCCTCCCCAAGCACTCGCCCCTCCCAAGCACTCGCCCCCTCGTTAACCACTCGCCCCCGCCCGCGCCGACCCCCTACGCTCCGGCCCAGGACCGACCCCGGGGGAGAACCGCGCCGTGCCGATGTACCGCACCGTCCGAGCCGTCAACGACCTGACCGCCCGCTGGGCGCGGCAGGCCCCGGCCGCCGGGCGGAACGCCGTCTTCAGCGGCCCCGGCGCCTGGGCCCCGCTCGCCCTGCTCGCCGCCGGATCGGCCGCCCCGCCGCCCGCGAACTCGCCGACGCCCTCGGCGTCCCGACCGGAGAGGCCGCCGGCGCCGGACGCGAACTGCTCGCCGCCCTCGACCGCACGCTCGGCGTCAGCTCGGCCCTCGGCGTCTGGACCAGGGACCGGCTCCCGCTCGAACCGGCCTGGACCGCCGCCCTGCCCCCGCACAGCCTCGGCCGGATCACCGGCGACCCGGACGCGGACCGCGCCGCGCTCGACGCCTGGGCCGCCGACCGGACGGCCGGGCAGATCCCCCGGATGCCCGTCGGGACCACCCCGGACACCGAACTCGTGCTGGCCGGCGCGCTCACCGTCCGCACCGACTGGATCCGCCGCTTCCAGTCCTACGACGCGCGGCCCGGGACCGGCGCCTGGCAGGGCCGCACCGTCGCCGGCCTGTACCGCGTCACCAGCCTGCTCGACCGGGTCGGCGTCGCCGACACCGCGGCCGGTCCGCTCACCGTGCTCAAGGTGCTCGGCCTGCAGGGCGTCGACGTCCACCTCTGCCTGGGCCCCGAGGACGCCGCCCCCGGCGCGGTGCTCGCCGCCGCCGTCCGCACCGCCGAACACCTCGCCCGGCTGCGCCCCGGCACCGCCCTCCCCGACGGCGCGCCCGGCCCCGGCCTGGAGGCCGGCTGGGTGCGCAGCTACACCCGCGAGCCCCTGCTCCTGGCCCGGACGGTCGAGTTCGACCTGGCGGACGACCACGACCTGCTCCACCGCCCCGACCTGTTCGGCCTGCGCACCGCCACCGACACCGGCACCGGCCACTTCCCCGGCATCAGCCCCGACCCGCTCGCCGTCACCACCGCCCGGCAGTCCGCCACCGCCGTCTTCGGCCCGCGCGGCTTCCGGGCCGCCGCCGTCACCGCGTTCGGCGCCGCCGCCGGTGCCGCCGCGACCCGGCCCCCGTACGCGGTCCGCCGGATCACCGCCGCCTTCGACCGCCCGTTCGCCTTCCTCGCCGTCCACCGCACCTCCCGCCTGGTCCTGGCCGCCGGCTGGGTGGCCGACCCCAAGCCGCCCGACCCGCAGCCGGACGACCTCGACCCGGACGACCTCGACTGGTAACGGCAGCAGCGGCAGCGGCAGCGGCAGCGGCGCGCCCCGGCCGGGTCAGACAAGCGTTCGAGCTGTCCGCTACACTCCCGGTCTACTCCGCTCCACCCCGCGCGAACCCCGCGGCCACGGGGCCACGCGGCGCGGACGGGCGGACGGAGGCGGGACGGCATGCGACGGTGGAGCGGGCTCGGCAAGGCCGCGCTGGTGACCCTGGTCCTGGGGCTGCTGCTCCCGGCCGCCGGGGTCGGCCTCGCGCTGTACCTCAGGCCGCACGTGTACACCCTGGGTGCCGGCGACATGTCCCCGACCTACCGCCCCGGCCAGCGGATCACCACCTTCGCGGTCGCCCCGCAGGACGTCCGGCGCGGCGACGCCGTGGTGTTCTCGTACGCCACCGGTTCCGGCGACCCGAACCGGACGCACTTCAAGCGGGTGATCGCCCTCGGCGGCGACCACGTCTCCCAATGCGGCGACCAGCCGGTCCAGTTGAACGGCGCCCCGCTCGACGAGCCCTACCTCCGGGGCGGCACCCCGAACGGCTTCCGCTGCTTCGACGTCACCGTCCCGGCGGGCAGGATGTTCGTGCTGGGCGACCACCGCGCCGACTCCGTCGACTCCCGGCAGTGGGACAGCGTCCCGCTCGCCACCGTGTCCGGCCGCGACAGCCGGGGCTCCGCCGCGCTGGTGACGGTCGGCGCGCTCTTCCTGGCCGGTCTGCCCTTCCTCCCGGTCTCCCTGCTGCTCGCCCTGCTGGCCCGCCGCCGCCGGCGCACCGCCCCGCCCGCCGCCCCCACCGGCGGCTACCCGGCCTGGGTCCTCGACAGCGCCCCCTGACCCCGCGTCACCTCCCGGCCGCCGCCCGGTTGTCGGTGCGGCTGCCTACCATCGCGCCATGCGAGCATCAGGAACCTTCACCGTCCACGAGTTCACCCCCGCGCCCGTCCCGGAGAGCGGGATCAGGACCGCCGCGGGGGTCGGCGTCGCCACCATGCGCAAGGAGTTCCACGGCGAGGTGGAGGGCCGGGCCGACACCCTGTTCACCGCCGCCTACGACCAGGCCGCCGGCGTGGGCACCTACCTCGCCATGGAGTCCTTCGCCGGCACCCTGCACGGCGCCGAGGGCACCTTCAACTTCGCGCACTCCGCCACCACCCTGGGCACCGGCCGCGACGGCGAGTACTTCGTCGTCGTCCCCGGCAGCGGCACCGCCGGCCTGGCGGGCATCACCGGCACCGGCGCCATCACCATCGACGAGGACGGCACCCACCGCATCCGGTTCGACTACCAACTCCCCTCCGACTAGCCCGAGTTCCCCGGTCAGCGCTCCCGGGCCCACCCGCACAGCACCGGCACGCACCGCTCCGCGAAGTACTCGTAGTCCTCCGCCGTGTTGTACGCGTGCGTGGACAGCCGGAAGTACCCCGTCCCGCCGAAGCTGGTGAACGCCGCCTCGACGCCGAACTCGGCGGCCAGCCGGTCGCGCAGGCCGTCGGCCTCCAGCCGGGTGCGGCCCAGCCCGGCCGGGAGCTTGACCAGCCGCAGGGCGTTCACCGGCATGCCGACGTCCGCCGCGGCCGGCTCCCCGGTCGCGGCGGCGATCGCACCGCCGATCAACTGCTCGGCGTAGTCCGCGAGTTCGCCCATGTAGCGGCGGGTTTCGGCCCAACCCCACTGCTCGGCAACGAAGTCGAGCGCGGTGGGCGCGGCCAGGTAGCCGGTGACGTCCAGCGTGCCCTGGGTGTCGAAGCGCTCCGGGAACGGCTCCTCCGCGCCCCAGGAGTCGATCAACGGGTAGAGGGTGTGCCGGAGTTCGCCGCGGGCGACGAGCGCGGCGGTGCCGCGCGGCGCGCAGCCGAACTTGTGCAGGTTGCCGACCCAGGCGTCGCAGTCCGCCCCGGCCAGCGGGTCCTCGTCCAGGCCGGGCACGTGCGCGGCGTCGACCAGCAGCGGGATGCCGCGCTCGCGGGCGAACGCCCCGACCAGGTCGACCGGCAGGTAGCGGGCGGTCGCCGAGGTGATCCGGTCCAGCACGATCAGCGCCGTCCGCTCCGTCACCGCCCCGGTCACCGCCGCCGCGGCCTCGTCCGGCCCCGCCGCCAGCGGCACGTGCACGGTGCGCACCGCCCCGCCCCAGCGCCGGGCCAGCCGGGCCGCGCCCATGGTGACCGCCCCGTAGCCGTGGTCGGTGACCAGCACCTCCCCGCCGTCCCGGTGCGGCAGGCTGCCGTAGACGGCGCTCGCCCCGGCGCTGGCGTTCGGCACCAGCGCGGTGAACTCGGCCGGCACCCGCAGGAATTCGGCGATCGCGGTGCGCGCGGCGGCCACCCGCCGGGGCAGCCCGGGGAACCACACCACCGGCGAGGCGTCCATCTCCTCGCGCAGCCGCTGCTGCTCGCGCTGCGCGACCAGCGGCACCGCCCCGAACGAGCCGTGGTTCAGGTGCCGCATCCCCGGATCGAGCGACCACCCGGCGGCGGCGGGACGCCCGTCCCGCAGCAGCAGGGGCTGGGGTGCGACGAGGTCGGCCACGGCTGTTCCCTCCGATCAGGCCCGAGGCGACGCTACCCCGGTGACCTGCGCAGATCCTGGCACAACCGCCACCGCCCCCCGACCACCGGGTCGCCCCTCGCCGGCGGCCCCCCGCGCGCCCGGGGTCAGGGGCGGACCGCTCCGACGTAGGGCATCACGTCCAGGTCGACGATCTGGATGTTCTTGCCGGTGCGCGGGGCGTGCAGCAGCTTGCCGTTGCCGACGTAGATGCCGACGTGGTGCAGGTCGCTGTAGTAGAAGACCAGGTCGCCGGGCTGGAGGTCGGCGCGGGCGACGTGCTTGCCCGCGTTCCACTGGTCCTGGGTGACGCGGGGGAGGCTGACGCCGCCGGCCCGGTAGGCCATCTGCGTCAGGCCGGAGCAGTCGAAGGAGTCGGGCCCGGCGCCGCCCCACCGGTAGGGCTTGCCGAGCTGGGCGTAGGCGTAGTCGAGGACGGCCTTGGTCTGGCCGGTGGCGGGCCCGTTGTAGGTCCCGCCGCGGGCCGAACTCCGGGACGCGGCCGGGGTGTCGTCGCCGAGGACGCGGGCCCGGTCGGCGGCCTTGAGCCCGGCCAGGATCCGGCCGGCCTCGGCGAGCTTGCCCTGCACCTCGGCCTTCTTGCTGCCCAGGGTGGCGCGGGCCTGCTCCAGCTCGGCGAGCTTGGCGGCGGTCTCCGAACGGGCCTGGTCGATCGACTGCTGCAGGCGCAGCGCGTCGCGCAGGGCGTCGGCCTGCTGGCTGCCCGCCAGGTCCTGGAGTCCGGCCTGCCGGAGGTACTCGTCGGGGGAGGAGCTGAGCATCAGCCGCACGCTCGGGTCGATGCCGCCGCTGCGGTACTGCTCGGCGGCCAGCGCCCCCAGGGTCTCCTGGTAGGCGATGATCCGGGCCTGCTGCCCGGCCAGCCGGTCCTGGAGCTTGCCGGCCTCGTCCTGGAGCTGCTTGGAGCGCTCGTCGACCTTGTTGTACTGCTCGGTGGCGGCCTCGGCCTGCTCGTACAGGCCGTCGACCTGGGCCTTCACCTGGTCGATGCCGGGCGCCGGTTCGGCGTTGGCGCCGGTGGCGGGCAGCAGGACGGCGGCGCCGGCGGCCGCGCCGAGCACGGCGGTCCTGGTGCGTCCGGCCGGTCGGGGCCGTCGGTGCGTTCCCATCGGCTGCGCTCTCTCCCCAAGGTCGGGCACCCGCCGTCCGGGCGACGTCCGGGCCATCACTACGAGACAACTTAGTAGTTCAGTAGAAAGTCGGGCAACCCACCCCCCGCCCACTACGATGAGCGCCGGGACGACAAGGAAGGCGGAACGGGCGGTGCGCAGACTCGGCGACCTGGAGGCGGAGATCATGGACCGCCTGTGGACCTGGGACCGCCCGGCCACCGTCCGGGAGATCGTCGACGACCTCAACCGCACCCGGCCGCTCGCCTACACCACCGTGATGACGGTCGCCGACATCCTGCACCGCAAGGGCCTGCTGCGCCGCGAGAAGTCCGGCCGGGCCTGGAGCTACCGCCCCGCCTGCAGCCGCGAGGCGTACAGCGCCGCCCTGATGCGCGACGTGCTCGGCGAGAGCCCCAACCCCACCGGCGCCCTGGCCCACCTGGTCGAGCAGCTCACCCCCGAGGAACTCGCCGCCCTGCGCACCGCCATCGACTCCGTCGACCGCGAAGCACCCGGGGAGGACCCCCGGTGACGGCCGCCCTCGCCCTGCTCGGCTACGCCCTGCTGGTCGGCGTGCTCGCCCCGCTGCCGCTGGCCCGGGCCGGCTGGACGCACCGCGCGCCCCGGCTGGCCGTCGCGCTCTGGCAGGCGCTCGCCCTCTCCTTCGTCACCGCCCTGGTGCTGGCCGTCCACCACCTCGCCGTGCCGGGCGTCCACCTGCACCTCGGACTGGCCGGGCTGATGCACGTCTGCGGCGTCGACCACCCCGGCGGCCTGGCGGCCGGCGGCAGTTGGCGCCTGCTGCTGCCCGCGGCCGTCGCGCTCTGGCCGCTCGGACGGTTCGCCGCCGCCCTGGCCCGCACCGCCCGGCACCGCCGCCGGCACCGCGCCGTCCTCGACCTGGTCGCCGCCCGCGACCGCGGCCTCGGCGCGCACGTCCTGGACCACGACACCCCCGCCGCGTACTGCCTGCCCGGCCGGCGCTCCCGGATCGTGCTCACCCGCGGCGCCCTCGAACTCCTCACCGACCGGCAGCTGGCCGCCGTCCTGGCCCACGAACGCGCCCACGTCACCGGCCGCCACCACCTGGCTCGCACCGCCGCGGACGCCCTCGCCGCCGCCTTCCCGTTCCTGCCCCTGGCCCGCCTCGCCGCCCGCGAGACCCCGCTGCTGCTGGAGATGGCCGCCGACGACCGCGCCGTCCGCCGCCACCCGCGCGCCGTCCTCGCCGCCGCCATGTACCGGGTCGCCGACGGCCAGGTCCCCCGCACCGCCTTCGCCGCCGGAGGCCCCGCCGCCCTCCTCCGCGTCCGCCGCCTCCTCACCCCCGCCCCCGCCCCCCACCCCGCCCTCCGCGCCGCCGCCACCCTCGCCTCGGCCGCCGCCCCGATCCTCCCCCTCCTGGTCACCTGCGGCCCCGTCCTCCCCTGACCCCCTCACCCCGCCAGGCCCGCCCCACCCCGGCGGCCCGCGGCCCCACCTCCTCCTCTCCTCTCTCCTTCCCTCCCTTCCCCGCACCCCTCCCTCCCCCGACGGCACCGCACCGCCCGCCCCGGACGGAACCGGGACGGGCGGTGCGCGGGCACCCGTGGCGTTACGCCATCGGCTGCGGCCTGATCATGGCGAACGGCGCGCCCTGCGGGTCGGCGACCACCGTCATCCGGCCCGCCATCATGTCGAACGGCGGCGCGAGCACCGTGCCGCCCCGCTTGACCAGCGCGTCCACGGTGGAGTCCACGTCGTCCACGGAGAAGTACGTCAGCCAGTGCGCCGGGGTGCCGGGCGGGTCGTTGGCCAGCAGGGTGACCCCGCCGACGGCCCGGCCGCCGACCCGCAGCTCCCAGTACGAGTCCGCGCCGTCCAGCGGCTCGATCTCGATGCCGAACGCCTCGCCGTAGAACGCGGTGGCGGCCGGCACGTCACTGGTGTGCAGCTCGTTCCAGGTCAGCGCGCCGGGCTCGTTGACGACCTTCGCGCCGAAGAACTCGCCGGGCTGCCACACGCCGAACACCGCGCCCTGCGGGTCCGCCGCGACCAGCATCCGGCCCAGGTCGCCGACGTCCATGGTCGGGACGAGCAGCGTGCCGCCCGCCTGGACGATCGCGTCCTGGGTGGCCTGGGCGTCGGTGCTGGCCAGGTAGCTGGTCCAGACGGTCGGCGGCTCCGGCATCCCCTCGGGCGCCATCGCCGGGCCGATCCCGGCGACGGCCTTGCCGTCCAGCTCGCAGACCGCGTACCCGCCGAACTCGGCCGGGCCGACCTTGCCCTGCCAGCCGAGCAGGTCGCGGTAGAAGTCCAGCGCCGCCTGCTGGTCCTTCGCCATCAGATCGACCCAGCACGGGGTGCCGGTCGCGTACGGGGTGGTGACTTCGGGCATCTCTCGCTCTTTCCGGTTCAGGAAATCCGCTGCGCCCCCCCGCCAGCCACCCTCCCGGCGCCACCCCGAATCCGCCACCGGACACGCCGCCGGACACGCCGCCCCGAATCCGCCACCGGACACGCCGCCCCGTCCGGACCGGCCCCGTCGGCTAGGCCCGGGTCAGGGCGATCAGGGCGATGTCGTCCGAGAGCTGGTGCGTCCAGTCGCGGACGTCGGAGGCGAGGCCGGCGATCAGGCGGCCGGGGTCGGCGGCGCGCAGGACGGAGAGGCGTTCGCCCAGGGGGTAGAACTCGCCGGAGGAGTTGCGGGCCTCGCTGAGCCCGTCCGTGTGCAGCAGCAGGGCCGAGCCGCCAGGCAGGGCCAGCGGGGTGGGGGTGGGGGCGGGGCCGAGGCCGAGCGCGCCGAGGCCGAGCGGCAGCAGGGCGGGGACGGGGGTGGCGCGGACGCCGTCCGGGTCGACCCGGAGCGGGGCGAGGTGCCCGCAGTTGACCACCTCGACCTGGTCGATGCCGTCCCGGTGCTGGAGCAGCAGCGCGGTGGCGAACAGTTCCTCGTCGCCGCGGGCCGCCGCGAGCCGGGCCAGCTGGCGGTCCAGCCGGGCCGCGAGTTCGCCGAGGTCGGCGGTCTCGTGCGCCTGGGAGCGGAAGCAGCCGAGCAGGTCGGTGACGGTCTGGACGGCCTGCAGGCCCTTGCCGCGGACGTCGCCGATCAGCAGCCGGGTGCCGTGCGGGGTGCGCACCGCCTCGAAGAAGTCGCCGCCGACGCCGGTGCCGGCCGTCGCGGGCTGGTAGTGGCCGGTCAGCCGCAGGTCGCCGAGCCGGGCCGGGATCGGGTGCAGCACGGCCTGTTGCAGGGCGATCTCGTTGGCCCGGACGCGGGCCAGCCGCTCCGACTGCTGGCGGCGGCTCCAGGCGACCAGCCCCATCGCGGCGCCGACCGCGAGCGCGGCGGTGGCGGCGCCGGGGCGGTCGGCGACGCTCCCGCCGGCCAGCGCGACCAGCAGCAGGTGCTGGAGCCCGGCGGCCGCGGCGACGGTCAGCGACACCACGGGGCGGCCCAGCACCGTCGCCACCAGGGCGACCGCCCCGCAGGCCACCCAGAGCACGGTGCTCAGCGCGCGGGCGTCGCCCTCGCCGGTCAGCAGCGCGGTGCTGCCCGGCACGGTCTGCGCCAGCACCCCGCCGAACAGGACCGCCACCGGGTAGAGCGCGGAGGCGGCCGCCCGCCGCTGCCGGGGGAGCGCGGCCAGGAAACCGGCCAGGTAGGGGATCTGCGCGACCACCAGGCCGAAGCCGACCAGCACCGCGACCGCGCCCGCGACCAGGGCGGCCCGCCCGGCCCCGGCGGGCAGGAAGTGCAGCGAGGCCAGGCCGACGGCGGCCAGCGGCAGGCCGAGCGAGGAACTGGTCAGCGGGGTGAGCCGCCAGCGCCGGGCGGTCAGCCCGGCCGCCAGCATGCCCAGCCCGTAGCCGGACATCGACAGCGTCACGTGGGCCACCGTCACGCCGCGCTGGAGCAGCAGCACGGGGACGGCGGCGGTCAGCGCGAGCTGGGTGAAGCCGAGCGTCGCGCCCGCGGTGATCGCCCCGGCCGCGGCCCGGGCCGGAACCCCGGGCGGGGCGGGGCCGGGCTGGCGGCGGGCCAGCAGCGCGGTCCGGGCCCGGCAGGCCGCGAACAGCACCGCAGCGGCGCCCAGCAGTCCGCCGACCAGCGGGTCCGACCAGTCGCGCAGCGGGCCCAGCTCCAGGCCCGCGACGGCCAGCAGGGCGGCCGCCGCGACGCCGGGGCCGCAGACGGGGGCCTGCCGGGGGCCGGAGCGGAGGCCGGAGCGGAGGCCGGAACGGGGCAGCCGGTCGCGCGGCAGCAGGCGCAGCGCGGCGAGCAGCAGCAGCGCGGCGGCGGCCGGGACCACCGACTCGCCGAGCCGCCAGCCGGCCGCCGTGTCGATCCGCACGGCGACGTTCGCGCCGAGCACGAAGACCCCGGCGACCCCGGCGACCGCCCCGCCGATGACCCGGGTGATCCGGCCGGGCAGGTTCAGCACGGGGACGGAGGCCAGCGCGGCGATCAGCACCCCGGCCGAGCCGGCGTCCTCCGCGGCCCGCCCCGCCAGGTACGTCCAGGGGTGCCCGGCGGTGACCGCGACGGCGCCCCCGGCCGCCATCGCCCCCAGCGCCCGGCGCAGCACCCGCGGCCACCCCCAGGCGTCCACCAGCCGGCCGGACACCAGCAGCGCCGTCAGCATCGCCAGCGCCGACCCCAGCTGGGCGGCCACCGCGGCGTCCCGCCCGACCCCGAACTCGGTGATCGCCCCGACCGTGGTGGCGCCGCGCAGCAGCGGCAGCAGCACGCACAGCGAGGCGGCAGCCATGAGCAGCAGACGGACGGCGCGCCGGGGGGTGCCGGTCACGGGGGTCTCCTTCGGCAGGTCAGATGAGAGCAAGGCTTTCAAACACCCACATCCACCCAGAAGGGAAAAAGGTCACTTAAGTCATATTTATCGCTCACGCCTCGCCTGCCAAGCACCCATCCCGCCTGCCAAGCGCCCATCCCGCCCGCCAAGCACCCGCCCCGCCCGCGCCGCCCGTCCGCGGAGCGGAATTCCCGGTGCGCTGCCCGGCCCCGCCGCTAGCGTGTCGCGCTCACCGACGGACCCCACCCACTCCCGGAGGCCGCGCCATGACGCTCACCACCGATTCCCACCCCGCCGTGCTGGCCGCGATCGAGCGGGGGTGCGCGGCGCTCGGCTTCGCGATGTCCTGCGACGCGACCACGGGGCAGCTGCTGCGGACGCTGGCGGCGGCCCGCCCCGGGGGCCGGGTGCTGGAGCTGGGCACCGGCGCCGGGGCGGGGGCGAGCTGGCTGCTGAGCGGGATGGACGCGGCGGCGACGCTGGTGAGCGTCGAGCAGGACGCGGCGGTCGCGGCCGTCGCCGCCGAGCACCTGGGGGCGGACCCGCGGCTGCGGCTGGTGGTGGGGGACGGGGCGGAGCTGATCGACGCGCTGGCGCCCGGCAGCTTCGACCTGGTCTTCGCGGACACCTGGCCCGGCAAGTTCCACCACCTCGACCAGGCGCTGGAGCTGCTGGCCCCGGGCGGCCTGTACCTGGTCGACGACCTGCTGCCGCAGCCGACCTGGCCGGACGGCCACGCCCCGGCGGTCGCCGCCCTGGTCGAGCGCCTGACCACCGACCCCCGGCTGCACGCCACCCGCCTGGACTGCTCCTCCGGCCTGCTGCTGGCCACCCGCCGCCCGTAGCCGCCCCCGGGCGGGCCCGGGGCCCGGTGGGCCGCCCGGGTGACCGCTGGCGTGGGTGCCGGTGCGGTGGTCGCACCGGCGCCTACGGTGGCCGCCATGTGGCAGGACATGTTCGACGCGGGCATCTCGTACGGCGAGAAGACCCTCCGCACGGTGCTGGTCTACCTGGCGCTGCTGGTGCTGCTGCGGGTGATCGGCAAGCGCGGGCTGGCCCAGCTGAACACCTTCGACCTGGTGGTCATGCTGCTGCTGTCCAACGTGGTGCAGAACGCGGTGATCGGGAACGACGACTCGGTGACCGGCGGCCTGTACGGGGCGCTGGTGCTGCTGGCCACCGACTGGGTGCTGGTGCGGCAGGCGGCGCGCTGGGACTGGTTCAACCGGCTGCTGGACGGGACGCCGACGGTGCTGGCCCGGGACGGGGTGTACGACCGGCGGACGATCGCCCGGCAGGGCATCCGGGTGGCCGACCTGGACGTGGCGGTCCGGCACCAGGGCGGTGACGCGATCGGGGAGACCTCGCTGATCGTGCTGGAGCCCGGCGGGACGCTGCTGGTGAAGCTCAAGGACGGCGACCAGGTCGCGGACAAGGCCGACGTGGCGGCGCTCCGGGCCGCGCTGGCGGCGATCGAGGCCCGGCTGCCCGCCGGGCCGCGCGGATATTGACGAATCCTTAACGGCAGGCCCGTTCCGGGCCCAAGCCTTCGATTCGATCACCAAAACCACCTTTGACCTGCGAGAACGCAAGAAATCCGACAGTCTGACAGGCTGATTGGCCGATCGGCGGCGGCGCATACGCTGCCGTGCTGTGTTCAACCTCCCCCAGGCGCTCAAGCGCCTCGTGATCGGCCGCGCCATGCGCAGCGAGGAACTCGGCGAGACGCTGCTGCCCAAGCGGCTGGCGCTGCCGATCTTCGCCTCCGACCCGCTCTCCTCGGTGGCGTACGCGACCGGCGAGATCCTGCTGGTGCTCACCGTCGGCGGCACCGCGTTCCTGTACCTGACGCCGTGGATCGGGCTGGGCGTGGTCGCCCTGATGGCCGTGGTGGTGCTGTCCTACCGGCAGGTGGTGCACGCCTACCCGAGCGGCGGCGGCTCGTACGAGGTGGTCTCGCGCAACCTCGGGGCCAACCCGGGGCTGGTGGTGGCCGCCTCGCTGCTGGTCGACTACGTGATGACGGTGGCGGTCTCGGTCGCCTCCGGGGTGGACAACATCATCTCCGCGTTCGGCTCGCTGGCCGACCACCGGGTGGCGCTGGCGCTCGGCTTCGTGGCGCTGCTGACCGCGGTCAACCTGCGCGGCGTGCGCGAGTCGGGGCGGGCGTTCGCCGCGCCGACGTACCTGTTCATCGGCGGCATCCTGCTGATGGTGGTCACCGGCCTGGTCCGGCTCGCGTTCGGCGACGGCCCGCAGGCGCCGACCGCGCACCTGGGCGTCGCCGCCGAGCACGGCAAGGACGCCCTGCAGGGCCTGGGCCTGCTGATGCTGGGCCTGCGCGCCTTCGCCTCCGGCTGCACCGCGCTGACCGGCGTCGAGGCGATCTCCAACGGGGTGCCCGCGTTCCGGGCCCCGAAGTCCCGCAACGCGGCCGCCACCATGGCGGTGATGGGCGTCGTCGCGGTGGTGATGTTCGCCGGCGTCACGCTGCTCGCGCTCACCTCGCACGTCCACTACGTCGAGGACGCCTGCCAGTTGACCGGCCTGGCCGGGGACTGCCACTCCTACACCCAGCAGACCGTGATCGCCCAGCTCGCCGCGAGCGTCTTCGGCGGCTCCGACAGCGTGCTGTTCTACTTCGTCCAGGCGGTCACCGCGCTGGTGCTGATCCTGGCCGCGAACACCGCCTTCAACGGCTTCCCGCTGCTCTCCTCGATCCTCGCCCAGCACCGCTACCTGCCCCGGCAGCTGCACACCCGCGGCGACCGGCTGGCGTTCTCCAACGGCATCGTCGCGCTCGCCGTGGTGGCCGGGGCGCTGCTGTGGTTCTACGAGGCGGACGTCACCAGCCTGATCCACCTGTACATCCTGGGCGTGTTCACCTCCTTCACGCTCTCCCAGATCGGCATGGTCCGGCACTGGAACCGCGCCCTCGCCACCGAGAGCGACCCGGCCGCCCGCTCCGCTGCCCGGCGCTCCCGGATCATCAACGGGCTGGGCGCCGTCACCACCGCGCTGGTGCTGGTCATCGTGCTGATCACCAAGTTCACCCAAGGAGCGTGGCTGGCCGTGGTCGCCGCCCTGCTGCTCTGGCTGACCATGCGCGGCATCCGCCGTCACTACGACGCCGTCGCCGCCGAACTGGCGGCGGAGGACGAGGAGCCGGCGCCCCGCCCCCGGCAGGTGCACGCCGTGGTGCTGGTCTCCAAGCTGCACCGGCCCACCCTGCGGGCGATCGGCTACGCGCAGGCGTTCCGGCCCGACACGCTGGAGGCCGTCACCGCGGACGTCGAGCCCGAGGCCACCGCCGACCTGCGCGCCCAGTGGGACGGCAGCGGCCTGGACGTGCCGCTGCGGGTGCTCGACTCGCCGTTCCGGGAGATCACCAAGCCGGTCGTCGCGCACGTCCGGGAGCTGACGTCCGCTCAGCCCGGCGACGCGGTGGCGGTCTTCATCCCCGAGTACGTGGTCGGCCACTGGTGGGAGAACCTGCTGCACAACCAGTCCGCGCTGTGGCTCAAGAGCCGCCTGCTGTTCACCCCCGGCGTGATGGTCATCTCGGTGCCCTGGCAGCCGACTTCGGCCGGGCGCGCCGACCGCCCGGCCCGCCGGGCCCCCGGCGCCGTCCGCCGCGGCGAACCCACCCGGGGCCGCTGACCGACCGGGCGGCCACGCGAAGAAGGCGGGTGCGTGAACAGTGGGTGAACTCCCGGAATACACCGGCGTGTCGGGAACCTGACCCGCCGTCAGTCGGGGCGCCCGGCCGACCCCCGCAACCTGCCCCGCAGCGGCGCGAGCTGATGATCCGTCGGCTCGCGCCGCCCCTCGCGCACCGGCCGCCCGGCGGCCCCGGGCGCCCTCGCCTCCGGCCGTCCACCCGCCCTGACCGGTAAACTTGCCCAGGTTGTCGCGCTTTCGACGCCTTCGGTTGACTGCCGGGGAACCCAGGACGAGGACCGTTGCAGCCATGATCACCGCCCCCGCCACCGCGCTGTTCCGCGCCCAGGCCGCGCCCGGACCGCGCACCCTGGTCGACGTGCTCGCGGCCACCGCAGCCGCCCACCCGCAGGAGCCGGCGCTGGACGACGGGCGCGAGACGCTCGGCTACGCGGAACTGCTCACCGAGGTCGAGAAGGTCCGCCGCCACCTGGCCAGGGCGGGCGTCGGCCTCGGCGACCGGGTCGGCATCCGGGTCCCCTCCGGCGGCAACCAGCTCTACGTGGCGATCCTGGCGGTGCTCGCCGCGGGCGCCGCCTACGTGCCGGTCGACTTCGAGGACCCGGACGAGCGGGCCGAGCTGGTCTTCGGCGAGGCCGACGTCAACGCGGTGATCGGCGCCGACTACGCCCTCGACCGGGTCAAGCCCTCCGGCCGCGAGGCGCAGGCGCCCGGCCCGGAGCAGGACGCCTGGATCATCTTCACCTCCGGCTCCACCGGCAAGCCCAAGGGCGTCGCCGTCAGCCACCGCAGCGCCGCCGCGTTCGTCGACGCCGAGGCCGCGATGTTCCTCCAGGACGAGCCGATCGGGCCCGGCGACCGGGTGATGGCCGGGCTGTCGGTGGCCTTCGACGCCTCCTGCGAGGAGATGTGGCTGGCCTGGCGGCACGGCGCCTGCCTGGTGCCCGTCCCGCGCTCCCAGGTCCGCTCCGGCGCCGACCTCGGCCCGTGGCTGGCCGAGCAGGAGATCACCGTGATCTCCACCGTCCCCACGCTGGCCGCGCTCTGGCCCGCCGAGGCGCTCGACGAGGTCCGGCTGCTGATCTTCGGCGGCGAGGCCTGCCCGCCCGAACTCGCCGAGCGCCTGGTCACCGAGGGCCGCGAGGTCTGGAACACCTACGGCCCCACCGAGGCCACCGTGGTCGCCTGCGGCGCCCTGCTGACCGGGCAGGCCCCGATCCGGATCGGCCTGCCGCTGGACGGCTGGGAGCTCGCCGTCGTCGACGAGGCCGGCGAGGTGGTCCCGATGGGCGCCAGCGGCCAGCTGGTGATCGGCGGCGTCGGCCTGGCCCGCTACCTCGACCCCGCCAAGGACGCCGAGAAGTACGCCCCGCTGGAATCCCTCGGCTGGGAGCGCGCCTACCGCTCCGGCGACCTGGTCCGCGCCGAACCCGAGGGCCTGGTCTTCCTCGGCCGCGCCGACGAGCAGATCAAGCTCGGCGGACGGCGGATCGAGCTCGGCGAGGTGGACGCGGCGCTGCAGGCGCTGCCCGCCGTCTCCGGCGCGGCCGCCGCCGTCCGCACCGCCCGCGGCGGCAACCAGCTGCTGGTCGGCTACCTGGTCGCCCAGGACGGCTTCGACCGGGACGCCGCCGTCGCCCGGCTGCGCGCCGAACTGCCCGCCGCCCTCGTCCCGCTGCTCGCCACCGTCGACCACCTGCCCACCCGCACCTCCGGCAAGGTCGACCGGGACGCGCTGCCCTGGCCGCTGCCCGACCTGGAGGCCTCCGGCCCCGCCGAGCAGCTCTACGGCACCGAGGCGTGGCTGGCCGAGCAGTGGGCGCAGATCCTCGGCGCCCCGCCCCGCGGCGCGGGCGACGACTTCTTCGCGATCGGCGGCGGCTCGCTGGCCGCCGCCCGGCTCACCACCCTGCTGCGGACCCGCTACCCGGCCGCCTCCGTCCTCGACATCTACCAGCAGCCCACCCTGCGCAAGCTCGCCCGGCTGCTGGAGAAGTCCGCCCAGGCCGAGGGCCCGGCCCGCACCGTCGCCCCCACCCCCCGCCGCGCCCAGGCCCTGCAACTGCTGCTGATGCTGCCGCTGGCCACCCTCACCGGCCTGCGCTGGAGCCTCGCCCTCGGCGCCCTCGGCACCCTGCTCAACCTGCTCGGCGACTATCCGTGGGCCCCCACCGCCCCCTGGTGGCTGCTGGCCGCCGGCGCCGTCCTGCTGTACTCCGCGCCCGGCCGCCTGGCGATCGCCGCGGGCGGCGCCCGGCTGCTGCTGCGCGGCACCGGCCCCGGCACCTACCCGCGCGGCGGCTCCGTCCACCTGCGGCTGTGGGCCGCCGAACGGCTCGCCGAAGCCTCCGGCGCCACCGGACTCTCCGGCTCCTGGCTGATCCGCTACGCCCGGGCGCTCGGCTGCCGGGTCGCCCCCGACGTCGACCTGCACGCCCTGCCGCCCGTCACCGGCCTGCTGCGCCTGGGCAAGGGCTGCGCCGTCGAGAACGAGGTCGACCTGTCCGGCTACTGGCTGGACGGCGACCGGCTGGAGATCGGCGCGCTGCGGATCGGCGCCGGCGCCGTGGTCGGCACCCGCTCGACCCTGCTGCCCGGCGCCAAGATCGGCAAGCGCGCCGAGATCGCCCCCGGCTCCGGCGTCACCGGCTCCGTCCCCACCGGCCAGCGCTGGGCCGGCGCCCCCGCCGTCAAGACCGGCAAGGCCGAACGCGGCTGGCCCAAGCAGCGCCCGCCGCGCACCGCCCGCTGGGCCGCCGCCTACGGCGCCACCGGCTTCGCCCTCACCCTGCTGCCGCTGCTCGCCGCCCTGCCCGCGCTGCTGATCGCCGGGCGGTTCGTCCACCCCGGCGACGGCCTCGCCCAGGCCCTGCGCGGCGCCCTGACCGCCCTCGTCCCCGCCACCCTCGCCTACGGGCTGGCCTACGCCGCGCTCGTCCTGGCGGGCGTCCGGCTGCTCTCGCTCGGCCTGCGCACCGGCTACCACCCGCTGCACGGCCGGGTCGGCTGGCAGGCGTGGACGGTCAGCCAGCTGATGGACCTGGCCCGCGAGACGCTGTTCCCGCTGTACGCCGGACTGATCACCCCGGTGTGGCTGCGGCTGCTCGGCATGCGGATCGGCAAGGGCGCCGAGGTCTCCACCGTGCTGGCGCTGCCCAGCCTGACCAAGGTCGGCGACGGCGCGTTCCTCGCCGACGACACCCTGATCGCCCCGTACGAGCTGGGCGGCGGCTGGGTGCGGATCGGGCGGGCCGAGATCGGCGAGCGGGCCTTCCTCGGCAACTCCGGGATGACCGCGCCCGGCCGGGCCGTCCCCGACCGGGGCCTGGTCGGCGTGCTGTCCGCGACGCCGAAGAAGGCCAAGCGCGGCAGCTCCTACCTGGGCATGCCGCCGGTCAAGCTGCCCCGGGCCGCCGACACCGCCGACCTCGCGCTCACCTACGAGCCGCCCGCCCGGCTGCGCTGGGCCCGCGGCCTGACCGAACTGGCCCGGATCGTCCCGGTGTTCGCCTCCGCCGCGCTGGCCGTGCTCACCGCCGCCGCGCTGTGCGCGCTCGGGCAGCCGCTGCTGTCCGGCTTCGTGCTGCTCGGCGCGGGCCTGGCGGCCTGCCTGGTCTCGGCCGCCGCCAAGTGGCTGCTGGTCGGCCGGTTCCGGGCCGTCGAGCACCCGCTGTGGTCCGGCTTCGTGTGGCGCAACGAGCTCGCCGACACCTTCACCGAAGTCCTCGCCGTGCCCTGGCTGGTCGGCCGCACCGCCGGCACCCCGCTGATGAACCTGTGGCTGCGCGCGCTCGGCGCGAAGATCGGCCGCGGCGTGTGGTGCGAGAGCTACTGGCTGCCCGAGGCCGACCTGGTCACCCTCGGCGACGGCGTCAGCGTCAACCGCGGCAGCGTGCTGCAGACCCACCTCTTCCACGACCGGATCATGCGACTGGATACTGTGGAGCTCCGCGCGGGCGCCACCCTCGGCCCGGGCGGGATCGTGCTGCCCGGCAGCACCGTCGGCGAGCGCTCCACCCTCGGCCCGGCCTCCCTGGTGATGCGCGCCGAGACGGTGCCCGCCGACACCCGCTGGCTCGGCAACCCCATCGAAGCCTGGCAGCAATGACGTGTCCGCCCCCGCGCCAGGAGGAACCCCACCGGTGAGCCCCAAGCAGGCCCCCGCCGCCGACCCGTACTTCCCCCGGCACGGGGACCCGCGCTACCGCGCCCACCGCTACGAGATCGCCCTCGACTACCGGCCGGGCCCCAACCGGCTGGCCGCCTCCGCCCGGATCGCCGCCATCGCCGGGCCCGAGCCGCTGCGCGAGTTCACCCTCGACCTCGCCGACTTCCGGATCGGCAAGGTGCTGGTCGACGGCCGGCCCGCGCACTACGCCCACCGGGACGGCAAGCTGCGGATCAAGCCCGCCAAGGCCCCCGCCGCCGGGGCGGTGTTCACCTGCGAGGTGCACTGGTCCGGCAACCCGCGCCCGGTCCGCAGCCCCTGGGGCGGCCTCGGCTTCGAGGAGATCACCGACGGCGCGCTGGTCGCCTCCCAGCCCACCGGCGCCCCGTCCTGGTTCCCCTGCAACGACCGCCCCGCCGACAAGGCCGCCTACCAGCTGACCGTCACCACCGCGACCCCCTACGCCGTGGTCACCGGCGGCCGGCTGCTCAGCCGCACCACCCGCTCCTCCGCCACCACCTGGGTGTACGAGCAGCCCGCGCCCACCGCGCCCTACCTGGTCGGACTGGCGATCGCCCCGCTGCGCCAGGTCCCGCTGACCGAGCGGGCCCCCGGCACCGTCCCGCAGAGCGGCTGGGTGCCGCAGCCGCTGACCGCCCGGTTCGAGCACGACTTCGCCCGGCAGCCGCAGATGATGCGCCTGTTCGAGGAGCTGTTCGGCCCGTACCCGTTCGACGGGTACACCGTCGCCGTGGTCGACGAGGACCTGGACGTGCCGGTCGAGGCGCAGGGCATGGCCACCTTCGGCCGCAACCACGTCGACGGGCGGCGCGGCTGGGAACGCCTGGTCGCGCACGAGCTGGCCCACCAGTGGTTCGGCAACAGCGTCACCGTCGCCGACTGGCGGCACATCTGGCTCAACGAGGGCCTGGCCAAGTACGCCGAGTGGCTGTGGTCCGAGCGCACCGGCGGCCCCACCGCCCAGCGCAGGGCCGCCGACGCCCACCTCCAGCTGCGCGGCCTGCCGCAGGACCTGGCGATCGGCGACCCCGGCAAGCGACACATGTTCGACGACCGGGTCTACGAGCGCGGCGGCCTGACCGTGCACGCGCTGCGCTGCGCCCTCGGCGACACCGAGTTCTTCCGGCTGCTGCGCGACTGGGCCACCGCCTACCGGCACGCCGTCGTCACCACCGCCGACTTCGCCGCACACGCCGCCCGCTACACCGACCGCCCGCTCGGCCCGCTGCTCGACGCCTGGCTGCACCGGGGCGCGCTGCCCGACCTGCCGGTGCCGGAGCCTTCTCCCGCGCCCCGGCCTGGTGTACTGGGAGGCACGGGCCGCGAGGCCGTCCGTCGCTTCCTGAAGGATCGAGGCACATGAGCACGCACTACGACGTGGTCGTCCTGGGCGCCGGCCCCGGCGGCTACACCGCCGCCGTCCGCTCCGCCCAGCTCGGCCTGCGCACCGCCGTGATCGAGGGCAAGTACTGGGGCGGCGTCTGCCTCAACGTCGGCTGCATCCCCTCGAAGGCCCTGCTGCGCAACGCCGAGCTCGCGCACACCGTGCTGAACGAGGCCGGGCTGTACGGCATCGAGGTCGACGGCAAGGTGTCCTTCGACTACGGCAAGGCGTTCAGCCGCTCCCGGCAGGTCGCCGACGGCCGGGTCAAGGGCGTCCACTACCTGATGAAGAAGAACGGCATCACCGAGTACGACGGCTGGGGCACCTTCGTCGACGACCACACGCTGCAGGTCAAGCTCGCCTCGGGCGGCTTCGAGATGGTCACCTTCGACCACTGCGTCGTCGCGGCCGGCGCCACCACCCGGCTGCTGCCCGGCACTTCGCTCAGCGAACGGGTCGTCACCTACGAGGAGCAGATCCTCACCGAGCAGCTGCCGGAGTCGATCGTCATCGCGGGCGCCGGCGCGATCGGCGTCGAGTTCGCGTACGTGCTGCACAACTACGGCGTGAAGGTCACCATCGTCGAGTTCCTGGACCGGATGGTGCCGCTGGAGGACGCCGAGGTGTCCGCCGAACTCGCCAAGCAGTACCGCAAGTTGGGCATCCAGGTGCTCACCTCCACCCGGGTCGACACGATCGACGACTCCGACCCGAACAAGCCGGTGAAGGTCACCGTCACCCGGGACGGCAAGCAGGAGGTGCTGGAGGCCGACAAGGTGCTCCAGGCGATCGGCTTCGTGCCGCGGGTGCAGGGCTACGGCCTGGAGAACACCGGCGTGCAGCTCACCGAGCGCGGCGCGATCGCCGTGGACGGGCGGGGCCGCACCAGCGTCGAGCACATCTTCGCGATCGGCGACGTCACCGCGAAGCTGATGCTCGCGCACGCCGCCGAGGCGATGGCCGTGATCGCCGCCGAGACCATCGCCGGGGCCGAGACCATGGAGATCGACTTCGTGATGGTCCCGCGCGCCACCTACTGCCAGCCGCAGGTCGCCAGCTTCGGGTACACCGAGGCGCAGGCCCGGGAGAAGGGGTACGCGGTCAAGGTCGCCAAGTTCCCGTTCACCGCGAACGGCAAGGCGCACGGCATCGGGCACCCGGTCGGCTTCGTCAAGGTGATCTGCGACGAGACCCACGGCGAGCTGCTCGGCGCCCACCTGATCGGCCCCGAGGTCACCGAGCTGCTGCCGGAACTGACGCTGGCCCAGCAGTGGGACCTCACGGTGCACGAGGTCGGCCGCAACGTGCACGCCCACCCGACGCTGGGCGAGGCCGTCAAGGAGGCCGTCCACGGCCTGGCCGGGCACATGATCAACATGTAGTGCGGCCCTTCGGGTGAGCGACCGCCGCCCCGGTGCCCGCCGCTGGTACGGCGGCGCACCGGGGCGGTACGTCTTCCGGCCCCGACGCCGTGAGGAGCCCGCCCGATGGACACCCCCGCCCCCTACCTGACCGTCGCGGAACGCACCGAGGTGGGCCGCGCCGCCCGCAAGCGCGCCCCGCGCTCCACCGCCGGGCACTGGCGGCCCGCCGCCGACCGCCCCGACCCGCTCGCGGTGCTGCGCGCCCAGGCGGAGAGCCGCCTCCCCGACCTGGTGCCGATCCGCAACGGCCGGATGGCCGCCTCCCCGTTCGCCTTCCTGCGCGGCGCGGCCGCCGTGATGGCCGGCGACCTCGCCACCGCCCCCGACAGCGGCCTGACCGTCCAGCTCTGCGGGGACGCCCACCTGGTCAACTTCGGGCTGTTCGCCTCGCCCGAACGCGCCCTGCTGTTCGACCTGAACGACTTCGACGAGACGCTGCCCGGCCCGTTCGAGTGGGACGTCCAGCGCCTCGCCGCCAGCCTGGCCGTGGCCGCGCAGGAGAACGGCGAGAGCCCGGAGAGCGCCCACCGGGTGGTGCTGGAGGCCGTCCGCGCCTACCGGGAGCGGATCCGGCAGCTGGCCGGGCTCGGCGAACTCCCGGTCTGGTACCGGCGGATCGACGCCGACGAGCTGCTCACCAGCCTCAAGGGCAAGCCCCGGCAGCGCATCGCCGCCGACCTCGCCGCCGCCCGCCGCCGCGACAGCCTCCAGGCCGCCGGAAAGCTCACCGAGACCACCGCGAGCGGACGCCGCCGCTTCAAGGACCAGCCCCCGCTGATCGAGCACGTCGGCTTCGACACCGACGAGGTCCGCTCGCTGCTCGCCGACTACCGGGCCACCCTCCCCGAGGAGCGCGGCCGGCTGCTCGACCGCTACCGGTACGTCGACACCGCCCGCAAGGTGGTCGGCGTCGGCAGCGTCGGCACCCGCTGCTTCGTCGTCCTGCTCCAGGGCCGGGACGCCGACGACCCGCTGGTGCTGCAGGTCAAGGAGGCCCAGGCGTCCGTCCTGGAGCCCTACGCCGGGCCCAGCCGGTACGACCACCACGGGCAGCGGGTGGTCGCCGGGCAGCGGCTCACCCAGGCCGCGAGCGACATCTTCCTCGGCTGGATGACCGGCCCCGCCGGACGCCACTTCTACTGGCGCCAGCTGCGCGACATGAAGGGCTCCGCCGAGGTCGGCGAGATGACCACCCGCGGCCTGCGCGCCTACGCGGCCCTGTGCGGCGCCGCCCTGGCCCGGGCCCACGCCCGCTCCGGCGACCGGATCGCCATCGCCGCCTACCTGGGCCGCACCGACACCTTCGACCGGGCGGTCGCCGCCTTCGCCCACCACTACGCGGGGCTCAACACCGCCGACCACGCCCGCCTCGCCGCCGCCATCGCCGCCGGCGAGGTGCAGTCCGAGGACGCCTGACCCGCCCCCCGTTTGCGCCCCGCCCCGCCCCGGGGGGTGATGGAGGCAGCGAACATCCGCACCACTGCCGGAGGCAACCGTGACCCACCACAAGTCGAACAAGGCGGTCGAGGGCGACCCGGACACCGGCCACGGCGGCGGCCTGCCGCGGCGGCCCGACGAGAGCGAACTGGAGGAGCGCACCGAGGAGGACCGCGCGGAGGTCGGCCTGGACCCGGACCCCGAGGGCGAAGGCGACGGGGACGGCGACGGGGACGGGGACGGCGCGGTGTAGCCCGTTCTCCTGTGTGCACGTCACATGGCGTCCCCGGTGTGGCATATGCCGATCCGGGGACGCAGCGTGAGCGGATCCGTCGAGTTCGGCCGATCTCCGTCACGGTGGGTGAATGTCTCCCCGGAGGGCGTTTCAGTCCGGCTGAGCTGGCCACGCGCCCCAGTGCCGGAATGTGAAGGAGGCGTGAGCAATGATCACCGAACAACAGATCCGTTCCATGCTGCACCACCCTGTCCACGACGCCCAGGGCAACAAGATCGGCAAGGCCGACCACCTCTTCCTCGACGACGCCACCGGCAAGCCCGAGTGGGTCAGCGTGAAGACCGGATGGTTCGGTTCGAGTGAGTCGTTCGTCCCGGTCCGGGAGGCCCACGTGATCGACGGGCACCTCCAGGTGCCCTACGACAAGGACAAGGTCAAGGACGCGCCGAACGTGGACGTGGACAGCGGCGGACACCTGTCCGAGCAGGAGGAGCGCCGGCTGTACCGCCACTACGGCATCGCCTGGGACGACGCCTGGAAGGCCGCCAACCAGCCCGGTGAGGGCGGCTGGGCCCACCGGGAGGGCGGAACGGGCACCGCGGCGGGCGCGGCCGGAGCGGCTGGTGCCGCCGGGGCGGCGGGCGCCGCGGGTGCGGCCGGAACGTCGCGGACCAGGCCGATGACGGGCGGTTCCGCCGGTACCGGCCCCTCCGACATCGGGGCCGCCGGAACCACCGGCACGGTCGGGACCGCCGGCATGGCCGGGACCGCCGGCCTGGCGGGTACGGCCGGAGCCGCCGGCGCCACGGCGGGCGGCCGGCAGGGCGCCCGCACCGGCTCCGCGGCCGCCGCGCCCGGCCCCGCCGTCCGGGGCACCGGCCGGCCGGAGCGGGGCGACGACGCGATGACCCGCTCGGAGGAGCGGATGCACGTCGGCATCGAACGGTACGAGACCGGGCACGCCCGGCTGCGCAAGTACGTCGTCACGGAGGAGGAGCAGCAGACCGTGCCGGTGCGGCACGAGGAGGTCCGGGTCGAGCGCGAGCCGATCACCGAGGCGAACCGGCACGAGGCGCTGTCCGGCGAGCCGATCTCGGAGGCCGAGTACGACGTGACCCTGCACGGGGAGCGTCCGGTCGTGCGCACCGAGGCCGTCCCGGTGGAGCGGGTGCGGCTGGTGACCGAGGAGCACGTCGAGGAGCGGACCGTCACCGGCGAGGTGCGCAAGGAGCGCATCGAAGCCGAACTGCCGGAGGGCAAGGCGAAGTTGCCGCCGAACACCGGCAAGGACACCCCCGGCCAGGGGCGCCACCGGTGACACCGCCCCGCGGGGCCCGGCCCTCCGGCCGGGCCCCGCGGGCGGGGGCGGGTCAGGCCGGGCGGTAGACGTCGGTGTGCTCGAAGTCGGGCAGGGTGGCCGGGCGGCCGTGCTGGAAGCCGGTGCTGACGAAGTCGCTGCCGGTGGTGGCGTTCAGCGCCCAGTTGACCAGCACCCGGGTGCGGGCCGTGACGGTCGGCAGCGCCATCAGGTGGTAGCCGCGGGCCACCGCCTGCCCCGGGAGGCCGCTCAGCTCCACGCCCAGCGGCCGGGAGACCGCGTAGCCGCCGCCCAGGTCCACCACCAGCCCCAGGTCGCGGTGGAAGTACGGCCGCATCGCGGTGCCCCGCAGCCGCGCGGCCACGTTGAAGGCCACCGCCTTGCCCTGGCGCTGCGAGTGCTGCGCGGTGGGCGGGGTGATGCTGCCGTCCGCCTTGGCGAGGTCCGGGACGGCGGCGGC
Organism: Kitasatospora sp. YST-16; assembly: GCF_026802215.1. Classification (NCBI taxonomy): domain Bacteria; kingdom Bacillati; phylum Actinomycetota; class Actinomycetes; order Kitasatosporales; family Streptomycetaceae; genus Kitasatospora; species Kitasatospora sp. YST-16. The sequence continues at coordinate 6,179,380 of NZ_CP113837.1, forward strand.
GTCCCCGACCGCGAACACGCCGTCCGCGCCGGGCACGGTCAGTTCCGCGGTGGTCGCCAGCCGGCCCCGCACCAGGTCGGTGTCGACGGTGTGCACCAGCGGGCTGGCCGCCACGCCGGCCGTCCACACCAGGGTCCGGGTGCGCAGCGTCCGGCCGTCGGTGAGCTCGACCGTCCGGGGGGTCACCCGGGTCACGCTGGTGTTCAGGCTGAACTCGAGGCCGCGGCCGCGCAGCACCGCCATCGCGGCCGCGCCGAGCCGCTCGCCGATCTCCGGCAGCAGCCGCGGCGCGATGTCCACCAGGTGCCAGCTGAGCAGGGCCGGGTCCACGTGCGGGAAGCGCCGGATCGCCTCCCGGGTGAGCAGTTCCAGGCAGGCGGCCGTCTCGGTGCCCGCGTAGCCCCCGCCCACCACCACGAAGCACAGGCGCTCGGCCCGCTCCTCGGGGTCGTTGGTGACCGCGGCCGCGTTCAGCTGGCCGATCACGTGGTCGCGCAGGTACGCGGCCTGGGCGAGGGTCTTCATCCCGAGCGCGTGCTCGGTGACGCCCGGGATGTCGAACAGCCGGGTGGTGCTGCCCGCGGCCAGCACCAGGTGGTCGTAGCCGATCTCCCACTCGGCGCCCTCGACGGTGCGCACGGTCACCTGCCGCCGCCGGGTGTCCACCCCCAGGGCGAACCCCGGCACGTAGCGGGTGCGGCGCAGCCGCCGCCGCAGTGACACCGCCACCGACTGCGGGGTGACGACGCCCGCCGCCACGTGCGGCAGCAGCGGCAGGTAGAGCTGGTAGTCGTGCGGGGAGACCACCACCAGCTCCGCCTCCTCGGGCTTGAGCGTCCGCTCCAGCCGGTGCAGGCACTCCACACCGGCGAAGCCGGCGCCGATGACGAGGACGCGGGGACGGGGCATGGGCACGCTCCGGGCCGGTGGTGGGGGAGAAGGGGCTGGTCAGGAGGGGTTCGGGCGACCGATCGAGCAGATCAGCTCGCCGTCCTCGGCGTCCGCGACGATGGTGTCGCCCGGGCGCAGGTCGCCGCCGAGCAGCATGGTGGCGAGGCGGTTGTCGAGCTGGGTCTGGATGGTGCGGCGCAGCGGGCGGGCGCCGAACTCGGGCTGGTGGCCCTTGCCGACCAGCCAGTCCTTGGCGGCGGCGGTGACCTCCAGCTCCATCCCCTGGGCCTTCACCCGGCGCTCGGAGTTGGCGAGCATCAGGTCGACGATCCGCAGCAGGTCGTCGGCGTCCAGCGCGTCGAAGACGATGATGTCGTCGATCCGGTTGAGGAACTCGGGCAGGAAGCGCCCGCGCAGCTCCTCCATCAGCCGGTCGCGGATCTCCTCGGTCTCGCCCTTGTGGCTCAGGATCAGCTGCGAGCCGATGTTGGAGGTCATGATCACCACGGTGTTGCGGAAGTCGACGGTGCGGCCCTGCGCGTCGGTCAGCCGCCCGTCGTCGAGGACCTGCAGCAGCGCGTTGAAGACGTCCGGGTGGGCCTTCTCGACCTCGTCGAACAGCAGCACGCTGTACGGGCGGCGGCGGACCGCCTCGGTGAGCTGCCCGGCCTCGTCGTAGCCGACGTAGCCGGGCGGGGCGCCGACCAGGCGGGAGACGGTGTGCTTCTCCTGGAACTCGCTCATGTCGAAGCGGACCAGCCGGTCCTCGTCACCGAAGATCAACTCGGCCAGGGCCTTGGCGAGTTCGGTCTTGCCGACGCCGGTCGGGCCGAGGAACAGGAAGGAGCCGACCGGGCGGTTCGGGTCGGCCATGCCGGCCCGGCTGCGGCGGACCGCCTCGGAGACCGCGACCACCGCCTTGTCCTGGCCGATCACCCGGGCGTGCAGCTCGTCCTCCAGCTTGAGCAGCCGGGCCTTCTCGTCCTCGGTGAGCTGGGAGACCGGGATGCCGGTCTGCCGGGAGAGCACGTCGGCGACGTCGTCGACGGTCACCGAGACCACGCCCTCGCGGCGCTCCTCGATCTCGGCGCTCTGCGCCTCCAGGTCGGCGATCCGGGTCTTCAGCTCGGAGGCGCGGGAGAAGTCCTCGGCGGCCACCGCCTCGTCCTTCTCGCGGCGCAGCTTGGCGAGTTCGTCCTCGCGGCCGATCACCTCGGTGGAGCGGCCCAGGCCGCGCAGCCGGACCCGGGCGCCGGCCTGGTCGATCAGGTCGATCGCCTTGTCCGGCAGGAAGCGGTCGGAGACGTACCGGTCGGAGAGGTCGGCGGCGGCGCGCAGCGCCTCGTCGGTGAAGCGGACCTGGTGGTGGGCCTCGTAGGAGTCGCGCAGGCCCTCCAGGATCTGCACGGTCTCCTCGACCGAGGGCTCGGGGATCAGCACCGGCTGGAAGCGGCGCTCCAGCGCCGGGTCCTTCTCGATGTGCTTGCGGTACTCGTCGATGGTGGTGGCGCCGATGACGTGCAGCTCGCCGCGGGCCAGCGCGGGCTTGAGCATGTTGCCGGCGTCCATCGCGCCCTCGCCGCCGGCGCCCGCGCCGACCACGGTGTGCAGCTCGTCGATGAACAGGACGGTGGAGTCGGCGGCCTCGCGGACCTCGTCGATGACGTTCTTCAGCCGCTCCTCGAACTCGCCGCGGTACTTGGAGCCCGCGACCAGCCCGGACAGGTCGAGCGAGACCACCCGCCGGTCCTTCAGGGTGGCGGGGACGTCGCCGGAGACGATCCGCTGGGCCAGGCCCTCGACGATCGCGGTCTTGCCGACGCCGGGCTCGCCGATCAGCACCGGGTTGTTCTTGGAGCGGCGGGAGAGGATCTCGACGGTCTGCTCGATCTCCTCGGCCCGGCCGACCACCGGGTCCAGCCTGCCGAGCTTGGCGTCCTCGGTGAGGTCGCGGCCGTACTCGTCCAGGGTCGGGGTCCGGCTCTCGGCCTTGGCCTGGCCGCGTTCGCCCCGGGCGGCGGCCTCGGCGCCGCGCTGGAGGCGGGAGGCGTCGGCGCCCTGCGCGCCGAGCAGGCGGCCGGCCGCCGAGTCGGGGTCGTCCAGCAGGGCGGCCAGGACGTGCTCGGGGCCGATGTAGGAGACGCCGGCGGCCTGCGAGCGGGCGTGCGCGCCGATCAGCACGCGCTTGGCGGCCGGGGTGAGGCCGGGGTCGACGGACGGGTCGGCCGCGCCGGCCGGCAGGCTGCGCTCGATCGTGGCGGCCAGCTTGTCCGGGTCGGCGCCGGCCTGGGCGAGCAGGCCGCGGGACGGGTCGACCTGGGTGGCGGCCCACAGCAGGTGCGGGGTGTCCAGGTCGGTGCTGCCGTCCTCCTGGGCGCGCAGCTCGGCGCGGGCGATCAGGTCGCGGGCGGACTCGGTGAGCAGCCGTCCGATCGGGACGCGCTGGACGGCGGGCGGGGAGGCGGCCGGGTTGAGGCCGAAGAAGCGGTTGAGCAGCTCCGAGAAGGCGTCGTCGGAGCCGAAGGAGCCGAAGCCGGGCATGGTCATCGTGCGGGCACTCCCATGGGCGGGCGGGCAGCGGTCCCCCCGAACTATGCCAATGCGTGATATCAGCCGCTAAGCGGTGTGATCCGGACAGGTGGTGCCCGCGGCCCGGCGGGCTTCGGAGAATTTGGGACAGCCATTACCCGTTCATGGGACTCTGATGACCTGGAACTCCAGCGGGCACCCCGGGCCGACCGCCCGCGCGGCGCCCGCGTGCGCCACCGGAGGGGGAGCGGCCATGCCGACCACGGACCGTGCCACCGCGCGGCGGCGGCGCAACCTCGACGCCCTGCTGCGGCGCTCCCCGTTCCAGCCGGTGTTCCGGGCCCGCGCCGCCCGCCGCCTCGCCGTCCTCGGCTACCACGGCATCGACGACCCGGTGGCCTTCCGCGCCCAGATGGAGCGCCTGGCCCGCACCGCCCGCCCGGTCGGGCTGGAGGAGGTCGCCCGGGCCGCCGAGCACCGCCGCCCGCTGCCCGCCCGCAGCGTGCTGGTCACCTTCGACGACGGCGACCGCACCGTGCTCACCGAGGCGCTGCCCGTCCTGGCCCGGCTCGGCATCCCCGCCGCCGTCTACGTGATCACCGACCTGATCGACAGCGACCACCCGTACTGGTGGACCGAGGCCGCCCACCTGGTCGCCCACGGCGCCCGGGCCGAACCGCTGCGCGGGCTCGGCCCGACCGCCGCCGTCCGCCGCCTCAAGTCGCTGCCCGACCCCGAACGGCGGCGCGCCCTCGCCGAGTTGCGCGCCACCGCGGCCCGGCAGGCGCCCCGGCAGCGGCAGTTGAGCAGCGCCGAACTGCGCACCCTGGCCGACGCCGGGCTGGCGATCGGCAGCCACACCGCCTCCCACCCCTGCCTGGACCGCTGCACCGACGCCGACCTCGACACCCAACTCGTCCGCGCGCACGACCGGTTGACCGCACTGACCGGCCGCCCGCCGACCTCCTTCGCCTACCCGAACGGCAACTACGACCCGCGCGCCGACCGGGTCCTGCGCACCCTCGGCTACCGCACCGGCTTCCTCTTCGACCACCGGCACGCCGACCTGGCCCCGGCCCACCGGCTGCGGATCAGCCGCCTGCGGGTCAACTCGCACACCGGCCGGGACCGCTTCGACACCATCCTGTCCGGACTGCACCCGGCCGTGCACCGGCTGCGCGGCGGCAGCTGAGCGGCACCGGGACGAGAGAGGAGCGGGGGAGTGCCGGAGATCCGTCGCACGCCCGAACTGGACGGCGAACTCGTGCACGACTGGCGGGAGCTGGTGGCCGAGGACCCGGACGGATCCTGGTTCGCCGGGCCGGACTGGGTGCTCGCCTGGTGGCGGACGCTGGGGGCCGGGCAGGCCGGGGAGATCGCGGTGTGGCGGGGCCCGGACGGGCGGGCCGAGGCGGTGCTGCCGCTCGGGACGGCCCGGCTGCGGGTGCACCGGCGGGTGCCGGTCGAGCTGCCGGTGCTCACCCTGCTCGGGTCCGGGCCCGGGGCCGCCGACCACTGCGGGCCCGCCGTCCGCCCGCACCGGCGGGCCGAGGTGGCCGCCTGGCTGGCCGGGCGGGCCCGGCGCGAGACGCTCTGGCTGCCGAACCTGGACGCCGCGCACGCGGACCTGCCGCCGGCCGGCGCCCGCCCCGTCACCCGGTCCGCCTGCCCGCGCGCCGACCTGGCCGACGGGCCCGACCGGCTCGGCTCGCGGGACTTCCGGGCCGCCAACCGGCGGGCCCGCCGGCGGCTCGCCGCCGCCGGGGTCGACTTCCACTGGCTGCCGCCCGGCAGTGCCGAACCCGCCCTGACGGCCGGGTTGTTGGACGAACTGCTGCGACTGCACCGGCTGCGCCGGAGGCCGCCGCGGGCGGGGCCAGCAGCTTCGGGGCCGACCGGCTGCCGCTGCACCGGCTGCTGGTGCAGGGCGCCGCGCCCGGCCGCGGCCCGGCCTTCCAGCTGGCCCGGTGCCGCGGCGAGGTGGTCGGCGTGCTGTACGGCTTCCGCTGGGCCGACCGGTTCGCCTACTACCAGACCGGTTGGGACCCGCGGTTCGCCGCCGACTCGCTGGGCACCGCACTGGTCGACGCGGCGGTCCGCAACTGCGCGGCCGAGGGCGTGCGCACCTTCGACTTCCTGCGCGGCGCCGAACCGTACAAGTACCGGTTCGGGGCGGTCGACCGCACGGACACCGGCTGGCTGCGGCCGCGCGGCCCGGGCGGGGCGCTGCTCGCCCTCAAGCACCGGCTGGCGGGCGGGGGTTGACGGGAGGGCGGTGGTGCGGTCCGGGCCTGTCCGGGTGAGGTTCCCGGTGCAAAAAGAACGGCGGTTCTGCTAGCGTCTCCCACGTAAGCAGAACAGCCATTCTTTTTGTGGGAGGTGCGGTGCCCCGGCTCACCGACGCGCGCAAGGAACTCCGGCGTACCCAGATCGCCGAGGCCGCCGTGCGCTGCTTCAGCCGCAACGGCCTGGAACGGACCTCGATCGCCGACATCACCGCCGAGTCCGGGCTGTCGGTCGGCTCGATCTACGCGCACTACCGCAACAAGGCCGAACTGGTCCGGGCCGCCGCCCGCGAGATGCTCTCCAGACGGGCCGCGACCATAGGCGAGTACGCCGCGGCCGACGTCCCGCCCGGCCCCGACGAACTGCTCGCCCGGCTGACCGCCGCGATCGACCCCGCCGAGGCCCGGGTCGGCGTGCAGACCTGGAGCGAGGCGACCACCGACCCGGCCGTCCGCGACATCATCGTCGACGCGACCGAGCGGATGCGCACGATGCTGCACGACTGCGTCACGGCCTGGCTCGTCAAGGTCGAGCACCACGAGCCGGACCGGGCGGGCGAGCTCGCCGCGCCGATCGCCCACCGGGTCATGGCGCTCTACCAGGCCGAACTGCTGTACACCGCCCTGCGCACCACGGACGAGGAGACGGCCTCATGACCATCGGGACCGCCCGGTTCGCCACCCGCACCGTCTCCCGGATCGGCTACGGCGCCCTGCAGTTGGAGCGCCTGCACGGCCGCCGCGACGAGGCCGTCGCGCTGCTGCGCCGGGCGGTCGAGCTGGGCGTCGACCACGTGGACACCGCCGAGTTCTACGGCTTCGGGTTCGCCAACGAGGTGATCCGCGAGGCGCTGCGCCCCGAGGACGGCGTCCTGGTCGTCACGAAGGTGGGGGCCGACCCCGACCCGGGCGGGCGCCTGCCGCTGCGCCTGGCGCAGCGGCCCGAGCAGCTGCGCGCCAGCGTCGAGGACAACCTGCGCAGCCTCGGCGCCGACCGGCTGGAGGTCGTCAACCTGCGCCGGCTGGACACCGGCCCCGGACTGCGCCCCGACGGGGACCAGGTCGTCGACCTCGACGACCAGCTCGCGGTGATGACCGCGCTGCGCGACGAGGGCAAGATCGGCGCGATCGGCCTGAGCAGCGTGACCCTCGACGGCCTGCGGCGCGCCCTGCCCGCCGGCGTCGTCTGCGTGCAGAACGCCTACAGCCTCGTCTCCCGCGAGGACGAGGACCTGCTGCGGCTGTGCACGGCCGAGGACATCGCCTGGGTGCCGTTCTTCCCCCTCGGCGGGTCCTTCCCCGGCCTGCCCAAGGCGACCGACGAGCCGGCGGTGCACGCCGTGGCCGAGTCCCTGGGCGTCACGCCGTCCCAGGTCGGCCTCGCCTGGCTGCTGCACCACGCCCCGAACGTCCTGCTGATCCCCGGCACCGCCGACGCCGCCCACCTGGAGGCCAACCTCGCGGCCGGCGCGATCACCCTCGACGCCGCGGCCCTCGCCGCCCTCGACGGCATCGCGTCCCGCTCCAACGACGTGCCCATCGGCTGACCGGAACCGACCCGGCCGCCCCCTGCCCCGCTGGACCAGCTCCCCAGGACGGATCATGAAAGCCATCGTCTACCGCGACACCGGTACCCCCGACGTCCTCCGGCTCGTCGACCGCGACCGGCCCGAGCCCGGCCCGGGCGAGGTCCGGGTGCGCATCGCCGTCTCCGGGGTCAACCCGACCGACTGGCAGGCCCGTTCCGGCCTCGGCCACCCCAAGCGCTTCGCCGAGGTCACTCCGCACCTCGACGGGGCCGGCACGGTCGACGCCGTCGGCGAGGGCGTCGACCGCGGCCGGGTCGGCCAGCGGGTCTGGCTGTTCCTGGCCGCCGCCGGGCGCCCCACCGGGACCGCCGCCGAGTTCACCGTCGTGCCCGCCGAACAGGCCGTGCCGCTGCCCGACGGGGCCGGGTTCGACCTCGGCGCCGCGCTCGGCGTCCCCGCGCTGACCGCGCACCGCGCGCTCACCGTCGCCGAGGACGGGCCGGACCGGCTGCGGCCCGGGGCGCTGGAGGGGAAGGTGGTGCTCGCCGCGGGCGGGGCCGGAGCGGTCGGGCACGCGGTGATCCAGCTCGCCCGATGGGCCGGCGCCACCGTGGTCGGCACGGTCAGCAGCCCGGCGAAGGCCCGGCTGGCCACCGCTGCCGGGGCCCACCACGTGGTCGACTACCGCCGGGGCGACCCGGCCGCCGAGATCCGCCGGATCGCCCCGCAGGGCGTCGACGTTGTCGCGGAAGTGGCCCTGGGCGCGAACCTCGCGCTGGACCTGGCCGTCCTGCGGACCCGCGGCACGATCTCCACCTACGCCAACGACGGCGGCCGGCCGGTCGAGTTGGACGTGCCGCGGACCATGGTGCTGAACGCGCGCCTCCAGTTCCTGGTGCTCTACACGGCCGGACCCCGGGCGCGGGCCGCGGCCGTCGAGGACGTCGCCGCCGCGGTGCGCGACGGCGCCCTGCCGGTCGGCGAGGAGCACGGCCTCCCGCTGGTCCGCTTCCCCCTCGACCGCACCGCCGACGCGCACCGGGCGGTCGAGGGCCGCGCGGTGGGCAAGGTCCTGGTGGACGTCGCCCCCTGACGGCCGGCCGCCCGCCGGATCCCGATCACCGTGCGGGGGAAGGAAGTTGACGGAGCGTCAGGACTTGACGTCGCCGTCCAGGTAGACCCACTCGCCCCGGTGGCGGACGAACCGGCTGTGCTCGTGCAGGGAGCCGGCCCGGCCGCCCTCCCGGTAGTGGGCGCGGAACTCGACGGTGCCCTCGGTGTGGAACGGGCCGCCCTCGCCCGCGCCGAGGATCTCCAGCCGCTCCCAGCGCAGCGCCGGGTCGAAGTCCACCTCGGCGGGCCGGGTGTCCGGGTGCCAGGAGCGCAGCAGGTACGGCTCGTCGCGCACCGCGAAGGCGCTGAACCGGGAGCGCATCAGCTGCTCGGCGCTGCCCGCGGCGGCCTCGCCGCGGTGCAGGCGGCCGCAGCAGTCGGCGTACCGGGCGGGCAGGCCGCACGGGCAGTCGGCGGGGGCGGCGGGGGCGGGGGTGCGTCGGCGGGCCATGGGGTCCATTATCGCGCGCCCGGCACCCCGGCCCGGCGGGGCGGCCGACCGCCTCCGCCCGGTCCCCGCGGCGCGGCGCGGGCATGGGTCCGGGCGGCGCGGGCAGGATGGGCGCGTGCCGCGTCCGGTGCGGCGCCGGGGCGGGAGGACCGTCGGCGAGGGCGAAGGGAACCGCGATGAGCGACCACCACCACAACGTGCTGCTGCTCGGCTTCGACGACCGGGCGCAGTGCCGCCTGGCCTACGAGGACGCGATGCACCTGCCCGGACTCCGGCAGGTCGCGGTGCTGGAGCGCGACGAGCAGGGCATCGTCGACATCCCGGAGAGCCACATCCGCGGCGCGGGCGTCCCCACCGTCGGCTCCGGCCTGGTCGGCGGCCTGGTCGGGCTGCTCGGCGGGCCGATCGGCGTGCTGCTGGGCTTCGCGGCGGGCGCGGCGATCGGCAACGCCGCCGAGCAGGCCGAGATCACCGACGGCGGCGCGGGCCTGATCGTGCTCTCCTCGCGGGTCGGCAACGGCCGGGCGCTGCTGGTGGTCGACCTGGTCGAGCACCAGGCCGAGCCCGCCGACGAACTGGCCGCGAAGTACGGCGCTCCGGTGGAGCGGATCTCCGCCGAGCAGTTCGCCGAGCAGGTGCGGATCGCCAAGGAGAAGGCGGCGGAGGGATGAGGGCGGGGTGACGGGGGCTCAGAAGTACGGGCGGTAGCCGTCCTTGAGCTTGTCGAGGTCGCGCCGCTCGCGCTTGGTCGGGCGCCCGGCGCCGCGGTCGCGCTGGGCGACGGCGGCCGGGCGCTCGGTGCGGGGCGGCGGCGGGGGGCTGTGGTCGACGTAGCAGGTCTCGGCGACGGGGGCGCCGACCCGCTTGGCGATCGGGCGGACCACCTGGACGATCCGCTCCCGGCCCTCGACCCGCACCCGGACGTCGTCGCCCGGCTTGACGTGCTGCGCGGGCTTCGCGGTGGCCCCGTTCACCTTGACGTGCCCGGCCCGGCAGGCCGCGCCCGCCGCCGAGCGGGTCTTGATCAGCCGGATCGCCCAGATCCAGCTGTCGATCCGCACGCTCGCCTCGTCCGTACTCATGGCACGACTGTAGTCCCGCTCACGTTTTTGCAACTAGTTGCACAGCTGGTCCGCCGCGCCCTACCGTTGGGTAACAAATCCTGACCGGAGGCGTCGATGACTGCTGCGTACCCCCACCTGCTGGCCCCGCTCGACCTGGGCTTCACCACCCTGCCGAACCGGGTGGTGATGGGCTCCATGCACGTCGGCCTGGAGGAGGCGGAGCACGGCTTCGAGCGGATGGCGGCCTTCTACGCGGAGCGCGCCCGCGGCGGCGTCGGCCTGATCGTCACCGGCGGCATCGCCCCCAACGAGGCCGGCCGGCCCTGGGGCGGCGGCGCCAAGCTCACCACCGAGGACGAGGCCGCCGAGCACCGCGCCGTCACCGACGCCGTGCACGCCGCGGGCGGGAAGATCGCCCTGCAGATCCTGCACTTCGGCCGGTACGCCTACCACGAGGACCTGGTCGCCCCGTCCGCCCTGCAGGCCCCGATCAGCCCGTACGTCCCGCACGAGCTGACCGCCGAGCAGATCGAGCGGACCATCGAGGACTTCGCGCGCTGCGCCGAACTCGCCCGCTCCGCCGGGTACGACGGCGTGGAGGTGATGGGCTCCGAGGGCTACCTGATCAACGAGTTCACCGCCGCGCAGACCAACCACCGCACCGACGAGTGGGGCGGCTCCTACGAGAACCGGATGCGCTTCCCGGTCGAGATCGTCCGGCGGGTGCGCGAGCGGGTCGGGCCGGACTTCATCCTGATCTACCGGCTGTCCATGCTCGACCTCGTCCCCGGCGGGTCCACCTTCGACGAGGTGGTCCGGCTCGCGCGGGAGGTCGAGGCGGCCGGGGCGACCATCATCAACACCGGCATCGGCTGGCACGAGGCCCGGATCCCCACCATCGCCACCTCGGTGCCGCGCGGCGCCTTCGCCTGGGTGACCAGGAAGCTGATGGGCAAGGTCGGCGTCCCGCTGGTCACCACCAACCGGATCAACACCCCCGACCTGGCGGAGGAACTGCTCGCCACCGGGCACGCCGACCTGGTCTCGCTGGCCCGGCCGATGCTCGCCGACCCCGCCTTCGTCAACAAGGCCGCGGCCGGCACCCCCGAGGCGATCAACACCTGCATCGGCTGCAACCAGGCCTGCCTCGACCACACCTTCAACGCGAAGATCACCTCCTGCCTGGTCAACCCGCGGGCCTGCCACGAGACCGAACTCGTCCTCGCCCCCACCCGCCGGGCCAAGCGGATCGCCGTGGTCGGCGCCGGACCGGCCGGCCTCGCCTTCGCCGTCTCCGCCGCCGACCGTGGCCACCGCGTCACCCTGTTCGACGCCGCGGCCGAGGTCGGCGGGCAGCTGAACGTCGCCCGGCAGGTGCCCGGCAAGCAGGAGTTCGACGAGACGCTGCGCTACTACCGGCACGAACTCGCCCGCACCGGCGTCGAGTTGCGCCTGGGCGCGGTGGTCGGCGCGGACGAGCTGACCGGCTGGGACGAGGTCGTGCTGGCCACCGGCGTCACCCCGCGCACCCCGCAGATCGACGGCGTCGACCACCCCAGCGTGCTCGGCTACCTGGACGTGCTGCGCGACGGCGCGAAGGTCGGCGAGAAGGTCGCGGTGATCGGCGCGGGCGGCATCGGCTTCGACGTCGCCGAGTACCTCACCGACCCGGGCGCGGGCGCCCCCGACTTCCTCGCCCGGTGGGGCGTCGACCGCGAGCACACCGCCCCCGGCGGCCTGGCCGCCCCCGAGCGGCCCGCCGGCCCGCGCCAGGTCTTCCTGCTCCAGCGCAAGGCCGGCAAGGTCGGCGCCGGGCTCGGCAAGACCACCGGCTGGATCCACCGCACCGAACTGCGCCACCGCGGCGTGCTGATGGTCCCCGGCGTCGAGTACCGCCGGATCGACGACGCCGGCCTGCACGTCACCGTCGACGGCCAGGAGCAGGTCCTGCCCGTCGACACCGTGGTGCTGTGCGCCGGGCAGGAGCCGCGCCGCGACCTGCTCGACGCGCTGCGCGAACGCGGCGTCGAACCGCACCTGATCGGCGGCGCCGACGTGGCCGCCGAACTCGACGCCAAGCGCGCCATCGACCAGGGCACCCGGCTGGCCGCGGCGCTCTGAGCGGGCGCGCCGGTGCCCACCGGGGCCGTGGTCGGGGGGCTCCGGTGGGCACCTGTGGGGGCGGGGCGGGTCAGTAGATCGAGACCCCGTAGGCGGAGAGGGCCTCGGTGACGGGCTGGAAGAAGGTGGTGCCGCCGGTGGTGCAGTTGCCGCTGCCGCCGGAGGTCAGGCCGAGGGCCTTGGTGCCGTCGTAGAGCGGGCCGCCGGAGTCGCCGCCCTCGGCGCAGACGGTGGTCTGGATCAGGCCGCTGACGGTGCCGCCGTCGGAGTAGCGGACGGTGGCGTTCAGGGCGGTGACCTTGCCGCTGTGGGTGCCGGTGGTGGAGCCGGTGCGCTTGACCGCCTCGCCGACGTACGCGTTGGCGGCCGTGTAGCCGCCCGGGTGGCTGAGCGAGGTGTTGGTGTAGCGGACCAGGGCGTAGTCGTTGCCGGGGAAGCTGGAGCCGGCGGTGGTGCCGGCCACCGTGCTCTGGCCGGAGTTGGTGTACCAGGTGCTGGCGATGTTGCCGCAGTGGCCGGCGGTCAGGAAGTAGTACGTGCTGCCCTTGACCACGTTGAAGCCCAGCGAGCAGCGGTAGCCGCCGCCGTAGATCGCGGCGCCCGCCGACAGCAGCGGGGTGAAGGCGCCGGAGGTGCGTTCGACCTTGAGCCGGGCGGCGTCCGCCCCGGCGGCCTTGGTGAGCCGGGCGAGCGCGGCCGGGGTGACCGTGCTGTCGGCCGTCACGACCACCCGACCGCTGGCCGGGTCGGTGTGCCAGGCGATGCCGTTGACGCCGCTGAGCTGGACCGAGTCGCTGACCCGGGCCAGGGTGGCGGCGTCGGGCGCCGCGGTGGCGGCCCCGGCGGCGGGCACCGCGAGGGCGGTCGCGGCCGCGAGGGCGGCGGCCACGGCGAGCAGGCGGCCGCCGGCGCGGCGCGGACGGGAAGTGGTGCGCGTGGTCCTCACAGATCTCCTCCTGGGGGAGTGGGAGAGGCCCTGGGGTAGGGGCCGTGAGGCGCGGGCAGGCACGGACCGGGCCGGCCTGATGGGCCGGTTTTGATCTGGTCCTGACAGGCGCTATTCGGGAGTATGCGGACACCCGGCGGAGCCGCGCAAGACCCGGTAAGCGCTTTCCGTGTGGGTGATAGATCGTCAAAGTGACGGCAAAGAGCGGGAATTGACACTCCGGCGGAGCGTGCGGACCGGAGCCCGCCCCGGCCGGGACGGGCCGGTCGGCGGGGGCCCGGGCGGGGCGGCCCGTACGATCGCCGCATGTCACTGCCGCACGCGATCCTCACCGCCCTGCTGGAGAAGCCGTCCTCGGGGCTGGAGTTGACCCGGCGGTTCGACCGGTCGATCGGGTTCTTCTGGTCGGCCACCCACCAGCAGATCTACCGCGAGCTGGGGCGGCTGGAGCGCGAGGGCCTGGTCCGGGCGTCCGGGCCGGGGGCGGGGCGCGGGCAGCGCAAGGAGTACGAGGTGCTGCCGGACGGGCGGGCCGAGCTGGCCCGTTGGACCGGCCTGGCGCAGGACCCCAAGCCGGTCCGGGACCCGCTGCTGCTGCGGCTGCGGGCCGCCGCCGTGCTGGGTCTGGACGGGCTGGAGGAGGAGCTGGCCCGGCACCGGGCGCTGCACCGGGCGCAGCTGGCGGAGTACCTGGAGATCGAGCGGCGGGACTTCCCGCCGGAGGCGGCGGCCGGGGAGAACCGGTTGCAGCACCTGGTGCTGCGCGGCGGCATCCAGCTGGAGTCGTTCTGGCTGGCCTGGCTGGACGAGGCGCTCGAAGGGGTCGGGGGCGGGCCGGAAGGCAGACCGGCGGGCGGGTCGGCGGGCGGCCCGGAGGGCAGGGAATAGGGCGGGGTGGCGTGCCGTTGTCGCAGGTGGTTGAATGTTGAATCAACCTCGAAGGAGTTGAGAACGGTGCAGTTCGGCATCTTCAGCGTCGGCGACGTGACCACCGACCCCACCACCGGGCGGACCCCGACCGAGCACGAGCGGATCAAGGCCATGGTGGCCATCGCGCTCAAGGCCGAGGAGGTCGGGCTGGACGTGTTCGCCACCGGCGAGCACCACAACCCGCCGTTCGTCCCGTCCTCGCCCACCACCATGCTCGGCTACATCGCGGCCCGGACCGAGAAGCTGATCCTCTCGACCTCCACCACGCTGATCACCACCAACGACCCGGTGAAGATCGCCGAGGACTTCGCGATGCTCCAGCACCTCGCCGAGGGCCGGGTCGACGTGATGATGGGCCGCGGCAACACCGGCCCGGTCTACCCCTGGTTCGGCAAGGACATCCGCCAGGGCATCCCGCTCGCCGTCGAGAACTACGCGCTGCTGCACCAGCTCTGGCGCGAGGAGAACGTCGACTGGCAGGGCCGCTTCCGCACCCCCCTGCAGTCCTTCACCTCCACCCCGCGCCCGCTCGACGGAACGCCGCCGTTCGTCTGGCACGGCTCCATCCGCAGCCCCGAGATCGCCGAGCAGGCCGCCTACTACGGCGACGGCTTCTTCGCCAACAACATCTTCTGGCCCAAGGAGCACTTCCAGCAGCTGATCAACCTCTACCGGGAGCGCTACGCCCACTACGGCCACGGCACCCCCGAGCAGGCGATCGTCGGCCTCGGCGGGCAGGTCTTCATGCGCAAGAACTCCCAGGACGCCGTCCGCGAGTTCCGCCCGTACTTCGACAACGCCCCCGTCTACGGCCACGGCCCCTCGCTGGAGGAGTTCACCGAGCAGACCCCGCTCACCGTCGGCAGCCCGCAGGAGGTCATCGAGAAGACCCTCGCCTTCCGCGACACCTTCGGCGACTACCAGCGCCAGCTGTTCCTGATGGACCACGCCGGACTCCCGCTCAAGACCGTCCTTGAGCAGCTCGACCTGCTCGGCGAGGAGGTCGTCCCCGTGCTGCGCGCCGAGTTCGCCAAGAACCGCCCGGCGGACGTCCCCGACGGGCCCACGCACGCGGCCCGGGTGGCCCTCCGGGAGACGGAGGTGGCGTCCAAGTGAGCACCCTCAAGCTCGTCGTGGTGACGGCCGGGCTCAGCGTCCCGTCCTCCACCCGGCTGCTCGCCGACCGCCTCGCCGAAGCCACCGCCCGCGACCTGCGCGAGGCGGGACGGGACGTGGACGTCCGGGTCGTCGAACTGCGCGGCCTCGCCCGGGACATCGCCGACAACCTGGTCACCGGCTTCCCGCCGCCCGCCCTGCGCGACGCCGTGCGGGCGGTGGAGGAGGCGGACGGGCTGATCGCCGTCACGCCGATCTTCTCCGCGTCCTACAGCGGGCTGTTCAAGTCCTTCGTGGACGTGCTCGACAAGGACGCGCTCACCGGCAAGCCCGTACTGATCGCCGCCACCGGCGGCACCGCCCGGCACAGCCTCGCCCTCGAACACGCCGTGCGGCCGCTGTTCGCCTACCTGCGCGCCGTCGTCGTCCCCACCGCCGTCTTCGCCGCCTCCGAGGACTGGGGCGCCAACGGCACCGACGGCTCGCTCGCCGGACGGATCGCCCGCGCGGCCGGCGAACTCACCGAGAGCCTCGCCGGCCGGCCCGCCACCCCTCGGGCCCGGGCGGCCGAGCAGGTCGTCCCCTTCGCCCAGCAGCTCGCGGCGCTCCGCGCCCACTGACACCCAGGAGTCACCACCATGGAACCCCAGGTCCGCGACAACACCGAAGAGTCCCGCTTCGAGATCAGCACCGACGCCGGACTCGCCGGCTTCGCCGAGTACCAGCTCCGCGACGAGGGCCGGACGGTCGCCTTCGTGCACACCGTCATCGACCCCGCGTTCGAGGGCCAGGGGCTGGGCGGCAAGCTGGCCCGCGCCGCGCTGGACGCCGTCCGCGAGCGGGGCGCCGCGGTCCTGCCGTACTGCCCGTTCATCCGCGGGTGGATCGCCAAGCACCCGGAGTACGTGGCGCTGGTGCCGGAGGAGAAGCGGGCGAAGTTCGAGCTCTGAGCGGAGCGAAAGCCAGGGGCGCGGGGAACTGCGCGCGGCGGGAGTCGCACGTCGGTGCGGTCGCGGGACAGTGCAAGTGGCTGTCCTGCGAGGCGATCTGGCTGTGGGTGCTTGCTTGGCCGCGCAGTTCCCCGCGCCCCTGCTTGTGCAGGGCCTGGCGCGGCAGTTCTTCCCGCGCCCCTGCTTTCGCCCGGGTGGGCGCGCAGCGGTTTCGTCCGGGGGTTTGACGGAGTTTGCCGGGTGGGGGCGGGGCGTGGACGAACTGCCGGGGGCGGGCTATCGTCGCGGGTCGTGACGTTCTCCATCGTGGCTCGGCAGGGCACCGCTCTCGGTGTGGCTGTGGCGAGCAAGTTCCTTTCGGTCGGTGCGCTGGTGCCCGCGGCCGAGGTCGGTGTCGGTGCGCTCGCCACGCAGGCGTGGGCCAATCTGGCGTTCCGGCCGCAGGGGATGGCGATGTTGCGCAGCGGGGCCTCGCCGGGGGAGGCAGTGGCGGCGCTGCTGGCCGCCGACGGGCGGCGGGCGCACCGGCAGGTGGGGGTGGTCGGGCCGGACGGGCGGGCGGAGACGTACACGGGGGAGGAGTGCCTGCCCTGGGCCGGGGGGCTGGCCGGGGACGGGTACGCGGTGCAGGGGAACATCCTGACCGGGCCCGAGGTGGTGCGGGACATGGCGGACGCCTGGCTGTCCTCCGCCGGGCTGCCGCTCGCCGACCGGCTGGTGGCCGCGCTCGCGGCCGGGGACGCGGCGGGCGGGGACGCCCGGGGCCGGCAGAGTGCCGCGCTGTACGTGGTGGACCCGGGGCGGGGCGTCGGCGGCTGGGGCGACCTGGCGTACGACCTGCGGGTGGACGACCACCCGGACCCGGTGGCCGAGCTGCGCCGCCTGCTGGGCGTCCACGAGGTGCTGCACGGGACGCCCGACCCGGCCGAGCTGCTCCCGTTGGAGGGGGAACTGGCCGAGGAGGTGCGGCAGTTGCTGGCGGTGCTCGGCTACGGCTCGCTGGACCGCTGGGCGGGCGTGGAGAACCTGGAGGGCCGTCTGGTGGAGGGGAAGGTGGACCCGCTGGTGCTGGCCCACCTGCGGACCACCGCCGAGGCGCGCCGGGCGGCCGGGTAGCGCTCCCGGCTCCGGGACGTCCCGGCGGTGGCCCGGCGGGGTCAGCGGGGGAGGGCCTTGGCGAGGTCGGCGATCAGGTCGTCCGGGTCCTCCAGGCCGACGGACAGCCGCAGGACGGCCTCGGCGGGCTTGTGGGCGGCGGCGACCGGGCGGTGGGTGAGCGAGGCGGGGTGCTGGATCAGGGTGTCGACGCCGCCGAGCGAGACCGCGTGGGTGATCAGTTCGCAGCGTTCGGCGATCGCCGCGGCGTGCGCGAAGCCACCAACCACCTCGAAGGCCAGGGTGCTTCCGCCGCCCAGGAGTTGGCGTCCGAGCAGGGGCGAGCCGGAGCGGCCGGGGTAGTGCACGGCGGCGACCTCGGGCTGTTCGGCCAGCCAGTCGGCGAGCCGGGCGGCGGTGGCGGAGGCGGCGCGCACCCGCAGCGGGAGGGTCTGCAGGCCGCGGTGCAGCAGGTAGCCGGCCAGCGGGTGCAGGATCGCGCCGGTGACGGCCCGGACCCGGCGCAGCCGGGCCGCCCAGTCGGCGGTGCAGGCGACGGCCCCGGCCAGCACGTCGCCGTGGCCGCCGATCGACTTGGTGGCGGAGTGCAGGACGAGGGTGGCGCCGTGCCGGGCGGGCTGCTGGAGCACCGGGGTGGCGAAGGTGTTGTCGACCAGCAGCGGCACGTCGCCGCAGCGTTCGGCGATCGCGGTCAGGTCGAGCAGGTCCAGGGTGGGGTTGCCGGGGGTCTCGACCAGGACGAGTCCGGTGTCGGGGCGCAGGGCGGCGGCCAGGGTGTCGGGGGCGGCCCAGGTGACCTCGGTGCCGAGCAGGCCGGAGTCGAGCAGGTGGTCGGAGCCGCCGTACAGCGGGCGCAGCGCCACCACGTGCCGGCGGCCCTCGGCGGCGGCGGCGAGCAGGCAGGCGGAGAGCGCGGCCATGCCGGAGGAGAAGGCCACCGCCTCGGCGCAGCCCTCGAGTTCGGCCAGCGCCTGTTCGAAGCGGGCGACGGTGGGGTTCCACAGCCGCTGGTAGACCAGGCCGCCCTCGGCGGGCGGGCGTCCGCCGGTGGCCAGCGCCTGGTAGGCGTCGCCACCGGTGGTGAGGTCCGGCACGGGGTAGGTGGTGGACAGGTCGAGCGGGGGGACGTGCGTGCCGAGTCCGGCGAGGTCGTCGCGGCCGGCGTGCACGGCTCGGGTGTCGAGTCGGCTCATGGCGCTCGATGGTGAACGGGTGGGCGTCGAATGGCCAGAGTGACGGCAGATGATTCGGCCGCGGCGGCGGCACCCTTGCGGATGTTCGGCGCAGCCCGGCAGGCTGGGGGAGTGCCGAACATTCCACGGGCCCGCGCGGCGGAGCTGGACGCCGTCGACCGGGCGATCGTCCGGGTGCTGCTGGCCGACGCCCGGACGCCCAACAACGCGCTGGCCGAGCAGGTCGGGGTGGCGCCGTCCACCTGCCTGGCGCGGGTGCGGGCGCTGCGCGAGCGCGGGGTGATCGCCGGGTACCACGCGGAGCTGGACCTGCCGGCGGTCGGGCTGCCGCTGCAGGCGATGATCTCGGTGCGGCTGCGGGCGCACACCCGGGAGCAGAACAGCAGTTTCCGGGCCGCCGCGCCCGGGCTGCCGGGGGTGCTGGCGGTGTTCCACATGGCGGGCAGCGACGACTACCTGCTGCACGTGGCGGTGGCCGGGCCGGAGCAGCTGCGCTGCTTCGTGGTGGACCACCTGACGACCCATCCGGCGGTCGCGCAGACCCGCACCAACCTGGTCTTCGAACGCATCCCCGGGGCCGGCTCGCCGATCTGACGCCGCGTCTGCTCCCGTTACAGCCAGCCGCGCCTGGCGGCCTGCAGTCCGGCCTGGAAGCGGGTCTGCGCGTTCAGCTCGGCCATCAGCTGGGCGATCCGGCGGGTCATGGTGCGCTGGGTGATGCCGAGGCTGCGGGCGATCGCGGCGTCCTTCGCGCCGGCGGCCATCATGGCGAGCAACTCCCGGTCCTTGTCGTCGAGTTCGCTGGCGGGCCGGTCGGCGGCGAGCGGGGTGGCGCGCTCCCACAGCAGGTCGAAGCAGGTGACCAGGGCGGTCAGCAGCGGGGAGGGGCGGATCCACAGCGCGGCGGTCGACTCGGTGGCCTCGAAGCTCAGCGGGATCATCGCGCACCGCCGGTCCGCGACCAGCATCTTCATCCGCACCGAGGGCAGGCTGCGGGCCTGCTCCCCGGCGTCCACGCAGCGCAGCACGAACTCCCGCTTGTCGGAGCTCTCCAGGCCCGGCGCGTCGTACAGCACCCGGCACTCCACGCCCCGGGCGAGCAGCTGGAACTCGATCGGGTTGTCCGTCGCGGAGTCGAAGTACGGCGGGCAGTCGATCGCCAGGATCTCCTGCTGGGCGCCGAGTTGGAGCTGCTCGGCGCGGTGGCGCAGGGCGTCCTGGCCCTCCACCAGTTCGACCAGCTCACTGGAGACGGACGGCCCCAGGTCGGCGTACGAGAGCGCCAACTCCCGTACCTTCACCCGCAGTTGGTCCAGGTCGTGCTGGCGTCGGGTGGCCAGCGCGTCCACCGCGACCTCGGGCGGGGCGGCGGTGTACCTGGTCGGGCTGCCGGCCAGCCTGGTCACCAGGCCGCTGGCCACCAGCCGGTGCAGGGCGGTGCGCAGCGCGCTGGGCGGGGCGTCCAGCGACTCCGCGAGCCGGGCGGAGGTGGCGCGCGGGGTGGCCAGCACCCGCAGGTACAGTGCGCTCTCCAGGGTGCCGAGGCCGAGGGGTTCCAGCAGGTCGTCGGACATGATCCCCAGGATATGGGCGCGTTGGCGAGTTGTGGCCACTGTCCAGCATCCGCCGCCGCAGTTGGGCCCGTTCGGCCTTACCGTACTGAGTATCGGTAATCTGTCCGGTTCGTTCGGACGGGGCAGGGCTGCCGAGCCCCGACGCGGCCGGACGACGGCGTTCTTCCGCTCCCACCCGGTCGCCCCCGTTGTGAAGGGACCGACCATGGCTGTCGCGGACCCACCCCAGACCGTGCGCTACTGCCTGAGCCTGGCCACCGTGCCCGCGTCCGTGCCCGAGGCACGCCGCGCGGTGCGCACCGAACTGGCCGCCCGCGGACTGGACGCGGACCACCCGCTGACCGACACCGTGCTGCTGGTGGTCAGCGAACTGGTCACCAACGCCGTCCGCCACGCCGCGCCGCGATCACCCCGGGTCACGCTCCAACTCGACTTCTGCGCGGGCGGATTGACGGTCGGGGTGCACGACCGCCATCCGCACTGTCCGCAGCGCCCCGTGGTGCCGCACCAGGACGGCAGCGGCGGCTGGGGCCTGGGCCTGGTGCACGAGCTGGCCGCGCTGGCCGGCGGCGCGACGGAGACCGTCGCCGACCCGGACGGCGGCGGCAAGACCATGCTGGTGCGGCTCCCGGTCGAGCGCTGAGCGCTCCCGGGCGGGAAGTCGGCGCGGGGCCGGCGCCGTGTCCCGGCGGACGCCGGTTGGGAAGACGATCGTCGGACGACCCCGCGGCTCCACTCTCCTGCATGCGTTCTGTTATTGCAAGTAAGTCGCAATAAGGCGGAGTGTGCGGCAGGACGGGGGCGCTCAGCAGCGCCGCAGCGCGCCCGGCGCGCGCAGGCTCGCCAGCGACGGGTACCCGTCCACCGCCATCAGCAGGTCCGCCTCCGCCAGCAGCGAGCGCAGCACGTGCACCGCCCCCGCCTCGCCGCCCAGCGCCAGCCCGTACACGTACGGCCGGCCCACGCCCACCGCCGTCGCACCCAGCGCCAGCGCCTTCACCGCGTCCGCGCCGCTGCGCACGCCCGAGTCGAACAGCACCGGCAGGCCGTCCGCCGCCTCGACCACCTCGGCCAGCGACTCCAGCGCCGGCAGCCCGCCGTTCGCCTGCCGCCCGCCGTGGTTCGAGCAGTACACCCCGTCGACGCCCCCGTCCTTGGCCCGGCGCACGTCCTCCGGGTGGCACAGGCCCTTCAGCACGAGCGGCAGGCTGGTCAGCGAGCGCAGCCACGGCAGGTCGTCCCAGGTCAGCGGGTTGCCGAAGATCTGCACCCAGTCCATCACCGCGCCGCGCGGATCCCCGTCCGGATCCTGCAGCCGGGCCCGGAACACCGGGTCCGAGGTGTAGTTCGCCAGGCAGTGCCCGCGCAGCTGCGGGAAGCTCCCGCTGCCCAGGTCGCGCGGCCGCCAGCCGGTCACCCAGGTGTCCAGGGTGACCACGATCGCCTTGAACCCGGCCGCCTCCGCCCGGTGCACCAGCGACTCGGCCAGCGCCCGGTCGGTCGGCGTGTACAGCTGGAAGAACCCCGGCGTGCCGCCCAGCTCCGCCGCCACCGCCTCCATCGGGTCCACCGACAGCGTGGACGCCACCATCGGCACCCCCGTCCGGGCCGCCGCCCGGGCCGTCGCCAGGTCCCCGTGCCCGTCCGGCGCGCACAGCCCCACCACCCCCACCGGGGCCAGGAACAGCGGCGAGGCCAGCTCCAGCCCGAACAGCTCCACCCGCAGGTCCCGCTCCTTCGCGCCGAC
This sequence comes from Kitasatospora sp. YST-16, assembly GCF_026802215.1. Taxonomy (NCBI): domain Bacteria; kingdom Bacillati; phylum Actinomycetota; class Actinomycetes; order Kitasatosporales; family Streptomycetaceae; genus Kitasatospora; species Kitasatospora sp. YST-16. Next base: position 6,200,935 of record NZ_CP113837.1, read on the forward strand.
CAGCATCCGCGGCACCAGCCCCCACCGCTCGAACGCCGCGACGTTCGCCCGCTGGGTGTGCTCGTCGCCCGCCCCGCCCGCCACGTACGACCACAGCTCCGGCGCCAGCGCGTGCCGCGCCCGCTCGGCCAGGCCCTCGTACGTCATCGGGAACTTCGGGGCGACGCCGAACAGCGCCTCGAAGTAGACCTCGTTCTGGTAGTCGCCGAACTGGGGGGACATCCGCGCTCCTTCGGGTGGGGGAGGCCACGTTCCAACGGTTACCGGCCGGTAGTCAAGGGCGGGCCGGACGCAGCACCAGCCGGGTCGCCACGGTCTCCGTGCGCGGCGGCGTCGCGTCCCCGTCCAGCCGGGCCAGCGCCAGCCGGGCCGCCGTCGCACCCAGCAGCGCCGGGTCCTGCGCGACCGCCGACAGCGGCGGCTCCAGCACCTCCGCCAACGGCAGGTCGTCGAACGACAGCAGCGCCACGTCCCGCCGCCCCGAGCGCCCCAGCGCCAGCAGCGCGCCCGTCGCCGCGTTCACGTTCGACGCGAACAGTGCCGTCGGCGGCTCCGGCAGCGCCAGCAGGGCCAGCGCCGCCCGCTCCGCCGCCGCGGCCGTCCGCGCCCCCGCCACCAGGGCGTCCGGGGCCGGCAGCCCCGCCGCCGCCAGCGCCTCCCGCCAGCCCGCCAGCCGCTCCCGCCGGGTGTACATCGACGCCGGCAGGTCGCCCAGGAACCCGATCCGCCGGTGCCCCGCCGCCACCAGGTGCGCCACCCCCGCCCGCGCCCCCGCCCGGTTCGACGACACCACGCAGTCCGCCCCCGGCCCCGGCCGGTCCAGGTACACCAGCGGCACCCCCGCCCCGGCCGCCGCCGCCAGCGTCCCCCCGCCACCCGCCGGCACCACCAGCAGCGCACTCGTCCGCCGCGCCAGGAACGCCCCCACCACCTCCGCCTCGCGCGCCCGGTCCCCGCCCGAACACCCCAGCAGCACCGTCAGCCCGCGCCCGCGCACCGCCTCCTCCACCCCGTCCGCCAGCGCCCCGAAGAACGGGTTGCCCAGCTCCGGCAGCACCAGCCCCACCGTCGAATCCGGCCCACCGGTCCGGATGCTGCGCGCCATCAGGTTCGGCCGGAACCCCAGCCGCGCCACCACCGCCAGCACCCGCTCCCGGGTCGCCGCCGCGACCGGCCCCTCCCCGTTCAGCACCCGCGACACCGTCTTCGCACTCACCTGCGCCTCGCGCGCCACGTCGTGCAAGGTCGGCCGACGCTCCATCCCCGACACCCGGACTCCCTCCTCCGCTGCCCCGACCGTACCGCCCGGGCTCCCGGAAGAAGATCAACCGGAGGTAGCCTGGCAGCGGATGTGGTGACCATGCGAGCGAACCAACCCCAGGCGTCCGGGACGGCGATCCCCGAGGTCCCGTTCACCGCGCCACCCGGCGCACCGGCCGGCGTCGAAGTCCTGACCCTCGCCGAACTGCGCGCCCGCCGGGCCGCCGCCACCGACGGCGACTTCCACCGCCCCCAGCGCCCCGCCTTCCACCACCTGCTCACCCTCGAACGCGGCAGCCTGCGCCACACCGTCGACTTCACCGCGCACACCGTCGAACCCGGCAGCTGGCTGTGGGTCCGGCCCGGCCAGGTCCAGCAGTGGGGCGAACTCGGCGACGCGGACGGCACCCTGGTCCTCTTCGAACCCGGCTTCCCCGACCCGGCCACGGTCGCCGCCGCCCGGCTCGACGACCCCTTCGCCGCCGCCGTCCTGCACACCGACGGCACCGACCGGGAAGCGCTCCGGCACGCCGTCCGCCACCTCCACCGCGAGTACGCCTCCGGCGCGGACCTGCCCGCCGACATCCACCACGCCCTGCTGCGCCACCTGCTCGCCGCGCTCCTGCTGCGCCTCGCCAACCCGGCCGTGCCGTGCGGCAGCACCGCGACCGAACCCGGCGAGACCTACCGGCGCTTCCGGCAGGCCGTCGAACACCACTTCACCCGCACCCGCCGGGTCGAGGACTACGCCAGGCTCCTCGGCTACTCCCCGCGCACGCTCTCCCGCGCGACGATCGCCGCGGCAGGCGTCGGCGCCAAGGAGTTCGTCGACCGCCGGGTCGTCCTCGAGGCCAAACGCCTGCTCGCCCACAGCGAGAGCTCCGCCGCCCGGATCGCCGACCACCTCGGCTTCGCCGACGCCGCCAACTTCGCCAAGTTCTTCCACCAACGCACCGGCACCACCCCGATCGCCTTCCGCACGGCGGTGCGGGGGGTGGGAGGGGAGGTGCCGCAGGTGGGGTGAGAGTGCCTCCGGCGGGGGCGAGGGGGAGAAGCAGTGCGGGGAGCGGGAGGGGGAGTTGCCGCTGGCGGAGTGAGGGCGCCTCCGGCGGGGGTGAGGGAGGTGGGGGAGAAGCGGTGCGGGGGCGGGAGGGGAAGTTGTCGCAGGTGGGGTGAGGGCGTTTCCGGTGGGGGTGGGATCGGTGCGGGGGTGGGTGGGGTGTGGGGTTCCTCGGGGGCGGGGTGTGTTGTGGGGGAGTAACCGGGAGGTTCCGATCCGGTCCGGAAGTGGGGGAGGTGTGTCGGCGGGGGTGGCGGAGGCCCTAGGGTGCGTCGTGAAGATCCCGTGTGTGGTGCCGGGGGCTTCCTGATGGTTCGGCACGTGGCCTAGGAGCGCGGAACGTTGGAGACTCTCGGCGATGGCGATCCGCATGCCGTGGGGCCGTACCGGCTGCTCGGGCGGCTGGGGGCCGGCGGGATGGGGGAGGTGTTCCTCGGTCGGACGGCGGGCGGGCGGACGGTGGCGGTGAAGACGGTCCGTCAGGAGTTCGCCGCGGACCGGGAGTTCCGGCAGCGGTTCCGGCAGGAGGTGGCCGCGGCGCGGCGGGTCGGCGGGCGGTGGACCGCGCCGGTGCTGGACGCCGACACGGAGGGGCCGCAGCCGTGGGTGGCCACCGGCTACGTCGCGGGGCCCTCGCTGGCGGAGGCGGTGCGGCGGTTCGGCGCGCTGCCGCCGGACACGGTGCGGGCGCTGGGCGCGGGCCTGGCCGACGCGTTGGAAGCCGTGCACGGGCTGGGGCTGGTCCACCGGGACGTCAAGCCGTCGAACGTGCTGCTGGCGCTGGACGGGCCGCGGCTGATCGACTTCGGCATCGCCCGGGCGCTGGACGCGACCTCCGCGCTGACCAGGTCCGGGTACGTGGTCGGCTCGCCGGGCTTCATGTCGCCCGAGCAGGCCCGGGGCCTTCCCGCCGGACCGGCCTGCGACGTGTTCGGGCTCGGCGCGGTGCTGGTCGTCGCGGCCACCGGGCGCGCCCCGTTCGGGGAGCAGGACAGCGCGGCCGGGCTGCTCTACCGGATCGTCCACGAGGAGCCGCAACTCGACGGCCTGGACGGCGAGTTGCTCGCCCTGGTGCGGGACTGCCTGGACAAGGAGCCGGAGCGCCGGCCGACCCCGGCCGCGCTCCGGGAGCGGCTGGCGCGCAGCGCCGCGGGGCTGACCCGGCTCGGCGAGCGGGGCTGGCTGCCCGGCGCGGTGTCCGAGGAGGTGGCGCGGATGGCCGTCGCGCTGCTGGACCTGGAGTCGCGCCCCGACCCGGGGCCGCCGCCCACCGTCCTCGCCGCCCCGACGCAGGCGCCTCCGGCGACGGCGCCCACCGTCCCGCACCCGGGGCCCGCGTCGTTCGGCCCGCCCCCGCCGTCGTACGGGCCCACCCCGCCGGGTCCGGGACCGTACCCGTACCCGGCCGTGCAGCCGCCGGCCCGGCGCCGGGTGGTGCCGCTGGTGGTCACCGGTGTCGTCGCCGCGGCGCTGGCGGGCCTGGGCGTGTGGGCGGCGACGGGCGGCCCGGGCGGGCACGGGCGGGCCTCGGACGGCACCTCCCCCACCCCCGGGCCCACCACCACGGAAAGCACCGGGAGCACCGGGAGCACCGACGGGGACACCGAGGCCCCGCCGTCGCCCTCGCCCTCGCCCTCCGACACGGCCGACGGCGCGGACGCCGTCGCGGACGCGTTCCTGGGCACCTTCGAGGGGACGGCCCGGTCCTCGAACGGTTCGAAGGTCGTCATCCGGTTCACCCTGCACCAGGGCGCGGTCGGCGACCCGGTCGCCTACGTGGAGACCGACGGCGGCCTCGGCACCCACCAGGTGGTGTGCACCAACGAGGCGGCGCTGGTCGCCGCGACCGAGTCCCGGCTGGTGGCCCGGAACCTGCCCGAGACCGTCAGCGCGGGGTGCAGCCCGATCGCCGGGGACGCCGTCCTCACCCCGAACGAGGACGGCTCCCTGCACTACGTCCAGCAGGGTTTCTCCGGCGACATGAAGCGCAGTTCCTAGCGGCCGGGCGGTCGGGCGGCCGGGTCAGATCATGCTCCAGACGTGGGCGGTGACCAAGGCGGACAGCTGGTCGAGGGTCAGGACGGGGGTGCCGGGCTGGGCGCCGGCCCGGTCGGTGGTGGCGTTCCAGAGCCGGATGCTCACCCGGGTGCCGTCGGGGAGCAGGGCGTCGGCGAGGTAGCCGCCGCTGGACGGGGACTGGGTGCTGCCGAGCGGGGTGGTGTTCACCATGGTGCCGTCGGGGCGGCGGTCGAAGGAGCCGATGGTGTGCAGGGTGGGGAAGGAGGCGGTGGGGTCGGCGGGGTAGCTGCGGCGCCAGCCGGGGGTGACGGTGAGCAGCAGGGTGCTGGTGCGGCCGTCGGCCGAGACGTCGACCCGGATCCGGCCGGGCAGGTCGGTGGCGGTGCGGCCGGTGTCCAGGTGGACGCCGTCGAGCAGCGGGGTCAGGGTGGCGAGCATCCGGTCGCCGGCGGGGGCGGGCCGGGCCGGGGGGCGGGTGGGGGCGGTGCCCAGGCTGTCGAACACCCGCTGCCACTGCGGGGCGGACACGATGGCGGTCAACGCGGCGGCGTCCAGCGGGAGTTGACGGGCGGAGCGGTCCGCGGCGCGTTCCTGGACCTGGACCTGGCGGCCGTTGGGCAGGGTGTGCACCACGTTGAGGTCGAACTCGTCGGAGCCGGGGCTGCCGTAGGAGGTGGTCAGCAGGGCGGAGCCGTCCGGGCGGGTGGCGGGGTCGCAGGTGGCGTCGCCGGGGACGACCGGTTCGTAGCAGAGCAGGCGCTGGGCGTCGCGGGTGACCGGGGCGGCCACCACGTCGACGGTGAGGGCGAGTTGGACCTTGTTGCCGCGGCTGTCGGTGTAGTCGAGGTACGCCTGCGGGGGCTGGCCGGGGCCGCGCTGGTCGGTGCCGGTGCCCTGTCCGCCGCTGACGGTGCCGTCCGGGGGCAGCAGGCCGGTCAGGGTGTCGAGCATGAACGCGCCGTCGACCCGGGGCGGCGGCGAGACCGGGGCGGTGCCGCCGCGGTGCTCGGGCAGCAGGGTGGGGACGAATCCGGCGGCGACCACCAGGGCGACGGCCGAGGCGATGCCGGCGCGGCGGCGCAGGACGCGGCGGCGGCCGCGGTGCTCGGCGCGCAGCGCGAACTCGTCGACGGGCACGGCGGGCGCCAGTTCGGCGCCGGCCCGCAGGGCGCGGGCGAAGTCCTCTTCGGAGGGCGAAGGCATGGCGGGGCTCCGTGGCGTGCGGTGAGGGCGGGGTCAGGGACGGGAGGAGGCGCGCGGGCGGCGGGTCAGGGACGGGCGAGGTCGTCGAGCTGGTCGCCGAGGCGGGTGCGCAGCCGGCTCAGCGCGCGGGAGGCGCGGGAGCGGACGGCGCTGGAGGTCATCCGCAGCGCGGTGGCGGTCTCCTCGACGCCGAGGTCCTCCCAGTAGCGCAGGATGAGCACGGCCCGGTCCTGCTGCGGGAGTTCGGCGAGCGCGTCGAGCAGGGCGATCCGCAGCGTCGGGTCGGGCCCGGGGGCGGGGGTCTCGGCGAAGGTGTCGGTGACGTGCTCGCTGCTGCTGCGCCGGCGCCGGTGGCTGAGGAAGGTGTTGACCAGGACGGTGCGGGCGTACCCGGCGGGGTTCTCCATCCGGGAGACCCGGCGCCAGCTCCCGTACAGCTTGCCGAGCGCCTCCTGGGCGAGGTCCTCCGCGAGGTGGGCGTCGCCGCCGGTCAGCAGGTACGCGGTGCGGACCAGGTGGCGGGCGCGGGCGGCGGCGAAGTCCCGGAAGTCCGGGGGGTTGCCGTCGGTGCCGGTCTTCGTCGGGCTCTCCATGCCCCTCTAACGCGACAGGCCGGTCTTCTTGTCGCACCATCGGCTGATCATGCTCGGGTGGCACGGGGTGTCGAGCCGGACAAAGCGGGACGAAGTGTGACGATGCCAGGGTGACCACCTCCAGCGAAGTCAGCCAGGCAGCCCCGCCCGTCCTCGACCGGCGGCAGCGGAACGTCGTGTTCGGCACCATCGTGCTGGGCATGCTGCTGGCCGCCCTCGACCAGACCATCGTCGGCACCGCGCTGCCCACCATCGTGGCGGACCTCGGCGGCGCCTCCCACATGTCCTGGGTGGTGACCTCCTACCTGCTGGCGGAGACCGTCACCACGGCGCTGGTCGGCAAGATGGGCGACCTGTTCGGCCGCAAGATCGTCTTCCAGGTCTCCACGGTCGTCTTCATCATCGGCTCGTTCCTGTGCGGCCTGTCCACCAACATGCTGCTGCTGATCATCTGGCGCGCCGTCCAGGGCGTCGGCGCCGGTGGCCTGATGGTCACCTCGATGGCGCTGATCGCCGACGTCATCCCGCTGCGCGAGCGCGGCAAGTACCAGGGCGCGATCGGCGCGGTGTTCGGCGTCGCCACGGTGATCGGCCCGCTGCTCGGCGGCCTGTTCACCGACCACCTGTCCTGGCGCTGGGCGTTCTACGTGAACGTGCCGATCGCCGTCGTGGTGGTGATCGCCGCCGCCCGGACCATCCCCGTGGTCAAGTCCGCCGCCCGCCCGGTCATCGACTACCTGGGCATCGTGCTGGTCGCCATCGGCGCCAGCGCCCTGATCCTGGCCACCAGTTGGGGCGGCAACGAGTACGCCTGGGGCTCGGCCGTGATCATCGGCCTGTTCGCGGCCGGCGTGGTCGCGCTCGCCCTGTTCTGCTGGGTGGAGACCCGGGCCGCCGAACCCACCCTGCCGATGCGGCTGTTCCGCAACCAGGTGTTCACGGTCTGCTCGATCCTCAGCTTCATCGTCGGCTTCGCCATGCTCGGTGCGCTGACCTTCCTGCCGACCTTCCTGCAGTACGTCGACGGCGACTCGGCCACCGTCTCCGGCGTGCGCACCCTGCCGATGGTGCTCGGCCTGCTGATCGCCTCGATCTTCTCCGGCAACGTGGTCTCCAAGACCGGCAAGTACCGGCTCTTCCCGATCGTCGGCTCGGTGGTGATGGGCATCGGCCTCTACCTGCTCTCGCTGCTGGACGTCGGCACCAGCGCCTGGCTCGCCAGCCTCTACATGTTCGTGCTCGGCACCGGCATCGGCCTGTGCATGCAGGTGCTCACCATCGCCGTGCAGAACACCGTCGACTACGCCGACCTGGGCACCGCCACCTCCGGCGTCACCTTCTTCCGCACCCTAGGCTCCTCGTTCGGCACCGCCGTGTTCGGCACCATCTACGCCAACTCGCTGAAGACCAACCTCGCCGCGGGCGTCGCCCAGGCCGCCCAGGCCACCGGCGCCGACCCGCAGCGGCTCGCCGCCGCCGCGCAGAGCCCGCACGGCGTCCACGACCTGCCCGCCGACCAGGCCGCACCGGTCATCCAGGCGTACGCCGACTCGCTGCACACCGTCTTCCTGTGGACCGTCCCGGTCGCCCTGGTCGGCTTCGTGGTCGCGCTCTTCCTCAAGCAGGTCAAGCTCCGCGACTCCGCCCGGGCCACCTCCTCCGACATGGGCGAGGGCTTCGCCCAGCCGTCCTCCGGCGACTCCTCCCGGGTCCTCGAACTCGCCGTCGCCAAACTCCTCGGCAGTGCCGGACTCGACACCGCCCGACAGGTCGTCAACTCCTCCGGCACCCGCCTCGACGTGGCCGGCGCCTGGGCCGTCATGCAGGTCGAACTGTTCACCCGCACCGTCGGCCACGCCAACCTCAACCTGATCGCCGCCCGCCGCCGGATCCCCCCGGAGGTCCTCCAGCCGGTCTTCGACCGGATGGTCGTCGAAGGCTTCCTGGACGCCCACAACGGCTTCTACCAGCACACCCCGGCCGGCGAGCAGGAAGCCGCGACCATCACCCGCGCCTGGTCCGGCTGGCTCAACCACCGCCTGGAGGAGGACCGCGGCCGCCCGCGCAGCGCCGAACTGCGCGCCGCCGCCGACGCCATCGCCAAGCGCATGATCGCCGAGGACCTGGCCGAAGGGCTCCCGGTGCTCGGCAGCACCCTCGCCGGCCGCCGCTGACACCACGTCGGCACACCCGCCCCGCCCGCCGCTGACACCACGTCGGCACGCCCGCCCCGCCCGCCGCTGACACCACGTCGGCACGCCCGCCCCGCCCGCCGCTGACACCACGCCGGCACACCCGCCCCGCCCGCCCGGTCACCGGCGGGCGGGGCCCGTTCCTGCCTAGGCTGTCGCCATGCTCCTGTACGCCCTCGCGCTCCTCTTCCTGCTGCTGGCCGGCGTCGGGGTACTGCGCGACCGGCGCCGTTTCGGCAACGCCGTGTGCCTCGGCCTCGCCGTCACCCTGCTCGCCCTCGCGCTGCTCGCCACCCTCCACCGGGCCGACTCGGCCGCCGCCGAGACCGTCCTGATCGTGGTGGTGCTGACGCCCGCACTGGGCAGCCTGGTCCTCGCGGGGCTGCTCATCGCCAACGGCCTCAAGATGGTCCGCAAGGAGGGCCGCAGCCTCGCCAACCTGCTCGCCCTGCTGTGCGGCCTCGGCATCCTGGCGGTCTTCGCCCTGCTGCTGGCCGCGACCCGGGCCGACTCCGAGGTGCTGGTGGTGATCGCCCGCACCGTCTTCCTGCTCGCCTGCTACCTCTCCTTCCTGTTCGCCTGCTTCGTCGGCTACGCCTACCTGTACGGCCGGCTCACCCCGCGCGAGGACGTCGACTACGTGGTCGTCCTCGGCACCGGCCTGCTCGACGGCAGCCGCGTCCCGCCGCTGCTCGCCAGCCGCCTGGAGCGCGGCCGCCGCCTGTACGAGCGGCAGGTCGCCCGCGGCCGCTCCCCGCTGATGGTCGTCTCCGGCGGCAAGGGCTCCGACGAACAGCTCCCCGAGTCCCACGCGATGGCCGACCACCTGGTCGAACAGGGCTTCCCCGCCGACCGGATCATCCGCGAGGACCGCTCCCGCACCACCGAGGAGAACCTCCGTTTCAGCCACGCGATCATGGCCGCCGCCGACCCCGACTACCGCTGCGTCGTCGTCACCAACAACTTCCACGCCTTCCGCGCCGCCGTCTTCGCCCGCCGCGAGGGCGTCAACGGCCACGTCGTCGGCTCGCCCACCGCCGCGTACTACTGGCCCAGCGCGACCATCCGCGAGTTCGTCGCCGTGCTCGTCACCTACCGCTGGGCCAACCTCGCGGTGGGCGCGCTGCTGGTGATCGAGTCGCTCAACTTCTAGAGCCCTTGCTCTAGGAGCCCTTGTTCGAAGCGTCCTTGTCCGAGGCGTCCTCGTTCCAGACGTCCTCGTTCCAGGCGTCCTCGTTCTAGGCGTGCTTGCGGAGTTCGAGCATCGACACCGGCAGCCACGGGCCGCCGTACCAGTACGCCGGGCCGAGGTCGCGGACGGTGCCCGCGCCCAGGTGCGCGGCGTAGCGGCGGACCATCGAGGAGATGTCCGCGACCAGCAGCCGGCCGCCCGGGCGCAGCACCCGCAGCGCCTCGTCCACGGCGCGCAGCCGGGCAGGCATGGTGGGGATGTTGTGGAGCACCAGGGCGGAGGTGACCAGGTCGAAGTCCGCGTCGGGGAACGGCAGTCCGGTGATGTCGGCGGTGTGCACCTCGACCCGGTCCCGGACGCCGGCCGCGACGGCGTTGGCCAGCGTCGCGTCCGGAGTGTTGCCGCTCTGGTCCTTCGACGCCCACAGGTCCACCCCCACCGCCCGCCCGCGCGGCAGCCGCCGCGCCGTTCCGATCAGCACCATGCCCCGGCCGCAGCCCATGTCCAGCGCCCGCTCGTCGCCGCGCAGCCCCAGCGCGTCCAACTCCCGCTCCCACACCCGGAACTTGCCGTGCAGCGTGGTGTGCAGGTACACCCCCGCCTGCACCAGCAGCCCGGCCCCCAGCCCCGCCACCGCCGCCCGGCCGCGGAACGGGCGGGCGGCGGCCGCCAGCGTGCAGGCCGCGCCGAGCGCGGAGGTCGAGGCGACGAAACCGGGCGCGTCGACGCCGTACCGGGACAGGGACGTGAACAGGTTCTCGGTCATGCCCGCAGTCTCGCCGCCCGGCCCGGGACCGGTCTTGGACGAATGTTCCGCGACCGCAGCCGTTCCGCGGGTGCCCCGCGATCGCAGCAGTTCTGCGGGTGCCCCGCGATCGTGGCGCGGCTGTTCCCGGGGCGCTAGCCGTGCAGGTAGCCGGGGGCGGACCAGGCCACCCCGTCCACCGAAAGCCACGGCTCGCGGGCCACCGCCGACGGCGTCACCCGGGCGAAATCGGCGACCTCCCGGTGCAGGTGCGACTGGTCCGCGTAGCCGGCCTCCGCCGCGACGGCCGCCGGGCGCTGCCCCGCCGCCAACCGGTGCGCCGCGTGGTCGAACCGCACCAGCCGGGCCGCCTGCTTGGGGGACAGCCCCACCTGCGCCCGGAACCGCGACCACAGCCGCTTGCGGCTCCACCCCACCTCCGCGGCCAGCCCGTCCACCCGCGCCGCCCCGTGCGAACGCGTCAACTCGGCCCACACGTACGCGACTTCCGGATCCACCCGGCGGCCCTGCGCGAGCCGGGCGGCCAACGCCCGGGCCACCAGGCCGAACCGGGACTCCCAGGACGGCGCCGCCCGCAGCCGCTCCTCCCAGCGGGCCGCGTCCCGCCCCCACAGCTCGTCCAGGGCCAGCAGCGGGCCGCCCTCCGCCGCCAGGCCCTCCAGCGCCGCGTGCGCGACCACCGGCGACAGGCGCACCTGCAGGCACACCACGTCCCGCCCGCCGCCCCGCAACCCCTCCGGCGCCAGCCCCACCACCGCGCTCCCGGCCACCCGCCGCCCGCCGTCCGCGACCACCAGCGGCTGCGCCCCCAGATCGATCGCCAACGTCACCGCCGGGAACGGCACCACCCCCAGATCCGCCGCCCCGCGCGCCCGGAACCCGGCCATCGCCACCCCGGGCAGCCGCCAGGTGCGCGACGGAGTGGCGATCTCCCACAACGCGAGCGGATCGACCGCCCCCTCGACCGACTGCATGACCTCAGCGTACGGCCGGGCGGGCGGGCGGTCACCGGAAAGTCCGGGTACTTCCTTTTCCCGGCGCGCGGAATTCGGGCGGCGACGGCCCTTCCGGTGACCGCCCCATGTCAATTCCGGAGCATTCCGGAAACGGAAGCGTGCCGCTATGATGCGGGCATCCGGGGGCGAGGCGGGGGAGGTCGAACCGGCGGATTCGCTTTCCGATTTTTTCGGATCTTCTGCTTCGAGGGGTGCCAGATGTTCGGGGTGATAGGGGTCGTGGCGGGTATTGCCGTCACGATGTGGATCATTTCCAAGTTCTTCGTCGGGATCTATCAGGACCAGCCGGCCCTGACCGGACTCATTTCCGTCCTCGGCGGAATCGCCGGACTCTTCGTCCGGGTCGGGATCGGGGCGTGGCACAAGCGCCGGGTGCGCGCGCGGAGGGCGCTCGCAAGCCGGAAGGCGGAGGCCGACCGGGAGGTCCGGGAAACGGCGGAGCGGAGGGAGAGCGCCGCGCGGGCCGCGGTCGCCGCCGCGCAGCGGGCGGTCGCGGCGTTCGAGCGGGCGCCGGGCCACCTGGACAACGGCCACGGATGGATCCAGAACGCGCGGACCCACAAAGCGAACGGCGCTTTCTCGCCCTTCTGGTCCGCCATCGAAACCGGTTACCACTGCGTCGGCGTCTACCGCGACGAAATTTCTTCGATCGGGCGCGAGGCGGCCAAGCACGCCCTCGAACTGGAGAATTTCGCGAGGAACGGCGGGGACCCGAAGACGATCTCGGAATTCCCGGTGCAACTGGACCGGGAGACCGCCCTGGGCGCCGCCAACGGGGCCGTGGAAGCCCTCGCCTCGCTGACCTACGAGGCCCAGATGCACCCGGTCTTCGCCCAGATCTGGGAACAGCGCCGCACCACCGCCGCAGTGATCGCCGGATTCGCGAACCTGGAGCAGGCGGTGAACGGGATGAAGCAGTCCGTGACGAGCGCCGTCGGCCAACTCGACCAGACGCTGGGGCAGTCGCGCGACCGGATCGCCACCGCGATGGCCGACCTGCCGAGGGCCGTCAGCGGAAGCGTGGCGGCGGCAGGACTGTCCGCGCCCAGCTCCGACCAGGCCGACCAGATCCGGAAACTGGCGTCGGCCGCGGCCGGGATCAAGAACGAGGTCTACCGGATCGGGCACGGCAAGTACCCGAGCTGGTGAGGCCGGAGGCCGCCGCCGGGGCTCTTACCACTCGGCGCGCAGGGCTGCCGTCGGGGCTCTCACCGCTGGGCGCGCAGGGCTGCCGTCGGGGCTCTCACCGCTGGGCGCGCAGGGCCGCTGCCGCCGCGCCGACCAGGCCGGCGTCCGGGCCGAAACGGGCGGGGTGGACGGCGATGCCGTGGGTGAAGGGCAGGCCGGCGTAGTCGGGGAGGTGGCGGGCGAGCGGGTCCAGTAGCAGCGGGCCGGACTGGGCGACGCCGCCGCCGATCACCACGGCCTGGAGCTCGACCAGGGCGGCGGTGCCGGCGATCGCGGCGGCCAGGGCCCGGGCGGCGAGGTCGAAGGCGGTGCGGGCGGCCCGGTCGCCGCCGCGGGCCGCGTCGGCGACCGCGCGGGCGGTGCGGGGAGTGCCGTCGACGGGACGCCAGCCGGCGGCGAGGGCGCGGCGGACGATCGCCGGTCCGCTGGCCAGCCCCTCCAGGCAGCCGTGCCCGCCGCACGGGCAGGGCTCGCCGTCCCACTGGACGCTCAGGTGGCCGATGTGCCCGGCGTTCCCGCTCGGGCCGGGATGGACCCGGCCGCCCAGCACCAGGCCGCCGCCGACACCGGTGGAGACCACCATGCAGAGCGCGTCACGGTAACCGGCGGCGGCGCCCAGCCAGTGCTCGGCCTCGGCCAGCGCGACCCCGTCGCCCAGCAGGCGCACCGGCAGCGCGGTGCGCTCCGCGATCCGCCGGGCCAGCGGAAAACCGCGCCAGGACGGGATGTTGACCGGGGAGACCGTGCCCGCCGCGGTGTCGACGGGCCCCGCGCTGCCCACCCCGACCGCCGTGACGACCGGCCAGGCCGGATGCCGGGCGAGCTCGTCCAGGACGCCCGCGACACCCGCGAACACCGCCTCGGCGTCCCCGCCCGCCGCCGTCGGCCGCTCGGTCCGGGCCAGCAACTCGCCGCCACCGGTGACGATCGCACCGGCGGTCTTCGTCCCGCCGAGGTCCACGGCGGCCACCACCTGCGACGGGGACGGGACGGCAGCCACGGCGCGCACCTCCTGACATGTCCGACTCGGGGTGACTTGTCGGACTGGCCAGGCTACCGGAACGCGCAGGTCGGCGGCTCGGAGGCGGGGGCCGCCGTACTGTCTTCAGGCGACCTCCGCGGGGGCGCGCAGCGGCAGCAGGCGGTCGAGGCCCGGGAGCCGGAGCAGTTCGCAGCCCAGCCGCTCGGCGGTGCGCTCCGCGCAGTCGACGGCGGGCGGCAGGTCCAGGCCGCCGCCCAGCACCGGGCGGGCAGGCCCGCGAGTGCGCCGAGCCGGTCGAACACCGGCGGGCCGGGGAGCCGGCGCACGTCCTCCGCCGGCCGGGCCGGCGCGACCGAACGCAGCCGCGCCCGTACCCGCGCACGTCGTACCGCACCACCCGCAACCGCCCGAGCAGCCCCGGCAGCACCGCGTCCCACACCCGCGAATCCCCCACCCCCGGATGCGGCAGCACCAGCGCCGGCCCGCCACCCCCGCTGTCCGCGCACCACACCTCCCCGCCGCCACCGAGTCCGATCAGCCCGCCGCGCCCGGCCCGGTCGTCCAGGACCATGGCGGCCGTCGTCCGAGCGATCCGCCCGCCCCGCACCGCAATCAGCGGGCCGCGGCAGCCAGGGCCTGGGCGGCGGCCCGGCCGGCGGCGAGGGCGTGCGGGGCGGTGGTGGGCAGGCAGCGGTCGGCGGCGGGGGAGTAGGCGGTGAGGACCAACCCGGCGTGGTCGGTGGGCAGTTCGCGGTGGGTGGCGGGGTGGGACCGGGCCCGCAGGGCGGCGTGCAGATCGCGGGAGCGTTCGGCGGGCACGACGGTGTCGGCGGTGCCGTGCAGCAGGTGGACGGGGACGTCGCGGGCGGCGGTGCGCAGGTCGTCCAGCGGGACGGTCCCGGTGCTCGCGGCCGCGGTGGCGTACGAGCCCGCCAGCGCCACCACCGCGTGCGGCCGGAACCCGTCGAACGCGCCGGGGCCGAGCGCGACGGCGACGGCGGCCCGGGCGCCCATCGACCACCCGGCCAGCACCAGCGGTGCGGGCCCGGCCAGTTCCCGGGCGAATCCGGCCGAGGCCAGCAGGTGCCCCCGCCCGCCGTCGGCCGCGTCGGAGCGCCAGTCCGGTACGACGACCAGCACCCCGAGCGCGGCGGCGGCCCGGCCCAACGGAGCGAGCACCTCCCGCTCGTCGGGCCCGCGGCCGTGCCAGAGCAGCACGACGGGCCGCGGCCCGGCCGGGCCGTCGGGGCGGTGGACGTCGACGGCCTTGCGCTCGGGGCCGTAGACGTGGGTGGTCGTCGTGGTCACGGGACGAACGATGCCATGCGGCGGGCCCGGACGGGCCGGTGAGGAGCGGGAGTTGAGAGGTTCCCGGGGTGCGGCGGATGCGCTTCGGGTGAGCACGGCTCTCCTGAAGCCGGTGTCGCAGGTGCGGCTTCGGGTCAGTGCGGGGTCAGGGGGTGAGGGAGGTGGTGTGGTCGAGGCGGGTGGCGGTGAGGGTGGCGCGGAGGTGGTGGTAGGTGGGGGTGTGGAAGTGGCCGGCGCGGGGGTGGTGGACGGTGGCGGCGGAGAGGGCTACGGCGTCGGGGAGGATGGCGGGCCAGCCGGCGTTGCCGGAGAGGCCGGCGGCCAGGGCGGCGACGGTGGCGTCGCCTGCGCCGGTGGGGTTGCCGGGGACGGGGGCGGGTGGGGCGCAGCGCCAGGTGCCGTGGGGGTCGACGGCGAGCAGGCCGGCGGGGCCGAGGGAGGCGAGGACGGATTCGGCGCCGCGGCGGAGCAGGACCCGGGCGGCGCCGCGGGGGTCGGGGAGGCCGGTGGCGGCGGTGAGTTCGGCGGCGTTCGGTTTGATCACGGTGGGGCGGGCGGGGAGGGCGGCGAGCAGGGCCGGGCCGTCCGCGTCGAGGACCACGGGGAGGTCGAACCGGCGTCCCAGGGCGACGAGTTGGCCGTAGCCGTCGGTGGGGGCGCCGGGCGGGAGGCTGCCGGAGAGGACCAGGACGGCGGCCTGCGGGAGGTGGCGGGCGGTCTCGTCGAGCAGGGCGTCCCATTCGGCGGGGGTCAGGGCGGGGCCGGGTTCGTTGAGGACGGTGGCGTCGGTGCCGTCCGCGATGGTGACGGTGCGTCGGGTGTCGCCGCCGATCGGCACTTCGGCGTGGTCGAGTCCGGCGGCGGCCAGGTCGGCGCGGACGGCGTCGCCGGTGGGGCCGCCGAGCGGCAGGACGCAGCGGGCGGGGCGGCCCAGTGCGGTGAGCACCCGGGCCACGTTGACGCCCTTGCCGCCCGCCTGGGCGGCCGCCTCGGTGACCCGGTGGCTGGTGTGCGGTCGGAACCCGGGGACGGTGTAGGTGACGTCCAGCGCCGGATTGGGTGTGACGGTGAGGATCACGGCGGACGCCCCCAGGGTGGTCGTCGCGGTTCGCCGGCCGGGGCGAACAGCGAGAGGTGTGAGTGAATCTGCGCGATCATATCGGGTTTCGCGCAGTTTCGAGCATGAGTGGGGGGCGGTGGCGAGGCGTCGGCGGGCCGAACGCCGGTCGACGGGTGGCGGAACGTTCGGGGGCGGGGGTGGGTGGGGCGATGACAGGCGCTAAGTTGGCTGTACATCTTTCGGGGTTCGACTGCTGTGGAGGGGGGAGCGGTGACCCAGGGCGCCGTCCCGTTCGTGGTGCTGGCCGCCGCGCTGCTGCACGCCGTGTGGAACGCGCTGGTGCACGGGGTGCGCGACCGGATCGCCGGGATCGCGCAGATGAACCTGGTGTTCGTGGCCTTCGGCGTGCTGCTCGCGCTGTTCGTCCCGCCGCCCGGTGCGGACGCGCTGCCCTACCTGCTGGCCTCCGCCGCGCTCCAGACCGGCTACCAGCTGCTGCTGGCCCGCGCCTATGGCCTCGGCGACTTCGGACAGCTGTACCCGATCGCCCGCGGCACCTCCCCGGCCGTGGTCGCCCTGCTCTCCGCCACCGTCCTGCACCGCCCGCTGCCCGCCGGACAGCTCGCCGCCGTCGCGGTGATCTCACTCGGCCTGGCCGGGCTGGCGCTGGTCGGCGGCCTCCCCGGGCGGGGGCAACTCCCGGCGATCGGGGCCGCGTTGGGCAACGGTGTGCTGATCGCGGGCTACACCGTGGTGGACGCGGGCGGGGTCCGGGCCGCGGACTCGGCCGCCGGGTACATCGCCTGGATGTTCGTCCTGCAGGGCCTGGCGGTGCTCGTCGCGGTGGCCGCCGTCCGCCGCCGCACCCTGCTGCCCGCCCTGCGGGCGAACCCCGTGGTCGGGCTCGGCGGCGGGCTGATGTCGCTCACCGCGTACGGGCTGGTGGTCTGGGCGCAGACCGTCGGCGACCTGCCCGCCATCGCGGCGCTGCGCGAGACCTCCATCGTCATCGCCGCCCTGATCGGGACCCTGGTGCTGCGCGAACGCCTCGGCACCCTGCGGCTGGCCGCCAGCGCCACCGTGCTGGCCGGCATCGCGCTGCTGGAGCTCGCGCACTGACTGCCCGTCAGGACGGCGGTAGGTCGAGCGATTCCAGCGCGGCGGCCAACCGGTCGACGGCGGTGGCGAGTTGGGCCCGGGTCTCGGCGGCCGCGAGACTGACCCGGGTGCGGGGCGCGGGCTCGGCGGTGAAGTAGTTCCGGCCCGGGGAGAGGGCGACGCCGTGGCGCAGCGCGGCGGCGGTGAACGCCGCCGGGTCGAGCTGGGCGGGCAGCGGCAGCCACAGGTGGAACCCGCCGCGGGGGAGCAGCGGCGGCAGCAGGGCCGGGGCGCGCTGGGCCAGGGCGGCGGCGAACAGCTGCTGCCGGTCGGCCAACTCCCGGGCCAGCGCGCGCAGGTGGCGCGGCCAGTCGGCGGAGGTGACCAGTTCGAGGGCGGCCTCCTGGAGCGGCCGGGGAACGAAGAACGAGTCCACCGCCTGGACCGAGCGCAGCCGGGCCAGCGCCGGTCCGCGGGCCACCAGCGCGCCCACCCGCAGGCTCGGCGAGGCCGCCTTGGTCAGCGAGCGGACGTGCACCACGGTGCCGTCCGGGTCGTCGGCGACCAGCGGCGCGGGCAACTCGCCCGCGCCGGGGTGGGCCAGCAGCCGGGCGAAGTCGTCCTCCACCACGAACGCCCCCGCCCGCTTCGCGGCCGCCAGCACCGCCCGCCGCCGCCCCGCGGGCAGAACGGTGCCGGTCGGGTTCTGGAACAGCGGCTGGCAGACGAACAGCCGCGCCCCCGACACCGCGAACGCCTCGTCCAGCCGCTCCGGGATCACCCCGTCCGCGTCCACCGGCACCGGCACCGGGCGCAGGCCGGCCGCCCGGGCGATCGCCAACAGGCCCGGGTAGGTGGGGGATTCGACCAGCACCGGCGCGCCCGGCGGGGCCAGCGAACGCAGCGCGCAGGTCAACGCGCTCTGCCCGCCCGCGGTGATCAGCACCTCCGCCGCCGTCACCCCGCCGCCCGCCTCGCGGGCGAACCAGCCGCGCAGCTCCGGCAGCCCCTCCAGCGGCGGCCGCCCCCACGCGCCGGGCCGCCGGGCGGCCCGGGCCAGCGCGCCGGCCAGCGCCCGCTCCGGCAACAGCGAGGCGTGCGGGTAGCCGCTGTTCAGGTCGACCACCTCCGGCGGGGCCAGCGCGAGCGCCGCCAGCACCCCCGAGGCGTCCACCACCCGGGCGGGCGGCGCCCCCGCCTCCGCGCTGAGCGCCACCTCCTGCCAGGAGAAGTCCCCCCGCGCGGCGGGCCCCGGCCGCGGCTCGGCCCGGAACACCCCCGCCCCCGGCCGGGACACCACCACGCCCTCCGCGACCAGCTCCCGGATCGCCCGGGACACCGACACCGGACTGACCCGGTAGCGCTCCACCAGCTCCCTGCTACTGGGGATCCGCTCGCCCGGGGAGTAGCGCAACACCGTGCTGCGCAGTACGTCGGTGAGCTCCTGGACGGTCATCGGCCCTACCTCTCAGGGATGCTTCCGGCGGGCGGGCGGCAACTGCTACCGTCCTGTATGTCAGCACACGATAGCGCTACCATGCTCCGCCCGATAGCGGTCGGCGGCACCGCCCAGGCCGCCCTCGGGGTGTTCGCCTTCTCGTTCAGCTTCCCCGCCACCGCCTGGGCCCTGGAGGGCTTCGGGCCGTGGACGGTCACCGGCCTGCGCGGCACCTTCGCCGGGCTGCTCGCCGGGGTCTGCCTGCTGGCCGCCGGTGCCCGCGTCCCGCCCCGCTCGGCCTGGCCGGGGCTGGCGGCCGTCGCGGTGGGCTGCGCGGTCGGCTTCCCGCTGCTCTCCACGCTCGCGCTGCGGCTCTCCTCCACCGCGCACTCCGCGGTCGTCATCGGCCTGCTGCCGCTGGCCACCGCCGCCGTCGGCGCGCTGCGGGTCGGCGGGCTGCGGGCCGGGGCCCGTCCGCCGCGCGCGTTCTGGCTCGCCGCGCTCGCCGGGGCCGCCGTCGTCCTCGCCTTCACCGTCCAGCAGAGCGGCGGCGCGGGACTGACCACCGCCGACCTCTACCTGTTCGGGGCGCTGCTGGTCTGCGCGTTCGGCTACGCGGAGGGCGGCCGCCTCGCCCGGGACCTGCCCGGCTGGCAGGTCATCGGCTGGGGCGTGGTCGCCGCGCTGCCCGTCAACGCCCTCACCGGCGCGCTCGCGCTGACCGCCGAACCCGTGCACGGGAACTGGCACGGCCTCACCGGCCTCGCCTACCTGGCGGCGGTCTCGCAGTTCGGCGGCTTCGTCGTCTGGTACCGGGGCATGGCCGCGATCGGCGTGCCCCGCGCCAGCCAACTCCAGCTCGCCCAGCCCCTGTTGACGCTCTGCTGGGCGGTCCTGCTGCTCGCCGAGACGCTGCCCGCCACCGCCGTGCCCACCGCGCTGGCGGTGGTCGCCTGCATCGCGGCGACCCAGCGGGCCGGGAAGGGGACGGGAAAGAGTCGAGGTCAGTCCGGCGGGGACGGGGGCGGGGCGTCCAGCCAGTAGTAGAGCTGCTCCCCGGCGGCGGCCGCGCGGCGGGCCAGGGCGGCCAGGACGGGCAGGACGGCGAGCGCGGCGGCGGGCGGGGCCTGGCCGTAGGGGCGCAGCGCCCGCAGGACCCCGGCGGGCGAGCGGGCGAGGAGGTCGCGGGCGGCGGGGGAGAGCTGGTGGGCCCAGGGGCCGGTGGTCCACGGGTCGCCGGGGACGGCGAAACAGGTGGGCGGCCGGGTGGTGGGCGGCCAGACGGTGCGCTCGACCAGGCCGGTGTCCGGGAGCGGGAGGAGCAGTTCGTCGAGCAGTTCGAGGACGTCGCCGGCCCCCGCCCCCGACGGGTACCGGGTGTCGAAGGCGGCGGCCGGATCGTGCCGGGCCGGTCCGGCCGCGAAGGCCGCCAGGACGGCGGCCGGGCCGGGGGCGCGGAAGAAGGCGTAGCGCACGGGGCGGTCGGGAGGCCGGAGGGCCGGGAGGCCGGACGCTCGGGAGGCCGGGCGGTTCAGGCGGTCAGGGCGCAGTAGAGGTGCTGGCCGTCCTGCTTCGCGCGGCGGGCCAGGACGCCCAACTGGTGGATCAGCTTCATGAGTTCGATCCGTTCGACGTTCTTCACCTCCTCGGTGCGGGCCCACTGGCTGGTGAGCCGGGGCAGGCGCTTGCGCTGGATGCCGGCCAGGGCGTCGCGGGTCTCGTCGGGGAGCTCGACCACCCAGGGGCCGGTCATCCACGGGTCCTCGAAGTCGACGGCGGCGCCCGGGCCCTCCTCGTGCCAGGGCTCCAGGCCGGTCGGCCACACCGAGCGGTCCGGGCCGTCCTTGACCGGCGCCGGGGCCGGCGTCGGGGCCGGGGCCAGGTCGGGGGTCTGGACCGGGGACTGCGCCTGGGCCTGGGCCGAGTCGCTCTCCTCGCGCAGCGCGGCCACCAGGCGCGGCAGGACCACGGTCGGGTCGATGCCCCGGGCCCGCACCGATTCGAACGCCTCGGCGGCCGGGCGCGTCCCGCTCGCCATCACCTTGCGCACGGCGGCCTCGTCCTCGGCCCGGAAGTAGTCGGTCTGCAAGTCCATGTCGCCACGCTCCCCATCGTTCGGCAGGCGCCCAGTGCATCACAGCCCGTGCCGTCGCGGGTACCGGGTCACCGTCCTGTGATCTCCCTCCCAGTCGTCAGCGGGACGCACCGCCACGGCGGTTCGGGTACTAGCTTTCGGCCGTGGGAGATCGGAGGAACCGGCCGCTGCGGGTGCTGCTCGGCGCGTCCGTGCTGGCCAACACCGGCGACGGCGTGCTGCGCACCGGCCTGCTGCTGGTGGTGGCGCACCTGACCGGGTCGGTGAACGCCTCGTCGCTGGTGATGGCGGTCAGCACGGTGCCGTGGCTGCTGTTCGGCATCCCGGCCGGGCTGCTCGCCGACCGGGCCGGGCGCAAGGGCCTGATGGTGGCCGCGGACGGGGCGCGGGCGCTGCTGATCCTCGGGATCGGGGCCGCAGCCTGGGCCGGGGCGCTGTCGCTGCCGCTGCTGCTCGCCCTGGCGTTCCTGGTCGGCACCGCCGAGACGGTGTTCAACACCAGCAGCGAGACCGTCCTGCCGACCGTCGTCCCCGCCGCGGAACTGGCCCGGGCCAACGGGCAGCTCGCCACCACCGTCCGGGTCACCGGCCAGTTCGTCGCCCCCGCGCTGGCCGGCTGGCTGACCGCGCTGGCCGCCCCCGCCACCTTCCTGGTCGCGGGCGCCGGCTACCTGGGCTCGATGCTGCGGCTCACCGCCCTGCCGCCCGGGACCGGCCGCGTCCCGGACCCGGAACGGGCGCACCGGGCAGCGGCAGAACGGGGAGCGGCAGAACGGGCAGCGGTAGAACGGGCAGCGGCAGAACAGGGCGGGGCCGGGCGGTCGGGGGTGTGGGACGGTCCGGCGTTCCTGCTGCGCAACCGGGTGATCCGGGTGATCACGCTGGCCGGGGTGCTCACCACGCTGGCGAACACCTCGTTCCTGGCGCTGTTCGTGGTGTACGCGACCGGCGGCCCGCTGCACCTCGGCGACGCGGGCTACGGCGTGCTGCTCAGCTCGGTGGGCGTCGGCACCGCGATCGGCTCGCTCACCGCGCACCGGGCCGAACGCCGCTTCGGCAGTGCGCCGGTGCTGTGCGCGACCCGGCTCGGCTGGGGGCTGGTGTTCACCGCGCCGGTGTTCCTGCACGGCCCGGCGCTGTTCGCGGCGATGACGGTCGGCAGCTGCCTGGGCGGCATGTGGGGCGTGCTCACCGTGACGATCCGCCAGCGGCTGACCCCGCCGCGGATCCGCGGCGCGGTGGGCGGCGCCTACCGGGCGGCGATCATGAGCGCGATGCCGGCCGGCGCGGCCGTCGGCCTGCTGCTCCAGCGGCTGCTGGGCACGCCCGGCACCTTCCTGCTGTTCGGCGCCGGCATGGTGGTGCTGGCCGTCCCGGTCTGGCGGGCCGTCACCGCCGAGCAGCCGGGAGCGGAGCAGCCCGGGGTCGAACCGCCGGAGCAGCCGGGAGCGGAGCAGCCGGGAGCGGAGCAGCCCGGGGTCGAACCGCCGGAGCGGCCGGGAACGGAGCAGCCCGGAACGGAGCAGCCCGGGGTCGAACGGCCGGGGCCGGAAGGGCCGGAGCGGCCGGTGGTGGAGCGGGCGGGGCGGCACCCCCGCACAAGGCGTCGCGCCGCCCGCTCCGGTCAGTAGGAGCCGGGGATGCCGGCGTCCTTGCAGGCCTTGGCGAACTGCGGGGTGCAGATCTCCTCGGCCTTGTAGAGGCCGCCGTCGATGACCGTCTCGGCGATCTTGTCCTTGGTGACCACGACCGGGGTGAGCAGCATCGAGGGGATCTGCTTGTCGCCGGACTGGGTGACGGCGGCCGCCACCGAGGTGATGTCGATGCCCTTGACCAGGTAGACCGCCATGTTGGCGGCGGCCTCGGCCTCCGGCTGGTACGGCTTGTAGATGGTGTACGCCTGCTCGCCGGTGAGGATCCGGCGGATCGCGTCCAGCGAGGCGTCCTGCCCGCCGACCGGCACGTCGGTGCGGCCGGCCTTGTGCAGCGCGTCGATGATGGCGCCGGCCATGCCGTCGTTGGCCGAGTAGACGGCCTGGAAGCCGTTCTTGCCGAGCTTGGAGACCGCCTCGTCGATCTTCGACGCAGCGACGTCGGGCTTCCACTCGCCGGACTGCTCGTAGGCGATCCGCTTGACCTTGCCGTCCAGTGCCAGGTGCGCGCCGGTCTTGAAGGCGCCGGCGTTGGGGTCGGTCTCCGCGCCGTTGATCATCAGGATCTCGGAGTCGGCGGGCTTCTTGCCGGCCCGGCCCATCGCGTCCAGCAGGGCCTGGCCCTGGAGTTCGCCGGTGCGCTGGTTGTCGAAGGAGATGTAGGCGATGACGTCGCCGGCGGCCAGCCGGTCGTACGCGATGACCTTGGTGCCCTTCTTCTTGGCCTCCTCGACCCAGGGCGCGGTGACGGCGGCGTTCACCGGGTCGAGCAGGATCACCTTGACCCCGCGCGAGAGCAGCGCGTCGAACTGCTGCTTCTGGACCTTCTCGTCGCCGTCGGCGTTGGCGTAGTCGAGGGTGCACTTGGTGCACAGCCCCTCGACCGAGGTCTGGATCAACGGCTTGTCGAACGCCTCGTAGCGGGTGGACGAGGAGCGCTCGGGCAGCAGCAGTCCGATGGACTGGTTGCCCGAGGACGAGGACTTGTCGTCCCCGCAGGCGGCGAGCGACAGCGTCATCGACACGGCGGCCGTGCCGATGACGAGTCGACGCGTCATCGAGTTCATGGTGGGTGGTGCCTCCCTGACAGCGCCGTGTCCCTACGGCGAGGTGAAGGGGAGTCAAGCCCACCCGTCATGTGTCGTCAAGAAGTAAATCATTGGTCGGGGCGATTCGACCAACTCGTTACCTTCTTGAATTCAACCCGGGAGGTTCGTCCACGGAGCTCTCATCGTTCGTTCCGTGCGACCAGGAACACCCCGCCGACCACGATCGCCCCACCGACCATGATCGGCCAGGTCAGCGCCTCGGAGAGGAAGAGCCAGCCGAGGAAAACCGCCACCACCGGATTGACGTACGCATAGGTCGCCACCAACGGAAGCGGCGCGCGCTGCAACAGCCACGCGTAAGACGTGAACGCGACAATGGAGCCGAACAGCACCAGGTACACCAGCCCCGCCCACGACCCCGCGGACACCGCCCCCGGATCGAACCCGCCCGGCTCGCCCCGGGCGAACGACAGCGCCAGCGCGCCCAGCGCACCCGCCAGCATTTCGTACACGCTCGCCACGAACGGATCGGCCGGCATCGGCAGCCGCCCCGCCAGCACCGAGCCCAGCGCCCACACCACCGCCGCACCCACCACCAGCAGCAGGCCGGACAGCCCGACCGCACCGGTCAGCCCCGGCGCGGTCAGCACCACCAGGCCCACCAGCCCGACCAGCACCCCCGCCAGCGTGGTCCGGCCGGTCCGGGCCCCGAACGCCCGGCGCAGCAGCACCACCCAGAGCGGCACGCTCGCCACCATCAGCGCCGCCAGCCCCGACGGGACGGTCCGCTCGGCCAGCACCACCAGGCCGTTGCCGCCGACCAGCAGCAGCACGCCCACCAGGAAGGCGGAGGCGAACTGACGCCACGTCACCCGCAGCGCCCGCCACCCCTGACGGACCGCCAGGCCCGCGCCGAGCAGCAGCGCCGCCGCCCCGAAGCGCAGCGCGCCCGACAGCAGCGGCGGCATGGTCTCCACCACCACCCGGATCGCCAAGTAGGTCGACCCCCACACCACGTACACGATGCCGAGCGCCGCCCACACCGCCGCCCCGAGCCCGGCCGCGGGCACCTTCCCGGTCGCAGGTGCCTTCCCGGCCGCGGTCCCGGAGCGGGAGGGCGGGGGCGGACAGTCGGGGCCGGCGTCGGCCGGGGACTGCGGAGAGGGTGCGGACATGGGCGTCTCCTGGTCTTGGTCCTGACAGGGTGTGTTCGGCGGAATGACACCACACTCCGTCCGCGGCCGACAGGGGGTTTCCGGACCGGGGACGGGTCACTACGCGCGAACGCCCCCCGCCGCACGCCGGGCAGGGCCGACCGGATGAACCGGCGCACCACCGCGCCCCCGGCCGGGCCGCCCCGGCCGCGCCGGATGGTAGGCATGGGGGCGGCCCCGAGCGCAGCCGACCGAAGGAGCGGCCGCATGGCATGGCTCGCCGCACCCGAGTACCGGCTCGCCCGCGAGCTGTTCCTGCGCCTGCTCGCCCTCGTCTACTGCTGCGGATTCCTCGTCGCCGCCCGCCAGTTCCGCGCCCTGCTCGGCAGCCGCGGCATGCTCCCGATCCCGCGCTTCCTGGCCCGCGTCCCGTTCCGCCGCGCCCCCAGCCTGTTCCACTGGCACTACAGCGACCGCCTGTACGCCGCCGTCGCCCGGACCGGCCTGCTGCTGTCCGCCGCCCTGCTCGCCGGGGCGGCGAACCTGCTGCCGCTCGGCGCCGCGATGGCCCTGTGGGCGCTGCTCTGGGCGCTCTACCTGTCGATCGTCAACACCGGGCAGACCTGGTACGCCTTCGGGTGGGAGTCCCTGCTGCTGGAGGCCGGCGCCCTCGCCGTGTTCCTCGGCAACGACCGGGTCGCCCCGCCGCTGCTCGTGCTGTGGCTGCTGCGCTGGCTGCTGTTCCGGGTCGAGTTCGGCGCCGGACTGATCAAGTGGCGCGGCGACGCCTGCTGGCGCAAGCTCACCTGCCTCTACCACCACCACGAGACCCAGCCCATGCCCGGCCCGCTCAGCTGGTTCTTCCACCACCTGCCCCGCCCGCTGCACAAGGCCGAGGCCGCCGCCAACCACGTGGTCCAACTCGCCGTCCCCTTCGGCCTGTTCCTCCCGCAGCCGATCGCCTCCGACGCCGCCCTGCTGATGATCGCCACCCAGCTGTGGCTGATCGCCTCCGGCAACTTCGCCTGGCTGAACTGGCTCACCGTCGCCCTCGCCCTGGCCGTCCTCGACACCGGCACGCTGCGCCGCGTCCTGCCGATCGGCCCCGACCCCGACTACCCCGGCCAACCCGTCTGGTACCAGGTGCTGGTGGCCGCCTACACCCTGCTGGTGCTGGCCCGCTCCTGGCAGCCCGCCCGCAACCTGGTCTCCCCGCGCCAGCAGATGAACCGCTCCTGGGACCGCCTCCACCTGGTCAACAGCTACGGCGCGTTCGGCTCCGTCAACCGGACCCGGTACGAGATCGTCCTCGAAGGCACCCGCGACGTTCACGGCACCGACGGCTGGCAGGAGTACGAATTCCCCGGCAAGCCCGGCGAACTGCGCCGCCTGCCACGGCAGTTCGCGCCCTACCACCTGCGCCTCGACTGGCTGATGTGGTTCGCCGCGATCTCCCCCTCCTACGGCCGCCCCTGGTTCCTCCCGCTGCTCGCCCGCCTGCTCGTCAACGACCCCGACACCCTGCGCCTGCTGCGCCGCAACCCCTTCCCCGACACCCCGCCCGCCCTGGTCCGGGCCCGCCTGTACCGCTACCGCTTCACCGACGGCCCCGAACTGCGCGCCACCGGCGCCTGGTGGCACCGCGAGCATGTCCGCGACCACCAGCCCCCCGTCGGACTCGCCGCCCTGCGCCGCCACGCACCCCCCGACCCCACCGCCCGGCCCGCCGGCCGGCCCCCCACCCGGGACCCCGCCCGGCACCCAGGAGAGGACCGATGACCCCACCCAACTCCCGCCCCCCACCCCGCCGGGGCGTACTGTCGGTGCCGCTCCCTACCGTACGGACCACGCGGACGGGCCCCGCGCCCGCCGCCACCGGTCCGCCGCGGCCCGGCATTTCACGGAGGGCCGGTGCGTGCGCGGCTCGAACGCGCACCCGTATTCTGGCCTCCCGCGACGCCACTGCCGCCGCACCCACCCCACCCGCCCCGCCAGTCCCTCTGCCAGCCAAACGCCACGAACCGGACTTCACATGACAGTGCGCACCCTGAACGACGCCGACGACGCGGCGTCCGAGACCGCGTCCGCGACGGACGGCGAGACCCGCCAGAGCACCCGTGAGGAACTCGGCCGCTTCGCCGACCAGGGCGGATTCGCCCTCACCGCCGACGCCAACCCCTGGCTGGAGGCCGCCGAGACCCTCACCGGTCCCGAGGACGCCCGCGCCGCCTCCACCGTCCTCGCCGAACTCCGCAGCCGCGACACCCGCGCCGTCGGCCAGGCCGCCAACGCCATCGCCGCCAAGGCCGGCCTCGACATCCCCGACACCCTCGGCGGCCTCACCACCCTGCTCGACCTCCTCCAGCGCGTCCACGCCACCTCCGCGGCGCTGCGCACCGAGGCCTACGAACAGGACCTCGCCGAACTCGCCGCCGCCACCGGCAACTCCGCCTACCGCAAGGACGCCGGCGCCAAGCTCGGCTGGAACCGCCGCCGCCAGCTCCGCGCCCAGGCCCGGGCCCTCGCCACCGCCGGCACCCGCCCCGGCCGCGCCGACCTGCACACCGCGCTGGTCGCCGCCGCGGCCGCCCACCGCGACTGGACCGCCCTCTCCGGCGCGTCCTCCCGCCCCTCGGTGCCCGTCGACGGAGCCCTGCTCACCGAGACCGCCGGCGTCGTCGAATCCCTGGCCGACGCCGTCCGCTCGCTGGCCCGCCTCCTCCCCGAGCGCGCCCTCGACTCCCTGCCGCTCACCGAACTCGCCGACCTCGTCGACCGCCTCGCCGCCGACGAGGGCACCCTCTACCGCCTCTCCGCCCTCCGCCAGCTCCGCCTCGAACTCGCCGAGCAGGGACTGACGGAACTGCTGGCGGAGCTGCACGAGCGCCAAGCCGACAAGGACGCTGCGCTGGCGGCGTACGACCGGCACGTCGCCGCGAAGACCGCGCTGGCGGGGGGACCGCGACCGGCGGCGGAGGACGAGGTCGCCGCGGAGGAGCCGGAGGCCGTCGAGGCCGAGGCCGAGGTTGTTGCGGTGGAGACCGAGACCGAGATCGAGCCGGTGGTCGAGGAGGCCGAGGCTGAGGTCGAGGCCGAGGCTGAGGTCGCCGTCGAGGAGCCGGTGGTCGAGGAGACCGAGGCTGTCGAGCCCGAGGCGGAGGAGACTGCGCCCGAGGTCGAGGCTGCCGTTGAGGAGCCGGAGGCCGTCGAGGTCGAGGCCGAGCCCGAGGTCGAGGTTGTGGCCGAGGAGCCGGTGGCTGAGCCGGAGCCGGAGGCCGAGGTTGCCGCCGAGGAGCCGGAGGCCGTCGAGCCGGAGGTTGCCGAGGTTGCTGAGGAGCCGGTGGCTGAGCCGGAGGCCGTTGAGGTCGCTGAAGCTGCTGAGCCCGAGGTTGAGGCTGCCGTCGAGGAGCCGGAGGCCGTTGAGGTCGAGGCCGAGCCTGAGGCCGTTGCCGAGGCGCCGGAGCCCGAGGCTGTTGTCGAGCCGGTGACTGAACCCGAGCCGGAAGCCGTCGAGGTCGTTGAGCCCGAGCCCGAGCCCGAGCCCGAGCCCGAGCCGGTTGCCGTTGAGCCGGAGCCGGAGCCGGAGCCTGAGCCGGTTGCCGTTGAGCCCGTGGTCGTGTCGGAGGTGGTGCTGGAGGAGCCGGCGCCGGTTTCGGTGGCGGCGGGGTGGGCGAAGCCCGAGTTGGTGCCGGGGAAGCCGATCACCGGGTACTCCGCGGAGGAGCTGGTCGCGTTGGTGGGCTGGCTGGACTCGGACGGGGAGAAGCGCAGTGACGACGAGTTGCTGCGGGCGGCGATGAAGGAGCTGGGGTTCGCCCGGCTCGGGCCGCGGATCAAGGAGGCGCTGGGGGCCGCGGTGGCTTCCGTGCGCGGCTGACGGTTCGTCAGGAGTGGGGCGTCCGCCCGTCGTTGCGCCCGGGGCGCGGCGGCGGGCGGTGCCGTTCCGGTGGGGGCGGGGTCATTCGCCGATGTCCTCGGACCAGAGGTCGGGGCGGGCGGCGGTGAAGTCGGCCATCAGGCGGACGCAGTGCGGGTCGTCGAGCAGGGTGATGCCGGTGCCGTGGGCGGCGAGCCAGTCGTGGCCGCCGGTGAAGGTGGTGGATTCGCCGATCACCACGTGGCCGATGCCGAACTGGCGGACCAGGCCCGAGCAGTACCAGCAGGGGGAGAGGGTGGTGACCATCACCGTGTCGCGGTAGCCGCGCAGCCGGCCGGCGGCGCGGAACGCGGCGGTCTCGGCGTGCAGGGAGGGGTCGCCGTCCTGCACGCGGCGGTTGTGTCCGCGGCCGAGGAGCCGCCCGTCGCGCCGGAACAGGGCGGCCCCGATCGGGATGCCGCCCTCCGCGAGTCCGGCTTCCGCCTCGGCCACCGCGACGTCCAGCCATGCCCGGGCCTGTTCCGCCGTCACCCGACCGTTCACCGGCCACCTCCGTCGTCCTGTCGCGGGTCCGTGCCGTCCACCCTCTCCGGGTACCCGCGCCGGGGGGTCGCGGCACGCCGGGCGGGGCGCCGGGTCAGGCGAGGGTGACGGTGACGCCGGCGTCCTCGAGGGCGGTGATCTCGGCGGCGGGGGCGGTGGGGTCGGTGACGAGGGTGTGGATGCGGTCGGTGGGGACGGCGCGGGCGAAGGCGGTGCGGCCGAGTTTGCCGCCGTCGGCGGCGGCGACGGTGCGGCGGGCGGCGGCGGTGGCGGCCTTCTTGACGGTGGCGTCGTCGAGGTCGTAGGCGGTCAGGCCGTCGGCGGCGCTGAGCGCGCAGCAGCCGACGACGGCGGTGTCGAAGCGCAGGGCGGAGAGCGAGGCGAGGGTGAGCGGGCCGGTGAGGGCGCCCTCGGCGGCGCGGGGCTGTCCGCCGGGGACGATCAGGGTGGCCGGGCCGGGGGCGTCGCCGAGGACGTGGATGGCGGGCAGCGAGAGCGGCATCACGGTGACGGGGCGTTCGCGCAGCAGGCGGGCGAGTTCCAGGCAGGTGGTGCCGCTGTCGAGGACGACGGTCTCGCCGTCGGCGATCAGCGCGGAGATCGCGGCGGCGATCCGGCGTTTGGCGTCGACGGCCTCGCGGGCGCGCAGCGCGAACGGGGGTTCCTCGCCGCGCAGCAGCAGGGTGCGGGCGCCGCCGCGGAAGCGTTCCAGCACGCCTTGGGCGGAGAGGGCGTCCAGGTCGCGGCGGACGGTCATCTCGGAGGCGCCGGTGAGGGCGGCGAGCTCCGGGACGGTGGCGCTGCCCGCGTCCCGGACGGTCTGGGCGATCAGGGCGTGCCGCTCCGAGTTGTTCATACCGAGATTGAACCGCACCCCGCAACGCACAGGCAATCTGTTCGTTGAGCCCACTTTCGAACAGATCAGATGTTCGTTATGGTCGTCGGCATGGAACACCGGCTCCGAGCCGCCCGCGTGGCGACCTACGTCTACTTCGTCCTGTGCGGCACCCTGATGGGCGCCTGGGTGGTGCACATCCCCGCGGTCGAGTCCCGGGTCGGCATCGGCCACGCCGCGCTCGGCGGCCTGCTGGTGCTGCTGGGCCTGGGCGCCTTCGCGGGCATGCGGGCGGCCGGGAGCCTGACCGACCGTCTCGGCGCGCGCACCGTCGTCCCGGCCTCCGGTGCGCTGTGCGCCGCGTCGCTGGTGCTGCCCGGCCTGGCCTCGAACCCGTGGACGCTGGCCGGCGCGCTGCTGGTCTTCGGCTTCGCCAACGGCTGCCTGGACGTCAGCATGAACGCCCACGCCGTGCACGTGGAGCAGGCGTACGGGCGCCCCGTGATGTCCGGCTTCCACGCCACCTTCTCGGTCGGCGGGGTGATCGCCGCCGGCGCCGCCGCCGCGGCCGCCGCCACCGGCCTGGGCCCGGCCGCCACCCTCGCCCTGCTCGGCGCGGCCGGCCTCGCCGCCGCCCTGCTGACCGCCCGCAGCCTGCTGCCCGGCACCGCGGCGCCCGCCGACGCGCCCGACGGGACGCCGGCCGGAGCCCCCGCGGCCGCCGACAGCGGGGCCCCCGCCGACAGCGCAGCCCCTACCAGCAGCGCCGCCCCCGCCGACCACGGCGCCCGCCGCCGGATCCGGGTGCTCGCCGTGCTGGCGCTGATGGTGATGCTCAGCGAGGGGGCCGCCAACGACTGGAGTGCCCTGCACCTCAAGGACGTGCTCGGCGCGCCCGCGAGCACCGCCGCGTTCGCCTACGGCACCTACGCGGCCGCGATGACCGCCGGCCGCCTGCTCGCCGACCGGTTCGCGGCCCGCCACGGGGCGACCGCCGTGCTGCGGTACGGGGCGGCGACGGCCGCGCTCGGCATCACCGTCGCCGCGCTGACGCCCTGGGTGTGGGCGGCGTTCCTCGGCTGGGCGCTGTTCGGCCTCGGCCTGTCCGGGTGCGTCCCGCAGCTGTTCAGCGCCGCCGGGCACGCCGACCCCGCCGCCGCGGGCGCCAACGTCTCCCGGGTCGCCGGGCTCGGCTACCTCGGCATGCTGGCCGGCCCCGCCGTCATCGGCTGGCTCACCCACCTGACCGCCCTGAACCACGCCTTCCTGCTGCTCACCCTGCTGTGCGCCACCGCCGCCGCGTCCGCCGGGATCCTGCGCGGCGCCGCCCGGCCCGCCGCCGCCACCACCGACCGGGTCCCCGCCCCGGCGGGCGGCGGCACCCCTGAGACCGCCCGTGCGGCCCGGGCCGGGGCCGCACGGGCCGGAACGGCCGACGGGGCGGCGACGGGTGGGCGCCCGGCCGGTTTGACGGTTCCTTTAAGGTTCGGGAATGCGAGATTTCGGGGCGGGACTGCGGTTCCTGTTCAACGGGCAGCGATGGGTGGCGCGGCACGGCCGCTGGTGGGGCTTCGGGATGATCCCGGCGCTGATCGCCCTGGTCGGCTACGTGGCCGCGCTGGCGGTGCTGATCGTCTACGCGGGCGACCTGGCCGCCTGGGCGACGCCGTTCGCGGACGGCTGGAGCGAACTGTGGCGCGACGTCGTGCGCACGGTCCTCGCCGTGGTGGCGGTCGGCGCGGGCGGACTGCTGGCGATGCTGACCTTCACGGCGGTGGCGCTGCTGATCGGCGAACCGTTCTACGAGTCGCTGTCGGCGAAGGTCGAGGAGACCGAGGGCGGCGGCCCGCCGGAACCGGACGTCCCGCTCTGGCGGCAGCTGTGGACCGCCGCCCGGGACAGCCTCGCGGTGCTGCTGCGGGCGGCCGCGTTCGGGATCGTGCTGTTCCTGTGCGGGTTCGTCCCGGTGCTCGGACAGACCGTCGTCCCGGTGGTGGCGCTCTGCGTCTCCGGCTTCTACCTGGCCGTCGAACTGACCGGCACGCCGCTGCAGAAGCGCGGCCTGACCCAGAAGCAGCGGCTGCGGCTGCTGCGCTCCCGGCTGCCGATGACGCTCGGCTTCGGCGCCGGTCTGGCCCTGCTGTTCCTGGTCCCGGTGGTGACGGTGCTGGCGATGCCCGGCGCGGTGGCCGGCGCGACCCTGCTGGCCCGCGAACTCGCCCCGTACGAGCCCGAGGACGCGCCGGACCCGGAGCCGACGGACGACGACCCGGAGCCGGAACGCGACGACCGGCCGCCGTACGGCCAGCCGCCGTACGGCCAGCCGCCGCACGGACAGTCGCCGTACGGGCAGCACCCCTACGGCCAGCAGCCGTACGGACAGAACCCGTACGGCCAGAACCCGTACGGCCAGCAGCCCCACGGCCGGAACCCGTACGCCACCGACCCGCAGGTGTGACGTCCGGTGCCCGGGGCGGTCGCCTACGGTGACGGCGATTTGACGTAGCGTCATGGCCTGCGCGATAACGTCCCCATGGCCGTATCCGTGGACGCCGCCCCGCGCGGCATCGATCTCGGCGACCCCGCGTTCTGGCGGCTCCCCGAGGAGGCGCGGGCGGTGGCGTTCGCCCGCCTGCGCGAGCGCCCCGGCCCGGTCGGGTTCACCGACCGGGCGACGGGGCGGCGCTGCTGGGCGCTGGTCCGGCACGCCGACGTGGCGGCGGCTGGCCGGGCGCCGGAGGTGTACCTGTCGGGGCCGGGGCCGTCCCGGTGGGTGGCACGGGCGCTGTTCGGCGACTCGCTGCTCGACCTGGACGGCCCCCGGCACGCCGAACTGCGCCGGGCGGTCGGCCGGGCGTTCCCGCCCCGGCCCGCCGCCGACGCCGAGCGGGACCTCCGGGCCCTCGCCGCCGAACTGGTCGACCGGGTCGAACGGGAGCGCCCGACCGACTTCGTGGCCGCCGTCGCTGCCGAGTTCCCGCACCGGGCGCT
Organism: Kitasatospora sp. YST-16; assembly: GCF_026802215.1. NCBI lineage: Bacteria > Bacillati > Actinomycetota > Actinomycetes > Kitasatosporales > Streptomycetaceae > Kitasatospora > Kitasatospora sp. YST-16. The sequence continues at coordinate 6,233,506 of NZ_CP113837.1, forward strand.
CTGCGCCCTGCTCGGCCTGCCGCCCGAACGCCTGCACCGGACCGCGGCGCCCACCGGGGGCGACGGCCCGCGGGCCCGGCTGGCCCTCCGGCTGGCGGTCTCCGCCGCCGTCCGCGAACGCCGCCGCCGGCCGACCGGCGACCTGCTCTCCGCGCTGGCCGCCCCCGCCCCGGACGGCCGCGGCCCCGGCACCCGCGAACTGGCCGCCTTCTGCTCCCTGCTGCTGACCCACGGCGCCCGGACCACCCGCGACGCGCTCACCCACGGCCTGCACCTGCTCACCGCCAACCCCGCCCAGCGCGCCCTCCTGCTCGCCGACCCGGACGCGCACCTGGGCGGCGCGGTGGAGGAGATCGCCCGCTGCGCCGCCCCGTTCGCCCGCTCCCACCGCACCGTCGCCGTCGACCACCGGCTGTCCGGCATCCGGCTCGCCGCGGGCGACCGGGTGCTGCTCTGCCACGGCTCCGCCAACCGCGACGGGACGGTCTTCGCCGCCCCCGACACCTTCGACATCACCCGCTCGCCCAACCCCCACCTCGGCTTCGGCGGCGGCGGCCCGCACTTCTGCCTCGGCGCCCACCTGGCCCGCCGGCACCTGCGGATCCTGCTGCGCGAACTGCTCACCCGCCTCCCGGAGATCCGCGCCACCACCGCCCCGTCCCCGGCCGGGCTAAGGTTCACCTTCTGACGCACCACCGGGGGGACCGTGGGAAACCGGAACAGCATCAACGGCGGGACGTTCTTCGGGCCGGCCGTTCAGGCGGAGCAGGCCATTTTCTTGCCGCCCGCACCGCAGTTGCGGGCCCTCGGGGGCCTGCCTGCCCGGTCCCCGGTGCTGGTCGGCCGGGACGCCGAACTCGCCGAACTGGTAGAGCAGTTGGAAGGACCCGACCCGGCCGGCCGGCTGATCACCGGCCTACCGGGCGCGGGCAAGACCGAACTCGCCGTACACGCCGTCCACCGAGCCCTGGCACTGCCCGGCCGCTATCCGGGCGGGGTGCTGTTCCTCGACCTGTTCGGCTACGACGAGGACCGCCGGGTCGACCCGCACCGCGCTCTCGGCTCGCTACTGCGGGCCCTCGGCGTCCCGGACGGGCAGGTGCCCGCCGAGACCGCGGAGCGGACCGCGCTCTACCGCACCGTGCTCGGCACATACGCGCGCGAGCAGCCGCTGCTGGTGCTGCTCGACAACGCCGGCTCCCGCGCCCAGGTCGACCCGCTGCGGCCCAACGTGCCGGGCATCCCGCTGCTGGTCACCTCCCGGCACACCCTCAGCGACCTCCAACTGCCCGTGCTCGACCTGCCGGTGCTGGCGGCCGACGACGGCGTGACGCTCCTCGCCCGAGGGCTGGACCGGCTGCACCCCGGCGACCGGAGGGTCGCCGACCAGCCCGACGCCGCTCGGGAGACCGCCGAACTCTGCGGCGGCCTCCCGCTCGCCCTCGCCGTGGTCACCGCCCTGCTCGGCGACCTCCCGGCCCGCCCGATGTCCGCGATGGCGCAGTCACTGCGCGACACCCGGCGCCGCCTGGCCCGGCTCGCCCGCGAGGACCTCGCCGTCCGCGCAGCCTTCCAGCTCTCCTACCGCCACCTGCCGCCCGACCAGGCCCGTCTGTTCCGGCTGATGTCGCTCAACCCCGGTCCCGACCTGTCCACCGAGACCGCCGCCCACCTCGCCGACCTGCCGCCCGATGACGCTGAGCCGCTCACCCACGCCCTGGCCCGCGCCCACCTGGTCCAGCCCGCCGCCGTGCACGACCGCTGGCGGATGCACGACCTGATGCGCTTGTACGCCGAGGAACTCTGTCGGGAGAAGGACACCCCGGCGGCCCGGACCGCCGCCACCGGGCGGATGCTGATGCTCTACCGCGACCTCGCGGCCGCCGCCGACCAACAGCTCCAGCCCGGCGAAGCACCCGGTCGGCGCTTCCCGGGCCGGGCCGCCGCGCTGGCATGGCTGGACGCCGAGTACCCCAACCTCCGGGCCGCCGCCCTGACCGCGCCCGAACTCGGGCGCCCCGACATCACCGTGGTGCTGCACGCGCTGCTGATCGACCACCAGAGCCTGCGGCGGCACCTGGAGGACTTCGAGGCCATCGCCCGGAAGGCCCTCGACACCGCCAGCACCGCGCGCGACCCGCTGATCAGGCTGGCCGAGCCCGAGATCCTCAACAACCTCGGCACGGCCCAGCGCGAATTGCGCCGCTTCGCGGAGTCCGAGGCGTCCTACCGACGGGCCCGGAAACTGTGCGCCGAACGCGGTGAGGCCCAACTGGAGGCCGCGGTCCTGACCAACCTCGGGCTGACGTACCAGCAGATGGGCCGGTGCGCCGAAGCCGTGCAAGTGCTGCACGAAGCACTGGCGATGTACCCGCCGGACGGGAGCCTGCGGGAACGCGGCATGGCGTACACCAACCTCGGGCGGGCCCTGCACCAGCTGCGGCGGCTGCCCGAGGCGGCCGAGGCGTACCGGGCCGACCTCGTCGTCTGCCGGGCCATCCGCGACCGACACGGCGAAGCGATCACGCTCAACAACCTCGGCATGGTGCTGCGCGACCAGCACCTGCGGGCCGAGGCCGCAGAAGCCTTCGAGTCGGCGCTGCGGGCCGCGCACGACTCCCTGGACCACTACCTGGCCGTCCGGGTCGGCGCCAACCTCACCCTGCTCCGGGGGCTGGCCGATGAGGACGACCCGCAGGAGGTCGTCGATCGGCTCGCCGAGGCCGTCGAGAGCATGGACGAACTCGGGGACACCTACATGGCGGCCCAGGTGCGCCTCCACCGGAGCACGGCGCTGGTCAAGGCGGGCCGCCCGGACGAGGCGCTGCAGGTGCTGGAGACCGTCCTGCGGGTGGGCCACGAACTGGGCGACCTCGACCTTCAGTGCACGGCCCTGGAGAACGCGGGCATCCTGCTCCACGGCTCGGGGCGGTACGCGGCTGCCGCCGAGCACTGGACCGGGGCGGCCGACCGCTGCCTGGTCCTCGGCGACCACGACCGGCGGGGCCGGTGCCTCGGCCGCCGGGCCGGGGCCCGGCAGGCGCTCGGCGACGCGGTCGGCGCCCGGGAGGACACCGCGGCCGCCGCCGCGGCCTTCCGGATCGCCGGTACTGCGGAGGCGGCGGTCGACGCGCTGCTCGGCGAAGGCCGGTGACGGACGAGGGGCGGCCGCCGCACGCTGCGGTGGCCGCCCCTCGTCGGTGCCGGGGTCAGGACGGGTGGCTGCCCACCGCGTCGCGGACCTCCGCGCCCAGGACGCTGTTGGCGCGGGCGCAGTGGGCGCAGCAGAAGAAGCGGCCGGCGACCTCGACGCCGTGGCCGACGATGCGGACGGTGCACTGCTCGCAGCGCGGGGCGAGCTTCTCCATCGCGCACTCGAAGCTGTCGAAGACGTAGGTGTCGCCGGTGATCGTCTTGATCTCGAAGGACAGCCAGTAGTCGTTCTGGCACACCACGCAGACCGCCATGTCGGGGCTCCTCTCGTCGAACGGGTTCACCGCCGAGTCTTGGCCCGGGAGGGGCGGGCGGCAATCGGCGGCGGTCCGAACGGAGAAAGGCGGAGGAAGCGGGAGGAAAAGGAGAGGGGTCGTCCGATAATGGGCAGCAGGGTCCGGTGTTCAGCCGAGGAGGCCGAGATGATCATCCGAATCTGGGAGGCGCAGGTCGCCCCGGACCGGGCCGAGGACTTCTGCGCCAGGCTCGCCTCGACCGTGCTGCCCGGCCTCGGCCGGTGGGACGGCTTCCTCGGCGGCGAACTGCTCCGGGCCTGCGCCGACGGGGACCACCGGGTCCAGATGATCACCCGCTGGCGGGACGAGGAGGCCCTGCGGGCGTACGCGGGCCCGATGTGGCGGTTCCGGCCGGTCTGGTCGGAGGGCGAGCTGAACGAACTGGAGCACCCGCCGACGGTGGTGCACTTCCACTCGCTGCGCCGGATCGAGCACGTCCCCGGGGAGCCCGCGGCCGCGGTCTGAACGGGCGCCGGTCGGGCTCAGCCGATGGGGACGGCAGGGGCTCAGCCGACGGGGACGGCAGAGGCTCAGCCGACGGGGGCGGCAGGGGCTCAGCCGACGGGGATGCCGGTGTCGGCCTTCACCTGCTTCATCGTCAGGTGCGAGTGCACCTGCGCGATGCCCGGCAGGCCGGAGAGCACGTCGGTGACGAAGCGCTCGTACGCGGCGAGGTCGGCCACCGCGACCCGCAGCAGGTAGTCCGGGTCGCCGAACAGGCGGTGCGCCTCGACCACCTCCGGCAGTTCGGCCACCCGGCGCTCGAACTCGGCGACGGTGGCCCGGTCCTCGTGGCGCATCACCACCGTGACGAAGGGCTGGAAGCCGCGGCCGACGGCGGCCGGGTCGAGCCGGGCGCGGTAGCCGCGGATCACGCCCTGCTGCTCCAGGTGCCGGACCCGGCGCAGGCACGGGGACGGCGTCAGGCCGACCCGGTCGGCCAGGTCGGCGTTGCTGATCCGGCCGTCCTGCTGGAGCTCGTGGAGGATTCTGCGGTCAAGGCGGTCCATGGCGCAACATTCTGCCAGAGCGGGGCGTTGACCAGCGAAAACGGGACATCGGCTGCCAACGGTGGACGGCTAGCGTCCAGGGGTTGAGATTTCCGCCCCTTCCCGGGGCCGTCCCGAAGGTGCCCATGGACCCGCACGCCCTGCTGCTCTTCCTCGGCGTCGACGTGCTGCTGGTCTGCACGCCCGGCCCCGACTGGCTGTACATCGCCGCCCGCGGCCTCGGCCAGGGCGGCGCGCCGCGCTCACCGCCGTCACCGGCGTCTGCGCGGGCTACGCCGTGCACACCCTGCTCTCCGCCGCCGGACTGGCCGCCGCGCTGCGGGCCGTCCCCGCCCTGCTGCCCGTCCTGCGGCTGGCGGGCGCCGGCTACCTGGTGCTGCTCGCCGCGGGCATGCTGCTGGCCCTGCGCCGCGGCGACGGCGCCCGGGCCCTGGCCGCGGCCCGGCCGCAGCCCGCGCGGACGGTGCTGCGGCAGTCCCTGCTGACCGCGCTGCTCAACCCGAAGGGCCTGCTGCTCTACCTGTCGCTGGTCCCGCAGTTCGTCACCCCGGACGGCCCCCTCCCGGTCGGCGGCCAGGTCGCGGCCCTCGGCGCGGTCAACGTGCTGTGCTGCGCGGCCGTCTACTCGGCGGTGGCCCTGGGCGCGGCCCGCCTCGGCCACCGCTTCGGCGCCACCCCGGCCGCGGCCCGCCGCCTCTCGGCGGTCTCGGCGGTCCTGCTGCTGGCGGTCGCGGGGGTGACGGCGACGGCGTGAACGCATGTCCCAACTGCCGTGCCAGGTGTACGTTCTGACTGTCCGCCGGGAGCGGACCGGACGGGCGGGGCGGCGATGGAGAACAGCAACAGGATCGAGGGCGGCACCTTCCACGGGCCGGTCGTCCAGGCCGCCTCGGCGACCGTCGTCCAGGTCGCTCCCCAGCCGCCGCCCCGGCGGTACCGGGCGCGGTGGATCGCCGTGGCGCTGGCCGCGGCCCTGCTCGGCGGCGGCGGTGCCTACGTCCTGCACACCGCCGCGCAGCGCAAGGACGCCGCGGGCCCGGCGGCCGGGGCGACGGCGGCGGCCGCCGTCACGCCCGGCCCGGCGCCCGCGGTGTCCGCCCCGGCGGGCGAGCGGATCGACAACGGCGGGGGGTGGGGGCCGGACCGGACCACCTTCCTGATGTCGTCCCCGGCCACCTATCCGGTGTTCAACTCCATCACCGACGACCCGGTCCAGGGCGACGAGCGCAACTTCGTCCAGTGCCGGGACAAGCAGTCGGACGCGAAGTTCGGCGAGCAGGTGGTGGCCCTCGACGGGCACACCTACCAGGTGTACCTGTTCTACAACAACGCCGTCGCCGCGAACTTCGACTCGATGGCCTCGCCGGCCGAAGGCGCGCGGGGGAACGCGGCCGCGAAGCTGCAGAACGCCCGGGCGCACGTCGAACTGCCCGCCGAACCGCTGTACAACCCGGGGCTGACCGGCTACCTGACGGCGGACAACGCCCAGGAGGTCTGGGACTCCTGCGACTTCTTCGCCGCCCGCAAGGTCCTGCTGCGCTACGTGCCGGGCTCGGCCCGGCTGGTGACGGTGCGCACGCCCGGCGGCGGGGTGCCGGTGAACGGCGGCGGGGCCGGGCTCGCGGACGGAACGGGGGCGCTGATCGGGGAGCAGCAGGACGGGGTCGTCGGGCAGCTCGCCGGCTACCTGCTGTTCGACGTGACGGTGAAACTGTCCTGAGCGGGCGTCAGGGCAGGGCCGTCGCGGTGTCGTGGGCGGCGATCGCGGCGCGCAGGGTGAGCAGGTCGGCGCCGCGGACGGCGTCGAGGCCGGTGAGGTCGGCGGTGCGGCGCAGGCGGTAGTCGACGGTGTTGGGGTGGATCTGGAGGCGGGTGGCGGTGCGGCGGCGGTCGAGGCCGCAGGCGAGGAACGCCCGCAGGGTGGTGAGGAGTTCGGGGCGGCCGGCGAGCGGGGCGAGCAGGGCGGCGAGGGCTTCGCGGGCCGGGCCCGGGCGGCTGAGCTGGTACTCGACCAGGACGTCGTCGAGCAGGTGCAGGCCGGGGCCGCGGCCGGTGGCCTCGGCGACCTGGCGGACGTCGGCGGCCAGCCGGGCGGCCCCGGCGACCTCCTCGGGGGCGGCGGTGGCGGCCCCGGCGGTGAGGTCGGCGCCGCAGGCGCGGGCGAGGCGGTCGAGCAGGGCGGCCAGCGCGGCGCGGTCGGGGGCCGGGTCGGGGGAGTCGTCGGGGAGCAGCACCGGCCCGCCGCCGGCGGCCAGCGAGGCCAGCGGCACCCCGTCCGTGTGGCGCTCCAACTCGGTGCGCAGGCGCCGGAGTTTGCGGCGGGCGACGACCGAGCGGTTGACACCGGGGCGGGACTCGTCGGGGTGCGGGCCGATCGCCAGCGAGAGCACCAGGTAGCGGGCGGGCAGCCGGATGCCGGCCCGGTCGGCGGCGGCCCGCGGGTCGCCGCCCTCCAGCAGGCGGGAGAGCAGGGCCTGCCGGGAGACCTGCTCGTCGCCGAGCGCGGTCTGCCGCTCCTGCACGTACCCGGCGGCGACCGCGCAGCTGACCACCCGCAGGTAGCCGAGCAGCCGGTCCTGGGCGGTGGCGACGTCGGGCAGGTCGGCGGGGTCGGCCTCGGCCAGCAGGCGGGCCGCGCAGAGCTGGGCGCCCAGGTGGTAGGCGCCGACCACGGACTCCAGCGGCACGCCCTCGTCGGCGCGCCGGGCCGAGGACTCGCGGATCCGGGCGAGTTCGGCCTCGCCGGGCAGCACGCCGGTGCGCATCACCTCGACGAACGCCCGGATGCCGCGTTCGACCTGACGGGTGATCTCGCCGCGCAACTGCTCGGGCGGCAGCGCGTGGTAGGCCGGGAGCCGGTCCAGCAGCCGGACCATCACCTCGGCGGCCAGCACGGGCGCCAGCGCGAGCAGCCGCAGGTGGACCGGGCGGCCGCCGAACCGGGGCCCGCCGGCGGCGAGTTCGCCGGAGGGCCCGGCGTTGGACGCGGTCACAATCCACCTCGTGAATCTCTGGGCGACGACCCGGCGACGGGGCCGGGCGGCGCGGTCATCATGGTCCCCGGAGGTTACCTACCCGTAGGTAACTCCCGCGATCCCCCACCGTTCTCCAGGTCGCGCCACCGCCCCCACGCAGAAACGGGAACCGCCATGAACCGAGCCGCCCGGCTGATCGCCACCGCCCTCGCCGCCGCCGCCCTCGCCACCGCAGCCCCCGTCGCCACCACCACCGCGACGGCCGCCACCACCGCGGCCGACCCGTTCTACCGCTACGACGGCAGCACCCCGCTGTCCTCGATCGCACCCGGCACCGTGCTCAAGACCCGCACCCTCTCCTACCACCTGCTCGGCCTGCCCACCCCCGTGCAGGCCGTCCAGCTGCTGTTCCGCACCACCGACGCGCAGGGCCGCCCCAGCGCGGGCGTCACCACCGTGGTGCGCGGACTGGGCAGCGACGGCAGCAGGGCGGTCTCGTACCAGTCCTTCTACGACTCGCTGAACCCCGAGCACGCCCCCTCCCGGGCGGTGGCCGGCGACGTCAGCCTGGGCGGCGCGATCGCCAACGCCGAGGCGCTGTTCGTCGTCCCGTTCGTGCTCCAGGGCTACGACGTGGTCATCCCCGACACCGAGGGGCAGACCGCGGACTTCGCCGCCGGACCCGAGTACGGCACCACCACGCTGGACTCGATCCGGGCCGCCTCCGCCTCCACCGCCACCGGGATGGACGCCGACACCCGGTTCGGCCTGCTCGGCTACTCCGGCGGCGCGATCGCCACCAACTGGGCCGCCGCCCTCGCCCCCTCCTACGCCCCCGACGTCAACCGCCGCCTGGTCGGCTTCGCCGAGGGCGGCCTGCTGGTCGACCCCGCGCACAACCTGAAGTACGTGGCCGGGGGCGTGGTGTGGCCCGGCGTCATCCCGATGGCGATCACCGGCGTGGCCCGCGCCTACGGCTTCGACCTGCAGCCCTACCTGAGCGACTACGGCAAGCAGGTGTTCGCCAGGATGCAGGACGCCTCGATCGTCAACGCGCTCGGCCAGTACCCCGGCCTGACCTGGCAGAAGCTCGCCAAGCCCGCCTACGCCGATCCGAACTCGATCCCCGAGTACCTGGACGCCGTCAACAAGGTCAACCTCGGCTCGGCCGCCACCCCCACCGTCCCCGGCTACCTCGCCCAGGGCAACGGCGGCGTCCTGGAAGGCACCTTCAGCAACATCTCCGGGATCGGCACCGGCGACGGCGTGATGGTGGCCGGCGACGTCCGCGCGCTGGCCCGGCAGTACTGCGCCACCGGCAACGGCAGCATCAAGTACCAGCAGTACGACCTGCTCAGCCACCTCGGCGCGGCCGTCCCGTGGGCGCCCACCGCGGTGCTCTACCTGAACGACCGGTTCGCCGGGAAGACCGCCCCGTCCGACTGCGGCCGCATCCCGGCCGGCAACTCGCTCGCCCCCGAGCGGCCCGCCCCGGTCGGGAGCTGAGCCGCCGGGGCCGGGGCGGCCGTCACGTCCAGGCGACGGCGACGACCACCTCGGCCGCGGTGAGCGAGGCCACCGTGAAGAACGCCCACGCCTTCCGGTTGCGGACGCCGGCCACGGCCACCGCCGCGATCAGCACGTCCAGCGCCAGCTTGACGGCCATCTTCGGGTCCGACACCGGCAGGTCCAGGGCGTGCCGGACCGCGATCAGCCCGGCGCCGGTCACCAACTGCACCACCGCGCTGGTCAGCACGTAGCCGCCGACCACCGGGTCCTTCCCGCGCAACTGGTAGAAGATCCCGCCCAGGATCGCGGCGAAGCCGAACAGGTGGAAGACGAGGAGGACGTACCGCAGGATCTCCATGCCAGTGATCTCTCTCCAGAACCGGTGGACACTTTCCGGGACTGAGAGCGGCCGGCGGCCGGATCCGTGACATCGAAGCCCCGGGCCGGTGGCGAGACGTGCGTCACACCACCGGCCCGGGGCCCCTTCGACGTACGGGCGGACGGGGCGTCAGAGGTCGTGCGGGTACAGCTTGGCGCCGCTGCGGATCCGCAGCGCCGCGACGATCTCGGTGACGCCGATCACCAGCAGGCCGCAGGCCGCCAGGATCGCCAGCGCGGTGATCGAGTGCGCGGGCCAGACCATCAGCACGACGCCCGCCAGCACGCCCAGGCTGCCGACGAAGCCCTGCCAGCCGCGGGCCGGCATCATCGGGTCCGACGCCACCGCCGCCAACTGCGTGATGCCGCGGAACAGCCAGCCGATCCCGATCCACAGCGCCAGCAGCAGCACCGACTGGGCCGCCGAACGGAAGCACAGCAGGCCCAGCAGCACGCAGATCGCCCCGCTGACGAACGCCAGCACCCGCAGCGCCGTCGAGGCGTGCGTGCCGAACGCGCCGACCAGCTGCACCACGCCGATCACCAGCAGGTACAGGCCGAACAGCACGCCGATCACCCACAGCGTCTGCTTCGGCCACACCAGCACCACGATCCCCAGCGCCAGCGAGATCAGCCCGCCCGCCAGCACCGCCTGCCAGGCCAGCCGGGCCAGCTGCTGGAACGGGCCGGGCAGGTCGTTGCGGGAGTCGATCCGGTACGGGGCACTCATGGCTCCTCCGAGGGGGCGGGACGGAACGGACAGGACACACCCACCAGCCTCCGCGCCCCACCACCCCCGGGGCGCGGCAGGCTCCGCCGGACGGACGAACGGACCGCCCCGCCCGCACCCGGATCCGATACCGTCCGTTCACCCACGCGTCCTGACGGGCCGTCTACCATCTGACGCTATGACGGACCAGGGGCGGGGGAGCCCGGAGGACGGGGCGGGGACGGTCGAGCCGGGGACGGGAACGTCCGGGCCGGGGACGGAAGAGGCCGGGCCGGGCGGGCACTACATCGTGTGCGGCGGCAACTCGCTCGCGCACCGGCTGATCCTGGAGCTCACCGAGCAGTACGAGGTGCCGGTCGTCGCCGTGGTGCCCGACCGGTCCCGGGAGCACGGGCCGGCGATCGCCCAAATACCCGGCGTGACGGCCGTGTTGGAGTACTCCACGGTGACCGGGGAGGCGCTCGGCGCGGCCCGGATCGAGCAGGCCCGCGGCATCGCGCTGATGGACGGCACCGACCAGGAGAACATCCACGCCGCGCTCGCCGCCGAGAACCGCAACCCCGGCGTCCGGATCGTGCTGCGGATCTTCAACCAGCGCCTCGGCGAGCACCTGGAGAAGCTGCTCCCCAACTGCGCCGCGCTCTCCGGCTCCGCCACCGCCGCGCCCGCCTTCGCCAACGGCGCCCTGAGCCGCCCGCACACCGTCGACGTCGGCGGGCGGCAGCTGTACGTCGCCTACGACGCCGACATCCGCCCCAACCAGATCTGCCTGGTCGCCGACCGGATCGACCGCCAGGACCTCGGCCGGCTCCGGCTGCTGCCGGAGACCGGCGGCCGGGCCGCCGACTTCATCCGGATCGCCGAACTCCTCGGTGGCGGCGAAGCGTTGGGCCCGGTCGCCCGGCCCGACCCGGCGCTCGACCACAGCCCCGGCGGCCTGGCCGCGCTGCAGAGCCTGGACACCGAACCGCCGCTGCGCCAGCCGCTGCGCAAGCGGCTCAAGTGGTGGCTGCTCGACAGCCTCAAGTACTTCACCAACACCCGGCTGCGGATGATCCTGATCACCGCGTTCGCGGCGATCGTGATCGGCGGCGCGGTACTGGCCACCCACACCACGCACTCCGGCGGGATCGGCTGGACGGTGTACTTCACGCTGCTCGACGCGGCCGGCGCGGTGCAGCCCGACGTCCCCGGCCAGCAGGTGCTCGGCGACTCCTGGGCCCGGGTCGCCCAGGTGCTGATCACCTTCTGCGGCATCACCTTCGTCCCCGTCGCCACCGCCATCGTGGTCGAGGCGCTGGCCAGCGGCCGCCGCGGCCTGCCCCGCCCGCCCGGCGCCCGCACCCGGGACCACGTCATCGTGGTCGGCCTCGGCAACGTCGGCACCCGGGTCGCCGCCCTGGTGCACGCCACCGGCCTGCCCGTGGTCTGCCTGGAGCGCGACCCGCAGGCCCGCGGCATCGCGGCCGCCCGTGCCCTGGGCATCCCGGTGCTGATCGGCGAGGGCCCGCTGGAGGCCCAGCTCAAGCAGGCCCGGGTCAAGCACGCCCGGGCCGTGGTCGCCGTCACCTCCGACGACGCCGCCAACCTGGAAGCCGCCCTGGAGGCCCGCGCGGTGCGGCCCGAAGTCCGGATCGTGGTGCGGCTGTTCGACGACGACTTCGCCCACCACGTGTACGCCACGCTGGGCAACGTCGCCTCCCGCTCGGTCTCCTACCTGGCCGCGCCCGCCTTCGCCGCCGCCCTGATGGGGCGCGAAGTGCTCGGCACCCTCTCGGTCTTCCGCCACGTCCTGCTGATCGCCGAACTCGCCGTCGAGGAGGGCTCCGCGCTGGACGGCCGCAACACCGGCGACCTGGAGGGCCCCGGCGGCGTCCGGGTGCTCGCCGTCCGGCTGCACCGGCGCGTCCACGACTACCAGTGGAACTTCGCCGACCGCTCCCGGCGGCTCGCCCCCGGCGACCGGGTGGTGGTCGCCGCCACCCGGTCCGGACTCGCCCGGGTGATCCAATGATCCGGTGATCCGGTGATCCGGTGATCCGGTGATTTGGCGATCCGGTGATTTGGTGACCGCCCGAAGCGGCGGTGCGGCCCGGGCACAGTGTGTACAGTGACGGATCGTCCGACGACGGAGCGGGGGCCGTGACGGCGCCGACGGGGGGACGTCCGCGCCGCAACTCCCCGCTCCCCACCGATCGGTGACGTGCCGTCAGGGGAGGGCGGGGGGATCCGCGCCGATCCGGCCGCGCGCGCCGCGCCCACCCCGACGGAGCACCGATGATCCGCGCAGCCCTGCACGGCAACACCGGGATGATCCCGGCCTTCCTGGTCCTCGCCCTGCTGCTCGGCGCCGCCGGCCACCTGGCGGCCCGGCGCCACGGCCTGCCGCGCTGGGCCGTCCTGCTGCTCGCGGTCGCGCTGGCCGGGGAACTCGCCGTCACGCTCTACCCGACCGCCACCGGTGGCGGCGCCGCCCGGGTGTGCGCCTGGAGCGGCGACCCGTGGCTGGCCCTGCGCACCGAGCAGGGACGCCTCAACTTCCTGCTGTACCTGCCGATCGGCCTGTTCGCGGTGCCCGCCTTCGGCCGGCCGCTGGCCGCCGCCGGCGGGGTGCTCGCGCTGGGCGCGGCCACCGAGACCGCCCAGGGCATGCTGCCCTCGATCGGCCGGGCCTGCGACAGCGGCGACTTCGCCTGCAACGCGGCCGGCGGCCTGCTCGGCGTCCTGCTCGGCTGCGCGGTGCTGCTGGCGCGGCGGCGCCGGATCGCCCCGGACCGGCGGGAGTGGCGGCTGACCGGCCTGCTGGTGGCCGCGGTGGGCGTCCCCGTCCTGCTGCTGCAGTCCGCGGTGCTGTCCCCGACGGTCGCCACCGGCGCGGTCGAGGCCGACGCGGAACAGCAGCGGCTGGCCCGGCAGGACGCCGCGCTGCTGTTCGGGCCGGACGCCCGGGTGATCCACACCCAGCGCTTCCTGTCCCCCGGGGTCGACCAGCTGTCGGTCACCGTCGACCGCGGCTTCCTCACGGTGGACTGGCCCTCCGGACGGCTCCGCGACTTCGAGACCGTCTCCGCAGGCCCAGACACCGAACCGCCCGCCGTCCCGGCCGAACAGGCCGCCGCGGCCGCGCGGGCCGTCCGCCCGGCCGCCGACGCCTTCGCCGCCCGCTGGCTGCCCGACCTCGCCCCCGGCATCGAACCCACCGTCATCCCCGGCGGCGGGCAGGACGGCAGCCACCGCTTCACCTACGGCACCGGCCCCAACACGCCCGCGCTGGACGTCGACTCGGCCGGCCGACCGGTCCGGTTCGGCCTCCCGAACTGACCGGGGACGGCGGGGCGCGGGGCGGTCCCGGTCCGGCCGGGGCCGTCGGTGGCGCCGCGTAGGGTGCCCGTGATCGCCGCGAGGACCACCCGGAGGACCATCCGGAGGACCCACCCAGTGGAGGACCGCACCCCCATGCCGCAGCACCAGCCCGACGGCCGGCCGACCGCCGTCCGCGAACTCGTCGACTCCCGGGACCTGGAGGCCGTCGCCCGCAGCCTCCACCGGCGCAACGCCGAACACCGCGGCGACTGGACGCTGGACGGCGGCGGGCTGGTCCGGGAGCTCCAGGACTGGCCGGCCGAACGCCGGGTGCGCCTGCTGGTCCGGCTGAGCGAGGGGCTGGAGGAGACCGCCGTGCACGCCCCGCCGGAGTGCCGGGGCCTGGCCGCGCTCAACGTGCTGCTGGCACAAGGGCTCTCGGCCCGGCAGCTGGCGCCCTGGCGGGAACCGTTCCTGGCCGAGGCGGCCGGACGGCTGGCCCTGTGGGAAGGCTGGCGACTGACCGCCCTGGTGGAGATCGAACTGGCCGCCGGGCGGCAGCTGCCCGACGCGGTGGTGGCGACCGTCCGGCGCTCGGCCGTCCTGGCCTCCGACCCGGCCGAACTCCCGCCGCTGGCGCGGCAGTTCACCGAACCTGCGGTCAACCCCGGCGAGCCGTGGGCGGACCGGGCGCTCGCCGACCTGGCCGCCGCCGGGCCCGGAGCCCGGGCCGGCTGGCGGGAACTGCTGGCCCACGCCGCCACCGCGACCGGGGCCAAGCCCACCGCGACATGGCTGCGGGCCGGACAGCCGCTGGTGGACGCCGTCGGGCCGGAACGGCTGCGCGCGGCCGCCGTGGAGTGGTTCGCCCTGACCGGAGAGCCGCGACGCGACGCGGTCGCGTCCTTCCACCGCTCCGGGCCGGCCCTGCACGACCCCGACCCGTTCAACTGGCGCGCCCTGCAAGGGCTCGCCGCCCTCCTCGCCCTCACCCCACCGCACCCCGACACCGCCCGGGCCCTCGCCACCCTGGCCGAAACCGCCCTGATCCGCTGCCGCGGCCTCGGCCCCCGCTCCCCCCTGACCGCCGCGGCCACCATCCGCGCCCTCACCGCCCTCGGCGGCCCGGACGCCCGCACCGAACTGGAACGCCTCGCCGGCACGCTCACCTACAAGCCGACCCTGAAGGCGATCACCACCGCCCTCACCACCCGCAACAGCTGACCCCCCACCAGAACCCCGCAGGAGCCCCCACCGGCACCCCTGCGGGGTTTTCCCCTGCGGGGGTTTCCCCTGCGGGGGTTTCCCCTGCGGGGGTTTCCCCTGCGGGGGTTTCCCCTGCGGGGGTTTCCCCTGCGGGGGTTTCCCCTGCGGGGCTTTCCCCTGCGGGGGTTACTTGTTGGTGAAGGAGGCCGGGCGCTTCTCGGCGAAGGCGGTCATGCCCTCCTTCTGGTCGGCGGTGGCGAAGGCGGCGTGGAAGAGGCGGCGTTCGAAGCGGACGCCCTCGGCGAGGGTGGTTTCGAAGGCGCGGTTGACGGATTCCTTCATCATGACGGCGGCGGGGAGGGACATGGCGGCGACCTTCTCGGCGGTGGCGAGGGCCTCGGGGAGGAGTTGGTCGGCGGGGACGATCCGGGAGACCAGGCCGGCCCGTTCGGCCTCCTCGGCGCCCATGGTGCGGCCGGTCAGGCACAGGTCCATGGCCTTGGCCTTGCCGACGGCGCGGGTCAGGCGCTGGGAGCCGCCGATGCCGGGGATGACGCCGAGGGTGATCTCGGGCTGGCCGAACTTCGCGGTGTCGGCGGCGATCAGGATGTCGCAGAGCATCGCCAACTCGCAGCCGCCGCCGAGCGCGTAGCCCGCGACCGCGGCGATGACCGGCTTGCGCAGGCGGCCGAGCTCGTCCCAGGGGCCGAGCCAGTCGTCGAGGTAGACCTCGGGGAAGCGGTTGTCCTGCATCTCCTTGATGTCGGCGCCGGCGGCGAACGCCTTGGCGGAGCCGGTGATCACCAGGGCGCCGATCTCCGGGTCGCGGTCGAAGGACTTGGCGGCCGCCACCACCTCGTTCATGAGTTCGGTGCTGAGCGCGTTGAGCGCCTTGGGCCGGTTGAGGGTGATGATGCCGACCCGGCCCTTGCGGTCGACCAGGATCGTCTCGTACTCGGTCATCGCCGTTTCTTCCTCTCCACGCTGAGCGGAACCTCTGCCGCTGGATACGATCTCCGAACGCCGCGCCGGATGCCAGTCTCGACAGGCGAGACGATGGTCACCCCGGTGTCATCCGGCCAGGTGCAGGTCGCCGCTCTCGGGGGCGGCGAAGAAGCGGGCCACGTCGGCGGGGGTGACCTCGGCCAGGGTGGCGGGGGACCAGTGCGGGTCGCGGTCCTTGTCGACGACCTGGGCGCGGATGCCCTCGACCAGGTCGTGGTGGGCCAGGGCGGCGCAGGAGATCCGGTACTCCTGGTCGAGGGTGGCGGCCAGCGAGGGCAGGGTGCGGGCCCGGCGCAGCGCGGCCAGGGTCACCTTGAGCATGGTGGGGGACTTGGCGCGCAGCTGGGCGGCGGCGTCCGCGGCGGCGGGCAGGCCGGTGGCGTGCAGGCGTTCCAGGATCTCCTCGACGCTGTCGGCGGCGTAGCAGTGGTCGATCCACTCGTGCTGCTCGGCGAGCGCGGAGGGCGGGGCGGGGGCGGCGAGTTCGGCGACGGCCTTGGCGGGGGTGTCGCCGGCGGCGAGACGGTCGGTGAGGGCGGGCAGGTCGGTGGAGGGCAGGTAGTGGTCGGCGAAGCCGCAGTGCAGGGCGTCGCCGGCGGTCATGGTGGCGGCGGTGAGGGCGACGTGGGTGCCGAGTTCGCCGGGGGCGAGGGCGAGCAGCCGGCTGCCGCCGACGTCGGGGACCAGGCCGATCCGGGTCTCGGGCATGGCGACGGCGGAGCGCTCGGTGACGACCCGGATGCCGGCGTGTCCGGCGAGGCCGACGCCGCCGCCCATGGTGATGCCGTCCATCAGGGCGACGTACGGCTTGGGGTAGCGGGAGACGAGTTCGTTGAGCGGGTACTCGACCCGGAAGAAGGCCCGGCCGCCGGCGCCGCCGTGCTTGGCGTCGTCGTGGATGGCCCGGATGTCGGCGCCCGCGCACAGGCCGCGTTCGCCCGCGCCGTCGAGCAGGACGGCCGTCACGGTGTCGTCGGCGGCCCAGGCGTCCAGGGCGGCGCGGACGGTCTCCAGCATCGGGCGGGTGAGGGAGTTGAGGGCGCGCGGCCGGTTGAGGGTGATCCGGCCGAGCGGGCCGGCCCGCCCGATCAGCACGTCCTGCCCGCCCTGTGGGGTTCCCATCGCCACCGCTCCCATCGCTCCCACCGCTCCCGTCCGTCCGGAAAGTACGAAGATCCTTCGGTGCACCGTACCGGGCCCGCCGGGCAGGTCGGCGGGCCCGGGTGCGGCGGTGGCGGGGACGGGGCCGGTCAGCAGGGGCGCAGCGGGGTGGCGAGCAGCACGGGGGCGGCGGGGACGGCGGGGCGCGGGGCGAAGCCGCAGAGCATCACGGGGTGCGGGGTCAGCGGGGCGGCCTGGGCCTGGGGGACGGGCAGCAGCAGGTTGGCGGCGGCGAGCGCGGCTCCGCAGACCAGGGTGCGCAGCTTCATCATCGGGGGTTCCTCCGGGGAAGAGAGTTGTCCGCGAACGGTCGCGGTCCGCTCCTTCGGCGCCGGGCGTGGGAGGCCCGGCTCGGGGGCGGCCGCGGGGTTTTCGTCGGGTCAACTTCTAGTGGCGGAGGGGTTTGCGGCCCCGGAACCTCACCCGTTCGGCGGCGTGCTGCGGACGCGCCGTTGACGCTTCCGCAGCACGCCGGACGACCGGCCTGCTGTCAGGTCGGCCGATCGCCCGGTCGGCGGGTCAGCCGGTGATCCTTCCGGTGACCTCGCCGAACCCGACCCGCAGGCCCCCCGGCCCGGGGGCGGTGGCGGTGATGGACACCTCGTCGCCGTCCTCCAGGAAGGTGCGGCTGGTGCCGTCGGGCAGTTCGAGCGGCCGGGTGCCGTTCCAGGACAGCTCGATCAGCGAGCCGCGCTGTTCCGGCTCGGGGCCGGAGACCGTGCCGGAGCCGTACAGGTCGCCGGTGCGCAGGTTGGCGCCGTTGACGGTGAGGTGGGCGAGCTGCTGGGCGGCGGTCCAGTACATGCCGGCGAACGGCGGCCGGGAGACCGGGTGGCCGTTCAGCGAGACCTCCATCGCCAGGTCCAGGCCCCAGGGCTCGGCCTTGCGGTCGTCCAGGTAGGGCAGCGGTTCCACGTCGCGGGCCGGGGGCTCGACCCGGGCGTGCTCCAGCGCCTCCAGCGGCACCACCCAGGGGGCGACCGAGGTGGCGAAGGACTTGCCGAGGAACGGGCCGAGCGGCACGTACTCCCAGGCCTGGAGGTCGCGCGCGGACCAGTCGTTGAGCAGGCAGACGCCGAACACGTGCTCGGCGAAGCCGTCCAGCGCGACCGGCCGGCCCAGTTCGCTGGGCGTGCCGACCACGAAGGCGACCTCGGCCTCGATGTCCAGGCGCAGGGACGGGCCGAAGCTCGGCGCGGCGTCGGCGGGGGCCTTGCGCTGGCCGTGCGGGCGGGCCACCGGGGTGCCGGAGACCACCACGGTGCCGGCCCGGCCGTGGTAGCCGATCGGCAGGTGCTTCCAGTTCGGGGTCAGCGGTTCCTGGCCCGGGCGGAAGATCTTCCCGAGGTTGGTGGCGTGGTGCTCGGAGGCGTAGAAGTCGACGTAGTCGGCGACCTCGAACGGCAGGTGCAGCCGGACGTCCGCCAGCGGCAGCAGGCAGGGCCCGACGGCGTCCCGGTGCGCCTCGTCGGTGAGCCAGGAGGTGAGCGCCGCGCGCACCGCCCGCCAGGTCGAACGGCCGGACGCCATCAGCGGGTTGAGGCTCTCCGCGTCCAGCAGCGCGGACGGCGCGCCGACCGCCCGGGCGGCCGCCCCGGCGTCCAGCACCAGCTCCCCGATCCGGACGCCGATCCGCCGCCGGCCGGGCCGGTCGGCGGCGGTGAACACGCCGTAGGGGAGGTTGTGGACGCCGTACGGGGAGTCGGCGGGCAGGTCGAGCCAGGTGGCGGTGGTGCTCAAGGGGTCTCCAGGAGGCCGAGTCGGGCGAGGTCTTCCAGCGGCTCGGTGATGCTACAGGTGCCGAACGAGGTGAAAGAGGCGCGGATGTCGAGGATCTGACGCTCCGTCAGCGACTCGACGGCGGTGGCCAGTCGGGCCCCATCCCGTTCGGCGAGCAGCTCGACGGCCTGCTCGCGGCTCGGACTCCCGGCCGCCAGAAGGAGGTTGAGGAAGCCGTGGTGCTCGTAGCCGGTGCCCAGGTCGGTGTGCCGCACCGCGTGGTGCAGCCCCGCCGTGCACTTGTACGGCAGGGCGCGCTCGGCGCAGCCCCGCAGGAAGCCGGCCAGCTCGGTCACCGACGGGAAGGCGGCGTAACCGAGGCCGCCGGTACGGTACTTGGCGCGGTAGCGGGTGCCGGCCAGGGCGTCCAGGCCGTCCTCCAGCCGCTCCGAGCGGGGCAGTTCGACGGCCGCCCCGACGCCCTCGGGCAGCAGCGCGTCCAGTTCGGCGACCGCGGCCCGGACGTCCGGGCCCGGCGCGTACTCGACGGTGGCGACCCGCAGGCCGTCCGCGGCCTTCAGCGCCTCGGCCAGCCGGCCCGGGCCGACCACCAGGCCGACCTCGAACTCCGGCTCCAGCTCCCGCAGTTCGGCCAGCAGGTCGACGGGGGCGAGCAGCGGGCCGACCGCCGCCGCGTACCGGGCGGCGCGGTGCGCCCGGTGCGCGGGGACGGCCTCGGCCAGCGGCAGGTCGCCGGGCGGGAAGACCGCCGCGTCGTCGAACAGCCCCCGGTACAGCTCGGGTACGTTCATCGCCTCGCCCAGGTCCACGCGTAGTTCGGGTCCTCGCTGGCGGTGGCGGCCTCGCCGAGCTCCAGCGGGCGGAAGGTGTCCACCATCACCGCCAGCTCGTCGAAGAACTCCACGCCGATCGAGCGCTCGTAGGCGCCCGGCTGCGGCCCGTGGGTGTGGCCGCCGGGGTGCAGCGAGATCGACCCCTGTCCGATGCCGGAGCCCTTGCGGGCCTCGTAGTTGCCGCCGCAGTAGAACATCACCTCGTCGCTGTCCACGTTCGCGTGGTAGTACGGCACGGGGATCGACAGCGGGTGGTAGTCCACCTTGCGCGGCACGAAGTTGCAGATCACGAAGTTGTTGCCCTCGAACACCTGGTGGGCCGGCGGCGGCTGGTGCACCCGCCCGGTGATCGGCTCGTAGTCCGCGATGTTGAACGCGTACGGGTACAGGCAGCCGTCCCAGCCCACCACGTCGAACGGGTGGTTCGGCACCGTGTAGCGGGTGCCGACCACGCCGCCCGGGCCGCGGTGCTTGACCAGCACGTCCACCTCGCCGCCCTCGACCAGCAGCGGGCCCTGCGGCCCGCGCAGGTCCCGTTCGCAGAACGGGGCGTGCTCCAGCAGCTGGCCGAACTTCGACAGGTAGCGGCGGGCCGGGGTGATGTGGCTGTTCGCCTCGATGCAGTACGCGCGCAGCGGGGCGTCCCCGGTCGGCACCCAGCGGTGGGTGGTGGCCCGCGGGATCAGCACGTAGTCGCCCTGCCCGACCGCGATCGTCCCGAACACCGTCTCCAGCACGGCCGTTCCGGACTCCACGTACACGCACTCGTCGCCGAGCCCGTTGCGGTACAGCTCGCTGGGCGCGCCCGCCGCGACGTAGGAGATCCGGACGTCCGCGTTGCCGAGGACGAGCCGGCGGCCGGTGACGGCGTCCGCCGACTTCCACTCCTCGCCGGGGAACAGCTCGTGCAGCTTGAGGTGGCGGGGGAGCAGCGGGAGGTTGGCGGTGGTCGCTTGGCTCGGCAGCTCCCACACCGCGGCGGCCGTCACCGCCGAGGGGATGTACCGGTGGTACAGCAGCGAGGAGTCCGAGGAGAAGCCCTCCTCGCCCATCAGCTCCTCGTAGTACAGGCCCCCCTCGGGGGTGCGGTGCTGGGTGTGCCGCTTGGGCGGCACCGAGCCCAGCTGCCGGTAGTACGCCATCGCCCTGTCTCTCCCTGTCGTCCGTGACTCTCCGTCAGAGGTTGCCGCGCCGGTCCTGCTCGCGCTCGATGGCCTCGAAGAGCGCCTTGAAGTTGCCCTTGCCGAAGCCCAGCGAACCGTGCCGCTCGATGAACTCGTAGAAGACGGTCGGCCGGTCGCCGATCGGCTTGGTGAAGATCTGCAGCAGGTAGCCGTCCTCGTCGCGGTCCACCAGGATGCCGCGCGACTGCAGCTCCTCGATCGGCGCCCGGACGTGGCCGATCCGCTCGCGCAGCTCCGGGTCCTCGTAGTACGAGTCCGGGGTGGAGAGGAACTCGACGCCGCGCGAGCGCAGCACGTCCACGGTGGTCAGGATGTCGTTGGTGGCCAGCGCCATGTGCTGGCAGCCCGGGCCGGTGTAGAACTCCAGGTACTCGTCGATCTGCGACTTCTTCTTCGCGATCGCCGGCTCGTTCAGCGGGAACTTCACCCGGTGGTTGCCGCTCGCCACGACCTTCGACATCAGCGCCGAGTAGTCGGTGGCGATGTCGTCGCCGACGAACTCCGCCATGTTCACGAAGCCCATCACCCGGTTGTAGAACGACACCCACTCGTCCATCTTGCCGAGCTCCACGTTGCCCACGGCGTGGTCCAGCGCCTGGAACAGCCGCTTCGGCGCGCCCTCGGGGCGGACCACCGTCGACTCGCGGGCGACGTAGCCGGGCAGGTACGGGCCGGTGTAGCGGGAGCGGTCGACCAGGGTGTGCCGGGTCTCGCCGTACGCGGCGATGGCCGCGCGGCGCACGGTGCCGTGCTCGTCCGAGACGTCGTTGGGCTCCTCCAGGACGGTGGCGCCCTGGGCGCGGGCGTGCGCGATGCACTTGTCCACGTCCGGGACCTCCATCGCCAGGTCGACCACGCCGTCGCCGTGCCGGCGGTGGTGGTCCAGCAGCGGGCTGTCCGGCGTCACGCCGCCCTCGATCACGAAGCGGCAGGAGCCCGAGCGCAGCACGAACGACTTGCGGTCGCGGCGGCCGGTCTCCGGGCCCGAGTAGGCGACCAGCTCCATGCCGAACACGGCCTGGTAGAACTGCGCCGTCTGGGTCGCGTTGCCGACCACGAAGACGACCGCGTCCTGGGCGGTCACCGGGAACGGGTCGGTCGAGGCGTCGTACTCCACCAGGCCCACCAGGGTGCGCAGCTGCTCGGCCGTCAGACCGGCCTGCAGCTCCTCGGGGGTCAGTTCAACAGCGGCGTCGGCGGTCATGGGGCATTCCTCCACGTCGAGGTCGGTTGCGCAGAGCTTGCTCCTGCTCGGTGGGGTGGGCAACAGGTCCGATTCCGGCTGCTCAATGTGTACAAGATGAGCAGCCGGACCGGGTCCGGGCTGTACGGATTGCTCAGTGCTCCACCCGATCGCCTCCCCGGCCGGGCGGGAAGTGCCGGACGAACCAGCCCGCCGCCAGTGCGGCGACCGCCTCCAGCGCGCCGGGCTCCTCGAACAGGTGGCCGGCGCCCGGGACGACCTGCAGGGCGCTCTCGCCGCCCAGTTCGGCCCGGGCCTGCCGGTTCCACTCCAGCACCTCCTGGTCCGCGCCGCCGACGATCAGCAGCGTCGGCACCGTCACCAGCGGCAGCCGGGCCTCCGCGAGGTCCGGCCGGCCGCCGCGGGCCACGATCGCCGCCGGGGCGCTGTCCGGCTCGGCCGCCGCCCACAGCGCCGCCGCCGCGCCGGTGCTCGCCCCGAACCAGCCGTACGGCAGGCCCGCCAGCGCCGGGTGGCGCAGCGCCTCCCGGGTCGCCCCGGCCAGCCGCCCGCCCAGCAGGCCCGGGTCGAACACCTTCCAGCGCTCGTCCGCCTCGCCGGGCGTCAGCAGGTCGAACAGCACGGTCGCCAGCCGCTCCCGGTGCAGGTGCGCGGCGACCGCGCGGTTGCGCGGGCTGTTCCGCCCCGAGCCGCTGCCGTGCGCGAACAGCACGACGCCCCGCGGGTGTTCGGGCACGGCGAGGTCGGCCGCCCCGGTGCCGAGCCGGAGCTCCTGCCCGGCGGGCCCGGCTGCCTTCGGCGGTCCGGCCCGGTCGAGCGCGGCCAGCACCTCGGCGTCCGTGGTCTGCCGGAAGTCCCGGTAGAACGCGCCGACCGCGGCGAACCCGTCCGGGGTGTCCACCGCCAGGTAGCCGTCCGCCGCGTCGCCCAACTGCCGGGCCCAGCCGGGCGGGGCGACCGGCACCGCCAGCACCACCCGGGCGGCGCCGCGGGCCCGGACGATCCGGCAGGCCGCCCGCGCGGACGCGCCGGTCGCCACCCCGTCGTCCACCACCAGCACCGTCCGCCCGGCCAGCGGCACCGGCGCCCGACCGCCCCGGTAGAGCGCCGCGCGCCGGGCCAGCTCGGACCGCTCCCGGGCCTCGGCCGCCGCGAACGCCTCCGGCGGGACGCCCGCCGCGTCCACCACCTGCTGGTTCACCACCCGGGCGCCGTCCTCGCCCACCGCCCCCATCGCCACCTCGGGCTGCCCCGGCACCCCCACCTTGCGCACCACGCACACGTCCAGCTCCGCGCCCAGCGCGGCCGCCACCTCGGCGGCCACCGGCGCGCCGCCGCGCGGCAGCGCGACCACGACGGCGCCGCGCAGTTCGGGCGCCTCGGACAGCAGGGCCGCGGCGAGGCGGCGGCCCGCGTCGGCCCGGTCGGTGAAGTGCATGGCGGGAACCTCTCCACTTCCCACGGTACGCGCCCGTTCCGGGGCATAAGAAAAAAATAAGGACAAACCGGTGGGTAGCGTTATTTACCGCCCAGGGCGGGTAGCGACCAATTGGCTCGCATGTCCTGACTACGAGGAGGTGGTCCCGGTGTCGACCCACACGCCCTCGGGCATGGAACACCATCCGGACATCCTGGCCCTGCGTGAACACGCGGAGCGCGTCACATCCACCACCGCCGGACAGGGGACGGAAGCACTCGCCGTCTGCGCCGGACTCTTCCTGGCCATCTCCCCCTGGGTGGTCGGCTTCTCCGGCTTCACCGGGCTGGCCATCAGCAACCTGGTGCTCGGCATCGCCTACGCCGTCCTGATGGCCGGCTACGGCTCCGCCTTCGGCCGCACCCACGCCCGGGCCTGGGCGTGCGTGGCGATCGGCGCCTGGACGGTCATCGCCCCCTGGGCGGTCAACGGCGGTGCGCACGTCCGCCGGACCATCCTGACCAACGTCATCACCGGCGGCGTCATGACCTGCCTGGCCCTGGCCGCGGTCGGCATGGTCTTCGCGGGCATGACGGCACGCCGCAGGTAGGGCACGGCGCAGGGGCCCGGAGGCCCCCACGGCGGCGGGACCCCGGACGGGGTCCCGCCGCCGTGCAGTGACAGGTTTTCGTCAAGTTTCGGTCAAGCCGCCGGCCGCGGTCGTGGACACCCGTCGCGCGCGCCCCCGAAGTGGTTCGTGCGCGGCCGGGAGCAGTGGTGATCCCGGTTTCCGGTACTGAAACCCCGAACCGGTCCGGTCACCGGGAACGGACACCCCCCGGACGCGGCGCGAGGGACGGAAGTGCAGGCCGGGGGCGCCGGGGGCGGAGCGGTACGGGTGGGGCGGAGGTTGGCCGGGACGGCACTCACCACATCGTGGGAAGCCGGGGAACAGTGGTGCCTCGCGCCGGACCGGACAACCGTTCGAGCCGGCCGCGGCCCGGACCACCGTCCGGGCGGACCCACGAGCCCTCAGGAGGGGATATGCGCACCGAGACCACCGTGCAGTCCGACACCACCGACTTCGACCTGGACCTGCGCATCGCGGACGTCGCGGAGCAGACCGAGGAGTTCGGCCGGGGCACCTACACCTCGCCGAGCAGCTACGCCATCGGCACCCGTTGCCCGGTCTGCTGCTGACCGGCCCCCGGTAGTCCTCGCGCGGGGCGGGCTGCGGCCCGCCCCGCGCTCTCCGCTCCCTCCCCACCCGCGAACCCGAGGAGCCCGACGAACGTGCGCGCAGAGCCCGACCCGTTCGACGTCCGGGAACCGGTCCTGGTCCGGACGGCCGGCACCCCGCGGACCGGCACCGAGACCCGGATCGACCCGGCCGACCCCGTCCCGGGCGCGCGCCGCCTCGCCGCCGACCCGCTGCTGCGCCAGGCCGTCGAGGTCGCCAGCGGCAGCCTCGCGCTCAGCCTGCAACGGCTCGGCGAACCCGGCGGCGCCGCCGCCCTCGGCCGCAAGCGCACCGCCAGCGCCGCCCGCACCCTCACCCGCTACGCCCGCCGCTCCGGCGGCCGCCCCACCCCGTTCGGCCTGTTCGCCGGCGTCGGCCGGGCCCGGTTCGGGGCCGCCGCCGACGTCCCGCCGCCCGGCCCCGGACAGGTCAGGGTCCGCCTCGACGGCGGCTGGCTGCACCGCCGGGTGCTGGACTGGCTCGCCGTGCCCGAGGTCCGCCGCCGGGTCGACGTCGTCCTCGACGACCTGACCGTGCTGCGCGACGGCCGCCTGCTGCGGCACACCGGCGAACGCGAGGTCTCGGTGCGCGACAACCCGCTGGTCACCCGGGTCCGCGAGGCCGCCGCCCGCCCCGTCGGGTACGCCGACCTGCTCGCCGACCTCACCGCGCGCTTCCCCGCCGTCGCCCCCGAACGGATCGACGGCCTGCTCGCCGGACTCGTCCAGCACGGCTTCCTGCTCACCTCGCTCACCCCGCACCGCGTCGACGACGCCCTGCTGGACCGGATCGACACCGCCCTCGACGGCGCCGTCCCCGCCGCCGCCGAAGGACTGCGCGCCGTCCGCGCCGCCGCCACCGCCCACGAACGCGACCGCCCCGGCGAAGGACTCGCCTCCTGGCGGCACCTGCTGGAACAGGTCCGCGCCCTCGACCCCGACGACCGGGCCGGCGAACGCCCGCCCGTCCAGGTCGACCTGCGCACCGGCGCCGACCTGGTGCTGCCCGCCGCGGTCGGCGAGGAGGTGCGCCGCTACGCCGCCGCGATCTGGGCGATCACCCCCGAGTGGACCACCCTCGACCACCTGCGCGACTACCGGGACCGCTTCGTCGAGCACTACGGCACCGCCAGCGCCGTCCCGCTCGCCGACCTCGCCGACCCGCACCGCGGCCTCGGCCTGCCGCCCGAGTACGGCGGCGCCGCGCCCGCCCACTCCCGCTCCGGCCCCGGCGACGACGCCGACCGGCCGCGCCGCAACGCCGTCGCCGAACTCGTCCAGCAGGCCGTGCTGGCCGGCACCGACCTGGTCCTCGACGACGCCGACCTCGCCCGGCTCGCCGACGCCGCCGGCCACACCCCGGGCAGCAGCCGCCCGCCGCGCACCCTGGAACTCTGCTTCCAACTCCTCGCCGACTCCGCCGCCGCCCTCGACCGCGGCGAGTTCCTGCTGCTCGGCAGCCCGCACACCGGCTCCTGGACGGCCGGCGCCACCGCCGGCCGGTTCGCCGACCTCACCGGCCTCACCGCCGACCTGGCCGCCCTCGCCGCCGGACCCGCCGACGACGGCGCCCTGCCCGTCCAGGTCGAACTCGCCCCGCGCGACCCGCGCTCGCTCAACATCGTCCAGGTGCCGCCACTGCTCCCGCACCGCCTGCCGATCGGCGTCGCCGCCGACCGCGGCGACCCGCACTGCCTGGACTGGCGCACCCTGCTGGTCGCCGCCGGCGAGGACGGCCTGCGCCTGCTCCACCCCGACACCGGCCGCCCCGTCGTCCCGGTCTTCCCGCACATGCTCGCCCTGGACGCCCAGGCCCCGCCCGTCGCCCGCTTCCTGGCCGACCTGGCCGCCGCCCGCCCCCGGGTCTGGTCCGGCTGGGACTGGGCGGGCCTGGACACCCTGCCCTACCTGCCCGCCGTCCGCCACGGCCGGGTCCTCGCCGCCCCGCGCCGCTGGCTGCCCGGCCGCCGCCTGCGCGACGCCGCCCGCACCGCCGGACCCGCCGCCTGGACCGAGGGCCTGCGGACCTGGCGCGAGCGCTACCGGGTGCCCGACCGGCTGCAGATCGCCAGCAACGACCGGATGTTCCCGATCGACCTGCGCGAGGACTGGGACACCGACCTGCTGCGCGCCGAACTCACCGCCCCCGAACCGCGGTTCCAGCTCTTCCAGGACCTCACCGCGGACGGCGCCGGACTCGGCTGGAACCACGGCCGCAGCACCGAGATCGTCGTCCCGCTGCTGCGCGCCCCCCGCCCCGCCCCCGCCGGCACCCGCCCCCCGCTGGCCAGGTCCGCGGTCCGCACCGCCCCCACCCGGATCCACCTGCCCGGCGAGGACTGGCTGTTCGCCAAGCTGTACGCCGAACCCGGCACCCACGACACCCTGCTCGCCGACCACCTGCCCGCCCTGCTCGCCGACGTCGAACCCCACGTCGACCGCTGGTTCTTCCTCCGCTACCGCGACCCCGAACCCCACCTGCGGCTGCGCCTGCACGGCGACCCCGCCGCCCTGGCCGGCCACGTCCTGCCCGCCCTCGCCCGGCACGTGCGCCGGCTCGTCGGGACCGGCGCGCTGCGCACCACGGCGCTCGACACCTACCGGCCCGAGACCGACCGCTACCTCGGCCCCGGCGCCCAGGAAGCCGCCGAACGGCTCTTCCAGACCGACAGCCGCTCCGCGCTGCTCCAGCTGCGCGCCCGCCGGGCCGGCGCCGCCGCCGTCCCCGACGAGGTCCTCGCCGCCACCGGCCACGCCGTGCTGCTGGACTCGCTCGGCGACTGGGACTGGTGCGCCTGGGTGGTCCACCTCTTCGAGAAGGGCGCCGACCACCGCGCCCACCAGCGCCACCGCGCCCTCGCCGACCGGCTGATCCGCCCCGACGACACCGCCCGGCACGCCGCCGAACACCTCGGCATCCCCGACCTCGCCCCGCTCTGGACCGACACCCCCGCCCCGCGCGACTTCGGCCGGCTGCTGCTCGCCGCACCCGAGGCCGACCGCGACGAGGCCCTCATGTCGCTGCTGCACATGCGGCACAACCGCCTGTTCGGCATCGACCCGGCCGCCGAGGCCCGCGGCTACGCCGTCCTGCGCGGCGCGGCCAGGGCCCTGATCGGGCGCAAGTCACATGCAGGGGAAGGGAAGTGACGATGCCTCAGTTCCTTCCGGTCCGCCCGGCCGCCGACCGGGGCCGCGGACGGAGCGGCGGGGCGACGTCGTGCCGGTTCCCGTCCGGGCGAGCCGTCATCGGTCCGGGCCCCGGTGGCTGCCGCTGCTGCTGCGCGGGCCGGAGCAGGTGCGGTGTTGCGCCGGTTCCCGCCCGTCCGTCCCGCCGCCGAGCCGGGCAGGTGGGGCGCCAGTTCCCGTCCGTCCGAACCGCCACCGACCGGAGCCCCCGATGACCGACACCGTGCAGGCGACTGCCGTTTCCGCGGAACGGGCCCGGTTGCGGGCGGCCGCCGGGCAGTTGTCCGACCTGATCCTGGACCGGCTCGCCGACCCGGCCGCGACCGTGGCCGCCACCCGGATCCCCGCCGAGGCCGCCGACGACGGGGTGGCCGAGAACGTCTGGGCGGAACTGACGCTCGGCAGCGGCAGCCCCGGGCTGTCGCTGGCGTTCAGCGGCGGGGCCCGGCCGGGCACCGAGCGGGCCGCCCGGGCGCACGGGTACCTGGCGGTGGCGACCCGGGCCGCGGGGGCCGGCGACACCGTGCCCAGCGGGATCTTCAAGGGGCCCGGTGCGCTGGCCTTCGCCGTGCTGGCCGCCCACCGCGCCACCGGCGGCTACACCGGGGCGCTGCACCGGCTCGACGCCTACCAGCGGCAACTCGTGCGCACCGCGCTGCCCGCCGTCCCGGACGGGCCGCTGGCCACCATCGGGCACTACGAGGTGGTGCGCGGGATGACCGGCGTCGGCCGGTACCTGCTGGCCCGCGCGGAGAGCTGCGGCGAGGAGCTGGAACTGGTCCTCGGCTACCTGATCGAGCTGGCCCGCGGCACCACCGCGCACCGCGGGGCGCGCGTCCCGCGCTGGTGGGCGCTGGACGCGCCCCGGATCGGCTCCGAGCACCTGCTGCCGGACGGCCACCTCAACCTCGGCCTCTCGCACGGCGTCGCGGGCCCGCTGATGCTGCTCGCGCTGGCCTGGCGCGACGGCGTCCGGCTGCCCGGCCACCGGGAGGCCCTGGAGAGCACCGCCGACCTGCTGGTGCGCTGGGCGGTGCGCGACGAGCACGGCAGTTACTGGCCCGGTTACCTCGGCCTGGACGCCTACCTGGCCGGGCCCGACGCGTACCGCGAACCCGCCGGCTGGCCGTCCTGGTGCTACGGCGCGCCCGGCGTCTCGCGCGCCCTGCAGACCGCCGGGGCCGCGCTCGGCCGGCCGGAGTGGACGGCCGTCGCTCGCGACTCGGTCGAGCGGCTGCTGCGGGTGCCGCTCGACGACTGGGGCGTCACCGACCACGCGCTGTGCCACGGCTGGGCCGGGGCGCTGCACCAACTCGGGCGGCTGAACGAGCACTTCGGCGAGGAGCGG
This sequence comes from Kitasatospora sp. YST-16, assembly GCF_026802215.1. Lineage (NCBI taxonomy): Bacteria > Bacillati > Actinomycetota > Actinomycetes > Kitasatosporales > Streptomycetaceae > Kitasatospora > Kitasatospora sp. YST-16. Next base: position 6,262,446 of record NZ_CP113837.1, read on the forward strand.
ATCGAGCGGCGGCGCGACGAGACCGCCGCCCGGCTGCTGGCCGGGCACGACCCGGACGCCCCGTTCGGCCTGCGCTTCACCATGACCCGCAGGCCGTTCGCCAGCGACGTCTCCGGCTACCTGGACGGGGCGGCCGGCGTCGCGCTCGCCCTCGATTCGTACGCGGCCGGCGGCACCCCGCACGACTGGGACATGCCGCTGCTGCTGTCCTGACCGGCCCTGACCGGCCGTCAGTCGGCGTCAGTCGGCGTCCTGCGGGCGGGTCATCCGCAGGACGTCGAGCGCCTCGTCGAGCTGGGCCTCGGTGAGCAGGCCGCGCTCGACGTAGCCGCGGTCGAGGACCACCTGGCGGATCGTCCGGCGCTCGGCCAGCGACTGCTTGGCGACCTTCGCCGCCTCCTCGTAGCCGAGGTAGCGGTTGAGCGGGGTGACGACGGAGGGCGAGGACTCGGCGTACTCGCGGGTGCGCTCGGCGTTGGCGGTGATGCCGTCGACGGTGCGGTCGGCCAGCAGGCGGGCGGAGGTGGTGAGCAGGCGGACCGACTCCAGCACGTTGCGGGCGATCACCGGGAGCATCACGTTGAGCTCGAAGTTGCCGCTCGCGCCGGCCACCGTGACGGTGGTGTCGTTGCCGATCACCTGCGCGGCGACCATCAGGACCACCTCGGGCAGCACCGGGTTGACCTTGCCGGGCATGATCGAGGAACCGGGCTGCAGGTCGGGGAGGTTGATCTCGGCGAGGCCGGTGCGCGGGCCGGAGCCCATCCAGCGCAGGTCGTTGGCGATCTTGGTGAAGCCGGCGGCGATCGTGCGGAGCTGTCCGCTGAGCTCGACCAGGCCGTCCCGGGCGCCCTGGGCCTCGAAGTGGTCGCGGGCCTCGGTCAGCGGCAGGCCGGTGGCGCGGGCGACCTCGGCGATGACGGCCGCCGAGAAGCCCGGCGGGGTGTTGATGCCGGTGCCCACCGCCGTGCCGCCGAGCGGTAGTTCGGCGACCCGGGGGAGCGTGGCGCGCAGGCGCTCGACGCCGTACCGGACCTGGGCCGCGTAGCCGCTGAACTCCTGGCCGAGCGTCACCGGAGTGGCGTCCATCAGGTGGGTGCGGCCGGACTTGACGACGCCCGCGAACTCGGCGGACTTGGCCTCCAGCGCCCGCGCCAGGTGCTCCAGCGCCGGGACCAGCTCGTGCAGGACCGCGCCGGTGGCCGCCACGTGGATCGAGGACGGGAAGACGTCGTTCGACGACTGCGAGGCGTTGACCTGGTCGTTCGGGTGCACCGGGCGGCCCAGGCGCTCGGCGGCCAGGGTGGCGATCACCTCGTTGGCGTTCATGTTCGACGAGGTGCCGGAGCCGGTCTGGAACACGTCCACCGGGAACTGGTCGTCCCAGCGGCCCTCGGCCACCTCCTCGGCCGCCGACCGGATCGCCGCCGCGGTCTCCTCGTCCAGCACCCCCAGCCCGGCGTTGACGGTGGCCGCGGCCGCCTTGATCCGGGCCAGCGCCGCGATGTGGGCGCGCTCCAGGCGCTGCCCCGACACCGGGAAGTTCTCCACCGCGCGCTGGGTCTGCGCCCGCCACTTGGCCGCCGCCGGGACCCTGACCTCGCCCATCGAGTCGTGCTCGGTCCGCCACTGCTGCCCGTCCTGCTGCCCGTGCTGCCGGTCCTGCTGTCCGTCCGCCATGGTCGGTACACCTCCTGGATCGGTCAGCCTTCCACGGGCGCCCGGCATTCCCGGCCCGGCCGGACCGCGTGTCGCCGACGGCCGCCGCCGCGGCGCCCTTGACCGGGCGGCGTACCGACCGGTAGGGACAGCGGTGGCACCACCCTTGCCCACACCCTCCGAGGAGCCCGCCCATGGCCACCGCCGCACCCGCCGGCCGACCCGACCCGCTCGACCTGCTCGGCGTCGACGAACTGCTCACCGAGGACGAGCGGCTGGTCCGCGACAGCGTCCGGGCCTTCACCGACCGGCACGTCCGCCCGCACCTCGCCGACTGGTACGAGCGGGGCACCTTCCCGGTGCGCGAACTCGCCCCCGAACTCGGCAAGCTGGGCGTCCTCGGCATGCACCTGGAGGGCTACGGCTGCACCGGCTCCACCGCCACCGAGTACGGGGTGGCCTGCATGGAGCTCGAAGCCGCCGACTCCGGGCTGCGCAGCTTCGTCTCGGTGCAGGGCTCGCTCGCCATGCGCTCCATCCACGCCTACGGCTCCGAGGAGCAGAAGCGGCACTGGCTCCCGGAGTTGGCCGCCGGACGGGCCGTCGGCTGCTTCGGCCTCACCGAACCGGAGGCCGGCTCCGACCCGGCCTCGATGCGCACCCGGGCCCGGCGCGACGGCGGCGACTGGATCCTGGACGGCGCCAAGATGTGGATCACCAACGGCTCGGTCTCCGACGTCGCCGTGGTCTGGGCGGGCACCGAGGACGGCGTGCGCGGCTTCCTCGTCCCGCGCGGCACCCCCGGTCTCACCGCCCGCGACATCCCCGGCAAGCTCTCCCTGCGCGCCTCCGTCACCAGCGAACTCGCCTTCGACGGCGTCCGGTTGCCCGCCGACGCGCAGCTCCCGCAGGCCCGCGGCCTGCGCGCCCCGCTGGCCTCGCTCGGCGAGGCCCGCTACGGCATCCTGTGGGGCACCGTCGGCGCCGCCCGGGACTGCTACCGGGCCGCCGTCGACTACGCCCGCGACCGGGTCCAGTTCGGCCGCCCGATCGGCGGCTTCCAGCTCACCCAGGCCAAACTCGTCGACATGGCCCTGGAGTTGGAGAAGGCCTACCTGGTCGCGGTGCGGATCGGCCGGCTCAAGGACGCGGGCCGCGCCCAGGCCGCGCACATCTCCTTCGGCAAGCTCAACAACGTCCGCACCGCGCTGGAGATCGCCCGCACCGCCCGCACCATCCTCGGCGCCAACGGCATCACCACCGCCTACCCGGTGCTCCGGCACGCCAACAACCTCGAATCGGTCCTCACCTACGAGGGCACCTCGGAGGTGCACACCCTGGTCCTCGGCGAGGCGATCACCGGCGAGTCCGCCTACCGCTGATCGCCCGGCCCGGTCCCACCGCCCGCTCCCACCGCTCGGTCCTCCTGCCGGGAGGGGCGGGTCCGCCGGAAGTCGGGGGTCGGGGGGCCGGGGTCCGACTTCCGGCTGACCCGGGTCGGTACCTGGTGCGCATGGATCCGGGGGACGGGCGCGCCGAGGATGGAGGGTAAGGGTTCGGAGCGGCGGAAAAGGGGTGCGGGGCGATGGGCGGCGAGCGGAGCAGGCGGGCGGCGGCGACGGTGGTGGTCGGCGGGGCGGCCGCGGCGATGCTGCTGGTGATGGTGGCTCCGGCGGCGATCCAGCGGGTGCAGGACCGGCTGGACCAGACCGTCCGCTACCCCAACGGGTCCGCGGCCAAGGCCGACCGGACCGAGGTGCCGCGCTGGCTGCCCGACTCGGCCACCGGCATCGCCTTCCTGGCGTCCGGGGACGGGGGCGAGCGGCTGATCCGGGCCACCGTCCCGGACCGGGCGCTGCCCACGGCCTGCACCACCACCGGCCACACCCTGGACGACCCGCACCTGCGCGCGCACTGGTTCCCCACCGACACCCCGCGGCGGGCCACCGCGCACTGCGGGCAGTACGACGTCGCGCTGGTCGGCGACCAGCTCTACGGCTGGCGGGGCGCCCCGGCCGCCGCCGGGGCCCGCACCGCCGGTCCGACCGGCTGACGGGGGCGCCCCGGGCGGGGGTCGGCTTCCCCGGCGGCGGGCGGATGGGATAGGACGGTGCGCACACCCCGCCATCCGTGAGGAGCCCCATGCCAGGCCCGACCGTCGACCCCGACGGCGACCAGACCGCACCCGACGTCCCGCTCCGTCCGGCGCAGGAGGCCGCGCAGGCCCCGCAGCGTGCCCCGTTCGCCACCGCCACCGTGATCACCCTGGGCTGCCTGGTCGCGCTCGGGCCGTTCACCACCGACCTGTACCTGCCCGCGCTGCCCGACCTGACCGCGGACCTGGGCTCCACCGCCGCGGCCGCCCAGCTCACCCTGACCGGTTCGCTGCTCGGCATGGTGCTCGGCCAGCTGCTGTTCGGCCCGCTCAGCGACCGGCTCGGCCGCCGCCGCCCGATGCTGGCGGGCCTGGCCGCGTTCACCGCCGCCAGCCTGCTGTGCGCGTTCGCCGACTCGATGCCGCTGCTGGTGGCGGGCCGGGTGGTGCAGGGCGCGGCGGGCTCGGCCGCGCTGGTGATCGCCCGGGCGACCGTCCGGGACCGGTTGGAGGGGACCGCGATGATCCGGTTCCTGGCGACCATGGGCCTGATCTCCGGCCTGGCCCCGATCGTCGCGCCGCTGGCCGGTGCCCAGCTGCTGCACGTCACCGACTGGCGCGGGACCTTCGTCGCGCTGGCGCTGCTGGGCGCGGTGCTCACCGTGGCCTGCGGGTTCGGCATCGGGGAGACGCTGCCGCCGGAGCGGCGGCACGGCGGCGGGCTGGGCACCACGGTCCGGGCGATCGGCGGGCTGCTGCGCGACCGGGTGTTCCTCGGCTACCTGCTGGTCAGCACCTTCGCGTTCGGCGCGCTGTTCGCGTACGTCGGCGGCTCCTCGGTGGTGCTGCAGGAGGTGTACCGGATCACCCCGCAGACCTACAGCCTGGTGTTCGCGGTCAACTCGGTCTCGCTGCTGGCCGTCACCCAGTTCAACGGGCGGTTCCTGGTGCAGCGCTACTCGGAGCGGACGCTGCTGGTCTGCGGCCTGGGCGCGGCGGCGCTGGCCGGGGCCGCCGTGGTGCTGTGCACCACGGTGTGGGACACCGGGCTGGCCGGGGTGTGGCCCGCGCTGACGGTGCTGATGGGCGCGATGGGCGTCATCCTGCCGAACGCCAACGGGCAGGCGCTGACCATGGCCCCGCACGCCGCCGGGTCGGCGTCCGCGCTGCTGGGCACCGGCACCTACCTGTGCGGCGCGGTGGTCGCCCCGCTCAGCAGCCTGGGCGGGCACCCGTCCGCGACGGTGCTCGGCGCGGTGGTGCTGGGCTGCGCGCTGCTGGCACTGGGATCCTTCCTGCCGCTGTGCCGGGGGCGCTGAGACCGCGGGGACGGGGGAGGAAGCGGCCGGGCCCGGCCGGTGGCGGGTGCCACCGGCCGGGCCCGGTTCGTGGAGCGGGGGGTGTCAGGCGATCGAGAAGTCGTCGCCGTAGACCGAGCCCTGGCCGTACCAGCCGTGCAGGTAGACCGTGACGGTGCCGTTGGCGCCGGTGGTGAACGGGACGCTCACCTTGGTCCAGGAGGAGCCGTTGGCCCAGGTGGAGGCGGTGGCGCCGCCGCTGACGCCGACGTACGAGTACGGGCCCTGGACCCAGGCGGTCAGGGTGTACGCGTGGTTCGGGGCCAGGGTGACGGTCTGGTCGCACTCACCGGTGGTGCCGGCGGTGGGCGCCGCCTGCAGGGCCTTGGAGCCGCCGTGCACCGGAGTGGAGACCACGCCGCCGCCGCTCTGGCAGGTCCACGGGGCGAGGCCGCCCTCCAGGTCGCCGTTGACCAGGCCGCCGGTCGGGGTGGTGCCGGTGACGGTCAGCGCGTAGGTGGCGGTGTGGGTCTTGCCCGCGCCGGTGCCGGTGACGGTCAGGGTGTAGGTGCCCGGGGCCGCGGCGGCGGTGGTGGCGACGTTCAGGGTGGCGGAGCCGCCCGCGGTGACGCTGGAGGCGCTCAGCGAGGCGGTGACGCCCGCCGGGGCGCCGGAGACGGTCAGGTTGACGGTCGCGGCGGTGCCGGAGGTGACCGCGGTGTTCACGGTGCTGGAGGCGGCTGAGCCGGCCTGGACCGAGCCCGCGGCGGGGGCGAGCGCGACCGAGAAGTCGGAGGCGGTGGTGCCGCCGGTGACGGTCAGGGTGTAGGTCGCCGAGTGGGTGCCGCTCGCGCCGGTGCCGGTCACGGTCAGCGGGTAGCTGCCGTTGGCGACGCCCGCGGTGGTGGCGACGTTCAGGGTGGCGGAGCCGCCCGCGGTGACGGTGGAGGCGCTCAGCGAGGCGGTGACGCCCGCCGGGGCGCCGGTGACCGACAGGTTGACGCTCTGCGCCGAGCCGGAGGTGACCGCGGTGCTGACGGTCGCCGAGGTGGACGCGCCGGCGGTGACCGAGCCGGTGGCCGGGCTCAGCGACACCGAGAAGTCGTTGGCCGGGACGGAGGAGCTGGTGAACTTCGAGAAGATGTGGCTGAAGTCCCAGGTGCCCTGCGCGATGCCGGAGCAGCTGTCCGACCCGGCGGTGCCCGCGCAGCCGCCGTTGTCACGCTGCAGCGCCCAGAAGGACAGGGTGTTGATGCCCTTGGAGACGGCCCAGTCGTAGACCGTGTTGGCGTTGGCGACGGTGAAGGTCTCGGCGGCGCCGAAGTCGTCGATGCCGATCATCTCGATGATGCCGATCGAGTTCCACAGCTGGGTGGAGGTCTTCGTCGGGTACAGCTTGGCCAGCTGGTTGTACAGGCCCTGGGCGGAGGTCTGGGTGTCCGCGGCCATGTCGTGCGGCTGGTTGTCGTAGTAGTCGAACGTCATCATGTTGACGACGTCGATCCGCGCGTTGTTGCTGACCGCGTTCTTCAGCACCGCGAGGCCGCTGGAGGCCAGGCCGCTGGTGGTGGTCGGCAGGGTGTAGCTGAACTGGATGTTGCGGCCGTTGGCGGCGGCCCAGTCCTCGACGATCTTGATCGCCTTGTTGCGGCGGTCGATGCCGGCCGTGTTGGTCAGCGAGTTGTCCTCGATGTCCAGGTCGATCCGGGAGACGTCGTAGGTGGTGATGACGTTCTCGAACGCGGCGGCGATCTGGTTGACGTCCGTGCAGGAGTCGGCGATCTCGGTGCCGGTGTTGTCGGCGGTGTAGCCGCCGAAGGACGGGATCACGTCGCCGCCGTTGGCGCGGATGGTGGCGATGTCGGCGCCGAAGACCGAGTTGGACACCGGCATCGAGGTGTCGCCGTTCCACAGCGCGGTGCAGGAGCCCTTGGTGGCGGCCTGCAGGAACGCCATGGTCAGGTTCTTGGCGCCGGACTGGGCGGCCAGGGTGGCCGGGTTGTCGCCGGTCCACGCCTCGAAGTACGGGGCGAAGACGTGCTGCGGCAGCGGGGTGGCGGCCTGCGCGGGGGCGGAGATCAGCCCCAGCGAGGCGGCCGCCATCGCGCCGGTGGCGAGCAGCGCTTGGAGTGGTCGGTGAAGGCGCATCGAGTCTCCATCAGGCATGGGAGGAGGGCCCGCGTGCCGGTGTTCGGGCACGGGGCGTGGGTCTGGCCTGGTACAGGGAGTGCCGGGGTGGTGCGGGGCAGTACTGCTTGCCCCGGCCGGTGGTCACACCCCCACGATGCGTTCCGGTCGGGAAGTACAGCGGACTCATGGTTGGTCTGGACCACTGCGTCTGTCAAGACTCTTTACAGTTCACTGGAGCACAGGTCGGAGCAGGCCCGGAGAGCTTTACCAAGCCTTGTACATCAGGGCCTTGACGTGCCGTCGGCCCCGCACCCGACTGCTCGGTGCGGGGCCGACGGGCGGCGCGGGTCAGTTCAGGCCGCTGCTCTTCAGCCAGGCCGCGGCGACCGCCGCCGGGTCCTCCTTGTCGACCGCGACGCGCTTCATCAGCGCGGTCAGCCCGGCCGTGTCGAGCTTCGCCGAGACCGCGTTCAGCGCGGCCGTCCCGGTGGCGTCCAGACCGGCCTGGTTCACCAGCGGGGTGACGTTCTGCGCGCTGAACACGTTCTTCGGGTCAGCCAGCGACACCAGCTTCAGCTGGACCAGCTTCGGGTCGGTGGTGAACACGTTGCCGACCTGGACGGTGCCGTCCTTCAGCGCGTTGGCGGTGGTGTCGCCGGTCGGCTTCCACTCCTTGAAGGTCAGCCCGTAGGCGTCCTTGAACTGCTGCTCGCGGCGGGACTTGAACTCCGGCGGGCCGCCGACCACCAGGTCCTGCGCCTTGCCCGCCAGGTCGGCTATCGACTTCACGCCCAGCTTGTCGGCGGTCTCCTGGGTGACCGTCAGCGAGTCCTTGTCCTCGGCGGCCGAGGAGTCCAGGATCGCCAGCCCGGCCGGCAGCTTGGCCTTCAGCTCGGTGTTCACCGCGTCCTTGCCGGTGGCGGTCGACTTGGCGTCCAGGTAGCCCAGCAGCGCGCCGTTGTACTCCGGCAGCACCGTCAGCGCACCCGACTGCAGCTGCCCGTACAGCAGTTCGCGGCTGCCGATGTTGAACTTCTCCTCCACCGGCACGCCCTTGGCCTTCAGGGCCTGCGAGTAGATCGAGGCGAGCAGCACGTTCTCCGGGAAGTTCGCCGAGCCGACCACCACGGTCTTCCCGGAGCCCCCGGCCGGGGCGGACGCCGCCGGGCCGGAGGACTTCGCGGCCAGCGGGTCGCCGCCGCCGGAGGAGGAGCAGGCCGCCGCGCCCGCCAGCAGGAGGACGGCGAGGGCGGTTCGGACCGGACGGGTCGTCATGGGGATTCCTTCACGAGAGCGGGGGAGCCCGCGGGATCGTCGTCGGGAGCGGAGCCGCCCGCGGACGCGCCCCCGCCACCGGCGGAACCGGCGGCACGGACACGGCGGACGGCACGGACCGGTCGCGCGCCGGGCGGCGACGCGAGCCGGACGAACAGGGCGAACAGCAGTTGGACGGCCACCGCCAGCAGCACCACCAGCAGGGCGCCGCCGACCGTGGTCGGGTAGTTCCGGGTGGCCAGCCCGTCGATCACGTACCGGCCCAGCCCGCCGAGGCCGACGTACGCGGCGACCGTGGCGGTGGCGATCACCTGCACCGACGCCGTCCGCACCCCCGCCAGCAGGGTCGGCGCGGCGGCCGGCACGCACACCCGCAGCAGGGTCTGCGGGTGCGTCAGGCCGATGCCGCGGGCCGCGTCCCGGACGTCCGGGTCGGTGCCGCGCACCCCCTCGGCGGCGGCCACCAGCATCGGCGGCGCGGCCAGCGCGGTCAGCGGCAGCAGCACCGCCGTCTCGCCGACGCCCGCCAGCAGCACCGCCAGCGTCACCAGGCCCAGGGTCGGCAGGGCGCGCGCCACGCCGGCCAGCGCCGTCACCAGGAACAGCCCGCGCCCCGAGTAGCCGATCAGCAGGCCCAGCGGCAGCGCCACCAGCGCGGCCAGGCCGAGCGCCTCGGCGGAGAACGCCAGGTGCTCCAGCACCCGGTGGACGATCGAGTCCGGCCCGGAGCGGTGCGCCGGATCGGCGAAGAAGTCGTGCAGCCAGCCCAGCCAGTTCACCGCGCCACCCCCCGCGACCACGGCGCCAGCACCCGGCGGGCCGCCAGCAGCAGCAGGTCGGCGGCCAGCGCGAGCAGAGCCACCAGCACGATCCCGGCCAGGATCGGCGTCGGGAAGGTCCGCTGGAAGCCGTCCACGAACAGGTAGCCCAGGCCGCCCCGGCCGACCAGCGCCCCCACCGCCGCCAGCGAGATCGAGGACACCGCGGCCACCCGCAGCCCCCCGATCAAGTACGGCACGGACGCCGGGAGTTCGACCGCCGCCAGCCGCCGCCACGGGCCGTAGCCCATCGCGGTGGCCGCCTGCCGCACCGGCTCCGGCACCGCCCGCAGCCCGTCCACCGCGGTCGGCAGCAGCACCGCCAGCGCGTAGCAGGTCAGCGGCACCATCACGGTCTCCCGGGTGGCCAGCCCCGTGTACGGGATCAGCACCACGAACACCGCCAGCGAGGGCAGCGCGTACACCACGTTGAACACCGCCGCCAGCGGCTGGTACAGCCGCGGGAAGCGCGCGCAGGCCAGGCCCAGCGGCACCGCCAGCAGCAGCGCCAGCAGCACCGGCACCAGGGCGATCACCGCGTGGTCGGCCGTCAGGTCGCCCAGGTAGCCGAGGTGGTCGCCGAGCCAGCGCCAGCGGATCAGCGGCTCACCGTCCAGCATGCGGCACCTGCGCAGCGTCGGGGGCCTCCGGGGTCGCCGGGGTCGCCGTCCGGGTCTTCCCGGTCTCCGGGGTCGTCGGGGTGCTACCGGTCTGCGGGGCCGGGCCGGTCTCCGGGGCCTTCGCCTGGGGCTGTGCGGCCTCCTGGGACCGGGCCAGTGCCTCGACGACGGCGGCGCGGCTCGCGGTGCCGACCGCGCGGCCCGCGTCGTCCACCGCGACGGCCAGGCCGGACGGGGCGAGCAGGGCCGCGTCCAGCGCGGAGCGCAGCGAGTCCCGGGACGGGGCGAACACCGGGGCCGGGTGGCGCTCGGCGCCGCGCACCCAGTGCTCCGGGCGGCCCTCCGGGTCGAGCGCCAACTGCCAGTCGCCGTACGAGGGTTCGAGCGGTTCGAGCGGGACGGCGCCGGCCGGGCGCAGGCCCAGCCCGCGCAGGCCGCGGTCGCGGCCCAGGAAGGCCGCCACGCCGGCGTCCGCCGGGGCGGTCAACAGGGTGTGCGGATCCGCGAGTTGGGCGATCTCGCCGTGCTCGCGGAGCACCACCACCCGGTCGCCGAGCCGGACCGCCTCCTCGATGTCGTGCGTCACGAACAGCACCGTCTTGCCCAACTCGGCCTGCAGGCGCAGCAGTTCCTCCTGGAGACCGGCGCGCACCAGCGGGTCGACCGCGCTGAACGGCTCGTCCATCAGCAGCACCGGCGGGTCGGCCGCCAACGCTCTTGCCACGCCCACCCGTTGCTGCTGGCCGCCGGAGAGCTGCGCCGGGTACCGGCGGGCGGTCTCCGGCGGCAGGCCGACCAGCTCCAGCAGTTCGGCGGCCCGGGCCCGGGCCCGCTTGCGGTCCCAGCCGAGCAGCCGGGGCACCGTCGCCACGTTGTCGATCACCCGGCGGTGCGGGAACAGGCCCGCCTGCTGGATCACGTACCCGATGCCGCGCCGCAGTTGCGCTGCGGGCAGCCCCGCCACGTCGGCCCCGTCCAGCAGCACCCGGCCGGCGGTGGGCACCACCATCCGGTTGACCATCCGCAGGATGGTGGTCTTGCCGCAGCCGGACGGCCCGACCAGCACGGTGGTCCGGCCCGCCGGAACGTCCAGTTCCAGGCCACGGACGGCGACCGTGCCGTCGGGGTGGCGCTTGGCGGCGCCCTCGAATCTGATCACGGAAGGGTCCTCGGAGGGTCGGCCGGATCGGCTGGATCGGCCGGAACGGCACTGCGCCCGCCGCTCGGGGCGGGCGCAGTTATCGAACAGTGGTCTGAATGCGTCGCTTGACCGGCTTCCCTCGGGGGGATCACCGCAAACCTTGATCAACCGAACGGGTGGGCAGCCCGGCCGCCGCCCAGGCCACGAAACCGCCGTCCAGGTCGGTCGCCCGGTGCAGCCCCAGCGCCTGCAGCGAGGCCGCCGCCAGCGAGGACGCGTACCCCTCCGAGCACACCACGATCCACCGCACCCCGTGGTCCACCGCCTCCGGGATCCGGTGGCTGCCGGTCGGGTCCAGCCGCCACTCCAGCACGTTCCGCTCGATCACCAGCGCCCCCGGGATCTCCCCCTCGCGGGCCCGCTGCGCGGCCGGGCGGATGTCCACCAGCTGCGCCCCGGCGGTCACTTCGGCCCAGGCCCGGGCCGGGTCCGGCCGGTCCAGGCCCGCCCGGGCCGCCGCCACCAACTGGTCCACCGTGGTCACCACTGCTCCGCACCTTCCGTGGAGGTCCGCACCAGGCCGCCGGCCCGCAGTTCGTAGTGCGCCATCTCGCTCAGCGGCGGCGAGTACGCGTGCAGCGTCACCGCCGGGCCCTGCGCGGTGTTGCGCACGTCGTGCAGGTACTGCGGCCCGAACGCCCGCTCGGTGCCCGACGCCAGCCTGCGCACCGTCAGCCCGTGCTCCGGCCCCGCCAGCGCCAGCTCCTCCAACTCGCCCAGCGCCACCGTGAACGCCCCGCGCGAGCCCCCGTGGTCGTGGAACCCGGTGGACTGCCCCGGCAGCCAGCTGATCAGCCACACCTCGTAGTCCTCCGCCAGCTCCAGCCGCTCGTACCAGCGCTCCTCCGCGGACAGCCGCACCCGGTGCAGCCAGCGCTCGGGCCGCTCGGCCAGGTCGCGGACGATCCGGCGCAGCGCGTTCGGGGAGAGCGGGGGGCGGGGCGCGGCGGTCGGCGGGGCGGTCGCGGCGGTGGCGGCGGTCGGCGGGGTGGTGGTGGCGGTGGATGGGACGGTGGCCAGGTCGATGCTCATGGGTTCCTCCGGGGTGTGCCGGGGCGGCCGCCAGCGCCGGTGCGCGTGCCGGGGCACGGGCGGTGGGGACGCGGGACGGCAGGGGGAAAGGGGAGGGTGACGCGAGGGGGGTGCGAGGCCCCGGGTCAACTCACCGGGCGCGCACGGAGGTTACGCGAAGAGCGTCAACAGCAGGCACACATGTCGCTCGCCTGGCGTCGCAGATCGACGTGCAGGCGGCAGACCAGGAAGGTGCCGGAGTTCATGCCGCCGATGGTTCACGACCCGGCGGCGGCGCGTCAAGTTCCGCCACGCCGGTGGTCGGATCGTGGACGCATCCGTCTCATTTCCCGGGCATGCCGACGGCCCGCGCTCCGGGGAGGGCGCGGGCCGTCGGGGTTCTCGGGGGCGTTCTCTCAGTTGCCGGTGCCGGTGCCGGTGCCGGTGCCCGTACCGGTGCTCGGGCCGGTGTCGGTGTCCGGCTGGGCGGCGTCGGAGTCGGCCTGGGCGGCGGCGCTGTCCGCGGCGTCCACCTTCTGCTGCATCTGCTGGACCTGCTGGGCGTCGTCGGGCGCGCTGCCGCCCCCGGCGGCGCCGGAGGTCGGGCCGCAGGCCGTCAGCAGAGCGGCCGAGGCCAGCGCCAGGGCCGCCAGGGCGGCTCGCGCGGCGGCGGGCCGACGGGTCACTTCCCGGCCGCCGGGGCGTTCTTCGCGCACCAGCCGGCCACCGCGGCCAGGTCCGCCTTGCGGGTCTGCAGCGTCGGCAGCAGGCTGCGGCGGAAGGTCAGCCGGTCGTTCAGGTACTTCTCGATCTCGGCGTGCCCCGCCTTGTGGGCGTTGTCCACCCGCTGCTGCAGCCGGGCCACCGAACCGCTGACGGTGGCGTCGCCGTTCAGCCGGTCCAGCGCCTTGTCGATCCGCTCCTGGGTCTTCGGCAGCCGCTTGCAGACCGCCTTCGCCCCGTCCCCCTTCGGCGCCCCGCCCGCCGCCTGCGCGGGCCCCGCAGCCAGGAACGCGCCCGCCAACGCCAGCACTCCGACGGCGGCCGCCGCCCGGTTGATGCGCATGGGTCTCCCCTTCCACTCCGAATCCCGGCCGGTCTCCCCGGCCACCACGGACCGTACGGAGGCTTCTTGTGGAAACCCTGTGGAACCGGCCGCCGGGCGGGCGGGCGGACGGACGGGCGGACGGACGGGCGGGTCGGGGCAGAGCCGCTCAGGCCGGGCGCCGGGCTCGCCGCGCCTGGGGACGTCCAGCCGGGCCGGCAACTCGAAGGTCTCCAGGTCGACCACGTCCGAGGTGGAGGACTCCACGGCGGCCAGGTAGCCGAGCCGGCCGTCCGGGGAAGCGGCCGGTCTCCAGCGAGGCCCGGCGTTCGCCCGTCAGCGTGTCGAACACCGTGAGGCGGCACGGGAGTTGGTGGCCCGGGAGTCGGCGGCCCGGGCCGGAGCCGAGCGCCCCCTCGCCGAACTCGGCCTGCGGCGGCGGGTGTCCGTCGTGGTGCCCGGCCACACCGCGGTGATGCTGCTCGCCCGCGACGCCGACCTGATCGCCCTCGGCCTCGCCGACTGGCTGCCCGCCGCCGTCCGGGCCCTCGGCCTGCGGGCCTTCCCGATCCCGCTGCGGCTCCCGCCGATGGAACTCGGCATGGCCCGGCACCCTCGCAACGACGGCGACCCCGCGCACCACTGGTTCCGCGAGCGCCTCGCCGCCGCCGTCCTCGGCCTGCCCGGTCCGTGAGGCGCGGCCGGTCGGGGGCGCCCTACGGGCGGGGGCGTCCGGCCAGGTCGAGCAGGAGTCCGGCGGCCACCGCGGCGCCGTCGGTCCGGACGGTGGCCGCGACCGCCTCCGCCCGGGCCCGCACCCCGGGGTCCAGGGCGGTCCCCAGGGCCGCCGTCAGCGAGGCGACCGTCGGCGCCGGCCCCGGGTGGGCCACCCCGATGCCCAACTCGGCGATCCGGGACGCCCAGTAGGGTTGGTCGGCGATCAGCGGCACGACCACCTGCGGGGCCCCGGCCCGGGCCGCGGTCGTAGTGGTGCCGGCGCCGCCGTGGTGCACGACGACGGCGCTCCGGCGGAACAGCGCCTGCTGGTTGACCTCGCCGACCACGAAGCAGTCGTCACCGTCGTCCACCGCGCCCAGTCCGGCCCACCCGCTCCCGAGGACGATCCGCCGCCCGTGCGCCCGGGCCGCCTCGACGGCCGCCCGCGCGACGCCCTCCGGCGCGTACGCGGCCATGCTGCCGAAACCGACGTACACCGGCGGCTCGCCGCCGTCCAGGAACGCCCGCAGGTCCGCGGGCAGCGGCCGGGTGTCCGGCAGGATCCAGGCGCCGGTCTGGACCGGGTCGAGCTCGGTCATCCCCGCCGACGGGCACAGCACCGGGTCCGCCGCCAGCCACGGCCGCCGCGTGAACACGTGGTCGCGGACGCCGTCCACCGGCGGCAGCCCGAGGGCCGCCCGCCCGCGGTCGACGGCCGTGCCGTACAGCGCGTCCACCCGCTCGGCGTCCTGCTTCCACAGCACCTCGTAGTCCGTCTCGTCCGCCGCGGACGGCGTGCCCGGCCGGCGGCCCGGCCGGAAGTGCCGCGACGGCAGCCCCATGACGTGGAAGCAGGCCAGCACGTACGGGACGCCCAGCTTCTCCGCGACGTCCCGCGCCCCGGCCGGCATCAGGCCCGTCGCCAGGACGGCGTCGCAGCCCTCCGCGGCCACCGCGGCGAGCGTCTCGAAGCGCGCCTCGACCAGCGCCGGGGCCAGCTTGAACGCGTCCTGCCCGGTCGGCGGCTTCGGGTTGGCGACGATCGACTTCACCGTCGGCCCGAGCGGCACCAGCGGCACGCCGACCCGGTCCAGCAGCGCGACGAAGTCCTCGTCCGGCGGGGCGCAGACCACCACCCGCGCGCCGCGGGCCCGCAGCTCCGCGGCCAGTGCCGCCAGCGGCTCGATGTCTCCCCGGGATCCCCAGGAGGTCAGTACCACGCGCATGTTCGACTCTCGTTTCCGCAGGTCAGGGGGGATTGAGTCGTCGATTCTCCGCCCTCCTGGGGGCCTTGCCGCAAGCCCCCGGGGGCGGTATACCTTGGAAGTGGAGGAGGGTGGAACTCCCCTCGCTCCGGTCGGCCCCTTCAGTGGTCGGACCCTTCGGTGGCCGGACCCTTCAGTGCTGCTCCTCCCCGTTCAGCCAGTCGCGGGCGGCGGGGAGCCGGACGGCCGGGGTGTCGGGGCGCAGCAGCGGCAGGACGACCTCCAGGCGGCAGCCCGGGCCGTCCGGGCGGTCGGTGGCGGTGACCGAACCGCGGTGCAGGGCGGCCTGTTGGGCGACCAGGGTCAGGCCGAGGCCGGAGCCGGGGCTGTCCGGGCGGCGGTGGAAGCGGTGGAAGACGGCGGCGCGCTCGGCGGGCGGGACGCCGGGGCCGGTGTCGTCCACGGTGAGGCGGGCCGTGCCGCCCGTCACGTGCAGCCGGACGTCCACCCGGGCCGGGCGGTCGGCGGTGCGGCCGTGCACGGCGGCGTTGCCCAGCAGGTTGGCGAGCAGGATCCGCAGGCCCGCGTCCCAGCCGAACACCCTTGCCTCGGGCGGGAGTTCGGTCCGGTAGACGGCGTCCGGGTGGCGGCGGGCGGCCTCGGCGACGGCGGCGTCCACCAGCTCCGCGAGGTCGACCGGGCCGAACGCGGAGAGCTCCACCAGGTCGCCCCGGGCCAGTGCGGACAGCGCGCTCAGCAGGTCCAGCATCCGGGCGTGGTCCTGCTGCAACTCGGCCACCACCTCGGCCCGTTCGCCTGCCGGGAGGTCCGGGTGCGCGGCCAGCACGTCCAGGTTGGTGCGCAGGCTCATCAGCGGGGTGCGCAACTCGTGCGAGGCCGCCGAGGAGAACGACCGCGCGGTGTCCAGGGCCTGCGCCGTCCGGGCCGCCTGCTCGTCGTACCGCGACAGCAACAGGGCCAGCGCGCCGGAGAGTTCGTCCACCTCGGTGGTGCCCGTCCGAGCGGGCGCGAACGCGGTGTGCCCCGCCCCCGGATCCAGCGCCGCCGCCCGGCGGCCCAGTCGGCGCAGCGGAAGGGTGGCCCGCTCGGCGAGGCCGAAGGCGACCAGCCCCGAGAGCGGCGCCGCGACCAGCGCCACCAGTAGCACCCGCCGCCGCACCGCCCGCAACTCGTCCGCCGGCTCCCCGGCCGGGGCCAGCACCCAGAGCGTCCCGGTGGTGCTCCCGCCGTCCAGCTTCACCGCCAACGCCCGCCAGGACGAGCCGTTCTGACGGACAGTCACCGGCCCGCCGCTCGGGGCCGTGGGGAGGCGGGACGGGTCGTCCGGCTGCGAACCCGCCGCGAGCAGTACCGTCCCGTCCGCGGCGACCACCCGGACGCCCGCGTCCAGCGCCGCGTCCATCAGCTTGCGCTGCTGGTTCTGCTCCGCCTTCGGACGGCCCCGGCTGTCGGCCGCGAGCAGCGCCTTCGCGTTCGGCAGGACGGCCGCCGCCCGGGCGTTCAACCGGTCGTCCTGGCGCCGGTGCAGGTCCGTGCTGACCAGCGGCAGCAGCAGCACCCCCGCGGCCGCCACCAGCAGCGGCACCAGCACCGCCGCCCCGAGCGCGATCCGGGTCGACAGCTTCACCGCCCGGCCCCGCCCTCGTCCGGGACGCGCAGCACGAAACCCACCCCGCGCACCGTGTGCACCGTCCGGGGGCGGCCGCCGGCCTCCAGCTTCCGGCGCAGGTAGGAGACGAAGGTGTCCACGGCGTCGCTGCGCACCTCGAAGTCGTAGCCCCAGACCCGGTCCAGCAGCACCTCCCGGGACAGCACGATCCCGGCGTTCCGGGCGAGTTGCGCGAGCAGCTCGAACTCCCGCCTGGTCAACCGGAGTTCGTCCTCGTCCCAGAATGCCTGCCGGGTCTCCGGGTGGATCCGCAACGGGCCGACCCGGATCAGGTCCGAGGGCTGCGGCGGCCGGCGGCGCAGCAGCGCGTGCAGCCGCAGCACCAGCTCCTCGAGGGCGAACGGCTTCACCAGGTAGTCGTCCGCACCGGCCTGCAGCCCGGCCACCCGGTCGGCCAGCTCGTCCAGCGCGGAGAGCATCAGCACCGGAGTGTCGTCCGCCCGCGCCCGCAACGTCCGGCACACCTCCGTCCCCGACAGGCCCGGCATCCCCACGTCCAGCACCAGCACGTCCGGCGGCTCCGCGGCGAGAGCCGCCAGCGCGGCCGTGCCGTCCGCGGCGACCGCGACCCGGAAGCCGCTCAGCCGCAGGCCCCGTTCGAGGCTCCGCCGGATCGCCGCGTCATCGTCCACCACCAGCACCCGCCCGCTCACCTGCCGCACCTCCGCCCGTTGGGACTGCCGCAGAGGTGGACGTGCGGGGGAGGGGGGAGGGTTCCGGCGGCGGGAGGAAGGTGGGGAGAAGGGGGAGGGGGGCTTTGGCTGCCGCAGAGGTGGACGTGCGGGGAGGGGGGAGGGTTCCGGCGGCGGGAGGAAGGTGGGGAGAGGGAGGAGGGGGAAGGGCTTTGACTGCCGCAGAGGTGGGCGTGCGGGGGAAGGGGGAGGGTTCCGGTGGCGGGAGGGCGGGGGGAAGGGAGGGGCTTCGGCTGTCGCAGAGGTGGAGGTGCGGGGGCCCGGCGGCGGGGGAGAGGTAGGGGCATCGGCTGTCGCGTGGGGCCCGGTGGGGTCAGGTGGGGCATCGGCCGGTGTGGTGGTGGAGGAGGTCGTCGACGAGGCGGCGGGTGTCGGCGGGGTCGACGGGGCCGAGGTTGAGGATGACGCGGAAGTAGAGCGGGGCCATCAGGTGGTCGACGGCCTGGGTGAGGGTGGGGGTGGGTTCGCCGCGGTCCTCGGCGCGGGTCAGGATCGTGGCGAGTTGCTGTTCGCGGGCGGCCATCCGGGGGGTGGTGCCGGGGCAGGTCGCGAGTTGGCCGATGGAGTGGCGGAGCAGGGCGCGGGCTTCCGGGGTGGTGACGGCGGCCCGGGTGCGTTCGGCCCACTGGAGCAGGTCGGTGCGGAGGGTGCCGGTGTCCGGCGGGGGGTCGTCGGGGGCCAGCCGGGTGCTGGCGACGTCGGCGAGCAGGCCGTTGAGGTCGCCCCAGCGCCGGTACACGGAGGTGGGGTTGACGCCGGCCCGGGCCGCGACGGCCGGGATCGTGACCTGTTCCGCGCCGTTCTCGGCGATCAGTTCGGTGACGGCCTGGTGCACGGCGGCGCACACCCGGGCGCTGCGTCCGCCGGTGCGGCGGACGGGTTCGGCCGGGTGCGGGGGCGGGGCCGGGGGCTGGCTGTTCACCCTCCCATGCTAAGGCTCCGGGTCCGGGCTCCCGGCGGAAACGCCATGTTAAGGCAAAACGATTGGCTTTAGTGCCAGGTGGTCGCCTAGCATCCACTAAAGCCAACCCTTTCGCCTTAAGGGGCCGTGCTTCCGGGCCCCGACCGCCCTGCCACCGAGGTTCCCGATGCCGAACTCCCGCCGGCTGTCCCGCACTCCGGCCTTCTGGCTGGTCGCGGCGGCCATGCTGCTGCTGACCTTCGCCGCTGCCGCCCCCTCCCCGCTGTACGTCGTCTACCAGGCGGCCTGGGGCTTCTCCTCGGGCACGCTCACGGTGGTCTTCGCCGTCTACGCGGTGTTCCTGCTGCTCGCCCTGACCACCGTCGGCCGGCTGTCCGACTTCCTCGGCCGCAAGCCGCTGCTCTACGGCTCGCTGCTGCTGGAGGCGGCCGCGATGCTGCTGTTCACCGGGGCGGACGGCGTCGGCACGCTGCTCGTGGCCCGCGCCGTCCAGGGCTTCGCCACCGGCGCCGCGACCGGCGCGCTCTCCGCGGCCCTGGTCGACCTGCAGCCGCAGCGCTCCCCGGGGCTCGGCGCGC
Source organism: Kitasatospora sp. YST-16 (assembly GCF_026802215.1). NCBI lineage: Bacteria > Bacillati > Actinomycetota > Actinomycetes > Kitasatosporales > Streptomycetaceae > Kitasatospora > Kitasatospora sp. YST-16. The sequence goes on from NZ_CP113837.1 coordinate 6,281,402, forward strand.
TGGTCAACGGCGCCGCGTCCACGCTCGGCCTGGCGGTGGGGGCCTTCGGCTCCGGCCTGCTGGTGCAGTACGGCCCCGCCCCGCGGGTCCTGGTCTTCGCGCTGCTGGCCGCCGGGTTCCTGCTGGCCGCCGCGGCCCTGTCCCTGATACCCGAGACGGTCGAGCGGCGCCCCGGCGCCCTGCTCGCGCTGGTGCCGCGGGCCCGCGTCCCGCGCGCGGCCCGCCGGGCCTTCGCCGCCGCGTCCCCCGCGCTGATCGCCGTCTGGTCGCTCGGCGGCCTCTACCTCTCGCTCGGCCCCTCGCTCGCCGTCGGCGTGCTGCACCTGCACAACCACCTGGTCGGCGGCCTGGTCGTGACCACCATGACCGCGGGCGGCACGCTCGGCTCGCTGCTGCTGCGCGGCCGCCCCGCCCGTACGGCCCTCCGGGCGGGGACGGTCGCGCTGGCCCTCGGCGTGCTCGGCACCCTGGCCGCGCTGGAGGCCCGCGACACGCCGCTGTTCTTCGTCATGACCGCGGTGGCCGGGTTCGGCTTCGGCGCGACCTTCCTCGGCGCGCTCTCCGGCATCGCCCCGCTGGCCGCCCCGGCGGAACGCGCCGAACTGTTCGCGGCCGTGTACGTCCTCAGCTACCTCGCCTTCAGCGCCCCCGCGGTGGCCGCCGGATTCGCCGCCCCGCACCTGGGCCTGCTCCCCACCACCACCCTCTACGGCGCCGCCGTCGCCTGCCTCGCCCTGCTCGCCCTCGCCATGACGGCCGTGACGGCCGTGACGGGGACGGCCCGCGCGGCGAAGGCCCCGTCGGGGGCGGTGCGGTGAGGCCGGGCGCCCGGGTCCGAGGGGCGGTTACGGTTCGTCGTGCCAGGAGAAGGCGGTGATCCGCCAGCCGTCCGGGGTGCGGGCGAACTGGAAGGTCTTGGTGCCGCCCCCCTCGTACGGTTCGCCGTTCAGCAGGCCGGACTTGCGGTAGGTGCCGATCCGGCAGGCCACGCCGTCGGCGATCTCGGTGCGCTCGTCGACCTCCCACTCGTGGAAGTCGGTCAACCGCCCGTCGGAGAGCAGCAGTTCGCGCGGGCCGATGAACTCCTCGACGCCGTACGCGGCGTACCGGGGCGCCGTCACCACGATCACCCCGCCGGGCAGCATCAGCCGCCGCAGCCGGCCCACGTCGGCGGGGCCGCCGTGCCGGTTGTCGAAGGCGCCGAAGAACTCGGCGGTCAGCCGGTCGAGTTCGGCCTTGGCGGTGGAGAGGCTCTCGGACATGATCCGCACCGTAACACCGCGCCCCCGTCGGGCGGGAGGGTGCCGAGAGTGTCGAGGGGGCCGGTCGCCGGGCCCGGTCGCCGAGTGCGGCGACAGGAGGGAATCGGGTTGCCACTCCTTACTCCGGCAGTCGAGAATCCCCCGCATGACTTCTGTGATCAAGCACGTGACCATCGACAGCCTCGACCCCTACCGCCTCGCCTCCTTCTGGTCGGAGGTGCTGGGGCAGCCGCTGCACGAGGAGGACTTCCCCGGTGACCCGCAGGCGCTGATCGAGGCCGCGGGGCTGCTGTTCGTGACCGTGCCGGAGGAGAAGGCGGGCAAGAACCGGATCCACTTCGACCTCCAGCCGCAGGGGCGGACCCGGGACGAGGAGGTCGAGCGGCTGGTCGGGCTGGGCGCGACCCGGGTGGCCGACCAGCGGCGGCCGGACGGGACGGGCTGGGTGGTGCTCGCGGACATCGAGGGCAACGAGTTCTGCGTGGAGCGGAGCCGGGCGGAGATCGACGGCTGACGCCCCGTCGGGGGAGGGGAGCGGGCGCGGCCGGAACAGGGGTGAATCCTTTCCGGCGGGCCGGGGCTCTTATGGGCGATCCCGTCGGGCGGACCGAGCCGGACGGGGCGAGTCCCGAGGAGGCCATGATGGTCGCGGTTCTGGTCGGTGCCGGTGCGGGCGCGGTGCTGCTGTGCAGTTGCCTGCTGGTGCTCAAGCGGAGGCGGGGGAGCCGTGGTTGAGACCCGCTGGCCCGGCGCGGAGGTGGTCGCGGCGGCCCGCGACGGGGACCGCGACTCGCTCGCGGTGCTGGTCGCGGGGGCGGACCCGCACGTGCGGCGCTTCGCGTACACGCTGTGCCCCGGCCCCGAGGACGCCGAGGACGCCGCGCAGGAGGCACTGATCGTGCTGTACCGGCGGATCGGCATGCTGCGGGCCACCGGCGCGCTCGCGTCCTGGCTGTTCCGGATCGTCCGCAACGAGTGCCTGCGGCGGGCCCGCGCCCTGCGGCCCGCGGCGGCCGCCGCCGAACCCCCGGAGGGGACGGCGGACTCCGCCGAGCAGGAGGCGCTGCGGCGGCTCGACACCGAACGGGTCGCCGCCGCGATCGCCGCCCTCCCCGCCGACCAGCGCCGGGTGCTGATCATGCGCGACCTGCAGGGCCTCGGCGGCCGGGCCGTCGCCGAGGCGCTCGGGCTGAGCCCGGCCGCGATGAAGTCCCGGCTGCACCGGGCCCGGGCCGCCGTCCGGGCCGAACTCGGCGGAAGCGCCGGAGAGTTCGAGCGCGGCACCGGCCAGGCCGGGCGGATGTTCGGCGGCCCGGCCGTCCGGCGCGGCGGTGTCCGGTGAGCGGGCGGGACGGGGGCGCCGGGGGTGCGGGGGTGCGGGGGTCGGGCGGGACGGTTACGCGAGTGCGACCCTGCCGCGCCATCTGCTGCGCGGCGCGGTCGGGTTCGGGGCGGTGGCGGCCGGGTTCGGGCTGCTGCCGGTGTTCGGGCCGGTCGTGCTGCTCGCCGTGCCGGTCGGGCTGGTGGCGCTGCGGGGCTGTCCGCTGTGCTGGACGGTCGGGCTGTTCCAACTGCTCTCCCGGGGGCGGCTGCGGCGGACCTGCCGGGACGGCCGGTGCACCCTGGAGCGGGTGCCCCGGGGGCGGGTCGCGGGCTGATCGTCGGATGAGCGGTGGTATCCGCCGGGCGGGGGAACGGCCGACGGTTCTGCGGAGCCCGGGCCCGGTGTTCCAGCAGACTCGTCCCGTCGGCGGCCGGTCCGTCCTGGTGGACGGTTGACGCGTGCCCCGGCGGGAAGTTGACGCGCGCCCCGGTCGTTCGGCCGGTGCGTGCGCTCCGGCGGCCCGCCGGCCCGGGCGCGTCCGCGGCGGCCCGCCCCGTTCGCGCCCGGCGATCCCGGACGCGGCGACCACGCACCCGAGCGGACCGGAGGATCCCGCCATGAGCCGAGCCACCGCGCAGCGCCTCCCGGCCGGACAACCGGGCGGACAGCCCGCCGGACCGTCGGCCGGGCCGTCCGGCGGGCCGCTCGCCGGCCTGCTCGACCGGATCCCCGTCCCGGCGCCGCACCCGCACGCCGACGCGCTGCGCGAGGAACTCGCGCACTGGCTGGCCGGCACCGGCCTGCTCGACCACGAGGGCACCGAACGCCTGCTGGAACAGGGCCACTTGGAGCTGGCCTCGCGCTGCTGGGGCGACCTCCCGGCCGGGCCCGGGCTGCGGACCGCCACCCAGTGGCTGCTGCTCGGCTGGATCCTCGACGACCACTTCGACCGACACTGGCTCGGCGACCCGTCCGACGAGGCCGACCGCACCGTCCGCGAACTCGCCGCGCTGCTCGCCCCGGAACTCGCCCCCGACGCCGTCGCGCCCGCCCCGCGGACCGCCCTGGCCCGGGCCTTCCGCACCCTCTGGCAGGACAGCGTCGCCCTCACCGGACCGGCCTGGCGGGCCCGGCAGACCGCCGACTTCCGCTGCTACCTGGAGAGTTCGCTGGACTTCCTGCGGCTGCGCGGCGCCACCCCCACCGTGCCGCAGTACCTCTCGCACCGCGAGCGGGGCGGCGCCACCCGCTGCGCGGCCGGCACGGTCGAGCTCGCGCACCGCCTCGACCTGCCCGAGCAGTTCCACCACCACCCCCAACTCGTCGACCTGCGCAGCCGGTTCGACCACCTGGTCGGCTGGGCCAACGACCTCTGCTCGTACCGGGCCGAGACCGCCACCGGCCACGGCAACAACCTGCTGTGCGCGCTGGAGGTGCACGAGCGGCTGCCGCAGGCCGCCGCGGCCGCCCAGGTCGCCGCGCTCTGCGGGGCCGAGCTCACCACCCTGGAGTTCCTGGCCGAGGGCATCGCCCGCGGCTCGCACTGGCCGCCCCAGGTGCGCTGCTACGTGCGGGCGCTGGTCCGCTTCGCGCACGCGCTGCTGCACTGGATGGCGACCACCGTCCGCTACCGCCCCGAGGCGGTGCCGCTGCCCCGGGCCCGCTGAGCCGCGAAGCGTCCCGGCCCGGTGGCACGGTCCGGTGGCACGGCTCGGTGAGCCGCGGAGTGCCACGGCCCGGTGGCACGGCCCGTCGCGCCGGTGGCCGGAACCGGGTGGGTGGAGACGAGCGTCACCCCCGGTGAGCGGGCACGGGAGGTTGCCCGCCGCGACGGAGGGCAGGAGAAGGCCATGGGAATCGTCAGCTGGATCATCCTCGGGCTCCTCGCCGGAGCCATCGCCAAGCTCCTGCTGCCCGGAAAGGACCCGGGCGGCATCATCGTCACCACCCTGATCGGCATCGCCGGCTCCTTCATCGGCGGGTGGCTCTCCTCGAAGATCCTGCACAAGTCGGTGAACGTGCACTTCTTCGACCTGCCGACCTGGATCTCCGCGATCGCGGGCGCACTCGTCCTGCTGATCGCCTACCGGCTGGTGTTCGGCAAGTCCCGCGACTGACCGGGCCGTTCACGGCCCGCCCGGAGCCCCTGCCCCCGCTCGACGCGGCGGCGGGGGCTCCGGCGCGCCCGGCCGCGGACGCCCCGACTGGTACCAAAGGCTGATTCACGGTCACCCATCGGGCGGGGTTCGCTCGATCGTGGGCGATTCGCGCTGCCGAACCTCCCCCGGGGGTCCAAGGTAGGAGCAGGACGCACCCGGACCCGCCGCGGCGCGCTGAGCGGCAGGCCACCTCGCAGGGAGGCGAACCAATCTTCTAGGCTCGCTCATCGGCCCCCTGTTACGGTGCCCGCCCGTGCCGAGGAACAGAAGACCGATGTCCCCGCGCCCCGGGCCGAGCCGGAGCCGTGGACCGAGCGAGGAGGACGCAGTGTTGCCCAGCCCCAGGTCGTACCGTACGCCGCGACCGAGCCCGACCCCGGGCAGGAGCCGTTGGACGCCCGCCCCGCCGATACCGCCGAGTGCCCCGCGACCCGCCGGAGGTGAACGGTGAGTCCGCATACCGTGGCCCCCGAGCCGCATCCCACCGGGACGTCCGCCGCGGTGACCGCCGGAGCCCCCGCCACGGCGGCCGCGGACACCGCCGAACCACCCGCCACAGCGGCCGCGGACACCTCCGCCGCCACCGCAGCGGCGCCCCCGCCGCCGAACTGCCCGCCGCCGCACCGGCGGTGACCCCGACCGCCGCCCTGCCCGGCCTGCCGCGCACCCTCACCAGCCGGGCCCGCACCCTCACCGCGGCCGTCCGCAAGCGCTGCGCCGACCTGGCCCGGATCGAATCCCCCTCCGGTGACGCCCCCCGGCTCGACGCCCTCGCCGAAGAGCTCGCCGCCGGCTACGCCGCGACCGGGGCCACCGCCGTCCGGCACCCCTGCGAGCACGGCGACCACCTCGTCCTCGACTGGCCCGGACAGCAGGAGGACCTCCCGCACCTGCTGGTGGTCGGCCACCACGACACCGTCTGGCCGGTCGGCACCCTCGCCGACTGGCCGGTCGAGGAGCGCGACGGGCGGCTCAGCGGCCCCGGCATCCTCGACATGAAGGGCGGACTCGCCCTGCTGGAAGGCGCGTTCGCGCTGCTCGCCGACCTCGGGCAGCGCCCGCACCGCCCGGTCCGGATGGTGATCGTCTCGGACGAGGAGATCGGCAGCCCCGACGGCCGGGGCCTGGTCGAGCGCCACCTGCGCGGCGCCGCCGCCGTCCTCGGCCTCGAACCCGGCCACCCCGACGGCCGGCTGAAGACCGCCCGCCGCGGCTCCACCCGGGTCCGGCTCACCGTCACCGGGCGCGAGGCCCACGCCGGCCTCGACGCCGCCGACGGCCTCTCCGCGATCGACGAACTGGTCGACCAGCTGATCGCCGTCCGCGGCCTGGCCCGCCAGCCCGGCACCGAGCTCAACACCGGCCGGATCGACGGCGGCACCCGCGCCAACGTCATCGCCGGCCACGCCGAGGCCGAACTCGGCCTGCGCTTCGCCACCACCGAGGCCCAGCGCCGCACCCTCGACACCCTCGCCCACCTCACCGCGACCCGCCCCGGCGCGGACGTCCGCACCGAGGTGCTCTCCAGCCGCCCCGCCTGGCCCGAGCGCTCCGGCAACCTGCTGCTGCGCCACGTCCGCTCGCTGGCCGCCGCCCTCGGCCAGCACCTCGACGGCGCCCCCGCCGGCGGGGCGGGCGACACCAACCTGGCCGGCGCGCGGGGCCTGCCCACCCTGGACGGCCTCGGCGCGGTCGGCGCCGGTCCGCACGCCCGCCACGAACACCTCCGGGTCGACCAACTCGGCCCGCGGATCGCCCTGCTGGCCGCGCTGCTGGCGGTGCCGCTGCCGCGCCTGCGCGAGCGCTGAGGACCGGCCGGAGGCGGCGGCCGACCGCACCAGGGGCCCGGGGGCACGTCCCCCGGGCCCCGGTCGTCGGCCGCCGCCTCCGGCTGTCTCCCCGATCACCGGGCCGGCTGCTCCCGATCGCGGGGCCTGCTGTGTCCGATCACCGGGGCGGCTGTTTTCGATCACAGGGTCTGCCGCTCCCGATCACCGTGCCTGCTGTGCCCGATCACCGGGCCCCGACCTCCTTGCCACCGCCCGGTCCCTGTGTACAGAATGGAACCGACCGAACGGTCAGTCGGGAGGTGGGCGGTGGAGGCCAGCACGGAGGCGCAGTCGCGGTTCGAGGCGGTGGTCGCCGCGGACGCGCGGGTGGAGCCGCGCGACTGGATGCCGGAGGCGTACCGGGCGACGCTGGTGCGGCAGATCGCGCAGCACGCCCACTCGGAGATCATCGGCATGCAGCCGGAGGGCAACTGGCTGACCCGGGCGCCCTCGCTGCGGCGCAAGGCGATCCTGCTCGCCAAGGCGCAGGACGAGGCCGGGCACGGGCTGTACCTGTACGCGGCGGCCGAGACCCTCGGGGTGGACCGCGCGGAACTGACCGAGAAGCTGATCGACGGGCGGCAGAAGTACTCGTCGATCTTCAACTACCCGACGCTGACCTTCGCCGACGTCGGCGTGATCGGCTGGCTGGTGGACGGCGCGGCGATCTGCAACCAGGTGCCGCTGTGCCGGTGCAGCTACGGGCCGTACGCCCGGGCGATGGTGCGGATCTGCAAGGAGGAGTCCTTCCACCAGCGGCAGGGCTACGAGCTGCTGATGACGCTGATGGCCGGCACCGAAGCGCAGCGCGCCATGGTGCAGGACGCGGTGGACCGCTGGTGGTGGCCGTCGCTGATGATGTTCGGCCCGCCGGACGGGGCCTCGCCCAACAGCGAGCGCTCGATGGCCTGGCGGATCAAGCGGCACAGCAACGACGAACTGCGCCAGCGCTTCGTCGACATGACCGTCCCGCAAGCCGAGCACCTGGGTGTGGCGCTGCCCGACCCGGCGCTCGCCTGGAACGAGGAGCGCGGCAGCTGGGACTTCGGCGAGCCGGACTGGTCGGAGCTCCAGCAGGTGATCAAGGGCGGCGGCCCGTGCAACGCGCAGCGGATCGAGCGGCGGCGGGCGGCCCACGAGGACGGCGCCTGGGTGCGCGAGGCGGCCTCGGCGTACGCGGCCAAGCAGGCCGGACGAGCGGCGCGGAAGGAGAACGAGGGATGAGCGGGGAGCGGGCCTCCTGGCCGCTGTACGAGGTGTTCGTGCGGCCCCGGCGCGGGCTGAACCACGTGCACGTGGGATCGCTGCACGCGGCGGACGACAAGATGGCGCTGCTCGCGGCGCGCGACCTGTACACCCGGCGCAACGAGGGGGTGAGCCTGTGGGTGGTCCGCTCGGACGCGATCACCGCGTCCAGCCCGGACGAGCAGGACCCGTTCTTCGCGCCGAGCGGCGACAAGGTGTACCGGCACCCGACGTTCTACCCGATCCCCGAGGACGTCCCGCACATCTGACGAACCGTCAACGAACTGGCAGGGAAGGCGACATGACCGACGAACACGTGTACCTCTCGTTGGCCGAGGCGGGCCCGGAGCCGGACGGCGAGGCCCGCTGGGCGTACGGCACGGGGTTCGCCGATCCGCTGCTGGGGGTGGACGCCGCGCCGCCGGCCGGGATCGACCCGGCCGACCTCGCCGCGTACTGCCTGATGCTGGGCGACGACGCGCTGGTGCTCTCCCAGCGGCTGATCCAATGGATCACCCGGGCACCGGAGTTGGAGGAGGAGGTGGCGCTCGCCAACCTCGGCCTCGACCTGCTCGGCCAGGCCCGCCGACTGCTCACCCGAGCCGGACAGCTCGACGGCAGCGGCCGCGGCGAGGACCAACTCGCCTACTGGCGGGAGGACTTCGACTACCGCAACGTGCGGCTGGTGGAGCTGGAGAACGGCGACTTCGCGCAGTGCGTGGTGCGGCTGCTGCTGTTCGCCACCGCCCGGGAGGAGCTGTACCGGCGGCTGGCCCACCACGCCGACCCGGTGCTGGCGGCCGTCGCGGCGCTCGGCGTCAAGGAGTTGGCGTACCACCGGGAGTACGCGAGCTCCTGGACGGTGCGGCTCGGCGACGGCACCGAGCAGTCGCACCGGCGGATGCTCGCCGCGCTGGAGGCGCTGTGGCCGTGGCTGGAGGAGCTGTTCACCCCGCACGAGGTCGAACTGCGGCTCGGCGTCGACCCGTCGGAGCTGCGCGCGCCCGTACTCGCCTCCCTGGAGCGGGTGTTGGCCGAGGCGACGCTGCCCGTCCCCGAGACCGCGGGCCGGGCGTACGTGGACGGGCGGGCCGGGCGGCACGGGGTGCACACCGAGGCGCTGGGGCCGCTGCTCGCGGAGCTGCAGGTGGTGGCCCGGGCGCACCCGGGGGCGACGTGGTGAGCACCGTGCTGGAGCGGGCCCGGGAGGTCGCCGCCGCCGTGCCCGACCCCGAACTGCCCATGCTGACCCTGGCCGACCTGGGCGTGCTGGCCGACGTCGAGGAGGCCGACGGGGCGGTCACCGCCTGGCTGACGCCCACCTACTCGGGCTGCCCGGCCATCGCCGAGATGGCCGCCGACGTGTCCCGCCGGCTGCGGGCCGCCGGGTTCGACCGGGTCGAGGTGCGGCTGCGGATCGACCCGCCCTGGTCCAGCGACCGGATCAGCGCCGAGGGCCGCCGCAAGCTCGCCGCGGCCGGCATCGCCCCGCCGGTGCCCGGCGGGATGCGGCAACCCGATGGGATGCGGCAGTCCGACGGAATGCGGCAGTCCGGCGGGGTGCTGCAACTCGGCCCCACCCGGCGGGTGGTGGCCTGCCCGCAGTGCGGGTCCCAGGACACCGAGGAGCTCTCCCGGTTCGGCTCCACCGCCTGCAAGTCGCTGTGGCGGTGCCGCAGTTGCCGCGAACCCTTCGACCGGATCAAGGAGATCTGATGGCCGTCCGCCGCCCGCGGTTCCACCCGCTGCCGATCGGCACCCTGGAACGGCTCTGCGAGGACGCCGTCGCGGTCACCTTCGACGTCCCCGCCGACCTGGCCGAGGAGTACGCCTTCCGCCCCGGCCAGAGCCTGACCCTGCGCCGGATCGTCGACGGCGCCGACGAGCGCCGCTCCTACTCGCTCTGCTCCCCGGTCGGCGGACCGCTGCGGATCGCGGTGCGCGAAGTGCCCGGCGGGCTGTTCTCGCACTGGCTGGTCGGCGAGGCGAAGACCGGCGAGACCGTCGACGTGCTGCCCCCCTCCGGGGCGTTCACCGCCGACCCGGCCGTGCCCGGCACGCACGTGCTGCTCGCGGCCGGCTCCGGCATCACCCCGATGCTCTCCATCGCGGGCTCCGTCCTGGCCGGCCACCCCGACTCCACCGTCACCCTGCTGTACGGCAACCGGCGCAGCGACACGGTGATGTTCGCCGACGAGCTGGCCGACCTCAAGGACCGCTACCTGGAACGCTTCCAGCTCGTCCACGTGCTCTCCCGGGAGACCCGCGACGCCGAACTGCTCAGCGGCCGCCTCGACCCCGAGCGGGTCGCCGCCCTGCTGGCCGCCCTGGTCGACACCCCCGCCGTCGACCACTGGTGGCTGTGCGGCCCCTACGCGATGGTCACCGGCGCCAAGCAGCTGCTGGCCGGACTCGGCGTTCCCGCCGGGCGGGTGCACCAGGAGCTGTTCCACGCGGACGACGACGAGGACGGCATCGTCGAGCAGCGGCACCCCGAGCCGGAACCGGACGCCGCCGCCAGCGAGGTCACCCTCGTCCTCGACGGCCGCGCCAGCACCCTGGCCCTGCCGCGCGACCGGGCCATCCTCGACGGCGCCCAACGGGCCCGCCCCGACCTGCCGTTCGCCTGCAAGGGCGGCGTCTGCGGCACCTGCCGGGCCCTGGTCTGCGAGGGCAAGGTCGAGATGCGGCGCAACTTCGCCCTCGAGGAGGCCGAACTGGCAGCCGGCTACGTCCTCACCTGCCAGGCCCGGCCGGTCTCCGACCGGGTGACGGTGGACTACGACCGGTAGGCGGCGGATCGCTTCCGGGAGCCGGTGGGCTGCTTCCGGGAGGCGGGGGCCGGGTGGACAGGGGACGGGTGGACGGGTGGGCGGCGCGTCAGTTGCGGGCGGCCGCCGCGTCGATCAGGGCGGCGAGCTCGGCGGGCCGGCTGAACATCGGCCAGTGGCCGGCGTCCAGGTCGACGTACTCGATCCGCTCCATCCGGGACACCTCCGGGGCCGCGCCCGCCGCGACCCACCCCCGGACGTCCTCCGGCGACGCCTCCGCGCACAGCATCGTCACCGGCACGCCGTAGCGCCGCTCGTCCGCCAGCCGGACCGGCGCCAGTGCGACGTCCGCCGGGACGGGGACCGCGTTCGCGGCGATCCGGGCCCGCAGCTCATCGTCCAGGTCGGCGCTGCTCGGCCCCTCGAACGGCTCCCAGCCGGGGAACGGTACCGCGCCGTCCCGGGGCGGGAACCACTCCGCGTACGGCTGCCCGTCCGCGTGCGGGAAGCCGTCCACCAGCACCAGCCCCGCGACCCCCTGCGGGCGGGCGTCCACCGCCATCCACCCCAGCGTGCAGGCCGCCGAGTGCGCCACCACCAGCGGCTCGCCCGCCGCCGCGTCCACGGCCGCCACCACGGCCGCCAACTGCTCCGCCAGGGTGGCCGAGGAACGGCCGTCGCCCTGGCCGGGCAGGGTCAGCGGCACCGGGCGGTGGCCGCGCTCGGCGAGCGCCGGGAGCACCGCGTCCCAGGCGCTGCCGTCCAGCCAGAGACCACCGATCAACAGGACGTCCATGAGGGGAACCCCTTTGCGCACAGGGGCCGCGGGCATCGTGCGCCGCAGCCCGTTCGAGCAGGTCAGTGCCCATGCTAGGGATGGTTCCGGACGAAATACTTCCTGAATTACCGGCCATCGGAAATCGGCCTGCCCGGGGTTCCCTAGGCTGTCGGACGTGCCGACCACAGGGACCGACTCGACCAACCCGACCAGTCCGACCGGCTCGGCCGGTCCGACCAGTCCGACCAGTCCGACCGCCCGCGCGCTGCGCGCGCTGGAGATCCTCCGGGACCGGCCCGGAGTGACCTCGGAGCAGCTCGCCGAACGTCTCGGGGTCACCGACCGGGCCGCCCGCCGCTACGTGGCGATCCTGCGCGAGGCCGGGGTGCCGGTGGAGTCCGAGCGCGGGCCGTACGGCGGCTACCGGCTCGGGCGCGGCGCCCGGCTGGCCCCGGTGTCCTTCACCCAGGAGGAGGCGCTCGGGCTGGTCATGGCGGTGCTGGACGGGCGGCCCGCCGCCACCGACCCGGACGACCTGGTGGGCTCCGCGCTCGGCAAGGTGGTCCGGGCCCTGCCCGAACCGATCGGACGGCAGGCCGCCGCGCTGCGGGCGCACGCCGCCGCCGCTCCCGACCCGTACCCGGCGCACCCCGACCCGGCCGTCGCCAGCACGCTGGTGGAGGCGATCGCGGCCCGCCGCCGGGCGGTGATCACCTACCGCGGCGCCGGCGGCAGCGAGTGGCGGGCGGAGGTCGACCCGTGGGCGGTGGTGGTGCGCCGCTCCCGCTGGTACCTGCTCTGCCACTCCCACCGGGCCGACGCCGTCCGCACCTACCGGATCGACCGGGTCCGCGCCGCCGAACGCACCACCGTGCCGTTCGACCCGCCCGACGGCCTCGACCCCGTCGCCGTCCTCGAACACCACCTCGGCACCGGCTGGGCGTTCCGCACCCGCGTCCTGTTCGACGCCCCGCTCGACCGGGTCGCCCCCTGGATCAGCCCCACCATGGGCCGCCTCGAACCGGCGGGCGAACGCTGCCTGCTGGAGGGCAGCACCCGCAACCCGGCGATGTACGCGGGCGAATGGCTGGCCGCCGTCCCCTTCCCGTTCCGCATCCTGGACGGCCCCGAACTCCGGGAGGCGGTGGCCGCGTTGGCCTCCCGCTTCGCGGCGGCAGCCGGGCCGGCGGGGGAAGCGGACGTCCCGGGCCGAGCCGGGGGCCGGTGACCCCGGGCTGAGCCGGTGGCCCCGGGCTGAGCCGCCGACCGCCCGGTTACGCTGTCGATCGTGACGCAGGAGCAGCCGCCGGGCGAACCGGCCGACCGGGCACGGGAGTCGACCGCCGACCGGGGCCGGGAGCAGGACTGGCCGAAGCTCCCCGGGTGGGACGGCTCGCCCGAACTGCCCCCGCTGCTGGCCGAGTCGTTCGACCTGCTGGACCGGCTCACCGGCGCCCGCCGGACCGGTCTGCTGGACGCCCTGGTGAGCCGGGCCGCCCGGCTGCCGCACGCCCACCCGGCCGACCGGGCCCGGCTGGCACCGCTGTACGCCGTCCAGGCCGAGCCCGGTGTCGAGATATCCCTGTTTGAATGATTCTGTCGTCCGTGGAGAGCCGACGGTGGACGTCACAGGCCAGGTCGGTTGGCGTCAACTGGTTCCGCCCGCCTCAGCAGAGACCTGAGCTTGGGAAGCGGAACGCTCAAGTGGGATGATTCCGCCGGGCAGTGCCCGATAGAGCTTTCGAGAGGCTACCCTGCCGCTGGGGCAGGGCTGTTTCAAAGTCCCGATAATCCACTGTGACCTGGCGAGTCGTTCCAGACACTGGGGCGACGCTTTTGTGAGCTCGGGCCGGTGATCGCGGAGATGGTCTGGCGGCTCACCGTGCCGTTGGCCGGATCGGTACGGTGCCGCAGGATGCGTACGGCCTGGGCGGCGTGGGGAAGTCCAGCCCGAGACCGGTGACGGTGAGTGCCCTGGTTGGCTCGGGCCTCCCGGCGGCCGTGGCCGATCTCGCGGTCGTAGCGGCGGGCGGTGACGTCCTTCCAGGGCAGTGATCGCAGTCGCCGGTGGAGTTCGGGCTGGTTGGCCTCGACCACCAGCAGGTAGTGGGCCTTCTTCTCCTCCACGAGGAAGCGTGCGTGGTCGCGCTGGGTATGCAGGGCGTCGGCGGTGACGGTGACCCCGGTCAGATCGGCCAGGCCGCCGGGACAGGCCAGACTGACGACTCGTCGGATCGTGGCGGCGCTCGGCGCGATCCGCACCCCCAACACGCCCGTCACGCGAGCGCCGAGGCGGGCCAGGGCCTGCTGCGGACCTTGGCTACAGCACGACGGGCGTCGGCTGGTTCAGTCGACGGAGGAAGATCTGCTCTGATTCGGAAGACTGACCACCGCTCCAGCACGAGACCCGGCGAACGGATGCCCGGCCGGTACGGTTGTGTGCCTCCATCGGCTTGTCCGCGTGAAACGGATTGCGCCGGTATTAAGCGGGATAACAGCCGGCTCTTCAGCAAGTAGCTGGCAGCGCCGCTGCGGCGCCCGGATGTATGACCAAGACGGTACTTGGGCTTATGGGTGTGTCACTCCGTGTTCCAGGTAGACAGTTTCGGACTGTGTCTTGGCGGTGCAGGCGGCGTGGATGCGGCGGGCCAAGCGTGGGATGAGGAGTGTGTCGAGCTGGTCGCTGGAGTGGAAGGCGTACTCGCCGATCTCCACCTGGTCGACGGTGATGCGGTCGAGTTCGTCGGTCGGGAGGACTCCGCCGTCGAAGACGAAGAGGAGTTTGTCGCCCTCCGTGGGGTGGGGGGCCCAGTCGGCGACCAGGAGGCGGCCGATCGGCGGGGTGATGCCGAGTTCTTCCTTGACTTCCCGGGCCGCGCCCTCACTCGGCGTCTCGCCGGCGCGTAGGTAGCCGCCGGGGATCTCCCAGCCGGGCTTGTAGGTCGGCTTCACGAGCAGGACGCGGTCGTCCTCGTCGAAGAAGAGCACGCCGGCGGCGGTGCGGGGCTGGGCTACGACCTCTTGGGACTGGGAGTCGCTCATGGCGACGACTGTAGTCGTCCGCCGGGGTCAGGCGACGATGCTGAGCCGTTGGGCGACGCCGGCGAGCAAGTGGCTCGGCCTGCCTCGTTGTTGGCGTACCCAGGTGGTGACGAGGTGTCGCGGGATGAAGTGGTAGCGGACCTGTTCTGGAGCGAGTTCCTCGGCGTCCAGGACGAGGGCGAGCGCCTCGTCCGTGCGGTTCTGCGCGCTGTAGGCGCGGGCGATTTCGAGCGTGTGCCGGACGCGGCGTTCGAGCGGGAGGGTCGAGGAGTCCACGCGGGGGCCCTGGTCGGCGGCGATCTGGACGTCGCCGAGTTCCATCGCGGTCGAGATCCGGTGGATGGCCACGTTGGTGGGGCCGAAGGCGGTCCACATGTGGTTGGCGTCGTGGCCGAGGCGCTGCGCGGCCCTGTTCGCTTCGGCGAGGAACTCGTGGACGGTGCTGCGGTCCTCGGTCCTGGCGGCGGCCATCGACCCGACCAGGAAGAGGGTGCCGTAGATCGAGAGGTAGGTCGGGGAGGCGTCGTCGAGGCCGGCTTCCAGGTAGGTCGCGGAGTCCACGACCAGGTCGCGGGCTGCGGTGAGGCGCCCATTGGTGAGCAGGCAGTGGGCGACCGAGCGGAAGAGGGAGCCGGTGACGACGGTGTTGCCCGACTCCTGGGCGGCCGTGAGGCCGCGGTCGGCGGCGATCCAGGCGAGGTCGGCTTCGCCTATCTTCGTCAGGACCATGGCGGCGCCCTGGTAGGCCATGGCGAGCAGGGCCTTGGCCTGGAGTTGCTGGTCGCCCTCGTGCACGCGAACCGCGCGTTGGGCTTGGGCGAGGATGTCGGGGACGAGCCTGGTGGCCCGGGAGTACCTGGCGTCCTGGTAGGCGGACCAGGCGGAGCCGACCTCGGCGCGCAGGATGTCGAGGTCGGGTGGTTGCTCGACGTCGTCGGCGGCGAGGAGCGGCGACATGTGCTTGTAGTCCATGAGCGCTTCGCGGAGCTTCGTGACCGCCCCGCCCTGGGAGTCGGCGGCCCCGTCGAGGAGCGACGGTTCGGCCAGTAGGTCGCCGAGTTGGACGTCGAGTGAGCTCGCGAGTGACTTGATGACCGTGAGCCGGTCGAGTTCGATCCGGCCGTTCTCGACCTTGCTCAGCCAGTCGGCCGTCCGCCCGACCAGGCCGGCCAGGACCTCCTGCGGCATGCCGCGTCGACGGCGGTACCAGCCGACGCGCTCGCCGATGGTCAGCGTCTCCGTCATCCCTCGCATGCTCCCAGCCTCGGGGAAGCTCGGCTCCTTACCCCGGAAGGATTTTCCGGGTTCCCTTCCCCGCATCCTCCTAGCGTTCTGACGTGCCATCAAGCATCTCTGCCTGATGGGGCATTGAGCGATGCGGAGGGGTGATCATCGTGGTATCTCAGTATCTGCGGGTCGGTGCGACCACCGAGGAGAGACCGGCATCCGCCGACCGTCTTCGCACAGTGTCCCCTCGGGACAGTGGTGTGGGCACAGCCCCGCCGCGCACCGGCGAGTCCGAGGTAGCCGGTGCCAGGGCGGTCGCCTGCACGGCGGTGCAGATGAGTTTCCTGCGCGCTCCTGCCTCGGTGCCCCAGGTTCGGACGTTGGTTCGGGGAATCGTCGGCATCTGGGACTTCGGCGAACTGTTCGTTCAGGACATCGAACTCGTGGCATCCGAACTGTCCACGAACGCGGTGCTCCACGGCGTGATGTCGAGCCTTGGGTGCTTCGACGTTCGGCTGGTGCCGCAGCTCAACGGGCTTTGAATCGAGGTCGCGGACGCGGGGACCGGGACGGCGGTCGTGCAACCGGAGTGCTCGCCGACGGCCGAGGGCGGTCGGGGGCTGCTCCTCGTCGACTGCCTGTGCGAGTACTGGGGCGTCGAGGAGACCCGCAACGGCACCGTGGTCTGGGCCGAGCTCAGGACCGATGCGGCATGACTGACTACCAGTTGCACCACGGCATTCATCGTCGGACCGGCCAGGATTCGTTCGACCAGAAACTCACCTGGCTCTGGGGCCTCGGCCACCTGATCGTCTTCGCCTTGCTCGGTGTGACGGCCTACCACCAACTCACCTTCGACCGCTTCGGCCCCGCCTTGGCGGCCGACCACGAGTCCGACTGCGGCTTCGAGGACTGCGCCGCAGCCGATGACGGGACCTGACGACGGACTCACGCCTCGTCAGCACATGCGCCACCGAAGAGAAGGGAGCACCGCCCTGTTGCTCACCGCGCGTCTTCGGACGCCACAGCCACCCCATCCGCCCCCTCCGGCCCCACCGCCGCCGACTCCACCGACCCCGCCCTATCCGGGGCGCTGAACGGAGGAACCGGGTGGGCCTGCCGGACGGATGTCGGCAGGCCCACCCGGCCCAGCCCCGGACCGAATCGCAGGGGAAGCACGACAGACCAGCAGAGAAGAACGCCCGTGGCGGCATCGCCCGGCCGAGACAGCTACGGAGAGTGGATCATGAAGGCGGCGCTCGACGGCACACCGGCAGCGGTGCTCACACTGCCGACCGTCAGGGAGATGGCGGAGCAGCACGGGGTGCCGGTGGAGGACTCCCTGCTCATCGCGATCAACCTGTACGGAATCTCTTCCGTCCACGGCCGGCACCGGGCCCGGATCTCCGTCCGCCTCGCAACCCGGCCGGACGTCGCCTGGATGGTGATCGTTCCGCTCAACGCCGAGGCATCCCTGTTCCGCCTGATCGGTGAGGAACTGTCGCTGGGCCACGAGGTCGTCGGCACCATCGACCGGGTCGCCGCCGACGAGGCGGTCGGTGGGTACTTCCGGGACGGCGGGCGGGCCGCGACGCTCAACCCCAACGCCCGGAGCCGCTGTGTGGGGTGCGCGTTCTGCCCGAACACCCTGGAGACTGCTGCCGATCCGCGGCTCGCCGAGGAGCGGGAGCTGAACGAGCTGCTGGCCGCGCTGGTCGAGCAGCACCCCCGCCACGACCTGACCGAGCTCCAGGAAGTCACCGTGTCAACGGGGTGCTTCGAGCGGGAGCGAGCGGCGGTCGACCACCTGACAGGGCTCCGCGAGGTGCTCTCCGCCCATGGGATCGGCGCCCGGATCGGGTTCCTCACCTCGGTCATCCACAGCATCGGGGCGTTCGAGGAACTGGCCGAGCGCGTCGCCCCGTTGGTGCTGCGGCTCACCGCCGAGTGCTTCAGCCGACGCGACCTCCTCCTCAAGGCCAGCAAGGCGGCCCTCACCGCTCAGGAGATGCCGCACGTCCTGGAACGGGCGATGCGTGCCGGCCACGCGACCTCGTTCACCTACATCGTCGGCCTGGACAGGCTCACCGAACTCCGCGCCGGAGTAGCTGAGTTGATGCCGTTCGTCACCGAGTTCCCCAACTTCCAGGTGTACCAGGCGCACAACTCGATCATGGCGGGGCTTCGAACCGGCGGGTCCGAGTCCCTGGACTACTACCTGCGGGCGCGTCGGGACATCGAGGAGATAGTCGGTCCGACCGGCCTTCGTCCCGTGGCGTGGGAGTGCTACCGGCCGCTGTGGTACTTCACGTTCGGCGAGGAACAGTTGGTCCCGCCGTGCTGAACCGCGCCGATGCGCTGTGGAGGGCCGCCACGTACGTGGCGGTGGCGCTGCTGCACCTCGACGACAACCAGCTGCTGGCCGAACCGCTCAAGGCCGAGCACGTGAAGCCCCGTCCAGCAGGGCACTGGGGCACCGTTCCCGGTACGGCATGGGCGCTCGTCCACACGGTTCTCGCCGCCGGTGAGGTGGGGCCCGGTCGTGAGCTGGTCCCGGTGATCGGGGCCGGCCACGCCGGGGTGGTCCAACTGGCCTGTGCCTGGCTCAGCGGCCAGTTGGCCTCCGTACGGCCCCAGTACTCCCGTGACGCGGCAGGGCTGCGCCGCCTCGCCCGCGACTTCCCGCACGTCGACGGCCTCGGCTCCGAGACCCACCCTCTGCTGGTGGCGGGAGCGGCGCCCGGAGGCTGCCTCGGCAGTGCACTCGCGTTCAGCCACGGCCTGGCGCTCGACGTGCCCGGGCGGATCGTCGTGCCGATCATCGGCGACGGCGAGTGCGAGACCCCTACGACGGCGGCCTCGTGGCTCGCGGCCCGGGCCCTGGAGTCGAGTGCGGTCCTCCCGATCGTGCACGTCAACGGCTTCCGGATGGGTGCCCGATCGCTGCTCGGGATGATGACGGACTCCGAACTCGTCGCCTATGCAGCCGGGTTGGGGTGGCGCGCCCATGTCGTGTATGTCGAGGTGGCCACGGTGGACGCGCACGAGGCGTTCCGGGAAGCCTTGGCAGGGGCGGCCGATGCGGTTGCCGACGGCGCGCGGACGGCCGTGTTCCTGCGCTGCGTGAAGGGCTGGAGCGGGCCGGAGTCGGTCGGCGGACGGCCGGTGCTCGGTACCGCTGCGGCGCACAAGACGCCCCTCGGCGGCGCCCACTCGGACGAAGGCCAACGTGCCCAGTTGGAAGGGTGGTTGGCGTCGTACCGGCCTGCCGAACTCTTCGACCGCGACGCTCGGCCGATCGGCGCACTGGCCGAAGCCATCGACTCGGCCGCCTGGCACTCCGCCGAAGGCGCCGGACGCGCCACGCTCGAAGCGCCGAGGCAGGTCGTGCCCGTTCGTGCCGACCGGTTCGGTGAAGCGGTGGGCGGTGTGCTCCGCAGGCACGCCGAGGCCGGCGGTTTCCGGGTCTTCAGTCCGGACGAGTTCTCTTCGAACCGCCTCGACGCGCTGCGGGACGAGCCGTGGGTGTCCGAGGTGTTGGCCGAGGAGGTGCTCCTGGGTTGGTTGTCCGGCTGGATCAGCAGCGGCCGTCGCGGTGTGCTGGTGTCCTACGAGGCGTTCGCGCCGCTCATGACTTCCGGGGTCGTCGGCCATCTCAAGCACCGGCGGCTCGCAGGGCAACAGGAGGCCCCGAGCCTCAACCTGCTGCTGACCTCGTACGGGTGGCACAACGTCTTCACCCACGGCGACTCGTCGCTGTCGACCGCGCTCCTCGCGACGGAAGACCCCGCGGTGAGTGTGCTGGCGCCGGCCGATGCTCGGCGCACCGCCGCCGTGCTCGACGCGGCGCTGAACTCGACGGGCCAGGTCAACGTGCTGATCGCGGGCAAGCACGGCGAACTGCAACTTCCTTACGAGACCGTCGAGCAGGAGTTGGGGCGGGGGCTCGCGATCTGGCCGCACCTGAGCGATCAGGAGGCGCCCGACCTCACCATCGTCGCGGCCGGGGACCTTTCGGCCGAGGTGGTCACGGCGGCGGCACCTCTTATCCGCGCCCAACTGGGCTGCCGGGTAAGGGTCGTGGGTGTTCTCGACCTGACCGTCCTCGGTGATCCGCTGCACTGGCCGAAGGGCCTGAACGAGGCCGAGGCCGATCACTACTTCGGCGAGCGTGCTGCGCTTCTGGTCGTCACGCTCGGACATCCGGCAGCGGTGTGGGGGCTGTTGGCGGGGCGGTTGCGGCGGCAGGTCGAGGTGATCGGCTGGCGGGAGCCCTCCGGACCGATGCCGCAGGACGTGCTCGCGCATGAACTCGGCTTCGACGCCGAGGGATTGCTCCAGGCAGCCCGTCGGCTGACCGGCAGGTCGGAGGCAGCGCGATGACGGACCTGCTCATCGACAAGGTCGAGACGCTGTTGACCAGTGGCGGGACGGAGACCGGGGACGACACCGTGTTCGTCGCGGTCCACGGCGGCGGGCAGACAGGGTGGTACGGGCCCGTGGGCCTGGCAGTCGCCCAGGCGGTGGAAGCGATCGGGCCCGCAGTTGCAGGGGCCTCCCTGCTCGACCACCACGCTCTCCGGCCGCGACTTCGGGCCAGCGCCCCCGCAGTCTCGGACTGGGCGGTCGGAGCAATCGACTGCGCTGCGTGGGACCTTCACGGCCGCCTGGTCGGCTGGCCGGTGGCCGACCTGCTCGCACCGGGACGGAAGGCGCGGGCCGTACCGGCGTACGCCTCCTGGCTGCGGACGGACCTCAGCGGCCCCGCCAACCGCAGTGCGCTCACTCAAGTCCTCGACGAGGGATGGGCGTTCACCAAGTGGGGACTGCGCCGCCGCCCGGGGCCGAGCATCGCGGCCGAGGCCAGAGACCTGGTCGAGGCACTGGAGCGCGCCGCTTCGGTCATCGACGCGCCCTTCGCCGTCGACGCGGTGGGCACCTGGAGCCCGCAACTCGCTGCCGCTGTCGTGCCCCTCCTGGGCCAGCCGCACCTCGCCTGGCTGGAGGATCCCCTGCCGGATCACTACCTGCGCACCTACAGCCAGTTGGCCGCTGCCGGAGTGCCGATCGCGCTCGGTGAACGCATCAGGCCCGATGAGGATCTGAGCGCCCTCCTCGGCGTTGCCCGGCCCACCGCGCTGACCATCGACGTCGTCGGCTGCGGCGGCCTCACCCGCGCCGCCGAAATCACCGCAGCGAGTCACGGCGTCGGCGTTCCCGTCTACCCCCACGGCCGCTCGATGGTGCCCGGCATCCACCTCGCGACGGCGTTCCCCGACGCGGTTCGAGCCGTCGAGTACCGCCACCAGTGGGAGCCGCGCCGGCAGCTCCTCTATGCCGAACCGTGGATACCCGAGAACGGCAGATTCCCCGCACCCGAGGCCCCCGGGCTCGGCACCCAACCCCGGAGCACCCGATGACCCGAACCACCGACCACTTCCCCGTTCACGGAACGACCCGCCACGACGAACACGGCTTGCTGCTCGTCCTGGACCACCGGCTCGACGGCCACGACACCTTCCTGTCCGGTCGTCTCGACCTCGGCCAGGGGCAGGCGGCCGTCAGGATCATCACCCTCGACGACGTTACTGTCCTCCGCCCGATGGAGACGATCGAGGTGACCACCCCATCCTGGGCCGGAACTCTCCACCTCCCGCACGGACTTCGCCCGCGCAGCATCCCCGGCGACCTGACCGACGCCGCCCGGACCACCCACCGGGACCTGGACGCGCTCGACGCGGCCGAGCTGCGGTACGCGCTGACCTTCCTGGGCGAGTCCACCACGGAGCAGATCCGCATCGCCCGGGTCGAGGTCATCGTCTCCGCTCTGCCCACCGTGGAAGGCGAGGCGGCATGAGGGAGACCATCCGTCCCCTGGTCAGCCTGGACATCGGTGGAACGCTGGGCATCGCACAGGGCCCCGGCCTCGCGGCTCGACTCGCGGCCCTCTCGCCGCTGGGGCCGCAGCAGGCCCGGCGCGTCATGCGGGACCGCCTGCACACGGCCCCCGAGATCACCGAGGACGTGATCGAGAAGGTCAGCGCCGCGCTGGGCATCGACCCGTCCGACTTCCCGACGGACCTGCCCGTCCCCCCGCTCGTCCTGTTCCCCGGGGTCGTCGAGGCGCTCCAGCAGCTCAGCGGCTGGGCCACCGTGGTCACGCTCTCGAACGTCACCTGCACCGAGGCCGACCCCGATCGGCTCCTCGCCCTGCTCTCCCCGTGGGTCAGCGCCCACTTCCCCTCCTGCCGCACCGGCTTCGCCAAGCCCGACCACCGCGCGTTCCGGGCCGTCACGGACTCCTGCCAGGTCCCGGCCTCGGACGTGGTCCACGTCGGCGACGATTGGGAGTGCGACATCCGCGGCGCTGCGGCAGCCGGATTCGCCGCCGTCTGGCTCTCGCACGGCCGCGCGGTCCCCGACGAACACGACCTCGTTGAGCACGACGTACTCGTCGCCCACGACCTCACCGACGCAGTCCAGCACGTCCGCCACCTACTCGACATGAGGCACCCATGAGCCTGTTCGCCGGCACCTCCAGCTACTACCGCCAGTACCGTCCCGGCATCCCCGAGGAGGTCGCGACCGTCCTCGACCGGGCCGTCGCGCCCGGTCGGCCCCGCCGGCTCCTGGACGTCGGCACCGGCACCGGACTCGTCGCCGAGGCCCTCCTCGGCCAGTTCGACGACATCATCGCCATCGACAACGACCCCGACATGCTCGCCGCCGCCGAGGAAGCCCTCCGGCCCCAACTCCCCGGCGGAGCAAGCCTGGTGCTCGTCGAGTCGACGGCCGAGGACTTCAAGCCACCGGCCGGCTGGCAGGCCGACCTCGTGACGATCTGCCGGGCCTTCCACTGGCTCGACCAGGCCACCGTCCTCGCCCTCCTCGACGAGCAGGTCGCCCCCGGCGGCGCCGTCGCCATCTTCGGCGACAACAGCTTCTGGGCCGCCGACAGCCCCTGGAAGCAGTCCGTGCGCGCGGTCGTCCAGAGCTTCCTCGGCGAGGAACGGCGTGCGGGCAACAGCACCTTCAAGCACCACGACCGGCCCTACAGCGAGATCATGGAGGAGTCGCCCTTCAACCGGGTCGAGGAGGTCCGGGTACCCGTCCACCGGACGTGGAGCACCAAGGGCATCCTCGGCTACCTCTACTCCACCAGTTTCGCCGCGCCGCACCTCTTCGGCGACCGCCTCGGCGAGTTCGAGGCGGCCGTGGAGAAGGCCCTCGCGCAGCACAGCACCGAGGACGTGTTCCCGGAGGACAACGAGTTCCTCATCCGGATCGGTCGGCGGGGCACCGAGTGATACCGAACGGAGGACCAGTCGCCCGCCAGTTCGGGCGGCTGGCCGCACTCGCGGTCCTCACCGAGCTCACCGCCGAGTCCGTGCTCTGCCTGCCCATCGGCTCCCACGAACAGCACGGCCCCCACCTGCCGCTCAACACGGACACCGTGATCGCGGAGCAGTTCACCCGCCTGCTGATCGAGCGGTACGGCGAACAGCACGACCTGTGGGCACTGCCGGCCGTCCCGTACGGGCTCTCGCTCGAACACGCCTGGTCGCCAGGCACCGTGTCGCTACGGATCGCGAGCTTCATGTCTCTGCTCGAAGCCGTGGTCACCGAGTACCTGCGGGCGACCCCGGCCCGAAGGCTCCTGATCGTCAATGGCCACGGCGGCAACCGGGGAATCCTGGAGCCCGCGCTCTACGAGCTGGAACGCACGCACGCGCTCTCCGCCTGCGTCATCCATCCGACGTCGCTGTCTCCCGGTCTGGCAGCCAGCAGGACCGCCCCGGAGGTGCACGCGGGCATCCGGGAGACGGCCATGATGCTCGAACTCGCCCCGGACGACGTCCACCTCCACCGCCTCCCGGCGGACTTCACCGCCAGCGGCAGCGACGTGCAGCGGCTCGTCATGGAGCGCGGCACGACCTGACCGTGGACGTCCGAGGACAGCCGCATTGCCACCTGCGGCGTCATCGGGGGCGACCCCCGCGAGGCGACCGCCGAGGCAGGCCGGGCCGTCCTCGACAGCGCCCTCGACGCGGCCGGGCCCGTCCTTGCGCACCTGACCGATCGCCACCAGTAGCAGTCCTACGCCCACCTGGAGACCCAGTGGCCCTCACCTCAGCCGAGAAGCGCGACTTCATGCGCGACGGCCTGCACATCAAGCGCGGTGCCGTCGCCCCCGACCGGATCGCCCGGGCCCGCGATCTGGTCACCACCTGGTACCGGGAGTCGATGAACCCCGAACTCATCAGTGCCTACACGCAGCGGACCTTCGCCCCGGAACTCGGCAGCCACCCCGACCTGCTCGCCCTCTTCGCCGAGTCCCCGGCCGCCGAACTCGCCCAGGACCTGCTCGGCGACGTGCGGCCCGTCTCCACCGTCCAACTCCAGATCCGCATCCCCGACGGCCAGTTCGAGCAGGGCCAGCCGGAGAAAGCAATGCACGTGGACGGCGTCGCCTGCCCGCACCTCGACCCCGAGGAACTGCGGACCTTCTCGCTGCTCGTCGGCGTGGTGCTGTCCGACATCACCGACCCGGAGGCCGGCGCCCTGCGCTACCAGCCGGGCGGCCACCTGGCCATGGCCGAGTGGTTCCGCACCCAGTGGTCGCTCGGCATCACCGAACAGGTCCCGCCGGACCTCGACGCCCAGGTCGGCACCCCGTTCCTCGGCCGCCCCGGAGACCTGCTGCTGATGCACCACCTCGTCCCCCACGCCGTCGGCCGCAACCTCGGCCCCGAGCCCCGGCTCATGGCGTACTTCCGCGTCGAGCACCCCGACCATGCGCGGCGACGGCTGCAGGCGCTGCAGAACCCGTGGTTCGACTACCAGGGACTGCCGCAGGCGGCGTGAACGCCGAGCAGGGCCGGAACCGAGCCCATCCACTGACTCCCGAGACGGAGGGACCCCTGTGAGACCGATCCCAGCAGAACAACTCGACGCCGCAGCCCGCGCGTTGGAGGCTGGAGAACTCGTCGTCGTGCCCACCGAGCGCTGGTACATGATCTGTGCCGACGCCACGAACCCGATCGCCTGCAACAGCATCTTCGACGGCAAGCAGCGCCCCCGCACCAAGTCCCTCGTACTCGTACTCCCCTCCATGGAGGAGTGCGAGAAGCAGTTCGTCGTTCACCCCGAGGCCCGGCAACTGGCCGACGCCTTCTGGCCGGGCAACCTCGCCATGCTCCTGCCCTGGCGCAGCACCGAGATCGGCGAACACCACCCCGCCGTCGGGTCGCCCGCGCTCACCACCCTCTCCTCCGGCCCGCTCGGCGCCCTCGCAGCGGCGGTTCGCACCCTGGTGGCCGCGACGACTGTCAACATCTCGGGCGACGCGGGTACCGACGCGCCGGGCCCGGCGATCACGGCCAAGGAGGTCCGGGGCTTCCTGGAGTTCACCGGTGTCAGGGTGACGGTCCTCCTCGACGGCGGGGTCTCGCCGGCCGCGCATCACCTCACCATCGTCGACTGCTCGGCGCCCGCCGCACGCCTCGTCCGCCCCGGCCTCGTTCACGAGCGGGCGCTTGCCGCTGTCCTCGGGCACCAGGTGCTGTGATTTCGTACGGTCGGGCTCGGTCCAGCCGCTTGCCGCCCTTCCGGGTGATGAACTCCGGGTCGTCCAGCATGTAGGCGTCGCGCATCGCAAGGTGGACGGCGGTCCGCTGGGCCCGAGCAAGTGCGTTACGCGCCGGGGGTTGCACTTTCTGACACTCCGTGAAGTCGGTTGAGGTGCTGGGCGACGATCTGGGCTGCACGGATCGTCTCCGCGTCGGCCTCCACTGCCTGGCTGATTCCACCTGGTTCCAAGGATGCTGGACAAACGCACCCCTGGCGGGCGTATCGCGTTCCTGCGCGTCAGGACAGGGGCAGGGGTGTTCCGGCCACCGGGGCGGTCGACGTCGGCACCGGGCCTTCGCGGGGGGAGCGGCCCTCAGGCCGTGGCGGGTTGCGGGGTGGGGTGGAGGAGGTGGAGGACCTCGTTGACGGCGGTGCGGCCCGCGCGGTTGGCGCCGACGGTGGAGGCGGAGGGGCCGTAGCCGAGCAGGTGGATGCGGGGGTCGTCGGCGACCCGGGTGCCGTCCATCCGGATGCCGCCGCCCGGGGTGCGCAGGCCGAGCGGGGCGAGGTGGGTGAGTTCGGCCCGGAAGCCGGTGGCCCAGACGATCGCGTCGACGGGCAGCTCCTCGTCGCCCCAGGCGACCCCGCGCTCGGTGAGGCGGTCGAACATCGGGCGGCGGTGCAGCACGCCCAGCTCCTCGGCACGGCGGTAGGCGACGCTCGGGCCCAGGCCCGTCACCGAGACCACGCTGCGCACCGGCAGGCCGGCCCGGACCCGCTCGTCGACCTTGGCGACCACCTCGCGGCCGAACTCCTCGGTGAACGGCCCCTCGTGGAAGACCGGCGGGGTGCGCGTCACCCACACCGTCTCGGCGACCGCGCCGAGTTCGGAGAGCACCTGCACCGCGGAGGCGCCGCCGCCCACCACGACCACCCGCTGCCCGGCGAAGGCGGTCGGGCCGCGGTAGTCGGCGTAGTGCAGCTGGCGCCCGGCGAAGCGGCCCGGGTAGCGGGGGAGGAACGGGCGGGTCCAGGTGCCGGTGGCGTTCAGCAGGGCGCGGGTGGCCCAGCGGCCGGCGTCGGTCTCCACCAGCAGCCGCCCGTCGGGGCCGCCGTCGGGCCGGCCGTCGGGCCGCTCGCGCACGGCGAGCACCTTCACCGGGCGCAGCACCGGCAGCGCGTGCTTCGCCTCGTACGCGGCGAAGTAGCCGGGCACGGCGACCCGGGCCTCGGTGGCCGGGTCGGTGGCGGGGAGCTCGAAGTCCGGCAGGTCGTGGAAGCCGTGCACCGTCGCCATGGTGAGCGAGGGGGAGCGGTGCGCCCAGGCCCCGCCGGGGGCGTCGTCCGCGTCCAGCACCACGAAGCCGGTGTACGGGGCGAAGCCGCGGCGGCGCAGGTGGTAGGCGGCGGACAGGCCGGCCTGGCCCGCGCCGATCACCAGGGCGTCGACCTCGCGGACGGGGCCGTCCCCGTGGGTGCTTGCACGTTCAACGGTCACGCCGGTGAAACACCGGGGCGCGACCGGGTGTTCCCCGGCAGCAGGGCGGAGGTCGCGGCGGCCAGCCGGTCCGGGCCGTCCGGGCACAGGTCCAGGAACAGCCGGGGCTCGGTCAGCTCCAGTTCGATCAGCACCGGCGAGCCGTCCGCCAGCCGCACCAGGTCGACCCGGGCGTACAGCAGCTCGCCCGGCTCCGCGGCCACCGCCAGCACCCGCTCGGCGAGCGCCAGTTGGTCCGCGTCCGGCTCGCGCGCGACGTCCGCGAAGCCGCCGCCCAGCATCGGGCCGCGCCGCACCGCGTGGCTGAACTCCCCGCCCAGGTACAGCAGCGAGGTCTCGCCCTCGTCCTCCACCATCGCCAGGTACGGCTGCACCATCGCCGTCCGCCCGGCCGCCGTCAGCGCCGCGACCTGCGCCAGCGCCGCGGCCCGGTCGGCGGTGCGCACGGTGTCCCGGGCGCCGGAGGACACCGTCGGCTTGACCACCAGCTCCGGCCAGTCGACCGCCGCGACCTCCTCCACCGGATCGCCGGGCGCCACCCAGAGCGTCGGCACCACCGGCACCCCGGCGGCGGCCAGGGCGCGCAGGTACGTCTTGTCGGTGTTGCGCTCCAGCACCCGCGCCGGGTTGGCCAGCCGGGTCAGCGCGGAGACCCGGCGGGTCCAGGCCAGGAACTCCTCGCGGTACAGGATGTAGTCCCAGACGCTGCGGATCAGCACCAGGTCGTACCCCGCCCAGTCCACCTCCGGGTCGTTCCAGAACACCGCCTCCGCACTCACCCCCGCCCGCGCGAACGCCGCCAGCACCGGCAGCACCTCCACGTCCTCCACCCCTCGGCAGGTGGCGTACGCGACCCTCGCGGGCCGGCGGACGGGCGGGTGCAGGGCGGTGCTCACGGAGGCTCCAGGCGTGTCGGGGGCGGCAGGGGGTGCCGGGGGCGGCAGGGGGTGCCGGGGAGGGCTGCGCAGTGAGCGTCGTACGGGGCCCTGACCAGTGTCAATCGTTATTTCGGACCGGCCGACGAGATGACCGCCCGAGTGCCCGGACGCCTCCGGAACGTGACCGCCCGGGAACGGCCGCCGCCCGGGCCCGCGGCCCGGTAGGTTCACGCCCGGCGACGGACCGGTGGAAGGGGAGACGGATGAACCGGCTGGACGAACTGTGGGCCGCGGGCCGGATGCCGCTCCGGGACGGCCTGTTCCGGGCGGACGGGCGCTCCCGCGAGGCGGCCGTCGAAGGGGCCGACCTGGAGCACTTCCGGCTCGGCGGGCCGATCGACCTGGACGGCGCGGGGGAGGCGGGAGCGGGGGACGGGCCGGACGAACCGGGTGAGCCGGACGGGCCTGACGAGCCGGACGAACCGGACGAGCTGGACGAGCCGGTACCGGCCGACATCCACGTCGAGGCGGAACTGCCGGGTGGAGCGGGGCGGGTGGTCGGCGGCGGCGGGTCGCACGGGTCCGAGGGCTTCCTGGCCCGCCTCGGTGCCGACGGGTCGGTGGTCTGGCTGATGCACCTCGGCCGGTCCAACGAGTTCGTCCGGATCGCCGTCGACTGGCCGCTGGCGACCTTCACCAACAACTGCGGCCGGTCACTCACCCTCGACCTCGCCTCGCCAGATTTCTCCGGGTAGCGGCCGGGAATTTCCCGGCAGCGGCGGACGGTGCGGGGCGGCGGAATTGACGGGGCGTCGGGACCGGCGGAATTGTCAGTGGGGCGCCGTAGTGTGGGAACAACGCTGGAGGGGGCGCCGGGAAAGGTGCCGATAAGGGCGTGGGAAAAGGGGCGCAATCATGTCCGCGAACGCTGCTGCGAACGTTTCCGGGAATGTCTCCGGGAACGTTTCTGCGAACAGGATCCACCACAAGGTCAACCACGTTTCGCTGGTGGTCGACAAGTCCGGTTCGATGCGCCGGCACGAGGCGCAACTCGTCCGGGTGGTGGACGAGTTCGTGAAGGGGCTCCAGGAGGAGTCCGACCGGCTCGGGCACGAGACCCGGATCAGCCTCTACGCCTTCGACCACGAAGTGCACAACCTGGTCTGGGACATGGACGTCAAGCACCTGCCGTCCCTCAAGGGCCTCTACGCGGTCGACAACGGGGCGACGGCGCTGATCGAGGCGGCCGTGAAGTCCGTCGACGACCTGAAGAACATCTGGGAGGGCTACGGGGAGCACTCCTTCCTCCAGGTCGTGGTCACCGACGGCGAGGAGAACGCCTCCGGCTACTCGGAGACCGGCACGATGCACACCCGGATGAAGGCCGCCGAGGGCTCTGCCGCGCTGCGCGGCTGGATGGACCGCATCCGCGGCGCGATGGCCGACCTCCCCGAGCACTGGACGTCGGCGATCCTGGTGCCCAACTCGCTGGCCAAGCGCACCGCCCAGGAGTACGGCTTCCCCGCGGGCAACATCGCCATCTGGGACGCCGACTCCAGCGGCGGAGTCGAGGAGGCCATCGGCACCGTCAAGACCGCCGCCACCAGCTTCCTGCGCGGCCGAGAGAAGGGCGTGCGCGGCACCCGGTCGCTGTTCACCATGGGGAAGGACCTGAGCGCGGACGACGTGAAGGCCAACCTCGACGCGCTGGACACCGCCGCCTACGCCCTCGTCCCGGTCGACCGGCAGGCCCCGATCCGGGAGTTCGTCACCGGCGCCGGGCACCCGTACCGGACGGGCTGCTCCTACTACGAGCTCTCCAAGCGGGAGAAGATCCAGGCCACCAAGCAGATCGCCGTCGCCGAGAAGGACCCTGCCACCGGCCTGATGACCGGCCGGGTGTTCGCCGGCCCGGCCGCCCGCGGCCTGCTCGGCCTGCCCGCCGCGGAGAGCACCGTGAAGCCCGGCGACAATCCGACGTACACCGTGTTCGTCCAGTCGACCTCCGTCAACCGCAAGCTGGTGCCGGGCACCCAGGTGCTCGTCATGCTGTAGCCGCGCAGGTGGCAAGTAGCGGGTGGCAGGTGGCGGGTGGCAGGCCCCGGGCGGTGGACGTCCGGGGCCTGCGGCGGTGCCCGGGGCGGGCGGGTGAGGTCAGGCGAGGGGTTCGATGACGGCGGCGGTGCCGTAGGCGCAGACCTCCGTTCCGACGTCGGCGGCCTCGGTGACGTCGAAGCGCATCATCAGGACGGCGTTGCCGCCGCGGGCCCTGGTCTGTTCGACCAGGCGCTCCATGGCCTGGTTGCGGGTTTCGACCAGGGTCTTGGTGAGGCCCTTGAGTTCGCCGCCCATCAGGGACTTGAAGCCGGCGCCGATCTGCGAGCCGATGTGCCGGGAGCGCACGGTGAGGCCGAACACCTCGCCGATCACCCGGACCACCCGGTGTCCCGGCACGTCGTTCGTGGTCACCACCAGCACGCCGCCGGCCGGGTCCTGCCCGCCGCCGAAGTCGTTGAGTTCGCTCATGCCCCCAGCCTCCCGCCCGACCGGCCCGCCGCCCGCCCCGGCGCGCCGGGGAGCCGCGTTCCGCGCCCGCGCGCCACCGCCGGCGGACACCGGATCACCGGAGCTGATGGACACCGGGCACCGGGTTTGTCAACCTTGTCGCATGGGCGAGCGAAACGATCAGCCACAGGGGCCGCACGCGGCGGAGGAGTCCGGCGCGCAGGAGATCGAGGCCACGGTGGTGCTGGGCCTGCGGATCACCGACTGGCCCGCGCTGCGGGCCGCCGCGCGGGCGGCCGTCGAGGAGTTGGAGTTCGACGGCATCGACCCCGAGGGCCAGCGGGCCCAACTGCTGCGCGAGGTCGCCGAGGACCCCAACGCGGCCCTCGGCGCGCTGCTCCACCCCGACCGGCTGGTGGCGTCGCTGCCCGGCATCGAGGCGCTCGGCGGCACCCTGGAGATCAGCGTCACCGACGACTTCGCCCCCGACTTCGCCGAGCTGTTCCCGCTCGACGACGACGGCGACACCGGCGACTGGACCCTCACCCCGCGCACCGCCTGCCTGCTGCACACCCAGCTGATCAGCCTCTCCGACGCCGCCTACGAGGACCTCGACGACCACGGCGACGACCCCGTCACCGTCGCCGACGAAGGCGACTGGACGGTCTTCGGCCGCCTCCAGCAGCGCACCTGGAACCTGCACCGCGGCTGGCGGCGCGCCTTCGCCCGGGCCTTCGACGACCTCGCCGACGACCTCGCCATCGGCGAGTGGCCGCTGCCCCGCTGCCCCGCCGAGGACGTCGCGCTGCGGCTGGCCCTGGCCGACGCCCGCGCCCTGCTCGGTGCCCAGCCCGAGTCGGTCGCCGACATGATGGGCGACCTGCCCGCCGACCTGTACGACTACGACTGGGACGGCTGCGCGGACGAACTGTTCGGCGTCTACGGCCCGGACGAGGAGGACGGCGACCTCGACGCGGGCCAGCGGATCGACCAACTCCTCGCCGCCACCCACCCCGAGGGCTGGTTCCTCGGCTACGAGGACGCCGAGGAACGCGACCCCGGCCGCGGTTACCGCCGCTGAACTGGCATGCTGAGGGGGTGAGCTCACCCTTCGACCTCCCCCCTCAGCAGCCCGCCGCCCCCGCCGTGGGCGGGCACGCCGAGGACCGCGACACCCGCCCGCAGTACGTCCTGCCGCTGGTGGTCCGGCTGGAGCGGACCGACCCGCCCGCCCGCACCGACGCGCTGGAGACCTCGGCGCGCGCCGTCCTCACCCTGCTCGCCGACCCCCGGGTCACCGAGCCGGACGGCGAGTGGGCCGAGCGGGTCGCCGCCTGGGAGGACGCCCGGATCCGCAAGGTGGTCCGGCGCGCCCGCGGCGGCGAGTGGCGCAGGGCGGGCGAACTGCCCGGCATCACCGTCACCGGCGAGCACGGCGCCGAGGTGCGGGTCTTCCCGCCGATCCCGCTGGACGGCTGGCCCAAGGAACTCGCCAAGCTCCAGGTCTCCGGCACCGACCTCGACGACCCCGAACCGCCCGGCCCCGCACCCGAGGGCCGCCCCGTGCTCTGGCTCAACCCCGACCTCGAGATGAGCGCCGGCAAGACCATGGCCCAGACCGGCCACGCCGCCCAGCTCGCCTGGTGGGAACTGGACGACGACCAGCGCGCCGAGTGGGCCGCCGACGGCTTCCCCCTCGCCGTCCGCACCGCCCCCGCCGCCGCCTGGCCCGCCCTCACCGACGGCCGCCTCCCGGTGGTCCGCGACGCCGGCTTCACCGAGATCGCCCCCGGCAGCTGCACCGTCGTCGCCGAGGTCGGCACCCGCCACTGAGCTCGAAAGCGTGCTGCCGGTCCGCCCGGTGACGTCGTCGTTCCCCCGCGGGACGGGGCGTCAGGCTCCCGCATCGTTCGTCGTCCGTGGTCGGAAGGGTGGTGGGAAGAACTGTGGTCGTCGCTGCTCGTCTCGTCACCACCATTGCCGCTCCGCTGGATCCGGCGTCCTCGGAGGCCCCGCGGGTCCTGCACTGGCCCGGCCGCAGGCTGCTCGTGCAGCGTGGTGACACCGAGGTGGTGGCCCTCGACCTGGACGCGTGCCTGGCCGGTCGGGCCTCCGAGGTCCGCTTCCCGGCGCCCTGGCCGCGCCGTTTCGGCACGGTGGCGGTGTCGCCGGGGCGGGACGCCGCGGTGTTCGCCGGTGTGCACGCGGTGCGTTCGGTGGAGGCGAGCGGTGCGACGCGCTGGGAGGTGCGGCACGGCTGCTGGTACGGCGGCTGCTCCCTCGCGCACTCGTCCTTCGACGAGTACGCGCTCGACGAGGACCACCGCTACGCCGACAGCGGCTCGGTCGCCGTCGGTGCGGACGGCGGGCTCGTCTGGGCCCACGTCCGCGCCCCGCTGGGCGGCGACGCGGGCGCGGAGGGCGACCAGGAACTGTGGGCGGTCCTGGACGCCGCGGACGGAAGGGTCCTGGGGCGGGTGGACACCATGACCGCGGCCTCCGGCTCCGAGCACACGCCGCATCCCGACCCGACGCGGATGGGACTGAGCGTCGGCGAGGGCGAAGAAGGCTCGCCCGCGCTGTGGGGGCGCTGGGACGGGCAGCGGTTGACCGCCGTGCAGATCGGGACCGAACTGGTCCTCCTCGCGGTGAGCCCGTCCGGCGGGCACCTCCTGACCGTCGACGTCGGGCAGTGGTCGCTCTCCCTGCACCGGGCGGAGGACGGCTCGCTCCTCCGGGAGCTGGACGCCCGGGACGCGGTGCCGCCGCACCCGCGAAGCACCGGGGAGGGCAGGGTGTACTGGGACTGCGACGCGGCCTTCGTGGACCAGGACACCATCGTCGCCGGGACCTCCGAGTGCGCCGCCCGGTACGGCGCCGCCCGCCACTGGCTGGTCGACGCACGGGGAACGGCCCTCCGCGGCGAGGTCTCCTACCCCTTCCCCGTCTCCGGTCCCGTCCGCTCCGCGGGGGACGGCGCGTGGTACACGGTCTCCGAGGACCGGACGTCCGTGCACCTGTGGAAGCCGGCCGGCGAGAACTGACTCCGGCCGGGCGGCGACCCGGCCGCCGACCTCCCCCGTCCCGGGTGCCGCGCGGCCGGGCCGGCGGTCAGTGCGCGCGCAGTTCGGTCCGGGCCAGGGCCGTCACCGAGAGCAGCAGGACCGCGGTGCCGAGCAGGGCGGCGGGGGTGAGCGGTTCGTCCAGGACGGCGGCGGCGAACACGGTGGCGCTGAGCGGTTCGATCAGGGCGACCACGGAGGCCGTCGCGGCCCGGATGACCGCCGCGCCCGCGAAGTACAGGGCGTACGCGAGGGCGGTCGGCACGGTGGCGAGGTAGCCGAGCAGCAGCAGCGTCGAGGGCAGCGAACCGGCGGCCGGGAGCGGGCCCTCGGCCAGGGCGAACGGGAACAGGCAGACCGCGCAGACCGCGAACGACCACAGGGTGGTGGCCGCCGGGTCGTCCGCGGCGCCGGTGCGCGCGGCCCGGTGCCGGGTGGCGACGGTGATCGCCGCGTAGCCCGCCGCCGAGGCCAACGCCCAGGCCAGGCCCGCCGGTTCGGCACCGCCGCTGCCGCCGGGGCCGCCGTCGCCGGAGCCGCCCAGCACCAGCACGCCCAGGCCGAGCAGCGCCCCGGCGACGGCGGCCAGACCGGCCCGGCCCAGCCGTTCGCCCATCAGCAGCCGCCCGCCGAGCGCCACCAGCACCGGCGCCGACCCGAGGGTGACCACGGTGGCCACGGCCAGCCCGGTGTGCCGGACGGCCAGGAAGTACGCGCTCTGGAACAGCGTCAGCCCCAGGCCGTTGAGCAGGATCCGGCCCGCGGCCGGGCGCGCGGCGGGGCGCCCCGCCCGGCGGGTGAACGGGCGCAGCGCCAGCAGCACGGCCGCGCCGCCGACCGAGCGCCAGAACGTCAGCGCGAGCGGGCCCAGGCCGCTGTGCCGGAACAGCAGCGCGGCCGCCGCCCCGGCGGTGCCCCAGGCGGTGGCGGCGAGGGCGACGTACAGCAGGCCCCGCCGCGCGGGCAGGGCGGAGGAATGCAACGAGGACACGGGTGGACTCCCGGAAAGCCGTCATGGTCGGTGGGCCACGGAAGCGGGCAGCACCGACCGGCCCGGGGCGGACGTCCACGGAGGGGACGGGCCCGGGCGGGCTCAGGAAGTGGCCGGCCGCCCGCTCAGCGAGCGGGAGGGGGCAGGACGCCGCGATGCATGCCCGCCACTGTACGCGAGCGCGCGCCCCGGCTCACGGGGCCGGGGCGAGGGTGGCGACCAGGTCGCCCGCGGCGAGGCGGCGCAGGGCGTCCGGGGCGGCGTCCAGCGGGCCCGGGTGCAGGCGGTACAGCTCGCCGTGGAGGCCGGGGGCACCGGCAGGTCGGCGTCCAGCAGGGCGAGGAACGCCCGCCGCCCGGCCAGCAGTTCGGGCAGCGGGACGGTGACCGGCGGGCCGTCCGGGGCGTGCCGCAGGCGCAGCCGCTCGGCGAACCCGCCCACCGGCTCGGCCGGTTCGCGCCGCCACCGCCGGACGGCGCCGTCCAGGCCGCGGACCAGCACCTCGCCGGTGGCGTGCGCGGCCCGGGCGCAGGCCACGTCCCACAGGGTGGCGCGCCGGTCCGGGGCGAAGTGGTCGAGCACGTCGCCGCACAGCGCGGCGATCGTGTCGCCGTGCCGGGCGACGCTGTGGTAGCCGCTGGTGGCCGTGGTGTTGAGGTCGGTCCAGGTGAAGCGGCGCTCCGCCAGGTCGACGATCAGCGGGACGGACACCTTGGCGTCCCCCGTCAGGTCCATCCGCTGGCGGACGGCCCGGGCCGACAGCGGGCTGCCGCCCGGGCGGGCGTCGTCCAGCCCGGCGAAGCCGGTGAACGCCTCCGGGAGGCGGTCGAAGGGCACGTCGTTGTAGCTGAACACGACCATCACCGCGTAGCGCGCCCCGGCGGCCTCCAGCGCGGCGAAGTCCAGGTCGACGAACTCGCTGGCGCCCTTCGGCGGCGGCGCCGAGACGTAGTCGCCGGAGTGCACGGCGGCGCGCCGACCGAACGTCAACTGCGTGTAGTCGCACCGGCCCCGGGAGTTCCAGCCGGCGTCGTACAGGGCCACCGACAGGTCCAGGTCGACGCGCTGCTGGTCCGGCTGCACCCAGTGCAGGAACAGCCGCAGCCGGTCGCCCGGCGGCAGCGGCAGCGTGCTGCCGCGCGGCACCGACACCAGCGCGCGGGACGCCGAACGCTCCGCGAACGGCACCGCCAGGCCCGTCAACGCCTCGTCCAGCAAAGCGACTTCGGGCGGCTCGGGCAGCGTCGCGGCGGACCGCCGGAGCAGCTCCGCCTCGATCGCGGCGACCACCGGGGCGCTGGAGCGGGCCGGGACGACGGTGCCGTGGTCCTCCCGGCCGTACGCCAGCGAGACCAGCCCGCGCGGGAAGTAGAGCCGCCGCTCGCCCGCGGTGCGCGGCCCGCGCAGCCGGCCGTACGCGCCGAGCAGCGGGCCCGGGCCGACCGCGGGCAGCGCCCGGGCCAGCGCCGCCGACAGTGCGGCGGGCGGCGGCGCGCCGGGCTCCATGATCTCGTGCACCCGCAGCAGGTGGTGCAGGCGGCGCACCAACTCGCCCGGCCGGTGCGCGAGTTCGGCCAGCGCGCCGGGGCGTCGCCGACCGCGAGCAGGGACTCCACCCGGGCGGCGAAACCGGTGTGCGCCAGCCGGCGGCGGCCGCGCACCCGCTCCACCCGCAGCGGTGCGGGCGGCTCGGCGAGGCCGGGGGCAGCGGTGGCGGCGTCCAGGTCGGTGCCGCGCAGCAGCGCGAACGCCGCCGCGGCAGAGGGGAATTGACGGGCGTGCTCGAAGGGGTGCAGCAACTCGCCGACCCGCAGCCAGGGTTCGCGGTGGCGGCGGAGGTCCTCGGCCAGCGAGGCGGCGGGCAGCGCGTCCAGCACGCCCAGCAGGCCGCGGCGCAGCGGCCGGGGCAGGTTGCGCAGCCGCAGCCGGCGGGCGGTGGCCGGCAGCAGGTCCGGTTCGGCGCCGGAGTGCGCCCACAGCAGGCGCAGCACGTCGGTGGCGGTGGTGAGCCGCTCGGCCAGCACCGGCAGCGCCGATGCGCCCTCGCGGCGCAGCAGTTCGGCCAGCGCCAGCGCCTTGGTCTCGCGGACCGGGATCTCGGCGGGCAGCAGCGCCGCCAGGTCCGCCGGGGCGTGCGCCAGCAGGGTGGCCAGGTCGTCGCGGTCCTGCGGGTTCAGCGCCGTCCGGCGGGTCAGCAGGCCCGTCAACTCGGCCAGCGCGGCCGTGGTCTCGTCCTCGTTCAGCAGCCGCAGCGGGCGCAGCACCGAGCCGCGCGGCTCCCGCGGCTCCTTGTCCCCCTTGCGCGGCGGGGCCTGCTCGCGCACCGTCTTGCGCTTGCCGCCGAACAGGAACGGGTGGACGGCCAGCGCCGTCCCGCAGGACGGGCAGTGCGGCGGGCCGTCCTGCGCGTCCAGGCAGTCCGGGCAGAGCAGGTGCGCGCACGGGGCGAGCAGCCCGATGCCGACCTCGGCGCCGCGCCGCCCGCAGCGGGCGCACGGCTGGTGCGGCTGGCTGCGCAGGAACGCCCGCATCCGGCGGCTGTGGTGCAGCTGCGCGACCTCCGGCACCGCGTCCGGGAAGCGGCGGAACAGCGGGGTGTGCTCGCGGTCGGTGCCCAGCAGGTGGTCGATCCGGGCGAGCAGCGCACCGCCCAGCTCGGCCAGCCGCAGCGGCGCCAACCGGGCCAGCGCGGCGCGCAGTTCGACGGTCGGCAGGTAGCCGCGGTTCGCCAGGTCGGCGTCCAGCGCGGTCAGCCCGCGCAGGCTCCACGGGTCGGCGGCGGGCAGCAGGTCGGCCGGGTCGACCGCGACGGCGGTGCGGCGGCGGAGCAGGAAGGAGCCGAGGTCGAGGTCGACGCGGACGTCGAACGTCACCGGGAGGGCTCGGGGCATGCGGAAGGAACCCCCAGGGGGAGGCGGAAGACGAAGAAGCGGGCGGAGAGGGGGCGCGCTGGTTCTTTTCGGAAAAGGGAGAAGGAAGCACGCCGCGGAGCCGCCCGCGACCGCCACCCTAGGGCCGATGCATCTGCGCGCACCAGCGAATTAACCGCGGCCCGGCTGTCGGCCGCCGGCCGGCCGTCTCAGGCCGGGTAGGCGTGGGTCTGGGTGGCCTTGACGGCGGCCCAGACGCGGGTGCCGGGGGTGAGGTCGAGGTCGGCGGCGGCGGTGGGGGTGAGGTCGGCGGCGAGCGGGAGGGGGCCGGTGAGGTCGACGCGGAAGCGGTCGCCGTGCAGGTCGAGGCCGGCGACGGTGCAGGGGAAGAGGTTGCGGGCGCTGGTCTCGGGGCGGTGGCGGTGCAGGGTGACCGCGTCGGGCGGGAAGGCGACGAACGCGGGGCCGGTCAGGTCCTCGTCGGTGGCCAGCACCGGGCCCTCGGGGAGGGTGACCCGGCGGCCGTCGGCGGTGCCCTGGTAGAGGTTGAGGCCGACCAGCCGGGCGATGTAGTCGGTGCGCGGGTGGCGGGCGACCTCGGCCGGGCGGCCGGTCTGCACCACCCGGCCGGACTCGATGACGACGAGGCGGTCGGCGAGCACCATGGCGTCCAGCGGGTCGTGCGTGACCAGCACCGCGACGGCCTCGAACTCGGCGAGGTGGCGCCGGAGTTCGGCCCGCACGTCGAGCCGGGTGCGGGCGTCCAGTGCGGCCAGCGGCTCGTCCAGCAGCAGCAGCCGGGGCCGGACGGCCAGGGCGCGGGCCAGGGCGACGCGCTGGGCCTGGCCGCCGGAGAGCTTCGCGGGGCGGTGCCCGGCGTGCTCGGCCAGGCCCATCCGCTCCAGCCAGGGCAGGGCCCCGGCCCGGGCGGCGGCCCGGCGCAGGCCGCGGGCGCGCAGGCCGAAGGCGACGTTGTCGAGCGCGGACAGGTGCGGGAAGAGCAGGTAGTCCTGGAAGACCACGCCGATCGGCCGCTGCTCGGCGGGCCGGAACACGCCGTCCGCGGGGCAGTCCAGCGCGGTGCCGTCCAGGCGCAGGTGCCCGTCGGTGAGCGGCAGCAGTCCGGCCAGCGCGCGCAGCGCCGTCGACTTGCCGGCGCCGTTCGGGCCGAGCAGGGCGAGCACCTCGCCGGGCTCGGCGGCCAACGGCACGTCCAGGGCGAACGTGCCGCGGGAGACGCGGAGTTCGGCGTCCAGGGCGGGGGTGGCGGGCTGCTGCGCAGCGGGGTTCGTCACGGGGTGGACATCCAGCGGTCGCGCAGTCCGGCGAGGACCGCGATGGACACGGTGAGCAGGATCAGGCTGAGCGCGATCGCCGCCTCCGGGTCGGACTCCATGGCCAGGTAGACGGCCAGCGGCATGGTCTGGGTCCGGCCGGGGAAGTTCCCGGCGAAGGTGATGGTCGCGCCGAACTCGCCCAGCGCCCGGGCCCAGGCCAGCACCGCGCCCGCCCCGATGCCCGGGGCGACCAGCGGCAGGGTGACCCGGCGGAACGCGGTCAGCCGGGAGGCGCCCAGGGTGGCCGCGGCCTCCTCGTAGCGCGGGTCGGCGGCGCGCAGCGCGCCCTCCACGCTGATCACCAGGAACGGCATGGCGACGAACGCCTCGGCGATCACCACCCCGGTGGTGGTGAACGGCAGGGTGATGCCGGTCCAGGCGTCCAGCCATCGGCCCAGGATGCCGTTGCGGCCGAGCACCAGCAGCAGCGCCACGCCGCCGACCACCGGGGGCAGCACCAGCGGCAGCGTCACCAGGGCGCGCACCAGGCGCCGTCCGGGGAACTCGGTGCGGGCCAGCAGCCAGGCCAGCGGCACGCCCAGCACCAGGGCGACGCCGGTGGCCAGGGTGGCCGAGAGCAGCGAGAGCCGGAGCGCCTGCCACACCTCGGTGCCGGTCAGCAGGTCGGGCAGCGCACTCCACGGGGCCCGCACCAGCAGGCCGAGCAGCGGCAGCACCAGGAAGGCCAGGCCGAGCAGCGCGGGCAGCAGCAGCGCGGCGGGGACCCGCCCGGACCCCCGGGGCCGCCGCCGGCCCCGGGGGTGTGGTGCGGGAGTGGTGCGGGGGGTGCTCGCCCGGGTCACGGCGTCTGGAAGCCGGCCTCGGTGAGCACCCGGCGGGCGTCCGCGGAGCCGACGTAGCCGAGGAACGCGGCCGCGCCGTTGCTGTTGGGCGCCTTGGCCAGGGCGGCGATCGGGTAGTCGTTGACGGCCTTCTCGGCCTCGGGGAAGTTCACGCCCTCGATCTTGGCAGAGTCGGCCTTGACGTCGGTCCGGTACACCAGCGACGCGTCGACCTCGCCCAGTTCGACCTTGGTCAGGGCGCCCTTGACGTCCTGCTCGTAGGTGGCGGGGGTGAGCTGCACGCCGGCCGCGTTCAGCGCGGTGACGGCGGCGGCGCCGCACGGCACCTCCTTGGCGCACAGCGCGGTCTTGACGCCGGTGAGGTCCTTCAGGCCGGTGATCTTCTTCGGGTTGCCCTTGGCGACCGCGATCTCCAGGGTGTTGCGGACGAACACCGCCGGGTCGCCGCCGGTCAGCTTGGCGTCGGTGACGGTCTTCATGGTGGCCGGGCTGGCCGCGGCGAACACGTCCACCGGGGCGCCGGAGACGATGCTCTGGGCCAGCGCGGAGGAGCCGCCGAAGTTGAAGGTCACGGTGGTGCCCGGGTAGGCCGCCTCGAAGCGCTTGCCCAGCTCGGTGAAGGACTCCTTCAGCGAGGCCGCCGCGAACACCGTCACGCTGCCCTTGACCTCGGGGCGGACGGGCGCGGAGCTGTTCGAGGCGGAGCCGCTGCCGGAGCTGCTGCACGCCGTCAGGCCGGCCGCGAGGGCGAGGACGGCGGAGGCGGCGAGGAGTCGTCTGACGCTGCGCATGGATGGTTTCCCCTGGTCGTGGTGGGCGGTGGCGGTTCGTGGCGGGCGAGGGTGGGGTGCGATCAGGTGATCATAGTGCCGCAGCTGCGGGGTCCAATGCTGCTGTCTCATCGCACAAGCGACCTTAAGACGAACTTAAGGGTTGCATGTGCAATGCCTCAAGGCCCCGGCGGGGGCGGACCTGGCCCGGGGGCGTGCGCCCTCGCGTCGGTCCGCCGGGCCGGGGGATACTGACGCGGTTTCAGCGAACCGCCGCCGAACGGGGGTTCGCCCGCCGACGGAGGGGATCCCATGACCGCCACCCGCGTGCCCGGCCCGCCCGGGCTGCCGCTGATCGGCTCGCTGCTCGACCTCAGGCGCGACGCGCTCGGCACCTACCTCGCCGCCCACCGCGACCACGGCGACGTGGTCCGGGTGCAGGCCGGGCCGCCCGGGTTGCGGGCCGAGCTCTGGATGGTCTTCTCCCCCGAGGGCGCCCAGCAGGTGCTGGCCACCGAGGCCGCCAACTTCCGCAAGGACAACGTCTTCTACGGCGAGATCCGGGAGAGCTTCGGCAACGGCCTGCTCACCGCCCAGGACGCCGACTACCTGCGCCAGCGCCGCCTGGTCCAGCCGCTGTTCACCCGCCGCCGGGTCGACCAGTACGCCGACGCGATCGGCACCGAGACCGCCGCGCTGGCCGCCCGCTGGGCCGCCGAACCCGGTTGCACCGTCGACCTCGGCGAGGAGATGAACCGCTTCGCGCTGCGCACCGTCGCCCGGATCCTGTTCGGCCAGGACGTCGAGGAGGCGGTCGAGACCGTCCACCACGCCTTCCCGGTCCTGAACGGCTTCGTCCGCGACCGCGGCTTCTCCCCGCTGCGGCTGCCCCGCGAGTGGCCGCTGCCCGGACACCGCAAGGCGCTCGCCGCCGAACGCGCGCTGTACGAGGTGTGCGACGGCATCATCGCCCGCCGCGCCACCGAGGGCCGCAGCGGCGACGGGGACGGGGACGGCGGGGCGGACGACCTGCTCGGGCT
Source organism: Kitasatospora sp. YST-16 (assembly GCF_026802215.1). Lineage (NCBI taxonomy): Bacteria > Bacillati > Actinomycetota > Actinomycetes > Kitasatosporales > Streptomycetaceae > Kitasatospora > Kitasatospora sp. YST-16. Next base: position 6,322,363 of record NZ_CP113837.1, read on the forward strand.
GCTCGCCGCCGCCCGCGGCGAGGACGGCGAACGGCTGGACGCCACCGAACTGCGCGAACAGGTGCTGATCTTCCTGCTGGCCGGCCACGAGACCACCGCCACCTCGCTCACCTTCGCCCTGCACCTGCTCGGCAAGCACCCCGAGCAGCAGGCCCTGGCCCACCGCGAGGCCGCCGGCCTGCTCGCGGACGGCCGCCGCCCCACCGCCGCCGACTACGCCGGACTCCCGTACCTGACCCGGGTGCTGAAGGAGACCATGCGGCTCTTCCCGGCCGCCCCCTCGATCGGCCGGCGGGCCGTCGCGGCCACCACGGTGGGCGGCGTCGAGATCCCGGCCGGCGCGGACGTGCTGGTCGCCCCCTACGTGACGCACCGCCACCCCGCGCACTGGGAGGACCCGGAGCGCTTCGACCCCGACCGCTTCACCCCCGAACGCGAGGCCGCCCGGCACCGCTACGCCTGGTTCCCGTTCGGCGGCGGCCCGCGGGCCTGCATCGGCCAGCACTTCTCGATGCTGGAGTCGGTCCTCTCGCTGGCCGTCCTGCTGCGCGACTTCGAGGTCGCCGCCGTCGACCGCGACGTCCCGCTCGGCCAGGGCATCACCCTGGAACTGCACGGCCCGGTCCGGGTCTCCCTGACCCCGCGCGGCCAGTAGTCCGGGGGGCGTCAGTGGGTGAGGCGGGCCAGGCACAGGGTGTACGAGGTGCTGCCCTTCTCCACCCAGTAGCCGACCTCGGCCTCGGGGACCGCCTTGCAGGCGCTGGTGGTGGAGGTGGAGAACCGGCCCACCACCCGGAAGTCGGCGTCGGAACTGCCGCAGTCGACGACCGAGACGTCCGGGGAGGAGGTGGTCCCGCTGTTGTGGACGCAGTCGCCGACGGCGGCGTACTCCGGGTCCTGCTGGACGCCGTAGACGATCGCGCCGACGACCGCCAGCGGCACCAGCAGGCCGAGGACCTGCGGCCGCAGGTACAGCGGACGGCCGGTGGGCATGGGCGTGCCCGGGGCGCCCGGGACGGGGGCCGGGAGCTTCCGGAGCTTGAGCCAGGTGACCAGGTTCATCAGCATGGTGACCGGGTTGATCACCATGGACGCGACGCCCCACCAGCCCTGCCACAGGCTGTTCGCGGTCATCCGCCGGACGGTCGCCGTCCCGCAGTCCCGGCAGAACGGGCCGGGCAGGCGCAGGAACCTCATCATCACCAGGAATCCCTGGTGGCCGCGGACCGTGGCCTCCACGGCGGGCATCGAACCGCAGAAGCGGCAGAACGGGCCCGGGTGGAAGCCGGGCCCGGCGGGCGCTCCCCCGGGCCGGGCTCGGCGCCCGCGGGCGGCGCGGACGGGGCGGCGGACGGGGGCGGAACGGGTACGGACACGGAGTTCCTCCGGCAGGGCGCGCGGACGGCGCGCGGGGAAGCGGAAAGGGGGAACCGTCGGCTCCGGGCGGCAGCGGAACTCCGCTGCGCCGCGCGACGGTTCGCCGGAGAGTAGCGGCTCCGAAGGACAACCCGCACACCGGTTCCGCGCGCGCGTTCGATCCGGCGCGCGCCGGGAGGCCCCGGAGGGCGGCGGCGAGGGCGTGATGCAAGGGCGCGCACCGGGGCGCGCGGAGCGCGGGAGGGCGGTGGGAGGCATACGCCGCCGGACCATTCGAGCACACAACCCCCACCACGCGTGGTGCTTTTCACATCTTCCGGTGACCATTCATCAACTCTGGGTAGCGTCCACGATTCCTGGACCGCAAGAGCTCGGCGAGCGGCACCCGCACCCCTCGCAGGAGGCACCCGATGGGATCGATGGACCATTTCAGTTTCGGCTGGCTGACGCCGCTGCTCTCCTACGCGATGGCCTGCGTCGGCGCCGCCCTCGGCCTGCGCTGCACCCTGCGCGCGCTGTCCGCCACCGGCGCCTCCCGCCGCAACTGGCTGCTCACCGCGGCCGCCGCGATCGGCTCCGGGATCTGGACGATGCACTTCGTCGCCATGTTCGGCTTCAGCGTCGACGGCACCGACCTGCGCTACGACGTCCCGCTGACCATCCTCAGCCTGCTGGTGGCGATCGCCGTGGTCGGCCTCGGCGTGTTCGTGGTCGGCTACGGCCGCCACCGCGGCCGCAGCCTGCTGCTCGGCGGCCTCACCACCGGCGTCGGCGTCGCCGCCATGCACTACCTGGGGATGTCCGCCGTCCGGATCCACGGCGAACTGCGCTACCAGGCCGGCACGGTGGCGCTGTCCGTGCTGATCGCCGTCGGCGCCGCCACCGCCGCGCTGTGGGCCGCCGTCACCATCCGCAACGTGTACGCGGCGGCCGCCGCCGCGCTCGTCATGGGCGTCGCCGTCAGCTGCATGCACTACACCGGCATGGCCGCCGTGCACATCCACATGGAGCCCGCCCGCACCGGGCTCGGCGGCGCCACCCCGATGCAGTTCGTCTTCCCGCTCGCCGTCGGGCTCGGCTCCTTCCTCTTCCTCACCTCCGCCTTCGTCGCGCTCTCCCCGACCGCGCAGGAACGCGCCGCCTACCGCGAGGCCGGCGAACTCGCCGTCGAGGACCTCGGCCGCGCCGCCTGAGCCCCGCCGCCCGCCCGCCCCGACGACCCCGTGAAAGGCCGCCCCACACCCATGCGCGCAAGCCGAGGCACCTCCCGCAGCGGACCGCCCGCCCCCAGCACCCCGCGCGGCCCCGCCCGCACCCGGCCCGGCGCGCCCCGGCGCGGCGCCCACGCCGGGCCGCCCGCCGACGAGACCCCGCTCACCGCCCCGGCGCCCGCCCGGCCCGGCCTGCGGCCGCGCACCGTCCGGGCCCGGATCGTCGCCGTGCTGATGGTCCCGGTGGTCTCCGTGATGGCGCTGTGGGCGTTCGCCACCGTCACCACCGCGGGCGACGTCTGGGACCTGCTGCGGATCAAGAACGTCGACACCACCCTGCGCACCCCGCTGGACCGCACCGTCGCCGCCCTGCAGGCCGAACGGGCCGCCGCCGGACAGCTCCTGGCCGCCCCCGGCCCCGACCAGGAGGCCGCGCTGCGCAGCACCGCCCAGGACACCGACCGGGCCGCCGCCCCGCTCACCCTGGCCCCCGGCTACAACCGCGCCGACGCCGAGGGGCTCGGCCCCGAGGCGGCCGGCCGCCTCGACACCCTCGGCCGCGCCGTCGCCGCCCTCCCCGCGCTGCGCACCCGGCTGCTCGACCGCAGCGTCCCGTGGAGCGACGCCTACACCGTCTACACCGCCGCCGTCGACGAGGCCCTCGCCGCCACCGGCTCGCTCACCGCGCTGCAGGACCACCGGGTCGCCGCCGACGCCCGGGTGCTGCTCGAGTTCGCCCGCTCCCGGGAGCAACTCGCCCGCGAGGACGCCCTGGTGCGCGCCGCCCAGCGCAGCGGACAGCTCACCGAGGCCCAGTACCGGCAGATCGTCGGGGCCGGCTACGCCCGCGCCCAGTTCGAGCAGACCGCCGCCCCCGACCTGCGCCCCGCCGACCGCACCGCGCTGGCCGCCGTCACCGGCGGGCCGGAGTACCAGGAACTGCGCCGCTACGAGGAGACGCTGCTGGACGCCGCCGACCCGCGCGGCGCGCTCGCCGCCATCCCCGGCACCCGCTGGGCCGCCGCCGCCGACGCCACCGCGCACGCCCTGGCCGACCTCGAACGGCAGGCCGGCACCACCGCCGCCGAACGGTCCGACCCGTACGCGCTGGGCCTGTTCACCACCTCCGGCGCCACCGTGCTGCTCGGCCTGTTCGCCGTCCTCGGCTCGCTGCTGGTCTCGGTCCGGATCGGCCGCGGCCTGGTCGCCGAACTGCACGCCCTGCGCAACTCCGCCCTCGAACTGGCCGGCCGCAAACTCCCGGACACCATGCGGCGGTTGAGGTCCGGCGAGGAGGTCGACGTGGACGCCGAGGTGCCGCCGCGCGAGCACGGCGGCGACGAGATCGGCCAGGTCCACCACGCCCTCGACAGCGTCCAGCGGGCCGCCGTCACCGCCGCCGTCGAACGCGCCGAGGTGCTCTCCGGCGTCTCCGGCGTCTTCGTCAACCTGGCCCGCCGCAGCCAGGTCCTGGTGCACCGCCAACTCACCCTGCTGGACGCCATGGAGCGCCGCACCGAGGACCCGGCCGAACTCGACGACCTGTTCAAGCTCGACCACCTCACCACCCGGATGCGCCGCCACGCCGAGGGCCTGATCATCCTCTCCGGCGCCGCCCCCGGCCGCGCCTGGCGCAAGCCCGTCCCGCTCACCGACGTGGTCCGGGCCGCCGTCGCCGAGGTCGAGGAGTACGCCCGGGTCGACGTCCACCGCCTCCCGTACGCCGCCGTCACCGGCCCCGCCGTCGCCGACCTCACCCACCTGGTCGCCGAACTCGTCGAGAACGCCACCGGGTTCTCGCCCCCGCACACCAAGGTCCAGATCCGCGGCGAGCAGGTCGGCAACGGCTACGCCCTGGAGATCGAGGACCGCGGCCTCGGCATGGGCCCCGAAGCGCTCTCCGACGCCAACCGGCGGATCGACGCCAGCGACCAGGTCGACCTCTTCGACAGCGACCGGCTCGGCCTGTTCGTGGTCAGCCGGCTCGCCAAACGGCACGGCGTCAAGGTCTCGCTGCGCCCCTCCGCGTACGGCGGCACCACCGCGATCGTGCTGCTGCCGCTCGACCTGCTCGACCTGCGCGAGGCCGAACCCCGGCCGGACGAACGGGAGCCGGCCACCGTGCCGGAACTCCCGCCGACGGTGCGGCCGCCGTCCCAGGCGCTCGCCGCACCCCGGCCCCGGCCCGGGCCCCGCTCGCCCCGCCGCCGCGCCCGCCCGCCGCCGCGGTGCAGCCGCACCCGCCCGTGCAGGCGCTGCCCTCGCTGGCCGTCCCCGCCGGGCAGGACGACGAACTCCCGCGCCGGGTGCGGCAGGCCAGCCTCGCCCCGCAGCCGCGCGACACCCCGCAGCCGCCCCGCCCCGGGCTGCGCCCCGCCGGACCCGCCGACCGCGACCCCGAACAGGCCCGCACCGCGATGACCGCCTTCCAGCGCGGCTGGCAGCGCGGCCACGCCCACCCGGCCACCGACCACCCCGCCGCCGGCGTCGGCGACTTCGACCGCCCCGCCACCGACCACCCCGCCACCGACCGCGGCGACTTCGACAGAGGAGAGCGCTACCGATGATCGGCACCACCCGCCAGAGCGGCGAACTCAACTGGCTCCTCGACGAGTTGACCACCCGGACGGCCCGGGTCAGGTTCGCCGTCATGCTCTCCGCCGACGGGCTGCCGATGGGCAACTCCACCGGCCTCGGCCGCGAGGACGCCGAACACCTGGCCGCCGTCGCCTCCGGCTTCCACAGCCTGGCCAAGGGCGCCGGGCGCCACTTCGAGGCGGGCGAGGTCCGCCAGACCATGGTCGAACTGGAACGCGGCTACCTGTTCGTCGCCGCCGCCGGACAGGGCTCCTGCCTGGCCGTCTTCGCCGAACCCGACGCCGATCTCGGCCTGGTCGCCTACGAGATGGCCCGCCTGGTCCGCCGGGTCGGCGAACACCTGCACGCCGCCCCGCGCGGCTACTGACCGAGGCCGCGCGCCCACCGTCCGGCCCGAAAGCCCAGGAGAAGGAGGGGAGTTGGCCGATGGCCTACCCGCCCCGGGAGTACCTGCCCGGCACCCCGTTCGGCTACCCGCCGCCGCCCGACCGCCCCGTCCAGTGGTACGACGAGGACGCCGGGCCGATGGTCCGCCCCTACGCGCTCACCAAGGGCCGCACCCGCCCCGGACAGCCCTTCGACCTGATCGCGCTGGTCGTCACCGACGTCCCCGACCCGACCGTGCTGCCGGTCGGCCCCGAGCAGACCGCCATCCTGGAGATCTGCCGGGGTAACGCGCTGTCCGTCGCCGAGATCGCCGCCGACCTCGACCTGCCGCTCGGCGTGGTCCGGGTCCTGCTCGGCGACCTCCTCGACGCCGAACACATCCGGGTCAGCCGCCCCGTCCCGCCGGCGCTGCTCCCGCACGAACACATCCTCCAGGAGGTCATCCATGGGCTCCGCGCCCTCTGACAGCGCCGACCTGGCCCTGAAGATCCTGGTCGCCGGCGGCTTCGGCGTCGGCAAGACCACCCTGGTCGGGGCCGTCAGCGAGATCAAACCCCTGCGCACCGAGGAGCAGTTGACCGCCGCCGGCACCCACGTCGACGACCTCGGCGGGGTGGAACGCAAGACCACCACCACCGTCGCCATGGACTTCGGCCGGATCACCATCCGCGACGGCCTGTCCGTCTACCTGTTCGGCACCCCCGGCCAGGACCGGTTCTGGTTCCTCTGGGACGAACTCGCCCAGGGCGCCCTCGGCGCGGTCGTCCTCGCCGACACCCGCCGCCTCACCGACTGCTTCCCCGCCGTCGACTTCTTCGAGCACCGCGGCATCCCCTTCGTGGTCGCCGTCAACCACTTCGAGGGCAGCCGCGCCTTCCGCCCCGAGGACGTCTCCCGGGCCCTCGACCTCGACCCCGCCACCCCCGTGGTGCCCTGCGACGCCCGCGCCCGGGCCTCCGGCAAGGACGTCCTGATCAGCCTGGTCGAACACGCCGGGAAGGTGCACGCGGCCCGGGTCCTGGCCCAGGCCCGCAGCTGACGCACCCACCGCCCGCCCCGGGCGGGCCTCAGCCGTGCACCTCCGGCGGGAGCACCCGCCGCGGCAGCGGCCGGTCCCAGGTGCCGAGGCGTCCGACCAGGACCCGACGGGCCAGGACCCGGACCTCGTCCCAGCCGGGATCGGCCGCCAGCGCGTCCGCCCAGTGGCCGGGGCCGCCGCGGGCCGCCTCGTCGCAGCGCCGTCCGATCTCCGCCATGTCCCGCAGGGCCGCGGGTTCGAAGGCCCCCCGGTCCGCCATCCCCGCCGCGAGCCGGAACCCGAACCCGGCCTCCTCGGCGACCGCGGCCGTCCGCACCCGGTGCGCGCGGGCCCACGCCGACTGGTCGGACGGGTCGGCGGCGAGGAAGGCCAGCAGCGGCTCGATCCAGCGCTGCCAGTGCTCGGTGTCGGGGCTCATGGCGGAAGGATGCCAGCAACCCCGCCGCACCCGCCCGCCGCCCGCTGTCTGCCCGCCCGCCCGGCTCCGAGTTGAGTAGCATGACCGGCGTGTTCCCCACCCGCGACTAGGACCCCGCACCGCGACCGCCCGCCGCACCCGGCGCCGCGGTCGCTCCGGCGTCCCCGTCCACCGGCGCGCCGCGCGCGCCACTCCCGTTGAGGAACCACCCCACCGTGTCCGCGTCCTACCTCGCCGTGCTGCGCGCCCCCGGCGCCGCCCGGCTGCTCCCGGCCGCCCTGCTCGGCCGCCTCTCCTACGGCACCCTCCCGCTCTCCCTGCTGCTCGCCACCGCCGCCGGCACCGGCTCCTACCCGCGGGCCGGCTGGCTGACGGCCCTGTTCTCGGCGGTCAGCGTGCTGCTCTTCCCGACCCGCGCCGGACTGGTCGACCGGTACGGTCCGCGCCGCACCCTGCCCCCGATGGCCGCCGGGTACGCGGCCGTCCTGCTCGCCCTGGCCGCCGCCACCTGGCGCCCCGGCACCCCCTACCCGGTGCTGCTGGCCCTCGCCGCCGCCGCGGGCACCCTCGCCCCGCCGCTCGGACCGGTCACCCGGGCCCAGTGGAGCGTCCTGGCCGCCGACCCCGAACTGCGCCGCCGGGCCTACAGCCTGGACACCGTCGCCGAGGAACTCCTGTACGTCACCGGCCCGTTGCTGGCCGGCCTGCTCGCCGCCGCGGCCCGCCCGGCCGCCGGAATCCTGCTCAGCGCCGCCCTCGCCCTCGGCGGGACGCTCGCCCTGGCCGCCGTCGCCCGCCCGGTGACCGCCACCGGGACGGCCGCCCCGCGGGCCCGCACCGGCACCCGGCACCTGCTCGGCCGGGCCCGCCAGCCGCTCGCCGCCGCCGCGGGCGCCGGGGCGGGCCTGGCCGCGTTCTCGCTGCTCGCGGTGGTCTTCGCCGGACGCCACGGCAACCCCGCCGACGTCGCCTGGGTCGAGGCGGCCCTCGCCGCGGGCAGTGCGACCGGCGGGCTCCTCCTCGGCGCCGCCGACTGGCGCGCCCCCGCCGCCACCCGCCTCACCGTCCTGACCGCGGCCCTCACCGCCGCCCTCGCCCTCACCGCCCTCGCCCCCGCCCTCCCGGCCCTGACCGCCGTCGCCGCCCTGGCCGGCCTCGCCGTCGCCCCGACCCTCACCACCGCCTACCTCCTCACCGACGAACTCGCCGCCCCCACCGAGCGCACCCGCGCCGGAGCCTGGGTCAACTCCTCCTTCAACGCCGGAAGTTCCACCGCCACCGCCCTCACCGGCACCCTCCTCGGCCACCTCCCCCTCACCACCTGCCTGCTCCTGACCGCGACCCCGCCCCTGGCCGCCCTCGCGGTGCGGCGGCGGGCGTAGTTCTTTCCGGCGTGAAGGGGCGTGCCGGTGGCGGTCGTCACCTGCTGGGTGCGGGGCCCGCCGTCGGAACTCCTCGCCGCGCGGGCGATGAGTTGCGGCGGCGGGCCCCGTCCGACCTGGTATGAACCGCATCATCACTGACAGCCCGAACCGGGACCGGTGCGCCGTCGGGGCGTCCCGCCCGGCCCGCGACTTCGCCGAGGTGGCCCGATGAGTACCGTCGAGGTGAACGGGACGCGGCTCGGCGTCGAGGTGTTCGGCGACGGCGGCGGCGGCGCGCCGCCGGTGCTGCTGGTGGGGGCGCCGACGATGCTCTCCTGGCCCGACGCGCTGTGCGAGCGCCTGGCGGCGGGCGGACGCCGGGTGCTGCGCTACGACCTGCGGGACAGCGGGGAGTCGGCGACGGCCGATCCGGCGGCGCCCGCCTACACGCTGCGCACCCTCGCTGCCGACGCGGCCGCCCTGGCCGGGACGCTCGGCGGGAGCCGGGTGCACCTGGCGGGTGTCGGGGTCGGCGGGATGGTCGCGCAGGTGGCCGCGCTGGAGCACCCCGGCGCGTTCTCGGCGCTGACCCTGGTCGGCACCCGCCCGGTCGCCCCCGGCCCGGTCGACGGCGACCTGCCCGACCACCACGGCCCGACCGTGAAGCGGCTGTTCGCCCGTCCGCAGCCGGACTGGACCGACCGCGCGGCGGTCGCGGAGTTCGCGGCAAACGGCGCGGAGATCCGCGGCGACGACCCCGCCGCCGCCCGCGCCACCGCCGCCCGGATCTGGGACCGCACCCCCGCCGGCGCGGCCGCCCCCGTCCACCTGGCCAACCAGCTGGGCATGGTCTTCGCCCGCCTCGACTGCACCCCCCGCTGGCGCGAACGCCTCCCCGCGCTCGACCTTCCCGCCCTGGTCGTCCACGGCCGCCGCGACCGCTTCTTCCCGCTCGGCAACGGCGAGGCCCTGGCCCGCGAGATCCCCGGCGCCCGCCTCCTGGTCCTGGACGACGCCGCGACCGCCCTCCCGCCCCCGGCCGCCCCCGAGGTCGCCGCGGCCATGCTCGCCCTCGACCGGCCCTGACCGGGGCGGGCGGCTACGGCCCCGGCACCGCGCGCGTCAGCACACGGGCGTGCCCGGTGTCGGGGTCGCCGGAGAAGAACAGCCCCACCCCGCCCTGCCGGTCGCGTCCGCCTGCCACCGGGAGTCTCCCGTTCCGGGCCCGCGCGTGGGGGCAGAGACACCCCGTCAGCTGAACTGGACGCGTTCAACTTCCCTGGGGCGGCGGCGCAGCAGGCGTTCGGCGGCGGCCAGGTTGAGGAGCCAGGAGGCCCAGGCGCCGGAGGTGTAGACGGTGGCGGGGGAGAGGGGGTGGGGGTGAGCAGGAGGAGCCAGAGGCGGAAGGTGACGGCGGTGAACATCAGGGCGTAGGAGCGGAGCATCCAGCGGCGGTGGGCGGGGACGCGGCCGTGGCGGGCGTGGTGCAGGCCGAGGGCGGTGGTGGTGAGGGTGAGCAGGGCGAGGGCGGTGAAGCCGAGCGGGGCGAGGGGCGGGTGGAGGCCGTGCGGGGCGATCAGCAGGCCGCCGAGGCCGGTCGCGGCGGCGGCCAGGACGTAGAGGCGGCCGGTCCAGCGGTGCACGGCGGGGCGGCGGGCGCGCAGGCCGGGGAGGAACTGGGGCAGGCCGGCGACGAGCGCGGTGACGCCGCCGCCGATGTGCAGCAGCAGCGGGGCGAGGTGGGCGAGGTAGACGGTGCGCTGGTCGGCGAGGAAGGTGTCGGGGTCGAGGGTGAAGTAGCGGGCGGAGACGGCGGCGACGAGCAGCGCGAGGACGGCGACGGCGGTCCGGCCGGCCCGGTGCAGGGCGCGCGGCCGTCCGGCGGGCGCGGGCGGTTCGGTCGGCGGGGGTATCTCGGCGGGGTCGAACGGTCCGGCGGACGTGGGCAGTTCGGTCGGGGCGGCCGGTGCCGGTTCGGCCGGGGCGGGGCGGTGGGGTGTCATGCCGGGGACGCTACGGAGCGGCCGCGGCCCGCGGCGTCCCCCCGGCGGGGGCGGCCGGCGTACCCCAGCGGGGGTAGCGACCCTGCTCCGTCCCCGAGAGCGGTGGACGCCGGGGTCGGGGGCGGGCCGGGTTCGGGTAGGTTCTGCCCGGCCGCCGGGGGTTCGGCCCGGTACCCGCCCACCAGCACCGAGGACACCGCACGATGCTGCTCACCGTCGCCGACCGGCTCGGACTCCCCGTGCTCGCCCGCTGGCTGGACCGGCTCCCGGCCCCGCTCGCGGACGCCGCGCCCGCCGTCGTGCTGGGCGCGGCGATGCTGGTCGAACGGCTCGGGGCGGCGGCCCGGATCGGCGGCCGGATGCCGGTCGCGCTGGCCCTGACCGTCCTGCTGGCCCTCCCGGTGGCCCTGCGCCGCCGCGCCCCGATGGCCGCCTACCTGGTGGCGACGCTGGCGCTGACCGCCGAGGCGCAGCTGGTCTCGCCGAGCCCGGTCTCGCCGTACGCCAACCTGCTGGGCGCGTACGCCGCGGGCCGGTACGGGGGCCGCGGCCGGGCCGGGTGGGGGCCGCCGCTGGTGGTGGCGGGAGTGGCGGGGTACTTCGCCGGGCAGGACGTCGAGGTGGTGATGCCGGTGGGCCTCCTCGCGCTGTGGCTGGCGGTGTGGACGTACGGCTGGACGGAAGCGCGCCGGCTGGCCGCGCAGGCGGTCGAACGGCGGCGGGCCCGGGCCGAGTTGCTCGCCGAGGAGCGGACCAGGATCGCCCGCGAGGTGCACGACCTGCTCGGCCACTCGCTGAACCTGATGCTGGTGCAGGCCGGCGCCGCCCGGCGGCTGCTCGACCGCACCCCCGACCGCAGCCGCGAACTGCTGCTGGAGGTCGAGCGGACCGGCAACGACGCGCTCGGCGAACTCGACCGCGTGCTGGGCCTGTTGCGCGGCGCCCCGCCCCAACTCCCGGACGGCGCACCGTCCGTCGAGCCGGGCCTCGACCAACTCCCTTACCTGGCAGAGCGGATGGGCCGGGCCGGGCTGGCCGTCGACCTGCACCGCGACACCCCGCCGCTGCCCGCCGAACAGGACCGCTGCGCCTACCGGGTGGTCCAGGAGGCGCTGACCAACGCGCTGCGGCACTCCGGCGCCGGGCGCGCCGCCGTCCGGGTGGTGCGGCAGGACGGCGCCACCGTGGTGGAGGTCGCCGACGACGGCTCCGGCCCGCCGCCCGGCCACAGCCCCGGCCGCGGCCTGACCGGCATCGCCGAGCGCGCCGCCCGCCTGCACGGCAGCGCCGAGCACGGGCCGGGCCCGGACGGCGGCTTCCTGGTCCGGGTCACCCTCCCCGCCGGGCCGCGGCGGTGAGCGCCCCGGCCGCCGGCCCGGTCCGGGTGCTGATCGCCGACGACGACCCGCTGCTGTGCGCCGGACTCGCCGTGGTGCTGGGGACCGCCGACCGGATCGAGGTGGTCGCCCGGGCCGAGGACGGGCTGCGGGCCGTCGAACTCGCCCGCGCCCTGCGGCCCGACGTGGTCCTGATGGACGTCCGGATGCCCGGCTGCGACGGCATCGAGGCGACCCGGCGGCTGGCCGGGACGGGCGTGCGGGTGCTGGTGCTGACCACCTTCCGGCACGACGAGTACGTGTGGGGCGCGCTGCGGGCCGGGGCGGCCGGGTTCCTGCTCAAGCGGGCCTCGCCGGAGCGGCTGATCGACGCGGTGCACGCCGTCGCCGCGGGCGAGGCCGTCCTCGACCCGGCCGTCACCCGGGACCTGCTCGGCCACCTGCTGGCCGCCCCCGCCCCGCAGCCGCCGCCGGACGCCGGCGGCCCGCTGGCGGCGCTCACCGCCCGTGAGCGGGAGGTGCTGCGGCTGGCCGCCGACGGGCACCCCAACGAGGAGATCGCCGCGCTCCTGCACCTCGCCGAGTCCACCGTGAAGACGCACGTCAAACGGATCCTCGGCAAGCTCGGCGCGCGCGACCGCTCGCAGGCGGTGGCCGCCGCGTACCGGCACGGGCTGATGGACCCGCAGCCGTACCGGCCGGCCGGACCCGGCCTTCCGTGACACTCCGCCACTGACGGGGTGTCAGGGGAACGCGCCGGTACGGTCGTACATTGACCGGATGATCGTGGAGAACGGGCCGGGGGCCGGGCGGCCGGAGCGCTACGGGTGGGGCCCCTCCGGGCGGCGGCTCGCCGAACAGGGCCGGTGGGACGAACTGCTGGAACGCTTCCGGCTCGCCAGGGCCCTCGGCGACCCGCTCTCCGGCCCGCTCGGCCACCTGCTCGCGTACGGCGCGCCCGCCGCCCTCGCCGCCCGGCTGTTCGACCCGGACGGCGGGCCCGGCGCCCCCGCGACCGCCGCCGACCACGACGCCGGACCGCTCTGGGAAGTGCTCGCCACCCGCCACCCCCGGGCCGTCCTGGACGCCCTCCCGCTGCCGCCCCCGATCCGCCGGCTCGCCGCCCACACCCGCGCCCTGCTCGGCGAGGACCCCGGCGCCGACGCCCTCGACCCGACCGGGGTGCCGTACCGGCTGCAGCCCTGGGAGGAGGGCGGCTGGGAGCGCGACACCCGGGTCCGCGAGTACCTGCCCGGCGGCGGCGCCCGGCGCGCCCTGCACCTCGCCCCGCCCACCCGCGAAGGGCTCGCCGTCCTCGAACTCCCCAACCCCGGCAGCCGGTTGACCGGCCTCCCGGCCACCGCCGCGCTCGCCGCACTGGCCGACTGGACCACCGCCGTCTGCGTCCGCGGCCGCGCCGCCGACGCCGCCGCCCAACTGGCCGGCGGCCCCGAGGTCACCGGCGGCCGGCTCCCGTTCGCCGCCCTCTACCCCGCCCTGGTCCACCTCGCCTCCGCCCGCCCCGACCGCGGCACCGCCCAGGGGAGGCTCGCCGTCTGGCAGCTGCTCACCGCGATGGACGGCGCCGCCACCCCCTCCCGCCCCCGCGCCGAAGCCCTGGTCGCCCGCCTGCACTGCCTCGCCTGGACCGAACCCGCCGACGACCTCCGCCACCTCCACCTCGCCCTCGAGGACCCCGCCACCGGCCTCGCCTGGGCCCTCTCCGGCACCACCCCCGAACCCGCCTGACCCGGCCCGCCCAGCCGGCACCCGCACCCGCATCCGCTCCCGGAACCGCCGAACCCCCGCCCGCGTGGAGGTTGTTGATCACCACACGAGCGGAGGTCCGATGGGTACGGGGATACGGTCCTGGCGGGGCTGGCGCACCCCGGCGAACGGCTGCGCCTGGGTGCCGCTGACGGTGTGCGCCGGCATCTGGGCGGCGCTCTACGGGAGCGGCACCTCGGACGACGCCTGGCACTGGTGCCTGGTGCAGGACCACGAGGCGCTGCCGGGCCGGCTGCTCACCAAGACGGTGCTGACGGGCATCTGCGTGGCCCTGATGCTGCTGCTCGCCGCCCCGCTGGCCCGCCGGACCGGCAGCGCCTGGTGGCTGTGGCCGGTGCTGCTGCTGGCCGGGTACGGGCTCGGCGCGCTGTACGCGTACGGCATGGGCGGCCTGGCGGACGTCCCTGCGGGGGTGGAGCCGGACTGCGAGCCGATGCCGCGCTGGCCGTTCGGCCCGCCGTACTTCGAGTGGCTCAGGAACCGGTGACGCTCCCGACGGGCCGCTCGGCGCTCCCGGCAGGCTACTTGGCGGTCCCGGCGCTCCCGGCGGGCTGCTCCGCGGTCGGGGCGCCGGGCTGGGCGGGCAGGTCGGTGGCGCCGGGCTCGGCGGTGGCGCTCTCGTCGTAGGGGAGCGCGCCGGAGAGGACGGCGGTCAGCCGGGTGCGGTCGAGCTCGCCCGTCCAGTGGCCGATCAGGACGGTGGCGACCGCGTTGCCCGCGAAGTTGGTGAGCGCGCGGGCCTCGGACATGAAGCGGTCGATGCCGACGATCAGGCCGACGCCGTCGACCAGGGCCGGCTTGTGCGACTGCAGGCCGCCGGCCAGGGTGGCCAGGCCCGCGCCGGTCACGCCCGCCGCGCCCTTGGAGGCGAGCACCATGAACAGCAGCAGCGAGAGCTGCTCGCCCAGCGACATCGGCTTGTCCATCGCCTCGGAGACGAAGATCGACGCCATGGTGAGGTAGATCGCGGTGCCGTCCAGGTTGAAGCTGTAGCCGGTGGGCACCGTGATGCCGACCACCGGGCGGCTCACCCCGAGGTGCTCCATCTTGGCGATCAGCCGGGGCAGCGCGCTCTCCGAGGAGGAGGTGGACAGGATCAGCAGGAACTCCCGGCCGAGGTAGCGCAGCAGGGCGAACACGTTCACCCCGGCGGCCAGCCGCAGCAGCAGGCCCAGCACCACGACCACGAACAGCACGCAGGTGACGTAGAAGCCGACCATGATCACCGCGAGGCTCTTCAGCGCGGCCGTGCCGGTCGCCCCGACCACCGCCGCCATCGCGCCGAACGCGCCGACCGGCGCCACCCACATGATCATCGACATCACCTTGAACACCAGCTTCTGCAGGTGCTCCACGCCGCGCAGCACCGGCGCCCCGGCCGCGCCCATCGCCTGCAGCGCGAAGCCGACCAGCAGCGCCACCAGCAGGGTCTGCAGCACCTGGCCCGCGGTCAGCGCCGACACCAGGGTGGTCGGGATGATCCCGAGCAGGAACTCGGTGGTGGACTCCGCGCCCGCCGCGGCCTGCGCGTGGCCCGACTTGGCCAGCGCCGCGGTCAGGTGCAGCCCGCTGCCGGGCTCCAGCAGGTTGCCCACCAGCAGGCCGATGCCCAGCGCGACCGTCGAGGTCAGCAGGAAGTAGCCGAGCGCCAGGCCGCCGACCCGGCCGACCTTCGCCGCCTTGGTCACCGAGCCGACGCCCAGCACGATGGTGCAGAAGATCACCGGGGAGATCATCATCTTGATCAGGTTGACGAACCCGGTGCCCACCGGCTTCAGCTCCACCGCGAACCCGGGCGCGGCCAACCCGACCACCACGCCCGCGACCACCGCGGCGATCACCGCCAGGTACAGGTAGTGGGTGCGGTCGGCCCGGGCCGCCCGGGGCGGCGTCTCGTGCTGGGTCGGCTGCATGCGTGCGGCTCCTTCGCCGTAGGCTCGGTGGGCGCCCCCGGGGGGAAGGGCGCCGGGCCCGTGGGTGGCGGGCCGCGCACGACTATCCGGCCGCGCCGCGACCGGGGCACGCTTGCGTTCATAGCGTTCACGCGGTGCCCGCCCGCCCGCCGCGCCCGGTCCACACAGGGCCCGCCGGGCCCGCGCCGCTCCCCGGCCTTCGGCGCACCGCCCCCCGGAGTGCACACTGGTCGGCATGCACCCGACCAGCAGCCCGCCGCCGCCACCCCGCCGCCGGCGCAGCCTGGCCGGCCGGCTGCTCGCCGTGCAGGTCGTGATCGTCGCGGCCGTGGTCGCGGGCGGCGCCGTCCTGGCCTACCTGTTCACCGCCCAGCGCGCCGAGGACGCCGCGCTCCGGCAGGCCACCGCCGTCGCCCTCGCCGTCGCCGACACTCCCACCGTCCGGGAGGCCGCCGCCCGGCCCGACCACAGCACCGTCCTGCAGCCGTACGCCGAGCAGGTCCGGGCCGACACCGGCGTCGACTTCATCACCGTGATGGACCCCGACGGCACCCGCTGGACCCACCCCGACCCGGCCCGGATCGGCCGCCCCTTCCTCGGCCACACCGACCAGGCCCGGGCCGGCCGCACCCAGCACGAGACGTACACCGGCACCCTCGGCCCGTCCGTCCGGGTGGTCACCCCCGTCCTGGACGGGCAGCACCGGGTGGTCGCCCTGGTCAGCGCCGGCATCACCGTCGACAACATCACCGCCCGGCTGCGCACCCCGCTGCTCGCCCTGATCGGCGTGGCCGGCAGCGCGCTCGCCCTCGGCGCCGCCGCCAGCTACCTGCTCGCCGCCCGGCTGCGCCGGCACACCCACGGCATGGACGCCGAACAGCTCGCCCACCTGTACGACTACCACCAGGCGACGCTGCACTCGGTCCGCGAGGGCCTGCTGCTGCTCGACCGCGAGCACCGGGTGCTGCTGTGCAACGACGCCGCCCGCCGGCTCCTCCAACCGGCCGGCGAGGTCGACGGCCTGACGGTGCGTCAGCTCGGCCTGCCGGAGTCGCTCACCCGCGCGCTGGAGGGCGCCGCACCGGTCCGGGACGAGGTGCACCTGACCGCCGAGCACGTCGTGCTGCTCAACACCTCCCCGGTCGGGCCCGGCCTCGGCACCGTGGTCACCCTCCGCGACCACACCGAACTCCAGGGCCTCACCGGCGAGTTGGACAACGTCAAGGGCATCGCCGCGGCCCTCGACGCGCAGGCCCACGAGGCCGCCAACCGGCTGCACGCGGTGGTCTCGCTGATCGAACTCGGCCGCCACCAGGAGGCGGTGGAGTTCGCCACCGCCGAACTCGCCCTCGCCCAGCGGCTCACCGACCAGGTGGTCGGCGCCGTCGGCGAACCCGTGCTCGCCGCCCTGCTGCTCGGCAAGGCCGCCCAGGCCGCCGAACGCGGCGTCGACCTCCACCTCACCGCGGACAGCCGGATCGACGACGGCGTGCTGCCCGACCGGCTCACCCCGCGCGACCTGGTCACCCTGCTCGGCAACCTGATCGACAACGCCATGGACGCCGCCATCGAGAACGCCGCCCACGCCGCCCCCGAGGTCCACGTCACCGCCCGCACCGACGACGGCCACCTGCTGCTGCGGGTCGCCGACACCGGCCCCGGCGTCGACCCGGCCGCCGCCGAGGACGTCTTCCGGCGCGGCTGGACCACCAAGCAGCACGGCCGCGGCCTCGGCCTCGCCCTGGTCGCCCAGACCGCCCGCCGCAACGGCGGCGAGGTCCGGCTCGGCGGCGACGGCGGCGGAGAAGGCGACGGCGACGGGGACGGCGTCGGGGGAGCGGTCGGGCGCGGCGCGGTGCTCACCGTCCGGCTGCCGCTGCAGCGCGCGGAGGTGGGCGCCCGGTGACCGGAGAGCCGATCCGCGTCCTGGTGGTCGAGGACGACCCGGTCGCCGCCGACGCGCACGCCCGCTACGTCGCCCGCACCCCCGGCTTCACCGTCGCCGCCGTCGCCCACTCCCGGGCCGAGGCGGTCCGCGCCCTCGAACGCACCCGCACCGCGGGCGCCCCCGTCGACCTGGTGCTGCTCGACCTCTACCTGCCCGACGGCCACGGCCTGCACCTGTGCGCCGCACTGCGGGCCGCCGGGCACGGCGCCGACGTCATCGCCGTCACCTCCGCCCGCGACCTCGCCATGGTCCGGCAGGCCGTCAGCGCGGGCGTCGTCCAGTACCTGCTCAAGCCGTTCGGCGCCGCCGCGCTCGGCGACCGGCTGCGCCAGTACGCCCGCTACCGGGCCAACCTGGACCGCCCCGGGCAGGCGCTCGGCCAGGACGAGGTGGACCGGGCGCTCGCCCTGCTGCGCGGCAGCGACCGCAGCAGCCTCCCCAAGGGCCTGTCCGCCGACACCCTCGACACCCTGGCCGCCGCGCTGCGCGCCGCCCCCGACGGCCTCTCGGCGGGCGCGGCCGGCGAGGCCACCGGCGTCTCCCGGATCACCGCCCGCCGCTACCTGGAGCACCTGGTCGGCACCGGCCACGCCACCCGCGAGCCGCGCTACGGCCAGGTCGGCCGCCCCGAGCTGGGCTACCGGTGGAGCGGCGACTGAGCCGGCGGGGCGGTGGCCTGGGTGGTCGGGACGGCGGCCTGGGCGACCGGGGTCAGCTGCGCTCGGCGAGCACCAGGTAGCGGTCCGGCTCGTCGGTGTAGGAGAGCGGGGCCCAGCCGTTGGCGGCCAGCAGCGGGAAGAGGTGCTCGCGGGCGCGCAGGTCGTCGGGGGTGAGCGGGCGGCCCTTGCGGGCGGCCAGCGCGGCCCGGCCGAGCGGGTGGAAGAGCGCGAGCCGGCCGCCGGGGCGGGTGACCCGGGCGAGTTCGCGCAGTCCGGCGGCCGGGCCGGGCAGGTGCGAGACCAGGCCCGCGCCGAACACCAGGTCGGCGACCGCGTCGGGCAGCGGCAGCCGGGTGCAGTCGGCCAGCAGCAGCGCGGCCGCGTCCCGGTGGGCGGCGGCCCGTTCGAGCATCTCGGGCGTCAGGTCGACGCCCAGCACGGTGCCGGCCGGGCCGACGGCGGCCCGCAGCAGCGGCAGCGCCCGGCCGGTGCCGCAGCCCGCGTCGATCACGAACTGCCCCGGGGCCAGGCCGGTGTCGGCGATCGCGGCGGCGTAGCGCGGGCTGTCGTCCGGGTACTTGCCGTCCCAGCGGGCGGCGCGTTCGGCGAAGAAGGCGCGGGTCTCGGCCAGTTCGCGGGAGTGGGCGGCGGCGGACCGCGGGGTCGGCGAAGTGTCCATGGAGGGGAGGGTACTTGGGCGGGTGTCCGGGCCGGGCGGGCCGGGCGGCGGCCGTGACCGGCGGCGGTCCGGCTCGTTGGGGGAGGCGGGGACGCCGGGCGGGGCCGAAGGGGGCCGGGCGGGGGAGTGCCGGGGCCGGACGGGTGATCCGGGGGCGGCGGGCTCACCCGGACGGGTGATCAACGGGCCCGGTGGCGTCCGCCCCGAACCGCCCGGAGATAAAGTTAGGCTTACCTAACTTCGCAAGGGAGCTCCTGCTGTGACCCTCACCGTCGGCACCCCCGCCGCACCGGCCGGCGACGCGATCCTGCGCCGCCAGCGCATCCGCGAATCGGCCGCCCGCACCTACGCCCGGTCCTTCCCGATCGTCCCGGTGCGCGCGAACGGCATGACGGTCGAGGGCGCCGACGGCCGCCGCTACCTCGACTGCCTCTCCGGCGCCGGCACCCTCGCGCTCGGCCACAACCACCCCGTGGTGCTCGACGCGATCCGCCGCACCCTCGACAGCGGCGCCCCCCTGCACCTGCTCGACCTCGCCACCGCCGAGAAGGACGACTTCACCACCGCCCTGCTGGAGAGCCTCCCGGAGAAGTTCGCCGCCAGGTCCCGGATCCACTTCTGCGGCCCGGCCGGCACCGACGCCGTCGAGGCCGCCCTCAAGCTCATGCAGACCGCCACCGGCCGCCGCGGCGCCCTCGCCTTCACCGGCGCCTACCACGGCATGACCGCCGGCGCCCTCGCCGTCACCGGCAACACCGCCGTCAAGGCCCCGCTGCCCAGCGGCGGCGAAGTCACCCGGCTGCCCTACCCGTACGCCTACCGCTGCCCGTTCGGCGTCGGCGGCGACCGCGGCGCGCAGCTCGCCGCCGCCTACACCGAACGCCTGCTCGACGACCCCTCCGGGGGCGTGCTGCCGCCCGCCGCGATGATCCTGGAGGCCGTCCAGGGCGAGGGCGGCGTCGTCCCCGCCCCCGACCACTGGCTGCGCGAGATGCGCCGGATCACGGCCGAACGCGGCATCCCGCTGATCCTCGACGAGGTGCAGACCGGCGTCGGCCGCACCGGACGGATGTGGGCCGTCGAGCACAGCGGCATCGAACCCGACGCGATGGTCCTCTCCAAGGCCATCGGCGGCAGCCTCCCGCTCGCCGTCGTGGTCTACCGCGACGAGTACGACGGCTGGCAGCCCGGCGCCCACACCGGCACCTTCCGCGGCAACACCCTCGCCATGGCCGCCGGCGCCGCCACCCTCCGCCACATCGCCGCCAACGGGCTGGTCGCCCGCGCCGAGACGGTCGGCGCCCGGATCGCCGCCCGCCTCGACGGCGCCCGCGACCGCCTCCCGCAGATCGGCGACGTCCGCGGCCGCGGCTTGATGCTCGGCGTCGAACTCGTCGACCCCGAAGGCGAACCCGACAGCTGCGGCGCCCACCCCGCCGACCACGCCTTCGCGGTCCGGGTCCGCGAAGCCTGCCTCGCCCGCGGCCTGATCGTCGAACTCGGCGGCCGCCACGACGCCGTCCTGCGCCTGCTCCCCCCGCTCACCATCACCGACGAGCAGGCCGAAGCCGTCCTCGACCGCCTCTGCGACGCCGTCGAGTCCGCCGCACGACAGCCGGTGAACAGCAACCAGTGAGCAGGGAAACGGACGTGACGACAGATCAGATATCCACCAGGGGCGGGGCGATGGACGGGCAGCACCCGGAAGCAGCGGCCGCACTCTCCGGCGGAGCCGCCGGAGCGGAGGCCCTGCGGCCGCTGGTCGCCGAAGTGCTGGCCGGGCTCGCGGCCGGCGCGGCCCGGCGCGGCGGGCCGATCCCGGCCGGGACGCCGGAGCAACTCGCCGCGCAGGTACGGGAAGCACTCGCCGGCGCGCACGGGCCGGCCGCGCTCGGCGCCCTGGCCGAACTGCTGGCGCACGGCGCGGCCGACCCGGCCGACCCGGCGTGCGCCGCGCACCTGCACTGCCCGCCGCTGGCCGTCGCGGTCGCCGCCGACCTCGCGGTCAGCGCCCTCAACCCGTCCCAGGACTCCTGGGACCAGGCCCCCGCCGCCACCGCCCTGGAGAGCGAACTGCTCGCCGAGATGGCCGAGTTGGTCGGCTTCGACCCCGCCCGGGCGGCCGGCGTCCTCACCACCGGCGGCACCGAGTCCAACCTGATGGGCCTGATGCTGGCCCGCGACCAGCGCCTCGGCCCGGACGTCGAACTGAACGGCCTGCCGACGGGCGTCCGCCCCCGGATCCTGGCCTCCGAAGTCGCCCACTTCTCCGTCCAGCGCGCCGCCGCCCTGCTCGGCCTCGGCGAACGCGCCGTCCGCACCGTCCCCGTCGACCGCGACCTGCGGATGGACGCCGGCGCGCTGGCCGACGCCTTCGTCGAAGCGGGCTGGGAGGGCGCCACCCCCATCGCGGTGGTCGCCACCGCCGGCACCACCGACACCGGCGCGATCGACCCGCTCCCCGAGATCGCCGACCTCGCCGCCCGCCACGGCGCCTGGCTGCACGTCGACGCGGCCTACGGCGGCGGGGCGCTGCTCTCCGAACGGCTCGCCCCGCTGCTCGCCGGCCTCGACCGGGCCGACTCGGTCTCCCTCGACTGGCACAAACTCGGCTGGCAACCCGCCGCCACCGGCGTCTTCCTGGCCCGCGAAGCCCGCACCTACGCCTCGCTCGCCCGCCGCGCGGTCTACCTCAACCCCGCCGACGACGAAGCCGCCGGCTACCCCAGCCTGCTCGGCCAGTCCCTGCGCACCACCCGCCGCCCCGACGCCTTCAAACTCGCCGTCACCCTGCGGGTCCTGGGCCGCGACGGCCTCGGCGCCCTGGTCGACCGCTGCCACCTCGCCGCCCGGCAGGCAGCGCAACTCGTCCGCGCCGCACCCGAGTTGGAACTCCACTGCGACCCCGTCCTGACCACCGTGGTCTTCCGCTACGCCGTCCCCGACCCCGCCGACAGCGACCGGGTCAACGCCGAACTCCGCCGCCACCTGCTCCGCACCGGCCGCGCCGTCGTCGGCCGCACCGAACTCCCCGGCCACGGCCCGGGCCGGGTCCGGCTCAAACTCACCCTGCTCAACCCGCACACCACGCAGGAGCAACTGGCCGCCCTGCTGCGGGCGGTGGTCGAAGCCGGGGCGAGTACGCGCGACGGGGGGCAAGGACCGCAAAACCGGTGAACGCGCGCGGCCGCCGCACTAGCCTGGCGCCGTGACGAGTCGGAGCCTGACCTCCCGTACCGGACCGGCCGCCCTCCTGGCGGCCGGCCTCGTGTTCCTCACCGCCTGCACCGGCGGCGGCAGCAGTGGTGGTGACAGCAGCGGCAGTGGCGGCGGCAAGGCGAAACAGGTCGGCTGGTACCGCCTGCTCCCCGACCTCTGCGCGGCGGTGGGCGACCCCGGCCTGCCCGGGAAACTGCGGGACTCCATACCGGTGACCAGCGAGGGCATCCCGAGCGACCCGTCCACGACGCTCAGTTGCAGCTACGACGCCGGCCCGGACACGGAGGACTGGCGGGTCACCGTCGACGCGACGATCTTCAAGGAGGCCCACGGCTGCCACTGGCTGGAGGTCGAGGAGGGCATCGCCAAGTCCCCGATCGGCGGCCCCAAGCCGGACGAGACCCGGACGTACGAGCCGACCGACCCCGGAGGGCTCGGCCAGGAGGCCTACCGGCTGTCGGTCCGGCACCCGCTCACCGACACCATCCCCGGGCCGGTCGACCAGCTGACCCTCAAGTCGGGCGTCTGCGACGGGAACCTGAGCCTGACGGTCGAGGTCGACTACGGTGCGGGCGCGGGGATGTCCGCGGACTACCCGGGCGCGCTCGACAAGGCCGAGGAGGCGTCCCGGAAGAAGGCCGCCGACCTGCTCAAGCGGGCCGAGGAGAAGATGTACGAGCGGGCGATGAGCCCGCAGCCGACGGCTTCCTGACGGACCGTCCCCGCGGCTCCGGCTCCGGGCGGCTCAGACGCCCTCCAGCAGGATCCCCCGGAGGGTCTCCCACTGGTCGGGGTCGGTGGCGACCAGGAGGCCGTTGGGGCCGCCGGGGGCCTGGGGGCGGTAGGGGGTGCCGTCGAAGCGGGCGCTGCGGCCGCCCGC
Source organism: Kitasatospora sp. YST-16 (assembly GCF_026802215.1). Lineage (NCBI taxonomy): Bacteria > Bacillati > Actinomycetota > Actinomycetes > Kitasatosporales > Streptomycetaceae > Kitasatospora > Kitasatospora sp. YST-16. The sequence goes on from NZ_CP113837.1 coordinate 6,345,183, forward strand.
CTCGGTGACCAGGAGGGAGCCGGGGGCGTGGTCCCAGGGGAGGGTGCGCCAGTAGAGCAGGAAGTCGTGCTCGCCGGTGGCGACCAGGGGGTACTCGATGCCGGCGGCGCCGCGGCCGGGGTCGAGGGGGCCGAGGGCGAGGGTGTTGGCGAGCAGGCGGTGACCGGTGGGCGGGGCGAAGTAGCGGGTCTTGAGGATGCCGGTCCACTTCTCGGGGGCGGTGGTGGCCCTCCCCAGGGCGAGCCGCTCACCGTCGCGCCAGGCGCCGGAGCCGAGTTCGGCGGTGTACGCGGTGCGGGTGCAGGGCTGCCAGATCCAGGCGGCGACGGTCTCGCCCCGGCGGACCAGGGAGGCCATCACCGCGTAGGAGGGGCTGCCGGCGACGAAGTTGCGGGTGCCGTCGACCGGGTCGACCAGCCAGGCTGCGGGTTCGGTCGCCAGGGCGAGGGCCAGGTCCGGGTCGGCGGCGACGGCCTCCTCGCCGACCACGGGCACCGGGAGCAGCTCGCGCAGGCGCCGGGCGATGATCCGCTCGGCCTCCCGGTCGGCGACGGTGACGATCTCACCGGGGGCCTTCTCCATCACCTCGCCCTCGGCCAGGGCCCGGAACCTCGGCTCGACCGCCTCTGCCGATGCCTCCACGAGGATCTCGGTGACCTTCTCCATCAACACGCCCGTGCTCCCTTCACCGCCTCCCACTCTCCCATGCCGTGGTGGTGCGGACGGTGCGCAGGTGACGTGCGGGACGGCGACGGGGCGCCGGGACGGCTCACGGGCCGGTCAGGCCGTCGTACTCGGCGCGCACCCGGCGGTCCATGGCGAGGCCGAACTGGGCGTCGTTGACGGCCCGGGCGAGCGGGCGGACGCGCTGGATCAGCTCGGTGAGCCGGGCCGCCTCGGCGGGGGTGAGGTCCTGGACCCGGGTGAGCGCGCCGAGCAGCTGGTCGCGGATCAGGGCGACGAACAGGTCGGCCATCGCGTCCGCGTACTCGGCGGCCCGCCGGCTGACGGCCAGCACGGCGGCCAGCGGCACGCCCTCGTCGACCAGCGCGACGGTGGCGTCCATCAGGCGGCGGCTGACGTGGGTGATGCCGTCGGGGCGGACGGTGATGTAGCCCTGGGCGACGGACTCGGCGGTGTTGGCCTCGGTGAGCTGGTCGCCGAACGCCGCGCGCAGCTCGTCCCAGCCCAGGTGCACGGGCGTCTCGTCCGACCAGGGGGCCACCAGCGCGGCCTGCAGCCCGATCAGTTCGGCGACGTCCCGGCCGTCCTCGCCGGCGCCGATCAGCTCGGCGATGCCGCCCAGCGCGTGGCCGCGCTCCAGCAGTTCGGCGATCAGCCGCAGCCGGGCCAGGTGCTCCTCGCCGTACCAGGCGATCCGGCCCTCCTTGCGGGGCGGCTGGAGCAGCCGTCGCTCGCGGTAGAAGCGTACGGTGCGCACGCTGACGCCGGCCGCCTCGGCGAGCTCGGCGACGCGGTAGGCGCGGGGCCGCTCGTGGTCCTGTTCGATCTCCGCCACGCCGGTCAGCATAGGGGTTGTCCGGCGATTCCCGTCGGGCGCGCGACGCCGGGCATCCCGCCTGGAAGCACCGGCCCAACACCCGAGTACATCCAGTACGAGGGCGTCGGGCCGGCACTCCCAGCCGGGCGCCCACCGCCGCGCGCTGATCCGACGCGAATCGCCGGACAACCCCTGCCGCCGGGCGGCACGGAAACAGCGACGTCCCGCGCTATTCCACTCGGTGTCAACAAGGGCTACTCTGCCAAACGCGCCAGTGATTACTGGCAGCGTCTGGTGCCACCCGCCCCCAGCCAGTGCCCCCACCCTCGCCAGGAGGCCCGCCCATGGCAGCCCGCAGCAAGAAGCCCCCCGCGCCCGGTACCGACCCCGGGTCGGAGCGGGCCGTCCCGCACGTCCGGGCCGCCGTCATCGGCTCCGGCTTCGGCGGTCTCGGCGCCGGCGTCCGCCTGCGCCGGGCCGGCATCACCGACTTCGTGATCCTGGAGCGCGCGGACTCGGTCGGCGGCACCTGGCGCGACAACTCCTACCCGGGCTGCGCCTGCGACGTGCCCTCGCACCTGTACTCGTTCTCGTTCGCGCCCAACCCCGAGTGGCCCCGGGTGTTCTCCGGCCAGCCCGACATCCGCGCCTACCTGGAGCGGATCGCCGACACCTTCGGCCTGCGCCCGCACCTGCGCTTCGGCGCCGAGGTCACCGAGCTGCGCTGGGAGGAGGAGCACACCCGCTGGCGGGTCACCACCGCGGCCGGCAGCTGGACCGCCGACGCCGTGGTCTCCGCCGCCGGACCGCTCGCCGACCCGCAGATCCCCGACCTGCCCGGCCTGGACGCCTTCCCCGGCAAGGTCTTCCACTCCTCCCGCTGGGACCACGACTACGACCTGGCGGGCAAGCGCGTCGCCGTGGTCGGCACCGGCGCCTCCGCCGCCCAGATCATCCCGGCGATCCAGCCGGCCGTCGGCCGCCTGACGGTCTTCCAGCGCACCCCCGCCTGGGTCCTGCCGCGCGCCGACCGCGAGGTGAGCGGCGCGGAGAAGTGGCTGCACGCCAAGCTCCCGCCGACCGGACTGCTGCGTCGGGCCGGGCTGTTCGCCATGCGCGAGCTGCAGGTCGACGCGTTCGTCCGCCGCCCGCAGCTGCTGAAGCTGGTCCAGCAGGTCGCGCTGCGGCACCTGCACAAGGCCGTCGCCGACCCGGCGCTGCGCGCCACCCTCACCCCCGACTACCGGATCGGCTGCAAGCGGATCCTGCTCAGCAACACCTACTACCCGGCGCTCGCCGCCCCCAACACCGAGGTGGTCCCCGGCGGCCTGCGCGAGCTGCGCGGCTCGACCCTGGTCGGCGCGGACGGCAGCGAGCACGAGGTCGACGCGATCGTCTTCGGCACCGGCTTCCACGTCACCGACCTGCCGATCGCCGAGCGGGTCTTCGGCATCGGCGGCACCTCGCTGGCCGAGAGCTGGAAGGACGGCATGGAGGCGCTGCGCGGCTCGACCGTGCGCGGCTTCCCGAACCTGTTCTTCCTGATCGGCCCGAACACCGGGCTCGGCAACAGCTCGATGATCCTGATGATCGAGTCCCAGCTGAACTACCTCATCGACGCGCTCACCACCCTCGACTCGCTCGGCGCCGCCGCCATGCAGCCCACCGAGCGCGCCCAGCGCCAGTGGAACCTGGAGCTCCAGCACAAGATGGGCCGCACCGTGTGGACCACCGGCGGCTGCCGCAGCTGGTACCTGGAGGAGAGCGGGAAGAACACCGTGCTGTGGCCCGGCTCCACCAGCGCCTTCCGCCGCGCCACCCGGCACGTCGACCTCGCCGAGTACGAGCTGATCAAACGAACCGCCCCCGAGCCCGTGGAGGTCGTGTCCGCATGAGCCGCATCCCCGCCGACTGCGTGCTGCCCGACCCGGCGGCCGTGCGCACCGTCCGCTCCGCCGACGGCGCCGAGCTCAACGTCGAGGAGTACGGGCCCGACGGCGCGCCGCTGGTCGTGCTCGCCCACGGCTGGACCTGCTCCACCGCGTTCTGGGCGCCGGTGGTCAACCGGCTGGCCGCCGACTTCCGGGTCGTCGCCTACGACCAGCGCGGCCACGGCCGCAGCCCCGCCCCCGCGGGCGCCGACGGGTACGCCACCGCCAAGCTCGCCGAGGACCTGGAGGCGGTGCTCACCGCGACCGTCCCCGACGGGCGGCGCGCCGTGCTGGTCGGCCACAGCATGGGCGGCATGACCATCATGGCGGCCGGCGGGCGCCCCGCCGTCGCCGGGCGCACCGCCGCCAACGTGCTGGTCAACACCGGCCCCGGCGAGCTGATCGCCGAACTGACCGTGCTGCCGCCCGCCGTCCGGGCCAGGGGCCTGCGCCGCTTCCTGCACCGGCAGATCCTGCGCTCCCGGCTCCCGCTCGGCCCGGTCACCGGCCTCACCCGGGCCGCCCTCAAGTACGCCACCATGGGCCCGGCCACCCCCGCCGACCGGGTCGAGGCGTGCGCGCAGGTGGTGCACGCCTGCCCGGCGCAGGTCCGCTTCCGCTGGGCGACCGTGCTCGACACCCTCGACGTGCACGACGGCCTGGCCCGGCTCGCCGCCCCCACCGCGGTGATCGCGGGCAGCCACGACAAGCTCACCCCGCCGGTGCACGCCCGCCGGATCGCCGCCGCCCTGGCCGACCCGCGCGGCCTGCTGGAACTGCCCGGCACCGGCCACATGAGCCCGGTCGAACGGCCCGCCGAGGTCGCCGCCGAGATCCGCCGGGTCGCCGCCCTGGCCGCCGAACCGTCAGCGGCCGAACCGTCGGTCGCCGAAGAGCCCCCGACCGCCGCAGAGCCCCCGACCGCCGCCGAACCGCGGGCCGTCGCCGAACCGCTGGAGGAGACCGCATGACCCCGCCGCTGTCCTCGCAGGTCGTCGTCATCACCGGAGCCGCCCGCGGCCTCGGCGCGCTGATGGCCCGCAAGCTCTCCGAACGCGGCGCCAAGGTCGCGCTGGTCGGCCTGGAGCCCGCCGAGCTGAAGGCGGTCGCCGCCCAGTGCGGCGAGCACGCCTCCGCCTGGGAGGCCGACGTCACCGACCTGGACGCGCTCACCGAGACCGCGAACCGGATCAAGGACCGGTACGGGCGGATCGACGCCGTGGTCGCCAACGCGGGCATCGCGCTCGGCGGCCCGATGCAGGACAGCGACCACCGGGCCTGGACCCGGGTGGTCGAGGTCAACCTGCTCGGCTCGGTCGCCACCGCCCGGGCCTTCCTGCCCGCGCTCGCCGAGAGCCGCGGCTACCTGCTGCAGATCGCCTCGCTGGCCGCGCTGACCCCGGCCCCGCTGATGTCCGCGTACTGCGCCTCCAAGGCGGGCGTCGAGTCCTTCGCGCACGCGCTGCGCGCCGAGGTCGCCCACCAGGGCGTCAAGGTCGGCGTCGGCTACCTGAGCTGGACCGACACCGACATGGTCCGGGGCGCCGACCAGGACGCCGTGCTGCGGCAGATGCGGGCCAAGCTGCCCTGGCCCGCCAACAAGACCTACCCGATCGGCCCCGCCGTCGACCGCCTGGTGGCCGGGCTGGCCCGCCGCTCCGCGCACGTCTACGCGCAGGCCTGGCTGCGCGGCATGCAGCCGGTCCGCGGCTTCCTGCCCGGCCTGATCGCGCTGGTCGGCTCCCGCGACGTGGCCCGGCTGGCGCCCGAGTTGAAGGCCACCGCCGCGACCCGGCTGGGCCCGGTCGGCGCGGGCGGGCAGGCGGACCAGGCGGCCCGGGAGGGCCGGCCGGCCTGACCCGGCGCTGCGAGACCGGACGGACCGTCGGCCCTGGAGGGGAGCCGGCGGTCCGTCCGGCGTTCCCGGCCGTCGTCCGGCGTTTCCGGGCGTCGTCCGGCGTTCCCGGGCGCCGTCCGGGGCCGCCGGGGGACCGGGACTGGGCAGCGGTTTTTCATGTCCTTATACCGTGTGACTAGTATCCGTCCGTCAGAGTCCTGTCAGATTCGACCAGTTGTGAACGACTGGTGTCGTCCCCAAGGAGAATGCCCTGCGCACGCGCGCTTCTCGGCGGATCAGAACGGGTCGGCTCTCGCTCCGCGCGACCCTGCTCGTCCTGGCGATCGTCCCCAGTGTGGCGCTGGCCGCCCTGTGGGCCGTCACCAGCGGACAGCTCCTGTTGGACTTCCAGCGCCAGGCGGCCCAGGGCCTGCTCGCGCAGGAGGCCGGGCAGCCGTCCAACATCGTCTACTACAACCTCCAGGAGGAGCGGCGCCTGAGCGCCGACGTCCTCGCCACCCACAGCGGGGTCACCGACGCGCTGCGCAGCCAGCGCGCCAAGACCGACCAGGCCATCCGCGACTTCCAGAAGGCGTCCGACGTGGCCGCCTCCGACGCCCCGGACGAAGTCAAGGAAGCCGTCGGACTGGCCCGGCAGTCCATCAACCAACTGCCCGCCCAGCGCGCCCTGGTCGACAGCGGCAGCGAGCAGCAGCAGGCCGCGGTCTACGGCTACTACACCGACCTGATCGCGGTCGACCTCAAGCTGTTCGCCGCGCTCAGCCACGTCGACAACGGGCAGATGACCACCATCTCCGCGCCGCTGGTCGACCTGTTCTGGGGCAAGGAGATGATCTCCCGCTCGGACGCCCTGCTGGCCCGCGGCTGGCCCACCGGCAGCCTGAGCGCCGAGGACTACCAGCAGCTGCGGCAGGCCGTCGCCGAACAGGACTTCCAGTTCGGCACCAAGGTCGCGCCCTACCTGGCCGCCGACCAGGCCGCCAAGTGGAAGCAGATCACCGGCAGTTCCGCCTGGAAGGCCAAGGGCGACGTCGAGCAGCAGCTGCTCAGGCCCGCCGCCGCCGACCGCAACGGCCGGATCGCCCTCACCGGCGACCAGAGCGCCTGGCGGCAGGCCGTCGACGCGCTCAACCCGCAGCTCGTCGACCTGCTCGAGTACCGCACCGCCTACGTGGTCGACCACGGCAAGAGCAGCATCATCTCGCTCGCCGTCCGGCTGGTCCTGACCACCGTCATCGGCCTGATCGCCGTCATCGTGGTCGCCGTCACCTCCTGGCGGATCACCCGCACCCTGCGCCGCCGGATCGGCCGGCTCCAGGAGCAGGCCGAGGACCTCCAGACCACGCTGCCCGCCGTCGTCGAACGGCTCGGCAACGGCGAACAGGTCGACCCGGAGGAGCACGCCCGGGCCGTCGCCCCCGACCCGTGGGGCCGCACCGGCGACGAACTCGCCAAGCTGGCCGAGGCGTTCAACCTGGCCCGGGCCAGCGCGGTGCAGTCCGCCGTCGCCCAGGCCGACCAGCACCGCGCCTACGAGCGGCTGCTCCAGCGGATCGCCCGCCGCACCCAGCAGCTGATCGGCCAGCAACTCAAGAAGCTGGACGAGCTCGAACGCCGCCACGAGGACCCGGAGTTCCTGGAGGGCCTGTTCGACCTCGACCACCTCACCGCGCGCCTGCGCCGCTACGAGGAGAACCTGGTCATCCTGGCCGGCGGCGCCCCGCACCGGCGCTGGCGCAAGCCCGTCCCGCTGCTGGACGTGATGCGCTCCGCCCAGGGCGAGGTGCAGGACTACCAGCGGGTCAGCATCGACCTGGAGGGCAGCCCGTGGATCTCCGAGCGGGCCGTCGGCCCGGTCGCCCACGTGCTCGCCGAGCTGATCGAGAACGCGCTGACCTTCTCCCGCCCGCCGAACCCGGTCGAGGTCCGGGCCGGCCGGGTCAGCCGGGGCGTGGCCATCGAGGTCGAGGACCGCGGCCTGGGCATGGAGGAGGACCAGATCGAGGGCGCCAACGCGATGATGGCCCGCCCGCCGCGCGCCGACGTGCTCGCCCGCGGCAACGACATCCGGCTCGGCTTCTACGTCGTCTCCCGGCTCGCCGAACAGCACGGCCTGCGGGTCGAGTTCCGCCAGTCCGCGTTCGGCGGCACCCGGGTCGTGGTGCTCGTCCCCGAGGAACTGATCGTCCCCGACCCGAACGCCCGGCCCACCATCGTCCCCGCCCAGCCGTCCGGCGGCCTGCCGACCCGCAACCGCGGCCAGGCCCTGGCCGGCGTCACCGCCCTCACCGCCGGGTCCGAACCGGTCTCGGTGTCCTACAGCCTGCCGTCGGCGGTCGAGGAGGCACCCGCCGTGGACCCGTACGCCCCCGCCGCCCCGTACCCCGCCGAGGAGCCGTACCCGCAGTACGAGCAGCTGGGCGCACCGCACGGGGAGCACCCGGCGGCCGGTTACGAGCCGTACCCGGCGACCGGCCACGAGCAGCCGTTCCCCGACGCGATCCTGCCGCTGCAGCCCGCGCCCACCCCGTACGCGCTGCCCGCCGGGCACCACCCCGAGCCCGCCGCGGCCGGTGCGTGGCCGCCGCCCGCCGGGCACCGGGAAGCCCCCGCCCCCTCCCTGCGTCGGCGTACCCGCCGCCCGGCGGCGAACCCCCGCTGCCGCGCCGGATCCGCCAGGCCAGCCTGGCCGACGAGCTGCGGATCGACCCCGCGGCCCCCAAGGAAGCGCCCGCGCCGCCCCGTTGGGACGAGAACCCGCTGTTCCGACCGGCCCCCGACGGGCCGGAGCAGCGATCGGGGCGTTCCAGCGGCGCTCCCGCGAGGCGCGCGGCGGCCAGGCCGCCCCGGGCGCCGACACCGCCGGCGGCACCGAGGGACGGACGGGCCCGGCCGACGGCTGGAACAACAACCACACCCCGACGGGAGAAGACCGGTCATGACGCGCACTACCGCCACCCACCAGGATCTCGACTGGCTGCTGGACGGCCTGGTGGACTCGGTGGCCGGCACCAAGAACGCCGTGCTGCTCTCCGACGACGGCCTCGTGGTCGGCCACTCCCGCAGCATCGACCGCTCCGACGCCGAGCGCCTCGCGGCCGTCGCCACCGGCCAGCAGAGCCTGGCCCGCGGCGTGGGCCAGCTGTTCGCGGGCGGCCCGGTGCACCAGGTGATCGTCGAACTCGCCGACCTCTGGCTGTTCGTCATCGCGGCCGGCTCGGGCACCCACCTGGCCGTGATCGCCTCGCAGGACGTCGACGCCGAGGTGATGTCGCTGGCCATGCACAACCTGGTCCAGCAGGTCGGCCAGAAGCTCAGCACCCCGCAGCGCGGCGACTTCGACGCGTTCGGGGTCCGCAGCGGGCAACGCGCGTGAACGCCCTGCCCTGGGACGACGAGTACGGGTACGAGGACGGGGACGACGGCGCCGACAGCATGGTGCGGCCGTACACGATCACCCGCGGCCGCACCGCGCCCGAGCGCGACGACTTCACCCTGATCACCCTGCTCACCAGCGTGCCGGCCCCGGTCGACGCCTACGGCGCGCCGGTCAGGCCCGCCCGGCTGCAGCCCGAGCACCGGATCATCATCGACCGGTGCCGGACCCCGGCCGCGGTGGCCGAGGTCGCCGCCGACCTCGACCTGCCGGTCTCGGTCACCAAGATCCTGCTCGGCGACCTCGTCGCGCAGGGCCTCCTGACGGCCCGGGCCCCGATCTCGGTGGCCCGGGCCGCGGGCGGCGCCGACCGCGGCCTGCTGGCCGCCGTACGTGAGGGCCTGAGGAGGCTTTGAGATGACCAGCACCCCGGCCGCCGCAGCCGCGGTCAAGATCCTGATCGCCGGCGGCTTCGGCGTCGGCAAGACCACCCTGGTCGGCGCGGTCAGCGAGGTCGCGCCGCTGCGCACCGAGGAGTACCTGACCACCGCCAGCGTCGGCGTGGACGACCTGTCCGGCGTCGACCAGAAGACCACCACCACCGTCGCCCTGGACTTCGGCCGGATCACCGTCAGCCCCGAGCTGGTGGTGTACCTGTTCGGCACGCCCGGCCAGGAGCGGTTCTGGTTCATGTGGAACGACCTGGTCAACGGGGCGCTCGGCGGCGTCGTCATCGCCGACACCCGCCGGCTGGAGACCAGCTTCGCCTCGATCGACTTCTTCGAGAGCCGCGGCATCCCGTTCGTGGTGGCGATCAACTGCTTCCACGGCGTCAACACCCGCTCCGACGCCGAGATCCGGGCCGCCCTCGACCTCGACCCGCACGTGCCGATGCTGGTCGGCGACGTCCGCGAGCGCTCGTTCGGCCGGGACGCCCTGCTGGCCCTGGTCGACCACCTGATGGCGCTGCCGGTCGGCTGACCCGGCGGCCCCGCCGCACCCGCACGGCCCGCGCCCCCGCCCGGGCCGTCCCCCGAACCCACGGAGAGACCATGGCAACACCCCTGCGCGTCCTCGTCCACGGCGGCGGCATCGGCGGCCTCAGCCTCGCGGTCGCCCTGGCCCGGCGCGGCCACACCGTCGAGGTGGCCGAGCTCCGCGAGCAGCTCGACGCGCTCGGCGTCGGCATCATCCAGCCCTCCAACGCGCTGCACGTGATGCGCGAACTCGGCGTGCTGGAGCAGTGCCTGGAGGTCGGCTTCGAGTGGGAGGTGCTGACCATCTGCGACCCGGCCGGCAACCCGCTGGCGAAGATCCCGCAGCCCCGGATGGACGGCGCCCCCGCCAACAACGGCATCCCCCGCCCGGCGCTGGCCGAGGTGCTCGGCCGGGCCGCCGCCGAGGCCGGCGCGACCGTCCGCTTCGGCACCACCATCGCCGAACTCGCCGACGACGGCGCGGGCGTGGACGTCACGCTGTCCGACGGCTCGACCGGCCGCTGGGACCTGGTGGTCGGCTTCGACGGCATCGGCTCGCCGCTGCGCACCCGCCTGTACGGCGACCGCTACCGCCCCGAGTACACCGGCTTCGCCAACTGGCGGGTCACCGTGCCCCGGCAGGACGAGGTGCAGGGCGTGGTGATGAGCACCGGCAACCAGGCCGCCAAGGCGCTGCTCACCCCGATCACCGACGAACTCATGTACCTGGGCGCGGTGTTCGCCGAGGCCGAGGACTTCCGCCCGGACCCGGAGCGGGCCCACGAGCAGCTCGCCGAGCGGCTGGCCGGCTTCGCCGGCCCGGTCGCCGAGGCGCTCACCCACGTCACCGACCCGGCCGCGGTGGTGTACTCGCGGATCTCCCAGGTCACCGTCGAGGAGCCCTGGCACGTCGGCCGGGTGGTGCTGGCCGGCGACGCCGCGCACGCCTCCACCCCGCACCTGGCGCAGGGCGCCGCGATGGCCGTCGAGGACGCCCTGGTGCTGGCCCAGGAGCTGGACGCCGCCGCGGACGTCCCGGCCGCGCTGGCCGCCTGGGAGGCCCGCCGCCGCCCGCGCGCGATGTTCGTCCAGTCGCTGTCCCGGGCCGTCCTCAAGCAGGAGACCGGCACGGCGACCACCCCCGAGGAGGACGAGCTGCTCAAGGTCGGCATCCCGGGCGCCGCCCACGTGCTGGTCAAGCCGTACTGACGCACCGTCACATGTGCTGCGGGGCCCGGCAGTTGCCGGGCCCCGCAGCGTTCCCCGGTCAGGCGCCGTGCACCGACACCTCGTTCAGCGAGTAGCCCCACTGGGTGGCCCGGGCGGTGCCGTGGAAGCGCACCCACCGGGCCGAGGTCGGGGTGAACGCGGCGGTGTCCAGCCCGCCGTCACCGGCCGAGGTCGACCACACGGTGCGCCAGTCGGTGCCGTTCGCGGACACCTCGATCCGGTACGACCGGGCGTAGGCCCGCTCCCAGTCCAGGGTCACCCGGTCCACCACCCGGGCGGTGCCCAGGTCGACGGCGAACCACTGGTCGTCGCTCCAGTCGCTGGCCCAGCGGCTGCCCCGGTCGCCGTCCACCGCCCGGCCCGGCTGGTACGAGACGAACGGGTTCCACTCCGAGGAGCTCGCCGAGGCGGCCGCCCCCGTCGCCAACTCCCGCCCCGCGTCGTGCACTTCGGTGGCCCGCCAGGTGGTCAGGTAGGACTGCGCGCCCTTCATCAGGTCGTCCACCACGCCCTGCCCGCCGGAGAGCCGGATCTGCTCGATCCAGTCCGGCAGCAGCCCGGCGTGCGCCAGGCCGTCGGTGTTGACGTCCCAGGTCCGGCTGCCGGTGACCTGCCGGTCCAGCAGCGAGCCGCCGTCCGCCGAACGGAACGGGTACGTCACGGCGTTGGGCGCACCGGTGCCGACCGGCCCCGGCCAGCCACCGACGCCGTTCAGGTCGCTGCCGTAGCCGTAGCCCACGCCGTACTGCTCGCGCAGCGCCTTGGTGCGGTTCGCCTCGGCCACGAAGGCGTTCGCGTCGTGCGGGTACTGGGCCGCGAACCCGCCCAGCTTGTACAGCCGTTCGGTCCAGTCCAGGTCCATCCAGCTGTGGCTGGACAGCACGCCCGGGTAGCCCTTGGACTCCAGGATCTCGAAGGCGCTGCGGGCCGCCTTGACGCTCATGTGGTCGACTTCCAGCATCATGTGCCGCTTGACCATGCCGTCGATCGCGTACGCGCCCAGGTCGGTCAGGCCGCGGGTGTTGCACTGCGCGGCGGCCGCGTAGGCGGGCAGGCTCACCCCGGCCGGCAGCAGGCCCTGGGCCTGCGCGGTGGGCAGGCCGATCGGGTTGTCGTGCTGCGGGCCGGTGCACGGCTCGGTGGCCCAGAAGGTGCCGGTGGACAGGAACTGCCCGGCGTTGACGGCCACCCCGGTGGTGCCCTCGTCGAAGCGCACCCCGCACAGCGCGTTGTCGAACTTGTGGCACAGGAACATGCTGCGCACGCCCAGCGCGTACAGCTCGTCCAGGCCGCGGTCGATCGCCGCCCGGTCGCACTGCGGCACGTCCAGCACCTGCTTGCAGCCGAACGGCTCGGAGGTCTCCACGCCGAGCACCACCGCCAGCTTGCCCTGGGCGACCACCCGGCGGGCCTGGTCGGAGTCGGTGACGATGCGGAACCAGCCCTTGCCGGGGCCGCCGTACATCCGGTCCACGTAGTCCTGGAGCTGGTAGGACTTCTTCGCCTCGGTGCGGATGGCTTCCATCTCGTCGCAGGGGCGGTCCTTGTACGGGTAGATCGAGCAGAGCAGCCCGTTGGTCACCAGGTCGTTGACCAGGATCCGCTCGCCGCCGCGCCAGGCCCGCTCCAGCCAGGCGTAGTAGTCCTGCTGGTGGCTGAGCGAGTCGTGGGCGGGCCAGTCGGCGAAGGTCGGCCAGCCGACCGGGTCGTGGTGGCCGTCGGCGCCGCCGGTGACGTTCTCGAACAGGGCGAGCGAACCGTCCGGGTAGTGCTCCGGGCAGTCCTTGAGGGCGTCCGCGACGCCCTGTTCGGAGAAGGCGGAGCCGCAGATCACCCGGCCGCCGAAGCCCTCGGCGGACATCAGGTGGTTGTGCGCGTCGACGAAGCCGCGGACGCTGCCGTCGGGGGCGGTGCCGTGCAGGGGCTCCCCGGTCACGTCGATCTGCGAGTCCGGCACCGGCCGGGCGGTGGGGTTCCACCACCCGTCGGCGGCCCGGGCGGTGGGGCCGGGCACGGCGCCGGCGGCGAGGGCGGCGGCGAGCAGCAGCAGCGGCAGCAGGCGGGCGAGGACGTTCCTGGCGCGGTGGTTCCCGGTCATGGTCACCTCTCGGCTCGGGGGAGGCGGCGGCGGGGGAGCGGTGCTCCGGGTGCGGTCCCCCGAGAATCCCGAGCGCCTGACGGGGCGTCAAGGCATCGGACCGGATTTACTGACCGGTCAGTACGGTCGGCCGGAGGGGAGACACGTCGACGAGTCGTCAACGTCCGGGCCCCGGACGCGCGTCGGGCCCGGCCCCGTGGGAGGGGCGGGCCCGGAGGTGCGGAGGCGGTGCCGGTCCGTCAGTGCCGCGCGGGGCGGCGGGTGCGGGCCGGCGGTGCGACTTCTATGGAGCGGGCATGGAGCCGAACGGACATCAGTTCTCCTGGGAGGGAAGGGCGCCGCGTGGGACGGCGGCGCTGCCCGAAACCGTAGGGTGATCGGACGAACGCCGGTGCGGGGCGCGCCGCCGACGCCCCGCGGGTCGCCCGAAGGGCCGAAGCGGTCCACCGTCCGGCCGGTCGGTGCGGCACCCGCCTACCGACCGGTACGGTCGGGGCCATGACCACCGCTCTCATCACCGGCGCCACCGCCGGCATCGGCGCCGCCTACGCCAACCGCCTGGCCCGCGACGGCCGCGACCTGGTGCTGGTCGCCCGCGACACCGAACGCCTCGCCGCCTCCGCCGCCGAACTCACCGCCCGCCACGGCGTCCGGGTCGAGACGCTGGCCGCCGACCTCGCCACCGAGGCCGGCATCGAGGCCGTCGAGCAGCGGCTGCGCGACGGCGACCGCCCCGTCGACCTGCTGATCAACAACGCCGGGTTCGGCCACCGCGGCACCTACCTGGACGTCCCCGTGCAGGACGAGCTCGACATGCTCAAGGTGCACATCGAGGCCGTGCTGCGGCTCACCACCGCCGCCGTCCCCGGGATGCGCGAGCGCGGCTTCGGCGGCGTCGTCAACGTCGCCTCGGTGGCCGCGTTCCTGCCGCGCGGCACCTACGGCGCGACCAAGGCCTGGGTGGTCAACTTCACCCTCGGCATCGCCCGCGACCTGGCCGGCAGCGGCGTGCGGCTGCAGGCGCTGTGCCCCGGCTTCACCCGCACCGAGTTCCACCAGCGGGCCGGCATGGGCACCTCCTCCATCCCCGGCTGGGGCTGGCTCACCGCCGACCGGGTCGTCGACGACTCGCTGCGCGACCTCGCCCGCAACCGCCCGCTCTGCGTCCCCAGCAAGCGCTACCGGGCCGCCGTCACCGCCGCCCGCCTGCTGCCCCCCGGCGGCCTCGGCAAGATCTCCAACACGGCGGGCCGCGACTACCGCAAGCCCTGACGGCCGCCCGGCCGCACCCGGAGCAGCGCCCTCCGGCACCCTCCCGGCCGGGGCGGAGGGTGCCGGTCGGGCAACGCCGGTGTGGCAGAGTGGTGGCGTAAGCGTCACGGTCGACAATATCGACCACCAGTTGCGGAGGTTGCCGATGCCCGGCCCGATCCAGTCGCTGTCGCGGGCGGCGGCGATCCTGCGTCTGCTGGCGGGCGGGGAGCGCCGGTTGGGGTTGTCGGAGGTGTCGACCTCGCTGGGGTTGGCGAAGGGGACGGCGCACGGGATCCTGCGGACGCTGCAGGCCGAGGGCTTCGTCGAGCAGGACCCGGAGAGCGGGAAGTACCAGCTGGGCGCGGAACTGCTGCGGCTGGGGCAGTCGTACCTGGACGTGCACGAGCTGCGGGCGCGGGCGCTGGTGTGGGCGGACGACCTGGCGCGGGCCGCGGGGGAGACGGTGTACCTGGGCGTGCTGCACCAGCGGGGGGTGCTGGTGGTGCACCACGTGTTCCGGCCGGACGACTCGCGGCAGGTGCTGGAGGTGGGCTCGATGCAGCCGCTGCACGCCACCGCGCTGGGGAAGGTGCTGCTGGCGTACGACCCGGTGGCGCGGGGCGAGTTGGGCGAGGGCCCGTTCGAGGCGTACACGGCGCGGACGCTGACGGGGGCCGCGGAGGTGGACGCGGAGTGCGCGCTGATCCGCGAGCGGGGGTGGGCGGACGCGGTGGAGGAGACCTGGGAGGGGGTGGCGTCGGTGGCGGCGCTGATCCAGGACCGGCGGCGCAACCCGGTGGGCGCGGTGTGCGTGTCGGGGGCGGTGGAGACGGTCTGCCAGGACGGTTTCCCCAGGCCCTCGCTGGTGGCGTCGGTGCGCAGCGCGGCCCGGGCGATCTCCCGTGACCTGGGGGCCGGCCGCTTCTGATCCTCCCGTTCGGACTTCCGCACGCGCCGGGGCGCGGGTGGGCGATCTCGCCCGCCCGCGCCCCTTCGCTTTCCGGGCCGCCGGCCGGGCCGCTTTCCGGTCCGCTTTCCGGCCGGGCCGGGGTCCGGTGAGTCACAGCTGAGTAACCCTGCCTTGACGTGGGCAACGCCAGGGGGAGAAGCTTCCGCATGTCGGTCGGCATTGTCGAACGGCGGACGTTCGAACTGGTTCCACTGCGCTCTCACCCGCACGGCGATCGACCGTCCACCTGCCCCCACCCCCCTCCTCCGGGCCATCAGGACAAGGGAGTCTTCGTGTCCGCGTTCTCCAACGGCGACATCTTCGTCGGCGAAACACTCGGCACCGCCGCACTGGTACTGCTCGGCGGCGGCGTCTGCGCCGCCGTCACCCTCAAGAAGTCCAAGGCGCTGAACGCCGGTTGGCTGGCGATCACCTTCGGCTGGGGCTTCGCGGTGCTCATCGCCGCCTACATGTCGGCGCCGAAGTCCGGGGCCCACCTCAACCCCGCGGTCACCCTGGCCATCGCCGTGGACAGCGGCGAGTGGGGCAAGGTCCCGCTCTACCTCGCCTCCCAGCTGCTCGGCGCGATCATCGGCGCGGTCCTGGTGTGGCTCACCTACCTCGGCCAGTTCCAGGCCAACGAGGAACCGACCCTCGGCATCTTCTCCACCGGGCCGGAGATCCGGAACCCGCTGCAGAACCTGCTCACCGAGATCATCGGCACCATGGTGCTCTGCCTCGGCATCCTCACCCAGGGCCTGACCAAGGGCCTCGGCCTGTCCGGCACGGGCATCCTGATCGTCGCCCTCACCGTGGTCGGCATCGGCCTCTCGCTCGGCGGCCCGACCGGCTACGCCATCAACCCCGTCCGCGACCTGGGCCCGCGCATCGTCCACTCCCTGCTGCCGATCCCGCACAAGGGCGGCTCCGACTGGTCGTACGCCTGGATCCCGGTGGCCGGCCCGGCCATCGGCGGCCTGCTGGCCGGTGGCCTCTACCACGTCGCGTTCTGACCCCGCGCTCCACCCCGCGCGCCCCCACCCGCATCCCTCACCCAGAGCCGAGGATCCCCGTATGACTGCCAATTACATTGCCGCGATCGATCAGGGCACCACTTCGAGCCGGTGCATCGTGTTCGGTGCGGACGGCCGGATCGTGTCCGTGGACCAGCAGGAGCACGCGCAGATCTTCCCGCAGCCGGGCTGGGTGGAGCACGACGCCGCCGAGATCTGGACCCGGGTGCGGTCGGTGGTGCGCGGTGCGCTGGAGAAGGCGGGGCTGTCCCGGGAGGACATCCGGGCGGTGGGGATCACCAATCAGCGTGAGACGACGGTGCTGTGGGACCGGCGCACGGGTGTGCCGGTGCACAACGCGTTGGTGTGGCAGGACACGCGGACGGAGGCGTTGTGCCGGGAGTTGGGGCGCAACGTGGGTCAGGACCGGTTCCGGCGGGAGACGGGTCTGCCGTTGGCGTCGTATTTCGCGGGGCCGAAGATCCGGTGGCTGCTGGACAACGTGGAGGGGTTGCGGGAGCGGGCCGAGGCGGGGGACATCCTGTTCGGGACGATGGACACCTGGGTGATCTGGAACCTGACGGGCGGCGTCGACGGCGGCAAGCACGTCACCGATGTGACGAACGCGTCGCGGACGATGCTGATGAACCTGCACACGTTGCAGTGGGACGAGAAGATCGCGGAGTCGATGGGGGTGCCGCTGGCGGTGCTGCCGGAGATCCGGTCCTCGGCGGAGGTGTACGGCGAGGCGGTGGGCGATCTGGCGGGGGTGCCGGTGGCTTCGGCGCTGGGGGACCAGCAGGCGGCGCTGTTCGGGCAGACCTGCTTCGACGAGGGCGAGGCGAAGTCGACGTACGGGACGGGGACGTTCCTGCTGCTGAACACGGGTGAGAAGATCGTCAACTCGTATCACGGGCTGTTGACCACGGTCGGCTACCGGATCGGGGAGCAGAAGCCGGTCTATGCGTTGGAGGGTTCGATCGCGGTGACCGGGTCGCTGGTGCAGTGGTTGCGCGACCAGTTGGGGATCATCTCGACCGCGGCGGAGATCGAGACGCTGGCCAGTACGGTCGAGGACAACGGCGGTGCGTATTTCGTGCCGGCGTTCTCGGGGCTGTTCGCGCCGTACTGGCGCTCGGACGCGCGGGGTGTGATCGCGGGTCTGACCCGGTATGTGACCAAGGGGCATCTGGCGCGGGCGGTGCTGGAGGCCACCGCGTGGCAGACCCGCGAGGTGGTGGACGCGATGCAGAAGGACTCCGGGGTGACGTTGACCGCCCTGAAGGTGGACGGCGGCATGACGTCCAACAACCTGCTGATGCAGAACATCGCGGACGTCCTGGACGCGCCCGTGGAGCGGCCGTACGTCGCGGAGACCACCGCGCTGGGCGCCGCCTACGCCGCCGGTCTGGCGGTCGGCTTCTGGGACGACCTCGACACGCTGCGCGCCAACTGGCACCGCGCCGCCGAGTGGACGCCCCGGATGGACGCCGACACCCGCGACGCCGAGTACAAGAAGTGGCTCAAGGCCGTGGAACGCACCATGGGTTGGGTCGAGGAGGACGAGGACAACAGCTGACGCACCACCACCAGCCGGCCGGGCGAGGACAGCCCGGCCGGCCGGTCCCGTTCCGCCCCCGGGCCCGCCGCACCGGGCCCGCCCGGCCCTCCAGCAGGGGCCGCACCGCACACCGGAAGGAGACACGGCGCCACCGACCAGGGCGCCGTACACACACCATGGCAACCATCCCGACCCTCGGTGCCGAGCGCACCCCCGGACACACCGTCTCCCGCGCCGCCACCCGTGAGCTGCTCGGCCGGGCCCGCTACGACCTGCTGGTGATCGGCGGCGGCATCCTCGGCACCGCCACCGCGTGGACCGCCGCCCAGGCCGGGCTGAAGGTCGCCATGGTCGACGCCGGGGACTTCGCGGGCGCCACCTCCTCCGCCTCCTCCAAGCTCGTCCACGGCGGCCTGCGCTACCTGCAGACCGGCGCCGTCAAGCTCGTCGCCGAGAACCACAAGGAGCGCCGGGCACTGGCCACCGACGTGGCCCCGCACCTGGTCAACCCGCTGACCTTCTTCGTCCCCGTCTACAAGGGCGGCCCGCACTCCGCCCCCAAACTCGGCGCGGGCGTCTTCCTCTACTCCGCACTGTCCGCGTTCCGCGACGGCATGGGCCGGGTCTCCACCGCCGCGCACGCCGCCCAGCAGGTCCCGGCGCTGCGCACCGAGAACCTGCGCTCGGTGGCCGTCTACGGCGACCACCAGATGAACGACGCCCGGATGGCCGTCATGACGGTGCGCGCCGCCGTCGAGGCCGGCGCCGTGGTGCTCAACCACGCCGAGGTCACCGGCCTGCGCTTCACCCGCGGCCGGGTCACCGGCGCCGAGCTCAAGGACCGCCTGGACGGCGCCGAGTTCGGCGTGGACGCCCGGCTGGTGCTGAACGCCACCGGCCCGTGGGTCGACCACCTGCGCAAGCTGGAGGACGCCGGCTCCGCCCCGTCGATCCGGCTCTCCAAGGGCGCCCACGTGGTGGTCAAGCGCCGCAGCCCGTGGCGGGCCGCGCTGACCATCCCGATCGACAAGTACCGCGTCTCCTTCGCCATCCCGTGGGAGGACCACGTCCTGCTCGGCACCACCGACGAGGAGTACACCGGCGACCCGCTGGACGTCCGCGCCACCGAGGCCGACGTCGACCAGATCCTCTCCGAGGCCGGGCACGCCATCCGCGACGAGCACCTGCGGCGCGAGGACATCACCTACTCCTTCGCCGGCCTGCGGGTGCTGCCCGGCGGCCCCGGCGACACCGCCGCCGCCAAGCGCGAGACCGTCGTCACCGAGGGCCGCGGCGGCATGCTCTCGGTGGCGGGCGGCAAGTGGACGACCTACCGGCACATCGGCCGGGTCGTGCTGGAGAAGCTCAAGCACGCCCCGGGCGTGGGCCTGGCCGAGGACGTCTCGCCGATCCCGGCCACCGTCCCGCTCCCCGGCATCGGCGCCCCCAACGCCGTCGCGCACCGCCTGCTGATCGACCGCGAGCCCGGCTCCCGGATGGACCCGCTGATCGCCCGCCACCTGGCCTCGCACTACGGCACGCTCTCCTTCGACCTGGCCCGCCTGATCGCCGAGGACCCCGCCCTGGGCGAGCCGGTGCACCCCGACGGCCCGGACGTGTGGGCGCAGGTCGCCTACGCGGCCGACAGCGAGTGGGCGTACACGGTGGACGACGTGCTGCGGCGCCGCACCACCATGACGGTGCGCGGCCTGGACACCCCGGAGGTGCGCGAGCGGGTGGCGGCCTTCCTGGCCGGGCGCGGCAAGGCGTAGCGGCCGGGGCCGGCGGGCCCTCCCGGGGAGCGGCGGGGACTCCCCGGGCGGGGCCGCCAGGGCCTCGCGGCCGGCGGCGGGAAGACGGAGCAGGGGAAAGGCAGGGCAGAGGAAAGGGAGAGCGAGGGGGAAGGCGGAGGGCGGCGGCGGGAATGCGGAGAAGCTTAGGTTTGCTAATGGTGAGCAAGGCTCGCTAAGATCGGGCCCGCCAGCTCCGCCGACCCCCGAGGAGGCCCCCGTGCGACCGGACCGGATCGACTGGACTCCGCCCAAGGGCGAGGCCAAGCAGCCCGACCAGGTGCGGCGGATCCTCCGCCTGTTCCGGCCCTACGCCGGCCGGCTCGGCGTGGTCGGGCTGCTGGTCGCGGCCTCCGCCGTGGTGTCGGTGGTGACGCCGTTCCTGCTGCGCGCCGTCCTGGACACCGCGATACCGCAGGGGCGCACCGGGCTGCTCAGCCTGCTCGCGCTCGGCATGATCGCCGCCGCCGTGGTCACCAGCGTGCTGAACGTGCTGCAGACGCTGATCTCCACCACCGTCGGCCAGCGCGTCATGCACGACCTGCGCACCGCCGTCTACCGGCACCTGCAGCGGATGTCGCTGGCGTTCTTCACCCGCACCCGCACCGGCGAGGTGCAGTCCCGGATCGCCAACGACATCGGCGGCATGCAGGCCACCGTCACCGGCACCGCCACCTCGCTGGTGTCCAACCTGACCGCGGTGGTCGCCAGCGTGGCCGCGATGGTCGCGCTCGACTGGCGGCTGACCATCGTCTCGCTGCTGCTGCTCCCGGTGTTCGTCTGGATCAGCCGCCGGGTCGGCCGCGAACGCAAGAAGATCACCGGCGAGCGGCAGCGGCAGCTCGCCGAACTCTCCTCCGCCGTCCAGGAGTCGCTGTCGGTCAGCGGCATCCTGCTCGGCCGCACCATGGGCCGCTCCGACTCGCTGACCCGCGAGTTCGCCGACCGCTCGGACGGATTGGCCGACCTGGAAGTGCGCTCCAGCATGGCCGGGCGCTGGCGGATGTCCACCATCGGGATCGTGATGGCCGCGATGCCCGCGCTGATCTACTGGGCGGCCGGCCTGGCCTCCGCCGCCGGCGCGCCGATCGTCTCGCTCGGCACCCTGGTCGCCTTCGTCTCGCTCCAGCAGGGCCTGTTCCGGCCCGCCGTCAGCCTGCTGTCCACCGGCGTGGACGTGCAGACCTCGCTCGCCCTGTTCCAGCGGATCTTCGAGTACCTCGACCTGCCGGTGGAGATCGCCGAACCCGAGCACCCCGTCCACCTGGCCGGGATCCGCGGCGACGTGCGCTTCGAGAACGTCGAGTTCCACTACCGCCCCGACCAGGACCGCCCCACCCTGACCGGCATCGACCTGACCGTCCCGGCCGGCGGCTCGCTCGCCGTGGTCGGCGAGACCGGCTCCGGCAAGTCCACCCTCTCCTACCTGGTGCCGCGGCTGTACGACACCACCGGCGGCCGGATCCTGATCGACGGCGTGGACGTGCGCGAACTGTCCTTCGAGACGCTGGCCCGCGCGGTCGGCATGGTCTCCCAGGAGACCTACCTGTTCCACGCCTCGGTCGCCGACAACCTGCGTTTCGCCAAGCCCGACGCCACCGACGCCGAACTCGTCGCCGCCGCCCGGGCCGCCCAGATCCACGACATGATCGCCGCCCTCCCCGACGGCTACGACACCATGGTCGGCGAACGCGGCTACCGCTTCTCCGGCGGCGAGAAGCAGCGCCTGGCGATCGCCCGCACCGTGCTGCGCAACCCGCCGATCCTGATCCTCGACGAGGCCACCAGCGCCCTCGACAACCAGACCGAGCACGCCGTCCAGCAGGCCCTGGACACCCTCGCCGCCGGCCGCACCACCCTCACCATCGCGCACCGGCTCTCCACCGTCCGCGACGCCGACCGGATCGCCGTCCTCGACCGCGGCGAGATCGCCGAACTCGGCACCCACGACGAGCTGGTGGCCCGCGACGGCCGCTACGCCGCACTGCTCCGCCGCGAGGCGCCCCCGGTGCCCGCCGCGGTGCCGGCCGCCGCGGCCTGAGCGGGAGGGATCAGACCCAGGGCCGCAGCTTCTCCGGGTTGCGCACCCCCCACACGTGGGTGATCCGGCCCCCGGCGGTGCGGAACGCGAACACCGCCACCACCGCCCCGTCCAGCCGGGCCACCAGCCCGGCCTCCCCGTTCACCAGGCCCTCCCGCAGTTCGATCCGCGGCTGCGCCCGGGCGAACGCCGCCACCGCCAGGGCGATCGCCCCGCCGCCCGACAGCGGCTCCAGCCGGGCCTGCACCAGCCCGCCGCCGTCCGCCACCACGGTGGCGTCCGGGTCCAGCAGCCGCACCAGCGAACGGACGTCCCCCGCCTCCCAGGCCCGCTTGAACTCCCGCACCAGCAGCGCCCGCTCCCCGGCCGGCTCGACCGGCGGCCCGGCCGCCCGGACCCGGCGCCGCCCCGAGGCCGCCAACTGCCGGCAGGCCGCCGCCGACCGGCCGACCACCGCCGCCACCTCCGGGAACGGGTACCGGAACACGTCGTGCAGCACGAAGGCGACCCGCTCCGCCGGGGTCATCGACTCCAGCACCACCAGGAACGCCATCCGCACCGACTCGTCCAGCGTGACCAGCTCCGCCGGGTCCCCGGCCGCGCCGTCCCCCGGCAGCGGCTCCGGCAGCCACGCGCCCACGTACCGCTCCCGGCGGACCCGGGCCGAACCCAGCAGGTCCAGGCAGATCCGCCCGGCCACCGTGGTCAGCCACCCGCCGGGCGCCACCACCTCCGCCCGGCGCTGCGGCGGCAGCGCGTACCAGCGGGCGTACGCCTCCTGCACCACGTCCTCGGCGTCGGCCAGCGAGCCCAGCAGCCGGTACGCCAGGTCGGTCAGCCGCCGCCGCTCGGCCGCCACCGCGCGCAGCGCCCCGTCCCGCCGGTCCTCCACGGTGTCCTCCACGTCTCCGCTCCTCCTGCTCGGGCCGTCCGCTTCCCCCAGGAGGACCGGACAGCGCCCCGGAACGTGACATCCGGCCCGCACCTCACACTCCGGGCCGCCGTTTCGTCGTACCGGCAGAAGGAAACGAACGGACGGAGAGAGCGATGGACACCTTCCAGCAGGTCGCGGACCGGGTCGAGATCCTGGCCCTGCAGGCCGAGTTCACCGACGCGGCGATGATGCGCGACCGGGCCCGGCTGGCCGCCCTGTTCACCCCCGACGGGGTGCTGCGGATGCCCGACGTCCCGGTCGAGCTGACCGGTCCCGAGCAGATCCGCACCGGCGGCGAGAAGCTCCAGGAGCAGTGGGAGTTCTTCGTGCAGAACACCCACCCCGGCGCGGTCCGGATCGACGGCGACACCGCCACCGGCCGGGCCCACATGCACGAGGTGGTCCGGCTGCGCGACGGCCTGCAGGGCCTCAACTACGCCATCTACCACGACCGCTACCGGCGCACCCCGGAAGGCTGGCGGTTCACCGAACGGGTCTACGAGATCCGGTACTTGGACACCACCCCGCTCGGCGGGACCGCCCCCGGCAGCGCCCGCCCCGACCCGGCCGCCCCCGCCGCCGAGGACCGGCTCCAGCGGGCCGCGGCCGCGCTGTCCGGGCACGGCTTCACCGTCGAACTCCTGGACGGCGCCGCGGCCGCCCGCGAGCGGATCGGGGAACTCCTCCCGGCCGGTGCGAGCGTGCTCACCACCGCCAGCGAGACGCTCCGGCGCTCCGGCATCGAGGAGGACGTCAACGCCCGCCCCGGCGCGGTCAAGCCCCGGCTGCTCGCCATGGACCGGGACCGGGAGGCCGACGAGCTGCGCCGCCTGCTCGCCACCCCCGACGTCGTGCTCGGCAGCGTCGCCGCCGTGGTCGAGACCGGCGCCCTGGTGCTCGCCTCCGGCTCCGGCAGCCAACTGCCCGCCAACGGCGGCGGCGCGGCCCACGCGATCTGGGTGGTCGGCGCCCAGAAGCTCGTCCCCGACCTGCCCGCCGCGCTGCGCCGGATCGAGCAGCACGCCCTCCCGCTGGAGAGCGCCCGCACCGAGGCCGCGCACGGGCAGCCCAGCGCCGTCAACCAGCTGCTGGTGCTGAACGCCCCGCCGCGGCTGGCCCGCGGCACCGTCCTGCTGCTGCGCGAGGCGGTCGGCCACTGAGCGGCGGCCGCCGGCCCGGGCATCCCGGGCCGGCGGCCGGTGGTCAGCCGCGGAAGTTCGCCGGGCGCTCCGGGGAGGCGGCGGCGAGCGCCTCGGTGACGCCCGCGACGCCGGCCCGCAGGCCGTAGACCGGGGTCTCGGGCTGCTGGCGCCAGGAGTCGTCGATGCCGCCGGAGTCGACGGTGTCGAAGCCCAGGGCGTCGATCAGCTCGCGCACCCGCTGCTTGGCGGCCGGGTCGTCGCCCGCCACCGGCAGGGCGATCCGCTCGGGGTCGCCGGCCGGGCGGGGCGCGTCCAGGATGTCCTGGGCGTAGGTGCCGTTGAACGCCTTGACCACGGGGTGGCCGAGCTGCTGCTCGACCCAGCGGCTCTCGGTCAGCCCGCCGTCCTCGATGGCGTCGATCCGGCCGTCCCGCTCGCGCGGGTAGTAGTTGTTGGTGTCGAGCAGGACGAAGCCCTCGGCCGCGCCCGCGAGCAGGTCCTCCGGGAGGGCGGGGACGTTCTTCAGCGGGATGGTCACCACGACCAGCTCCGCGCCCGCGGCGGCCTCGCCGACCGGGACGGGCGTCGCGCCGGTCTCGGCGGCCAGGTCGGCCAGCGTCTCGGGGCCGCGCGAGTTGGCCACCGCGACCTGGTGGCCGAGGGAGGTGAGGCGCCGGGCCAGGTTGCCGCCGATGTTGCCCGCGCCGATGATGCCGATCTTCATGGGATGCGCTCCGTGCCTGTCGGGTCCGTGTCGCGGGCGCCGGGAGGGGACGCCCACGAGGAAGCCGAACCGGCGCGGCCGCGCCGTTGTTCCCGGCGCGGGCGAACATTCCTGACGGGTCGTCAGGCCGCCTTGGGGGACTCGTTGTACTGCTCGGCCGGCTCCTGGCCGGAGAGCGCCTGGATGGCGGCCATCACCTCGTCGGTGACCTGACGGCGGGCCTTGGCCGAGCGGGCCTGGCCGTGCAGCTCGTCGAAGTGCAGCGGCTCGCCGAACTTCACGGTGATCTTCCGCAGCCGGGGGATCCGCTTGCCGACCGGCAGGATGTGCTGCGGGCCCTCCAGTGCCACCGGCACCACCGGGACGCCGGCGGTCAGCGCCAGCCAGGCCACGCCGGTCTTGCCGCGGTACAGCCGGCCGTCCAGCGAGCGGGTGCCCTCCGGGTAGATGCCGAACGCCCGGCCGGAGTTGAGGATCTCCAGGCCCTCGTCCAGCGAGGCGGTGGCGGCCCGGACGCTGCCGCGCTCCACCGGGACGGCGTTGATCACGTGGGTGAAGAAGAACCGGGAGACCGCGCCCTTGACGCCGGTGCCGGTGAAGTACTCGGCCTTGGCGAGGAAGAACACCTGGCGCGGCGCGGCCAGCGGGATCACCACGCTGTCCACGAACGACAGGTGGTTGCTGGCCAGGACCACCCCGCCCTTGCGCGGCACGTTCTCCAGGCCCTCGATCGTCGGCCGGTACAGGGCCTTGGCGAGCGGCTTGAGCACGAGCTTGGTGACGAGGTCGATCACGGTGTGGCCCTCCCTGGCCGGACAAACGGAGCAGGCCGGGGGACGCCCCCGGCCGGGGTCTCGCCGCGGGGCGAGGCACGCGGCTCGGACGAGAACCAAACCACTGGGTAACGGACCGCAGACTACGACATGCACCCCGCGGTCCGTCCACACCGGCGACCGCCGCGGTGCTGCGATCCTTGTCACGCCCGGCCCGTGGACCCCCGCCGTCCCAAGGAGTGGGACGGCGGGGGTGGTCCGGGCTCAGGCCCGGACCGGGAAGATCCGGCTGACCACCCGCTCGGCGGCCCGGCCGTCGTCCCACGGGCAGAACCGCTCGCGGAAGCGCCGCCGGGCCTCCGGCTCCGGGTCGCCGGCCAGCAGCGCCTCGGTGAGCGCGTCCTGCTCGGTGGCGACCGCGCCGGGCGGCTCCTCCATCAGGTCGAAGTACACGCCGCGGACCTCCTGGTACTCCTCCCAGTCGGGGGCGTACACCGCGATCGGGCGGTCCAGCACCGCGTAGTCGAACATCATCGAGGAGTAGTCGGTGACCAGGACGTCCGCGGCCAGGTAGAGGTCCTCGACGACGGGGTGGTCGGAGACGTCCAGCAGGGTCGCCGAGCCGGGGGCGGCGGTCAGGTCGCCCGCGCCGCCCTCGTGGAAGTAGTGGGTGCGCACCAGCACCGTCCAGCCGGGGCCGAGCCGTTCGGCCAGCGCGGGCAGGTCGAGCAGCGGCAGGTAGCCGCCGCGGGACTCGCGGTGGGTCGGCGCGTACAGCACGGTGCGCTGCCCGTCGGCGACGCCCACCGCGCGGCGGGCGTCGACGCACTGCTCGGGGGTGGCCAGCGCCAGCCGGTCGTTGCGCGGGTAGCCGGTGTCCAGGACCTGGTAGGTGCCGGGGAAGGCCCGGGCGAAGTGCTTGCTGGTGTGCGGGTTCGGCGAGACCAGGTAGTCCCAGCGCCCGACCACCTCGCGCAGCCGCTCGAAGTCCATCCCGTCCGCGGCCAGCGGCCGGTCCACCAGGTCCATGCCCATCGCCTTCAGCGGGGTGCCGTGCTGGGTCTGCACGTGCACGGTGCCGGTCCGCTTGGTCATGGTGTGCGGGAAGTTGACGTTGTTGACGAAGTACTTGGCGGTGGCCATCGCCTTCAGGTACGCGGGCGTGTTGACGATCACGTACGGCACCCCGGCGGGCAGCGTGGCGGCCCGCTCGGCGTTCTCCACCACCCACACGCCGTGCACCTGCGGGGCCAGCTCCCGGGCCTTGGCGTAGATCGCCGCCGGGTTGCAGGCGTACCCGCGGTGCCAGTACGCCGCGTACACGGCCAGGTTCTCGTCGACCGGCAGCCGCTTGAAGGCGTTGTACGCGGTGAACCGGGCGCCGCTGCGGACCGCCTTCTTCACCCCGGGCGCCACCGCCCTCGTCCCGCGCTTGACCGCGTTCGGCAGCCGGCCGCCGCGGCGCAGCTCGGCGTAGGCCCGCCGGGAGCCGCGGGCGGCCAGCCGGTACTGGACGCCGCGCACGCCGGGCGGGTAGCGGTAGCCGGCCGGGCGGTGCTTGGCGAAGTGGCCGGTGATCCGGGCGAAGAACTCCGCGCGCAGCTCGGCCGGGACCAGGCCGGGGGTGTCGTAGACGGTCAGGGCCTGCTTGACGGTGCGGTCGAAGACCAGGGTGCGCAGGGCGTTCGCCCGGTCGTCGCGGTCCAGGAAGGCGAAGATCGCGTCGTACTGGGCGAAGGCGTCGGCGTGCTTGGCGGAGGAGGTGGCGGTGATCGCGCCGGGGCGCCCGCGCCGGTAGTTGTAGCAGGGGCGGTCGAGGTAGAGCAGCCGGTCGGCGGCGAGCAGCAGCGGGTAGGTGACCGAGATGTCCTCGTAGTAGCCGCGGCCGAACTCCACGTCCAGGCCGAGCAGGTACTGGCGGCGCATCACCTTGTTCCACACCGCGAGCACCGCGTTGAACAGCGCGGGGTGCTCGGCGGCGGTGCAGCCGGACACCAGCGGGGAGCCGGCCAGCACCCGGCGCCAGGGGTTCGGCTCCCGGCCGCCGTCGGGGTAGACGTGGGTGAAGTCGGTGAGCAGCACGTCGGCGGGCACCTCGCGGGCCGTCTCGGCGCGCAGTTCGCCGAGCACCGCGTCGATGCTGCCCTCGGGCAGCCAGTCGTCGCTGTCGACGAACCAGACGTAGGTGCCGGTGGCCTCGGCCAGGCCGGCCGCGCGGGCGCCGCCGAGACCCCGGTTCTCGGCCAGGTGCAGCACCCGCATTCGCGGGTCGGCGGCGGCGTGCGCGTCCAGCAGGGCGCCGCAGTTGTCGGGGGAGCGGTCGTCCACCGCGATCAGTTCGACCTCGCCGGGGGCGGCGCCGTCGGCCCGGAGCGAGTCCAGGCACTGCGGCAGGAAGCGCTCCACGCCGTGAACGGGCAGGACGATGCTGAGCAGGGGTGGCACGTGCGTTCACTCCGCGAAGGATGGGGTGGCTGCCGGCTGGTCGCCCGGTACGGACACTCTACCGAGCGGCGCGGGGCGCTCCCGGGGAGCGGTCGGGAACGCGGGGAGGGGCAGAGAATGGCGGGGAACGGCGGGGAACGGCGGGGAGCCGGGAGGGGCCGGGCCGCGGCACCCCGGGCGCAGGTGGTCGGGGTGGACCGGGGTGTCGCGGACGGCACAAACGCGACCGCCGGTGCCGCGCCGTACCAGCGGCGGCACCGGCAGCCCGGTTGGCGGTCCGACCGACCCTCAACGATCGACCGCCGGTCCGTCCACCACGTCGGAGTCGGGCCGCCGCAGCGTCGAGACGGCCGGACAGTGACTCACCGTGGTGTCGGAAGTGTAACGGGATGGTCGGGTGATTCGTTCATACTCGAAATCACCCGACCGGGGATGGGTGGGTGTTCCCCGCTATCCCGTGTCGGTACAGATATTGCTTGGAGGTTTCTGTCCCGTCAATCCCTCTTCTGTGTTCAATTTCTGAACTCGGGACGTCCTGACTGCGGGGGCGCCGTGTGCGGGGCATTGCCCGGCCCGCGAGCCGCTCCTATATTGACGCCACGTCTCACAAGTGGGGGTGAGCCGAGGATGGCCGCCACAGCGCCCGTACGCCCGGTCAGCCCGCTCCTGCGCGCCCTCCTGCTCGCCCCGCTCGCCCTCGCCGCCGGCTGGGCCTTCCTGGCCCTGTGGCCCGCCGCCGGCGCCACCGACGAACTGTTCGCCTGGGCGATGTCCCCCGTCACCGCCGCCCTGCTCGGCTCCGGCTACGGCGGCGCCGCCGCCATGCTGGCCCTCGCCGCCCGCGCCCGCGGCTGGGCCGAGGTCCGGGTGGCCACCGCCGCCACCTGCCTGCTGATGCCGCTGATGCTCGCCACCACCCTGGCCGGCCGCCGCGACCTGCACCTCGACGGCGGCCCGCTGCTCGGCTTCCTCGCCGCCTGGGGCTGGCTCGCCGCCCACCTCGCCGCCCCGCCGATCGGCCTGGCCGCCCTCGCCGCCCAGCTCCGCACCCGCGGCCCCGCCCCCGCCCGCACCCCCGGCTGCCCTGGTGGGTCGCCGCCCCGATGGCCTGCGGCGGCACCCTGCTCGCCCTGCTCGGCCTCGCCCTCGCCGTCCGCCCCGGCCCGTTCGCCGCGCACTGGCCCTGGACCGCCCGCCCGCTCGACGTCCGCGCCCTCGGCGCCTGGCCCCTCACCTTCGGCGCCGCCCTGCTGCTCGCCGCCCGCGAGTCCGAACTGCGCCGGGTCCGCGGCGGGATGGCCGCCATGGTGCTCACCGGACTGCTCGGCCTGACCGGCCTGGTCCGCTACGGCGCACTGGTCGCCTGGCGCCAACCCGGCGCCTGGCTCACCGTCCTGGTGCTCACCGCCCTGCTCGGCCTCGGCCTGTGCGGCTTCGGCCTCTCCGCGCTGCTCGACCCGCCGCCCGGCACCGCGCCCCGGCGGGCGGCGGGCCAGGTCGAGGGGGTCGAGGAGGTCGAACTGCGCTGACCGCCCCGGAGCCGGGGCGGTCGAAACGGTCGAACCGGTGCGGGCCCGGCGGCCGTTCGCGCGCCCGGCGCACCCGCGGGCGCCGACACGCCCCGGCAACGCCCCGGACCGCCGCAGCGCCTGACGCCCCTTCAGCGCTTGGATGGTGCACCATCAACCGATGCGTAGTCGTGACCGAGACCACCGGGCCCTGGTGAAGCGTCAGTTCCGTTCGCACGATACGGTGGCAGAACACCAGGACGGTTGTGTGAAGGCCGTCATAGCCGGATAGTCTTCGCCTCACGGCCCTGGCGCCTCGTAGGGGTGGGAAACAGATGGAACAGATGCAAGTGCGGCCGCGGCCCCGGGTGCCCGCGATCCAGTGCGGCGTCGGCACGACCGGCCGCCGGATCGACCGGCACCTGGCCGTCCTCGGCGCGCCCGCGCTCTCGGCGGTGGACACCGCGGAGGCACTCGGCCTGATAAGGGAACTGACCCCGCGCGGGCCCAGCGCCCCCGCCGCGGCCGCCTCGCCGCGCCGCAGCGCCCGGGTCTCCCTGATGGCCCCGCTGCGCCGCCTCAAGCGGAGCCTGTTCGGCAACCGCCGCTGACCCGGCGCCCACCGGGCGCGCGAGCGCCCGGGAGCGCCGGACCACCGCCCGCTGCCACGACCCGACGGACCGGCGGTCCGTCGGGCCTTCGGCGTCCCCTGGGCCGGTCCGCGCTCCCCGGAGGCGGGTCGGCCCGCTCCCCGGGGCCGGGTTGGCGCGCCGTGGCGGTGTGCTGGCGCGCCCTGGCGAGCACCCTGGCGGTCGGGTGGCGATCGGCCGGTGCCCCTACGGGGCGCGCACCAAGATCGGCCAGGATGGCCCCATGTCCGACACCTTCCACACCCAGACCCTCGACATCGCCACCGGCCGGGACGAGGTCGCCCTCGACGTCACCGACCGGTGCCACACCTTCCTCAGAGAAGTCGCGGACGGCCGCGACGGACTGCTCAACGTCTTCGTCCCGCACGCCACCGCCGGCATCGCCGTCATCGAGACCGGCTCCGGCAGCGACGAGGACCTGCTCGCCACCCTGCGCGCCCTGCTGCCCCCCGACGACCGCTGGCACCACCGGCACGGCAGCCGCGGCCACGGCCGCGACCACGTCCTGCCGGGCCTGGTCGCCCCGCACGCCACCCTGCCCGTGATCAACGGCCGGATCGCCCTCGGCACCTGGCAGTCCGTCGTCCTGATCGACACCAACGGCGACAACCCGCAGCGCAAGCTCCGCCTCTCCTTCCTCGGCTGACTCCCACCCGCACCCGGACAGCCGGGCCCGCCGGGTGGGGCGGGGGCCCGGCCGGGCGGGGCCGTACCCTTGGGACCCATGGGAGAACCCGCAGCGGACCAGCAGCCCCCGTCCCCCTCCTCGCCCTCGTCCTCCTCCCCGGTGGACGGGCCGGTCTGCGAGGTGTCCGCCGATCCCGAGCGGTCCCTGCGCGGACTGCGGCCCGGCGGCCCGGGAGAGCGCGCCGCGTGCGTCCTGTGCGGCGAACCCAGCGAGTACCCGGCCGACGCGCCCGGCAGCCCGCTCTGCCCCGTCTGCACCTGGCAGCAGGCCCAGCGCGCCGCGTGCTCCGGCTGACATGACCTCCTCCGCACCCCCGCCCGTCCACGGGGCGCCCGCCGCAGGGACGTTGGAGCGGCCGCACGCCACCCTCGCGTACTCCGTCACCGGCCCCCACGGCGCCCCGCTCGCCGTGCACGCCCACGGGGCACTGTCCAGCCGGGCCCACGAGCGGCGGGCCGGACTGTTCGACTGGGCCGCCGTCGGCGCGACGCACCGGATGGCCCGCTACGACGCGCGCGGCCACGGGGAGTCGACCGGACGGGCCGTGCCCGCCGACTACCGCTACGCCTCGCTCGCGGACGACCTGCTCGCCCTCTGCGACCACCTCTCGCCGGACGCGCCCGTCACCGCCTTCGGCGCGTCGATGGGCACCGCCACCGTGCTGTGGGCCGCGCTCGCCCGCCCCGAACGCTTCGACCGCCTGGTCCTCGCCATCCCCGCCGTCGCCTGGACCGCCCGGGAACCCCGCCGCAACGGGCTGCGGGCCGCCGCGACCCTGGTCGAACGGCGCGGCCGGGGAGCGCTGGACGCCGCCACGAGGGTCTCCGGCCCGCCCGCCGTCCTCGCCGAAGTCCCGCAGTACACCACCGAGTTCGACCTCCCCGAACCCCTCCTCCCGGCGGCCTTCCGGGCCGCCGCCGACTCCGACCTCCCCGCCCCCGAAACCCTCCGCGGCCTCCCCCACCCCACCCTCCTGCTGGCCTGGGACACCGACCCGCTCCACCCCCTGCTCACCGCCCGCACCCTCGCCGCCCACCTCCCCGACGCCCGCCTGCACGTCTCCCGCACCCTCGCCGACGTCCGCGCGTGGGACCGCCTGGCGGCGGACTTCCTGGCGTAGCGGCGCCCGGGGCGCGGGCCGGTCAGGTGTCCGCGCGGGTGGTGTGGTGGGTGGTGGAGCCGGTGCGGTGCTTGCGGACCAGGAGTTGGGCGGGGATGCGGGTGCGGAGGTCGGGGACGTGGCTGACGATGCCGACGGCGCGGTCGCGTTCGCGCAGGGAGTCGAGGACGTCCATGACCTCTTCGAGGGCGTTCTCGTCGAGGGTGCCGAAGCCCTCGTCGATGAAGAGGGTGTCCAGGGGCATGCCGCCGGCCTCGTCGGTGACGACGTCGGCGAGGCCGAGGGCGAGGGCGAGGGAGGCGAAGAAGGACTCGCCGCCGGAGAGGGTGGCGGTGTCGCGTTCGCGGCCGGTCCAGGCGTCGACGACGTGGAGGGAGAGGCCGGAGCGGCGGTTGCCGGAGACCAGGCCGTCGCTGTGGACCAGGGTGTAGCGGCCGCCGGACATCTTGAGCAGGCGGCGGCTGGCGGCGGCCGCGACCTGTTCGAGGCGGGCGGCCAGCACGTAGGACTCCAGGCGCATCCGCAGGGCGTTCTCGGCGGGGGCGCCGGCGAGCAGGGCGGAGAGGCGGCTGATCCGGGCGTGGGCGTCCAGGACGGGGGCGAGTTCGGTGGCCAGGGCGGTCAGGGCGGCGCCGATCCGGGCCAGGTCGGCGACCCGGTGGCGGGCCTGGTCGTGGGCGGAGCGGGCGCGGGCGAGGTGTTCGTCGGCGCGGGCGGCGGCCGTGCGGGCGGATTCGGCGGCGGCGGGCGGGAGTTCGGCGGCGGCCCGCAGGGCGGGGTCGGCGAGTTGGGCGGCGGCGAGTTCGAGGTCCGCGTCGAGTTGCTTGAACTGCCGTTTCAGGGCGTCGAGTTCGTAGGGGGGCAGGACGGCCGCGTCGAGTTCGGGCAGGCCGGCGAAGCCGGCGGCGAGGGCGGCGCGGCGCAGTGCGTCGGCGGTCTCGGTGCGGCGGTCGGCGGCGTGCGCGGTGGCCCGGGCGGCGTTCAGGGCGGCGGTGGCGGCGCCGGCCAGCGCGGTGACGGCGGCGGCCCGGGCGGCGACGGTGGGGGCGTCGCCGCGGGCGGCGGCGATCCGGCCGTCCAGGGTGGCGAGTTCGGTGGTCAGGGCGGTCAGTTGGCCGGTCAGCTGGGCGGTCAGCTCGCCGGCCTGGCGGTGCTGTTCGCGGCGGGTGGCGCCGTCGCGTTCGAGCTGGTCGAGCTGCTGGCCGAGGGGCAGCCAGCGTTCCGCGGTGTGCAGCACGGTGCGCCGCCGGTGGGCCAGTTCCTCGGCTTCGGCGGCGAGTTCGCCGGGGGTGCGGCCGTCGGCGGCGGCTTCGGCGGCGGCGGCCTGCGCGGCGAGGGCGCCCACCCGTTCGGTGGCGGCGGCGAGTTCGGCCTCGGCGGTGTGCTGGGCGGCGCGGGCGCGGCGTTCGTCCTCGGCGGTGACCTGGTCGGCCGAGGGCTCGGCGGGGGCCGGGTGCTCGGGTGAGCCGCAGACCCGGCAGGGGGCGCCGGAGGCCAGGGCGGCGGCCAACTCGGCGGCCATGCCGGCGAGTCGGCGCTCCTGGAGGTCGAGGGCGCGCTGCCGGGCGTCCTGGGCGGCGCCGGTCAGGGTGCGGGCCAGGTCCTGGGCGGCGGTGTGCTCGCCGAGCAGCCGCAGGTGGCGGGCGGCGGCGTCCCGGCGGCGGGCGAGTTCGGCGTGCCGGGTGTCGATCCGGTCGAGTTCGGTGCGGGCCTCGCGGGCGGCGTCGCGTTCCTCCTGGAGCCGGGCGAGCCGGTCCTCGTAGGCGTCCAGCCAGCGCCGGGCCTCGTCGGCGAGGTCCTCCGCGTCGGTGCGACGGCGTTCCAGCCTGGCCCGTTCGGCGAGCAGGGCGCCGTGCCGGGCCTCGTCGGCGCGGGCGGCCTCCAGCCGGGCGGCCTCGGCGCGGGCCGCGTCCTCGACGGCGAGCAGGTCGTCGGGGGTGTCGAGCGGGCCGCTCCAGCCGGCGGCGGCCGCGCGGGCGGCGAGGTCGGCGCGGCGGGCGGCCTCGGCGTCGGCGGCGGCGGCGTGCGCGGCCCGGGCCTGCTGGTGCGGGGCGCGCAGCAGGGCGGGGGCCTCGGCGGCGAGGGCGGAGGCCAGCCGGGCCCGGGCCGGGGCCGACTGGGCGGACCGGTCGGTGAGGCGCAGCAGTTCCTGCCGGGCCCGGTGGTAGCGGGACTGCCGTTCGGCCAGGGCGTGCTGGGCTTCGAGCCGGGTGCGGGCGGCGGTCCGGGCGGTCTCGGCGGCGGCCAGCCACAGGGCGGCGGCCCCGGCGCGTTCGGCGGCGGTGCTCCGCAGCATCGCGGCCCAGGCGAGCACGTCGGCGACGGGGGCGTCCTCGCCGGGTCGGTGGTCGGCGGCGTCGGCGGCGGCCGGGCCGGCGGCTTCCTCGGCGCGGGCCGCCAGGGCGTGCATCCGCTGCCGGCCGCCGTGCACCTCGCGTTCGTGCCGGAGCCGCAACTCGGCGGTCCAGCGCTCCAGTTGCTCGAACCGGCCGGTGTCGAAGAGCCGGCCGAGCAGGTCGGCGCGCTGCTTGGAGTCTGCCCGCAGGAAGCGGGCGAAGTCGCCCTGGGGGAGCAGCACCACCTGGCAGAACTGGTCCCGGCTCATGCCGAGCAGCCGGGTCAGCTCCTCGCCGGCCTCCTGGTGGGACTTGCTGACCGCGACCCAGCCGGGTTCGCCCTGCCCGGCGTCGGCGGCCCACTCGCGCAGCAGGGTCTGCGCCTTGTCGGCGGTCAGGCCGGTGCCGCGCTTCTTCGGCCGCCACTGCTCGGGGCTGCGGGTGACTTCGAGCCGCCGCCCGCCGAGGGTGGCCTCCAGGACCACTTCGGTGCGCACGCCGGGCGCGGCGTGGTCGCTGCGCACCCCGTTGCTGCGGCGGGTGCCGGGCAGTTCGCCGTACAGCGCGTAGCAGACCGCGTCGAGCACGCTGCTCTTGCCCGCGCCG
Organism: Kitasatospora sp. YST-16; assembly: GCF_026802215.1. Taxonomy (NCBI): domain Bacteria; kingdom Bacillati; phylum Actinomycetota; class Actinomycetes; order Kitasatosporales; family Streptomycetaceae; genus Kitasatospora; species Kitasatospora sp. YST-16. Next base: position 6,379,688 of record NZ_CP113837.1, read on the forward strand.
GTCGCCCCGCGCAGCAGGAACAGGCCGGCGGCGGAGAGCAGGTCGAAGTCGATCCGCTCGGTGCCCGCGAACGGGCCGAAGGCGGTGACGGTGAGCCGGTGCAGCCTCATCGGGTGCGCTCCCGGGTGGCGGGGTGAGGGGGTGTCATCGGGCGTTCTCCTCGGCCCGGTCGGCCGCGGCGCGGCGCACCGACTCCAGGCCCTCCAGCAGCCAGGACTGCTCGTCGCCGTCGAGTTCCCGGCCGGGGCGGACGTGGGCGACGAAGCCCTCCACCACCTCCTGGTCGGTGCGCCCGCGCACCCGCCGGGCGTAGGACGCCTCGGCGGCCCGCTCGCCGCCCTCCGGTTCGAACAGCAGGTTCAGGGTGTGCGGGAAGCGGGCCCGCAGCCGCTCCATCGCGTCGGCCGGGCGGACCGGGTCGGTCAGGGTGGCCTGCACCCAGCGGTCGACGGCGTACTCGTACCGCCCGTCGGTGAGCAGGTCGTCCAGCCGGCCCTCCAGCCGGGCCAGCCGGCGCGGCACCGGGCAGAGGATCCGGCGGGCCTCGACGGCGCCCGCCGCGTCCAGGTCGACCAGCCACATCGACTTCTCGTGGTCGGCCTCGGAGAACGAGTACGCCAGCGGGGAGCCCGAGTAGCGCAGGTGCGGGGCCAGCGTCTGGCAGCCGTGCAGGTGGCCGAGGGCCGCGTAGTGCACGCCGTCGAACACCTCGGCGGGCACCGACTGCACGCCGCCGACCGCGATGTCCCGCTCGCTGTCGCTGGCCGCGCCGCCGGTGACGAAGGCGTGCGCGAGCACCACCGCGCGGGTGCCGGCGGGGCGGGCGGCCAGGTCGGCGCGGACGCGGTCCATCGCGGCGGCCAGCACCTGCTCGTGGCCGCCCCGTTCGACCCCGAGCCGTTCGCGCACCAGGGCCGGTTCCAGGTAGGGCAGCCCGTACACCGCGACCGGCCCGTGCGCGTCGGCGAGCAGGACCGGGTCGGCCAGCGCGTCCGGGTCGGTGCGCAGGTGGATGCCGGCCCGGTCGATCAGCCGGGAGGCCACCCCGAGGCGGCGGGCCGAGTCGTGGTTGCCGGAGACGAAGACCGTGGGCACGCCCAGTTCGGCCAGCCGCCACAGCACCTCGTCGAACAGCGCGACCGCCTCCAGCCCGGGCAGCGCCCGGTCGTAGACGTCCCCCGCGACCAGCACCGCGTCCACCCGCTCGGCGGCCGCGGTGGCCACCAGGTGGTCGAGGAAGACCCGCTGCGCCGCGTGCAGGTTCTCCCGGTGGAAGGACCGCCCCAGGTGCCAGTCCGAGGTGTGCAGCAGCCTCACGCCGACGCTCCCCGCAGCATGTCCCGCCACCCCTCGTCTCGCCGGTGCTCCGGTACGAGTATCACAGGTGGCGGACAGCGCTCGGGACGCGTGCGGCGGCGGGCGGTGACCCGGGTGGCGGTCGGGACTGTTCATCGGTCGGGTGTTCGGGGAAGATCATCGGATGGTGCCGCGGGCGGCCGGAGGAGGGTGTGGGATGGGCATCGAGTACAGCCCGGAGATCTCCGCACTGCTCGGGCGGGTGCGGCGGCGGCCGAACGCGGGGTGGCCGTGGCGGCCGGGGGAGGCGGTGCCGGCCGGGCTGCCGGTGAAGCAGTCCTGGGGGTGGCTGTTCGCGCCGGACGGGCGGGTGCTGACGCTGGTGAACCCGCGGGACGGGATCGTCAGCCTGCCGGGCGGCTCGCTGGAGCCGGAGGACGCGGGGGACCCGGGGCGGGCGCTGGCCCGGGAGGCGGCGGAGGAGGCGCAGGCGGTGATCGACGGGCCGGTCTACCTCGGCTACCTGTACGACCGGGTGGGGTCGGCCAACGGCGGGCACGAGTGCGCGCGGGTGCGGATGGCGGCGGCGCTGCGCGGGGTGGGGCCCTCGGCGCCGGACCCGGCCTCGGGGCGGCACTACCGGCGGCTGCTGGTGGCGCCGGGCCTGGCGGTGGAGCTGCTCGGCTGGGGGCTGCCCGGGCTGCGGCAGGCGCGGGCGGCGGTGGCGGCGGCGGCCGCGTGGTGGGGGCGCCGGTGCGGGCGGACGAGACGATCGAGGAACTGCCGTCCGCGGGCTGCCGGTTGCGCTGACGGCGGCGCGGGGCGCGCGGGGCGGCGGCGGGCTCGCGTCGGGCGGTGGCGGGCTCGCGGCGGGCGAAGACCGGTTCCGGTGACCGGACGGATCGTCCGGGTTATTTCTGCAGCCCAGGTCAGGGATGGGTCTGCGCGCGTAGCACCCGTTCGGGAGCTGTTCGGTGAGTGTTCGTCAATTTCTTTGGCATGACCGCTTCCCCCCGAGGCTACTGGCTGGTATCCAATGTGTGGCCTGCGTCACTCATGGAGGATCAGATGTCTCGCGTCCGTGTCGTATCCGTCGCCCTCACCGCGGCGGCCCTGTCCATCACCACCCTCGCCGCCGCCACCCAGGCGAACGCCGCCGGGGTGCGCTACGCCGCGCTCGGCGACTCCTACTCGGCCGGTGTCGGCTCCGGCAGCTACACCAGCGAGAGCGGCAGCTGCAGCCGCAGCACCAAGGCGTACCCGTACCTGTGGAACGCCGCGCACGCCCCCACCTCGTTCTCGTTCGTGGCCTGTTCCGGCGCGACCACGGGCGACGTGATCGCCAATCAGCTGGGCGTGCTGAACACCTCGACCACGCTGGTGTCGATCACCATCGGCGGCAACGACGCGGGCTTCGCCTCGACGATGCAGACCTGCGTGCTCAACAGCGAGAGCTCCTGCCTGAGCGCGGTGGACACCGCGAAGAGCTACGCCACCACCACCCTGCCGGGCAAGCTCTCCAACCTCTACGGGCAGATCAAGTCGAAGGCGCCGAACGCGAAGGTCGTGGTGCTGGGCTACCCGCACCTCTACCAGGTGCCCGGCAGCTGCATCTTCGGGATCTCGGACACCAAGCGGACCGCGATCAACAGCGCGGCGGACACCCTGGACACGGTCATCGCCAAGCAGGCGGCGAACGCCGGGTTCACCTTCAAGGACGTCCGGACGGTCTTCGCGGGCCACGAGATCTGCGGCTCCTCGACCCAGTGGCTGAACAGCACCACGCTGCCGATCAGCGACAGCTACCACCCGAACGCGAGCGGCCAGGCGAGCGGCTACCTGCCGTCGTTCAGCGCCGCGGCGTGACCTGCCGGGGGTAGTGCCCGCAAGACGTCCGTGGGGGACGAATGACCGGTGGCCGGGCTCGTGCGAGGAGCCCGGCCACCGGCGTCCTGTACCCCCGGGCTCAGCGCAGGTAGTCGGTGAGCGCCGCGGGCCGCAGGCCGGCCTGCTCGGCGGCGTCCAGCGCGCGCCGCAGGTCGTCGGCCAGGGTATCGGTGAAGTGCATGATGATCACATCGCCGGGCTGCAGCCCGCCGGGGTGGGCGATGTTCGAGGCGCCCGAGGTGAAGTCGGCGCTCGCGGTCAGCACGTGCGTCATGCCGCAGTTCGCGGCCGCCTGCAGGACGTCGGCGTTCCAGGCGAAGTACGGCGGCCGGAAGACGGTCGGGACGGTGCCGTAGTGCGCGGTGACCGCGTCCCGGGCGTCGCAGATCTCGGCCTGCTGCTCGGCCGGCGACAGGGTGGTCAGGTCCCGGTGCGAGACGCTGTGGTCCTCGATCGCCGAGCCGGGGGCGGCGGTGACCTTGCTGAAGTAGTCCGGCTCGAAGCCCTCCGGCATCGGCAGCGGGAAGACCGTCACCGGCAGCTTCCGGTCGGCGATCAGCTGCGCCGCCTCCGGGGTGCGGAACCAGCCGTCGTCGACGGTCAGGAAGACCACCTTGTCGGTGGTCGGCACGCCGGTGGTGAACGCCGCGGGCGCCGGGCTGTCGCCGGTCACCGAGACGTCGTCCACCGCCACCGGGCCCTGCCCGTACCAGCCGTGCACGTACAGCTGCACCGAGGTGGTGGCCGCGCCGGTGGTGAACGAGGTGGACAGCTGCTGCCAGCCGTCGCCGGTGGACGCCGTCCAGGCCGGGGGGACGTCGTGGCCGGTGCCGCTCGCGCCCAGGAAGGCGTACGAGCCGTGCACCCAGGCGCGGTACGTGTAGGCGGTGTTCGGGCGCACCGCGAGGGTCTGGGTGCACCGACCGGTGGAGTCGGCCGAGGCGGGGGTGATCGCCAGTGCGGCGCCGCCGGTGCGGGCGGCGGCGGTGACCGCGCCCTCGCCGGGCGCGCAGTGCCAGCCGGGGACCGAACCCCAGTCGGCCAGCGGCAGGGTGGGGATCTCGAAGCCGGGGTTGGTGGCCAGGTTCGGCGCGGGGGCCGGGGCGTCCGCGTGCGCGGCCGGCGCGGTGGCGAGGGAGGCCAGCGCGGCGGTGGCGGCGAGGGCCGCGAGACGGCGGCGGGCGGAACCGATCACGGGTCAACTCCAGTGTGGGGGACGGGCGGAGGATCGACTCCCGGAGGGACGGGGGTCGGTGGGGGCCCTGCCGCACCAGGCCGGTGCACACAATGGACTGGACCAATCCCGGCGGTCAAGCGGTACCGCTCAAGAGGCGGCCGAGATCGGTCAACCGGCGTAGAGCTCCTCGATGTCCGCCGCGTAGCGCTCCGCCACCGCCGTCCGGCGGATCTTCAGCGAGGGCGTCAACAGCCCCTCCTCCAACGAGAACTCGCGCGGCAGCAACCGGAACGCCCGGATCGACTCGGCCCGCGACACCGTGGTGTTCGCCGCCCCCACCGCCCGCTGCACCTCCTGGTGCAGCTCCGGGTCGGTCAGCGCCTGCCGCACCTCCAGCGGCGGCCGCCCGCGGGCCCGCAGCCAGTGCGCCAGCGCCACCGGGTCCAGCGTGATCAGCGCCGCCAGATACGGCCGGTTGTCGCCCACCACCAGGCACTGGGCGATCAGCGGGTGCGCCCGCACCCGCTCCTCCAGCACCGCCGGCGCCAGGTTCTTGCCGCTGGAGGTGACGATCACCTCCTTCTTGCGGCCGGTCAGCGTCAGGTAGCCGTCCTCGTCCAGCTCGCCCAGGTCCCCGGTGGCCAGCCAGCCCCGGCACAGCGCCTCGTCCGAGCAGCGCGGGTGGTTGAGGTACCCGGAGAACACGCCCGGCCCCTTCACCCACACCTCGCCGTCCTCGGCGATCGCCACCGTCGACCCCGGCAGCGGACGGCCCACCGTGCCGAACTTCGGCCGCCGCGGCGGGTTCGCGGTCACCGGCGCGGACGACTCGGTCAGGCCGTAGCCCTCGTACACCGTCATGCCCGCGCCCGCGAAGAACAGCCCCAGCTCCCGGCCCAGCATCGATCCGCCGGTCATCACCGCCCGCACCCGGCCGCCCAGCACCGCCCGCATCCGCTGGTACACCATCCGCTCGTACGCGGCGTGCCGCAGCCGCAGCGCCGGGGAGGGGCCCGGGCCGGTGCGGTGCGCCCGGCGCTCCCAGGCCGCCGCCCACTCCACCGCCACCCGCTCGGCCTGCTCGAACAGCTCCAGCCGCCCGGCCGCCTCGGCGGCCTCCCGGGCCCGGCGGTGGATCTTCTCGAAGATGTACGGCACCGCGTGCAGGAAGGTCGGCCGGAACGCGGCCAGCGCCGGCAGCAGGCTCTCCGAGGCCAGCTTCGCGTGGTGGCCGATCCGGATCCCGCCGCGCACCGCCGCCACCTGGGTCAGCCGCCCGAACACGTGCGCCAGCGGCAGGAACAGCAGGGTGGCGGGCTGCTCGCCCCCGGTGTCCCGGATCACCTCGTCCCAGCCCGCCAGCACGGCGTCCGCCACCGACGCGAAGTTGCCGTGGGTCAGCAGGCAGCCCTTGGGACGGCCGGTGGTGCCCGAGGTGTAGATGACGCTGGCCAGCGAGTCCGGCGACACCCCCAGCCGCTGACGGTGCACCAGCGCGTCCGGCACGCCCGCGCCGTCCGCCGCCAACTGCGCCACGCAGCCGCGGTCCAGCTGCCAGATGCCGGTCAGCTCCGGCAGCGCGTCGCACACCGCGCCGACCGTCATCGCCTGGTCCTCGTCCTCCACCACGCAGGCCACCGCCGAGGTCTCCGCCAGGATCCAGCGCACCTGGTCCGGCGCGGCCGTCGGGTACACCGGCACCGGGATCGCCCCGACCGCCCAGAGCGCGTAGTCGAACAGCGTCCACTCCCAGCGGGTCGCCGACATCACCGCGACCCGGTCGCCGTAGCGCACCCCGCGGGTCAGCAGGCCCCGGGCCAGCGCCAGCACCTCGTCGCGGAACCGGGCCGCCGTCACCGGCTCCCAGACGCCGTCCACCAGCCGGGACATCAGCACCAGTCCCGGCTCCCGCTCCGCCCGGTCGAACACCGAGTCGGCCAGGCCGCCGGTCGGCGCGCCGCCCGCCGCGGGGCTGCTGAACTCTCGCACGGTACCCCCCGATCCCGCCCCGGTCCGCCGGTCCGGACCCTGCCCGCCGGGTCGGCCCGCACGGCCGGCCGGCGGCCGGACCGCGGTACCGGCGAAGCTACCCGATCGGCGCGGCGCTGCCCAGAGTCACCGACCGGCAACACCCCGCACCGGAGGAAGGCCCGCAGGTCGGGGCCATGCCAGGACCCGGCGGGGAAATTAAAGGACGATCCGGACAACAGCCGATCACGATGCACTTTCACCCTACGAACGGATGGTCAGGAAGTAGTAGGCTCGCGGCTCTCGAACCCTCCGGTACCCGCCCCTGCCCGCGCGCGCCCGGCCGCGCCCCGCCCACCCGCGTCCCACAGACCTTCCGCCCGAGGACCACTAAGGACCCGTATGCGCCTGCGCCGCAGCTCGATCCGCGCGAGGATCGTCGCGCTGCTCCTGGTGCCCCTCGCGGCGCTCAGCGGCCTGTGGGTGTACGCCACCCTCGTCACCACCGGCGACGTGTGGAACCAGCTCGACCTCAGCTCCACCTACACCGCCTTCGGCAACCCCGCCGACCAGTACGCCTACGACCTCCAGCAGGAACGCTCCGCCGCCGTCCTGCGGCTGGCCGCCCCCGGCAACGCCGACTACGCCGCCGCCTACGACAAGGCCCGCACCACCACCGACCGCGACCTGCAGCTGCTGCGCTACCAGGGCAGCAGCCACGACGCCGGCAAGCTCGACGCCGACCAGCGCGCCCGCTACCAGGACGTGCTCTCGGTCGCCGACCAACTCGGCGCCATCCGCAGCCAGATCGGCCGGCTCAAGCAGAGCTGGGACGGCGCCCTGCGCGACTACAGCGACCTGATCAACCCGGTGTTCGCGTTCCGCTCCTCCTTCATCGCCAAGCAGACCGGCTCGCTGCCCCGCCAGGGCACCATCCTGGTCGAGCTCTCCCGGGCCGGCGAGTACCTCTCCCAGGAGAGCGCCGCGATGCGCGCCCTGCGGGCCGGCAGCTCCGCCGCCGCCTCCGACCCCCGCAAGCAGCAGGTCGCCCTGGACGCCATGAACGCCCAGCAGGCCCTGTTCCGGATCTACATCGCCGAACTCGACACCCAGGACCGGCAGTCCTACAACGCGCTGCGCATGGGCCAGAACTGGAGCCTGCTCACCGCCGCCGAGACCGGCTTCGACAAGGCCGCCGACCGCGCCCTGGAAGTGCGCGGCGGCTCCGTCGACTACTGGGACGAGACCGCGGCCGCCGTCCTCACCGACATCGACGCCATCAACGCCCGGCTCGCCGCCGACCTCGGCACCCAGGCCCGCGACAACGCGATCCGGTCGCTGGTGCGCGGCGGCACGGCCGGCCTGATCGGCCTCGCCGCGGTCGTGCTGTCCCTCGTCATCTCCTACCGCACCGGCCGCCGCCTGGTGCGCGAACTCGTCGGCCTGCGCAACGCCGCCGCCGACCTGTCCGCCACCCGGCTGCCCTCGGTGATGCTCCGGCTGCGCCGCGGCGACGCCGTCGACGTGGTCGCCGAAGTGCCCCAACTCGAGTTCGGCACCGGCGAGATCGGCCAGGTCGGCCGGGCCTTCAACGAAGTCCAGCGGGTCGCCGTCGAGGCCGCCGTCGAACAGGCCGAACTGCGCCGCGGCGTCTCCGCCGTCTTCGTCAACCTGGCCCGCCGCTCCCAGGTGCTGCTGCACCGCCAGCTCACCCTGCTCGACACCATGGAGCGCCGCACCGAGAACCCCCGCGAACTCGAGGACCTGTTCCGGCTCGACCACCTCACCACCCGCATGCGCCGGCACGCCGAGGGCCTGATCATCCTCTCCGGCGGCTCGCCCGGCCGCGCCTGGCGCAAGCCGGTCCGGATGGTCGACGTGGTGCGCGCCGCCGTCGGCGAGGTCGAGGACTACGCCCGGGTCCAGGTCCGCCCGTTCCCCGGCACCGGCCTGCTCGGCTCCGCCGTCGCCGACGTCACCCACCTGGTCGCCGAACTCGTCGAGAACGCCACCGTGTTCTCCCCGCCGCAGACCCAGGTCACCGTCCAGGGCGAGGTGGTCGCGCACGGCTTCTGCCTGGAGATCGACGACCGCGGCCTCGGCCTGAGCGAGCAGCACCTGGAGGAGATCAACCAGCGCCTCGCCGTGGAGCAGGAGTTCGACCTCGCCGACACCGACCGGCTCGGCCTGTTCGTGGTCTCCCGGCTGGCCCGCCGGCACGGCATCCGGGTGCACCTGCGGCCCAGCCCCTACGGCGGCACCTCCGCGGTCGTGCTGGTCCCGCGCGAACTGCTCGCCGAGACCGTCGAGACCGCCCCCGACGCCCCCCGGCAGAGCGGCGAGGACACCGGCACCCACCGCCGTCCGCCCGCGCCCGCCGCGGCCGCTCCGGCCGTCCGCGGCCAGGGCGCGCACGCCGCGCCCGCCGCCCCGGCCGCCGTGCTCGGCGGGCCCCGCCCGTCCGCCGCCGAACCGTCCAGCACCCCCGGCGGGCTGCCGCGCCGCCGCACCGCCGCCGCGGCCGAGCAGGCCGCCGCCGAGGGCACCGGGCGCCACCGCCGCCCCGGCGAGGAGGACGGCGGACGGCCCGCGCTGCCCGCCGCGGCACCCGCCGAGCCCGCCGCCGGGCCCGCCGCGGGCCCCGCGCTCACCCCGGTGGCCGGCGGCCTGCTGCCCAAGCGGGTCCGGCAGGCCAACCTGGCCCCGCAACTGCGGGCCGGCGCCGGACCGGAGGCCGCCGAACCCGCCCGCGAGCGCGACCCCGAGGAGGCCCGCTCCGCGTTCGCCTCCTTCCAGCGCGGCTTCGCCCGCGGCCGCGGCGACCGGCTGCAGCCCGCCTCGCTCACCGTGGTGCGCTCCGAACCGGAGCCCGCCGACAGCCCGGGCACCCCCGAACGGCCCACCCCGGTACGGGCGCCGGCCCTCGGCCAGCCGCCCAGACTGCGGGTCGCGCTGCCCTCCGCGCCGGTGCCGCACGCGCTGCCCCCCGCCCGCTCCGTCCCACCGGCGCACCCGACGCCGACCGCACCGCCCGCACCAGCAGAAGGAACCGAATCATGACCGCAACAACACCGCCGTCCGGGGACCTCGACTGGCTCCTCAACGACCTGGTCGGCCGGGTGGCGACCCTTCGGCATGCGGTGATCCTCTCCAGCGACGGCCTGGCCACCGGCGTCTCCAGCGGCCTGGACCGGGAGGACGCCGAGCACCTCGCCGCGGTCGCCGCGGGCTTCCACAGCCTCGCCAAGGGCGCCGGCCGGCACTTCCGGGTCGGCGGCGTCCGGCAGACCATGGTCGAACTGGACGACGCCTTCCTGTTCATCACCGCGGCCGGCGACGGCAGCTGCCTGGCCGTGCTCAGCGACGCCGAATCCGATGTGGGCCAGATCGCCTACGAGATGGCACTGTTGGTCAAGCGCGTCGGCGAGCACCTCGCCGCCGAACCGAGGACCGATACCACGCTGCCCGGGAGATGACCGATCCGATGAGCGAGCCCGAGCCGACCGAGCCGACCGGGGCCCCCGCCCCGGCCGACCTCAGCGGGGCGACCGCCGACCAGGGGCCGGCCGGCGAGCCGCCGGTCGACCTGTTCGCCCCCCGCACCCCGGTGGACGACCGCTGGTTCGACGACGAGGCCGGACCGGTGGTCCGGCTGTTCTCGATGACCAGAGGACGCGCCCGCCCGGTCGACGACGGCCTGTTCGACCTGATCTCGCTCGTCACCGCCGCGGTGCCGGCCCTGCCCGGCCCCGGCGGCTCCCGCACCGACCCCGCGCTCGACCCGGAACACCACGCGATCCTCGAACTCTGCCGCGACGAGCCGCTCAGCGTCGCCGAGCTGGGGTCCTACACCGACCTGCCGGTGAGCGTGGTCCGGGTCCTGCTCGGCGACCTCCACGACGCCGAGCTGATCAGCGTCACCCGACCCTTCCAGCTCGCCCAGCAACCGGACGAGCGCCTGCTGCGAGACGTGATCAATGGCCTCCGTGCACTCTGACGCCCCGTCCACCCCCGCCGCCCGCAAGGCCCCCTGGGGCGTCGGCGCGGTCAAGATCCTGATCGCCGGCGGCTTCGGCGCGGGCAAGACCACCCTGGTCGGCGCGGTCAGCGAGATCCGCCCGCTGCGCACCGAGGAACTGCTCAGCGAGATCGGCCGGCCGGTCGACGACACCGCCGGGGTGGAGGCCAAGCGCACCACCACCGTCGCCATGGACTTCGGCCGGATCGACCTCAGGCCCGGCCTCGCCCTCTACCTGTTCGGCACCCCCGGGCAGGACCGGTTCTGGTTCGTCTGGGACGAACTCGCCCGCGGCACCCTCGGCGCGGTGGTCATCGCCGACACCCGGCGCCTGGCCGACTCCTTCCCCTCGGTCGACTACTTCGAGCAGCGCGGCATCCCGTTCGTGGTCGCCGTCAACTGCTTCGAGGGCACCGAGGTGTACGCCCCCGACGACGTCCGGGCCGCGCTCGACCTGCCGGCCGGGGTGCCGGTGCTGCTGTGCGACGCCCGGCGGCGCGAGGACGGCAGGGAACTGCTGATCCGGCTGGTCGAGCACGCGGCGGCCCGGGCCGGGATCCAGCTGTAGCGCGGCTCTCGCCCGAGGTAGTTCTGCCTCCGATATTTTTCGGATCCGCGCAGGTCACGGCGGTGCTGTCCGGATGGCGGACGGTTTCTGTCTCGCCCCGCGGATGGGGCGGTGCAGTGGGTTGCCTTCCGGGCACCGGGCGTGGAAGTCTCGTACCCGTGCCCGCCGTTGGCCGCGGGCTTCCGACACACTCCGGGGGAGGAGCAGCGTCATGACCGTCCCGGTCCGCCTCGCCGTGCTCCCCGCGCTCCCCGTGCTCACCGTCCGTCGGTACATCGACCACGGCCGGATCTACAGCGCCTGCTGTCGCTGACGCACCGCCACCCCCCGGCGCCTCGCCGGGCGGTGGCGGTTCCGCGCGTCCCCGTCGACCCCGCCGCGCTCCGGAGAGCAACCGTGCAGCCTCGCACCCTCCTCGAACCGTTCTGGCCCTCGCGCCGGAACCACCACTTCGACCAGACCTGTCGGCGCGCGCCCCGCGCCTCCCGGCCCCGGACCTGACCCACCGTCACCCCCCGTGCGCCGGAAGCGCAGACGACGACCACCCACCGCCCGTCACGCGCGAAAGAGCCCTCACCATGCCGTACGCCACCGCCACCGCCACTGCCACCTCGACCCCGCACCTGCGCGCGGTCCGCGCCCTGCCGAACCTCGCCCCCGCCGGCGGGCCCGCCCCGCTCACCGAGCACCGGCGGACCGCCGTCCCGCCGCGGCCGGTCGCCGCGCCCGCCGCGCCCGCCGCCCTCGCTCCCGAGAGCCTGTTGGCCGGACTCCAGGACGGCGCGGCCGTGGTCGCCGCCCTCCCGCAGTCCGTCCTCCCGCAGGGGCTGCTGGCGCAGCTCGGCGCGGCCGACTCCCCGCTGGTCGGCTACCTGGTCCTGGTGCCCGCCGAAGGCCGGGGCACCGCCGCCCCCGCCCCCGCGCTCGCCTCCGCCGAGGCTCCGGCCGCCCGGCCGTTCACCCGCCCCGCGGACAGCGGCATCTCCGTCGACCTGGACCGCCGCAACGCCTACGTCGACGGCTCGCTGCTCGACCTCACCTACCTCGAGTTCGAACTCCTCGCCCACCTCACCGAGCACCCCCACCGCGTCCACACCCGCGACCAACTCGTCCACACCGTCTGGGGCTACGGCCACGTCGGCGACGGCCGCACCGTCGACGTCCACGTCGCCCGCCTGCGCCGCAAGCTCGGCGCGGCCTACCGCGACACCATCGTCACCGTCCGCCGCGTCGGCTACAAGTACGCACCCGCCGCGTAGCCAACCCCCGGACGGCAAGGGCCCCGCCTGCTTCTACACGTGCAGGCGGGGCCCTTCGCCGTCCGGACACCGGCGCGGCGAGGCCCGGCCCCTCGGGCCGCAGCACGACACCGGGCCCGCCCTCGACGGTCAGCTCTGCGTCTCCTCGCGGCGCCCGACAGCGGTCGCACCGGGTACGACGAGCAGCTTGCCGGTGGTGCGCCGAGCCTCCAGATCGCTGTGGGCCCGGGCGGCCTCGGACAGTGCGTAGCGGCCCGTCACGGTGACCTCGAACGCTTTGGAGCGCACCCACTCGAACACGTCGGCGGCCCGGCGGAGCAGTTCGGACCGCTCGGCGATGAAGTCCCCGAGGCTGGGCCGGATCAGGGTCAGCGAACCGCCGCGGGCGAGCCGCATCGGATCGAACGGCGGTACGGCGCCACTTGCCGCGCCGAAGAGCACGAGATGGCCGCGGGGCCGCAGGCTGGCGAGGCTCGCATCGAAGGTGTGCGCACCGACGCCGTCGAAGACGACCGGCAGTCCCCGGCCGCCGTTGAGCCGCCTCACCTCGGCCGCGAGATCGTCGACCGCGGAGGAGAGGACCACCTCGGCGGCCCCGGCGCGCTTCGCCAGTTCGGCCTTCGCCGCGGTCGACGTCGTACCGATCACCCTGCCGCCGAGGCGGGTGATGAGCTGGGTCAGAAGGAGCCCCATGCCACCGGCAGCCGCGTGCACGAGCACCGTGTCACCCTCCTGGACCGGGTAGGCGTCCTTGACGAGGTAGTGCGCGGTCATGCCTTGGAGGAGCACGGCGGCGGCCGTCTCGAAGTCGACGTCGTCGGGCAGCGGCACCAGCCGGGAGGAGTCCACGACGGCCCGCTCGGCATACGTGCCGGGAACCTCCACCCAGCCGACCCGGTCCCCGACCGCGACGTCGGCGACGCCGGGTCCGACTTCGACGACCGTGCCGGCGCCCTCGGCGCCCGGGGTGAAGGGCAGCGGGAGGCTGTACCGGCCTTCGCGGTGGTAGACGTCGAGGAAGTTGACCCCGGATGCGGCGACCTCCACGAGGGCCTCGCCCGGACCCGGCCGCGGCTGGTCCACCTCGGCCTCCTGCAGCACCTCGGGACCGCCCACCCCGTACACCTGAATTGCTCGCATGACCCCTCCAATAACGGTTCATCCCCACCAACCCCGTTGGTGGTGACCCGATTCCCGGCAAGCGGACCAGCCCGCCGCCCCCTGGGCCGGACCGGTGGCTCCGCTCCCACGATCACCACCGCGGACGCGCCGCGCTCGCAGGAACCCCTCCGCCGGCGGCGTCCCCCACCTCACGGGGCGGTACGCCTAGCGCTGGTCCGGGGGCAGGAGCAGGACGGCCAGGGCCTGGGCGCAGGTGTGGGCGTGGGTGAGGGTGCGGGGGAGGGTTTCGGGGGTGAGGTGGGTGGGGGTGGAGCGGACGGCGAGGGCGAAGCGGGCGGTGGGGGTGCGGTCGAGGACGGGGACGGCGAGGGTGCGGATGCCGGGGGCGGATTCGCCGTCGTTGAGGGCGTAGCCGCGGTCGCGGGTGCGGGCGAGTTCGGCGTCGAGGGCGGCGGGGTCGGTGAGGGTGTGCGGGGTGTAGGCGGGGAGCGGGCCGCGCAGCGGGGTCTCGGTGGGGGAGGGCCAGGCGAGCAGCACCTTGCCGAGGGCGGTGGAGTGCAGCGGGCGGCGCAGGCCGAGGCCGGTGGAGGGCAGGACGGAGCCGCCGACCAGGATGACGGCGTGCGGGCCGGAGCGGATGGCGAGGTCGGCGGTGGCGCCGGTGCGCCGGGCGAGCAGGTCGAGTTCGGGGCCGGCCAGGTGCAGTCCGCGCTGGTGGAAGGTGAGTTGGCCGAGTTCGGCGACGGCCGGGCCGAGCCGGTAGCGGGCGGTGTGCTCGTCCTGGTCGAGGAAGCCGGTGGCGACTAGGGTGCGGGCCAGGCGGTGCGCGGTGGAGACGGACAGGCCGGTGCGGCGGGCGAGTTCGGAGGCGCTGAGGTCGGGCCCGTTGTCGTGGAAGCAGTGCAGCAGGCCGAGGGCCCGGTGGACCGCCTGGGCACCGGCCGGCGGGGCGGAGAGGGTTCCGGAGCCGGGCATCGCACCTCTTCCGGGTCGGCTCGTGGACGGGCAACTCCCGTGCCGTTTCCAGGATATGGGAGTGATCACGACGGCAGTGTGTCGGCAGTGTTGCGGCTGTCCGGCCTGCCGTGAACAGCTGGTCCCATCATCTGGCAAGGCTTGATTCCGCCCCCGGACGGGTGGAACGCTCGGTCCGTCAGCCGGTTCGAGCAGGAGGGGGTCCACCGTGAAGCCGCACCGGTGCCACTCCTCCTGTTGTCGCTGACCGCTCCCCGAACCCCCTTTCCCCGCCCGGCCGTTCCCGCCATGTGGAACGACGCCCGCGCGCCTCCTGCCGATCTCCGGAGCCCCGCCATGAGCACGCCCCCCGCCGCGCCGCCGTACCCCGACACCCTGTGGTTCACCCGCTGCCCCGTGCCGACCGCCACCGGCATCGCCGCCGACCAGGGCTGGCTGGCCCGGGAGTTCGCGGCCGAGGGCATCGCGGTGCGCTCGCTGCAGGACGTCCCGCCGGAGGTCGCCGCCGACCACCACTACACCCACGCGCTGACCGGCCTGTTCCGGGAGGGCGGCAACGTCCCGGCGCTGTGGGCGCGTTCGCGCGGCGAGCGGACCAGGCTGATCGGCCTGACCTGGATCGAGGAGCGCCAGGCGGTGCTCGTCCGGGAGGGCAGCGGCATCGACTCCGCCGAAGGGCTGCGCGGCCGCCGGCTCGCGGTGCCCCGGCACCCGATCGCCATCGACTTCTGGCGGGCGATGGCGCTGGCCGGGCACCACGGCGCACTGGCCTCGGCCGGACTCGCCCCGGCGGACGCCGAGTGGGTGGACGTCGAGGCCGGGCGCAGCGGCGGCCAGTGGGAGGCCGAGCTGGCCGCGCTGGCCGAGGGCCGGGTGGACGCCGTGTACGTGAAGGGCGCGCTCGCCGTGGAGGCCGCCCGCCGCCACGGGGCCGTCCCCGCCGTCGAGTTGGACGCGCTGCCGGACCGCCGCCACCGGGTCAACAACGGCACCCCGCGCCCGATCACCGTCCACCAGCACCTGCTGGACGAGCACCCCGAGCTGGTGGCCCGGTTCCTCGCCGTGCTGCTGCGGGCCGCCGACTGGGCCGCCGACCGGCCCGCGGAGGTGGCCCGGATCCTCGGCGCCGAGACCGGCGCCGGACCGGAGGGCGTCGCCGGAGCCTACGCTGCGGGCAGCCACCGCACCCTGCATCCGGACCTGTCCGCCGAACGCCTCGAACTCCTCGCCCAGCAGCAGGAGTTCCTGCACGCCCAGGGCTTCCTCGCCGACCGGGTCGACGTCCACGCCTGGGCCGACCCCGCCCCGCTGGCCGCCGCCCGCGCCCTGCTCGCCGCCCGTTCCTGACCCGCCCGCCCTTCCTGGAGAACCCCATGCGCACCCCCGCCCGCCGCCGCACCCTGCTCGCCGCCACCGCCCTGACCGCCGCCGCCGCGCTCGCCCTGACCGCCTGCGGCTCGTCCGCGAAGGACGCCTCGGCCTCCGCCGACGGAAAAGGCGGCGCCGAGGTGGTGCTGAGAGTGCCCGACCCCGGGAACTCCGGCTTCCTCGCCAAGGGCAAGAAGGACGGCTCGCTGGACGCGGCGCTGGCCGCCGCGCACGCCAAGGTGGTGTGGACGGGCAGCGCCGGGCCGTTCGCCCCCGCCGCGCAGGCCCTGAACGCCGACCAGCTGGACGTCGCCCAGGGCTCGATCACCTCGGCCGTCGCCGCGCTCGCCCAGAAGCCCGGCTTCAAGCTGTTCGCGCAGACCGAACCGGACCAGGCGGGCGAGGGCATCCTGGTGAAGAACGGCTCCCCGATCAAGGAGATCAAGGACCTGGTCGGCAAGAAGGTCGCCGTCTCGCAGGGCGGCACCTCCGAGTACCTGCTGCTCAAGGCCCTGGAGAAGAACGGCATCCCGGCCGACCAGGTGCAGCGGGTCTACCTGCGGGCCGACCAGACCTCCGGGGTCTTCAACTCCGGCCAGGTCGACGCCTGGGCGACCTGGGGCACCTTCTCGATCCCCGCCATCGCCAACGCGAACGCCCACTTCCTGGCCGACGGCAAGGCCGTCGGCAGCGACAACTACGCGGTGTGGGCGGTGCGTTCGTCCTTCGCCGAGAAGCACCCCGAGGTGGTCAAGGCGTTCTACGGCTACCTGCACGAGAACGGCGCCAAGGAGAAGGCCGACCCGGCCGCCTACCTCAACGTGTTCACCGACGCCGGCCCGACCGCCGTCACCCCCGCCGAGAAGGACATCGCCGTCGACTTCGGCAAGCAGCGCGCCGTGGACTCGCCGATCACCGACGCCGACGCGGCCCGGTTCGCGGTGGTCGCCAAGTTCTACGCCGACCAGGGCGTCACCAAGACCCTGGTCGACGTCAAGCCCTACCTGCTCGACGTCAACTCCCTCGCCGGGAGCGGGAAATGACCGTCACCACCGAGCAGGCCCGGGCGGCCGGGCTGGTCGCCCCCAGGGCCCGCGCCACCGCCGCCCGGCCGCGCGGCGTCTCGCTCGCCCTGCGCACCCTGGGCCCGCTCGCGCTGATCGCCGCCTGGCAGATCTCCTCGGCGACCGGCGCGCTCACCCCCGACGTGCTCGCCTCGCCCGGCCAAGTCCTGCAAGCGGTGGGGGAGTTGTGGGGCAACGGGCAGCTCGGCGACGCGCTCTCCACCTCGCTCACCCGGGCCGCCCTCGGCCTGCTGTTCGGCGCCGGGGCCGGCCTGGTGCTCGGCGTGGTCACCGGCTTCTTCCGGCTCGGCGAGGAACTGCTCGACTCGGCGGTCCAAGTGCTGCGCACCGTCCCGTTCCTGGCGCTGGTGCCGCTGTTCATGGTCTGGTTCGGCATCACCGAGACCGCGAAGATCGCCCTGATCGGCGTGGCCACCTCCTTCCCGATGTACGTCTCCGCCTCCGGCGGCGTCCGCAACACCGACCGCAAACTCGTCGAGGCGATGCGCAGCTTCGGCCTCTCCCGCTGGGCGATCGTCCGCGAGGTGGTGCTGCCCGGCGCGCTGCCCGCCCTGCTGTCCGGGCTGCGGCTGTCGATGACGCTCAGCGTGATCGCGCTGATCGCCGCCGAGGAGATCAACTCGACCGAGGGGATCGGCTACCTGATGGCCCAGGCGCAGAACTTCTCCCGCACCGACGTGCTCGCCGTCTGCATCCTGATCTACGGCCTGCTCGGCCTGGCCGCCGACGGCGCGGTCCGGGTCCTGGAACGCGTCCTGATGCCCTGGCGGTCCGCCGGTGGACGGCAGGGGGCCGGACGATGAGCACCCCCACCACCCCCGCCGTCCACCTGCGCGGCCTGCGCCGGGTGTTCGGCACCCGGGCCGTCCTGGACGGCGTCGACCTGGACATCGCCCGCGGCGAGTTCCTCGCCCTGCTCGGCGCCTCCGGCACCGGCAAGACCACCCTGCTGCGGATCCTCGGCGCGCTCGACCGCGCCGACCAGGGCACCGTGCTCGTCCCGCCCTCGCGCACCGTGGTCTTCCAGGAACCCCGGCTGATCCCGTCCAAGCGCGTCCTGGCCAACGTCACCGTCGGCCTGCCGCGCGGCGCCGCCACCAAGGAGACCGGCCGCCGGGCGCTGGCCGAGGTCGGCCTCGCCGACCACGCCGACGCCTGGCCCGGCACCCTCTCCGGCGGCGAGGCCCAGCGCGCCGCCCTCGCCCGGGCCCTCGTCCGGGAACCCGAACTCCTGCTGCTGGACGAGCCGTTCGCCGCCCTGGACGCGCTCACCCGGCTGCGCATGCAGGACCTGGTCGGCGAACTGTGCCGCAAGCACCGGCCCGCCGTCCTGCTGGTCACCCACGACGTGGACGAGGCGATCCGGCTCGCCGACCGGGTCGCCGTGCTGCGCGACGGCGCACTCGTCCGCGACGAGACCGTCACCGTCGAACGCCCCCGGGACGCCGCCGACCCCGACTTCGCCGCGCTGCGCCGCCGCCTGCTCGCCGACCTCGGCGTGCACCAGGACCCCGCCCCACAGCACGTCAACTAGCCACCGCTCCAAGGAAAGAGACCGCCATGACCGTCACCGTCGGTGTGCACCGCTCCAACCCCTCCCTCTACCACCTGGCCCGACTCGACTACCTCCAGCAGGAGTTGGCCCCGCTCGGCGAGAGCGCCGAGTTCCACCACTACACGGACGGCACCAGGACCGGCCCCTACCTGGCCGACGGCACCATCGACTTCGGCGGCACCGGCTCCACCCCGCCGATCACCGCCCAGGCCGCCGGGCACGACATCGTCTACACCGCCGTCTCCGCGCCCCGCCCCGACCACGGCGCGCTGCTGGTCGCCGCCGACGGCCCGGTGCAGTCGGTCGCCGACCTCAAGGGAGGCAGCGTGGTGCTCGGCATCGGCTCCTGGCAGACCCACCTGCTCGCCAAGGCCCTCGACCAGCACGGGCTCTCCTACCGCGACGACATCAGCGCCGAGCGCCCCGCCGGGGACGAGGCCGAGCGGCTGCGCAGCGGCGCCATCGCCGGCTGGATCGCCCAGGGCGCCGAACTCGCCGCCGCCCGCCGCACCGGCGAGTTCCGCGAACTGGTCCGCACCGGCGACGTCATCACCGACCGCTCGGTGTTCTTCGCCCGCCGCGAACTCGCCGTCCAGCGCCCCGAGATCGTCGCCGCCATCGTCACCGCCCTCCAGCGCGCCGACCACTGGGCCGCCGCCCACCCCGCCGAGGCCGCCGCCCTCGCCGCCGAGGACCAGGGCGGCGAGGCCGCCGACTGGCACACCGCGCTCGCCGCCCTGCCCTGGCAACTGGAGCCCGCCACCGCCGAGTTCGCCGCCGAACAGCAGGAGGCCGCCGACATCTTCCACCGGGTCGGCTTCATCGACCGGGCCGTCACCGTCGCCGACATCCACCTGCCCGAACTGGAGCAGCCCGTCGCCGCCGCCATCTCCCGCGCCGCCGCCGTCCGGGAGGTCTGAGCACCATGGCCACCGAAGTCCTCTGGTACCTGATCCCCCGCGAGGGCCACTACCCGTGGGAGCCCGAAGGCCGCCGCCCGGTCGACCTCGGCTACCTCCAGCACCTCGCCGCCACCGTCGAACGCCTGGGCTACACCGGCGCCCTGCTCGCCACCGACCAGTACGACGTGTGGACGCTCGGCTCCGCGCTGGCCGCCGCCACCGGCCCCGGCTTCCAACCCCTGCTGGCCGTCCACCCCGGCCTGGTCTCGCCCACCCTGCTGGCCAAGATGGCGCTCTCCTTCGAGCACCTGCACGGCCCCGGCCGGCTCCGCTTCAACGTGGTCAACGGCTCCACCAACCAACTGCGCGAGTACGGCCTGCACGTCGAGCACGACGACCGCTACCGGCTGTCCGCCGAGTACTGGAACCTGGTCAAGCGCCTCACCAGCGGCGAAGTCTTCGACCACGAGGGCGAGTTCTACCAGCTGAAGAACGCCGGAGCCTCGCTGCGCGACCTGCCGCCGCTGCGCGAGGGCCACATCCCGCTCTGGTTCGGCGGCTCCTCCCCGGCCGGCATCGAGGTCGCCGCCGAACACGTCGACGTCTACCTCACCTGGGGCGAACCCCCGGACCTGCTCAAGGAGAAGCTGGAACGCGTCCGCGAACGCGCCGCCGCCCACGGCCGCACCCTGCGGCTCGGCCTGCGGCTGCACCTGATCGTCCGCGACACCGAGGAACAGGCCTGGGCCGCCGCCGACCGGCTGCTCGACGTCACCAGCGAAGCCACCTACGCCCGCCAGCTCGGCGGCCGGGCCGGCGAGGACGGCGTCGGCTGGCAGCGCCAGTTCCGCCAGCACGGCGGCCGCGTCCCGGCCCGCGCGCGGGAGCTGGAGGAGCACCCCAACCTGTGGCCCGGGATGAGCCTGTTCCGCCCCGGCCCCGGCACCGCCGTGGTCGGCTCCACCGAACAGGTCGTCGAACGGCTCCGGGAGTTCCAGGAGCTGGGCGTGGACACCTTCATCCTCTCCGGCAACCCGCTGCTGGAGGAGGCGTACCGGGTCGCCGAGACCGTGCTGCCGAAGCTCCACCCGTGAACCCGGGCGGGCGGCCGAACTCTCCCCGGCCGCCCGCCCGTTCAGCACGCCACGTGCTACTTGCTGATCCGGTCGATCTCCGCCAGCTCCGCCGCGGTCAGCGGACCGGCCGCCAGCGCGTCCAGGTTCTGGTCCAGCTGCTTCACGCTGGAGGCGCCGATGATCACCGACACCACCCGCTCGTCCCGCAGCACCCAGGACAGCGCCAGCTGCGCCAGGCTCTGCCCGCGGCCCTCCGCGACCTTCGCCAGCGCCCGCAGCTGCTCCAGCTTCGCCCCCGTCAGCGCCTCCTCCTTCAGGAAGTGGCCCACCGACATCCGCGAACCCGCCGGCACGTCACCCGACAGGTAGCGGTCCGTCAGCAGGCCCTGCGCCAGCGGCGAGTAGGCGATCAGCGCGGTCTGCGTCTCGCCCACCGCGTCCAGCAGGCCCTGCTCCGGCTCCCGGTTCAGGATCGAGTAGCTGGCCTGGTTCAGCAGGCACGGCGTGCCCAGCTCGCGCAGGATCGCCACCGCCTCCCGGTGCTGCTCCGCCGGGTAGTTGGAGATCGCCGCGTACAGCGCCCGGCCCGAGCGCACCGCCGTGTCCAGCGCCCCCATCGTCTCCTCCAGCGGGGTGGAAGGGTCCCACCGGTGCGAGTAGAAGACGTCGACGTAGTCCAGGCCCATCCGCTCCAGCGACTGGTCCAGGCTGGCCAGCAGGTACTTGCGGCTGCCGCCGTCCCCGTACGGGCCCGGCCACATGTCCCAGCCCGCCTTCGAGGCGATGAACAGCTCGTCCCGGAACGGGCGGAAGTCCTGCGCGAACAGGTAGCCGAAGTTGCGCTCCGCGCTGCCGTACGGCGGGCCGTAGTTGTTCGCCAGGTCGAAGTGCGTCACCCCCCGGTCGAAGGCCCGGCGCAGCACCGCGCGCTGCACCTCCAGCGGCTGGGTGTCACCGAAGTTGTGCCACAGGCCGAGCGAGACGGCGGGCAGCTGCACGCCGCTGCGCCCGGCGCGGCGGAAGGTCATCGAGGCATAGCGGTCGTCCGCGGGGAGGAAGCTCATGACCAGCATCCTGCCAGGTGGGGACCTCCGGCGGGACCAACGGCCCTGCCCGTGGACACCCGCCCCGGCGTACCCTGGCCGGGCGGGCGCGGCGGAGCGCCACCGCCCGTGACAGCGCGTGGGAGCACGAGGAGGACACCGCCGTGGCACTGCCGGACATCACCAGCCGGGCCGACCTGGAACAGGCCCTCCGGCTCTTCTACCGCGCCGCCTTCGCCGACCCGCTGATCGGCCCGCACTTCACCGAGATCGCCCGCCTCGACCTCGAAGCGCACCTCCCGCGGATCACCGACTTCTGGGAGAGCGCCCTGCTGCGCACCGCCTCCTACCGGGGCAACGCGCTCGCCCCGCACGCCGCCCTGCACGCCGTCGCCCCGCTCACCGCCGCGCACTTCGGTCGCTGGGTCCAGCTCTGGCGGGCCACCCTCGACGGCCGGCACGCCGGGCCGGTCACCGAACGCGCCAAGGCCCAGGCGCAGCGGATCTCCGTCACCATGCTGCGCCGCCTCGGCGAACCGGACACCGGCGGCGGCAGCGGCGGCTTCGTCCCGCTCTCGGCCGTCCGCCTGGCCTCCGGCAGCACCGCCCTCTGACGCCCCCCGTTCAGGTGTTGGCGACCGGGCGCGGCTCCACCGGCCGGCCCTTCGCCGCCGGGGCCGCCGCCCGGGGCTCGCGCAGGTCCGGGATCCGGCGCAGGCCGCCGCTGACCGTGCTGTAGAGGGCCAGGACGAGCAGCACGCCCGCGTTCAGCAGCAGCACGGTGGACGCCGCGAAGCGGTCCAGCAGCGCGCCGCTGACCAGCGGGCCGAACGGGACGAACAGCGCGGGCGCGATCCCGCACGCCGTCTGCACCCGGCCCAGCAGGTGGTCCGGGACGGAGTGCAGCCGGGCCGCGGAGATCACCGCGTTCGCGGCCGGCGAGGTCAGCCCGCACAGGCCGATCACCAGCGCCGTGAACAGCACCCCGTGGTCGAGCGCGAGCAGCGGGGTCAGCAGCGCGGTGCTCCAGCAGACCGCCAGCACCAGGGTGCGCGGCGCCAGGGTCCGCCCGGCCCGGGCCGAGAACACCGCGCCGACCAGGTTGCCCGCGCCGGACATCGCGATGACCAGCCCGTTGTGGTAGCTGCCGCCGGACCCGGCCTGAGCGCCCTGCGCGACCAGCACCACCACGATCCCGCTGAACACGAAGTTCACCAGCGCCGCGTTCACCAGCGTGTACCGCAGGAACGCGCTGCGCCGCACCTCCACCAGCCCCGTGGTCAAGTCCCGCAGGAACGGCGGACGTTCGGCCTTCGGCCGCCCCGCACCCGGCGCCTCCTTCGGCAGCCGCACCGACAGCACGCACAGCGCGGACGCGGCGAACGAGGCGGCGTCGACCACGAACGGCAGCACCGGCGTGACGGCGTACAGCGCGGCGCCCAGCATCGGCCCGACCAGGGTCGCCACCGCCGACCGGGCCTGCGCCATCGACACCGCCGTGGTCAGCTGGGCGCGCGGCACCACGTGCCGCAGCGCCGCCGAGGCGGCCGGCCCGAACGGGGCGCTGAGCAGGCTGTTCAGCACCGCGAGGCCCACCGCGAGCGGCAGGTTCACCCGGCCGGCCAGCACCGCCAGCGCGAACAGCGCGAAGGCCGCGGCCCGGCCCAGGTCGCAGCAGAGCAGCACGGTGCGGCGGCGCAGCCGGTCGACCAGCACCCCGGCCGGGAAGCTGGCGAACAGCGAGGAGACGATCTCGGCGAAGGTGACCAGCCCGAAGTCGGTGATCGAGTGGGTGGCCGCCAGCAGGACCAGCGGCAGCGCGATGTACGTCGCCTGCGAGCCGAACGCGGACAGCGCGTGGGCCAGCCACAGGCGCTGGTAGTCGGGGTTGCGGTACAGCGGGGTGGGCGGGGCGTCTGCCACGGCGGTCCTCCCGGGTCCGGAGCGGGCTGGGGGCTGGGGGCGGGGGTCGAGAGCGGGAGCGGGGGCTGAGGACGGGGAGCGCAACGGCCGGGGCGGCCGGCACCCGGGAGGGCACCGGCCGCCCCGGCCGAGGGCCGGCCGCGCCCGTACGGGGGTGAGGGGCGCGACCGGGGGCCGGTGTCCGGCGAGGATCAGACGGCGTCCTCTTCGATCTTGCTGTGGCAGTAGTTGGAGACGGTGCTCCACTCGTTGAGCTCGCCCTCGTCGGTGTCGGCGACGGACAGGTTCTGCAGCTTCAGGATCTCGGACATGGTGAACTCCTCTGGGGGATCGGGTGGTTGGTGGTACCAGGTGTGGTGGAGCGGGGAGGACTTAGAGCGCGTCTTCCTCGATCTTGCTGCCGCAGTGGTTGGAGACGGTGCTCCAGTCGTTGAGCTCGCCCTCGTCGGTGTCGGCGACGGACAGGTTCTGCAGCTTCAGGATCTCGGACATGGTGAACTCCTCTGGGGGATCGGGTGGTTGGTGGTGCAGGGGGTCGAGCGGGGGAGGACTTAGAGCGCGTCCTCTTCGATCTTGCTGCCGCAGTAGTTGGAGACGGTGCTCCACTCGTTGAGCTCGCCCTCGTCGGTGTCGGCGACGGACAGGTTCTGCAGCTTCAGGATCTCGGACATGGCGGTTCTCCTTCTGGGGGTCGGGATGCGGGTGGTTCAGTGCGGTGCGGTGCGGTGCGGTGGGGCGGGGAGGGCTTAGAGCGCGTCTTCCTCGATCTTGCTGCCGCAGTGGTTGGAGACGGTGCTCCAGTCGTTGAGCTCGCCCTCGTCGGTGTCGGCGACGGACAGGTTCTGCAGCTTCAGGACCTCGGACATGGCGGTTCTCCTTCTCTCCGGTGGTGCGGTCGCTCCCGGACGGTCGCCCGGGAGGGGCAGGTGGGGCCCGGCGTCGGCGCGGGCTCAGGGGCGGCCGGCGACCAGGGCCGGCAGGGTGGCGCCGGGCAGGTCCAGCGGTGCGCCGGCGGCGGCGTGGACGGCCAGCAGGACGCCGGCGGCGCCGGTGGCGAGGTCCGTGGACAGGCGGTGCAGCTGGTCGCCGGCGATCGCGGTGCCGTCGCGGTACGGGACGGCGTGCCAGGCCAGCAGGCGGCGCTGGCGGGCGATCCGCTCGGCGGCGCCGGGCCGGTCGCGGTGCTCGGCGAGCAGGGCCAGCAGGCCGGCCCGGCCGTGGAACAGCCCGCCGAAGATCACCAGCCGGGCGCGGGCGGCCAGCAGGATCCCGTCCAGGGCCCGGGCGAACTCCTCGTCGTCGGGCCGGTGCCGCAGGTACTGGCCGAGGACCAGGCCGGTGCCCGCGCTGCCGTTGCCCAGGTAGGGCAGCAGCCGGGTGCCGTCCAGCAGGTTGACCGCGCCCTCCTCGCTGGTGCGGCACTGCTCCAGGTCGGCGCGCAGGGCGCGGGCGGCCAGGTCGAGGTGGGCCGGGTCGCCGCTGTCCTGGTGCAGGTGCAGGAAGAACGCGGCGATCCCGCTCGGCCCGGTCAGCAGGCCCGCCCCGGCCGGGGCGGCGCCGCCGGGTCGAGGGCGGCGGCCAGCCGTTCGGTGGCGCGGTCGAGGGCGTCGCGCAGGCCGCCGTCGCCGGTGGCGCGGTGCAGCCGGTGCAGGACGAGTCCGAGGCCGGCCAGTCCGCTGCGCAGCGACAGGTCCCCGGGGGAGGTGGTGCCGGCGCGCTGGAGGACCTCCCACGCCTCCGGTTCGCGGCCGAGCCGGTGCAGGACGAGGGCGGCGCCGTGCAGGCCGTCGTACAGGCCGGGCCGCCGGTCGCGGGAGCGGCGGGCGGCCCGCCACAGCCAGTCGGTGTGCTCCTCGTCGACGTCCTGCCCGGTGCTGTGCAGGGCGTGCAGGACGCCGGCCGCGCCGTGCGCCAGGGTGTAGCCGCCGTCGTTCAGGCCGGCCGGGTCGCCCGGGAAGAGGCGGTCGGCGCGCTGCGGGGTGGCGGCGGCGCGGATCGCCCGGGTGAGCGCCCCGGGCAGATCCTCGGCGTCCGGACGGTCGAACGGGCTCCCGCCGGGGTGCCCGGCCGCTCGGCCGGCGTCGGGGGTCCGGTTGGCGTCGGCCGAGCGGCCTGCGTCGGGGGTCCGGCCGGGGCGGCGCAGGCCGCGCCGGACCCGTTCGGTGTGGGCGGTCGGCACCGGGAAGAACTCGGCCATGGCGTCGGCGAGTTGGTCCACCTTGTCGGGGTCCAGGTCGAGCAGCATGGTGTACGGCAGGAACAGCGAGAGCCGGATGCAGTCCAGCGCGTAGTCGTCCCGGGCGAAGCCGGACAGGGCGTGCGGGGCGACGAAGCCGGGGCAGGCCACGGCCGGTTCGGGGTCGAGGCCGGGGCGGTGCGCGACCTCGAAGTCGACCAGGCAGATCCGCCCGTCCGGGCGCAGCAGCACGTTCGCCGGGTGCAGGTCGCCGAACGCGTACCCGCGGGCGTGGATCCCGTCGACCGCCCGCTGCAGCTGGTCGATGATGTCGAGGGCCCGCGCGGTGTACCGGGCCAGGTCCTCGGCGGAGGGTTCGGGCCGGGTCAGCGGGTTGGAGCGGGCCAGGAACTGGCGCAGCGTCTCGCCCTCGACGTACTCCTCCGCCAGGTAGTGGTGCTCCCAGACGGTGAACTCGTCGATCAGCCGGGGCACGAACTCCAGCCCCGCCAGGGCCCGCAGCGCCCGGGCCTCGGTGCGCAGCCGGTCCACCGCGTCGCGGCCGGCCCCGTCCAGCCCGGCCAGCGGCCGGGCCTCGCGCAGCACCACCGGCCCGCCGTCGCCGCCGTCGCCGTCCCGTTCCCGGGCCAGGTAGACGCCGCCGCCGTTGGAGAAGTGCAGCGCCCGTTCGATCGCGTAGGGCAGTCCGGGCTGTCCGGCGGCCGCGGCCTCGTCGGCCCGCAGCTGTTCGGCGACGCACTCCGGCGGCTCCAGCCAGGGCGGCAGGGTGAAGTACGGGTCGCGGCGGTCCGGCACCAGGGTGCCGTCCGGGGCCGCGATCGCCAGCACCCGCTCGCCGTTCTCCGGCGTGCACCAGCGCTCCAGGAAGCCGCCGTACCGCAGGTACAGCGGGCCGTCCTGCCAGCGCAGGTCGCCGAGCACGTACGGGGCGCGGCGGCCGGCCAGCAGCGGGCCGAGCCCGTCCAGCACGGTGCGCAGCCGGGCCTCGTCGGCCGGGTAGAGCGTCATCAGCTTGCCGCTGCTGCCCCGGCGGGCGTACTTGCTGTTGTTCAGGTGGTGGATGCGGGGGGTGGCCAGGAACTTGTGCGGCAGCCCGGCCTCCAGGCAGTACGCCGAGACCAGGTCGATCACCTCGGCGGCCTCGGCCGGCACCGCGGAGACGTGGATCTTCCAGCCCTGGTCGGGCAGTTCGGCCCGCTCGGGGGTGAGGAAGAACCAGGACCCGTCCTGGTGGCTCCGCCAGCCCGCCGGGGCGGGACGGTCGGCGGCGGCGAACCGGCGCTTCTCGGCGCGGTCCACGGGGTGGTCGTAGAAGTGCGGATCGTCCCCGGCGAACATGTGGTGATTGCGTTTCACGTCGTCCACCCCTTTCCGTGGTCGTGTGTCGGTATTTCGGTGTGTCGGTGTTTCCGTTTTTCCGTGGTCGTGGATCGCGATTCCGGTCTCCGCGCGGCAGCCGTTCACCGGCCGCCGGGTGGGGGATTCCCCCCGGCGCCTTCTCAGGCGACGACCCAGCCCTGGTTCAGGTTGCGGCGGGTGTCACCGAGGACGCGGTCGGTGCGCTCCGCGGACTCCGGCGAATCGGCGAGGAAGTTCGAAGTGGCGTGCATGGCGGGCTCCTTGGCGTAATCGGTGGGTCACTGGCCCCAGGTCACGTCGTCGCTGTGCGCGGACGGCGTGGCGGTGGGCGACGGGGCGGAAGTGGCGGACACCTCCGGGCCACCGGCCCGGGTGGTGCTGCCGGGCGGGGAGGAGAGGACCGGGACGGCCAGCCCGACCAGGGTCGAGAGGCCGGCGACGAGCAGTCCGGCGAGTGCGGTTCGGGCCGTACGGGTGGCGTTCACGGAATTGTCTCTCCCTCGGGAAATAGATTCTGCTGCGGCACTTTCCGGGTTTTCCCGGTGTGTGGTCCCGTGCTGCCGGCATTCGCTTTCTTCGCTCTTTCTCCCCTGCCGACACCTCTACTCTGGCGTGCCCGGGCGGAGCGCGGAAGTCCGGTGTGATGGACGGATGTTGCCCTGGCACAAGTCGTCCACTCGTCCCACACGTCACTCCCGTCACAACGCCCGGACGGGGACGGCTCCGGCGGCCGCCCGGGAGCCGCCGGGGGTGCCGTCCACAGCCGGTGGGACGCCTCCAGGTCGCCGCCCGGACGCCGCCCGGCGCGGCTTGGCGCGGCTTGGAACCCACTTGGAGCGCAGGTGGGCGACGGTGGCGCCCGGCCATCGCATAGGCTCGGCCCCACGATGGTGCGGATCACTGTGCTCGGGACGCTGACGGCGCAAGTGGCGGGGGCCGCCGCCCGGTTGGGAGGCCCGCGCCAGCGCGGCGTGCTCGCCCACCTGCTGGTCGCCCGCGGCACCGCCGTCCCCGCCGGACGGCTGATCGACGACCTGTGGGACGGCCGCCCGCCCGCCAAGGCCGCCGCCTCCCTCCAGGCGTACGTCTCCAACCTGCGCCGCCTGCTGGAACCCGGCCGTGGCCCCCGCCAGGAGGCCCGGCTGCTGGTCAGCGAGGCCGGCGGCTACGCGCTGCGCGGCATCCGCACCGACGCCGGGGACTTCGAGGACCTGCTCGCCGCGGCCGCCCGGACCGGCGGGGCCGAACCCCTCCGGCAGGCGCTCGCCCTCTGGCAGGGACCGGCCTACCACGAGTTCGCCGACCGGCCCTGGGCCGCCCCCGAAGCCGCCCGCCTCGAAGAACTCCGCACCACCGCACGGGAATCCGCCGTCGAGGCCGACCTCGCCGCCGGCCGCCCCGGCCCCGCGGCGCAGGACGCCGCCGCCCTGGTCGAGGACCACCCCCTGCGCGAACAGGCCTGGCGGCTGCTCGCCCTCGCCCTCTGGCACGGCGGCCGCCAGGCCGACGCACTCGCCGCGATCCGCCGCGCCCGCGGCTACTTCGCCACCGAACTCGGCCTCGACCCGGGGCCGCTGCTCACCGCCGTCGAGTCCGCGATCCTGCACCAGCGCACCGAGGAGCTGACGCCGCGTCAAGTCGGCCCGGCGAACGGGGCGGTGACCCGTCCCGGCGCGGGCGGTGCAAGCGGCGCCGGCGGGGCAGGTGAGGCGGGCCCGGTGGACGGTTCCGGTCCGGTGGACGGTTCCGGCCCGGCCCCGCGGCCGGAGCGCCCCGGACGCGCCGAGCCCGGCGCCGACGGCCGCCCGCAGGTGTTCGTCGGGCGGGAGGAGGAGCTGGCCGCCCTGCGGGGTGCGGCGGCGCGGGCCCGCGGTGCGGCGGCGTTCGCCCTGGTCAGCGGGGAGGCCGGGGCCGGGAAGTCCACGCTGCTGGGGCGGTTGCGCGAGCAGCTGGTGGCGGACGGCTGGCGGGTGCTGACGGGGCGCTGCCCGGAGAGCGCGGGCGCCCCCGCGGCCTGGGCGTGGACCGAGGTGCTGCGCGAGCTGGCCCGGCACGAACCGGCCACCGCCGCCGACCCGCTGCTGGCCCCGCTGCTCGCCGCCGCGCAGGAGCCGCCCACCGCCAGGACCCGCTGTCGGGCCGGTTCCGGCTGCACCGCGCGGTGGTCGCCCGGCTGCACGCCGCCGCCGGGGCGGCGCCGCTCGCCGTCCTGCTGGACGACCTGCACGCCGCCGACCCGGAAACACGGGAACTGCTGGGCGAGTTGGCCGCCGACCAGGCGGCCTTCGGCGCGGGCGGCGGCCTGCTGCTGGTGGCTGCGCTGCGCCCGGGCGAGGGCGAACTCGCCGACGTGCTGGCCACGTTGGCCCGCCGCTCGCCGGTCCGGGTGCCGCTCGGCGGGCTCGCCGAGCCGGACGCCGGCCGGCTGATCGAGGCGGTGTGCGCGGCCCCGGTCCGCCCCGAGACCGTCCGGGCACTGGCCGAACGCACCGGCGGCAACCCGTTCTACCTCGCCGAGAGCGCCCAACTCCTCGCGCTGGAGGACGAGTCGACCGCGCTGCGGCAGGTCCCGCAGGGCGTCCGGGACGTGCTGCGCCGCCGGTTCGAGCGGCTGCCCGCCCCCGCCGTCGACCTGCTGCGGCTGGCCGCCGTGGCCGGCCGGGAGAGCGACGTCGACCTGCTGCTGCGGGCCGGCGAGCAGGACGAGGAGACCGCCACCGAGGCCGTCGAGGCCGCCGTCGCGGGCGGCCTGCTGCTCGAACCCCGGCCCGGCACCGTCCGGTTCGCGCACGTGCTGGTCCGCGACACCCTGTACGCCGACCTCGGCGGCCTGCGCCGGGCCCGCCTGCACGGCCGGATCGGCCACGCCCTGCACGACCTGCGCCCCGGCGAACTCACCGCGCTGGCCCACCACTTCACCCAGGCCGCGACCACCGCCACCGCCGCCCTCGCGGTCGACCACTGCGTCCGCGCCGCCGAGGCCGCCGAACGGCGCTACGCCCACCCCAGCGCCGTCAGCCTGCTCCGGCAGGCCGTCGACAACCTCGAACGGGCCGCCGAACAGCCCGGCGAGGACCGCCCCGCCCGCCGGATCGAGCTGCTCGGCGCCCTGCTGCGGGCCCAGGTCCGGGCCGGGCAGGTCACCGCCGCCATCGCCACCAAGGACCGGGCGCTCCGGACCGCCCGGGAGAGCGGCCGCGAGGAACTCCTGATCGCCGCCTGGACCGCCTGGACCGAACCCACCCCCTGGGTCACCCACCCCTACGGCGTCTTCGACCGGGAAGCCGTCGACCAGCTCACCCGGCTGCTGCGCCGCACCGACCTGCCGCCCGTCACCCGCTGCCGCCTCCTCGACGCCCTCACCCAGGAACTCGACTGCGTCGACCCGGCCCGACTCGCCGCCGCCGGAGCCGAAGCCGTGGCGATCGCCCGCGCCGAGGGCGACCCGCGCCTGCTCTGCCTCGCCCTCACCGCCCGGGCCCGGTCCTGCGACTACGAACTGGCCTCCGTCGAACGGGACCGCACCGCCGCCGAACTCGCCGCGCTGGCCGCCGAACACGACCTGCCCGCCTACCGCTGGCAGGCCGAACACCTCGCCGCCACCGCGGCCGCCGCCCGCGCCGACCTGCCCGCGCTGCGCCGCCACCTCGTCGCGGGCGAGGAGATCGCGCACCGCTACGGGCTGGCCGAACTCGCCGACGTCGCCCTGTTCCAGCGCGGCATGCTGGAACTCGCCGCCGACCGGATCGACGCCGCCACCGCCCTCTACGACCAGGGCCTGGCCGGACTGCACGCCCGCGCCTCGCTGCACGCCGGCGGCCTGGCCGCGCTGATCCGGGTGGTGATCGCCCACCGGCAGGGCCGGCTGGCCGAGATCCTCCCGCTGATCGAGGAGCACCGCGCCCAGTACGGCCACCTGATCGCCGACGTCACCGCCCTCGCCCTGCTCGCCGCCGGCCACGGCCCGGACGAGGCCCGCCGGGCCCGGGGCGAACGCCGCGAGATCCCGGCCGACTACTTCCGCTCGCTCTTCCTGCAACTGCGCGCCGACCTGGTCATCGCCCTGGACGAACGCGAGGAGGCCGCCGAACTCCTCGACCAGCTCCGCCCGTTGGGCCACCTGGTGGCGGGCGCCGCCTCCACCTCGATCGCCGCCCGCCCGGTCGCCCTCACCCTGGGCGACCTCGCCCGCCACCTGGGCCGCCCCGCCGAGGCCGCCGCCCACTTCCGGCAGGCCCAGGAGATCGCCCACCGCTGGGAGGCCCCCGGCTGGGCGGCCGAAGCCCGGGCCGGACTGGCCTCCCTGGCCGCCCCGGAGGACCGACCCGCCCTGGCCCGCCCCGAGAACGACCCCGGGCCCGGCCCCGGAGACTGAGCGCCGCCCCCGCCACCGGCCCGGCCCGCCACCGGCCCGGCCCGGGCGGTCGTCTCCGGCGCCTACCACCGCTACGGCGGCCCCGCCGGGAGGGGCGGGGCCGCCGGTCGCGGTCGAAGCGCCGGAGGGGTCAGGCGGGGTGCTCGTCGGTGCTGTGGGAGTCCGTGAGGGTGAGTGCGCCGAACGCGGTGACCAGGCCGACGACGACCGCCAGCACGGCGTAGGTGATCCGCTCGCCGTGGAAGAAGGAGGCGACCAGGCCGCTGTCCCAGGTGCCGGCGGGCAACCGGGTGGTGACCAGGGCGGCGATCAGGGTGCCGACGACGGCGGTGCCGACGCTGCTGCCGACCTCCTGCGCGGTGTCGTTGAGGGCGGTGCCGATCGAGGTGCGGTTCTCCGGCACCGCCTCGACCAGGGCGATGGCGCAGATGGTCATGACGGTGCGCAGGCCGACGGTCATCACGACCATGCAGAGCGCGATGACGGCGTAGCCGTGCGAGACGCCCCAGGCGAGGCCGGCCAGCGCGCCGGCCAGGCAGGCGGCGCCGACCAGGCAGGCCACCCGGTGGCCGAAGCGCTTGACGAGCCACTCGGACAGCGGGGTGGCGGCGAGCATCGTCACGATGATCGGCAGGTTGGCCAGGCCGGCCTTGACCGGGCTCCAGCCGTAGGCGTACTGGAAGTGCAGGATCAGGCCGAACATGACGGCGGCCATCGCGATGGCGGTGCCGATCTGGGCGATCGCGGCGCCGCGGACGGTGCCGCCGGCGAAGAGCTTCAGGTCGAGCATGGGGGCGGCGGTGCGGCGCTCGTGCCACACGAAGGCGGTGCCCGCGACGAGGGCGCCGAGGATCGAGCCGATCGTGGCGGCGGAGCCCCAGCCGTGGTCGACGCCGCTGGTGAGCGAGTAGCAGGCGAGGCCGATGGTGGCGACGCTCAGCACGGCGCCGGGCAGGTCGAGGCGGTCGCGGGTGAGGTCCTCGGGCCGGTCGGCGGGGACGCCCAGGCGCACGCCGACGGCCGCGATCAGCGCGATCGGGGCGTTGACCAGCAGCAGCCACTGCCACTTCACGTGGGCCAGCGCGGTGCCGCCGAGCAGCGGGCCGAGGACGAAGCCGGACATGCCGACGACGATCATCACGGTCATCGCCCGCATCCGCAGCGCCGCGTCGTCGAAGAGCCGGAAGACCAGCGAGTTGGTGATCGGGGCCATCGCCGCGGCGGCGACGCCGAGGCCGGCCCGCAGGGCGATCAGCTGCCCGGCGCCGGTGACCAGGGCGACGCCCAGGCTCAGCAGGCCGAACACGGCGAGGCCGACCAGCAGCACCCGCCGGCGGCCGAGCCGGTCGGCCATCGAGCCGGCGGTCAGCAGTAGGCCGCCGAAGGTCAGCGAGTACGCGCCGGTGACCCACTGCAGCGCGGTGGTGCCGCTGCCCAGGTCGCGGCCGATGGTCGGCAGCGCGATGGACAGCAGCGTGTTGTCGACCATCTCGACGAAGAAGGCCAGGCAGAGCGCGGCCAGCGGGATCCAGGCGGCGCGCAGGGACGGGTAGGTGCGCGGCGCCGCTGCTGGGGCGGCGGCGGTGGTGGTGGTTGCGGTGCCGGTCATGGCGGCCTCCTCTCGGGACGGGTGTCAGGGCGGGTGTCGGGGCGGGTGTCGGGTGTGGGCGCCGCGGTGGGCGTCGCGGTGCGTCGATGCCGTCCGCACTGCCGCCGTGGCGCTGCCGCCCGTCTCCTCAGAGCGTGCGGGAGCGCGCCGACAGGCCGCTGTCATCCCACTGACAGCCCGCCGACAGCCCGCAGACAGCCCGCCGGCGGCCCGGCCTCCTGGTGGGGGCAGTTCCGCGCGGGGGCGGACACCCCGCCGTTCCGAGCACCCGCCGCGCCGCCCGGCCCGGGGCTTGGAAGGGCCGCCAAGTGGGCTCCAAGAGCCGCCTTCCACACTGGGGTTCGACACCGCATCGACCGTAGAACGGAAGGCTTCCGCAATGTCCACTCTCCTCGGCCGCCTCGGCGGGGCCGCGGCGGCCCGGCCCTGGCGCACCGTCGTGGCCTGGGTGCTGCTGATCGGCGCGATCTTCGGCTCGGCACAGGCGTTCGGCGGAGAACCGCGGGACAACTACCGGGTGCCCGGGACGCGTTCGACCGCGGGCATGGACCTGTTGAACGCGCGGTTCCCGGACAGTTCCGGCACCAGCGCCCGGGTGGTGGTGCACGACCGGGGCGGCCGGGCGCTGCCGGCCGAGGCGCTGGCGGGGCTGCGGGAGCGGTTGGCGGGGCTGCCGCACGCGCTGTCGGTGACCGGGCCGATACCCTCGCGGGCCGGTGACACCGCGCTGCTCACGGTCGGTTACGACGTCAAGGTCACCGACTTCAAGGGCTCGGCGGGCCTGGACGCGCTGCGGGCGGCGGCCCGGTCCACCACCGACGCCGGGTACCAGGTGGAGTTCGGCGGGGAGCTGCCGGAGAACTTCAGCGCGCCCAACGGCACCGCCGAGGCGATCGGCATGGTCGCCGCGCTGGTGATCCTGGTGCTCGCGCTCGGCACGGTGATCGCGGCGGGCCTGCCGCTGCTGGTCGCGCTGGCCGGCCTCGGCGCGGGCACCGGGCTGATCACCCTGCTGTCGGCCGTCACCGACATCAGCGGGATCGCGCCGACCGTGGCGTCGATGGTGGGGCTGGGCGTCGGCATCGACTACGCGCTGCTGCTGGTCTCCCGGCACGTGGAGGGCCTGCGCCGGGGCCTGGACGCCCGGGCGGCGGCGGCCGAGGCGAACGCCACGGCCGGCTCCTCGGTGGTGGTGGCGGGGGCCACCGTGCTGGTCTCGCTGTTCGGCCTGAAGCTGGCGGGGCTGTCGGTGTACGCCTCGTTCGGCTACGCGACCTTCGCCACCGTCGGCGCCGTGATGGCGGCCGCGCTCACCCTGGTGCCCGCGCTGGCGGCGCTCGCCGGGCCGCGCCTGCTGCGCCGCGCCGAACGCCGGGCCCCCGCCGCCCCCGCCGCGCCCGCCACTGCCGGGGGCGCGGGCGCTCGGCCCGGCCCGACCCGGACCGAGCGCTGGGCCCGCCTGGTGGGCCGCCGCCCGGTGGCCGCGGCCGTCCTCTCGCTGGCGGTGCTGCTCGGCCTGGCCGCGCCGATGCTCGGCATGCGCACCTGGCCGCAGGACGCGGGCAGCCAGGCGTCCGGCAACACCACCCGCAAGGCGTACGACCTGATCGCCGGGGCGTACGGCCCGGGCGCGAACGGGCCGCTGCTGCTGGCGGTCGACCTGCGGAAGCTGCCGGAGTCCGAACTGCCCGCGCTGGAGGGGCGGATGGCGGCCGACCCGGGGGTCGCCGCGGTCCAGCCGGCCCGGTTCAACGCGGCCCGGGACGCGGCCGTGATCAGCGTGCAGCCGACCACCGGCCCGCAGGACCGGGCGACCGCGAAGCTGCTGCAGCGGCTGCGCGGCGGCGGACTCCCGACGGGGGTCGAGGCCACCGGCACGGTCGCCGCGTTCTCCGACATCTCCGACCGGCTCTCGCAGCGGCTGTGGGTGGTGGTCCCGTTCGTGGTGGCGCTCTCGCTGATCCTGCTGACCGTGCTGTTCCGGGCGCCGGTGATCGCGGTCAAGGCCGCCGCGATGAACCTGCTGTCGGTGGCCGCCGCGTACGGCGTGATGACGGCGGTCTTCCAGCACGACGCGAGCGCCCGGCTGCTGGGGCTGCCGCACGCGGTGCCGGTCTCCAGCTGGGTGCCGATCCTGATGTTCACGATCCTGTTCGGCCTGTCGATGGACTACGAGGTGTTCCTGCTCTCCCGGGTCCGCGAGGACTGGCTGGCCACCGGCGACGCGCGCGGCAGCGTGGTGCGCGGGCTGTCCTCCACCGGGCGGGTGATCAGCAGCGCCGCCGCGATCATGGTGGCGGTCTTCACCGGCTTCGCCATCGACCCCGACATCACCGTCAAGATGATCGGCGTGGGCATGGCCGCGGCCGTCCTGGTGGACGCCACCGTGGTCCGGATGGTCCTGGTGCCCGCCACCATGACCCTGCTCGGCCGCCGCAACTGGTGGCTGCCCGGCTGGCTGGACCGCCTGCTCCCCGAACTGCGGGTCGAACCCGGCGAGGCCCCCGCCCCCGCCGCGCAACCGGTCCCCGCCTGACCCGCCCGGCCCGGCCCGGCACGCTCCCGCGCCCCGCCGTTCGCGCCGCTCCCGCCCGTCCGGGCCCGCGGTGCTTACGGTGGGGCGCATGAGCGTACGGGTGGAGCGGGTGTACGAGGCGCCGGACGGCGGCGTGCGGGTGCTGGTGGACCGGCTGTGGCCGCGCGGGCTGCGCAAGGAGGACGCGCACCTGGACCGGTGGGCCAAGGAGGTGGCGCCCTCCACCGAGCTGCGCCGCTGGTTCCACGGCCCCGAGGGGGAGTACCGGGAGTTCGCCCGCCGCTACCGGGCCGAACTGGACGCCCCCGGGGTGCAGCAGGAGCTCGCCGAACTGCGGGAACTGGCGGCGCGGGACGACCTGGTGCTGCTGACCGCGGTCAAGGAGCCGGAGCACAGCCACGTGGAGGTGCTGCTGGAGCGCCTGGGCCGAGCCGGGTGATCATGACGGCGTGTTAGTCCGGTCAAACAGTGGTAAACCGGTCTAATACGCCCATGAGCCTCCTGCGTGAGAACGCCGTTCTCGCCCTCTTCTTCTGCCTGGGCCTGGGCTACCTGGTCGGGAAGCTGCGCGTCGGACCGATCCAACTGGGCGGCATCTGCGGCGTCCTGATCGTCTCGATGCTGGTCGGCGCCCAGCACGTCTCGGTGAACGCCGACGTCAAGAACGTGGCGTTCGCCCTGTTCATCTTCTCGCTCGGCTACATCGCCGGCCCGCAGTTCTTCGCCAACATGAACGCCAAGGGCCTGCGCTTCGGCGTGCTGTCCGTCATGGAGGCGGTCGTCGTCGTCCTGATGGCGCTCGGCATCGCCAAGGGCTTCGACCTGGACGTCGGCACCGCCGCCGGCATCCTGGCCGGCGCCGCCACCGAGTCCGCCGCCGTCGGCACCGCCCAGGACGCGATCGCCAAACTCCCCGGCATCACCGCCGACCAGACCACCCAGCTGCAGGCGCACGTCGCCACCGCCTACTCGGTCTGCTACCTGTTCGGCCTGATCAGTATCGTCCTGCTGACCAGCCAGCTGTTCCCGCTGCTGATGCGGATCAAGCTGCCCGAGGCCTCCCGGCAGGTCTGGGAGAAGATGCGCGGCGGCGACGGCGAACTGGAGCCCGGCGAGGCCCCCTCGCTGCCCGCCCTGGTCGGCCGCACCTACCTGGTCTCGCAGGGCGAGGGCACCCGGGTCAGCCAGGTCCAGGAACGCTCCGGCCAGCTGGTCACCGTCGAGGCCGTCCAGCGCGGCGGCAAGAAGCTCGGCGTCGACGACGACCCGGTGCTGCGCCGCGGCGACCAGGTG
Organism: Kitasatospora sp. YST-16; assembly: GCF_026802215.1. NCBI lineage: Bacteria > Bacillati > Actinomycetota > Actinomycetes > Kitasatosporales > Streptomycetaceae > Kitasatospora > Kitasatospora sp. YST-16. Next base: position 6,416,279 of record NZ_CP113837.1, read on the forward strand.
CTGGTGGTCGGCCGCCGCGCCGCCGTGCTGGACGCCGGGCACGAACTCGGCCCCGAGACCAGCGGCGTCCCCGGCCTGGACAGCCCGATGGCGGTCCGCCAGATCGTGGTCACCAACAAGGAGGTCGCCGGACACACCCTCAACGCCGTCCGCGACCGGGACCACGACGTCACCGGCGGCGTCTTCCTCACCGACATCCAGCGCGTCGACCACCACCTGCCCGCCGTCGGCGAGACCGAGGTGCACCGCGGCGACACCCTCACCGTGGTCGGCGCCCGCTCCCGGGTCGAGAAGTTCGCGGGCAAGGTCGGCGCCACCGTCCGCTCCGACACCGCCGACTACATCTACATCTCGCTCGGCATCTGCCTGGGCGTCCTGCTCGGCAAGGTCAACCTCCACTTCGGCGAGGTCAACCTGACCCTCGGCACCGGCGGCGGCTGCCTGATCTCCGGCCTGGTCTTCGGCTGGCTGCGCTCGCTGCGCCCCACCTTCGGCGCCTACCCGCCCGCCGCCGCGCAGACCATGAAGGACCTCGGCCTGGCCATGTTCATCGCCGTCACCGGCATGGCCGCCGGCCCCGACGCCGGGCCGCTGCTCAAGCAGTACCCCGTGCTGCTGCCGGTCTCCGGCATCCTGATGGTGGTCATCCCGGCCTTCCTCGGCCTGTTCATCGGACGCCGCTTCCTCAAGATCGAACCGCCGATCCTGGTCGGCGCGATCGCCGGACAGCAGTGCTCCACCCCCGCGATCACCGCCGTCGGCAACGTCGCCCAGAGCAGCGTCCCGATGCTCGGCTACACCATCACCTACACCATCTCCAACTTCCTGCTGCCGCTGACCGGACCGCTGCTGGTCGGCCTGGTCGGCCTGGGCGGGGGATGAGGACCCGATGGACTGGATCACCGACCACGTCTTCAAGCCCTACCCCGAACTGCTGATCTTCCTGACCGTCGCGATCGGCTTCCTGGTCGGCCGCCTGCACTGGAGGGCCATCGGCCTGGGCGCCGTCACCGGCTGCCTGATCGCCGGGCTGTTCACCGGCTGGGTGACCGAGGTCGAGGTCAACGGCACCGTCAAATCGGTGTTCTTCATCATGTTCCTGTTCGCCCTCGGCTACAAGGTCGGCCCGCAGTTCTTCCGCGGCCTCAGGAAGGACGGCCTGCCGCAGGTCGCCGTCACCCTCGCGGTCTGCCTCAGCGGCCTGGCGATCTGCTGGGGCTTCGCCGAGATGCTCGGCTACGGCCCCGGCCTCGGCGCCGGACTGCTCGGCGGCGCGCTCACCCAGTCCGCCGTCATCGGCGTCGCCCAGGACGCCATCGGCGGACTGCCCGGCCTCAGCCAGGACCAGATCACCGCCCAGCAGAACCTCGTCCCGATCGGGTACGCCGTCACCTACCCGCTCGGCACCATCCTGTGCGCGATCCTGCTCGCCAACATCGCCCCCCGCTTCCTGCACAGCGACCTCGCCGCCGACTCCCGCGAACTCGCCGCCGAACTCGACGCCCCCGCCGACGACCCCGACCTCTCCGAGGGCTACTACGAGGTCGTGCTGCGCGCCTACACCGCCGTCAACGGCCCGATCGGCTCCACCGTCGAGCAGTTCGAACAGCGCGAGCAGGCCGCCGGACGCCGGATCTACCTCACCCGGATCCGCCGCGACGGCAAGATCCTCGACCACGACCAGCAGACCGTCGTCGAACGCGGCGACGTGCTCGCCGTCAGCGCGCTCCGCCACGACCTGGTCGAACTCGACCCGGCCGCCGCCATCGGGCCGGAGACCGACGACGTCGAACTGCTCGGCTACCGCACCGAGCACCTGCACGTCGTCGCCTCCGAGAAGGCCCGACTCGGCAAGACCATCGCGGAGCTCCGCCGCGAACCGTTCATGGTCGGGGTGTTCGTCGACAAGGTCTACCGCTCCGGCGCGGAGTTCCCCTACCGGCTCACCACCCAGCTCGAACGCGGCGACACCCTGCTGCTGTCCGGTCCCGAGCGGCTGGTCGGGCCGGCCGCCCGGGCGATCGGCAAGCCGGTGCCGACCAGCTTCGCCACCGACATGACCTGGGTGGGCCTGGGCATCTTCCTCGGCGGCTGCATCGGCATCCCGGCGCTCACCGTCGGCGGCGTCCCGATCAGCCTGTCCACCTCCGGCGGCGCGCTGATCATGGGCCTGGTGTTCGGCTGGATCCGCGGCAAGTACCCGACCTTCGGCAACGTGCCGCCCGGCGCCCAGTGGTTCATGGACACCCTCGGCCTGTGCGCGTTCGTCGCCATCGTCGGCATCAACGCCGGGCCGAGCTTCACCAGCGGCCTCTCCCAGGCCGGTTGGGGCCTGCTGGTGTGGGGCGCCGTCGCCACCGTCGCCCCGCTGGTCGTCGGCCTGCTGGTCGGCCACTTCGTGTTCCGGATGCGCCCGCCGATCCTGATGGGCGTGGTCGCCGGAGCCCAGACCACCACCGCCGCGATCGGCGCCATCAACGAAGCCTCCCGCAGCCAGATCCCCACCCTCGGCTACACCATCCCGTACGCCGCGGGGAACGTCCTGCTGACCATCTGGGGCGCCGTCATCGTCGCCCTGCTCGGCTAGCCCCCTCCCGGAAGGACCCGCACCATGAGCAAGCCGTCGATCAGCCGCGAGGAGATCCAGCGCCTCTCCCGGCTCAGCCCGTTCGAGCTCAAGGGCGAGTTCATCGAACTCGCCGAGCACTACCAGGCCGACCGGCCCGGGCAGAAGGACAAGACCACCGTCCACATGCTCAACGCGGGCCGCGGCAACCCCAACTGGGTCTGCACCGGCCCCCGCGAGGCGATGCTCGCCCTCGGCCACTTCGCGCTCGCCGAGTCCCGCCGGGTCTGGACCGCCGACAACCTCGGCGGCATGCCCGAGCAGAAGGGCATCGCCGCCCGCTACGACCACTTCGCCCGCTCGCACCCCGAACTGCCCGGCATCGAACTGCTCACCGCCTGCACCAGCCTCGCCGTCGACCGCTTCGACCTCGACCGCGACGCCTTCCTGCACGAACTCGCCGACGCCGCGATCGGCGACAACTACCCCGTCCCCGACCGGATGCTGACCTGCGCCGAACAGATCGTCACCGGCTACCTCCAGGACGAACTGATGGACCGCCGGCCCCCCGAGGGGCAGCTCGACCTGTTCGCCACCGAGGGCGGCACCGCCGCCATGTGCTACGTCTTCGACTCCCTGATGAAGAACGGCATCCTGCACAAGGGCGACAAGATCGCCCTGATGGTGCCGGTCTTCACCCCCTACATCGAGATTCCCGAACTCGACACCTACGAGTTCGACGTCGTCCAGGTCCAGGCGTCCTCCTTCGCCGAGGCCGGCGTGCGCGAGTGGCGCTACCCCGCCGAGGAGGTCGCCAAGCTCGCCGACCCCGCCGTCAAGCTCGTCTGCCTGGTCAACCCCAGCAACCCGCCCTCGCTCGCCCTCTCCCAGCGGGTCGCCGACCAGATCAAGTCCATCGTCGCCACCGACAACCCCGGCCTGATCATCGTCACCGACGACGTCTACGGCACCTTCGTCGACCACTTCCGCAGCATCGCCGCCGACCTGCCCCGCAACACCCTGCTCGTCTACTCCTACTCCAAGCACTACGGCGCCACCGGCCACCGCCTGGGCGTCATCGGCCTGCAGCGCGACAACGTCATCGACGACGCCCTCGCCGCCCTCCCGCAGACCGAGAAGGACCGCCTCGCCAAGCGCTACGGCAGCCTCAGCCTCGACCCCGGCAGCATCCGCTTCATCGACCGCATGGTCGCCGACTCCCGCCAGGTCGCCCTCAACCACACCGCCGGGCTCTCCCTCCCGCAGCAGGCCCAGCTCACCCTGTTCTCGCTCTTCGCGATGCTCCCCGAGGGCAAGGCGTACAAGGCCAAGGTGCAGGCCGTCGTCAAGCAGCGCCTGGACCTGCTGCTGGAGGGCTCCGGCATGCGGATCTCCGAGGACCCGAAGCGGGCCGGCTACTACGTCGAACTCGACCTGCTCGCCGAGGCCGAACGCACCTCGGGACCCGACTTCGCCGCCTACCTGCAGAAGAACTACGAACCCACCGAACCGCTCTTCCGGCTCGCCGAGCAGACCGGCGTCGTCCTGCTCAACGGCGGCGGCTTCGACGGCCCCGAATGGTCGGTCCGGGTCTCCCTGGCCAACCTCGACGACCTCGACTACCTCAAGATCGGCCACCACCTGAAGACCATCTTCGACGACTACCGCGCCGAATGGCAGGCCACCACCGGCAACTGACGCCCCGCCGGGCACGCCCGCGCCCGCCCCGGCCGGACCCGGGCGCTCCCCGCCGCCGGGGCCCGGCCGTCCCTGTTTGTCCGGGCCGGGGCGGGCGGCGCATGCTGGAGGGGAGCGGCCGGGGCGACCCGGCCCGGAGGAGTGCGCCATGGAGATCAGGGCAGCGAACGGGGTGGTGGCGGGGGTCGACGGGTCGGTGCCCGCGGCGGAGGCGGCCGAGTGGGCCGCCCGGGAGGCCGAGTGGCGGGGGACGGCACTGCACCTGGTGCACGCCGTCAACACCGGGACGGTGACCCTCTCGCCGCGCACCGGGACCACCGTCACCGACCTGATCCTGCGGGAGGCCGCGGAACTGCTGGAGGCGGTGCAGGCCACCCTGGAGGCCGCCCACCCCGGGCTGCGGATCACCGGGGACGTGGTGCCGCGGGAGGCCGCCGAGGCGGTGCTGACCGCCGCCGAGCACGCCTCGCTCGCGGTGCTCGGCACCCGGGGCCACGGCGGGTTCGCCTCGCTGCTGCTGGGCTCGGTCAGCCTGCGGGTCACCGCGCACGCCACCTGCCCGGCCGTGGTGGTCCGCGGCACCGACCACCCCGACGGGCCGGTGCTGGTCGCCCTGCACGACGAGCGGGACGCCGCCGCGCTGCGCTTCGGCTGCGAGACCGCCGCCCGCCGGGGCCTGCCGGTGCGGGCCGTGCACACCTGGTCGCCGGTGGTGGCCGACGTCGGGCGGATGGCGCCGATGGTCGACGAGCTGGGGGAGGAGTCCCGGCTGCACGAGCAGCTGCTGCGCCGCACCTGCGACCCGGTGCGCGCGGAGTACCCGGACGTCGAGGTGGAGAGCCACCAGCTGACCGGCTCCGCCGCCGCGACGGTGGTGGAGGCGTCCCGGACCGCCGCCCTGGTGGTGCTCTCCCGGCACGAGCCCGCACCGCGCTTCGGCCTGCGGCTGGGCACGCCCGTGCACGCCGTTCTGCACCACGCGCACTGCCCGGTGGCCGTCGTCCCGGTCTGAGGCCCCGGCGGCCGCGGCCCGTCAAGCGTCAAGCGTCAAGCGGGCGGCAGGAGCGGTCCGGTGAGGCGGCGGAAGACGGTGTCGGCGAGCGCGGCGGCCCCGGCGGGGGGCGCGTCCCCGGCGGCCCAGGCCTCGACGGCCAGCCGCATCGCGGTGTTCGCGGCGGCGGCCAGCAGCCGGGCGTCCAGGCCCTCCGGGTCGAGGCCGGCCAGCCGGGCCAGGACGGGGCGCAGCGCGCTCTCGGCGTCGTGGTGGACGCGGTGCCAGACGTCGCGCAGCGCCGGGTCGGCGGGCATGGCGCGCAGCAGGCCGCGGGTCCAGTCCAGCGCCTCGGCGGCCCGGCCGGGGGCGGGGGTGAGGGAGGCGCGGGCGGAGTCCAGCAGGGCGGTGAGCGGCGGGGTGCCGGGGGCGGTGCCGGCGAGCAGCGCGATCCACTGGCGGGAGCCCTCGGCGAGCAGCGGGGCGACCGCGTCCTCCTTGGTGCGGAAGTAGCGGTAGAAGGTGCGCAGCGAGATGCCGCAGGTGCGGGCGACGTCCTCGGCGGTGGTGCCCTCGGCGCCGTGCTCGGCGAACAGGCGGGCGGCGGCGAGGGCGATCTCCTGCTGGGTGGCGGCCTTGCGGCGCTCGGTGAGGGAGGGCTGCGGGCGGTCGGGCTGCGGGCGGTCGGGCTCGGACATCTCTGCGGGTCCCCCGGTGGGTGCGGTCGGCCGGTGGTGTGGGCGGGCCCAGCCTAGCCGGGGAACGGCACGGAATGCGGATGTGGCACAACGTGCCATCGAGGCGTACCGTGCATGGCGAGAGGCCGAGCCGACCTCCCGATCCACCCGCACCGCAGGGAGACCCCCGTCATGAAGCGTTTCGAAGGCCGCCGCGTCCTGATCACCGGCGCCGGCTCCGGCATCGGCCAGGCCACCGTCCACCGGATCCTCGCCGAGGGCGGCACCGTGGTCGCCGCCGACGTGGTCGAGGCCAGCCTCGCCGCCACCCGGCAGCAGGCCGAGGCCGACGGCACCGCCGACCGGCTGACCACCGCGGTGGTCGACATCTCCGACGAGGCGTCCGTCCGGGACGGCATCGGCGGCGCCATCACCGCCCTCGGCGGCCTGGACGCGCTGGTCAACGCGGCGGGCATCCTGCGCTCCGCGCACACCGAGCAGACCACGCTGGAGTTCTGGAACCGGATGCTGGCCGTCAACCTCACCGGCACCTTCCTGGTCACCCGGGAGGCGCTGCCCGCGCTGCTGGCCACCGGCCGCGGCGTGGTGGTCAACTTCTCCTCCACCTCCGCCTCCTTCGCCCACCCCTACATGGCCGCGTACGCCGCGTCCAAGGGCGGCATCCAGTCCTTCACGCACGCCATCGCCGCCGAGTACGCCAAGCAGGGCCTGCGCGCCGTCAGCGTCGCGCCCGGCTCGATCGCCTCCGGCATGACCGCCGACCCGGGCCTGCCCGCGGACGCCGACATGGCGTGGTTCGCCAAGCTGCAGCCCGCGATCGGCCAGGGCTTCGCGGGCCCCGAGACGGTGGCCGGCGTGATCGCCATGCTGGCCTCCGACGACGGCGCGTTCGTCACCGGCACCGAGATCCGGATCGACGGCGGCACCCACGCCTGACACCCCCGCCCCCGCCCCGGACCGACCGGCCCGGGGCGGGGGAACCGCGGGAGCGGGTGCGGGCGTCACCCCGGCGGCGGGCATACTGCTTGCCGCACCCCCGCGCGCGCACCCCGCCCACCGGCCCGGCCGCGCCGCGCGGGGAACACCGCGAGCGGAAGGCACGGGGAGCACGGGGCATGGGGCTGACCAGCACGACACTGCTGCTGTTCACGATCGAGGTCGCGGTGGCGGCGCTCGGGGCGACCGTCTGGTGGTGGCCCGCCCTCGCCCGGCGGCACTGGCGGGCGGTGCTCGGACGGATCGGCATGCTGCTCGGCAGCCAGCTCGCGCTGCTCGCCGTGATCGGCCTGCTGGCCAACAACTACTTCTCGTTCTACAGCAGTTGGAACGACCTGCTGGGCACCGGACCGGACGCCCCGGTCGCTGTGAAGGCCGCCGCCGCACCCGCCGCCCAGGCCGCCCCGGCCCCGTCCGCCACGGCCTCCCGGCAGCCGGACCCGCCGGACCTCCCGGTGCTGCCCGCCCAGGAGACCGGCAGCGAACCGGTCAACACCGGCGGCCCGCGCGACCCGGAGCGGGTCGGCGCGATCCGCGCGGTGCGGATCCCCGGCGCCCGCACCGGCCTGAGCACCGACGGGTACGTCTACCTGCCGCCGCAGTACTTCCAGCCCGGCAACGAGCGGCGCAGGTTCCCCGCGGTCATCGCCATGACCGGCTTCCCCGGCGACGCCAAGGCCCTGATCACCCGCTTCAACTACCCGGGCGTCGCCCTCGACGAGATCCGGGCCGGCCGGATGCAGCCCACCGTCCTGGTGCTGATGCGCCCCTCGCCCGCGATGCCCGCCGACCCCGAGTGCGAGGACGTCCCCGGCGGGACGCAGGCCGAGACCTACTTCGCCGCGGACGTCCCGCGCGCGATCGGCGCCACCTACCGGACCGCCGACGGCCCCGGCGGCTGGGGCGTGATGGGCAACTCCACCGGCGGCTACTGCGCCGCCAAGCTCGCCATGCGCCACCCCGAGGTGTTCGCGGGCGGCGTCTCCATCTCCGGCTACCTGAAGGCCGCCGAGGACGTCACCACCGGCGACCTGTTCAAGGGCAGCCAGCAGCGCCGCGACGAGGCCGACCTGCTGTGGCGGCTGCGCAACCTGCCGATGCCCGCCACCGGGGTCATGCTCAGCGGCGCCGAGAAGGGCGACGGCGACTTCCGCGCCGAGGCCGACGCGTTCACCGCCGCCGCGAAGCCGCCGCTGGCCACCGCGGTGGCCTCCGTCCCCGACGGCGGGCACAACTACACGACCTGGATCAAGCTGCTGCCGGCCGGGTTCCGGTTCCTGTCGCAGCGGCTGAAAGCCTGAGGGGCCGAGCGTTCGAGGCTGTGGGCGCCGGGGCGGAAGGGCGGGGGAGGGTCAGGCCGGGGTGAGGGTGCCGGTGTGCAGCTCGCCGACCCGGCCGGTCTCGCCCTCCCAGGTCCAGAAGACCTTCACGGTCAGGGCGGTGAGGTCCATGACGTGGCTGACGGTGATGCCGCTGCGCTCCGTCCAGGAGACGAACCAGACGCCGGGGGCGACGGCCGCGACGTGCAGCGGGACGTCCTCGTACTGGCCGGCCGACTCGCCGAGGCCCTCCCAGCGCAGCCGGGTGCCGTCCGCGGAGTAGGAGTTGCGGAAGGAGGCGCCGTTGTCGACCTCGAAGAGGTAGGTGCGGCCGGCGAAGCCCGGCAGGGGGGCGTTCATGGAGGTCCTCGGTCCTTCGGGCGGGTCGGATCGGCGGGCGGGTGCGACCGGGTCGGCCGCACCCGCCCAACCTATCGGACCGGGGCTCCGGTCAGCAGCCGAAGTCGACGCGGCGGAACGACGCGTAGTGGTCGGCCGTGTAGTAGTCCTCGTGGTGGACCTTGCCGGTGATGATCCGCCGGGTGCCGCGGGTCGGGCTGCCCGGGGTGATCACGGTGTACTCGTGGTAGTAGCCGGTGGACTGCGCGGGCAGGACGCCCTCGCGGTTCTGGAACACCACGCCGTCCTGCGAGTACGGGAACGGCCCGCCCGCGTCGATCAGGCGGATGGTGTCGCGGCCCTGGCTGGGCAGCGCCGTGTAGCAGATGTTCCCGCTGACGGCGGCGTGCGCCTGGCCGGCGGCCACGGCGGTCGGGGCGAGGGTCAGCAGGCCGAGGGCGGCGACCGAGGCGGCACGGATCTTCAACGCGCGTAGAGTCATTCGCATGCCAGCAGTGTGACGCCCCGTCGGATCCGGTGGAACCCTTGGCGCGAACACTTCACTTCAGGGTCACCGCCGCACCACCCCGCCGCCGCGTGCCGGACCGCCACCAGCGGCGCCCGCGGGGCGCGGCCCTGACCCGCGGGGCCCGGGCGCCACCGCCCCTACCGTGCCCGGACCCCCCGTCGCCCCCGTCCGAGGATGCCCGGTGCGCCACCCGCTCAGGTCCCCGTCCACCGCACTGCCGGCGGGCGGCTCGGCGGACATCCCCGGCATCCTGAACGAGACCCGCGGCCCCGGCGGCGGCCTGGTGTCCACCGCCGGCGCGCTGGACACCACCGGCGTCCCGACGGTCGGCGGCACCGCGCTGCTCGGCGGCCTCGACCACCTGGAACTCGCCCGGGCCCCCGCCGTGACCGCCCAGGTCGGCGCCCGGCCGGGATGACGGAGCGCGATGTGAGAGTGCTCTCAGCGGGCCCCGGCCCCTTGGAGACAAAGCGACAATCTGCCTAGCCTGCGGGTGCGTCCAGGACCGGACGCACCCGCCGACGGGACGCCGAATCCCGCCCGACCGACGGCGTCGTCCCACAGCACAGACCACGGGCGGGAGCGGGGGACCCACCGCAGTACGCCACGCCTTCCCCCGCCCCTGCCCGGCGGCGGGCCCAGGCATGGCTCGGGGTGAAGCCGCGCCTTCGCGCGGCCGGGCGGCCTCGGCGCCCGAACCCGACAGCTCACCTCGCAGGCGTCGCGGAGGAACCCGTCCCATGCGACCCACACCCCTTGCCACCCCCGCCCGTCTCGGCGTGCTGGCCGGCGCCGCCGCGCTGGTCGGCGTGCCGCTGGCCGCCGGACCCGCCGGCGCCGCCACCGGCACCACCGTCGTCCAGGACCGGCTCGCCCCGGCCGGGATGACCGCCGGCAGCGCGAGCACCGCCTCGCTGACCCTGCACGCGAACCGCTGCTTCACCGCGAAGACCGTCGGCGTCGGCATCCGCGACGCGGCCGGCGCCAACCTCGACTTCCCCGGCAGCGCGAGCAACGTCCGGATCTGCTCCGGCGGCGTCACCGTCACCACCGGCGCGCGCACCCTGCCGGCCGGCACCTACACCCAGTTCGGGTTCTGGCAGGACACCGCGGGCGGCTGGCACAACCTGCCCTCGCGCACCCTCACCGTCGCCGGCGCCACCACCGCGCCGACCACGCCGACGGCCCCGACCACGCCCACGGCCCCGACCACGCCCACCACGCCGACGGCGCCGGACCCGGCCCCGGGCCAGGCGCCCGTCCCGGGCAAGTCGCTGACCTGGTCGGAGGAGTTCTCCGGGCCGATCGCCTGGGGCAGCAAGTGGACCGGCGACCGCAGCAGCGCCTACCGCTACGGCAGCCACAACCCCGACGACAACAAGCTGGACTGGCTGGCCCCGTCCGCCGTCACCGTCTCCGGCGGCGTCGCCACCTTCACCGCCACCCCCTCCGCGCACACCCTGGAGAACGGCAAGCAGGCCTGGGACACCGGCCTGCTCACCACCGAGTACAGCAAGGACGGCTTCCAGGTCCGCACCGGCGACTACATCGAGGCCCGGGTGAAGCTGCCCGCCGGCACCGGCGCCTGGCCCGCGCTGTGGACCTGGAAGGACGGCAACAACGAGATCGACAGCTTCGAGTACCACCCCGACAACCCGAACCTGCTCGAACTCTCCAACCGGATCCGCTCCGGCCTGAAGTACCACACCGACGCGAACGCGGTCGCCCCCGACCGCTGGGTCACCATCGGCACCTACTACGGCGCCGACTCGGTCGACTGGTACGTCAACGGGGCGAAGGTGTTCTCCGACGGCACCGGCGTCGGCGCGAACTGGTCGGCCTACCCGATCCTCAACCTGTCGCTCAGCGCCGGCCAGTACCACCCGGCGGCGAGCGGCAGCGCGCCGGTCTCGTTCAGCGCCGACTACCTGCGGGTCTACCGCTGACGGACCCTCACGTGACGGTGAGCGCGAACGCCGTCCGGTCGTTCGCCGGGACGCGGTCGTCCGCGCTCACCACCCGCACCTGCCCCGCGGTCCGCAGGCCGTGGGGCAGCTGCGCGTCCGCCCGCACCGGCACCAGCGCCGTCGCCGACCGCAGCGGCGGCAGGCCCGCCGGGAACACGCAGCTCACCGTCCGCCCGGCGGCCGTGCACGAGGACGGGAAGTACGGCCCCTCCGGGGCGAAGCCCGGCGGCAGCTCCACCACCACCGTGAACGGCGAACCCGTGGTCTGCGGACCGCCGTTGGCGACGAAGGCGTGCACCGTCGTCACCCCGCCCGGCGCCACCGGGTCCGGATCCAGCCGCACCACCCGCAGGTCCGAGTCCGAGGGGGCGGCGGCCGCTCCCAGCGCCCCCAGGGCGAGCAGGGGCGCGGCGAGCAGGGCGGGGAGACGGTGCACGGGGGCCTCCGGCGGAGCGCGGTCAGTCGTGCACCCAGCGTAGTCGCGCCACCCGGGCCGCCCCGCCGGACCACGCCGGGCGGCGGGTAGCGTGGGGCGCATGGGAACTGCGGGGGATGCAGGCGGGGCAGCGGTGTGGACGGCCGAACTGCCGGGTGCGGCAAGGGTGTTCCTCGACGGCGCCGGGGTGGGGTGGGAGCCGTCGAACGACGGGGCGGTGCGGCGGTTCGGGCGGTACGTGGGGGAGTTCGCCGACGCGCTGGAGGAGAACCTGCGGGAGGGGCTGCGGGAGCTGACCGGGCTGGGGGCGCACTACCGGGGGCCGGTGTACGAGGCGCTGCTGGCCGAGTACCGGGAGGCGGCCCAGGGGCGGATGGCCCGGATGGTGGCCGGGGCGCGGACGTGCGCGCGGCGGCTGCAGGTGGCGGCCGACGTGATCGCCGGCATGCAGAACGAGGTGGTCGAGGAACTGGCGGCGCTGGCGGCGGACGAGGGCCGGCCGGTGGCGGACCGGGCTGCTGCGGCGGAGAAGCAGATCGCCTACCTGCAGCGGCAGTTGGAGCACTACGCGCTGGACCAGGTCAGCGAGGTCGCGGCCGACCAGCTGGGGGCGATCGTCGCCGAGGCGTCGCGCGGGCCCGGGCGGCCGCGCTCCGCGGAGCTGTTCGCCGCGCTCGACCGGGGCGAGGACCTCGGCCCGGAGCACCGCTTCGACCCGGTGGAGGTGGAGCGCTGCGCGGTGGCGCTGGACCGGCACGAGGACCGGCTGCGGCTGGCGGCCGAGCGCTTCCGGACCTGCCTGGCGACCGTCGACTTCGCGGCGCCGCCCGGGCCCGACGACGCGCTCGTGCACGGCTTCCTGCTCGACCGGGGCGCGGCGCGGGCGGTGTTCGGCGCGGACGGGATGGTCACCCTGGACGGGCGCTCGGCGGCCGCGGTCGCGCACCGGCCGAGCCGGGTGTTCCTGCGGGAGGTCGGGCTGCCGGGCGACGCCGCGTTCCTGGCCCTGCAGCCGGAGCTCCGGTGGGGCGAGGCGCGGACCGGGGGTGAACCCGGGGCGGCGCACCGGCTGGCGCTCGGCCGGTTCGGCGCGGACTGCTTCCACCTGGACACCGTCACCGGCCGGGTCCGCAACGTCCCGGACGGCGGGCCCCCGCAGCTGGCCGCGACCCGGATCGACGCGTTCGTCCTGGCGCTGCACGCCCTGGAGGCGGAGCGCCCCTTCTACGAGACCGGCCTCCGCTACCGCGACCACCTCGACCCGGCGGGCGTCGAGCGGCGCTTCACGGCGCTGCTGCGGCGGGTGGACCCGGAGGCGGCCGCCGAACCGGACGGGTTCTGGCACCGGCTGATGGGCCACCTGCACAACAGCTAGGCAGGAGAAGCGAGTTGACGCACCGTCAGAGGACCTCGCCGAGGCGGGCGGCGATCGCCTGCATGAGCGGGACCAGGCCGGCGGCGCCGGACTGGGCCTCCAGGGCCTGGATGCGGGCCTCGGGGCCGGAGACCGAGAGGGCGGTGGGGGTGGGGGCGCCGGGGACGGCGACGGCGATGCAGCGGACGCCGATCTCCTGCTCCTGGTCGTCGACCACGTAGCCGAGCTCGCGGGCGGTGGCGAGCTGGGCGAGCAGCGCGGCGGGGATGGTGACGGTGTGCGGGGTGTGCGCCTGGAGCGGGCCGGGGCCGAGCAGGGCGCGGGCCTCGTCCTCGGGGAGCTGGGCGAGCAGCGCCTTGCCGACGCCGGTGCAGTGGGGCTGGACGCGGCGGCCGACCTCGGTGAACATACGCATGGAGCGGCGGGACTGGACCTGCCCGACGTAGACCACCTCGCCGCCCTCCAGGACGGCCAGGTTGGCGGTCTCGCCGGTGGCCTCCATGAGTTCGGCCAGGTAGGGGCGGGCCCAGGAGCCGAGGAGGCGGCCGGCGGTCTCGCCGAGGCGGATCAGGCGCGGGCCGAGGGTGTAGCGGCGGGCGGTGTCCTGCCGGACGTAGCCCTGGGCGACCAGGGTGCGGACCAGGCGGTGGATGGTCGGCATCGGCAGGCCGGAGCTGGCGGACAGCTCGCTGAGGGTGGCGATGCCGCCGGAGTCGGCGAGCGCCTCCAGGAGCTGGAAGGCGCGCTCGACGGACTGCACCGAGCCGGTGGTGCGTTCGGTGGAGGTGCTGGCCACGGGCGTTCCCTTCAATGTCCGGGGAGGAGTAGAGTCCACGCGATTCATCAACAAACCGTTGAAATTCTGTATCGCGGAAACTAGTCTCCACTGTACAGAACGGAACAGCCCAAGGAGAGTCCTGCCCATGGCCGCCGCAGATCAGGGTTCGTCCCCCTCCGTCCCCGGTGTCACGGTCTCCGGTCCGCCGGTGCCGCGCGCCGGGGAGGTGCTGACCGCGGGAGCACTGCAGTTCGTCGCCGACCTGCACCGGGCGTTCGAGGGCCGCCGCCGCGAACTGCTGGCCGCCCGCCGCGAGCGCCGCGCCGAGATCGCCCGCACCGGCACGCTGGACTTCCTGCCGCACACCGCCGACGTCCGCTCCGGCGACTGGCAGGTCGCCCCCGCCCCGCGCGCCCTCACCGACCGCCGGGTCGAGATCACCGGCCCCACCGACCGCAAGATGGTCATCAACGCGCTCAACTCCGGCGCGAAGGTCTGGCTCGCCGACTTCGAGGACGCCACCGCCCCCACCTGGGAGAACGTCGTCTCCGGCCAGGTCAACCTGATCGACGCCTTCGAGGGCCGGATCGACTTCACCAGCCCCCAGGGCAAGGCGTACGCGCTCAAGCCCGCCGCCGAACTCGCCACCGTCGTGGTCCGCCCGCGCGGCTGGCACCTGGACGAGCGGCACCTCACCGTCGACGGCGAACCGGTGGCCGGCGCCTTCGTCGACTTCGGCCTGTACTTCTTCCACAACGCCGCCCGGCTCATCGCCAAGGGCGAGCAGGACCCCAACTCCGGCCCCTACTTCTACCTCCCCAAGACCGAGAGCCACCTGGAGGCCCGGCTCTGGAACGAGGTCTTCACCCACGCCCAGGCCGCCCTCGGCATCCCGCACGGCACGATCCGCGCCACCGTGCTGATCGAGACCATCACCGCCGCCTTCGAGATGGACGAGATCCTCTACGAACTGCGCGAGCACGCCGCCGGGTTGAACGCCGGCCGGTGGGACTACCTGTTCTCCATCGTGAAGAACTTCCGGGACGCCGGCGAGCGCTACGTGCTGCCCGACCGCAACACCGTCACCATGGCCTCCCCGTTCATGGCCGCCTACACCCGCCTGCTCGTCCGGACCTGCCACCGGCGCGGCGCCCACGCCATCGGCGGCATGGCCGCGTTCATCCCCTCCCGCAAGGACCCCGAGGTCAACGCCGCCGCCCTGGTCAAGGTCCGGGCCGACAAGGAGCGCGAGGCGAACGGCGGCTTCGACGGCTCCTGGGTCGCCCACCCCGACCTGGTGCCCGTCGCCCGCGCCTGCTTCGACGCCGTGCTCGGCGAGCGCCCGCACCAGAAGGACAACCCCGGCGCGCCCGAACCGGTCACCCCCGCCCAGCTCCTCGACGTCGCCGCGGCCGGCGGCAGCTGCACGCACACCGGACTGCACAACGCCGTCCAGGTCGGCGTCCGCTACATCGAGGCCTGGCTGCGCGGCCTCGGCGCCGTCGGCATCTTCCACATGATGGAGGACGCCGCCACCGCCGAGATCTCCCGCTCCCAGATCTGGCAGTGGATCCACAACGGCGTGGTCCTCGCCGACACCGGCGAGAAGACCACCGCCGAACTCGTCCGCCGCCTGGTCGCCGAAGAACTCGCCGCGCTGCAAGCCGAGTTGGGCGAACAGGGGTACGCCGCCGGCCGCTGGACGGAAGCCGCCGCGCTGTTCGAACAGGTCGCCCTCGTCGAGGACTTCCCCGACTTCCTCACCCTCCCGGCGCTCGCCCTCATCGACTGAGCGAACGCCCACGCGCTCCGCCCCGCACCGCAGGCACCCTCACATCGGCCGCGGTGCGGGGCGGCCCGACGAAAGGAGCACCATGGCACGCATCTTCTTCAACGGCCAGGCGATGACCGGCGGCCCCTTCCACGCCAAGGTCCACGGCCACCTGGTCGGCCCGGTCAGCACCGCCCCCGGCTACCGCTTCTTCTCCATCCGCGACGAATGCCCCGCCCTGCTCGCCGACCCGAACGTCGACACCGCCATCGAGGGCGAACTGTACGACCTCCCGCTGGAACACCTCCGGGACGCCGTCCTCCCCGGCGAACCCCTCGAACTCGAGCTGGGCGTCATCGAGTTGGCCGACGGCACCCCCTCGCTGTCGATGGTCCTCGCCCGCGGCCAGCTCGAACGCGGCACCCACCGCGAGATCACCGAACACGGCGGCTGGCGCGCCTACCTGGCGACCCTGGGCCGCGAGGCCTGAGGGGCCGTCGAGAAAAAGCAGGTGCGGGCAGGGGGGTCGTCCGGGCTAGGGTGAAGCCCGTTCAGGTGCGCAGGCACGGATCGCCTCCCGGACGCACAACTCCACACGACTGCCACCTCCCGGTGCGCAGGCGCCGGTTACTTCCTCCAACGAAACCACCGGCACCGCTTTCGATCTCGGGAGGCCACCGCGCCGGGGCGTCCGGTGCGCAGGCGGGGGATACTTCTGGTTTCGGCGGTTCCGGGTTCGATCCCCGGTCGCCCGTGCCCGCACGGGCGGTAGCTCAATGCGGTAGAGCACCGAACTGTCACCTCCGCCGCGGCGGGCCGCTCCGGCCCGCACGACCTCGGACGCCCCGGTTCGGCATGCCTCCCCGCAGGACGCAGGAGGACCCACCCCATGGCCCGCTTCAACATCCGCCGCCGCCCCGCCGCCACCAGCGGCCCGACCTCGCCCGTGACCACCACCGGGCAAACCCTCCGCAACCACAACGGCGGAACGGGCCACCTGCGCGACGAGAAGTCCGAACTCTTCCTGCTCGCCGTCGCCAACCTGGTCGGCCAGGACAGCTTCTACGAACGCGGCGGCGACCGCGACGACCGCTACACCGCCCTCGTCCGCACCCTCGCCGTCCGCGACCCCGAATGGACCCTCGGCCTGCTGCGCTGGCTGCGCCACGGCGCCGCGATGCGCACCGCTTCGCTGGTCGGCGCCGCCGAGTTCACCCGCGCCCGGCTCGACGCCGGCCTGCCCGGACACTCCCGCCAGGCCGTCGACGCGGTGCTGCGGCGCCCCGACGAGCCCGGCGAACTGCTCGCCTACTGGACCTCCCGCTACGGCCGCGCCCTGCCCAAGCCGCTCAAGCGCGGCGTCGCCGACGCCGCCGCCCGGATGTACGACGCGCGCGCCCTGCTCAAGTACGACACCGCGAGCAAGGGCTACCGCTTCGGCGACGTCCTGGAGTTGACCCACCCCGCCCCGCACCGCGACAAGCCGTGGCAGGGCGAGCTGTTCCGCTACGCGCTGGACCGCCGCCACCGCCCCGACGAGGCCCTCCCGCCCGCCGGGAACGCCGTGCTGACCGCCCACCGGGAACTGACCGCCCTGCCCGTGGCCGAACGCCGGGCGGTCCTGGAGAGCCCCGGCGGCGCCGAGCGCCTGGCCGCCGCCGGAATGACCTGGGAGGCCCTGGCCGGCTGGCTACAGGGCCCGCTGGACGCCACCGCCTGGGAAGCCGTCATCCCGTCCATGGGCCCGATGGCGCTGGTCCGCAACCTGCGCAACTTCGACCGGGCCGGGGTCTCCGACGAGGTCGCCGCGACCGTCGCCCGGCGGATCGCCGACCGCGACGAAGTCCGCCGCTCGCGCCAGTTCCCGTTCCGCTACCTCGCCGCGCACCGGCACGCACCCTCGCTGCGCTGGGGCCACGCCCTGGAACAGGCCCTGCGGCACTCGCTGGAGAACGTGCCGCAGCTGCCCGGACGCACCCTCGTCCTGGTCGACCGCTCCGGCTCGATGTTCGACCGGCCCAGCGCGCAGACCGAACTCAACCGGGCCGACACCGCCGCCGTCTTCGGCACCGCGATCGCCCTGCGGTCCGCCGGCGCCGACCTGGTCGAGTTCGGCACCACCAGCCGGACGATCGACCTCCGGCGGGGAGACTCCCTGCTCAAGGCGGTCGACCGCTTCGGCAACCTCGGCGGCACCAGCACCGCCCAGGCCGTCCGCACCCACTACCGCGGCCACGACCGGGTGGTGATCGTCACCGACGAGCAGGCGTACGGCGACTTCCCGCACGACCCGCTGGCGTCCGTCCCCGCCCACGTCCCCTGCTACACCTGGAACCTGGCCGGCTACCGCACCGGCCACGCCCCCTCCGGCACCGGCAACCGCCACACCTTCGGCGGCCTGACCGACGCCGCGTTCCGCCTCGTCCCGCTGCTGGAAGCCGGACGGGACGCCGCCTGGCCGTGGGAGCAGGACCGGTAGGCCGGTCAACACCCCTGTGGGGTAGGGGAGTTCACCGTTCGCCGGAGGCGAGGGCGGCGCCCAGGGGGGAGCGGGCGTACAGCACGCTGCGGCCGGCCCGGGTGCGGGTGAGCAGGCCCGCGGCGGTGAGGGCGGACAGGTGGCGGCTGACGGCGCCCGGGGTGACGCCGAGGCGGTGGGCCAGGGCGGTGGTGGTGGCGGGGTGGGCCAGCAGCAGGAGCAGGCGGGCCCGCGGGGGGCCGATCAACTCGGCCAGCGCGTCCGGCACTTCGGGGAACGGCTGCTGCTCGCCCAGCAGCGCCGTGCCACGGGCCGGGTAGCTGATCACCGGCGGCTCGTCCGGGTCGATCACGGTGTGGGCCCCGCGGCCGCACAGGGTGGGCAGCAGGATCAGGCCGCGGCCCGCCACCGGGGTGTACCGGCCGCCCAGCGCCCGGACCCGGGGGTCGGGGTCGTCCAGCCGCAACACCCCTGATTTCCAAGAGAGTTGGGGGGAGAGGTCGGCGAACAGGCCCTCCGCGCCGTGCTCGGCGAACATCCGTCCCCGGTGGGCCAGGTCGGCCTCCAGGATCGCCCGCGCCCGCGGCCACCAGTGCGGCAGCAGGCAACGCTCCCAGTAGCCGCGCAACTGCTCGACACAGTGCGCCAGCAGGGCGGCCGGGTCGTCCAGCCGGGTGGCCAGCGAGGGCGGCAGCGGCGCGCCGTCGCCCTGGTGCGCGGCCGTGAAGTCCTTGGCGACGACGGCCGGATCGGTGGCCGCGAGGACCGCCAACTCGCTCTCGAAGGACGGGCGCCGGCCCGCCGGACGGGGCGTCAGGAAGTCCGGCACCCAGACCCGGGGCGTCACCAGCGCGTCCAGCAGCGCGGAGTCCAGCTCCCGGTACTCGGCCTCCCAGGACGCCGTCCAGCGCCGGTAGTGCGGGTACGCCGCCGGGCGGCGGCGGGCCCGCAGGCTGAACACCGCCTCCTGCAGCGGCGAGTAGGTGATCCAGGTGGTGGCGAGGTCGTCCACGCCGAAGGCGAACTCGAACATTGACCCCAACGGTAAAAGGATTCCCGGCCGCTGGGAACCCTGGTGTCCTGGCCCGCATGACCGCCGCCGCCGCGCCCGCCGGGCGCCGCTCCCTCCTGCCCGCAGACCCGATCCTGCGCCGGCTCGCCGTGATGACCGCCGTCAACACCGTCGGCAACGGCCTCTACTACTCCGTCAGCGCCCTCTACTTCACCCGCCAAGTAGGGCTGAGCGCCGGACAGTTGGCCACCGGACTGGCCGCCGCCGGAGTCGCCGGGATGCTGGCCGGCGTCCCGTTCGGACGGCTCGCCGACCGGGTCGGCCACCGCCGGCTGCTGTACCTGCTCGGGCCGCTGCAGGGCCTGGCCGTGCTCACCTACGCCTTCGTCGACGGCTTCGCGCCGTTCGTCGCCGCCATCGTCACCGCCACCGTGCTGGAACGCGGCGCGATCGTGGTGCGCAGCGCGCTGATCGCGCACCTGCTGCCCGCCGAGGACCAGGTGCGCTCGCGGGCGGTGCTGCGCTCGGTGATGAACGCCGGGCTGGTGATCGGCTCCACCGGCGCGGTCTTCGCCCTCCAGTCGGACAGCCACTGGGGCTACACCGCCGCGCTGGCCGTGGACGCCGCCAGCTTCGCCGCCACCTCGCTGCTGCTGCGCGGCCTGCCGGAGGCCGGAGTCCCCGCCGGGCGGCGGACCGGCGCCGGGAGGCCGCGCACCGCGCTCGCCGACCGGCGCTACCTGCTGGTGGCCTTCCTGCACGCCGTGCTGGAACTGCAGTTCGCCATGCTGGAGATCGGCATCCCGCTGTGGATCGCCACCCGCACCGCCGCGCCGCGCGCCCTGGTCGCGGTGGTCGGCATCGTCAACTGCCTGACCGTGGTGCTGTTCCAGGTCCGCGCCGGCCGCGGCGTGGTCGACCTCCGCTCGGCCGCCCGGGCCTGCGCCCGCGGCGGCGTCCTGCTGGGCGCGGCCTGCCTGGTGTACGCGGCCGCCGCCGGGCACGGCGCCGTCCTCGCGGTGGCCCTGGTGCTGACCGGCGTGCTGCTGCACAGCCTCGCCGAACTGCTCACCTCCGCGGGCGGCTGGACGCTCAGCCTCGACCTGGCCGACCCGGACCGGCACGGCGAGTACCAGGGCGTCTTCATGAGCGGCCAGGCCGGCTCGCACGTGATCGGCCCGCTGGTCGTCACCGCCACCGTCCTCGCCCACGGCGTCGCGGGCTGGGCCGTCCTGGGCGCCCTGCTGGCAGCGGCGGGGCTGGCGATCCGGGCGGTGGCGCGCGGGGCGGCGGTGCGTGCGGCGATGGCGTGAGCGGAGCGCGGAGCCGACCCCGGACCCTTCGCCGTGGGTCCGGGGCCGTGGGTCCGGGGGCCCGCCGTCGTCCCTGGCGGCGGGCCCCCGGAGTGTGAGGGGGTGTCAGCCGCGGGCGGCGAGGTCGCGGGCGGCGCGGGCGGCGGCGAGGGCGATCCGGTCCTCGTCGACGGTGGTGAGGCGGCCGTTCTCGACCACGGCGTTGCCGTTGACGAACAGCGCGGCCAGCGGCGGGAGGGCACCCAGGACGAGGGCGGCGACCGGGTCGGCGATCGAGGAGTGCAGGACGCCGTCGACCTTCCACAGGGCGAGGTCGGCGAGCTTGCCGGCCTCGATCGAGCCGATCTCGGCCTGGCGGCCCAGTACGCGGGCGCCGCCCATGGTGCCCAGGCGCAGCGCCTGGCGGACCGTCAGGGCGTCGGGGCGGCCGTGCAGGCGGTTGATCAGCAGCGCGTTGCGCAGTTCGGTGCCCAGCTCGCCGGACTCGTTGGAGGCGGTGCCGTCCACGCCGAGGCCGACCGGGACGCCCGCCCTCAGCATGTCGGGGACCCGGGCGATGCCGGCCGCGAGGCGGGCGTTGGAGGACGGGCAGTGCGCGACGCCGGTGCCGGTCTCGGCGAACTTCGCGATGTCGGAGTCGTTCATGTGGACGCAGTGCGCCATCCACACGTCCTCGCCGAGCCAGCCCGTCGACTCGAAGTAGTCGGTGGGGCCCATCCCGAACAGCTGCTTGCAGAACTCCTCCTCCTCGGCGGTCTCCGAGCCGTGGGTGTGCAGCCGCACGCCCTTGCGGCGGGCCAACTCGGCGGACTGCCGCATCAGTTCGGTGGAGACCGAGAACGGGGAGCAGGGCGCGATGGCGACCTGCAGCATCGAGCCGAACGAGGCGTCGTGCCACTTGTCGACGGCGCTCTCGGACGCGGCGAGGATCTCGTCGGTGTCCTCGACCGCGTGGTCCGGCGGCAGGCCGCCGTCCTTCTTGCTGCGGTCCATCGAGCCGCGCAGCGCGGTGAACCGCAGGCCCAGCTCCTGCACGCCGGCCACCGAGGCGCCCAGCACGTCGCCGCCGCCGCGCGGGAAGACGTAGTGGTGGTCGGAGGCGGTGGTGCAGCCCGACTTGAGCAGCGCCGCGGCGGAGCCCTGGGTGGCGGCGTGCACCAGGTCCTCGTCGATGCGTGCCC
Organism: Kitasatospora sp. YST-16; assembly: GCF_026802215.1. NCBI lineage: Bacteria > Bacillati > Actinomycetota > Actinomycetes > Kitasatosporales > Streptomycetaceae > Kitasatospora > Kitasatospora sp. YST-16. Next base: position 6,437,727 of record NZ_CP113837.1, read on the forward strand.
AGGTCGGGTAGAGCGCCACCAGCCAGTCGAACAGGATGCTGTCCTGGGCCAGGCCGCGGGTGATCCACTGGTAGAAGTGGTGGTGGGTGTTGACCAGCCCGGGGGTGAGCAGGTGCCCCTCGCCGTTGATCCGTCGCGCCACGTTGTCCAGCCAGGCGGGCGCGGGCCCGTCGCCGACCGACTCGATGGTGTTGCCGAGCACGACCACGTGGCCGCGGGCGTACTCGGTGTCCTGGGCGTCGACGGTGGCGATCGCGACGTTCTCGATCACGATCCGCCGGTCGGCGGCGGGGGGCTGGACTGCCATGGGGGTACTCCTTGGAGGGAACGGCCGGCGGAGCCGACGTGGTGGAACAGCAGGTTGAGCAGCACCGCGGCCAGGCAGCCGGCCGAGATGCCGGAGTGCATCAGGGTGCGGACGGCCTCCGGGAACCCGTCGTAGAAGGACGGTACGGCGATCGGGATGATCCCGACCCCGAGCGACACCGACACCAGGATGGTGTGCGAGGTCGACTCCATCCCGGCCTCCGCGAGGGTGCGGATGCCGGACGCCGCGACCGTGCCGAACAGCACGATCCCCGCGCCGCCGAGCACCGGCTGCGGCACCAGCGACACGACCGAGCCGAGCACCGGGAACAGGCCCAGCAGCACCAGGATCCCGCCGCCGGCCGCGACCACGAACCGGCTGCGGACCTTGGTGAGCGCCACCAGTCCGATGTTCTGGGCGAACGCGCTGCACGCGAAGCCGTTGAACACCGGGCTGACCGCGGTGGCCAGGCCGTCGGCGCGCAGGCCGGCCGCCAGGGTCGGCTCGTCCGCCTCGCGGTCGACGATCCGGCCCAGCGCCAGCATGTCGGCGGTGGACTCGGTCATCGAGACCACCATGACGATGCACATCGACACGATGGCCGCGATGTCGAACTGCGGCCCGCCGAAGTGGAACGGCGAGGGCAGCGCGAACACCTGCGCCTCGCCGACCTTCGAGAAGTCGGCCAGGCCGAGCGGGAAGGCGGCGGCGGTGCCGACGGCCAGTCCGATCAGCAGGGACATCTGCTGCCAGAAGCCCCGCAGCAGCCGGTTGCCCAGCACCACGGCGGCCAGCGTGAACGCGGCCAGGCCGACCGCCTTCGCGGAGCCGTAGCCGGGCGCGCCCGGCGAGCCGCCGCGCGCCCAGTTGACCGCCACCGGCAGCAGGGAGACACCGATCAGGGTGATCACGGTGCCCTGCACGACCGCCGGGAAGAACCTGACGAGCCGGCAGAAGTACGGTGCCGCGAGGAAGCACAGGACCCCCGCGACGATCACCGCGCCGAAGATCACCGGGAGGGCGTCCTTCGGGCCGTGCTCCTTGGCGATCGCCAGCATCGGTGCGACGCCGGCGAACGAGACGCCGTTGACGAACGGGAGCCGGGCCCCGATCCGCCAGACGCCCAGGGTCTGCAGCAGGGTGGCCAGTCCGGCGGTGAACAGGCTGGCCGATATCAGCAGGGCGAGTTCGCCGGGGGTCAGCCCGACGCCCGCGCCCACGATCAGGGGTGGAGCGACCACGCCGGCGTACATCGCGGCGACGTGCTGCAGCCCGGTGCCGAACAGCTTCGGCGGGGAGAGCACCTCGTCCACCGGGTGGGTGGGGGTGGAACCGTCGTCAGTGGTGGGGGTGGTGCGGAGTGCCATGGAAGTAGCCCCTTTGCTGCCCCAGGCTCTCGGCGCAACCCGGGCGCTGGAGAGGGTGTGGATCGGCCGGAGGGCGGGACGACGGTGCAGGGTCCCTCCGGACTGCTCTCCAGCTCCCGGGACTGCCGCCGTGAGGGCGGGCACGGTCTCCGAACGGTGGGGGGAGGGAGAGAGCGGAACTGCGGTGCTGCGTAAGGCGGTTGGCGGAGCGTCAGGCGACCGGGATGACCGGGGTGACGCCCTCGCGGTGCACGGTGCCCTCGATCAGGCCGTACATCCGGTCGGCGGCGAAGTAGACCTCGTTGTCGTTCTTCAGTCCGAACGGCTCCAGGTCGACCAGGAAGTGGTGCTTGTTCGGCAGTTCGAGGCGGACCTCGTCCACCTCGGCGCGGTTGTTCAGCACCCGGGTGCCCATCGCGTGCAGGGTCTGCTGCAGCGAGTAGGAGTAGGTCTCGGCGAACGCCTCCAGCAGGTGGCGGCGCACCTGCTGGTACGAGCGGTTCCAGTTCGGCTCCGGCTGGTCGTCGCGGCCGTGGAAGCCGAACGCCCAGCGGGCGGTGACCTGGGTGGCCAGGATGCGGTCGTACGCCTCCTGGAGGGTGGTGTACCGGTCCTTGATGTAGCCCCAGAACTCCGAGTTGGTGGTGTTCAGCACCACCAGGTCCTTGAGCCCGGAGATCACCCGGAACCGGTCGCCGTCGTACACCACCTCGGTGGTGCGCACCTCCTGGCCCTTGCGGACGAAGGAGTGGCCGACCTCCTCGGAGCCGATGAACCGGGAGGAGGAGTCGGGGGTCTTGATCCGCTCCCAGCCGTACTCCTCGACCCGGATCCGGGCGCTGTGCACGACGCCGCGCTCGGTGTCGTCCACGAAGTGCCGGGCCAGCCGGACCGCGAAGCCCTCGGCGGACTCGATGCCGTGCTCCTTGGCGTAGGCGTACACGGTGTTCTTGGTGGTGTCGGTGGGCAGGCAGTTGGCGTTCGAGCCGGTGAGGTGCACGTCGTCGAACTCGCCGCGCAGCGCGACCGAGACGTTCAGGTCCTTGATCTCGTGGCGGGTGGAATCGCGGTAGACCCGGACGATGCGGTTCTCCGCCTTGCCGTACTGGTTCTGACCGAGCACGTGGGCCATGACGTGGCTCCTAGGGTTCCAGACGGTCTACCTAGCTTCCGCGGTAGACCGAGTAGCCGAACGGGTTGAGCAGCAACGGCACGTGGTAGTGGTGCTGCGCGGGCGCGACCGTGAAGACGATCGAGACCTCGGGGAAGAACGGCTGCTCGGCCGACCCCGCGTAGTACGCCGCGGTGTCGAACAGCAGCCGGACGACCGAGCCCGCCTCCGCGGCCGGCAGGTCCTTGACCCGGCCGTCGGAGTCCGTGGCGGAGGTGCCGAGCACCTGCCAGCCACCCTCGGTGTGCAGTGCCAGCTCGACCGGAACGCCCTCGGCCGGACGGCCGAGGCTGGTGTCGAGCACATGCGTGGAGATGCCGGTCATGGTGGGGAAGACCTCACTGAATGGCAGGAAGTGACTGTCCGTCAATTCATTGCTTGACGTCAAGCAGTTGATCGAGGCGAATCTCGTTGATCTTGCGCAGCTCCTCCCGGACGTTCTCCGCCTCGGTGGCGGTGTCGTTCGGGTACCGCTCGCGCAGCGCGGCGAGCATGCCCTCCGCGGTGCGGCCGGTCGCGCAGATCAGGAACACGTGGCCGAACTTCGCCTCGTAGGCGGCGTTGGCCGCGCGCAGCTCGTCCAGCACGGCCGGGGCGGTGCCCCGGATGCCGGCCTGCTCGCGCTCGGAGGTGGCGTCGCCGGCCTTCGGGGTGCCGATCCGGGCGTGCCCGGCCATCGCGTCGTGCAGGTCGTCCGCGGAGAGCTCCGCCATCGCCTTCGCGTTGGCGGCGGACAGCTCGGCGCGGTCGTGCCAGGGGCGGGACGCCGCGACGGCGGCGGCCCAGGTGGGGCTGGAGCAGACCTCCAGCAGGATCTCCCGCAGCCCGGACGCGCCGGTGGCGGCCAGGGCCGAGAGAGCAGGGGGTGGCTGGGTCACGGTGGACCTCCTGAGGGTTGGTGCCACCCGCACAAGCTAGATGGGCCGCAACAGGCCGTCAACACTTTGTTGAACTGTTTGTGCTGACAGCACACGGCGCCGGGTCCGCGACCCGGCGCCGTGTGCGATCCGCCAAAGCAGGGCCCGGCGGGTCAGTCCTTCTCCTGCCGGTTCAGGTAGTTGTACACGGTGAACCGGCTGACCCCGAGCGCCGACGCGACCGTCTCCACCCCGTGGCGGACGGTGAATGCGCCGCGCTCCTCCAGCAGGGCGACGACCCGCTGCTTGTCCGCGCGGTCCAGCTCGGTCAGCGGCCGCCCGTCGAACTGCCGGACCATCTCGGCCAGCAGCCGGTCCAGCGCACTGCTCAGGTGCGGCAGCCGCACCGCCAGCGCGGGCGCGCCGTCCCACTCCAGGACGACGTCCTCCGCGCGGGCCTCGGCCGGCGCGACCGCGGTCGCGCCGACCGCGTCCAGCAGTGGCCGCAGGGCGGCGGTGAGCGGGTGGTCCAGGGCGTCGCTCACTGCTTATCCCCTCCTTCGGATCCTTCCGGCCCGGGCGCCGCGGGGGTGCCGGGCCGCTCGTCCAACACACTGACCTGGACCGAGATCCGGCTCGCCCCCGCCGCCAGGGTCTCCCGCAGCAGTCGGGTGACGGCGGCCAGGGCCGGCTCGGCGTCGCCCTCGGCGCTGGTGCCGAACGGCCCGACCGAGACGGCGAGGCCCGCCTCGTCCACCACCCGGCGCGCGGCCTTGGCGTGCTCGGGGAACCCGTCCAGTTCGAACGGCTCTGTCGTGAACTCCACCATCAATCGCACCCGCCCACCTTAGACCGACCGGCAAATGGAGGGCGGCGTCGCGGGCCGATGGCTGTCGCCCGGACGGCTTCTCCTCAGTCGCCGTGGCTTCGCCACGGCTCCCTCGTCGGCACCGCCCGGACTCGGCCCTCGACCCGCTCCTTCACCCACCCTCCATTTGCCGGTCGGTCTCATCGATCCGCCCGGTCTGGTCGATCGGACAGTGCCGTCCCGCAGCGCGGCCGGGAGTTCGGCTGCTTCAACAAATTGTTGCGACGTTCTTGACAGTCCGGCCGGGCGGCGGAGAAGCTTCCATCAAGCAGAATCCAGCTTCCGGATCGTGGAAGTTGCCCGGCGGGCGCCGCCCGGCGAGAGAGCGATTGAGGTGAACGACGTGACCGCTGCCGCCCAGCACCGCTTCACGGTCAACCTGTCCATCCTGTTCGGCGAACTGCCGCTGCTGGAGCGGCCCGCCGCCGCGGCCGCGGCCGGCTTCACCGCCGCCGAGCTCTGGTGGCCGTTCGGCGAGGACCACGCCCCCGGCAACGCCGAACTCGACGCCCTGGCAAGCGCGTTCGAGACCGCCGGCGTCCAGCTCACCGGCCTCAACTTCGTCGACGACCTGACCCGCGGCGCCCGCGGCACGCTCTCCGTCCCGGCCGAGAGCGAGCGCTTCCGGGAGAACATCCCGGTCGCCACCGCCCTCGCCGAACGCCTCGGCACCGGCGCGCTCAACGCCCTCTACGGCAACCGCGTCCCCGACGCCGACCCCGCCGAACAGGACGCCCTCGCGCTGGAGAACCTCGCCCTCGCCGCCCGGGCCGCCCACTCCGTCGGCGCGGTCCTGCTGGTCGAGACCCTCAACAAGGCGGAGTCCCCGGACTACCCGCTGGTCACCGCCGCCGCCGCGGTCGACGTCGTCGACAAGGTCAACGCCGCCACCGGCCTCGGCAACGCCAAGTTCCTCTGCGACCTCTACCACCTCGCCCGCAACGGCGAGGACCCGGCCGCCGTCATCGACGCGTACGCCGACCGGATCGGCCACGTGCAGATCGCCGACACCCCCGGCCGCAACGAACCCGGCACCGGCGAACTCGACTTCGAGGACCTGTTCGCCCGCCTCACCGCGGCCGGCTACCGGGGCCGCATCGGCCTCGAGTACCGCCCGGCCGGCGGCGTCAGCGCCGAGAGCTTCGACTGGCTGCCGCGCGAACTGCGCGCCGCGCGCTGAGCCCCGCGCTGAACCCCGGGCGCCGAGCTCTCCTTTCCCCTCAAGACCCTCACACGTAAGGACCCGCACGCGATGAGCCGCAAGATCGCCTTCATCGGCCTCGGCATCATGGGCAAGCCCATGGCCGTCAACCTGGTCAAGGCCGGCCACCACGTCACCGGCTACAACCTCACCCAGGAGCCCATCGACGCCCTGGTCGCGGCCGGCGGCCACGGTGCCGCCTCGATCGCCGAGGCCGTCGCCGACGCCGAGGTCGTCATCACCATGGTCCCCGCCGACCCGCACGTCGAGCAGGCCGTCCTCGGCGAGGGCGGCGTCCTGGAGAACGTCAAGGCCGGCACCCTGGTCATCGACATGTCCAGCATCACCCCGCAGACCTCGATCAAGGTCGAGGCCGCCGCCAGGGCCCGCGGCGTCCGCACCCTGGACGCCCCCGTCTCCGGCGGCGAGGCCGGTGCGGTCGAGGCCGTGCTCTCCATCATGGTCGGTGGTGAGGCCGCCGACTTCGCCGAGGCGAAGCCGCTGTTCGACGCGCTCGGCACCACCGTCGTGCACGTCGGCCCGGCCGGCGCCGGCCAGACCGTCAAGGCCGCCAACCAGCTGATCGTCGCCGTCAACATCCAGGTGCTGGCCGAGGCCGTGGTGTTCCTGGAGAACGCCGGCGTCGACCTCGCCGCCGCCCTCGACGTGCTCGGCGGCGGACTGGCCGGCTCCACCGTGCTGAACCGCAAGAAGGGCAACATGCTCGCCCGCGAGTTCGCCCCCGGCTTCCGGATCGACCTCCACCACAAGGACATGGGCATCGTCACCGACGCCGCCCGCGCCGTCGGCGCCGCGCTCCCGCTCGGCGCGGTCGCCGCCCAGCTCGTCGCCTCCGCCCGCGCCAACGGCGACGGCTCGCTCGACCACTCCGCCCTGCTGCGCGGCGTCGAGCGGCTCTCCGGCCGCGAGGTCAAGTAACCGACGGGCCGGCAACGGGGGCCCGGCCGCTGGAGGCCGGGCCGCCGCAGGCCCGACAACCGACTCCCCCTGGCGGCGTGTACCTGTCCGGTCGCGCCCGCGTCGCCAGGGGGGCACCACCCCCTCCCCGCCGAGGGGAGCCTCCCGCACGTCGGAAGCGGGACGGGAGGTCGGCGGGGAGGGAGACTCCTCACCAGGGGTTCGGGGGACGGCGCGCACCGGCGCCGAACCGCCGGCCGTCTCGGGGCCCGGTGGCGAACCGCCGGCCGTCTCGGGGCCCGGTGGCGAACCGCCGGCCGCCCCGGGGCCCGGCGCCGAACCGCCGGCCGTCTCGGGGCCGGGTGGCGAACCGCCGGCCGTCCCGGGCCCCGCTCCCGCATCCCCCAGCTCCCTGACAGTTCCTCCCCGTGAAAGGCCGGTCCGCCGTGCGAGGTCATGTGGTCGTCGCCCCCGACAAGTTCAAGGGGTCGCTGGAGGGCGCCGAGGTCGCCGCGCGGATCGCCGCCGGGATCCGGCGGGCGGTGCCCGGCCTCGAGGTGCGGGAGCTGCCGGTGGCCGACGGCGGCGAGGGGACGCTCGCGGCGGCGCTCGCGGCGGGCTTCTCCCGGGTCGAGGTGAAGGTCGCCGGGCCGACCGGCCTGCCGGTGGTCGCGGGGCTGGCCGTGAAGGGCGAGACCGCGGTGGTCGAGTTGGCGCAGTCCTCCGGCCTGGCCCGGCTGCCCGGCGGCCGGACCGCGCCGCTGGCGGCGGGCTCGTACGGGGTGGGCCAGCTGATCGCCAAGGCGGTCTCGCTCGGGGCGACCCGGGTGGTGCTGGGCCTGGGCGGCAGCGCCTGCACCGACGGCGGTGCGGGCATGGTGCAGGCGCTGGGCGTCGAGCTGTACGACGCGGACGGCGCCCCGCTGCCGCCCGGCGGGGCCGCGCTGCGCCGGCTGGCCCGGGTGGAGCCGGGCCCGCTCGCGGAGCGGCTGCGCGGGGTGGAGGTGATCGTCGCGTGCGACGTGGACAACCCGCTGCTCGGCCCGCGCGGCGCGGCCGCCGTGTACGGCCCGCAGAAGGGCGCGGACGCCGCCGACCTGGTGGTGCTGGAGGAGGGGCTGACCCGCTGGGCGGACGCGGTCGCCGACCTGACGGGCCGTGAGGTCCGCGGTGCGGCGGGCGCGGGCGCGGCCGGCGGGGTGGGTTTCGCCGCGCTGGCGCTGCTGGGGGCGGCCATGCGGCCCGGCATCGAGCTGCTGCTGGAGCTGCTGGGCTTCGAGCGGGCGGTGCGCGGGGCGCGCCTGGTGGTGACCGGCGAGGGCTGCCTGGACGAGCAGACCCTGCACGGCAAGGCCCCGGCGGGGGTGGCCGAGGCGGCGGCCCGGGCCGGGGTGCCGGTGGCCGCGGTGGCCGGGCGGCTGGAGCTGGCGGAGCGGGAGTGGCGGGCGGCGGGCTTCGTGTCGGCGCTGGCGCTGGCCGACCTGGCGGGCGATCCGGCGGAGTCGATGGCCCGGGCGGGCGAGCTCGCGGAGCTCGCGGGGGAGCGGCTGGCGGTCGCGCTGCTGGCCTGACGGTTTGTTGAATTCTCGTACGTTCACACATTGACGTTTTGTTGAAGGCGAGCCTAGGCTCCCACCACTCCTTCGACCCACCCTCGCTGTTCACGACGCTCGGAGGTCCCCTCATGCCCATCGGCGACACCGCGGTGATCCGCTCCCGGCGGGTGGTCCTGCCGGACGGCGAGCGCCCCGCCGACGTGCTGCTGCGGGCCGGAAAGATCGAGCAGGTCGCCCCGCACGGCACCCTGCTCGCCGGCGACCGGCAGCTCACCGACCTCGGCGACACCGCGCTGCTGCCCGGCCTGGTCGACACCCACGTGCACGTCAACGAGCCCGGCCGCACCGACTGGGAGGGCTTCGCCTCCGCGACCAGGGCCGCCGCGGCCGGCGGCGTCACCACGATCGTCGACATGCCGCTCAACTCGATCCCGCCGACCACCACGGTCGAGGGCCTGGCCGCCAAGCGGAAGACCGCCGACGGCCAGACCTGGGTCGACCTGGGCTTCTGGGGCGGCGCCGTCCCCGGCAACACCGCCGACCTCGAACCCCTGCACCGCGCCGGCGTGTTCGGCTTCAAGTCCTTCCTCGCCCCGTCCGGGGTGGACGAGTTCCCGCACCTGGCCACCCCCGCCGACCTGGAGGCGGCGCTCGCCGAGCAGGCCCGGATCGGCGCGCTGGCGATCATCCACGCCGAGGACCCGGCGGTGCTGGCCGCCGCCCCGCAGGTCCCCGGCACCCACTACCGCGACTTCCTGGCCTCCCGCCCGGACGGCGCCGAGGCCGCCGCGGTCGCCGCCCTGCTGGCCGCCGCCCGCCGCACCGGCGCCCGGGTGCACGTCCTGCACGTCTCCTCCGCCGCCGTGCTGCCGCTGCTGCGGCAGGCCCGCGCCGACGGCGTCGACGTCACCGCCGAGACCTGCCCGCACTACCTGACGCTGGCCGCCGAGGAGGTCCCCGACGGGGACACCGCCTTCAAGTGCTGCCCGCCGATCCGCGACGAGTCCAACCGCGACCTGCTCTGGCAGGCCCTCGCGGACGGCGAGTTCACCGCCGTGGTCTCCGACCACTCGCCCTCCACCCCCGACCTCAAACTCCTCACCCGGCACGGCGGCAGCGGCGACTTCGCCGCCGCCTGGGGCGGCATCGCCTCGCTCCAGCTCGGCCTGCCCGCCGTCTGGACCGAGGCCCGCCGCCGCGGCCACACCCTGGCGGACGTGGTCCGCTGGATGGCCGCCGGACCCGCCGCACTGGTCGGCCTGACCGGCACCAAGGGCGCCATCGCGCCCGGGTACGACGCCGACCTGGTGGCCTTCGACCCGGACGGCGAACTCACCGTCCGCGCCGAGCGCCTCCACCACAAGAACCCGGTCACCCCCTACGCGGGCCGCACCCTCACCGGTCTGGTCCGGCACACCTGGCTGCGCGGACGGACCGTCGACCCCGACGGCGCCCCGCACGGCCGCCAGATCACCCGACCCTGACAGTCCAACGCCGATAGAAGGAGCACCAGTTGAGTACTGACCTGACCTCGAACGCGCCGTTCACCGAGCTGGTCGACCTGGCCTCCCGGCTGCTCGGCGCGGGCGTGGTCGCCACCAACGAGGACACCTTCGCGGACGCCGAGAACCTGCTGGTCGCCCAGCCCGCCGAGTTCCGCCCGCACACCTTCGGCCACAAGGGCCAGATCATGGACGGCTGGGAGTCCCGCCGCCGCCGCGGCGCGAGCGCCGAGCAGCCGCACCCCACCGACGAGGACCACGACTGGGCGGTCGTCCGACTCGGCGTCGCGGGCCGGATCCGCGGCGTGGTCGTCGACACCGCGCACTTCACCGGCAACTACCCCGAGACCGCGTCCGTGCAGGCCGCGTCCGTACCCGGCCACCCCTCGCCCGAGGAGCTGGCCGCCGCCGAGTGGACCGACCTGGTCCCGCGCACCGCGCTCAAGGGCGACACCGCGCACCTGTTCCCGGTCGACGACCCGACCCGCTGGACCCACGTCCGCCTGAACATCTGGCCCGACGGCGGCGTCGCCCGGCTGCGGGTGCACGGCGAGGTGCTGCCCGACCCGCGCGACCTGGCCGGCCTCACCTTCGACCTGGCCGCCCAGGAGTACGGCGGCGTCGCCGAGGCCGCCTCGGACCGCTACTTCTCCTCCCCGCACAACCTGAACGCTCCCGGCCGCGCCTCCGTCATGGGCGACGGCTGGGAGACCCGGCGTCGGCGCGACAAGGCCAACGACTGGGTGCGAGTGGCCCTGGCCGGGGGCGGCGAGGTCCTGGCGGCGGAGGTGGACACCTCCTGCTTCGTCGCCAACGCCCCCGGCTGGGCCGAACTCGTCGGCACCGACGGGGAGAAGGAGACCGTCCTGCTGCCGCGCACCCGCCTGCAGCCCGACACCCGCCACCGCTTCCGGCTCCCCGCGGGCACCCCCGTCACCCACGTCCGGATCAACGTCTACCCCGACGGCGGCCTCGCCCGCCTGCGCCTCACCGGCCGCCTCACCCCCGCCGGCCAGGACGCCCTCGCGCTGCGCTGGTTCAACGCGCTCCCCGCGGGGAGGCCCGCGCGGCGCTCGCCGCGGCCGGCCTCGCCGAGGACCTCGCCGAGGCCCGCCCGCTCGCCGACGCGACGGCCGTCCGGCCGCTGTACGCGCACTGACGGCGCGTCACCCCGCGCGCTGACGGCACGCCACCCTCCGCGAGCCGTCAGCGCGCCACCACCCCCGCACTCCTCCTGTTCTCTGCACGCCCGAGAAGGATCACCCATGCCCAAAACCCTCAGCACCGAGTCCGGCGCGCCCGTCGCCGACAACCAGAACAGCGCCTCGGCCGGCGAGTACGGCCCGCTGCTGGTGCAGGACCAGCACCTGCTGGAGAAGCTGGCCCGGTTCAACCGCGAGCGGATCCCGGAGCGGGTGGTGCACGCCCGCGGGTCGGGCGCGTACGGGTACTTCGAGGTGACCGACGAGGTCTCGCAGTACACCCGGGCCGCGTTCCTCTCGCAGGTCGGCAAGCGCACCGAGCTGTTCCTGCGCTTCTCCACCGTGGCGGGTGCGCTCGGCGCCAGCGACGCGGTGCGCGACCCGCGCGGCTTCGCGGTGAAGTTCTACACCGAGCAGGGCAACTACGACCTGGTCGGCAACAACACCCCGGTGTTCTTCATCAAGGACCCGATCAAGTTCCCGGACTTCATCCACTCGCAGAAGCGCGACCCGTACACCGGCATCCAGGAGCCCGACAACGTCTGGGACTTCTGGGCGCACTCGCCGGCCTCCACCCACCAGATCACCTGGCTGTTCGGCGACCGCGGCATCCCGGCCTCCTACCGGCACATGAACGGCTACGGCTCGCACACCTACCAGTGGGTCAACGCCGAGGGCCGGGCGCACTGGGTGAAGTACCACTTCAAGACCAACCAGGGCGTCCGCTCGCTGGACGCCGCCCAGGCCGCCGAGACCGCGGGCGGCGACGCCGACAGCCACCAGCGCGACCTGCACCAGGCGATCGAGCGCGGGGTGTTCCCGTCCTGGACGCTGTACGTGCAGCTGATGCCGGTCGAGGACGCCGCGGACTACCGGTTCAACCCGTTCGACCTGACCAAGGTGTGGCCGCACGCCGACTACCCGCTGGTCAAGGTCGGCCGGCTGGTGCTCAACCGCAACCCGGAGAACGTGTTCGCCGAGGTCGAGCAGGCCGCGTTCTCGCCGAACAACTTCGTCCCCGGCATCGGCCCCTCGCCCGACAAGATGCTCCAGGGCCGCCTGTTCGCCTACGCCGACGCCCAGCGCTACCGGCTCGGCGTCAACCACACCCAGCTGCCGGTCAACGCCCCGCGCGCCGCCGAGGCCGCCAACTACGGCCAGGACGGCTACGCCGCGCTCAACCCGAACGGCCGCGGCAAGAACTACGAGCCCAACTCGTACGGCGGCCCCGCCCAGACCGACGAGCCGCTGCACGCCCCGCAGCCGCTCACCGGCCACACCGGCACCTACACCACCCCCGCGCACAGCAAGGACGACGACTTCTTCCAGGCCGGCGAGCTCTACCGGCTGATGACGGAGGGCGAGAAGTCCCGGCTGATCGCCAACCTGGCCGGCTCGCTCGCCCAGGTCGGCCGCGACGACGTGGTCGAGAAGAACCTCGCCCACTTCCACGCCGCCGACCCCGACTACGGCAGCCGCCTCGCCGCCGCGGTCGCCGAGCTCCGCTCCGCCCAGGAGGACTGACGCCCCGTCACCCCCTCTCGGGACCGGCCCCGGCGCGCGTGGTGCGCCGGGGCCGGTCCGGCATATGCGTGTCAAGGGCGCGGCCCTCCGCCGGGGCGAATATCCGGTGAGGGGACGGTGCGGACGCGGTGGGCTGGCTACGCTGGACGGGAGGCGGGACCGGCGACGGAGGGGGCGGAGCCATGTCGACGGCGAGCAGGGGCCGGGAGGACGGGTTGCTCGGATCGGGCGGCCCCGGCGGCGGGCCGTTCGGGACGCTGCGGCGGGCGCTGCGGCTGCTGGAGGCGGTCGACCGCCGCCCGGACGGCGCGACGCTGGCCGAACTGGCCCGGGAACTGACCCTGCCGCAGGAGCAAGTGCGCCTGCTGGCCGAGGAGTTGGAGACCGAAGGGTACCTGGTCGGGCTGGACGGCAGCTGGGCGCTCGGCGGCGCGTTCACCCTGCTCGGCACCCAGCACCGGGAACCGATGGTCCGGGCCCGGCTGCACCACCGGCTGGAGGAACTGCGCGAGGAGCTCGGCGCGGCCGTCTACTTCAGCCGCTACCACGACGGCGAACTCTCGGTCGAGGCGGTCTGCGCGGACGAGCAGGCCCCCGCCGTGCACGAGTGGGCGGACTTCCGGGCCACCGCGCACGCCTCCGCGATCGGCAAGTGCCTGCTCGCCCAACTCGACCACGACGCCCGGCTCGACCACCTCGCCCGGCACCCGGCCGCCCGGCTGACCGCGCGCACCATCACCGAGACCGACCGCCTGCTGCACCGGCTCGACCGGCAGCCCGCCACCGTCCCGGTGCTGGACCTCCAGGAGTACTCGATGGACACGGTCTGCGCGGCCGTCCCGATCGTGGCCGGCAGCACCGTCGGCTGCCTGGCCACCTCGCTGCCGGTCGCCCAGGCCCACCGGCTGCGCGAGGCCGCCGAACTGCTGGCCGCCCGGGCGACGCCGCTGATGCTGGCGATGGCGGTCTGACCACCCGTCAACCCGCTTGTCGAACAGCGCGTTCGAAGGAAGGATGCCGGGGATGAGCGACCATCCCCGACGGCCCGCCGTCCGCCCGTACCGGCCCGCCGACCGGGCCGCGCTGTACGACATCTGCGTGCGCACCGGCGAACTCGGCGGCGACTCCCGGCAGACCTACCCCGACCACGACCTGCTGCCGACCATCTTCGCCGCCCCCTACGCCGTCCTCGAACCGGACCTGGCGTTCGTCCTGGACGACGGCACCGGCCGCGCCGTCGGCTACGTGCTCGCCACCGCCGACACCCCGACGTTCGTGCGGCGCTTCCGCGACGAGTGGCTGCCCACCGTCACCGACCGCTACCCGCCGCCGACCGGCGAACCGGCCACCCCCAGCGAGGTGATGGTCCACCTGCTGCACACCCCCGAGCGGCTCCTGCTGCCCGAACTCGCCGACCACCCCGCCCACCTGCACATCGACCTGCTCCCCAGCCACCAGCGGGCGGGCCACGGACGGCAGTTGATGCACACCCTGCTCGACGCCCTGGCCGCCAAGGGCGTCCCGAAGGTCCACCTCGGCATGGTCACCGCCAACACCGCCGCCCGCGCCTTCTACGACCGCCTCGGCTTCCACCCCCTCCCCGTCTCCGACCCCGGCCCGCTCACCTACCTGGGCCGCCCCACCACCCGCTGAACCCCGCCACCCGCTGAACCCCGCCGCCCGCCCGCCCCGCTACGATCACCGCCGATCGAAGGGGAGGACGAGGATGAGGCTGTTCACGGGCCGCAAGCTCCAGCAGGCCGCCGAACTGCTGGAGCAGGCCCACCGGGCCGAGAGGGGCGGCGGGTCCGCCGAGGCCGAGCGCCTCGCCCGGCAGGCCGCCGAACTGTACGGCCGGGCGGCCGGCCCCGGAGCGGCGCAGACCGCGGGCGCGCTCGTCACGGTGAGCCGCGCACTGCGCGACCAGGACCGCACGGCGGAGGCGGAGCGCGAACTGCGCGCCGCACTGGCCGCCGACGGCCCGGAGCCCGACGCGGAAGCGCTGCTGCGCACCGCGCTCACCTCCCTGCTGCGCAGCGAGGGACGCTACCCGGAGGCGGTCGAGGAGATCGGCCGCGCCCTGGCGGTGGACGCCTCGTTCGCCCCCGCCGTGCAGGCCCGGCGCGCGAACGCGGCCCTGCTGGCCGACCTGGGCCGGCACCGGGAGGCGGCCGAGCAGTACGCCGGGCTCGCGGCCGCCGGCCGCCGGGAGCGGTCGTCCTTCGCCCTGCTGGCCGAGAGCAACCGGCTGGCCCAACTCACCTACCTGGGCGAGCACGAGGCGGTCGAACACGGCGCCGCCCGGCTCAAGGACGAGTCCACCCGGGCCCCCGAACCCGACGCCACCTGGACCAGGGTCTCGGCCAACAACAGCCTGGCGCTCAGCCTCGCCCTGCGCGGCCGGCACGCCGACGCCGAGGAACTCCTGCACCGGGCGCAGGCGGCGAACCCCGCCGACGACGCGTTCGCGCTGATCCTGCACGTCAACCTGGTGCGCGCGCTGCTCGGCCGGGGCCGCACCGGTGCGGCCCGCACGGAACTGGACACCGCGCTGTCCCTCGCCGACCGGCTGCCCGCCCTGCCCGACGCCGACCGCTCCGCGCTCGGCCTGGCCGCCGCCACCCTGCACCTCGCCGAGGGCGACCCGGCCGCCGCCGAACGCGCCGCCCGCGACGCCCTCGCGCTCTGCCCGCCCGGCGACCGCCCCAGCCACCGCACTCTGGAACTGCGCACCGCCCTCGGCACCGCCGAGACCCGCCAGGGCCGGGGCGGGGCCACGCTCACCGCCGCGCTCGCCGACTGGACGGAACACTTCGGACCGGACCACCACGGCACCGCCGCCGCCCGCGCCGCCCTGGCGGCAGCGGCGGCCTGACCCCGGCGGGTCGGCGCCGCGCCTACCCGGGTCCGCTCAGGGCCTGCCGGCGGTGGTCGCGGGGGGAGAGCCCGTACGCGGCGCGGAAGGCCCGGCTGAAGTCGTCGGGGCGCGGGATGCCGCAGCGCGCGGCCAGGGCGTGGACGGGGACGGCGCGCAGCGCCGGGTCGGCGAGGTCGCGGTGGGCCTGCTCCAGGCGCCGGCGGCGGATCCAGGCGGCGATGCTCTCGCCGCCGTTCTCCTCGGTGAAGACCCGGTGCAGGTAGCTGACCGAGACGTGGTGCGCCGCGGCGATCACGGTGGGGGTCAGCGCGGGGTCGTGCAGGTTGCGCCGGACGAAGGCCCGGACGTGCTCGACCAGGGCGCGCCGCCGGGCGGTGGGCGCCAGAGTGTCGGTGGTCTCCGACTCCTCGGCCAGCCAGGCGGCGACCAGGTCGACCAGGACCGGGCCGAGCCGCTCCGCGGTGGCGGGCGGGATCCGCTCGGCCTGCCGGTCCAGGCTGTGCAGGAAGTCGGCCAGCAGCGCGCCGGTGCCGCCCTGCGGCCGGTAGCTGCGGGCGAGCAGGCGGCGCAGCCGGTCCGGCGGTATCGGCAGCAGCGCGCGCGGGAAGTCGAGGCCGAGGGCGTCGACCCGGGGCCGGGGCGAGCCGGCGCTCCGGGCGCCGAAGGCCCGCAGGTCGTAGGGGCGGGAGCTGTCGAGCACGCTGAGGTCGCCGGCCCCGGAGGCGAACCCGCTGCCGTGCGGGCCGGACAGGTCCAGCGCCCCGTTGAGCAGCAGGGTGAGGTGGAAGACCGACGGGTCGGAGGAGCGCACCCGGGCGGCGGTGCGCCGGAACCGGGAGGACGGGAAGGAGGTGCCGAGGAAGGTCACCGGGCCGAGTTCCAGCCGCCGCAGGCCGGCCGAGAACCCGTCGGTGTGCGGGGTGCTGGCGTCGCACTCCCTGGTCAGGGTGATCAGGTCCCGCCAGGTCTCGAACCGCTCCTCCGCGTCGGCCGCCGCGGCCTCCCCGGCGGCTCCGGCCTTCCCGGCGGCTCCGGCCTCCCCGTCCGAACTCCCGGGCTCCGTCGTCGCGGTCATCTCCCGCCCACCTCCTGCTCCGTGCCGCGCGGCCCCCCGGACGGCGCGCTCAGCATGCCAGGTGCTCCGAGCTGCCCGAACACCCGGTACGGTGCCCGGACCCCGGCGGAAGGACGGCGCCGGGCGACCGGCCCCGGACGCACGAAAGGCAGGGAGCCGAAGCTCTCCTGCCGTTATCAAACTTATACCGCAAGGGGGGCCTTGCCGCAAGGCCCCCTCGATGCCGCACAATCGCTGATCTGAACCGGGGAACCCGCGCGAACAGCACAGACGGGGCAGACCGCGAGCAGCACGCGGACGGAGCGCGGCCCACCCGGCAGCGGATCGGAGTCACCACCCATGAACCAGCCGACGACCAGCGCCTTCGACCTGCCCGAGCGGCTCGCCGCCAAGGCGGACCCGGCCCTGATCGCCGCCGACGACCGGCACTTCGCCGAGGTCGCCGACACCCTGAGCCGGGACACCGCGGAGCTGACCGCGCGCCTCGAACAGGTGCGCCGCAGCCCCGGCGGGGCCGGGCAGGCCGCGATGGACCGCGACAACGAGGTGCACCAACTCTCCGCCCGGCTGCGCACCCTGAGCCGCTTCGGCCACGACCTGTGCCTGGGCCGGATCGTCCGCGCCGACGACCCCGAGCCGGTCTACATCGGCCGCCTCGGTCTCGCCGACGCCGACGGCCGCCGCCTGCTGGTCGACTGGCGCTCGCCCGCCGCCGAACCCTTCTTCGCCGCCACCCACGCCAACCCGATGGGCCTGGCCAGCCGCCGCCGCTACCGCTGGCAGCGCGGCCGGGTCGGCGACTACTGGGACGAGGTGTTCACCGCCGACGGCCTGGAGGGCCACGCCGCCCTCGACGACCAGTCCGCGTTCATCGCCAGCCTCGGCAGCTCCCGCTCCGCGCGGATGCGCGACGTGCTGGCCACCATCCAGGCCGACCAGGACGCCATCATCCGGGCCGGCTCGCGCGGCGCCCTGGTGGTCGACGGCGGCCCCGGCACCGGCAAGACCGTGGTCGCCCTGCACCGCACCGCCCACCTGCTGTACTCCGACCCGCGCCTGGGCCACCGCAAGGGCCGGGTCCTGTTCGTCGGCCCGCACCAGCCGTACCTGGCGTACGTCGCCGACGTGCTGCCCAGCCTCGGCGAGGAGGGCGTGCAGACCTGCACGCTGCGCGACCTGCTGCCCGAGGGGGCCGCCGTCGCCCCCGAACCCGACCCCGAGGTGGCCCGGTTGAAGGCCGCCGCCGGGATGGTGCACGCGATCGAGAAGGCCGTCGCCGTCTACGAGGAGCCGCCCGCCGAGGGCCGCAAGCTCTCCACCGAGTGGTACGAGCTGTGGATCGACCCGGAGGACTGGTCCGAGGCGTTCGCCGCCCCCGGCCCCGGCGTCCCGCACAACGAGGCCCGGCAGCAGATCCTGGACGAGCTGATCACCATCCTGCTCGACAAGAACGCCGACTCCTTCGACGACGAGGAGGACGGCATCTCGCCCGAGGTGCTCCGCCGCGAACTGCGCCGCGACCCCGAACTGCTCGGCGCGCTGCGCCGCGCCTGGCCGATCCTGGAGCCCACCGACCTGGTCGGCGACCTGTGGACCGTCCCCGCCTACCTGCGGCTGTGCGCGCCCTGGCTGAGCCGCGAGGAGATCCGCACCCTGCAGCGCACCGACCCCGCCGCCTGGACGCTCGCCGACCTGCCGCTGCTGGACGCCGCCCGCCGCCGCCTCGGCGACACCGACGCCGACCGCCGCCAGCGCGCCCACCGGGCCCGGCTGGCCGCCGAGCGCGAGATGATGGACGGCGTGGTCGACCACCTGCTGAACGCCGACTACGACAGCGAGGGCGCGGTCGCCATGCTGCGCGGCGCCGACCTGCGCGAGGCGCTGATCGACCACACCGAGGCCGAACCCGTCGACCCCGACCTGCTGGCCGGGCCGTTCGCGCACATCGTGGTGGACGAGGCGCAGGAACTCACCGACGCCGAGTGGCAGATGCTGATCGCCCGCTGCCCGTCCCGCTCCTTCACCATCGTCGGCGACCGGGCCCAGGCCCGACACGGCTTCACCGAGTCGTGGACCGAACGCCTGGAGCGGGCCGGCCTGGACCGGGTCACCCTCACCTCGCTGACCGTCAACTACCGCACCCCGGAAGAGGTGATGGCCGAGGCCGAGCCGGTGATCCGGGCCGCCCTGCCCGACGCCAACGTCCCCACCTCGATCCGGCGCAGCGGCCTGCCCGTCCACCACGGCGCCCGCGCCGAACGCGACGCGCTGCTGGACGCCTGGCTGGCCGAGCACCCCGAGGGCACCGCCTGCGTGATCGGCGACCCGTCCTTCCCCGGCGGGGGCCGGGTCCGCTCGCTCAGTCCCGAACTGGTCAAGGGCCTGGAGTTCGACCTGGTGGTGATCGTCGACCCGGAGGCGTTCGGCGACGGCATCGAGGGCGCCGTCGACCGCTACGTGGCGATGACCCGCGCCACCGGGCAGCTCGCGGTCCTGCGCTGACCGCTCCCGCGCGGCCGCCCCGGTGA
Organism: Kitasatospora sp. YST-16; assembly: GCF_026802215.1. Lineage (NCBI taxonomy): Bacteria > Bacillati > Actinomycetota > Actinomycetes > Kitasatosporales > Streptomycetaceae > Kitasatospora > Kitasatospora sp. YST-16. The sequence continues at coordinate 6,456,681 of NZ_CP113837.1, forward strand.
ATCCGCCGCGGGCGGCCCGCACTTCGCGCATACTCGACCGCATGACCGAGGACCCGGCGACCGACCACGCCCGCCACTACCCCGACCTGGTGCGGGCCGGATCTCTGCGCGCCGCGCTCGGGACGGCCCTGCCGCCGGACACGCCCGACCGCTACCCGGACTCGGTGCGGGCCGAGGCGGGCGAGCGGGGGGTGTCGGTGGTGGCGGTCGCCGGGGAACGCGGCTTCCGGGTCCTGTGCTGGGCCCGGACGATCCACATGGCCGGCGGCACCACCGACGACCTGGCGGCGGCCGCCGGGGCGGTGGAGCAGTGGCTGCGGCCGGTTCCGGTGCGCGAACTCACCGACCGGTGGCCCTTCCTGGAGGTCGGGAGCCTCGCCGAGGCGTACGAGTGCGGCGACCCCGTCCCGGCCCGCTGGGCGCAGCTGCGGGCCTCCCGGATCCGGCTCCGGCACGCCGCCGAACTGCACGCGTTCATCGAGGCCGCCCACGCCGAACCGCGGCTGCGGGCGCTCTCCCCGGGCATGTCGATGTTCTGGGTGACGTTCAGCCGCCGGGCCGAACGGCCGCTCTGCCGCGACCTCCCGATGGTCGGCGCGCGCGGCGGCGACCGCTACGAGATCCGCCACGGCGAGGGCCGCCGGGAGGTCCGCGAGGTGGACGGCCTCGCGGCCACCCTCGCCGCCGTCCTCGACCTGCTGCCCGCGGACGCCGTGCCCGAGCCCTACCCCCCGATGGTCTGAGCCCCGTGCACAAGCCCCACCTGGACGCGGAGCTGGCCGCCGCGCTGGCCGCCCGGGGCGGCGTGCCCGCCCCGCTGACGCCCGAGAACCTGACGCAGTGGCAGCGGCACGACGCCGCCCGGCGGCCCCGCCCGACCCTGCGACAACTCGCCGACGGCGGACGGTTCGAGGCCGCCGGGCACGACGCCGACGGCGTCCCGGTCGTCCACGGCCGCCCGGCCGCGGCGACCGGGGTGCTCCCGGCCCTGCTCTACCTGCACGGCGGCGGGCTGATCGGCGGCAACGCGCACGCCGTCCTGCCGCGGGTGCTGCGCGAGCTGGCCGAGCCGCTCGGCCTGGCCGTGCTCTCCGTCGAGTACCCGCTCGCCCCCGCCGCCCGCTACCCCGCCCCGCTGCACGCCTGCCGCACCGCCCTGCGCTGGGCGGCCGCGCACGCCGGACGGCTGCGGATCGACCCGGACCGGATCGTGCTGGCCGGCAAGAGCGCCGGCGGCGGCCTGGCCGCCGCACTCGCCCTGCTGCTGCGCGACGAGGGCGGGCCGGTGCCGGCCGGCCAACTGCTGCTCAGCCCGATGCTGGACGATCGGGGCGCCACCGCCTCCGCCCGGCAGGCCGCCGGGCACGACACCTGGGACGCCGTCTCCAACACCACCGCCTGGCAGGCCGCCCTCGGCCCGCTGCACGGCACCCCCGACCTCCCGCCGCACGCCGCCCCCGCCCGGGCCCACGACCTCTCCGGCCTGCCGCCCGCCTACCTGGAGGTCGGCTCCGCCGAGACCTTCCGCGACGAGGTCACCGCCTACGCCGACACCCTGTGGCGCAGCGGCGCCCACGCCGAACTGCACGTCTGGCCCGGCGCCCCGCACGGCTTCGACACCCTGGCCCCCGGAGCCGCCGTCAGCCGGACGGCACTCGCGGCCCGCCGGGACTGGCTGCGGCGGCTGCTGTTCAGCTAGCCGGCAGCCGGCAGCCGGGTGTCGGTCCAGCCGGTGTCCGTCCAGCCGGTGGCGGTGCGGGTGTGGCGGCGGCGCAGGTGGTGCCGGTCCGGGGCGGCCTGCCAGAACTCGGCCTCGGCGGCGTGCAGGGCGTAGCAGCGCAGGTCGGGCGAGGGGGTGGCGCAGCCGGGGGAGGGGCGGACCGGGCCGCGCAGGCGGACCTGGCGGCCCCGGGCCGGCCAGTAGACGGTCAGCGCGGCGTCCGGGCGGGCGGCGAACTGGCGGGCCTTGGGGGAGTCGGGTTCGGTCCAGAAGTGCCAGGCCGCGGCGGGGAGTTCGACGTCCCGCAGGACGAGCACCCGGGCGTCCGGGCGCCCCTCGGCGTCCACCGTGGCCAGCGTCAGCACCTGCGCGTCCGGGACGCCTGCGGCCAGCGCGTCCAGCAGCCAGGCGGTGAACAGCTCGGCCGGGCCGGTGGGCGCGTGGTCCGGCGCCGGGTAGGCGGGGGCGGCCAGCACCGGGTGCGCGATCAGCGCGCGGACGAGGGGGGTGGGCGAGTCGGTCACGGGGTCTCCGGTGGCGGCGGCGGGGCGTCGGGCGGCATCAGCACGCTGATCCGGTAGGTCGTCGGGTGGGTGAGCCGCCCGCAGAACGTGTCCAGCCGCAGGCGTTCCTCTTCGTAGGTGCGTTCGGCCCGCAGCCGGCGGAAGTACGCCGTGAACTCGGCGTAGTCCTGCGTCGAGTACAGCGGGTGCCACTGCCAGCCCTCGTACCGCGCGGCCTGGCGCCGTTGTGCCGCTTCCTGTCTGCGTTTGCGTCTGTGCTGACCGGGCATGGGGTCCAGCCTGACGGTTCGCGGGGCGGCAGGACAAGCGGGTTCGCGGCGAGTGGTGTCACCCGATCGGGCGGCTTATTAGACTCGATGTTGATAAGAGTGGTCGAAACCCTTGTCCGACCCGCTACCCGCGAGTAGTTTGCCGGTGTGCCCGCCGGGCCCCCCGCCCCGGTCCGCCCCCTCGTCCGCCGCGTGTCAGGAGGCACCCATGCCCCGCCCCACCCCGCCCGTCACCGTGCACGACAGCCTGGTGCTCGAACCGCGCGACGTGCACTTCGACTGGTCCGAGCTGCCCCTGCACTGGATCCCCGACGAGCCGATGGCCACCCACACCATCAACGTGCTGCACCTGCTGCTGCCCGAGGGCGAGCGGTGGTTCGTCAAGGTCTTCAAGGAAGCGCTGCCGCTGATCCGCGACGAACAACTGCGCGAAGAGGTGCTCGGCTTCATCGGGCAGGAGGCCATCCACGCCGAGGCCCACCAGGAAGTCCTCGACCACCTGCTCGGCCAGGGCCTCGACCCGCGCCCCTACGTCCGGCAGATCAGCTGGCTCTTCCACCGCGTCCTCGGCGACAAGCCCGGCCTGACCGCCCGCCGGCGCCGCGAGAACATCATCGAACGCGTCGCCTTCGTCGCCGCGATCGAGCACTTCACCGCCTTCCTCGGCAACTGGGCCCTCAACTCGCCCGGCCTCGACCGCGCCAAGGCCGACCCCACCATGCTCGACCTGCTGCGCTGGCACGGCGCCGAAGAAGTCGAACACCGCAGCGTCGCCTACGACCTGATGCGCCACCTCGACCCCGGATACCTGCGCCGCATCCGCGGCATGTTCGTCTCCGGCCCGCTCCTGGTCCACCTCTGGATCCGCGGCACCCGCTTCATGCTCGCCGCCGACCCCACCCTGGACGGCCGCCTCGCCCCCACCTGGCGCGACGCCCAGCGCGCCGCCCGCCGCGGCCTCCTCCCCGAACCCGCCCGCTTCCTGCGCTCCGCCGCCAGGTACTTCGGCCCCGGCTACCACCCCACCCGCGAAGGCAGCTCCTCCCAGGCCCTCGCCTACCTCGCCAAATCCCCGGCCGCGCAGGCTGCCGCCACTCGCTGAGGGCTCCCGAGAGGTGCTGGCGCAGCCCGGGAGGCTGGGGCGCGAGCGGCTGCGAAGCCAGGGGCGCGGGGAACTGCGCGAAGGGGAACGGGACTTCGGAAAGATCCGAATGCCTTGAGCGCCCGAATCCTGGTCGCGGCCCCCTGCGGAGCGTGCCACCCCCAGCGGCTCCGCCCACCTGCCACCGGCCCTCCGTCCACGGACCTCGCCCGCTTGCCGTTCCCCTGCGCGCAGTTCCCCGCGCCCCTGCTTTCGCAACCCTCCACCCCACTTGCTTTCGCACCCCCGCGCCCCTGCTTTCGCAACCATCCACCCTCCACTCCACCCTGGAGCCCGCACCCGCCATGGATCTCGAAACCCCGCCCCCCGACCTGTACGGACGCCCACGGGCCGACCGTTTCTTCGCCCGGCTGACCGCCTTCGGCGACTGGTACAGCCCCGCGCTGGGGAGTCCAGGGCTGCGGCGGAGTCCGCGGCGGGCGGAGGCCCGGCCGGTGCCGCCGCTGTACCTGGTGGTGGTGTCGCACCGGGTGGTCGCCGAGGACGTGGTGGAGCTGCGGCTGGCCGACCCGTCCGGCGGGATGCTGCCGGCCTGGCAGCCGGGGGCGCGGATCGTGCTGACGCTGCCGTCGGGGCGCGAGCGCCACTACTCGTTGTGCGGGGACCCGGCCGACCGGCACGCCTACCGGGTCGCGGTGCGCCGGATCGCGGACGGCGGCGGCGGATCGGTGGAGATCCACGACGAACTGCACGTCGGGGTGCGGCTGCGGGTGCGCCGGCCGCGCAACGGCTTCGCGTTCTGCGGCGAGGAGAAGGTGCTGTTCCTGGCCGGCGGCATCGGCATCACGCCGCTGCTGCCGATGGCCCGGGCCGCCCAGCACGCGGGCGTCGACTGGCACCTGGTGCACACCGGCCGGACCGCCGCGGCGCTCCCGTTTACCACCGAACTGGCCGCCCTCGACCCGGCCCGGGTGACCGTCCGCACCGACGACGAGCACGGCCTGCCGGACGCCGCCGAGCTGCTCGCGCACGCGCCCCGGGGCGCGGCCGCGTACGTGTGCGGCCCGGCGCCGATGCTGCTGGCCGTGCAGCGCGCGCTGCCCGCCTCGCCCGCCGTCTCGCTGCACTTCGAACGGTTCGGGGCCGCGCCGATCCTGGACGGGCGCCCGTTCCGGATCCGGGTCGGCGACGAGACGCTGACCGTCCCGGCGGACCGCTCCGCGCTGGACGTCGCCCGCGAGGTGCGCCCGGAACTGCCGTACTCGTGCCAGCAGGGCTTCTGCGGCACCTGCGTGCTCAAGGTCGCCGCCGGGACGCCCGAGCACCGCGACCGCCGACTGACCGCCGAGCAGCGGGCCGCCGGCCTGCTGCTGCCGTGCGTGTCCCGGGCCGCCGAGGGCGAGACCCTCGTCCTGGAGGTGTGAGGTGTCGAAGGTGCCCCGATTCCCGTACGACGAGCGCGACCTGGCGAAGTTCCGGGAGGTCCAGCAGCTGTCCTACCACTGCGCCGAGCAGGTCGCCGCCTGGATCGAACCCGGCGTGACGGAGCGTCAGGCCACCGCCGAGCTGCGCCGCTGCCTGGTGAAGGCCGGCGTGCAGGACTTCTTCCACGTGCCGTTCGCCTGGTTCGGCGACCGCACCGCGTTCCGGCACTTCCACACCCCGCTGCAGTTCTTCGCCGGCTCCCGGGTGCTCGCCGAGGGCATGCCGTACGTGCTGGACTGCGCGCCCGTGGTGGACGGCTACACCGCCGACATCGGCTACGGCGGCAAGGTCGGCGAGAACGCCGTCTGGGACCTGCTCGCCAAGGACCTCAAGACCTACCGCGACCTGATCCTGCGCGAGGTAAAGGCCCGCAAGCCGCTCGCCGAGGTGTACGCCGCCGTCGACGCCCAACTCGCCGCGCACGGCTACGACAACCGCCACCAGGTCTACCCGGGCCGGGTGATCGGCCACCAGGTGACCAGGAACACCGCCCGCGGTCCGGCCGGAGTCAACCTGTTCGGCTTCGGAGTGCGTACGCTGCAGACCCTCGGACGCGAACTGGTCAAGGAGCGCCTGGAGGGCAGGTCCCCGCTGTGGGCGGGCGGTCGGGCCTCCCGGCACGCGCCGACCCCCGGCCTGTGGGCGGTCGAACCGCACATCGGGTTCCGCGACGTGGGCATCAAGTTCGAGGAACTCCTCGTGGTCACCGACGAGGACGCGTACTGGCTCGACGACGACCTGCCGCACGTGCGGCGCTGGGCACTCCAGGAGGACGCAGCATGACCGGCCGCCGCACCGACATCCGCCGCCGCACCGTCGACTCCGGCGGGCTCGCCCTCGCCGTGTACGAGCAGGGCGACCCCGCCGACCCGACCGTCGTCCTGGTGCACGGCTACCCCGACGACCACTCGGTCTGGGACGACGTCGCCGCCGACCTCGCCGCCGACCACCACGTGGTGCGCTACGACACCCGCGGCTCCGGCGCCTCCGGCGTGCCCGCCACCCGCGAGGACTACCGGCTCGAACTGCTCGGCGAGGACCTGTTCGCCGTCGCCGACGCCGTCAGCCCCGACCGCCCCGTGCACGTCGTCGCGCACGACTGGGGCAGCGTCCAGTCCTGGGAGGCCGTCACCACCCCCGGCGCGTACCGGCGGATCGCCTCCTACACCACCATGTCCGGCCCCTGCCTGGACCACATGGGGTACTGGATCCGGCACCGGCTGCGCCGCCCCACCCCCCGCCACCTGTCCCAACTGCTGCGCCAGGGCGCCCACTCCTGGTACATCGCGCTGTTCCAACTGCCCGTCCTCGCCCCCGCCGCCTGGAAGCTCGGCCTGGCCCGGCTCTGGCCCCGCGTCCTGCGCGACCTGGAAGCCGTCCGCCCCCGGCCCGGCCACCCGCAGGCCACCCTCGCCGAGGACGCCGTGCACGGCATCGAGCTGTACCGGGCCAACATGCGCCCCCGGGTCCGGGCCCCGCGCGAACGGCACACCGAAGTACCGGTCCAGCTGATCACCCTGCAACGCGACCACTACGTCTCCGACTTCCTCTCCGAGGGCCTGGAACGCTGGGTCCCCCGGCTCACCCGCCGCACCCTCAACGCCACCCACTGGTCCGCGCTGCTCGAACAGGGCCCCACCGTCGCCGCCCTGGTCCGCGACTTCACCGCCCGCGACCACGGCGCCGCCCGCCAGGAACCCTCCACCGCGGGCGAACTGGTCGTCGTCACCGGCGGCGGCAGCGGCATCGGCCGGGCCACCGCCCTCGCCTTCGCCGACGCGGGCGCCCGGGTCGTGGTCTGCGACCGCGACCTGCCCGCCGCCCAGCGCACCGCCGAACTCTGCGAACTCTCCGGCACCAAGGCCGCCGCCTACCAGGTCGACGTCAGCGACGGCGCCGCCGTCGACGCCTTCGCCCAGCAGGTCGCCACCGAGCACGGCGTCCCCGACGTGGTCGTCAACAACGCCGGCATCGGCCACTCCGGCACCTTCCTGCAGACCACCGAGGACGAGTGGCGCCGCGTCCTGGACGTCAACCTGTGGGGCGTCATCCACGGCTGCCGCGCCTTCGGCCGACTCATGGTCGACCGCGGCACGGGGGGCCACCTCGTCAACCTCGCCTCCGCCGCCGCCTACCTGCCCGCCAAGCAGCTCGCCGCGTACGCCACCTCCAAGTCCGCCGTCTTCATGCTCTCCGACTGCCTGCGCGCCGAACTCGCCCCGCACCGCATCGGCGTCTCCACCATCTGCCCCGGCATCGTCAACACCAACATCACCCGCACCACCACCTTCTCCGGCCTCGACGACGACGCCCTCGCCGCGCAGCAGGCCAAGGTCTCCAAGCTGTACGCCCGCCGCAACTTCCCCCCGGAGAAGGTCGCCACCGAGATCCTCCGCGCCGTCCGCACCCGCAAACCCGTCGTCCCCGTCACCTTCGAAGCCAAAGCCGCCCGCCTCCTCGGCCGCCTCAGCCCCGCCCTGCTGCGCAAGGCCGCCCGGATCAACGCGGGCTGAACAGCCTGCGAGAAATCAGGGGCGCGGGGAACTGCGCGCAGGGGGACGGGCCGCGGGCAAGATCCGTGGACGGAGGGCCGGTGGCAGGTGGGCGGAGCCCCTGCGCGTGCCACGCTCCGCAGGGGGCCGCGACCAGGATTCGGGTGCCGAGGGAAGCCGGATCTTTCCGAAGCCCCGTTCCCCTTCGCGCAGTTCCCCGCGCCCCTGCTTTCGCATCCGGTCGCTTCGCCGCGCGAAAAGGGGCTGCGGGAGCATGGCTGACCAGGGCAGACTGCGCGCCATGGAACAGCCGTCCGAAGCCCGCGCAGCCCTTTCGCACGTCGCGGCCCGCAGCAGCGGCGACCCGCTGCCCGCCGGGCTCGACGTCACGCTTAACTTCCACCCGGACCGCACCGGCCCCGACGGGACGCCGATCCTGGCCGCGATGGCCCGCGACGGCGCCTACCGTTCCCAGTTCAGCACCGGGACCAGCAACGGCGGCCTCACCGCCCACCCCGGCGGCGACCGCTGGAGGTGGGAGAGCCGGATCTTCGGCGGCGCCTACGACGGGGCCCCGGCCGAGCGCCGTCCCGTCTACGGCGCGCTCAACTACCGGCGCAGCCCCTACGGCGGGGCGCCGCGCTTCGGGTCCGCGCACTTCCGGCTGATGCCCGGCACCCTGCACCGGGCCACCTTCTGCTACCCCGACAGCGTCTTCGAGCCCGAGGACTTCGGCACCGCCGACGCCATGCCGCTGCTCGCGGTCGCCGAGGCCGACGAGCAGGACGCCCTGGACGACTGCATCGAGGCCCACCTGCACGGCCCCGTCCGGTTCGACGCGCACGTCGCCGCCCTGGTCCTCGACCCGTGCTACCGCGGCACCGAGGTCGAGACCGCCGCCCGCGCCCTGCCCTGCCCCGTCGAGTGGCACCCCGGCCACCGCCTCCCCGCCGCCGACCTGCCCCGCCACGCCGACTACCGCGGCCCGCACGTGACCGCGCTCGCCGCCGCGATCGCCCGCGACGGGGTGCTCGACCCGGCGGCGATCGGCGCCGCCGCCCGCACCGGGCGGCACGACCCGCAGCACCTCAAGCAGGTCTGGCACTGCCTGGCCCGGTTCGGCCGCCCCGCGGGCTCGTAGACTGACCCGCCGTGGACCTGACGACGATGGCCGGACCGCTCGCCTCCTTCGCCCTGGTGGTGGGCCTGCTCACGCTCACCCCGGGCCTCGACACCGCGCTGATCCTGCGCACCGCCGTGCTCGGCCCGCGGCGCCAGGCGTGGGGCGTGGTCCTCGGCATCCAGACCGGCACCCTGATCTGGGGCACCGCCTCCGCGGCCGGGATCAGCGTGCTGCTCACCGCCTCCCGCCTCGCCTACGAGACGCTGCGCTGGGCGGGCGTCTGCTACCTGCTGTGGATGGGCGTGCAGATGCTCCGCCGCCGCCCGCAACCGGACGACCCCGCCGACGAGGACGGCGCGGAGCGCCCCGGCGGCTGGTGGGCCGGCTGGCGGCGCGGGACGCTCACCAACCTGCTCAACCCCAAGGTCGGCGTCTTCTACGTCGCCGTCCTGCCCCCGTTCATCCCGGCCGGCGCCCCGCACCTGGCGGCCGGCGTCCTGCTCACCTCCGTCCACGTGGCCGAGGGCCTGCTCTGGTCCGCCGCCCTGATCGCCTTCGCCCGCACCCTGCGCACCCGCCTGCGCCGTCCCTCCGTCCGCCGCCTGCTGGACCGCGCCACCGGCATCGCCGTCCTCGGCTTCGGTGCGAAACTCGCCCTCGGCGACTGACCGCCGCGGCCCCGGGCTGCGGCGGCACCCGCTGTCTCGACCCCTCGGTCTCAGCCCCTCAACTTCTCGATCCCGGCCCGCAGTTCGTCCGCCGACATGCACGGCGTCACCGTGACCCTGGCCCCGAGCCGCATCCACAGCGGCTCCATGGTGGTGACCAGCGAGGACTCCTGGTCCACGTCCACCACGAGGGTGAACCCCCGGTGGCCGTTCAGCGGGTAGAAGTACGCCGCCTCCGGCCGCAACTGCTCCATCATCCGGCCCATCATCTCGGGCATCTGCCCGCTGGTGATCAGCTCGTTGGACTTCTCGGTGTCGATCTCCGCGACGATCAGGGTTCGCATCGCACGCCTCCCAGACCTCTCAGGGCTTCCGCGAACCGTTCCATTCTCCTGCCCCCACCCACCCCGGTCGCGGTGGAACGTCCACCCCGCCCCGGGGCCGGGGCCGGCTACTCGGGGGCCGGGCGGGTGCGGGCGTGGAGGTGGCCCTCGGCGGGGTGCGGGGGGCGGGGCGGGAGGGTGGACTCGAGGGGGAAGCCGGCTTTGCGGGCGACGTGGCAGGAGGCGGGGTTGGCCGCGTTGTGGATGAGTTCGAGGCGGGTCAGGGCGAGGCCGTCGGCGGGGGAGAGGGCCCAGGCGGAGAGCAGGGTGAGGGCGCGGGTGGCGAGGCCGCGGCCGCGGGCGGGAGCGGCGGTCCAGTAGCCGACCTCGGCGGTGGGGCCGGTGCCGCCGGGGCGTTTGAGGGCGATGTGGCCGGCGATCAGGCCGTCGGCGAGGACGGCGTAGCTGAGGAGTTCGCCGGTGGCGCGGTTGGTGCGTTGGGTGGCGATCCAGTGCAGGGCGGCGTCGCGGTCGTCGATGCGGCGGGAGGACCAGCGGCGGATCTCCGGGTCGGCGAGCAGCGCGGTGAGGGTGTCGGCGTCGGCGTCCTCCCACGGGCGCAGGTGGAGGTCGGCGGTGCGCAGTGCGGTGGTGTCCGGTGTCCTCGTCATCCCAGCCCCCCGGTTCCGGTACGGACGAGGACCGTACCGTACCGGATCGGCCGGGTGCCGTTCCAGCCGCGGCGCGGCGATCTGACGGTGCGTCAGGAGGTCGCAGGGCGGGGCGCACGAGGCGCACGCGGCGGTGATCGATGTGCTTCCTGATGGGTCGTCAATTTTCTTGTACGGCACCGCGGATGTTCGTATTCCGCTTACCATTCGGCCAAAAGGGGTGCGTCCTGCACCGTTCCGGTGATCCTTCCGCAGCGGTCCGGCGCGCCTTCCGGAGCGACGACGAGAGCAGGGCATGACCCAGACAGAGCAACAGACCAGGGCGCCCGTACGGGGCGCCGGTCGGCGGCGGGCCGAACGGGCCGCCGCCGTGGTGGCGGCCTTCGCGGCGGCCACCGCCGTCGCCGCCCCTCGGCCTCGCCCGCCTCGGCGGACGGGTCGGTGACGGTGCGGGTGGTGCGGGCGGTGGACGAGAGCGGGACGTGGAGTCCGGCGCTGGAGCCGGGCCTGGCCGGGGTGACGGTGACGTTGACCGGCGAGGACGGCGGGGTGCGCACCGGTGTCACGGCGGCCGACGGCACGGTGACCCTCAAGCCCGCCAAGGACACCGCGAGCGGCAAGTACCGCGTCGAGGTGGTGAATCCGCAGCCGGGCGTGCTGTACCCGGCGTTCGCCGCCCGCGAGGGCCTGGCCGGGGCGCCGGACAAGCTGAGCAGCAACGAGGAGTTCGTCGACCTGTCCGCGGGCAAGCAGGCCACCCTCACCACCGGCCTGTGGAACCCGTCCGACTACTGCCAGCGCAACGCCCCGCTGGCCACCGCCTGCCAGCCGCCGATCGGCGCCCCGGCGGGCCAGCGCACCCTGCTGACCTTCCCGTACGAGGCGCGCGGCGTGAACAAGGACGTCACGAACATCGGCACCAGCGGCGAGACCGGGAACGTCTTCGGCATCGCCTGGAACCGCGACGACCAGCGGCTGTTCAGCTCCGCCCAGGCCAAGCGCGCCACCGCGTACGGCCCCGGCGGCCCGGGCGCGATCTACGTCACCGACCCGGCGAAGAAGACCACCGCCCTGTTCGCCACCGTCCCGAACGCGGGCAGCACCGCCCACGCCGGCGGCGACGACGCGGCGTTCCTGCCGGCCGTCGGCAAGGAGAGCCTGGGCGGGCTGAAGCTGACCGAGGACGGCCGCGACCTGTACGTGGTCAACCTGCACGACCGCAGGCTGTACCGGTACGACGCGACCGCGCCGACCGCGTCCGCGCCGACCGCGTCCGCGCCCAAGGCCGTGTACGCCATCCCCGCCGCCGACTGCCCGTCGGCTGAGGACTGGCGCCCGTACGGGCTGGGCATGCAGGACGGGGTCGGCTACGTCGGCGGCGTCTGCTCCGGCCAGTCCACCGGGAAGATCACCGACCTGCGGGCCGTCGTGCTGCCCTTCGACCCGGCCACCGGCGCTTTCAAGGCGGCCGTGCTCGACCAGCCGCTCGACCACCGGGGCACCCCGGCGAACATCTGCGCGGGCTACTACTGGTACCCGTGGCAGGACGACCAGCCGCTGCAGAACGGCCAGGTCTGCGGCCTCAACCCGGAGCCCGAGCTCGGCGAGGTCGGCTTCGAGACCGACGGCTCGATGCTGCTATCCTTCCGCGACCGGTACGCCGACCAGGCCGCCGCCGCCCCGCCGGACGGGCAGCCGTTCCCGCCCGGCTTCGTCTACGTGCTGGCCTCGGCCGACCTCAACAAGGCCTGCAAGTCCGGCGGCACGTACGTGCTGGACGTCAACCTCGGCTGCGGGGAGACCGTCCGCAACAAGGGCTTCTTCGACCTGAGCCGGCCCTACCCCGGCGGGCACCCGTACCCGACGTTCGCGGGCATGGCGCTGTCCCGGGTGGAGAGTTCGATCGCCACCTCCGGCTACGACGTGTCCAACAACATCGTCACCGCCGGCACCATGTTCACCCTGCGCACCGGCGCACCCGACCCCGGGTTCGGCCAGGAGCTGTCCGACGGCCGCTCACGCTTCGGCAAGGGCGCCGCGATGGCCGACCTCGAAGTGCTCTGCGACCGCGCCCCGCTGCAGATCGGCAACCGGGTCTGGTACGACCCCGAGCGCTCCGGGCAGCAACTCCCGCAGCAGCAGCCGGTCCCCGGCGCGACCGTCCACCTGTACGACGCGGACGGCAAGCTGGTCGGCACCACCAAGACCACCGCCCGCGGCGAGTACTACTTCGACGACACCAACGTCACCGGCGGCCTCAAACCGAAGACCGGCTACACCATCCGGCTCGACAACCCCGCCGACTACGCCAAGGGCGGCCCGCTGTACCACTGGGTCCCGACCAAGGACAACGTCGGCGACAACCGCCTGACCGACTCCGACGGCACCGTCCCCAAGGGCGGCACCTACGTGGAGCGGGTGCTCACCACCGGCGGCCCCGGCCAGGACGACCACAGCTTCGACTTCGGGTTCCAGCACCAGCAGGGCGCGCTGCGCCTGGTCAAGCACGACCAGGACGGCAAGCCGCTGCCCGGTGCGGTCTTCCAGCTGTGGCGCGAGTCCAACGGCACCGACGGCCTGCAGACCGACGGGGCGAAGCCCGACGCCAAGGCCGGCGACCCGTGCACCACCGGCGAGGACGGCACCTGCACCGAGCAGGCCGACCTGGGCACCTACTACTGGCAGGAGGTCAGCCCGCCCAAGGGCTACCAGGCCCCCGAACAGCCGGTCCTCGGACCGCTCGTGCTGGACGACGCGCACCTGGACGCCGGCCTCATCACCACCGCCGTCAACACCCTCGCCCCGCAACCCAGCCCGAGCCCCACGCCCACCCCGACCCCGACCCCCACGCCGACCCCGGTCGCGCCCGCACCGCCGCAGGCCCGCCCGGCGCCCTCCGGCAGCCTCGCCAGCACCGGCCTGGACGGGGCCGTCCCGTTCGCGCTGGCCGGCGGCGCGCTGCTGCTGGTGCTCGGCACCGGCCTGGTGATCGTGGCGAGGAGGCGCCGCAGCAGCTGATCCGACGTCACACTGGGGGCCCCGGGCGCCAACCCGGGGCCCCCGCCCGTGAGAACGCCGAACGCGCACCGAGCGCGGGACGTCCGTGAACCCCGCACCGGGCGCCGGACGTCCGTGAACCCCCAGCAGAGGAAGCCGTGGCAACGCAGAAGAAGAACCGCCGCCGGTACGCCGTCGCGGCCGTGGTGGCCGCCGTCCTGGTCGCCGCCGGCGGGGTGACGGCCTGGCAGGTGTCCGGCCGGGGCGGCGGCAGCCGCCCGCTCAGCACCGAGGAGGCGTCCCGGCTCGCGCTCTCCCGGTTCACCCTGTACGGGGCGAGCCCGGTCGAGGTCGCGCTCACCGCCGACGAGGGCGGCGGGACGGTGGTCGAGGTGCACGGCGTCATCGACTACCGGACCAGGCACGCCGCCGGCAGCTACCGGGTGCGCGGACCCCAGGGGGTGCTGGACGAGGGGCTGGTGGTCTGGGACACCGGGGGCCTCGGCCTGGCCAAGGCCCCCGCCGGGGCGGCCGGGCAGCCCTGGGAGCAGGCCGAGCACGTCCCGCGCACCGGCTGGGCCTCCCGCACCTACGGCAGCGACCCGCTCGACGCCGGGCTGGACCTGGCGGTCCAACTCGGCGCCGACCGCCCCGACAACCCGCTGCTGCTCGCCCAGGCCGGCCCCCGCTGGCTCGGCCGGGACCGGATCGACGGCCGCGAGCACGACCGGATCTCCGGCCCCCGCCCGCGCGACGCCGCCACCACCGCGGCGGCCACCGGCGACGGCACCTCGCCGCTCACCTACTGGATCGACGCCGAGGGCGGCCTGCGCCGGGTCACCATGCGGATGGCGGGCATCGGCACCCCCGCCACCCTCGACTTCGAGGGCCGGCAGGACGGGGCGAAGCTCCCCGAGGCGCCCTGGGCGACGGCGGGCTGATCCGGTGTCAGGACGACGACGGGCCGAGCCGGGGCCAGGGCTCCGGCGGCGGGCTGATCCGATGTCAGGAGGGTCGTGGGCCGAGCCGTGGCCAGGGCTCCGGCGGTGGGCTGATCCGATGTCAGGAGGGTCGTGGGCCGAGCCGTGGCCAGGGCTCCGGCGGCGGGCTGATCCGCTGTCAGGAGGGCCGCGGGCCGAGCCGGGGCCAGGACGCCGACGGCAGGCCGAGCCGGTGCCGCCGTCGGCCGACGCGGCGTCAGGAGTCCGACGGCAGCGGGTAGGCGTCCGGGTCGACCTTGCCGGGCAGGTCGACGGCGGGCACCGCCGGGGCGTGCGGGTCGGCCAGCGAGGGCTGCGCGGGCGGCACCGGGACGGCGTTGAACGCCGTCCCCGGCGGGGCCTGCACGCCCGCCGCGCGCCCGGCCGGGACGCGGCCCGCGCCCGTCGCGTCGCAGGCCGCCAACTGCTCCAGCCCGTCCGGGCTCTGCGTCGAAGGCCCGTTGCCGGTGAAGCAGTTGCCCGGGTCGGCGGCCGAGCTGACCAGGTCCACCCCGTTGCCGGTGACCTCGTTCCCGGTGACCCGGTTGCCGGACGCCGGGTGCCCCGGCGGGTCGGTCACCACCACGCCCGCCGCCCGGTTGCCGCGCACCAGGTTGCGCTCGACCCGGTTGCCGGTGCCGCCGCCGATCCCGATGCCGATCCCGAAGCCGCCGTCGGCCTGCTCCGGCGAGTCCGCCGCGTTGTTGTCCGCCACCACGTTGCCCGCGATCACCGCGGCGTGCTGCGGCGCCAGCGACTCCAGGTCGTTGGAGTTGACCGTCACCCCGACTCGGTTGCCCACCACCCGGTTGCCCACCACGGTCAGGTTCTCCGACGCGTTGGTGATCTCGATCCCGACCGCGTTGCGCTCCACCGTGTTGCCCCGCACCAGGGTGTCGCACGGCTTGCACTGCCCGACGTAGATCCCCGAATCGGCCTGCCCGGACGCGTACGACTCCTCGATGACCCCGCCCCGCGCGTCGAACGCGTAGATGCCGTACAGCGCGTTCCCGTACGCCGTCACCCGGGTCGCCCGGAAGCCCTGCACGGCGGGGAAGCGGGTGGTGTCCAGCGGGTCGTACGCGGAGCCGCCCGCGCCGTGCCGCTGGAGCTTCTCGTCGGTGACGCCGGTGAACAGCACGCCGTTGGCCAGGTAGCCGTGCACGGTCAGGTTCTCCACCACGCTGCCCGCGCCGGTCGCGGTGATCCCGTTGACCAGCTTCAGCCCGCCGTCGAACACCACCGCGTTCCGGTCCGTCCCGCGCAGCACCACCCGGGGCCTGGTGATCCGCACGCTCTCCCGGTACGTGCCCGGGCCGACCAGCACCAGGTCGCCCGGGTTCGCGGCGTCCACCGCCCGCTGCACCGTCGGGAAGTCCTCCGGCACCCGCAGCACCGTCCCCGGCGGATGGCGGTCGGCGGACGTGCCGCCGCCCCCGCCCGAGGAGCAGCCGGCCGCGGCCGGGAGCAGCAGCAGCGCCGCACCGAGCAGCAGCCGGGCCGTCCGGCGCTGACGGTGCATCAACCGTGAAGAGGAGAGGAGGAGTTGCATGAAACGTGTTCTATCGTCTGCAATGGCCGCCATGCACACCGAACGGGCGAACCCGCAGGACACCGCCGCCCCCGCCCGCCCCCGGATCGACCGCCGGGCGCTGCTCGCCGCCGGGGCCGCGCTCGCCGCCGGAGCCGGCGCCGCGACCGTCCTCGCCCGCGAGGACCGGCCCGGCCCCGCCGCCGCCCCGCCGCCCCCGGGCCCGTCCCGTTCCACGGCGCCCGGCAGTCCGGCGTCCTGCACCGCCAGCTCCCCGCCACCCGGCTGCTCGCCCTCGACCTGCCCGCCGCCACCGACCGGGCCGCGCTGCGCACCCTGCTCGCCGCCGCGAGCGAGGTCCTCGCCCGGGCCGCGGACGGCGGCCTCGCCGACCCGCGGCTGACCGGCACCCCGCCCGTCACCTCGCTCGCCGCGATCGGGCCGGCCCTCGCCACCCGCCTCCACCTGCCCGCCCCGGCCGCCCTCGCCGAACTCCCCGCCTTCCCCGGCGACCGCCTCGACCCGGCCCGCAGCGGCGGCGACCTGCTGCTCCAGGTCAGCGCCGAACAGCCCTGGACCACCGGCATCCTCACCGAGCACCTGCTCGCGGCCGCCACCGCCGCGGGCGCCGCCCTCCGCTGGCACCAGGCCGGTTTCCTGCCCCCCGCCCCCGACGGGCAGACCCCGCGCAACCTCTTCGGCTTCAAGGACGGCACCGCCAACCCCGACCCCGCCGACCCCGCCCTCTGGCAGCAGGACGGCACCGTCCTGGTCTACCGCCGGATCCGGATGGACACCGCCGCCTTCGCCGCCCTCCCCGCCGACGGCCGCGACCTCGCGATGGGCCGCCGCGCCGACACCGGCGCCCCGCTCACCGGCACCGCCGAACACGACGACCCCGACATCTACGCCAAGCACCCCGACGGCTCCTACGTCATCCCCGCCACCGCCCACGTCCGCCTCAGCAGCCCCCGCCTCGACGGCGGCACCCGGATGCTCCGCCGCGGCTGGTCCTACGACGACACCCCCACCGACCGCGGCCTCCTCTTCTGCGCCTTCATGCCCGACCCCGCCCTCTTCACCCGCGTCCAGACCCGCCTCGCCGAACGCGACGCGCTGACGCCGTTCCTGACCCACACGGCCTCGGCGGTCGCCTGGGTCCTCCCGGGCGCGAAGGAGGGCGGGGCACTGGGGGAGGGGCTGTAGCGGGAGGCACGGTAACGGGAGGGAAACCACGGGGCGTCGGGGCCGGAGGCGGTGCCATACTCGGGCCTCCTCCCGGCGTACGGGTCGGGGGTGTCGAAGGGGGAGAACAGAGATGGCGCGCAACCCGATCGGCCGCAGAACGGCTCCCACCGCCGTGGCCGTCCTCCTGCTGGGCCTCGCGGCCTGCACCCAGGGCTCCGGGGCCCCGGACGACCACGCGACGGCCGTGGCCCCCACCGGGGCGCCCGCCGGGTCGGCGAGCCCCACCGGGGCGCCCACCGGGTCGGCGGCCCCCGTGGCGGGGTTCCCGGCCGAGGCGCGCAGCCAGGCGCTGGAGAGGGCGGCGGCCGAGGGCTGGTCACCGGTGGAGGGTTCCATCGCCTCGATCGGTGGACACGGCGGTCAGGTGCCGCAACTGCTCTGGCAGACGGCGTCCGGGGACGTCTGCCTGGTGGAGGCGGTCACCCGCCTCACCCCGGCGTCCACGTGCGAGGGGCCGGAGAAGCTGGCCGTGACCGGTCCGGGCCTGCGGCACGTCTTCTGGTCCACGCTGAACGCCGACGACACCATGACGGCCCTGCTGATGGCCAGCTCCGAGGAGGCGGTCTCGGTCAGCTGCGCGGGCCGGGACCACCCGCTGGCGGAGGTCGCCCGGTACACGGTCGGGGGCGTGGAGCGGCGCTTCTACACCGTCGACCTCCCCGAGGACCGGGGCGGCACCTACCAGGCCGTCGTCACGCGGAACGGGCAGCGGGTGACGGAGGACGTGCCGATCCTCTTCAGCCCCGCGAAGAAGACGGAGTGCTGACCCCGGGGGGCGCCCGCCGGGCCCGGGTTGTCGGTCCCGGGTGCCAGCCTGGCCCCATGGACGAGCGTGACAGCGAGCAGTTGCTGCGGGGCCGGGTCTACGGGGCGGACCACGACGATCCGGGGCCCCGGGCGGGCCGGGTGTACCGGGAGCTGGTCGGGGGGCCGTTGGACGGGCTGCTGCTGGACGTCACGGGCTGGGCGGCCGACACCCTCGCGGACGGCGCCGACCTGCCCACCCACCTGGGGCGTTACGGCGGGGCCGGCACCTCCCGCTACGCGCCGCGGGCGGCGGATCCGCGGCGGTGGGACTGGGGCGGCGACAGCCGCTAGCTCAGGCCGCGTGCGGGGAGCCGGGGTCGGCGGTGAGGTCGTGGTGGATCGGGCCGCCGGTGGCGGAGAGCGGGAGGCAGGAGCCGCCGCGGGCCTCGGCGACGAGCTGGGCGGCGATGGAGACGGCGGTCTCCTCGGGGGTGCGGGCGCCGAGGTCGAGGCCGATGGGGGAGTGCAGGCGGGCCAACTCGGTTTCGGTGAGGCCGACTTCGCGCAGCCGGGCGGTGCGGTCGCGGTGGGTGCGGCGGGAGCCCATCGCGCCGACGTAGCCGACCGGCAGGCGCAGGGCGCGTTCCAGCAGCGGGACGTCGAACTTGGCGTCGTGGGTCAGGACGCACAGCACGCTGCGGCCGTCGAGCCGCTCCAGCTGGGTGTCGAGGTAGCGGTGCGGCCAGTCGACGACGATCTCGTCGGCCTCGGGGAAGCGGCGCGCGGTGGCGAAGACCGGCCGGGCGTCGCAGACGGTGACGTGGTAGCCGAGGAACTTGCCGATCCGCACGACGGCCGAGGCGAAGTCGATCGCACCGAAGACCAGCATCCGCGGCGGCGGCACGTACGCCTCGACGAAGACGGTGACGGTGTGCTCGGCCGACGGGTCGCAGGGCCGCCCGTCCAGGCCGAGGACCAGCCGGCCGGTGCGCCCGGCGGAGAGCATCGCGCGGGCCTCGGCGACGGCGGCGCGCTCCAGCCGGAAGGAGGCGAAGGTGCCGTGGTGGGCGTCGGCGGTGACGGCGAGGGTGCCGCCGAGCAGCGCGGGCGGGCCGTCGACGATCCGGGCGACCGCGACGGGCGTGCCGGAGGCGGTGTAGGCGACGGCGGCGTCCAGGCCGGGGTCCGCGCCGGGGACGACCGGCTGGACGAAGACGTCGAGCAGGCCGCCGCAGGTCAGGCCGACGGCGAAGGCGTCCTCGTCGCTGTAGCCGAAGCGTTCCAGCACGGGAACGCCGGTCTCCAGCGCGGTGCGGCACAGCTCGTACACGGCGCCCTCGACGCAGCCGCCGGAGACCGAGCCGACCGCCTCGCCGTCCGCGTCGACGGCCAGCGCGGCGCCCGGGTCGCGCGGGGCGGAGCCGGAGACGCCGACCACGGTGGCCACCGCGAAGGGGCGTCCGGCGGCGTGCCAGGTGTGCAGCTGGGCGGCGATGTCGTGCACGGGTTTGCTCCTCGCAGCGGGACGGCGCCGCCCCGCCGGAGGGTCCGGCGGGGCGGCGGGGGCGTCAGTGGACGCCCAGCCAGGACTTGATCGGGACGAGCGCGAAGTACACGACGAACACGCCGGTCAGGATCCACATCAGCGGGCCGGGCTCGCGCCACTTGCCGGTGCCCGCCTTGATCACGGTGTACGAGATGACGCCGGCCGCGACGCCCGCGGTGATGCTGTACGTGAACGGCATCAGCACGCAGGTGAGGAACGCCGGGATGGCGACCTCGCGGTCCGACCAGTCGATGTGCCGGGCCTGGCTCATCATCATCGAGCCGATCACCACCAGCGCGGCGGAGGCGACCTGCACCGGCACCACGGCGGCCACCGGCGAGAAGAACAGCATCAGCGCGAACACGCCGCCGGTGACGGTGGAGGCCAGGCCGGTGCGGGCGCCGTCGCCGACGCCGGTCGCCGACTCGACGAACACGGTCTGCCCGGACGCCCCGGACAGGCCGCCGATCGCGCCGCCCGCGCCGTCGATGAACAGCGCCTTCGACAGGCCGGGCATCCGGCCCTTGGAGTCGGCCAGCCCGGCCTCGGTGCCGACGCCGATGATGGTGGCCATCGCGTCGAAGAACCCGGCCAGCACCAGGGTGAACACGGCGACCGAGGCGCTGATCGCGCCCAGCCCGTGCGAGCCGAACGCGCCGAACAGGTCGACGTGTCCGAACAGCCCGAAGTCGGGCGCGGAGACCGGCGAGCCGGGCCAGGTCGGCGCCGAGCCGCCCCAGTCCTTCGCGGTCAACCCGGCGGCCTCGTTGACCACCAGCGCGACCACGGTGCCCGCCGCGATGCCGATCAGGATCGCGCCCCGCACGTTCCGGGCCAGCAGCACGAAGATGGTCAGCAGGGTGAGGGAGAAGATCAGCACCGGCCAGCCCTGGAGCTCGCCGAACGGGCCGAGCGAGAGCGGGGTGGGGCCGCCGGTGTGCACGAACCCGGCCTTGTAGAGGCCGATGATCGAGACGAACAGGCCGATGCCGATGGTGATGGCGTGCTTGAGCGGCAGCGGGATGCCGTTCATGATCTTCTCGCGCAGGCCGGAGACCACCAGCAGCACGATCAGCAGGCCGTAGATCACGCACAGGCCCATCGCCTGCGCCCAGGTGGTGTGCGGCACCACCAGCGCGGATATCGCGCCCGAGACGGACAGGCCGGCCGCGACCGCCAGCGGCACGTTGCCGACCACGCCCATCAGGATCGTGGTGACGGCAGCGGCCAGCGCGGTGGCGGTGGTCAGCTGGGCGTGGCTCAGCTTGGCGCCGGTGACGTCCGCGCCGCTCAGGATGATCGGGTTGAGCAGGACGATGTAGGCCATCGCCATGAAGGTGGTGAGACCGCCGCGGATCTCGTTGCCCAGGGTGGAGCCGCGCGCAGAGATCTTGAAGTAGGCGTCGAGGGCGCCTCTGGGAGGTGTTTCGGGCGCGGTGGGGGCCGCTTCGTCGGTGGGGCCGGGCTCCGTGGAGGTCCGGGACATGTCCACTCCCAAGGTTCATAGGGGGTTGGGGTGGGCGAGCCGACCTGAATGCCCGTCAGGTGGGGTACGCAGGGGGACTGGTTCGACTCACGGGTGGGGGTGCTGCGGGGCCCGGCGAGACTCCGGCAGCGCCCCGGGGGTCGGCAGGGAAGACTGGGTGCCGCCCCCGGGGACGTTCTTGACGGGCCGTCAGAGCGTGTCGGTCAGGTGCTCCGGCCGCACCGGGATGCGGTTGAGCGCCTTGCCGGTGGCCTGGCGGATGGCCGCGACGATCGACGGGGTGGCGGAGACGGTGGGGGCCTCGCCGACGCCGCGCAGCCCGTACGGGGCGTTCGGGTCGGGGAGCTCCAGGATCTGCACCGGGATCGGCGGGGTGTCCAGGATGGTGGGGATCAGGTAGTCGGTGAAGGAGGCGTTGCGCACCTTGCCGTCCTTGACCACGATCTCCTCCATCACCGCGAGCCCCAGCGCCTGGGTGCAGCCGCCCTGGATCTGGCCGACCACCGAGAGCGGGTTGAGCGCCTTGCCGACGTCCTGCACGGCCGTCAGCTCGACCACCTTGACCAGGCCCAGCTCCACGTCCACGTCCACCACCGCGCGGTTGGCGCAGAAGGTGTACTGGACGTGGCCGAAGCCCTGCCCGGTCTCCTTGTCGAACGGGACGGTGGGGCGGTGGTGGTGCTCGCGGGTCTGCTCGATGGCGTCCTCGCCGAGCAGGTCCACGATCGGGATCAGCACGCCCGCCGAGGCCGAGACCACCTTGCCGCCGACCAGCGACAGGTCGTCCTGCGTCCAGCCGTAGCGGTGCCGCCCGCGCTCCAGCAGCTCGTGCCGGACCGCCTCGGCGGCCAGCTTCACCGCGCCGCCGGTCATGTACGTCTGCCGGGACGCGGAGGTCGAACCCGCCGAGCCGACCTCGGTGTTGGCCGGGTGGATGGTGACCTGCTCGACGCCCAGCTCGGTGCGGGCGATCTGGGCGTGCACGGTGACGCCGCCCTGGCCGACCTCGGCCATCGCGGTGTGCACCATGGCGACCGGCTCGCCGCCGATCACCTCCAGCCGGACCCGGGCGGTCGAGTAGTCGTCGAAGCCCTCGGAGAAGCCGACGTTCTTGATGCCCACCGAGTAGCCGACGCCGCGCACGATGCCCTCGCCGTGCGAGGTGTTGGACAGCGCGCCCGGCAGGGTGCGCACGTCCAGGTGCTCCAGGTCGAGCGGCGGCGGCAGCGGCATGTCCTTGACCCGCTGGAGCAGTTCGGCGACCGGCGCGGGCGCGTCGATCTCCTGCCCGGTCGGCATCCGGTCGCCCTGGGTGACGGCGTTCAGCTGCCGCAGCTCCACCGGGTCCATGCCGAGCGCCTCGGCCAGCTTGTCCAGCTGCGACTCGTAGCCGAACGCGGCCTGCACCGCGCCGAAGCCGCGCATCGCCCCGCAGGACGGGTTGTTGGAGTACAGCGCGATGGCGTGCATCCGCACGTTCGGGATGACGTACGGGCCGTGGCCCAGCGAGGCGGCGTTGCCGACCACCGCGGGGGAGGCGGAGGCGTAGGCGCCGCCGTCCAGCACGATCCGGCAGTCCGCGAAGACCAGCTTGCCGTCGCGGGTGGCGCCGTGCTCGTAGCGCATCTTCGCCGGGTGGCGGTGCACGTGCCCGAAGAACGACTCGTCCCGGGCGTAGACGATCTTGACGGGCTTGCCGGTGTGCAGCGCCAGCAGGCAGGCGTGGATCTGCATCGACAGGTCCTCGCGGCCGCCGAACGCCCCGCCCACCCCGGCCAGCGTGAGCCGGACCTTCTCCAGCGGCAGGTCCAGCACGGGCGCCATCTGCTGGCGGTCCACGTGCAGCCACTGGGTGGCGATGTACAGGTCGACGCCGCCGTCCTCGGCGGGCACCGCCAGGCCGGACTCCGGGCCCAGGAACGCCTGGTCCTGCATGCCGACCTCGTACTCGCCGGACACGATCACGTCCGCCAGCGCCCGCACCTCGTCGGTGACGCCCAGGCCGGAGACCAGCTTCTGCTCGTGGCAGACGTTGCCGTACGCGTGCGACCGGTACTCGTGCGGCTCGTGCACGTAGCCGTGGGTCTCCGGGTCGAGGCACTGCTCCTCGGTGGTGATCGGGGTGAGCACCTCGTACTCGACCTTGATCTTCTTCACCGCGCGGCGGGCCGTCTCCGGGTGGTCCGCGGCCACCAGGGCGATCGCCTCGCCGTGGTAGCGGACCTTGTCGATCGCCAGGGCCGGCTGGTCCTGGATCTCCAGGCCGTAGTACTTCTCGCCCGGGATGTCCTCGTGGGTGAGCACCGCGTACACCCCGGGCACCTTCAGCGCCTCCGAGACGTCGACCGACAGGATGTTGGCGCGCGGGTGCGGGGAGCGCAGCGCGGTGCCCCACAGCATGTCCTCGTGCCACATGTCGGAGGAGTAGGCGAACTCGCCCTTCACCTTCAGCGTGCCGTCCGGGCGCAGCGGGGAGCCGCCGACGCCGTCCTTGGACGCCTGGTTGATCTTCTGCAGGTTCTTCTGGCCCTGGATCGTCCGCGCGGTCACTTCGCCACCCCTTCGACCGAGCACTTGCGGGCCGAGGCCAGCCGCACCGCGTCCATGATCTTCTCGTAGCCGGTGCAGCGGCACAGGTTGCCCGACAGCGCCTCGCGGATGTCCGTGTCCGAGGGCTGCGGGTCCGCGGCCAGCAGGGCGTCGGTCTGCACCAGCAGGCCCGGGGTGCAGAAGCCGCACTGCACGGCGCCCGCGTCCACGAACGCCTGCTGCACCAGGCCCAGCTCGCCGTCCTGGCCGGCCAGGCCCTCCACGGTGCGCACCTCGCGGCCCTGCACCTGGCCCGCCGCCACCAGGCAGGAGCACACCGGCACCCCGTCCAGGTAGACCGTGCACGAGCCGCACTCGCCCTGCTCGCAGGCGTTCTTCGACCCGGGCAGGCCGACCCGCTCGCGCAGGACGTACAGCAGGGACTCGCCCTCCCACACGTCGTCGGCCTCCACCGGCTTGCCGTTCGCGCTGAACGTGACCCTCATGCCGCGCTCCTGATCTGCTTGCGATAGTCGTTCCAACACCACGTCAGGGTGCGCCGGGCCATCACGGCCAGCGCGTGCCGCCGGTAGTCGGCGGTGCCCCGGACGTCGTCGATCGGCGAGGCCGCGGCCTTCACCAGCTCGCCGAAGCGCTGCACCACCTCCGGGCCCAGCAGCTCGCCGCTCTCCCACAGGCCGCGCTCGGCCAGCACCCCGCCCAGGTACTCCTCGGCCGCCACGGCCCGGCGCGGCGTCGGCGCGGCCGACCCGATGCCGGTGCCGACCGTGCCGTCCTTCGGGTGCAGCGCGAAGCCGAACGCGCAGACCGCGATCACCATCGCGTTGCGGGTGCCGATCTTCGAGAACTGCTGCGGGCCGTCCGCGACCGGGATCCGCACCGCGCGGATCAGCTCGTCCGGCTCCAGGCTGTTGCGCTTCACCCCGAGGTAGAACTCGTCGATCGGGATCAGCCGCACCCCGCGCACCGAGTGCGCCTCCACCAGCACGTCCCGGCCCGCGGCCAGCAGCGCCGGGTGCGAGTCGCCGGCCGGCGAGGCCGCGCCCAGGTTGCCGCCGACACTGCCGCGGTTGCGGATCTGCGGCGAGCCCACCGTGTGCGCGGCCAGCGCCAGGCCCGGCAGCGGCACCGACAGCTCGTCGATGATCCGGGCGTACGGCACCGCCGCGCCCAACCGGACGGCGTCGCCGTCGTCCGTCCACTCGGTGAGCTCGGTGATGCGGTTCAGGTCGAGGATCGCGGATGGCCGGTGCACGTCGAAGTTCATCTCGACCATGACGTCCGTGCCGCCCGAGATGGGCAGCGCGGTGGGGTGCTCGGCCTTCGCCGCGAGTGCCTCGTCCCAGGTAGCGGGCCGAAGGAACTCCATGCGGGTAACTCCTCAAGTCGTCGCCGACGGACGCGGGCACTGCGCCCTTGCCGGCACCCGGGGCCGGGAGGCCGGTCGGGCGCCGCGGTGCAGCCCGGCGGCGTGTTGGCAAGTGAACCGCTGTGACCGGGGCCACTGGCAGTCACCGATGGCATGAGGCCCGGCGGTGGCCCACCGCGCCGTCCTGTACGTTCCTCTAAGGTGGACGATCCTCCAGCTCAGCTCGTGCACACTGGGCCGTTCCAACCCTCCGTTCCCACCCTCACAGACCAAGGAGGGCGCCCATGCGCGTCCGCGACCTGCTCGCCCCCGGCGCCCCCCGACTGCGCCTGCTCGCCGGCGAGGACGAGCTCGACCGGCAGGTCACCGGAGTGATGACCACCGACCTCCAGGACCCGGGGCGCTACCTGCACGGCGGCGAACTCGTCCTCACCGGCATGCTCTGGCGCACCGCCCCCGCCGACTCCGAGCGCTTCGTGCGCACCATCGTCGCGGCCGGCGCCGCCGCCCTCGGCGCCGGCGAGGTCGAGGTCGGCCCCGTCCCCGACGACCTCGCCGCCGCCTGCCGCCGCCACCGCCTGCCGCTGCTCGCCGTCCCCGACGACGTCGCCTTCGGCGCCGTCACCGAGTACGTCGGCCGCCAGGTCTCCGCCGACCGGGCCGCCGACCTCGCCGCCCTGGTCGACCGGCACCGCCTGCTGGTCTCCGCCGCCGGCGCCGGCGGCCTGGACGCCGTCCTCGACCTGCTCGGCGGCGACCTCGACCTCGACTGCTGGGTCCTCACCCCCACCGGACGCGTCGTCGCCGGACCCGCCGACCACCTGCCGCCCGCCGACCGCGACCAGCTCGTCCGCGCCCACCTCGCCGCCCAGCGCCAGCGCCGCCGCCCCCCGCACCGGGTCCGCCTCGCCACCGGCACCTACTCGCTGCTGCCCGCCGCCGCCGACCCCGCCGACGAGGCCCCGCTCGCCGACTGGATCCTCGCCGTCGCCGGCGACGTCACCGAGTGGACCCCCAAGCGCCAGCAGCTCGCCGAGAACCTGGCCCGCCTGGTCGCCGCCGAACGCACCCGCCGCGACGAGGGCCGCCGGCTGCGCCGCCGGATCGCCGACGAGGTCCTCGCCCTGCTCCAGCGCGACGCCGACCCCGCCGAGATCGGCCGCGCCCTCCAGGCGTCCACCACCATGGCCGCCCGCTACGAGGGCTCCACCGAGACCTCCGGCGACCAGCCCCAGTGGCTGGTGCTCTCCGCCGACGCCACCGGCCTGCCCGACGGCGCGCTGCGCCCGGTCCTCGAGGAGGCGCTGGCCGCCGCCACCGACCGGGCCCTGGTCGCCGCCCTCGGACCCACCGGCGCCGTCGTCGTGCTGCCCGCCCTGGACACCGCGGTCCCCGCCGACGCGGTCCGCGCCCTGCTCGCCCCGCTGGAGGCCGGCCTCGGCTCCGAGGGCCGGATCACCGTCGGCGTCTGCGCCCCCGCCGCCGAGTCCGGCGGCCTGCGCGGCGCCCTCGAAGAGGCCCGGCACGCCCGCCGGATCGCCGCCGCCCGGGTCGGCCGGATCTGCGTCGCCGGCCCCGAGGAGCTCGCCTCGCACGTCCTGCTGCTGGCCGCCGTCCCCGACGAGGTCCGCCGCGCCTTCCGCAGCCGCCTGCTGGACAAGGTCATCGCCTACGACCTGGAGCACCAGGCCGACCTGGTCCGCACCCTGGAGGCCTTCCTGCGCTCCGACGGCTCCTGGACCCGCTGTGCCGCCCAGCTGCACGTCCACGTCAACACGCTGCGCTACCGGATCGGCCGGATCGAGGAGCTCACCGGCCGCGACCTGTCCCGGCTGGAGGACCGGGTCGACTTCTACCTGGCCCTGGAGCTCGCCTAGCCCGGGAACGCCGCAGGGCCCGGCCGGGCGGCCGGGCCCCTGCGGGCGGGTGCGGGCGGGTCAGGCGGCGACCCGGCGCTTGCCGCGCGGGCGGCGCGGGTAGGGCAGCAGCCGCGGCGAGCGCTTGGCGGCCACGTCCTCGACCCAGCCGAAGGCCAGCACCAGCAGGAGCAGCAGCGGCAGGCCGATCAGCAGGGTGAACCACTGGCTGGTGAGCAGCCAGCGCAGGTGCTGGTAGAAGAAGTCGACGTCCCACAGCCGGTCGATCACCGGGACGGCGGCCACCAGCGCGGTCACGTGCCACAGGTAGACGCTGACGGCGCGCGAGTTGAGCAGGCTGACCAGGCCGTTCCAGCGCTCCAGCGGGGCGGGCCAGCGCTCCCAGGACGGGCTGACGTGCAGCAGCAGGGCCACGAAGCCGAGCGACCACACCGCCTGGGCGATCGGCCACGCCTCGATGTCGGTGGGCTGGGTCGGGTCGACCGGCCGGGTCTGCAGGTACCAGAACCCGGCGACCATCACCAGCGGCGCGATCGACGGCAGGACGTACTGCGGGAGCTTCTTCAGCAGCCCCTCCTGGTGGGCCATGCCGAGGATCCAGCAGGAGCCGAAGGTCGCGAAGTCGTTGGCGGTCTCCCAGACCCGGTGGTAGACGAACTCCTGGTCGGCGAAGAACCCGTTCATCACGATCACCATCGCCAGCGGGAAGCACAGCGTGGCCACCGGGAAGCGGCGCAGCATCCGCAGCAGCAGCGGCGAGAGCAGCACGTACCAGAGGTAGGCCCGCAGGTACCACAGCGGCACCACCAGCTGGGTCGCCCAGCCGGACTCGACGTGGCCGCCCAGGCCGTGCAGCCCGTCCTCGGCGTACGGGGGCGTGCTCAGCGGCAGCAGCCAGAACGACAGCTTGGCCCACCACCAGGCGGGGTGGCCGTCGGCGCCGGGGCCGCCGCCGTCGACCACCTGGAGGGCCACCACGATGCCGCCGAACAGCCACATCGGCGGCAGCAGGCGGCGCAGCCGGCCGCGGACCACGCCGAGCGCGGGGCGGCCCAGCGAACGGGCCATCAGCGAGCCCGCCAGCGCGAACATCACGCCCATCGACGGGAACAGCAGCGGCAGCCAGAACCAGCCGAAGTTGTGGTAGAGCACCACCCGGACCAGCGCCAGCGCGCGCAGCAGGTCCAGGTAGCGGTCCCGGCCGCCCTTGCGGACCGGCGGCACGGGTTCGGCGGCCTCCTCCAGCTGGCGGCGCATCTGCTCGGGGATGCGCAGCGCCATGGTGTCCTCGTGGCGCCCGAAGGCGCCCCCGGGGTGCCCGGGGGTGTCCTCGTCGCGCCCGAAGTCGCGTCCGAAGCCGGCGGGGATGCGCAGCGGGACGGTGTCCTGGTGGACCCCGCGCCGCCCGGCGGGTGAAGTCATGTCAGCCCTCCACCGGTGCGGCGGCGACCTCGCCGGTGCGCCGGAGCTTCTGCCAGCGCAGCCGGCCACCGGTGAACGCGGTGATCGTGGACTGCAACAGGACGATGTACATCAACTGCCGGTAGACCACCTGCTGCAGCGGCAGGCTGATCAGGTGCCAGGGCTTCTCCCGGTCGAGCCGGAAGGCGTACCAGGACAGCACCGACTGGAGCAGGATGAAGCCGCCCCAGCTGGCCAGGGTGATCGGGGTGTCGCCGAACAGCACCCCGTACAGCAGGAACAGGTCGACCAGCGGGGCCAGCAGCGGGGCGACCACGCCGAACATCACCACCAGCGGCAGGCCGATCCGGCCGAACCGGCCGGCCGGGCCGCGGGCGGTCACCGCCCGGCGGTGCTTCCACATCGCCTGCATGGAGCCGTAGCTCCAGCGGTAGCGCTGCGACCACAGCTGCTGGAGGCTGGCGGGCGCCTCGGTCCAGGCGCGGGCGCGCTCGGCGTAGACGATCCGCCAGCCCGCGCTGAGCACCGCCATGGTGATGTCGGTGTCCTCGGCGAGGGTGTCGTCGCTCATCCCGCCGACCTCGCGCAGCGCCTCCCGGCGGAAGGCGCCGACCGCGCCGGGGATGGTCGGGATGACGTTGAGCACGTCGTACATCCGGCGGTCCAGGTTGTGGCCCAGCACGTACTCGATGTGCTGCCAGGCGCCGATCAGGCTGTCCCGGTTGCCGACCTTGGCGTTGCCCGCGACCGCGCCGATCTTCGGGTCGGCGAAGGGCTGCACCAGCTCGCGCACGGTGGACGGCTCGAAGACGGTGTCGCCGTCCATCATCACCACGATGTCGTGGGCGGCGGCCGCGACGCCGGCGTTCAGCGCGCTCGGCTTGCCGCCGTTGACCTTGCGGATCAGCCGGACGAACGGCAGGTCCATCTCCTCGACGATGTCCGCGGTGCCGTCCGTGGAGCCGTCGTCGATGACGATCACTTCGATCGGGTAGTCGCTCGCGGCCAGCGAGTTGAGGGTGTTGGCGATGCACTCGCGCTCGTTGTAGGCCGGGACCAGCACGGTGACCGGCTCGGTGACCGGGTCGCCCCAGGCGCCCTGCCTCCTGGAGCGGCGGGCGTGCACCGGCGCCAGGACGACCATCAGCGCGAACCGGCCGAAGTTGAGGAAGCCGACCAGCGCCAGCAGGGCGACCAGCACCGGCAGGGTGACCACGGCGACCTTGCTGGCCCAGATGAACACCTTGCCCGCCCACAGCTGGTAGCCGTGCACCGGCACCATGGCGCTGGGCGCGCCGAGCGCGTCGGAGATGGTGGTGAACCGGTAGCCCTCGCCCTGCAGCTTGACGATGATCTGTTCGAGCGCCTCGACGGTCTCCGAGCGGTCGCCGCCCGCGTCGTGCAGCAGGATCAGCTCGCCCGCGCCGGGCTTGGCGGGCATCGCCGCCTTGACGATCTCCTCGACGCCGGGGCGCTTCCAGTCGTCGGTGTCGCGGTCGATGAACGCCGTCAGGTAGCCGTGCGCGCCCACGTACTTGATGACCGGGTAGTTCCAGTCGTCCATCGCGGAGGCGTCGGAGGAGTACGGCGGCCGGAACAGCGAGCTGTGCACGCCCGCGACGCCGGCCAGCGCGAGCTGGGTCTGGGCCAGCTCCCAGCTGATCCGGGCGTGCGACTGGTAGGCCAGGTCGGGGTGGGTGAAGGTGTGCAGGCCGATCTCGTGGCCGTCCGCGACGATCTTCCGGATCAGCTCGGGGTTGCGGGTGGTCATCGAGCCGGTGACGAAGAAGTCGGCCCGGACCTGGTGGTCCTCCAGCACCTTGAGGATCTTCGGGGTCCACTCCGGGGAGGGGCCGTCGTCGAAGCTCAGCACGACGGTCCTGTCCGGGATCCGGTAGCTGACCGGCTCCGCCTTCTTGTCGCGCGCGTCGATCACCGGGCCGCCCTTGAGCAGGTCCTCGGGCACGGTGGTCTTGTCGACGGACTGCGCGATCCGGGTGTCGTGGAACACCTCGTTGGTGGCCAGGCCGCGCAGCACGAGGAGCACGAGCAGGCACGCCAGCAGGGACAGCGGCATGAAGAACCGCAGCGGCGGCGCGGCCAGTCGGCGCGGCCTGAGCAGGGACTGCCGGCGGCGCTGGTGGCGGGACAAGGGCGCTCCTGGAGATGGGCGGTGCGGACGGTCAGGGCTGCTTGGGCGACGTGCCGGTCGGCGTCGACCCGGGCTGCCCGGCGGTGGACTTCGCGCCGGTGGTCCTGGTACCGGTGGCCTTGGTGCCGGTCGGTTTCGACGGGGTGCCGCTGGGGCGCACGGCCGTCCGGGAAGAGGTCGCCGAGGGCGAGGGCGAGGGCGACTCGGCGGCCGTCGGCGACGCGGCGGGGGAGGGCGACACCGGGGCCTGCGCGGCCGGCGACTGGGCGGGCTGCGGGGGGACCACCAGCGGCGGGGCGTCGGCCTGCATGCCGATCAGGCTGCCGCCCATGGCGACCGCCAGGACCGCGCCCACCAGCGAGACCGGCCAGCCCAGTCCGCGCAGCAGCCGGCCGCGCAGGCCGGACTGGTCGACGAACACCGGCTCGGGGGCCAACTCCTCGGGCTCCCCGGCCTCCTGGAACTCCCGGAGGTCCGGGAAGTCCCGGAACCGGTCGTCGGGCACGGCGGGCTCCGCCGGGTACGCCGGTCCGGGTCCGGGGGGAGGGGTCGTGGCAGGGCGCACCTTGCGGGGCCCCTTTCAGTGCAGGGTTACGGGGGACGCGGGAGCGTAGGCCGAACGCTAGTCCACCGGTCCGAACGGAATGGGAACCGATGTCCTGGTTTGGTGCGATCTGGCGCGGTGTTGTAATCGGATCGAGATGACCGTTGCACTGGCGCCGTGCACAAGCGTGTACGGAGCGGTGACCTTGGCTCATGTCCGTCAGGACCGGGCCCCCGCCCGGGGAGGCGCCCTTGCGCCCCCCCGTTAAGATGACCGCTTCGTACGATCGGTCGTCCGGCCCCCCGCGCAGCGGGCGCCCCGGACGTTCCGCCACCGGCCCGCCGCCACGCCCAAGGAGCCCGTGTGAGCCAGCCCCGCCGCGTCCCCCGTTCCCGCGCGTGGAGGGTGCTCGCGCTGCCGGCCCTGGTGTGCGTGCTCGCCGCCTGCTCCAGCAGCCCGGCCCCCGGCGGCTCCCGGGCCGCCGCGGACGGGAAGTCCGCCTCCGGCGCCGCCGCGTCGCCGTCCCCGACGCCGACCGGCCCGCCCGGCACGATGTTCGACACCTTCCACTACACCGGCGCCGACGACCCCGAACTGGCCGCCCACGGCTGGGCGGTCCGGGACGGTGCGGGCGGTCCGGGCATCAAGGACAGCTGGTCCACCGCCGGCGCCGCCTTCCCCGAGGACGCCGACGCCCAGGGCGGCCGGGTGCTCAAGCTGAGCTCGTCCACCGACGGCACCAAGCAGGGCACCAAGCAGGTCGAGGTGCACAGCACCGGCGCCAACCTGCTCAACGGCACCTTCGCGGCCCGGGTCTACCTCGCCGACAAGCCCGCCGCCGGCCGCACCGGCGACCACGTCGTGCAGACCTTCTTCCCGATCTCCCCCGAGGACTCCTCGGCGAACTACAGCGAACTCGACTACGAGTACATGCCCAACGGCGGCTGGGGCTCGGTGGGCCCGCAGCTGGACACCACCAGCTGGTTCAAGTCCGACCCGCCGGACCGGGTCACCCACGCGCTGAAGAAGAACCTCGGCGGCTGGCACCTGATGATGATCACCGCGATGGACGGCAAGGTCACCTACTCGCTGGACGGCAAGGACCTGTTCACCAGCACCGGCAAGTACGTGCCGCGCGAGAAGATGGACATCCACTTCAGCAACTGGTTCATCGACCTGATGCCCTCGATCGCCGGGCAGCGCAGCTGGGACATGAAGGTCAACTGGTTCTACTACAAGGCCGACCAGGCCGTCTCGCAGGCCGACGTGCAGAAGACCGTCGACGGCTTCTACGCCGCGGGCACCGGCTACGTCAACACGCTGCCGAAGTCCTGACCGCCCGTCAGGACGCGACGAGGGGGTGCGGGCTCCGGGCCCGCACCCCCTCGTCGCGTCCGCGGTCAGTGCCCGGCGGCCGGGATGATCGAGGTCAGCCAGGTGAACACGCCCGGGACCATCGGCTTCCAGACGTCGCTGCTGTGCGCGCCGGTGGTCTCCTGCACGGTCACCGTGGTCGGGGCCTTGGCGGCCGCCTTCAGCGCCTCGCCCGCCTCCAGGCCGTCGCCCTTGTTGCCGCTGACGTACAGCGCGGTCTTCGGCGGGGTCTTGGCGGACTTCAGGATGTTCAGCGGGTTGGAGACCTCGCGCAGGTGCGGGTCCTTGGCGGTCAGCGACTTGTCCTCGATGCCCGGGTCGTTGTACCCGGACAGGCTGACCCCGGCCCGGTAGCGGTCCGGGTGCTCCAGGGCGAGCTTGGCCGCGCAGTGCGCGCCCGCCGAGTAGCCGGCCACCGCCCAGCGGTCGGCGGCCGGGTCGACGCGGAAGTTGTCCAGCACCATCTGCGGCACGTCCCGCGACAGCCAGGTGTCCGCGTTGACCTTGCCGGGGACGTCCGCGCAGCCGGTGTCGGTGTTGTCGCCCAGCAGGTTGGTGCGCGGCGAGATCAGGATGAACGGGGAGACCTGCCCGCTCTGCATCATCGGCTTCAGCTGCTCGGAGACCTTCAGGGTGCCGAACCAGGTCTTCGAGGAGCCCGGCCAGCCCGGCAGCAGCTCCACCACCGGGAAGGTCTTGTCCTTGTACGCCGGGTCGTTGTACTGCGGCGGCAGCCAGACCAGCACCTCGCCGTCCACGCCGGACACCTGGCCCTTGAGGTCGGTGGTCTGCACGTCGTTCGGCACCTTCGGGTCGCCGACCGGCTTGAACTGCTGGATCACCTTGGGCCGCTGGGCGTCGTTGCCCGGCGTGCCCGCCGCCCCGCCGTCGGCCTGCGCCTGCACGTTCGGCACCGCGCGGACGTGGTTGCCGGTGCCCAGCAGGTCGTCCCAGCTGCCGTAGATCAGGTTGGCGTTGTTGACCATGACGAAGACCATCATGACGGCGGTGAGCTGGCAGAAGAGCAGCATCACGATCCTGGACAGCGCCTGAACGGGCCGCGGACCCCGCACCCGGCCCCACAGCAGCAGGGCCACCGCGATCGAGATCGGCACCAGCACGATCGTGAGGAGGAGGAACGGGGTGCCTGTCAGCTGCATCGGGGTCTCTCGAATCGGGTCGTCCGGCCGTCCGGGGCACGGTCCCCCGGTTCACGCATCACACTTGTCAGACTGCGTCATACACGCGATCAGTTGCTGTCGACACTCGCGAAAACCTGAGAGGAACATCACGTTTTCGTGAGAATCCGCTGTGCGTTCTGCGCTCAGTCTGCCAGTTCGTCCACAGCCCTCCGCCACCGGACCGCAACCTTTACCCAATCAAGGAGCATTCGTTCCGTGACCCGCGCCAACGGCCCCGCCCGCCCCGTCCTGCCCAACCTGCTGGGCCTCGGCCCCCGCGCCGAACGCCGCCGCCGCACCCTGCCCGCCGGGCTGCTCCGGCTCCCCACCGTCGGCGTGGACATCGGCGGCACCAAAGTGGTCGCGGGCGTCGTCGACGGCGAGGGCAACGTCGTGGACCGGCTGCGCACCGAGACCCCCGACAAGAGCAAGAGCCCCAAGGTGGTCGAGGACGTCATCGTCGACCTGGTCCTCCAACTCGCCGACAAGCACGACGTGCACGCGGTCGGCGTCGGCGCGGCCGGCTGGGTCGACGCCGAGCGCTCCACCGTGCTGTTCGCCCCGCACCTGAACTGGCGCGGCGAGCCCCTGCAGCAGGCGCTCAGCTCCCGGCTGCGCTTCCCGGTGGTGGTGGAGAACGACGCCAACGCCGCCGCCTGGGCCGAGTGGCGCTTCGGCGCCGGCCGGGACGAGGACCACATGGTGATGATCACCCTCGGCACCGGGATCGGCGGCGCCGTGGTCCGCGACGGCCGGGTCGACCGGGGCAAGCACGGCCTGGCGGGCGAGTTCGGCCACATGCAGGTGGTGCCCGGCGGCCACCGCTGCCCGTGCGGCAACCGCGGCTGCTGGGAGCAGTACTCCTCCGGCAACGCGCTGGTCCGCGAGGCCCGCGAACTCGCCGCCGAGGAGTCCCCGGTCGTCCAGCCGCTGCTCGCCCGGGCCGGCGGCACCCCGCTGGGCATCACCGGCCCGCTGGTCACCGAGGCCGCCCGGGACGGCGACGCCGTCGCCGTCGAACTCCTCTACGAGGTCGGCCGCTGGCTCGGCGTCGGCATCGCCAACCTGGCCGCCGCGCTCGACCCCGGCCGCTTCGTCGTCGGCGGCGGCGTCAGTGAGGCCGGCGACCTGCTGCTCGCCCCCGCCCGCGACGCCTTCCGCCGCACCCTCACCGGCCGCGGCTTCCGCCCCGAGGCCGAGATCGTGCACGCCGCCCTCGGCAACGAGGCGGGCCTGGTCGGCGCCGCCGACCTGGCCCGCCAGGTCGCCCGCCGCTTCCGCACCGTCAAACGCCACCGCGTCACCCCCTGACCCCGCCGCACCCCGGCCGCCCCCGCCGCCACAGCGGCCACGGGGCCATGGCGCCCCGCCCGCTGCGCGGGGCTTTGCCCGCTGCGCGGTGCTGTGCCGCTGGGCGGTGCTGTGCCGCTGGGCGGTGCTGTGCCGCTGGGCGGTGCTGTGCCGCTGGGCGGTGCTGTGCCGCTGGGCGGTGCTGTGCCGCTGGGCGGTGCTGTGTCCGCTGCGCGGGGCTCTGTGGGCTTCCTGCTCGCTCTCGCGCCGCCGGCGGCCGCCGGGTCGGCTCCTGTTCCCGGCCCGGTGGCCTCCGGCGGTGGCGGTCCGCCTGGTGGCCGCCCGGGCTCCGTTGCTTCCACAGGTCGCCCCTTTCGCTGCGCTCCGTCCGGCCGGGGTCGTGTTGACGTGGTGTCAACTCTTGGTGAAACGGCTCCGGTTGGCCGAACAGCGGGTTGTCCGGTGCACGGCGGGTGTGGGACAACGGGGGACCGATGCCGTCCCCCGGGAGGTCGCACATGGGAGTGCTCGCCCGTTTCGTCCCCGCCTTCGCGCTCGTCACCGCCGCGGGCCTGCTGGCGGGTACCGCGCCCGCACAGGCCGGGCAGGCTCCGCCGGGCAAGCAGCCGGTGGCCACCGGGTGGGGCGGGGCGGTGGCCAGCGTGGACGCCGACGCGACCGCCGCCGGGCTGGAGGTGCTGCGGCGCGGCGGCAACGCGGTGGACGCCGCGGTGGCCACCGCCGCCGCGCTGGGCGTCACCGAGCCCTACTCGGCGGGCATCGGCGGCGGCGGGTACTTCGTCCACTACGACGCCCGCACCGGCCGGGTCGAGACCCTGGACGGGCGGGAGACCGCCTCGCGCGGCGCGGACAGCTCGCTGTTCCTGGAGGGCGGCAAGCCGCTGGCCTTCGACGACGCCGTCACCAGCGGCCTGTCCGTCGGCGTGCCCGGCACCGCCGCGACCTGGGAGCAGGCGCTGCGCCGCTGGGGCAGCCGCAGCCTGGCGGACGTGCTCAAGCCGGCCGAGCGGATCGCCGACCGCGGCTTCACCGTCGACCAGACCTTCCAGGACCAGACCGCCGCCAACCGGGCCCGGTTCCAGGACTTCCCGGCCACCCGCGCGCTGTTCCTGCCGAACGGCCGACTGCCCGCCGTCGGCTCGACCCTGCGCAACCCCGACCTGGCCGCCACCTACCGGGAGCTGGGCCGCCGCGGCACCGACGCGCTGTACCGGGGCCCGATCGGCGCCGACATCGTCCGCACCCTCCAGCACCCGCCGGTCGACCCGGCCTCCGGCCGCACCGCCCGCCCGGGGAAGGTCGACGCCGCCGACCTGGCCGCCTACCGGGTCCGCGCCCAGGACCCGACCCACGTGAACTACCGCGGCCTGGACGTGTACGGCATCGCGCCGTCCTCCTCCGGCGGGACCACCGTCGGCGAGGCGCTGAACGTCCTGGCCGCCAACGGCGCCGCGGGGCTCACCGACCCGGCCGCCTACGACCACCAGTACCTGGAGGCCAGCCGGATCGCCTTCGCCGACCGCAACCGCTGGGTCGGCGACCCGGGCGCCGTCCAGGTGCCGACCCGCCGACTGCTCGACCCCGCCTACGCCAAGGCCCGGGCCTGCCTCATCGACCCGGACCACGCCCTGACCAGCCCGCTCGCCCCCGGCGACCCGTACCACCCGGCGCCCTGCACCGCCGCGGGCCCGGCCGTCGCCGAGCCGTACGAGGGGCAGAGCACCACCCACCTGACCGTCGCCGACCGCTGGGGCAACGTGGTCGCCTACACGCTGACCATCGAGCAGACCGGCGGCAGCGGCATCACCGTTCCCGGCCGCGGCTTCCTGCTCAACAACGAGCTCACCGACTTCGACTTCGCGCCGCTCACCCCCGGCGTCCCCGACCCGAACCTGCCCGGCCCGGCGAAGCGGCCGCGCTCCTCGATCTCGCCGACGATCGTGCTCAAGGACGGCCGGCCCTACCTGGCGCTCGGCTCGCCCGGCGGCGCCACCATCATCACCACCGTGCTGCAGGTGCTGACCGGCCGGGTCGACCGGGGCCTGACGCTGGAACAGGCCATCGCCGCGCCCCGGGCCAGCCAGCGCAACACCGCCGCCACCCAGGCCGAACCGGCCTTCCTGGCCTCGCCCGAGGCGGCGCGGCTCCGGGCGCTCGGCCACGTCTTCACCGCGACCCCGGAGATCGGCGCGGCCACCGGCGTCGAGCGGCTCCCGGACGGCCGCTGGCTGGCCGCCGCCGAACCGGTCCGGCGCGGCGGCGGAGCGGCCGGGGTGGTCGTCCCCGCCGGACGAGACTGAGCCGCCGTCAGCTGCCGGGCGCTGTCGGCGCCGGACGGTATGTTCGGACGGGGTGCCCGGCCCGCGCCGGGGCCCCGTCCGTCCGCACCGCCGAGGGAAGGCCGCCGTGACCGTCCGCATCGCCACCTGGAACATCAACTCCGTCACCGCCCGGCTGCCCAAGCTGCTGGAGTGGCTGGAGTCCGCCCAGCCGGACGTGCTGTGCCTGCAGGAGCTCAAGTGCGCCGCCGACGCGTTCCCCGCCGAGGCGGTCGCCGAGCTGGGCTACGCCTCCGCCGCGCACGGCGACGGCCGGTGGAACGGCGTGGCCCTGCTGTCGAGGATCGGCCTGGAGGACGTGGTCCGCGACCTGCCCGGCCAGCCCAGCTACCTCGCCGAGGACGCGCTGCTGCCGGTGGTCGAGCCGCGCGCCGTCGCCGCGACCTGCGGCCCGGTCCGGGTCTGGTCGGTGTACGTGCCCAACGGCCGCGAGGTCGGCCACGCGCACTACCGCTACAAGCTGGAGTGGATGGCCGCGCTGCGCGACGCCGTCCGGCAGGACGCGGCGGGGGAGCGCCCGTTCGCGGTGCTCGGCGACTTCAACGTCGCCCCCACCGACGAGGACGTCTACGACCTCGCCGCCTTCGAGGGCCTCACCCACGTCACCGCCCCCGAGCGCGACACCCTCGCCGCCCTCCAGGAGGCGGGCCTGCAGGACGTCGTCCCGCGCGCCCTCAAGTACGACCGCCCCTACACCTTCTGGGACTACCGGGCGCTGGCCTTCCCGAAGAACCGCGGCATGCGGATCGACCTGACGTACGCCAACAAGCCCTTCGCGGACGCCGTCACCGACACCTACGTCGACCGCGAGGCCCGCAAGGGCAAGGGCACCTCGGACCACGCCCCGGTGGTGGTCGACCTCGACCTCTGAGGTCCCGTCAGGGGCGGGCCACCCGGCGGCCCGCCCCACCCCCCCTGGAGAATTCGCAGGTCAGGGGCTTTTCTGCCCGAGTATTCTCCGAGTGTATAGACGTGGAGTGTACGCCCGGCGTACGATCCGATCATGAGCGTTCCCCTCACCCTGCTCGGGCTCCTCGAACGCGAGCCCAGCCACGGCTACGACCTCAAGCGCGACTACGACGCCTTCTTCGGACGCGGGAAGCCGCTGCCCTTCGGACAGGTCTACGCGACCCTCGGGCGCCTGGCCCGGGACGGGAAGGTGGTGGTCGGCGACCCCGAGGCCGGCGACGGGCCGGACCGCAAGCGGTACGTGATCACCGAAGCGGGGGCCACCGAGTTCGAGGACTGGCTGCGCGAACCGGTCGCCGCCGAACCCCACCTGCAGACCGTGCTGTTCAGCAAGGTCGTGCTCGCCCTGATGCTCGGCCGCGACGCCGAGCACTACCTCGACACCCAGCGCGCCGCCCACCTGCGGCGGATGCGCGAACTCACCGAGGTCAAGCGCTCCGGCAGCCTGGTCGACGCCCTGCTCGCCGACCACGGCCTGTTCCACCTGGAGTCCGACCTGCGCTGGATCGACCTGACCGCCGCCCGGCTCGACGCCCTCGCCGCAGAGGTGAACTCCCGATGACCGCACCCCTGATCGAAGCCCGCGCCGTCACCCTCTCCTTCGGCGAGACCCCGGCCCTGCGCGGCGCCGACCTCGCCGTCGACCCCGGCGAGATCCTCGCCGTGATGGGCCCCTCCGGCTCCGGCAAGTCCACCCTGCTGCACTGCCTGGCCGGCATCCTCGCCCCCGACGGCGGCGAGATCCACTTCGACGGCCGCCGGATCGACGGCCTCGGCGAGCAGGAGCGCAGCGCGCTGCGCCGCGACAGCTTCGGCTTCGTCTTCCAGTTCGGCCAGCTGGTACCGGAGTTGACCGCCGAGGAGAACGTCGCCCTGCCGCTGCTGCTCGGCGGCGCCAAGCGCGCCGACGCCCTGGCCCGGGCCCGCGGCTGGTTCCCCCGGCTCGGCCTGGACGGGCTGGAGGGCCGCCGCTCCGGCGAGCTCTCCGGCGGCCAGGCCCAGCGCGTCGCGCTGGCCCGCGGCCTGGTCGCCGAGCCGCGCGTGCTGTTCGCCGACGAACCCACCGGCGCGCTCGACTCGCTCACCGGCGAGCACGTGATGGACCTGCTGGTCGACTCCGCGCGCGCCCAGGGCACCACCGTCGTCCTGGTCACCCACGAGGCCCGGATCGCCGCCTACGCCGACCGCGAGGCCATCGTCCGCGACGGCCGCGCCACCTCGCTGAGCGGACGGGCCGCCGGATGATCCGCCTCGGCCTGCGCCTCGCCGTCAGCGGCGGCCGCGAAGCACTGCTGCGCCTGCTGGTCACCGCCGCCGCCGTCGCCATCGGCGTCGGACTGCTGCTCACCACCCTCGCGGCCGTCAACGCCGTGCACGCCCAGAACGACCGCTACGCCTGGTTCAACACCGGCTTCACGGCCGACGGCCGGGCCGCTGCCGGTTCCCCCGCCGATCGGGAGGCGGCGGCGGGGGCGGGCGCGGACGGGAAGGCCCCGATGTGGTGGCTGACCCGGCGCGACACCTTCCAGGGCCGGGAGATCGGCCGGGTCGACGTCGCCCTCACCGGCACCGCCGCCGCGCTCGCGCCCGGCGTGGACCGGATGCCCGCCGACGGCGAGTACTACCTGTCGCCCGCCCTGGCCCGGCTGGTCGACGCCACGCCCTCCGAACAGCTCGGCGACCGCTTCGGCGGCCACCGGATCGGCATCCTCGGCAAGGACGCGCTGCCCGCCCCCGACAGCCTGGTCGCCCTGGTCGGCCGGACCCCGCAGGCGCTGCGCGAACTCCCGGACGCCGCCCTGGTCGACCGGATCGCCGCCACCTCGCCCGACCGGTGCGACGACTGCGTGGTCGGCATCAAGTCCAACGGCACCGCGCTGATCCTCACCGTCGCCACCGGCGCGCTGGTCTTCCCGGTGCTGATCCTGATCGGCACCGCGACCCGGCTGACCGCCACCCAGCGCGAACGCCGCTTCGCCGCGATGCGGCTGGTCGGCGCGACGCCCCGGCAGGTCTCGGTGGTCTCCGCCGTCGAGGCCACCGCCGCGGCCGCCGTCGGCATGCTGCTCGGCTTCCTGCCCTTCCTCGCGGTGCGCGGCCAGGTCGCCGGGATGTCGCTGACCGGCGACCGGTTCTTCACCTCCGACCTCACCCTGACGCCGCCGCAGGTCGCCGCCGTCGCCCTGGGCGTCCCGCTGGCCGCGGCCGCGGCCGCCCGGATCGCGCTGCGCCGGGTGCGGATCTCCCCGCTCGGGGTCAGCCGCCGGGTCACCCCGAAGCCGCCCCGCCCCTGGCGGGTGCTGCCGCTGCTGGCCGGACTGGTCGAACTGGCGGCCTTCCTGGTCTGGCACCCGTCCTCGGTCGAGGGCCAGACCCGCGGCTACCTCTCCGCGTTCGGCCTGATCATGCTGGGCCTGGTGCTCTCCGGCCCCTGGCTGACCGGACAGGTGGCCGCCCTGCTGGCCCGGCGCACCCAGCGCCCGGCCACCCTGCTCGCGGTGCGCCGGCTCGCCGACAACCCGACCGCCGGGTTCCGCGCCGTCAGCGGCCTGGTGCTGGCCCTGCTGGTGATGACCGCGACGGTCGGGATCATCACCACGATGACCGCCGAACGCGGACGCCCCGAGGGCGGCCGGCAGTACGACAACGTGCTGGTCAACGACCTCGGCGGCGGCTACACCCCGGACGGGCAGGTCAAGAGCACCGGCCGGCCCGTGCCGCCCGAACTGCTCGACGCCCTGCTCGCGGTCCCGGGCGTGCGCGGCGTGCTGCCGGTGCACCCGATCGGCAAGGTGGTGCCGATCGACGCCGGCGGGGAGACCGAGGCCGCCCAGACGGTGGACTGCCGGCAACTGGAGGCCGTCCAGGTCTTCGGCCACTGCGCGCCCGGCGCGGCGACCGCGTACGTGGCGTACGTCTGGGCCGGATTTCGCGACTACTCCGCCGTCGCGTGGCCCGCCGCCCCGTACACCGCCGAGCAGGCCGCGGCGCTCCCGGTGGTGAAGGTGGTGGTCGGCACCGACGGCTCGCAGGCCGCCGTCGAGCGGGCCCGCACCATGGTGGACGCCGCCTACCCGGCGACCCGGCAGGCGCTGACCCTGGCGGAGGGGATGAAGCTGTCCGGCAGCGAGCTGAAGGGCTACCAGCAGCTGGCGAACGTGGTGATCCTGGCGACCTTCCCGATCGCGGGCTGCAGCCTGGCGGTCAGCGCCGCCGCCGCGCTCGGCGAGCGCAAGCGGCCGTTCAGCCTGCTGCGGCTGACCGGGGTGCCGCTGTCGATGCTGCGCCGGGTGGTGCTGATGGAGTCCGCCGTCCCGCTGCTGGCGGTCTCGGCGGTGGCGATCGGCGTCGGACTGCTGGCCGCCGACCTGTTCCTGCGCTCGCAGCTCAAGTACACGCTGCACGCCCTCGGCGCGGCCTACTACCTGACGGTCGCCGCCGGGCTCACCGCCGCACTGGCGGTCATCGGCGCGACCCTGCCGCTGCTGCGCCGGATCACCGGGCCGGAGACCGCCCGCAACGAGTAGCCGCCCACGAGTGCCGCGTCAGGCACGAGGTCGTTCGGGCCCGGAGCGCCTGCCGCGCCGACCGGCCCGGGCGGCCTCGAACGGCCGTACGGGTTCGCCGGGCCGGGCGGCACTGCCTAGCGTGGGCGGCAACCAGGAGTAGCGGACCGGTCACCCGTCCGCTGCCCCCACCCCGACCCCCTGGAGGTACGGCATGCGCCCGACGCGCACCGCCGCCGCCGCACTGCTCGGCACCACCGTCCTGCTCGGCCTGGCCGGCACCGCCCCCGCGTCCGCGAAGGGCAGCGAACCCGCCTGGGTCTCTCCCGCGCAGGCCCAGCCCGGTCAGTCGGTCGCGGTCAGTGTCACGTGCGCGAGCAGCACGGAGAAGACCGTCACCGCGACCTCGCTGGCCTTCGCCGGCGGGTCCACCACGCTCCGCGTCGGCCCCGACGGCAAGTACTCGGGCAGCGCCACCGTCATCTCCGAGCAGGAGATGGCCGCGGCCGCCGCCAAGCGCACCACCACCGACTCGTCCTGGGGCATCGACGGCAAGTGCCCCAACGGCGACGGCTTCGTCGGCGCGGTCGCCATCGCGGCCGCCTCCACCGCCAGCAGCGGCGCGGCCGCCGGGGCCGGCGTCTGGGAGGGCGCCCGGCTCCCGCACGGCGGGGTGGAGACCGGCCTGGGCGGCTCGGTCGGCGTGGACGGCACCCGGCTGGCCGTCGGCGCCGGGCTGGTCGCCGCCGGCATCGGCGGGTTCTGGCTGCTGCGCCGCCGCGGCGCGGCCTCCGGCCGGGCCTCCTGAGCCGCCCCCGGTACGCGCCCGCCGTACCCGGCCGGCCGCGCGTCCCCCGCGGTCGGCGGCAGCAGGAAGGGCGGCACCCGTCACGGGTGCCGCCCTTCCCGCGCGTTCAGGCGGCTGCGCGGCGCAGCGTCCCGACGGTCAGCAGGTACTGGCCGGCGATGTACGTCAGCATGATCAGGAAGCTGTGCGCGGGCAGGTGCCGCCAGCCCGCCAGGTCGGTGGCGATCAGGGTGTCGGAGAGCAGGAACAGCGCCCCGCCCAGCCCGGCCCACCGGTTGATCCGGGCGGCGGTCGCCGCGGTGGCGGTCAGCAGCAGGCTGTAGAGCGCGACCGGGATCCGCATCCCGGCGTCCAGGTCCGGCCAGAGCCGGAAGACCAGCACCGCCCAGAGCGCCGCGTAGCAGCCCGCCACCAGCGAGGTCCGGCGGCGGTCGGCGGCGGTGCTCAGCTTGACGAACATCGTCACGTAGCAGGCGTGGCCGGCCGCGAACGAGCCCATCCCGGCCAGGAACGCCACCGTCCCGCCGACCTCCAGCAGGATGTCGCCGCCCGCGCCGAACAGCAGCGCCGGCACCAGCAGCCGCGGCGTGCCGGGCCGCGCGGCCGCCCACACCCAGGCCGCCAGCAGCGGCATCAGCAGCGGCTTGGTGGCGTACTGCAGGGGCGGCAGGTGGACGGCGATCGCCAGCAGGTGCGCC
Source organism: Kitasatospora sp. YST-16 (assembly GCF_026802215.1). Taxonomy (NCBI): domain Bacteria; kingdom Bacillati; phylum Actinomycetota; class Actinomycetes; order Kitasatosporales; family Streptomycetaceae; genus Kitasatospora; species Kitasatospora sp. YST-16. The sequence continues at coordinate 6,499,693 of NZ_CP113837.1, forward strand.
ACCGAGACGGCGGCGAAGGCGGTCAGCAGGGCCCGCGCGGTGCGCGGGGTGCGGGCGGGGGTCATGCGGCGGCACTCTCCGGTCCGGCGGCGGGGGCGGTGGGCTCGGTACGCGGCGCGGGCTGCCAGCCCGGGCCCTTGGCCAGGTGGCGCAGCCGGTCGCCCCAGGACGTCGCGGCGCGGACGTCCCGGGCGATCGAGGCGTACTCGTGGGTGGCGACCCGCAGCGGGTTGAAGGTGCCGATGTTCTTGGTCAGGCCGTACACCGGGCGCTCGGCCTCCGCCGCGAAGGAGCCGAACAGCCGGTCGAAGACGATCAGGATGCCGCCGAAGTTGCGGTCCAGGTAGCCGCCCTGCGAGGCGTGGTGCACCCGGTGGTGCGAGGGGGTGTTGAAGACGTACTCGACCGGGCGGGGGAGCCGGCCGATCCGCTCGGTGTGGATCCAGAACTGGTACACCAGGTTCGCCGAGGAGCAGAACGCCAGCGCCGCCGGGTGCACGCCCGCCAGCACCATCGGCACGAAGAACACCCAGCTGGTGGCCGAGGTCCAGGGCTGGCGCAGCGCGGTCGACAGGTTGTAGTGCCGGCTGGAGTGGTGCACCACGTGGCAGGCCCACAGCACCCGGATCACGTGGTGGCCGCGGTGCGACCAGTAGTAGAAGAAGTCCTGGGCGAGCAGCATCAGCGGCACCGTCCACCACAGCACCGGCACCCGCAGCGGCGTCAACTCGTAGAGGTACGAGTAGATCGCCACGATCGGGATCTTCCAGCCCGCGTCGAACAGCAGCGAGCCCAGACCCATGGTCAGGCTCGTCGCGGTGTCCTTCACGGCGTAGCCCTGCTCGTCCTCGTCCGGATGGAACCGGTACGAGACGACCTCCAGGACGGTGAGCAGCACGAAGGCCGGTATCGACCAGAGCACGACATCGGGCAGGTGTGGCATGTCCGGAACCCTAGGGGACGGCGGCGACCAGCGGAAGAGGTTGTTACCGGCGCGTAGCGGTCGGTCCGGCGTCTAGGCTTGGCACCGACATGGAGCGGCACGAAGCAGCCGCCGGCGCCGCCGCGGCGGCCGGCGGGACGGGGACGCGGCGCGCGGGCGGGGCAGGACGGCTCGCCACCCAGGCACGCCCCGGCACACCCGCGGACGGCCGCCCGCAGACCCGGTCGGTCCGCCGGCCGGACGGGCCGTCAGCAGCCGAACCGGCCGCCGCCGCCCAGGAGTTGGCCGCCCGGTTCGCCGCCGCCGAACCCGCCGAGGCCGACCTGCTGGCCAGCCGGGTGTTCGGCGCCTACGGGGCCCGGCACCTCGGCGGCGCACCCCAGCAGGCCGAACCCGCACCCGGCACCAGCTGGTGGCACGGCCCCACCGTCCACCACAGCACCTCCCCGCTGTTCCGCCCCCTCGGCTACCGCCGGATACGCCGCGAAGCACCCGCCCAGGCCGGCACCCGCCCCACCGGCGGCGGCCGGCACCGCAAACCCGAACGCCCCGCCGCCACCGGCGACCCCGCCGCCACCACCGAACTGCGCACCGCCGCCCGGCTGCTGATGGCCCACCCGCTGGTCACCGCCGACGGGCCGCACGGCGCCGCACTCGCCCTGATCCGGCGTCACGCCGAACCGCTCGCCGAACACTTCCACACCCTGCTCGGCTACCGCCTCACCCTCGGCCCCGCCCACGCCCGCCTGCACAAGGCCCCGCTGCCCGGCCGCCCGCTGGCCGGCCTCGACCCCGCCGGGTACGCCGCCCTCGCCCGCGCCCTGGCCGGCGGCCCCGCCCCCGCCCCCGTCCGCGCCCTGCTCGACGAGTGGCGGCTGCCCGCCGAACTCGCCGCCGACCTGCTCACCGCACCCCCGCTGCCCGCCGCCGGACCGCAGGTCGCCGTCCGCCGGCTGCTCGCCGAGACCCCCGTCGTCCGCTACGACGACCTCGCCCCCGCCGAACGCGCCCACCTGCTGGCCGCCGCCCCCGCCGAGACGGAACGGTTCGCCGACTTCCTCGGCCTCACCGCCGAGATCCGGGCCGAGGGCGTCGCCCTGTTCGACCCCGCCGACGAACTCACCGACCTCGCCCTCCCCGGCCCCGGCACCCTCGCCCAGGCCGCCCTGCTGCTCGCCGAACGCCTGGTCGAGGACCTCCGCCCGGTTGCCGCCGAGAACGCCCCGCCCGCCGTCCTGGTCCCCGACGCGCTGATCGACGGCACCCTCGGCGACATCACCGACGACTACGGGATGAGCGCCGGCTGGGACGCGGGCTACCTCGCCGACCTCGCCGCCTTCCGCCGCGACGCGCTCGACCTGCTCCACCGCATGGGCCTGGCCGCCCCGGCCGGCCGCACCTGGCTGCTGCTCGCCCCCGCCGCCCGCTACGCCCCGCGCGCCGAACCCGAACCCCCGACGGGCACCGGGCGCCACTCCCGCCCGGCGACCGTTCCGGCGGCGGGGCGGGGGCGGGATCGGCAGGTGGTGTGATGTGAAGGGGCGGTATGTGAGTGTGGGCGGTGGGGAGGGCGTCACTCCTGCCCGGCGACGGGGCGGGATCGGCAGGTGGTGTGAGGGGCGTCCGGGTCAGGGGGTGAGGGGGGTGACGTGTTCGGCCACGGGGCGGAACTCCTCGAGTTTCTCGTCGTAGCGGACGCGCTGGCCCTGGTGGAGGTAGCGGTGGGCGTCGGTGTCGGCGAGGACCGAGTCGTAGTAGACGGCGACGTCCGGGCCGCCGGTGTCGGGGGTGATGTAGCCGTAGCCGTGGTCGGGGTTGAACCACTTGACGGTGCCGGTCTCCATGGCGGGACTCCCTTCGGGCCGGTCAGCCCCAGTATCGGACGGCCGTCCGGGGTCCACCACCCGTTCGGCTCAGCGCCCGGCCGGGGCCGCCTGCGTGGTCGGGTCCTGGTGCCGGACGGTCTCCACGGTGGCGCCGACGCCGAGCGAGCCCAGGGCGACGGAGGCCGCGACGGCGGCGCAGGCGAGCAGGCGGCGGTGGCGGCGGGGCAGCGGGAAGCGCGGATCCTGGGCCGACGGGACGGTACGGGCGTTCATGGTGCCGAGCCTGGCAGCGGGGTGTTACGCGGTCACGAAACGCGGGTGAAGTCTGGAAGGGCTCTCGGCGTCGGAACCGCCGCTCCCGCATCCGCGCAGGTCGAACGGCTGATCGGGAAGGCGCGCAGCAGCCCGGGCAGCAGGGCGGCCAGCACCTGCTGGGCCGCCCCGTAGAAGAAGATCGGCAGCAGGACGGCCGGGTGCCCGCCGAACTGGGCGCCGGCCAGCCCGGCCGCCGCGCTGGTGTTGTTCAGGCCGGAGGCGAGGGTGAGCGTGGTGCGGGCCGCCGGGGCGGTGCGGGAGCGGTGGACGGCCAGCCAGGCGGCCAGGAACGGCCCGGCGCAGACCAGCACCCCGCAGGCCGCCGCGGCCGCGACCAGCCGGGGCTCGGGGCGCAGGGCGATCTGCCGGGCCACCCCGGCCGCGTTCAGGTAGGTCAGGGCGAGCGCGTTGAGCAGCCCGGCCAGCCGCAGCCGGGGCAGCAGGGCGGCCCGCAGCCGGCCGCGCAGCGCCCGGCGGGTGGCGCGGCGGGCCAGCAGCCCGGCCACGCACGGCAGGACGACCCACAGCACCATGAAGCGGCAGGTGGCGTCCGAGCGGGCCAGGGCGTCCAGGACGCGGCCGGGGCCGTCGCCCTCCGGGCCCTCGGCGAGGGCGAGTTCGAGCGGGGTGGTGAGCGGGCTGAGCAGGGTGGTGCCGAGCACCAGGCCCAGGCCCAGCGGGGCGTCGCCGCCGGCCCGGGCCCCCCAGGTCTGGGCGGCCCCCGCGACCGGCATGGCGGCCGTCAGCGCCAGCCCGACCACCAGCCAGCGGGCCTCCCGGCCGTCCGGCCAGCAGCCCGCGGCGGCCCGTTCGGCGCCGAGCAGCACCAGGGTGCGCAGCAGCAGCGCCACGCCCAGCCCCGCCAGCAGCAGGCCGGGCCGCAGCAGGGCCCGGCCGACGTCCGCCGCCCGGGTCTCGAACCCGCCGATGAACATCGCCGCGACCAGCATCAGCATCGGCACCGTCACACCGGGCGGCAGCCCGGTCCGGCAGTGCCGGACCGCCCCCGCGGTGCCGGGCAGCAGCCCGCCCAGCAGGCAGGCGGCGAGGGTGGCGGCGGCCAGGCGGCGGCGCAGCGCGCGGTCGAGGCGGACGCAGAGCGGGCGCGGGGAGCGGGGCATCGGGTGGTGCTTCGGCTTTCGGGACGGAGGGAGAAAGGACCTCCGGAGGGTCGGCGGCGGGCGCGGGCGGATGACGGCCGTCCGCGCCCGGCGTCCGGTCCGGGTCCGACGCGGACCAGGGTGCCACCGCCGACGGGCGGTGGTGGCCATTACGAACTCTTGGTAAAGGTCCGGGAGTTGGCGCCGCGGCCAGGCGCCGCACGGGGTGCCGGGGCGCGGCGGGGGCGGCGGCCCGGAGGCGGGTTCACTCCTGCGGGCGAGACCGCTCGGGGTATTCCTCGCCGACGCTCGCGCCGACCGCGTCGCGCAGGCCGTGCACCGGACGGAACCGCGGGGCGCCCGCCGCCGGGTCGGTGCGCAGCTCGCGCACCAGGGCCAGGCAGAGCCCCAGCATGACCAGCACGAACGGCAGCGCCACCAGGATGGTGGCGTTCTGCAGCGCCGTCAGCCCGCCCGCCAGCAGCAGCGCGGCGGCCACGCCCGCCATCAGCACGCCCCACACCACCACCAGCCAGGTGCGCGGGTGCAGGGCGCCGCCGGAGGACAGCGAACCCAGCACCAGGGAGGCCGAGTCGGCGGAGGTGATGAAGTACAGCATCACCAGCAGCACCGCCACCACGCTGGTCACCGCGCCCAGCGGCAGCGCCTCCAGCATCTCGAACAGCCCGGCGTCCGCGCCGCGCGGGATGGTGGCGACCAGGTCGGCCGCGCCGGTGGACTGCAGCCGGATCGCCGAGCTGCCCATCACCACGAACCACACCGCGGTCGCCCCGCTGGGCACCAGCAGCACGCCGACCAGGAACTGACGGACCGTCCGGCCCCGGGAGATCCGGGCGATGAAGGTCCCGACGAACGGCGCCCAGGACAGCCACCACGCCCAGTAGAAGATCGTCCAGGAGCCCAGCCAGTCCTCGTCGGTGAACGCCCCGGTCTGGGTGGCCAGCACCGCCAGGTCGGACAGGTAGCCGCCGACCGTCGAGGGCAGCGCGTCCAGCACGAAGACCGTCGGGCCGACCAGGAACACGAACAGCATCAGCACGCAGGCCAGCACCACGCTGGTGGTCGACAGCCACTTCACGCCCCGGTGCACGCCCGACATCGCCGACAGCACGAACGCGCTGCCCAGCGCCGCGATCACCACCAGCTCGACGCCCTCGGTGGCCCGGATGTCCGTGACGTAGCCCAGGCCGCCCGCCACCTGGATCGCGCCCAGGCCCAGGCTGGTCGCCGAGCCGAACACGGTGGCGAACACCGAGAGCAGGTCGATCAGCCGCCCCTTCCAGCCGTTCGCCCCGCGCTCGCCGATCAGCGGCACGAACGCCGCCGACATCCGGTTGCCCCGGCCCTTGCGGAAGGTGGTGTACGCCAGCGCCAGGCCGCCCACCGCGTAGATCGCCCACGGGTGCAGCGTCCAGTGGAACAGCGAGAACTCCAGCGCCCGCTGCGCCGCCGCCGGGGTCTGCGCCTCGACGCCGGAGCCCGGCTGCGGCTGCGCGTACAGCTGCAGCGGCTCGCCGACGCCGTAGAACAGCAGGCCGATGCCCATGCCGGCGGAGAACATCATCGCCACCCAGGCCAGCGTGGAGAACTCCGGCTCCTCGCCGTCCCGGCCCAGCGGGATCCGGCCGAACCGGCTGACCGCCAGCACCACCGCGAGCAGCAGGAACACGTCCGCGGCGACCACGAACAGCCAGCCGAAGTTGTGCAGCACCCAGGCCAGCGCGCGGTCCGAGGCCCGGCCCAGCGAGTCCTCCGCGAACACCCCCCAGGCCACCACCGCCAGCACGGCGGCCGCGCCGACCCCGAACACCACCCGGTCCAGCGGGAAGGCGCCGGCGTCCGGCGCGGTGGGCTGACGGTCCGTCGGGGGCTCAGCAGAGGTGGACATACCAGGCACTATGTCCACAGCGGGGCCCGCGGGCGGCGCGGCACGCCGGGGCGCCGGGGTGCCGCGGACGGCGGCTCAGGCCGGCAGCGGCGGCGGCTCGTACGGCGTCAGCACCAGCCGGACCATCTCCTCCAGCCGGGTGCGGGCGTCGTCCAGCGTGGTCCGCCCGGTCACCCAGGCCGTCAACTCGCCCTGCCAGGCGTGCCCCACCATGTGCCGCACCAGCTCCCCGGAGGCCGGCGGGACCTCCGGGATCACCGCCCCCAGCGCCGCCCGGTCCGCCCGGGCCAGGCCCTGCAGCGCCTCACTGGCGAACGGGTCCGTCGACGTCGCCACCGCCACCCGCAACCGGGCCAGCTCCGGCTGCCGCTGGTACGCCCGCATCCCCCGCCGCACGAACCGCACCGCCCGCTCGGTCGGCGAGGCACTGCGCCCCGCCCCCGCCTCGCCGACCAGGTCGGCGAGCAGCAGCCGGTGCCAGTCCGCTATCGCGGCGGCGAGCAGGTGGTCCTTCGACGAGAAGTACCGGTAGGCGGTCCCGAGGGCCACGCCCGAACGCTCCGACACCTGTTTCATCTGGAGCCGCTCCACGCCGATCTCGGTCACCAGGGCCAGGGCGGCGGACAGGAGGGAGCCGCGGCGTTCGAGCTGACGGGGGGACATCGCCTCCACCGGACGAGGTGACAGGTCAACCTTGGTCACCCGAACCATGATACGGGGCGGCCCCCCGCGGCGGTATGACGCAACGGGTCACCGGTGGATGACGGTGGCGGGGGACCGGCGCGCGGGCTCAGCGGCGCGGGTTCAGCGGCGCGGGTTCAGCGGGCGGGTTCAGCGCGCGGGGCGCGGGCGCAGTTCGCGCAGCAGGGTCTCCTGGACGGCCGAGGCCACCAGCACCCCGTCCCGGTCGTAGAACTCACCCATCGCCAGGCCCCGGCCGTCCGACGCGGACGGGCTGCGCTGCGCGAACAGCAGCCACTCGTCGGCGCGGAACGGGCGGTGGAACCACATCGCGTGGTCCAGCGAGGCCAGCGCTACCCGGGGCTCCTCGACCCGGTGCACCCGGTGCGGCTGCAGGTGCAGCGCCGTGGTCGAGGCCAGCGTCAGGTCGGACAGGTACGTCAACGCGCAGACCTGCAGCAGCGGATCGTCCCCCGGCAGCGGGCTGCCGGTCCGCAGCCAGACGAACTGCTGCGGGACGCCCGGCAGTTCCGGCGGCAGGCCGGGCGCCCCGGCCGGGACGAAGCGCATCCGCAGGGCCCGGAAGACCGTCGCGCCCGCGTACTCCTCCGGGGCGTCCCGCTGCCAGGCCAGGTACGGGTCCGGCAGCTCCTCCGGGCCCGGGACCGGCGGCATGGTGCGCTGCCGGTCGCCCGCCGCCTCCGGGCGCTTGAACGACGCCGACATGGTGAAGATCACCTCGCCGCGCTGGACCGCCGTCACCCGCCGGGTCGCGTACGAGCCGCCGTCCCGGGCCCGGTCCACCTGGTAGACGATCGGGCGGCGCGGGTCGCCCGGCCGCAGGAAGTAGCCGTGCAGGCTGTGCACCCGGCGGGACGGCTCCACCGTGCGGCCGGCCGCGGTGAGCGCCTGCGCCGCGACCTGGCCGCCGAACGCGCGCAGCGGCGCGCCCGCGTGGCAGTGGCCCCGGAACAGGTTCTCCTCCAGCTGCTCGATGCCGAGCAGTTCGGCGAAGGAGTGCAGTTCCGCGGCGGGATCGGGCGTCGGGGCGGCGGGGGCGGTCACCCGGATCATGCTAGAACACGTTGCAGTGACCGGAGCCTGTGGTGCCGGTCACGTGCCGGTCACGTGCCGACCGCGGGCGGGTGCGCGGGCAGATGTGCAGGCGGGTGCGCGGGCAGGGTGTGCGGGCCGGTCCGGGGCGCCGGCCGTGTCGGCGGCGGCGGTTAGCGTTCCGACCATGACCACGGCCGTTCACGCCCTGCGCTACCTGCAGCCCTCCGCGCTCCGCCCCCGCCGGCTGGACCTCGCCACCAGCGGCGGCGCCACCCCGCACGGCGAGGCCGACCACCCCCGGTTCTTCGACGGCGCGCTGCGCCACCCCGACGCCGCCGCGGCCGCCCTGCTCGCCGTCGCCGACGTGGCCGCCGCCCGCTACCACCGCCCCGTCGGCGCCGCCTCGCTCGACCCCGTGGTCACCGCCGACGGCGACCGGCTGCGCTTCGAGTCCTTCTCCGGCTGCGGCGGCGTGCACGCCCGGCTCGACGTCCTGCCCGAAGGGCTCGACGGCGCCGCCACCGGCCACGGCACCACCAACGTCGACGTCAACGCCCCGCTGCGCGAGGCGCTCCGGCTCCGCACCCCCGGCCAGCGCCTCCAACTCGCCGTCGGCACCGGGGAACTCGCCGTCGCCGTCGGCCCCGACACCCTGGTCGAACGCAAGGTCCCGCTGCCCGACCGCTGGCTCAAGGGCTTCGCCGAGACCCAGGTGCTCACCGCCCGCTTCGACCTGCGCGCCCAGCTCCCCGCCGCCGAAGCCGTCCGCTTCCTGCGCACCCTGCCCACCGTCGGCCGCGGCGCCGTCCGTTGGGTCGTCCCGGCCGGGACCGGCCTGCGCCCCACCTCCCGCCCCGGCCCCGGCGCGGTCTGCCTGCCCGGCCCCGAACGCCTCACCGCCCTGCGCCCGCTGCTGCGCCACGCCACCGCCCTGCGCGTCTACGCCCCGCCCGGCACCCCCGCCGCACCCACCGCCTCCGCCTGGGAACTCGCCCTCCCCGGCGGCCGGATCACCCTCACCCTGTCGCCCGACAGCTCCCGCGGCTTCTCCGGCGAGGGCGGCCTGCTCGACGTCCTCGCCCAGGACGCCCCCGCCGGGCACGTCGACACCCTGGCCGCGCTGCTCGCCTGGGAACCCCGGATCGACCCCGCCGACCTCGCCGAGGACTCCGGCCTGACCCCCGGACAGGTCCGCACCGCCCTCGCCCACCTCGCCACCGCCGGCCAACTCGGCTACGACCTCGCCGACGCCGCCCACTTCCACCGCCGACTGCCCTACCAGGACGGCCGGGCCGAGGACCGCAACCCCCGGCTGCGCGCCGCCCGCGCCCTGCTCGCCGCCGACGCCGTCGGCCCGGTCTCCGGCGACGTCCGGGTGGTCACCGTCGGCGACCACGCCCACCACGTCCGGGTCGGCGCCGACGGCACCGCGCTCGGCTGCACCTGCCGCTGGTGGGCCCGCCACCGCGGCGGCCGCGGACCGTGCAGCCACGTGCTCGCGGTGCGGATCACCGCGGGAGAGGAGCAGCGGTGAGCACCGAACCCGTCGAGTCCGCCGAGCCCGTGGCGTCCGCAGCGCCCGCCGAGTCCGCCGAGCCCGCCGAGCCCGCCGACTTCGCGGAGGAGCTGGCGGCGGCGGTCCGGGAGACGCGGTTCGCCGACGTCGCCGCCCTGGTCACGGCGCTGCCGGACGCCCGGCGCCGGGCCGCGCTGCCCCGGCTCAGGCGGCTGCGCCGCGAACTGCGCGACAGCAGCCACTCCCGCGGCGGCGCCACCACCGCGCTGCTGGTCGCCGGAGCGGTCTGCCACACCGCCCCCTCCGGCGCCGCCGACTGGATCGGCGGCCGCGAGTTCGACGTCCGGTACTGGGCCCAGCCCCCGCTGGTCGCCCTGCTGGACGACCGGCCCGCCCCCTGGCAGCGCGAGGTCGCCCTCCGGCTGGCCCGCCGCCCCGCCGACCGCACCGGCTGGGGCAGCACCGTCCCCTACGAGATCGCCGAGCACCTGCTGCGCCGCAGCGACACCCCGCCGCCCGCCGAACCCGACTTCGTCGCCGGGTGGATGCGCGACCGCGGCCGCCCCGAACCCCGTCCGTGGCTGCGGCTGCTCCCGCCCGGCCCCGACCTGTACGCCCGGCTGAGCGCCGACGCCTTCGCGCCCGTCCTCGCCCCGCTGGTCTTCGACGCCGACACCGCCGCGCACCTGTCCGGCCCCTGGAGCGCCGGGGACCCCGCCCAGCGCTGGCCCGCCGTGCTGGCCCGGCTCGCCGCCGAGGGCACCGTCGACCGCACCGCCCTGCTCGGCCGCGGCTTCGCCCGGCTGGTGCGCGGCGGCGCCCCCGGCGAACTGCGCACCTACCTGGAGGCGCTGCGCGCGCTGGCCCCCGGCCCCGACGAGCTCGCCGACAACCGGCGGGCCCTGCTGGCCCTGCTGGACGGCCCCTCGACCGTCGCCGGGTACGCCCAGGAGGCGCTGGCCGCCCTGGACGGCGCGGGCCGGCTGACGGCCGAGGAGGTCGCGGAGGCGTCCGGGGTGCTGCTGGCCCGCCCCGAGAAGAAGCTGGTGCGGGCCCAACTGGGCTGGCTGGAACGGGTCGCCGCGGACGGCCGGGCGGAACTCGCGCTGCGGGCCGCCGCCGACTGCCTCGGACACCCGGACCGGCAGCTGCAGGGACAGGCACTGAAACTGCTGAAGCGTCATGTCGCCTCGGCGGAAGGCGAGTTGCTGACCGAACTGCGGGCGGCAGCACTGCTGCTCGACCCCGCGCACGCCCGGACGGCCGCCGAACTGCTGGGCGTCGACGTGCCGCCGGCCGCCGCCGCGCAGGACGCCGACCGGCTGCCCGAGCCGCCCCGGCGGATCCCGGTGCCCGCGCCGCTCGCCACCCCCGCCGAGCTCGCCGAGGAACTGGCCGCCGCGCTGGCCGCCCCCGAGGAGAGCGTGTCCTTCGAACGCGTCCTGGACGGCCTGGCCCGCCAGGTCTGGGCCGACCGGGACGCGCTGGCCGCCGCGCTCGCCCCCGTCCTGCCCGCGGACGAGTGGCGCACCCTCGGCGTGCTGGCCGGCACCGCCACCGGCGCCGTCCCCCGGCCGCGCGTCCTGCGGGCCCTGCAGTCCCGGCGGGGCCGGATGTTCAGCTCCTGGGAGTTCCGCGGCCCGGTCGGCGAGTTCCTCGCCGCCCGCCTGCACGAGACCGCCTGGCGGCTCGCCGCCGACCCCGTCCCGTTCCTGCTCTCCACCCCGACCTGGCGCAACGGCGCCCTGGACGCCCGGGAACTGGTGGCCCGGCTGGCCCGCTACCAGGAACTGGGCGTCCGGCCCGGGCCGGTGGACTTCGCGCTCGCCCTGCTGCGCACGGCCGGCGACGGCACCGAGGACACCCGGGCGCTCACCTCGCCCGCCGGACGGCAGCTGGCGGCCTGGCTGCGCGGCGGCGGACTGCCCCGGCGCACCTCCACCCCGGTGCCGCCCGGCACCTGGACCACCGGCGTCTGGTGCGCCGAGTTCCGCCGCTACGCCGAGCAGCCCGAACCGGCCGGACCCGCACTGGAACTCCTCGCGGTACCCGCCCTGGACGTCCCCGGCGTCGAACCGGCGGCCGGCCCGCCCGAGGCCGTCCGGGCGCTGCTCGGCCCGTCCCGGGACTTCCAGCTCCGCTCCGCCGTGGAGGACTCCGCGCCCGACTCCCGCTGGACCGCGCTGCTCCCGCGCCACCGCGAGGAACTGGCACTGCGGATCACCGGCCAGCTCGCCCAGTCCGCCGCCGACACCCCCGAACGCGGCCACCCCCAGCTGCTGCCGCTGCTCGCCGAAGCCGAGGGCCCCTGCGGCTTCGCCGTCCACCAGGCCCTCGCCTACGGCCTCGGCGCCGGCCACGCCGAGGACCGCTCCGCCACCGTCGACGCCCTGCTCTCGCTCGCCGCCCAGCGGCAGCTCGACCCGGCGGCGCTGGCCGCGGAGGTGCACGAACTCCTCGCCCTCGGCGCGGTCAAACCCAACCGGCTCGCCGCGACGCTCGCCGAACTCGCCGACCCCGCGCCCCGCCTCGCCTGGAGCGTGCTGGCCCCGCTGCTCCCCGCCCTGCTCGACGGCAGCCCCCCGCGCGGGGCCGCCGACCTGGTCGCCGTCGCCGTCGACTGCGCCCGCCGCAGCGGCGCCCGCGGCCCGATCGACGCGGTGACCCGCACCGCCGCCCGCAAGGGCGGCACCAAGCTGCTCGCGGAGGCCCGCAACCTGGCGGCGCTGCTCGGGCCGGCGTGATCCAGCGCGGCGCTGCTCGGGCCGGCGTGATTCGGTGCGGCGGGGTGTCCGGGAGGTCCAGTGCGGCGGGGCGTCCGGGAGGTCCGGTGCGGCGGGGCGTCCGGGTGGTTCAGTGCAGCGGGGCGTCCGGCAGCGGGAGGGCGGCCGGGCTGTCCGGGACGGGGAGTCCGCGGCGGGCGGCAGCAGCAGGTCCGCGCCGGAGGGGGCGGTGGCCACCGCGCGCCACCACGGGCCGGCGGTCGGCGGGTCGGCGGGCTCGAAGGGGCGGCCGGGGCGGGGCACGGCCAGGGTGACGCCGGCGTCCCGGGCGGCCGCGACGGTGCGCTCGGCGGGCTCCTCCCACGGGTGCGGGGCGAGGTCGAAGGTGCCCCAGTGGATCGGGAGCAGCACGTCGCCGCGCAGGTCCCGGTGGGCCTGCACGGCCTCCTCGGGGGTCAGGTGGACCTCCGGCCAGTGCTCGGAGTACGCGCCGACCTGCATCATCGTCGCGTCGAACGGCCCGAAGCGGCGGCCGATCTCGGCGAACCCCGGGAAGTAGCCGCTGTCGCCGCTGTGGAAGAGCCGGTGCTGCTTGCCCTCCACCACCCAGGACGACCAGAGGAACCGGCCGCTCGGCCGGGGCCCGCGCGAGCAGTAGTGCCGGGCGGGGGTGGCGGTCAGCCGCAGGCCGTCCAGCTCGGTGGACTCCCACCAGTCGAGGTCGACGATCCGGCGCGGCGAGACGCCCCAGTGTTCGAGGTGCGCGCCGACGCCCAGCGGGACCGCGAAGACCGCGTCGCCCGCGGCCAGCGTCCGCACCGTCGGCATGTCCAGGTGGTCGTAGTGGTCGTGCGAGATCACCACCACGTCCACCGGCCCGAGTTCGGCCAGCGGCAGCGGCACCGGGTGCAGGCGCTTGGGGCCGATCCAGTCGAACGGGGAGCAGCGCTCGCTCCACACCGGGTCGAACAGCACCCGGACCCCGTCCAGTTCGGCCAGCACGGTGGCGTGGCCCAGCCAGGTCAGCCGCAGGCCGGACGCGGCCGGGGCGGCCAGCTCCATCGGCAGCAGGCGGTGCACCGGGACGGCCGCGGCCGGCCTGCGGCGGCTCGGGTCGACCGCGAGCTTGGTGCGCATCAGGGCCAGCGGGGTGTGCGCGTAGGCGAGCCGGCGGGTGGCGACCGGGTTGCGGAAGGAGCCGTCCACGAAGTGCGGCGAGTTGCGCACCCGGTGCAGGCGCCAGCCCGACGGGTCGGCGCCGAACGCGTCGGTGCGCATCCGCTGCCAGGTCTCCCGGGGGAGCGTCCGGTACGAGCGCTTCGCGTCGCGCAGCGCGAGCCCGGCCTCGGCGGCCAGTTCACCGGCGCGGAACAGCCAGGAGACGGGGCGGGACACGGTACCTCCACGGTCGAACACCCGAACGGCGGCGCACCGGGACGGCGGGACGCAGCGCGCCCCGCGGCATCGACGGCGGGCCGGAGGACGGCGCCCGGACCGCCGGGGACCCCGGCGCGGCGGCGCACCTCGGACCGGGACATTACCGGCCGAAAGGTGGCGAACCTCGCAAATCACCGGCGGCGCGCCGGGCGGGGTCGGGCGGTGGCCGGGCAGCGTGTCGAGCAGGGGCGGCCGGTCCGTGCGGATCAACGAGAACGGACCGCCCCGGGGTTCGGGGCGGTCCGTGGAGAGGACGTGCAGAGCGGGTGGGGGAGGGGAGGCGGAGGCGGGGAGGGTCAGCCGACCGGGTAGAACCGGGTGATGGCCTCCGCGACGCAGTGCGGCTTGGCGCTCGCCTCGCTGGTGATGGTGAACCGGACCACCGCCTGCACGCCGCCCGGCACCTCCTCCGCCGACACCAGCACCGCGGTCGCCCGGACCGCCGTGCCCACCGGCAGCGGGGCCGGGAAACGGACCTTGTCCGAACCGTAGTTGAGGGCCATGGCGATCCCCTCCACGCCGTAGCACTCCTTGGCCAGCACCGGCAGCAGCGAGAGCGTCAGGTAGCCGTGCACGATCGTCCCGCCGAACGGCGTCTGCCGGGCCCGCTCCGGGTCGACGTGGATCCACTGGTGGTCGCCGGTCGCCTCGGCGAACAGGTTCACCCGGTCCTGGTCCACGGTGTGCCACTCGCTGGTGCCGAGTTCGGTGCCGACCGCGGCGGTCAGGTCGGTGAGCGAGGCGAAGGTCGTCACGGTGCGCTCCACAGGTGCGTCGGGGGCAGGGATCGGCCCGGGCGGGGCCGAGTCGCAGCGTATTCCTACTCGCCGGTCACCTGGCAGCGGGGGCGGGCGGTGCGGGGCCGCGGCCGGGCGGCGGCAGCAACTGGGGCGGGGCTCAGGCGTGGTGGTGGTGCGGCGCCGGGCAGGCGTCCTGGCCCGCGGCGTCCGGGCGGACCCGGCGGCCGGAGACCAGCTCCGGGCTGATCGCCACGTACTCCGGGCCCGGTTCCGGGATCCACGGGCGCAGGCCGCCGGAGTGCAGGGCGGCGCGCTCGCCCGCGCCCCGCACCACCTCGGCGCGGCCGTGCACCAGCACGCTCCAGCCGCAGCGGCCGACCCGGTCGAAGTCGTCCACCTGGAACGCCGCCACCGTGCCGTCCAGCGCCCGCGCCACCCGGGTGCCGGTGCGCAGCGCCAGCACCAGCCGCCCGTCCGCCGCCACCCGGAACGCCACCGGGAGCACCGCCGGGAGCGCGTGCTCGGTGTACACCACCCGCCCCAGCGGCACGGTGCCGAGCAGCCGCAGGCACTCGGCCTCGCTGAGGTTCTCCACCCGGTCGTCACGGTCCATGCCCCCGATGGTGCCCCCGCCGACGCGGCCCCGAACAGGGTCCATGGTCCCTGAGCTGGGGCTCATCGGACCGATTCCGCCCCGCACCGACACCCCGCGGCGATACCTTGGCCTCCGGCGGCGCCCCGCGCCCGAACACCGGCCCGAACGGGACGGCACGGCAGGCCGGGGACGGAACAGGCAGAGGGGGCGGTACGGGTGAGCAGTGGCATCGAACTGGTGGTGATCGGCGCCGACGGCGGCCCCGAACGCGGCCACGGCGGCTCCGCCCGCGCCGCCGACGGCGCCCGCACCCTCGCCGACGCCCTCCCCGGCCGTACCTTCGACGCCGGCACCCGCGGCAGCACCGTCACCCGCCCCCCGGCCGACGCCGACGCCAACACCCTGCTCACCGCCCTCCGGCAGGCCGCCCAGCGCCCCGCCCGCTGGCTGGTGGTCTGCCTGGTCGGCCAACTCGTCGCCGACCCGCGCGGCCGCCGGGTCGCCCTGGTCACCGCCGGCTCCACCCCCGACAACGCCTACCGGCGCGGCCTCGCCTGGGACTGGGTCACCAGCGCCATGGTCCACGGCGAACAGGAGGAGACCCTGCTCATCGCCGACGTGGCCGCCGACCGCGACACCTGGACCGCCCTGCGGCACGAGGACGGCGCCGGCGAACTCCTCACCCACTCGCGCGTCCCGCTGTGGGGCCGGATCGGCCGCTGGAGCCCGGGCCGGCGCGGCCGCGACGGCGTCCTGCCCGGCGCCGAGGGCTCGTTCAGCTGGGCCCTCGGCCGGGTCCTCGAACACGGCGTGCCCGGCGCGCCCGCCGCCGTCGGCCCGCTGGACCTCCAGCCCGCCGTGGAAGGCCAGTTGGGGTGGGGAGAACCGGCCAACGCGGGCGAAGCCCGACTCCTGGTGCCCCGTGACGGGGGAAGACTCCTGATGCGCAATCGCGCCGCCGTGAGAGGTGCGCTCGCCGGATTGCCGTTTTCCGATGAACTTTTGGCTGTTCTGTGGCGGGAAAACGCCCCAACCGATCCGCCTTCCGCGTAAGGTCAGGAGGCCCCGGGTGTTGCCGTGCCGGGGAGGGGTGGCGAAGAATCGACCTCCGAGCGACCTCAGAACGAACCGGGGACGGCAGACGACATCCGCGGTCCGGATCCACCACAGGTCCGGCCGCAACAAGGTGGGGCTATGCGGCAGCGCTCAATTCTGGTGCGCCCTGGGGCGGTTGGGATCAGCGGGCTGCTCCTGCCATTCCTGCTGACGGCCTGTTCGGCCACCGGCACGGGATCCGCCGACCGGCTCGGAACACCCTCGGGCACCCTTCCCCGGGCCACCGCGACGGCCCCCGCGGCCGCCTCCCCGACCGGCAGCCCCGCCCCGAAGGAAGGCCCCGAAGGGGTCGAGGGGCACAACGCGGTGACGACCTATCAGTCCTGGTGGGACGTTCAGGTGCAGGTCCTCGGCCGATCGGATTCGGACGGAGTCGCGCTGCGCCAGTACGCGACCGGGGCGGCGTTCACCGACACCGCGATCTCGCTCACCCAACTGCACGACAGCAAGCTCGTCATGGTCGGGCAGCCGCGCACCGCGCCCGTTCTCAAAAGCCTCGACCTGCAGGCGAATCCGCCCACCGCGACGATCGACGACTGCCTCGACGTGTCCGACTGGCACCAGGCGGACGCCGCCACCAAGCAGATCAAGGATCCGAAACAGCGGCTGTCGCGTTATCCGGCGACCGCCCTGATGAAGAAATACGGAAACCGCTGGCTGATCGCCGACTTCACCCGTGAGGTGACCAAGACATGCTGAACTCCGCCTGGCGCGCCGCTATTTGTGCAATGACCGGAGTCGGATTGACGCTCGCGGCCGTTCCGTCGGCGAGCGCCGACGACCCCGTCGTCACCCCCTGCGCCGACCGCACCATCTGTACCAGCGACCACGGGTCGAGCACCGCGCCGGGCACCGGCGGCGGCGGTACGTCCGGCGGTGGCGGGGGCGGCGGCTCCACCTGCACCTGGCAGGGGCACGAGGTGCCCTGCTGGATCGACGACCGCGGGGCGTTCTCGGCCGGCTGCTACTACATCGAGTCGCAGCCGCAGCCGCTGGGCACCGAGGCCGTCTGGGGCACCCACACCGCCAAGGACGGCGCGATCTACGACAAGTCGTGCATCCTGGACGACGGCTTCGTCCCGAGCGGCCAGGTCTTCCTGGCCCAGCCGGTGGCCGCCCCGCCGCCCAAGACGCCGCGCCAACTCGCCTGGGAGGCCCTGCAGACGATCACGGTCGGCGACCCCGTGCTGCACGCGGCCCCCAGCACCGACGCCGTGGTCGGCTCGCCGGTGTGGTTCTGGCTCGACCCGGCCAAGGACGTCACCGGACCGCTCAGCAGCGCCCCGCTGCAGGGCGACGGGTTCAGCGTCGTCACCACGATCACCCTCAAGCGGGTGACCTGGACGGTGGACAGCGGGGCCGGCGAACCGCCCCAGACCTTCGTCTGCCAGGACACCGGGACGGTGTTCAGCGCGGGCGGGACACCGACCTGCAGCCACCTGTTCACCCGCAGTTCGGCCGGGATGAAGGACAAGGCGTACACCCTCAACGTGCAGCTCGACTGGAACGTGACCGCCCGGAAGGACGGCACCACCGCGGTCGACACCACCAACATGGGCTGGACGACCACGGGCACCAGGATGCTGCAGGTGCCGGTCAACGAGGTCCAGGTGCTGAACTGACCTGCCCAGGGGGCCGGGAGGCCCGGAGTTCGACGTCCCGTCACGAGTGAGAGGCCGCAGAGCGGTGGAGAACCGAAGCATGCCGACCCCGCCGCGCCGACTCGGCGCGCGGCGGCGGCGACCCGCCGTGCTGGCGATGGCGGCGGCGCTGATCGCGGCCGGCGGGCTGGGCGGGGCGGTGCTGTACAACAGCAGCGGGCAGCGGATCGCGGTGCTGGCGCTGGCCCGGGACGTGCCGATGGGGCAGGTGATCGGGTCGGACGACCTGGTGGTCGCGCACATCGCGGGGGACCCGGCGCTGCACCCGCTGGACGCCCAGGACCTGCAGCGGACGGTGGGGCTGCGGGCCACCACCGACCTCAAGCGCGGGGCGCTGCTGGTCAAGTCGGACCTGACCAGCGACCCGGCGACCCAGCCGGGGCAGCAGATCGTCGGGGTCTCCGCGAAGCGCTCCCAGCTGCCCGCGACCAAGCTGCAGCCCGGCCTGCAGATCCTGATCGTCAACACGCCCGACGCCAAGGGCGACGGCACCGCGACCCGGACCCCGGACACGATGACCGCGGTGGTCTCCGCGGTGGGCCGGCCCGACACCGACGGCAGCACCGTGATAGACGTCGCCGTCGGCCCCGCCGACGGTCCCCGGCTGGCGCTCTGGGTGGCGGGGGGCAAGTTCCAGGTGATCCTGGCGCCCCGCACCGCCGGAGGGTCCTGATGACGGTGGTGGCCGTGCTCGGCGGGCCGGGCGCGCCGGGGGCCACCAGCAGCGCGCTCGCGCTGCTGCTGTCCTGGCCGCTGCGGCCGGGCCGCCGGGTGCTGCTGGTCGAGTGCGACCCGGACGGCGGCGCGGTGCTGGCCGGGGCGCTGGAGGGCCGGGTGGAGGCCGTGTACGGGCTGCGCAACCTGGCCGTCGCCGACCGGCGCGGGCTGCTCGCCGAGACGCTGTGGGAGCAGCTGCTCGACGTCTCCCCGCAGGGCACCGGCGAACGCCTGCTGCTGCCCGGCCTGACCGACCCGGCCCAGGCCCCCGGCCTGGCCTACACCTGGGAACCCCTGGTCGAGGCGCTGCACGCGCTCGAACCGCAGGGCTACGACGTGCTGCTCGACCTCGGCCGCTCCGGCGCCAACGGGCCGATGGCGGTGCTGCCCCGGCGCGCCGACGTGGTGGCCGCCACCGTCCGCACCACCCTGCGCGGCCTCTCCGCCGCCCGGCCCCGGATCGCCGCGCTGCGCGAGGACCTCGACGCCCACGGCACCGGCTCGGACGGCCTCGGCCTGCTGCTGGTCGCCGAGGGCCCCTACCCGGAGAGCGAGGTCTCCCGGCAGTTCCGGCTCCCCGTGCTCGGGGCGCTCACCCACGCGCCGCGCACCGCCCGGGTGCTCTCCGACGGCGGCGACACCACCGACCGGCGCTTCATCCGCTCCGAGCTGATGCGCACCGCGCGCACCACCGCCGACCGGATCCAGGACCTCGCCGCCGCCCGCCGCCGGCGCCTCGGCGGCCCGCAGCCTGTTCAGGCACAGCCCGTGCAGGCACAGCCCGTTCAACAGCAGCCCGTGCAGCACGCGTTGCCCCCGCAGCAGGTGCAGGCTCCGCAGCCGGTGCCGCCGTTCGTGGCGGGGCCGGTGAGCGGGCCGGCGTACCCGCCACCGCAGCAGCAGCCACAACAGCCGTACCAGCAGCAGCCGCCGTCGTACCCGCAGCAGCCGTACCAGCAGCAGCAGTTCCAGCCGCAAGGGGCGGGGCAGTTCACGGGGGAGTGGCCGATCCGGGTGGAGGCGCCGCAGATCTCGTACGCCGCGCCGTACATCGCGCCGCCCGCGGTGCCGCAGCCGCCCGTGCCCGCGCCGTTCCCGGGGCAGCCGGGGCAGCCGGGGCAGGGCGGTCCGGAGGGGGAGGAGGTGCGGCGTGCGCGCTAGCCCGTACCAGGGGCCGCTGCCGTCGCAGCAGCCGGTGAACGGACAGGTGGCGCAGGGGGGTTCGGCCGAGGCGGCCGGGCTGCCCTGGGGGAAGCCGCCGGTGGTGGAGCCGCCGGTGCGGACCGGGCCGGTGGCGTCGGGCGTGCCCTCGCTCTCGCCGGTGGGGGCGCGGCCGGCCGTGGACACCCAGGTGGCCCGGGAGTTGAAGCGGCAGGTCGCGGCGGAGCTGCACCAGCAGCTGTCGCGGCTGTCGGAGGCGTCCGGGAGCGAGGCCGACCGGGCGACCCGGCGGCAGCGCGGGCGGGCGCTGATCGAGGAGGCGGTGGCCCGCTGGTCGGACGCGTACGCGCAGACCCACGGCATCCCGCCGACCCGGGAGCAGGACCGGGTGCTCGCCGAGGCCGTGTACGACCTGCTGTTCCGGGCCGGGCGGCTGCAGCCGTACCTGGACGACCCGGAGATCGAGAACATCCTGATCAACGGGTGCGACGACGTGTGGATCTCGCGGGTGCACCAACCGCTGCGGCAGGTGCCGCCGGTGGCCGACACCGACGAGGAACTGGTCGAGCTGCTCCAGGACCTGGCGCGCCAGCACGGCGGCGGCGAGCGCAGCCTGTCCACCGCCAGCCCGATGCTGGCGCTGCGCCTGGAGGGCGGGATGCGCCTGCAGGCGATGACCGAGGTGACGCCCCGGCCGTACGTGGCGATCCGCCGGCACCGGGTGGCCAGCGCCACGCTCAGCGACCTCGTCCAACTCGGCACCGTGGACAGCACGTTGGCGGCGTTCCTGGCGGCCGCGATCCGGGCCCGGAAGAACGTGATGATCACCGGCACGCAGGGCGTCGGCAAGACCAGCCTGCTGCGCGCGATGGCCGCCGAGATCCCGCCGGACGAGCGGGTCGGCACCCTGGAGTCCGAGTTCGAGCTGTGGCTGCACACCCTGGGCCACCTCAAGCAGGTCGTCCCGATGGAGGCCCGCGAGGGCAACGGCGAACGCGTGGACGGGCGGCTGGCGGGCGAGTTGACGATCGGCGAGCTGATCCCGGCGGCGCTGCGGATGACGCTGTCGCGGATCATCGTCGGCGAGGTCCGCTCCGCCGAGGTGGTGCCGATGCTGCGGGTGATGACCAACGGCGAGGGCGGCTCGATGTGCACCCTGCACGCCCGCGGCCCGCACATGGTGGTCGACCGGATCGCCGAACTCTGCCTCGAGTACGGCGCCCACATGACCGACACCCTCGCCTACCGGCTCACCGCCAACGCCGTCGACTTCATCGTGCACGTCGCCATGGTCGACGAGACCGCCGTCGGCGGCCGCCGGCACCGCTTCGTCTCGCACGTGCTGGAGGTCGCGGGCCTCGGCGAGTCCGGCCGCCCCGCGCTGAACACCGTCTTCGGGCCGCGCCCGGAACTCGGCGAGGTCCGGGCCGTGCCCGTCACCCCGCCGCACTGCCTGGACGACCTGCGCCGGGCCGGCTTCGACGCGGGCCTGCTCGGCTCCCCGTACGGGACGTGGAGCGCGCCGCTGTCGCTGCGGATCGGGGGGATGCGCTGATGCTGCTGTACGTGCTGTGCGGACTGCTGCTGGCCGGCGGGCTGGTGGCGCTGGCCGTCGGCCTGCGCGGGCGGCCGGTGGACGAGGAGGAGCGGGACAACCCGCTGGAGGGCCGGCTGCACACCCTCTGGTACGGGGCGCCCGGCACCGCCTCGCCCGGGATGGCCCGGCTGCGCCGGATCCAGCTGGCGCTGGCCCTGCTCGGCGCGCCCGGCGGCTGGCTGTTCACCGGCATCCCGCTGGTCGCGCTGCTCGTCCCGGCCGCCGTGTTCGGCCTGCCCTGGCTGTTCGACGCCACCCGCTCCGACACCCGGCGGATCGAACGACTGGAGGCGCTCGCCGAGTGGACCCAGCGGCTGGCCGACGTGCTGCTGCTCGGCGTCGGCCTCAACCAGGCCATCATGACCAGCCGGCGCACCGCCCCGGCCGCCCTGGAGACCGAGATCTCCGACCTGGCCGCCCGGCTGCAGTCCCGCTGGCGCCCCGAGGACGCGCTGCGAGCCTTCGGCGACCAGGTCGCCGACGCCACCGCCGACAAGGTGCTCGCCGCCCTCGTGCTGCGGGCCGGCGACAGCGGGCCCGGCCTGGCCCGGGCGCTGGCCGACATGGCGGACTCGGTGCGCGAGGAGGTCCGGCAGCGGCGCGCCATCGAGGCCGACCGCTCCAAGCACCGCACCACGATCCGCTGGATGGTCGGCATCATCCTGCTGGTCATCGTGATCGGCGCGTTCAACTCCCGTTACACCGCCCCCTACTCCACGGCGCTGGGCCAACTCGTGCTCGGCATCGTGGCGGTGGCCTTCGTCGCGGTGATCGGCTGGATGCGCTCGCTGGCCCGGCACACCCCGCTGCCCCGGGTCCTGGAGGCCGACCGCCGCTCCAGGACCGGCCGGCTGCCCGGCCGCCGAGGCACCGAGGACGGCGCCGCGGCCGAGGACGAGACCCTGCTGAAGGAGGCCCGGTGATCTCCCCCTGGGCGGTGCTGGCCGGCGGCGCCGCGGCCGGCGGCGTGGCCCTGCTGCTGGCCGAACTCCGGCCCGCCCCACCCGACCTGGGCCAGGCCCTGGACCGGCTGCACCGCGTCCCCGAACCCCGCCGGGCCGAGGAGCAGGACGTCGTGCTGCCCTGGTACGACCGGGTCGGCGAACGCTCCGGGCGGCTGCCCGGGGTGCGGATCCCGCACCAGGAACTCGCCCTGATCGGCCGCAGCCCGGCCCGGTTCATGGCGCACAAACTGCTGTTCGCCGTCCTCGGGTTCGCCCTGCCCGGCTACCTGACGGTGATGGCCGCGGTGATCGGCGACGGCCTGCCGCTCGCCGTCCCGCTGCTGGTCGGGCCGCTGCTGGCGGCGCTGCTCTGGTTCGTCCCCGACGGCATCGTCTCCGGCGAGGCCAAGGAGGCCCGCACCGAGTACCTGCACGGCATCGCCGCCTACCTGGAACTCGTCGCCCTCGAACGGGCCGCCGACTGCGGCCCCGCCGAGGCGCTGCGCCGGGCCGCCGCGGTCGGGCGCGGCACCGTGTTCCGGCGGATCCGCGACGCCCTGGAACGGGCCGCCACCGACCGGCTCCCGCCCTGGGACGGACTCGACGCGCTCGCCCTGGAGCTGGGCCTCACCCCGCTCCAGGACGTCGCCGACATCATGCGGATCTCCGGCGTCGACGGCGCCGCCGTCTACGACACCCTGCGGGCCCGCGCCAAGAGCCTGCGCGGCGAACTCCTCTCCGAGGAACTCGCCAAGGCCAACACCGACAGCGAACGGATGGTCGCCCCCGGCTCCGCCCTGACCCTGCTGATGACCGTCCTGATCGCCTTCCCCGCGGTCTACCAGATGCTCAACGCCAACTGACACCCCGTGACCCCGCCACCGCCCCGCCGCCCCGCCGGACGGCCCGACCCCACCCCACCGAGCCCCTCCCCTCGACGTCCTGGAGACCACACCATGGCCCGAATCCGCACCGTGGCGACCGCCCTGCGGCCGCTGCTCCCGCTGCACCTCGTCCGCCCCGCCGTCGACTACCGCCTGGCCAAGCTGCGGCTGGCCCGCGGCAGCGGCGACCGCGGCGCGATCAGCATCGAACTCGCCCTCGCCGTCCTGGTCCTGGTCGCCGTCGCCGGGACGGTCGTCTACGCCATCACCCAGCTCGGAAACCACGTCAAGGAGCAGATCCCGGACAACGTCACCTCCGACGGCAAGACCTCGTGACCCGCCGCCCGCACCGGCGGCCCGCCCCCGGCGGGCCGCCGCGCGCCCGCCGGTCCGACCGGGGAGCGATGACGATCAGCCTCGCCATCGTCTTCCCGGCCGTGCTGTTCACGATCCTCCTGGTGGTGCAGGCCGGCCTGTGGTGGTACGCGGAACAGGCCGCGCTGGCAGCCGCCCGGGAGGGCGTGGAGGCCGGACGGATCAACGGCGCGCAGCCCGGTGCGGGCGAGGAACGGGCCACCGCGTTCATCGACCGGCTCGGCGACCTGGTGCGGCTCCAGCAGCCGCCGCAGCAGCTCGGCGGCGACCCCGACCTGTACCAACTGTCCGTCACCGTGCGGCCGGTGACCCTGGTGCCGTTCGTCAACCCGACGATCACCAAGACCGCCGGCGCGCCCCGGGAGAAGTTCGTCGCCCCGGGGCAGCCGTGAGGATCCGGGCCGCCGGGGGGCGGACCGGGAAGCCGGACCCGCGCCGGGATCGCGGCTCGTTCGCGGGGCGGACCGGGAAGCCGGACCCGGGCCGGGAGCGCGGCTCGTTCGCGGTCGA
Organism: Kitasatospora sp. YST-16; assembly: GCF_026802215.1. Classification (NCBI taxonomy): domain Bacteria; kingdom Bacillati; phylum Actinomycetota; class Actinomycetes; order Kitasatosporales; family Streptomycetaceae; genus Kitasatospora; species Kitasatospora sp. YST-16. The sequence goes on from NZ_CP113837.1 coordinate 6,523,499, forward strand.
GGCGGCGGTCCTGGTGCCGGTGATCCTCGGCTTCGCCCTGATGGCGGTGGCTGCCGGACGGCTGCAGACCACCGGCTCGGTGGTCGACGCCGCCGCCCGGGCGGCGCCCGGGCCGCCTCGCTGGCCCGCACCCCCGAGGGCGCCCAGCAGGCCGCCGCGGACGCCGTCCGCACCTCGCTGGCCTCCCGGTCGGTGCGCTGCGCCGCCGAACCCACCGGGGACCCGGAGTACGGCACGCTGGACACCGACGGCGGCCAACTGGCCACCGTCACCGTCCGGGTGTCCTGCACGGTGCCGCTGTCCGACCTGCTCGGCCTGGACGGCGTACCGGGCCACAAGACGGTCACCGGTACGTTCACCTCCGTGGTGGACCGCTATCGGGGAAACTGAGAGGGCTTCAACACACCGTGGGGGGAGGGAACGTGGACGAACCAGGCGTGAACGCCCGGGACCGGGGCAGCATCTCGGTCATGGTCGCCATCACCGCCGTCAGCCTGGTCGCCGTGGTCGGCCTGGTGCTCGACTTCGGCGGCCAACTGCGCGCCGTGGAGCGGGCCGACGCGCTCGCCCAGGAAGCCGCCCGGGTGGCCGGCCAGCAACTCGACATCGCCCGGCTGCGGGCCGGCGACGGCTACCAGGTCGACGCGGAGCAGGCCCGCTCCGCCGCCCGGGCCTACCTGGCCGGCCAGGGCGTCTCGGGGGACGTCGCCTTCCCCAAGTACCCCGACCTCAGCGAGGTCAGCGTCACCGTCACCAGCACCTACCCGACCGCGCTGCTCGGCCTGGTCGGCATCACCTCACTCTCCGTGCAGGGGCACGGCAAGGCCACCCTGCTGCACGGCATCACGGAAGGGACGACCGGCTGATGGCCGCGCGCGGAGCCGACGACCAGCACCGCAAGGGCCGCCGAACACGGCGGCCGGACCGCCCCGCTGCCGGCCGGCAGCCCGCCCCCGCCGCCACCGGCCGGCGCCGGCGCGGCACCGGCGGCTCGGTGCTGGCCGCGCTCGGCGCGCTGCTGGCCCTGCTCCTGCTGCTGGCCGGGGTGCCCGCCCTGCTCGGCTACGGCACGCTCGCCGTCGCCGCCATGGGCGACCCGGTCCACGGCGACCTGCTCGCCGCGCTCACCAGCCCCGACGACGGCAGCCTGTTCCTGTGGCTGCTGGTCGGCATCGGCTGGATCGGCTGGCTGTGCTTCCTGGTCTCCGTACTGGTCGAGGTCCCCGCCCAGCTGCGCGGCCGGGTCGCCCGCCGGATCCCCGCGTTCGGCTGGAGCCAGCGGATCGCGGCCGGCCTGGTCGGCTCGGTACTGGCCCTGCTCCCGGTCGCCGGATCGGCCTTCGCCGCCACCCCCGAACTCGCCCAGCGCCCGGCCGCCGTCGCCCAGTTGAACGCCGCCCCGGCCTACGCCGCGCTCCCCGCCGGAGCCCCCGCGGCCGCGCCCGCCGCCGACCCGCAGCAGCCGGTCTACACCGTCCGCGACGCCCGGCCCGCCGACAGCCTGTGGTCGATCGCCGAACGCCAACTCGGCGACGGAGCCCGCTGGACCGAGATCGCCAAGCTCAACGCGGGCCGCCCGATGGACGGTTCGGGCACCCGCTTCGACGCCGACCGGCCGATCCAGCCCGGTTGGCAGCTGCTGATGCCCGCCGGCGCCAAGTCCGACCCGGGCCCGGCCGCCGCCGGCAGCACCCAGTCCGCGCTCCCCGCGCTCCCCGCCGCCGGTTCCGCGGCGCCCGCGCACGGCAGCGTCACCGTGCACTCCGGCGACTCGCTCTCCGCCATCGCCCAGCGGGAGCTGGGCGACGGCGACCGCTGGCCCGAGCTGTTCGAGGCCAACAAGGGCGCCACCTCGCCCGACGGCGAGAAGCTCACCGACCCGGACGTGCTCGCCCCCGGCACGGTGCTCACCGTGCCCGGTGCCACCCAGACCCCGCAGAGCCCGGCCCCGCAGACCCCCGCGCCGACCGAGCCGACCGCGCCGGTCGAGAGCTCGGCCCCGCAGACCCCGGCGCCCGCGACCCCGGCACCCGAGGCCACCGCGACCCCGGCGCCCGCGCCGAGCACCCCGGCCCCGGCCGCCTCGGAGACCGCGCCCGCGCAGGGCCCCGCCGCGCAGTCGCCCGCGCCGCAGGACTCCGCGTCCGCCGCCAACCTGCCCGCCGTCCGCGAGCAGCACACCGCCGCCACCGGGAACGGCGACTACACCGTCGCGCTGGCCGCCTCCGGCCTCGGCGTGCTGATGGCCGCCGCGCTGATCACCCTGGTCGGCCGCCGCCGCACCGACCAGCAGCGGGCCCGCCGCCCCCGGCACCGGATCGCGCTGCCCTCGGCCGCCGCCGGGCGCTTCGAGGCCGAACTGAAGGCCCGTCAGGACCAGCCCGGCCTCGAACTGCTCAACCGCGCGCTGCGCACCCTGGGCCGCAACGCCGTCCGCGGCGAGAAGCGGCTGCCCGCGCTGGTCGCCGCCCGGGTCACCACCGCGGGCACCGTCGAACTGCACCTGGCCGCACCGGCCGTGCCGATCGCCCCGTTCCGGGCCGCGCACGCCCCGAACGTGTGGTGGTGCCCGACCGACTCCACCGAACTGCTCTCCGCCGGACAGGCCGCCAAGCACGCCGCCCCCTACCCGGCGCTGGTCACCCTCGGCGCCACCCCCGACGGCTCGACCGTCCTCGCCGACCTGGAGACCGTCCGGCTGGTGCACCTCTCCGGGCACCCCGACGACGCCGAGGACGTGCTGCGCAGCCTGGCCGTCGAACTCGCCCACAGCCCGCTCGCCGACCGCCTGCACCTGCACCTGGTCGGCATCGCCACCGACCTGCCCGCCGCCGGCCCCGCCGCCGAACGGGTCCACCACCACGCCACCCTGGAAGCCGCACTGGCCGCCCTCGGCCCGCGCACCGCCAAGGCCCGCGCCACCCTGATCGGCGCCAACGTCGGCAGCCCCCGCGAGGCCCGCAGCCGGGGCAGCGCCGACGAGGCGTGGCTGCCCGAGATCGTGCTGTCCGCGCAGCCGCCCACCGGCGGCGTGCCCGCCGAACTCGGCCGGCTGCTCGACGGCCGCCCCCGCACCTGCCTGGCCGTCCTCACCCGCGCCCCCGAGCGCGGCGCCGGCCCGGTCGCCCGCTGGACCCTCCCCGCCACCGGCCACGCCGCCCTGCCCGGCCTGCACCTGAGCGTCGAACTCCAGCGTCTCAGCCGCGAGCAGTACGCCCAGCTCGGCGAACTCGTCCGCGCCTCCGGCGACTTCACCCAGCACCCGGCCCCCGAATGGACCCTCGACGGCCCGCACAACGGCCCCGGGGACGAGCAGGAACTCCCGCTGCCCGTCCCCGCACCGACCGTCCCCGCGCTGGCCGCGGTCGGCGCCGCCATCGGCGCCGAGAGCGGCGCGGCCCCGGCCCGCTGGGCGCCGACCTGCTCGGCCTCGGGGCGACGGACCGGGACGGGGAACCGGACACGGGCGCGGACGCGGACGCGCGGGCGGCGGCACGCTCGACGCCCGGCTGCTCGCCCTGCTCGGCGGGCCGACCGGACCGGCCGCGACCGCTGCCGCTGCGACGACCGCTGCCGCGACGACCGCTGCGACCGCTTCGCCGAAGACCAGCCTGGCCAAGACCGGCGCGGGCGGCTCCGGCAGCGGCTCCGACGGCGGTGGGACGGACGGCGGGGAGGCGGCCGGGCCCCGGCTGCTGGCCCGGGTGGTGCCCACCGGCAGCAGCCCGTTCGCCGGGCTGGTCCCGACCGCCCCGACCAACCCGTACGCGGTCGTTCCGGTGCTGCCCGTCCAGCCCCCGACGCCGCCGACGCCCGCGACGCCCGCCGCACCCCCGGCGCCCGCCGCACCCGGGTCCGAGCCGCGGCACCTCGCCAACGGCCAGGCCCGCAAGGTCACCACCCCGCCGCACGGCACGCCCGTCGACCCCCGGATCGCGGCCGCGCTCCCCGAGCCCCCGCCGCGCCCGCCGCGTCCGCGCTGCCCGGGCCGGCGCCGGTGCCGTCGCAGGCCGAACTGCCGCCCGCCGCGGCCGAGTCGGAGCGCGGGAGCACCGTCGCGCCCGAGCCGGTGCCGGACGGCGGCACCCGTTCCTTCGAGCCGGCAGCCCCCGCCGAGGCCCCGCCCGTCGGGCCGGAGCAGCCGGCGGTGCCCGAGCCGCTGCCCGTGCACGACCAGGCGGCGGCCCCCGACCCGCGTTCCCCGGCCCGGCCGTCCGTCCGGCCCGGGAGCGGTCCGGCCCGCACCGACAGCGACGACCTGCTGGCGATCCTGCGCTCGCCGGAGGCGCACCACCTGCGTTCCGCGCCGCGGATCCGGCTGCTCGGGCCGGTGGACGTGCTCGGCGCCGCGGGCAGCCCCGACCCGGCGGGCCGCCCCCGGCTGACCGAGCTCGCCGCGTACCTGGCGCTGCGCCCCGGCACCGAGCGCACCACGATCGACCGCGACATCCACCCGGGCGCCGCGCACCTCGACCCGCGGGCCACCGCCGAGCGGCTGGCCGACCCGCTGCCGGCCAAACTCGCCGCGCTGGCGGGCTGGTTGGGCACCTCCCCGGAGGGCCGCGACTACCTGGAGGCGCAGGCCGCCGACAGCTACGCGCTGGCCCCGGCGGTCAGCTGCGACTGGGACGAGTTCCGCAGCCTGTACCGGCGCGGCATGCGGTCCACCTCCAGCACCGCCGACGCGGCCCTCGCGCACGCGCTGGCCCTGGTCCGCGGCGCCCCGTTCGCCGAGGCCCCGGCCGGGGCGTTCGCCTGGGCGGAGCCCGAACGGCAGGACATGCTGGCCGCGATCGTCGACACCGCGCACGAACTCGCCGCCCGCCGCCTCCAGTACGGCGACCACCGCACCGCCGAGGCCGCGATCTTCCGCGCCCTCGCGGTCGCCCCCGAGGTCGAACTCCTGCACCGCGACCTCTTCTACGCCTACGCCTCGGCCGGCGCCCGCGACCAGCTCGTCCGCTCCGTCAACCGCCTCGACGCGCTCAGCCGCCGCACCGGCCGCGACCTCGACCCGGACACCGTCGCCCTGCTCCGCGATCTCCTCACCGGCAGCTGACCGGCCCCGGGCCCCGGCCCCGCAGCACGCACCGCGCCCCCGTCCGGGACTTCCGGGCGGGGGCGCGGTGCGAGCAGGAGCCGACGAACCGTCAGGAGACGTTCAGGGCCAGGTCGTCCAGGACGAAGGAGGTCTGCTCGGTGTAGTCCTCCGTGCCGCTGAAGGTGAGGGTGACGCTCTGCCCGGCGTAGGCGGAGAGGTCGACGGTGTGCTGGGCGTAGCCGGTGCGGTGGTCGAGGTTGGAGTGGGTGGCGACGGTGGTGCCGTTGGCGGTGACGGTCAGCTTGTCGTAGGCGGTCGTGGTGGTGGTCTCGGCGGTGTCGACGTGCAGCCAGTAGGTCAGGGCGGCCGTGCAGCCGGCCGGGACGGTGACGGTCTGGCTGAGGGTGTCGGTGCCGGTGGTGCCGCGGCCGTCCAGCCAGACGTCCCAACTGCCGCTGTGGGCGGGCTCGGTGGCGGCGCTGTTGAGCACCCCGGCGGTGGCGGTCCAGGGGCTCGCGGTGCCGGTCTCGAAGCCCGGGTTGCCGAGCAGCTGGGCCGCCGTGCAGGTGCCCGTGCCGCCGCCCCCGCCGGTGCCGCCGCCGGTGCTGGGGACGCGGTCGAAGTCGGCGGTGATGGTCGACTCGACGCCGGAGAGCACCGCCGGGTCGGCGATGATCAGGCCGAGTTCCCGGTTGTGGTTGAGGGAGTTGTCGGAGAAGTTCTCCGACCCGGCGAACACCTTGGCGGTGGCGGTGCCGTAGTCCGCGACGATCGCCTTCGCGTGCACGTAGAAGCCGGTGCTGCTGGTGTACGTGGTGACCTTGCCGCCCGCCGCGGTCACCTGGTCGAACTGCGTCGTGTACTTGCCGGAGGTGTCCTCGGCGACCACCCGCACCGCCACGCCGCGCCGGGCCGCCGCGACCACCGCGTTGACCAGGGCGGGGTCGCCGAACTCCTCCTGCTCGACGTCCAGGCTGTGCTGCGCGCCGTTGACCAGCGCCAGCAGCCGGTTCTGCGAGTCGGTGGGCGACCAGACCAGGTCGGTGCCGTCGGACGGGGTGATCGCGGTGTGCGCGTAGTCCGCGTCGAAGACCTGCTCGATCGCGGCCACGTCGGCCGGGTCGGTGTCCAGCACGCCGTAGTCGCGGGAGGTGGCGTAGTAGGTGGAGTCGAAGTTGCCGGTCGAGACGTACGAGCGGGCGCGGTCCACGGTGATGGTCTTCTGGTGGGTGTAGGTGAAGGTGGACGAGGAGTAGACCACGCTCACCCCGCCCGCCGTCAGCGCGCTGTACGCGGCGCCGTTGACCGAGCTGTGGTTGGGGTCCATCACCACCCGGACCCTGACGCCCGCCTTCTGCCGGTTCACCAGCGCGGTGGTGAGCGTGGTGTCGCGCAGTTCGTAGATCGTCACGTCGACCGAACTCGTCGCCGAGTTCACCAGGTCGTAGATCGCGTTCTCGCCCTGGTCGGGCAGGACCACCAGGGTGTACGCGCCGGCGGCGTGCGCCGAGGTGACCGGCACCAGCACGGTGGCGGCGGCAGTGGCACCGGCGGCCAGGGTGCGCAGCAGGCGGCGGGTGAGGCTCATGACAGGGCTCTCCAGACGTCCGTCGTACGTGGATGACGCGCGTAGCGCGCAGCCCAGTAGGGCACGGCGGGACGGCCGGTCAGAAGAGCCCGGACATGACAGATCGCTGAACAGCAATACTTTTACCGGGCCGCGGAGATCCGTTGACCGGGCGGGGAGGAGCGCTTGACGGGGCGTCGGGCGGGCGTCGGGGTGCGGTGCCCGGCGGGGCGTCGGGCGGTGTCGGGGTGTAGCGCCCGGCGGGGCGTCGGACGGTGTCGGGGTGTAGCGCTCGGCGGGGCGTCGGGCGGTGTCGGGGTGCGGGGCCTGACAGGGCGCGGTGCCCGGCGGGGCGTCAGACGCCGTCGGCGGCGGCCTCCAGTGCGGCGACGTCCAGCTTGCCCATCTGCAGCATCGCGGCGGTGGCCCGACGGGCGCGCTCCGGGTCCGGGTCGGCGAGCAGCTCGGTCATCCGGCGCGGCACGATCTGCCAGGACAGGCCGTAGCGGTCCTTCAGCCAGCCGCACGGGCCCGGCGCGCCGCCGTCGGCCGTCAGCAGCTCCCAGTAGCGGTCCACCTCGGCCTGGTCGGCGCAGTCCACCTGGAGCGAGACCGCCTCGTTGAAACGGAACGCCGGGCCGCCGTTCAGCGCCAGGAACTCCTGCCCGAACAGCTCGAAGGACACCAGCATCACGCTCCCGGCCTCGCCCGGCCCGGCGTCCGAGTAGCGCTGCACGTCGGTGATCCGGCCGTACTCGAACACCGAGGTGTAGAACTCGGCGGCCTGCTCGGCCTGGTCGTCGAACCACAGGAAAGTGGTGATCTTCTGCGCCATCGTGACGTCTCCTCCGTTCCCGGACGGTCGCCCGGCCGCACGGCCGGGCCCCTTCGACGGTAGGGGGTGCCGGGCACGTCCCGGCGGCGCCGCGCCCGGCACCCCGGCGGCTTCCCGCCCCGCCCCCGCCGTGCCCCGGCCAGGGCCGTGCCGCACCCGGCCGGGCCGTGTCAGCATGGGCGGCATGACGCTCCCCGAACCGCCGTACCTGCCCGCACCAGACGACGAGGCCCAACGTGCCCTCGCCGCCCCGCTGTTGGCGGCCTTCGCGGCGCGGCTGTCGGCCGCTGTGCCGGTCGACGCGCTGTGGGCGCACGGCTCGCTGGCGTACGGCGACTACCGGCACGGGCGCAGCGACCTCGACCTGATCGCCGTGCTGCCCGCCCTCCCCGACGGGCCGACACGGGAACGACTCGCCGCGCTGCACCGGGAGTTGGTCGAGGAGCAGCCCGGCGCGGCGAAACTGCACTGCTCGTACCTGCCGCGCGAGGAACTCGGCGACCCGGCCGCCGCGCACTTCACCTTCGCCCAGGACGAGCCGATGGAACGCCCGGTCACGGTCATCACCCGCCGCGAACTCCTCGACGGGGCGACGGTGCTGGCGGGCGGTCCGCCCGCGGCGCTGCTGCCGCCGGTCACCGACGACGCGCTGCACGCGCACATCCGGGCCGACCTGCGCGACTACTGGTACCCGGTCACCGACCGCCCCGAGCCGTGGCAGCGCGACATCTGGGTGGACTTCGGCCCGGTCACCGCCGTCCGCGCCACCGTCGCGCTGCGCGAGGGCCGGCTGATCACCAAGCGCGAGGCGATCGCCCGCCTCCCCGCCCTGGACGCCCCACCCGGCCTGGCCGAGGACATCGCCGCCCGCCGCTACGGCGTCCCGCCGGTCCTCACCCCCGAGGAACGGACCCGCCGGGCCGAACAGGCCCGGCTGTTCACCCGGCTGCTGATCGAACGGGCGCTGGACTGACGGAGCTGGACCGACGGCGCTGGACTGACGGCGCTGAGCTGACGGCGCCGGGTCAGTTGAGCATGTCGAGGGCGCCGGGCAGCGGGGCGTAGCCGACCTCGGTGTCGTCGTACGGGCGCAGGCAGCGGTGCACGGCCCGGCTGACGGCCAGTTGCGGGCCGGTCCGGGCGCCGACCCGGGCCACCGCGAGCCGGGGGACGGTGCGCGGTTCGACGTCCAGGTTGGCGCGCAGCGGCAGCCAGCGGGCGCCGCGGGCACGGCAGGCGGTCTCGCCGAGGTACCAGAGCGCGCAGTCGAACACCGGGTCGTCGGCCAGCCGCGGCAGGTCCGGGCTCCACGGCAGGTGCTCCTCGCGGTACAGCAGGACGCTCAGCTCCGGGCCCAGCCCGAGCACCCGGACCCGTTCCCGCAGCGCGGCCTCCAGCACCACCAGGGAGCCCGCGGAGAAGTCGAGCGCGGCGCCCGGGCCGGCGGCGCGCGCCCAGAGCGGGAAGGCGTCGGCCCGGACCGCCAGCCACTCGGCGAGCGCCTCCCCGACCGGGCCGGGGTCGAGCGGCCCGGGCGCGCCCGGCAGGGGCCGGCCGTCCGGGTGCCCGACCGGGCGGGCGCGGGCCGCGGCCAGTGCCCGGTCCACCAGTTCGGCCCAGGGCGCGTACTGCTCCAGGGCCGCGGTCAGCCGCCCCGCCGGGCCGGGCCCGGCCGCGTGGGCGAGCTGGCCGAGCGGGTCGACCAGCGGGAAGTCGTCCTCGCACAGCTCCTCGGCCTCGGCGAGCTCGGCCCGCTCCGCCTCGTCCAGCAGTTCGCGCGGCAGGCGCAGCAGCGGGTCGGTCCGGTGGTGCGGGGCGGGTTCCGGCGAACGGGCCCAGCGCGCACCGTAGTTGCGGACGTGCACCTCGCCCAGGTACCAGGCCGCCACGGTCAGGAACGGCTCGTCGCGGGCCTCCAGCGCGGTGGCCGCGTCCCGGTAGCGGCGGCGGACCTCCCGCTCCAGCCGGGGCAGCGAGGCGACCTCGAAGTCCCAGCGGCCGGGCAGCGCCGCGGCCCAGGCCGGGAAGGCGGCCCGGGCGGCCGCCAGCCAGCCGTTCAGGCGCGGGTTGTCCCGGCACGCGGGGCCGTCGATCCAGGCGTCCCCGTCCGCGTCCGCGTCGTGCTCGTCCGCTGCGTCGTGGTCCGGGGCGTCGTCATCGAGGGGGCGGGGGTCGCCGGTGGCCGTCATGGGGTCCGAGGGTAGGCGGAGGCGCCGACACGACGGGGCGTCAGGTGGCTTCGGCGAACAGCGCGGTGAGCCGGGGGAGGCGGGCGGCGGTCCGGGCGGGCGTCCAGACCGGGCCGGCGAAGGCGGCGTCGCAGGGCATCTCGTGGCCGAGCGCGGCCAGGGCGTCCTCCAGCCCGTCCTCCTCGCCGGTGAGCCGCTCGTGGGCGTCCTGGGCGCAGTAGTCGAGCGCCTCCCAGTCCGGGAAGTCGTCGTCGGTCCACCGGTCGTACGGGAGGGCGGCCAGGCGGCGCAGCGCGGGGTGGTCGGCCAGCGCGTCCGGGTCGTGGACGGCCAGGTGGTGGGCGGCGCGGCCCAGGCCGATCAGCCAGACGTGGAAGTACCACAGGCCGTCGTCGCTGACCCGGCCGCGCAGCACCAGCCGGGCCAGCGCCAGGGTGCCCGCGGTGTCCAGCGGGGCGCGGGCCTCGTCCAGGCGCAGCTGGAACTCCAGCACCTCCGGCAGCGGCAGCCCGGCGAGCCGCTCCGTCAGCCGCTCGGCCCGCTCGCCGCCGGGGCCGCCCGCCGCGCTCGACTCGACCAGGTCCCAGAATCCGTCGGTGTCCATGCCGGGCATCCTGGCAGCCGCCGCCGACAGCCCCCGGCAGCCCCGGGCAAGGCCCGGCAGGGCTCGGCCGCTCCCGGCAGGGCTCGGCCGCTCCCGGCAGGGCTCGGCCGCTCCCGGCAGGGCTCGGCAGCCGCCGACAGCTCCCGGCAGGGCTTGGCCGCTCCCGGCAGGGCTCGGCAGCCGCCGACAGCTCCCGGCAGGGCTTGGCCGCTCCCGGCAGGGCTCGGCAGCCCCCGGCAGGGCTCGGCAGCCGCCGACAGCTCCCGGCAAGGCTCGGCAGCTCCCGGCAGCCCCCGGCAGCCCCCGGCAAGGCCCGGCAGCCGCCGGCAGCTCCCGGCAGGGCTCGGCAGCCGCCGACAGCTCCCGGCAGGGCTTGGCCGCTCCCGGCAGGGCTCGGCAGCCGCCGACAGCTCCCGGCAGGGCTTGGCCGCTCCCGGCAGGGCTCGGCAGCCGCCGACAGCTCCCGGCAGGGCTTGGCCGCTCCCGGCAGGGCTCGGCCGCTGCCGGCAGCTCCCGGCAGGGCTCGGCAGCCCCCGGCAGGGCCTGAGCGGCTTGACCTCAAGCGGACTTGAGCCTCCAGGATGGGCGGCGGGCCGGAACGACCGGCCGGTGGACGGACGGAGGCGTGATGCGCGCGGTGTGGCTGCGGGAATTCGGCGGGCCCCAGGTGCTGGTGCCGGGCAGTGCGCCCGACCCGGTGCCGGGGGAGGGGCAGGTGCTGATCGAGGTCGCGCACGCCAACCTGACCTTCGTCGAGACCCAGTTCCGGGCCACCGGCCTCGGCCCGTTCACCGGCGACCTCCCGATGGTCCCCGGCAACGGCGTCGGCGGCACCGTCACCGCGCTCGGCCCCGGCACCGACCCGGCCTGGCTGGGCCGCCGGGTGGTTTCCTCCACCGGCGGCAGCGGCGGCTACGCCGAACTCGCCGCCGTCCCCGCCGACGGCCTGCACCCCGTCCCCGACGGCCTCGCCCTCGACGACGCCACCGCGCTGCTCGCCGACGGCCGCACCGCCCGCCTGCTGCTGGAGACCGCGGCCCCCGCCCCCGGGGCCCGCGTCCTGGTCACCGCCGCGGCCGGCGGCGTCGGCACCCTGCTGGTGCAACTCGCCACCGCCGCCGGTGCCCACGTCGTCGCCGCGGCCGGCGGCCCGAGCAAACTCGCCCTGGCCGCCGAGCTCGGCGCCGCCGAGACCACCGACTACCTGCGGCCCGACTGGACCCGTTACCCCGACCCCGTCGACCTGGTCCTCGACGGCGTCGGCGGCACCCTCGGCCGGGCCGCCGCCGGATTGCTCCGCGACGGCGGGAAACTGCTCAGCTACGGCCTGGCCAGCGGCAGTTGGACCGACCTCCCGCCCGCCGAGGCCGCCGCCCGCGACCTCACCGTGCTCACCCTGCGCCCCACCCCCGAACGCGTCCGCGCCGCCACCGCCCACGTCCTGGCCGAAGCCGCCGCGCACCGGCTGCGCCCCGTCATCGGCCGCCGCTTCCCGCTGGAACGGGCCGCCGACGCGCACCGCGCCATCGAGTCCCGCGCCACCCTCGGCAAGACCCTGCTGGACGTCGCCCCCTGAGCGGGGAACCCGATGCACCGCGCGCGGCCGGGAACCGGAAACCCGGCCGTGAGCCGTGAGCCGGAAACCCGGTCGTGCACGGTGCGGTCGGGCGACTAGCATCCCGGCATGTCAGACCAGCCGACGTACCCGCCCAAGCCCCGGTCCGGCGACCGGATCGCGGTCGTCTCGCCCGGCTTCGCCGGCCCGGGTGCCTTCCCGCTCCCGCACGAACTCGGACTGCGCCGCCTGCGCGAGGAGTTCGGCCTGGAGCCGGTCGAGTACCCCGCGACCCGCAAGCTCGGCGCCACCCCGGCCGAGCGCGCCGCCGTCCTGCGCGCCCTGGACGCCTACGCCCCCGACACCATGGCCGTCTTCGACGTCGACCTTGGCCACACCGAACCGCAACTCGTCATCCCGTACGGCGGCCGGGTCCGGGTCGACGGCCCGGCCCGCCGGATCACCGTCACCTACTGACGGCTCCGCCCCCGGCCGGTCGTCAATGGCGGTCGGTCGTCAAGGGCGGGCGTCGAGGGCGGCCGATCGTCAAGGGCGGGCGGGTGCACAGGAGGACACCCCGGGGTGAACCGCCGGCGCCGGAACGGGGGGCGGTCCGCCGTCCGGGTGCCCCCGTCCGGTCAACGCCCGCCCCCTGCCGGACCGTTCACCGCCCCGTCCGTCCCGGGCCCCGGGCTGCTGTCAACCCGCCCGTGGCCCGGCCTGGCCCGGCCGGCCGCGGACCACGTATCGTGGCCGGGATCGGAGCGTGGTGCGGGACGCCACGGCGGGTACGACGTCGCACGGGCGACGGACGGGGGCGGTGACCGAACGGTGGCTGACGTGGCATCGACGACCGGGGACGGCCCCGCGGCCGACCCGGCGGAGACGGTCGAACTCCCCCCGAAGACCCCCGTCCTGGAGCAGACCCCCGGCACCGCGCCCGCCGCGGACCCGTTCGCCACCTCGATCAACCTGGTGATCCCCGACGCCGTCCTCAGCTCCACCCGCACCATCCCGCTGCCCACCCCCACCCCGCCCGGCGGCACCCCCGTCCCGCCCCCGCCCGCCGCCCCGCCCGGCGGCACCGGCTGGACCGGCACCTTCCCGGCCGCCGCCTTCAAGACCCCCGCCGCCGACACCCCGCCGCCCGCCACCGTGCCCGCGCCCGCCGCCCACGGCATCGGCGGCGGCCTGCGCGGCCGCGTCCTGGTGGTCGAGGGCGGCTACGGCGGCGGCCGCCGCTGGGGGCGCGGCGGCACCGCGAACGCCTCCGTGCTCTCCGCGGCGCTGGCCGGCGTCGCCCCGCAGGTGCTGCTCTCCGCCGACCAGGTCGACGCCGTCCACCTGCCCGGCGCCAACGACCCGCAGACCGTCCTCGCCCACCTGCGCGCCGCCGCCCGCCACCCCGGGCCGCTGCTGATCCACCTCGGCGGCCACCTGGTCACCGACCGGCGCGGCGAACAGCTCTACCTCTCGCTGCGCGAGAACAAGGCCTCCGAGAGCCTGCCCTGGTCCGCCGTCGCCAACGAACTGCGCCACCGCGGCACCGAGTTGGACACCCTGGTGATCGGCGACCTGAGCGCCGACCAGGTGGTCTGGCCCGGCCTCGCCGCCACCGCCGGACAGCAGCTCTCCGACGGCGTCCCGCTCTGGGCCGTCGTCAACCACGACCCCGACCAGCTCGGCACCTTCACCCGCGCCCTGATCGAGACCCTGCACCGCGGCCGCCCCGGCGCCGACCAGCTGCTCACCCCCGAACTCGTCCGCCAGCAGGTCCACTCGGTGCTGCGCGCCGACACCGTGGTGATCACCGCGCACCCCGCCGACCGGCCCTACTTCCGCAACACCGCCCGGCAGATCGGCCCCGGCGACCCCGCCGCGACGCCCGCCGCCCCCGCCCGCCCCGGGACGGCCGCCCCGGCCGCCGCGCCCGAACCCGCCCGGCCCCGGCTCGCCCCCGGCTGGACCCCGCGCGTCCTGGTCTCGCTGCGCAAGCCGGGCGTCCCGGCGACCCCGCCGCGCCGCAAGATGATCGTCTCGCTGGTCCGGGGCGTCCCGATGGTCCCCGCCGACACCCTCTCCGCCACCACGACGGTGCCGCTGGGCAAGCCGGACCGGGTCGAACTCGGCAAGGACACGCCCGCCGCGCCCCTGGTGGCACTCGAGAAGACCCTCGAACTCCCGGACGCCGCCGACCCGTTGGCCGCCACCCTGCCGCTGCCGGGCCCGGACACGGCGACCGCGACCGTCCCGCTCGGCAAGCCGGCCCCCGCCCCGTTCGTCGAGCGCGCCCCCGAACCGGAACCCGCCCCCCGGCACGACCCGCTGGCCGCCACCACCCCGCTGCCCGGGCCCGGCACCGTCCGGCTCGGCAAGGAGACCGGCACCCCGGCGGCCGACCCCGGGCAGGTCCCGCCGAGCGAGTACCTGGAGGCGATCGGCCAGATCGTCCGCAGCGCCGAGGCCGGCGACCACGACGCCGCCGCCGCGCTCGCCCTCGCCCTGGAGGAGAAGGCCGTCGCCGCGTACGGCGCCCGCGCCCCCGTCGTGCTCCAGGTCCGCCAGGTCCGCGCCCACGTCTCCCGGGTCGGCGGCCGTCCCTCCGTCGCGGCCGAGCTCTACCGCCAGGTCGCCACCGCCCTGCTGCAGACCGACGGCCCCGACCACCCCGAGACCCAGCGCGCCGTCACCAACGCCGAAGCCTGCTGGCGCGCGGTCAAGGACCCGGTCGAAGCCATCCGGATCGCCCCCGACATCATCGAGCTCCGCGCCCACCTCCCCGGCCCCGACAACCGCAAACTCCGCGCCGCCGAACGCCACCTGCGCCAACTCGCCGAGGCCAACGCCGCCGAGGCCAACGCCGCCGGCCGCTAGGGCGGCGCCCGCCGGTCAGTGCACCGGCTCCTTGGCGGCCAGCAGCAGCAGTTCCCTGAACTGCCGCTTGTCGGTGGGCTTCGGCTCGCACAGCACCCGGGCCACCTCGTGGACGCCGACGCCGCGCAGCAGCCCGGCCAGGTGGTCGGGGGACAGGCGGTAGGCCGTCACCACCGAGTGGTCGTAAGGCTGGGCCGGGACCGCCGGGTCGTCGGTGGCGAGGCAGCCGATCAGCAGCCGGCCGCCCGGGGCGAGGACCCGGGCGAACTCCGCGAGCACGGCCGGGAGTTCCGGCGGCGGGACGTGGATCAGCGAGGCCCGCGAGAGCACCCCGCCCAGCGCGCCGTCCGCGAGGTCGAGCGCCGCCATCGAACCGACCTCGAACCGCACGCCCGGGTTGGCCCGCCGGGCCAGCTCGACCATCGCCGGGGAGGCGTCGACGCCGAACGCCCGCAGCCCCAACTCCCGCAGGTGGGCGGTGATGTGCCCCGGACCGCAGCCCAGGTCCGCGACCTCGCCCCCGCCGCCGGTGCGCACCGACTCGGCGAACGCGGCCAGCAGCGCCCGCTCCACCGGCCGGTCGCGCAGGGTGTCGGCGAACTGCTGCGCGTAGCGCACGGCGACGGCGTCGTAGGCGGCCCGGGTACCGGGGAGGGAATCCAGTTCGGTCATCCGCCGGACTGTAGCGGACCCCGCCGACACCCGGCCGCCCTTCGACGCCGTCGCCCTACTGCCTTACCGGGCGCCGCCGTTGACGTACAGGGTCTGGCCGCTGACGTAGGCGGCGTCCTCGCTGGCCAGGAAGGCGACCACGGCGGCGACCTCCTCGGGGCGGCCGACCCGGCGCAGCGGGGTGCGGCCCGCGACCTCGGCCTGGTGGTCCTCGGGGGTGGCGCCGACCCGCTCGGCGGTGGCGGCGGTCATCGAGGTGGCGATGTAGCCGGGGGCGACGGCGTTCACGTTGACGTTGAACGGGCCGAGCTCGATGGCCAGCGTCGCGGTGAGGCCCTGGATGCCGGCCTTCGCCGCCGCGTAGTTGGCCTGGCCGCGGTTGCCGAGGGCGGAGCGCGAGCTGAGCGACACGATCTTGCCGTACTTCTGCGCGACGAAGTACTTCTGGGCGACGTGCGCGCAGTTGTAGGCGCTGGTCAGGTTGACGGTGAGGACGGCGTCCCAGTCCTGCTTGGGCATCTTGAAGAACAGGTTGTCCCGGGTGATCCCGGCGTTGTTGACCAGGACGTGCACCCCGCCCAACTCCTCGGCCACGGTGGCGAACAGCGCCTCGACCGCGTCGTAGTCGGCGACGTCGCACCCGTACGCCCGCGCGGTGCCGCCCGCCGCGGCGATCTCCGCCACGGTGCCCTCGGCCCGCTCCGCGGTGAGGTCGACCACGGCCACCGCCGCGCCCTCCTCGGCCAGCCGCCGGGCCGTCGCCGCCCCGATGCCCTGCGCCGCGCCGGTCACCACCGCGACCTTGCCGTCGAACCTGCCCATTGCCGTACTCCGTTTCTGATGGGTCGTCATGTCCGTTGGGGGGAAAGCGGGTTCAGTCGCGTTCGACCAGCACGGCGGAGCCCTGGCCGACGCCCACGCACATGGTGGCCAGGCCGCGCCGGGCGCCGGTGCGGCGCATCCGGTGCAGCAGGGTGGTGAGGATCCGGGCGCCCGAGCAGCCCAGCGGGTGGCCCAGCGCGATCGCCCCGCCGGAGGGGTTGACCAGCTCCGGGTCGATCCCCAACTCGCCCACCGAGGCCAGCGCCTGGGCCGCGAACGCCTCGTTGAACTCGGCGGTCTCCAGCTCGGCGAGCTTCCAGCCGGAGCGCTCCAGCACCCGCCGGGTGGCCGGCACCGGCCCGATGCCCATCACGTCCGGGTGCACGCCCGCCGACGCCCCCGCCACGTACCGGCCCAGCGGCTCCAACTCCAGCTCCGCCAGCGCCCGTTCGCTGACCAGCAGCAGCGCCGCCGCGCCGTCGTTCATCGGCGAGGCGTTGCCCGCCGTCACCGTCCCGCCGGGGCGGAACACCGGCTTGAGGGCGGCCAGTTTCTCGGCGGTGGTGTCCGGCCGGATCGACTCGTCGCGCTCCACCAGCGCCCCGTCCGGGCGGGCGACGGGCAGCAGTTCGGCGTCGAAGTGCCCCGCCTCCCGGGCTGCGGCGGCCAGCCGGTGGCTGCGCAGCGCGAACGCGTCCTGCGCCTCGCGGCCGATGCCGTACCGGGCGGCGACCTCCTCGGCGGTCTCGCCCATCGACAGCACGCCGTGCAGCTCGCGCATCCGCGGGTTGGTCAGGCGCCAGCCGAGCCGGGTGTCGAAGGTCTCCATCCGGTGCGGCAGCGCCTCGTCCGGGCGGGGCAGCACGAACGGGGCGCGGCTCATCGACTCGCAGCCGCCCGCCACGGCGACGTCCGCCTCGCCGGAGCCGATCGCCCGGGCCGCCGTGGTGACGGCCTCCATCCCGGACGCGCACAGCCGGTTGACGGTCGCGCCCGGCACGCCCTCGGGCAGCCCGGCCAGCAGCACGGCCATCCGGGCCAGGTTGCGGTTGTCCTCGCCGGCCTGGTTGGCGGCGCCCCAGTACACGTCGTCGATCCGCGCCGGGTCCAGCGCGGGCACCGAGTCGAGCAGTCCGCGCAGCACGGCCGCCGACAGGTCGTCGGGCCGGACGGCGGACAGTGCGCCGCGCAGCCGACCGATCGGGGTGCGGCGGGCGGCGGCGATGAAGACCGGAAGCACTTCGTCGGGCTCCTTGTCGGGAGGGTGGGAAGGAAGGGGGCAGGCGGGTCAGAACGCGTTGACGCCGGTCAGCGAGCGTCCGATGAGCAGCTTGTGGATCTGGCTGGTGCCCTCGTACAGGGTCATCACCCGGGCGTCGCGCAGGTACTTGCCGACCGGGTACTCGTCGATGAAGCCGTACCCGCCGAACACCTGCAGCGCGTTGTTGGCGCAGCGCACCGCCGCCTCGGAGGCGTACAGCTTGGCGACCGAGGACTCGGTGGCGAACGGCTGCCCGCGGTCGATCAGGTCGGCGACCCGCCAGGTCAGCAGCCGGGCCGCGTCCACGTCGACGGCGATGTCGGCCAGCAGCTCCTGCACCAACTGGTGGGCGGCGATGGGCTTTCCGAACTGCTCGCGCTCCCCGGCGTAGCGGACCGCCGCGTCCAGCGCGGCCTGCGCGATGCCCACGCAGCCCGCCGCGACCGACATCCGGCCCTTGGCCAGGGCCGCCATCGCCACCGTGAAGCCCTTGCCGACCTCGCCGAGCCGGGCGCCGTCCGGGACGCGGACCCGGTCGAAGGAGAGTTCGGCGGTGGCCTGCCCGCGCAGGCCCAACTTGCCGTGCACCAGCCGCCGTTCGAAGCCGGGCGCGTCGGTGGGCACCAGGAAGGCGGTGACGCCGCGGTGCCCGGGACCGCCGGTGCGGGCGAAGACCAGGGCGACGTCCGCCCACGTCCCGTTGGTGATGAACATCTTCGCGCCGGAGATCAGCCAGTCGTCGCCGTCGCGCTCGGCCCGGGTGGTCAGGTTGGCGGCGTCCGAGCCGGTGCCGGGCTCGGTCAGCGCGAAGCAGCCCAGCGCCTCGCCCGAGCACAGCCGGGGCAGCCACTGCCGCTTCTGCTCCTCGGTGCCGAACGCGTTGACCGACTTGGCGACCAGCCCCAGCGTCACCGACACCACGCCGCGCACCGAGGAGTCGCCGCGCCCCAGCTCCTCCAGCACCAGGCAGTACGCCAGGTGGTCGCCGCCGCTGCCGCCGTACTCCTCCGGCAGGGTCAGCCCGAGGAAGCCCAGGTCGCCGAGCTTCCTGAGGATGCCCAGGTCGATCGACTCCGCCCGGTCCCACTCGGCCGCGAACGGCACGATCTCCCGGTCGGTGAAGGCGGCGGCCAGCTCCCGCACGGCGGCCTGCTCCTCGGTTAGTTCCAGGTCCATGCGGATGGGCACCCCGACTTAAACTAGCAGTGCAAGTTTTATGGTGACTGTAGCCCGCCCGCACCGGATGCGGAAGAGCACCCGCGGGCACCTGCGAGAATGGCCCGACCCAGCAGCCCGCACCCCAGGAGGCGGAGATCGCCCGACCCCGCACCCCCCTGCTCAGCCGGGACCGCATCATCGCCGCCGCCCTCGCCCTGGTCGACGCCGAGGGCCTGCCCGCCCTCTCCACCCGCCGCCTGGCCGCCGAACTCTCGGTCAGCGGCCCCTCGCTGTACAACCACTTCGCCACCAAGGACGACCTGCTCGACGCCGTCGTCGACAGTGTGATGGGCGAGGTCGACCTCACCATGTTCGACGCGCCGGACGACTGGCGCACCGCCCTGCACGCCTGGGCCCGCTCCTACCGCGCCGCCCTCACCGCCCACCCCCACCTCGTCCCGGTCCTCGCCCAGGGCCCCGGCCGCCGCCCCAACGCCCTGCGGCTGGCCGACGCCGTCTTCGGCTGCCTGGTCGACGCCGGCTGGCCCCGAGGCCAGGCCACCCGGATCGGCGCCCTGATGCGCTACTTCGTCACCGGCTCCGCCCTCGGCTCCTTCGCCGCCGGCTTCCCCGACGACGCCGCCCTCTACGCCACCGCCGACTACCCCCACCTCGGCGACGCCCACCGCCTCGCCGAACACCGCCGCACCATCGACGAGGGCGCCTTCACCACCGGCCTCGACGCCCTCCTCGACGGCCTCGACCTGCGCTACCGCCGCCTGCCCTGAACCCTCCGGGGAACCGGCCCCCGGCCCCGCACGTCCATGGCTGCGGAACCGAGGACCAGGAGGACGGATGGACTGGGCGGACGCGACGGCCGGCACGGCGATCGGCGCCGCAGGACTGCTGCTCGCCGCCCTCGGCACCGCCCTCGCCGTCCAACGGCTGCGCCACGACGCCCGGCTGCGCCGCCTGCGCGCCCACGGCCTCACCGCCGAGGCCGAAGTCCTGGAGACGTACACCAGCACCCACCGGCACACCGAGACCCGGCAGGTGCACACCGACCGCCGGGCCGTCCTCGGCTTCCGCACCGCCGACCACCTGCCCGTCCGGGTCGAGGACGACGGCGACACCCCGCGCGCCGTCGGCGACCGGATCGCCGTCCGCTACCTGCCCGGCCGCCCCGAGGGCGCCCTTCCCGCCGACACCGTCGACCGGCCCCGCCACGTCGCCGCCCTCACCACCCTCGGCACCCTCACCGGCGCGGCGGCACTGCTGCTGGCCGGAGCGCTGGCCGCCGCCTTCGGCACGGCCCTCGCCACCGGCGGCGACCTGTTCTGAACCGCGGTCGGCCGACCTCACGGCCCCGGCGGCCCCGAACTCGCGGCCCCGGAAGCTCCGGCCTCACGGTCCCGGAAGCCCCGGCCTCGCGGTCCCGGAAGCCCCGGCCTCGCGGCCCCGGAAGCCCCGACGCACGCCCCGGGCTCCGGCAACGTCCACCGGGACGACCGGGACGGCAGGAAGCCTGCCGCTCACCGGGCCGCCGCCCTCCGCAGCGCCCGCCGCACCTCGTCGGCCGGGTCGCCCGCGTGGTACGGGTGCTCGCTCGGTTCGATGCCGTCCAGGAACTCCTGGTAGCGCAGCGCGAAGTGCACGTGCACCAGCGGCGGCGCCAGCTCCAGGGCCCGTTCCGGGGCGCAGGCCGGCAGCAGCCCGCGCCAGGCGTCGATCCAGCGGGAGCGGACGTCCGCCCAGCGTGCGGGGGAGAGGAACGGGGCGGGCCGCAGGCCGTCCAGGGCCGGGTGGCCCCAGGCCGCGTCCGAGAAGTCCAGGACGGTGGCCCGCTCGCCGTCGAAGCGCCAGTTGCCCGGGTGGAAGTCGCCGTGCACCAGCGTCAACGGCAGCCCGCAGGCGGCGAGTTCGGCGGCGAGCGCGGGCAACTGCCCGGCCAGCTCCCGGGCCTGCGCGTACTCCTGCTCCGACAGGTCGGGGCGTAGCCGCTCCAGCAGCGCCGGGAAGCGCTCCGCGAGCGCGGCCGGCGAGCAGTCCGCCAACTCGCCGGGGCCGTCCGCCGCGACCGCCGCCTGCGCGGCCGCCCAGCGGTCGACCACCTCCAGCATGCCGTCCTCCGGCACGCCCCAGCAGTCCACGCCCGGCACGTCCGCCAGCAGCACCCGCCGCCCGTCGGCGGCCAGCACCCGCGGCGCCAGCCCCGGCCGGGCCCGCTCCACCCGGGCGATCACCGCCGCCTCCGGCACCGCGAACGGCGGCGTGCTCTTCAGCCACACCGGGCCGTCCGCGGTCGGGAAGCGCGACAGCGCCGACAGGTTCCAGCTGCGCACCTGCTCCACCGGGCCGCTCCTGGACCGGCCGAGCGAGGCCAACTCGCCGTCCGCCCACGCCCATTCCGCGGCCAGCCCGTCCGCCGACGCCCACCGCAGCCGCAGCGGGTGCCCGGCGTCCGGCAGCACCGGGCTCGCGGCCAGCGCGCCCGTCGGACGCCCGGACGCCGCCGCCAGGTACACCGCCCCGCCGCCCCGGCCGCCCTCGCCGCCCGCCACCGACAGCAGCCGCAGCACCGCCAGCGGCACCCCCGCCGCCCGCGACGCCGCCGCGGCCACCTCGCCGATCTGCGCCCAGTACGGCGACTGCGCCGCGAACGGGCCCACCGCCCCCAGGAGTTCGCCCTGCCACTCGACCACGACGGTCGCCGTCCGCTGCTCAGTCATCTGCACCCGGGCATTCTCCGGACGGCCCCGCCCCCGCGCCACCGAATAACGGACGCCCCCGTACCGCCGTCCGGGGGCGGGACCGTAACCCTGCACGGCCGGGGGAGTTGTACCGCGGGCGGTGGATCCCCTCCGCCCCGGGCCGGTGCGGCGGAGGTGACGGACGTGGCGGAACGCGTGCTGGTGGGCAGGCCGCTGACGGCGGGCGCGGTCGCGGACCGGTACGACGCGGTGGTGGTCGGGTCCGGGGCGGGCGGCCTGACCACCGCGGTCTGCCTGGCCCGCCAGGGGCGCCGGGTGGCGGTGTTCGAGCAGCACTACACCGCGGGCGGCTACACCCACGCCTACCGGCGCCGCGGCTGGGAGTGGGACGTCGGGATCCACTACGTCGGCCAGTTGGGCCCGCGCGAACCGGTGCGGGTGCTCTCCGACTACCTGACCGGCGGCGCGCTGCGCTGGGCCCCGGTCGGCGACCCGTGCGACGAGTACCGGCTGGCCGGCGAGGTGCACCGGGGCCCGGTCGGCTTCGACGCCCACCGGGCCGAACTGACCGCCCGCTTCCCGGCCGAACGGGCCGGCATCGACGCCCTGTTCGCCCTGGTCGGGCGGTGCCGGGCGGTGCTCCCGGCGCTGGCGGTGGGCCGCCTCTCGGGCCCGGTGGCCCGCGGGCTGGCCCGCCTGCTGCGGACGGCCGCCGTACCCCCCGAGGCGATGCGCCCGGCCCGGGACGTGGTGGAAGGGCTGATCGCCGACGAGCGGCTGAGGCAGGCCGTCCTCACCCGCAGCGCCCTGCTGCTGGCCGACTCCACCGCCAAGCTGCCGTTCTTCCTGCTCGCCGTGATGTTCGAGCACTTCCGCACCGGCGCCTGGTACCCGGTGGGCGGCAGCGCCGCGATCGCCCGCGCGATGCTCGACCCGATCCGCGCCGCGGGCGGCGAGGTCTTCGTCCGGGCCCCGGTCGCCCGGATCGAACTGACCGGGACGCGGGCGACGGGCGTCCGGCTGGCGGACGGCACCCGGGTCCGGGCCCCGGTGGTGGTCAGCGCGGCGGGCGCGCACCACACCTACCGCACCCTGCTGCCCGCTCCGCGGCCGCCCGGCGTCCCGGAGCGCCCCGCCGCCCCCGACCCGCTGGACGGCATGCGGCGCGGATTCCCGTTCGTGGTGCTCTTCCTCGGCCTCGACGGCGACCCCGCGGAACTCGGCCTGCCCCGGCACAACCTGCTGGTCACCGACGGCGACTGCGACGCCTTCTTCGACGGCACCGGCGGACGCACCAGCGGCTGCTTCCTCTCCTTCTCCTGCGCCAAGGACCCCACCTGGACCGGCCGGTACCCCGGCCGGTCCACCGGCGAGATCCTCGCCTACGTCCGCCCCGAACTGTTCGCGCCCTTCCACGGCTCCCGCCACCGCCACCGGGACCAGGCCTACCTGGCGCTGAAGGCCGAACTCAGCGCCGAACTGCTCGACCTGCTCCACCGCCAACTGCCGTCCACCCGAGGCCGGGTGGCCTACCACGAACTCGGCACCCCGCTGACGGCCGAACACTTCGCCGGCTGGCCCGGCGGCAGCCTCTACGGGCTCGCCAAGGACGTCACGGCCTTCGGCGACGGCCGCACGCCCGGCCGGGCGGACCGGCTGCGCCCGCGCACCGCCGTCGACGGCCTCTACCTCTCCGGCCAGGACTGCCTGGCCGGAGGCTTCCTGGGCGCGGTCACCGGCGGCCTGCTCGCCGCGCACGAAGCGCTCGACCGCACCGGCCGCGCCCGCCTGTGGACGGGCCTGCTGCGTCAGGCCGCCCGCCCACCGGCCCCGCCGGAAGCCCCCTCGGGCAGGGCCTAGTCGGAGCCGTCCTCGAAGGGCCGGGACAGCGACAGCCCGAAGCGGCCCTCCCCGTCGGTCCACCAGTCGGTCAGCCGCAGGCTGGCGGCGAAGAGCTCGCGTTCGACGCGTTCGCGCCGGAACTTCGCGGAGACCTCGGTGCGGAGCTCCTCGCCGGCCTCGAAGTGCACGGGCAGGCCGAGTTCGGTGACCTTGACGGTCTGCTCGCGCAGCGAGCGCAGCCGCATCTCGATCCACTCGTTCTCGGCGTCCCAGAGGGCGACGTGCGCGAACTGCTCCGGCTCGAAGTCGGCGCCCAGCTCGCGGTTGAGCACCGACAGCAGATTGCGGTTGAACGCGGCGGTGACCCCGGCGGCGTCGTCGTAGGCGGCGACCAGGACGGCGGGGTCCTTGACCAGGTCGGTGCCGAGCAGCAGCCAGTCGCCGGGCATCAGCTGGGCCCGCAGGCCGGCCAGGAAGACGGTGCGTTCGGCGGGCAGCAGGTTGCCGAGGGTGCCGCCGAGGAAGACGACCAGGCGGGGGCCGCCGCCGTCGGGCAGGCCCAGGCCGTGGGTGAAGTCGGACAGCACGGCGGAGACCTCCAGCCCCGGGTAGTCGTCGATCAGCGACTTCCCGGCGGCCGCCAGGGCGCTCTCGCTGACGTCGACCGGGACGTAGCGCTCCAGGGTGCCCGCGGCGCGCAGCGCGTCGAGCAGCAGGCGGGTCTTCTCGGAGGAGCCGGAGCCGAGTTCGACCAGGGTGCGGGCCCCGGTGGCGGCGGCGACGGCGGCGGCGCGGTCGGCGAGGATCTCGCGCTCGGCCCGGGTCGGGTAGTACTCGGGCAGCCGGGTGATCTCCTCGAAGAGTTCGGAGCCGCGGGCGTCGTAGAACCACTTCGGGGGCAGCCGTTTGGGCCGGCCGCTCAGGCCCTCGCGGGCGTCGGTGCGCAGCGCGTGGTGCAGGTGGTCGGGGGGCAGCAGGCGGGTCAGCCGGTATCCGGTCATCGCGGGGCGTCCTCTCGGGTGCGCGGCCCGACGGGGGCCAGCGGGGTCAGCGAGCTGCCGGCCGCGTCGGCCACCAGCAGGGTGCGGTCGGGGACTTCGGACCAGCCGGGCCCGTCATCGAAGGGCTCGGAGGCGAGCAGCACGGAGCCGTCCGGGTCGCGGCGCTGGAACAGGGTGTCGCCCCACACCGTGGCGGCCAGCGAACTGCCGTCGGTGGCCAGCAGGTTGACCCGGGCGTCGGACAACTCGGCGGTCAGCAGGCAGACTTCGGCGAGCGCCTCGCCGAGTTTGACGCCCGCGCGCAGCCGGTTCAGCGCCAGCGCCCACAGCAGGGCCGAGTCGGTGCGCGCCTCCAGCTCCAACAGCTCGGTGGCGGGCAGCAGTTCGGCCAGCGGGGCGAAGGAGCGCGGCCAGCCGGGCAGCGCACCGTTGTGGCTGAACAGCCAGCGCCCGGCGGCGAACGGGGCGGCGGCCTGCGGCCCGGCGGCGCAGCCGGGGGTGGCGGAGCGGACGGCGCCGAGCACGGCGTGCGAGCTGACCACCCGGGCCAGGTCGGCGAGGTCGCCGTCGGCCCAGATCGGGCCCTCCCGTCGGTAGCGGGCCGGGCGCTCGTCCCCCTCCGCGTACCAGCCGACGCCGTAGCCGTCCGCGTTGACGGTGCCGTAGCGCTGCAGCCGGGGCGCCCAGGACTGGCGCAGCAGCCCGTGCGGCGGGTCGAGCAGGACCGAGCGGATCGGCACCGGCCGCCCCAGGTAGGCGAAGTGGCGGCACATCAGGCCCCGGCCCCCGTCCGGGGCTCGGCCGTCCTCGGCTCGGCGTCGCGCGCGGTGCGGAAGCCGGAGAAGATCTGCCGCCGCACCGGGTAGTCCCAGTTGCGGAAGGTGCCCCGGCAGGCGACCGGGGCGACCGCGAACGAGCCGCCGCGCAGCACCTTGTACTCGGGGCCGAAGAACACCTCCGAGTACTCCTTGTACGGCCAGGCCGTGAAGCCCGGGTAGCCGGTGAAGTCGCTGGCCGTCCACTCCCACACGTCGCCGATCAACTGCCGTGCCCCGCACGGCGCTTCACCCTCCGGGTAGGCGCCGACCGGGGCCGGGCGCAGGTGCCGCTGGCCCAGGTTGGCGTGCTCGGGGCCGGGGGAGGCGTCGCCCCACGGGAAGCGCCGGGAGCGGCCGGTGGCCGGGTCGTGCCGGGCGGCCTTCTCCCACTCGGCCTCGGTCGGCAGCCGCCGCCCCGCCCACCGGGCGTACGCGTCGGCCTCGTACCAGCTGACGTGCAGCACCGGCTCGTCCGCCGGGACGGGTTCGAGGCGGCCGAAGCGGCGGCGCAGCCACTGGCCGCCGTCCTGCTCCCAGAACAGCGGCGCCTCCAGGCCGGCCGACATCCGGTGCGCCCAGCCCTCGGGCGTCCACCAGCGCGGGTCCCGGTAGCCGCCGTCGGCCAGGAAGCGCTGGTAGGCGCCGGCCGAGACGGGCGTGGTGTCCAGCCAGAACGCGGGCAGCTCGACCGGGTGGGCGGGGCGCTCGTTGTCCAGCGCCCACGGCTCGGTGTCGGTGCCCATGGTGAACGGCCCGGCGGGGACCAGGACCTCGGCGGGCAGCGGGCCGGTGGCGGCGGGCGGCGGCGGGGCGTCCAGCACGGCCGGGCCGGTGCGCAGCTGGTGGGTGATCAGCATGGTCTCGTCGTGCTGCTGCTCGTGCTGGGCGATCATGCCGAAGGCGAACCCGGCGTCCAGCAGCGGCGCGCCCTCCAGCGGGGAGGCGGCCAGCAGGTCCAGCACCCGGCCGCGCACCTCGTGCGCGTAGGCGCGGGCCTCGGCGGGCGGCAGCAGCGGCAGCCGGGGACGCTCGGCCCGCGGGTGCTCGAAGGCGTCGTACAGCGGGTCGATCTCCGGGTGCATCGGGTCGCGGCCGCCCACGTTGCGCAGCAGCCACAGCTCCTCCTGGTTGCCGATGTGCGCCAGGTCCCACACCAGCGGCGACATCAACGGCGAGTGCTGGGCGACGAGTTCGGCGTCGTCGACGGCCTCGGTGAGCTGCCCGGTGCGCTCCCGGGCGGCGAGCAGTTCGACGGCGATCAGGTCGCGCAGCAGGGCGGGGTCGGTCCGGTCGGCGTTCAGCACGAGGTGGCCTCCTGCGGGGCGAAGGAGCGGGCGGTCAGCACGGGGCGTCCTCCTGGAGGGCGGGGGCGGCGCCGGTGCGCAGCGCGGTCAGCTGGTCGTCGGCCGGGCAGCGGCCCCGGGCCGGGTAGCGCTCGGCGAACTCGACCAGGTCGGCGCGCAGTCGCCCGCCCCGGCGGGCCAGCGCCCGTTCCGCGGCGGCGAAGCAGAGCAGCGCGGCGCGGCGCAGGTCCGGGTCGGCCATGCCGAGCGCGGCGGCCCGCCGCCACAGGCCCGAACGGGGCGCGCGGCTGCCCGCGTGGCCCAGCCGCTCCAGGGCGGCGCGGGCCTCGTCGGCCGCCACCGGGTCGTCCATCAGCGCGCTGACCAGGGCCAGCGGCACCCGCCAGCCCTCGCCGGGCTGGGCGTCGATCATCCGCAGTTCGAGGTGGCCGCGCGGGCGCACCGGCGGGAACAGCGTGGTGCGGTGGTAGTCCAGGTCGGCCAGCACCGCGGGCCGCTCGCCCGCGCCGCGCAGCCACTCGCGGAAGCTCAGCCCGGCCGGCGCGTCCCAGGGCAGCCCGTCCGGGCGGCGCACGCACAGCAGCGCGGCGTCCAGCACGTAGGCCGTCCAGGCCGCGCGCGGGTCGGCGGACGGCGGCGGGGCCAGCGTCCGGGAGGGGTCCATCCGGGACCACACCAGCTGCCGGGTCGACTTCCAGCCGGTCGGACGGCCCTCCAGCAGCGGCGAGTTGGCGAACGCGGCGACCAGCACCGGCCCCAACTCGTGCGCCAGGCGCCAGCGCTGCGCGTGGTCGGCCTCGGTGCCCGCGTCCACGCAGACCTGCACGGAGGCGGTGCCGGTCATCATGATCCGGCCCCACGGGCCGCCGCGGTCGAAGTAGTGCTCCATCGCCCGGTAGCGCGGGTGGGTGGCGAGCATCCGGCGCTCGCGGTCCATCGGATCGGTACCGCTGCCGGTCAGCCGCAGGCCCTCGGCGGCCAGCGCCGCCCGCAGCACCGCCTGGTCGGCGCTCAGTCCGGCCGCGCAGTCGGCCGGGTCGGCGGCGGGCGGGGAGCTGAGCTCGACCTGCCCGCCGGGTTCGCGCGTCAGCCGCGAGCCCGCCGGGAGCACCGGGCCGTCGGCCGAGTCGGGCAGCACCGCCAGCGCGGCCGCCACCCGGTCGGGATCCACCGGGGAGCCCGGACATCGGACGTCGTGGACGAACCACTCCGCCTCGACCCCGACCAGCGCCGGGGGCCCGATCTTGAAGCAGATGGCGCCCAGGTGCCGTTCGGCCGACGCCTCGGTCAACTCCGCCCGAAGCGTCACGCTGTGTACCGGATCGGCGGTCGGAGCGGCCTGTTGCGGACGTACAGATGTCACCGGGTTTCACCATCCCTCGGTTCGCGACTTGAGCCCGGTTGTTCCTGCTCAGTCTGCTCCGGGGCAAACCTCGATGCCGCCCGGATCGCCTATTCGCAGGTCAGCCGGGTGAGGGCGGTGCGGAGACGGTCCAACGGCAGGGCGAAATTCAGCCGCAGCCGCCCGGAACCGGCCGCTCCGAAATCCGCACCGTCCGCCAGCTCGACATGACGCTCGGTGAGCAGCTCCTCCCGGCTGCCGAGCCCCGCACCGTCCAGCCACAGCAGGTACGAGGACTGCGGACGGGCCAGCACCGCACCGCCCAGCGCCCCCACCGCCAACTCCCGGGCCCGCACCAGGTGCCCCAGCAGCCCGTCCAGCCACGGCCCGCCCTCGGCCAGCGCCGCCCGCTGCGCGACCGCCCCCAGCAGCCCGCCCTCCCACAGCCCGAAACCCGCCATCACCGCCGCCAGCCGCTCCCGCAGCCCCGCGTCCGGCACCAGCGCGAAACAGCTCGGCAGGCCCGAGACGTTGAAGGTCTTGCCGACCGAGTTCAGCGTCACCACGTTCGCCGCCCCGCCCGTCACCGCCACCGCGACCGGCTGCGCCGCGCCCGCGTCCGGGTGCCGCAGGTCGCCGTGCACCTCGTCCGAGACCAGCAGCCCCGGCGCGGCCGCCGCGGCCAGCGCCCGGACGTCCGCGGCCGGCCAGATCCGCCCGGACGGGTTGTGCGGGCTGCTCAGCAGCACCAGGCCCGGCCGGGCCGCCGCGACCTCGGCCAACGGCAGCCGGTACGGGTCGGCCGGATCGCCGGTCTCCAGCAGCGGCAGCTCCCGCACCGCCACCCCCGCCGCCCCGCAGACCCGGGCGAACCCGCCCCACTCCGGCGTCACGAACACCGCCGGACCGGACAGCGGCCGCACCGCCTCCAGCAGCAGCCGCACCGCCGTGCCCGGCGCGAACGGCAGCAGCATCACCCAGCCCGGATCCACCTCCACCCCGTGCCGCCGCCGGTACCAGTCCGCCACCAGCACCCGGTCCGCGGCCTCCGCCACCGGGTACCCGAACGCCGGATGCCCCGCCCGCACCCGCAACGCCGCCCCCACCGCGGGCGGCCCCGGCAGGTCCATGTCCGCCACCCCCATGGCGATCCGCCCCGCACCCGCCCGCGCCCACTTCGCGCTGCCCGTCCCCGCCCGCGAGAACCGTCCGAACACCGAGTGCTCCCTCCGTCGCCGCCGCCGTCCCCCTCACGCTAGGCCCGCACCGGTGAGCGGGGGCAGTGTGCGCGGCGGGCCGGGCCGTCGAGAACTGAATCGGTACGTGTCTGTGAACTGGCACTCAGTGAGGAATTTCGCCATGGATTACTTAAACATTGCTTAACAACTATCGGCTTTCGGAAACGTGGCCGGAATCCCTGGACAACGTTGTCCGATGCCGCGCAGACTGGACCCACCCATCGCACCCGTGGTCGAACCGCGGTAGGCCGGACCCACCTTGCGAGGCACCCCATGCCGAAGAACAGCACCGCCATCTACCTGCGCTGCTACCCCGAGGACCGCTGGGAGATGATGTCCCACCGCCACGCCCTCGAGGGCCTGGCCGACCGCCGCGGACTGGCCCGCCCGATCCTCTACCTGGACAACGGCACCCGCTCCACCGAACGCGCCCCCCGCCTCGAACACCTGCTCGCCGACATCGCCGTCGGCTGGGTCGACACCGTCCTGATCCCCGGCACCTGGGTCTTCGCCCTCTGCCCCACCACCGCCCGCACCACCGCCGACCGGATCCGCACCACCGGCGCCCACCTGATCGAAATGACCTCCCCCCGCGCCATCCTCCAAGCCGCCTGACCACCCGAAACGACACGAGGCCCCTCGCGGAGGAAGGGCCTCGGGCGGCGGGTGGGCGGGGGAGTCAGACCTCGCCGAACTCTCCGGCGGCGGCGGCGCGGCAGAAGGCGTTCCACACGGCGGGCGGGAAGGTCAGGATCGGGCCCCGGGGGTCTTTTGAGTCCCGGACGTGGCCCGGGTGGGCGTCGTCGACTTCGATGCACTGACCGCCGTCCGAGTTGCTGTAACTGCTCTTGCGCCAACGGCGGTCATCGGCAGGTGACTTGAGGTCGGCATGAGCCATCGGGGGTCAGTCCTTCCTCGTGGGGCGAGGCCCCTCGCGGAGGAAGGGGCCTCGGGCGGCGGGTGGGTGGGGGAGTCAGACCTCGCCGAACTCTCCGGTGGCGGCGGCGTGGCAGAAGGCGTTCCACGCGGCGGGCGGGAAGGTCAGGATCGGGCCCTGGGGGTCCTTGGAGTCCCGGACGTGGCCGGGGTGGGCGTCGTCGACTTCGATGCACTCGCCGCCGTCGGAGTTGCTGTAGCTGCTCTTGCGCCAACGGCGTTCATCCGTGGGTGACTTGAGGTCGTCATGAGCCATCGGGGATTAGTCCTTCCATCGCAGCTCTGATCAGTCGCTCGGACTCGGCCTTGGACAGCGCCTGAGCCCTCAATAGATCGTAGAGTGCCCGGCGTTCTGCTACATCACGCTCTTCTTCGAAGAAGACTCCGGCCCGGGTGCTCTCCTCGTATGCCACCTGCCGGTTGTCCTCCAGCCTGAGGATGGACATGGAGGAGGTCTCGGAGTGGACGCCGGCGGAGAAGGGGAGCACCTGCACCACGACGTTCGACAGTTGAGCCGCCGTAAGGATGGCGGTCAGCTGCTCCGTCATCTCGGCCGGAGTCCCGATCTGACGGCGGATCGCGGCCTCGTCGAGGATGAACCAGTACCGGCACTCTGCGCTGTTGTACATGCGGATCTGTCGTTCAAGCCGAGCCTGGACCCGCTGCTCGACCTCTTCGTCCGGGCCATAGGGGATGCCGGAACGGAGGATGCGCCGGGCACAGGCTTCGGTCTGGAGCAGGCCGTGGATACCAGGGCTGTAGGACTCGTACACCCTGGCGCTGTCGGCCAGGGAAAGGAACTCCTGGTACTTCGCGGGATGGCTTTCCTGTCGGGCCAGCGGGAACATCCGGGCGAAGAAGCCGTCGGTCATGAGGACGCTGTCGAGCTGCTCCGAAAGGCTGTCGGGAACCCTGATGTCCCCGTTCTCCACCCGGGACATCGTGCTCGGGGAGAAGTGCACCTCCTCGGCAAGCCTGGCCAGTGACCACCCCCGCTCCGTCCGGAGCCGTCGGATCTCGGCGCCGTAGAAGTGCCGGGCGCTCTTGCTCGGATCCACCTCGCGTTCCGGCCAGGCCATGTCCGCCCCTTTCCCCAGATGCTTCGTGAGGCTCCGTCGACACGCGCAGAAGCGGAGAGCCCCGCCCTTCCGACTTTCCGATCCTTCACAGCGTAGCGCCGATCAGCGACCGCCGGAGCACGGACAGTGACCATCGTGGAGGCCAAACGCCCTGCGGAGCACCGCGCCTGACGAGCCGTCATGTCTTCCGCTCCTGCCGGCTCGTTCAACCGGCGGCCGATGGAGATCGTCCCTGCTCAGAGGGGTGGTCGGCCTTGTCTATGCTCATCTCCATGGCACTTGAATGGGAACAGATCATGGTCGACTCCGCCGACCCCATCACCCTCGGACGCTGGTGGGCCGAGGCTCTCGGATGGGTCGTGGTCGACGAGACCGAGGAGATCATCGAGATCCGGCCCGAGCCGGACCGGATGCCGGGGCTGCTCTTCGTCGGCGTCCCCGAGGGCAAGACGACGAAGAACAGGCTCCACCCCGATTTCCGCCCCGACGACCAGGAGGCCGAGGTCTCCCGGCTGATCTCCCTCGGCGCCCGGCGCGTCGACCCCGTGCAGGACGGGCAGCACTGGGTGACCCTGCTCGACCCGGAGGGCAACGAGTTCTGCGTCCTGAGTGCACCGAAGGGCTGAGCGGGCCCCGGCAGCCCGCCCAGTGACCCGGATCACCCGGAAAGGGTGACACGCCGCTGTCGCCACGCCCCGGCATCGTCTGCGGCATGACGACGACGCACCGCACCACGCCCGACTTCCCCGACTGCCCTAACTTCCCCGACTTCCTGCGCGGCGAGCCCCTCGACGGGCACCCCCTGCGCGCCCACCTGCGGGACCTCGACTGCCTGGAGGAGACGCTCGCCTTCAACCGGGCCTTCGAACGGGCCGCGGGCAGCCGGCCCGTCCGCCGCGGACCGCTCGACGCGGAGACGCTCGCCCGGCTGCGCCGCAACCGGCTCGGGGGTGACACGCCGCCCCGGCGTCTTCCGCAGGCCCGGGACCGGCGGCTCCCGGGCGGGGTGCGGGTCCGGGTGCTCGATCCCGGCAGCCCCGAGGGCGTCCTGCTCCATCTGCACGGCGGGGGCTGGGCGTTCGGGTCGGCGGACGGGCAGGACGAGCGGCTGTGGGAGCTGGCCCGGGGGGCCCGGCTGGCCGTCGTCAGCGTCGAGTACCGGCTCGCCCCCGAACACCCCTACCCCGCCGCCCCCGACGACTGCGAGCGTGCCGCCCGCTGGCTCGCCGAGCACGCCGTCGCCGAGTTCGGCACCGACCGGCTGCTGATCGCGGGGGAGTCGGCCGGCGCGCACCTCGCCGTCCTCACCCTGCTGCGCCTGCGGGCGGAGCATCCCGGGGCCTACTGCGGAGCCCAGTTGGCCTTCGGCCCCTACGACCTGGCCATGACCCCCAGCCAGCGCAGCTTCGGCGACCGTGCGCTGCTGAGCAACACCCGCAGTCTGCAAGGGAGTTACGAGATGTTCAGCCCCGGCACCGATGCCGGGCGGCGCCGTGACCCGGCGCTGTCCCCGCTCTACGCGGACCTCGCCGGTCTGCCGCCGGCCCGGCTCGTGGTCGGCACCGAGGACCCGCTGCTGGACGACTCGGTGCTGCTGGCCCGGCGCTGGCGGGAGGCGGGCGGGGCGGCCCGGCTCGACGTGGTGGCCGGGGCGATGCACGGCTTCACCCTCTACCCGCTCACCGTCACCGACCGCGAACGCCGCCGCGAGCGGGAGTTCCTCGCCGCCGCGGGCCGGTAGGGTCCTCCGGGTGAACCGAACGGCCCGCCTGTACGCCCTGGTCGAGGAGTTGCGGGCCGCCGCGCCCCGCCCGCTGACCGTCGCCCGGCTGGCGGCCCGGTTCGAGGTCGCCACCCGCACCGTCCAGCGCGACCTCCAGGCCCTGATGGCCGCGGGCCTCCCCGTCCGGTCCGTCACCGGACGGGGAGGCGGCTGGTCCATCGACCCGCGCACCACCCTGCCGCCGGTCCGGTTCACCGCGCAGGAGGCCGCCGCGCTCACCGTCGCGCTCGCCGCCACCGACCACGGCGCGCCCTACGCCGCCGCGGCCCGCACCGCCGCGCAGAAACTCGCCGCCGTCCTGCCCGCCGACGCCGCCGCCACCGCCCGCGACCTGGCCCGCCGGATCGTCGCCCTCCCCGCGGCACCCGCCCCGCCCGGCGCCGCCGCCCACCGGGCCGCCGTCGAACACGCCCTCGCCACCGGCACCGTGCTGCGCCTGCACTACGCCGACGCCGCCGGGCGGAGCAGCGAACGCCTGGTCGAACCGGCCGGGCTGCTCACCGCGGGCGGCCACTGGTACCTGATCGCCTGGTGCCGGACCCGCCGGGCCGGCCGCGGCTTCCGCCTCGACCGGATCACCGGCGCCGACCCGACCCCCGAACCGGCCGGCCCGCACGACCTCGCCGCGCTGCTGCGCGGTTCGGCCGCGGCGGGCGCCAGGCCGCCCGCCGCGCTCGGCGCACTTGACGTCATCGACGTACTCGACGGGCAGTGAGGTGAGCTGGCGGAGCGTCAGATCCGGGAAGCGGGGGCGGACTTGCGCACGTGCAGGACGTGGGCGTCCAGCGGCAGCGGGTCGTGGCCGACCAGTTCCAGCCCCGCGTCCGCGAACAGCCGGGCGTAGTGCTCCGCGGTGCGTTCCCGGCCACCCACGTTGCAGCGCATGTGCAGGTCCCAGGCGGTGGCCAGGGAGGGGGAGTCGTCCTCGGGGAGCAGCCGTTCCACCACCAGCAGGTCCGCGTGCGCGGGCATCGCGGCCGACAGGTGCCGCAGGATCTCCCGGCAGCGTTCGTCCGTCCAGTCGTGCAGCACCCGCGAGAGCACGTACACGTCCCCGCCCGGCGGGACGTCCGCGAACTCGCCCGGCAGGCACTCCGTCCGGTCGCCGCAGCCCGCTTGGGCCAGGAACTCCCGGGCCGCGTCCGCGACCTGCGGGCGTTCCAGCAGCGCGCCGTGCAGCGCCGGGTGCGCGGTCAGCAGCCGGGTCAGCAACTCGCCGGTGCCGCCCGCCAGGTCGACCACCGTGCGCGGTGCGCCGGGGGTGGAGGCGGCGGCCGCGGCCCGCACCGCCGGGTGGTTCGGCAGCGGGTCGAACATCCGGGTGCTCGCCGCCATCGACCGGTCGAACAGCTCGGCCAGGTACGGGTCCCGGGCGAAGTGGTCGAAGTGGTTCTCGCCGAACAGCCGGTCGAACGCCACCTGCCCGGTCCGGACCGTCCCGGCCAGCTCGCCGAACGACCGGTAGAACGGCCCCGCGTACAGCAGCGCCAGCGGCCGCAGCGAACCCGGCGCGTCGGCCCGCAGCAGTTCCCCGGACGGGGCGAGCCGGAAGCCGCCGCCGTCCTGGACCACCGCGCCCAGCATCGCCAGGTACCGCAGCAGCGAGCGCAGGGTCTCCGGGTCCGCCCCCACTGCCTGGGCCAACTGCTCAGCACTGCGCGGGAGTTGCTGGTCCATCGCCTCCGGGACGCCCAGCTCGGCGAAGGCCGCCAGCGCCTGCGTGGTCCACGCCCCGGTCAGCTGCCGCAGCAGCGCCTCGGCGGGCTGCCCGGCGCGGTGCCGGGCCAGGTGCTCCGCCAGCAGCTCCCGGTGGTCGCCGGGCGCGTACAGCTCGACCCGGGCGAAGCCCGCCTTCGAGCCGGCCGGTGCGGTGAAGTACAGCACCGTGCCGTCCTCGTGCGGGTTGTAGCCGCCGCCGTCCGGGCGCGCGCCGTGCCGCTCCCACAGCGCGCACAGGCCGCGCAGCACCAGCGGGTCGGGGCGGTCCACCTCGAAGCCGAGGTGCGCCTCGTGCTGCAACTCCCTTTCCAACTCGGCGAGTTCGGACAGGTCGGAGCCCGGCGGCACGGCCAGCGCGAACACCTCGACCACCCGCTGCTCGCCGTCCGCCCCGGTCACCGGCGGCCGCAGGATGCCCACCTCCAGCCCCGGGGCGTCCCGGCCGTGCCGGGCCGCCAGCCGCTCCCGCACCACCGTGCTCGGCCGGGCCGGGGCATCGGCCGGCAGCCCGGCGTCGGCGAGCATCCGGTGCAGCGCGCCGGCGTCCGGCGGGAAGACCAGCAGCGCGGTGTGCGCGAACCGGCAGCGGTCGGTCAGTGCCCGCAGCTCCACCCCGTCCAGCCCGGGCAGCAGGGCGCGCAGCAGGGCGGCGGTGTCGTGCCGGCGGACGTGCTCGGCGGCGGCCCGGAGCAACTCCGTGTCGGTGGCGGGCGCGGCGGCGGTGGTGGTCATGGCGAAGTGTCCTCCGGCAGGGTCAGGGAGCGGGTGATGCGTGGGCGAAACGTTTCTGGCGGGGGAGGGGTGAGAGGAGGACGCGCCACCGACGCGAGCGCGAGCGCGAACGCGGGCGCGGGCAGGAGCGGGCGCGGGCACGGGCGCGGGTGGGCACGGGTAGGCCCGAGCAGCGTGCATGCGTGCGTGCGTGCGGATGCGCAAGGCGCCGTCCCCCGATGTTCCCCCGAATCGGTCTGACGCGACGTCAGCCCCGGTGATCCTAACCGCAGTCGGAGCGGCGCCCGGCCCGGCTTCACCCGATCGGCCCGCCGCCCGCACCGACCCGCCGCGAGCCCCGGCCGCGGCGCGCGACACTTCCGGACATTTGCGGACGGAATACTTCCGTCCGGTGCTATCGCAATACTTTCCTGGGGACTCTTGCCAGGGTCATGTCGCATTGATAAATTCGCTTACGGCGCACAAGACCGGTCCGGCGACAGACGATCATTCCTGGCGCATTCATCATGCGGACCAAATCATCACCAACTCCTTGCAAAACAGGCAACCGTTGGGAATTGTGCTGTGGACCCGCACTACGATCCGCTGGATCCGGCCATGCTCGAAAATCCCTATCCGCACTACGCCCGGCTGCGCGAAGAACACCCGATCTTCTGGCACGAGGGCATGAAGTCCTGGGTCCTGACCCGCTACCAGGACTGCCGGGACGTGCTGCGCAACCACGAGGTGTTCGCCCGCGACCGGCGGCGCACCGGGGAGGAGATCCCCGAGTTCCGCCAGAGCCTGCAGACCCTCGACCCGCCCGCGCAGGCCCCGATGCGCTCACTGATCATGAACGCGTTCCACGCCCAGGACCTGCCGGGAGTGGGACTGCGCGCCAGACGGCGCACCGCGGGAATCCTCGACGCACTCGCCGAGCGCGATTCCTTCGACCTGATGCGTGAAGTCGCCGCACCGCTCGCGCTTTCCATCACCGCCGACCTGCTGGGCGTCCGGGAACCCGATCCTGATGATTACGCCGAGATATCCGCGGCCATCGCCGAACGCATGGACGCCGGCCTCAAGCCCGAGAACGCCGCCCGCGGCGACCGCGCCAGAACCAGGCTGAACGCGCTGGCCGAGGAGTGGTTCGCCGACGCGGACGACCGGCCCGGGGTGCTCCGGGACGTCAAGCAGCGGGCCGTCAAGGCCGACCTCCCGCCGCACTACATCTCCAACAGCACCGGCATGATGTTCAACGCCAGCTACGGCACGGTCTACGCCACGGTCGGCAACGTGGTCCTCACCCTCCTGCAACGCCCCGGCCTGCTCCAGGAGTTCGAGGACGCGCGACTGCTCACCCCCGGCGTCAACGAGCTGATCCGCTACGACGGCCCCGCCCAGGGCACCAGCCGGGTCGCCACCCGGACGGTCGAGATCCACGGCACGACCGTCCGGCCCGGACAGATCGTGCTGACCCTGATGGCGGCGGCCAACCGCGACCCGCGCGAATTCCCCCACCCCGACACCCTGCTGCTCGACCGCACCCCCAACCGTCACCTGGGGTTCGGCTGGGGAACGCACGCGTGCGTCGGGGCCGTGTTCGGCCAGGTGGCGATACGGGAGCTGATCGTCTGCCTGCTCGGCGCACCCGGGAGGCTCCGCCTCGCGGGCCCGCCGACCCGGCGCCCGACGGCGACCGTTCGCAGCCTGGACGTGCTCCCGGTCGCCATCGACCGGTGAGCAGTCCGGCAGCCCGCCCCCGACAGGGGCCCCGGCAGGGAAGGAGCGCGCCATGAGCTACGACCACTGAACCCCGTCCCGCAGCACCGACCGAGCAGACGTTGTGAACAGGCGTCGTGAACGGACGTCATGAGCGGACGCCGTGAACAGGCGTCGTGAGCAGACGTCAGACGTGGGGCCGGCGCACCGCCCGACGCGGCACGCCGGCCCCACCCACGGACCAGCCCACGGCCCCACCCACGGATCAGCCCACGGCCCCACCCACGGACCCGCCCACCAGGCGAAAGTGACCAGCCAGCCCACCACGCGAAAGAGTGGCCCATGCAGCTGAACAGCCATGACGAGTGGTCGCCGCTGAAGGAGATCGTCGTCGGCTCCGCCGCGAACTACACCTCGCACGACCGCGAGCTCTCCTTCGACCTGTTCTTCCACGAGAACCTGTTCCGTTCCGACTGGGCCTACCCCCGGCTGCGCCAGAACGCCCACGGCCCGGTCGGCGACCGCGCCTGGCGGATCAAGCAGCAGTACGCGGAGGAACTCCACGAGGACGTCGAGGGCCTGGCCGACACCCTCACCGCCCTCGGCGTCACCGTGCACCGCCCCGTCCCGCTGCCCCCCGACGCGGACCCGATCGCCGGGTTCGGCTGGAACGCCGCCCCGGTGCCGCCGCTCAACCTGCGCGACAACACGCTGATCCTCGGCGACGAGATCATCGAGACCGCGCCCGCCATCCGCTCCCGCTACCTGGAGACCCGGCTGCTGGCCCCGGTCTTCACCGAGTACTTCCGGCGCGGCGCCCGCTGGTCCACCATGCCGCGGCCGGTCCTCACCGACGCCTCCTTCGACCTCTCCTACGCCCGCGACACCGAGACCACCCTCGGCGGGCCGACCGAACCGATCTCCGCCCCCCGACCCTCCCCGTACGACGTCGGGTTCGAGATGATGCTCGACGGCGCTCAGTGCCTGCGGCTCGGCCGCGACCTCATCGTCAACATCGCCAACGCCAACCACGCCGCCGCCTGCGACTGGCTGGAACGCCACCTCGGCGGCACCCGCCGCGTCCACCGGGTGCACCGGATGAGCGACAACCACATCGACAGCATGCTGCTGGCCCTGCGCCCCGGCCTCTTCCTGGCCCGCCACGAGGGCCTGCGCGACCTGCTGCCGGAACCCTTCCGCCGCTGGAAGCTGATCGTGCCGCCACAGCCCGAGGAGGCCAACTTCCCGGTCTACGACGACGGCGACCTGGTCCTGACCACCCCCTACATCGACCTCAACGTCCTCTCGGTCGGCCCCGACCGGGTCCTGGTCAACGAGGCGTGCCCGGAACTCGTCAAGGTCCTCGAACACGAGGGCTTCACGGTCGTCCCGGTCCGGCACCGGCACCGGCGGCTGTTCGGCGGCGGCTTCCACTGCTTCACCCTGGACACCGTCCGCACCGGCGGGCTCGAAGACTACGCGGCCTGAACCGGCGGAACGGGACCACGACATGCGCCTGCTGATCGCCAACGAGGTCGACCCGATGCTGTCCTGGGTCGACTTCCGGTCCTACTCGCAGCGGCTGCTCTGGTTCGCCGAGGACGGCGACGTCCTGGTGCTGCCCGTCGCGCCGCCCGCCGCCTTCCTGCGGCACGCCACCTCGCTCACCGGAACCGACCCGGCCTCGCTGACCTTCCTGGTCCCGCCGCCCGGCCGCTACCAGGGCAAGGTGATCGACCCCTACAGCCTGCTCGACCCGGACTTCCTGGACCGGACCGCCGAAGCGCTCGCCGCCGCCCCCGGCCCCGCCACCGGCCTGCTGTCCTGCTGGCCCAGCCCGCTCGTCCCGCGCTACGCCGCCGCCCTGGGCCTGCGCCACCTGGTGCCCGGCGCCGCCTTCATCGACCAGGGCGGCGGCGAACTCGCCAACAGCAAGGCCGAGTTCCGGGCGATCGCGGCCGCCGCCGGCGTCCCGACCGCCCCCGGCGCGGTCTGCCGCAGCAGCCACGAGGCCGCCCGGGAGATCCCCCGGCTGCTGGCCGGCACCGGCGCCGTCCTGGTCAAACAGGCGCACAACGGCGCCGGCGCCGGCAACCAGCTCGTGGTCCGCGACGACGACCACCGCACCGACCACGTCGGCGCGAAACTCCTGCACCGCCTCGCACCCGGCCCCGACGCGATCGCCCACTACCTCGCCGAACACTGGGCCTGGGCCTCCCGGGACGACCGCTACCCCGTGGTGGTCGAGGAGTTCCAGCCCGCCTCGCGCACCGTCTACGCCGAGTACCTGGCCGAGGACACCGGCGTCCGCCCCACCGCCACCGGCGAACTCGATTACCGGGAACGGCGGTTGGTCCGCGAATCCACCCCCGCCCGCGGCCTCCCCGCCGACGTCCGGCAACGGCTGCTGGCCGGCGCCGCCCGGCTCGCCGAGGCCTACCGCTCCCTCGGCTACCGCGGCCACCTCAGCGCCGACGCCGTCGTCGACGCCACCGGCCGCCTGGTCTTCACCGAACTCAACGCCCGCGTCACCGGCTCGCTCCACCTCTACGGGCCGATCGCCGGCCGGGTCGTCGACACCACCCGCCACCCCGGACTCAGCGTCACCCAGCACCGCACCCCCGCCCACTGGCCCGCCCTCGACCTCGACGACTTCCTCGCCGCCGCCACCGCGGCCGACTGCGCCTACCGCCCCGAGACCCGCCGCGGCGTCCTGGTCTCGCTGCCCTCCGTCCCCGGCGTCCGCGGCGGCTTCGACTTCTGCGTCGTCCACCGGGACCGGGCCGAGGAGGACGACGTCCTGCGGCGCCTGGACGGGGCACTGTGCCCGTCCTGACCACCCGGCTGCTCCTCGACACCGCGCCGCTGCGCGACTCACCCGCCTTCCGGCGGCTCTGGCTCGGCCAGGGTCTCTCCCAGATCGGCGGGCAGATGACGGTGTTCGCCGTCGCCCTCCAGGTCTACCGGCTCACCGGCAGCTCCGCCGCGGTCGGCGCGCTCGGCCTGGCGGTGGCCGTCCCCGTGGTGCTGTTCGCCGCCGTCGGCGGCAGCCTCGGCGACCGCACCGACCGCCGCCGCCTGGTGCTGTGGACCAGCAGCCTGCAGGCCGGCGTCTCCGTGCTGTTCGCCGCCCAGGCCCTGGCCGGCCTGCACTCGACCGGCCTGCTCTACCTGCTGGTCGCCCTGCAGTCCCTGGTCGGCAGCGTCAACGCCCCCGCCCGGCGCGCCTGCACCCCCCGGCTGCTGCCCCGCCGCCAACTGGCCGCCGCCGCCGCACTGAACGCCCTGACCATGCAGTTCGGCGCGGTCGCCGGACCGGCCTGCGCCGGACTCGCCGCCGCCACCTGGGGCCTGACCGCCTGCTACCTGCTGGACGCGCTCAGCTTCGCGGCCGCGCTGTACGGCATCGCCCGGCTCCCCGCCATGCCGCCGCAGGGCGACCGCCCGCCCGGCCGCCTCGCCGGAGCCGGCGAGGCCCTCGCCCTGGTACGGAGCCGGGGCGAACTCGCCGGGGCGTTCCTCGCCGACCTGTGCATCGCCCTGGTCGCCTCGCCCGCCGCCCTGCTGCCCGCGCTCTGCGCCGAACGCTTCGGCGGCCACCCGCAGACCCTCGGCCTGCTGGCCGCCGCCGGCGCGGTCGGCGGCGTCCTCGCCTCCGCCTGCTCCGGCCCGGCCGGCCGGATCGCCCGCCCCGGCGGCGCCGCCCTGCTCTGCTGCGCCGCGTACGGCGCGACCGTCGCGGCCCTCGCCGTCACCAGGAGCCTGGAGACCGCACTGCTGCTGCTTGCCCTCGCCGGAGCCGCCGACACCCTGGCGGTGGTCTTCCACTCCACGGTCGTCCAACTCAGCACCCCCGACCGGCTGCGCGGCCGGATCAGCGCGGTCGAGTTCGTGGTCGGCGTCGGCGGCACCCAGCTCGGCCGGCTCCGGGCCGGCACGCTTGGCGCCCTGCTCGGCACCGGCACCGCGATGCTCGGCGGCGGCCTGGCCGCAGTGGCCGCGGCCGCCCTGGTCAGCGTCGCCGCACCGGCCTTCACCCACTACCGCGCCGCCGACGCCCCGGCCGAGGCGTGAGCGCGAGACGACCAGGAGGACTGCCATGCGCGTGGTGCTGATCGGCGCCCGGTCGGAGGCGATCGAGGCACTGCTGGCCGACGGCCACACCGTCTCCCTGCTCTACGAGGGCGGCGAGCACCGCCGGGTCGACCCCTACCGCGACCGCCTCGCCCACGCCTGCGCCGTCGACTCCTACCTGGTGGTGGAGTCGCTGTGGTCCGCCCTGCACCACGTCGGCGCGCTCGGCCCCGCCGGACCGGACGGGGACGGGGACGGGGACGGGGCGGACGGATCCGTGGACGCGGTGGTCTCCGTCCAGGAGCACGGCATGGTGCCCGCCGCCCTGCTGGGCCGCCTGCTCGGCGCCCGGGCGATCGACCCGCAGGTGGCGCTGCGCTGCCGCGACAAGGCCCTGCAGAAAGCGGCCTGGCGGGCCGCCGGCATCCCCACCGCGGACTGGGCCGTCGTCCCCGACGCGGGCCGCGGCAGCGTCGCCCGGGCCGCCGCCGCGGCCGGGGTGGCCGCCCCGTACGTGGTCAAGCCGACCGCCGGAGCGGCCACCATCGGCGTCGCCGCCGCCGACGGACCGGCCGAACTCGACGCGCTCGCAGCCGAGTTGGTGGCGCAGTCGGAGACCAGGCGACGGCTGCTGGTGGAGCACCGGGTGCCCGGCGAGGAGTGGCACCTGGACGGGCTGGTCCGCGACGGCGCCCTCGCGGCCCTGCTGGTCTCGCGCTACCTCGTCCCGCTGATCGAGACCAAGCGCGGCCGCCCCGCCGCCACCGTCTCGCTGCCGCCCGCCGACCACCCCGCCCTCTACCGCGAGGCCGCCGAACTCACCGGCCGGGCACTGGCCGCGCTCGGCCACCGCGACGGGGTGTTCCACTTCGAAGTCTTCGGCGGCCCCGGCGGGTTCACCGCGGGCGAACTGGCCGCCCGCCCCGGCGGCCACATGATCGGCGCGCTCGCCGAACGCGTCCTCGGCATCGACCTGTGGGCCGCCGCAGTCCGCGCGGTGACCGGCGAACGACCGGACCGCGGCGGCGGACCCGCCGACCCGGGCGGACTGCCCGAGTCGGGCGGCTCGGCCGGACGGGTGGTCGGATTCACCGACATCCCGACCCTCGCCGGAGCGGTCAACCGGATCGGCCGCGAGCACGTCGAGCGGATCCCCGGCGTGGTCGACGTCGAGATCAAGATCAAGCCGGGCGAGGTGATGCCCGCCATGGACGCCAACTCCGGCATCCGGATCGGCACGGCGCTGGTCGAGGCCGCCACCGAACAGGACTGCCGGGACGCCCTGCTGCGCATCGCCGACCTGGCCGCCGAGCTCAACTCCGCTCCCGAGCCCGGCTCCGGACCCGACTCCGGGCCCGGGTCCCCGCAGAAGCAGCCGCCCCCGCAGCTCCGCACGTCCCCCGACCACAAGGAAGAGTGAACCGGACCCATGAAGTACCAGCCCATCGACCGCGCCCCCGGGGCGTTCCAGCAGGCGGTGCCGCCGCAGGCGATCGAGGAGATGTGCCGGCGCGCCTTCGGCCCCGGCGCCGAGGTCCTGGCCGCGGTCGAACTCGGCGGCGGCATGTACAACTCCACCTACCGGCTGGAGTTCGCCGACGGCCGGCAGACCGTCCTGCGGGTGGCCCCCGAGCCGGACCGGCAGTTCCGCAGCGAACGCGCCCTGATGCGCAACGAGTACGCGACCGTCCCGTACCTGGCCCCCGTCGCGCACCTGGTGCCGCGGGTGCTGGCCGCCGACTTCACCCACCAGGTGCTGGGCCGCGACCACCTGTTCCAGACCTTCCTGGACGGGCTGCCCGCCCCGCAGGGCCTGCCGCTGCACCCGCGCCCCGCCTGGCGCGGCTTCTACGCCCAACTCGGCACCGTGGCCCGGGAGATCCACGGCGTCCGGGGTCCCTGGTTCGGCCCCGTGGCCGGGCCCGGGCACCGCACCTGGAGCGAGGCCGTCCTGGCCGGCCTGGCCGACACCGCCGCCGACCTGGCCGACACCGGCACGCCGTTCGACGACGTCGAGGAACTGATCGCGCTGGCCGGCCGCCACCGCGCCGTCCTCGACCGGATCACCGAACCCAGGCTCCTGCACGGAGACCTGTGGAACATCAACCTGATGATCGCCGCGGACGCCCCCGCCCCCGTCATCACCGGCGTCCTGGACTGCGACCGGGCCCACTGGGGCGACCCCGAGGCGGACTGGACGATCTTCATGGCCGCCCGCCGGCCCGGCACCGAACGCGACGCCTTCTGGGACACCTGGGGCCCCCTCGCCGGCGACCCCGAGGCCGCCTGGCGCCGCCTGCTCTACACCGCCCGCCACCTCGCGGCGGTCCGCCTGGAGTCCGTCCGGCTGGCCGACCCCGAACAGGCCGCCGCCACCGTGGACGACCTCCGGGCCCTGCTCGACCGCCTGGCGCCGGGCGTGCGCTGACACCACCGAGCGTGCACTGAAACCGGGCGTGCACTGGAACCGGGCGCCGCCGTCCCGCCGCCACGGGCTGCCGGACCCCGGGCCCGCCCGCCCGCCCGGCGGTCCGGTCCGGCCCGGTCCGGTCCGGTCAGTCGCCGAGCCGCCGTTCGAGGGGCGTGCGGAAGCGCGGGGTGACGCGGGTGTCGGCGAGCAGGGTGCGCAGGGCGGCGGTCTCGGCGGCGAGGGCGGTGCGGGCCTCGGGGCCGGGGTCGGTGAGCAGTCCGAGCCGGACCTCGCCGTCGGGGCGCTGGGCCCAGCCGCCGACGATCCGGCCGTTCCACCAGGCGGTGGGGCCGAGGTTGCCGGAGCGGTCGACCAGGTCGGGCCGGTGCTCGGGGGAGAGGTACCAGTCGCGGTGCTTCCAGCCCATCGCGGTGGGGTCGAGGGCCGGGAGCAGGGCCGCCCAGGGCGCCGGGTCGGCGACCGGGGCGAGGTCGTCGGGCAGTACGAACCCGGTTGCCCCGCCGGAGAGTTCGACCTCGACGGCCGCGCACGCGGCCAGCGCGGCCCGCACCTCGCGGACGCCCCAGCCGGTCCACCAGACCAGGTCGTCCTCGGTGGCGGGCCCGTGGGAGGCCAGCCAGCGCCCGGCCAACTCGGCCTGCGCGGCGGCGCGTTCGGCGGCGGACGGGGCGGCGGGGAGGGGCGGGCCGGGCACCCAGCGGTGCCGGCTGCTGGTCCAGCCGCCCAGCGGGCGGCGGCGGACCAGGGTGCCCTCCATGCCGAGCAGGCGCAGCAGCCGCATGCCGACCGGCTGGGCGGTCTGGTAGGAGGTGCCGACGCCGTAGTCGATGCTCTCGCGCAACTGCGGTACGAGGTCACCGAGTTGACTGCCCGTCAGGCCGTCGGGCGAGTCGGGGAGCGCGGCGGTCAGCGCCGCCAGGACGGCGTCCTGCGCACCGGCGGTCCAGGCGGCGTCCCGGCCGGAGGCGGCGAAGTCCTTGAGCAGCCGGGTGCGTTCGGCGGCGGCGGCCTTCGCGGTGGTGGAGGCGTACAGCGCCGGGGCGAGGTCGGCGGGGACCACGAACAGGGTCTTGCGCATGCCGTGGCGGCGCAGCACCGTCCCGTCCGCGTACAGGGCCCGTTCGGTGTCGGCGGTGCCCGGTGCGGCCAGCCGGGCCGCGACGGCGAGGAACACCGTGGCGGGGTCGGTGGCGTGCACGGCGACCAGGTCGTCCACCACCTGCTCGGCCCGGTCGGCCGCGGTGCCGGGCGCGAGCCGATGGCGCC
Organism: Kitasatospora sp. YST-16; assembly: GCF_026802215.1. Lineage (NCBI taxonomy): Bacteria > Bacillati > Actinomycetota > Actinomycetes > Kitasatosporales > Streptomycetaceae > Kitasatospora > Kitasatospora sp. YST-16. The sequence goes on from NZ_CP113837.1 coordinate 6,568,054, forward strand.
GGGCGAGCCGGGCCCGGCGCTGGTCGTCGTCGAACAGGGGTCGCACTGCCACGGGTTCCTCCTCCGGATCGAGGGACCAGCCTGCCACGCCCCCGCCCCGCACCCGGCCGCGACGCGCGAATTCGCCCGGCGGCCCGGGCCGAGGGCGGTGGCTCGGGCTCCGGGAGGGGCGGCCCCGGGGCGCCGGGAGGGGCGGGCGTGAAAGTTTCGCGCCGCGGGCCGGTCGGCGGCGCCGGGCGGGCCGGCTGCGGGGGCGCGGCGGGCTCCCGGCCGGGTGGAAGCGGGGCCCAGGGAAGTGAACGGGCTTGTGCAGGAAGCAAGTTCGGCCGGAAAGCGCCCGCCGAGGGGCGTGTCCCCGCGCGCGGGCCGGCGGCGTTCCGTCCCGCCGGTGGCAGGCCCGGGCGGCGGGGCGGCCCCGGGGTGGGCGGTGGCGGGGCCGCGGGCCGGCGCCCCGAGTGGGGCGGGCCGGGGTGCGGGTGCGGGTGCGAGGGCCGGGGCCGGTGGAACCTGCTGGTGCGGCGGTGAACCGTGGTGCCCGGCAGGCCCGTTGGGCCGCTGGTGGCGGGCGGCCCGGGGCCGGGGCGGGGGAGCGGCGGGGCGGCCGCCCGTGGCGGACGGTGCCCATCGGGGATCGGCGGGAGCGCTCCCACGGTTTCTGTCGAACTTCTTGACGGGAGTGCAAGGTCATGGCTTCATATCGGTTGTCCCCGAGCTGAGTTCGCCTCAGCCCAGGCCAAGTATGGGAGCGCTCCCATTAGTTGGGAGCGTTTCCGTCGAGTCCGTCCCCCACCCGAAAGGACTCCCTTACCGTGTCGTCGAACCTGACGCGCCGTCTCCGGACGGCGGCAGCGGCTGCGGTGCTCAGCGCCGCGACCGTCCTCCCCCTTGCCATGTCGACCACCGCCGCCCACGCGGCGACCCGTGTGGACAACCCCTTCGTCGGCGCCGGGGTCTACGTGAACCCCGAGTGGTCCGCCAACGCCGCCGCCGAGCCGGGCGGTTCGGCGGTCGCCAACCAGCCGACCTTCGTCTGGCTGGACCGCATCGCGGCCATCAACGGCGTGAACGGCGGCATGGGTCTGCGCGACCACCTGAACGCCGCGGTGAAGCAGGCCGCGGGCAAGCCGTACGTGTTCCAGGTCGTCATCTACGACCTGCCGGGCCGCGACTGTGCCGCCCTCGCCTCGAACGGCGAGCTCGGCCCCACCGACCTGCCGCGCTACGAGAGCGAGTTCATCGACCCGATCGCCGCGATCCTGGCCGACCCGGCCTACGCGAACCTGCGGATCGTCACCACGGTCGAGCTCGACTCGCTGCCGAACCTGGTCACGAACGCTGGTGGTACGAACACGTCGACCACCAACTGCGAGACCATGAAGGCCAACGGCAACTACATCAACGGCGTCGGCTACGCGCTGAACAAGCTCGGTGCGATCCCGAACGTCTACAACTACGTGGACGCGGGCCACCACGGCTGGCTCGGCTGGGACTCCAACCTGCAGCCCGCCATCGACGTCATCAAGCAGGCCGCCACGGCGTCCGGCTCGACGCTCAACAACGTGCAGGGCTTCGTCGTCAACACCGCCAACTACGGCGCGCTGCACGAGCCCAACTTCAGCGTCACCGACTCGGTGAACGGCACCACGGTCCGCCAGAGCAAGTGGGTCGACTGGAACAACTACGTCGACGAGGCGTCCTTCGCCAAGGCGTGGCGCACCAAGGCGATCGCGTCCGGGTTCAACTCGAACATCGGCATGATCATCGACACCTCCCGCAACGGCTGGGGCGGCGCCAACCGTCCGACCGGCCCGGGCCCGAAGACCACCGTGGACGCGTACGTCGACGGCAGCCGCATCGACCGCCGCTTCCAGACCGGCAACTGGTGCAACCAGTCCGGTGCGGGCCTCGGCGAGCGCCCGAAGGCGGCCCCCGAGGACGGCATCGCCGCGTACGTGTGGGTGAAGCCTCCGGGTGAGTCGGACGGCGCGAGCTCGGCCATCGCCAATGACGAGGGCAAGGGCTTCGACGCCATGTGCGACCCGACGTACACCGGCAACGCGCGCAACAACAACAACATGTCGGGCGCCCTGCCGAACGCCCCGCTCGCGGGCCACTGGTTCTCGGCCCAGTTCCAGGAGCTGCTGAAGAACGCCTACCCGGCGCTCGGCACCAGCACCGGTGACACCACCGCGCCGACCGCCCCGACCGGTCTCGCGGCGACCGCCACCTCCAGCAGCGTCGCGCTGACCTGGACCGCCTCCACCGACAACGTCGGCGTGACCGGCTACGACGTGTACCGCGGCGGCACCCTGATCGGGTCCACCAACAGCACCTCGTTCTCCGACACCGGCCTGAGCGCCTCCACCGCGTACTCGTACACGGTCAAGGCGAAGGACGCGGCCGGCAACGTCTCCGCGGCCTCCGCGGCGCTCAGCGTCACCACCTCCGCCGGTGGCACCACCGACACCACCGCGCCGACCGCCCCGACCAACCTGGCGGCCACCACCACCTCCAGCAGCGCTTCGCTGACCTGGGGCGCCTCCACCGACAACGTCGGCGTGACCGGTTACAACGTGTACCGCGGCGGCACCCTGATCGGGTCCACCACCAGCACCTCGTACACCGACTCGGGCCTGAGCGCCGCCACCGCGTACTCGTACACGGTCAAGGCCAAGGACGCGGCCGGCAACCTCTCCGCCGCCGCGGCCGTCACCGCCACCACCCAGGCCGGCACCGGCACCGGCAGCGCCGGCTGCACCGCCACCTACAAGGTCAGCAGCGACTGGGGCGCCGGCTTCAACGCCGACGTCACCGTGACCGCGGGCAACACCGCGATCAAGTCCTGGAAGGTCACCTGGACCTACGCGGGCAACCAGCAGGTCACCAACCTGTGGAACGGCACCGTCAGCCAGTCCGGCCAGTCCGTGACGGTCAACAACGCCGGCTACAACGGCGCGGTCGCCGCGAACGGCACCACCAGCTTCGGCTTCGGCGCCAGCTACTCCGGCAGCAACGCCGTCCCGACCCTGACCTGCACCGCCACCAGCTGACACCAGGCAGCCGGTAGCACGCAGCGGGTAGCGGCCGAGCCCGACTGACGCGGGACGAAGCCGCAGCGCACCACCCCGAAGGCGCCGCCCACCTGCAGAGTCTGCAGGTGGGCGGTTGCCGTTCCCGGGCCGGGCGATCCGGGAAGACCTCAACTCCCCAGCCGGAAAGCGGTGTTGACCAGGGCGACGTGGGTGAACGCCTGCGGGGTGTTGCCCAGCTGGCGCCGGGCCAGCGGGTCCCACTGCTCGCTGAGCAGCCCCAGGTCGTTGGCCAACGAGGCCGTCCGGACGAAGAGTTCGCGCGCCTCGGCCCGGCGCCCGATCACCGCCAGCGCGTCCGCCAGCCAGAACGAGCAGGCCAGGAACGCCCCTTCGGAACCGGTCAGGCCGTCCGCCGCCCCCGTCCGGTAGCGGCGCACCAGCCCGCCGTGGTCCAGGTCGCGCCGGACGGCCTCCACGGTGCGCACCACCCGTTCGTCGTCCGGCGGCAGGAAGCCGGTGGTGGCGACGAACAGCGTGGCGGCGTCCAACTCCGTCGCCCCGTACGAGCGGACGAACACCTTGCGGCGCGGGTCGACGGCCCGCTCGCACACCTCGGCGTGCACCGCGTCGCGCAGCGCCCGCCACTGCTCCAGCGGGGCGGGCAGGCCGGTGGCCTCGGCCATCCGCACCGCCCGGTCGGCGGCCACCCAGGCCATCACCTTGGAGTGGGTGAACTGCCGCCGCCCGCACCGCACTTCCCACAACCCCTCGTCGGGCTCCCGCCAGCGGGCGGCCAGCGAGCCGAGCAGGGTGCGCAGCAGGCCCCAGACCTGCCGCTCCATCGGCAGGCCGGCCCGCAGCGCCAGGTCGAGGGTGTCCACCACCTCGCCGTAGACGTCCAGCTGGAGCTGCCCGACGGCCGCGTTGCCGAACCGGACCGGCCGCGAGCCGAGGTGCCCGGGCAGCCAGTCGGCCTCGGTCTCCGGCAGGCCGCGCTCCCCGGCCACCCCGTACACCGCCTGCACGTCGGACGGGTCGCCGGCCACCGCCCGCAGCAGCCATTTGCGCCAGGCCGCCGCCTCCTGCCGGAAGCCGCCGCGCAGCAGCGCCGAGAGCGTCATCGCGGAGTCGCGCAGCCAGCAGAACCGGTAGTCCCAGTTGCGCTCCCCGCCCGGCACCTCGGGCAGCGAGCTGGTCGGCGCGGCGACGATCCCGCCGGTCGGCTCGTACGCCAGCGCCTTCAGGGTCAGCAGCGAGCGCAGCACCGCGTCCCGCCACTCGCCCCGGTAGCTCAGCTGCCCGGCCCAGGCGCGCCAGTCGGCCAGCGTCGCGGCCAGCAGCGCCTCCGGGTCGGTGCGCGGGGCGGTGGCCAGGTGGGAGGGCTGCCAGGTCAGCACGAACGGGACCCGCACGCCGGGCAGCGCGGTGAACTCGGAGACGGTGGCCAGCCCGGCCCCGGTGCCCGGTCCGGCCGCGGAGCCGTTCGCGCCGTAGGTGTGCACGCCGGGCGGGACGCGCAGCCAGGCGGCGTCCGGCCCGGCGACGGCCACCCGGTGGTGCTCGGTGCGGCGCACCCACGGGTCGACCCGGCCGTGGTGGAAGCGCAGCCGCAGCTCGCCGCGGACCGGGACGGCGCCGCTGACGCCCTCGACGATCCGCACCAGCCGCGGGGCGCGGTCCCGGTGCGGCATCAGGTCGGTCACCTTCACCTCGCCGTCCGGGGTGCGCCAGCGGGACTCCAGCACCAGGGTGTCGCCGAGGTAGCGGCGCCCGGTGCAGTCGCCCGCGCCGACCGGGGCGATCCGCCAGGCGCCGTGCTCGGGGGTGCCGAGCAGTGCGGCGAAGCAGCTGGGGGAGTCGAAGCGGGGCAGGCAGAGCCAGTCGACCGAGCCGTCCCTGCCGACCAGGGCGGCGGTCTGGAGATCGGAGAGGAGCGCGTAGTCCTCGATGCGACCGCCCATGGGGTGATTCTGCGCCGATCGCGGGCCACCGCCACGCGGGACGCGCCACGCCACCGTTCGGACGCCGTGGCTTGCGGCGCGGATCGCAGGTGTAGGAAGATCTTTATGTCCTCTTGCCATTTTCGACTGCCACGCCGGAAGGCCGGAAGGAGTGCCGTCATGGCGCGTCCGAACTGGGTGCCCGCAGGGACCGACCTCGACAAGCCGAACGCGGCCCGGGTGTACGACTACTACCTCGGCGGTTCGCACAACTTCGAAGTCGACCGGCAGATGGCGCGCAAGGCGATCGAGCTCTGGCCCGACCTGCCGAAGATCATGCGGGCGAACCGGGCCTTCCTGCGCCGCGCCACCCAGTTCGCGGCCGAGGAGGGGATCAGCCGCTTCCTGGACATCGGCTCCGGCATCCCCACCTTCGGCGCCGTCCACGAGGTGGCCCGCGAGTACCAGCCCGACGCCCGGGTCGTCTACGTCGACATGGACCCGGTCGCGGTCGCCCACAGCCGCCTCATCCTGGCCGACGACCCGCGCTGCCGGATCGTCGACGCCGACCTGCGCAACACCGACGACCTGCTGGCCCGCCCCGAGGTCGAGGAACTGCTCGCCCCCGGCGAGCCCGTCGCGGTGATCCTGAACGCCGTCATGCACTTCGTCACCGACGAGGACCACCCCGACCGGATCCTCACCAAGCTCCGCGAGGCGCTGCCCAGCGGCAGCATGCTGATCCTCTCGCACGCCTCCCTGGAGGGCCGCCCCGACCAGGCCGGCTCCCACCAGAGCCTGTACCGCTCCACCCCCACGCCGCTCACCATGCGCAGCCGCGAGCAGATCACCGCCTTCTTCGAGGGCTACGAGCTGGTCGAGCCCGGCGTCGTCTACCTGCCCGAGTGGCACCCCGACGACGCGGCGTCGGTCGGCCCGCACCCCGAGCGGATGACGGGCATGGCCGGCGTCGGGCGCCTGTCGTGAACGAGTCACCCGGCCCGGACGGGGCGCCCGACCCGGACCCCCGGACGGTGACCGGGCCGGCCGACGCGGACGCACCGCCCGGCGCGGGCGGGGTGCCCGGTTCGGACGGGCTGCCCGGTTCGGACGGGCTGCCCGGTCCGGACGGGGTGCCCGGTGCGGACGCCGCCGAGTTCCACGACGCCTGGGCGGCCATGCTCCGCACCGGGCACGGCGCCGCGGTCCGCCCCGGCGTGCTCAACCCGCTGATCGCCCGCACCTCCGAACTGCTGCACCGCGCCGCCCGGGAGCACCCGTTCCGCCCCGACCTGGCCGGCCAGGTCGGGGCGCTGCTCATCGACAACCAGTTCACCGACCCGCAACTGCTCGCCGACGCCGTCCAGTTGCTCCAGCGCCGCCCCGTCCCCGACGGCCGCGGCCCGGAGCTCGGCGGCGCCTTCGCGGCCGGCTGGGCGGCCGCCCTGCGCGAGCGCACGCTGCGCGAGCAGGAAGCGATCCGGCTGGCCGCCGACACCGCCCGGCAGGAGGTCGAGAAGGCCCTGCGGGTCTCCGAGGCCCGCTTCCGCGCCCTGTTCGAGTCGGCGGCGATCGGCATCGGCCTCGGCGACACCGACGGCAACATCCTGGCCGTCAACCGGGCCCTGGGCGAGATCTTCGGCGGCGGCCCCGAGGACATGCGGGGCGTGCGGGTCAACGACCTGGTCCACCCCGAGGACACCCCCGGCGTGTGGGAGGCGTACGAGGAGCTGATCAGCGGCAAGCGCGAGTACTTCCAGTTCGACAAGCCGTACTACCGGCGCGACGGCGAGGTGGTGTGGACCCACCTGACCGTCTCGCTGATCCGCGACGACGACGGCGCGCCGCTCTACCAGGTCGCCATGCTGGAGGACGTTACCGACCGCTACCGCCTGCAGGAGCGGCTGCGCCACCAGGCCACCCACGACCCGCTGACCGGCCTGCCCAACCGGGCCGCGTTCTTCGAGCGCCTGGAGAAGCTCTTCGAGGACCCGGAGCCGGACGTCCGCTTCGGCCTGTGCTACGTCGACCTGGACGGCTTCAAGATCGTCAACGACAGCCTCGGCCACGACATGGGCGACCAGCTGCTGACCGTGGTGGCCGGCCGGCTGGAGAACGCGCTCAGCCCGCTCGGGCACATGGTGGCCCGGCTCGGCGGCGACGAGTTCGTGGTGCTGCTGGAGAACTGCCGCGGCGAGCAGGAGGCCGTCGCCGCCGCCAAGACCGTCCTCGCCGCGCTCACCAAACCCGTGGTGATCGGCGACCACCGGCTGGCCGTCGGCGCCAGCGTCGGCGTGCTGGAGCGGCGGATCGCCACCACCACCCCCGGCGCCGCCGTCCGGGCCGCCGACCTCACGCTCTACCGCGCCAAGGAGGCCGGCCGCGGCCGCTGGACGCTGTTCGACCCCAAGGAGAACGCGCGCGCCGTCAGCCGGTACGCCGTCTCCGTGCGGATGCCCGCCGCCCTGGACCACGGCGAGTTCTTCATCGACTACCAGCCGATGGTCGACCTCTCCTCCGGCGTGATGACCGGCGTCGAGGCACTGGTGCGCTGGCGCCACCCGCAGCTCGGGGTGCTCGGCCCGGAGGAGTTCGTCGGCGTCGCCGAGGAGACCGGGCTGATCATGCCGCTCGGCCGCTGGGTGCTGGAGCAGGCCTGCGAGCAGGCCGCCGACTGGGTCGCCCGGTTCGGCGACCGGGCCCCCCGGCTCAGCGTCAACCTGGCCGTCCGGCAGGCCCGCAACGCCGGGCTGGTCGGCGACATCGAACGCACCCTGCGCAGCACCGGCCTCGACCCGTCGATGCTCCAGCTGGAGATCACCGAATCGACCGTGGTCGGCCCCGAGGACGAGGCGCTCAAGGCACTGCACGCCCTGGTCGACATGGGCGTCTCGCTCTCCGTCGACGACTTCGGCACCGGCTGGTCCAACCTCGCCTACCTGCGCGACCTGCCCGTCTCCAACCTCAAGATCGCCGGCTCCTTCGTCGGCGACCTGCACGACCCCGCCAAGGACACCCACCTCGGCTGGCGGATCGTCAGCGGCCTCGTCTCGCTCGCCCACACCCTCGGCCTGTCGGTCACCGCGGAGGGCGTGGAGAGCCGCGCCGACGCCGAACGCCTGCGCCTGATGGGCTGCGACCTCGCCCAGGGCTGGCACTTCGGCCGCCCCGTGCGCCCCGCCGAGATCGCCCGCCGGATCGCCGAGGCCGAGACGTTCGAGAACGGGCCGTCCGAGAGCAGGTCGTTCGAGAACGGGCTGTCCGAGAACGGGTCGCCCGAGAACGGGACGTCCGAGACCTTCGAGTCCGGCCCCGAGAGCTGAGACCTCGCCGCCGGCCCCCTCCGCGCGGGTCCCGGCCCGGGTTGGCAGTTTCGGACACGGTGCCGGACCGCCCGGGCGCTCCGGACCCCCGGACCCTCCGTTCCCGGGACGGCCGGGCCGGCGGAGCGCCCGGAGCATGCGGAAGAAACGGACAAAGGTGGGCGAAGGGGGTTGACGGCCCGTCGGCGGCGGGCGCACGATGAGGACCTGGCACCGCCGGTACGGGGCACTCTTCCCGAACCCGCCGAGCGGGCCGCGCACGGCGCACCACGCGCCCCGGACGTCGATCGCCCTTCTGCGGCGCCGACCGTCCCGACGGGGGACCGGCAGGGAGACCGGGCAGCGGGGGAGCACCGGGGGGAGCACCACCACCGCGGCGACGTCCTGACGCCCCGGCACACCGACGCCTCGACGCGCCGGCGTCCCCGACCGCCGCACCCGTCCTCCGTGCGGGCACCGACCTGCCCGCTTCCGCCTCGGCGAAGAGGCACACCGCGATGAGCGCCACCCTGCCCACCGGGCAACCCCCAGCCAACCACGCACTGCTGGACGGCAGTTCACCCACCGACGCCCGCCCCCGGCGGCGGGCCGCCGACCGGATCGCCGACCACGCGCCGATGCGCCGCACCGGCGACCGGGCCCCCGCCCGGCCGCTGACCCGCGGGCCCAGCCGGCGCTCCGGCGACTACCGGACCCGACACACCGTCAGCCTGGTCGTCCCCGCCCGGGACGAAGCCCGCAACATCCCCTGGGTGTTCGAGCAGATCCCCAGCTGCGTCGACGAGGTCATCCTGGTCGACGGCGCCTCCCGGGACGCCACCGTCGCCATGGCCCGCACCTGCCGCCCCGCCGTCCGCAACGTCGCCCAGAGCGCCCCCGGCAAAGGCAGCGCGCTGCGCACCGGATTCGCCGCCGCCACCGGCGAGTACATCGTGATGATCGACGCGGACGGCTCGATGTGGCCCGGCGAGATCCCGCACTTCCTGCACTTCCTCGACCACGGCTACGACTTCGTCAAGGGCTCCCGCCGGATGGCCGGCGGCGGCTCGCTCGACCTCACCCCGCTGCGCGCGCTCGGCAACAAGGCCCTGCTGCTGGTCGTCAACCGCCTCTACGGCGCCCTGCTGACCGACCTGTGTTACGGCTACTGCGCGTTCCGCCGCGACTTCCTCGCCGAACTCGACCTGCGCGCCACCGGGTTCGAGATCGAGGCCGAGATGATCGCGCACGCGCTGCGCTCGGGACTGCGGATCGCCGAAGTCCCCAGCCTGGAACTCCCCCGCCGCAGCGGACGCTCCCACCTGCACGCCGTCTCCGACGGCCGCAGAGTGCTGCGCACCCTGCTCGCCGAACGCCCCGGCGCGGGGGAAGGACGATGAACGGCCGCGACCGGCGCCACCGCGCGGCCTGCCCGCCGCCCGCCGCACCCGCCTCGCCGCACACCCCCGTCACCGTGGTCGAACTCGACCTGGCCGACCCGGGCGAGGTGCGCTCGCCCGGCGGCCGCGGCCCCGCCGCCCCCGACGGACGCGTGTCGGCGTTGGTGCGGCTGCACGGACACCCGCTCGGCATGGTGCACGCCACCGGGACGAGCGGCCGCCCGCCGCGCTCGCCCGGGCGCTGGCCGCCGCCGCTCATCGGGAACTGGGCGCCCCCGCAGTGCCGGACGCCCCCGCAGCACCGGGCGAGCGCGGCGGGCCGGAAGGGCAGTCGGCGCGGCGGCCGGCGCCGCGGGCGGCCCGCTGCCCGGCCGGCGGGATGAGCGTGGTGATCTGCACCCGGGACCGCACCGAACTGCTCGCCGACTGCCTGGACTCCGTCCTGCGGGCCGCCGACACCCTCACCGCGGCCGGCCCCGGCGGGACGGTCGAAGTCCTGCTGGTCGACAACGCCCCCGCCGGGCCCGACACCGAACGGCTGGTCGCGGAGCGCTACCCCGGCCGGATCCGCTACCTGCGCGAACCCGCCCCCGGACTCTCCCGGGCCCGCAACCGCGGCCTGGCCGCCGCCCGCGGCACGCTCTGCGCCTTCACCGACGACGACGCCCTCGCCGACCCCGGCTGGCTGGCCGCCCTGGCCGCCGCGTTCGCCGCCGACCCCCGCGCCGGCTGCGTCACCGGACTCGTCGTCCCCGCCGAACTCGACACCCCCGCCCAGCAGTTGTTCGAACGCTACGCCGGGACGGAACGCGGCTGGACCCCCCGCGACTGGAACCTCGACGCCCCCGGCGCCGGACCGCTCGACCGGTACTCCACCGGACGCTGCGGCATCGGCGCGAACATGGCCTTCCGCACCGAACTGCTGCGCACCCTCGGCGGGTTCGACCCCGCCACCGGCACCGGCACCCCCGCCCGCGGCGGCGAGGACCTGCTCGCCTTCCACCTCGTCCTGACCGCCGGACACACCGTCGCCTACCGGCCCGACGCCGTCGTCTGGCACCGCCACCGGCGCACCCTGCACGCCCTCACCGTCCAGGTCAGCGGCCTCGGCATCGGCTTCGGCGCCTACCTCGCCGCCGCCCTGCGCCACCACCCCGCGCTGCTCGGCGACCTGCTGCTGCGACTGCCCGCCGGAGCGATCGGCTGGCACCGCGGCCACCGGCCCCCCGCCGCGGACACCCCCCTCGACTGCCGCCGCCTGCGCGCCCTGCGCCGGATGGAACGCCGCGGCCTCGCCCAGGGACCGCCCCGCTACCTCTACACCCGCCGACAGCAGCACCGCACCCCCGGCGGAGGCTGACCGACCATGAACACCCCGACCGCACCCCCCGTCCGGGTCGCCGAACTCGACCTCGCCCGCCCCGGCGAACTCCACCGCCCCGGCCACCGCACCCCCTACCACCCCACCGGCCCCACCCTCGCCCTCGTCCGCTCCGCCGGCCACCCCCTCGGCACCGTCACCGCCGACGCCGACCGCCCCGACCGCCTGCACGCCGCGCTGTACGCCGCGGCGCGGCAGCGGTTCGGGGCGGGCGGGGAGCAGCCGGAGGACGGTGCCGGTACGGCCGGGCCGGTGGTCAGCGTGGTGGTCTGCACGCACAACCGGCCCGAACTGCTGGTGCGCTGCCTGGACTCGCTGCTGCGCGGCGGCTACCCGTCCCTCGACGTGATCGTGGTGGACAACGCGCCCGCCGACGACGCCGTCCGGCACTTGCTGCCGCAGCGGTACGGGGACCGGGTGCGGTACGTGCGCGAGCCGGTGGCGGGGCTGGCCCGGGCCCGGAACCGGGGGCTGGCGGCGGCCCGGGGCGGGATCTGCGCGTTCGCCGACGACGACCTGATCCTCGACGAGCGGTGGGTGCCCGCCCTGGTCGCCGGGTTCCGGGCGGCCCCCGGCCCGGCCTGCGTGACCGGCCTGGTGATGCCGGCCGAGCTCGACACCCTGGCCCAACTGCTGCTGGAACGCTACAGCGGCTACGGCAAGGGGTTCGCCCCCCGGGACTACACGCTGCGCACCCGGACCGGCGACCCGCTGTACCCGTTCGCCACCGGACGGCTCGGCACCGGCGCCAACATGGCCTTCCGGACCGACGTGCTGCGGGCCGTCGGCGGGTTCGACCCCGCGACCGGCACCGGCACCCCCGCGTACGGCGGCGAGGACCTGCTCGCCTTCCTCCAGGTGCTGGCCGCCGGACACACCGTCAGCTACCGGCCCGACGCGCTGGTGTGGCACCCGCACCGGCGCGCCCTGGACACCCTGCCGCCGCAGGCGTTCGGCCTCGGCGCGGGCTTCGGCGCCTACCTGGCCGCCGCCGTCCGCCGCCAACCCCGGCTGCTGGCCGGGCTGCTGCCGCTGCTGCCGCGCGGCCTGTGGCGCACCGCCCACCGGGGCGCGGCCCCGGCCGGAGCCGACGACCCGCTGCTGCGGGCGCTGCGCCGCCGGGAACTGCTCGGCCTGCTGTACGGCCCGCTCGGCTACCTGCGCAGCCTGCACGCCCAACGCCGCACCGACCGGCAACGGCACCCGGGGCGGCCCGCGGACGGGGCCGGGCGATGAGCACCGGCGCCCGGATCCGGCCCCACCCCGCCGCGGAACCCTGCACGTGCGGCTACCCGACGCTGCTGCGGGCCCGGGTCCGGGCGCTGACGGCCCGCTCCCGGCAGGAGCCGCTGCTGCACAACGGCCACCTGCTGGCCGCGAGTTCGCTGCTGTCGGCCGGACTGGGCTCGCTGTTCTGGGTGCTCGCCACCCGCTCCTACAGCGCCGCCGAGGTCGGCCGCAGCTACACCGCGCTGTCCGCGACGATGTTCCTGTCCACGCTCGGCAGCCTGAACCTCGGCGACGCCCTGGTGCGGTTCGTCCCCACCGCCGGACGCCGCACCCGGAGCCTGGTGCTGCGCTGCTACCTGGTCGCCGCGGCCGGCAGCGCCGTCGTCGCCGTCGCGTTCCTGCTGCTCGTCCCGGTCGTCGCACCCGCGCTCGGCGAACTGCGCCGCCCCGTGCTGGCCGTCGCGTTCGTCGCCGCCACCGCCGGGTACGCCGTGTTCGTGCTCCAGGACGGGGCGCTCACCGGCGTCCGCCGGGCCGGCTGGGTGCTCGGCGAGAACACCCTGTTCGCGGTCGCCAAGGCCGCACTGCTCGCGCTGTGCGCCGCGCTGGCCGTCGGCACCGGCATCCTGGTCTCCTGGGCCGCCGCCCTGGTCCTGGCCATCGCCGCCACCAACCTGGTGCTGTTCCGCAGCGCCGTCCCCGCCCACCAGGCCGCCCCCGCCGCGGACACCGGCGGCCCCCGCCCGCCCGAACGGATCGCCCGCTGGGCCGGGGCCGACTACCTCGGCAACCTGTTCACCTTCGCCGGGACGACCGTGCTCCCGCTGATGGTGCTGGACCGGCTCGGCGCCGACGGCAGCGCCTACTACTCGCTGGCGTACGTCATCGCCTCCACCCTGTACGTCGCCGCGTTCAGCATGGGCCACTCGCTGGTCGTCGAAGGCACCCGCGACCCGGCCCGGCTCGCCGAGCACGCCCGCCGCCTGCTGCGCCACTCCACCCTGCTGGTCACCGCCGCCGCCCTGCCGATCGCCGCCGCCGCACCCTGGATCCTCGGCCTGTTCGGCCCCGACTACGCCGCCCGCGGCAGCACCGCGCTGCGCCTGATGGCGCTGTCCGCGATCCCCAACACGGTGCCCAACGTGGTCCTGCAGATCGCCCGGGTCCGCCGCGCACTGCCCTGGATGGTCGGCATCCGGCTGGCCTTCGCCGCCACCGTCGTCGCCCTGACCGCCGCCCTGCTGCCGCCGTTCGGCCTCACCGGCATCGGCGCCGCCTGGCTGATCGCCGAATGCGCGATCGCCCTGCCGCTGCTCGCCGCCCTGCCCCGCCTGCTGGCCCCCGCGCCGGCGTCCGGGCGCCCCCGCCCCGAGGAGGAGCCGACATGAGCACCAGCCCCGCCCCGACCGCCGCCGAGCTGACGGTGGCGATCTGCGCCTACACCCCGGACCGCTGGACCCTGCTGCAGGCCGCCGTCGACTCGGTGCGACGGCAGAGCCCGCCGCCCGGCGAACTGCTCCTGGTCATCGACCACAACGACCGGCTGGAGCGGATGGCCCGCGAGCTGCCCGACGTCACGGTGCTCGCCAACCGCGAACGGCCCGGCCTGTCCGGGGCCCGCAACACCGCGCTCGCCGCCGCCCGCGGCACCGTCACCGCCTTCCTCGACGACGACGCCGCCGCCCGCCCCGGCTGGACCGCCGCCCTGCTCGCCGCCTACCGCGACCAGGACGTCCTCGGCGCCGGCGGACTCGTCGCCCCGCACTGGCAGCACGGCCGCCCCCGCTGGTTCCCGCCCGCCTTCGACTGGGTGGTCGGCTGCAGCCACAGCGGCATGCCCCGGCAACCCGGCGACGTCCGCAACCTGATCGGCGCCAACATGTCCTTCCGGACCGCGCCCGCCCGCGCCGCCGGCGGCTTCCGCACCGAACTCGGCCGGGTCGGCCGCCACCCCGCGGGCTGCGAGGAGACCGAACTGTGCCTGCGCCTGACCGCCCGCCACCCCGGCACCCGGATGCACTACGACCCGGCCGCCGCCGTCCGCCACCAGGTGCCCCGGCAGCGCGCCACCCCCCGCTACTTCGCCGCCCGCTGCCTCGCCGAGGGCCGCTCCAAGGCCCTGGTCGCCCGCCGGAGCGGCCCCGGCCCCGCCCTCGCCAGCGAACGCGCCTACCTGCGCCGCACCGTCCCCGCCGCCCTGGGCACCGCCCTGCGCCACGGCCGGCTCGGCACCGCCACCGCCCTCACCACCGGCGTCCTGCTCACCACCGGAGGCTACCTCCTGGGAAGGGCACGGCAGTTGACGGACCGTCAGAACGACGGTGCACGACAGGGACGGGGTGCGCCATGAGCGTCGCCCCCGTGCTGCTCTACCACTCGGTGTCCGACGACCCGCCGCCCTGGCTCGCCCCCTACACCGTCGCCCCGCACACCTTCCGCGCCCAGCTCGACCGCATCCAGGACGCCGGACTGTCCGTCGTCCCGCTCGCCCGGCTGGTCACCGCCCTGCACGGCGGCCCGCCGCTGCCCGCGCACTGCGCGGTGCTCACCTTCGACGACGGCTACGCCGACTTCTACTGGACGGTCGCCCCGATCCTCTCCGACCGCGGCCTGCCCGCCACCGTCTACCTCACCACCGGCGCCGTCCACGCTCCCGGCGCGCTCCCCGGCGGCAGCCTGCTGCCCCCCACCCCCATGCTCAACTGGCGGCAGGTCGCCACCCTCGACGCCCTCGGCCTGGAGATCGGCGGCCACTCCCGCACCCACCTCCCGCTCGACACCGCCCGCCCCGACCGGCTCCGGCAGGAAGTCGCCGGCAGCAAACGCGAGTTGGAGGACGCCCTCGGCCACCCCGCCACCGCCTTCGCCTACCCCCACGGCTACCACAGCCCCGCCGTCCGCCGCGAAGTCGCCCGGGCCGGCTGGACCTCCGCCGCCGCCGTCGGCAACGCGCTCAGCTCCGCCGCCGACGACCCGCTGCGGATCTGCCGCCTGATGGTCCTGAACACCACCACCCCCCGCACCTTCGAGGACTGGATCCACCTGCGCGCCACCCGTACCGGCCCGCTCCGCGACAGCGCCGCCACCCTCGGCTGGCGCGCCTACCGCCGCCTGCGCGCCCGCCTCGGCCGCCCCACCGGCGGACCGCCGCGCCAGTGACCCCCGGCCAGGAGCCCGCCGTGACCGCACCCGCCAGGACCGCACCCGCCACCGACCCCCGGCCGGCGCCACCCCGCTGCGCCCCGCCGCCCCCCGCCACCCCGACCGCCGCCCCGTCGCCACCCGGACGGCCACCCCTCGGCGGGCCCGGACCGTCCGCTACGCCCTGCCGCTCGCCGTCCTGCTCTGGCTGACCGCCCTGCGCACCACCCGCCTCGACCGGATCGGCGACCTCGGCCTGCTCCAAGCCCTCCCGCCCACCTACTACGCCGCGCTCGCCGTCCTCACCGCCGGCTTCCTCACCGCCCTGCGCACCCCCTGGCTGCCGCAGCGCCACCTCGCCCGGTACGTCCTCGCCCTGATCGCCTTCGTGCACGCCACCCCCAGCCTGCTCTACCCCACCCTGCGCTACTCCTGGGCCTGGAAGCACATCGCCGTCGTCGACGCGATGCTCCGCCACGGCGGCACCGTCCCCGACGCCGGAAAGCTCGACGTCTACAACCAGTGGCCCGGCTTCTTCGCCCTCCACGCCCTCGTCCTGCGCGCCACCGGCCTGCACTCCGCCCTCGGCTACGCCTCCTGGTACCCGCTGATCGCCAACCTGCTGCTGCTCGGCCCGCTGCTGCTGCTCTTCCGCAGCCTCACCCGCGACCGCCGCCTGGTCTGGTGCGCCCTGTGGCTCTACTACGCCACCTCCTGGGTCGGCCAGGACTACTTCTCCCCGCAGGCCTTCGCCTACCTGCTGTACGTCACCGTCATCGCCCTGACGATGCGTCAACTCTCGCTGCGAGGACGGGAAGCGGGGAGATTCGGCTGGCGGGCCGGCCCGTACGCGCTGCTGCTGGTGCTGATCGCCGCGATCGCCTCCTCGCACCAGCTCACCCCCGTCATGCTGGTCAGCTCGCTCGCCGTCCTCGCCCTGCCCCGCCGCAACCGCCGCACCGTGCTGCCCGTCCTCGCCGCCGCCCTCGCCCTCACCGTCGCCTGGGACGCCACCGTCGCCCGCCCGTTCGTCGCCGCCAACCTGCACAGCCTGATCGCCGCCCTCGCCGCCCCCGACCGCAACGCCGTCTCC
This sequence comes from Kitasatospora sp. YST-16, assembly GCF_026802215.1. Classification (NCBI taxonomy): domain Bacteria; kingdom Bacillati; phylum Actinomycetota; class Actinomycetes; order Kitasatosporales; family Streptomycetaceae; genus Kitasatospora; species Kitasatospora sp. YST-16. The sequence goes on from NZ_CP113837.1 coordinate 6,584,573, forward strand.
GGCCTCGCCCAACTCGGCGCCGCCGCCGCCGGACAGGTCCTCGCCTCCTGGACCGACCGGGCCACCACCGCCGCCGTCCTGCTGCTCGCCCTCGCCGCCGTACTGCGCCGCCGCTGGGTCCGCCGCACCACCCTGCCGCTGCTGCTGCTCGCCCCGCTCGTGCTGCTCCTCGCCAACGGCTACGACGGCGAAATGCTGTTCCGCGCCTACCTGTTCGCGCTGCCCGCCACCTCCTTCCTGATCGCCGCCCTGCTCGCCCCCGGCCTGCCCCACCCGCCCGTCCGGCCCGCCGTCACCGGCACCGTCCTGCTCGCCCTGCTCGGCGGACTGCTGTTCGGCTACTACAGCAAGGAAGCCGTCAACCACTTCACCCCGCAGGAAGCCGCCGCCGTCCGCTACGCCACCGAACAGACCCCACCCGGCTCCCGGATCGTCTCCCTCACCTCCGACGAACCCGGCGGCGAACTCCACTACGACCAGCACGCGTGGATCATCCTCACCGACGCCGACCCCGCCGGCCGCCTCCTGCTCGCCACCGACCCGCAGACCGCCCTCACCGACGCGCTCTCCACCAGACAGCCCTCCTACCTGGTGCTCACCCGCGCCCAGCTCGCCGCCTGCCGGCTCACCGGCCTGCTCCCGGCCGCCGCGGTCGACGAGATCCAGTACACCGCCGCCCACCTGACCGCCCTGCGGCCGGTGTACAGCAGCCCCGACGCGATCGTCTACCAGTACCTGCCGCCCACCGCCCCGGCCGGGCCCACGGGGCCGGCGGGGCCTGCGGGGCCGGCGGGGCCTTCGGGGCCGAGGGCTCCGGTCGGGCCTGGCGGGGGTGCTGGGGGCGCCGGGGGTGCTGGGCCGGTCCGGGGCGCCGGGCCCGTCGGGCCTGTCGGATCCGTCGGATCCGTCGGATCCGTCACGGAAGGAGGCGCGTCATGAGCAGGACCCTCGAAGCCGTCCGGCGACACCCCGGGAGCCGGTGGCCGCTGCTGCTGGCCGGTTCCGGCTGGATCGCGCTCGCCGCGACCGCGCTGCCCGCCGCCGGCCCGCTGCGGGTCGCGGCCGTCGCCGCGTTCCTGCTCGGCTGCCCCGGTGCGGCCGCCGTCCGGCTCGCCCGCCCGGCGCTGCGGCCCGGCGAGTGGTGGTCGACGGCGGTGCTGGCCGTCGCGGTCAGTGCCGCGCTCACCGCGCTGGTCACCGAAACCCTGTACCTGGCACGGCAGTTCACTTCCGCCCGGGTGGTCCTGGTGCTCGCCGTACTGACCACCGTGCTGGTTCTGGCGGTCCGGCGGGAGCCACCCGGCGGCCCGGAAGGCCCGGGAGGACCGGGAGGATCGGGAGGAGCGGCGGGGCCCGGGCGGAAGGGACGCGGGCGGATCTGGATGGCCGCCGCGCTGCTGACCGCCACCGCCTGCGGCGGCCCGGCCGTCGGCAGCATGCAGGACCCGCGCGGCTCCGCCTCCACCGCCTCCACCGTCCCCACCGGCGTCCCGGCCACCGAGCCCCCCGCCGCGCCGCCCGACAGCCCCCGGCCCTGGCACCCCGCCCTGTACGACGACTTCACCGGCCACGGCCTCGACTCCGCGAACTGGACGACCTGCTACGACTGGAACCAGAACGGCTGCACCAACGCGGGCAACCAGGAGAGCGAGTGGTACCGCCCCGGCCAGGTGACGGTCGCCGACGGCGCCCTCACCCTCACCGCCACCCGCCGCGCCACCACCGGCAGCGACGGCAAGACCTACCCCTGGACCTCCGGCCTGGTCTCCACCGGCCGCGACAACTGGAACGCCCAGCCCCGGCACACCTTCACCTACGGCTACGTCGCCGCCGCCATCCAGGCCCCCACCGACTCCACCGGCATGTTCCCCGCCTTCTGGCTGCTGCCCGCCGCCACCCGCGGCGGCCTCCCCGAGATCGACGTCGCCGAGTTCATCAACTCCAACCGCTACGTCGACCTCAACCTGCACGGCCGCACCCCCCAGGGCCGGGACGCGAACGCCCACCAGCGCTACGGCCCCGTCGACTTCGCGGCCGGCTACCACGTCTTCGGCGTCGACTGGGAACCCGACGGCATCACCTGGTACGTCGACGGCACCCCCCGCCTCCAGGTCACCGACCCCGCCGCGATCCCCGACACCCCCATGGAACTCCTGATCAACCTGGCCGTCGGCTTCGAAGAGGCCCCGACCACCGACACCGCCCAACTCCACGTCGCCTGGATCGGCGTCTGGCAGCACTGAACCGCCGCCCGGCCGGTGTCACCGGGGCGGTGGCGCGGAGCCGGCGAGTTCGCGCAGGACCGGGACGAGGACCTCGCGCAGCCAGCGCCGGTTGCGGGCGAAGCGGCGGGACTTCTCCAGGTTCGCCGAGACGTGCCACAGCCAGGCCAACAGGACGCCGGAGAGCGGGAGTTCGCCGGTCTCGGGCCGCCGCAGGCCCCCGGTGCGCAGCGCGTGGACGACCTGCTCCCCCCAGGAACGCCCCTCCAGCAGCCAGCCCAGGGCCAGGGCGAAGCTCGCCCGGTCGACCACCACCGGGCCGTCGGCGAGCGCGTCCGCCCAGTCGACCAGGCCGGTGACGGTCGGCTGCCCGCCGGAGGAGGGGGCGGAGGGCTGTCCGTCGGGCGATTCGTCGGGTGATTCGTCCGGGACGGGGGAGCGCAGGAGCAGGTTGCCGGGGGTGAAGTCGCCGTGCGTCCAGGCCACTTCGGTCGGGTGCTCGGTCAACTCGCGGCGCAGGCGGGCGCGCAGCGCCAGCAGGCCCGCCGTGCCCTCCGCGCCCCGGCACCAGCGGACCCGGTCGGAGAGCACCGCCAGCCGGTGGCCCAGCCAGCCGTCCACCAACCGCCCGTCCCGGCTCGATCCGCTCGTCGCGCCGCGCAGTTCGGCCAGGGCGTCGAACGCGGACGCGGTCAGCGCGGCGGCCAGTTCGGGACGGCGGGAGAGCAGCACGTCGCCCGGGACGCCCGGCAGGACCTCCTGCACCAGGACCGGCGGGCGGCCGCCCAGCCGCGAGTCCAGCGTCCGGGGCAGCAGTTCGCGCAGCTCCGGACGCCGCACCTGTGCGGCCAGCACCGCGATCGCGTCCCGCTCGCGCACCAGCGCCCGCACCGCCTCCCCGGTGCGCGGGCACTTCACCAGCACCGGCGGCCCGCCGTCCGCCGGACGCCGACGCGCCACCAGCACGTCCGAGAACCCCTGCGCCACCGCCTCCCACCGGCCGCGCCCCAACTCCCGTGCCGCCAGCCGCAGTCGCAGCTCGTCCGCGGCCCGGCCCGCCGACCCCGGCGGCACCAGCAGCAGCCCGCCCGCGACCTCCCGCACCCCCATCAGCTCGTACACCGGGACGCGGCCGCCGACACTCATCCCGCCCTCCGTCCGCCGCCGCCGACCGCCAACCCGCCCGACCGGCAGGCCAGTCGGAGCAGCCGGGCGGGCAGGCCCGGCATCCCCGCCTCCGGCAGGGCCAGCAGCGCCAGCAGGGCCCGGCTCTGCGCCGAGGGGCGGGGCGGGCGGCAGCGGGCGCAGCCGCCCGGGCGGTGGCCGAGCAGGACGGCCACCGCCTCTGCCAGCCCCGCCTGGTAGGACGAGCCGCCGACCCGGGCCACGGCCTTGGCCTCGGGCGACGCGTGCGCGGGCGCCGTGCCCAGCCGGGCCCAGCGCAGCAGCTCCCGGTCGGCCGGCCCGTCCCCGGCCGCGAACACCGGCACCGCGCCCGGATCGCCCAACTCGGCCAGCAGCGCCCGCACTCCGGCCGCCTTGCCGACCCCCGGCGGCAGGAAATCGGTCTGCTGCTCGCCCCGCACCGCCCGGGTGCCGGTCGCGGCGGCGATCCGGTCCGCGGTGCGCCGGTCCAGCCCCGTGTACCGCCCGCCCGGGTGGCGGCGCGAGATCCGGGCCGTCCAGCGGGCCAGCGGATCGACCACCAGGCCATCCAACTCCCCTGCCACGGCGCGCACTTCGCTGCCGTCCCGGTCGGCGAGCGGCAGCGGCGGCCGGCCCGGCAGGTGCAGCACCGCCCCATACTCGGCCACGCCGCCCGCCAACCCGTAGGTCCGGCAACGGTCCTGGACCTCCGGCAGCGAACGCCCCGTGGCCGGCAGCGGGCGGAACCCGTGCGCCCGCAGTGCCCGCAGCGCGAGCATGCCCAGCGGCGACGAGGCCGGGAACCCCAGCGGATCGGTCTCCAGCACCCCGTCCAGGTCCAGCACGCACCACCCCGCGCCCGGCCCGTCCGCCCCGTCCGCCTCGGTCGGAGCGGCGGGCAGGTCGCGCAGGTAGACCTCGGCGAGGAACTCCTGCACCGCCCGCGCCGAGGCCCGCCGCCGCTCCGCCCGTCCCAGCGGCCGCGCCGACACCCCGTGCTGCACCTGCACCAGCCGGGCCAGGCACCAGCGGGCCGGGTCGATCCGCTCCCCGGTCAGCCGCTCGTACGCGGAGCGGACCTCCGCGCCGTACCGGGCCCCGGGGCCCTCGTCCGTAGCGCCGGCGTGGTGGGGCGGGGAGAGCGCGAGGCCCGCCAGGTCCCAGGCCGGGTCGTAGGCGGCCAGGTCCAGGTGGCTGAACGCGCCCTCCGCCCAGTCGGTCTTCACCCAGCGCCCGTCCCGGCCCGTCCACCGGTCGGCGCCGGTGCGCCCGTCCACCACGTACGGCCGGGCGGCGCGGGTGAGCGCGCGGGCCACCGGGTCGGCGAGCAGCGGACGCAGCACCACCGCCCCGCGGCCGAACAGCGGCGCGAACAGGCGTCCCGCCTCCTCCCAGACCGGCCCGCGCCCGACCAGCCGGACACTGCGGTCGACGCCCACGGCCAGCGCCCGCTGCCGCGCGGCCACGTAGCGGGCCGCGTCCAGCGCCCGGACGGGGGCGGCAGAAGGAATATCCTGACGGACCATCAACCCGTTTTCCAGCCAACGGACTTCGGGCACCAGACCGGGCAGCAGCGCGGCGTACTCGGCGGCCCGGCGGCCGAGATGGCCCAGCCCGACGGTCTCCACCCGCAGCGGCACCGGCGGCCCGTCCGCCGGGTGCCCCGTCACCGGGACGGTGCGGTGCAGGCCGCGCCCCGGGGAACCGGCCGGGCCGACCTCCAGCCGGGCCCAGTCGGCGGCGCCCGGGACGGCCCGGCGGACCAGCGCCCGGACGGCGTCGGGCGAGGTCAACCGGTCGACCTCCCAGTCGGGTCGGGCCAGCGCGACCACCCGGTACGGGCCGAGCGACGGCGGCTCCCGCTCCACCGCGACCAGCACGCTCACCGCGTCCACCGGGAACCCCTGCCCGCACAGCCCGGCCGCGACCTCGGCCAGTGAACGCCCGGTGACCGGTGGATCGTCCACCACCAGCGCCTGCCCGCCGGCCGCCAGCAGCCGGGCCAACTCCCGTTCCCGGCCCGGCAGGACGGCCTGCCCCGGCCGCACCGTGCAGCCCGTCACCGCCCGGTGCCCGGCCCGCCGCAACGCGGCCGCCAGCAGCGGCCCCAGGTAGCTCCCGGAGGTCCGCACCCCCACCACCAGCAGCGGCAGCCCGGCCGGCAGCGGGCGGGCCGCGTCGAACCGGCGGGCCAACTCGGCCAGGTCCGCCGGATACTGGTCGAAGCTGCAGAAACAGGACGGCGGCCGGCGCACCGCCGAACCGAGCGTGCGGCGCAACACCGGTGCGGCGTCGAACCGTTCGACCAGCCGGAACAGCCGCCGGTACAGCGCGGAGGGCAGCGGCGCCGAGTCCAGCACCGGCGCGGCCAACTCGTCGGTCGCGTCGGCGAGATCCCGCGTCCAGCGAACGGCCTTGTCCAGCACGGGAGTTCGCGCGGCGATCCGGGCCGCCCGGTCGAGCGCGGACCCGAGCGGATCGGCGGGCGGACCGGTGGGTGGACCGGCGGGAGGCTCGGTCGGCGGGCCCGTGCGGTCGCGCAGGTGGCGGGCGAGGCGGCGCGGAGCCGTCCAGGTACCGGCGAGCCGGTCCTCGGCGGCCTGCACCATGCCCGCCGCGTACAGGAAGGCGTCCAGCGGATCGCCCGCCCGAGCCGCCCCGGCCAGCTGCCGGGCCAGCTCCGCCACCGTCGCGTGCGGATCCGCCGGACCGGCGAACGGGACCGCGACGGCCCCGGGCACGGGCCTGGCGGGACTGATCGGCCTTGCGGTCATGAACGCTCTCCGGGGGAGCGGCGGGCTGCCGGACACGGCTGCTTCCACCGTCCGCCCGCCCGCCCGCGACCGCAACGCGGACCCCGCCCCGCCCGCCGCCCGATCCACCCGCCGTACCCGCCCGGACGCGGTGGGTCGACCGTCGGAGGCGTACGGTGACGGAGCCGCAACGCACGGTGCCCGCGCGCCGTTGCGTCCTAGGGTGGGGCGGTGCTCAACCGACTGGAGATCGAGGTGCGCACGGGCGTCCGCGCACCCGCCGAAGCACGGATCCGGGTCGACGGCGAGGACCTCGTCGACACGGCGGCCGGCCCGGACGGCTTCGGCGCCCACGCCCCGTGGCTGCTGCCCGCCGCCGGGGACGGCCCGCTCCGGGCGACCGGCGAGGCCCGGCGGGTCGAGCTCGGCGAACCCGAGTGCACGGGCGGCTGCTGCGGCTACCTGGCCGCTGTCGTCCGGCGGCACGGCGCACTCGTGGTCTGGTCCGACTGGGAGACCCCGGCCGACGAACCGGTCCCGCCCGACTTCCACTTCGACGCCCGGCAGTACGACGCCGAACTCGCCCGCGCCACCGCCGACCGCTGGTGGGACGTCCCCCCGGTACCGTGAACGTCCCTGCGGGAACGGAAACTTCTCCTCCCCGGACCGATGAGTCCGGGCGATGGGGTCCGTCGAAGCCAGTGAGAGCAACGACAACCGACCGACCCGACCGGGGAGAACCGACAAGATGTCCACCACCACCACGACCGCCACTGCCACCACCGCCGCCGCCACTGCCGCCGCTCCGAAGAAGGCCGTGGCCCGCACGGTCCTGACGCTGCGGATCCTGCTGGCGCTCTTCTTCGCCCTGGCCAGCGCGGCGCCCAAACTGCTGGCGCTGCCCGCCGCCACCACCGTCTTCGACGCGATCGGCGTCGGCGACTGGTTCATGTACCTGACCGGCGCGGTCGAACTGGCCGGCGCCGTCGGCCTGTTGCTGCCCCGGCTGGCCGGGCCCGCCGCGACCGCACTGATCGGCTTCCTGCTGTGCGCGTTCGTCACCCAACTGACCGCGATGCACGGCGAGAACGCCGGCACCCCGTTCTTCTTCATGCTCCCGCTGGCCTTCATCGCCTGGCACCACCGCGCCCGGACCGCCGCCCTCCTCACCCGCCGCCACTGACCCGCCCCGCCCCCGGCCCGGGCCCCGCGGGGGTGGCGGGGTCAGCCGACCAGGGGCCAGGGCGAGGGTGTGCTGGAGAGGAACTGGCACGGGGTCTCCGCTCTGCACGTTGGTGTCGTGCTCGACTGTTGTCTCCGTTCCTTAGAACTCGTAACACGATCATGAGGGTGGGTTGTTGAGGCGTCGCCAGCAGATGAGAGGGCGTTATATGAGGTTTTGGTGGTTTGCCCATCGCTCGTTGGCGTGACGGTGTCGCCGTTCCACCCTGCGGCGCGGAGCGCCATGCTCAGCTGGCCCGGTGCGATACGACGAGGTGCGATATCCGAGCGACCTGTCGGACGAGCGATGGGAGTTGATCCGGCCGGTGATCGAGGCCTGAAAGGCTGCGCATCCCTCGGTTTCGGGTCATCAGGGTCGTTACGAGATGCGCGAGATCGTGAACGCGATCCTCTACCAGACCCGCACCGGCTGCCAGTGGCGCTATCTGCCACGTGATCTTCCACCGTACGGGGCCGTGTACTACTACTTCGCGCTCTGGCGGAAGGACGGCACGGACAGGCAGATCCACGACCTGCTGCGCATGCAAGTGCGCGAGCACGCCGGTCGGGCCGAGGATCCGAGCGCGGTGGTGCTCGACTCGCAGTCGGTGCGGGCGGCGGCCGGCGTGCCCAAGACAACGACGGGCCTGGATGCCGGGAAGAAGACCCCGGGACGCAAGCGCGGGCTCGCTGTGGACGTGATGGGGCTGATCATCGCGGTCGTGGTCATGGCCGCCAGCGCTCACGACAACCAGATCGGCATCGCCCTGCTCTCGAGAGTCGCCGCCGAGAACCCGCGCGTGTCCAAGGCCTTCGTCGATGCCGGGTTCAAAGACCAGGTCGCCATCCACGGCGCCATCGTCGGAATCGATGTAGAGGCCGTCTCCCGCCTGGACGGCGAGAGCGGGTTTCGCCCGCTGCCGAAGAGGTGGGTGGTCGAGCAGACGCAGGGCACCCTGATACTCCACCGCCGACTGGTGCGTGACTACGAGCATGACCCCGACTCGACCGCTTCCCGGGTCTCCTGGGCCGCGAGTGCGAACATGGCCCGGCGGCTGACCCACGAGCGCACCGTGCCTTGTCGGTGGGCGTGACCGGTCCGCTCACGCTCCCCTTGCTGCTCGACAAGCTCGCCACCCGCCACGCCGCGGCAGAAGCGGAAATCACCGACCTGCGCGAGCAGATCGGCAAGCTTTCCGTCACCCCCGCGGCCGCGGAGCGCGAACGCGACCGGTGGGCATGCACGCGCGAGACCGTCCTGGCCCTGGCCGCCGAAGGCGACCCCGAGCCTGACACCCTCGCCCGTCTCCCGGTCGCCCCTGCCTACCCGCAGATCATTGCCGTGTTCACGGAGGGCGCCGGCCGATTGCGCGCGAAGGAGGTCTGCCAGGCCCTGGGCACGGGCACCGATCCCCGACACACGGAGGGGATGCGCTCGAAGCTCAAGAAGCTCGTCGCCCGCGGCATCCTGGCTGAGCCCGAGGCGGGCCTGTTCGCCCTCGTCACGAAGGCCGGCGCGCAGAGCGAAAGTCCGTAGGCCGGTGCTGGCGGGCCTTTCGAGGCCGCCAACACCACGCACGGCTACTCGTGATCGAAGAAGCCCTCTTGGGCGATCGTGGACACGGCGGATTCGATGTTCTCGCGTGTAACACTCGGGACCACGAGCAGGTTCCTCGCCGTGAATCGCCCCAGCCGGGCAGTTTCACTCCCTACCGACTGTGCGAGTCGAACCGGGTCGTAGACCTCGACCACTCGCCTGCCGCCATCCCACGCGACAGTCACATCCAGCCAGCCCTTGGCCTCCTGATTCGCCCAGTCGAACTCGTCCATGGGTACGGGCCACTCGATCCGAAAGTCCATGACCGAATCCTGCCCCACTCACACAACTGCCGTGATGCGTGAAGGACAAGACCTCACATAACGCCCTCTGAGTGCGCAGGCGAGTGAGACGAAGGCGTTGTGGAGGTCGAGACGTCGTTCCCAGCGGACGGCGAGGCGCTTGAACTGGTGGAGTTGGGCGAAGGTCTGCTCGACGACGTAGCGGAGCTTTCCGAGGCCGATGATGTCCCGTGATCCCTTGCGGGAGATGACCGGCAGAATTCGGCGTTTGCGCAGCTGGTGGCGGTTGGGGTTGCTGTCGTAGCCCTTGTCGCCGAGCAGGGCGTCCGGGCGCTTGCGGGGGTGGCCGACCTGGCCGGCGACCGGCGGGATGCCATCGACCAGGGCAAGGGTCTGGGTGACGTCGTTGACGTTGGCGGCGGTGGTGATCACGTGGAACGGGATGCCGCCGCCGTCGCTGATCAGGTGGTGTTTGCTGCCGGTCTTGCGGCGGTCGACCGGCGACGGGCCGGTTGCCTGGCCCTCTTTTTCGCGCGTACGTGGGAGGCGTCCACGCAGGCGCGCGTCCAGTCGATCAGTCCGGCCGCGTTCAACTCGGCCAGGAGTATGCGGTGCAGGGCCTCAAACACCCCGGCCTCCTGCCAGCGGCCGAGCCTGCGCCAGCAGGTCTGCCCGGAACCGAAGCCGAGCTCCGGCGGCAACTGCTGCCAGGTGATGCCGGTGTAGAGCACGAACAGGATGCCCTGCAGGCACCGCCGGTCGTCCACCGGGCGCGGGCCCGGCGCCCGCTCCGGCCAGGCCGGCAGCAGCGGCTCGATCCGGGCCACAGCTCGTCGTCCACGATCCACGGTTTGTTGCTCACGCCATCACGAACGGACGAATCGTCACATCGGTCACGCCCCACCAGCAACGATCAGCAAGAAGGAATTGAGGTGCAACTTCTGGGGTTGCCACAAACGGCCATGGGGTGGTGACGAACGTTATCGCCAGTTCAAAAACTGAGCTCGTTAGCCTGGTGGCGCGGGTCAATTCCAGGTTGAAGCAGTGGGGTTTCCGTTCCCCCACTATGCGTTCGAGCGATGTGGAGCAAAACTTTGCGGCCGGCATGCTCAACGCAGATGGAGCAACACGCGAGGGTTTCGAGCATGTGAGCCTGTTGATCAGTAACAGGGGTGGAGTATGTGACGAGCCTCTCGGATGCGATATGGTGGCACCCTACCTGCTGAACAAGGGGTAGTCGCTGACGGTCTATTTCTGGGGCCATGAAGGCGTTCTGAATACTCACATATATTATGGTTTGGCTGATTTCCAGTGAGGGGTTTTTGCGTGGACGTCGAAAACCGGCTGGAGGTGCGCTATCGTAAGGCAGATATGCAGGAACCAGTCCTGATCTCAACTCCTGAAGGGGTGGATCGATTCATCGATGCACTGCTGGAAGGGGCTGAGTTTCACGACGCTGCCCATGTCCTATCGACGGCGCGACCTCGAGTCGATATCGGATTTCCAGACCATGAACTCTATGTGGGCGTTGACGGGGAATCATCTGTCGGGGTGCTGATCCTTTCGCTTCCCGAAACCGGATGTCTCGTTTCGGTGGGCCCTCCGGGCTCGAATGGAAAGAATTTTTACCACGTTGCGGAGCAGCCGATCGAACTTCCCAGTGACTCTGGAATTCCAATCCCCCTCATCCGCGAGGGCGTCAAGGAATTTCTATCATCGGGAGGGAAGTTGCCGGGGTGTATTCAATGGCGCCCTTATGGGGTTGATGGGGAACCTGTCGAGGACGATGATATTTGGGGTGGTAATTGAGGATCCTGGGGACTATTTGAGCGGTTTCCGGACTCCATCTCTCCATTTTTGATTTCCAGGTAAGTGAAGTCGCCCTCGCGGATGCATATGGCATCGGCGAGGGCGACCGCCGCCATTGTCGGTCACGCAGTTCTGCGTCACGCCTGGCCTGCCACATCGACCCCAACTCGGCCACCGGGTCGGCGCTCCCCATCTGCGACAGGCCGGTGATCTGACGTTCCGAGACGATCAACGTATATGCTGCCATCCTCACCGCGAACAGTGAGCCTTTTCGGAGGGCGTTTCGTCCCGTTGTTTAGTCCCGTATTGTCTGGCTGGTAGTGGTTTATGTGCCACGCCATGTCGGGGTGCTCTCGCCGGTGAGTCTGCGGGTCATGAGGTTGATCATCGCGACGTAGATCATGGCTTCGGAGCGGTGCGCGTGTGCTTCGTAGTCGCGGGCCAGGCGGCGGTGGTTCATGAGCCAACCGGGCGTTCTCTCGACGGTCCACCGCCGCGGCAGGACAGCGAAGCCTCTGGTGGCGGGGTCGCGGCGGACGATGTGCATGTCGATGCCCAGGTGGCGGCGTGCTCGACGAGGTGCTGGCGGTAGCCACCATCGACCCAGGTCTTTCGGATCCCGGGATGCTCTGAGGCGACTCGTTCGATGAGGGTCTGGCCGGCAACCGAGTCCTGCACGCTCGCAGCGGTGACCAGGGCCCCGAGTAGGAGTCCGACGGTGTCGATGACGATGCTGCGCTTGCGGCCGACGATCTTCTTGCCGGCGTCGATGCCCTGCTCGCAGGAGTGAACGTTGCTGGGGTCTTGATGCTCTGGGAGTCGATGACCCAGGCGGTTGGCTCTTCTTCGCGTCCTTCCTGGCAGCGGACTTGACGCCTCAGCAGACTGTTGAGCTGGTCGAAGACGCCTTTCGCCTGCCAGCGGGCGAAGTAGGCGTAGACGGTGTTCCAGTGCGGGTAGTCGTGCGGCAGGTAGCGCCAGGGGACGCCGGTGCGGTTCACGTAGAGGATCGCGTCCAGCAGGCTCCGCAGGTCATGGTCCGGCGGTTGGCCGATGTCCAGGCCGCGGCCACGGTGCTCGGCCCGCCATGCGGTCAGCACTGGCTCAACCAGGGCCCACCGGGCATCGGACAAGTCGCTCGGGTACCGGCGTCGTTCGGGCATGACCTGGAAGTACCCGCCCGGGCCCGGCGCGCTCACCAGCGCCCGAAGCACACGGCACACAACCGGCGCCTGGGGATGAAACAGGAGCATGACGGACAAGACCACAGCCTTGTCATCCCTCCAGCATCGTCGGCCCCTTGAGTATCAGCGCCCCCATCCAGCCCGAGGCGAAAATCGCCCCGAAATCCACCAGAAGCGGCGTAAACGCCCTCTGAGGCTTTGCCTCAGTCGCACCCCGGCCCCCGCCCTTGCGTCTCAGTGTGAGGGCCGGGGGCGACGATGGCCGAGCACTCGTTCTGGACCGGGATTGTCGGTGCAGTGCTCGCCATGATGGAGGGTGTCGACCCGACCAGGGTCGTTCTGCTGTGCCTCTTCCATGACACCTGGAGGCTCGGGGCGGAGACATCCCATATCTGGCCACGATGCACGGCGAGAACGCCGGCACCCCATTCCTCTTCATGGTCCCGCTGGCCGCCATCGCCTGGCACCACCGCGCCCGCACCGCCGCCCTCCTCACCCGCCGCCACTGACCCGCCCCGCACCCGGGCCGGCCCGGCGGGGGTGGCGGGGTCAGCCGACCAGGGGGGCCAGGGCGAGGGTGTGCTGGGTGTGTTCGACCTTGGCGCGGAGGTAGCGGAGGTTGCTGGGGGAGAGGTGGACGCCGGTGGGGACGCGTTCGGTGATGGTGATGCCGTGGGTGGTGAGTTGGGTGGCCTTGTCGGGGTTGTTGCTGAGGAGGCGGACGGCGGGGGCGCCGAGGGTGGTGAGCATCTGGGCGGCGGCGGTGTAGTCGCGGCCGTCCTCGGGGAGGCCGAGGGCGGCGTTGGCCTGGTAGGTGTCGAGGCCGGAGTCCTGGAGGGCGTAGGCGTCGAGCTTGTTGTAGAGGCCGATGCCGCGGCCCTCCTGGCGGAGGTAGAGGAGGTAGCCGCCGGTCTCGGCGATCCGCTGGACGGATTCGCGCAGCTGGGGGCCGCAGTCGCAGCGGGCGGAGCCGAAGACGTCGCCGGTGAGGCACTCGGAGTGCAGGCGGACCAGGGGGGTGGCGGTGGCGGTGGGGTCGCCGAGGGCGAGGGCGAGGTGTTCGGCGCCGTCGGCGAGGCCGTGGAAGGTGTGCACGTCGGCCTCGACGCGGTAGCCGTCGGCGAAGGCGAGGGGGACGCGCACGCGGGAGCGCACGGTGGCGGTGGGGAGCTGGTGCGTCATGTCTGGTCCCTCCGGGGCCGCGAGTGGTGGTCGTCTGCGGTCCGGTGCGAGGGGCCGACGGGCGGCCGCCGGGTTGTTCAAATTCGAACCGGATCGTGCTCGCCTGACGCTACACCGTTGTTCCAATTCGAACAACTGGCGTCCCGGACGGCATTCCCCGCCCCGCCGGCCCCGTCGTTCGTGCGGACGCACGGCCCTCCCGTTCGGCCCACCAGCCCCCGGCTACCCGCCGGTACCCCGGCAAGGTGGACAGGTAGGACGGAGCGGGCGGGGCGACGCGACGACCCGGCGACGGGACGCGGACCCGGCCCGAGGCAGCGCGAGCTTGGGAGATGAGCCGACCGTGAAGATCACCGAACCGAGCCCCGGCGCGCCCTGCTGGGTGGAGCTCGCCACCGAGGACCCGGCCGCCGCCAGGGTCTTCTACCACGAGCTGTTCGGCTGGCGCGCCGAGACGGCGGCCGACGAGCAGGCCCGCGGCTACACCCGGCTGTACCTGGGCGAGCACCTGGTCGCCGGACTCGGCGGCCTGCTGCGGCCCGGCCGGGCCACCGCCTGGACCATCGGCTTCCACACCGCCGACGCCGACAGCACCGCCGACGAGATCGCCGACGCCGACGGCCGGCTGATCGTCCCCCCGACGGACGCCCCGGACCTGGGCCGCTACACGGTCGCCGCCGACCCCACCGGCGCGGTCTTCGCCACCTGGCAGCCCGCCGGGCCGCGCGGCGTCGACCTGCGCGACGAGCCCGGCGCCCTCGGCTGGGTCGAACTCGCCACCCGGGACCCGCGGGCCGCCGCCGAGTTCTACGCCCGGGTGTTCGGCTGGAGCGTCAACACCGGCGAAATGTACACCGAATTCGGCCTGGGCGGACGGGACTTCGGCGGCATGATGGACATGTCCGACCAGTTCCCGGCCGAGGTGCCGCCGTACTGGATGCCGTACTTCGCGGTCGCCGACGTCGACCTCGGCGCCGAGCGCGCCGCCCTGCTCGGCGCCACCGTCACCCTCCCGCCCACCGACGTCCCCGACGGGCCGCGGCTGGCCGTCCTGCGCGACCCGCAGGGCGCGGTCTTCGGCATCCACGTGGCGGAGGGGACGGACGGCAAGTAGGAGGAGACAAGTAGGAGGAGAGGGGGGACGGGGGTCGGACCCGGGCCGGGGGGCCGGTGGTGGACGGCGGGGGCTCGGGTGGCGGTGGTCGCGGAGCAGAGGGACGGCAAGTAGGAGGAGAGGGAAGGGACGGGGGTCAGACCCGGGCCGGGGGTGCGCCGGTGGGGGTGGTGGACGGCGGGGGGCCCGGGCGGCGGTGGTCGCGCAGGAGGGGGAAGGCGGCGGTGGCGGCTGCGGCGAGGACCACGGCGAGGGCGGTCAGCGGGACCCAGTCGCCCAGCCGGACGTACCAGGTGCGGGCTGCGGGGTCGGCGAGGGAGAGCCGGACGGTCACGGCGCCGGACTCGTCGGTGGTCAGCCGGACCAGCCGCCGGCCCTGGGCGTCGTAGGCGACGGATTCGCCGGTGAGGGCGGCCTGGACGACGGGGCGGCCGGTCTCGGCGGCGCGCAGGGCGCCCAGCGAGGCGTGCTGGGCGGGGGCCCAGGTGGACTGGAAGGTGGACGTCGCGGACTGGTAGACGATCAGGGCGGCACCCTGCCGGGCGCTGGTGCGCGACATGTCGGGGAACGCCGACTCGAAGCAGATCAGGGTGCCGACCGGCAGCGGGCGCCCGTCCCGGTCGGCGACCGGGAGCAGGTGCACCGCGCTGCCGGGGGCCCGGTTCTCGCCCGCGGCCGCGCTCACCCCGGCGATCCAGCCGAGCAGCGGGCGCAGCGGGATGTACTCGCCGAACGGGACCAGCCGGATCTTCCGGTAGCGGGCGACCAGGCCCGAACCGTCCACCAGGACCGCGTCCTTGGAGATCCGGCCGTCCGCCTTCCGGGCGTCCTCGCCGACCAGCAGTTGCGCGCCGGTGCTGCGGGAGAGGGCCGCCAGCCGGTCCACCGTGGCCTGCTTCCGGTCCAGGTCGTCGGTGGTCGAGCTCTCGCCCCACACCACCAGGTCCACCGGGCGTCCCGCCAGCGAGCGGGTGATCTTGATGTTGGCCTCCAGCCGGGCCTGCTCGTCCGGCGTCGGACCGGACTGCACCAGCCCCACCGAGGCCGAGCCGGCGGTCGCCGGGGCGGCCTGCTCGGCGAACACCAGCGGCCCCGCCAGCACCACCGCCAGCGCGGCCGCCCCCGCCGCCGCGCGCAGCCGCAACTCGTGCGCGCACAGCAGTACCAGCAGCGCGGTGTTCACCGTCACCAGCGCCCAACTCACCAGCCACACACCGCCGATGGAGGCCAGCGAGAGCACCGCCGGGTGCTCCCACTGGGTGGCGCCGAGCAGCGCCCACGGCCCGCCCAGCGCGTCCCAGGAGCGGACGAACTCGGCGCTCACCCACACCGCGGGCAGCACCGCCAGCGCCGCCGCGGCCCGGCGCGCCGTCGGCTCGCCGTGCAGCAGCCACCACGCGGCCAGGCCCAACGGGGCCTGCAGCGCCCCGAACAGCACCGCCAGCACCGGCAGCGCCGGGCCGATCGACGGGATCAGCCAGTACATCCCGGTCAGGATGAACCCGGCGCCGAACCACCAGCCGCGCACCGCCGCCTCGCGCGGGCCGTCCGCCGCCCGCATCAGCAGCAGCCCCGGCACCAGCGCCGCCCAGGCCAGCCAGGCCAGGCCGACGCCGGGGAAGGTCAGGACGGGCAGCGCACCCGAGGCCAGCGCGCCGTAGCGGGCCGGGCGGGTGAGTGCGGTTCGCAGGCTCATGCGAAGATTGTCCGCCTGCCCGGGCCGGAAGGCAGCACTATCCGGTCACCGGCATGTCAACTCCACCGGAGGTTCACCGCCGCGACCGGAACGTGACGTCCGGCCCCGGAACGTGACGTCCAGCCCGGGAACGTGACGTCGGGGACACGCGCGCCCGCGGCCCGGTTCACTCGCCCTCGAGGTCGCCCTCCGTCTCCAGCAGCACCTGCCGCAGCTCGTCCAGCAGCGCCGCGTCCGGCTCCGCCCACAGGCCGCGCCCGGCGGCCTCCAGCAGGCGTTCGGCGATGCCGTGCAGGGCCCACGGGTTGGCCTCGGCGAAGAACTCGCGGTTGACCGGGTCGAGCACGTACTCCTGGGTCAGCTTCTCGTACATCCAGTCGGCGACCACGCCGGTGGTCGCGTCGTAGCCGAACAGGTAGTCGACGGTCGCGGCCATCTCGAAGGCGCCCTTGTAGCCGTGCCGGCGCATCGCCTCCAGCCAGCGCGGGTTGACCACCCGGGCCCGGAAGACCCGGGCCGCCTCCTCGGTCAGGGTGCGGGTGCGCACCGTCTCCGGGCGGGTGGAGTCGCCGATGTACGCGGCCGGGCTGGAGCCGGTCAGCGCCCGCACGGTGGCCACCATGCCGCCGTGGTACTGGAAGTAGTCGTCGGAGTCGGCGATGTCGTGCTCGCGGGTGTCGGTGTTCTTCGCGGCGACGGTGATCCGCCGGTAGGCGCTCTCCATCTCCTCGCGCGCGGGCCGCCCGTCCAGGCCGCGCCCGTACGCGTAGCCGCCCCACACCGTGTACACCTCGGCCAGGTCGGCGTCGGTGCGCCAGTCCCGGCTGTCGATCAGCTGGAGCAGGCCCGCGCCGTAGGTGCCCGGACGGGAGCCGAACACCCGTACCGTGGCCCGGCGTTCGTCACCGTGCTCGGCCAGGTCGGCCTGGACGTGGGCCCGGACGAAGTTGTCGGCGTCCGGCTCCTCCTGGCGGGCGGCCAGCCGCACCGCGTCGTCCAGCAGCGCCACCACGTGCGGGAAGGCGTCCCGGAAGAAGCCGGAGATGCGCAGCGTCACGTCGATCCGGGGGCGGCCCAACTCGGCGAGCGGGACCGGCTCCAGGCCGGTGACCCGGCGCGATGCGTCGTCCCACACCGGGCGCACGCCGAGCAGCGCGAACGCCTCGGCGATGTCGTCGCCCGCGGTGCGCATCGCGCTGGTGCCCCACAGGGACAGCCCGACGGACGGCGGGAACTGGCCGTCGTTGTCGGCCCGGTAGCGCTCGATCAGGGAGGCGGCCAGCGCCTGGCCGGTCTCCCAGGCGAGCCGGGACGGGACGGCCTTCGGGTCGACCGAGTAGAAGTTGCGGCCGGTGGGCAGGACGTTGACCAGCCCGCGCAGCGGGGAGCCGGAGGGCCCGGCCGGGACGAAACCGCCCTGGAGGGCGTGCAGCACCGCGTCCAACTCGTCGGTGGTGGCGGACAGTCGGGGGACGAGTTGGGTCGCGGCGAAGGCCAGGACGTCGGCGACGGGGGCGGGCAGGCCCTCGGCGACCTTGGCGACCGCGGCCGGGTTCCAGTCCTCGGCCTCCATCGCCTCGACCAGCGAACGGGCCTTGGCCTCGGCGGCGTCCGTCGCGCCCAGGGTCAGCGCCGCCTCGTCCAGGCCCAGCGCCTCGCGCAGGCCCGGCAGGGCGCTCACGCCGCCCCAGATCTGCCGGGCCCGCAGGATCGACAGCACGATGTTGACCCGGTCGGTGCCCGCCGGGGCCTGGCCCAGCACGTGCAGGCCGTCGCGGATCTGGGCGTCCTTCACCTCGCACAGCCAGCCGTCGACGTGCAGCAGGAAGTCGTCGAAGCCGTCGTCCTCGGGCCGCTCGGCCAGCCCCAGGTCGTGGTCCAGCTTGGCGGCCTGGATCAGCGTCCAGATCTGCGCCCGGATCGCGGGCAGCTTCGCCGGGTCCATCGCCGCGATGTTCGAGTGCTCGTCGAGGAGTTGCTCCAGGCGGGCGATGTCGCCGTAGGAGTCGGCGCGCGCCATCGGCGGCACCAGGTGGTCCACCAGCGTGGCGTGCGCCCGGCGCTTGGCCTGGGTGCCCTCGCCCGGGTCGTTCACCAGGAACGGGTAGACGAGCGGGAGGTCGCCGAGCGCCGCGTCCGGGCCGCACTCCGCGGACAGCGCGGCGGTCTTGCCCGGCAGCCACTCCAGGTTGCCGTGCTTGCCCAGGTGCACCACCGCGTGCGCGCCGAAACCGCCGTCCGCGCGGTCCGCCGCGATCCACCGGTACGCCGCCAAGTAGTGGTGGCTGGGCGGCAGATCGGGGTCGTGGTAGATCGCCACCGGGTTCTCGCCGAACCCGCGCGGCGGCTGGACGAGCACCAGCAGGTTGCCGGAGCGGATGCCCGCGAGCACCAGGTCGCCGTCCGGGTTCTGCGAGCGGTCCACGTACAGCTCGCCCGGCGCCGGGCCCCAGTGCTCCTCGACCCGCTCGCGCAGCGCCGCCGGGAGGGTGGCGTACCAGCGGCGGTAGTCGGCGGCCGGGATGCGCACCGGGTTGCGGGCCAACTGCTCCTCGGTCAGCCACGCCTGGTCGTAGCCGCCGGCCTCGATCAGCGCGTGGATCAGCGCGTCGCCCTCGTGGCCGTTTTTCGTGTCGGTGTGGAAGCCGGGCAGGCCGTCGCCCAGGTCCATGCCCTCCGCGCGCAGCCGCTCCAGCAGCCGGATCGCGGAGGCCGGGGTGTCCAGGCCGACCGCGTTGCCCACCCGGGCGTGCTTGGTCGGGTACGCGGACAGGACGAGGGCGAGGCGGCGCTCGGCGGCCGGGGTGTGCCGCAGCCGGGCGTGCCGCACCGCGATGCCCGCGACCCGGGCCGCCCGCTCCGGGTCCGCCGCGTACACCGTCAGCCCGTCCTCGTCGACCTCCTTGAACGAGAACGGGACGGTGATCAGCCGGCCGTCGAACTCCGGGACGGCCACCTGGGTCGCCGTGTCCAGCGGGGACAGGCCGTCGTCGCTGCCCTCCCACTGCGCCCGCGACCAGGTCAGGCACAGCGCCTGGAGGATCGGACGGTCCAGCGCCGCCAACGCGCCCGCGTCCCACGCCTCTTCGTCGCCGCCCGCCTGCGCGTCCGCCGGACGGGTACCGCCCGCCGCCAGCACGGTCGTCACGATCGCGTCCGCCGCACCGAGCTCGGCCAGCAGCTCCGGCTCCGCCCCGCGCAGCGAGGCGCAGAAGTACGCCCGGGCCTGCGCGCCCTGCTCCTCGAGGGCCCGGCACAGCGTCTCCACGAACGCCGTGTTCCCGCTCATGTGGTGCGCCCGGTAGTACAGCACGGCGACGACCGGGCCCTCTGCGGTGCGCGCCTCGCGCTCCAGCGGGCCCCAGGACGGGGCCGAGGCGGGCGGCGCGAAACCGTGCCCGGTCAGCAGCACCGTGTCGGACAGGAACGCGCCCAGCTCCGCCAGGTTCGCCGGACCGCCGTGCGCCAGGTACGCGTGCGCCTCCGCCGCGATGCCCGCCGGGACGGTCGACAGCTCCATCAGCTGCGCGTCCGGCGCCTGCTCGCCCGTCAGCACCACCACCGGCAACGGGCCCGCCAGCAGCGCGTCCAACCCCTCCTGCCAGGCCCGGCGCCCGCCCAGCAGCCGCACCACCACCAGCTCCACGCCGGTCAGCAGCGCGGGCAGCTCCGCGGGCGACAGCCGGGCCGGGTTGGCCCAGCGGAACGGCACCGGGCCGTCCGCCGCCCGGGCGCTCAGCAGGTCGGTGTCGGACGTCGACAGCAGCAGGATCATGCGGAAGCCCTCCCGGGCGTCTCGGACGGCACGGGGCGGGCGGAGCGCGACGGCCCGGGACAGGCGGCACAGGACGGCCCGGCGGCACGGGACGGCCCGGCGACGGCGGGCACCCGGCGGGGCACGGACATGCGGCAGCGCATGGAACAGCCTTCCTCGGGGTCCTCGCCCCGGGCAGTGGAGGACGGCCGGAGTTCCTGGCTCCCGCGGCTCACTGAGCCGCGGTCACAGTGGCGGGACCGCACCGGATTCGCACCGGACTTCCTCCGCTGTGCCGTCGCTGGCAGCGGACGCCCCGAGAGGCGCCCGCCAGCATCGTACGGGGTGATCGGCCCCCGGGGGAGTGTGACCTGCGACGCTGACCGAAACCCGACCGTCCGCGCCGCCCACCCCCGGCCCACCCCGCGCTGAGCTGGGCAATCGCCCGCCCGCCCGGAGCGGCGGTGTGACGCACGAGGCGGTGGCGCGCGCCGGACCGATGGGTATGCTCGCCGCCATGCCACCCACACCCGACGCCGCCCAGGCACCCTCCGTCGGGCCCGACCGAGGCCGCGCCGACGCCTGCCCCGGCGCGCTCCGCCTGCACCCCGCCGAGGACGGGCACCTCGCCCGACTCCGGCTGCCCGGCGGACAGTTGACGCACCGTCAGCTGCTCGCCGTCGCCGACGCCGCCGACACCCTCGGCGACGGCGAGGCCGAGATCACCTCCCGCGGCAACCTCCAGCTGCGCGGCCTCGCCGCGGGCTGCGCCGCCGACCTCGCCGAACGCCTGCGCACCGTCGGACTGTTGCCCTCCGACACCCACGAACGCGTCCGCAACATCGTCGCCTCCCCGCTCGCCGGACTCGACGGCCGCGGCGCCGGAGGAAACGAAATCACCGACTGGGTACGGGAGTTGGACCAGGCGCTGTGCGCCGCGCCGTGGGCCGCCGCACTGTCCGGCAAATTCCTGTTCGCCCTCGACGACGGCCGCGGCGACGTCGCCGCCCTCAACGCCGATGTGACCTTGCTCGCAGTCGGCGACGGCCGCGCCCTGCTCCGCCTCGGCCGCGCCCGCCGCGCCACCGCCGTCCACGACCCGGTGCCCGCCGCCCTCGACGCCGCCCGCCGCTTCCTCGACCTCGCCGCCGGCCGCGCCTGGCACCCGCGCGAGATCCAGGACGAACTGCCCGACGGCGACGTCCCGCTGCCCCCCTTCGCCGGCGAACCGCCCGCGCTGGGGCAGGTCGGGGGCGGCCTCTCGGTCGGCCTGCGGTTCGGCCGGGCCGACAGCGCCCAGTGGCGGCTGCTCGCCGACACCCTCCCTGCGGGCCGCACCGCCCGGCTCACCCCCTGGCGCGGCGTCGTCCTGCCCGGCGCCGACCCCGCCCGGCTCCCGCACCTCGCCGACGCCGGACTGCGCACCACCCCCGGCGGCCCCTGGGAAGGCGTCACCGCCTGCACCGGCCTGCCCGGCTGCGCCAAGTCGCTCGCCGACGTCCGCGCCCAGGCCGCCCGCGCCGTCGCCGCCGTCCCCGCCGAAGGACTGCCCGTCCACTGGTCCGGCTGCGCCCGCCGCTGCGGACACCCCGCCGGCCGCTGGGTCGACGTCCTGGCCACCGCGGCCGGACACCGCGTCACCGTCGACGGCACCGTCCGCGACACCGAAGAGAACGACACGGCCGAGGCAGTCGCCGAAGCCCGGAACACCCCATGGCGGAGGCCCAAATGATCGACTACGAGAAGGACGGCGCGGCCATCTACCGCCAGTCCTTCGCCACCATCCGGGCCGAGGCGGACCTCGCCCACCTGCCCGCCGACGTCGCCCGGGTCGCCGTCCGGATGATCCACGCCTGCGGCATGACCGACCTCGTCGACGACCTGCTCTGGTCGCCGAACGCCGTCGCCGACGCCCGCCGCGCCCTGCTGGACGGCGCGCCGATCCTCTGCGACGTCAACATGGTCGCCAGCGGCGTGACCCGCAAGCGGCTGCCCGCCGACAACGAGGTGATCTGCACCCTCACCGACCCCGCCGTCCCCGAACTCGCCCGCACCATGGGCACCACCCGCAGCGCCGCCGCGATGGAACTCTGGCTGCCCCGGCTCGAAGGCGCCGTCGTCGCCGTCGGCAACGCCCCCACCTCGCTGTTCCGCCTGCTGGAGATGGTCGAGGCCGGCGCGCCCCGGCCCGCCGCCGTGATCGGCGTCCCGGTCGGCTTCATCGGCGCCGCCGAGTCCAAGCAGGCCCTCGCCGACCACCCCGCCGCCCTGGAACACCTCGTGGTCCGGGGCCGCCGCGGCGGCAGCGCCATCGCCGCCGCCGCCATCAACGCGATTGCGAGCGAAGAAGAATGACGGACCGTCAGACGACCGGAAAGCTCTACGGGGTGGGCGTCGGACCCGGCGACCCGTCGCTGGTCACCGTGCGCGCCGCCGAACTCATCGGCAAGGCCGACGTCATCGCCTACCACTGCGCCCGGCACGGCCGCTCGCACGCCCGGGCCATCGCCGAACGCTACCTGACCGGCAGCCAGGTCGAGGAGCGGCTGATGTACCCCGTCACCGTGGAGACCACCGACCACCCCGGCGGCTACCGCGGCGCCCTCGACGACTTCTACCGGGAAGCCTCCGAACGGCTCGCCGCCCACCTCGACGCCGGCCGCGACGTCGTCGTCCTCGCCGAGGGCGACCCGCTGTTCTACGGCTCCTACCAGCACATGCACAAGCGGCTCGCGCACCGCTACCCCACCGAGGTCGTCCCCGGCGTCACCTCGATCAGCGCCGCCGCCGCCCGCCTGGGCACCCCGCTGGTCGAGGCCGAGGAGATCCTCACGATCATCCCCGGCACCCTCCCCGAGGAGGAGCTCGCCGCCCGGCTCGCCGCCACCGACTCCGCCGTCGTCATGAAGCTCGGCCGCACCTTCCCCGCCGTCCGCCGCGCCCTGGAGCGCACCGGCCGCCTCGACGACGCCCGGTACGTGGAACGCGCCACCATGGACGGCGAGCGCACCGGACGGCTGGCGGACGTCGACCCCGACGGCGTCCCGTACTTCTCGGTCGCCGTGCTGCCCAGCAAGGTCGCCGCGCTCGACTCCGCCGGGCGGCCGTTCGAGGCCCTGGACGCCGCTGCGGGCGAAGCCCCCGAGCCGGTCGGCGAGGTCGTGGTGGTCGGCACCGGGCCCGCCGGGCCGCTCTGGCTCACCCCCGAGGCGCGCGGCGCCCTGGCGAACGCCACCGACCTGGTCGGCTACACCACCTACCTGGACCGGGTGCCGGTGCGGGCCGGGCAGGTCCGGCACGGCTCCGACAACAAGGTCGAGGGCGTCCGCGCCGAGTTCGCCCTCGAACTGGCCCGCCGCGGCCGCCGCGTCGCGGTGGTCTCCTCCGGCGACCCGGGCGTCTTCGCGATGGCCACCGCCGTCCTGGAGGCCGCCTGCGAGGACCCCTACCGGGACGTCCCGGTGCGGGTGCTGCCCGGCATGACCGCCGCGCACGCCGCCGCCTCCCGGGCCGGGGCGCCGCTCGGCCACGACTACGCGGTGATCTCGCTCTCCGACCGGCTCAAGCCCTGGGAGGTGATCGCCCGCCGGCTGCGCGCCGCCGCCGAGGCCGACCTCGTCCTCGCGCTCTACAACCCCGGCTCCAAGTCCCGCACCACGCAGGTGGGTTCGGCCCGCGACCTGCTGCTGGAGTACCGCTCCCCGCAGACCCCCGTGGTGCTGGCCCGGGACGTCGGCGGCCCCACCGAGCGGGTCCGCACCGTCGCGCTCGCCGAACTCGACCCGGCCGACGTCGACATGCGCACCCTGCTGCTGGTCGGCTCCACCCAGACCCGGTGGGTGCGGCGCGGCGGCGACACCGAGGTGGTGTGGACGCCGCGCCGCTACCCCGAGGAGCAGCAGGGGAGTTGACGGACCGTCAGCCCCTCAGCCCGCCGACCCAGGCGACCGCCCCGGCCACGTCCGGGGCGGTGCGCACCCCCGCCGGGGCGGCCGGGCGCTCCACCACGACCACCGGCAGGCCCAGTTCGCGGGCCGCGGTCAGCTTGGGCGCGGTGGCGGCGCTGCCGCTGTCCTTCGTCACCAGCACCTCGATCCGGTGCGCGCGCAGCAGCGCGCGCTCGCCGTCCAGGGTGAACGGGCCGCGCTCCAGCAGCACTTCGGTGACGGCGGGCATCGGCGGCACCGGCGGCTCCACCGAGCGGGCCAGGAACACCAGGCCGTCCAGGTGCGCGAAAGCGCCGATGCCCTGGCGCCCGGTGGTCAGGAACACCCGGGTGCCGAGCGCGGGCAGCGCGTCCGCGGCGGCGGCCAGGCTCGGCACCGGGTGCCAGCGGTCGCCGTCCTGCGCGGCCCAGCTCGGGCGGCGCAGCGCCAGCAGCGGGGTGCCGGTGTCGGCGGCGGCCAGCGCCGCGTTGCGGCTGATCCGCTCGGCGAACGGGTGGGTGGCGTCCAGCAGCACGTCCACGGCGTGCGCGCGCAGCCAGGCGGCCAGGCCGGCCGGGCCGCCGAAACCGCCGATCCGGACCTCCCCGGCGGGCAGCCGGGGCTGGGCCACCCGCCCGGCCAGCGAGCTGGTCACCCGCAGCGCCGGGTCGGCCGCCAGCGCGTCCGCCAGCCGGCGGGCCTCGCTGGTGCCGCCGAGGATCAGGACGTGCATGCGGACTCCCGGGGCCGGTGCGATCAGGACACACCACCCTAACCGGGCGGTCGGCGTGGGACGGTGGGGGCAGCGGGAGCCGGAGCGGACGAGGAGAGCGGAGGGCGAGCGGTGAGCGGCGACGAGGCGCAGGGCGGCAGCGGCGGTGGTGCTGCTGCGGTCGGCGGGGGTGTCGGTGATGGGGTTGCGGCCGGTGGCGGCGGCGGCGGTGGCGGGGCTGCGGTCGGTGAGGGTGCGGGCGGGGGTGTCGGCGGGCGCAAGGGGCAGTTGCGCAGCAGCGGGCTGCGGCCCGGGTGGACGACGGGGGCGTGCGCGACCGCGGCGACCAAGGCCGCGTACACGGCGCTGCTCGGCGGGGGCTTCCCCGACCCGGTGGTGATCACGCTGCCGAGGGGCGAGCAGCCCGGGTTCGCGCTGGCGGTCGAGGAGTTGGGCGAGGGCCGGGCCAGTGCCGGGGTGGTGAAGGACGCGGGCGACGACCCGGACGTGACGCACGGCGCGCTGGTGCGCTCCACCGTGCGGATCGGCCCGGCGGGCAGCGGCGTGGTGTTCCGGGCCGGGCCCGGGGTGGGGACGGTCACCAAGCCGGGCCTGCCGCTGGCGGTCGGCGAGCCGGCCGTCAACCCGGTGCCCCGGCAGCTGATCCGCGAGGTGGTCGCCGAGGTGGCGGCCCGGTTCGGGGGCACCGGCGACGTGGAGGTGGAACTCTCCGTCGACCACGGCGAGGAGCTCGCCCGGCACACCTGGAACCCGCGGCTGGGCATCCTCGGCGGCCTGTCCATCCTCGGCACCACCGGCGTGGTCGTCCCGTACTCGTGCTCGGCGTGGATCGAGTCGATCCGCCGCGGCATCGACGTGGCCCGGGCCGCCGGGCGCACCCACGTCGCGGGCGCGACCGGCTCGACCTCGGAGAAGGTGGTGGTCACCGAGTACGGCCTGCCCGAGGACGCGCTGCTCGACATGGGCGACTTCGCGGGCGCCGTCCTGAAGTACCTGCGCCGCCACCCGGTGCCGCGGCTGACGGTCTGCGGCGGCTTCGCCAAGCTCTCCAAGCTCGCCGCCGGGCACCTCGACCTGCACTCCGGCCGCTCCCAGGTCGACAAGGGCTACCTGGCCGCGCTGGCCGCGGAGGGCGGCGCGGACGCGGAGCTGGTGGCGCGGGTCGCCGCCGCCAACACCGCCCTGGAGGCGCTGCAGTCGTGCGCGGCGGCGGGCGTCCCGCTCGGCGACCTGGTGGCCGAACGGGCCCGCGCCACCGCGCTCGGCGTGCTGCTCGGCGCGCCCGTCGCGGTCGACGTGATCTGCATCGACCGCGCGGGCACGATCGTCGGCCGGGCCGCCCCCGCCGGCCCGGCGGGGACCGGGGTCAGGAGGTGACGACGGCCTGGGCGTCGATCTCCACCAGCATCGGCTCCTGCGGGAGTTCGACGAAGACGGTGGTGCGGCAGGGCTTCACGCCGCCCGGCGCGACGTTCTCCTCGATGAACTGGGCGTACACCTCGTTCATCAGCGGGAAGTCGGCCCGCTTGGTCAGGTAGACGCGGAACATCACCACGTCCTCGATGCTCGCGCCGCCCGCCTCGACGATCGCCTTCACGTTCTCCAGCGTGCGCCGGGTCTGCGCCTTCACGTCGCCGTGGTACAGGTACTCGCCGGTCGCCGGGTCCTGCGGGCCCTGGCCGGACACCTGCAGGATCGGGCCCTTGCGCACGCCCTGGGAGAACATCCAGGCCGGGGCGGGCGCGCCGTCGGTACGGACCTCGATCTTGTCGCTCATGTGCATTGCTCCATAGGGGTGTTGACGGTTCGTCAGTGAACGGTGCCGCGGACCGGCAGGCCCGCGTCGGCGGAGATCGCCCGGGTGCAGGCGAGCAGTTGGGGCAGCAGGTCGAGCACCTGCTCGTACGGGAGGACCACGTCCGGCACGGAGATCGACGCGGCGGCCACCACCCGGCCCGAGGCGTCCCGGATCGGCGCGGCCACGCAGTTGATGAACGCCTCGTGCTCGGCGTGGTCCTGCGCCCAGCCCTGCGCGCCGACCTGGTCCAGCTCGGCCAGCAGCGCGTGCGGACTGGTGATCGTGTTCGGGGTGTGCACGGTGAACTCGATGCCGTCCACCACCCGGCGCCGCTCGGTCGGCGACAGGTCGGCCAGCAGCACCTTCGCCACCGCCGTGTTGTGCAGCGCCGCGCGCAGCCCGATCCGCGAGTACATCCGCACCGGGTGCCGCGAGTCGTACTTGTCGATGTACACCACCTCGCCGCCCTCGTACGCGGCCAGGTGCACGGTCTGGCCGGTCGCCGCGTTCAGCTCGGCGAGGTGCGGTGCGGCGGTGCGGCGGATGCCGCGCTGCTCCAGGGCGAGGCTGGACAGCGCGAACAGGCCCGCGCCGAGGTGGTAGCGGTACTGGGCGTCGCGGTGGACGAAGCGCTCCTCCTCCAGGCTCTGCAGCAGCCGCAGCACGGTGGTCTTGTGCACGCCGATCAGGTCGGCCAACTGGTCGAGGGAGCGTTCGCCCTCGCCGAGTTCGGCGAGCAGGCGCAGGGCGCGGGTGACGGTCTGGCTCATGGGTGTCCCGAGGGTTCTTCGAGGGTGCCGGGAGTGGCGGGGTGCTTCGGGTCGAGTGCTTCAGGTCGAGTGCTTCGGGTCGGGTGCTTCAGGGCAGGTGGTTCGGACCGGGGCTTCGGGCGACGTGCTTCAACGGACGGGGACGGGATCGGGGACGGGGTCCGGGGCGGGCGGGACGGGCGCGGGCAGGACGGGGGAGTCGATGCCGGACGCGCGGACCCGGGTCGCCGCCCAGTCCCGCTCGTCGGCGGCCAGCAGCGCGGCCACCGTCCGGGCGTCCGGCAGGGTGCCGTGGTCGGTGGGCGCGGTCAGGGCGCCGGCCGCCGCCAGGTGGCCCAGCCGCAGCCGGGAGCGCTGGTCCAGGCCGCGCAGGGTGCCCGCCAGGTAGCCGGCCGCGAACGCGTCGCCCGCGCCGGTCGGCTCCACCACCTCGACGCGCAGCGCCGGTTCGGTGACCGAGCTGCCGTCCCGGTCCAGCGCGGTGACCAGGTGCCCGGAGTCCTTGACCACCAGCGTCGCGGGCGAGGGGAAGCGGCGGCGCAGCGCCTGCGGGTCGCCCGCGCCGAACGCGTCCTGCGCCTCGTCCGCGCCGAGCAGCAGTACGTCCGCGGCGTCCAGCAGTTCCGGCAGCACCGCCGGGTCGCGCCGGCGCCACAGCGCCGGGCGCCAGTTCAGGTCGAAGGAGACCAGCCGGCCCGGGCGGCGGCGGGCCAGCAGGGCGCGCACCAGGGCCAGGCAGTCGTCCGACAGCGCGGGCGTGATGCCCGTCAGGTGCAGCAGCGGCGCGGCGTCCAGCAGCGCGGCGGCCGCCGGGTCGTCCAGCAGTGCGGGGGAGAGGGCCGAGGCCGCCGAACCGGTGCGGTAGTAGTGCAGGCGGGAGCGGCCCGGGCCGAGGTCGTGCGGCAGGCCGGAGCCGCCGGTCTCCTTCAGGTACACGCCGGTGGGGCGGTGCGGGTCGACCGCGACGGCCGACACGTCCACGCCCGCCGCCGCGAGGTCGCCGGTCAGCCGGCGGCCGAAGCCGTCCGCGCCGACCCGGCTGATCCACGCCGTCGGCACGCCCAGCGCGGCCAGCGCCGCCGCCACGTTCGACTCGGCTCCCCCCACCGAGGGGCGGAACGCGCCGACGGCCTCGAACGGCCCCGGCCGGTCGGGCAGCAGCACCGCCATCGACTCGCCCAGGCACACCGCCCGGGCGGCAGCCGCCGCACCGCCTTGATCCGCCATCAAACCCGCTCCCTCACCCTCGGGCCCGTGCCCCGCTCCCACCGCCCGGCGCCCGCGCGGCCCGGCGCTCGGCGGTGAGCCCCGGTGCTGCGTGCCTGGTGGGAGGGGTGGACGGGCCGCGTCGCGGTCCGTTGACCGCCGTCCGGCGTGAATGCTAGAACCGTATCACCAACATACGCAATAGAGGTTGCGCATGTTGCAACTCCCCAGCTCGCAGGTGGGTCGGGGTTGCGAACGGAGGCACGGCGATGGGCGAAACGGTGGACCGGGCGGACGCGGAAGGGCGGCCGGAGCGGCCGTCGGAGCCGTCGTCGGGCTTGTCGTCGGAGCGGCCGTCGGAGCGGCCGGCAGAGTGGTCGTCGGGGCGGCGGTCGGAACAGCCGGGCACCGGGCAGCACAGCGCCCCCGGCGGCCCGCGGCACTTCGCCGGCGGCCCGCAGCACAGCGCCCCCGGCGGCCCGCGGCACTTCGCCGACCCCGCGTCCGGCCCCGGCCTCGACACCGCCGCCGTCGCCGCCCTCGCCGACGAGACGCTCGACTTCCGCTTCAAGGCCGTCCCCGCCGCCGCCCACGGACGCACCGTCCGCGACTGGCTCGCCACCCGCCCCACCCTCGACGGCCTCGGCACCCCCCTGCTCACCCTCGACGCCGCCGCCCTCGACCACAACCTGCACACCATGGCCGCCTGGTGCCGCGACGCCGGCGTGCTGCTCGCCCCGCACGGCAAGACCACCATGGCCCCCGCCCTCTGGCAGGCCCAACTCGCCGCCGGTGCCCACGCCATCACCCTCGCCAACCTCCCGCAGCTGCGCGTCGCCCGCGCCTTCGGCGTCCAGCGCCTGCTGCTCGCCAACACCCTGCTCGACCCCGCCGGACTCGCCTGGATCGCCGCCGAACTCGACCGCGACCCCGGCTTCGCCTTCACCTCCTGGGTCGACTCCGCCGACAGCGTCCGGCAGATGGACGCCGCCCTGCGCGCCGCCGGAGCCCGCCGCCCCGTCGAGGTCCTGGTCGAACTCGGCGGCCCCGGCGGCCGCACCGGCGCCCGCGGCGTCCCCGCCGCCCTCGAGGTCGCCGCCGCCGTCCTCGCCGCCCCCACCCTGCGCCTGGCCGGCGTCGGCGGCTACGAGGGCGCCCTCGCCCACGACGCCTCCGACCCCGCCCTCGCCGCCGTCCGCGGCTACCTCGCCGACCTCGCCGACCTGCACCGCCGCCTCGCCCCCGACTACCCCACCGCCACCCCCGTGGTCACCGCCGGCGGCAGCGCCTACTTCGACACCGTCGCCCAGGAGTTGACCCCGCTCACCCGGCAGGTCCCCGGCACCGTCGTCGTCGTCCGGGCCGGCGCCTACCTCGCCCACGACGACGGCTTCTACCGAGGCATCTCCCCGCTCTCCCGCACTTCCGACGCCACCCCGCTGCGCTCCGCCATGCACGGCTGGGCCCGGGTCGTCTCCCACCCCGAACCCGAACTCGCCCTGCTCGACGCCGGAAAGCGCGACCTCCCGTTCGACGAGGGCCTGCCCGAACCCCAACTCGTCCGCGGCACCGGCCCGTTGACCGGCGCCACCGTCACCGCCCTCAACGACCAGCACGCCTTCCTGCGCGGCGCCGGACCCGCCGCCCCCGTCGGCGCCGTACTGCGCCTGGGCCTCTCCCACCCCTGCACCGCCTTCGACAAGTGGAGCCTCATCCCCGTCCTCGACCACGCCGACACCGACCACCCCCGCGTCGTCGACCTGGTCCGGACGTACTTCTGATGGCCGACCTGCTGCTGCGCGCCGCCACCGTCGTCGACGGCACCGGCGCCGACCGCTACCGCGCCGACGTCACCGTCACCGACGGCCGGATCGACCAGATCGACCGGATCGACCGGATCGACCGGACCGGCCGGACCGGCCCTCGCCCGGCCGGACACCGCCTGACGGGCCGTCGGACGATCGACGCCGACGGACTCGTCCTCGCCCCCGGCTTCATCGACATGCACGCCCACTCCGACCTGCGGCTGCTCCTCGAACCCGACCACCCCTCCCGGATCACCCAGGGCGTCACCCTCGAAGTCCTCGGCCAGGACGGCCTCTCCTACGCCCCCGCCGACGACACCACCCTCGCCGCGCTGCGCCGCCAACTCGCCGGCTGGAACGGCGACCCCGCCGACGAGGACTTCGACTGGAACTGGCGCACCGTCGCCCAGTACCTCGACCGCCTCGACACCGGCTCCGGCTCGGGGGTCGCCGTCAACACCTGCTACCTCGTCCCGCACGGCACCGTCCGGATGCTCGCCATGGGCTGGGACAACCGTCCCCCCACCGGGCCCGAACTCGCCCGGATGCAGCAGCTGTTGGACCAGTCGCTGGCGGACGGCGCGGTCGGCATGTCCACCGGGCTCACCTACACCCCCGGCATGTACGCCGACACCGCCGAACTCGTCGCCCTGTGCACCACCGTCGCCGCCCGCGGCGGCTTCCACGCCCCCCACCAACGCTCCTACGGCGCGGGCGCGTTGGAGGGCTACGCGGAGATGGTGGAGATCTCCCGGCGCTCCGGCTGCCCGCTGCACCTCACCCACGCCACCATGAACTTCGGCGTCAACGAGGGCCGCGCCGGACAGTTCCTCGACCTGGTCGACGCCGCCCTCGCCGACGGCGTCGACCTCACCCTCGACAGCTACCCCTACCTGCCCGGCTCCACCACCCTGGCCGCCCTGCTGCCCAGTTGGTCCACCGAGGGCGGCCCCGAAGCCACCCTCGCCCGGCTCGCCGACCCCGCCGCCCGCGAGCGCATCCGCGCCGACGTCGAGGAACACGGCAGCGACGGCTGCCACGGCGTCGTCACCGACTGGGACACCATCCAGGTCTCCGGCGTCCGGCACAGTGAGCTGTCCGCCGTCGTCGGCAAGCGGATCTCCGAACTCGCCGCCGCCCAGGGCCGCACCGGCACCGAGGTCTTCCTCGGCCTGCTGCGCGCCGACCAGCTCGGCACCACCATCCTCCAGCACGTCGGCCACGAGGAGAACGTCCGCGCCATCATGCGCCACCCCGCGCACACCGTCGGCAGCGACGGACTGCTGGTCGGCGCCCGCCCGCACCCCCGCGCCTGGGGCACCTTCCCCCGCTACCTGGCCCGCTACAGCCGCGAGTTGGGCGTCCTCACGCTCGAACAGGCCGTCGCCCGGATGACCGGCCGCCCCGCCCGCCGCCTCGGCCTCGACCGGCGCGGCCTGGTCCGCCCCGGCCACCACGCCGACCTGGTCCTGTTCGACCCCGACACCGTCCGCGACACCGCCACCTTCGACCACCCCCGGCAGCCCGCCGAAGGCATCCGGCACGTCCTGGTCAACGGCGTCCCCGCGCTCACCGACGGCAAGCCCACCGGCGACCTGGCCGGCCGCGCCCTGCGGCGCGGCGCCGACCGGAAGGTCCGCGCGATCGGCTGACGGGCCGTCAATTTCCTTGCGGCTACCGCTGGTTCCGCATTGCCAATTCGAATGATTCACGTGTGAAGAGGAGTTGCCAGGATGGGAACCGAAACGGCCGAACTGCGGGCGGCGTTGGCGCGGCAGCCGGTGATCGCCGTGGTGCGCGCCCCCGTGATACCCGACGCGGTCGCGCTCTGCGAGGCGCTCGCCGAAGGCGGCATCGCCTGGACCGAACTCACCTTCACCACCCCCGACGTCACCCGCCACCTGGCCCGCGCCGCCGGGGCCGGCTGCCGGATCGGCGTCGGCACCGTCCTCACCGCCGACCAGGCCCGGGCCGGGATCGCCGCCGGCGCCGGCTTCCTGGTCACCCCCGGCCTGCGCCCCGCCGTCGCCGACGTCGCCCGCGAAGCCGGAGTCCCGGTCGTGATGGGCGCGCTCACCCCCAGCGAGGTCGCCGACGCCGTCGACCTCGGCGCCGCCGCCGTCAAGATCTTCCCCGCCAAGGCGTTCGGCCCCGGCTACTTCAAGGACCTGCGCGGCCCCTACCCCGACGTCCCGCTGGTCGCCTCCGGCGGCGTCAACGCCGGCAACGCCAGGGCCTTCCTCGACCACGGCGCCCTCGCCGTCTGCGCCGGCACCGACGTCGTCCCGCCCCGGGCCGTCGCGGACGGCGACTGGGCCGACATCACCCGCCGCGCCAAGGAGTTCACCGCCTCGCTCGGCTGAACGGGGGCCGGGGCAGGCGGCCCGGCGGCCGGGGCGTCCTGGCATACGATTCGACCCCGGTTCCCGAGCAGGAAGACACTCCCATGCGCTGGTCACAGTTGTACGTCCCCACGCTGCGCGAAGACCCGGCGGACGCCGACGCGGCGAGCCACCGGCTGCTGGTGCGGGCCGGGTTCGTGCGGCAGCTGATGGCCGGGCACTACTCGCTGCTGCCGATGGCGGTGCGGGTGCGCGGCAAGATCGTCGACGTGGTGCGCGAGGAGATGGCGCGGATCGGCTCGCAGGAGTGGATCCTGCCCGCCGTGCACCCCGCCGAGATCTGGCAGCGCACCGGCCGCTGGGAGGGCATGGGCGAGGAGATGTTCCGGCTCAAGGACCGCAAGGGCGCGGACCTGGCCCTCGGCATGACGCACGAGGAGATCTTCACCACCCTCGCCCAGGAACTCTCCTCGTACCGCCAGCTCCCGCAGATGTGGTACCAGTTCCAGACCAAGTTCCGCGACGAGCCGCGCCCCAAGAGCGGCCTGCTGCGGGTGCGCGAGTTCACCATGAAGGACTCCTACAGCTTCGACCTCGACCAGGCCGGCCTGGACCGCTCCTTCGACCTGCACCACGCCGCCTACACCCGGATCTTCGCCCGCGTCGGCATCCCCGCCATCCCCGTCCAGGCGTCCAGCGGCAGCATGGGCGGCTCGGCGTCGGTCGAGTTCATGTCGCCCACCCCGGCCGGCGAGGACCTGGTCGTGCACTGCCCCGCCTGCCGCTACGCGGCCAACGTCGAGAAGGCCGACTCCGCGCTGCCCGCCGCGGCGGACGGCGAAGCGCTCGCCGCCCCCGAGCGCTTCGACACCCCCGAGGCCCGCACCATCGAGGAACTGGCCCGGCTGCACGGCGTCCCCGCCGAACAGCAGATCAAGACCCTGGTGCTGGTCGCCGACGGCCGCCCGCTGCTCGCCCTGGTGCGCGGCGACCACAGCCTGGTCGAGCAGAAGCTCCTCGACGCCACCGGGGCCCGCACGGTCCGCCCCGCCGACGCCGACGAGATCAAGGGCCTGCTCGGCGCCCTGCCCGGCAGCCTCGGCGCGGTCGGCGTCGCCGGTGTCACCGGCGTCACCGGCAGCGCTGACGGCACCGGCGGCACCGGCGGCACCGGCGGCACCGACGGCACCGGCCTCACCGTGCTGGCCGACCACGCCCTGGCCGGCCGTACCGGCATGACCACCGGTGCCAACCAGGACGGCGTCCACCTGCGCGGCGTCGACGTCGCCCGGGACATCGCCGTCACCCGCTGGGCGGACCTGCGCGAAGTCCGGGCCGGCGAGCCCTGCGTGCAGTGCGGCGAAGCCCTGGAGGTGGTCCGGACGGTCGAGGTCGGCCACATCTTCAAGCTCGGCCGCAAGTACACCGAGGCGCTGGACGTCACCGTGCTCGGCCAGGACGGCGCGGCCGTCAAGCCGATCATGGGCAGCTACGGCATCGGCATCGAACGGGCCATCGCCGCCATCGTCGAGACCCACCACGACGAGAAGGGCATCGCCTGGCCCGTCGCCGTCGCCCCCTTCGAGGTCGCCGTCGTCCCGATCGGCAAGGCCGACGAGCAGACCGCCGCCGTGGTCGACGACCTGTACGGCCGGCTGCGTGCCGAGCGCATCGACGTGGTGCTGGACGACCGGGACGAGCGGCCCGGCGTCAAGTTCGCCGACATCGAACTGGTCGGCATCCCCTACCGGATCACCGTCGGCCCGCGCGGCCTGAAGGACGGCGTCGTCGAGGTCACCACCCGGGCCACCGGCGAGACCGTCCAGGTGCCGGTGGCGGAGGCCGCCGCCCACGTGACCGCCCTGGTCCGGGCAGCCGTCGCGCCCCTCGCGGGCTGACGGGGACCGAACCGGGGGATCAGTCGGGCAGGGCGGCCGGGCCCGGAGCCGCCGCGGGGGTCGGGGCTGCTGCGGGTGCGGGTGCGGGTGCGGGTGTGGGGGCGGGGGCGGGGGCCGAGGTCGGGTCCGGGGTCGGGGTCGGGGCCGGGCGGTGTTCGGCGGCCAGGGCGAGGACCCGGTCCACCGGCCAGTGGTCGGCCGCGTGGGTGCCGTAGTGGGCGGCGAGCAGCCGCCCGTCCGCGGCGATCAGGAAATCGGCCGGCAGGCCCAGCCGGCCGCCCGACGGACGGGCCGACGGCAGCCGCTCCCGGCCGCGCAGCACCTGCGGCACGCCGCTGAGCACCCCCAGCACGATCGACGGCCACACCCGGGGGTCGAGCAGCGCCCGCGCCCCGCGCTCGACCCCGTACGCGCGGTACAGCCGCCGCTCCGGGTCGGCCAGCAGCGGGAACGGCAACCCGTCGGCGTACGGGCGCAGTTCGTCGGCGGGGGAGTGGAACGCGACCACCTCCCGGACCCCCGCCGCGCGCAGTTCGGGGTGGCGGACGGCGAAGCCGCGCAGGTGCAGGTTGCAGATCGGGCAGCCCGCGAAGCGGCGGAACTGCAGGTGCGTCAGGCCGTCCGGGGGCACCGGCGGCAGCGGCGCGCCGGCGGCGTCGGTGGCGGGGAGGGCAGGTGCGGTGGTGCCGGTCCGGAGTCGGGACACGCGGGCTCCTCGGGGGCTCCTCGTAGGTGTAGACCGTACGCCAAAACTGTAGGCGTATGCCGTACGCTGTCAACCCGTGCCCCGCCCACGCTCCCTGACCACCCGCCAGATCGCCGCCGCCGCCCTCGCCGTGATCGACCGCGACGGCCTGCCCGCCCTCTCCATGCGCACCGTCGCCGCCGAACTCGACCGCCGCACCATGGCCCTCTACCGCTACGTCGAGGACCGCGAGGAACTCGAGTGCCTGGTCGTCGACCTCGCCCTCGGCCCCGTCCTCGACCGCGCCACCCGCGCACCCGCGGCGCCCTCCCCGCGGGCCCGACTGCTCACCCTGCTGGACCTCATGCGCGAAGCCGTCGGCGCCCACCCCGGCATCCTCCCGCTCGCCGTCCGGCACCACAGCAGCTGCCTGCCCGCGCTGCGCTGGCGCGAACAGCTCCTGGAAGCCCTGGCCGACGCCGGACTCGACGCACCACAGCGCGCCGCGGCCCTGCACGCCCTGGTCTCCTACGTGATCGGCGAACTCGAACTCGAGCACCAGGCCGCTGCCGCCACCGCGACCGCCACCGCGACCGCCACCGCGACCGGAACCGCCCCTGCCGGCCCGCTCGTCCCCGAGACCTTCCCGCTGCTCTCCGCCGCCCTGGCCGCCCGCGCCGCCACCGACCCCGCCCACGCCTTCACCGACGGCGCCCGCACCGTCCTGGACGGCCTCGGCCTGACCTGACCTGACCTGACCTGACCTGACCTGACCTGACCTGACCGGGCCCGGTCAGGCGCGGCCGTGGCGGGGCTCAGACGCCGGCCTCCCGCAGGGTGGTGACGGCCCGCGCGGTGGCGGCGCCGATGGCGCGGCTGATCGCGGCCTCGTCCGCGCCGGGCCGGGACCGGGTGAAGACGGCGGCGGCGTACCGGCGGCCGTCCGGGTAGGACACCACGCCGATCTCGTTGCGGACCACGCCCAGCAGGCTCCCGCTCTTGGCCGCGACCCGCACCGGCGGACGGAACCCGCCCGCGATCCGGTGCCGGGTCAACTGCCTGGCCATCACGTCCCGCACCCGCCCGCACGCGGCGGCCGGCCCCGCCCGGTCGGTCCAGATCAGCCGCAGCAGGTCGGCCATGTCGCGGGGAGTGGTGCGGGTCCCCCGAGCCGGATCCAGGGCCCGGGCGGACGGCAACTGCTCGTCGGCCCGGGCGAGTTCGTCCGCCGAGGCGCCCGCCGCCCACGCCACGGCGTCCTCCCAGCCGGCCCGGCCGAGGTCCTCGCCGATCGAGTCGAGCATGGTCCGCAGGTCGGACTCGACGACGGTCCCGGTCAGTCCGAGCCGCGCCGCCGTCGCGTTGAGCGCGTCGACGCCGACCCGGCGCAGCAGCGCGTCGGTGCTCGGATTGTCGCTGATGGTGAGCATCAGGACCGCCAGGTCCCGCCAGGAGAGCACCGCGTCGTCCTCGAAGAGCGAGAGCCCGACCGGCCCCGGCGTGCGGTCGGCGGCGCGCAGCGTCACCCGCTCGCGCGGATCCAACCGACCCTCGGCGAACGCGGTCTCCACCTCCAGGGCGACCTGGACCTTGAACACCGAGGCCGGGACCACCGGTGCGTCGGCCCGCAACCCCACCTCGGCGTCGCCCTCCAGCGGCCGGACGCACAACGCGCCTTCGCAGCCCGCCCGTTCGAAGATCTCCGGGATGTCGTCCGTCATGGCGCCCATCCTGCCAGCCCCCTCCGGCCGCAGCCGGTCCCGGGCCCGCGCCCGGTTCCCGGCGCGGCCCCCGGTAGCATGCCGTCGGGCGGCGGTGCGCACAGCGGCCGCACCCGCGCCGGAAGGTCTCCGGACGGACCGGCAGGTGGGCAGGCGGCGACGATGGCGAGGACGCGGTGAAACTGGCGGAGGCGCTCGCGCAGCGCACGGCCGCGATGCGGCAGGTCGAGCAGTTGCGGGCGCGCGTCGTCGGCAGCGCCCGCTACCAGGAGGGCGAGGAACCCGCCGAGAACGCGGCGGAGGTGCTGGCCCGGACCGGCGAGGTGCTGGACGAACTGGAGGAGCTGATCCGCCGGATCAACCGCACCAACTCCGCCACCCGCGTCGAAGGCGGCGGCACCCTCACCGACGCGCTCGCCCGCCGGGACGTCCTGCGGCTGCGCCACGCGGTGACCAGCGCCGCCGCCGACGCCGCCGCCGGACAGGACCAGCGCGGCTCGGTGCGGCAACTGCGCTCCGAGCTCCGGATGCTGCCCGCCCTGCCGGTCGCCGAACTCCGCTCCCGCGCCGATCTGTTGGCCAAGGAGATCCGCGAGGTGGACACCCTGATCCAGCGCACCAACTGGGAGATCGACCTGATCGAGGACGGGACGGCCGACGGCTGATCCCCCGCGAACCGGGTGTGGGAGCAGGTAGTCGCAGCGGAGGCGTGCACACACCGCGGCCGGCGGTTCATCCGGCCCTTGGTGCGTGAAGAGCAACGCAGGGGTTCGACTCCCCGTCAACAGTGCAGCTCAGCACCACGCACAAGTGACCGTGCACCATGCACAGTTCACCACCACGTGCAGATCCGGGCGACGAGGGCGGGAACGGGGAGCCCACACCCGGCGCGAGGGCCGTGCCCACCGGCACGGCCCTCGCGCCACACTCATGGGCCCCCGCGCCCGCGCGGCACCTGGGCGGGTGCCTCAGCCGAGGCCGCTCCAGCCCCGGTCGAGGAGGTCGAAGGCGCGGATCACGGCCCCGCGGACGTCCTCGTGAGCCCGGGCGGCCCGGGCGGCCCGGGGTGCCTCAAGGGCGAAGTGGGCCAGGGCGGTGCAGGCGGGATCGTCGGCGGGACGGCCGCTCTGCTCGGCGATCACCGCGGCGAGCGCGGCGGTGTGGCGCAGCCACATGGCCTGCTGGTAGTCGCGCAGGGCCGGGACGGAGTCCACCAGGGCGGTGAAGGCCGCGAAACGGGGATCGCCGTCGCCGGCGGCCCGGCGGTGGCGCAGGGCGTGGTCGCACAGGGCGGCCGGGATGGACCGGCCGGGGGGACGCTCGCGCACGGCGGCGAGCAGGTCGGCCTCCAGGTCGGCCTCCTCGTCGAAGACCAGCGCCTCCTTGACCGGGAAGTGCTTGAACAGCGTGGTGGTGGAGACGTCCGCGGCGTCCGCGATCTCGCGGATGCCGACGTCGTCGTAGCCGCGTTCCAGGAACAGGCGCAGCGCGGCGTCGGCGATGGCCTGGCGGGTGGCGGCCTTCTTGCGCTCACGCCGCCCCGGAGGCGCGGGGCTCGGCGGGGGTGGCGGTGGGGGTGCGGGGCTCGGAGGCGGAGGCGGCGGTGGGGTGTCGGGCATGAGGGCATCCTACCTGTCGGGTTCACTCGATTCAAAAGTTGAGTCGTTGCACTTTTGCACTCGTTGTGGTCCTCTGGGAACGCGGCACCGCCGCGCCCCCCATCCGGAAGGAGCCCCACCATGACCACCCCCTCCACTCCCCGCATCGCCGTGGTCGGCGCCGGGCCCGGCGGCCTGACCTGCGCCCGCATCCTGCAGCGCCACGGCATCGCCGTCACCGTGTACGACCACGACCGCGGCCCCGACGCCCGCGACCAGGGCGGCACGCTCGACCTGCACGAGGACAACGGCCAACTCGCCCTGCGCGAAGCCGGACTGCTCGACGACTTCTTCCGCCTCGCCCGCGCCGAAGGGCAGGAGATGCGCCAACTCGACGCCCTGACCGGGGAGATCGGCTTCCACCACGTCCCCGAGGCCGGCGAACGCTTCAAGCCCGAGATCGACCGGGGCCAGCTGCGCGACCTCCTGCTGCGCTCGCTCGCACCGGACACCGTCCGCTGGGGCCGCGCCCTGCGCTCCGTGGAGGGCCCCGCCGGCGGCCCCCGCCGCCTGCACTTCGCCGACGGCACCACCGCCGGAGCCGACCTGGTCATCGGGGCCGACGGCGCCTGGTCCAAGGTCCGCCGCGCGCTCTCCCCGGCCACCCCCCAGTACACCGGTGTCGGCTTCCTCGAAGCCTGGTTCCACGACGTCGACCGCCGCCACCCCGACCTCGCCGCCCTCGTCGGCCCCGGCAGCGCCTCCGCCGCCGACGGCGCGCGCGGACTGTTCGCCCAGCGCAACAGCGGCGACCACATCCGGGTCTACGTCATCCAGCGCGTCCCCGCCGACTGGATCGCCCGGGCCGGTCACACCGTCCAGGAGACCGACGCCCTGCGCGCCCTCCTCCTGGACCGCTACCGCCGGTGGGCGCCCGGCCTGCGCCGACTCCTCACCGACAACGACGGCCCCTACGTCGACCGCCCGATCCACGCCCTGCCCGTCCCGCACACCTGGACGCACGACCCCGCCGTCACCCTGCTCGGCGACGCCGCCCACCTCATGCCCCCGCTCGGCGTCGGCGTCAACCTCGCCATGCTCGACGCCTGCGAACTCGCCCTCGCGATCGCCGGACACGACACCCTCGCCGGGGCCGTCCGCGCCTACGAGGCGACCATGCTGCCCCGGTCCGCCGACATGCAGCGCCTCCTGGACGGCGCCGTCGACGGCCTGCTGTCCGACGAACCGCACCAGGGCGAGCCGCACCAGGGCGAGCCGCGCCACAGCGAACCCGAGCCGTCCGGCGTCCGGTGAGCTGGGGGTGGGGCGGGGCGTGGCAGGGCAGAGCGGGGAGGGTCAGCGGGCCCGGGTGGTCGAGTACAGGTGGCTGTCGCGGAACTCCGTCGCGGCCAGCGTCCGGCCGACGATGATCACGGCGGTGCGCAGCACGCCCGCGGCCTTCACCTGCACGGCGATGTCACCGAGCGTGCCGCGCAGCACCAGCTCGTCCGGGCGGCTGGCCATCGCGACCACCGCGGCCGGGCAGTCCGGCCCGTAGTGCGGCAGCAGCTCCTCGACCACGCTGTCGACGTAACGGGCCGCCAGGTGCAGCACCAGCAGCGCGCCGCTCTTCCCGAGGACGGACAGCTCCTCGCCGGGCGGCATCGGCGTCGCCTGCCGGGCCACCCGGGTCAGGATCACCGCCTGGCCGACCGTCGGCACCGTCAGCTCCCGCTTCAGCGCCGCCGCCGCCGCGGCGAACGCGGGCACCCCCGGCACCACCTCGTACGGGATGCCCGCCGCGTCCAGCCGGCGCATCTGCTCGGCCATCGCCGAGAACACCGACGGGTCGCCGGAGTGCAGCCGGGCCACGTCCAGGCCCTCGCCGTGCGCGCGGACGATCTCGGCCAGGATCTGGTCCAGGTCCAGGTTCGCGGTGTCGACCAGCCGGGCGTCCGGCGGGCAGTCCGCCAGCAGCTCCGGCGGGACCAGGCTGCCCGCGTACAGGCACACCCCGCAGCGGGCCAGGGTGCGCTGGCCGCGCACCGTGATCAGATCCGCGGCACCTGGACCGGCACCGATGAAATAGACCGTCACTTCGCTCCTCCGCCAACCTCGTCCGCACCGGTAGCCCCGGCACCGGAAACCTCGCCCTTGACGACGCTCCACTGCGTCACCGGCATCGCCTGCCGCCACCCGGTGAACCCGCCCACCGGCACCGCGTGCGCCACCGACAGCTTCACCAACTCGCCGCCGTGGCGCCGGTACCACTGCGTCAGCAGCGCCTCCGACTCCAGCGTCACCGTGTTCGCCACCAGCCGCCCGCCCGGACCGAGCGCCGACCAGCACGCCTCCAGCAGCCCCGGCACGGTCAGCCCGCCGCCGACGAACACCGCGTCCGGACGGCCGAGTTCGGCCGCCAGCCCGGCCAGCGCCCCCGGCGCCGCCCCCGTCACCACCCGCAGCCGGGGCACGCCCAGCGCGGCTGCGTTGCGGACGATCCGCTCCGCCCGCACCGGATCGCGCTCCACGCTCGCCGCCCGGCAACTGCGGTGCGCCCGCAGCCACTCGATGCCGATCGACCCCGAACCGCCGCCGACGTCCCACAGCAGCTCGCCCGGCGCCGGCGCGAGCGCCGCCAACGTCGCCGCCCGGACATGACGCTTCGTCAACTGCCCGTCCGACTCGAAGAGTTCGTCCCGCAGGCCGGGAACCAGCTGCTGCCGAGGGGCCTCCGCCGCGACGGCCGGATCGCGGACGCAGTCCACCGCCAGCACGTTCAGCGGATCGCCCGGCGGCAGCGACCAACCCGCCGCCACCCCCTCGCGCACCGCCTCCGCCGCACCGCCCAACTGCTCCAGCACCCGCACCCGGCTCGGCCCGAACCCGCGCTCCACCAGCACCCGCGCCACCCGCGCGGGCGTCGACACGTCCGCGCTCAGCACCAGCAGCCGGCGCCCCGGGTACAGCGCCGCGTACAACGACTCCACCGGCCGGCCGACCAGCGTCACCACCTCGGTCTCCTCCACCGGCCAGCCCAACCGGGCACACGCCAGCGACACCGACGACGGATGCGGCAGCACCCGCAACGACTCCGCCGGGACACCGCACTCCAGCAGCGTCCGCCCGATCCCGTGGAACATCGGATCACCACTGGCCAGCACCACCAGCCGCCGCCCCGCGAACCGCTCCAACAACCCCGGCACCGCCGGCCGCAACGGCGACGGCCACGGCACCCGCTCCGCCGTCACCCCCGCTGCCCCCGCTGCCCCTGCCGTTCCCGCGGTCCCCGCCGCTTCCGCGGACTCCGCCGATTGCTCCGGCAGCAGCGCCAACTGACGCGCCCCGCCGAGCACCACCTCCGCCGCGGCCAACGCCTCCCGCGCCACCGCCGAGAGCCCCGGCCAGCCGTCCGCCCCCACCCCGACAACGGTGATCGCAGACACGCACAACTCCTCACGACTCCGGGACAGGGCAGCCGCAGCCTACCCGCAGCCGCCCGCTGTACCCCCCACGAGCTGCGGAGATCCGCCGTGCGACATTGGCCACACCGGCGACGGCCCTCAACGGCGGCCCTCGACGGTGGTATCCGGCGGGGGCCCTCGACGGTGGTACCCGGCGGGGGCCCTCGACGGTGGTACCCGGCGGGGGCGGAGCGGAGCGGGGACGGGTGCCGGGCGCGGGTCAGGCCGGAGGCTCGGTCGCGGCCTTGATGCACGCGAAGCTCGCACCGCCGAGGGTGGCCGCCAGCAGCCCCTTGTCGACCCCGCTGCTGTCCCCGGCCGTGTAGGCGTCCAGCGCGGCCGTGACGCCCGCCAACTCCTTCTGGAGGCCCTCCTTGACCACCGGGACCTTCGCCCGGGCGACATCGGCCGACAACCGGCCCTGCGCCTCCCGGAGCAGGTCCCCGATCTGCTCGGGCTTGTTCCCGTAGCGCCCGGCGATGGTGACCTGGTCCAGTTCCTTCATGATCTCGGCGTGGTCCTCGCAACCGGCCTGGATCGTCAGACCGCCACTGCGGGACGCGGAGGGGGTGGCGTAGGACGTGGACGTGGACGTGGACGTGGACGTCGGGGGCGCGGAGGTGGACGGTCGGGCCGCATCCGTCGCCGGGCCGCCCCCGCTGCCGCACCCCGCGGCGGACAGGAGGCCCACGACGGCGACGGCTGCGGCGGCACCCCTCAGGACGTTCGAACGGCGACGGGTCGAAGAACTGCCGATCACGGACGGACACCTTCCCTCGGTCGGTAACGCCTGCCCACGGCACGGCCACCCGACCCGGGTGCACCCGACGGGAACCGTGCCGCTACTGACTATCCGTCATGTTCCTTGGCAATCCCAGGGGTTGCCCATGGTTGACACCGAAGGGGGAGGGAGGGGGGTGGGGGCGGCGCGGGTGGCGGAGGCGGGTCAGCCGAGGTCGTCGGCGGCGCGGCGCAGTGCGCGGGTGGCGCGGGACAGGAAGGTGCGGAACTGTTCCTGTTCGGCCTCGGTGAACTCGTCGGCCAGGCACTGCTCGACCTCGGTCGCCCGGTCGTCGGCCAACTCCAGGGCGGCCCGGCCGCGATCGGTCAGCCGGGTCTCCAGCACGTTGCGGTGCCAGCGGTGCGGCGCCCGTTCCACCAGCCCGCGCTGGGTCAGGTGCTTGAGCAGGATCGCCATCGCCTGCGGGGTGACCTGGCAGGCCCGGGCGAGCGCGGCCCCGCTGATGCCCGGGCTGTCGGCGAGCACGAACAGCGCCGCGTACTGCGGCACGGTCAGCCCCGCCGGTTCGACCGCGAGGCGTTTCGAGGCCAGCAACTCCTGGCCGGCGCGGTGCAGATCGATGCCGAGGCGGTCACTGACGGGCATTCCCATGCGGCGATGTTACAGGGCGGCCCGCATCAATCATGGTCGTTGACAGTCATCAACACATTGATGACTATGGCTGGTGTTGATGTCGCTGTTGACGCTGGGGGCGGCCGGGCTGCCCAGGCCATTGATTTGTCGATCTATCAGCCTGACTGCCCGTCTGCTCGTCTGCTCGTCTGCCCGGCAGACCGCCCAGGACCCGCCACGCTCCGGAGGACCGCGCACCCATGACTGAACTCTCCTTCCTCACCGCCCCCGGCATGTCGGCCGGGTTCATCGCCGAGACCCGCCCGCGCGCCCACGGTGCGGGCATCGACCCGTACGAGTACGACCGGGTCACCGCGCCGATCGACTCCCTGTTGCAGTGGCCGGACGCCTGCCGGGCGGCCGCCCTCGACCACCGGGCCCGGGCCGAACGGGCCGCCGAACGCGGCCGGGTACGCACCGCCGGGCAGCACCACCGGCTGGCGGCCCGCTGGTTCCACCTCGCCGCGCTGCTCCCGGACCCGGACCGCGAGCGGGCCGCCGCCGTCGCCGTGGAGGCGGACCGTTCGATGGGCGCCGCCCTCGCCCTGCTCGAACCCCGG
Source organism: Kitasatospora sp. YST-16 (assembly GCF_026802215.1). Lineage (NCBI taxonomy): Bacteria > Bacillati > Actinomycetota > Actinomycetes > Kitasatosporales > Streptomycetaceae > Kitasatospora > Kitasatospora sp. YST-16. The sequence goes on from NZ_CP113837.1 coordinate 6,628,413, forward strand.
GCCCGGCGGATCGCCGGCGAGGGCTACGCGGGGTGGCTGCGGCTGCCGCAGCCGCCGGACGCGGTGGGTACGGCGGACGCGGCAGGCGGGCGGTTCCCGCTGGTGGTGCTGGTGCCGGGGATGGACTCCTCGAAGGAGGAGTTCCACGGTCCGGCCGACGCGCTGCTCGCCCGCGGGGTGGCCGTGCTGGCCGTCGACGGCCCCGGCCAGGGCGTACTGGCCACCGGCCTGGCGCTCGGCCCGGACCACCGGCACGCGATCGGCCGGGCCCTGGACCACGCCCTGGCCGCCGCCGCCGAGCTGCCCGCCATGCCGTCAGCCGGGCCGTCAGCCGGGCCGGGCGCAGGCGCCGAGGCTGCCGGGGGCGTGATCGATCCGGGGCGGATCGCGGTGCTCGGGCTCAGTCTCGGGGGTTACCTGGCTGCCGCCGTGGCCGCCCACGACCCGCGGGTCCGGGCGGCGGCGCTGGTCAGCGGGCCGTACCGGTTGGACTGGGACGGGGTGGTCCCGTTCGTCACGGCGACCCTTGCCCGGCGCTGCGGCGACGCGTCCGCCGCCCGGGCCTTCGTCGAGCAGCTCGACCTGGCCGCCCTGGCGCCCCGGCTGCGCGGGCTGCCCGTGCTGCTGGTCGAGGGCGGTGCGGACCGCATCCCGGGCGTCACCAACGCCGACGCCCTCACCGCCGACCTGCCGGACGTCGAACTGCTCCACGTCCCGTACGGCAACCACCTGCTCGGCAACGCCCTGCCGGACTGGCTCCCCGACCTGGCCGACTGGCTGGCGGAGACGCTGGAGGCGAGGGCCTAGGCGGCAGAGGCCGGGCGGGGCTCCCGGCCTCGGGGCGGGAACCCGGTACCGCGGTCACCGGGGGCCGGTCGAAGATGGGTGGATGGAGACGCGGCAGGTGACCCTGCGGAAGATGACACCGGCGGAGTACGCGGCGGCCACCGAGCGCCGTGAGGCCGAGACGGCCCGGGAGTTGGGCCGGTTCATGGCTGCGGAGTCGGCGTGGGAACGGGCGCGGGAGGGCACGGCGCAGTTCCTCCCGGACGGGCTCGACACGGACCGCCACCACCTCGTGGTGGCCGAGAACCGGTCGGGCGAGGTGGTGGGGGAGGCGTGGATCGGTCCGGACCCGCGGCGGGCGGCGGACGCGGAGGGTTCGGCCTGGCTGTACGACATCGACGTCCGTGCCGAGTTCCGGCGCCGCGGGTACGGCTCCGCGATCCTCGCCGCCGCCGAGGCGCTGGTGGCCCGGGAGGGCTGGACCGCCCTCGGCCTGAACGTCTTCGGGTCCAACGAGGCGGCCGTCGCCCTGTACCGCCGCAACGGTTACGACGTGGCGTCCATGTCCCTGCGCAAGAACGTCCAACGGGCCCCTGGGGACTGACGGTTGGCGCCGTCCGCCGGGACGATTCCGGTGGGCCGGGCCGCCGTCGTTCCGGAGGAGGACGGGGGCCTGCGTTTTCCTCCGTACGGGTGATCCGGGTCCTTCCTGTGGGGGACGCGTCCGGTCCGGGGTGGCTGCGATCTTTGATTCCGTCCCTACGGAGCGTGCGACAGTGCGCAGGGGATCGGCACAACTACCTTGGGGGAGTGGCAAGTTGATGATGCGTAAGCTGATGGTGGGAGCCGTGGCGGTGGCGGCCCTCGTCGTTCCGGCCGCTTCGGCCTCGGCGGCCTCGGCCGTGTCCGCGACCGGGGTCGGGGCCGGGGCCGGGGCCGGGGCGAGTCTGCGGGGGTGGAGCGGGCTCAGTCCGCAGAGCACCGAGTTGCCCGGGTTCGGCAACCTGACGTTGGCGGTCGACGCCCGGTCCCGGCCCGCGGGCGGGGGTTCGGGGCACGCGACGATCCAGCACGAGTTCTTCGAGCCGGACGGGAGTTGGCAGGGGACGGTGCGGATCGAGGTGGACGTCGACTGCCTGCGGACGGACGCCTCCGCCCGGACCGCGGTCGTCACCGGGACGGTGCGGTCGCTGACCTACACCGTCCCGCCGGGCACGCCCCAGCCGCCCGTCCCGTCGAGCGAGTGGCACCCGGAGACCGGGTTCAGCTTCTTCCTGGACGGAGCGGGCAACGGCGTTGCCGGTGGCGGTAGTTCGGATGATGGCGACGGGCAGGCGCGGGTCGGCTGGTCGGGCGTCCCGGACTTCAACGACCCGACCGCCCCGCCGACGACCGTGAAGTGCGCGGCCTCCGCCCCCGGCTTCTACGTGATCGAGGGAGGCTACCGGCTCCACGCGCGGGGCTGAGAGGTCCGAGAGGGCTGAGAGGTCCGGGAGGCGCTGGAGCCGGTGCGTGCGGGGCTCAGCCGAGGACGGCCAGGCTCACCAGGCCGATGGCGCCCCACGGGATGGCGAGCAGGGCCCACCAGGAGGTGCTGGTGATCAGCGTCAGACCGGGGAACGCCTCCCAGAACGAGCACCAGGCCAGGACGTACGCCGTCCGCAGCACGTGGGCCCGGAGCAGGACCGCGACGGGGACGACCAGGCCCGCGACGACCAGCAGGACGGCGAGGAGGCGGTCCAGGGCGAAGTCCGGCCGGACCCGGTCGGAGTGGCCGGCGTGTTCGAGCCGGACGACCTGGCCCTTCCAGCTCTTGACGTCGATGCTGTCGCCGCTGCGGAGCGAGTCGTAGAGCGTCAGGCCGACGTCGTAACTGCTGTGGGCCGTCCCGTGGGTGACCTTCAGGGTCCAGGTGTCGCTGTCGCCGCTGGAGTGGTGGTTCTTGTCGGTGACCTGGCCGGTCTCGGTGGTGATGCAGTCCGCCGCCGGGGCGGCCGCGGCGGCGCACGGCGGGGCGAACACGTCGGCGGTCGCGTCGGCCCGCAGCAGGACGCCCCAGGTGATGCCGCCCAGCACGGCGGCGAGGCCGCACAGCAGGACCGCCCGCTCGGTGAACCGGCCCCAGCCGGACGACCCGCGCGACAGGTAATCGACGCTGAGGGAGGTGTAGGCCCTGCCGAACCGTTGCCGCCACCGCGCCGCGGACGGTGCCGCGAACGGTGCGGCGGCCCTGGCGGGGCGGGGCGTCGGCGGGACGGTGGTCGGGCCGGGCGCCGGTCGGGTCCGCGACGGCGGGGCGCTCTCCGTCGCCGCGGACGCACCCGTGCCGGTGCCGGTGCCGACGGCGGTGGCGGTCGTGGCGGTGGCTCCCGCCGTCAGCGGGGTCTCGGCGGCGCGCGGTGGCGGCAGGACCGCCGGTGCGGCCGTCATCGCGTTCAACTGCCGCCGCAGCACCCGTAGTTCGCGGGAGATCTGGTCCGCCTCGTGCCGGACGTCGGTCAGCTCCGACTCCAGCGCCCGGGTGTAGTGGGTGGCCTGGACGAGTTGCCGGCGCTGGTGGTCGACCTGGTCGCGCAGGCGGTCGAGTTCCTCCTCGGCCCGCTGCTGCTCCCGGGCGGCGGCCGCCGCGCTCTCCGCCCGGGCCCGGTCGGCGGCTTCCAGCGCGGCGGAGGCCTTCGCCGAGGCCCCGGCAGCCGCGGCGGCGTCGGCGCGTTCGCGCTCCAGGGCGCTGCGCAGCTCGCGGATCTCGCGGGCCTGGGCGTGGTTGCGGGCCAGCAGGGCGGGCACCTCGGCCGGGTCGTTCGCGGCGGCGGCCTCGGCGAGGGTGCGCAGTTCGGCGAGGCGTTCCCGGGCGGGGCGGTCGGGCGCGCAGCCGTGCCGGCCGAGGACGGCGAGGTAGTCGCGCAGCATGTCGGCCGGGACGATCCAGTGGCCGTCGAGGTAGGCGCGGGCCGAGTCGGCGGACAGCGCGAGCGCGGTGGCGAGGGCGTCGGCGTCGAGGCCGTGGCGGCCGGCCCGGGCGAGGGCGTCGGCCATCGCCGTCCGGTACTCGCGCAGGGCCCGGGTGGCGCTCTCCCAGGCGGCGTTGCGGGTGAACGGGAAGAGGTAGGCCGACTTGGTGTTCGACTGGGTCGGCAGCGGCAGGTTGTGGCCGACGAGCCGGCTGCGCAGGTGCGGGAAGAGCGCGCCGAGGCTGAGCAGCGGGGGCCCGCCGAGGACGCCCTCCTCGACGAGCCCGGTCAGGTGCCGGGTGAAGGACGTCGCCGTGCGGTGCTGCTCCTCCAGCGGGACGACGTCCGCGGGGCCCTCGGCGGCGGCCAGGATGTACGTGCCCTCGATGTCGAGGTGCGCGCCGCCGAGCGCCCCGATGCCCGCCCCGCCGGGGCCGGAGAGCGCCCGGGTGGCGCGGCCCGCGTGGCAGCAGTCGAGGATGACGATCCGGACCCGGGCGGGGCAGCCGAGCAGGTTGTCGCGGACCTTCTCGTACGTCAGGCTGCTGACGTCGGGGTCGGTCGGGTTGGTGTCGGTGAACGTCAGGCAGAGCTGGGCGTTCGGCTGGAGCAGGCCGTGTCCCGCGTAGTACAGCAGCAGGACGCCGTCGGTGCTCTCGATCGAGCGGCGCAGCTGCGGGGCCAGCACCTTGATGTTCTGCGGGTCCCGGAAGACCGTCACCTCGTCCTCGGACCAGCCGCAGAGCTCCGGGTCGAGGAGGACGCGCCGCATCCGTTCGAGGCTGTTGGCCACGGCGGGCAGCTGGGTGAAGGCGGGGTCCTGGTAGCTGGACGTGCCGATCAGGATGGCCCGGGAGGTCAGCCCGGCCGGCAGCCCGGGGCCGCCGGGCAGTCCGGGCAGCCCGCGCAGCCCCCGGGGCCCGGCCGGCCCGCCGGGTCCGTCCGGACCGCTCCATCCGTCCGGCCCGTCCGGCCCGCTCCATCCGTCCGGACCGCTCCATCCGTCCGGCCCGTCCGGCCCGCTCCATCCGTCCGGCCCGTCCGGCCCGCTCCATCCGTCCGGCCCGTCCGGCCCGTTCGGTCCGTCCGGTCCGTCCGGTCCGCCTGGTTCAGGCATCCCCTTCGCCGCCCCGTCCCTCGTCGGGCTCCGTCCCGCTGTCCGGTTCCGTGCCGCTGTCCGGTTCCGTCCCGCTGTCCGGCTCCGTCTCGCCGCCCGGTTCCGTCCCGCCGTCGAGGGCCCGGCGCAGGATCCCCTCGACCTGATCGGGGGCGAGGTTGCTGACCTCCACCGTGGTCGCGCCGTCGCGGGTCACGGTGACCTTCAGGTCCGAGCGGCGGGTGCGCAGCCACACCGTCAGCGACCGGGCCAGGACCCCCGCGGCACCCGTCGCGCCGAGGGCCACCTGCAGGACCTCCACGGCCCCGCCGAGCTCGCCCTCGCCGGGCGGCGGCGTCACCGCCCTCACCAGGCCCCGGAGCTGCTCCTCGCCGCGCAGCCACTCCCACAGGGCGGCCGTCTCGCCGATCGGGTCGGCACCGGACAGCCGTATCTGTGCACCAGTCAACTCGCCCTGCTTTCTCGTCCGTTGTCCTGTCACGCGCATCATGGCAGGAACCCCGGGCGGTCCGCAGCACCTTCGCCCGCCGGCTCTCCCGCCCGTCGGGGCGGGTGGTGCGGGGTGGTGCGGGGGTGTCGGCCCGGCTCCCGTCTACCGGGCCGGGTAGGTGGCGAGGTAGCGCAGGGCGGCGGCGAACGCGGTCACCATGCCGTCGAGGTCGACGGCGGTCTTCAGCAGGACGGAACTGCCGTGCCCGCCGCCCTCGTACCCGTAGTACCGCGGGTGGCCCTTCGCCCCCGGCTTCTTCTTGAACCCGTCGCCCTCCGGCTCCGTCACCAGCTCCCGCACCCTGGGGCCGGCGTACCGGACGAAGCTGCTGCGGGCCAGCCAGTCCCGGTGCCGGTCCGCGAGGGCCCCGTTGGCGGCGGAGGTGGCCTGCCGGGTCTGGACCATGAGGCGGATCTCGAACGGCGTGCCCGTGCCGTTCCGCGGGTTCAGGCGCTGGATCTCGGCGACGGCGTACCCGTCCTCCGTCGGCCGCCAGGCGCAGACGTTCGGGTTCCCGGCCCGGGAGCGCTGCCTGGCCGCGAAGACCGTGCCGGGCGGGGCGGCCGCCTGCGTGATGCCTGCCAGCCGCCGCAGGCGCAGGGCGTCGCTGAGCGCGTCGGAGGCGCGGTCCGCCGGGCCGGTCAGCTCGGCTTCGACCCGGGTGAACTGCCGGAGGGCCCGGACGGACAGCAGCCGGGCGAGGTCGTCCGTGGAGCGGTTCCAGCCGGCGAGCAGACCGGGGACGGTGAGCCGGCGGGACCAGTGGGCCGGCTGGTTCGGGACGGGGTCGGTGTTCGGGCCCACCAGGTGGCGGTCCGCTGCCGGGACGCCCTTCGAATCCGCCCAGGCGTCGTAGGCCGCGAACTGTCCGCCGTGCACGCCGGCGCCGATCTTCACCTCCAGCACCGCGCGCTCGGCGCCGTCGAGCAGGACCACGAGGTCGGCCCGGCCCCCCGCCACCGGGGCCTCCCGCCGGACCGCCACCGTCCCCGGCGCCAGGCGCAGCGCCGCCCGGAGCGGTTCGGGGTCCAGCTCGGCGAGGAAGCAGAGCAGGTCCGACCAGTCCTCCTCGGTGCGCAGCAGGCGCGTCAGTCCGTAGGCCACGGTCGGACGCTACACGCCGTTGCCCGCCGCCCGGGGCGGGACGGCAGAATGCGGGGAATGGGACTGCCGTTGCTGTACCTCGATGTCGACGGGCCGTTGATTCCGTTCGGCGGGCCGGCCGGGTGGCACGTGGAGCACCTGACGGGGCGTCGGGTGCGGGAGGTGGTGGGGCGGGCGGCGGAGGGGCATCCGTCGTTGGGGCGGCTGGATCCCCGGGTGGGGGCGCGGCTGGCGGGGTTGCGCTGCCGTCCGGTGTGGGCCACCACGTGGGAGCACGAGGCCAACGTGTGCGTCGCGCCGCTGCTCGGACTGCCGCCGTGGCCCGTGCTGGAGGAGCCGGACGGGGCGGGCCCGGCGGGCCTTCCGCCCGGGGTGCACTGGAAGGCGCCGCTGGTGGTGGGGCACGCGGGCGGGGCGGCGTTCGCCTGGGTGGACGACGAGATCGGGACGGCCGACCGGGAGTGGGTGGCCGCCCGGCACCCGGGACCCGCGCTGCTGCTCCGGGTCGACCCCCGGACGGGCCTGACGGACGAGGACCTCACCGCCCTGGAGGAGTGGCTGCGCGCGCCGGTCTGACGGGGTGGCGGCCGAGGTCCTGCCTCGTCACTGATCTCGCGGGGCCGAATGTCGTTGAGTCCGTGGTGGGCAGCCCGGAAGACTGGTGCCATGAACTCTCGGCGCTTCGTCTTCCTCGATCCCGATGGCATGAGCGCCGGCGGCTGGTTGTCTGTGGTGGTCGAGGCGGAGACCGGGGTCTTCTACCAGCAGCAGTACGGCGGAACGGCTTGTCGACAGGGACAGGTCGAGGGCTTTCTGGTGCCGTTGTTCGGCCCTGACGGGCTGGACGCGCTGCGTGAGCTGTTCGAGAAGCACTTCAGTGGTGCCGGTACCTGGAATGACGGGTGGCCGGACGACGAGCGGGACAGGCTCCGGGAGACCGTCGGCACCCTCCACTACTGGGCGTCCGACGGGACGGCTGAGGAGCCGCACGCCCTGCGGCTGGACGATAGCCGGATCCGTGCTGCCGATGAGGCGTGGGTACCGGTGATCACGCCGGACGGTCCCGGGGTGCTGGTGTGGTTCAACTCGGACTGAGTGCAATGGTGGGCCCTGGGCCGGAGGACCAGTGCGGCAACGACCGCACCCCGCTCGGGAGGCCGTGGAGTCGGCGGGACCGTCCGCCCCACCGCAAGATCGATCATGAGCTGCGGCCCAAGGGTCAGTCGGTGTCGGTGGCGGCCAGCACGGCCAGTCGACAGCGGTCGGGAGAGAGCGCCAACACGCCGAGGTCCCAGGCGACTTGGTCGAACCACGTGCTGTCGGAGACGAAGGTGAACCAGGCGTACTCGTCCGCCGCCGACTCGACCTCTGCGGTGCTCGCACTACCGGGGCAGCCGGCCAGGGCGGCCAGCGACCGCCAGGCGGCGAGCCGCCCGCGCGCGTCGCCGATGCCCGAGTTGTAGGCGCCGCCGTGCGCCGCGGCGGCGTGCAGCAGCGACCACACCTGTTCGGCGTCGGCGGCCCGGACGGCGAGCCCGGCGGTCCGCGGTGCGGTGCTCCGGCGGTTGCGGGCGGGGCGGCGGGCGTCGCCGAGGCAGTGAAGTGGCAGGCCCGGCAGGAGGGTTCGCAGGACGGACGGGTCGGTGGCGGCGGCCGGGTCGAGCGGGCTGTGGAAGCGGAAGACCCGGGCCTCGGTCCGGCCGTTGGAGTCCGCGGACCAGTTCGCGGTTGCCGAGCCCAGGGCGGCAGCCCCGTCCTCCTCGGTGGCCTCGGTGGTCTCCGTGACGGGCGGCAGCGGCGCCGGAGCACCCGGCGGAGGGGGCAGGCTCCCGGAGTCCGGGCCGAACGCCACCTCAGGCAGGCCGTCACCCCCGCCGTACCTGGGCAGCACGGGGTCGTCCGCCGCCCCGGCCAAGTGCAGCGGGCGGTGGGTGCGCCGCTGGTGCGCGGCCCACGCGGCGATCTCCGCGACCTCCTCCGGGTCGTCGCCGCGCAGCTCCAACTCCCGCACCAGGCAACGCCGCAGCCGATCCGGCACCGGACCGGTGAACGCCGCAGCGAGCTCCCCGGCGGGCCGTCCCGCCGACAGGGCGGACGCCTGGTGCCGCACATCCTGCCAGCCTCCGGGCGGGATCGCGGCGAGCAACTCCACTGCCAGGGACGCCCGTTCGGGGCCGGGGCCAGCCGCGACCAGGTCGAACAGCCGCCGGAACGCGTCCAGGTACCCCGGAGTGCGCGGATCGCCGCACCGGGCCGCCAGCGCCGCCCCGAGCTCGCCGACGAACGCGGTGTCCCCCGACGCCAGCGCCTCCCCGGCGGCCTCGACCACCGGCCCGGCGTCCGTCCGGCGGGGGAGCTGCGCCAGCAGCGTCCGGATGCGGTTCGAGTGGTTCGAGTGGTTCGCCATGCGGAGATCCTAGGGCTGGGCGGGTACGGTTCCCGGGGAAGAGGTTCTCGCCCGGGAGGGGCGGCGGGGGAAGGCTCCCACTGGGCCTGGTGATCGTGGTGTTGGCCGCCTCCGTCCACGACAACGTCTTCGGCACCGTCCTGCTCGACAGGGTCGTAGCAGGTGCGGATGGCACTGTGGCGAAGGCCTTGGTGGAGCAGACGGCTGCGGGATGCCGGGCCAGTGACCCGACGACTGCGGCGGCGCACGTCCGGCGTCTGGCCCGTTCCGGTGCGAGGTACGGCAGCGTCCGCTGCAGGAGCACGGGAACCAGGTCGAAGCAGGCAAGCGCCGCTTGATCGAGGACAAGTTCGTCCAGTTCTGTGCCGTCCTGCCGCATCTGGCCCCTGCCATCCGCATCGGCTGACACGTACTCGGCAATCCAGCCCTGCAACTCCGGTGCGCGGTCCGGCCCGGGGCGGGGCCGGTCCGGACCGGTGATCTGAGTATTAGTACGAGTACTTCCTGTCGTTCTGTAGCCGTATGATCGCGGCTTGTAGTGGCGACCAAGGGGGATCGGTGAACGAACGGATCAGCGTGGACCCGGCCGAGCTGAGGGCCTCGGCCGCGGCTGCGCGGAACATCGGCGAGGAGTTGCGGCAGCCGGCCGCCACCGCGACCGGTGCGAGTCGTTCGACCGGGGGCGAGTTGGCGGGGTGGTCGGTCGGGGCGGGGTTGCAGAGCCTCGCGGACGGCTGGGCGCCGACCCTCGACAAGTTGACGGAGCGTCTGGCCTCCACCGCCGCGGCCCTGGAGGCCAGTGCGCAGGGGCACGAGTGGAACGACGGCCGGATCGCCGACGCCTGGCGCAAGCAGGGGCAACGGTGAGCGGCGACTTCGCGCTGCTGCGGCGCTTCGACCCCGCCGGGCTCCGTGACGCGGCCGAAGGCTGGCGCCGGCTGTCCGCTGCGGCGGAGGACGCCGGCGGCCAGCACCGGCGCCGGGTCAACGGGCCGCTGCGAGGGCACTGGCAGGGCAAGGATGCCGACAGCGCGTTCTTCACGATGGAGTCCACCGAGCAGAAGCTGGAAGTCGTGCGGGTGGAGGCCGAGTCGGCTGCGCTCGTGCTGGACACCGTCGCCGACCGGATGGACCAGGCCCGGACGAACCTGTCGAACGCCCTCCAGCGGGCCGACGAGTGGAACCTGCCGGTGGCGGACGACGGCACGGTGGGCCTGCCGCCGCAGGCGGCACCCGACCGCCACGACCCGGACGCCCGCGAGGAGCGACAGAGCCAGCACCTGCTGCGCGACCAGCTCCAGGACCGCATCAACGCCTCGCTCGCCGCCGCCCGCGAGGCCAGCGACCAGGGCGCCCGCGCCCTCGGCCGGCTCGGCGCCGACATCCTCGCCCAGCCCCGGGTGTTCGGAGCGGCGGCCGAATCGGCGCAGGACGTCCAGGACGTCGCCAAGGACCTGGGCCTGGCCGCCCCGTACATCCCGGAGAACAAGGACCCCCGGCAGAGCGCCGAGTGGTGGAAGTCGCTGACACCCGAACAGCAACAGAGCTGCATCGCCCTGCACCCCGAGGAGATCGGCCGCCTCGACGGCCTGCCCGCTACGGTGCGGGACCAGGCCAACCGCCTCGTTGTGGAGCAGCAGCTCGACACCCTGAAGGCTGGCAACGCCAAGGGGTCGGGCATCACCTACGAGGAGTGGAACCAGCGGCAGACCAACCTCCATGCCCTCAAGGAGGCGCTCGACAAGGGGGACGCGGCGGACGAGCAGCATCAGCTGTTCCTGCTCCAGGTGGACGCGAGCGGCGACGGCAAGGCGGTGGTGTCCACCGGCAACCCGGACACCGCGGACCACACCGCGGTCCTGGTTCCCGGCACCGGTACGACGATGACCTCCACGTCGGGCCAGATCGACCGCATCGGCAGGCTGCAGGACTCGGCGGAAAGGGCGGACCCGGGGTCGAAAGTCGCGGTGATCTCTTGGCTCGGCTACGACGCGCCCGAGGTGAGCGGCAGTGTCCTGACGCCCGGTCGCGCCGAGGACGGAGCCGAGGACATGCGCCGTTTCACTGATGGCGTGCGCACCGCTCAAGGCGATCACCGCAGCAATCTCACCGTCATCGGCCACAGCTACGGCACCACCGCCGTCGGGGCCGCCGCAGCCGGTGGCCAAGGCTTGCAGGCCGACGACATCGTCGCCATCGCCAGCCCCGGCATGGACACCGACAACGCCGCGAACCTTCACATCAACCCCGACCACTTCTGGGCCGGCACCGCAGATGACGACAACATCAGCCTCGTCACCGGAGCGACCCTCGGCCCTGACCCCACCCTCGGGGCCTTCGGTGGGCAGACCCTCGGCATCGACACCCACGGGCACAGCGGCTACTGGGACCCCGACAGCGAGAGCCTGAACAACCAGGGACGGATCATCGCCGGACGGCGGCCGAACACTGTGGACAACCACCGGGACGAGCCTTCCGCCATTGTGCCCGGCCTGTGAGGCCGGCTGCCGCAGAGAGACCGAATCCCATGCCTCGACCAAAATTCCGCGCGCGCCGTCATTCGCACGCCGCCACAGTCCTGTTCCTGTCACTATTCCTGGGAGGCTGCGTGAACAGCCCGGATCCGAACGAGCCGTTGCCCGTCATGGCCAAGAGCGATGCCCAGGCATGGGCCCAGCACATGACCGAGCACCTGGCTGAGGTCGGCGGTGTCACCGTGGCGCCGGAGTCCATCAAGCCCTACTTCAGCAACTGCGAGGGAAAGAACGGCGAGGTTGCCGAGGACGGCCGGTACACCCTCGCCTACCATGCCGCCAGCACGGTCCCCGTGGATCAACATCCCGAAGCCGTCCGGAAGATCCGGACCGCCCTGGAGAAGGAGGGCTTCCGCATCACCGGTTACCGCGAGACGGTGGACGGCCAGCCCGACGTGCTCTTGTACGCCAAACACGACGAAGGCCGCTACTTCATCGACATCGGCACCACTGGCGGTGTCCACTGGCTCTCCATCAGTGTCAGCACCCGCTGCCTCATGCCCCCCTCCACCTCCGCCACAGCACAGCACTAGAAGGCGGCTGCACCAACCAGGCGGCATGGCCTCGCCGGGCGGTGTTCATCGCGGGGGGAGAGGCGAAACGGGGCCGCCGAGGCGGCGGTTGCGGGTGGCGCGGGCGGCGAGGCGTTCGGGGGTGGGGAGTCGGGTGAGTTCGGCGAGGGTGGCGGTGATCGCGGTGGCGAGGCGGTCGCGGAGGTCGGCGGGGTCGTCGGTCTCGGGGACCACCTGGTCGACCAGGCCGGTGGTGGTCAGGGCGGTGGCGGTGATGCCCTGGGCGCGGGCGAGTTGGGGGGCGTGGTCGCCGTCGCGGTGGACGATCGCGGAGGCGCCCTCGGGCGGCAGCGGGGCCAGCCAGGAGTGTTCGGCGGCGAGCACCCGGTCGGCGGGCAGCAGGGCGAGTGCGCCGCCACCGCTGCCCTGGCCGAGCAGGACGGCGAGCACGGGGGTGCGCAGTCCGACCAGGGTGGTCAGGCAGTGGGCGATCTCCAGTGCCACGCCGTCGAGTTCGGCCTCGACGGAGAGTTCCGCGCCGGTGGTGTCGACCACGGTGAGCAGCGGCAGCCCGAGTTCCTCGGCGATCTGCGCCTGCCGCCGGACGGCCCGCAGGTCGGCGGCGGTGACCGGTAGCGCAGGCTGGTCGGGCCCCTGGCGCTGCTGGGCGACGACCATGACGGGCTGTCCGCCGATCAGCGCCAGGCCCCGGACGAGGGCGCTGTCGCCGTCCAGCGGGAGGAACAACTCGGCGGTGTGGTGCAGGAGTTCGAGTGCGGAGAGGCGGTCGGGGCGGCGGCTGAGCAGGACCGACTCCCAGGCGTCCGGGGGAGTGGGGGCAGAGGCGGGGACGGGGGAAGGAGCGGAGGCGGGAGCGGCGGCGGGGCGGGCGGTGAGGACGGTGAGGGCGCGGGAGAGGAAGGTGCGCAGCCGCTCGGGCGGGACGATGGCGTCCAGCCGGCCGTGCGCGGCGAGCGTCTCGGCACGCTGGACGGCGGGCGGCAGCGGTTCGCCGCGCAGTTCCTCGTACACCCGGGGGCCGAGGAAGCCGAGCCGGGCGCCCGGTTCGGCGAGCACCAGGTGGCCGAGGGTGCCCCAGGAGGCGAACACGCCGCCCATGGTGGGGTTGCGCAGGTAGGTCAGGTAGGGGAGTCCGGCGGTGCGGTGGGCGTGCACGGCGGCGGTGACCCGCACCATGCACAGGAACGCGGCCGAGCCCTCCTGCATCCGGGTGCCGCCGGAGACCGGCAGGGCGAGCAGCGGCAGGCGTTCGGCGGTGGCGCGCTCCACGGCGCGGGTGATCCGTTCGGCGGTGGCCACGCCGATCGAGCCGCCGAGGAAGGCGAACTCGCAGGCCACCAGGGCGATCGGCCGCCCGTCCAGCAGGGCCCGGCCGGTGGTCACGGCCTCGTCCAGGCCGGTGCGCTCCCGGGCCCGGGCCAGCGCGTCCCGGTAGCCGGGGTCGGCGTACTCGGCGGTGATCGGCTCGTCCCAGCTGTGCAGACTGCCGGGGTCGACCAGTCGGTCGAGGAGCTGACGTGCCGTCACCGGGGGCCTCCGTCGCGGGGAAACGGGAACAAGAACGGGAACAGGAGCGGGAGCAAGGGGAAGGGCGGCCCGGGCCGGGGCGGGGTGGCCGGGTGTCACCGAGGCTAGCGGGGCGGCGGGGCCGGTTGCTGGTGCGCCGCACGAGGGTGAGCAGGATCACCGGCCCGCGACGACGGCCCGCGACGGCGGCGCGGGGGCCGGGCGGAGGGGCGCCGGGGGCGAAGGGGGGCCGGGGGCGAAAGGAGGCCGGGGGCGAAGGGGGCCGGGACGTGACGCACCAGACACCGGTGTAATTGGTATCCAAGATGCGTAATTGATTAGAGTCAGGCCCGTGAGGCTGACCAAGAGCACCGACATCGCGCTGCGTATCGCCATGCGCCTGGCGGTGCTGGACGAGGACCAGACCCCGACCACCCGCGAGGTGGCCGAGGCGGTCGGCGTCCCCTACAACCACGCGGCGAAGGTGGTCAGCCGACTCCAGCACCTGGGCGTGGTCGAGGCCCGGCGCGGCCGCGGCGGAGGGCTCGCCCTGACCGCCGCCGGGCGCACCGGATCGCTCGGCCGGATCGTCCGGGAGCTGGAAGGTGTCGGCGACGTGGTCGGCTGCGAGGACGAGCCGCCCTGTCCGCTGCGCCACTCCTGCCGGCTGCGCGGGGCGTTGCGGCGGGCCCAGGAGGCGTTCTTCGCCACCCTCGACCCGCTGACCGTCAACGACCTGGTCGGCGTGCCGAGCGAGCCCGGCGGTCCGGTCCTGCTCGGACTGCCGGTGTTCGGCGACCCGCCGGGGGCAGAGACGCCGCCGGGGGCGGAGGCGCCGCCGGCGGCGGAGGCGCTGTCGGGGCCGGGCAGACCGGAGGGCCCGTCCGGAGGTCCGGGTGGCCCGCCGGGGCCGGGACCGTTCGGCCCTTCCTCGCCGTAGCCCGTCCGAGCGAGCATCGAGGCGGGCCCCAGGCGGGCCCCAGGCGGGCCCTGGGCGGGCGCCAGGCAGTCGCCGGGTGAGCAACCAGGCAGGCCCCAGGCGGTCACCAGCAGTTCTCCGCCGGTCCCCGATCGGTTCCCGGCCGGTTCCCGATCGGTTCCCGGCCGGTCCCCGGTCGGTCCTCCGTCCGGTTCCGCGTGCCGTTTTCCATGCCATTAAATGCGCATCTCAGATGCGAGTTTGGAGTTTCGGATGCTGTCCGAGAAGTCCGCGCAGACCGTGCGTGCCACCCTGCCCGTGGTGGGCGCGGCCATCGGGGAGATCACCGGATCGTTCTACGACCGGCTGTTCGCGGCCCACCCCGAGCTGCTGCGCGACCTGTTCAACCGGGGCAACCAGGCCGACGGCAGCCAGCGCCAGGCGCTGGCCGGCTCGATAGCCGCCTTCGCCACCGCGCTGATCGAGCACCCCGACCAGCGGCCGGACGCCATGCTCGCCCGCATCGCCCACAAGCACGCCTCGCTCGGCATCGCCCCCGACCAGTACCAGGTGGTCCACACCCACCTGTTCGCCGCCATCGTCGAGGTGCTCGGCGACGCCGTCACCCCCGAGGTCGCCGCCGCCTGGGACGAGGTGTACTGGCTGATGGCCAACGCCCTGATCGCCATCGAGGCCCGCCTGTACGAGGAGAGCGGCACCCGCGGCGAGCGCCGCCGCTACACGGTGGCCGCCCGCACCGCCGAGACCGCCGACGTCGCCACCTTCCTGCTGCGCCCCGCCGACGGCGGCCCCGTCCCGGCGCACAAGCCCGGCCAGTACGTCTCGGTGCAGGTCGAACTCCCCGACGGCGCCCACCAGATCCGCCAGTACAGCCTGTCCGGGCAGCCCGACGGCGGCCTGCAGATCACCGTCAAGAAGGTCGCCGGCGACCCGGCCGGCGAGGTCTCCAACCACCTGCACCAGCACGTCGACGAGGGCGCCACCCTGCTGGTCGGCGCCCCGTTCGGCGACGTGCAACTGGCCGACGGCGACCGCCCGGTCGTGCTGGCCTCGGCCGGCATCGGCTGCACCCCGATCGTCGGGATGCTCACCCACCTCGCCGAGACCGGCGCCGCCCGCAAGGTGATCGCCGTGCACGGCGACCAGCAGGAGTCCGCGCACGCCTTCCGCGAGGAGTTCGCGCTGCTGGTCGACAAGCTCCCCGACGCCGAGGCGCACGTCTGGTACGAGCGCCCCGAGGGCGAGTGGCCCGCCGACCGCACCGGCCGGGTCGACCTGACCGGCCTGGACGTCCCCGCCGACGCCGTCGCCTACCTGTGCGGCCCGCTCCCGTTCATGCGCTCCGTCCGCACCCAGCTGCTGGCCGCGGGCGTGCCCGCCGCCGACATCCACTACGAGGTCTTCGGCCCCGACCTGTGGCTCGGCCAGGCCTGACCGCGGGCCCACCCCCGACCGGGCCGTCAACTGCCGCGCGGGAAGCGGCGGATGACCGGGAAGGCCCGGTCCCGGCGGGGCAACGGCCCGGCCCCGGAGCGGTGCGCACCGCCCCGGGGCCGGACCGTCGCCCGCAGGGCCTCGCCGGGGCCGGGCCGTCACTTCAGTACGGCCCGGACCGCGTCCCGCAACTGCTCGGCGCCCGGCTGCATCGCCCGGTCCAGGGCCGGGGCGAACGGGAGGACCGCGCCGTCCGGGCGGGTGACCCGGAGCGGCGGGGCGAGCAGGCGGCACTCCTCGGCGGCGACCGCCAGCACCTCGGCGGCGAACCCGGCGAAGCGGTTGGAGTCGTCGGCCACCACCAGCCGGCCGGTGCGGCGCAGCGACGCCACCAGGGCGGACCGGTCCAGCGGGTACAGGGTGCGCGGGTCGAGCACCTCCACCGACACCTCGTCCGCCAACTCCTCGGCCACCGCGAGCGCCTGGTGCACCAGGTGGCCGACCGCGACCACCGTCACGTCGGTGCCCGGGCGGTGGGTCCGGGCCGCGCCGATCGGCACCGGCGCCAGCGGCGCCGTCACGTCCTCGCGCACGGCCAGCGCGCCCGCCGGGGCGAACAGCACCACCGGGTCGTCGTCCGCGATCGCCGAACTCAGCAGCCCGTACGCGTCGGTGGGTGTCGCGGGCGCCAGCGTCTTGATGCCCACGTGCGCGAACAGGCCGTACGGGTGGTCCGAGTGCTGGCCCGCCCAGCCGCTGCGGGAACCCGAACCCGGCACCACCACGGTCAGCGGCACCCGGGCCTGCCCGCCCGTCATCAGCGAGAACTTGTGCGCCTGGTTGGCGAGTTGCTCGAACACCAGGAACAGCAGCGACGGGATCTGCAACTCGATCACCGGCCGCATCCCGTTCAGCGCCGCCCCGATCCCGGCCGAGGTGAACGCCTGCTCCGACAGCGGCACGTCCACCACCCGCCCGGCGCCGAAGCGCCGTTGCAGGCCGAGCGTCAGCCCGGCCAGGCCCGCGCCGACGTCCTCGCCGAACACGCACACCGCCGGGTCGGCCTCCAGCGCGTCCGACAGCGCCCGGTTCATCGCCTTGGCGTACGACAACAGCGTCACAGGGCCGCTCCCGACCGGGGCCGCAGCCCGCTCGCGTACAGGTGGTCAGTGGCCGTCGCCGGGTCCGGCTCAGCCGAGGCGAGGGCGAACTCGGCGGCGGCGGACAGGAGTTCGGCCACCTCGCGGTCGATGGCGGCCGCCTCCGGCAGGCCGGTCGCCAGCGGGTCGCGCTCGCGCCAGGACGCCACTTCCGAGGCCGTCCGGTACGACAGCCGGAAGCGCCGCTCCATCGTGTGGTGCGCCTCGAACCGGTACGTCAGGCACTCCAGGAACGACGGACCGCCGCCCGCGCGCGCCCGCCGCACGGCCCGTTCGGCCGCCGCCCGGACCGCCTCCACGTCCATCCCGTCCACCGTCTCGGCCGGGATGCCGAACGCCGCCGCCCGGCCGCACGCCGAACCGCCCACCGCCGCGGCGGCCGGCAGCGTCGTCGCGTAGCCGTTGTTCTCACAGACGAACACCACCGGTGCCCGCCAGATCGACGCCAGGTTCAACGCCTCCAGCAGCACGCCCTGGTTGAGCGCGCCGTCGCCGAAGAACGAGGCCACCACGGTGGGTTCGCCGCGCTGCTGCGCCGCCCAGGCCGAGCCGACCGCGATCGGCGCGCCCGCGCCGACGATGCCGTTGGCGCCCAGGACGCCCAGCGAGAAGTCCGCGGCGTGCATCGACCCTCCCCGGCCGCCGTTCAACCCGCCGACCCGGCCCAGCAGTTCGGCCAGCAGCTGGCCCGGGTCGGCGCCCTTGGCCAGCACGTGCCCGTGCCCGCGGTGGGTCGAGGTCAGCTGGTCGGCCGGATCCAGCGCCGCGCACACGCCGACCGCCACCGCCTCCTGCCCGATGTACGGGTGGGTGCCGCCGACGACCAGCCCCGAGCGCACCCACTCCAGGGCGAGCTCCTCGAACGAGCGGATCAGCCGCATCGCCCGGTACCGGCCCGCCGGGTCCGCCAGGTGCGGCAGGCTCACCGACCCGACCGCCCCGGCTCCGACCGCCCCGGCTCCGACCGCCGAGGCTCCGGCTGCCCCGGCTCCGACCGCCACAGCACCGGGCAGAACTCCGGGTCCGCGTAGTCCGGTCGGCCGTTCGCGTCCCGCCGCACCACCGCGTCGTGGTTGTACACCACCGGCGAGCCGTCCGGCCGCAGGAACGGGCGGTACCGGTTCGACCCGTCCTGCAGGTGCAGCGACACCGCCCGGCGCGGCTGCGCGGACCGGTTCGGGCCGGAGCCGTGGTAGGTGCGGCAGTGGTGGAAGGACACGTGCCCGCGCGGGATCTCCACCGGCACGGTGTGCACCGAACAGCCGTTGAACTCGGCGTTCTCGTGCAGCAGTTGCTCAAGCTCCGAGCGGTCCCGGGCGGCGAAGTGCCGGGTCGAGTCGTCCCCGCCCGGCCGCTCCTCCCAGCGGTGGCTGCCGTCCACCATGGTGATGGTGCCCATCTCCTCCGTGCAGTCGTGGAACGGCAGGAACGCCGTCAGCATCCGCTGCGAGGTGGAGGTCTGCCAGTAGTGCTTGTCGAAGTGCCACGGCACCACGTTGCTCGGCTCGCCCGGCACCGGCGGCTTGTAGATCAGCGTCGACTGGAACAGCCGGACCTCCGCCGCCTGCGCCAGCCGCGCCGCGACCGCGCCCAGCAGCGGCTTGCACAGGATCCGGCCGATCTCCGCGTGCTCGTAGTGCACGTAGTCGTTGTGCCGCTGCACCGGCCCGTCCGACGGCTTCCAGGACGCCAAGTGCGGCGGCCGCGCCGGGAGTTCGCGGTCCCGCTCGCCCGCGTAGTAGCGCTCGGTGGCGGCCTGCAGCGCGTCCAGCTCGGCGTCGGAGAACAGCCGCCGCGACAGGTACCAGCCGCGCTCCGCGTACTCCAGCACCTCCTCGACGGTCGGCAGCAGCGCCGACTCCTCCTCGGTCAACGCGAACTGCTCGATGACGGTGGTCACTTCCCTCTCCCCTCTGCTCAGCTGTCCGCGGTGGCGCGCTCGCGCTCCACCGCCTCGTACAGGGCCTTGATGTTGGCGGTGCCGAAACTGCCGGCGCCGCGCCGCTCCACCAGCTCCAGGAAGAGCGTCCGGCGCGGGTGGGTGGAGCGGGCGAAGATCTGGAACAGTTCGCCGCCGTGGTCCCGGTCCACCAGCACGTGGGTGTCGCGCAGCTCCGCCACCGGGATGGCCGTCGGGCCGAGCCGGGACTCCAGCGCGTCGTAGTACGCGCCCGGCGTGCTCAGGAACGCCACCCCGCGGGCCGCCAACTCCCGTACCGCGGCGGTGATCGAGCCCGTCGCGTAGGCCAGGTGCTGGACGCCCGCGCCGCCGTGCGCGGTCAGGAAGCCGTCGATCTGGCCGGACGCCCGCGAGGTGTCCGGCTCCAGCAGGGTGAAGGTCACCGTCCCGCACGGGCTCTGCACCACCCGGGAGTCCATCGCCTGGTCGCCGACCTCCACGTACTCCCGGAACACCTCCCGGTGGCCCAGCCCCTCGACCGCCCACCGCACCGAGTCGCCCAACTGCCCGCCCGGCACCACCACCGCCACGTGGTCCAGCGACAACAGTGCACCCCGGCCCGGGAGTTCACCCGGCGGCAGCAGGTCCTCCGGACCGGTGAAGCGCAGCGCCAGGTCGCCGAAGCCGGACACCGTGCCCGCCCCGTCCAGCCGCACGGCGCCCGCCGCCACCGCCCGCTCGGCCGCCGCGGCCGCCGACGCCGCGTCGGCGTGCCGCAGCGCGATCACCGCGACGCCGTCGCCGTGCCGCCGCACCCAGCCGGCCACCGGGTGGCCGGCCTCCACCGCCGAGGTCAGCAGCATCCGGACCGACCCCTGGTGCGCCACCACCTGCGCGGTGCCCGGCGCGGCCGCCGCCGGCTCGTACAGCGTGAAGCCCCAGTCGTCGCGCAGCTGCGCGGCGTACTTGTGGGCGTCCTCCACGTACAGTTCGGTGTACGCGATGCCCGGCACGGTCATGAGTCCCCTCCGAGGTGCTTGGCCGTGATGCCCGGCGGACCGAACAGCAGGCTCAGGTTGTGGCCGCCGAACGCGATCGAGTTGGACAGGGCGTGCCGCACGACGCTGTGCTCGGCCGCGCCCCGGACGTGCCGCAACGCGCAGGCCCCGTCCGGCTGTTCGAGGTTCAGGGTGGGCGGGATCAGGCCCTCGGCGACGGCCAGCGCCGACACCGCCGCCTCCACCGCCCCCGAGGCGCCCAGCAGGTGGCCGGTGGCGCCCTTGGTCGAGCTGACGAACGGCTCGTGCCCGCCGAACACCTCGCGCAGCGCCGCCGATTCGGCGACGTCGCCCAGCTTGGTGCCGGTGCCGTGCGCGTTCACGTAGTCCACGGCCGACGGCTCCAGGCCCGCCGAGCGCAGCGCGGCCCGCATCGCCGAGACCGCGCCCGCCCCGTCCGGGCGCGGCATGGTCGGGTGGTGGGCGTCGGTGGCCGCGCCCCAGCCCGCCAGCGAGGCGTACCCGGACGCGCCGCGGGCCGCCGCGTGCTCGGCGCTCTCCAGCACCAGGACGGCGCTGCCCTCGCCCAGCACGAAACCGTTGCGGCGGGCGTCGAACGGCCGGGACGCCTGCGTCGGATCCTCCCAACCGGCAGCCAGCGCGCGGGAGTTGTCGAAGGCGGCGGCGATCGTCGGGTGCAGCGGGGCCTCCGCGCCGCCGCACACCACCACGTCCGCCTCGCCGCCGCGGATCAGCCGCAGGCCCTCGGCGATCGCCTGCGCGCCCGCCGCGCAGGCCGTGATCACGGCCGAACTGTAGCCGCGGATGCCGTACTTGATGGCGATCCGGGCGGCCGCCATGTTCGACAGCATGCCCGGCAGCAGGTACGGGCTGACCGCGGCCCGGCCGCGTTCGCGCCGCCCGGCGGCCTGCTGCTCGTAGCTCTCCAGCCCGCCGCCGCCGGTGCCCAGCACCACCGCCACCCGCTCCGGGTCGGCTTCCTGACGGACCGTCAGTTTCGCGTCGGTGAGGGCGTCCTCGGCGGCGGCCAGCGCCAGCAGCAGGAAGCGGTCGGCGACCCGGGTCTCGGTCGGCGGCAGCACCTCGGTGGCCGGGACGGGCGGGGCGATGCCCGCCACCCGCAGCCAGCCCGCCGCCGGGTGCCCCTCCGGCGGGGCGACCAGGCCGGAACGGCCGGCCGCCAGCGCCCGGAACGCCTCCGGCACGGCCCGGCCCAGCGGCGTCACCCAGCCGATGCCGGTGACCTGCGCGGCGACCGTGCTCATCGGGCGGCCGCCGGGGCCACCGCGGCCAGGTGGCGCTCGCGCAGCAGCACCTTGCGGACCTTGCCGGTCGGCCCGAGCGGGATGTCCGCGTCCTCGACCACCAGCACCGAGCGGACGACGGCGGCGACGTGCGGCTCCAACGCGGCGAGCACCTCGGCGGTCCGGGCCGCGGTCCGGGCGGCGCCCTGGGCGGCGGTGCGGGCGGTGTCCTCGGCGGTGGTGCGGGCGGCGTCCTCGGCGGTGGTGCTGACGGCGTCCCGTGCGGCGGCCGCCGGGTCGAGTTGCAGCAGCACGTCCGCGACCGTCCGGTCGCCGTCGCGGAAGGCGACCACGGTGCAGTCGTGCACGTCCGGGCAGGCCGCCAGGACGCGCTCCTCGCTGGCGGCGGTGTGCAGGCGGCGGCCGTCGCCGAGGTCGACGGTGTCGACGGCCCGGTCCACGTGGTAGTAGTAGCCGTCCTCGTCGCGGTACATCAGGTCGCCGGTGAGGAAGTAGTCGCGGACCCGGGTGCGGTGGGTGGTGACCGAGTCGTTCCAGTAGCCGGGCGACAGGGTGGGCGAGCGGGTGCCCAACTCGCCGACCTCGCCGGGGCCGAGCTCGTTGCCGTCCGGGTCGAGGACCGCGCAGTCGACGAAGGTGTGCGGGCGGCCCACGCAGCGGCCGTAGCGCGCGGAGTCGACGGTGTGGGTGATGTGGAAGTGCGAGTGGCCCATCTCGGAGGAGCCCAGGCCGTCGACGAACACCGACCCGGCGGTGCGGACCCGGCCCTGCCGGGTGGCGGTCTCCCGCGAGCCCTGGGCGACCAGGCGGCGGATGTGCGCCTCGTGCGCGCAGTCGCCGGTGTTCCACCACAGGCCGACCGAGGACAGGTCGCGGGCCGAGAGGTCGTGGCGGGCCAGGTCGGCCCAGGTGGTGGCGAAACCGTACACGCCCTGCGGCCGCCAGCGCTCGATGGCCTCCAGCACCGCCGGCCCCGACTGGCCGGAGATCAGGTGCAGTTGGGCGTCGAAGCTGAGCGCCAGGTTGACCGCGATCAGGGTCGCGGCGTGCGCGGCCGGCAGCGCGCTGAGCACCCGGTCGATGCCCTGCGGGCGGGGCAGCAGCAGGCGGTGCCGGATCGCCGCGTACAGGCTGGCGTGCGTGTGCAGCACCGCCTTCGGCAGGCCGGTGGTGCCCGAGGAGTGGGTGATCGCCACCGGGTCGGTCGGCCAGTGCCGGTACGGCTCGGGCGCCGACTCCGGGTCGCCGTCGGCGAGTTCGGCGGTGTCGGCGAGCAGCGGGATGCCGCAGCCCGGACCGGCGAGGACCGGATTGGCGAGGGCCGGACCGGCGGGGCCCGGATCGCCGGGTGTCGGACCGGTGGGGGCCGCGTCGGCCAGCGCCTTGGCGTGCGCGGTGTCGGCGAGCAGCCCGACCGCGTTCAACCGGCGCAGGTAGCGGGCCGAAGTGTCCGCGTCCAGCGCCGGGTTGAGCAGGGCCGGGATCGCGCCGAGGCGGCTCAGGGCGAGGAAGCACAGCACCTGGTCGGCCGCGGCGGACGCCTGAACGGCGACCGGGTCGCGACGGCGCACCCCCCGGGCGTGCAGGGCGGCGGCCCGGACCCTTACCGCCAGGTCGAGTTGACTGAGCGTCAGGGCTTGGCCCGCCGGGTGGGCGTCGACGGGGGTGTCGAAGGTCAGGGTCGGCGAGTCCGGGCCGAGGCCCTGCTCGGCGCGGGTGGTCAGGACGTTGCCGGCGCCGACGGAGCTGTCGGCGGACAGCACGGCGCGAAGGGTGCGGAGGCTCATCGTTCCCGTTCTTCTCGTGGTGCGGGAAAGGGGGGAGGGCCCCTCGGCGGGCCGCGGTGCGCGAGGGGGCATCCAGGGGTACGGGGGATTGCGGGGGTGCGGTGGTTCAGGGGGCGAGCAGGACGGCGCCGGCGCGGTCGGGCGGGCCCTGGACGGCGGTGATCACGAGCACCTGCTCGGCGTCGCCGTCCTCGATCAACAGGGCCGCCCGCTCGTGCAGTTCGGGCCCGTCCGGGAAGCCGGGGCCGAGCGCGACGACCGGCCCGTCCAGCTGCCAGCGGGCGGCGACGTGGCCGAGCACGGCGTTCGGGTTCGACTGGAAGAACAGCAGCGGGGCGACCCGCTGCCCGGCCGCGGTGGCCCGGGCCAGCGCGTCCGCCGTACCGGTGTCGCCGCTCGCACTGGCCAGCAGCAGCGCGGTGCGCGGCGCCCCGACGGCGGGCGGCGCACCGTAGCGGGCCCGCAGGCAGCGCTCGGCGGCCTCGGCCACCAGCGGGCTGAACGCGGACTCCACGAACCCCGCGATGGCGGGCAGTTCGTCCTCCGGCCCGTCCGGCCAGCGGGCGGCGGCCAGCACCCGCAGCGGCCCGGCGAGCACGCGGGGCGCCGTCGGCGCAGCCTGCGGTGCCTGCGCAGCCTGCGGTGCCTGCGGTGTCGGATGCGGAGGCGAATGGTCGGGAGCGAGGACGGGGGAGGGTCTCGGGGCGGTCATGCGGGTGCCACCAGGAGTGCGGGCCGGGAGCGCCGGACGGGAACGAGAGGAGACAGGGAACGAGAGGAGCCGGGGAACGAGAGGAGCCGGGGAACGAGAGGAGCCGGGGAACGAGAGGAGACAGGACCGCCGGGACCGGCGGGACCGGTGACCGGGGGGCGGGGTCAGGCGGGGGCCACCAGGAGGGCGGTGTTGGCGCCGCCGAACGCGGCGTTGACGGTGAGGGCCAGGGCGGGGGCCGCCGGGCGGGGGCGGTCGAGCACCAGGTCCAGCGGGCAGTCGGGGTCCGCGGCCTGCCAGCCGGCGTTCACGGGGAGCGATCCGGCGCGCAACGTACCGACGGTGGCGGCGAGTTCGAGCAGGGCGGAAGCCTCCAGGGCGTGGCCGTGCACGGACTTGGTGGAGCTGACCGGCGGGGTGCCGGACGGGAAGACGGCGCGCAGCGCGGCGGCCTCGGCCAGGTCGCCGAGTTTGGAGCCCGCGCCGTTGGCGTTGACGTAGCCGACCGCGTCCGGTCCGGCGCCCGCCCGGGTGAGCGCGCCGTGCACCGCCCGGGCCAGGCCGGTGCCGTCGGGGTGCGGGCGGCAGACGTGGAAGGCGTCCCCGGTCCGGGCCCACCCGGCGATCCGGGCCAGCGCGCGGCCGCCGCGCCGGCGCAGGGCCGGTACCGACTCCAGCACCACGGCGACCGCCGCGTCGCCGAGCAGCATGCCCTTGCGGCCCAGGCTGAACGGGCGGACGGCGCCGTCCCCGGCCAGTGCCCGGCCGGCGTCGAACACCGCGAAGGTGTCCGGCTCGACCAGGTACCCGGCCGCGACCAGCACGCGTTCGCGCCGCCCGGAGGCGATCAGCGCGGCCGCGTCGGCGACCGCGGTGGACGCCGCGACGCACGCCCCCGTGTAGACCCGGGGCCGCAGCCCGGTCCGTTCGGCGACCTCGGCGGCGACCGGTCCGGCCCGCCGGTCGCCGTGCAGGGCGAGCAGCAACTCCTCCTCTGCACAAGGCTGTTCGGGTCCGCCGGGTCCGGAGAGCGCGCCTGCCTCGGCGAGCACCGCGACCAGCTGGTCGGCCAGCCGGGGGGAGCCCGGTCCGGTGGCGGCCCGGTCCGCGCGGTGCGCGGTGGTGCGGAAGCGCTGCACCGGGGCGAAGGCGGCCCGCCCGGCGAGCACGCCGTCGGTCAGGGCGTCGAGCCCGGCGCCGAACGCCGACCGCACACCGATGCCGCCGACCAGGACGGCGCGCCGGGGCGGGCCGTTCCGGAGTGCGGTCGGGGTCATGGCGCGGCGACTCCCGCGCCGTCCTGAGCCTCGGCGTTCAGGACCTCGGCGTTCAGGGCCGCGGCGAGCTGGGCGCCGAGCGCGGCCACCGCGTCGTCCACGGTGCGGATGGCGTCCAGGTGCTCGTCGTCCAGGTCGACCTGCACGCCGTAGGTCTGCTCGGCCTCGGCGATCAGCCAGGTCAGTTCCAGCGAGCCCAGGTGCTCGTCGACCTGCTCGGGGGCGCGGTCGCCGTAGCGGGCGAGCATGGCCAGGGCCTCCGCCCGGCCGAACCGGGTTCCGGCGTCGGTGCTCATCGGGCGGTGCCCACCGCGGACTTGGCGATCCGGGCGGCGACCTCGGCGCTGAACTCGTCGATGGTCATCAGGGCGGTGGACTCCATGTCGTCCAGTTCGAAGCGGATGCCGAACTCCTCCTCGACCTGCACCGCGAGGTCGGCCAGCGCCAGCGACTCCAGGTCGAGGCCGGCCGGGCCGAGGTCGGTCTCCGAAGTGACGTTCGAGACGTCGTAGTTCATCGCGGCCAGCGTGGTCAGGACGAACGAGCGGATCTGTTCCTGCATGGAAGGATCTCCAGCGCAATCGGGAGGGGAAGGAAGGGGTGGTTCCGGGCAGGGCGCGCCGACGGCCGGACGGACGGTGTCTGGAGCCGTCCACCGGGCCGGGCGCACCGCACCGGAAGGGGGGAGGGGAAGCGGGGTGGATCAGCGGGCGGCGTCGGCCTGTCGGCGCAGGGCGGCGGCGTCCCGCAGCAGCTTCCCGGTGGCGGTCCGGGGGAGCTGCGGCATCAGGTGCAGCCGGCGGGGCAGCTTGTAGCCCGCCAGCTCCTTGCCCAGCAGTTCGCGCAACTGCTCGGCGGGGCCGCCCCGTTCGGACGGCGCGGAGGTGACGCCCTCGGCGGTCGCGGCGTACGCCTCGATCGCGCCGTCGGCGAACAGCACCACGGCCTCGACCACACCGGGGAGCCCGGTGAGGGCCTGCTCGACCTCGTTCAGGTCGACCTTGAGGCCGCCGATGGAAATCTGTGAGTCGCGCCGCCCGAGCACGGTCACCAGGCCGGTGCCGTCCTCGATCAGCGCGGCGTCGCGGGTGTGCAGCAGGCCGTCCGACCAGCGGGTCGGGTCGGTCGGCCCCAGGTACGGGGAGTGCTCCCGGGCGATGTGCAGTTCGCCGCCGGCCAGGGACAGCCGCATCCCGTGGACGGGCGCCACCGCGGGGTGGTGGCGGCCGCTCAGGTCGGTGGCGATCACGCCGGTCTCGGTCATCCCGTACATGGTGCCCAGCGGCACCCCGTAGCGGGCGCGGAACGCGGCGGGCAGTTGCGGGCGGACGAGTTCGCCGGCCACCACCATCCGCCGCAGCTGCGGCAGTTCGGGCGGCGCGGCGACCGCGGCCAGCAGTTCGGCGTGGAACGGCACCCCGATCACGGTGGTCGGTGCGCCGCCCTCGGCGATCGCGGCCAGGATGCCGGTCGGGGTCGTCCGCTGCGGCACCACCAGCTCCACGCCCGCGTGCAGGGCGTGCAGCAGCCCGCCGACCAGACCGAGCACGTGCACCGTCGAGGACAGCAGCACGGTGCGCTCGCCGCGGGTCGGGAACTCCGGCAGCCGTGCGTAGCAGTCGAGTTCGCGCAGCAGGTCGGCGGCCGTCCGGGCGATCACCTTGGACGGGCCGGTCGAGCCCGAGCTGAGCTGTACCAGGGCGTGCTCGGCCGGGGCCTCGTCGGCGTCCGGCAGCGGCGTGAACCGCGGTCGGCCGTCGGCGAGTTCGACCAGCACCCCGGGGTGCAGCCGGTCCACCGCGCGGTCCACCTCGGCGGCGGTCAGCCGGTGGTCCAGCAGGACCGCCCGGGCGCCGGAGCGCCAGACGGCCAGCAGGGCCGCGACGAACTCCGCCGACGGCGGCATCCGCAGTGCCGCCGTCCCGTGTTCGCCGAGTCCGGCGGCGGCCAACTGCCGCTGCCGTTCGGCCACCAGGGCCCGCAGGGTGCCCCTGTTCACCGGAGCGCCGAAGCGCAGGCACGGTTCGCCGTCCGGTCCGGCGAGTAACTGCTCGTCCACCCAGTCCGCGGCAACCGTGCCGCCGCGTACCGGGGTTGGGGTAAGCGTCAACGCAACTCCACGCGCTCGTGTGGGAAGCAAGGTTCGGAAGTTGTGATGCTTCAGTGTGGAACCCCCGTCGGTGCCGACCTTTGCACGGGAGCGCATCAAGGGTCAAGGTCTATACCAGTGGCTGGTCGCCCCCTACGCTGTCCCTCGTTTTCGCACGAGTTGACGGATCATCAGGAGGTTCGGACGCGATGGTTCCGCTCACCCTGGCGGAGCACGGCGCGCTGGCCAAGGCCCGACTGCCCGCTGTGATCTGGGACTTCTTCGACGGCGCGGCCGGATCCGAGTGGACCGCCCGGGCCAACCGGGACGCCTGGCAGCGGCACCTGCTGCGCCCGCGCGTCCTGGTGGACGTCTCGGCCCCCGACTGCCGCACCGAGCTGTTCGGCGACCGGCTGGCCGCCCCGTACGGCGTCGCCCCGATGGCCTACCACGGGCTCGCCCACCCCGACGCCGAGTGCGCCACCGCCCGGGCCGCCGCCGCGGCCGGGGCGCTGCTGGTCGCCAGCATCTTCGCCGGGCGCACCCTGGAGCAGATCGCCGAGGCGGCGCCCGACGGGACGCGCTGGCTCCAGCTGTACTGGCTGCGCGACCGCGAGGCGCTGGCCGCACTGGTCGCGCGGGCCGAGGCGGCCGGCTACCGGGCGCTGGTGCTCACCGTCGACGCGCCCAAGGTCGGCCGCCGGCTGCGCGACCTGCGCAACGCCTTCGCGCTGCCGCCCGGCATGACCGCCGCCAACCTGGCGGCCCGGCTCACCAGCGGCGCCGGGCGGGCCGAAGCGGGCCGCTCCGGCATCGAGGAGCACTCCCGGCAGCAGTTCGACCCGACGGTCACCTGGGCCGACCTGGCCTGGCTGCGGCGGCGCACCACGCTGCCGCTGCTGCTCAAGGGCGTGCTCACCGCCGAGGACGCCCGGCTCGCCGTCGAGCACGGCGTGGACGGCCTGGTGGTCTCCAACCACGGCGGCCGCCAGCTCGACGGCACCCCGCCCGCGCCGGACGCCCTGGCCGAGGTGGTCGCCGCCGTCCCGGCCGACCTCCCGGTGCTGGTCGACGGCGGCCTGCGGCACGGCGCCGACCTCGCCAGGGCGCTGGCCCTCGGCGCCCGCGCCGCCCTGATCGGGCGGCCCGTGCTGTGGGGCCTGGCGCACGGCGGCGCGGACGGCGCCCGGGCGGTGCTCGACCTGCTGCGCGAGGAGCTGCTCGACACCATGGTGCTGGCCGGCCGGCCCACCCTCGCGGACCTCGACCGCGGCGCCCTCGCGCCCCGGCCGGGGGCCGCCCCCACGCATCGCTGAGCGGCCGTCGTTCTCCTTATATATAGGGGCCCATGACGGACCACCGACAAACAGAACGGAACGACGCGCATGACGACCACCGAACCCCCCACCGAACCCCTCGTCGAGAGCCCTGCCGAGAGTCCTGTCGAGAGCCCCGCCGAGAGTCCTGCCGCGGAGCTGTTCGCGGACTGGGACTGGGAGGACCCCGAGGGCCTCGAAGCCCGCACCGACGCGTTCACCGACGACCTCGCCCGGTGCACCTCGATCGAGCTGGTCCGCCCCGAAGCGCCGCACACCCACCAGGACTTCCGCGAACTCGGCGTCACCGGCATCGAGTTCGCCGCGTTCCGCACCCGCCACCCGCAGGGCCTCGGCACCGACCTGGTCGGCCTGCACACCGACGCCGACCCGGATGCCCACCCGGATGCCCACCCGGACGCCGACGGCGCCGTCACCGCCACCCGCCCCGGCCCGGTCTACCGGATCGACGGCAGCAGCCTGTACACCCGCCTCGACATCGCCCGGCCGCTCCCGTTCGCCGACCACAGCGTCGACTGGGTGTACGCCGAGCACCTGATCGAGCACGTCCCGCTCGGCACCGCCGTGACCTGGCTGGCCGAGGTGCGCCGCGTCCTGCGCCCCGGCGGGCTGCTCCGGATCACCACCCCGGACCTGGCCGCGTACGTCACCGGCTACCTCGACGACCGCGAGCAGTTCTTCCGCCGCCACCGCCGCCGCCTGCGCACCATGCGGGTCGGGCCGCCGATGCCGGAGCGCCGGGCCTTCATGCTGAACCAGATCTTCTACCATTTCGGCCACCGCTGGATCTACGACGAGGCCGAACTGCGGTACGTTCTGGACCGCGCCGGTTACGGCGCATTCACCGTCGTACGACGGGAGTTCCAGACCGGCGCCCGACCGGACGTCGCCGCCCTCGACACCGCCTTCCGCAAGGACGAGTCGATCTACCTGGAGGCCGTCGCCCCCGACGCCGCCCCCGGAGGACCGCACTGATGCCGCTGCACCCCCAGGCCGAGGCGATGCGGGCCCGCCGCGCCGCCGCCGGCACCCCGCCGCTGTACACCCGCAGCCTCGCCGAGGCCCGCGCCGCCGACCTCGCCGACCTGCGGGCCGCCACCGGAACGGGCGAAGGAGTCCACCACGTCGGGGAGTTCACCGTCGACGGCCCCGGCGGCCCGCTCGCCCTGCGCCACTACCGGCCCGCCCCCCGCCCGGCGGACGCCGCCCCCGGCCCCGCCCTGCTCTACCTGTACGGCGGCGGCTGGGCGCTCGGCTCCCTCGACACCGGCGACCCGGTCTGCCGCGCCCTGGCCAACGCCACCGGCGCCGACGTGCTCGCCGTCGGCTACCGGCACGCCCCCGAGCACCGCTTCCCCGCCGCCGTCCACGACTGCTGGGCCGCCCTCGACTGGATCGCCCGCCACGCACCCGAGTTGGGCCTCGACCCGGCCCGGATCGCGGTCGGCGGCGACAGCGCGGGCGGCAACCTGGCCGCCGCGCTCACCCTGCTGGCCCGCGAGCGCGGCGGCCCCGCGATCCTGCACCAGCTGCTGGTCTACCCCAACACCGACCACCGCGTCCCGCCCCCCGGGACGGACGACGACCCGGCGCTGTTCAACCGGCACTCGGTGGCCTGGTACTGGGACCACTACCTGGCCGACCCGGCCGACGGCGCGAACCCGCTGGCCTCCCCGCTGCGCGCCCCCTCGCTGGCCGGCCTGCCGCCCGCCACCGTGCTCACCGCCGAGTACGACCCGCTGCGCGAGGAGGGCGAGCAGTACGCCGAAGCCCTGCGCGCCGCGGGCGTCCCGGTCGAACTGCGCCGCTACGACGGCATGCCGCACGGCTTCTTCGCCATGCCCGGCGTGCTGGACGACGGCCGAGCGGCCCAACTCTTCGCCGCCGAACGGCTACTGGCCGCCTACCGGGCCGCGGAGCAGCAGCGGTGACCCGGGTGCTGCACCTCGCCGACCTGCACGGCTCGCTGGCCGACCCGCTACTGGACGCGATGACCTTCCTCAACGAGGTCACCGGCCGCTACCCCGAGGCGGTCTCCTTCGCCCCCGGCCGCCCGCACGAGGAGTTCTTCGACCCGGCCGACATCCCGAAACACCTGGACACCTACCTGCGCCACCTGCGCGAGGAACGCGGCCTGACCGAGAGCCAGGTCCGCCAGGAGGTGTTCCAGTACGGGCGCACCAAGGGCCTGATCGCCCCGCTGATCGCCCGCGCCCTGGCCGCCGACGAGGGCATCGACGCCGACCCCGAGGCGCTGGTGGTCACCGTCGGCGCCCAGGAGGGCATGCTGCTGGTGCTGCGCGCCCTGTGCGCCGGGCCGGACGACGTGCTGCTGGTCTCCGCGCCCTGCTACGTCGGCGTCACCGGCGCCGCCCGGCTGCTCGACCTCACCGTGCACCCCGTCCCGGAGGCCGGACGCGACAGCGGACTCGACCCCGAGGCGCTGGCCGCGGCCGTCCGCGACCTGCGCGCCGCCGGGAAACGCCCCCGGGCCTGCTACGTCGTCCCCGACTTCGCCAACCCCAGCGGCGCCAGCCTGGACGAGCCGGCCCGCCGCCGGCTGCTGGCGGTGGCCGAGGAGACCGGCGTCCTGCTGATCGAGGACAACCCGTACGGCTTCTTCGGCCGCACCGCCGACCCCCGCCCCACCCTCAAGGCCCTGGACGGCGACCGCGGCAACGTGGTCTACCTCGGCTCCTTCGCCAAGACCTGCTTCCCCGGCGCCCGGGTCGGCTACGTGGTCGCCGACCAGCGGGTGGCCGCCCCGGACGGCCGCGAGGGCCTGCTCGCCGACGAGCTCGCCAAGCTCAAGAGCATGACCACCGTCAACACCTCGGCGCTCAGCCAGGCCGTCATCGGCGGCATGCTGCTGGACGGCGGACTGCGCCTGCGGGACGCCAACGAGCCCGCCCGGCGCTTCTACGCCCGCAACATGGACACCCTGCTGGCCGAGCTGGAGACCGCCTTCCGGGACGTCCCCGGCGTCTCCTGGAACCACCCCGACGGCGGCTTCTTCGCCGTCGTCACGGTGCCGTTCCGGGCCGACGCCCGGGCCCTCGACGCGTGCGCCCGCAAGCACGGCGTGCTGTGGACGCCGATGGACGGCTTCCACCCCGGGGGCGGTGGAGAGTACCAACTGCGGCTCTCCTGCTCCTACCTGACGCCGAATCAGATCGCGGACGGGGTGCGGCGGTTGGCCGCCTTCGTCAAGGAGCAGCTCCCGGCGGGCTGACCCGGACAGCACCGAGCGGGGCCCGGCACGCCTGCCGCCGGGCCCCGCTCGGCCGTGCCTGCCGTCAGCGGATCCGCTGGGCGAACAGCCGCGCCGACCAGGCCACCGCGACGGCCATCAGCAGCGCCGTCAGCAGCAGGCCGCGCCACACCTCGGGGGCGTCCAGGTGCCCGGCGAACAGGGCGCGCATGCCCTCCACCGCCCAGTAGCAGGGGTTCCAGGACGCGGCGGTGCGCAGCCAGACCGGGGCCAGCGCGATCGGCAGCAGGGTGCCGGAGAGCAGCGCCAGCGGCTGCGCGATGGTGTTGACCACCGGGCCCAGCGCCGCGTCGGTGGGCACCAGCAGGGCCAGCCCGTAGGAGACCGAGGACGCCATCAGGGCCATCAGCGCCAGCATCGCCAGCGCCAGCAGCAGGTCGGCCAGGCCCACGGTCAGGCCGAACGGGATCGCCAGCACGGCGATCAGCACCGACTGGATCAGCAGCGCGGTGGTCTCCCGCAGCGCCCGGCCCAGCAGCAGGGCGACCCGGCTGACCGGCGTCACCCGGGACCGCTCGATGACGCCCGCGTGCAGCTCGCCGAGCAGGGTGAAACCGGTGAACAGGCCGCCCATCAGCGCCAGCGCGGACAGCAGCCCGGGCACGTAGATCCGGTAGGCGTCGGCGGTGCCGTGCGCGCCGGACGCGGCCAGCGCGGAGGTCAGCAGCGGGGCGAACAGCAGCAGGTAGCACAGGGGTTGGAGCAGACCGACGGCGATCCACACGGGGGAGCGGGCCATCAGGAGGAGTTGGCGCTGGTAGACCAGCCAGGTGTCGCGGGCGAGCTTCACGGGGACCTCGGGGGCTTCGGTGGCTTCGGGGGCTTCGGTGCCGGACGGGGGACGGGGGTCAGCTGCTGTGGACCAGCGCGCGGCCGGTCAGGGCCAGGAACACGTCGTCCAGGCTGGGGCGCTGCAACTGGACGTGCTCCGGCTCCAGGCCGGCCGCGGCCAGGGTGCGCAGCAGCTGCGGGATCGCGGTGGCCGCGGAGTCCACGTGCAGGCGCAGCCCGTCCCCGTCCGGCAGTGCCTCCAGGCGCTGCACGCAGGGGAGTTCGGCCAGCTCGCGCTCGGCGCGGTCGGTGGCCCCGGCGTCGGGCAGGCCGATGGTGACGGAGTCGCCGGAGATCTTCCGCTTGAGCTCCTCGGGGGTGCCCTCGGTGACGATGCCGCCGTTGTCGACGATGCCGATCCGGTCGCACAGGGCGTCGGCCTCGTCCAGGTAGTGGGTGGTCAGCAGCACCGTCATGCCCTGCTCGCGCAGGCGGCGGACCTCGGCCCACACCTGGGCGCGGCTGCGCGGGTCGAGCCCGACGGTCGGCTCGTCCAGGAACAGCACGCCGGGCCGGTGGACGACGCCGAGCGCCAGGTCGAGGCGGCGGCGCTGGCCGCCCGAGTACGTCTTGCAGACCCGGTCGCCGAACTCGGTCAGGTCGAAGGCGGCCAGGCCCTGTTCGGCGCGCTGCACGGCCTCGGCCTTGCGGACGCCGTACATCCGGGCCTGCAGGACGAGTTCCTCGCGGGCGGTGGCCTGGTCGGTGGTGCCGCCGCCCTGGGCGACGTAGCCGATCCGGCGGCGGACCTCGCCGGGCTCGGCGCGCAGGTCGGCGCCGGCCACGGTGGCCGCGCCGCCGTCGGGGACGAGCAGGGTGGCGAGCATGCGCAGCGTGGTGGTCTTGCCTGCGCCGTTCGGGCCGAGGAGGCCGTAGATCTCGCCCTCCGCGACGTTCAGGTCGATGCCGCGCACCGCGTCGACGGCGGCGGCGCCGCGGCGGGGCTGGAAGGACTTGCGCAGCCCCTTGGTCACGATCAACCCGGACTCCTGTGGTCGGTGGGTGCGAATGGGTGTGCACGCGTGCGGTCGGGTGCGGTCGGGTGTGCACGCGTGCGGTCGGGTGCGGTCGGGTGCTCGGGAGAGCTTCGGGGGAGGGGAGGGGCGGGGGACGCCGGAGCAGACCCTAGGGCCCGACCCGGCCCGCCGACAATGGTCTGGACCATCAGGCGGGACCGGTCCGGTGCGGTGCGCGCGCGAACCGCTCCAGCCGCTCGGCGGCCGCCACCGCCCCGCCCCCGGCCCGCAGTTGACGGCCCAGCAGCGCGGCCGCGTCCCGGTACCCGGGCCGGTCGAGGACGGCGCGCAGCGCCGCACGCAGCTGGTCGGAGGTGGCGGTGGCGAAGTCGACCCGGACGGCCGCACCCAGTGCGGCCAGCCGTCCGGCGGTCACCGGCTGGTCGTGCCGGATCGGGGCGAGGACCAACGGCCTGCCGTGGACGAGGGACTCGCCCACGGTGTTCATCCCGCCGTGGCACAGTACGGCGTCCACCGCCCCGCGCTCAAGCAGTTCCAGCACCGGAACGCGCGCGCACCCGATCGCGCCCGGCGGCAGCGCGGCCTCCCCGGGGGCGGCCACCACCGCCTGCACGTCCGGGAGTTCGGCCAGCGCGGCCGCCACCCGGTCCAGGAAACCGCCCGCCACCTCGGCGGACAGCGTCCCCATGGTGACCAGCACCCGGCGCCGCGCCGGGTCCAACCGCTCCCACGGGAACGGCGGTTCGGGCCGCTCCGCGAGCAGCGGACCGACCAGCGCGTACGTTGCCGGGACGGCCGCGGCGTCCAGGCCGAGCAGGGCGGCGCTGCCGGTGGCCACCACCAGGCCGGGGGAGAAGCGCGGATCGGTGTACTGCCCGGCGGGCAGCCCGGCCCGCTCCCACAGGCCGCGCAGCACCCCGTCCCGCCAACCGGCCAGCCCGCCGCCGCCGTTGTCGCCACCGCTGCCGTCCAACGGGTCGCCGATCTCCAGCGAGGACGGGGCGAAGCTCGCCCACGGCACGCCCGCGCCGTGCGCGGCCAGCGCGCCCGCCGGGCTGTGCTGGTCGACCAGCACCACGTCCGGCCGCCACTGCGCGACGGCCCGCCGCACCGTGCCCAGGGTGAACCGGGTGTGCGGCACCACGAAGCCCTCCCAGAGCGAGCGCACCGCCGCCGCCCCGCCCACCGCCTGCTCGCGGAACAGCCGGGCGCCGGTCGGATGCACCACCGCGTCCGGCCCGAGCACCGGCCGCAGCGCCGGCTCCGGCCCCACCCAGGACACCTCGTGCCCGCGCGCGGCCCAGGCCAGGGCCAGCGCCCGGGCCGGCAGCAGGTGCCCGGCCAGCGGGGGCACCACGATCAGCAGGCGCAGCGGAACGGCGGGAGCGGACATCGGCGGTTCTCCTCGGAGGCGGAAACGGAAACGGAGCCGGTGTGCGCGCACGGTGCACGCGCACCGGGCGAGACGGGTCGTGAGCGCGCGGACAGGGCGCGACGGGTCGTCAACCGGCCCCGGGCGGGCCGGAATCGGCGGAGGTTCGGGCGGCACCAGCGGAAATCCCGCACGAGTCGTGTGCAAACGAGGGAGGAGTGGTACAGACCACAGGGGGATCCCGGGAAGGAAGCGTCGGCGATCTCTTGTGCGGGCCGGTGAGGCGACGGAATACTAGCCCGCGTGACCGCTCTGGAGGCAGTCGCCGTCCACCTGCCGCCCGTCGCCGAACCGATCGAACTGGTCGGGGAGCGCCTGGGACTGACAGGACGTCAGATCAGCTTGTTCCGCCGGTTCCACGGCCTGGACCAGGTCAGGGTGGACCCCGACGGAGACCTGACCGACCTGCTCACCGCCGCAGCGAAGGCCCTGGCCCCGCTGCGCGGCAACGAACACCGCGTGAAGTACGTGCTGCACGCGCGCAGCCTGCCGATCGCGGCACCCTACCCGCACAACCCGCTGCACGACGCGCTCGGCCGTCTGGGGCTGACGCACGCCCGTGCCCTCACCATCACCCACCACGCCTGCGCCGGCTCGCTGCTGGCCCTGGACGTGGCCGGCCGGCTGCTGGCGGCAGACCCGGACCCCGCGGCGACGGCGCTGATCCTGGCGGGCGAGAAGACCTTCACCCGGGACGCCCGCATCGTCCCGGACACCGCCCTGTTCGGCGAAGGGGCGGCGGCCTGCCTGGTGCGGGCCGGAGGCGAACGCGACCGCGTGCTGTCCTACGCGGTCGACCAGCACGGCGAGTTCGACGGGCGGCTCGCCGAGGACCCGGAGCTGATGCTGGAGTACCAGCGCAGCTACCCGGAACTGATGACGGCCGTGATGGAAGCCGCACTGGAGGAGGCCGGCGAGAGCTGGGACTCGATCCGGCTGCTGCTGCCGCACAACGTCAACCAGATCTCCTGGAAACGGATCTGCCGCCGGACCGGGTACCCGCCCGAACGCGTGGTGCTGGACAACGTCCCGGCGGTGGGGCACAGCTTCGCCGCCGACATCCTGCTCAACCACCACACCGCCACCACCCGCGGCCTGCTCCGCCGCGGCGACCGCTACCTGGTCGCCGCGTCCGGGATCGGCGCGACCTTCGCCGCCATGGTGCTCCAGCACTGACCCGTCCCGCCCTCCGCACACCGGGGGCGGCCGGACGTCCGCCGGGGCCCGGCTGCACCGCGCGCCGACGCTGCCGCGCGCCCACGCCACCCAGTCCACCCGCCCGCACCCGGCCACGCCGCCGGAGTGCCGGCCAGATCAGGGGATCGCCATGACCGACTCCGCCACCGACCTCGCCCTGCCCGAAAACACCGCCACCGGCGCGGTAGCCCTCGCCGACAGCCCGGACGCCCCGGACGCCCCGGACGCCCCGGACGCCACCGGCACCGCCGCCGACGTGGACCCCGAGCTGCGCGGCCGCGCCCTCGACGGGATCCTGCAGCTGCTGCCCCGGGTGCTCAAGCGCGACCTGCCCGAGATCGGCGAGAACGCCTGCCTGTTCGACGAGGTCGGCCTGACCTCCGCCGCCACCCTGGAACTCATCCTCGAACTCGAGGACCACCTCGACGTGCAGATCGACGTCGAGGGCATCGACCAGGACGACCTGCGCTCGGTCGGCACCCTGGCGGGCTTCGTCGCCGGACACGTCATCGCCGAGGACTGACGACCGTGCGCGTCCGCGGACCGCTCCCCGCCACCACCCTGTCGCGCGCCGCCTCCCCGCTGCGCCTGACCGCCGCCCACGCCCTCGACCTGCCCGGCCACTCCCCGCTCGCCGCCGACCCCGACCTGCGCACCTTCACCGCCGACCTGTCCCGCCCGTACGGCGTGCAGCTCGACGAGGACGCGCTGGCCGGGGCCCGCGGGCAGTCGTACGCCGCGCTGGCCGAACGCGCCATCGACGCCCTGACCGACCCGGCCCGCCCGGTCGACCTGCTGCTGCTGGTGTACGCCACGCCCGACGTCCGCCCCGGACAGGCCGTGGCCCTGCACCTCGCCGGGGTCTGCCCGGGCGCGCCGCTGTCCTTCGCGCTCTGCGACGAGGGCGCCGGCGCCGGGTTCAGCGCGCTGCGGATCGCCGACGCGTACGCCCGCACCGCCGGGGCCCGGCGCGCCCTGCTGATCGCCGTCGAACAGGCCGACCTGCACCACCGCCCGCACCGGCCCGCCCGGCTCCCCGACCGGCACTCCGCCGCCGCCCTGCTCTGGGAAGCGGACCCGGAGGCCGGAACGCCCGGCCGCGCGCTGCGGGAACTGCACAGCACACCGGACCTGACGGACCGTCAAGTCGACGTCGCACTCAGGGAGTTGTGCGCCGAACTGCCCGCCGACACGGTGCTGCTGCTCGGCCCCGGCCTGGCCGCCGCCACGCCGCCGCCCGGCCCGCGGACCCGCACCGCCCGCCCCGGCAACCCGTACACCGGCGGCTGGGCCGCCCTCGGCGCGGCCCTCGCCGACCCCGGACTGGCCGGCCGCCCCCTCGCGCTCGCCGACCACGAACCGGAGACCGGCCGTCTCGACCTCGCCCACTGGGCACCCGCGGAACCCGCCCCGTGACCGCCGCCCGGCCGGGCCCACAGCCGGTCCCACAGCCGGGCCCGCCGCCGTTCCCACGCCACCCCGCGCCCTCGCCCCCGCCGCTGCCGCCGACCACCGGCCCCGACCCTGACCGAGGCAGAGCCATGAGCACCCGCCACCCCGACGACGCCACCCCGCTGCCCACCGCCGCGCCCGGCGTCCAACTCCAGCCCGCCGCCTACGAGAAGCTGCTCGGCGCGCTGCGCGAGTCGATCGCCCGGCTGGCCGCCGACGAGCCCTTCGAACGGCTGGTCGTCCCGCCGGTGATCTCCCGCGCCACCATCGAACGGGCCGGCTTCGCCGCCTCCTTCCCGCACCTGCTCGGCACCGTGCACAGCTACACCGGCAGCGCCTCCGAATGGCGCGGCCTCGCCCCGCTGATCGCCGAGTCCGGCCCCTGGCACGCCAGGCAGGAGATCACCGACCTGGTCCTGCTGCCCGCCGCCTGCTACCCCGTCTACGCCACCCTGACCGGGCAGGACCTCGCCGCGCCCGTCCGCTACAGCGTCGAGGCGCAGTGCTTCCGGCAGGAGGCCACCGCCGAACCCGGCCGGCTGCGCAGCTTCAAGATGGCCGAACTCGTCACCGCCGGCACCCCCGCGCACTGCCAGGAGTGGCGCGAGCACTGGCTGCGGCGGGTCGCCGACTGGCTGGAGGGCCTCGGCCTGAAGCCCTCGGTCGAACTCGCCGACGACCCGTTCTTCGGTGGCGGCCGCAAGCTCTACCAAGCCGCCCAGCGCGCCCAGGAGTTGAAGTTCGAGCTGCGCGTCCCGGTGGCCGACGGCCTGCCCCAGGCGATCGCCTCCGCCAACATCCACAAGGACCACTTCGGCGAGGCCTTCGACTTCACCGCCGACGGCGCCACCGGCCACACCGCCTGCACCGCCTTCGGCCTCGACCGGATCGCCCTCGCCCTGCTGCACGCCCACGGCCCCCGCCCCGTCGACTGGCCCCCGCACATCGGCACCGCCCTGAACGGAGACTGACACCGTGTCAGCCGCACCAGCCGGGAACACCCCGGAGCACACCACCCTCACCCTGCACTACCGCTCCACCGCGCCCGAGGCCGAGGGCCCGCTCACCCTCGGCCAGGACAACATGATCCGCTGCCTGCGCCACGACGAACCCTCGCACATGAACAAGCAGGCCACCTGGAGCGTCCCGCCCGGCGCCGAACTCCCGGCCTGCCTCGATGCGTTGCGCACCCTCGCCGAGCGGCACGCCGCGCTGCGCACCGTCTTCCCCGGCCCCGCCGACCGCCACCCCGAGCGCCAACGCGTCCGTGCCGCAGGGGAGTTCACCGTCCAGGTGATCGCGCTCGCGGACGGCGAGGACCCGGCCGCCCGGGCCGAGGCGTACTGCTGGGACGGGCGGCGGCAGGCGTTCGACCTGGCCGCCGAGTTCCCGCTCCGGTTCGCCCTGCTCACCCGGGACGGCGCGCCCGTGCTGCTCGCCGTGGTCATCTGCCACGCCCAACTCGACGGTGTCGCCACCGGGTTGCTGTTCCAGGAGTGGCTGACCCTGGCCGCCGGCGGCACCCTGCCCCCGCCCACCGCGCCCACCCCCGTCGACGTCGCCGAACAGGAGCAGTCCGTCTCCGGGCAGCGCCGCACCAAGGCCGCCCTGCGGCACTGGGAGCACATCCTCGCCGACCGGCCCACCTCGGTGTTCGCCGACGACCGGATCGGCCCCAACGACACCCTGCTGCCCACCCTCGGCGTCCGCTCCACCGCCGGCGCCGCCGCCCTGGAACGCGCCGCCACCCGCACCGGCGCCTCCAACTCGGCCGTCCTGCTGGCCTGTTACGCCGTCCTCGCCGCCCACCGGGCGGCCCGCTCCACCGTGGTGATGGCCGCCCTCTCCGCCAACCGCCACCGCCCCGGCCTCGCCGACCACATCGGCACCCTCGCCCAGGACGCCCTGCTCGCCGTCGACACCGACTGCCCCGACCTGGACACCCTGATCGCCCGCACCCAGGCCCACGCCCTCTCCGGCTACTGGCACGCCACCTTCGACGCCGAACGGATCTGGCAGCTCATCGAGGACGTCGCCGTCCGCCGCGGCGCCCGGTTCGCCCGGCACGTCGTGGTCAACGACCTCAGCGCCACCGTCCCCGCCGAGATCGCCGCCGCCCGCCCGCTCCCGCCCACCGAACCCGACCTCGCCTGGTACCCCGCCGAACCCACCCCCACCCGGCTGATGCTCAACATCTGGCGCACCGCCGGCTGCCTCGAGTTCACCCTGCACACCCACCCCGACGTCCTCGACCGCGAAGAGACCGAACTCTTCGCCCACGCCCTGCTCCGCCTGCTCGACCTCGCCGGCACCCGCAACGTCACCCTCGGCCCCGACAGCGAGATCGCCCCCCTCAGCGGCCTGCCCACCGCCCGCCGCGACAAGGCCCGCTGGCAGCGGGTCGGCACCAACTGGATCGACCTGGACGCCGTCGCCGACCTGCTCCGCACCGCCCTCCCCACCGCCCGCGACATCGAAGTCACCTGGGAACACGACGAGTTGAGAGCCACCATCGACCCCGGCCCCACCCCCCTCACCCCCGCCCAGGCCCACACCGCCGTCATGACCGCCCTCCCCGGCCACGACACCGCCATGGCCCCCCAGCGCTACGTCCTCCCGCACGCCACCGGCACCGGCCGCGACTGAACGGGCCGGAGTCGTCCGGACGGAGCAGCCGGGTTCCGGTCCGGGCGCGTCGTGGCGTCGGGGGTGGGGCGGGGCGGTGAGGATGGGCAGCGATCCCCCTTCCTCTCATGCCGGAGTGCACCATGGAGCTGTTCCCGCCCCTGCCGCTGGAGTCGTGGCGGGACACCAAGGAGACACTGCACCGTTTCGCCCAGGTCGTCGGCAAGATCCGGCTGGCCGGCAGCACCCGCCGCAACCACTGGTGGAACGTCCCCTTCCACCTGACCGGACGCGGCATCACCACCCGCCCCACCGGCCCGACCCGCGGCGGCGACGCGTTCACCGTCGACTTCGACTTCACCGACCACCGCCTGTACGTGCGCACCCTCGACGGCGCCGAGGACTCCTTCCCGCTCACCGGCCGCTCCGTCGCCGACTTCTACCGCGACACCCTGCGCGCCCTGGTCCACCTCGACATCGACGTGCTCCCCGACCACCCCTACCCCTACGACCTGCCCGACGCGCACCGCCCGTTCGCCGACGACCACGAGCACCGCAGCTACGACCCGGCCGCCGTCACCACCTACTGGCACGTCCTCAGCCAGGTCGCCCTGCTGCTGGAGGAGTACGCCGCCGGGTACGCGGGCAAGACCAGCCCCGTCCACCACTTCTGGCACACCTTCGACCTCGCCGTCACCCGCTTCTCCGACCGCGAGGTCCCCCAGCCCGCCGCCGACCCGGTCACCCGCGAGGCGTACTCCCGCGAGGTCATCAGCGCCGGCTTCTGGTTCGGCGACGACAACGTCCCCGCCCCCGCCTTCTACTCCTACACCGCCCCCGAACCGGCCGGCCTCGACACCCGCCCGCTGCACCCCGCCGCCGCCCGCTGGATCCCGAACCGGGGCAGCCACCTCGCCCTGCTGACGTACGACGAGGTGCGCACCGCCACCGACCCGTGGGCCACCGCCCTGGAGTTCCTCGAATCCGCCTACCGGGCCGGCGCCGACCTGGCCGGCTGGGGACGCGACCGCGAGTGCCCCGGCGGCATCACCGACACCGAACTGCGCAGGCTCCCGGGCACGGAGACGGACACGGACACGGACGCGGAGGCAGGCGCGGACCGGGAGCGCTGACGGCAGGGCGGATCAGCGGATCAGTAGAAGTGCCGCAGCCGGGGCCACAGTCGTGACCACGGGGCGGCCGCCCCGGTGCAGAGCAGCACCGGCGCGTGCTGCTCCTCGTTGGCCACGCCCCGGCCGTTGTCCACCACGGCGACCTGCCGGCAGCCGGTGAAGGCCCGTTCGACCTGCGGGTACGGCTCCGGGTGGACCAGCAGAACGGGGCCGGTCGCGGAGTCCGGCGGCGGGCCCCAGTCGTAGAAGGACATGTGGCCCGAGTACGTGGCGGGCAGGCCGTAGCGGTCGCCGTAGTGCACCAGCGCCCCCGCCTCGCCGTAGTCGGTGGCGAACACCACCGCCCGCCCGCGCTGCTCCGGAGGGACCTGCGCCCACCCCGCGCCGACCGCCGCCACCAGCTCGGGCCAGCCCACCTGTTCGGCCGACTCCGGATAGATCCAGGAGACGGCCGCCAACCGGCCGGCGGGCAGCACCGGCAGCGTGATCAGCGAGTTGACCAGCGCCGCGACCAGCAGCAGCCCCACCAGCCGGACCCGACCGCGCCGCGTCCCGCCACCGTCCCCACCACTGCCAGTGCCCGCGGACGCCCACCAGCGCTCCGCGACGGGCCCGCACCCGGCCGCCAGCACCAGCAGCAGCGGCGGCAGCGCGTAGTACGGCTTGCCGCCGAGCAGCAGCACCAGCCCGCACAGCACCAGGTACGCATACCCCAACGGCCGGGCCCAGCGCACCCGTTCGTCCTCGCGCAGGCGGCGGAACCCGGCCAGCCAGATCGGGATCAGCACGGGGGAGAGGTAGACCAGCTGCATCGGGACGAAGGTCAGCCGGTTGGTCAGGCCGTCCTGGTCGCTGATGCCCGAGGCGACGGTGAGCTGCGGCCAGCCGTGCACCGCCTCCCAGTACAGGTTGGGTGCTGCCACCAGCAGCGCCAGCAGCGCCCCGGCCGGCAGCCACCGGCCGCGCAGCACCGCCCGCGGCCCGGGCCCGCCGTCGCCCGGGCCCGGCCCGGCGAGGGCGATCGCGGGCAGCAGTGCGACGGCCAGCAGCAGCACCAGGTCCTTGTTCAGCAGCGCGACCCCGGTCACCGCGCCGATCACCGGCCACCAGCGCCGGTCGCCGGTGCGCAGCAGGCGCAGCACCAGCACGCCGAGCACCGTCCAGACGAACAGGTCGAAGCTCGCCGTGCTCAGCATGTGCCCGAGCGCCAGCACCATCGCCGACACCGCCGCCCCGGCCGCCGCCAGCGCCTGCCCGGCCCGCCGTGCCCCCAACTCCCGTGCGGCGAAGGCGACCAGCGCCACCGTCGCCCCGCACAGCAGCACCGCGACCGCCCGCAGCCCGGCCGGACCGGTACCGAACACCGCCGTGGACAGCCGCGCCAACAGCGGTGTCAGCGGCGGCTGGTCGACGTACCCCCACGCCAAGTGCCGCCCCGCCGCCAGGAAGTACAGCTCGTCGCGGTGGAACCCGTACCGCCCCGCCAGGGCGGCCTCCACCGCCACCACCGCGGCCGCGATCCCCAGCACCGGCCCGACCGCGAAGCGCGGCAGGCCGGCCGCCGGGCCCCCGGCCCGCACGACGCCGCCACCGGCGGGCGCGTTCCCCCGAATGCCCATGGCGCGAGTGTGGCAGAGCCCGCCCGCCCCGCCCATCGGGGAGAACCCTGATGCCCCGTCAGGGTCGCTCCGGGACAAGGGGGGGCGTCAGGTCCAGGCGGGGAGGCTGCCCTCCTGGTAGCGGGCGCCGAAGCCGCCGGTGGGGAGGACGGCGTCGACGGCGGCGAGGTCGTCGGCGTCGAGGGTGAGCCAGGCGGCGCGGGCGTTCTCGGACATCCGGGTGGCGCTGCGGGTGCCGGGGATCGGGACGATGTGCTCGCCGCGGGCGAGCAGCCAGGCCAGGGCGAGCTGGGGGAGGGTGGCGCCCTTCTCGGTGGCGAGTTCGCGCAGGCGGGCCACCGCGGCCAGGTTCTGCTCGTAGGCGCCGGGCTGCCAGCGCGGGTCGTGGTTGCGCATGTCGCTCGGGTCGTACTGGCCGGCCGGTTTGGTGGCGCCGGTGAGGAAGCCGCGGCCGAGCGGCGAGTACGCGACGAAGCCGATGCCCAGCTCGTCCAGGGTCGGGAAGAGCTGCTCGGCGTCCCGTTCGAACAGCGAGTACTCGGTCTGCAGGACCGACACCGGCTGGACGGCGTGCGCGCGCCGGACCGTCTCCGGGCCCGCCTCGCTCAGCCCGAAGTGGCCGACCTTGCCTGCCTCGATCAG
The DNA here is from genome assembly GCF_026802215.1 of Kitasatospora sp. YST-16. Lineage (NCBI taxonomy): Bacteria > Bacillati > Actinomycetota > Actinomycetes > Kitasatosporales > Streptomycetaceae > Kitasatospora > Kitasatospora sp. YST-16. The sequence goes on from NZ_CP113837.1 coordinate 6,671,940, forward strand.
CTCCTTGACGGTGCCGGCCACCTCCTCGATCGGGACGGCCGGGTCCACCCGGTGCTGGTAGAACACGTCCAGCCGGTCGGTGCCCAGGGCGCGCAGGCTGTTCTCGGCGACCTTGCGGATGTTCTCCGGGCGGCTGTCGAAGCCGAAGCCCCGCTCGGTGCGGGCGAAGCCGAACTTGGTGGCCAGCACCACCTCGTCGCGGAAGCCCCGCACCGCCCGGCCCACCAGCTCCTCGTTCGAACCGGTGCCCCAGTTGTACAGCTCCGCGGTGTCGAAGAAGGTCACGCCCAGCTCGTACGCCCGCCGCAGCGCCGCGACACCGGCCCGCTCGTCGCCCGGCCCGTACGCCATGGTCAGGCCCATCGCGCCGTAGCCGATCGCGGAGACGGTCAGGCCCCGGCTGCCGAGTGTCCGTTGCTGCATGAGAAGCCTCCAGTGCGCAGGATCCAGAACCGAACGGTTCGGTTCGGCCCGGTTCGCAGCCTACGCCCGGCCCGGGCCCCCGCCAAACCGGACGGTTCGGTCCTGGCCGATGGCGGGCTCCTACCGGTGGCGGATTCCTACCGGTGGCGGGCTCCTACCGGTGGCGGATTCCTACCGGTGGCGGGCTCCTACCGGTGGACGTCCTGGCGCCGGAACAGCAGCGAGACCGCGCCCAGCCCGAAACCGGCCGCGATCGACACCAGCCCCAGCACCAGCGTCACCCCGACCGGCCGCCGCCCCGCAGCGTCCAGCTCCCCGGCCCCCGCGCCCTCGCCCTCGCCCTCGCCCGGACCCGCTGGCGCGGAGAGCGCGGCCGGCGAACCGGCCGGAACGGGCGGGTCCGAGCCGGCGGCGGGCGACGGCGTCCCCGTCCCCTCGTCGGCACCGGCCGACGACCCCGCCGGGGACGGCAGCGCCGCCACCACCGGATCGGGCGACACCGGGGCGGACGCCGAAGCGCTCGAGGTCGCGGACCTGGACGCGGACGCGGAACCGGACGGGGAGGGCGAGGGCGACGGGGAAGGAGAAGGGGAAGGCGACGGACCGGCGTAGCGGAACACCGCCTGCGGCTGGCTGCGCCCCTCCAGCAGGCCCACGTCGCGCCCCGCGGCGTCGACCAGCCGGTAGCCGGCCACCCCGTTCGTCCCCACCGCGTACCGGCCGCCGGGCAGCGCGGCGTCCAGCCCGATCCGGGCCTGGAAGGTCAGCGTCCCGCGCGGCTCGACGGCGAACGGCCGGGCCGGCGCCAGGCCCCACCCCGTCCCGCTGTGCGTGTCGGAGGGCCGCCAGTCACCGGTGGCCGGGTCCTGCCACTCGACCGAGACGCCGTCCTGCGGCCCGGACGGGTCGTCCAGGTCGGACACCCGCAGGAACAGCGAGTCCACCAGCAGCCGGTAGTGCGACGTCGAAGCGACCGTGACGACCGCCGTGAACCCGCCCCCGCCCGCCACCCGCGACGGGACCCCGGAGATCCCGGTCACCAGGTACCCGTTCCCGGGCCCGGCCCCCTGGCCGCCACCCGGGTCGGCCGAGGCCGACCCGACGGCGGACAGCGCCGGGAACAACACCGCGACGGCCAACAGCACCACCGCACGGACGACGCGCCGCGCCATGAGAACCCCCGAGTCGAAAGGCCCGGCCCGCCATCCCGGTCCCGCCGGTCCCGCACCCACCCGCAGCGTATCCACCCCGGCGGCAACGAAGCCACCATGCCGGGGTCAACTGCCGGAGAACAACCCCCGCCCCCCGCAAGCCCGTTCGCATCGCGCCCCGGTCGGCCCCGCCCCCGCCACGGCGTCCCCGTAGCCCGGTCCCCGTGCACCGGCCCCGTAGCCTGGACCCCGTGCACCGGCCCCGTAGACCTGATCGGCGGCCGCCCCGGCGGGGGCGGGCCGGGGGCGCGGGCGCGCCGCGGGGCGGGTTCGTGGTGGCGGGGGCCGAGGTGGTGCTGGTCGGGCACTTCTCCGCCAAGCAGCGGGACTTCGAGGCGCTGATGGACGCCGCGGCCGCCGCGCTGACCGCCCGGGGCGCCCGCGTGGTGGCCCGGGCGGTGCAGCGGCGGGGCGTCTCGGCGGGCGGGGCGCGCAAGATGGGGCTGCCGCACTCGGAGCGGACCCTGCTGAGCGGCGGCAAGGCCCGCGAGGTGGCCCGGCTCTGCGAGCGGACGGCCGCCGCGGCCGCCGTCTTCGTCCCCGACCTGACCGCCCGCCAGCGCCACGCCCTGACCGCCCTGCTGGGCCGCCCCGCCCTGGGCCTGCCCGAGGCGCTTAGGGTGGGGGCCGTGGCCGACACCCCGATGACGCAGCAGCCCCTGCCCGACGAGCCCGACGAGCCCGGCGAACCGGAGGGGCTGGACGAGCCGGAGGGACTGGACCGGCTGGTGACCGAGGCGCGGCGGGACGGGGGCGCCGGGATCGACCTGCTGCCGACGGTGGAACTGGCCCGGCTGATGAACGCCGAGGACCGGACGGTACCGGAGGCGGTCGCGGAGGAACTGCCCGCGATCGCGGCGGCCGTGGACGCGATCGCCGAACGGATGCGGCGCGGCGGGCGGCTGGTGTACGCCGGGGCGGGGACGGCCGGGCGGCTGGGCGTGCTGGACGCGGGGGAGTGCCCGCCGACGTTCGGTACCGCGCCCGGGCAGGTGGTCGGGCTGATCGCGGGCGGCCCCGGCGCGGTCACCGCCGCCGTCGAGGGCGCCGAGGACGGCCGGGCCGCCGCCGTCGCCGACCTGGACGCGCTGGGCCTGGGCGCCGCCGACACCGTGGTCGGCGTCTCCGCCTCCGGCCGCACCCCGTACGCGCTGGCCGCCGTCGAGCACGCCCGGGCGCTCGGGGCGCTCACCGTCGCGCTGGCCGGCAACCGGGGCTCCGCGCTGGGGGCCGCCGCCGAGCACCGGATCGAGGTGGTCACCGGGCCCGAACTGCTGTCCGGCTCCACCCGGTTGAAGGCCGGGACGGCGCAGAAGCTGGTGCTCAACATGATCTCGACGATCACCATGGTCCGGCTCGGCAAGACCTACGGGGACCTGATGGTCGACCTCCGGGCGAGCAACGACAAGCTGCGGGCCCGGGCCCGCCGGATCGTCGCCCTCGCCACCGAGGCCGAACCCGCCGCCGTGGACGCCGCGTTGGCCGCCACCGGCGGACGGGTCAAGGACGCGATCCTGCTGCTGCTCGCGGACGTGGACGCGCCCCGCGCGGCCGACCTGCTGGCCCGCCACGACGGACGGCTGCGCGACGCCCTCACCAACTCCCGTACCGCCGAAGGGAACTGACGGGCCGTCAGAACTCCTGCTCGGCCCAGATGGTCTTGCCGCGCGGAGTGTGCCGGGTGCCCCAGTTGCGGCAGAGCTGGGCGACCAGCAGCAGGCCGCGGCCGCCCTCGTCGTCGTTGTGGGCCCGGCGCAGGTGCGGGGCGGTGCTGCTGCCGTCGGAGACCTCGCAGATCAGCAGCGAGCCGTCCCGGATCAGCCGCAGCCCGATCGGCGGCAGGCCGTAGCGGACGGCGTTGGTGATCAGCTCGCTGACCACCAACTCGGTGACGAAGGACGCCTCTTCGAGCCCCCACTCGGTGAGCTTCGCGGCCGCCAGCTTGCGGGCCCGGGCCACCTCGGACGGGTCGTGGCGCAGCGCCCAGTCGGCGACGTCCTGGGTGTGCAGGGACTGGGTGCGGGCCAGCAGCAGGGCCACGTCGTCGGACGGGGCGTCCGGGCCGAGGGTCGACGACAGCACCTGGTCGCACAGGTCCTCCAGGGAGCCGGCGGGCGCGGTGAGCGCCGAGCCGAGCCGGTCGAGGCCGAGCCCGGGGTCGCCGCGCAGCTCGGAGGCGCGCAGCAGCCCGTCGGTGTACAGGGCCAGCACGCTCCCCTCCGGGACCTCCAACTCGACGGCCTCGAACGGGAGTCCGCCGAGGCCGAGCGGCGGCCCGGCCGGGAGCTCGGGGAACAGCACGGTGCCGTCCGGGCCGACCAGGGCCGGGCCGGGGTGCCCGGCCCGGGCCAGCGAACAGGTCCGGGTGACCGGGTCGTACACCGCGTACAGGCAGGTCGCGCCGACGCTGCTGCCCGCCCAGGCGGTGCCGCCCTCGGGGAGCTCGTCCAGGTCGACCCGGAGCACCAAGTCGTCCAGGTGGGTGAGGAGTTCGTCCGGCGGCATGTCGATGTCGGCGAGGGTGCGCACCGCCGTCCGCAGCCGCCCCATCGCCGCCGAGGCGGGCACGCCGTGGCCGACCACGTCGCCCACCACCAGGGCCACCCGGGCGCCGGACAGCGGGATCACGTCGAACCAGTCGCCGCCGACACCCTCCCGGCCGCCCGCGGGCAGGTACCGGAAGGCGACCTCGACCGCGGCCTGCCGGGGCGTCCGGCTGGGCAGCAGCGAACGCTGCAACGCCAGTGCGGTGTCCCGCTGCTGGGTGTACTGGCGGGCGTTGTCGATGGACAGCGCGGCGCGCGCCGTCAACTCGGTGGCCAGCAGCAGGTCGTCCTCGTCGAACGGCTCCGGCGAACGGTGCCGCAGGAAGATCGCCACGCCCAGCGTCACCCCGCGCGCGGTCAACGGCACCAGCAGCGCCGAGTGGATGCCGAACTCCTCGGCGCGGCGCTCCCGTTCGGGCTCCTGGGCGATCCACGAACGGATCTCCGGATCCCGGTAGTCCGAACGCAGTGGGCGGCCCGCGGCCAGCACCCGGGCCATCGGCGAATCAGGGACGATCACGTCCCCGCGCCCCGCCGCGACCGCCGACTCCGGACAGCCCGGCAGCACCGACCGCTGGGCGACCCGGTAGAACACCAGCCCCGCGCTCGACGGCGGACCGCCCCCGAACACCGAATCCAGCAGGTCGACCCCGACGAAATCGGCGAAGCCGCCGACCGTCACCTCCGCCAACTCCTGGGCGGTGCGCTCCACTTCCAGCGTCGAGCCGATCCGCAGGGCGGCCTCGCCGAGCAGCGCCAGCCGCCGCCGGGCCCGCTCCTCCACGGAACCCGGCGCCAACGCGGGCCCCACCGGCCCCGGCCCGGCCGACCCGGCCGCCGCCGGGCGCAGCGGCTGGGCGGACACCACCCAGGCCGGCTCGCCGCGCGCCGTCCGCACCGGCACCGCGCCCAACTCGACCGCCACCGGCTCCTCCTCGGACCGGCACAGCCGCAGCATCCCGGTGAACGGCTCGTGCCGAACCACCGCCCGCAGCAGGGCGACCGGCGCCTCGCCCGCCAACAGCTCGACCGCCGGCCGCCCCAGCACCCGGCCCGCCCCGAACCCCGTCAACCGCTCGGCCGCCACCGACCAGCCGGTCACCACCCCGCCGCCGTCGACCGTCGCGGTCGCCGCCCGGCCCGTCACCCGAGTCGCCATGTCCGTCCATCCCCTCTCGGAGCAGCAACCACCAGGCCGTCCTTCCCAGCATCGCCGCCCGACCCGACCGCCCCAAACCGCCACGCCGGAAAACCCCACACCCCACGACAGCCGGCCCCGGAGCCCGTTGCAGCCGCGCGCGAGGCCGGTGCGGTCGGTACAACTGCTGCAGCCGTTGCAGCCGCTCCGGAAAACAGTTGGGCCGACCGGTCCGTGCGGTGGAAGGATGCCCGCCCGGGACGGGAGAGGTGGGGCGGGCATGGGACTGGACTACGGCTACGAGGTCATCGTGCCCCCGCAGAACGTCGCCCGGGCACTGGCCCGGCTGGTCGAACTCGCACCCCGGGGCCGCAACGCGCCGCCGCTCCCGGTCACGCTGCCGGGCGGCGAGCGGCTGACCGTACCGTTCACCTCGCACTTCCGGAGCGAACCGGTCGACTGCTCCGCAGGCGGCACGCTCGACCTGGACACCTCGCTGATGATCGGCGTCGACGACGCGGTGCGCGAGTTCCACCTCCGCGACGACCGCGGGACCGACGAGCGGGGAAGGACGCGGGTCGGGTACGTCTACCTGACCGTCCGGTTCTCGCCCCGGGAATACCCGGGCTTCACGTCACTGGAGTTCACGGCGGCCACCTCGGACATGAGCCGGATGTTCGAGCGGTCCGCCAGCGTCAGGAAGGTGTTCACCGACCTCACCGCCGCCGCCGGCGGAGTGTGCTGCCTGCTCGACACCGAGACCGGCAGCTACGACATCTGCTGGCTCAACGGCGAGACGGTCAGCGGCGAGACCGTTCCGGGCAGCCGCTTCCCGGACTTCCGGGCCCTCGTCGCAGCCTGGCGCGAGCCGGCGGACCGGAACGGCAGCACCTGAGCCGCCGGGCCCGTCCGCCCTGTCCGGAAACCGGACGCCGAACCCTTGATCACCGTCGGCCCGGTGGCCAGAATGGGGCCGGAGCCCCGCCCGACCGGAGCCCCGTCCCACCGGCGACCCGGTCGACCGGCGGGTCGTGGACCTTGCCGATCCCCCCTGCGCGGGCTCGTGGGCTCGCGGATCTCGGAGGACGCCATGAACCGACCGGCCGCCCCGGAGCAGGACTACGGCCGGGCCTGCCCGACCGGCACCGGCTTCGGGCTGCACCACGTGCAGCTCTCGATCCCGCCCGGCAGCGAGGAGGCGTGCCGGGCCTTCTACGTCGGGATCCTCGGCATGACCGAACTGGCCAAGCCGCCGGTGCTGGCCGCGCGCGGCGGCCTGTGGGTGCGCGCCGACGACCTGGAGATCCACCTGGGCGTGGAAGAGGACTTCCGGGCGGCCCGCAAGGCCCACCCGGGCATCCGGGTGGCGGACCTCGACGGCCTCGCCGCCCGGCTCACCGCCGCCGGTGTCGAAGTGACCTGGGACGGCGCCTTCCCCGGCCACCGCCGGTTCTACGCCTGCGACAACTCCGGCAACCGGCTGGAGTTCCTGCAGCCCGACGGCCCCGCACCGCGCTGGTGAACCCGCCGCCCGGCGGCCGGGGCGTCAGCCGCCGGTGACCGACCGGTGCAGGCCGGCGAAGGCGGCCTCGAGTTCCGCCGCGTCCACCGGGCCGGACTCCATCCGCAGCAGGCAGGTCCCGTCGTCGCCGTTCGGGGTGAGGACGGCGAGCAGGACCAGCCGGGACGGCCCGTGGCGTTCGATCGTGAGGTGGAGCGGGTTGTTGCGGCCCTCGGTCAGCCGGCCGTCGAACACCCGGGCGTGCGGCGCCCGCAGGCCGGCCAGGACCCGCGCGGTGAAGTCCCCGACCTCCGGGTCGTCCAGGGCGGTGGTGAAGTCGGCGCGCAGCGCGGACGCCCAGTCGGCCGTCACCCGCCACTCGCCGCCGCCGAGGTAGGTGAGCTCCACCCGGGCGTCCTCGGTGCCGATGCGGATGGCGCGGTCCCGCATGCCGTTCCTCCTCCGACCCCGGACGCTCCGGCACCCCGCCGGGCCCGTGGGGCCACACCCTAGCGGGCCGGTCCGACCGGACCGGTCCGGTCGGCCGGGGCCGGACGTGGCGGCTGGTTGCCGATCACCGGGAGCCGTACGGTACGGGCGGGGAGCCATTCGTTACCCGGGTGGAAACTTCTCCCCCGGCAGGGGTACCGGACGCCCGTGGCCTGGGGAAACATGGGGGCCGTCGGTACCGAGAGACAGAGGAGTCAGGCCATGGGCCCTGCCGAGAACGTCCAGCACCACGAGCGGCAGGACGGCGCGCTGCCCGGCGCGGCCGAGTCGGCGGCGAACTTCCGGGCCGCGCGCGAGGTGCTGTGGCGGTACGCGGAGGACTACGAGGCGGCGTACCGGGAGTTCGCCTGGCCGGAGCTCGGCGAGTTCAACTGGGCGCTGGACCACTTCGACCCGATGGCGCGCGGCAACGACCGGCCCGCGCTGTGGGTGATCGAGCCGGACGGCACCGAGCGGGTGCACAGCTTCGACGAGCTGGCCCGGCGCTCCGACCGGGTCGCCAACCACCTGCGCGGGCTCGGCCTGGGCCGCGGCGACCGGGTGCTGGTGATGCTCGGCAACGTCAGCGAGCTGTGGGAGGTGATGCTCGGCGCGATCAAGCTGGGCGTGGTGCTGATCCCGGCGACCCTGCTGCTGTCCGCCGAGGACCTCGCCGACCGGCTGGAGCGCGGCGAGGTGCGCGCCGTGATCGCCGCCGCCGAGGTCGCCGACCGGTTCGCCGGACTGCCCGGCGCGCCGCTGCGGATCGCCGTCGGCGGCCCCGCCCCCGAGGGCTGGCAGGACTACGCGCAGGTCGACACCGCCGCCGAGGAGTTCACCCCCGAGGGCGTCACGCTCGCCGCCGACCCGCTGCTGCTGTACTTCACCTCCGGCACCACCTCCAAGCCCAAGCTGGTCGAGCACACCCACGCCTCGTACCCGGTCGGCCACCTGTCCACCATGTACTGGATCGGCCTGCGCCCCGGCGACGTGCACCTCAACATCTCCTCGCCGGGCTGGGCCAAGCACGCCTGGAGCAACCTGTTCGCGCCGTGGAACGCCGGGGCGACCGTCCTGGTCTTCAACTACGGCCGGTTCGACGCCCAGCAGCTGCTCGACGTGATCACCCGCTGCAAGGTCACCACGCTGTGCGCGCCGCCCACCGTGTGGCGGATGCTGATCCAGGCCGACCTGGCCGCGCACCGCACCGAGCTGCGCGAACTCGTCGGCGCCGGCGAGCCGTTGAACCCCGAGGTGATCGAACAGGTCCGCGCCGCCTGGGGGTTGACCATCCGCGACGGCTTCGGCCAGACCGAGACCACCTGCCAGATCGGCAACAGCCCCGGCCAACCCGTCAAGCCCGGCTCGATGGGACGCCCGCTGCCCGGCTACCACGTCGCCCTGCTCGACGCGGACGGCAAGCCCGCCGACGAGGGCGAGCTCAGCCTCGAACTGGCCCGCCGCCCGCTCGGCCTGATGCGCGGCTACCGGGGCGACGCCGAACGCACCGCCGACGCCATGCGCGACGGCTACTACCGCACCGGCGACGTCGCCGCCCGGGACGCCGACGGCTACATCACCTACGTCGGCCGAGCCGACGACGTCTTCAAGGCCAGCGACTACCGGATCTCCCCGTTCGAGCTGGAGAGCGTCCTGATCGAGCACCCCGCCGTCGCCGAGGCCGCCGTCGTCCCCTCGCCCGACCCGCTGCGGCTGGCCGTCCCCAAGGCGTACGTGCTGCTGGTCGAGGGGCGCGAGCCGAGCCCCGAACTGGCCCGGGACATCCTCAAGTTCACCCGGGAGAAGCTCAGCGCCTACAAGCGGATCCGCCGCCTGGAGTTCGGCGACCTGCCGAAGACCATCTCCGGCAAGATCCGCCGGGTCGAGCTGCGCACCCACGAGGCGCAGCGCGGCGAGGACCGCAACCCGGACGAGTACTGGGACACCGACTTCCCGGAACTGCGCCAGGGCTGAGGGCGGGTAGGGCGGGAGGGTGGTAGAGGAGGGGCGGGCGGAAAAGGGTTTCCGCCCGCCACCGGGGCGCCGATAGGATCACCGCACCTCCCGGGCGTGAGCGCAGAGGCAGACGCGCCGCTATCGCATGGCGGATCACGCCGGTTCGAATCCGGCCCCCGGGAGGCCCGCACGACGGGCCCCGTAGCGCAGAGGCCGACGCGCCGCACTGCACATGCGGAGCACGCCGGTTCGAATCCGGCCGGGCCCACCTCGCCGCCCCGTACCGCCACCCCCGTACCGCCGCCCCCGTACCGCCACCCCCGGAGGACCGCCCGATGAGCACGCCCCCGTCGAGCCCCCCGGAGGAGCCGGACGAGGCCGAACTCGCCGCCTTCGAGCGGACGTTGGGACGGCTGTGGCTGCTGCCCGCCGACCACCCGGTGCGGCTGCGGGCCGAGCGCGGCGCCGAGTCCTTCGTCCGCGACGGCCGGCACGCCCGCCGCCGCACCCGCCGCACCGAGACCGCCCGGGCCGACGCCGCGCTGGTCGGCGCCACCGCCACCGGCGGCACCGGCCGCCGCGAGGACGCCCCGCTGCCCGCCGCCGGGCCCGCCCCGGTCGGCGAACTCGCCCGCCCCCAGCGCTGCTACGTCTGCAAGCAGCCCTACCGGCAGGTCGACGGCTTCTACCACCGGCTGTGCCCCGGCTGCGCGCAGGACAACACCGCCCGCCGCGCGCTCGGCACCGACCTGGCCGGGCGGCGGGTGCTGCTCACCGGCGGCCGGGTCAAGATCGGCTTCCAGCTGGCCCTGATGATGCTCCGCGACGGCGCCGAGCTCGTCGTCACCAGCCGCTTCCCGCACGACACGCTGCGCCGCTTCCGGGCCGCCGAGGGCAGCGCGGGCTGGCTGCACCGGCTGCGGATCGTCGGCATCGACCTGCGCGACCCGCGCCAGGTGCTCGGCCTGTGCGAGCAACTGCGCACCGAGGGAAGGCCGTTGGACATTCTGGTGAACAACGCCGCGCAGACCCTGCGCCGCCCGCCCGAGTCGTACGCGCTGCTGGCCGCGGGGGAGCGGGCCGCCCTGCCCGAGTCCGGCACCGGGCCCGCGCAGGTCGTCCACGCGCCCGGGTTCCGCCCGATGCCCGCGCTCACCGCCGCCTGGCCCGCCGCCGAACTCGCCACCGCCCCGGGCACGTTGCTGCCCGCCGGGGTCGACACCGCGGCCGTCGACGAGGCCGGGCTGCTGCCCGACAGCGCGCCGCGCAACTCCTGGTCGGCGACGCTCGGCGGCCTCGACCCGGCCGAGGTGCTGGAGACCCAGCTGGTCAACGCGCTCGCCCCGGCGCTGCTCTGCGACCGGCTGCTGCCGCTGCTGGAGGCGTCCGAGCACCCGCGCCGCTACATCGTCAACGTGACGGCCGTGGAGGGCCGTTTCGCGGTCCGCAACAAGATGCCCGGCCATCCGCACACCAACATGGCCAAGGCCGCGCTCAACATGCTCACCCGCACCAGCGCCGACGAACTCGCCACCCGCGGCGTCTACATGTGCGCGGTCGACACCGGCTGGATCACCGACGAGAACCCGGCCCCCAAGAAGTCCCGGCTGGCCGGCCGCGGCTTCCGCACCCCGCTGGACATCGTGGACGGCGCCGCCCGGGTCTACGACCCGATCGTCCGCGGCGAGGCCGGGGATCCGTCCGTGGGCGTCTTCCTGAAGGACTATCGGGTGGCGGAGTGGTGAGCGCAGCCCCTAGCATCACCGCGACGGACCCGTAGCGCAGAGGCAGGCGCACCGGTCTCCAGAACCGGAGGACGTCGGTTCGAATCCGACCGGGTCCGTCACCCCGGGGTGGGGCCGTAGCACAGCGGCAGATGCACCGGCCTGCCTAGCCGGAGGACGCCGGTTCGAATCCGGTCGGTCCCGCCCCCGGGAGAGCCCCGTCGGGCAGAGCCGTCCAACAAGTCGGGCAGAGCCGTCCAACAAATCGGGCAGAGCCGTCCAACAGGGTCGTCGGGCCCGGTCGCCCGGGTCCGGCCCGGCGAAGAGCCGCGGGCGGCGGAGACGAGTGGCAAGGAGCGGGAATGGTCCAGGAGTTCGCCGGAGTCCCGTCGGTCGTGCCCCGCCCGGCCGCCGAACTCGCCCCGCTGCTGGCCTGGTTGCGCACCGGCACCGGCACCGACCGGCGGATCGACTTCCCGGCCGGCACCGCCCTGCCGGACGGCCGGCTCGACCTGTGCAAGCAGCAACTCGGCCCGCAGGGCGCCCGCTTGGTCGCCGACGCACTCGCCGAATCCGCCCGGAGCGCGGAGGACGGCGAGGCCCCCGTGCGGCACCTGCTGCTCGGCACCGACGGCCTCGGCGACGACGGCGCGGACGCGTTCGCCGCCCGCGCCGCCGAAACCCCGGTCCGCACCCTCTACCTGGGCTGCAACGGCATCACCGCGGCCGGCGCCTGCCGGATCGCCGACCGGCTGCGCGCCTCGCCGCAGACCGTCCGCGCGCTCTGGCTCAAGCGCAACCCGCTCGGCATCCGGGCCGGCCAGGCCGCCACCGAACTCATCGCCGCCGCAGAGGAGTTGCGCACCCTCGACCTGGTGCAGACCGGCCTCGACCCGGCCGGCCTGGCCGTCCTCGTCGACGCCCTGCTGACCGGCGGCCGCCACTTCGAACGGTTGTACTTCGGCGGCAACCCGCTCGGCCCGGCCGGCGCCGAACCGCTGGCCCGGCTGGTCGCCGCCGGGGCCACCGACGAGCTGTACGCCTCCGCCGCCGGCCTCGGCGACCCGGGCGCGCGCACCCTCGCGGCCGCACTGCGCACCGCCCCGTACGGCGCGCTGCGCCGCCTCTCGCTGGCCAGCTCCGGCCTCGGGCCGGACGCCGCGGCCGAGTTGACGGCCGCCGCGGCCGCCGCCGGGGTGGAACTGCTCGACCTGGGCCGCGTCGCGGCCGCCCACGCGCTGGGCGCCGCCGACAACCGGATCGACCTGGCTGCCGCCGACCGGATCGGCGCCGCGCTGGCCGCCGCCCCGCACCGGCTCGACCACCTGGTGCTCACCCGCACCGGCGTCCGCAGCCGCGAGGCGCACCGCCTGCTCGACCACGCGGCGGGCGCCGCCACCCCCACCCGCTACCTGCTGGGCAAGGGCGTCGCCGCCACCGTCCGGCACCGCCTGAACGCCCTCAGCGCGGCCGTCCCGCCGCCCGCCCTCGCCCCGGACGTGGCGGCGGTGCACAGCGTGCACCGCACCGCCGCCGCGGAGGGGTGAGTCAGCGGGCGGCCATCCGCAGCGCGCCGTCCATCCGGATGGTCTCGCCGTTCAGGTAGTCGTGGTCGGCGATCATCGCGACCAGCTTGGCGTACTCCTCGGGGCGGGCCAGCCGCTGCGGGAAGGTGACGGTCGCGGCCAGGCCGGAGCGGACCTCCTCGGAGAAGCCCGCCATCATCGGGGTGTCGACGATGCCGGGGGCGATGGTGACCACCCGGATGCCGTACTGGGCCAGGTCGCGGGCCGCGGTGATGGTCATCCCGGCCACGCCCGCCTTGGACGCGGCGTAGGCGATCTGTCCGACCTGGCCCTCGAAGGCGGCGATCGAGGCGGTGTTGACGACCAGTCCGCGCTGCCCGGCCCCGTCCGGCTCCTGCCCGGACATCGCCTCCGCGGCCAGCCGCATCACGTTGAAGGTGCCGACCAGGTTGACGTTCAGCACGCCGCGGAACAGGTCCAGGTCGTGCGGGCCGCGCCGGCCGACCACCCGCGCGGACGGGGCGATGCCCGCGCAGCTGACCGCCAGCCGCAGCGGGCGGCCGTCGGCGGCGATCCGCTCCAGCGCCTCGCGGACCGGCTGCTCCTCGGTGACGTCCGCCCCGAGCAGGGTGACGCCGGCGGGCTGCGCGGGGGCGGACTCGACGGCCTTGGGCAGGTCGAGGCCGTAGACGGTGGCGCCGAGCGAGGCCAGGTGGGCGGCGGTGGCCGCGCCCAGGCCGGAGGCGGCGCCGGTGACCAGGGCGGCGGAGTTGGACAACTGCATGGTGGAACGTCCTTTCCGAGAAGGCGGGTCGGTGTCAGCGGGTGGCGAACTGGCGGCTGATCACCAGGCGCTGGATCTGGTTGGTGCCCTCGAAGATCTGCATGATCTTCGCCTCGCGCATGTACCGCTCGACCGGGAAGTCCCGGGTGTAGCCGTAGCCGCCGAGCACCTGCACCGCGTCCGTGGTGACCTTCATCGCGGCGTCGGTGGCGACCAGCTTGGCCACGCTGGCCTGCCGGCTGAACGGGCGGCCCAGGTCGCGGCGGCGGGCCGCGTCCAGGTAGGTGGCGCGGGCCGAGTCGACGGCGGCGGCCATGTCGGCGAGCAGGAAGCCCAGGCCCTGGTGGTCGACGATCCGGCGGCCGAAGGTGGTGCGCTCGTTGGCGTACGCGACGGCGTGGTCCAGCGCGGCCTGGGCCAGGCCGGTGGCGCAGGCCGCGATGCCGAGCCGGCCCGAGTCGAGGGCGGAGAACGCGATCGGCAGGCCCTGGCCCTCGGCGCCGATCAGCCGCTCGCGCTCCAGCACCGCACCGTCCCAGTACGCGGCGGTGGTGGGCACCGCGTTCAGGCCCATCTTCTCCTCCGGCGGGCCGAAGGTCAGGCCCTCCGCCTGCCCGGGCGCCAGGAAGCACGACACCCCGTGCGGGCCGGGTGCGGTGCGGGCGAACAGCGCGTAGAAGTCGGCCTTGCCGCCGTGGGTGATCCACGCCTTGGTGCCGGTGATCCGGTACCCCTTCTCCACCGGCTCGGCCTTGCAGCTCAGCGCCGCCGCGTCCGAGCCCGCGTGCGGCTCCGACAGGCTGTAGCCGCCCACCAGCTCACCCGCCAGCATCCGGGGCAGCCAGCGCTCCTGCTGCTCGGGCGTGCCGTACGCGGTCAGCGGGTGGCAGGCCAGGGTGTGCACGCTGGTGGCCACCGCGACGGCCGCCCAGCGGGACGCCAGCTCCTCCAGCACCTGCAGGTACACCTCGTACGGCTGGCCGCCGCCGCCGAACTCCTCCGGGTAGGGCAGGCCCAGCAGCCCGGCCTGCCCGAGCAGCGCGAACAGCCCTTCCGGGTAGCGCTCCTCCTTCTCGTGGGAGGCGACCTTGGTCGCGAGTTCCCTGTCGGCGAGATCGCGGGTCAACGCGATCAGGTCCGCGGCTTCCTCGGTGGGCAGCAAGCGATCCACGGCCATGTTCCGGCTCCAAGCGGTACGCAAAGCGGTACGTCAGTACCGGAAAGCGTAGCGCAGCAGGGCCGGGCCAGGGCAGACCCCGGACGGGCGGGTGTCCGAACGGAGGGGCCGGCGGGCACCCGGACGGCGGGACGGGTGGCGGGACGGGTGGCGGGACGGACGGCGGAGCGGACGGCGGGACGGGTGGAACCGGCCGGGCGGAGGGAAACGGCCGGGCCGGCAGGGGCGACTGTCATACTGGCCGGGTGATCGACAGCGCAGCCGCAGACCGGCCCACCGGACGGGGCGCCGCCCGCCGCAGTGAGCTCTTCGAGGAACTGGTGGCGCTGTTCGTGGCCGAGGGCTTCGCCCGGTTCACCCTGGACGACCTCGCCGCCCGCCTGCACTGCTCCAAGCGCACCCTGTACGGGCTGGCCGGCTCCAAGGAGCAACTGGTCCGCGCCGCCGTGGTGCACTTCTTCCGCGAAGCCACCACCCGGGTCGGCGCCGCCCTGGCCGCCGAGACCGACCCGGCCGCCCGGCTGGCCGCCTACCTGCGCGCCGTCTCCGCCGAACTCGCCCCCGGCTCGGCCCGCTTCTTCGACGACCTGGCCGCCTTCGAACCCGCCGCCGAGGTCTACGGCCGCAACACCCGGGCCGCCGCCCGCCAGATCCAGCGCCTGATCGAGGACGGCGTCGCGGCCGGCGCCTTCCGCGAGACCCACGTCGCCTTCGCCGCCGACGTGATCAGCTCCGTCATGGTGCGCATCCAGCAGCGCCAGGTCGCCGAAGCCACCGGCCTGGCCGACGCCGAGGCGTACGGGCACCTGGCCGAACTCCTGCTGCACGGCCTGCTGCGCTGAACCCTGCCCCCGG
Organism: Kitasatospora sp. YST-16; assembly: GCF_026802215.1. NCBI lineage: Bacteria > Bacillati > Actinomycetota > Actinomycetes > Kitasatosporales > Streptomycetaceae > Kitasatospora > Kitasatospora sp. YST-16. The sequence goes on from NZ_CP113837.1 coordinate 6,687,270, forward strand.
GGAGCGCTGTCGGCGGGCCGTGACACCCTGCCCCGCATGACCGACACGACCGGTGCCACCGGCGCGCCCGCGCCCCGCGGCCTGCAGACCTTCCGGGACGGCGACTTCCCGTACTACACCCTGACCTTCGTCCTGGGCCCGGACCCGGCCGAACTGCTGCTGCGGATGGGCGCCGACCCGGACAGCCTCGCCCTCCGCGACGGCATCGACCTCGAGGAGGACTTCCCCGACGACCTCCTCGACGACGAGCAGCCGGTGGTCACCACCGGCACCGACAACGGCTGGACCTGGGCCTGGGAACAGGGCGGCGCGCACGGCCTGGACGAACGCGTCCTGCGCGCGGTCTCGGCCGGCACCGAGGCCGTCGTCCTGCACCACACCGAGGACGCGAACCAGCTCAAGCACGCGGCCGACGGCACCGTCCTGGCCGACATCTGCGACCTCCTGCCGTTCGAACCCGCCGGCACCGAACCGTCCCGCCTCACCCGCTGCCTGCGGCCGCTCGGCTTCCTCCCCGGCCGGCCCGTCCCGCCGCACGGCCTGCTCTCCCTGGCCGAGAGCGCCTTCGGCCTCGGCCTGACCGTCCCCGGCGTGGTCGACGACCTCCGGACGAGCGGACGGCTGCGCCCCCTGCCGCAGTGACCCGGGCCCCGGCGCGGCGTCAGTCCTCCGGCCGGTCGGGGGAGTCGGGCACCGGAGCGGCCGGCGGATCGCAGAGCGGGCAGCGCCCGTTCTCACGGACCTTGCCGCACTCCTCGCAGACCAGGTTCAGGAAGCAGGCGGGCTCGCCGCCCTCGGACTCGACAGGTTCCATCCCCCCAGTGTGCCGCCCACCCCCGCCCGCCCGACAGGCCCTCCCGGCACAGCGCCCGCTGCTCCGGGCCGGCCCGGAGTGTACGCGGGAGGCGTGGTGATCGTGGGGATTCGGTGTGATCGCCCGCAGGGGTCCGTCCGCGCCCCCACAATGTCGCCTTGCAACGGGGGAGACGGAACAAGGGGGCGGCCGGGTGCAGCCACTCGACGGGGGCGACCCGCGACAGGTCGGGCCGTACGCGCTGGCGGGACGGCTCGGGTCCGGTGGCATGGGGGCGGTGTACCTGGGGCGGTCGGCCGGCGGGCGGGCCGTCGCGGTGAAGGTGGTGCGGCCGGAGCTGGCCGAGGACGAGGACTTCCGGCAGCGGTTCCGGCACGAGGTGGCCGCGGCCCGGCGGGTCTCCGGGGCGTTCACCGCGCCGGTGGTGGACGCGGACAGCGAGGCGGCCGTCCCGTGGATGGCCACCGCGTTCGTGCCGGGCCTGCCGTTGCGGCAGGCCGTCGACCGGCACGGCCCGCTGCCCGCGGCGACGGTCCGGACGCTGGCGGCCGGTCTCGCCGAGGCGCTCGGCGAGGTGCACCGGGCCGGGCTGATCCATCGCGACCTCAAGCCCGGCAACGTGCTGCTCGCCCTCGACGGCCCGCACGTCATCGACTTCGGCATCTCCCGTTCCGCCGACGGCGGCGGCCTGACCACCACCGGATCGGTGATCGGCTCCGCCGCCTACATGTCCCCCGAGCAGGCGCTCGGCCAGCCGCTCAAGCCCTCCAGCGACGTCTTCTCGCTCGGCGCGACCCTCGCCTACGCCGCTCTCGGCCGGCACCTGTTCGGCGAGGGCGCCGGGGCGGCCGTGCTGTTCCGGATCGTCAACACCGAGCCCGACCTCGGCGAACTCCCCGCCGACCTGCGCACCCTGGTCGCCGCCTGCCTGGCCAAGAACCCCGCGCACCGCCCGACGCCCCGTCAACTGGTCGCGCACGTCGCCCAGGCCGGGCACCCCGCCGACCCCGACGGCTGGCTGCCGCCCGCCGTCGCCACCGAGGTGCGCGCCGTCCGCGCGGTGCTCACCGCGACACCCGCGCCACCCGCCCCGCCCGCGCTCCCCGCCGAACCGCCGCAGCCGCCCGCCGAACCCCCACCGTCCCGCTCGGCCCGGACCCGCGCCGTCCCCGCCGCCGCACCCTGCTCGCCCTCGGCGGGGCCGTCCTCGCCGCGGGCGCGGGCGGCACCGCGTACGCCCTGCTCAGCCGCCAGCGCACCGACCCGGCCGACCGGCCGCCGCACCGCCCGGACGGCGCCGCGGTGCCCGAGGCGAAGGCCGTCTGGCAGAACCGCGACGTCACCCTGCCGTGCGTCCAACTCCTGTCGCTGGACGGCGCGGTGGTCGGCATCACGCCCCAGCAGGTCTGGGCCGTCGACGGCGCGGGCAAGGCCGGGTGGACCCTGGACAGCAGCGCCGCGGGCGCCGTCTTCGGCCTCGACGCCACCCAGATCCGCCCCGTCGCGGGCTACGACGGCGGCCGCATCCTGCTGGCCGGCAGCGGCAGCACGAGCAGCGGCGGCACCAGCGGCGCCGGCGGCCTGGGCAGCGTCCTGCTCGCCCTCGACCCCGCCGACGGCCGGATCGACTGGCGGACCGACCCGGGCAAGGACGCGACCGGCGCGGTGTTCCGCTTCGCGGGCGTCCGCCGCGGCACCGCCTACGTGCTCGGCGTCGGCCAGAGCCAGGGGCGCACCGGCAGCTACGTGTGGGCCGTCGACCTGGCCGGCCGGCGCAGCGCCTGGTACCACGCCGACGACGCGCTGCTGCTCGAAGCCGCCCTGCTGCCCGACGACGACCGGCTGCTGGTCTCCAGCGCCGACCGGCTCAAGGCCCTCGACGGCAAGGGCGGGCTGCTCTGGCAGGCCGCCCTGCAGTCCTTCGGCATCACCGCGGGCGCCGGGTACTTCGCCGCCCCCGACAAGGACGGCACCCTCACCGGCCTCGACCCCGGCACCGGCAGACCCGTCTGGACCAGCCCGCACCTGGCCGGCCCCGCCCTGCGCGGCAACGCCTTCGCCCACGGCCCCGATAGCAGCCAGGCGTACTGCCTGTGGAGCGACGTCGACGGCGGCCAGTCGGTCGGCGCCCTCGACCTGAAGAACGGCAGGGCGCGCTACCGCACCCCGCTGCCCAAGGACGGCACCGGCACCGGAACGACCGGCGCCGACCTGCTGTACGCCGACGGCACCCTGTACCGGATGGGCCCCGACGCGGTGCTCTGGGCCCTCGACCCGGCCACCGGGCGGGCCCGCTGGAAGTACTCCGGGCTCAAGGGCGCCGACCCCGGCAAGCTCACCTGGACCGCCGGAGCCGGCCGGCTGTGCGTCGCCGACCAGAACCCCGGAACCCTCACGGCCCTCTCCGCCAAAGGAACCTGACGATGCGTCCGCTCGAAGCCGCCGACCCCCGCCAGGTCGGCCCGTACACGCTGCTCGGCCGGCTCGGCTCCGGCGGCATGGGCTCGGTCTACCTGGGCCGCTCGGCCGGCGGGCGGGCCGTCGCGGTCAAGCTGATCCGCCCCGAACTCGCCGACGACCCGCGCTTCCGGGACCGCTTCCGGCACGAGGTGGCCGCCGCCCGCACCGCCTCCTCCGCGTTCACCGCGCCCGTGGTGGACGCCGACCCCGACGCCCCGCTGCCCTGGCTGGCCACCTCGTACGTGCCCGGGGTGCCGCTCGACGAGGCGGTCCGGCTGGTCGGCCCGTTCCCCGAACCGGCGCTGCGGATCCTCGCCGCGGGCGTCGCCGAGGAACTCGCCGCCATCCACGCCGCCGGACTCACCCACCGCGACCTCAAACCCAGCAACGTGCTGCTCGCCCTCGACGGCCCGCACGTCATCGACTTCGGCATCGCCCGGGCCGCCGACGACAGCGCCCTCACCGCGCAGGGCACCGTCCTGGGCACCCCCGCCTACCTGTCGCCCGAACAGGCCCTGGCCCGCCCGGCCGGGCCCGCCGCCGACGTGTTCTCGCTCGGCTCCACCCTGGTGCACGCCGCCACCGGCGCCGGACCCTTCGGCCCCGGCCACCCGCTCGAAGTGGTCCGCCGGGTCGCCGCCGAGGAACCCGACCTCGGCGGCGTGCCCGCCGGGCTGCGCCTGCTGATCGCCGCCTGCCTCGCCAAGGACCCCGCCGACCGGCCCACCCCCCGCCAGCTGATCGCCGCCCTGGGCCTGGCCCCGCACGGCCCCGGCACCTGGCTGCACCCCGAACTGGTCGCCGCGATCGAACGCTCCGCCGCCGTCCTCGCCCCCGCCCTGCCCCCCGCCGCCGTCCCCGGTCCGGCTCCCGCTCCCGCCCCGGCCGACCGGCCGCCGCTGCTCCCGCCGCCCCCGCCCCCGCTGCCGCCCACCGTGCCGCTCCCCGCGGACCCGCCCCGGCCCGCCCGGCGCACCCTGCTGTACGGCCTCGCCGGCGGCGCCCTGGCCCTGGCCGGCGGCGGCACCGCGCTGTACCTCACCCTCGGCGACGACCGGCCCACCGGGAAGGACGGCGGCGGCAAGACCCCCGGCGCCGCGCCGACCCGCGACCTCACCGACCCCGAACGCCAGTTGGACACCGCCGCCCTGGCCACCCCGCTGTGGACCACCCCGCTGACCGACCCGATCACCCAACTCGTCAGCGACGGCAGCACGCTGCTCACCGTCAGCGCCAAGAACATGCAGGGCTTCGACCTCGACGGCAAGGCCCGCTGGGCCCCCCGCACCGCCCCCGGCGCCTTCCCCGTCCTGACCCTGGGCCCGGCCCTGGCGGCCGACGGCAAGGGCTACTACCTCGGCTGGTACCAGAACGGCACCGCCGCGTACGACGTCAAGACCGCGCTCCAGGCCGTCGACCTGGCCACCGGCGAGACCGCCTGGGCGATCCCCCGCTCCGGCACCGACATGCTGGGCGGCGCCGGCAGCGTCTGCGGCCTGCTCGACGGCACCCTCTACGTGCAGGGCGTCGTCTCCGACCCGAACGGCGGCGGACAGGACCAACTGCTGTGGGCCGTCGACCCGGCCGCCCGGAAGACCCGCTGGGAGCAGCGGATCCGCAGCGGCGCCATGAGCAGCAGCCGCCTCGCCGTTCCCTCCACCGGCACCCGGCTGCTGCTGCGGCTCACCGACATGTCGGCGGGCAAGGTCACCCTCCAGGGCATCGACACCGCGAACGGCGGCAGCACCGCCTGGACCCAGGCCGCCCCCGGCAACGCCCTCTCCGCCTCGGCCCTCACCCAGTCCGCCACCGATGGCCCGCACACCTCGGCCGGCGGCCGCCTGATCCACCTCTCCGACCGGGTCTACGCCCTCGACCCGGCGGACGGCTCGGTGGCGTGGAAGTCCGCCGCACCGCTCAGCTACCAGTCGGCGGTGGCGAGTACGGACGGGAAGACGGTGTACGCGGTGGCCGCCGACTACGCCACCGTCAGCCTGCGGGTCCAGGCCCTGGACGCCGGGACCGGCGCGGTGCGCTGGGCCGGGAAGCTGCCCGCCGGGGTGCTGCTCACCAACCTGGCCGCGCTGTTCGCCGACGACACCCTCTACGTCTGGGCCCAGGGCAAGGTCTGGGCGCTCGACCCGGCCACCGGCAACGCCCGCTGGTCCTACCAGTTCACCGCCTCCCCGACCTCGCTGGACATCCCGCTGTGGGCCGGCGGCGGCCGCGTCTACGGCCCCACCGAACAGGGCCTGACCGCGGTCGCCGCCACCGGCAAGGCGCCGTAGGCGACTTCGGCCGATAGTCCGACCATTGTCCGCCGCACGGGTTCTCGTGCCCGCGCGGCGGTGCGCCGCCGCCCCCGCACCCGCCAGCACGGCCGATCCTGCCGGGAGTTGACGACGGCGGGAGGTGGCTGGACGGTGGGCATCGGTCGGCGCGGGTGGTGGCGGATCGGCCTCGCGGCCGCGTTGTGCGCAGCCGGGACCGGAACGGCCGCGGTGGCCTCCGGCGCGGTGCCGCTCGGCGGCCGTACGGCGGCGAGCGCGGACGAGCAGCGGGCCCCGGGCAGCGAGGACGGCCTGCAGGTGGTGAACGTCTCGGTGGACCGCACCCGAGCGCGCGGCCTCACCGTGGTGCGCGCCCTGGTGGCCAACCTCGGCCCGCACGAGGTCAGCGACCACTTCCACGCCACGGTGAAGCTGCCCAAGCACGTCACCGTCGAGGGCCGGGCCTTCCCGGACAGCTGCCGGTACGACGACGCGCGACGGGAGCTGACCTGCGACTTCCGCAAGGGCCTGGCGCTGCGCCGGACCGCCACGGTGCTGCTCCCGCTGCGGATCGCCGACGACGTGCGCCCCGGCGAGCGGCTCTCCGGCGGCGCGGTCTCCGTTCAGGACCCGGACCGGCCGACCCGGACCGTCCCGAGCCGGGCGTTCACCATCGACGTCCAGTAGCCCCCCGTAGCCCCGCCCCCAGCACCTCGTCCGCCGATCGGAGCTCCGTGTCCCTGCCCCGCCGCGTAGCGCTGCTGTCGCTGCTGCTCGTCGTCCCGCTGCTGCCCGCCGCCGCCCCGGCCGCCGCCGCCCCGCGGATCCAGCAGCGCAGCCTCACCCCCGCCAGCGCCCTGCCCGACACGCCGGTCGCGGCGACGCTCTCGGTCGGCTCGCTCTCCGGCTGCCTCACCGTCGACGAGATCGGCGTCGGCGTCCGGGACGCGAACCAGCAGAACCTGGACTTCCCCGGCTCGGCCGGCCGCACCCGGATCTGCCCCGGCGGGTACAGCCTGACCACCGGCACCCGCAGCTTCCCCGCCGGGACGTACACCGAGTTCGGCTTCTACCGGATCGGCTCGACGTACTACGACCTGCCCGGCCAGACCCTGACGGTGGCCGCGCCCACCGTCCGGCAGGTCGCCCTGGTCCCGGCCCGGGCCGTCGCCGACACCCCCGTCACCGCGACCCTCGCCCTCGACTCCACCGCCTGCCTCACCGCCGACGAGGTCGGCGTCGGCGTCCGGGACGCGAACCAGCAGAACCTGGACTTCCCCGGCACCGCCACCGACGTGCGGATCTGCCCGCAGGGCTACACGCTCACCACCGCCGCCCGCAGCTTCCCCGCCGGGACGTACACCGAGTTCGGCTGGTACCGGACCGGCAGCGAGTACCACAACCTGCCGAGCCGGACGCTCACCGTCAGCGGCTCCGTCATCCCGCCCACCCCGCCGATCCCGGCCGGACAGCTCGTCCTCGACGAGGACTTCACCAACCCGCCGGCGATCGGCACCACCTGGCACGACACCAGCACCAGCGCCTACCGGTACGGCAACCACAACCCGGACGACGACAAGCTCGACTGGCTCCAGGCCGACGCGCTCAGCACCGAGAACGGCGCCAACACCTTCACCGCCACCCCCGGCGCCAACCGGCTGGAGAACGGCCGGCAGTCCTGGGACACCGGCCTGCTCACCACCGAGTACACCCAGCAGGGCTTCCAGGTCCGGCCCGGCGACTACGCGGAGGTCCGGATCCAACTGCCCGGCGGCACCGGGGCCTGGCCCGCGCTGTGGACCTGGAAGGACGGCGGCAACGAGATCGACTCCTTCGAGTACCACCCCGACAACCCCAACCTGCTGGAGCTCTCCAACCGGATCAACAGCGCCGGCACCTACTACACCGACGCCGACGCGATCCACCCCGGCGCCTGGGTCAGCATCGGCGTCCACTACGGGGCCCACAACAACGACTGGTACGTCAACCACAAGCTGGTGTTCTCCGACCACACCGGCACCGGGCCCGACTGGAGCGCCTACCTGATCCTCAACCTGTCGATCTGCGCGGGCTCCTGGCACCCGGCACCGGCCGACGGCAACCCGATCTCCACCGCCGCCGACTACCTGCGGGTGTGGCGGCCCCGGGCCTGACGGACCGTCAAGAAGCCTCGGCGGCCAGGCGATCGGCGAGCAGGGCGGTGACCGCCTGCCGCTGCTCGGCCAGGAAGAAGTGCCCGCCCGGGTAGCCGCGCACCTCCAGCGGGCCGGTGGTGTGCACCGACCAGGCCACCGCCTCGTCCGGGGTGACCTGCGGGTCCGACTCGCCGATCAGCACCGTCACCGGACAGGCCAGCGGCGGGCCGGGCCGGTGGCGGTAGGTCTCCACCGCCCGGTAGTCGGCGCGCAGCGGCGGCAGGAACAGCGCCCGCAGCTCCGGGTCCGCCAGCACGGCCTCCAGCGTCCCGCCCAACGAGGCCAGGTGGTCGACCAGTTCGGCGTCCGACGCCTCGTGCAGCCCGGACTCCGCCCGGACCACGTGCGGCGCCCGGCGCCCGGACACCACCAGCAGGCGCGGCCCCCGCCCGGTCGCGTCGGCCAGCCGCCGGGCCGTCTCGTAGGCGAGCACCGCGCCCATGCTGTGCCCGAGCAGCGCGGGCGGCTCGGGCAGCCAGGACGGCAGCAGCGCCGCCGCGGCCCGGTCGGCGAGCTCGTGCAGGTCGCCGATCGGCGGCTGCCCGCACCGGTCCTGCCGGCCCGGGTACTGCACGGCCGTCACCTCGACCCGGCCCCGGAGCGCCGCGGACAGCGGGTGCCAGTAGTTGGCCGTCCCGCCCGCGTGCGGGAAGCACACCAGCCGGGGCGTCCCGGGCTCCCCGGGGTGGTAGCGGCGCAGCCAGTCGTCCGCACTCATGCGGTGGATTTCCCTTCGTCGCGATCGGCCCGTCATGATCGGCCGTCCGCTCCCATGGTGCACCACGCCGGACCGCGACCGGAACCGAACGCCAGTGCCGGTCAACGGACTTGACCCGCCCCCCGGTATCGTCGGACCGGCCGGCCCGCGACCACCGCCCGGCCGGCGCACCCACGGGGAACGGACACGGAGACCGCACCATGAGCACCACGGACACCGCCACCGCAGGCACGCCGGACGCGACGGGCAGCGCGCTGGAGCGGCTGCTCGACCTCGCCCGCGGCCCGATGGGCCCGCGGGTCGAACTCGACCTCGGCACCGACCGCGGCCCGCTCGCCGAACTCGCCGCGCTGCTCGGCCGGATGAACGGCTTCTTCGCCTTCAACGGCGGCATCCAGGTCTACCGGGTCGGCGACGAGGGCCTCGGCCCCGAACTGCTCGACTGGAACGGCGCGGACACCTGGAAGTCCAGCTACCAGGGCCTCGCCGACTCGGTGTTCTGCTTCGGCCAGGACCTGTTCGGCGTCCAGTTCGGCATCGTCGACGGCACCCGGGTGGTCACCTTCGACCCCGAGACCGCCGCCACCGACGACCTCGGCGACAGCCTGGAGGACTGGGCCGCCTGGCTGCTCGCCGACCCCGACGTCAACGGCGCGCACTCCTTCGCCCACGCCTACATGCAGGCCAACGGCCCGCTCCCGGTCGACCGGCGCCTGGTCCCCCGGCAGCCCTTCGTGCTCGGCGGCGGCTACACCCACGACAACCTGCGCCCCGAGGACGCCGCCACCGCGATGCGCCTGCGCGGCCCCCTCGTCCACGCCACCCGCGACCTGCCCGACGGCAGCCGGATCAAGCTCACCGTCGAATGACCCGCCGACCGCCGGCACCCCCGGACCCGCCCGCCGGACAGCCGAACTGACTCCCCGCCGCCCCGCCGGCGATCATCGTTACGGAGTCTTTACCTTCCGGGTGCGACGGACCGCACCGCCCGCCGCGTGTCTTCAGGACGTCGACGAAACGCTTTCCATCCGGGGGACCACATGACCGAGGGGCTCGACTTCGACGAGTTCGCGGCCAGCCGGGCGCGCCGCCTGTTCCACTTGGCGTACCTGATGTGCGGTGACTGGCACCAGGCGCAGGACCTGGTGCAGACCGCGCTGTCCAAGCTCTACCCGGTCTGGGGGCGGCTGCGGCGCGGCGACGGCGAAGCGGGCATCGACGCGTACGCCCGCAAGGTGCTGCTGCGCTGCTACCTCTCCCACCGGCGGCTGCGCCGCTCCAGCGAACTCGTGGTCGCCGAGTTCCCCGAGGAGCCGTCGATCGGCGCGCACGAGGGCAGCGCGGCGGCCCTGCGGCTCACCCTGGTCGCCGCCCTCGGCCAACTGCCGCCCCGCAACCGGGCCGCCGTGGTGCTCCGCTACCTGGAGGACTACAGCCTGGAGGAGACCGCCGAGGCCATGGGCATCACCGTCAGCGCGGTGAAGAGCCTCAACTCCCGCTCGATGGCCCGCCTGCGCACCATCCTCGGCCCCGACCGGGCCCTGCTGCTCCAGGACTGACCCCGCGCACCGCTTCGCCGCACCCCGCCGCACCACCCACCTGCCAGTCACGGAAGGCATCGGAACTTTGGACCCGGACCCGGACCTTGAGCTCTCCGCGATGATGGAGACCTGCGTCAAGGACCTGAGCGTGCCCGTCTCGGTGATCGTCGCCGAGAGCGGCCGCCGCGGCCGCCGCCGCCAGGTGGCCCGGCGGCTGCGGATCGCCGGAACGGTCCTGACCGTCGCCGCCATCGCCTTCGCCGGTGCGAGCGCCGGACTGCCGCTGATCTCCGCCGAACCGCGGACCGGCGCGAACGTCGGCCCCGCCGACCGCACCCGCCCGCTCTCCGCGCCCCCCGCCACCCCCGCCATCCCTGTCACCCCCACCGCCCCCGACACCCCCGGCACCGCCTCCCGGAGCCCCAGCCCGGACGTGAGGTCCTCGCCGGACCCCTCCGGCTCGGCCGCCGGCGACCGCTGGAAGCCGATCCCGCTGCCCGCCGCCCCCCAACTCGGCGCCACCGGCACCGCCGCCGGCACCGCCGGCACCCCCGTCGACTTCACCACGTACTCCGTGCTCAGGGACCTCGAGAACCTGATGCCCACCTACCGCAACCGCTTCACCCAGGGCACCGACTTCAAGGCCGACCGCCCCGGGGGCGCCTCCACCGTCCACCTGACCTACGCCGACGAGGCCGGCCCGGTCGCCCTCGAACTGTCGCTGCGCTACTCCAAGACGCCCTTCCCCGCGAACGGCGCCGCCCCCGACCCCGACCTGGCCCCCTTCCGGTGCGGCACCAACAGCGGCACCTCCGACAACGACGAGGAGTCCTGCTTCTCCGGCTACCGCTTCGACGGCAGCTGGGAGATGGTCGCGGTGAACGACGCCCAGGTCCCCGGCCTGTTCGGCTACCGGGTCGTCATCTGGCGCCCCGACGGCGCCATCCTCGACTTCACCGAGTACTCCGGCACCGTCACCACCAAGGGCGAACCCGTCCGCTCCGGCCGCTACCGCCCCCCGCTCGACCTGACCTTCTGGCGCTCCGTCACCGAGAGCCCGGTCTGGACCCACTACCTCTACGGCTGACCGCCACCGGCCGCCCTCACCGTGTCCGCGCCCGATTACCAACCAGGAACCCCTTGAACGCGTAGGGTTGACCGGTGAGCGAGCAGACACACAACGTGGTCAGCGGGCAGCCTTCGGTCGGACACCTGGTGAAGGCCGACGAGATCGGCACCGTTCACATCCACGGGGCGAGGACGCTGGTCCACCACCCCTCTTTCGAACTCCCGCCGGAGAAGACGTACTTCGTCGGCCGTGCGAACGAGCAGCAACGGATCTCGGAGACAACCGCCGCTGGAGACAGTGAGGGCTCTTACCCCCGGATTTTCGCGGTGAGGGGCCCCGGTGAGACTGCCCTGTGCGTTCGGGTCGGCCACCGGCTCGCAGACAGCTACCCAGATGGCGTGTATTACCTCGACCTGGACGGAGACCGACACGACGGCGGCATTGATCTTTTCAGCGTCGTGACCGGGATGCTGCTTGCGTTGGGTGTCGAACCGGAGTGGTTGCGCAACGACTACCGTGGTCGAATCCACCAGTTCCGCAAGCGCACCCGTGGCAAGCGCCTGCTGATGATTATTGACAACGCCCGTACTGCCTCAGAGGTCGAACCGCTGTTGCCCGCCTCTGCCTACAGCTTGGTCCTGGTCACCAGCCGTAATCCGTTGGGCAATCTCGCTGCCATCGAGGAGTTGGTCCTCGCACCACTCAGCGCTGAGCACGTCGCCGAACTGCTGCACTTGCTTCTCGGCAAGCAACCCCATGCCGACCCTGCCGTCACCAAGGCCCTCGCAGCGGTCTGTGACGGACTGCCGATGGCTGTAGAGGTGGTCGGCGGACTCCTCCGCAAGTATTCGCGGCGTAGCCCGGCTCTGCTGGCCAAGCACTTTGCCGCCGCTCTGCACGAACACGGAAGCACTCCGATGAAGGCCCTATGGGACGTCACCTTCGCCGAACTCAGCCCTGGTGCGGCCCTGTTGTACCACCTCCTGCCCGAATGCCCCGGCCCGTTTGTGGTTCTGTCGACCGCTGCCGCCCTGCTTGGCCGTGATCTGTTCTACACCGAGGATGCCCTGGCTGAACTCTCCGCCGCCGGATTGCTTGACTACCGCTTCGGCCGTTACTACCAGCACCCCCTGGTCCGTGACCATGTCCGCCAGACCGCACGAGCGGCAGACTCCGAACGCGCTGCCGCCCGTGCCCGTCTGCTGCACTGGCTGCGCCGCCAGTGTGCCCGCGCCGATCTGTTGGCCGCCGGCCCCCGAGCCACTGTGCAGGTCGAGCTCCCGCCGCTGTCCGGCGTCCCCGACGCCGACCTCGGCGCCGCCAAGGCCGATGCGTTGCGCTGGATGGAAGCCAACCGGCACGCCTTGTACGGGGCCGTCGGTCTCGCCTATGCCAGCCACCGCGACGAGGACGCCGTCGCCCTCGCCGAATCGCTCTGGACACACTTCCTCGACCACCCCCGGCATAAGGGCATGGAGTTCCTTGAGCACTGCAACTCGGCTGCTGTCGAGGCTTTCCGTGTCGCTGTTCTTGCTGCCGACCGCTCCGGTCACAGGCTCGCTCGGATCCGTACCCGCGACATGTTGGCCCGCTCCTTGTGGGAACAGGGTCGCTTCGGTGAAGCTACTGCCTTGGTCGAGAAGGCCTGTGAACTGGCCAGGTCGCTCGACAGCTCGTATGAGCACTGCCGAATGGTCGGTTCCGCCATCGAATTCCGCGGCCAACTTGCCCTTGCCTACGGCAGATACGCTGCCGCCCAGGGCCGTCGGGAGATTGCACTCGTTAGTTTTGCCGACGCCCGAGCCGATTTCACAGCCTCTCGGGAGATTCAATGGAAGATCGGCAACGTGTACGGCGCAACGCTGCAGACATACCAGCTCGCCAAGACCGCGGCAGCCGCTGCTGACGCGTCGACCGCTGCAAAGCTCTTCGCCAAGGCTCATGCCTATTTCACAGTTCGGCCAGGGCGCGAACGCATGACCGCCCGCACCTCCTTCGGCCTGGCCCGCGCCCTGCGGCAACTCGGCCGCCACGAAGCAGCCGAACCCCTGCTGACCGAGGCCCTGACCGCCGCCACCACCCGTGGCTCCAGCTACGACGAGGCCCGGATCCGCACCGAACTCGCCGCCCTCGCCGACGCCACCGGCCACCCCACCACCGCCGCCCACCACCGCTCCCGCGCCGCCGCCCTCCGCGCCGAGAAGGGCTGAGGAACGCGGGGCGCTCGCGCACGGGCGACAGCGAGGAGGGTGGGGAGGACGAGGAGGTTCGGGCCCGGGATCATGGGTGGGTCCCGTCCTTCCGCCCGTGAGGTGATCCCTTGAGGAGAGCGGCACTGCGTCCCCATGCGCTGTTGCCCAGGCAGTACGACCACCGCAAGATCCTGGCGACCACCGTGGACGCCTGGGGGAGGGCGCTCTGGCTGCTCTGCCCCGATGCGGAACTCGAACCGAGCCGGCACGGCAGGCCCTTTGTCCGGCCCCGCCGCTACCCCTACGACGCGCTGCTCGTCATCGACGACGGCGGCGAGACCAGGGAGCAGACCCTTTACGGCGTGAACCTGTGGGTCCACCGCCTCGAAGCGCTGCCCAACGGCCGGTTCCTCCTCGCGGGCCATGGCGCCCCGGAAGGGCGGAACGCGCAGATCCACGGCCGGGACGGGCGGCGGCGCCACGGTTTCGAGCCGGGGCGCGGGATCGAGTTCCTGATGGCCGACCGGCAGCACCGGTTGTGGAGCGCCTACGGCGACGAGGGCGTCTACAGCGATCCGATCAGCTGCGACGGCCTGGTGCGCTGGGACAGCGGCGGGAGCCGGCGGTGGGGCTACGCGGCCCCAGGAGGTGTCGCACACATCGACACGGTCTACGCCTTCAACGTCGACGACGGTGTCGCCTGGGCCAGTTACTACCCGACCTTCCCGCTGCTGGAGGCCCGCTCCGACGGCCGGATCAGGGTCCGGAGAACACCGGTGACCGCGCCGCGGGGCATCGCGGTGCACGGGGACCAGGTCGTCCTGCTCGGGGGTGACCGCCAGGGCGACCGCCTGCACCGCTGCCGGATGACGGAGACCGAGGTCCTGCCGGTCGAGGAAGCGCACCTCACCTTGCCCAACGGCACACCGCTCAAGAAGTACGCCCGCCCCGTCTGCCGGGGGCCGCACCTGTACCTGCACGGCGCAACGCTCAGGCAGTGGTACGTCATGAGCATCCGCTGACCGCCTCGGGGCACCCTACCGACCGGCCGACCCACTGCCGGAAAAGCGGGCGTCCGCCGTCCCGCCCGGTCGGTAGGGTGGCCCGGGGCACCGCCCGGTGCCGCCAACCGGCCTTCCAGGAAAGCGGATCGTAGGAAGATGACGGTCGAGAACGGGAAGGCCGGCGGCAGGTGACGGCGACCACGACGCCGCTGTTGCGGCCGCGGGCCCTGCGGGCCGGGGACCTGGTGGTGGTCGCCGCGCTGTCCGGTCCGCTGGCGGAGGTCCACGAGGTGCACGTCGAGCGGACGGTGGCGCTGTTCGGGCGGATGGGGTTCCGGATGCGGCGGGCCCCGCTGGTGGAGGCGGGGCGCAGCCACTGGTGGAGCGCGGCCACGCCGGAGCGGATCGCCGCCGAGTTCAACGGGCTGCTGCGGGACCCGGAGGTGCGGGCGATCGTGGCGAGCGACGGCGGGCAGACGGCGCTCGGCTACCTCGACCTGATCGACTTCGACGCGGTCCGGGCCGACCCCAAGCCGGTCCTCGGCTACAGCGACGTCTCGCTGCTGCACCTGGTGCTGCACGCGCGCACCGGCCTGGTCGGCTTCCACGCCGACATGGCCGTGCCCGGCTTCGGCGGCTCCTGGCCCGCCGCGCCGGCCGCCCGGCAGGCCGAACTCGAGGCGCTCTACGCCCGGTTGCTGACCGGCACCGGGGCGCCCGGCCCGCTGCCCGCGGGCCCGTCCTGGGAGTGCTGGCGCCCCGGCCGGGCCGAGGGCCCGCTGATCGGCGGCGTGGTCAATCGGATCGTGCTGGCGCAGGCCACCCGGTTCGCGCTGCCGCCCGAGCGGTTCGACGGGGCGGTGCTGTTCTGGGAGGAGACGGGCGGCCTGGCCTCGCACGTGTGGAGCTACCTGCAGGTGCTGCGGCACGCCGGTGTGCTGGACCGGATCGGCGGCATGGTGGTGGGCGTCCCGCGCGAGATCGCCGGCCTCGAACCGGGCGCGTCCCCGACCCTGCGGGAGATCGTCCTCGACGTCCTCGGCGACCGGGACGTCCCGGTGCTGGGCAACGTCGACTTCGGCCACGCCGGGCCGAACCTGCCGCTGCCGGTCGGCGTCCGGGCCGGCCTCGACGCGGAGCGCCGCACGCTGACGCTGCTCGAACCGGCGGTCGCACCCCCGCAGCCGGAGCCGTCCGGCTGAGCCGCCCCGAAGCCCCCCTCCCGGCTCAGAACTCGGCGTCCCGCTCGTCCGGACCGGCCGGTCCCAGTTCCAGCCGGACCGTCACCGGGCCGACGGTGCAGTCGAGTTCCAGCGGGAGGTCCCCGGCGGAGTCCGGCCGGGCGACCAGCCAGGCGTACACGGCGGAGACCGCCGCCGCCGGGTCGATCCGGCGGACCCGGCCGGCCGCGCGGTGCGGGGGGACCCGCAGGGCGAACGGGCCGTGGCGGCGGTGCACCAGCAGGCAGCGTTCGGGGGAGAGCAGGGCGGCGGCGACCCGGCAGCCCGGGAGTTCGTCCAGGACGTGCGCGGCCCAGCCGGCCGCCGTCCAGCGGCCGGTGCCGGGGTGCCGCCAGAGCACCTCCGCGCTGCGCTGCTCGGCGAGGCCGGCGGCGCCGTGCCGGGCGGAGCGGTGGTGGACCGGCAGTTCGGTGGCGACCGGGAAGCGCTCCACCCGCACCCGCCGCCCGTCGACCTCGGCGCGCACCGCCAGCGCCGGGGCCGGGTGGCGGGCCGGCGCCGGGTCGGGCAGCAGTTCGGGCGTCAGCGGGGTCCGCGGCGGGGCGAGGCCGAGCAGCCGGTACAGCTCGGCGCGCAGCAGCGGCAGCGCCCGGCCGGGGTGGGCGAAGGCCGCGGCGGCGAACTCCGCCGGGTCCGGGCCGTGGCCGGGGTGGTCGCGCAGCAGGTCCGGCAGCGCGGCGGCCCCGGTGAAGCGCGGGGCGACGGCGAGCAGCCGGGCCATCGGCGTGCCGGGGATCAGCTCCGTCCCGCCGTCGTAGCCGTCCAGGACGACGGTGCGGCCGAGCGCGGCCGCGTACAGCGCGGTGGAGCCGTGGTCGGTGAGCACGGCGTCGGCGGCGACCAGGACGGACGCCCACTCCTGGGCGGAGGAGGGCAGCAGCAGCCCGGCCTGCAGGGCGGGGCGGAGCTGCTCGGCGAGGTTGTGCGGGCCGCGTTCGCTGACCTCGTTGGGGTGCACGACCAGGGCCACCCGGTAGTCGTCGACGGGCAGGTGGAGGGCGAGTTCCAGCGGCAGGTCGTGGCGGCGGGCCAGCAGGCTCTCCCCGCCGTGGGTGGTGAGCACCGCCAGCAGGGTCCGGTCGCCGACGCCGAGCCGTTCCCGGTAGGTCTCCCGGCGGCCGGTGGACTCCCGCATCCGGTCCAGGGTGGGGTCGCCGACCACGACGGCGCGGGCGGCGGCGGGCGGGCAGTACTCGGTGAGCCGGGCCAGCTGCTCGTGGTGACCGAGGCCGTGCAGGTCGGCCCACGGCTCGCCCTCGGAGAGCAGGAACGCGGGGTCCAGGCCGGACGGCAGGCTGGGCGAACCCTCGGTGCCGAACGCCTTGTTGAACCCCGCGCCGTGCGGCAGCAGCGCCCGGACCCGGCCGGACAGGCTGGTCAGCGCGCCCTTGGGGCTGGTGGACAGGATCAGGTCGAAGCGCTCGTGCCGGGCCTGTTCGAAGTCCATCACCCGGGCGCCGGAGCGGTCCAGCGCGGCCAGCGCGTCCAGCCCGAACCGGGAGCCGGGCACCTGGGTGAACCAGCGGTCGATCCGCGGATCGCCCCCGAACACCGGCAGCACGTCCAGCAGCCGGTTCAGTGCCACCGCCGAGCGGAACGCCAGCAGCACCGAGGGCCTCTGGTTCCGGCCGGCGTCAGGCATGTGCCGATGCTATCGGCGTTCCCGCAGCTCCGCCCGCCGGACCGGGAACTGACCGCCCGTCAGCCCCGCCCCGCCCGGCCCGGCGGCCCGGGCTGACGGCCCGTCCGCCGGCCCGGTCGGCCTGGTGGGTCCCGTCAGCCCTTGCCAGCCCCGTCAGCCGGCCGTGAGCTGGACGGCCGCCTCCACGCCGGAGGCGATCGCGCCGGAGATCCAGGCGTGGTAGCGCGGCTGGCAGTGGTCGCCCGCGAAGAACAGCCGGCCGTCGACCGGGGCGGGGACGTGCGGGCCGAGGCTGAGCAACTGCCCCGGGGTCTCGATCACGGCCTCGCCGAGCGCCCAGCGATTGCGCAGCCAGGACTGCGAGACGTGCCGGTCGGTGGCGTAGCGGCGGATCCGCTCGCCGAACAGGCCCGCCAGGTGGTCGAGCGCCTCGGTGTGCCGGTCGGCGGGGGTCAGCGCGTCGAAGCGCAGCGCGTCCTCGGCCCAGTTGTAGGCGGCCAGCACGATGCCGCCGGGCGCGCCGTCGTCGCTCGGGTGGGAGGGGAAGTAGACGAACCGGCTGGCCTCGTCCGAGACGCAGCCGCCGCCGACCGCCGCCACCGCGTCCCCGTGCGGGGCGGGCCGGTAGTCGGCGCCGAGCTTCGCCTTCCAGGTGTCCTCGTCCCACTCCCACCAGCGCTCGGTGAACTCCACCAGCACCTTGTGCGCGGTGTCGTGCTTGAGCTCGGCGATCGCCCGGCGCTTGCCGTAGGGCAGGATCGGGTCGAAGTCGACGTGCCGCAGCGCCGCGTACGGCACCGCCAGCACCACCGCGTCCGCCCGGTACTCGCACCGGTCGCCGCCGATCGCGCCCTCGCACGCCTCGTCCTCGGGGCCGCTCTCCGGCTCCGCGACCACCGTCACCCCGTCGTCGCCGAACCGCACCCGGGTGGCGACCTTGCCGCGCTCGATCGGCAGGTCCTTGGCGAGCGCCTCGGTCAGCGCGTCGGTGCCCGCGCTGAACTCGAAGTAGGTGACCGCCGGGTTGATGTCGGAGGCGTCGAACACCGAGTGCAGGAAGCCGTACGACAGCCGGCTGGTCAGGTTCTCCAGCGTGCCCACCGCCTGCACCTGGGCGTCGCTCCAGCCCTCGCTCTCCTGCAGGTAGCGCAGCAGCGAGTAGCCGTCCATGTCGTACAGCAGCTGCGCCATGCCGGTCACCCGCTGCTCGATCGGCTTGTCGCTCCAGGAGCCGTCGCCGTTCTTCACCATGGTGTACGCGCGGGCGGTGTCCAGGGCGCGGTCGAAGGCGGCGGCGGCGGTCTGGGTGCTGTCCCAGCCGAAGCTCTTGTTCACCGGGCCCGGGTCGGCCGCGTACGCCGCCTTGCTGACGGTCTGTCCGTTCACGTGCACCAGCCGGCCGCCCAGGCCCTTCGGCGCGGTGTACGCGGGCGCGGTGCCGGTGGCGAACTCCTCGCCGGTCCACGACTTGTAGACCACCCGGGCGTCCCCGGAGACCAGGTCGGGCTGCGGCGGGACGTCCACCAGGTGGAACGGGCGGCGCGGCACCTTCAGGTGGTCGGCCAGCGCCAGGGTCAGCACGTGGCTGGACGGGATGCGCATCGCGCCCGCCTCCGCGTGCAGCCGGGAGTCCTGCCACAGGTCGCCGCGGAAGGTCTTCACCCGGCCGCCGACCCGGCTCCGGTTCGCCTCCAGCACCCGCACCTTGTGCCCGGCCGCCAGCAGCAGCCGCGCGCACACCATGCCCGCCACGCCCGCACCCACCACCAGCACGTCGCGCGGCGCGACCGGACGCAGCCGCTGACGGCCCGTCAGCAGCTTCAGGTAGTCGAGCGTCAGGTCGCGGTGGTCGGCGTCGGTCAGCAGGATCCGGCGCGCCATGGTCAGCGCCGCCTCCTGCCGCGCCGGGTCGGGCGGCGGGGCGGCCGCACCGGCTGCGCGGGAGGGGCCGGTGCCGGGGCCGACCAGGGCGGCGGCGGTCATCGCACCGCCGGAGGCGAGGAACAATCCACGTCGAGAGATCACCCGCCACACCCTGGCAGCGCCCACCCGCCCGACACGCGGTCTCCGCGCACGAACGAACCCCCAGTCACCCGCACGGGGGCGCTCGAAGCACACCGGGGCGCACACCCCCGCCCGGTTCACCCCTCCCGGGGCAGCGTCCACGCCGGATCGCCGTCCGGCGGGGGCGGGTTGACGGTCCAGGTGCTCCGGTCGGTGTCCGGGTCCCAGTACGCCACGGTGGCGGTGCTGCCGTCGTCGTAGTACATGCCGTACGCCCAGTGCTCGGGCGCCTCGTGGCACATCAGGTCGGGGTAGGGACCGAACTTCCGCTTCCCCCAGGAGTAGTTCATCCGGGCCACGGCCTCGGCCCGGGTGATGCCGAAGGACTCGAGTACGGCGGTCATCTCCAGGAGGAACTCGGTCATTCCGGCATCCGCCGTCATCACCAGCCCGAACGCGGGGAGCGTCGGCCTTCCGGGGGAACGGTCGTCCTCAAGCCTCACGGGGCAGCGTCCACGCGGGGTCGTCGGCGGGAGGGGCCGGCTTGACGGTCCAGGTGCTCCGGTCGGCGTCCGGGTCCCAGTACGGGACCATCCGGCCGGGGCCGTTGTCGTAGTAGAAGCGGTGCGCCCAGTACTCGGGCTCCTCGTGGCAGACCAGGTCGGGGTAGGGCTCGAACTCCACGCCTTCCCAGGCCCGATTGACCCGGGCCACGGCCTCGGCCCGGGAGACGCCGAACTTCTGGATCTCGTCGGCGACTTCGGAGAAGAACTCCTGCATCTGCTCGTCCGCTTCCAGGCGGAACTCCCTCATCGCCGACGGTCCCTTCCGACGTATCCGTTGCTCAGCAGGTCGACACCCTGCTGCTGGTAGAAGGCTATCTGGTGGCCGCCGAGGTCCATCGGGGCGCCTTCCCTCCGCCATTCCTTGAGGTTGAGCAGCATCGGGCCCTCGACGTTGTCGTAGTCGTGCATCTGGCTGCCGTTGCGGTCGTTGCGGTGGCGGGTGATGAAGTCGATCACCTCGTCGTCGTTGTCGAACCGCTTTCCGTTCAACCGCTCCAGTTCCGAGCGGGAGACCTGGAAGTGCAGCACCGCTGGGCCGCCGGAGTCCGTCCCCTGGCCCTGCCGTCTGGCCCACCGGTGGGCCTGGTCGCGGTCGTTGGTGACGTAGAAGCCGCCGTGGCCGAAGTCCATCGCTCGCGGGGGGTTCTCGAAGCGCGGGTTGATGCCCAGGCGTTCGATGCTGCTGGCGCCCACGCCGTTGGTCCCGTGGTACAGGTCGATCATGTCCGGGTCGAGGCCCAGTGGGTCGGCGATCCGGCGCGGGTCGTGGACGTAGCCGTACGGGTTGGGGCCGCCGCCGAGGCCGAGGGGGTCGGGGGTGAGGTAGCGGGCGGTGGCGGGGTCGTAGTAGCGGAAGACGTTGTAGTGCAGGCCGGTCTCGGCGTCGTGGTACTGGCCGGGGAAGCGCAGCGGGCAGTCGACGTCCTCGATCGCGCCGGGCAGGGGGTTGCCCCACAGGGTGGTGCGCTGCTGCCAGCGGACGGTGCCGTCGGCGTCGACGAGTTCGGTGGGGGTGCCGATCAGGTCGGTGACGATGGCGTGGAAGCGCCGGTCGATCTCGTGCTGCGGGGCGTCGGCGGCGGGGAGGAAGCGGTCGGTCTGGGTGAGGGGGTGCTGGCCGCCGAGGTTCCACTCCCAGGTGGTGATGTGGCGGCCGGGGCGGTCGGCGCGGGTGCGGACCTGTTCGACGAGGACTTCGTGGGCCCAGGTGAAGACCGTCTCGTCGAGCACGGTGGTGCGGTCGGCGCTGAGCAGTTGCTTGGCCCGGCGGCGCCCGAAGGGGTCGTAGCGGTAGCGGGCGAGGGTGCCGTCGGGCAGGGCGACGGAGGTGAGCTGGTCGTGCGCGTCCCAGCCGTACTCCCAGCGGAGCGTGCCGCCGGAGGGCAGTTTCCGGGTGCGGCGGACCGGCCGCCCCTGGGCGTCGTACGCGTAGGAGTCGGGTCCGGAGCGGCGCAGCCGTCCGTCGGCGAGTTCCAGGTCGCCGGGGCCGCCGTCGGGGAGGCGGATGCCGGCCAGGTCGCCGGACCGGTCGTAGGTGTAGGTCTCCTGCCAGGTGGCGCCGGTGAGGGCGGTGACCCGGCCGCGGCCGTCGAAGCCGGCGGTGCGGGCGCCGAGCAACTGGTCGGTGGTGCCGGTGAGGGCCCCGTCGGGGCGGTAGGCGTAGTCCTGGCGGCTGATCAACCACCCGCCGGCGCCGACGAGTTGGGTGGTGAGCCGGTCCATCGCGTCGTAGTGGCGCTCGAAGGCGAGCGGTCCGAACTCGCGGCGTACCTCGCGTCCGGCCGGGTCGTGGTGGAAGCGCAGTACCCCGCCGGGGCCGGTGAGGGTCTCGGGCAGGCCGGTCGGGGTGTACGTCCAGTGCGACTCGGCGCCGCTGGGGGTGCGTAGCGAGGCGCGGCGGCCGAGCGGATCGTGGGTGAACGCGGTGGTGCCGCCCTCGTGCTCCTCGCTGGTGACCCGGCCGAGCGCGTCGTAGCCGCGGCGGACCGGGCCGGTGCCGTCGTCGGCGGTCAGCAGTCGGCCGGCGCCGTCGTACGTGTACCGGGTGGTCCGGCCGTCGGCGCGCATTTCCACGGTGCGGCCGCGTGCGTCGCGGACGTACTCGACCCGTTGGCCGGCGGCGTTGACGCGGGCGGTGAGGGCGCCGGTCAGGTCGCGTTCGTAGCGGATCGTGCGCCCGGAGAAGTCGGTCTCCTCGACCACGTTGCCGGTCGGGTCGTGCCGGTACGTCCAGCGGGCGCCGGCCGGGTCGGTGACGGCGGTCAGCCGCAGTTGGCCGTCGTACTCGAAGGCGTAGCGGTCGCCGTCCGGGCCGGTGCGGGCGGTGAGTTTGCCGAACGGGCCGTACTCGGCGCGGGTGACGGCGCCGCTCGGGTCCCGGTAGGCGATGACCCGGCCTTCGGCGTCGTGGGTCCACTCGTGCCGGCCGCCGTCCGGGCCCTGCCGCCAGGCGGGGCGGCCCTCCGGGGTCCAGCCGAAGGTGGTGGTGGCGCCGAGCGGATCGGTGACGCTGCTCAGCCGTCCGAACGCGTCGCGCGTGCTGTGGCTGGTGCCGCCGGCGCTGTCGGTCAGCGAGGTGACCAGGCCGGCCGCGTCGAAGGTCAGCCGACTGGTGTTGCCGAGCGCGTCGGTCACCGCGACGGGCCGGCCGCGTTCGTCGAAGGCGTAGGTGGTGCGGGAGCCCGTCGGGTCGACGGTGGCGGTGGTGTTGCCGTGCTCGTCGTACTCGTAGCACCAGCGCGCGCCGTCCAGCGCGGTCAGTTCGGTGACCAGGTGCCGGTCGTCGTAGCGCGCGCCGCTGGTGGTGCCGTCGGGCAGGGTGGAGACGGCGAGGTTGCCGTCCTCGTCGTAGGCGAAGGTGCTGGTGTTGCCGAGCGGGTCGGTGCGGGAGAGCAGGCGGCCGTAGCGGTCCCACTCGAAGACGGCGACCGCGCCGTGCGGGGAGGTCTCGCGGACCAGCCTCCCGGCCTCGTCGAACTGGTAGACCGTCCGCTGGCCGACCGCGTCGGTCATCGTGGTGGTGTGCTGCTCGGCGTCGTAGCCGAACACCGCGTCCAGGAAGCCGTCGTCGCCGCGGGTCTGCACGCAGCGCCCGTCCCGGTCGTAGACGTAGCGGTAGCGGTGGCCGACCCGGTCGGTCCAGCCGGTCAGTCGGCCCGCGCCGTCGTAGGTGAGGCTCAGGGCGAGGCGGGAGGAATCGGTGACGGTGGCCAGGTGGCCGTTGCCGTCGTAGCCGAACCGGACCAGTTCGACCGGCTCGGTGTCCTCCGGGGCGTCCGGCCGGGGCAGCAGGCTCAGCGCGGTGACCCGGCGGCGCTCGGTGGTGACGCCGATCCGGTAGCCGCCGCTGTGCCGCACCTCGACGGGGGCGCCGTCGTCGCCGTAGCGGACCTCGACCCGGTGGCCGTTGCGGTCCTCGACGGCCTGCAGCGGCAGTTGCAGGGCGCCCGCGGTCCGGGCGTGCGGGCCGGGGCCGGCGGCGGGGGTGGCGAAGTGCCGGGTGAGGCCGGTGTGCGGGTCGGTGATCCGGATGCCGCCGCCGGGGGTGCCGTCCCAGTGCAGCGGCCAACGCGGGCCCTCCACCGGCAGCACGGAGGTGCCCGGCTCGGGCACCGGGTACTCCAGCAGCATGCCGTCCTCGGCGGCGAACAGTACGCCCTGGTCGTCGAGTTCGACCCGCTGGTCCAGGGTGGAGGCCCAGCTCGGCCCGTACCAGCCGCCGACCCGGTAGCTGGACAGGTGGGTGCGGGAGAGGACCAGCGGCAGCGCGGCGTCCAGGCCCACGTCGGTCTGGGTGAGCAGGACGTCGCCGGTGGCGATGTCGACCGGGTCGCTCTTGACCGGGCGGGCCTTCAACGGCTTGCCCTGCACCTTGGGCCTGGCGTTGTTCAGCCGGACGGTCGGCGGCCTGGGCACCGGCCGGGGCTTGGGCGGCGGGCCCGGCTTGGGCGCGGAGCTCCCGCCGCCGGCCGCCGCGGACGCGTAGCCGGGACGGTTGGGGGCGGACCGGTTGCCGGCCAGCTGGGTCATCGAGTGGGCGAGCCGCTCCTCGTTGGCCCGATGGTTGGCGCTGGTCTTCTTCAGGCCGGTGCCGACGTCTCCCAGGTGCTTGCCGAGCGCCTGCTTGCCCGAGGTGAGGCTGCCCAGCATCTGCTCGATGCCGCTTTCGGCGGCCGCGGCCAGGCCGCCGCGGCCCCTGGTGCGGCCGAAGTGGTGCTTGGCCCGGCCGAGGTGGTTCTCGCCGGAGGAGGTCAGCCTGGACGCGCCGGTCTCGAAGTGCCCGGCGAGCTTCTCGGTCGCCTCGTGGTCGTGCCGGAACCCGTCGCTCATGCCCTCGCCCCCGTGCCGTCGCCGATGCCGAGCTGCCCCAACGAGTCGTTGACGCCGTCCTTCAGGCCCTGCTTGCCCGCGTCGCCGACCCGGCCGAGGTCGACGCCGTCCCCGATGCCGAGGGCCTCCTCGCCGAGTTGCAGCACCAGTTCGCCGGCCATGCTGCCGAGTGCGCTGACGATCGGGCCGGTGGCGGCCGAGATCAGCTGGTCGACGATCTGTTGCTCGGCCTCCTTGAGCAGCCGGCGGACGATCACCCGGGTGACCTGGGTGGCGCCGATCGCGCCCGCCTCGGAGAGGCCGAAGGTGAACGGCGCCGCCGCCTGAGCCGCGATCACTTCCGCGGCCAGGACGCCCAGTTGGACGATCGCCGCGATCTTCGCGCCGGTGATCACCACCGCGACGCCGTCCAGCGCCGTCCCCACCAGGCGGCAGCCCTCGGCGAGTTGGTGGATGTGGGTACCGCTGACCTTCCCCCAGTGCGCCTGGAAGGCCTCCAGCGCAAGGCCGGCGTTCTCGCCCGCCATCTCCGCGACGGCCTGCTCGAGATCACCCCGGTGCTGGTCGATCTCCTCGGCGAACTGCCGTACGGCGTCCGCCATTTCGCGGTAGTCGTCTTCGTCCACGTTCGGCCAGTTGATCCCGATCAGATCCAGGACCCAGGCCAGTTCATCGGGCAGAACGACGCCCATCAAGCACCCCCCGTGCTTCGACATCGGGAGAACTTTACCTGACCTTCAACTTCCAGTCCTGACCGGGACCCGTCATTTTGGGGTGCGCCCTGTTCGGCCCGCCCTGTCCGGTGTGCCCTGTTGCCCGCAGGGCGGGGGGCGGATTGATAGCATTATCCATGGAAATTTGGATAACAGAGGAGAGCCCGTGAGCAGCACCCCCGCCCCGCCCGCCGGTACGGCCGTCGACCCCGCCGTGCAGCGGCGCATCCTGCGGGTGCTGGTCGTCTCGCAGGTGCTCAGTGGCGCGGGCCTCGCCGCCGGCATCACCGTCGGCGCGCTGCTCGCCCAGGAGATGCTCGGCAGCACCGGACTGGCCGGGCTGCCCAGCGCCCTGTTCACCGCGGGCAGCGCCGTCGCCGCGATCGCGGTCAGCCGAATATCCGCCGCCCGCGGCCGCCGCCCCGGCCTCGCCGCCGGGTACGCGACCGGGGCCGTCGGCAGCGCCGGCGTCATCGCCGCGGCCGCCCTGGACAGCCCCGTCCTGCTGTTCGCCGCGCTCTTCGTGTACGGCGCCGGCACCGCCACCAACCTCCAGGCCCGCTACGCCGGGGCCGACCTCGCCGCCCCCGGCCACCGGGCCCGCGCCGTCTCCACCGTGCTGGTCGCCACCACCCTCGGCGGCGTCCTCGGCCCCAACCTGGCCGCCCCCACCGGCGACCTCGCCGCCGCGCTCGGCCTGCCCCGCCTCGCCGGACCGTTCCTGCTGGCCGGAGCCGCCTACGCCGCCGCGGCCCTCGTCCTCGCCGCCCGGCTGCGCCCCGACCCGCTGCTGCTGGCCCGCGCCACCGCCACCGACGGCCCCGCCACCACCGCGGACGTCCCCGCCGACCCGGCCGCCGCCGCCCGGATCCGCAACCGGGTGCTGCTCGGCGCGCAGGTCATGGTGGTCACCCAGCTGGTGATGGTCGCCGTGATGACGATGACGCCCGTCCACATGCACGACCACGGCCACGGCACCGCCGCGTCCGGCCTGGTCATCGCCCTGCACGTGGCCGCGATGTACCTGCCCTCCCCGCTCACCGGGCGCCTGGTCGACCGGCGCGGGCCGCTGCTCGTCGGCGCCGCCGCCGGCCTCACCCTGCTCGCCGCCGGACTCGTCGCCGCCCTCGCCCCCGCCGACTCGGTCGCCCTGCTCGCCCTCGCCCTGGCCCTGCTCGGACTCGGCTGGAACTTCGGCCTGGTTTCCGGCACCGCGATCATCACCGACGCCGCCCCGCTCGCCACCCGCGCCAGGACCCAGGGCGCCGTCGACGTCGCCATCGCCGTCTCCGGCACCACCGGCGGCCTCGCCTCCGGCGCCGTCGTCGACCTGGCCGGCTACCCCGTCCTCGCCCTCGGCGGCGGCCTGCTCGCCCTGGTGATCCTCCCCGCCCTCGCCACCACCGCCACCCGGACCCGCCGATGACGGACCGTCACCTCCCGGACCGCACCGTCGACGGCCGCGGACTGCTCTGCGTCACCCTGCTGCTGCGCCTGCGCGCCGCCGTCGCCGACGCCCCCGCCGGCACCCTCGTGCACGTCCTCGCCACCGACCCGGCCGCCCCGCTCGACCTCCCCGCCTGGTGCCACCTCACCGGCCACCACTACCTCGGCGAACCCGCCCCCGGGACGTACGCCCTGCGCCTGACCGCGACCCCGGCCCCCACCCGCCCGGACGCCCCCTGGCACCGGTAGCCGGCCGACTGACCCCGCCCGCCCGCCACCTCAACGCCCCAGCCGCCGCACCGGCTTGGACCCCGGCCCGCCCGGCGGGGGAGCGGGCAGCACGGACGGCGGACGCAGCGTCAACGGGGACGGCGGGGACGGTGCGGACGGCGGGGCGGGCACCGGCAGCGGGTAGCGCGGCGGGAGCGACGGGCGCGCCGAGGCGCCGACGACCGCGGCGAGCCCGCTGCCGAGCACGGCCCACAGCAGCGCCTGACCGCAGTACCCCTGCCAGGAGAACCGGGAGCCGAGCGACCCGAGCAGGCCGACGGACGTCACGCCGAACACCCCCGCCCCCACCGCGAACACCCCCGCCGTGCTCCCGCCGCCCATCGGACGGGCGGGCAGCGGCCGCCGCCAGCACGGAACCACCAGCGCCACCACCGTGGCCGGCACCAGCCAGGCCAGCCAGGGCACCCGGCCCCCGCCGAGGACCAGCGCCGCCACCAGCCAGCCGAACGGCACCGCCTGACGGAACACCAGCCACCACGGCAGGTACGGCGGCCCGGACGCGCGGTCGAGCCGCAGCCGGTACGCGCCCAGGCCGGTGAAGACCGCCGCCCAGCCCGCGACCAGGGCCACCACCAGGCACATGAACGGCACCCCGACCAGCTCGTACCCGCCCGCCCGGGCCGAGTCGGACTGCGGCGGCAGCTCGACCCCGCGCCACCGGCCGTCCACGTCCCGGACCTGCAGCCCGCGCAGCGGATAGTCCACGATCACCGTGTGCCCGCCCGGGACGGCCGCCACCACCAGCCCGCCCCGCCCCGCCGAAGCCGCCGCCCCGGTTCCGGCCGAAGCGCCCGCCCCCGCCGAGGCCTCCGAGTGCGGAGAAGCGTCCGGATCCGGGACCGGGACCGGGACCGGGTCCGCGTCCGTCCCCGTCCCGCCGCCGTACCAGTACCCGTACCCGTCGACCGGCGTCAGCCGCAGCGGCGGGGTGTACTCCGGCTGCCAGGTCCGGCCGCCGTCCCGGCTGGCCTCGACCGGCAGCCCGTAGCCGCGCAGCCGGAAGCACAGCCGGTCCGGCGCGGGCAGGCACTGTCCGGCCGCCGGGTCGGGGGTGACGGCGGGCGGGGCGGGGTGCTTCTTGCCGTAGGGGACGGCCTGCCAGGTCAGGCCGCCGTCGCGGGTGGTCCACCAGACGCCGTCGTACACCATCGGCTGGCCGTCCTGGCTCCACAGCCGCGGCGCGGTCTGCGGCACCGGCGTGGTCGCCACCATCGCCGCGGCCGCCAGCGGCGTCCCGACCAGCGCCAGCACCCGCCGCAGCGGACGGGGGCGGGCGCTGCGCCGCCACAGCCACCAGGACAGCGCCAGCACCGGCAGGGCCAGCAGGTCGCCCGGGTCGGCGACCGTCCGGCTCGGGACGCCGGTCAGCTCCGACCAGCCCGCGGAGGCCAGCTCCGCCCCGGCGGCGGAGGACTTGGCCACCGCGAAGCTCACCGCCGTCAGCGCCACCCCGAGCAGCGCCGCCGGCCGCCCGCGCAGCCGCGGCACCGCCGACGCCACCAGCGCCAGCACCGGCGGGACGACCAGCATCCAGGCCGCGTCACTGACCTTGCCGGTCACCGCCCCGGGCCAGGCCCGCTTGCCCACCCGGTCGTTGAACGCCAGCACGGCGACCGCCAGCAACGTCCCCGGGTGCCCCGCCCAGCGCAGCGCCCGCCCCCCGTCGTTCCGCATGGGAACGAGTGTTCCGACGCCGCGTCACATCCCGGCCACGGCCGCGTCTCGCTTCCCGCAGGCGCGGCCGGGACCGGCTGCCACCGCCGGGTGTCACCCGGCGGTGACCTCCTCGAGTTCGGCGAGCAGCTCGGAGGCGGCGACCGGGTCCAGGCCGCCGTAGCGCAGCGGGTAGTCGCGGCTGCTCCAGTGGTCGCCAGGCGAGGAGTCCAGCCAGACCGTCTGGAAGGTCTGGTCGGGGAACTCGTCCACCAGGCCCACCGCGATGCCCTCGTCGAGCTGGATCACCAGGTGGCAGCCGTCGGCCAGCCGCTTGGAGAACCAGCGCTCGACCCCGGCGTCCTGCGGCGCGCCGCGCTCCCAGCCGCGCTTGGTCAGGCCGAGCAGCCGGCCGACCGGCACCGTGCAGCCCTCGAAGCGGTGCAGCCGGTTGGCGGCCGCCTCCTCGGGGGTGAACCGGCGTACGGGGCGGCCGAGTTGCGGGAACGGCTGGAGGACCTCGTAGTCGGCGAACAGCTCCGACCACACCGCCACCGCCGCCTCGCCCAGCAGCAGCGGGTGGGCCAGCCGGACCGTCGCGTCCGCGGGCAGCACGAAGGGCTCGTCGGCCGCGTCGGCGAAGGTGCGGTCCTCGGCGACCCGGAACGCGGTGCCGTCGGCCGTCCAGACCAGCCGGCGCGCCAGGTGCCACACCAGCGGGTGCTCGACGAACAGCGAGCCGAACTCCTCGGCGCTCCACGAGCGTTGGGCCACCATCGCGGCCTCCAGCCGGCGGATCTGGTCGGCCGCGACGGTCCGCACGTCCTTCTTCAGCGCGGCGAACCGCTTGCGCTCGGCCGGGGCCAGCTCCTGGTCGTCCTTGGCCCCCGGCACCGGCAGGTCCTTGCGCCGCTTGCCGTCGCCGTCCAGCACGAACGGGCGCAGCTGCTCGTCGAAGCCGACCGTGAACCGGCGCGGACCGTAGTCGATCACCGTGGTGCCGTCCGGGCCGAGGCCGAGGTCGGGCACCAGCCGGTCCGCGAGCTGCTCGGCGGTCAGCCCCAGGCCCTCCGCCACCTCGGCGATCTTCTCCTGCGCGCGGGCCTTGAGCGCCTTGAACTTCACCCGCTGCGAGATCCCGTGCAGGTGCAGCAGCGCCAGGTCGGTGCCGATCGCGGCCAGCACGTCCAGGCCCTCCACGGCCCGCTGGTGCGCGCCCTGCCCCGGCCAGTCGCGCAGCACCGGGGTCAGCCGGCGCACCGTCGTGTCGTCGCCCAGCACCCCCAGCGCGTGCAGCGCCCAGCTCTCCTTCGCGGGCATCCCGGCCTGCAGCCACTGCTCGAACAGCGCCCACCCGAACGCGGCCGACCCGTCCGCCCGGCAGCTCTCGGCCACCACGGCCAGCCCCGGGTACGGCACGCCGGGCCTGGACAGCGCCAGCATGGTCAGCACGTGCCGCACCGCCTCCGCGGGCAGCGCCGTCCCCGCCCCCTCCACCGGTGCGCGCAGCAGCAGTTGGGGCAGGACGGCGGGATCCGCCCAGACGGGCAGCACCGGCATCCGGGCCGGCAGCGCGGTCTCCAGCGGATCGGCGGCCAGCACCTCGCCGACCGCCTCCGCCGCCGGGGCGCCGTAGCGGTCGGCCACCGCGGCCAGCAGCGCCCCGTCCCCGCAGGAGGACGCGACCAGCCGCAGCGCCTGCTCGGCCGCCGCCCGCTCCCGCCCGGCCGGGCCGACCGCGTCCGGGACCAGCAGCAGCGCACCCGCCACCCCGTGCCGGGCGAACCACGAACGGGCCGTCGCGTGCACCGACTTGAGCCGCACCAGGCCGTCCGCCAGCAGCCGGGCCGCCCGCACCTCGCGGAACGGCAGCAGCAGCGAGGAGAGCACACCGGGCTTGGCCCGGGCGGCGTGCAGCGCCATCGGCAGCGCGGCCGGGCCGTACTTGGCGACCACCGGCGGCAGGTACTCCGACCCGCCCCACAGGTCGGCGGGCCGCCACTCGGCGACCGCCGGGGCGAGCACCTCCGCGGGGCCCTGCACCAGCAGCCGGACCGGGTACCAGAGGTTGTGGCTCTCCAACCCCGTCTTCGCCTCGGCGGCCCAGTCGGTGTCCGCCGGGTACTGCCACCCGGCGAACTCGAACCGGGCCCAGCCCTCCCGCTCACCGGCCCGCCAGGCCAGCTCCACGCCCTCGTCCGGCCGCAGGCCCTCGACGACCCGCGCCTTGCGCCGGGTGCGCGGCCGCGTCCACGGCGGCGCGGCCAGCAGCGGCGGCAGTGCCTCCGGCGCGGCCTCGGGCGCCTGCGGACGGGCGCCGTCCAGCTCCGCGACCAGCGCGGCCGCCGCGGCGTCGAGCCGCGGCAGGATCTGCGGCAGCAGCTCCCGGTGCAGCAGGACGTGGGTGTCGAGCAGCCGGCGGGCCGTCGCCGCGGCCCGGCCGTCCCGCGCCGCCGCCTCGGCCAGCAGCCGCACCGCCCGCACCGGGTACCGCCGGAGGGCCTCCTGCAGCGCCGGGCGGACCTGCTTGTCCTCCAGCCGGGCCAGCAGCAGCCGGAACGCCGCGTCGGTCGGCAGCTGCGCCAGCACGGCGGCGAGCTCCCTGGCCTCGGTCGCGTCGTGCGCCTGCTCGAACGCCTCGCGCAGCAGCGGGACGAAGGCCGTGCCGACGCTCTCGGCGAGCGTCGCCACCAGCGTCACCGGCCAGGCGCGCCACATCCGTTGGAGGTCGGCGGCCATCGGCTCCACCTGCGCCGGGTCGTCCAGCGCGTGCAGCAGCAGCACCTGCAGCCCCGCCCGCTCGTCGCCGTAGCCCGGCATGTCCGCCAGGCACTGCGCCAGCCAGCCGGGCACGTTCGGGGCGAGGTAGCAGGCGAGCGCCCGGTGCCGCGGCGTGCCGCGGTGCTCGGCGGCGGCCGCCAGGGCCTCCCGGTACTCCGGCTCCGGGGCGGCGGCGAGCAGCGCGCGCAGCCGGCTCTCGACCGGGCGGCTGTCCTGCCCGTAGTAGGGCAGGGGGCCGACCCGCCGCCGCAGCGAGATGTTCGAGATGTCCGACCCGGACTGCAGGTAGTTGGTCTCCACGGTGTGCCGCTCCAGCGCCGCGCGCACCGCGAAGGGCAGCCCGTGCCGGGCCGTCCAGACGTCGGCGAACAGCGCCTTCTCCTCGGCGTCGGCCTGCCACGGGGCCGGCACGATGCTCGCCACCGCGACCGCGCCCAGCACGTCCGGCGCACCCTCCAGGTAGGCGCGCGCGGCCCGTACCAGCTCCGGGTCGGAGGCCGGGGCGTCCAGCACCCGCTCCACCCACTCCCGCCGGCCGTCGATCCGCCGCCGCTCCCGCTCCAGCGCCTCCGGCCCGGGCCACGCCACCTCCGGGATCCGGCCCGCGCGCCGCGGCAGCACCGCCTTCCACCAGGCCGCGGGCATCACGAAGGCGTCCTCGTCCGGCAGCTCCCGCACCTCGACGCCCGCGGCCTGCGCAGTCCCGGTCTCCCCGGCCGCCACCTCCGCGTACCCCTTGCGCTCCTTCTCCGCGACCTGCTTGGCGAAGTGCGCCGCCGCGGCCTCGGCGGAGGCCAGTTCCTTCAGCTGCTCCCGCCCGTCGGTGCCGATCCGCCCGTAGCGCACCCGCACCCCGGCGCCCTCGACGGCCGCCTCCCAGAACTTCGCAGAACCGTCCCCGACGAGCTCCCAGCGCCGCACAGCCCACTCCTCCGCGCCCTGACCATCCGATGATCGACACCCGGAACCCTAGCGACGTCCCCCGACACCGCCCCGCACGCACCGGAGCCGGGTGACGCTCCGGCCCCGGTGCGTGCGGGACGGCTCAGCCGTGCCGGACCTTCTCCGCCGGCGCCGCCGTCCGCACCACCGTGGTGTAGCCGGGGCTGCTGATGGTGACCCGCACGCTGATGTTCTTGCCGGACAGGTTGTTCCGGTCCAGTTCCAGGGTGGCCCCGGTCGCGCCGTCGATCGCCTTCTTGTTCTCGTACCACTGGTAGGAGACCTGCACGGGCGCCGGCCCCCAGCCGCCGGTCTCGGCCGTCAGCGTCTGCCCGAGCACCGCTCGGCACGCCCTTCACCACCGCGATGTCCTTGCCGGTCAGCACGTCGGCCCGGAAGGAGTCGGTGCCCAGCACCTTGTCCTGCGGCCGCAGGCCGACGGCCGCGTACGGGATCTCGAACTCCTGCTGCCCGGCCGGGTCGTTCAGCGAGGGCTCGGGGGAGTCGAAGGTGTCGAGCGAGGGCGAGTAGGTGCGCACCACGATCTTCTGCCCGGTGTTGTCGAAGTGCAGCAGCCGGAGGAAGCCGAGGCCGCCCTGCTCCAGGCCCTGGTAGTCGAAGAGCATCGAGTGGACGGTGCGGTCCGCGACGCCGTCACCGTCGTCGTCGAAGCCGTCGGTACGGGTGTACGCGTCGTGGTAGTGGCTCGAACTCACCGCGAAGACATTGGAGTTGGGCTTGACCACCTCGTCGTGGATCCGCTGCGGGACGGGGCCGAGGGTGCCGGTGGTGAGCAGGTACTTGTGCAGGTCGATCCAGACCTTGCGCTCCGGGTACTGCCTGATCACCGAGTTCATCCAGGCGATCTGCTCGTCACCCGGGTCCCACCCCATCGAGAGCATCAGGAAGTCCACGCCGCCTGCGCTGACCAGGTCGTAGTGGCCGCGGTTGTTGCCGGTCTCGCCGCCGTACCAGGGGTTGTCCCGGTAGCGGTCGGCGCCGAAGTACGTCCCGAACTGCGAGTAGTCGTCGGCCGCGTGGCCCACGTCGTGGTTGCCGGCCAGCACGCCGTACGGCAGCCCGGCCTCGTCGAGCGGCTGGTACGCGGCGTCCGCGTTCTTCCACTCGTACGCCGGGTCGTGGTTGTCGCCCCGGAAGTCGGTGGCCCGGTAGTCGTCCACGATGTCGCCGGTGTGGATGACGTACTGCAGGTTGAGGTCGTCCCGCTGGGACAGGAAGAAGTCGTTGATCGCCAACTGGTGCGCGTACCAGGTGTCGGGGCCGCCGCTGCCGGCCGCCCAGCCCTGGTTCTCGTTGTAGTACTGGGTGTCGGACTGCCAGCCGATGGTGAAGTCGTAGGCGTCGCGCGGGGTCGCGCCCGCGCTGTACGGGGTGACCGCGCTGTCGCGGGCCGAGCGGTCGCCGCCGGAGAAGCCCTCCGAGTGCTGCACCAGCACGGTGACCTGGCCGTCCTTGACGTGGTCGGCGACCGGCACGGTGCCGCCCAGGGTGAACGAGGCCCGCTCGCCCTCCGCGCCGGTGGTCAGGCGGCGGTCGACCTCCTCCCACTTCCCGGTGGCGGAGTTCAGCGCGTACAGCAGCACCTTGGCACCGGTGTTCGCCGACCCCGCCCAGGACAGCCGCACCTGCGCGTCCGCCCCGGCGCCCTCCGGCACCGGCACGGTGAACAGCTGGTACGGCAGCGCCGTCCGGGAGGAGACCGCCGGCTCGACGCCGTCGGTGCCGGTCAGCTTCGCCAGGTCGGCGCCGCCGATCGCGCTGCGCCCGGCCCGCGCGGTCTCCCGGGCGTCGTCGGTGGTGCCGCTCCAGACGCGCACGCCCGGGGTGGCCGGGTCGAAGGTGTAGCCCTCGCGGAAGCGCAGGTCCAACGCGTCGCCCTCGGGCGAGACGGGGGTCGCGGAGAGCGTGACGTCCCCGGTCGGGACCTGCCCGCCGTCGGCCGGGCCGCCCGGGGCGGCGCTCGCCGACTCGTCGCCGGTGCTGAAATCGACGCGGCTGGTGGCGGTGTTGCCGATCGCGTCGACGGCGGTGAACACGGCGGTGTGCGCGCCGGGGGCGAGCGTCAGCGAGGAGGTCGCGTACGGCAGCGCGACCGGCTTGCCGTCCAGCGTCGCACTCACCGCCTTCACCCCCGACCCGGCGTCGCCCGCCGTGGCGTCCACGGTGAACCCGCCCCGGTAGCGGCGGCCCGGCTCGACGGTCGGGGTGAGCTGCGGCCGGGTGTTGTCGACCTGGACGGTGCGGGTCACGGTGCGCCCGTCGGCCGTCGCGCTCACGGTGTGCGGGCCGTCGGGCACCGCCGTGGTGTCCCAGACGTGCGCGAGCGAGGTGAACGCGTCGTCGGGCAGCGTGAAGGTGGCCTCCAGGTAGTCGTAGTCGGCGGCGCCGTCGCCCATCGCGATCAGGGTGTCCTCGCCGGCCGACAGCACCGTCCGGACCGGCGGGTCGTACGCGGTGGCGCCGTTGGTGGCGTTCACGCCGACGACCACCGGGCGCAGCACCCGGCCGTCCGGCAGCGCCAGGCGCAGGTTCCGCACCGAGAAGTCGTCGTTGTTGTCGGCGGTGCTCAGCTCCGGGTAGCCCTTCGTCCCGGCCCAGATGCTCAGGGTCAGCGGCTCGCCCTTGCGGATCCGCTCCACCGGCACCCGGGTCGGCACGGTGACGACCCGCTCGTAGTAGCCCTCGTCGAAGACGTTCAGCACCTGGTCGCCGAGCTTGACGCCGTTGCGGAAGAACGCGTCGGTGCTGGTCGCCTCGAACGCGAAGTACGCGCCCTGCTCCAGCGCCGGAACGCCCTGCGCCACCGGCTCCCCGTCCACCCGCAGCCCCGGCCCGTCCGGCTTCCCGGCCGTGGTGCCCGCCAACCGGACCTGCCCGCCGACGTACTGACCGTCCGTCACGTTCAGCCGCACCGGCTCCGGCGCGCCGCCGCCCCGCAGGTCGATCCGGACGGTGTCGAGCACCGTGGAGTGCGCCCCGTCGCGGGTCACCACCCGGTACTCGATCCAGCCCTTCCCGAACAGGTCGACCTTCGGGACGGTGCAGGAGTAGCGGCCCGGCGCGCCGGCCCGCAGTCGGCGGGTGCTCGGCTCGGCGGTGTCGGTGTCCAGGGTCAGCTCGACGGTGCGCACCTGGTGGTCGTCGGTGACCTCGAAGGTCAGCTCCAGGTCGTCGGTGACCGGCGCCTCGCCGGTGCCGCGCAAGTCGGTGACCACCGGCGCGGTGTCGCTCGCCGGGTCGGCGACCAGCCCGGCGGGCACCTGCCCGGGATCGGTCCGGCCGGGGGTGGCCGGGCCGGGGCCGATCATGGTCTGCGCGGTGCCCGACTCCCAGCGGTACTGGATCGGCTCGTCCGCCACCGTCTGGTCGTCGTTCAGGTAGTCGGCCCGGCTGATCTCGTACCCCGTGTTGGTGGACACCCGGATGCCGCGCGGCCCGCCGTTCGCCATCCCGCCGTTGAACGTCTCGACCAGGTCCACCCCGGGGGTCAGGCCGCTGCCCCAGTGCTTGTTGAAGTCGGCCGCGGTCAACGCCCGGTTGGCCCCGTTGCGCACCCACAGCACCAGCGTCCGCCCCGGCCCGATCACGGTGTCCGCGGGCACCGACGGCCACAGCGCGCTGCTGGTCACCACGCGGCTCGCGTCGAGGTACAGGTACTCCAGCGTGAAGTCGTTCCACCGCACCGGCGACTGCGAGGCGTTGTACACCTCGACGAACTCGTACCCGTCCGAGCCGTTCACGTTCGCGGTGTCCGGCGCCAGCTCGGTGACCTGCAACAGCGGCGCCCGCAACGCCGGATCCACCGGCGGGACGCCCGACGCGGACGGCGACGGCGACGGCGACGGCGTGGGCGTCGGGCCCGGGCCCGCGCTCGGGCCCGCCGTCGGTGTCGTACCGGGGCTCGGGGCCGGGGTCGGTTCGGGGTTCCCGTCCGTCCCCGGCACCAGCTGCGAGGGCACCACCGTCCCCGGCGTGGCCGGCCCGTTCGAGAACAGCGCGGCCCGCGCCCCGCCCACAGGCACCGTGAAGTGCGTGGAGACCCCCGGCGTCGCCGGCACCCGAGCGGGCACGAACGACCAGCTCAGCACCTTCAACGCGGAGGGCACCGAGGCGTCCACCAGCCCCAGCGCACGCTGCCCGCCGTTGGCGATCCCGGCCTGCCCCTCCACCCGGACGATCGCCACGTCGTCCGGCACGTTGCCGTAGAACGCCCGGAAGTCGGCCTCCGACCTCGCTTACGTGTTCACCCCGCCGTCGCTGTAGTCCAGCCAGAAGACCGTGCTGCCGTGCGCGGGCACCACCGCCGCCAGCGGCCCCGGCGTGACGGCGTTCCCCGCCACCCCGTCCGAGACCGCGAACTTCAGCGCCGACCCGAACGAGGCGTCGGTCGGCGCGGCATCGGTGCTGTACCCCACTCCGATCTGCCGGGCCGCCAGGTCGACGGCCTCGCCGGTGGTGTTGGTGACCTCGAAGAACTCGAAGTCGTCCGGGACGTTCGCCGGAGCCCCGTTGTCCGGGTGCACCTCCGAGACGAACAGCCCGGCCCCGGGCGGAACCTGATCGGACGTCGCCCCGCCCCCGGCCGAAACGGCCCGGGCGACGCCGACGCCACTGACCACCACAGCCAGGGCCAACGAAGCGGGAAGCGCACGGAACGCGCGCGGACGGGGATGGTGCACGGGTCGGGCCCACTCTCTCGGATCGGAATCCGGTGGACCGTAACCAGCGAAGGTAAAGAGTCGGCAATGAGTCGTGAACGACCGGCGGCCCCCGCCCGAACGTTCACCCGAAGCCGGGCCCGGCCACTGCCGGCCGGAACCCGGAATCCGGGAGATCCGACGACGACCGGGCCCGGACGGGACACCGCAGGCCACCGACGGGACGCCGCAGGCCACCGACGGGACGCCGCAGGTCACCGACCGCCGGGCTTGCCCCTGGAGGCGAACACCAGCACGGTCGAATCCGGCTCCACCGGGCCCCGGCCCCCCCTCGGCGCGGTGTTGAGCACCTGCCCGGCGGGCGCCTTCCAGTCGGTGTGCCACACCACCGAGCAGCGCAGCCCGAGCCCCCGCAGCACCTCACCCGCCCGGTCCACCGTCATCCCCTGCAGATCCGGCAGCACCACCCCCGAATGCGGCCCCGCCCCCGCCGCCGGGGTCGGTGTGGCCTCCGCCGAGCCCTCCGTCGCAGGCCCGGCCGTCGGCATCGGAACACACCAACTGCCCGTCGGCGGCAGCGCCGCGGGCGACGGCGCCGACTCCGGCCGCAGCGCGAAGAACCCCGTCGCCGCCAGCACCGCGACACCCGCCACCGAGGCGCCGCCCAGCAGACCCCGGCGCACCCGGCGGCGCCCCACCGTCCGCTCGATCGCGGCCGCGTCGACCACCGGCGCCGCCGGGCCGTCCGCGAACGAGACCAGCGCCGCCCGCAGTTCCTCGTCGAAACCCGGCCCCGTCCCGCCCGTCCCGCTCACCGCACCCCTCCGATCGGCGCCCCGGGCGCCCTGTCAGCCGTCAAGGACTCACGCAACTTGGCCAGGCCGCGCGCGAGTTGGGAGCGCACCGCGCTCGCGGAAATCCCCAGCACGTCGGCGACCTGCTCGGTCCCCATGTCGTGCAGGTAGTGCAGCACCACCACGCTGCGCATCCCCATCGGCAGCCCCAGCAGCGCCCCGATCAGCTCGGCGCGCAACTCCGCCTGCCCCAACCCGTCCCGCGGCTCCACCGGCTCCGGCAGTCCGGCCAGCCCGGTCCGCTCCCCACGCCGAAACCGCCGCCGCCACCGGTCGTTG
This sequence comes from Kitasatospora sp. YST-16, assembly GCF_026802215.1. NCBI lineage: Bacteria > Bacillati > Actinomycetota > Actinomycetes > Kitasatosporales > Streptomycetaceae > Kitasatospora > Kitasatospora sp. YST-16. Next base: position 6,724,953 of record NZ_CP113837.1, read on the forward strand.
GCCAGGTTCACCAGCACCCGCCGCACGTAGGCCTCCGGCGAATCCGCCGCCGCCACCTTCCGCCAGTGCCGGCAGGCCCGCTCCAACGCCTCCTGCACCAGGTCCTCGGCCGCGTGCACATCACCCGTCAACGCGTACGCGGTCCGGAACAACGCCCCCGACCGCTGCCCCACGAACTCCGCGAACCCGGCCCCCGGATCACCCCTGCGCAACCTCACTCGCCCCTCCTCCCACTCCACCACTCCGGTCAACTGCCCCCAAGACGCCCCACCCCGCCCCAGCGCTGCACGACCCACCGGACAGTGGCACGGATCACAACGGGGGCGCCGAGGGGATCGCTCCGGCGCAGGGCATCCGGCTGAACCCGGAAGTGCCCGGGAGCGGGGTGGACCACCAGGCCGTCACGGAGGCGCTGACGGAGGGCGACCGGTACGGCCACCGGCGGCGGGGCGGCCGGGACCACGTCTGGTGCGAGTTCGACCTGAGCCCGGGGCCCCGCCCCGTTCCGGTCGTCCGCCCGGTCGTGCGTGAAGCGCTGCCGCCCGGGGGCCTCCCGCCGCTGCGCGTCTTCCGGTTCGACGGCTGTCCACGGCGGAGCGGGAACTTCCGGGGCCGTTGGTCACGTGATTGGTCGCGCCACTGCCCGGAAAAGCAAAAAACCCCTGATCAACAGGGGTTTCACGCTGGTGTCCGAGGGGGGACTTGAACCCCCACGCCCGATAAAGGGCACTAGCACCTCAAGCTAGCGCGTCTGCCATTCCGCCACCCGGACCGGGTGTCGTCCTCGCGGGGCGTTCCCCGCGCTGACATGGACAACAGTAGCAAAGATCGACTGCCAGACCCAAAACCCGGGGGTGGCGGGGTGGGCGGGGCTTCGAATGCGGGGGCGACGGGGCGTCGGTCAGGAGTGTCGGGGAGATATGCCCTTGGGGCCGGACGGGTGGTGGGGGAGGATGACGGGACGGCGCCCGCGGTCCCCGGCCGGGGTCGGGGCGGCGCGGGCCGCAGCCGCGCCGGGGCGGGCAGACACGAGGTGGGAGCGATGAGCGTGGGCAGCGAGCGCGCGGTGACGGCCGAGTCGGAGGTCGCCGAGATCTGCCGGGACCTGATCCGGATCGACACCAGCAACTACGGGGACGGCTCCGGCCCGGGCGAGCGGAAGGCCGCCGAGTACGTGGCCGAGCAGCTCGCCGAGTTCGGGCTGGAGCCGCAGATCTTCGAGTCGGCCAAGGGCCGGGCCTCCACGGTGGTGCGGATCGAGGGCGAGGACCGCTCCCGGCCGGGCCTGCTGATCCACGGGCACACCGACGTGGTCCCGGCCAACGCCGACGACTGGACGGTGCACCCGTTCTCCGGCGAGATCACCGACGGCTGCGTGTGGGGCCGCGGCGCCGTCGACATGAAGGACATGGACGCGATGACCCTCGCGGTGGTCCGCGACCGGCTGCGCACCGGCCGCAAGCCCCCGCGCGACCTGGTGCTGGCGTTCCTCGCCGACGAGGAGGCCGGCGGCACCTACGGCGCCCGGTTCCTGGTGGACCGGCACCCCGAGCTGTTCGAGGGCGTCACCGAGGCGATCGGCGAGGTCGGCGGCTTCTCCTTCACCGTCAACGACCAGGCCCGGCTGTACCTGGTGGAGACGGCGGAGAAGGGCATGCACTGGATGCGCCTGACCGTCGAGGGCCGGGCCGGCCACGGCTCGATGGAGAACGACGACAACGCGATCACCGAGCTGTGCGAGGCGGTGGCCCGGCTCGGCCGGCACCAGTTCCCGCTGCGGATCACCAAGACCGTCCGGGCCTTCCTGGACGAGCTCTCGGACGCGCTGGGCGTGCGCCTCGACCCGGAGGACATGGACGAGACGCTCCGGGTGCTCGGCGGCATCGCCAAGATGATCGGCACCACCCTGCGCAACACCGCCCAGCCGACCATGCTCGGCGCCGGCTACAAGGTGAACGTCATCCCCGGCCAGGCCACCGCGCACGTGGACGGCCGCTTCCTGCCCGGCTACGAGGAGGAGTTCCTGGCCGAGCTGGACAGCGTCCTCGGTCCGCGCGTCAAGCGCGAGAGCCTGCACCACGACAAGGCGATCGAGACCAGCTTCGACGGCGCCCTGGTCGAGGCCATGCAGACCGCGCTGCGCGCCGAGGACCCGATCGCCCGGGCCGTCCCGTACTGCCTGTCCGGCGGCACCGACGCCAAGTCCTTCCAGGACCTGGGCATCCGCTGCTTCGGCTTCGCGCCGCTGCAGCTCCCGCCGGACCTGGACTTCGCCGGGATGTTCCACGGCGTGGACGAGCGGGTGCCGGTGGACGGCCTGAAGTTCGGCGTCCGGGTGCTGGACCGGTTCATCGACCTGGCCTGAGCCGGGGAAGTGCGGTTAATCGGTCCAGCATCAGAGCTTTCGAGCATCCGAAATGGCGATCACCTGTTCGCTTGATCACTTCAACGGGTGAATGCGGATCCGGCCCCGTGTCCCGGTCGCGGAGGCTTCGTTCTTCCGTGTGCAGCCCGGGGGAACGGGCTGGAAACGACCAGGAGGAGCAGTTCAGATGAAGGCCAAGAAGATCGCTGCCGTTGTCGCCGCCACCGGTGGCCTGGTGCTCGCGGGCGCCGGCGTCGCCTCGGCGCACGGCGGTGCGGGCGCGGACGGTGCCGCGGTCGCCTCCCCGGGCGTGCTCTCCGGGAACCTGATCCAGATCCCGGTGCACGTCCCGGTGAACGTCTGCGGCAACACCATCAGCGTGATCGGCCTGCTCAACCCCGCGTTCGGCAACGCCTGCCAGAACGTCTGAGCGGGCCCCGCCGAGGACCGGCGGGCCGCCGACCCCGAGTTCCCGCCCCCGCGCGACCCCTGTGTCGCGCGGGGGCGGACGCGTGTCCGGACGCGCGTCCGGGGCGGGGGAGGCGGGCGTCGGCCCCGGTCGGGTGAACGGTGCGGTTCCCGGGGAAAGGGAGAGCTCACCCGATCGGATGAAGTGACTGCAGATGGCTCAACCTTCACCGTTAAGGGTCGTTGAAGTAGTGCCGCCGCCTTCGCGGCAGGCAATTCCGACTATCGGATCGACCGGAACTCCGGAGCCGCCGGAAATCCGCCGGGGAACCGTCCCGGCGGCGGCCCGGAACCGGATCGGACCACCGAACGAGAAACCAAGGGGAGTCAATGCGACAGGTCGCCAGGAAAGGCCTTCTCACGGCCATGGCCACCGGCAGCGTGCTGGCCTCGACCGCGGGCTACGCCCACGCGGCCGCCGATGCGCACGGCGTGGCGGCCAACTCGCCCGGCGTGGGCTCCGGGAACGCGGTGCAGGTGCCCGTGGAGCTCCCCGTGAACGCCTGCGGCAACACGATCAACGTGATCGGCCTGCTCAACCCGGCGTACGGCAACGACTGCTCCAACGTCAGCCACACCGGCCGCAGCGCGGGCAGCACCGGCAGCACCGGGAGCGGCAGCCAGACCGGCACCGGCGACCGGTCCGGCTCGGGCACCGCGGGCTCCGGCACCGCGGGCTCCGGTGCCGGCGGGACGAGCAGCAACTCGCCCGGCGTCGCCTCCGGCAACAACGTCCAGGTGCCGATCAGCGCGCCGGTCGACGCCTGCGGCAACTCGGTCAACGTGGTGGGCCTCGGCAATCCGGCGTACGGCAACAACTGCGCGAACGTGTCCACCGCGCACCAGCCGCCCGTCACCCCGCCGCCCGTCACCCCGCCGCCGGTCACCCCGCCCGGCCACGACTGCGACTGCCCGCCCGAGCAGACCGGCGGCGAGCACAGCACGCCGCCCGGCCCCCGGGAACCGACCGCACCGGCGGCCCCGGCGGCGACCGGCCCGCCACCCCGGCGCCGGTCGCCCCCGTGGTCCAGGCCCGGGCCGCCGCCCCCGTCGCGGAGCAGGCCCTGGCCTCCACCGGTGTCTCCGGCCTGGAGGTCATCGCCCCGGCCGGCCTCGCGCTGCTGCTCGGCGGCGGCGTGCTCTACCGCCGCTCGCGCTCGCTGGCCCGCCGCTGACGGCGCCCGCCCGCCCCTGACGCCCGCGCCCGGGCGCCCCGCCACGGCTCAGGCCGGCGGCGGGGCGCCCGGGCGCGGGTGCGCTTCCTACCAGCTGGAACGGACCTGCCGGATGATCCGCCGCTTCAGCCGCACCGTCCGGCTGCCGTCGGGGAACAGCCGGAGCCGGTCGAGCTCCCAATTCCCGTACTCGGCGTGCTCGGTGAGCAGTTGGCGCGCGGCGTTCCGGGTGGTGCCGCGGGGCAGGCGGAGCGACTGGTACTCGTACTCCGGAAGCCGGACCGTTTTGGTAGGGATCAAGGCGTCTCCTCCGCTGCTGTGCTGCCTGCAAGCCTACGGCGCGTCGCCGAAAGGTGGCCGGTCCGGGTCGGCCCGCCCGGGCGGACGGTCCGAGCCTCGTCCCGGCCGGAGCTGATCGTCAATCAGTTTTCCGGTACCGGAAGGGATACCCGCGCCGGGCCGCGCCGATGCGCCCCACGCACGCCCGGTGGGCGGTCCGGTCGGCGGCCCGGCGGGCGGGAAACCGCGCGCGGCGGCGGGCGCAGAACCGCCCGGAACGGACATCGGGGGTGAACTTGCCCGGTTTTCCCGGCTGTAGATGACAACCGCTGTGCGTGTCGTCGCCGGGTGGGGATAGCGTCTGCACCATGTCTGATGCCGCGCAGCTGACCATCACCGAGGTACGGGCCGCCGCAGAGGCGGTCAAGGCCGCCATCGACCGCCACCTGCAGGCCGTCTCCAGCTCCACCGAACCCGGCGATCCGGTCGTCGTCCACGCCTACGAGGAACTCGCGGCGGCAGCCATCGCCTACGACCAGATCCTGTACGAGGTCTACGACGAGGTCACCCCCTTCGAGATCCCCGGCGACGACGCCGGGTCCGGCTACCAGGGCCCCGAGCACCCCGAGGCGATCAGCGTGCTGATCCGCCGGGACTACCTGATCGCCGACCCGAAGCGGCTGCGCGCCCAGGCCGAACGGGTCGACGAGTCGCTCCCGCCGGGCGCGGGCGCCGAGGGCGAGGTGACGGCGGCGCTCGGCGTGCTGTTCGGCGAGTACGAGCCGGACGAGATCGCCGCCCGGGCCGAGGAGTTCGGCCTGGAGGAGGGCGACTCCACGCTCTGGGTGTCGGCCGCCGAACCCGCCGACCCCGGCGAGTGGCTGCCCGAACCGTTCGACGGCGCCGACCCGGAGCTGCTGATCTGCCGCTTCGACGTCAGCGAGGTCTACGACGACGAGCTCGACGAGCTCTGAGCAACCCCCGGCCCCCGCGCGCCAGGCCCCGGCCCCGTCCGGCCGCCCGGCGCGCGGGGGCCGTTCCCGTTCCCGTTCCCGTTCCCGGGCCCTTTCCCGCGCCCGCGCCCGTGCCCGGAAGATCGCCCGGCCTTCTTGATTCTTGCCCGAACGGACCGGATCTCGGCTAGCGTTCGGGCAGCGACGGAGACGCGTTCCGGGGCTCCGGTCCGGGGGGAGCGGAGTGCCGGCACCCGGCTACCGGTGCGGTCGTACGTCGCACGGGGGACTGCTGCCGGGCTGCGGCGGGGGAAGCGGACGAGCGGCTCAACGACGAGGCGCCCCGGGGGGATTGCGGCGGCTCTCCCTCCCACCTGACCCCGCCGAACGGTCGGCCCGGCGGCAGCGGGTACTGCACCGCCCTGCGGGCGCGGCGGCCGGGGCCTCGCCCCGCCACCGCGCCCGCAGCGCTTTCACCGCGCGTTCACTGCGCGGTCAGGACCGACCGCAGCCGGGTGGTGCGGTCCGGCGCGGGCCGCTCGGTGACCGCCTGGGCCAGCGCCGGGCCCGCCGCGTGCACCACCGACAGGTGCCGCTCCGCCCGGCCGAACGCCGAGTACACCCACTGCCTGGTCAGCTGCCCGGCCGCCTCCGGCGGCAGCACCACGACCACCGCGGGCCAGCGCCGCCCGACCGCCTGGTGCGCGGTCACCGCCCAGCCGTGCCGCAGCTTCCCGGCCTGCGCCGGGGACAGCGTGATCCGGCCGCCGTCGGCCAGTTCCACGTGCAGGCCGCTCGCGTCGCCGTCCAGCACCCGCCCGGGCAGGTTGACGCCCAGCGCGGGGGAGTGCACCACCCGGTCGCCCGGGTCGAAGCCGCCGAACCGGCCGGGGCCGGGGTTCAGCCGGGCCTTGGCCGCCGCGTTCAGCGCCCGGGTGCCGGCCGGGCCGCCGTGGCCCGGGGTCAGCAGCACCGTCTGCTCGGGCGGCACGGACAGCGCCCGCGGGATCGAGTCGGTCAGCAGTTGGACGGCCCGGTGCACCGCCTCCCCGCCGTCCTGCGCGGTGAGGATCACCACCTCCTTGTCCGGGGCGTCCACCGGCTGCAGCTCGCCGACGCCGACCCCGGACACCAGCTCGCCGATCGGCCCGAAGTCCGGCGTCCGGGACGCCACCGCGGGGCAGGCCCGGGCGGCCAGCAGGTCGGCGAAGAACCGGCCCGGACCGGCCGACCACAGGCCGCCCGGATCCCCGGACAGCACCAGCCGGGCGCCGTCCGCCATCGCCTCCAGCAGCGTCGCCGCGGTCTCCACGTCCAGCAGCGGGGCGTCCAGCACCACCAGCACGTCCAGTTCGAGGGTGCCGTCCAGCGCGCGCGGCACGTCCGCGCCGTACAGCAGCTCGTGCAGGGTGCCGATCCGCCCGGCGGCGGGGGAGCCGTCGGGCAGCAGCGCCGCCAGCGCGTCCCGCCCCTGGCCGGCCCAGACGGCCGCCCACACCCGCAGGCCCAGCCCGGCCGCCGCGTGCAGCAGCGCGGCCGGCTCGGCCCGGGCCGCCTCGCCGCCGGTGTGCAGCACCAGCCCGGACGCGGACACCGCCCGGACCAGCTCCTGCGCGGAGCGCGGCGCCGCCGCCGCGGCCTCCTCCCAGGCGTCCGGACCCGGGCCGTCCTCGACGGTGGACAGCAGCCGGACCAGGCCCTCGCCGAGGCTCTCCTCCGCCAGCGCCAGCCGCTCCAGCGCCAGCATGGTGCGGACCGGCGGCTCCTCGTCCTCGTCGTGGCTGCCGGGCGGCAGCGGCAGCTCCTCCTGGAACGGCATCACCCGCCCGTCCTCCAGCACCGCCTGCAGCGCGGCCTCCGGGTCCGGCACGCGCTGGGCGCGCAGCGCCCCGGCGACCTCGCCGAGCTCCTGCGCCGAGTGCCCGCGCAGCGCGGCCTGCTCCAGCAGCCAGGCCACCAGCGCCTGCGCGCGGCGCGGGTCGCCCGGCTGGGCGGCCGGGCCGAGCAGCGCCTTGGCGAAGCCGTCGGCGTGCTCGGGACGGACCCCGGGCAGCGCGAGCACCGCCCACGGGTCCTCCCGCAGCTGCTCGGCCGCACCCTCGCCGAACTCGGCGAGCGCCGGCCCGGCCAGCTCGGCGGGCGCACCGCCGGCCGCCAGCACCTCGCCGACGGCGGCCAGCGCGGCCCTGCGCTGCGCGTCGTCGAGCGGGACGTCGGGGCGCCCGGCGGGCGCGGCCGGCCGGCGGACGGGGCGCTCGGCGGGCGCGGACTCCCCGACCGGCGCGGGCGGTTCGGGCCGCTCGGCGGCGTCCTCGACCGGCCCAGGCCCGGGCCCCGGCTCCGATTCCGACTCGGGCCCGTCCGACGGCTCGTCGGGGGTCGCCAGGTCGATCTCGCGCGGGGGACGGGGCGGGGCGACGATGTCGTTCGCGTTGATCGCGCCGATCGCCTTGGCCAGCGCGGCCACCGCGGCGGCGCGCTGCTCGCCGCTGAGCGGCGCGTCGGCGGGCCGTCCGGCGCCGCCGTCCGGGGTGTCCGGGGCGCCCGTCGGCGCTGCCGGGCTCTCGGCCGGGCGTTCGGCGCGGCCCTCGGCCCGGCTCGCGGCCGGGCCCTCCTCGGGGGTGGTCATCGCGGAAAGGCTCCTTCGACGGGCGGGGCGGCTACAGCTCCGTCCAGCCCTGGTCCGGGTAGCGGTGCACCGGGGCCGACACGTCGTCCAGCGCAGCGCGGATCTCACCCGGAAGCGTAAGGGCCTCGACCGACAGTGAGGACTGCAGCTGGGCGGAGGTGCGGGCGCCCAGCAGGGTGGCCGACACGCCCGGGCGGTCGCGGACCCAGGCGAGCGCCACCTTCAGCGGGGTGGAGGCGAGCCCGTCGGCGGCGGTGGCCAGCGCGTCCACGATCCGCCGGGACGCCTCGCCCAGGTACGGCTGCACCGACCCGGCGGGGTGCGGGGCGGCGCCGCGCGACTCGGGCGGCACGCCGTGCCGGTACTTGCCGGTCAGCACGCCCCGGCCGAGCGGCGAGCAGGCCAGCAGGCCGACCCCGGCGTCCAGCGCGGCGGGCAGCGCCTCGCGCTCGATGCCGCGCTGCAGCAGCGAGTACTCGAGCTGGACGGAGGCCAGCGGGGTGCGGCCGGGCACCGCGTGCTGCCGGGCCGCGGACTTGGCCAGCTGCCAGCCGCTGTACTGGCAGACCCCGACGTACCGGGCCCGGCCGGAGGCGACCGCCAGGTCGAGCGCGTGCAGGGTCTCCTCGGTGGGGGTGACCGGGTCGTGCGCGTGCACCTGCCACAGGTCGACGTGGTCGGTGTTCAGGCGGCGCAGCGAGGCGTCCAGGGCGTCCAGCAGGTGGCCGCGGGAGGCGTCGGGGCGGCGCGAGCCGGGCCGCGCGCCCGCCTTGGTGGCGATCACCAGCTCGGAGCGCGGGACCAGGCCGTCGGTCAGCCGGGACAGCAGGTACTCGGCGCCGCCGTCCGCGTACACGTCGGCGGTGTCGACCAGGGTGCCGCCCGCGTCCACGAACGCCTTCAACTGCTCGGCGGCCTCGTGCTCGTCGGTGTCCCGGCCCCAGGTGAGGGTGCCCAGGCCGAGCCGGGAGACCCGCAGGCCGGTCCGGCCGAGCTGTCGCTGTTCCATCGCGCCCTCCGTCAAGCCCGCTGTGCCAATCGTGTCGGCGCAGGTCGGGGGCGGTGCCCCCACGTGGTGTGAGGGTAGCGGCGAAACCCCCCGGGGCCCGGGACGACCCGCTCGGCCGACGTGTCCGCGCGCCGCGCCGCCGTCCGCGCGCCGCCGTCCGCGCGCCGCGCCGCGCCGTTGCCCTCGTGCCGCGCCGCCGTCCGCGCCCCGGTGCGGCCCGACCGCCACTACCGGTCAGTAGCATGACGTCCGGCGGGGCGGCTACGCTCACCCGCACCACCCGACTGGAAGGCTTGGGCACATGCGACTCGGGATCAACCTCGGCTACTGGGGACTCGGCCTGGACGCCGACAACATCGCGGTCGCCCAGGAGGCCGACCGCCTCGGCTACTCCGTCTGCTGGGCCGCCGAGGCCTACGGCTCGGACGCCGCCACCGTCCTGTCCTACGTCGCCGCGAAGACCGAGCGGATCGACATCGGCTCGGCGATCTTCCAGATCCCGGCCCGCACCCCCACCATGACCGCGATGACCGCCGCCACCCTCGACACCCTCTCCGGCGGCCGCTTCCGGCTCGGCCTCGGCGTCTCCGGCCCGCAGGTCTCCGAGGGCTGGTACGGCGTCAAGTTCGACAAGCCGCTGGCCCGCACCCGCGAGTACGTGGAGATCATCCGCAAGGCGATGTCCCGCGAGCGCCTGGTGCACGAGGGCGCCAACTGGACCCTCCCGCTGCCCGGCGGCCCCGGCAAGCCGCTCAAGCTCACCGTCCACCCCGTCCGCGAGCACCTCCCGCTGTACATCGCCTCGATGGGCCCGAAGAACCTCGAACTCACCGGCGAGATCGCCGACGGCTGGCTCGGCCTGTTCTTCTCCCCCGAGCAGGCCGCGCTCTCCGTCGACGCCCTCGCCGCGGGCCGCGCCAAGGCCGGGCTCACCCTGGACGGCTTCGACCTCTGCCCCACCGTCAACATCGTGGTCGGCGACGACGTCCGGGCCGCCGCCGACACCCTGCGCGACTACACCGCCCTCTACCTCGGCGGCATGGGCAGCAAGGAGAAGAACTTCTACAGCCGGCTCGCCCGCCGGATGGGCTTCGAGCAGGCCGCCGACGAGGTCCAGACCCACTACCTGGCCCGCGACAAGGCCGCCGCCGCGGCCGCCGTCCCGCACGACTTCATCGACGCCACCGCCCTGCTCGGCGACACCGCCCGGATCGCCGACCGCATGCAGGCGTACGCCGCCGCCGGCGTCACCACCCTCACCCTCGCCCCGTCCGGTTGGACCCTCGACGAGCGCATCACCGCCCTGCGCACCGGCGTCGACGCCTTGGAGCGCGCCGGCCTGGCCTGATCCGCACCCGCCGCCGGCCGGTCAGCCGTCGGCCGGTCAGGCGTCGGCCGGTCGGTCGGCGGCCGGGGCGAGGGCGCGGGCGAGCTGGACGCGCGAGTGCAGGTCGAGTTTCCGGTAGACGCGGGTGAGGGTCGCCTCGACGGTCTTGACGCTGACGGTGAGGTCGGCGGCGATGTCGCGGTTGCTCGCGCCGGCCGCGGCGAGGCGGGCGCAGCGCTCCTCGGCCGAGGTGAGGCGGGGGAGCGCGCCGTCCTCCGGGGGCCGGGCTCCAGCCGGTGCAGGGCGCGGGCGGCGGCGTCGGCCCAGGGGTGGGCCCGGTGGGCGGTGAAGAGGTCGGCGGCGCTGCGGGCCGCGGCGCGGGCGGCGGCCCGGCGGCGGCCGCGGCGTTCGGTGTGGCTGAGGGCCAGCAGGGTGCGGCCGCGTTCGAGGGGAAGGTGGCGGAGAAGGTCGGCCGTGCCGGTGAGGCGCCGGGCGGCGGCGTCGTAGTCGCCGCGGGCGGCCTCCAGGAGGGCCCGGGTGCGGGCCAGGGCGGGCAGCACCGAGGCCCGGCCGAGGCCGGTCGCGGTGCGGTGGGTGTCGGCCAGCAGGTCGTCGGCCTCGTCGAGGCGGCCGACGGCGACCAGGGCTTCGGCCAGGTCGGCGTGCCAGCGCAGCACGGAGGGGTCGCGGACCTGCTGCTGCCGTTCCAGGTCGCGGACCTCCGCCAGGGCTTCCAGGGCCTCCCTGGGCCGGCCGGTGGCGAGCAGCAGGTGTCCGAGGGCGTAGAGGTTGCGGGAGAGGAAGACCTTGTTGTCCTCGTGCCGGGCGGCGTCGATGCCGCGGCGGGCGTGCTCCAGGGCGGTGCCGGTGCTCCGGCCGGCGCCTTCGGCGAGGGCGGAGGTGTAGCAGGCGGGGGCGGGTGACAGGGCGGTGCGGTCGGTCAGGGCCTGGGCGCGGTGCGCGTGCTCGAGGGCCCGGGCGCAGCGTCCGGCGCGCAGTTCGGCCTCGGCGAGGCTGCGCAGGACGTCGACGGTGGCTTCGGCGTCCGGGATCCGTTCGGCCTCGACGAGCAGCGGCAGCAGCAGGGCGCGGGCCCGGTCGGGGAGGTCGTCGAAGAGGGCGTGCCGGGCGGCGAGGTGCTGGGGCGCGCCGTTGACGGGGACGGCGGCGGTGCGCGGCAGGGACAGGGCGTGCCCGAGCGTGGCCTCGCTCCCGGGGTGGCCGAGGATCCGTTGGACGCGGGCCTGCATGGTCAGGGCCAGCGCGCCGGTGGCGCTGTCGCCGGCGGACAGGGCGAGGGCGGCGGCCCGTTCGGCCAGGACGCACGCCCGGTGGGGGTCGCCCTCGCTGACGTTGGCCCAGACGGCCTGGCGGATCAGCACCTGCGAGGTCAGGTCCGGGCGTCCGGCGGCGGCGTGGAGGGCGTCGGCGAACAGGTGGTCCGCGTCGTCCAGGTGCTGTCCGCTCGCGTCGATCAGGGCGATGAGGGTCTCGACGCGCCGGGCGGGGCCGGTGTCGTGCTCCAGGACGAAGCGGGCGGCGACCCGGCCGCGGGGGAGGTCCCCGTAGTGCGCGGCGTCGCGGGCGGCGGTCAGGGCCCGTTCGGTGAGCAGACCGGTGTCCTCGCGCGGGGTGCGCTGGGCGGCGAGCAGGGAGAGTTCGGCGGCCAGGGCGTGCTCGCCGCGCAGCCGGGCGCTCGCGGCGGCGCGGGCGGCGCGCCGGGCGGTGCGCGGGTCGATGGCGTCGGAGGCCAGCGCGGTGTGCCGGTCGCGGCGGAGGCCGTCGTGGCTGGCCTCGGCCAGGCGGGCGTGCAGGAGCCGGCGGGCGGTCTCCGGGAGCCGGGCGGTCAGCTCGGCGCCGATCGCGGAGGCGGTGAAGCGCACCTGCCCGTCGGGCCGGTCGGTGTCGAGGAGCCCGGCGGCCTCGGCCTCGGCCAGGAGGGCCCCGGCGGCCGGACCGGCGAGCCGGGCGAGCAGCGTGCGGTCGGGGCGGTCGTCGAGCGCGGCGAGCGTCAGCAGTTCGCGGACCTCCTCCGACACGGTGCCCAGCCACTCGCCCAACAGCCGGCGGGCCGCCGGGGGCAGCGCCGGGCCGTCCTCGGCGCCATGGGCGGCCGACGGGGCGGCGGTGCGGTCGAGGTCCTCGGCCAGGGCCAGGACCAGGGCGGGGTTCCCGCCGCCGGCGGTGCGGATCCGGGCGACCTCGCGCAGGGTCGGCCGGTGCGGCGCCAGCAGCGCCGCGACCTGACGGTCCGTCAGGGCCGGTACCCGCACCGGGTGCGCGTCCTCGCCGATCCAGTGGCCGCCGGCCTCCGGCCGCCAGGTGCGCTCGGCGGCGATGACGGGCAGGTCCGGCGCCAGGCGCAGGGCCCAGCGCAGCACGGCCGCGCTGGCCGGGTCCAGCCACTGGGCGTTGTCCACCACCAGCGTCACGGGCGGCGCCTCCCGCAGCAGGGCGGCGGTCAGCCGGCGCAGCCGCAGCGAGGCCCCGGCGCCGTCCGGGTCGCCGGCGGCCCCGTCCAGACCCGCCGCCAGTTCCCGTGCGGCGGGCAGCGGTTGGGCGGCGAGGGCGAGTTCCAGCAGCCCGGCGTAGGGGACGCGGGCGTCCTGCGGGCCCGGGGCCAGCCGCAGCACGGGCAGGCCCAGCCGCCGCCCCAGGACGCCGGCGGCGGTGGTCTTGCCGATCCCGGGCGGCCCGAACAGCACCACCCGGCGGGTGCCGGGCACGTCGTCCGGCACCACCGGCAGCACGGTGCCGGCCGCCCCCTGAAGCTCGCTCACCCGCGTCGCAGAGTCTGGCACCGGGCCATGGTGCGCCCCCGGCGCCGCTGCGGTCCAGGTCAAGGGATTGCCCTGATGTGGGCGGCCCCCGGCCTTCCCTAGCCTCATCGCCACAGTCGAGCTGTCATCCGGCCGCCGGACGCCCCCACCCCCGACGACGTCCCGCGGCCCTCCCCCTCAACCCCAGCTCGGCGGGAGGAATCCGATGTCCCGCAAGAACGCCCTCGCGGCCGCCGTGGCGGCTGCCCTCACCCTGGGCACCGTGACCGTGGTGGCCACCCAGTCCACCGCCGCCGCCAGTTCCACCGCCCGACCCGGCGCCGGGTTCAAGGCGGTGAGCGCCGACGTCCGCGCCGAGGCGCTGCGCACCGCCGACCGGGAGGCCGCCGCCGTGGCGAAGGCACTCGGCCTCGGTGCGGACGAGCGCCTGGTGGCCAAGGACGTGCTGGTCGACACCGACGGCGCCCGGCACGTGCGCTACGACCGCACCTACCGCGGCCTGCCCGTCATCGGCGGCGACCTGGTCGTGCACTACGACAAGAACGGCAAGTCCACCTCGACCACCTGGGCCCACCAGGGCGCGATCAAGGTCGCGGGCACCACGCCGAAGCTCAGCGGTTCCGACGCCTCGGCCGCGGCCGTCAAGCACGCCAAGCACGTCAAGAACGCCAGGACCGAAGCCGCGGACGGCAGCACCCTGGTGGTGTACGCGGTCGGCAAGGTCCCCGTCCTCGCGTACCGCTCGACCGTCACCGGCGAGGGCGAGAGCGGCCCCGGCTCCCGGGAGGCGGTGATCGTCGACGCGGGCAGCGGCGCGCCGCTCGACCAGTACGAACTGCACCAGGGCGTCACCGGCACCGGCAACGGCGTCACCGTCGGCCAGGTCTCCATCGAGACCACCCAGTCCGGCACCGGCTACACCCTCACCGACGCCTCCCACGGCGGCACGATCGTCTACGACTCGTACAACAGCCCGCAGTCCAACCCGAAGCAGAACGCCCGCACCTTCAGCAAGACCACCAACTCCTGGGGCACCGGCTCGACTTCGAGCCGGGAGAGCGCCGCCGTCGACGCCTCCTACGGCCTGGCCAAGACCTGGGACTTCTACCAGAGCACGTTCAACCGCTCCGGCATCCGCAACGACGGCCGCGGCGCGCCCGCCTACGTGCACGTGGACAGCAGCCTGCTGAACGCGTTCTACGACGACTCCTGCTTCTGCATGTCCTTCGGCGACGGCTCCTCGCAGAACGGCAACACCCCCGTCACCGCGCTCGACGTGGCCGGCCACGAGATGAGCCACGGCGTCACCGCCGCCACCGCCAACCTCAACTACTCCGGCGAGAGCGGCGGCCTCAACGAGGCCACCAGCGACATCTTCGGCACCATGGTCGAGTTCTACGCCAACAACAGCTCCGACCCCGGCGACTACTACATCGGCGAGAAGCTCAACATGCCCGGCGGCTACATGCGCCGGATGGACAACCCCGCCGTCGACGGCAACTCGCTGTCCTGCTACAGCTCCAACGCGGGCTCGGTGGACGTGCACTACTCCTCCGGCATCGCCAACCACTTCTTCTACCTGACCGCCGAGGGCACCGGCGCCAAGACCATCGGCGGCCTCCCGCACAACGGCACCACCTGCAACAACGACACCTTCTCCGGCATCGGCCGGGACAAGGCCGCGGCCGTCTGGTACCGGGCGCTCACCACCTACATGACCTCCACCACCACCTACTCCTCGGCCCGCACCGCGACCCTCCAGGCCGCCGCCGACCTGTACGGCACCAACTCCCAGGAGCGGTACCTCGTCTCCAAGGCGTGGGCCGCCGTCAGCGTCGGCACCGCCCTGCCCGACCCGGGCACCGGCAGCCCCTCCCCGTCGCCCTCCACCTCCACCAGCCCCTCCCCGTCCCCGTCCCCGTCGTCCACCGACAACCCCAACCCGGGCAACGCGCTGACCAACGGGGGCTTCGAGCAGGGCACCGCCGGCTGGACCCAGAGCGACAACGACATCACCAACTCCACCCTCCAGGCCGCGCACGGCGGCTCCTGGTACGCCTGGATGATGGGCTACGGCACCTCCGCGATCGAGTCCCTGTCCCAGTCGAACATCGCGGTGCCCGCCACCGGCAGCCCCAAGCTCACCTTCTGGCTGAAGGTCAGCACCCAGGAGAGCGGTGCCACCGCCTACGACACCCTCAAGGTCAACGTCAACGGCACCACGCTGGCCACCTACTCCAACGCCAACGCCTCGGCCGGGTACGTCCAGAAGACCGTCGACCTGTCCGCCTACAAGGGCCGGAGCGTGAAGCTGGAGTTCGCCGGCACCGAGGACGCCTACCTGGCGACCGTCTTCCTGATCGACGACGTCGCCATCGGCTGACCGGTCCCGCACACTCCTGCGGCCGGACCCGTCGTGGGACGGCTCCGGCCGCAGGACTGCCGCGTTCGCGCGGGGTGGCAACGGAGGCGGCAGCCCGTGGCCGGACCCTCCTGGGGCAGGGTCCGGCCACGGGGCCGCCGCGTTCCGGGCGGTGCCGGTCAGCCGGCCGACCAGGCGGCGGCGCACAGGGCCGTGGCGAGTTCCTCCCGGTAGGCGGCGGCGGCCAACCAGGCGGTGGCGTAGGCGTGGTGGTCGTCGGTGCGCAGGCGGCCGAAGGTGTCGCGCCGCTGGTCGGCCGCGGCGGCGCGCAGCGCGGTGAGGAGGTGCCCGGCGGTGGCCAGGCCCGCGGTGCGCAGGTGGGCCTCCTCCCCGGCGGCGCTCCGGGCGAGCCGGGCCGACAGGGCGCTGCGGCCGCCGGTGACGGCCTGTTCGAGCGGACGGGCCAGCAGGTGGAGCGGCGGCTGCGGGGCCAGGTCGGCGGCCGGGGGAGCGCCGGCCGGGCCGGCCGGGGCGGGCGGCAGGTCGGCGTGCTGCAACGCGTCGAAGCCGAGGCTGACCCGCTGCCGGTACGCCTCGGGAAGGGCGAGGGACGGCCCCGGACCAGACTCCGGGGCCGGGGCGGCCGCCAGCAGGTGCAGACGCGGGTGGGCGGCGCGCTCCAGGCGGCCGACGATCCGCAGCCGCAGGCCGGGGACGGCGGCGAGCAGCGCCAGATTGGCCGCGAAGGCGAGCCGCGGATGGCCCTGGGCGGCGAGCAGCGCCACCGGCAGGCCCGCGCAGTCGGCGAACAGCAGCGGGGCGGCCGAGCCGGGGACGGTCCGCGCGCCGAGCAGGGTGACGTCCAGGAAGAGCAGGTCCGACCCGGCGGCCCGGAGCTCGTACGGGGTGCGCTCGGCGCGCAGGGCGCGCTCGACCTGGGCCCCGGCCGGGACCTCCCAGAGCCGGGCCACCGGCGGCTGGTGCCAGTGGGCCCCGGCGGCGCCCACCGCGCGGACCCCGGCGCCCGCGCCGAGCCGCCCGAGGCCGTCCGGGTGGCGCCCCGGAGGATCAGGCCGCCCCGGGCCAGGTCGCGGTGCGTCAGGGAGGTCTCGCCGAGCCGCAGCGGCCGGTCGGCCGCGGCCCGGGCGAGCCGGGCCGCCTCGGCGGGGTCGCCGTGCGGGGTGACCTCGGAGACCGTGGCGAGGGTGCCGTCGGCGTCCACCGTCCAGACCGCGACCCCCGCGTGGGTCGCGGTCACCACCGGTTCGGCGAACAGCCCGTACAGGCGCAGCGAGCCGACCTCCCGGTAGGTCTGCCGGGCCGTGCCGCGCAGGGTGCGCGGGTCGGTGGCGGCGGTGACGGTGGTGGCGTCGAGCAGGTCGCGGTGGGCGGCGGCCAGGTCGGCGAGCCGGTGGTCGGGCTCGGCGGCGCGGGCCGCGCGCAGCCGGGTGACGACGGTGGTGGCCAGGGCGGCCGGGCGGTGCAGGCCGAGCAGCCGGGCCTGGTGGGCGGTGCGCAGCAGCTCCGCCTGGACGACGCTGCCCGCGCCGCTGATCCCCGCCGCCAGGGTGTGGGCGGCGGCCCGGCGCAGCCGGTGGACGGCCTCGGCCTCGGCCGGGGTGAGCGGCTCCTGCGCCGCTCCGGTGTCCGGGGCCTCCGGGGCCGGAGGCGGTTCGGCCCCGCCACCAGCCCCGGTTTCGGGTTCGGCCAGCGGCGCGGCGGTGACGGCGGCGGCGCGGTGCAGGCAGCCGGGGGCCAGCAGGCAGGTGCACCGGACGTCGGCGGCCGCGCGGACCGTGCCGCCGGGGGCGCGCAGGACGAGCACCGCCTCCTCGTCGATCCGGACGGTCCACTCGTCACCGGCCCGGACGACCGGCCGGGCGGCGAGCTTGGCCGCCGCGCCGTCGAGCCGCTTGCGCAGCCGCTCCGACAGGGCCGACACCACCTCCGCGACGACCTCGGCCGACACGGCGGGCCACGACCCGGCGGGGGCACCCGTTGCGTTCTCCGTCATGCGATCTTCTCCCCCACCCAGCGGGCCAGTTCCAGCGGGCTGAGCGCCGCCACCGGCATGCCCGCCGCCACGAGTTGTCCGGCGACGGCCTGCGAGTAGCGGGGCCGGCCGGTGTCGTCGAGGGCGGCGCAGCCCAGCAGGTGGCAGCCCTCGCCGACCAGCGACCTGGCCTCGGCGAGCAGGCCGCCGAGCGGATAGCCCTCCTCGAAGTCGCTCACCACCACGACCAGGGTCCGGGACGGCACGGTGACCAGGCCGCGGGCGTACCGCAGACCCGCCGCGATGTGCGTGCCGCCGCCGACCCGCACCTCCAGGAGCAGCCCCAGCGGGTCCTCGACCTGCCCGCTCAGGTCGACCACCTCGGTCGAGAACGCCACGAAGTGCGTGGTCAGCGCGGGGACGCCGGCCAGGACCGAGGCGGTCAGCGCGGCCCAGACGGTGGAGGCCTCCATCGAGCCGGACACGTCGACGACCAGCACCAGCCGCCAGTCGTTGGCCCGGCCCGCCCTGGTCCGGAAGACCGGACGCTCGGGCACGATCAGGGGAGCGCCGTCGGGCCCCGGACGGGCACCGGCCAGGTTGGCCCGGATCGTCCGGTCCAGGTCGAGCCGCCCGCCGGGGCGGCGGCTGGGCCGCGGCAGGGTCAGACCGGTCAGCGCCGGGCGCAGGGTGCTGGCCAGCTCCCGCGCCAACTCGTCCACCAGCCGCTTCACCAGCGGGCGCAGCGCGGCCAGCCGCGACTCGGGCAGGCCGCCCGCGTGCTGCAGCACCGTGCGCAGCAGCTCGACGGAGGGGCGGACGGCGTCCGGGTCCACCGCCGGCAGGACGTCCGTGCGGCCGTGGGCGACCGCCGCCGCGAGCACCTCCTCGCGGATGCCCGGCCCGAACAGGGCCGTCAACTCCTCCGCCCACTCGCGGACCCCGGGGTACGGGGCCTCCCGGCCGCCGCCGTCGCCGCCGGTCAGGCCGGGGCCGGAGCCCTCGCCCCGCCCGGTGCCGTACAGCTCGTCCAGCGCGAGGGCCAGCCGGGCCGCCCGCCCGCCCGGCTCCGCCCCGCTGCCGGGCCGGCCGAGCACCAGCCGCCAGCGGTCGGCGGGCCGCAGGGCGGACGGGGAAGCGGAAGGGGTGGAGGGGACGGACGGGGAACGAGCAGGCGGCGGGAGTTCGGCCACGGCGGGGGTTTCGGGCAGCAGCCCCCTGGCGGCGAGCGCCTGACGTGCCGTCAGGTCGGCCCGGGCCCAGGCGGCGAGCGCGGCCGGGGCCAGGTCGGCCGGCAGGGTGTCGACGTGGGTGCCGAGGCGTTCCTCGACGACGGCGAGCAGCCGGTCCCGGGCGGCGGGGCTGAGGGCGTCGAAGCCGCCGCGCAGCGCGGGCAGCCGCTCCAGGAAGGCGTCGTCGGACAGCTCGGTGACCCGGGTCAGCAGCGGCTCCAGCGCGGCCGGGGCGGCGGCGAGCAGGCCCTCCGCGGCGGTGAGCAGACCGGTGAGGGCGCGGCCCAGCGCGGCCCGGCCGGTCGGGGAGGACGCGGCGTCCACCCAGGAGACCACCCGCTCGCCGAGGGCCGCGGGCGGCTGGTGGCCCAGCAGCACCCGGGCCGCGCCGGCCGCGCCCCGCACCAGCGGCGAACCGCCGTCGGCGAGCCGGCGCAGCGTGTGCCCGAGCCGGAGGCCGCCGTCCGGGTCGGCCCGGCGGGCGAACTCCACCAGGGCGCGGGCGTCGGCCGGCTCGTCCGAACCGAGCAGGCCGTCGAGCCCGCGGACGGCGGCGGCGGTGAGCAGGCCGGCCGCCTCGGTGACCCGCCCGAGCAGCGGCGCCACCGCCTCCTGCCCGGCCAGGTGGCCGGCCGCCAACCGGTCCAACAGGGCCAGCCCGTCCAGCAGTTCGGGGAGCGTGGCCACGGCGGGCAGCCGCTCGGCGAGCTGTTCGAGCCGGGCGCCCGCCAGCGCGGGCAGCGCACAGTCCGCGGCGGCGGCGAGGCCGTCGACGACCTGCCGGGCGGTCGGCCCGCCCTCCTCGTCCTCCCGGCGCAGCCGCTCGCGGAGCGTGCCCTCCGCGGCCTGACCCGGCGTCACCCCGCGCACCCCCGCGACCGCCAGCATGGCCGCGACCGCGGGCGTCCACCGCACCCGCCAACGGGAACCCAGGGCATCGGTCCCGCCCGCCCCGACGACGGCGAGCTGCTCGCCGTACGGCACCCCGCACACCCCCAGGCGGCGCAGCAGCAGCTCGCGGCGGGCGTCCAGCGGCGAACGGAGCGGATCGAGCCGCAGGTCGCGGGGCGCCGGCTCGGCGGCGTCGTCCGGCCCCGGCAGGCCGAGCTCCGTCGCCAGCAGTTCGACCGCCGGACCCAGACCGCTCCGCGGCGCCGCCGGAGTCGGCCGGCCGGTGCGGGTACCGACCAGGACCCGTTCGAGCGCCCGGGCCACGGCCCGGCCGCGACCCAGCGGCTCGCCCTGGGCCAGCACCGTCTGGACCGCCTCGACCAGCTCTCCCCGCCCCGCCGCGGGCAGCCCCCGCAACCGGGCCAGGTCACCGGCCAGCCGGACGATCTCCCGCGCATCGGCGGGCCCGGCCGGATGCCCCTGCCCGCGCAGCGCCCCGCAGACCCGCACCGCGGCCCCGGTGAGCTGCTCGGCGAGCCGCCCCGGATCCCCGCCGGCGGCCAGCACCCCGTGCTGCCACTCGGGATCACGGATCCCGGCCGGGTACCCGGAACGGGCGTCCAGCAACGGGTAGGTGTACGGGATCAACGACACGACGACCCCGGCGGGAGCGGGGGTCTCGGCCCCGCCGTCGGTGCCCCGGCCCGCGGCGGCAGCCTCGGAGGGCGCGGGCCCGGGCAGGAGGGCCGGGGCGTGGAAGGCGCCGACGACGGCGGTGACCCGGCGGCCGCCGGTGGCGGCGTCCCGGATCCGGTCCCGCATCCAGGCTTCGCGGCGCAGGTCGTGCGGGTCGACGGTGCCGGCGTCCCGGCGGAGGGCCCAGCCGACCAGCAGGGCGGCCCGCCGGACCGCCTCCGGGGTGCAGCCGGGGGCGGGGGCCTCGACCAGGCGGTCCCAGAGGTCCTCGTCCGGACGGCCGGTCAGGCGGCGGCGCAGCGCCTCGGCGAGGCCCGGCGGGCGGTCCCCGCCGGGGTTCCCGTTCCGGCCGCCGCCGGGCAGGCCCGCGGCGAGCGGCAGGTCGCAGGCCACGGCGGGGACGCCGTGGGCGGCGGCCCAGCGCAGGGCGGCGAGCTCGGGGGAGAAGTCCGCGAAGGGGTAGAAGGCCGGGGTGGCGCCCTCCTCGGGGGCGGCGGCCGCGAGGGCGACCGGGGCCTGCGTGCGTGCGTCGGCGAGCAGGTCCAGCCAGGGCTGGAACTCGGCGGGGAGCTCGACGAGCAGGACGTCCGGCCGGGCCGCGTCGAGCAGGGCGGGCAGGACGGCGGCGACCGACGGGGCGTGGTGGCGGACGCCGATCAGGTGCGGCCCGGGCCGGTCGGTGCCGGAGGCGGCGAGGGCCGCCAGGCCCTCAGCGGGGGAATCGGGGGAATCGGGGGAATCGGGGGAGAGGTCGGTGGCCGCGGGGGTCACGGGGGTCAGTCCCCCAGTTCCGGGCGCAGGTCCCACAGGGTGCGCCAGGTCGCGGAGCCCCGTTCGGCGCGGCGGCGGACGGCGCCGTCCCAGTAGCCGAGCAGCCGGGCGGCGTCGGCGGGGTCGTCCTTGCGGACCACGCCGACCAGTTGGCCGGGCAGGCGGCCGAGGACGTCGCCGTCGCCGTCCAGGTAGGCGGCGGTGACGCCGAGCGCGGTGGCGACCGAGACGGCTTCGGCGGTGCTCATCACGGTGGAGGGGCGCTCGACGTCCCAGCCCTCGACGGAGCGGCCGGTGCGCAGGTCCCGGAAGGCGGTGACCAGGGCCTCCAGGACGGCGTCGTCGACGGCGTAGGGCGCGCCGGCCCGGGCGACGGCGGCCGTGGACTGGCGCCGGACCAGGTCGATCTCGGCGTCGAGGTCGCCGATCGGGCCGACCGTCTCGAAGTTGAAGCGCCGCTTGAGCGCGGCGGACATCTCGGAGACGCCCTTGTCGCGCAGGTTGGCGGTGGCGATCAGGGTGAAGCCGGGGGCGGCGTGGAGCTGGGCGTCGGGGCTGCCGGCGAGTTCGGGGACGGCGATCCGCCGTTCGGAGAGCAGCGAGACCAGGGCGTCCTGCACCTCGGGCAGGCAGCGGGTGACCTCCTCGACCCGGGCGACCGCGCCACCGGTCATCGCGGTGAGCACCGGCGAGGGGACCAGGGCCTCCCGGCTGGGGCCCTTGGCGAGCAGCAGGGCGTAGTTCCAGCCGTACTTGAGCTGGTCCTCGGTGGTGCCGGCGGTGCCCTGGACGGTGAGCGCGCTGGTGCCGCAGACGGCGGCGGCGAGCAGTTCGGAGAGCATCGACTTGGCGGTGCCGGGCTCCCCGACCAGCAGCAGGCCGCGCTCGCCGGCCAGCGTGACCACGCAGCGTTCGACCAGGGCGCGCTCGCCGACGAACTTCCGCTCGACGGCCAGGCTCCGGCGGCCGTGCTTGAGCTTCGCGCCGTCGCTGCCCAGCACGAAGGTGACCACGGCGCGCGGGGTGAGCCGCCAGCCCGGCGGGCGCGGGCCGCTGTCGTACGCGGCGAGGAACTCCAGTTCGGCGGCGTACCTCTCCTCGGGCGGGACGATCTGCCGGTCCGGCGCGGGGGTGGTGCTCATGCCTGGTCCTCACTGTTCCACGGAGACGTCGAGTGGGCGGTTCGGGAGGTCAACTGCGCTTCCTCCCCCGGGTGTTGGTGACGAGCTGCTCGTAGCCGGGGCGGTCGCCGGCGGTGATCCGGCGCCAGGCGCGGGCGAACAGTTCGGGGGCCGCGACCGGCGGCAGGATCACCAGGCCGGCCGGGATCCCGTACAGGCCGGCCTTCCAGACCTCCACCGGCAGGCCGGGGGCCTTGGACTCCTGCCAGCCGCCGGGCAGGAAGAGGCTGCGGCCGGCCCGGGACCGCTTGGCCTCCAGCACCAGGTCGGTGGCGGCGAGTTCGGCCCGGGCCCGCTTGGTGCGGGCGGGCTTCCAGCCGGTCCAGCGGACGGTGTTGCGGTCGGTCGGGTCGGGCAGCGCGAGCAGTTGCAGGTACAGGGCGGCGGCGTCCGGGCCGAGGCCGGTGGCGGCGGCCACCTCGGCGACCAGCTCGGGAGCGCTGCGCTGCGGGTCCTGCGGCCAGCCGGCCGGTTCGTCGGCCGAACTACCGTGCGTGACGAGGGCGTTCAGGTCCTCGCCGAGCAGGGCGCGGAGCGCCTCCAGGTCGTCGTGGCCGTAGTGCTGGACGGTCAGGCCGGCCAGCAGGTCGAGCAGCGGGTCGTCGGCCCCGGTGAGCGCGGCCGGGCGCAGGTACGCCCGCTCGCCGTACGGGTTCGGGGCGAGCACGATCGCCTCGCCGCACGCCACCGGCTGCTCGCTGCGCACGGTGCCCTGCTCCGGCAGGCCGAAGTGGGCGCGCAGCACGTCGGGGAGGGTGCGGTCGCGGACGCTGGAGTAGGAGCCGAGGTCGAGCAGCAGGCCGGGGTCGGCGATCCGGGCCCGGACCGCGGCCAGGGCCGGGGGCAGCAGCGGGCGCAACTCCGAGCCGTAGGGCAGCTGGTGGGCCAGCCAGCGCAGCGCCCGGACGGCGCCGGACAGGGTGCGGGCGCTGGGCAGTGCCCGCGGGTCGTCGGCGGCGAGTTCGAGCCCGGAGCCGGTGGTGCGGACCCGCTGCACGGTGGTGCGGGCCAGCCAGGGGGTGGCGGCCGGGTTCAGCAGGTCCTCGATCGTGGAGATGTCGGCGCCGTTGACGGTTGCCTGGACCTCGTCGGGCAGCGTGACCAGGCGGCCGCGGCGGGCGGTCCAGCACGCGGCGGCGGCGTCCGCGTCGAGGCCGGTGGTCCACAGCTCGGCGGGGTCGGCGGGCAGCAGCGCGGCCAGCACGGCGTCCAGGTCGGCGGAGCCGGTCTCGTGCAGCCAGCGCCGCGCCGGGTCGACTTGGGCGTTCTTCAGGCCGTACTCGGCGAGCCGGTCGGCGGGGACCGGGCCGCCGTAGCGGCGCAGCCGGCCGGGGGGCGCGGCGAGCAGCAGGGTGGCGCGGGCCAGGCCGATGCCGGTGGCGGCATCGAAGGCGGCGGCCTGCTCGGGCCGCCACGCCACCGGGCCGTGGGCGCGCAGCAGTTCGGCGAACCGGGCGATCCAGGCGGCGGGCAGCTCGTCGCGGACCCGGCGCTCCCGGACGACGGTGAAGTGCCCGATCGGGCCGAACGCGCCGGACGGGTCGTGGTCGAGGGCCTCCCACTGCAGTTCCTCGCCGTAGCGGCGGCAGGCCAGCACCACCACGGTGCGCCCGCCGCGCCGCAGCACCTGGCCGATCCGGGCGGTCGATCCGTGCCGGTCGCCCTGCTCGCCGAGGGTGACCTGACGGAACGCCGGGCCGCGGTCGGCGAACGGGCCGGAGGTGAGTTCGGACAGCATCAGCAGCAGCGAGGCGCGGGCCGGCTCGCCGGTGAGCGGCGAGGCCGCGGCCAGCACCATGGCGGCGGTGCGGCCGAGCAGCGGCGCCCAGCCGTAGTGGTCGCCGCCGAGCAGCGGCAGCCGCAGGCCCTCGCCGTCGTGCCGGCCGGGCGGGGCGAGCGGCACGGAGCCGGAGGTCCAGTCGGCCGGCTGCTCCGCCGGTCCGGCGGCCAGCAGTTCGGCGACCGTCCGCAGGTTGCCGAGCACGTGCCAGCGGTCGGTGGAGTGGTTCCAGGTCCGGAAGCCGTCGACGCTGCCGAAGGCCTCCTTGAGCGCCTCGTCCAGCTCGCCGTCCCGGCCGTGCTCGGGCCGGTACGCGGGGGTTCGGCGGGGCGCCCGGCGGCGGCACCGGCCTCGGATCCGGGCTGCGGCAGCGGCACGAAGCGGGCGGCCCGGGTCGCGGCGTCGGTGGCCATCCGGACCAGGCCCGCGACGCCGGCCAGCAGCAGCGGGTCGGTGAGGCCGGGGAGCAGGTCGGCGGTCGCGGTGAGCGGGACGGCGGTGGCGGCGGAGGTCTGTGCGAGCTGCCGGACGGTGCCCTGGATCAGCAGCCGTTCGGGCCGGCGGGCCGGCTCGGTGTCGGGCGCGTCCACCGGCCAGCCCGCCTCGATCAGCTCGAACGCCTGGCGGTCCGTCAGGTCGCGCAGCAGCTTCGATCCGGCCTCGTCGCGCAGCCGCAGCGCGTGCCAGAACTCCAGCGGCGGCACCAGGGCCGTTCCGGCGGCGTCCAGGCGGCCGGGGGCGAGGACGGTGACGCCGGACAGCACGTCGCCGGGGCGGCCGTCGCCGTCCGGGTCGATCAGGTCGAGGTCGCGGGTGGTCTCCGCCAGCACGGGGGCGGGGTCGCCGGGCAGCGTGAGCAGGCCGACCGGGACGTACCGGGGCACGCCGGTCCAGGAGAGTTCGGCCCGGCGGCCGTCGACGCCGCGGAAGACCGTCCGGCCGCCCTCGGAGCGGACCGCGCCGCCCAGCACGGTGCCGTCGGTGCCGAGCGGGGTGCGCTCCAGCCCGGGCTGCAGCGGCAGCAGCCGGGAGCGCTCGGGGCGCAGCGTGCCGTTCTCGCCGCCGGCGGCGAACAGCGGCGGGACGGACGTCCGGCCGTGCTGCCCGGTCTGCGGGTCGTACTCGGTGAGGACGGGGCGGCCGTTGCTGTAGCGGCGGACCCAGTGGCCGGTGCCGTCGCCGTACACCTCCTGCTCGTCGGGCATCGCGGTGTCGCCGGCGTGCAGCACCCGGCCGCCGGTGGCGCGGCCGCCCCCGGGCAGCGGCAGCGAGAGCGGGTTGAGGCTGTGCGCGCCGTGGTAGCCGGAGACGATCCGCTCGCCGGTCAGGGTGAACTGCCGGTCCGGGCGGCCGGACCAGTAGGCGCGCTGCTCGTTGTCCTCGATCCAGGCGACCAGCAGTTCGCCGTCGACGTAGCGCAGCCGGGGGCGGTGCCAGCGCGACAGGCCGGCGGGGACCCGCAGGTCGTGCTCCAGCAGGATGCCCTCGGGGCCGACCACGACGGCCTTGTCGTGCCGGACCAGGACCAGCTCCGGCCAGGCGTTCTCGACCTGGAGGTCCTTGGGGACGACCCGGCCGGGGGCGCCGGCGGAGTAGTCGTAGCCGAGCCGGCGCAGGCCCTCCTCCAGGGCGGGCCAGCCGAGTTCGTCCAGGATGCCGGCGCGCAGCGTGCGGCCGAGCCGGGCGGCGATGTCGAGGCCGGCGATCCGGGCGGCGGCGGCCGGGTTGGCGTGGGCCAGGGCGGGGCGGAACCGGGACAGCCCGGTCAGCAGGCGGTGGAGGCCGGCCAGGCCGCGGGTGGCCTCCAGCTCCTCGGCCCAGTTGTCCGCCCATTCGACGAACAGCTCGTGCAGTGCCGGGAGTTGCTCTTGCAGGGCGGCGAGGCGGTCGGCGGCGGCCTCGCCCCAGACGGGGGCGACGGCCTGCCGCAGGGCGGGGCGGAACCGGGGGTCGGCGGCGACCGCGGTGAGGTCGCGGCGGCCGGGGCGCTCCCCGGCCAGCCAGGGGGCGAGCTGGAAGGACGGGCCGGACGACGGGTCGGCGACCGGGACGCCCGCGGCGAGCAGCAGGTCGAGCAGGTCGAGCGCGGTGGGGTGGTTCTGCTGGAGCTCGACCGGGACGGCGTCGGCGCGCAGCCGCTCCACCATCCGGGCGGCCAGTTCCAGCGTGGGTTCGCAGGCGGAGCGGGCCCGCCAGCCCCGGTTCAGGTGCGCCGTCCAGCGCTGCAGCCAGCGCGCGGCGGGCTCCGCGCCGTCCTCCCGGGGGCCGGTCAGCAGTTCCTCGGCGCCGCTGTCGCGCAGGATGTCCAGCCACTCGGCGTCGACGGCGGCGTTGTCCTTCGCACCCGACGGGTCGGGCAGGATCTCCAGCAGCCGGGCCCGGACGGCCGTGTCCCGGCGGGCCGCCTCGACCAGCGGCGCGCGCCAGGCCTTCCAGACGGCGGACGGGGTGCGGCCGACCGCCGAGGAGGCCAGCAGCTCGGTGATCAGCGCCTGCTCCTGCTCGCGCTGGTCCAGCCCGGCGGCCCGGATCAGCGACCGGGCGTCCTCGGCGATGCCCGCGTAGGGGGCCATGCCGGCCGCCGAGCGCTCGGTGCACAGCTGGCGGAAGCGCTGCCAGGCGGTCAGCGCGTCCGAGCGGGCGGCGAGCTCCTTGACGTACTGGCGCAGCGCCTTGACGGTCAGCGCCCCGTTCAGCGCGAACTCCAGGAAGACGGCGCGCAGCCGCTCCTCGTCGACCTCCAGGCCGTGGGTGCGCTCGGCCTCGCGGGCCCGGCCGAAGAACATCGCCGCGTACGTCTGGTTGCCCTGCTCCAGGAAGATCCGGCCGACCTGCTCGCAGTACGTCGGCAGGAAGTGCGGGACGGCCCGCCCGAGGCGGGTGGCCAGCTCCTCGAAGCCGTCCTTGGCGTGGCCCGGCTTGGACTTGGCCTGGCGGGCCAGCCGCTCCATCTCCTTGACCACGGCCAGCGCGTGGTGCCCGTTGGCCGGGTCGTGGACCAGCGCCCAGGCGGGGAAGCCCAGCGCCTCCTGCCGGACCAGGCCCACCTCGACCGGGTCGGCGGCCGGGCGCAGGCCCAGGAACTCCGCCGCCAGGTCCTCGGCGGCGCCCAGCGCCCCCGGCACCAGCCGGACCACGGTCCGCCCGTCCAGCCCGGGGTGCCGGTAGCCGCGGGCGGTCAGCACGTCCACCGTGCGGTCCGCCCCGTCGGCCCCGTCGTCCCGGGTCGCCGTGCCGGCCGGCAGGACCGCCCCCGCGTCGAGCAGCCGCTCGGTGTACTGCGCGTCGGTCAGGGTGCTCCCCGTCATGCCGACTCCTCCCCTTCGATCGTGCGGCCGGCGTGCAGCGCGGCAGCCATCCGCATGCCCTCGGACCAGGCCACCGGGCCCACCTCGGCGAGCGGCAGCAGCCGCCCGTCCGGGGCGGCCCAGCTCAGCGGCCCGGTCTCGCACTCGTCGTACTCGTAGTAGTCGCCCACCCACAGCCGGGCCTCCAGCGCCCGCCCACCCTCGACCAGCGGCACCACCGCGTACCCGCCCCGCACCCGGTACCCGAGCCGGGCGCAGCGGCCCAGCAGCTCGCGCAGCTCCTTGTAGCGGCCGCCCGCGTACGCATCCACCCGGGTGGCCGCCGGGTCGTGGTCGGCCGGGCGGTGCCAGACCTCCCGGTGCAGCTGCCCGAGCCGCTGCGTGACGCCCAACTCGGCCGCGAACTCCCGCAGTTCGTCGAGGTCGGGCAGCACCACCGGGTGCGGGACGCGGATCTCGGGATCGGCCAGCCGGACGGTGTCGCCGTCCAGGTCGACCACGCCGATGCCGCGCTCCGGATCGGCGTCGCGCAGGAACCCGGCGACCGCGCCGTCCGCACCCGTCACCACCAGGTCGCGCAGCACCGAACGCCAGGCCTCGTCCGCCCACACCGCGACCAGCACCGCGGCCGGGACGGGCAGCGAGCGGACCATCCACCGCTCCACGTCCGCCAGGCACTGCCGCTCGTGCCCGGCCAGCCACTCCGCGAGCTGCCGCAGCCCGACCACCGCCGGGTCGTCCTTCAGCTTCGACGGCACCGCCTTCAACCGGCGCCCGGCCGCGTTCCGGCACGCGACCTTCCCGTCCCCCTCCAGCGCGACCTCGTAGTCACCCGCTGCCACCCACGCCACGACGACGCCCTCCCAGCTGCTGCTTTCGACTGGCGAGAAACGTAGCGGCCCTCGCCGACAAGTGATCCACCGGCCCGGGCCCGCCCCTTTCCGGGGGCGGCGGAAACCGGACGCGACGGGCCGGCCGAAGGCAAAGGGCGGGAAAAGCAGGCGTCATGACCGCGCGAAAGGTTCCGATACGAACCCCGGCGCACACCGCCGTGTGACCACGCACCGCGACGGTGGCTCCCACGCGCACCGCTTCCCCGGGGGACCCTTGAACATCCGCCGGTCGATCGCCCCCGGCCCGGGGCCTACAGCCAGCCCGCGCGCTTGAAGAGCCGGTGCAGGCCGACGCAGACGCCCGCCATCAGGCCGAGGGCGACGGGGTAGCCCCAGGGCTGGCGCAGTTCCGGCATGTGCTCGAAGTTCATCCCGTAGATGCCGGCGATCATGGTCGGGACGGCGGCCAGCGCGGCCCACGCGGAGATCTTCCGCATGTCGTCGTTCTGCTGCACGCTGACCTGCGCGAGGTTGGCGGAGAGGATGTCGGACAGCAGCCGGTCCAGGCTCTCCACCACCTCGTTGACCTTGGCCAGGTGGTCCGCCACGTCCCGGAAGTACGGGCGCAGCCCGTCCGCGACGAACGGCACCTGCACGTCGGCGCCGACCCGGGTCAGCCGCAGCGCGGGCTCCATCAGCGGGAAGGTGGCCTTGCGGAAGCCCACCACCTGCCGCTTGAAGCCGTAGATCCGCTCGGCGGCGCCGCGCGAGCGGCCGGGGGAGAAGATCTCCTCCTCCAGCTCGTCCAGGTCGGTCTGCAGCTCGGTGGCCACGTCGAGGTACTGGTCGACCACCAGGTCGCAGACCGCGTACAGGACGGCGGCGGGCCCGTGCGCGAGCAGTTCGGGCTGCTTCTCCAGCTTGGCCCGCAGGTCCTTGAGCGGGCTCTCCGGACCGTGCCGGACGGTCATCACGTACGAGTCGCCCAGGAAGATCATCAGCTCGCCGATCGAGACGGTCTCGTCCTGCTGGTGGTAGGCGGCGGTCTTCAGGACGGTGAACACCGAGTCCTGGTAGATGTCGACCTTCGGGCGCTGGTGCGCC
Organism: Kitasatospora sp. YST-16; assembly: GCF_026802215.1. NCBI lineage: Bacteria > Bacillati > Actinomycetota > Actinomycetes > Kitasatosporales > Streptomycetaceae > Kitasatospora > Kitasatospora sp. YST-16. The sequence goes on from NZ_CP113837.1 coordinate 6,754,089, forward strand.
GTCACCGCGTCCTCGACCGCCAGCGGGTGCAGGCCGAACTCCTCGGCGACGTGGTCGAACTCCGCCGCGGTCGGGTCCGCCAGGCCGATCCACAGGAACCCGTCCCCGGCCGCGCGGACCTCCGCGAGGGCGTCCGAGAAGTCCTCGGGGCCCTCGGTGCGCTTGCCGTCCCGGTAGGTGCCGCAGTCCACGATCATGCCCGCCATTGTGACCGACCGGCGCCGCCCGCGGGCAGGGGCGGACCCCGTACCCTTTCAGGTATGCCCACCCTGCTGCTCGTCCGCCACGGCCGGTCCACCGCCAACTCCGCCGGGATCCTCGCCGGATGGACGCCCGGAGTCGACCTGGACGACACCGGGCGGGCCCAGGCCGCCGCGCTGCCCGAGCGGCTCGCCGGGCTGCCGATCGCCCGCCTGGTCAGCAGCCCGCTGGAGCGCTGCCGGCAGACCCTGGAGCCGCTGCTCGCCGCCCGCCCCGAACTGGCCGCCCCCGCGCTGGACGAGCGGCTCGGCGAGTGCCACTACGGCGAGTGGACCGGCCGCCCGCTGTCCGAGCTCGCCGACGAGCCGCTCTGGCGCACCGTCCAGGACCACGCCTCGGCCGCCGCCTTCCCCGGCGGCGAGTCGCTGCGCGCGCTCAGCCACCGCACCGTCGACGCGGTGCGCGAGTGGAACGACAAGGTCGCCGTCGACCACGGGCCGGACGCGCTCTGGGCCGTCGCCACCCACGGCGACGTGATCAAGACGATCGTCGCCGACGCCCTCGGCCTGCACCTCGACCACTTCCAGCGGATCTCGGTCGAGCCCTGCTCGGTCACCGCGATCCGCTACACCCCCCACCGCCCCTACCTGCTGCGCCTGGGCGACACCGGCTCGCTCACCGCGCTGGCCCCGCGCCCGCACGGGCACTCGGCCGGCGACGACGCGGTGGTCGGCGGCGAGACCGGCACCGCCTGAGCGTCCCGGCACCCGGCCGCCGCGCCCGCGCACAACTGCCCGACCGCACGCGGAAACCGCCCGCCCCGCGTGCCGCTCACGGCCCGTTTGGCCGTAGGGTGAGATCGAGAAGACCGCAACCCCTTCCGGAGCGAACAGCGTGTCCCGTCAGGTCCACTTCTTCGACCAGCCCGAGCGGTTCGTGGCCGGCACCGTCGGCCAGCCCGGCGCCCGCGCGTTCTACCTGCAGGCGTCCTCGCGCGGCCGGATCACCAGCGTCCTGCTGGAGAAGACCCAGGTCGCCGCGCTCGCCGAGCGCGTCGAGGAGGTCCTCGACGAGGCGCTGCGGCGCAGCGGCGGCGAGGCCGCGATCCCGGCCGTCGCCCCCGTCGAACTGCTCGACACCGCCCCGCTCGACCTGCCGCTGGAACAGGAGTTCCGGGTCGGCACGATGGCGCTGGCCTGGGACGCCCGGGACGAGTGCCTGGTGGTCGAGGCGCAGGCGTACGTCGAGGAGTCCGAGGAGGAGAACGAGGCCGAGGTCTTCGACGACGAGAACGGCCCCGACCTGCTGCGGGTCCGGCTCAGCGGCGCGATGGCCCGGGTGTTCGCCAAGCGCGCCCTGGACCTGGTCGCGGCCGGCCGCAAGCCCTGCCCGTTCTGCAACCTGCCGCTCGACCCGGAGGGCCACCTGTGCCCGCGCGCGAACGGCTACCGGCGCTGAGCGAGCAACCGGAAGGGACGGGGGAGCAGGTGGAACAGGTGGAGGCCCCCGGCACCGACCCGGCCACCAGCGCCGCCCTGGCCGCCGACCCCGCCACCGCGCTCACCCTGCTGCGCACGGGCGCCCTGGCCGTGCACGGCCGGGTCACCGACGCCTCCAACGCCGTCCTGTACTGCACCGCCACCCTGGACGGCGTCACCGCGCCCTGCGTGTACAAGCCGGTCGCGGGGGAGCGCCCGCTGTGGGACTTCCCCGACGGCACCCTGGCCGGCCGGGAGACCGCCGCGCACGAGGTCTCCGCCGCCACCGGTTGGAACCTCGTCCCGCCGACCGTGCTGCGCGACGGCCCGGCCGGGCCCGGCATGGTGCAGCTGTGGATCGAACCCGACCCGCAGGCGCCCGAACTGCTCGACCTGCAGCCCCTGGACGGCGTCCGGGACGGCTGGCTCCCGGTCGTCCGGGCCGAGGTCGAGGCCGGGCGCCAGGTCTGGCTGGTGCACCGCGACGACGACAGGCTGCGCCGCCTCGCCGTGCTGGACGCCGTCCTCAACAACGCCGACCGCAAGGGCGGCCACTGGCTGCCCGCCGCCGACGGCCGGATCTACGCCATCGACCACGGCGTCACCTTCCACACCGACCCGAAGCTGCGCACCCTGCTCTGGGGCTGGGCCGAGCAGCCGCTCACCGCCGAGGCCCTGGAGGTGCTGGCCGCGCTCGCCGCCGACCTCGACGGACCGCTCGGCGAGCGGTTGCGCCCGCACCTGACGCCCGGTGAGCTCGCCGCGCTGAAGGCCCGGACCGCCGCGCTGCGGACCGCCGGACGGCATCCGCTGCCGTCAGCGGAGTGGCCTTCTATTCCCTGGCCGCCGGTCTGATACCGATCCGAAACCGAGGACGAACGGATTCCGGCCGATCGCGTCCATAGGTTGGTCTTTCAAATGATCGCAAGGTTAGAGTCGGTGCCATGCATGCCTGGCCCGCCTCCGAGGTTCCCGCCCTTCCCGGTCAGGGGCTTCCCCTGCGCATTCACGACACCGCCACCAGCAGTGTCCGAGAGGTCGTGCCCACCGGCCCGACCGCCCGGCTCTACGTCTGCGGCATCACCCCCTACGATGCGACCCACCTGGGCCACGCCGCCACCTACAACACCTTCGACCTGGTGCAGCGGGTCTGGAAGGACGCCGGCCACGACGTCCTCTACGTCCAGAACGTCACCGACGTCGACGACCCGCTGATCGAGCGGGCCGCGGCCACCGGCCAGGACTGGACCGCGCTCGCCGAGCGCGAGACCGCGCTGTTCCGCGAGGACATGACCGCGCTGCGGATGCTCCCGCCCGCGCACTACATCGGCGCCGTCGAGTCCATCCCGTGGATCGTCCCGCTGGTGCAGCGGCTGCTCGCCTCCGGCGCCGCCTACGAGGTCGACGGCGACGTCTACTTCTCGGTCGACGCCGACCCGCGCTTCGGCGAGGTCTCCGGCCTCACCCGCGAGCAGATGCTCCCGGTCTTCGCCGAGCGCGGCGGCGACCCCGAGCGCCCCGGCAAGAAGAACCCGCTGGACGCCCTGCTCTGGCTCTCCGCCCGCCCCGGCGAACCCGCCTGGGAGACCGAACTCGGCCGCGGCCGCCCCGGCTGGCACATCGAGTGCGTGGCCATCGCGCTGGAGTTCCTCGGCATGGACTTCGACATCCAGGGCGGCGGCAGCGACCTGTCCTTCCCGCACCACGAGATGGGCGCCGCCCACGCCCAGACCGCCCTCGGCGAGCACCCCTACGCCCGCGCGTACGTGCACGCCGGCATGGTCGGCCTGGACGGCCACAAGATGTCCAAGTCCCGCGGCAACCTGGTCTTCGTCTCGGCCCTGCGCCGCGACGGCATCGACCCCGCCGCGATCCGGCTCGCCCTGCTCGCCCACCACTACCGCAGCGACTGGGAGTGGACGGCCGCCGACCTCGACGCCGCCCTCACCCGCCTCGCCACCTGGCGCTCCGCCGTCTCCCGCCCCGACGGCCCGCCCGCCGAGGCCCTGCTCGCCGAGGTCCGCGCGGCCCTCGCCGACGACCTCGACGCCCCCGCGGCCCTCGCGGCCGTCGACCGCTGGGCCGCCACCGCCCACGCCGAGGGCGGCGAGGACACCGGCGCCCCCGGCCTGGTCTCCCGCACCGTGGACGCCCTGCTCGGCGTCGCCCTCTAACGCAGTTTCCTACGCCCCTGCCAGGGGCGCGGGGAACTGCGCGGGCAACCCGGCACCCACAGCAAGATCGGCCCCAGGAGAGTCACCACCCTCCCGGGGCCGATCCACGCGGTGCGCGTCACGCTGCGCGTAAAGCGCCTACTCCTCGTCGTCGTCCTTCGGCCGCTCGGTCGCATGACCGGTGATCGGCTTCTCGCCCTTCGGCCCCTGGTTGTCGCGCCGCCGCAGGTACCGCTCGAACTCCCGGGCGATCGCGTCCCCGGACGCCTCCGGCAGCTCCGCGGTGTCCTGCGCCTCCTCCAACTGCTGGACGTACTCCGCGACTTCGGAGTCCTCCGCGGCGAGCTGGTCGACCCCCAGCTGCCAGGCCCGGGCGTCGTCGCCGAGCTCGCCCGGCGGGATGCGCAGGTCGAGCAGGTCCTCGACCTTGTTGATCAGGGCGAGGGTGGCCTTGGGGTTGGGCGGCTGGGAGACGTAGTGCGGCACGGCGGCCCAGAACGTCACCGCGGGCACCCCGGCGTGCGCGCAGGCCTCCTGGAGGACGCCGACGATGCCCGTCGGGCCCTCGTACCGGCTCTCCTCCAGGTCGAGCGAGCGGGCCACCGTCGGGTCCGAGGTGACGCCGGAGACCGGCACCGGGCGGGTGTGCGGGGTGTCGCCCAGCAGCGCGCCCAGGACGACCACCAGCTCGACGCCCAACTCGTGGGCGAAGCCCAGCAGTTCGTTGCAGTACGAGCGCCAGCGCATGCTGGGCTCGATGCCGCGGACGAGCACCAGGTCCCGTGGCTTCGGCTCCGTCACCCGGACCACCGAGAGCCGGGTGGTGGGCCAGGTGATCCGGCGGACCCCGCCGTCGAGCCAGATGGTGGGCCGGTTGACCTGGAAGTCGTAGTAGTCCTCGGCGTCGAGCGCGGCGAACACCTTGCCGCCCCAGGTCTCGTCGAGGTGCCCGAGCGCGGCGGAGGCCGCGTCGCCGGCGTCGTTCCAGCCCTCGAAGGCGCAGATCATCACCGGGTCGATCAACTCGGGAAGGTCTTCCAGCTCGATCACCCGGCATCTCCCTCCGTCAGTGGCGGGGGCACTGCCGCCCCCGTTGTCCCTTACTGCCCAGCCTACGGGCATTGAATGCCGCCGCGGGCCGGTCGAAGTGCCCAGCGTAGTGGTGTCAGTCCACCGGTTCGGCGCAGGCGGTGGTCGGGTCCAGGGTGAGCGTGCCCGGCGGGTTGGGCAGGGTGAAGCTGACGGTGGCCTCCTCGGGGCAGGTCGGCTTGGGCTTGGTGGTGTCGATCAGGGTCTGGCGGATGAAGACCTTGTCCACCTTGTACTGGGGCGGGTGCTCGCCCTTCCCGTCGCAGCGGGTCTCGGCGGCGCCGCCGGAGTCGGTGCGGTAGACGCAGTCGCCGACCACGATGCCGGTGCCGCCGCCCCCGCCCGGGTCGCCGGGGTGCGGGTCGTGCAGGTTGCGCAGGCAGGCCCAGGCGGCCCGGTTCTGCTTGACGTCGACCAGGGCGTTCTGGGTCAGGTCGAGGGCGGCGTCGGTGCCGTCGGGGCAGTCCGCGCCGCGCGGGAGGGCGGCGGCCACGCCCGTCGCGGTGCTGCTGCGCTTGGTGACCTTGGCCTCGGCCTCGGGGGAGTCGCAGGGCACCGTCTCGTACCGCGAGGAGGACCCGGGCACGACGCGGGCGCAGGAACCCTCGGCGAAGTAGGAGTCGTCGAGCCGGCTGGGCGGCTGGTAGCTGGGGACGGCGGCGCCGGTGGGGGCGCGGTAGGACGCGCTGGCGGAGCCGCCGGGCCCGGTCGCGGTCGGCGAGGGGGAGGCACCGGCGCCGACGCTGGGGCCGGGCGGCGCGGCCCCGGCGTTCTTGGCGGACTCGCAGCCGACCAGCAGCAGCCCGGTGGTGAGCAGCGCGAGGGCGCTGACGGCGGTGCGCGTGAGGGTGCGCGTCATGGGTCTTCCTCCGTACCCGTGCGGTGGTCCGTGGGGCAGGCTAACCGCCCAACCCGCCCTGGCGTGACGGGTTTTCGTCAAACCTACCGTGAGGGACCGTCAGCTCCGGACGCCCCCGGACGTCCCCCGGACGCCCCCCGGCGGGGCCCGGCCGCCGGGGCTGCGGCGCGTCCGTTCGCCGGGCGGACGGGGAGCCAGCAGGCTGGGGGTGGGGATGTGCCCCGAATTGTCGGAATCCTGGGAATTGCCCAGCACCGCGAGGAGAGCAGGACATGAAGGCAGCCGTCGTCCGGGACTTCACCGAGCCGTTGCGGATCGAGGAGCGCGAGGTGCCCGCCCCGGCCCCGCACCAGGTGCTGGTGCGGATCGAGTGCTCCGGCCTGTGCCACACCGACATCCACGCCGCGCACGGCGACTGGCCGGTCAAGCCGACCCCGCCGTTCGTGCCCGGCCACGAGGGCGTCGGCATCGTGGAGGCGGCCGGCGCGGACGTCCGGCACGTCCAGGTCGGCGAGCGGGTGGCGATCCCGTGGCTGGCCGACGCCTGCGGCCGGTGCGACCACTGCGTGACCGGCTGGGAGACGCTGTGCCTGAGCCAGCACAACTCCGGCTACTCGGTGGACGGCGCGTACGCCCAGTACGCGCTGGCGCACGGCGACTACGTCGTCCCGGTGCCGGACGGGGTGGACCCGATGGACGCCGCCCCGCTGTCCTGCGCGGGCGTCACCACCTACAAGGCGGTCAAGCTGGCCGGTGCCCGCCCCGGCTCCCGGGTGCTGATCTCCGGGATCGGCGGCCTCGGCCACCTGGCGCTGCAGTACGCCCGGATCTTCGGCGCCGAGACGGTCGCCGTCGACATCACCGACGAGAAGCTGGAGCTGGCGAAGCAGCTCGGCGCCGACCACGTGATCGACGCCCGCACCCAGGACGTCGCGGCCGAGGTGCACAAGCTCGGCGGCGCCGACGCGGCGGTCTCGCTGGCCGTCTCCAACGCCTCGTTCCGGGCCGCCTACGACGCGCTGCGCCGCGGCGGCACCCTCGCCCTGGTCGCCCTGCCCGCCGGGGGCGAGCTGACCCTGCCGGTCTTCGACACCGTGCTGAACGGGACGAAGGTGATCGGCTCGATCGTCGGCACCCGGCAGGACCTGGCCGAGGTGTTCCGGCTGCACCAGCTGGGCCGGACGAAGGTGATCCGGGAGACCCGCAAGCTGGAGGACGTGAACGCCTGCTTCGAGGAGGTGCTCGCGGGGAAGGTCTCGGCCCGGCTGGTGTTCGACCTGCGCTGACCCCGCAAGCCGCGGGCCGCGGGCGGAGGACGGAACCGGTCGGTTCCGTCCTCTTCTGCAAATCCACGCAAGCCGCTTGCGTTTTCTGTCGTACACTCCACCCATGACACGACGACTTGCCGAGGTGGCGAAGAAGGTCGGGGTCAGCGAGGCGACCGTCAGCCGGGTGCTGAACGAGAAGCCCGGTGTCTCCGAAGCGACCAGGGCGGCCGTGCTCACCGCCCTCGACGTGCTCGGTTACGAGCGGCCCACCCAGTTGCGCGGGGAGCGGGCCCGGCTGATCGGGCTGGTCCTGCCGGAGCTGGGCAACCCGATCTTCCCGGCGTTCGCCGAGGCGGTGGGCGGCGCGCTGGCCGGCCAGGGCTTCACGCCGGTGCTGTGCACCCAGACCGCGGGCGGGGTCTCCGAGGCCGACTACGTCGACCTGCTGCTGGAGCAGCACGTCTCCGGCGTGGTGTTCTTCGGCGGCCTCTACGCCCAGGGCGACGCCCCGCACGACCACTACCAGCGGCTGGCCGAGCGCAGCCTGCCGACCGTGCTGCTGAACGCCGCGATCGAGCACCTGGACTTCCCCCGGGTCTCCTGCGACGACGCGGTGGCGGTCGAGCAGGCCTTCGGCCACCTGCGGCAGCTGGGGCACACGAAGATCGGCCTGGTGCTCGGCCCGCTGGACCACATGCCCTCGCAGCGCAAGCTGGCCGCGGCCCGGGCGGTGGTGGCCAAACTGGGCCTCGAACTGCCGGACGAGCACGTGGAGCGGGCGCTGTTCAGCCTGGAGGGCGGCCAGGCGGCCACCACCCGGCTGCTGCGCCGGGGCGTCACCGGCGTGGTCTGCGCGAGCGACCCGCTGGCGCTGGGCGCGGTCCGCGCGGTGCGCCGGGCCGGGCTCGCGGTGCCGGACGACGTGTCGGTGGTCGGCTACGACGACTCCTCGTTCATGATGTGCACCGACCCGCCGCTGACCACCGTCCGGCAGCCGATCGAGGCGATGGGCCGCGCGGTGGTGGACCTGCTGGTCGGCGAGATCGCCGGGGTCCGGGTCACCCACGACGAGCTGCTGTTCGAGCCGGAGCTGGTGGTGCGCGGATCGACCGCGCCGGCCCGCGAGCGGGGCTGACCGGCCGGCGGGTAGCGGGCCCCTGACGGGGCGACAGGACAGGACCGCCGAGCGGGCGGGCACTTCGGTGCCCGCCCGCTTTTCGTATGCGCACGCTTGCACCGATCCGTTGACATGCCCGTAGCCCCGCTGTAACTCTTGGCTGCCATCACGCAAAAGATGGACAGAAGATTGTCATCTTCTCGACCTTATGAAGGGACATCATGAGATCGAAGCGCATAACCACGCGGCTGACGGCGTCGTCGGCCACGCTGGGAATGCTCCTGCTCGCCGGGCCCCTGCTCCCGGCGGCACAGGCGGCCGGAGGGCCCAACCTGGCCCTCGGCAAGACCGTCACCGCCTCCAGCGCCAACGGCAGCTACACGGCCGCCAACGTCAACGACGGCAGCCAGGACAGCTACTGGGAGTCCAACGGCATCGCCTCCGCGCAGTGGGTCCAGGTCGACCTGGGCTCGGCGGCCTCCATCGACACGGTGGTGCTGAAGGTCCCCGGCTCCTGGGGCGCCCGGACCGAGACGCTCAGCGTGCTCGGCTCCACCGACGGCACCAACTTCTCCACCATCACCGCCTCGGCGAACTACACCTTCGACCCGGCCTCCGGGGACAGGGCGACGATCTCCTTCGGCGCCACCACCGCCCGCTACGTGCGGGTCAACGTCACCGCCAACACCGGCTGGCAGGCCGCCCAGATCTCCGAGTTCGAGGTCTACGGCACCACCTCCGCCTCGGCGAACCTGCTGGCCGGGCGCACCTTCACCGCCAGCGGCACCTCGCAGAACTACGGGCCGGCCAACGTCGGCGACGGCGACCAGGCCAGCTACTGGGAGAGCACCAACAACGCCTTCTCGCAGTGGATCCAGGGCGACCTGGGCTCCGCCGTCCCGGTCAACAAGCTGGTGCTCAAGCTGCCGGCCGGCTGGGACAAGCGGACCGAGACGCTCAAGGTCCAGGGCTCCACCGACGGCAGCAACTTCACCGACCTGGTCGCCTCGGCCGGCTACGTGTTCGACCCGGCCGCCGGCAACACGGTCACCGTCAACCTGTCGACCACCACCACCCGGTACCTGCGGCTGACCTTCACCGCCAACACCGCGTGGCCGGCCGGCCAGCTCTCCGAGTTCGAGGCGTACGGCCCGACCACCGGCGACACCCAGGCCCCCACCGCCCCGTCCGGCCTCGCCTACACCTCGCCCGCCGCCGGCCAGATCAAGCTGACCTGGAACGCCGCCACCGACAACACCGGCGTCACCGGCTACGACGTGTACGCCAACGGCACGCTGCTCACCTCGGTGTCCGGCACCACCCTGACGTACACCGACAGTCGCGCCGACAGCGAGACCGTCTCGTACTACGTCAAGGCGAAGGACGCGGCGGGCAACCAGTCCGCGGCCTCCAACACCGTCACCCGCACCGGCCAGTCCGGCGACACCCAGGCGCCCAGCGCGCCGGGCAGCCTGGCGTACGCCGCGGCGGGCTCCGGGCAGGTCAAGCTGACCTGGGCGGCCTCCAGCGACAACGTGGGCGTCACCGGCTACGACGTGTACGCCAACGGCGCGCTGCGCGGCAGCGTGTCCGGCACCACCCTGACGTACACCGACAGCCAGCCGGACACCGCGACCGTCTCCTACTACGTGAAGGCCAAGGACGCGGCGGGCAACACCTCCGCGGCCTCCAACACGGTGGTGCGCACCGGCACCGGGACGGGCACCGGGACCAACCTGGCGGCGGGCAAGCCGATCTCGGCCTCCTCGTCCACCTTCACCTTCGTGGCGACCAACGCCAACGACAACGACACCTCCACCTACTGGGAAGCCGCCGCGGGCAGCTACCCGAACACCCTCGGGGTGAAGCTGGGCGCCAACGCCACCACCAGCGCGGTGGTGGTCAAGCTCAACCCGGCCTCGGCCTGGTCGACCCGCACCCAGACCATCGAGGTGGACGGCCGCGAGCAGAGCGCGAGCGGCTTCAGCACCCTCGTCCCGGCGCAGAGCTACACCTTCGACCCGGCGAGCGGCAACACCGTCACCATCCCGGTGTCGGCGACCGTCGCCGACGTCCAGCTGAAGATCACCGCCAACTCCGGCTCCACCGGCGGCCAGGCCGCCGAGTTCCAGGTGATCGGCGTCCCGGCCCCCAACCCGGACCTGACCGTCAGCTCGGTGAGCAGCAACCCGGCCACCCCGGTGGAGACCGACACCCCGACCCTGTCGGCCGTGGTGAAGAACGCGGGCACCAACCCCTCCGGTGCCACCTCGGTCAACTTCTACCTGGGCACCACCAAGGTCGGCACGGCCAGTGTCGGCGCCCTCGCGGCCGGTGCCTCCACCACCGTCTCCGCGCAGGTCCCGGCGCAGAACGCGGGCAGCTACCAGCTGACCGCGAAGGTCGACGAGGACAACAAGGTCATCGAGCAGGACGAGACCAACAACTCGTTCACCGCCGCGAGCCCGCTCACCGTCACCCAGGTGGCCTCCTCCGACCTGGTCGCCGCCCCCTCGACCTGGTCGCCCTCCAACCCCGCCGACGGCAGCGCGGTGAACTTCACCGTCGCGGTCAAGAACCAGGGCACGGTGGCCAGTTCCGCCGGCAGCCACGGCATCACGGTCACCGTCGCGGACGCCACCACCGGCACCGTGCTGAAGACCCTGACCGGCGCCTACAGCGGCACCCTGGCGCCCGGCGCCACCGGCAGCCCGGTCTCGCTGGGCAGCTGGACCGCCGCGAACGGCCGCTACACGATCAAGACGGTCATCGCCAACGACGGCAACGAGCTGCCGGTCAAGCAGGCCAACAACACCAGCACCCAGTCGCTCTACGTCGGCCGCGGCGCCAACATGCCGTTCGACAACTACGAGGCCGAGGACGGCGTGCTCGGCGGCGGCGCCCAGGTGGTCGGCCCCAACCGCACCATCGGCGACCTGGCGGGCGAGGCGTCCGGCCGCAAGGCCGTCACGCTCAACTCGACCGGTTCCTCGGTGGAGTTCACCACCAAGGCCGCGACCAACACCCTGGTCACCCGGTTCTCCATCCCGGACGCGGCGGGCGGCGACGGCACCAGCGCCACCCTGAACGTCTACGTGGACGGCACCTTCCTCAAGGCCATCGACCTGACCTCCAAGTACGCCTGGCTGTACGGCTCGGAGACCAGCCCCGGCAACGGCCCGAGCGCCGGCAGCCCGCGGCACGTCTACGACGAGGCCAACGTCCTGCTCGGCACCACCGTCCCGGCCGGGCACAAGATCAAGCTGCAGAAGGACGCCGCGAACACCTCGCAGTACGCGATCGACTTCGTCAGCCTGGAGCAGGCCACCCAGATCGCCAACCCGGACCCGGCCAAGTACGTCGTCCCGACCGGCTTCGCGCACCAGGACGTGCAGAACGCCCTGGACAAGGTCCGGATGGACACCACCGGCACCCTGGTCGGCGTCTACCTGCCGGCCGGCGACTACCAGACCGCCAGCAAGTTCCAGGTCTACGGCAAGCCGGTCAAGGTGATCGGCGCGGGCCCCTGGTTCACCCGGTTCTACGCCCCGACCAGCCAGTCCAACACCGACGTCGGCTTCCGGGCCGAGGCCACCGCCAACGGCTCGACCTTCAGCGGGTTCGCCTACTTCGGCAACTACACCTCGCGGATCGACGGCCCCGGCAAGGTGTTCGACTTCGCCAACGTCGCGAACATCACGATCGACAACATCTGGACCGAGCACATGGTCTGCATGTACTGGGGTGCCAACACGGACTTCATGACGATCACCAACTCGCGGATCCGGGACACCTTCGCCGACGGCATCAACATGACCAACGGCTCCACCGACAACCTGGTCTCCAACAACGAGGCCCGGGCCACCGGTGACGACTCCTTCGCGCTGTTCTCCGCGATCGACGCGGGCGGCGCGGACGAGAAGAACAACGTCTTCCAGAACCTCACCTCGATCCTGACCTGGCGCGCGGCGGGCGTCGCGGTGTACGGCGGCTACGCCAACACCTTCCGCAACATCTACATCGCGGACACCCTCTGCTACTCGGGCATCACCATCTCCTCGCTGGACTTCGGCTACCCGATGAACGGCTTCGGGACGGACCCGACCAACCTGCAGAACATCTCCATCGTCCGGGCCGGCGGCCACTTCTGGGGCGGGCAGACCTTCCCCGGCATCTGGGTGTTCTCCGCCTCCAAGGTGTTCCAGGGCATCCGGGTGAGCGACGTGGACATCGTCGACCCCACCTACAGCGGCATCATGTTCCAGACCAACTACGTGGGCGGACAGCCGCAGAACCCGATCAAGGACACGGTCTTCACCAACGTGTCGATCAGCGGGGCGCAGAAGAGCGGCGACGCCTTCGACGCCAAGTCCGGGTTCGGCCTGTGGGCCAACGAGATGCCGGAGTCCGGCCAGGGCCCGGCGGTCGGTGACGTCACCTTCAACCACCTGACCCTGAGCAACAACTACAAGGACATCCAGAACACCACCTCGACGATGCACATCACCGTCAACCCGTAGCACCCCGCACGCGGGAAGGGCGGGCGCCCCGGGCGCCCGCCCTCTTCGTCGTGCCCGGGAGCGGTCACCGGGAGCGGTCACCGGGAGCGCTCAGGCGGGCCGCCGCGGGGCCGGGCCGGTGGAGCCCCGCACCACCAGCTCGGGTTCTAACAGCAGCTCGCCCGGGCCCGCCGGGGCGCCGTCGATCCGCCCGACCAGCAGCGAGACCGCGGCCCGGCCGATCGCCTCGATCGGCTGCCGGACGGTGGTCAGCGGCGGCCGGGTGCAGTTGAGGAAGGCCGAGTCGTCGAAGCCGATCACCGACAGGTCGCCGGGGATGTCCAGCCCGGCCCGCCGGGCGGCCCGCACCACCCCCAGGGCCAGCGGGTCGCTGGCGCAGACCACACCGGTCACCCCGGCCTCCAGCAGCCGCTCGGCGGCGGCGTGGCCGCCCTCCAGGCCGAACATGGTGTGCGCCACCCACTCCGGGCGCGGCTCGCGGCCGCGCAGCGCGTACTGGCGGGTGAAGGCGGCGAGCTTGCGGCGGGACGGCACGTGGTCCTCCGGTCCCACCAGCAGCCCGATCCGGCGGTGCCCCAGGGTGTCCAGGTGGGCGAACGCCTGGGCCACCGCGACGGCGTCGTCGGTGGCGACCTGCGGGAAGCCCAGCTCCTCCACCGAGGCGTTCAGCAGCACCACCGGGACGCCGCGCTCGCGCAGCTGCGCGAAGTGCTCGTGCGAGGCGTCCGCCTGGGCGCAGTGCCCGCCGGCGAAGACCACCCCAGAGACGTGCTGGTCGAGCAGCGCGCCGACGTGGCTGGCCTCGCCCAGGCCCGCGGTGCGGGTGCACAGCAGCGGGGTGAAGCCGCGCTGGGCGAGCGCGCCGCCGACCACCTCGGCCAGCGCCGGGAAGATCGGGTTCTGCAGCTCGGGCAGCACCAGGCCGATCAGCCGGGCGCGTTCGCCGCGCAGCCGGCTCGGCCGCTCGTAGCCCAGGACGTCCAGCGCGGTGAGGACGGCGAGCCGGGTGGCGGTGCCGACGCCGGGTCTGCCGTTCAGGACCCGGCTGACCGTGGCCTCACTGACTCCGACATGCTGCGCCACCACGGAGAGCTTGCTCTTCATGCGCAAAAGTAGAACAGAATCAAGCAAGAAGCGGCAAGGATGTCTGCAAGCAGGCCGAGGCCGGGTTCTGCCTGGCGCGGAGCGCTCGCCGGGGCGGCATCCGCCCGTCGATGCTCAGTCGTAACTTTTCACTTTCTCGTCAACCTCTTGCGTGAAGTGGTTCAAGGACCTACGTTCCTCACACGTCGGTTTTCGTCCCGGCCTCTTCCGAAACCTCTCCCACCCATGGGGTACACGCATGAAGCTGAACAGATCGAGCAGGATGGCCGCTGTCGCCCTCGCCGCGGGCATGCTGCTGACCACCGCCGCGTGCAGCAGCGGCTCCTCCGACAGCAAGACGGACGCCGCCGCCGGGGTGGCGGACGGCAAGCCGCTCGACCCGAACGCGACCGTCACCATCTCCATCGACTGCGCCCCGGGCGCGGACCAGGCGGCGGGCAAGGCCAACTACGCCGACGACCTGGCGCTGTTCAAGACGAAGTACCCGAACGTCACCATCAACGCCAAGCCGTACGTCGGCCAGTGCGAGGTCCCGGCCCAGCAGACCGCGCAGTACAAGGCGCACAACGAGACCGGCGCGTTCCACGCCTACTTCACCGACCGCGACGCCACCCTCAACTCGGGCGACGCCCAGGACATCACCAAGTACGTCAACGACGAGACGCTGCCCGGCTTCTCCTCGATGCTGCCGTCCGTCAAGGACAACATGACGGTGGACGGCAAGGTCTACGCCCTGCCGATCAACTACTACACCACCGGCCTGATCTACAACCGCGACCTGTTCAAGCAGGCCGGCCTCGACCCCGACAAGCCGCCGACCACCTGGGACGAGGTGCAGGCCGCCGCGAAGAAGATCGCCGCGCTCGGCAACGGCATCAGCGGCTACGAGGACTACTCCGGCGGCAACACCGGCGGCTGGCACTTCACCTCCGAGCTCTACAGCCTCGGCGGCAAGATGGTCACCGACGACGGCAAGAAGGCCGCGTTCAACTCGCCCGAGGGCAAGCAGGTCCTCAAGCGCCTGCACGACATGCGCTTCACCGACCAGAGCATCAGCGCCACCCCGGTCACCCAGTGGGCCGACGCCTTCCCGCCGCTGGCCACCGGCAAGGTCGGCATGTTCCTGGGCGCCCCCGACGTCGTCAAGCACCTGATCGAGGTCCTCGGCGCCGACGCCAAGGCGTACGGCCTCGGCCCGATGCCCGGCGCCACCGGCCCCGGCAACAGCCTCGGCGGCGGCGACCTCTACTACATCAAGAAGGGCCAGACCCCGAACCAGATCAAGGCCGAGATCGCCTGGATCAACTTCCAGTACCAGACCCCGGACGCCGGCCAGTTCAACTTCGCCCGCTCCAAGACCCTCGCCGGCAGCAGCAAGGACCCGGTGGCGATCGCCGTCCCGCAGCCCTACTTCTGGTCCGCCGAGTCGTCGCAGATCAAGGCCATCACCGAGTCGCTGAAGACCAACGGCAACCTGCCGCTGTCCAACTACGACCCGTACGTCAAGAACCCCACCAAGTCGATCACCGAGCCCCCGGCCGCGCAGCAGCTCTACAAGATCCTCGACACCGCGATGTCGGCCGCGATGACCGACGCCAACGCGAACCTCGACAGCGTGCTCGCCACCGCCGAGTCCCAGGCCAACCAGATCCTGGCCAACCAGTGACCCCGCGCCACCGGCCGGGCCGCAGCCTCCCGCGGCCCGGCCGGTGGCCGGCCACCTGACGAGGAGTCACCACCATGACCACCGCACTGACCCGCGGTCGCCCCGACGCCGAAGCGGTCCGCACCCGCACCCGCCACCCCGGCCGGACCCCGGGCGGACTGCGCCGGGCGGTCGCCCGCAACCTGCGGGCCCACGCCTTCCTGATCGGCGCACTGCTCTGCTTCGCGCTGTTCACCTGGTACCCGATGGTCCGTGAGATCGTCATGTCCTTCCAGAAGGTCCGCTACGGCGAGACCCACTGGGTGGGGTTCGACAACTTCCGGCAGATCTTCGCCGACCCCGAGTTCTGGCCCGCCTGGAAGAACACCTTCGAGTTCACCGGCATCGCCCTGTTCTTCGGCTTCTTCGCCCCCTTCGTCACCGCCCTGGTGGTCAACGAGTTCCGGCACGCCCAGGGCTACCTGCGGATCCTGGTCTACCTGCCCGTGATGCTGCCCCCGGTCGCGGGCATCCTGCTGTTCAAGTACTTCATGGACCCCGGCTACGGCCTGTTCAACCAGATCCTGGAGTTCCTGCACCTGCCCACCTCGTCCTGGCTGACCTCGCCGGACACCGCGATGCTCTCCCTGGTCCTCGTCTCCACCTGGGCCAACATGGGCAGCGCCACCCTGGTCTACCTGGCCGCCCTGCAGAGCATCCCCGGCGAGCTCTACGAGGCCGCCGAACTCGACGGCGCCGGCCTGCTGCGCCGGATCTGGCACGTCACCATCCCGCAGACCCGGCTGATCCTCTCGCTGATGCTGATGCTGCAGGTCGTCGCCACCATGCAGATGTTCACCGAGTCCTTCGTGCTCACCGGCGGCGGCCCGCAGGGCTCGACCACCACCGTGGTCTACATGCTCTACAACTACGCGTTCAATTTCGACAAGTTCAACACCGCGGCCGCACTGGGCGTCGTCCTGCTGCTGGTACTGGGCGCCTTCTCCGCCGTCTACCTGTGGCTGGAGCGCCGGGGCGGGGAGGAGTGACGATGAGCAAGACCGTCCGAAGCAGCGCCACCCGCACCCTGATCTCCCCGGTCCGGCTGAACCAGCCGGGCGGCCGCCGCGCCTACTGGACCGTCCTGGTGCTGACCCTGGCCGTCGCCACCCTCGTCTTCGTCGGCCCGCTCTACTGGATGGCCACCGGCGGCTTCAAGTCCTCCCAGGAACTCGTCCAGACCCCGCCCACGATCATCCCCACCCACCCCAGCACCCACGCCTTCACCGAGGCCTGGGACCGGCTCGGGATGGCCCAGCTGCTGCTGAACACCGTCGTCTACGCGGGCGGCGCCCTGCTGCTCCAACTGACCTTCTGCGTCGCCGCCGCCTACTCGCTGTCCAAGCTGCGCCCGATCCTCGGCAACGTGATCCTCGGCATGATGCTGGCCTCGATGATGATCCCGGCCGCCGCCCTGGTGATCCCGCAGTACCTGACGGTGCTCGACCTGCCGCTGGTGCACTGGAACCTGATGAACACCCCGTGGGTGATCTGGCTCCCCACCGTGGCCAACGCGTTCAACGTCTTCCTGCTCAAGCGGTTCTTCGACTCCATCCCGAACGAACTGCTGGACGCCGCCGCCATCGACGGCGCCGGACCGCTGCGCACGCTGTGGTCGGTGGTCCTGCCACTGTCCCGGCCGATCCTCGGCGTGGTCTCGATCTTCGGCCTGGTCGCGGTCTGGAAGGACTTCCTGTGGCCGCTGATCACCGTGCCCGAGCACGAGACGCTCAACGTCGGCGTCAACACCGCGGCCACCTCGATGCCGCAGAACACCCTGATCGCCGGCCTGTTCCTGGCCTCGATCCCGACCATCGCCCTGTTCCTGGTCTTCCAACGCAACATCATGGCCGGTCTCACCGCGGGCAGCCTCAAGGGCTGAGCCCCGCCCGACGACCCCCGGACCGACAACCTTCTGAAAGGAAACCCTGACCGTGTCAGAGCAGTGGTGGCGGAACGCGGCGATCTACCAGGTGTACCCGCGCAGTTTCGCCGACGGCAACGGCGACGGCATCGGGGATCTCGCCGGAGTGCGCGCGAAGCTGCCGTACCTCGCCGAACTCGGCGTGGACGCCATCTGGTTCAATCCCTGGTACCCCTCCCCGATGGCCGACGGCGGCTACGACGTGGCCGACTACCGGGGCGTGGACCCCCTCTTCGGCACCCTCGCCGAGGCCGAGCAGCTCATCGAGGAGGCCGCCCGACTGGGCCTGCGGACGATCGTCGACATCGTCCCCAACCACGTGTCCGACCAGCACCCGTGGTTCCGGGCCGCCCTGGCCGCCGGCGCCGGCAGCCCCGAGCGCGAACTCTTCCACTTCCGGCCCGGCCGCGGCGCCGACGGCGAACTCCCGCCCAACGACTGGAAGTCCGAGTTCGGCGGCTGCCCCTGGACCCGCCTCCCCGACGGCCAGTGGTACCTGCACCTGTTCGCCGCCGCCCAGCCCGACCTCAACTGGGACCACCCCGCGGTCCGGCAGGAGCACCTCGACATCCTCGCGTTCTGGTTCGACCGCGGCGCCGCCGGCGTCCGCATCGACTCCGCCGGCCTGCTCACCAAGGACCCGGAACTCGCCGACGTCGAACCCGGCCGCCCGCACCCCTACCTCGACCGCGACGACCTGCACGACATCTACCGCAGCTGGCGCGCCGTCGCCGACGGCTACGACCCCCCGCGCGTCCTGATCGGCGAGGTCTGGGTCCCCGACGCCGAACGCTTCGCCCGCTACCTGCGCCCGGACGAGATGCACACCGCGTTCAACTTCGACTTCCTGGGCCGCCCCTGGGACGCCGCCGCCCTGCGCGAGTCCATCGACACCACGCTCGCCGCGCACGCCCCCGTCGGCGCCCCCGCCACCTGGGTCCTGGCCAACCACGACGTCACCCGCACCGTCACCCGGTACGGCCGCGAGGACACCCGCTTCCAGTTCGCCACCAAGACCTTCGGCACCCCCACCGACCTGGCGCTCGGCCGCCGCCGCGCCCGGGCCGCCGCCCTGCTCACCCTGGCCCTGCCCGGGGCCCTCTACCTCTACCAGGGCGAGGAACTGGGCCTGCCCGAGGTCGAGGACCTGCCGCTGGACACCCTCCAGGACCCGATGCACTTCCGCTCGGGCGGCACCGACCCCGGCCGCGACGGCTGCCGCGTCCCGCTGCCCTGGGAGGGCGCCCGCCCGCCCTACGGCTTCACCCGGGACGGCAAGGCCCCCTGGCTGCCGCAACCGCTCGACTGGGCCGCCCTCACCGCCGAGGCCCAGGCCGAGGACCCCGCCTCCATGCTGACCCTCTACCGCCGGGCCTTCCGGCTCCGCCACGAACTCGACGGCCCCTTCCACTGGGACGAGGACGCCCCCGAGAACGTCCTCGCCTTCCGCCGCGGCGACATCCGCTGCCTGGTCAACCTCTCCCCTTCGCCGCTCCCGCTCGACGGCGAACCCCTCCTCACCTCCGCCCCCCTGACGGACAACCACCTCCCCACCGACACCGCCGCCTGGCTCCGCTAAAGCGCACCTACAGAAAGCGCCCCGCCAGGGGCGCGGGGAACTGCGCGGCCAACCGAGCACGCACAGCCAGATCGCCTCGCAGGACAGCCACTTGCACTGTCCCGCGACCTCGCTGACGTGCTCCTCCCGCCGCGCGCAGTTCCCCGCGCCCCTGCTGCCGCAACCTAGTTGCACCAGCCGTCCCGGTACGCCGCCCAGTGGTCCGGCGTCGCCGCGAAGTCCACGTACAGCGCGAGCCCGAAGTTCTGCCGTCCGCCCGCGCCGAGGCCCAGCCGGGCCCCGCGGACCGCCGCGCGGACCGTCTCGGCGTCGCCCCGGTGCGTGGGCGTGTCCGCCCAGTACGCGGGCAGGCCCATCAGCAGGTCGACGCCGGGCGGGGTGCTGGCCAGGGCCAGCGAGGTCTGCCGGGCGACGTAGCCGCCGTACAGCGACTCGACCGGCATCGAGGTGTCGTACGACATCACCGCGACCTGGTCGACCCGCCGGGCCGCGGCCGCGAAGTACCCGGCGGACCAGTACTTGCCGTGGTTGCTGAGCGCGAAGGCGACCCGGCCCAGCCCGGGGACGGGGTCGATCTGCGGGGCCGCGATGGACAGCGGCACCGAGCGGGCGGCGGTCAGCGCGTGCACCTGGTCGAGCAGGGCGAGGAAGCCGGACGAGCCGGAGTGCACCGGCTCCAGGTCGAAGTGGACGCCGTCGAAGCCCAGGTCGAGGACCTGCTTCGCGGAGGCGGTGATCCGGTCCCGGACGTCGGCGCGCTCCAGGTGCAGGCCGACCTTCTCGGGGGCGACCACGTCCCCCAGCCAGGACTGGATCCGCACCCCGGGCATCGCCGCGTGCGCCCGGGCCAGGAAGTCCGCCGCGCCGGGCGCCAGCGCCGGGTCGAGCGAGCCGTCGTGCTCCAGCGGCCCGGTGTGCACGTACAGGTCGTGGATGCCGGTGCTGCGGACCTTCGCGGCGAGCGAGGTCAGCTCCTCCGGGGTGCGCCGCCCGTCGACCCAGGCGTGGCCCAGCCAGATGGCGTCCTTGCCGCGGGTGCGGGCGTCCGCGGCCGGCTCGCCCGCGTACTCCCAGCGCAGCGCGGCCGCGGCGCCGAGCACCGGCACCACCAGCAGGACGAGCGCCGCGGTGAGCACGGTCAGGACGCGGCGGCGCCGGCTCCAGCGGTTCCGCCCGCGCCAGCGGCGGCGCGCCCGGCCCGGGAGTGTCCGCCATTCGGACGCTCGTAGGGCGTGCGCGGCGCGCTTCCACCGGCTCTGTTCCCCCGAAGTGGGCATGATCGTGCTCCCTTCCGGTGGACAAGGACGCCCAGGATGCGGAACGGGTTCCGTCCCGCCCCGGTGGGACCGATACCCTGGCCGGGTGCGTCCCCGGTCCAGGTGGGGCCGCATAGCCGACAGCCGTCGCACTCAGGGAGCAGCCACATGGCCACCGTTGTACCCACGTCCGCCCAGCAGGACCGCGCCGACGCCCTGCGCGAGGCCCTCGCCACCCGAGTCGTGGTGGCCGACGGGGCGATGGGCACCATGCTCCAGGCGCAGGAGCCGACGATGGAGGACTTCCAGCAGCTCGAGGGCTGCAACGAGGTCCTGAACGTCACCCGCCCCGACATCGTGCGCTCGGTGCACGAGGCGTACTTCGCGGTCGGCGTGGACTGCGTGGAGACCAACACCTTCGGCGCCAACCACTGGGCGCTGAGCGAGTACGACGTCCCCGAGCGGATCTTCGAGCTGTCCGAGGCGGGCGCCCGGCTCGCCCGCGAGACGGCCGACGCCTTCACCGCGAAGGACGGCCGCACCCGCTGGGTGCTCGGCTCGATGGGCCCCGGCACCAAGCTGCCGACGCTCGGCCACACCACCTTCGAGGTGGTCCGCGAGGGCTTCCGGCAGAACGCGGCCGGCCTGATCGCGGGCGGCGTCGACGCGCTGCTGATCGAGACCAGCCAGGACCTGCTGCAGACCAAGGCGTCCGTGCTGGGCTGCCGGGCGGCCCTGGCGGAGGCGGGCGTGAACCTGCCGATCCTCGCCCAGGTCACCGTGGAGACCACCGGCACCATGCTGCTGGGCTCGGAGATCGGCGCGGCGCTGACCGCGCTCGAACCGCTGGGCATCGACTTCATCGGCCTGAACTGCGCCACCGGCCCCGAGGAGTACAGCGAGCACCTGCGCTACCTGGCGAAGAACGCCAAGGTCGGCCTCTCCTGCATGCCGAACGCCGGCCTGCCGGTGCTCACCAAGGACGGCTCGCACTACCCGCTCAGCCCCGAGGAGCTCGCCGACGCGCACGAGGGCTTCGTCCGCGACTACGGCCTGGCCCTGGTCGGCGGCTGCTGCGGCACCACCCCCGAGCACCTGCGGCAGGTGGTCGAGCGGGTCCAGGGCCTGCCGATCACGGCGCGCGACCCGCGGCCGGAGGCGTCCGCCGCCTCGCTCTACCAGTCCGTGCCGTTCCGGCAGGACACCTCCTACCTGGCGATCGGCGAGCGCACCAACGCCAACGGCTCGAAGAAGTTCCGCGAGGCGATGCTCGCCGCGGACTGGCAGACCTGCGTGGAGATCGCCCGCGAGCAGATCCGCGAGGGCGCCCACCTGCTCGACCTGTGCGTCGACTACGTCGGCCGCGACGGCGTCGCCGACATGCGGGAGATCGCCGGCCGGCTGGCCACCGCCTCCACCCTGCCGATCGTGCTGGACTCCACCGAGCCGCCGGTGCTCAAGGCCGGCCTGGAGATGCTCGGCGGCCGCGCGGTGCTCAACTCGGTCAACTACGAGGACGGCGACGGCCCCGACACCCGGTTCGGGAAGATCGCCGCGCTGGCCCGCGAGCACGGCGCCGGCCTGATCGCGCTGACCATCGACGAGCAGGGCCAGGCCCGCACCGCCGAGACCAAGGTCGCCATCGCCGAGCGCCTGATCGACCAGCTCACCACCGAGTACGGCATCGACGAGGGCTCGATCCTGGTCGACTGCCTGACCTTCACCCTGGCCACCGGCCAGGAGGAGTCCCGCCGCGACGGCATCGAGACCATCGAGGCGATCCGCGAGCTCAAGCGCCGCCGCCCGGACGTGCAGACCACCCTCGGCCTGTCGAACATCTCCTTCGGCCTCAACCCGGCCGCCCGCCAGGTGGTCAACTCGGTCTTCCTGCACGAGTGCGTGGAGGCCGGCCTGGACTCGGCGATCGTGCACGCCGCCAAGATCCTCCCGATGAACCGGATCCCCGAGGACCGCCGGCAGACCGCCCTCGACCTGGTCTACGACCGCCGCTCCGAGGGCTACGACCCGCTGCAGAAGCTGCTCCAGCTGTTCGAGGGCGTCTCCGCCGCCTCCTCCGCCGCGTCCAAGGCCGAGGAGCTGGCCGCCCTCCCGCTCGAGGAGCGCCTGCAGCGCCGGATCATCGACGGCGAGCGCAACGGCCTGGAGGCCGACCTGGACGCCGCGCTGACCGAGCGCCCCGCGCTGGAGATCATCAACGACACGCTGCTGTCCGGCATGAAGGTGGTCGGCGAGCTGTTCGGCTCCGGCGAGATGCAGCTGCCGTTCGTGCTGCAGTCCGCCGAGGTGATGAAGGCCGCCGTCGCGCACCTCGAACCGCACATGGAGAAGGCCGACAGCGAGGGCAAGGGCACCATCGTGCTGGCCACCGTCAAGGGCGACGTGCACGACATCGGCAAGAACCTGGTCGACATCATCCTGTCCAACAACGGCTACAACGTGGTCAACCTGGGCATCAAGCAGCCGGTCTCGGCGATCCTGGAGGCCGCCCAGCAGCACAAGGCCGACGTGATCGGCATGTCCGGCCTGCTGGTCAAGTCCACGGTGATCATGAAGGAGAACCTGGAGGAGCTCAACCAGCGCGCGCTGGCCGCCGACTACCCGGTGATCCTCGGCGGCGCCGCCCTCACCCGCGCCTACGTCGAGCAGGACCTGCACGAGATCTACGACGGCGAGGTCCGCTACGCCCGGGACGCCTTCGAGGGCCTGCGCCTGATGGACGCGCTGATCGGCATCAAGCGCGGCGTCCCCGGCGCCGCCCTGCCCGAGCTGCGCAAGCGCCGGCACGCCCGGGTCGAGGTCGAGGAGCCGGAGGAGGTCAACCTCGGCCAGATCCGCTCCGACGTGTCCGTCGACAACCCGGTCCCGACCCCGCCGTTCTGGGGCGACCGGATCATCAAGGGCGTCCCGTTCCAGGACTACGCCTCCTGGCTCGACGAGGACGCCCTGTTCAAGGGCCAGTGGGGCCTCAAGGGCGGGCGCAGCGGCGGCCCGACGTACGAGGAGCTGGTGGAGACCGAGGGCCGTCCGCGGCTGCGCGGCTGGCTGGACCGCCTGCAGACCGAGGGCTGGCTGGAGCCCGCCGTGGTCTACGGCTACTACCCGGCCAACTCCAAGGGCGATGACCTGATCCTCTACCGCGAGGACGGCTCCGAGCTGACCCGCTTCACCTTCCCGCGCCAGCGCCGCGGCCGCCGCCTGTGCCTGGCCGACTTCTTCCGCCCGGAGGAGTCCGGCGAGCGCGACGTGGTCGGCCTGCAGGTGGTCACCATGGGCAACCGGATCTCCGAGGCCGCCAACGAGCTGTTCGCCGGCAACTCCTACCGCGACTACCTCGAACTGCACGGCCTGTCCGTCCAACTCGCCGAGGCGCTGGCCGAGTTCTGGCACGCCCGGGTCCGCTACGAGCTGGGCTTCGGCGACGAGGACCCGCAGGACGTGCGGGACATGTTCGCGCTCAAGTACCGCGGCGCCCGCTTCTCGCTCGGCTACGGCGCCTGCCCCGAGCTGTCGGACCGGGCCAAGATCGCCGAGCTGCTCAAGCCCGAGCGGGTCGGCGTGATCCTCTCCGAGGAGTACCAGCTGCACCCCGAGCAGTCCACCGACGCCATCGTGCTGCACCACCCCGAGGCCAAGTACTTCAACGCGCGGTAAGTCTTCAACCGGGGATCATCCGTTCGCCGCACCGCCGTCCGGTGCAATCCGACCGGGCGGGCGTATCCTTGATGATCCTGAACGGGCCGGTCCGCAGACCAGCGGGCCGGCCCGTGCCATCCCCGGACGCGTCCGCGCCCGGCCCCGGACGCGCTCGCGCCCGGCCACCCACCCGGAAGGACGGCGCGCATGACGACGGTCTCGACCCCGGTCCGCATCGGCGGAGACGGCGAGGACAGCGGCCTGCAGGCCGTCCTGCTCGACATGGACGGCACCCTGGTCGACACCGAGGACTTCTGGTGGCAGGCCGAGGTCGACCTGTTCGCCGAACTCGGCCACCGGCTCACCGCCGAGGACCGCACCCACGTGGTCGGCGGCCCGATGAGCCGGGTGATCGACTACCTGATCACCCGCACCGCGGTCACCCTCAGCCCGGCCGAGCTGACCGTCCTGATCAACCAGCGCTTCGTCGACCTGCTGGCCGGCGGCGTCCCGCTGATGCCCGGCGCCGAGCGGCTGCTCAACACGCTGGCCGCGCACGGCGTCCCGGCCGCGCTGGTCTCCGCCTCGCACCGGCACATCATCGACATCGTGCTGCGCAGCCTGGGCGCCCAGCACTTCGCCTTCACGGTGGCCGGCGACGAGGTCGCCCGCACCAAGCCGCACCCCGACCCCTACCTGGCCGCCGCCGCCCGGCTGGGCGCCGACCCGGCCCGCTGCGTGGTCGTCGAGGACACCCCCACCGGCGTCGCCGCCGCCGAGGCGGCCGGCTGCCCGGTCATCGCCGTCCCCTCCATCGCCGCGATCGAGCCCGCCCCCGGCCGCCTGGTGCTGCCCTCGCTGGAGCAGGTCGACCTCGGCCTGCTGCGCACCCTGGCCGGCGCCCGGGTGTGAGGTTCGTCTCCCTCGCGGCCTTTGCCGGTTTCGTTCCGCGTCCGGTGGTATGCGGAACGTGTCCGCCGCCGCGGGTGAAAACGGGCATTGGCTGACAACTCGTCGGCTGCCCGGACAAGATCGTCCGAACCCCGCGCGACCACCGTTCGAACCCTCGGTGAGCGACCGGAAGCGATGTGGCACGCTAACTCCCGTTCAGTCCCCGTGCCGCGCCGCCCACCACCGGAAACCCGGGAGAACGGGCCGCGGCCGTAGCAGACCCGCGGCCCCGCCCCACCCCGGCGCCGGGCGGCGGGCACCGGCGACAGCCGGCCGCACGCAGTGAGGAAGACCACCCCGCATGACGACGCCCAACCGCCTGGCCGTGCTCAGCTGCGCCGCTCTCGTCGCCACCACGGCCGCGGGCTGCGCCTCCGTCGAGAAGGTCGCCGGCGGCGGTGGCGGCAGCACGGCGATCACCATGGGCACCACCAGCGTGACCAGCGTGCTCGACCCGGCCGGCGCCTACGACGCGGGCTCCTGGCTGGTCCTCAACAACGCCTTCCAGTCGCTGCTGAGCTTCCCGGCCGGCGCGACCGAGCCGCAGCCCGACGCCGCCGAGTCCTGCCAGTTCACCGGCTCCGACGCGCTCACCTACACCTGCAAGCTGCGCACCGGCCTGAAGTTCTCCAACGGGCACCCGCTGACCGCCGCGGACGTCAAGTTCTCCGTGGACCGGGTCAAGAAGATCGCCGACCCGTCCGGCCCCGGCCCGCTGCTGTCCACCATCGCCTCGGTGGAGACCTCCGGCGACCGCGACGTCACCTTCCACCTGGAGAGCCCCGACGCGGTGCTCCCGGCCAAGCTGGCCTCGGCGGCCGGCGCGATCGTCGACCACCAGGTGTTCCCGGCCGACAAGCTGCTCGGCAACGGCTCGCTGGTCGGCTCCGGCCCGTACAAGATCGACTCGGTCGAGATGAACGGCAAGGCGCCCAGCAAGATCGCGCTCAGCGCCAACCCGAACTACCAGGGCACCGCCAACCTGCTGAACAGCAAGTTCACGGTGCGCTACTTCGACAAGCCCGAGCAGCTGAAGTCAGCCCTGGACAGCGGCGAGGTCGACCTCACCGACAACAGCCTCGACCCGACCGCGGCCGCCCAGATCAAGAACGACGACCTGGCCGGCACCGGCAAGCTCCGGGTCGCCGAGGGCGCCTCCGGCGACACCCGCTACCTGGTCTTCAACACCAAGGACGAGACCGGCGGCAACCAGGCCGTCCGGCAGGCCGCCGCCCAGCTGGTCGACCGCAAGGCGCTCGCCCACGACGTGTACGCGGGCACCGTGCAGCCGCTGTACTCGGTCGTCCCGGCGGGCATCGCCGGCCACACCACCGCCTTCTTCGACAAGTACGGCGAGCCCGACCCGGCCAAGGCCAAGCGGATCCTCGCCAACGCCCACGTCGCCACCCCGGTCAAGCTCACCCTGACCTGGTCCCGGGCCCGGGCCGGCGCCGCCGAGCTGGAGTCGGTCAAGCAGCAGCTGGAGAACGGCGGCCTGTTCCAGGTCACCGTCCAGCAGGAGGCCGACTGGACCGCCTACCAGGCCGGCTGGAAGAACGGCAGCTACCAGGCGTACACCGTCGGCTGGACCCCCGACTACGCCGACGCGGACGACTACATCAGCCCGCTGGTGGTCAACGGCGGCGCCTACCACAACGGTTGGGACAACCCGCAGATCAGCGGCAAGCTGGTGCCGGACTCCATCAAGCTCACCGACCGCTCCGGCGGCGGCGCCTACGACCAGATCCAGAAGATCCTGGCCGACGCCGTCCCGATGGTCCCGCTGTTCCAGAACAAGTCCTTCTACGTGTACCAGCCCGCCATCACCGGCGTGGACTCCACCGTGGACAACACCGGCGTGTTCCGGTTCTGGGAGATCGGCCGCACCGCGAAGTAACGATCCGCCGGAGCACCGAGCGGAACGCCGAACGGCCCGCCGCCCCCGAGGGGGTGACGGGCCGTTCGGCGTCCTCCGGCGCCGGACTACAGCGCGCCCGGGCGCACCAGGCCGCTCTCGTACGCGTACACCGCCGCCTGCACCCGGTCGCGCAGCTGCAGCTTGGTCAGCACGTGGCCCACGTGCGTCTTCACCGTGGTCTCCGAGACGAACAGCTCGGCGGCGATCTCCGCGTTCGACAGCCCGCGCGCCACCAGCCGCAGCACCTCCACCTCGCGCTCGGTCAGCACCGTCAGCGCCTGCGGCGGCGCCTCGTCGCCCGAGGGCAGCTTGGTGGCGTACATGTCCAGCAGCCGGCGGGTCACCGACGGGGCCAGCATCGCCGCGCCGTCCGCCACCACCCGGATCGCCTGCACCAGCTCCTCGGCCGGCACGTCCTTCAGCAGGAAGCCGCTGGCACCCGCGCGCAGCGCCTCCACCACGTACTCGTCCAGGTCGAAGGTGGTCAGCACCAGCACCTTCGCCGGGCCGTCCCGGTCCGGCCCGGCGATCCGCCGGGTCGCCTCCACGCCGTCCATCCGCGGCATCCGGATGTCCATCAGCACCACGTCCGGCTGCAGCGCGCGGACCTGGTCCAGCGCCTGCTGCCCGTCGCCCGCCTCGCCGACCACCACCAGGTCGGACTCCGCCTCCAGGATCATCCGGAAACCGGTACGCAGCAGCGGCTGGTCGTCCACCAGCAGCACACGGATCGTCACCTACGACTCCTTGCCAGGAATGGTCTCAGTAGCCAGGGGCAGCGGGTACGGCGGGGGAGTGCCGCCGAACTCCGGACAGGACGCCTGGTGGTCGCACCAGTCGCACAGCCGGTTGCGGGTCGCCGGGAAGTCCCCCGTGGCCACCGCCGCCGAGATCGCCTCCCACAGCGCCTCCAGCTTGCGCTCCACCGCGAGCAGGTCGGCCTCGTCCGGGTCGTACGTCACCACGTCCCCGCCGCCGCCCAGGTACACCAGCTGCAGGCGCTTGGGGACCACGCCCTTCCACCGCCACACCACCAGCGCGTAGAACTTCATCTGGAACATCGCCTTGCCCTCGAAGTCCCGCGAGGGCGCCCGGCCGGTCTTGTAGTCCACCAGCCGCACCTCGCCGGACGGCGCGACGTCCACCCGGTCGATGTACCCGCGCAGCAGCAGCCCCGAGGCCAGCGCGGTCTCCACGTACAGCTCCCGCTCCACCGGGTGCAGCCGGGTCGGGTCCTCCAGCCGGAACCAGCGGCGCACCAGCTTCTCGGCGTCCGCCAGCCAGTCCGCCAACTTCTCCGGCTCGCCCGGGAACAGTTCCGCCAGCTCCGGCCGTTCCCCCAGCAACCGCTCCCACTGCGGGCCCAGCAGCCCGAGCGCCCGCTCCGGCGTGCGCTCGGCCGCCGGGTGGTCGAACAGCCGCTCCAGCACGGCGTGCACCAGCGTCCCCCGGGTCGCGGCCGCGCTCGGCGGCTCCGGCAACCGGTCGATCACCCGCAGCCGGTACAGCAGCGGGCAGGTCATGAAGTCGCCCGCCCGGGACGGCGACAGCCCGGTCGGCCGGGCGGCCGGACGCGGAGCGGGCGGGGGGTCGGTCTGCTGCATGCCACGACCCTATTGCACCGGACCGGCAGCAGGGGCGAACGGGTCGAAGAGCTGGGTATGAACAAGGGGGAGAGCGGGGCCAGCGCCGTTCCGGGCCGGAGATCACGTAGCGTACGGGGCACCAGCGGACGGCGAGAGAGGAGCACGGTGAACGACACCGAGGGGCGGGCACCGGAGAGGCCGAAGCCGAAGCCCGACGACCAGCCGCGCGGCGGCATCCTGATGGGCCGTCCGTTCGGCGTGCCCGTCTACGTCACCCCGTCCTGGTTCCTGGTCGCCGCCCTGATCACCTGGATCTTCGGCAGCCGCCTCGCCGACGTCCTGCCCGACCTCGGAGCCACCCGCTACCTGCTGGCCTTCTCCTTCGCCGTCGCCTTCTACGGCTCCGTCCTGGTCCACGAACTCGCCCACACCGTCGTCGGACTGCGCTACAAGCTCGGCGTGCGCCGGATCCAGCTCCAGTTCCTCGGCGGCGTCTCCGAGATCGAGAAGGAGGCCGACCGGCCCTGGCGCGAGTTCTGGCTCGCCTTCGTCGGCCCGCTGCTCTCGCTGCTGCTCGGGGGCGCCTTCTGGCTCGGCCTGCGCGCCGTCGAACCCGCCACCGTCCCCGGCGTGCTGCTCGCCGGACTGATGGTCTCCAACCTGGTCGTCGCCGCCTTCAACCTGCTGCCCGGCCTCCCGCTGGACGGCGGCCGGATGCTGCGCGCCGTCGTCTGGGCCCTCACCGGCAACCCGATGAAGGGCACCCTGGCCGCCGTCTGGGTCGGCCGCGCCCTGGCCGTCGCCGTCGTCCTCGGCCTGCCGATCTTCAGCTCCTCCCAGGACATCGAGCGCTCCACCACCGAGGCCATGGTCGACGGCGTGCTCGCCGCCATCCTCGGCTTCATCATCTGGCAGGGCGCCGGCAACTCGCTGCGCAACGCCCGCCTCAAGGAGGTGCTGCCCCGGCTCAAGGTCCGCGAACTGGCCCGCCGCAGCATCGACGTCCCCGCCGACACCCCGCTCGGCGAAGCCATGCGCCGGGCCCGCGAGGCGCACGCCGGGGCGATCGTGGTGGTTGACGGCCGCGGCGAGCCGATCGCCGTGGTCAAGGAGTCCGCGGTCAGCGCCGTCCCCGAGCACCGCCGCCCCTGGATCGCCGTCACCGCCGTCTCCCGCGACCTCGAACCCGGCCTCACCGTCCCCGTCGACCTGGCCGGCGAGCAGATCCTCGACACCCTGCGCCGGGCCCCCGCCACCGAGTACCTGGTGGTCCGCCCGGACGGCACGGTCTACGGCGTGCTCTCCCTCACCGACCTCGAACGCCGGCTCACCGCGGCCCTGCTCGGCCGGGCCGCCGGAGCGGACTGATCATGTGGTCGGGGGCAGCCCTCCGGCTCCCGTAGGATGGCCCCCATGTCCGAACCGACCGGTGCCGCCCGCCGACGCGGGCCCTTCAAGGTCGGGGACCAGGTCCAGCTGACCGACCCCAAGGGCCGCCACTACACGTTCACGCTCCAGGCCGGGAACCAGTTCCACACCCACAAGGGTATGTTCCCGCACGACGAGCTGATCGGCGCTCCCGAGGGCACGGTCGTCCGCACGACGGGCAACGTCCCGTACCTCGCGCTGCGCCCCCTGCTCCCCGACTACGTCCTGTCCATGCCGCGCGGCGCGGCCGTGATCTACCCCAAGGACGCGGGGCAGATCCTGGCCATGGCCGACATCTTCGCCGGCGCGCGGGTGGTCGAGGCGGGCGTCGGCTCCGGCGCCCTCTCCACCTACCTGCTGCGCGCCGTCGGCGACACCGGCTCGCTCGCCTCCTACGAGCGCCGGCAGGACTTCGCCGACATCGCCAAGGGCAACGTCGAGCGCTACTTCGGCGGCCCGCACCCGGCCTGGAAGCTCACCGTCGGCGACCTCCAGGACAACCTGGTCGAGACCGACGTCGACCGCGTCATCCTCGACATGCTCGCCCCCTGGGAGTGCCTGGACGTCGCCTCCAAGGCGCTCGTCCCCGGCGGCCTGATCTGCTGCTACGTGGCCACCACCACCCAGATGTCGCGCACCGTCGAGGCGCTGCGCGAGCACGGCACCTTCACCGAGCCGCAGGCCTGGGAGACCATGGTCCGCACCTGGCACCTCGAGGGCCTGGCCGTCCGCCCGGACCACCGGATGATCGGCCACACCGGCTTCCTGCTCACCGCCCGCCGCCTCGCCGACGGCGTCGAGCCCCCGCTGCGCCGCCGCCGCCCCGCCAAGGGCTCCTACGGCGAGGACTACGAGACCGGCCCGGAGAGCGAACTGACGCTCGCCGAGCGCGCCGCGATCCGCAAGGCGCAGCGCGAGGCCGCCTCGCACGACGCGCGGGAACTCCCGCAGTAGCACCGGGCACCGGAGGATCGCGGCGGACGGCCGGACCACGGCCGGCGCCGCGATCCTTGCGTTCGGGGCCTCCCGCCCCGCGCCCTGACGCGGGCCCTCACGGGCCGGTGTGGAAGGATGCGCGGACCGGAAAGGGGAGTCTCGTGGTGACGGAGCGTCGGATACCCGGGCACGCGCGCTCGGGGTTGAAGCACTGGGTGCTGGTCGCGGCGGGCTGCGCCGCGGTGGTGGGCGGGGCGCTGGGGGCGACCTCGGCGACCGGGGCGGTGACGGCCGGTCAGCCGGCCGGCGACCCGGTCGCGGCGCCGGCCCCCGAACCGGCCCCGGAGGCGGACCTGAGCAAGGTGCAGCTACCGCTGGAGTGCGGGCCGTTCCCGGTCGCGGTGAGCCTGAAGACCTCCGCGGTGCTGGACGGCAAGCCGCTGACCGTCGCCGCCGCGCACTGCCAGGCCGACATGGGCACCCCGCCGGACGGCGTGTTCCTGGTCGGCGCGGACGGCGCGCCGGTCGCCCTGCTGCCGGACAGCGAGGGCCTGACCGTCACCGAACTGGCGATCCGCAGCGACGGCTCGATCCGCGGCCGGGCCCGCGGCTACTCCTCGCCGGACGTGCCGCGCTTCTCGCCCGACCTGGAGGTCGAGCTGTCCTGGAAGCGCTCCGGCGGGGCGTGGACGAAGACCGAGACCAAGAGCTCCGTCCAGGGCGCCTGACGGCCCCTCAGCGGCCGCCCCGGCGCTACTCGGCGTCCGGCCCGTAGACCTCGACGCCGTCCGCCGCGCGGCGGACGTGGATGCAGTCGCCGGGGCAGTCCTTGACCGAGTCCACCACGTCCTGAAGGAGCGTCAGCGGCACCGGCACGCTCTGGCCCGGCTGCTGGCGCAGTTCGTCGTCCTCGCCCTTCACATAGGCCAGTCCGTCGATGTCGAGCTCGAAGACCTCGGGCGCGTACTGCGCGCAGATGCCGTCGCCGGTGCACAGATCCTGGTCGATCCAGACTTCGAGTGCCTCGCCCGTGCCCGCCATTGCCCCTGCCGTTTCTGCGCTCGTCGCCCCGCATTCGGGGACATTCCTGTCACGATACATCCGCGCTGCTTTGAACCGTTGAGCGGTGGGCATCTCCTCTGCAGAGGGGAAGCGAGCGGGGCGGACATCGGACACGCCCGATCCATCTTTCTGATCTAGGGGTTTACATGACCCTGGTGCCAGGTAGGTTTGGGTCGTCCAGCTCCCCCAGGAGGAGGTGAGGACCGTGGCAGCCCACGATGACGACTACGACCGCAGCGCCGGCAGGCCCGCACGGGGGTCCGACGAGGCCGCACAGGTCTCGTACCTCGAGCAGGAGATCGCCGTCCTGCGGCGCAGGCTCGCCGATTCTCCGCGCAGCTCAAGGGTTCTTGAGGAGCGGATCGTCGAGCTCCAGACCAGCTTGGCCGGCGTGACCGCCCAGAACGAGCGGCTCGTCTCCACGCTCCGCGAGGCCCGCGACCAGATCGTGGCCCTCAAGGAGGAGGTCGACCGGCTCGCCCAGCCGCCGGCCGGATTCGGCACCTTCCTCGAGAAGAACGAGGACGGCACCGCCGACATCTTCACCGGCGGCCGCAAGCTCCGGGTCAACGTCAGCCCCAGCGTCGAGCTGGACGAGCTGCGCCGCGGCCAGGAGGTGATGCTCAACGAGGCGCTGAACGTCGTCGAGGCGATGGCGTTCGAGCGGATCGGCGAGATCGTCACGCTCAAGGAGGTGCTGGAGGGCGGCGACCGCGCGCTGGTCGTCGGCCACACCGACGAGGAGCGGGTGGTCCGGCTCGCCGAACCGCTGCACGGCGTCACGATCAGGGCGGGCGACGCGCTGCTGCTGGAGCCCCGCTCCGGCTACGTGTACGAGGTGGTGCCGAAGGCCGAGGTCGAGGAGCTGGTCCTCGAGGAGGTCCCGGACATCGACTACCGGCAGATCGGCGGCCTGGCCGGCCAGATCGAGCAGATCCGGGACGCGGTCGAGCTCCCGTACCTGCACGCGGACCTGTTCAAGGAGTACGAGCTCCGGCCGCCCAAGGGCGTCCTGCTCTACGGCCCGCCCGGCTGCGGCAAGACGCTGATCGCCAAGGCGGTGGCCAACTCGCTGGCCAAGAAGGTCGCCGAGGTGACCGGCCGGCCGCAGGGCAAGAGCTACTTCCTGAACATCAAGGGCCCCGAGCTGCTCAACAAGTACGTCGGCGAGACCGAGCGGCAGATCCGCCTGGTCTTCCAGCGGGCCCGGGAGAAGGCGAGCGAGGGCACGCCCGTCATCGTCTTCTTCGACGAGATGGAGTCGCTGTTCCGCACCCGCGGCTCCGGCGTCAGCTCGGACGTGGAGAACACCATCGTCCCGCAGCTGCTCGCCGAGATCGACGGCGTGGAGGGCCTGGAGAACGTCATCGTCATCGGCGCCTCCAACCGCGAGGACATGATCGACCCGGCGATCCTGCGGCCCGGCCGCCTGGACGTCAAGATCAAGATCGAGCGGCCGGACGCCGAGGCGGCCAAGGACATCTTCTCCAAGTACCTCAGGGACACCCTGCCGTTCCACCCGGACGACCTCAAGGAGCACGACGGCTCGGTCTCGGTCACCGTCGCCGCCATGATCCAGTCGGTGGTCGAGCGGATGTACTCGGAGACCGAGGAGAACCGCTTCCTGGAGGTCACCTACGCCAACGGTGACAAGGAAGTGCTGTTCTTCAAGGACTTCAACTCCGGCGCGATGATCCAGAACATCGTCGACCGGGCGAAGAAGATGGCCATCAAGGACTACCTCGACCACGGCCAGCGGGGCCTGCGCGTCTCCCACCTGCTCGCCGCCTGCGTGGACGAGTTCAAGGAGAACGAGGACCTGCCCAACACCACCAACCCGGACGACTGGGCCCGCATCTCCGGCAAGAAGGGCGAGCGGATCGTCTTCATCCGCACCCTCGTCACCGGCAAGCAGGGCGCCGAGTCCGGCCGCTCCATCGACACCGTCGCCAACACCGGGCAGTACCTGTAGCACGCGCACCATCCCGTCCGGCTGCGGCGCTCGGCAGGGCACCGCAGCCGGACGGCGCGTCTGCACCGGCAGTACCGAGCAGCACCCAGCAGTACCCACAGGTCAGGAGGGCCGCATGACCGTACGGCGCGTGATGGGGATCGAGACCGAGTACGGCATCTCCGTGCCCGGCCACCCGAACGCCAACGCCATGCTCACCTCGTCCCAGATCGTCAACGCGTACGCCGCGGCGATGCACCGGGCGCGCCGCGCCCGCTGGGACTTCGAGGAGGAGAATCCGCTGCGCGACGCCCGGGGCTTCGACCTGGCCCGGGACGTGGCGGACGCCAGCCAGCTCACCGACGAGGACATCGGCCTGGCCAACGTCATCCTCACCAACGGCGCCCGGTTCTACGTCGACCACGCGCACCCCGAGTACTCCTCGCCCGAGGTCACCAACCCGCGCGATGCGGTGCTCTGGGACAAGGCCGGCGAGCGGATCATGGCGGAGGCGGCCGAGCGCGCCCTGGAACTGCCCAACGGGCAGCGGATCCTGCTCTACAAGAACAACACCGACAACAAGGGCGCCTCCTACGGCACCCACGAGAACTACCTGATGCGGCGGGCCACCCCGTTCGCCGACATCGTCCGCCACCTCACCCCGTTCTTCGTCTCCCGCCAGGTGGTGTGCGGGGCCGGCCGGGTGGGCATCGGGCAGGAGGGCGGCGGGCACGGCTTCCAGATCAGCCAGCGCGCCGACTACTTCGAGGTCGAGGTCGGCCTGGAGACCACCCTCAAGCGCCCCATCATCAACACCCGGGACGAGCCGCACGCCGACGCCGAGAAGTACCGCCGGCTGCACGTCATCATCGGCGACGCCAACCTCTCCGAGATCTCCACCTACCTCAAGCTCGGCACCACCGCGCTGGTCCTGTCGATGATCGAGGACGGCTTCATCGCCGTCGACCTCGCCGTCGACCAGCCGGTGCGCACCCTGCACCGGGTCTCCCACGACCCCGACCTCAAGCAGCTGGTCCAGCTGCGCAGCGGCCGCAAGCTGACCGCCGTCCAGCTCCAGCTGGAGTACTGCGAGCTGGCCCGCAAGTACGTCGAGGACCGCTACGGGCAGGACGCCGACGACCAGACCATGGACGTGCTGGCCCGCTGGGAGGACGTGCTGGGCCGGCTGGAGCGGGACCCGATGAGCCTGTCCCGGCAGCTCGACTGGATCGCCAAGAAGGAGATCCTGGAGGGCTACCGGCAGCGCGACGCCCTGCAGTGGGACAGCCCCCGGCTCCAGCTGGTCGACCTCCAGTACAGCGACGTGCGGGCCGACAAGGGCCTGTACAACCGGCTGGAGGCGCGCGGGCGGTTCGAGCGGCTGTTCACCGAGGAGGACGTCCGCCGGGCCGTCACCCAGCCCCCCGACGACACCCGGGCCTACTTCCGCGGCCGCTGCCTGGAGCAGTACGCCGACCACGTGGCCGCGGCCTCCTGGGACTCCGTCATCTTCGACCTGCCCGGCCACGACAGCCTCCAGCGCGTCCCGACCATGGAGCCGCTGCGCGGCACCCGGGCGCACGTGAAGGACCTGCTGGACCGGTGCCGCACCGCCGAGGACCTGGTGCGCGTCCTCTCCGGCGGGTAACTTTTCGATCACCGAGGGTGAACGTTTCCCGGACGGGGAATCATTCCGGTGAGCAGCCAGCGTTGAACGAGAACACCGAACGAGCGGGGTGAGGGAAATGGCGGAGAAGGACACCGGCGGCGGCCAGCAGCGGGCCAACCGCTCCTCCGAGGAGGTCGAGGAGCAGGCCGCGGAAACGCAGGCTTCGGACGAGCTCAAGGAGCGCCAGGAAAAGCTCAGCGACGACGTCGACTCGGTACTCGACGAAATCGACGAGGTACTGGAATCCAACGCCGAGGATTTCGTGCGCGGATTCGTGCAGAAGGGCGGTGAGTGAGAGGGGGAAACCCCCTCCGCCACCGAAAAGAGCACCACGAGCGCCGCAGGTGTGCCCTGAGCGCGCCTGCGGCCTCGTGTTCCCGCAAGCTCCTGCGCGCAGCGCGTGGAACCGGCCCCGGAAGCGGGTAGGGTCCGGGGCACCAAGCAACTTTCGATCTTCGATCCGGAAGGACACGTGTGGAAGCCAACCTCAGTGGCACCGGGCGTCTGCCGGCCGCCTTCCTCACCCCCGGCTCCTCCTCGTTCCTCGACTTCCTCGACAGCCACGCGCCCCAGCTGCTCCCCGGCCGGCGCCCCCTCCCGGAGGGGATGACGGTCGAGGCGCCGCACGGCACCACCATCGTCTCCGCGGTCTTCGACGGCGGCGTGGTGCTGGCCGGCGACCGCCGCGCCACGATGGGCAACGTCATCGCCCAGCGGGACATCGAGAAGGTCTTCCCGGCGGACGAGTACAGCGCCGTCGGCATCGCCGGCACCGCGGGCCTGGCGGTCGAGATGGTCCGGCTGTTCCAGCTGGAGCTGGAGCACTACGAGAAGATCGAGGGCGCCGTGCTCTCCTTCGAGGGCAAGGCCAACCGGCTCACCACGATGATCCGCTCCAACCTGGCGATGGCCATGCAGGGCCTCGCGGTCGTCCCGGTCTTCGCCGGCTACGACCTCGACCTCGGCCGGGGCCGGATCTTCACCTACGACGTCACCGGCGGCCGCTCCGAGGAGCGGGCCGGCTTCGCCGCCACCGGCTCGGGCTCGGTGTTCGCCCGCGGCTCGATGAAGAAGCTCTACCGGGACGGCCTCACCGGCGAGCAGGCCGCCACCCTCGCCGTCCAGGCGCTGTACGACGCCGCCGACGACGACTCCGCGACGGGCGGCCCCGACCTGGCCCGCAAGATCTTCCCGATCGTCACGCTGATCACCGAGGACGGCTTCCGCCGGCTCACCGAGGAAGAGGTCGCCGAGATCGCGGTCTCCATCACCGACCAGCGCCGCGAGCACCCCAACGGGCCGCAGGCCCCGCTCCTCTGAGTCCGCCCCACATCACTGAAGGGAGACCGGCGGTGTCCACGCCGTTCTACGTCTCGCCCCAGCAGGCCATGGCGGACCGCGCGGAGTACGCCCGCAAGGGCATCGCCCGCGGCCGCAGCGTGGTCGTGCTCACCTACGCCGACGGCATCGTGTTCGTCGCGGAGAACACCTCCCGGGCCCTGCACAAGGTCTCCGAGATCTACGACAAGATCGCCTTCGCCGCGGTCGGCCGCTACAACGAGTTCGAGAACCTGCGGATCGGCGGCGTCCGCTACGCCGACCTGCGCGGCTACTCCTACGACCGGGCCGACGTCACCGCCCGCGGCCTGGCCAACGTCTACGCCCAGACCCTGGGCACGATCTTCTCCTCGGTCGGGGAGAAGCCCTACGAGGTCGAGCTGATCGTCGCCGAGGTCGGCCGGAGCGACGCCGACGACCAGATCTACCGCCTCACCCCCGACGGCTCGGTGGTGGACGAGAAGAACGCCGTGGTGGTCGGCGGCAACGCCGACTCCATCGGCAGCTACCTCGGCCAGCGCCACCGGGCCGGGCTGAGCCTGGCCGAGGCGCTCAAGCTGGCGGTGGACGGCCTGGCCCGCGACCCCAACGGCGGCAGCCCCCGCACCATGACGCCGGAGCAGCTGGAGGTCGCCGTCCTGGACCGCAAGCGCCCCCAGCAGCGGAAGTTCAAGCGCATCCTGGGCGGCCAGCTGGCCCGGCTGCTCAGCGGCGACGAGTCGGCCGCCGCCGAGGACGGCAACGACGAGGGCGCCGACACCGAATGACCGACCCGGGCGGCCCGCTGCCGGCAGCGGGCCGCCCGACGGTCCACCGACCGCCACCGAGGGGTTCCACCGAGCTTCGAACAGAGAAGAGTCGCACATGGACCGTCGAATTTTCGGGATCGAGAACGAGTACGGCGTCACCTGCACCTTCCGCGGCCAGCGCCGGCTGTCGCCGGACGAGGTGGCCCGCTACCTCTTCCGCCGGGTCGTCTCCTGGGGCCGCAGCAGCAACGTCTTCCTGAAGAACGGCGCCCGGCTCTACCTCGACGTCGGCTCCCACCCCGAGTACGCGACCCCCGAGTGCGACGACGTCACCGAGCTGGTCACCCACGACAAGTCCGGCGAGCGGATCCTCGAGGGGCTGCTGGTGGACGCCGAGCGGCGGCTGCACGAGGAGGGCATCGCCGGCGACGTCTACCTGTTCAAGAACAACACCGACTCGGCCGGGAACTCCTACGGCTGCCACGAGAACTACCTGGTGGCCCGGCACGGCGAGTTCTCCCGGCTGGCGGACGTGCTGATCCCGTTCCTGGTCACCCGGCAGCTGATCTGCGGCGCCGGCAAGGTGCTGCAGACCCCGCGCGGCGCGGTCTACTGCGTCAGCCAGCGCGCCGAGCACATCTGGGAGGGCGTCAGCTCCGCGACCACCCGCTCCCGGCCGATCATCAACACCCGGGACGAGCCGCACGCCGACGCCGAGCGCTACCGGCGGCTGCACGTCATCGTCGGCGACTCCAACATGTCGGAGACCACCACGCTGCTCAAGGTCGGCGCCACCGACCTGGTGCTGCGGCTGATCGAGGCCGGCGTGGTGATGCGCGACCTGACGCTGGAGAACCCGATCCGGGCGATCCGCGAGGTCAGCCACGACCTGACCGGCACCCACCAGGTCCGGCTCGCCAACGGCCGGGAGGCCTCCGCCCTGGAGATCCAGGAGGAGTACTACACCAAGGCGCTGGAGTTCGCCGACCGCAAGGGCCTCAACGAGGGCACCGTGGCCCGGGTGCTGGACCTGTGGGGCCGCACCCTGGAGGCGGTGCGCAGCGAGGACCTGGCCAAGGTCGGCACCGAGATCGACTGGATCATGAAGTACCAGCTGATCGAGAAGTACCGGGCCAAGCACCAGATGACCATGTCCAACCCGCGGGTCGCCCAGATCGACCTCGCCTACCACGACATCCACCGCCGCCGCGGCCTGTTCTACCTGCTGCAGAAGAACGGCCAGGCCCAGCGGGTCACCACCGACCTGCTGACCTTCCAGGGCAAGTCGGTGCCCCCGCAGACCACCCGGGCCCGGCTGCGCGGCGACTTCATCCGCCGCGCCCAGGAGCAGCGCCGCGACTTCACCGTCGACTGGGTGCACCTCAAGCTGAACGACCAGGCGCAGCGCACCGTGCTGTGCAAGGACCCGTTCCGCTCGGTGGACGAGCGGGTGGAGAAGCTGATCGCCGGGATGTGACCGGGACGGCCCGCTGACGGTCCGTCGGGGGCGCGCCGAGCGCCTCCGACGGACCGGACGAATCGGGTCATAGGCTGACGCCATGCGTCGAACCGCCTGCCTGCTCACCGTTCCCCTGACCGTCGCGCTGCTCGCCGGGTGCAGCAGTTCGGGCGGCTCCGGCAAGTCCGCCGCGACGGCGCCGGCGGCCTCCTCGGCGTCCGCGGCCCAGGTGCCGAGCCCGGTGGCGTCCGCCTCGCCGATGCCGGAGGTCTCCGGCGAGTTCGGCTCGAAGGCGACCATCACGCTGCCCGCCGGGCAGCAGCCGTCCGGGCAGTTCGTGGTGAGCACCGTGAGCGAGGGCTCCGGGGCGGTGGTCAACAAGAACGACTGGGTGACCGTCAACTACACGGTCAAGGACTGGACCAGCGGCAAGGACCTGTCCAGCTCCTACGACTCCGGCGGCAAGCCGCAGCTCTACCAGCCGGGCAGCGGGCAGCTGGTGCCCGCCTTCGACCAGAGCGTGGTGGGGAAGAAGACCGGCAGCCGGGTGCTGGTGGTGGCCCCGCCGGCCGCCGGGTTCGGCAGCCAGGGCTCCAGCGCGCTGGGCGTCGGCAAGGACGACACCGTGGTGTTCGTGCTGGACGTGATGAGCGCGGTGCCGCAGGACACCACCATCCCCGGCGACCTCACCCAGCCGCCCGCAGGCGCCCCGCAGGTCAAGGACAACGGCAAGGCCGCGCCGACCATCACCATCCCCTCCGGCCAGCAGCCGCCCACCGACCTGCAGCAGTACGTGCTGGTCAAGGGCACCGGCCCGGAGGTGAAGAGCGGGCAGACCCTGGTGGTCCAGTACACCGGCGTGACCTGGGCGGACGGCAAGCAGTTCGACTCCTCGTGGAACCACGGCGGCGCGCAGGCCCTGCAGGTCGGCACCGGCAGCCTGATCAAGGGCTGGGACCAGGGACTGGTCGGCAAGAACGTCGGCAGCCGGGTGCTGCTGGTCGTCCCGCCGTCGCTGGGCTACGGCGACCAGGCCAGCGGGGCGATCCCGGCGAACTCCACGCTGGTGTTCGTGATCGACATCCTGGAAGCCGTCTGAGAACCGCCTGACAGCCCGGCCAGGGCCGGGCTGACCCGCTCTCATGCCGACCTGACATACTGCTGCCCCGCACCAGTGGTACACGCGTCGTCGGGCGAGTCGAATGGGGAGTCATGTCTGAGAAAGCGTCGAGCCCGGGCGAGGCCGACAACACCGGGAACAAGCCTTCGGTGGACCGCGAGTCGATCGTCGTCCCCGCCGAGATGCTGACCCAGGCGGGCTGGGCCCCGCCCACCGCCCCCGCCGGTCCCGATGCCAGGACCGAGCAGGCACCGCAGGTCTTCGCGTCCAACCAGCGCAAGGCGCCGCTCTCCGAGGCGGGTTACGACGAGGACCCGGGCGGGGCGGGCCGGCTCGGGGTGATCCTGGGCTCGGTCCTGGCGGTGCTGCTGGTCGCGTCCGCGGTGACGATGTACTACGTCAACAAGGACGACGGCAAGCCGACCGCGAAGGCGGACTCGGCCTCGGCCAGCCCCAGCGCCTCGGCCCCGAGCCAGGAGCCGGTGCCGCCGATCAAGGACAGCGCCAAGGTGCTGCCGACGGTCGCCGGGGACTTCGGCTCCAAGGCGACCATCACGCTGCCCAAGGACGCCCCGGACGGGACGTTCGTGGTCAAGGAGCTGTCCGCGGGCAGCGGCGCGAAGGTCGAGAAGGGCAACTGGGTCTCCGTCGACTACACGGCGATGGACTGGCAGACCGGCAAGGAGATCCCCGGCTCGTACGGGGAGCAGAACGGCAAGCCGCAGCTCTACCAGGCCGGCGGCGGGTCGCTGATCCCCGCGCTGGACAACGCCGTCGAGGGCCACAAGGCCGGCAGCCGGCTGATGGTGGTCGCCCCGCCCGGGGCCGCGTTCGGCGCGCAGGGCAACACCCAGCTGGGCATCGCCGGCACCGACAGCCTGGTCTTCGTGCTGGACATCCGGCAGGCCACCGCTCCCAACGCGGTGCTCTCCGGTGACGTGACCGCGCCGCCCGCGGACTTCCCGCAGGTCAAGGACAACGGCACCAAGCCCGCCGAGATCACCCCGGTCAAGGGCGCGGCCGACCCGACCGAGCTGAAGAGCCACGTGCTGATCCAGGGCAAGGGCCGCAAGATCGAGTCCGGCGAGAAGGTGCTGGTCCAGTACACCGGCGCGCTGTACAAGGACGGCAAGAAGTTCGACTCCTCGCTCGACCGCGGGCAGGCGTTCACCTTCACCACCGGCGCCGGCAGCGTCATCGAGGGCTGGGACAAGGGCATCGTCGGCCAGAACATCGGCAGCCGGGTCGAACTGGTCATCCCCGCCTCGATGGGCTACAAGGACCAGGCCAGTGAGAGCATCCCGGCCAACTCCACCCTGGTGTTCGTGGTCGACATCCTGGACGCCGGGGTCGGCGGCAGCGAGGGCTGACGCACCCCGGGTGCGCCTAGGATGAGTCCCGTTCACGCAACCGAACGAGAAGAGCAATCGTGAGCCTGACCAAGCCGGAGATCGACTTCCCGGGCGGCGACGCCCCGACCGAGCTCCAGATCCGCGACATCGTGGTCGGCGACGGCGCCGAGGCCAAGGCCGGGGCGACCGTCGAGGTCCACTACGTCGGTGTCACCTTCGCCTCCGGCGAGGAGTTCGACGCCTCCTGGAACCGCGGCCAGACCTTCCGCTTCCCGCTGGGCGGCGGCCGGGTCATCAAGGGCTGGGACCAGGGCGTCGAGGGCATGCGCGTCGGCGGCCGCCGCGAGCTGGTCATCCCGCCGCACCTGGCCTACGGCAACCAGTCGCCGAGCCCGCTCATCCCGGCCGGCTCCACCCTGATCTTCGTGGTGGACCTGCTGGGCGTCTGACCTCGGACGCACCCGCGCGCCCCCGGTTCCGCCAGGAGCCGGGGGTGCGGCTTTCTCTGAACGTGCCCGTACCGGTACGGTCAGGCAGGTCACCCCCGATCGGAGGAAGGGTCACCGATGGCGATCGCCAAGGCAGAGCGGCTGATGAACCTCGCCCTGTGCCTGATGAACACCCGGCGTCCGCTCTCCAAGAAAGAGCTGCGCGAATCCGTCGAGGCGTACCGGGAGGCCTGGCAGCAGGGCTCCGAGGACGCCTTCAACCGGATGTTCGAGCGCGACAAGGACGACCTGCGGGAACTCGGCCTGATCATCGACGTGGACGAGAACGCGCTCGACGGCGAGGTCGGCTACCTCGCCCGCCGCGACCGCAACCGCCTCCCGGAGATCGCGCTGGACGCGGAGGAGGCCGCCGCGCTGGCGCTGGCCGCCCGGGTCTGGCAGCAGGCCAAGATGTCCGGCGCCGCCAGCGGCGCGCTGCAGAAGCTGCGCGCGGCCGGCGTCCCGTTCGCCGAGGAGCGCGAGCACGGCGCGCTGGAGCCGCGGATCCCCGGCCGGGAGGCCGCGTTCGAGCCGCTGCTCACCGCGGCCCGGGACCGCCGCCCGGTCACCTTCGACTACCGCAAGGCCGGCGCCGCCACCGCCGGGCCGCGCTCGGTCGAGCCCTGGGCGCTGGAGTGCTGGCGCGGCCACTGGTACCTGGCCGGCTACGACCGCGACCGCGGCTCGGCCCGGGTGTTCCGGCTCTCCCGGATCACCGGCAAGGTCCGCTCCCGGGCCGGCGCGTTCACCGGCGAGGTGCCCGAGCACGTGGACGTCCGGGCCGTGGTGGCCCGGTTCGCCGGCGAGGGCGCCACCGCGGTCGCCACCGTCAAGGTGCGCTCCGGCGCCGCCTACCCGGTGCGCCAGCGCGCCCTGGAGACCCGGCCGGTGGACGCCGACTGGGACGAGCTGGACATCCCGTACGGCAACGGCCTGGGCGCCGACCTGGCCGAGTACGGCCCCGACGTCATCGTGATCGGCCCCGAGGACCTGCGGGCCGACGTCATCGACCGGCTGCGCGCCGTCGCCGGCCTCGCGGAGGTTTCCCAGTGAGCAATGCGATCGACCAGACGCGCCGGATGCTGTCGCTGGTCACCTACCTGCGCGAGCGGCCCGGGGCCGAAGTGGCCGAGGTGGCACGGGCGTTCGGGATCACCGAGCGGGAACTGATCGGCGACCTCAACGTGCTGCCGATGTGCGGCACCTCCTTCCGCGGCGGCGACCTGCTCGACATCGACACCGACGGCGAGCGGATCTGGTGGCACAACGTGGACGACGTCGCCCAGCCGCTGCGGCTGGCCGCCGACGAGGCCACCGCGCTGCTGG
Source organism: Kitasatospora sp. YST-16 (assembly GCF_026802215.1). Taxonomy (NCBI): domain Bacteria; kingdom Bacillati; phylum Actinomycetota; class Actinomycetes; order Kitasatosporales; family Streptomycetaceae; genus Kitasatospora; species Kitasatospora sp. YST-16. Next base: position 6,797,350 of record NZ_CP113837.1, read on the forward strand.
TCGCCGCCCGCGCGGTGGCCGGGCTGCCCGGGCTGCGCGAGCGCGACCGGCAGGCGCTCACCCGAGCCGTCGCCAAGATCGAGGACGCGGCCGGCGAGAGCGCCGAGTCCGCGGCCCGGGTCGGCGTCACCTTCGAGGCCGAGGGCACCGTCTTCGCCGACATCGACCGCGCGCTCAGCGAGGGCCGCCTGATCTGGCTGCGCTACTGGTCGCACGGCCGCGGCGAGCTGACCGAGCGCGAGGTCGACCCGATCCGGCTGGTCACCGAGGGCCACACCTACCTGGAGGGCTGGTGCCGCACCTCCGAGGACCGGCGCACCTTCCGGCTCGACCGGATCGCCGAGATCAAGGTGCTCGACGAGCCCGCCAACCCGCCCCGGCTGCAGCCCCGCGACCTGTCCGCCGGGCTGGTCGCCCCCACCGCCGACGACCCCGAGGTGGTGGTCGAGGTCGGCCCCGGCGGCCGCTGGGTCGCCGAGTACTACACCCACGACAGCGCCGAGGAACTCCCCGACGGCGGCCTGCGGATCACCCTGCGCTCCGCGGAGCCGTCCGGCCTGCGCACCCTGGCCCTGCGGCTGGGCCGGGACGGCCGGATCACCGCCCCCGCCCAGCTCGCCGAGCAGGCCCGCACCGCCGCGCTGGCCGCGCTGGAGCACTACCGGGACGGACAGGTCTGAACCACGTGGCCGACGGCACCAGATTCAAGGTGTACTGCTCGCAGTGCCGGGAGAAGGTCGAACTCCCGGCCCCCGAGTTCCGGTTGGCGCTCGGCGCCAGCAAGGAGCGCACCTTCTACAGCTTCACCTGCCCGGCCTGCGGAGCGGTCGTCCGCAAGATCGCCGGGGAGAAGATCGTCGCCGCGCTCACCGAGGCCGGCGTGCACACCATGCGGCTGCTGCCGGTGGACGGATAGGAAGGCCCGCACGTGAACTGGACCCTGGTCGGGGCCGTCCTGCTCTCCACCGCGGGCCTGCTGGTGCTCGGCGTGCTCGCGCTGCGGCTGTGGCTGGACGTCCGGGCGCTGGCCCGCGAGGTGGACGGCGCGGTCGGCGCGCTGCAGCGGGCGGGCGAGGGCGGCTGAGGGCGGGGGAGGACCGGTATCCGATCGTTGGGTACCGGGTTCCCGCGGCGACACTCCGAGCGGCTACCATCGCCCGCAGAGGGGGAGCCCTGCCTCCCGGACCTCCCGGACCTCCCGGACAAGGAAGGCGGTGCTCCGGAGATGCGTCTCCTTTCGCCCGGCTCGTTGCTGCTGATCACGGTGTTCGCGGTGCTGCTGTTCGGCGGCAAGCGGCTGCCGGACGCGGCGCGGGCGCTGGGCCGGTCGCTGCGGATCCTCAAGAGCGAGGGCAAGGCGCTGCGCCGGGAGTTCGACTCCGGCCGGCAGGCGCCGGCTGCCCCCGCCCCGGCCGCGCGGCCCGCCGCCGAACCGGACCGGGTGGTCAAGGCCGCCCCGGGCGCGTCCCGCACCGACCGGGGTGCCTGAACACTCACGTCGGGCTCCCGCACCACTCCGACTACGACGAGCGCACGATTCGAGGACCGGGTTGAGCAAGACGACCAAAGAGGCCAAGGACCCTGAGGGGCGGATGGCGCTCGCCGACCATCTCCGCGAACTGCGCAACCGGCTGGTCAAGTCGCTGCTGGCGATCATCGTCTTCACGATCGTCGCGGCGCTCTACCACAAGGCCCTGCTGGACTTCCTGATCAAGCCGCTGCCCGCCTGCCACCCGGACGGCACGCTGCCGGAGGGGCTGAAGCACTGCGCGCAGATCTCCAACATCGGCCTGACCACCCCGTTCACCGTGATGCTGAAGGTCAGCCTCACGGCCGGTGCGGTGGCCGCCACCCCGGTCTGGCTGTACCAGCTGTGGAAGTTCGTCTCGCCGGGCCTGCACCAGCACGAGAAGCGCTACTCGGTGACGTTCCTGCTGCTCGGCACCCCGCTGTTCCTGGCCGGCGCGGTGCTCGCGTACGTGGTGATGCCGCTGACCGCGGAGATGCTGATCAGCTTCACCGCGGACGGCGTCACCTCGATCGTGCCGGTGGAGACCTACCTGGACCTGATCACCCGCATGGTGCTGGTGTTCGGCGCGGGCTTCGAACTGCCGCTGTTCCTGGTGATGCTGAACCTGGTCGGGGTGCTCAGCGGCAAGCGGCTGCTCGGCTGGTGGCGCGCGATGGTCATGGGCATCACGGTGTTCGCGGCCTTCGCCACCCCGTCCACCGACCCGCTGTCGATGCTGGCGCTGGCCGCGCCGATCTGGGCGCTGTACTTCCTGGCCGCGGGTTTCGCGCTGCTCAACGACAAGCGCAAGGCCGCCCGCAACCCCGACGCCGGGCTGAGCGACGAGGAGGCCTCGCACGTCGACCTGACGGTCGAGGACGTGGCGGACGCCGAGTCGGTCGGCGGGGTCGAGGCGGTGGAGGCCCCGGCGCCGGTCCCGGCCGCGCGCCGCGACCAGATCGACGACGACATCACCTGATGAGCTGACTGCCCGTCGAGGCGGTGGACGGCCCCGGACCCCTGCGGTCCGGGGCCGTCCGGCGTTTCCGGGGGCGGCCGGGCTTCCGGGTGGGGGGTGATCGGCGCTGGTGGGGGGCTTGCCCGGGGTTCGAGCCATGTGACATATTACTGAGGTGCTCAAGCGAAACCCCTACGACGTCGTGGTGGTCGGGGCCGGCGTGGTCGGCGCCGCCTGCGCCTACTACGCCGCCCGGTCCGGCCTGGCGGTCGCCGTGGTGGACCGCGGGCCGGTGGCCGGCGGGACCACCGGCGCCGGCGAGGGCAACCTGCTGGTCTCCGACAAGGAACCCGGCCCGGAACTCGACCTCGCCCTGCTCTCCACCGGCCTGTGGCGCGAACTCGCCGCCGAACTCGGCGACCGCGTCGAGTACGAGCCCAAGGGCGGCCTGGTGGTCGCCACCGCCCCCGCCGGACTCGACCTGCTGCACGGCTTCGCCGCCGCCCAGCGCGCCGCCGGCGTCGAGGCCGTCCCGGTCGCCGCCGGCGAACTGCGCGACCTCGAACCGCACCTGGCCGAGGACCTGCCCGGCGGCTACCTGTACCCGCAGGACGCCCAGGTGCAGCCCGCCCTGGCCGCCGCCCACCTGCTGCGCGCCTCCGGCGCCGACCGCTACCTCGGCGAGGCCGTCACCGGACTGCTGCGCGGCCCCGGCGGCGCCGTCACCGGCGTGGTCACCGGACGCCGCGAGATCGCCGCCCCCGCCGTGGTCAACGCCGCCGGCACCTGGGGCGGCGAGATCGCCGCGCTGGCCGGGGTCCGGCTGCCGGTGCTGCCCCGGCGCGGCTTCGTGCTGGTCACCGAACCGCTGCCGCGGATCGTCCGGCACAAGGTCTACGCCGCCGACTACGTCGCCGACGTCGCCTCCGGCTCGGCCGACCTGCAGTCCTCCGCCGTGGTCGAGGGCACCCCCGCCGGACCGGTGCTGATCGGCGCCAGCCGCGAACGGGTCGGCTTCGACCGCACCCTCGCCCCCGAGGTGCTGCACCGGCTCGCCGCCCAGGCCGCCGCGCTCTTCCCGGTGCTGCGCACCGTCCAGGTGCAGCGCTACTACCGGGGCTTCCGCCCCTACCTGCCCGACCACCTGCCCGCCCTCGGCCACGACGCCCGGGTGCCCGGGCTCTACCACGCCTGCGGGCACGAGGGCGCGGGCATCGGGCTGGCGCCCGCCACCGGGCTGCTGATCAGCCGCCAGCTCACCGGGGCCGACCCCGGCCTTGACCTGGCACCGTTCCGGCCGGAGCGGTTCGGGGACGGGGAGGGTGAGCGTTGAGGGGGCCGGTGCGGTGCCGCACACGTCGTGGAGGAGAGGAGTAGCCATGGACCCGCTCGACCTGGTGGGCGCCGAACCCGGACCCGCCCGCACCATCCTGTTCGACGGCCGGCCGGTGCCCGCGCTGCCCGGGCAGACGCTGGCCGCCGCGCTGTGGGCCGACGGCGTGCTCGCCTGGCGCACCACCCGGAACGGGGGGCGCCCGCGCGGCGCGTTCTGCGGGATCGGCCAGTGCTTCGACTGCCTGGCCACCGTCAACGGCCGCCCCAACCAGCGCCTGTGCCTGCTGCCCGCCGAGCCCGGCGACACCGTCACCACCCAGGAGGGGCACGGCCATGCCGACCTCGAAGTCTGAGCCGGGCGCCGGCCGCGAAGGTGTGTACGACCTCGCGGTGGTCGGCGCCGGCCCCGCCGGACTGGCTGCCGCCGACACCGCCGCCGGACTCGGCCTGCGGGTCGCGCTGCTGGACGCCGGGAGCCGCCCCGGCGGCCAGTACTACCGGCACCCCGCACCCGAACTGGGCGCGGCCCGGCCGGAGAAGCTGCACCACGGCTGGGCAGTCTTCGCCCGGTTGCGCGCGCGGCTGGCGGCCTCGCCGCTGGTCGACCACCTGCCCGGCCACCACGTGTGGGCCGCCGAGGCGGGCGTCCCCGGCGACGAGCGGCGGCCCTGGCGCCTGCACGCCACCCGCGGCCCCGCGGCGGCCGACCGGGCCACCGTCCGGGCCCGCGCCGTCCTGCTGGCCACCGGCGCCTACGAGCGGCACCTGCCCTTCCCCGGCTGGACGCTGCCCGGCGTGGTCACCGCGGGCGGCGCGCAGGCGATGCTCAAGTCCTCCCTGGTGCTGCCCGGCCGCCGGATCGTGGTGGCCGGCAGCGGCCCGCTGCTGCTGGCCGCCGCCTCCTCGCTGGTCGCGGCAGGGGCGGAGGTCCCCGCGATCGTCGAGGCCACCTCGTACCTCGGCTACGCCCGCGGGCTGCCGGTCCTGGCCGGCAACCCCGGCAAGCTCGCCGAGGGCGCCGCGCACGGTGCCCGGCTGCTGCGGCACGGGGTGCGGCTGCGCCGCAGCAGCGCGGTGGTCGAGGCGCACGGCACCGACCGGGTCACCGCCGTCACGGTCGCCCGGCTCGACGCCCGCTGGAAACCGGTGCCCGGCAGCGAACGGCGGATCGCCTGCGACGCGGTGGCGATCGGGCACGGGCTGGTGCCGCAGATCGAACTGGCCGCCGAACTGGGCGCCGAGACGGTCACCGGGCCGGACGGCGCGGTCGCCCTGAAGGTCGACGCCCGGCAGCGCACCAGCGTGCCCGGGCTGTGGGCGGCGGGGAGACCTGCGGCGTCGGCGGCGCGGACCTGGCGCTGGCCGAAGGCGTGCTGGCCGCCCGGGCGATCGCCGGACGCCCGGACGGGGGACGGGAGACGGCCGTCCGGCGGCGGCGGCGCGCGTTCGCCGCGCTGATGGCCGCCGCGCACGCGCCCGGGCCGGACTGGACCGGCTGGGTCACCGACGACACCGACGTCTGCCGGTGCGAGGAGGTCCCGGCCGGGGAGATCCGGGAGGCTGTCGCGGAACTCGGCGCCGGGGACGCCCGGACGGTCAAGCTGCTCACCCGGGCCGGCATGGGCTGGTGCCAGGGCCGGATGTGCGGGCCCGCGGTGGCCTGCCTGTCCGGCGGCAGCGGGGGCGCGGCGGGGCGGCCGGACAGTCGGCCGCTGTCCTGTCCGGTGCCGCTGGCGCAACTGGCGGAGCCGGTGCGGTCGGTGGAGCGGGCGGGGCCGGAACCGGACTAGCGGGCGGCGGCCGAGTCGGGCCGGTGCCGGGGAGGGCGGTTGCCGTCTTCGGCGTGGGGCCGGGTGCTTCGGCCGGGCGGCGGCGGGGAAGCGCGGCTTCCGGGGTGGGCCGGGGCCGGGTTGCTTCGGGCGGTCGGGAGGGGCCGTGCCGGGGCTGCCTCCGGCGCGGTGCCGGGCCGGCTGGCCGCTGCCGGGGGCGTCTTCGGCGGGGCCGGGGCTCCGGGGCCGTCCGTCGGGCGGGCCGGGGCCGGGTGGTCCGGCAGAGCGTGGCCGGTGCCGGGCCCGGGTCCGGTGCGCGGTCGGCGCCGGGGCGGGGTGCCGTCCTCGGCGGGAAAATCGGGCTCCCGGCCCGCCTGTTGGCGGGTCGGGGCTCGGGAAGGTTTTCGGTCGGCCCGTCGGGAGGCGGGTGCCGGATCGACTCGGGCGGCGGGTCCCCCTTGTGGAGCCGCGTCGCCCACTTGTAAAATGTCACACATCATATCAAGGGAGATCCCCCGTGACCCGCACCCCGCACGACCCCGCCCGTCCCTGGCGCGGCATCATGGTCGCCACCACCCTGCCCTTCCGTGACGACCTCACGGTGGACTACGACGCCTACGCCGAGCACGTCCGCTGGCTGATCGACAACGGCTGCGACGGCGTCGTCCCCAACGGCTCCCTCGGCGAGTACCAGACCCTGACGCCCGAGGAGCGCGCCAAGGTCGTCACGACCGCGGTCGAGGCGGCCGGCGACGGGGCCCGGGTGATGCCCGGGGTGGCCGCCTACGGCAGTGCCGAGTCCCGGCGCTGGGCCGAGCAGGCCGCCGAGGCGGGGGCCGGGTCGGTGCTGCTGCTCCCGCCGAACGCCTACCGGGCCGACCAGGCTGCGGTGCGGGCCCACTACGCCGAGGTGGCGCGGGTCGGGGTGCCGGTCGTCGCGTACAACAACCCGATCGACACCAAGGTCGACCTGGTGCCCGCGCTGCTCGCCCAACTGCACGCGGACGGCTCGATCGTGGCGGTCAAGGAGTTCTCCGGCGACGTCCGCCGGGCGTACGAGATCGGTGAGCTGGCGCCCGGGCTGGACCTGCTGATCGGGGCCGACGACGTGCTGCTGGAGCTGGCGCTCGCGGGTGCGGTCGGCTGGATCGCGGGTTACCCGAACGCGCTGCCCGCGACCTGCGCCGAGCTGTACCACGCCGCCGTCTCCGGCGACCTGGCCACCGCCGTGCCGCTCTACAAGTCGCTGCACCCGCTGCTGCGCTGGGACTCCAAGACCGAGTTCGTCCAGTCGATCAAGCTCTCGATGGACATCGCCGGCCGCCCCGGCGGACCGACCCGCGCCCCGCGCCTGCCGCTCGTCCCGGAGATCGAGGCCGCGGTGCGCGCCGCGACCGGGAAGGCGCTCGCCGAGGGCCACAAGTAGCCGTCGCCGTACGGCGGTCCGGGCCGGACCCGGGGGGATCCGGTCCGGGCCGCCGCAGGCCAGGACCCGTTGTCAGCCGACTGGAGAGAGCACCGCGATGCGGACCCGTCACGTCTTCCACGCCGTCGACTCGCACACCGAGGGCATGCCCACCCGGGTGGTCACCGGGGGTTTCGGCACCGTCCCCGGCGCCACCATGGCCGAACGGCGCACCCACTTCCAGCAGCACCTCGACGAGTTCCGCACGCTGCTGATGTACGAACCGCGCGGCCACTCCGCGATGAGCGGCGCGATCCTGCAGCCGCCGACCCGGCCGGACGCCGACTTCGGCGTGCTGTACATCGAGGTGTCCGGGCTGCTGCCGATGTGCGGCCACGGCACCATCGGCGTGGCCACCGTGCTGGTGGAGACCGGCATGGTGCCGGTGGTCGAACCCGTCACCACGGTGCGGCTGGACACCCCCGCCGGGCTGGTGGTCGCCGAGGTCGCGGTGCGGGACGGCGCGGCGGTCGGCGTCACCATCCGCAACGTGCCCTCGTACGCGGTCGCGCTGGAGCGGAAGCTGGAAGTGCCCGGGTACGGGACGGTCACCTACGACCTCGCGTACGGCGGCAACTACTACGCGATCCTGCCGCTCGACCAGTTCGGCCTGCCGTTCGAACGCGGGCGCAAGGACGAGATCCTGGCCGCCGGGCTGGCCATGATGGACGCCGTCAACGCCTCGGACGCGCACCGGCCGGTGCACCCCGAGGACCCGTCCATCCACGGCTGCCACCACGTCCAGCTGCTCGCCCCCGGCTCGGACGCGGTGCACTCCCGGCACGCGATGGCCATCCACCCCGGCTGGTTCGACCGCTCGCCCTGCGGGACGGGCACCTCGGCGCGGATGGCGCAGCTGCACGCGCGCGGCGAGCTGGCGATCGGCGCCGAGTTCCGCAACGACTCCTTCATCGGGACGACCTTCACCGGCCGCCTGGTCGAGGAGACCACCGTCGCCGGACTGCCCGCCGTCGTCCCGACCGTCACCGGCCGGGCCTGGGTGACCGGCACCGCGCAGTACTTCCTCGACCCGACGGACCCGTTCCCGGCCGGCTTCCTGCTGTAGCGCCGGGCCGCCCCGGCTCCGTCAACCATCCCTCCGCGAAAGGCCCTTGAGCATGAGCACCATCGACTCGTACAACCCCGCCGACCCCGACGACCTGGTCGCCTCGGTGCCGGCGGCGGGGGCCGCCGAGGTCGCGGCGGCGATCGCGGGGGCCCGGGAGGCGCAGCGCGGGTGGTGGGCGCTGGGGGCGGCCGGGCGTTCGCTGGCGCTGGGCCGGGCCGCGGCGGCGATCGAGGCGGCGGCCGAGGAACTGGTCGCGCTGGCGGTGCGCGAGGTCGGCAAGCCGGTGGCCGAGGCGCGCGGCGAGGTGGCCCGGACGGTGGCGATCTGGCGCTACTACGCGCAGGCGCCGTTCGCCCCCGCCGGGGAGGTGCACGAGCCCGCCGCCGGGCCGGGCCTGCTGCTGACCCGCCGCCGCCCGTACGGGGTGGCCGGGCTGATCACGCCCTGGAACTTCCCGCTGGCGATCCCGACCTGGAAGGCCGCGCCCGCGCTGGCCGTCGGCAACGCGGTGGTGCTCAAGCCGTCCTCGGAGGCGGTGGCCTGCGCGCTGCGGCTGGCCGAACTCGCGGGCCTGCCCGAGGGCGTGCTCACGGTGGTGCCGGGCGGCGCCGAGGCGGGGACGGCGCTGATCGACGGCGCGGACGTCGTCTCGTTCACCGGCTCGACCGGGGTCGGCCGCTCGGTGGTCGCCGGGGCGAGCGGGCGCGGCATCCCGGTGCAGGCCGAGATGGGCGGCCTGAACGCCGCCCTGGTGCTGCCGGACGCCGACATCGCGCAGGCCGCCGCGCACCTGGCGAACGCCATCGCCGGCTACGCGGGCCAGAAGTGCACCGCGACCAGCCGGGTGATCGCCGTCGGCGACGCCTACGAGCCGCTCGCCGAGGCCCTCGCCAAGGCCCTCGGGCAGACCCCCGCCGCCGACCCGGCCGCCCCGGCCACCGTCTGCGGCCCGGTGATCGGCGGGCCGGCGCTGGAGCGGCTGACCGGGGCGATCGACACCGCCCGGGCGGGCGGCGCCACCGTGCTGGCCGGCGGCGCGCGGGCCGACCGGGCCGGCTGGTTCCTGGAGCCGACCCTGCTGGAGAACGTCCCCGCCGGGCACCCGCTGCTGACCGAGGAGTTCTTCGGCCCGCTCGCCGTGCTGCTGCCCGCCGCCGACCTGGACGCGGCGCTCGCGCTGGCCAACGACACCCGGCACAGCCTGTCCGCCTCCGTCCACTCGCGCAGCCTGGACGTGGCGCTGGCCGCCGCGGACCGGCTGGACGCGGGCATGATCCGGATCAACGCGCCCTCCAGCGGCGTCGACTTCCACCTGCCGTTCGGCGGCGCCAAGGGCGCTTCGTACGGCGCCCGCGAGCAGGGCCGGGCCGCGCTCGACTTCTACACCGCCGCGCGCACCGTCAGCGTGCTGCCCGCCGGGGAGTGCTGATGGACCGTCACCCCACCGCCCGCCGTGGCGGGGAGCTGATCAACCTGGTCTCCACCGTCGACTACCACACCGCGGGCGAGCCGTTCCGGATCGTCGTCGCGGGCCTGCCGCCGGTGCCCGGCGACACCGTCGCCGAACGCCGCTCGATCGCCATCGGCGCGGGCGGCCGGGCCACCGCGCCGCGGCCGAGCGCGCTGGACGACGTGCGCCGCCTGCTGACCCGGGAGCCGCGCGGGCACGCCGGCATGTACGGCGGGTTCGTGGTGCCGCCGGACGACGACGAGGCGCACCTCGGCGTGCTGTTCTGGCACAAGGACGGCTACTCGACCGCGTGCGGCCACGGCACCATGGCGCTCGGCGCGTGGGCCGTCGACACCGGCCTGGTCGCCGCCCCCGACGACGGCACCGCCCTGGTCCGCATCGACGTCCCCTCCGGCCGGGTCGGCGCCACCGTGCACCGCAGCGGCGGCCGCACCACCGCGGTCACCTTCCGCAACGTGCCGACCCGGGTGCTGGCCCGCGGGGTCGAGCTGGCCACCCCGCGCGGGACGGTCCGGGTCGACCTGGCGGACTCCGGGGCGGTCTACGCCTCGCTGCCCGCCGCCGCGCTCGGCCTGTCCGTCGTCCCCGACCGGATCGCCGAACTCACCGCCGCCGGACGGGAGATCCGCACCGCGCTGGCGGGCCACCGGGCGCTCGCCGGGCACCGCGACGGCGTCTACGGCGTCATCCTGTACGACGAACTGCCCGACACGCCGTCCGGCCCGCACCAGCGCAACGTCACCGTCTTCGCCGACGGCCAGATCGACCGCTCCCCGTGCGGCTCCGGCACCTCCGCCCGGCTCGCCCTGCTCGCCGCCGAGGGCGCCATCGACCCCGGCCGCACGCTGCGCCACGACTCGGTCATCGGCACCGTCTTCACCGGCCGGGTCCGCGCCCCGCGGGCCGACGGCACCGTCACCGAGGTCACCGGCACCGCCCACCGCACCGGCGAGCACCGCTTCGTCCTCGACCCCGAGGACGCCCTGGGCCCGGGGTTCCTGCTGTGACCGGCGGCCTCGCGCAGCCGGCGCTGACGCTCGGGCCCGTCGAGGCGGTGGCGGCGCTGGAACGGGTGCTGCTGGGCGGGCTGGACGTGGAGGGGTGCCCGGCGCGGGTCGGGGTGGCGGTGCCGGCGGGGGAGCTGCTGCTGATGCCCGCGGCGGCCGGGGGCTTCGCGGGGGTGAAGGTCGCGGGGGTGGCGCCCGGGAACCCGGCGCTCGGACTGCCGCGGATCACCGGGTCCTACCTGCTGCTGGACGGGCCGACGCTGCAGCCGCTGGCGCTGCTGGACGGGGCCGCGCTGACCGCGCTGCGGACGCCCGCGGTGACCGCGCTGGCGGTGCGGGCGCTGGCGGCGCCGGACGCCCGGGAGCTGGTGGTGTTCGGGGCCGGGCCGCAGGCGGTCGGGCACCTGGCGGTGCTGCGGGCCGTGCTGCCCGGCCTGGAGCGGGCCACCGTGGTGGCGCGGCCGGGCCCGGCCGCCGAGGTCGCGGCGTACGCGGCCGGGCTGGGCCTGGCAGCGGCCGTCGGCGGGCCGGAGGCGGTGGCGCAGGCTGACGTGGTGGTGTGCTGCACGACCGCCCGCACCCCGCTGTTCGACGGCCGCCTGGTGCCGGACCGGGCGGTGGTCGCGGCGGTCGGCTCGCACGAGCCGGACGCCCGTGAGGTGGACGCCCGGCTGGTGGCGCGGGCCGACCTGTTCGTGGAGGCCCGGCAGGTCGCGCTGCGCGAGGCCGGGGACCTGCTGCTGGCGGGGGCCGGGGCGGAGCGGATGGCGAATCTGGCGGAACTGGTCACGGGCCGGGCCGCCGTCCGCCATGATCGTCCCAGGTTCTTCAAGAGCGTCGGGATGGCGTGGCAGGATCTGGCGGTGGCGGCGGCGCAGTACGCGTCGGCCGGGAGGTAGGGCGCCGCGGCGGGGGGACGGGAACCCGGGGTCGGATCCGGGGACTGGAGGCCCGGGACACGGACAGCGACGGCTGTACGCAGGGCATTCACTCTCCGCAACGTGACATTGTACAATGGGGCCCTGTTTGAACCTCCGGAGGAACACCATGGCCGACCTCAAGCCCCGCAACCTCATCTCCGTCCAGGAGCGGCTGCGCGACCAGGTCGCCCACGCCCTGCGTGCGGCACTCATCTCCGGTGAACTGCGCCCCGGGGTGGTCTACTCCGCCCCGACGCTGGCCGCCGACTTCGGGGTCTCCGCCACCCCCGTCCGCGAGGCGATGCTCGACCTGGCCCGCGAGGGCCTGGTCGAAGCCGTCCGCAACAAGGGCTTCCGGGTCACCGAGCTCTCCGACCGGGACCTCGACGAGTTCACCGAGATCCGCGCGCTGATCGAGGTCCCCACTGTCGGCCAGGTCGCCCGGACCGCCACCGCCGAACAGCTGGAGGCGCTGCGCCCGCAGGCCGCGGCGATCGTCGAGGCCGCCCGCAAGCACGACCTGATCGGCTACCTGGAGGCCGACCGCCAGTTCCACCTCGACCTGCTCGCGCTGGCCGGCAACGCCCGCCTGGTCGAGACCGTCGGCGACCTGCGCAAGCGCTCCCGGCTGTACGGCCTCAACCGGCTCGACCAGCAGGGCGAACTGGTCAGCTCCGCCGAGGAGCACCTGGAGCTGCTGGACGTGCTGCTGACCGGCGACGCCGACGCCGCCGAAGCCTGCATGACCCGGCACCTCGGCCACATCCGCCACCTGTGGGCGGCCGGCGGCAAGCCCGCCGCCGGGCCCGCCGAGCCGGAGAGCGCGCTGCGGCTGCCGGCCCGCTGACGGGCTGTTGGGCCGACAGGACGTCAGCGGGTCGGCAGACCGGTAGCGGGCCGGGCGGTCGGCCGGCCGGGCGGTCAGGCGTGCAGGCGGCCGTCCTGCATGGTCAGGACGCGGTCGGCGCGGCCCAGCAGGTCGCGGTCGTGGGTGACCATCACGGTGGCGGTGCGGTGGGTGCGGGTCACCTCGGCGAGCAGGTCGACCACCTGGGCGCCGCGCTCGTGGTCCAGGGCCGAGGTCGGCTCGTCCACCAGCAGGACGGACGGGCTGCCGAACAGGGCGCGGGCGATGTTCACCCGCTGGCGCTCGCCGCCCGACAGCTGGTGCGGGCGGCGGCGCTGCTTGGCGCCCGCCAGGCCGACCGACTCCAGCAGCTCCTCGGCCCGGGCACGGGCCCGGGCCGGGCGGCGGCCGCGCACCGACTCCAGGACCAGCAGCTGCTCGACGGCGGTCAGCGAGGCCAGCAGGTTCGACTGCTGGAAGACGATGCCCAGGCGCTCGCGGCGCAGCGCGGTGCGCTCGCGCTCGTCCAGCGCGCCCGCGTCCACGCCGTCGACCAGCACCTCGCCGCGGTCCGGTCGCAGCAGCGTCGCCGCGACCGCCAGCAGGCTGGACTTGCCGGAGCCGGACGGCCCCGCGATGGCGGTGAACTCGCCCGGGGCGACGGACAGTTCGACCTCGTCCAGGGCGATCAGCCGGCTCTCGCCGTCCGGGTAGCCGAGCGTCACGCCGCGCAGCGCGAGGCCGGTGCGCAGGTCGGTTCCGGCGGTCGGGGTGGTGGTCATGGCAGGGCCTTCCGGGGTGGGGTGGGTGGTCATCGGTTGGCGCCCAGCGCCGCCAGCGGGTCGACCGCGGTGATCCGGCGCACCGCGAGGGCCGCGCCCAGCAGGCCCAGCAGCACCATCGCGCCGACCGGCACGGCCACGGTCAGGACGCCCACGTCGAACGGCACCGCGGCCGACGCGAACGCCCCGCCGGCCGCGCCCAGCGCCCCGCCCAGCAGCGCGCCCGCCAGCAGCACGGCCGCCGCCTGGGCCAGCGCGTCGCGCACCAGGTAGCCGCTGGACGCGCCGACCGCCTTCAGCACCGCGATGTCCGGGCGGCGCTGCACCGTCCACACCGTGAAGAACGCGCCCACCACCAGGGCGCTCACCGCGAACAGGAAGCCCTGGATCAGCTGCAGGCTGCCCTGCTCGGCCGCGTACCCGTTGATGCCGGACAGCGCGCCGTCCAGCGACACCGCCCGCAGGTCGGCGGGCAGGCCGTGCGGGGTGCCGCGGACCGCGAGCGCGGTGGGCTGATGCTGGCCGGAGACCCGCTGCCAGGTCTCCGGGGTGGTCCACACGCTCGGGGCGTGCGAGAGCGAACGCTCGGCGGTGACCGCCGAGACCGTCAACTCCTGCGCGCCGACGCTCACCCGGCTGCCGGGGGAGAGGTGGTACTCGGCGGCCAGGCCGGTGCCGACCGCGAGCTGGCCGTCCGCCGGGGCGGTGCCCCGGACCAGCGGCGGCAGCAGCTCCGGGTCGGTGCCCAGCACGCTCACCGAGGCCGCGCCGCCGCCCGCCGTCAATCGCGACATCGCCACCCCCAGCGGGTGCACCGCGCCCGCCCCCGCCGCCGCCACCGCGTCCCGCTGGGCCGGCGAGACCGTGCTGGACGCGAACGACACCTCCGCCTGCGCACCCGCCGGCGCGCCGAACACCACGCCGTCCGCCGGGAGTTCGGCGATCGTCGAGGACGCCGCCGAGGCCAGGCCCCCGGTCAGGCCGTACAGGAACACCACCAGGGTCGTGATCAGGGTGACCACCGCTCCCATCAGGGCGAACCGCCCACGGGCGAAACGGATGTCACGCAAAGCGACGAACACGGGAAACCTTTCGGAGGGACACCGGAGCAGACCACCCCAGACTCGCCCGCGCAGGCCCCGCTGCCATCGGGGAGACGGAGGGAGTGCGCACCCGTCGAGAGGTGCAGCCGGAAATCCATCGAACGGTTGATGCCGCGCCACCGCCCGCCGCCGCCACCGCCCCGTACCCTCGGACAGCGTGCCCCGTACCGAAACCCCGACCGCCGACGCGCACCGCTCCCCGACCGGCCCCACCCCCGCGCTGCGGCTGGCCAACCTCGCCGTGCACGGGCTGTTCCTCGCCCTGCTCGCCGTCCTGCTGGCCCGGGCCGCCGCCGACGGCGCGCTCGGCCCCGGCGGCTGGGCCACCGCCGGGGCGCTCGCCGCCTGCTACGCGGCCGGCGGCGTGCTGCGGCCGGTCCGCACCTCGCGCGCCCTCGGCGCCGGCTGGCTGCTCGCCGTCGCCGCCCTGTGGATCGGACTCACCCTCCAGCACCCCGAGTTCAGCTACCTCGCCTTCCCGCTGTACTTCGTCTGCCTGCACGTCCTGCCGCGCCGCCTCGCGCTGCCCGCCGTCCTGGCCCTCACCGCCGCCGTCGTCGCCGCCCAGACCACCACCCCCGGCGGACTCACCACCGCCAAGGTCCTCGGCCCGCTGGCCGGACTCGCCGTCGCCCTGCTCACCGCCCACGGCTACGCCGCCCTCTACCGGGAGAGCCGGGCCCGCCAGCAGCTCATCGACGACCTGGTCCGCACCCGCGACGAACTCGCCGCCAGCCAGCGCGAAGCCGGCCGCCTCGCCGAACGCCAGCGCCTGGCCCGGGAGATCCACGACACCCTCGCCCAGGGCCTGGCCGGCATCGTGCTGCTGGCCCGCGAGGCCGGCAGCGCCCCCGACGCCGCGCCGCTGCTGGAGGAGATCGAACGCACCGCCTCCGCCAACCTCGCCGAGGCCCGCCGCTTCGTCCACGCCCTCACCCCGCCCGCCCTCGACGGCACCACCCTCCCCGACGCGCTGCGCCGCCTCGCCGACGGCGCCGACGCCGCCTTCCACCGCGACGGCGACCCGTACCCGCTGCCCGTCGAGGCCGAGGTCGCGCTGCTGCGCCTCACCCAGGAGGCCCTCGCCAACGCCGTCCGGCACGCCGCCGCCCCGCACATCGCCGTCACCCTCGGCTACCTCGACGACGCCGTCACCCTCGACGTCTACGACGACGGCACCGGCTTCGACCCGGCCACCGCACCCGCCCCCGACTCCTTCGGCCTGCACGGCATGCACGAACGCATCGCCGCCCTCGGCGGCACCCTCACCGTCGAATCCGCGCCCGGCGAGGGCACCGCCGTCGCCGCCACGCTCCCGCTGCGCGCCATCGACCCGCCGGCGGCCGCTGCGGCGCAGCCGTCCGGGGACGCGGCCGGGGAACGGCCCGGGCCCGGGAGGCGGCCGACGGTCGGCTTCCCGGCGGTCGGCTTCCCGGCGGTGCGCTGCGGGCGGCGGCCGGGTGGCGGGCGGCGGCCGGGCGGCGGTTCGCGCTCGCGGGGGTGCGGCGGTGATCCGGGTCCTGGTGGTGGACGACCACCCCGTGGTCCGGCGCGGGCTGCGCGCCATGGTCGACGACCTGCCCGAGGTGACCGCCGTCGGCGAGGCCGCGGACGGCGCCGCCGCACTCGACCTGCTCGCCGGGCTGCCCGCCGACCGGCGCCCCGACGTCGTCCTGATGGACCTCCAGATGGGCACCGGCATGCACGGCGTCGAAGCCACCCGCCGGATCACCGCGCTGCCCGACCCGCCCGCCGTCCTGGTCCTCACCACCTACTCCACCGACGCCGACATCCTCGCCGCCGTCGAGGCCGGCGCCACCGGCTACCTGCTCAAGGACGCCCCGCCGGAGGACCTCGCCGCCGCGATCCAGGCCACCGCCCGCGGCGAGACCGTCCTCGCCCCGCCCGTCGCCGCCCGCCTGCTCGGCCGGGTCCGGGCCGGCCGCCCCTCGCTCTCCCCGCGCGAGGCGGAGATCCTCCAGCTCCTCGCCGAGGGCCTGCCGAACCGGCAGATCTCCAAGCGCCTGTTCATCAGCGAAGCCACCGTCAAGACCCACCTGGTCCACATCTACGACAAGCTCGGCGTCGACTCCCGGACCTCCGCCATCGCCGCGGGTCTCGCGGCCGGGCTGATCCGCCCTGCGGGGCGGTGAGCGGCGGGGCCCGGTGCGGCCCGGCGGGGACTGGCGGGGCCACCCGACCGGAGCGGGCAGGGAATGTCGGGTGCGGGGGGTTCGCCCCTCCCTAGGGTCGAAGACACGGAAAAGGGAAGGGGAGCGGGGTTGCTGGAGCGGTTGAACCAGGCGATGGACCACGTCGAGGAGCACCTCGACCGGCGGTTGGAGGTGGCCGAACTGGCCCGGATCACCGCCACGTCGGAGTACCACTTCCGGCGGCTGTTCTCGTCGCTGGCCGGGATGCCGCTGTCCGAGTACGTGCGGCGCCGGCGGCTGACCGTCGCGGCGGCCGAGGTACTGGCCGGGGAACCGTCGCTGCTGGACGTCGCCGTCCGGTACGGCTACGGCTCCGGCGAGGCGTTCGCCCGGGCGTTCCGGGCCCAGCACGGGGTCGGGCCCGGGGAGGCCCGGCGCTCCGGCGCGGTGCTGAACGCGCAGCCCCGGCTCTCCTTCCGCCTCGTCGTCGAAGGGAGTACCACCATGCGGTACCGCATCGTGGAGAAGGAAGCGTTCCGGGTCGTGGGCAGGAAGGCCCGGGTCCCGTTGATCCACGAAGGGGTCAACCCGCACATCGCCGAACACGTCCGGGGCATCCCGGCGGACACCGTGCGGCGGATCACCGAACTGTCCGACCAGGAACCGCAGGGCCTGCTCTCGGCGACCGTCCGGCTGCCCGAGGAGAGTCCTGACGGACTGGACGGCTTCGCGGAGGGCAGCCTGCTCGACTACTACCACGCGGTGGTCAGCGGGGCGGACGCCGGACGGCTGCCCGCCGACCTCGACGTGCTGGAGTGCCCCGCGGGCAGCTGGGCGGTGTTCGAGAACACCGGGCCGTTCCCGCAGGCGCTCCAGCAGATGTGGGCGGAGGTGGCCGCCCGGTGGATCCCCTCCAACCCCTACGAGTACCGGCCCGGCCCGGAGATCCTGCGAGTCCGGCCCGCGCCGGACGCCCCCGGGGAGT
The DNA here is from genome assembly GCF_026802215.1 of Kitasatospora sp. YST-16. Taxonomy (NCBI): domain Bacteria; kingdom Bacillati; phylum Actinomycetota; class Actinomycetes; order Kitasatosporales; family Streptomycetaceae; genus Kitasatospora; species Kitasatospora sp. YST-16. The sequence goes on from NZ_CP113837.1 coordinate 6,814,724, forward strand.
CGTCCGCGCAGCTGTGGATCCCGGTGACGCGGACGACCGGCTGACGCCGGGCCCCGGCCCCGGCCCGCGGTCGCCCGGTCGTCCGCCGCCCGGTCGCCCGGTCACCCGGGCGGGGGAGGCGGACCGTCCGGCGGGAGGAGGCGGCCGGGGGCGGGGCGGCGGGAGGCTCGGACCGACAACGGACAGGCGTCGGACGGGTGTTGGAGGAGTCGTGGCGGGACGGGTAGGACGGGCGGGACGGGTAGGACGGGCCGAGCGGGGGACGGGGGACGGGTGGCCCCGGCCGGTGGCCCGGGCGAGCGGGTGGTGGGCCGGGCTGTACGCGGCCGTCCAGCTCGGCTGGGCGGCGACCGGCACCACCGTGCCCTGGAGCGCGCACCTCGCCTACCCGGTCGCCGCGTTCCCGCTGCTGGCGGTGCTCGCCGTCCTGGCCGTCGCCGCGATCCGGGCCGGCAGCGGGAGCCGGTGGGGGCGGGTCGTGCTGTGGGTGGCGATCCCCGTGTACGCGGCGGGCGGTGTCGGACTGCCCGTGCACTTCGTCCAACTCGCCACCCTCAGCGGCCTGGAGAGCGCCACCGGCCTGGCCCAGGTCGTCCTCGACGCGGCCGGCGCCGCCCTGCTCGCCCTCACCGCACTCGCCCGCCACCGCCACCGCACCGGCCGCTGCCCGCGCTGCGGACACCGCCACACCGGCCCCGCCGACGGCCCGCTGCGCCACCCCGCACCCACCCCGCCGACCCGGCGCACCCGCACCACCGCGTACCTGCTGCTGCTCGGCCTGCTGCCCTGGGCCGGCGTCAAGACCCTCTGGACGCTGGGCGGCAACGCGCTCGGCGTCACCGCCGCGGCCTGGGCGGCGACCGCCTCGGACGGGGCGTCCGGCGCCGGCAGGACACTCGCCCGGCTCGGCATCGACCTCACGGTGCTCGCCGCGGCGGTCGGCGTCCTGCTGCTGCTCGGCCTGCTCCACCGCTGGGGCCAGACCTTCCCCCGCCCGATCCCGCTGCTCGGCGGCCGCCGGGTACCGCGCCTGCTCCCGCTCGTCCCGGCCTGGCTCACCGGCGTCCCGCTCACCCTGTACGGCCTCGCCCTCACCGCCACCGCCCCCCTGCTCGCCCTCGGCGCCCTCCCGCGCCCGACCCCCGCCCCGCCCTTCGTCGACGCCGCCGGCCTGATCTGGATGATCGCCTTCGGCGGCTTCGCCTTCACCGGACTGGGCCTCGGCCTCCTGGTCGCCGCCCGCTCCTACGCGGCCCGCACCCGGCCGGTCTGCGCGGGGCGGGCGGGGGCGACGGGCGACGGCGACGGGCGGGGGTGACGGCTCGCCGCGGGGGGATGGGCAGGGTGGGGTCAACCCTCCTTGCTGACAGTCGAGTTGGGTGGCCGCGGGGTCAGAGCGACCACCAGCAGTACAGGTGGTGGCCGTCGGTGCGGGCGCGGTGGGCGAGGGTGGACAGGGCGTGCAGGATGGCGGCGGCGGTGTCGGGGGTGGCGCCGTCGAGGCGGAGTTCCTCCGTCGCGGACCAGGCGGTGGCGGCGGGGAGGAGGCGGTCGGGCGGGAGGGCGGCGAGGGCCTCGGCCAGGGTGTCGGTCAGGCTGACGACGAACGCCTCGTCGTGCTGCGGGTCGGAGAGCAACCGGCCCGAGCGGGGCCGGGCGCGGGCCTCCTCGTAGGTGCAGCCGGTCAGGACGGCCTCCAGGCGGGCGATCACCACCACCGGGTCGACGCCCTTCAGCGGCACCGTGTCGAGACCCGCCCCGCCCGGCCCGCCGGGGGCGTCGAGGACGGCGACGGCGGTGGCGTCGTCAAGGGCGGAGAAGTAGTCGCACAGGGGCATGCCGGGGATTGTGGCAGCGCCGTCCGACAGTGCGGAGGGGGACGGGGCCGGCCGGGGGCGGGTGTCCGGGGCGGACGCCCGCCCCCCGGGGCGGGGTGGGTCAGGCGTACTGGCCGGGGACGTAGTCGCCCGCGGGCTGGCGGACGATCACGTTGATCCGGTTGTACGTGTTGATCAGGGCGATCAGGCTGACCAGGGCGGTCAGTTGCTCCTCGTCGTAGTGCTCGGCCGCCGCCGCCCAGGCCGCGTCGGAGACCCCGCCCGCGGCGTCCGCGATCCGGGTGCCCTGCTCGGTGAGCTCCAGGGCGGCCCGCTCGGCCTCGGTGAAGACGGTGGCCTCGCGCCAGGCGGCGACCAGGTTGAGCCGCAGCTGGGTCTCCCCGGCGTGCGCGGCGTCCTTGGTGTGCATGTCGGTGCAGAAACCGCAGCCGTTGATCTGGCTGGCGCGGATCTTCACCAGCTCCTGGGTCGCCGCCGGCAGCGAGGACAGGCCCAGGGCGTGGCCGGCCGAGTTGATGTACTTCAGGAACTTCGCGCCGAGCTGGTTGCCGAAGTAGTTGAGACGTGCGTCCACGGTGGTGGCTCCTTGTCGTGCGTGCTTGCGTGGCGGGTGCTGACGAAGCTCTGACCCCGCCGCCACCCCCGATGTGACAGCCACCGGATGTGACGCCCGTCACGCTACCGGCGGAGCGACGTTCCAGTGCGCAGGCAACTCGCCGTCGCAGAAGACGCACACGAAGAAATCCTCCCGGACCAGGGAGACCCGCCCGCGCACGCCACGTGCTCGCTGCGCCGGTCCGCGGGCCGCGGTGCGGATGTCCGGTGGTCCGACGTAGGAGTAGGTGGTCGGTCCGGCCGCGGTGGTGGTCGGTGCGTCGGTCGTGCGAGTGAGGTGCGAGTGGGTGGCCGGGCGGGCGGCGTAGGGTGGGGCGGGCGGGGGTCGGTGGGTGTGGTCGAGGGAGTGCGGGATGGAGTTCGGCTGGGCGGTGCCGTTGGTGGCTGCGCCGATGGCGGGTGGGGCGGGGACGCCGGAGTTGGTGGCGGCGGTGGGTGGGGCCGGGGGGTTCGGGTTCCTGGCGGCGGGTTACCGGAGTGCGCTGGGGATGCTTCAACAGATCGGGGAGCTGCGGGAGTTGACGGGCGGTCCGGTCGGCGTGAACCTGTTCGTGCCGGGGCCGGCCGCCGTGCCGGGGCCGGTGGCGGCGTACCGGGAGCGGCTGCTGCCCGAGGCGTTGCAGTGGGGTGTGGAGCTGCCGGTCTCGATCGCGCCGGACCGGGACGACTGGGACGCCAAGATCGAGGCGCTGCTGCGGGAGCCGGTGGAGTGGGTGTCGTACACCTTCGGGCTGCCCGAGCCGGCCGAGGCGGCTGCCGTCCGGGCGGCGGGGATCCGGCAGGTGGGGACGGTCACGAGTCCCGAGGAGGCCCGGGCGGCGACCGCGCTGGGCTTCGACGCGCTCACCGTCCAGGGCCCGGAGGCGGGCGGGCACCGCGGTACGCACCGCATCGAGGACCGGCCGGGGACGCTGCCGCTGCTCGAACTGCTGGCCGCGGTGCGGGAGGTGACGCCGCTGCCGCTGATCGCCGCGGGCGGGCTCGGGGACGGGGCGGCGATCGCCGCGGCGCTCCGGGCCGGGGCGGTGGCCGTGCAGCTCGGCACCGCGTACCTGCGCACCGAGGAGTCGGGGGCGTCCGCCGCGCACCGCAGGGCGCTGGTCGAACTGGAGGGCACCACCGTCACCCGGGCCTTCACCGGGCGTCCGGCGCGCGGGCTGCGCAACGCGTTCATCGACCGGCACGACGCCCACGCGCCGGCGGCGTACCCGGAGGTGCACCACCTCACCCAGCCGCTCAGGGCCGCCGCGGGGCGCCGGGAGGACCTGGCGGCGATGCACCTGTGGGCGGGGACGGCCCACCGCAAGGCCCGGACGGGCCGGGCGGCGGACGTGACGCGGGAGCTGTGGCGGGACGCGCTGCGCGAGGGGTGAGCGGGAGCAGGGGCGCGGGGCCGCGCGGCGATCCGGCCGCGCAGTGCCCCGCGCCCCTGTCGGTGCGCGTCCCGGGCGGTGGCGGTCAGCCCAGGAGGGTGGACATCCAGGATTCGAGGGCGGGGGCTTCGCGGGGGAGGGCGGCGGACATCAGGCGGGCGCCGTCGGAGGTGATGACGAGGTCGTCCTCGATGCGGATGCCGATGCCGCGGAGTTCGGCGGGGAGGGTGAGGTCGTCGGGCTGGAGGTAGAGGCCGGGTTCGACGGTGAGGACCATGCCTTCCTCCAGGACGCCGTCCAGGTAGGTCTCGGCGCGGGCCTTCGCGCAGTCGTGTACGTCGAGGCCGAGCATGTGGCCGCTGCCGCAGAGGGTGTAGCGGCGGTAGAGGCCGGAGTCCTCGTGCAGGGCCTCCTCGGCGGAGACGGGGAGCAGGCCCCAGGAGGCGAGGCCCTCGGCGATGACGCGCATGCCGGCCCGGTGGAAGTCGCGGAAGGAGGCGCCGGGGCGGAGGGTGGCGATGGCGGCGTCCTGGGCGGCCAGGACGAGGTCGTAGAGGTCGCGCTGGGCGGGGGTGAAGGTGCCGGAGAGCGGGAGGGTGCGGGTGATGTCGGCGGTGTAGAGGGTGTCGGTCTCCACACCGGCGTCGAGCAGCAGGAGGTCGGAGGGGTTCAGCGGGCCGTCGTTGCGGATCCAGTGCAGGACGCAGGCGTGGGCGCCGGAGGCGACGATGGTCTCGTAGCCGGTGCCGTTGCCCTCGGCGCGGGCGCGGGCGTTGAAGGCGCCTTCGAGCCAGCGCTCGCCGCGGTGGTGGCGGAGCGCGGCGGGCAGGGCGCGGACGACGTCGGCGAAGCCGGTGGTGGTGTGGTCGACGGAGAGCTGGAGCTGTTCGACCTCCCAGGGGTCCTTGATCAGGCGCAACTCGGCGAGAGCGGCGGCGAGTTGACCGTCGGTCAGGGCGTGGGCGGCGGACGGGCGGCCGGTCAGGGCGTCGAGCGCCGGGTCGACGCCGGAGAGCACCCGGGTGGGGGTGGAGCCGGTGAGGAGCTTGGGCAGGTCGTCGAGGTGGGCGGTGCGCAGGCCGGTGAGGCGGGCGGCCTCGGCCAGGTCGGCGCGGCGGCCGACCCAGAACTCGCCGTAGCGGCGGTCGCGGTAGAACTCGGCGGAGCCGGCGGAGCGGTCGGAGCGGGGGCGCAGGTGGAGGACGGGTTCGCCGTCGGGTTCGATCACCAGGACGTGGCCGACCTGCTCCTCGCCGGTCAGGCCGGTGAGGTGGGCGTAGGCGCTGTGCGGGCGGAAGCGGTGGTCGCAGTCGTTGCTGCGGACCTTCAACTGCCCGGCGGGGACGAGCAGCCGCTCGCCGGGGAAGGCGGCGGCGAGCTTGGCGCGGCGGGCCGGGAAGTACGGGTAGCCGGGGACGCGCTCCTCGGCGGGCAGCGGGGTGGCGGCCCACTGGCCGGCCATGTAGGCGGCCAGGGCGGGGGTGACGGGGAGGTCGTGGCTGCCGGTGTTCAGGGCGGGCTGGTCGGTCATCGTCGGGGGCTCCTCCGAGCTGGGCGGGGGGAAGGGGGCAGGGGGCAACTCGCTTGGCGGGGCGGGGACTTGCCCTGCTCCGCGGGTGGCAATGACACGGCTCGGTAACGGTCCGGCCGCCTCATTGCGTAGTGCAATTTCACATTACTATGTTACGGGTCACACCTCAGAGCGGGCCAGACCCCGGGCGGCACAGATCCCCCGTTGAACGGCAGACCGGCCCCCATTCCCGGAGTTGCACATGAACAGGCGTTCCCACGTCGCCCTCGCGGCGGCCATCGCGGCATCCCTCACCCTCGGCCTCGGTGCGTGCAGCAGCAGCAACAACAGCGGAGGCGGCGGCAACGGCGACCAGGCGGGCGTGACCACCCAGGGCAACGGCATCATCGGCGGGACGCCCGTGAAGGGCGGCACCCTCACCATCCTGTCGAACCAGGACTTCGACCAGCTCGACCCGGCCCGCAACTGGACCATGCCGGTCATGGACGTGGGCGTCCGGCTGCTCTACCGCACCCTCACCACCTTCAAGGCGGCCCCCGGCGCCGACGGCCTCAAGGTCGAGCCCGACCTGGCCACCGACCTCGGCACCCCCAGCGACGACGCCAGGACCTGGACCTTCCACCTGAAGGACGGCCTCACGTACGAGGACGGCACCCCGATCGTCGCCGGCGACATCAAGTACAACGTCGAGCGCTCGTTCTCCGCCGAACTGGCCGGCGGCCCCGACTACGCGGCCCGCTACCTGGCCGGCGTCGACGGCTACAAGGGCCCGCTGGCCGGCGAGCACCTCGGCAAGGACTCCATCGAGGTCCCGGACGCGAAGACCATCGTCTTCCACCTCAAGCGCCCGGTCGCCGAGTTCGGCCAGACCGTCACCCTGCCGACCTTCTCGCCCGTCCCGGTGGCGAAGGAGACCGGTGCCAACTACTCCAACCACCCGGTCTCCTCCGGCCCGTACAAGATCGAGTCCTACGACCGCGGCAAGCGCATGGTGCTGGTCCGCAACACCCACTGGGACGCGGCCTCCGACCCCGTCCGCAAGGCCTACCCGGACAAGATCGTCGTCGACCAGACCCTCAAGGGCACCGGCATCGCCGACCGCCTGATCGCCGACCAGGGCGACGACAAGAACGCCGTCTCGTACGTCGACCTGACGCCGGCCAAGATGTCCGAGGTCCTCACCAATCCGGACGTCAAGGCCCGTCTGATCAGCGAGAACGGTGGCTGCACCACCATGCTCGACATGAACACCACCAAGGCGCCGTTCGACAACGCCACGGTGCGCCGGGCCATGCAGTACGCGGTGGACAAGGAGTCCTTCGCCGCCGCGATGGGCGGCCCGGCGTTCAACGACATCGCCACCACCTACCTGCCGCCGGCCCTCACCAGCGGCGCCCCGGTCGACCACTTCATGATCAAGCCCGCCGGTGACCCGGACAAGGCCAAGCAGCTGCTCGCCGAGGCCGGCCTCCCGAACGGCTTCGACACCGAGATGGTCACCTCCACCGGTGGCAAGCAGCAGGCCGAGGCGATCCAGGCCGCCCTCAAGCGGGTCGGCGTGAACGTCACCATCACCACCGTCGACCCGACCGCCGTCAACTCCATCGTCGGCGACAAGGACAAGCAGCCCGGCCTGGCCCAGCTCGGCTGGTGTCCGGACTACCCGTCGGCCGGCACCTTCCTGCCGATGATCTACGACGGCCGCCAGGTCCGCGACAAGGGCAACAACGGCAACATGACCCGGTTCAACGACCCCGCGGTCAACGCCGAGCTCGACCGGATCGCCGGCCTGTCGGACCTGCAGAAGGCCAACGCCGCCTGGCTCGACCTGGACGCCAAGATCATGGACGCCTCGCCCGCCGTCCCGCTGGTCTGGCAGAAGAAGCCGCTGCTGGTCGGCTCCAACATCGCCGGCGCCTTCGGCTCGCCGATCTGGTCCGCGCAGATCGACTACGCGACCATCGGCCTCAAGTCCGTGAAGTAAGGCGGGAGTTCCCCACATGACCACCCCGCTCGCCCCGGCCCCGGCCGGGGGAGCGGGGGCCCCGGAGACTCCCAGGACCTCCGTCGCCCCCGCCTCCCCCTGGGCCCTCGCCCTGCACCGCGTCCGCCGGCAGAAGACCGCCCTGGTCGGTGCCGCCCTCATCGCGTTCTTCGTCCTGGCGGCCGTCCTGGCGCCGGTGCTCACCGCGATCAGCGGCACCTCGCCGGACGCCATCGACAAGAAGGCCGTCGACCCCTACCTCGGCGGCCTGCCCCGCGGCTCCCTCGGCGGCATCAGCCCCGAGCACTGGCTCGGCGTCGAACCGATGCTCGGCCGCGACATCTTCGCCCGGCTGCTCTACGGCGCCCAGATCAGCCTGCTGGTCGCCTTCGTCTCCGCCCTGCTGATCACCCTGATCGGCACCGTCCTGGGCATCACCGCCGGCTACTTCGGCGGCCGGGTGGACACCGTGATCAGCCGGTTCATGGACATCATGATGTCCTTCCCCAGCCTGATCTTCATGATCGCGCTGCTCTCGGTCGCCCGGAACGTCAACCGGGTGGTCCTGCTCATCGGCGTGATGTCGCTGTTCTCCTGGCCCTACATCGCCCGCGTGGTGCGCGGCCAGACCCTCTCGCTCAAGCACCGCGAGTACGTCGAGGCCGCCCGCGCCAGCGGCACCACCAACCGCCGGATCCTGTTCGGCGAGATCCTGCCCAACCTCACCGGCACCGTCATCGTCTACGTCACCCTCGCCGTCCCCGGCCTGATCGGCACCGAGGCGGCGCTGTCCTTCCTCGGCGTGGGCATCCGGCCGCCCACGCCCTCCTGGGGCCAGATGATCTCCGACGCGGTGCTCTACTACAAGGTCGACCCGATGTTCTTCATCCTGCCCAGCGCCTGCCTGTTCCTGGTGGTCCTGGCCTTCACCCTGGTCGGCGACGCCCTGCGGGACGCCCTCGACCCGAAGGGCAGCCGGACGTGATCGGATTCCTGCTCCGGCGCGTCCTCGCGATGGCCGCCACCCTGCTCGCGGTCTGCGCCCTCACCTTCGCGGTCTTCTACCTGCTGCCCAGCGACCCCGCCGCCCAGTTCTGCGGCAAGGACTGCTCCGCCGACCGGATCGAACTCGTCCGGCAGCAACTCGGCCTGGCCGACCCCCTGATCGTCCAGTTCTGGCACTACGTCACCGCGATCTTCGCCGGACGCTCCTACGGCACCGGCCCGTACGCCGTCCAGTGCGACTTCCCCTGCTTCGGCTACTCCTTCCAGTCCGCCCAGCCCGTCTGGGACCTGATGATGGACCGGCTGCCGACCAGCGTCTCGCTCGCCCTCGGCGCGTCCGTGCTCTGGCTGGTCCTCGGCGTCGGCACCGGCGTGCTCTCCGCGCTGCGCCGCAACACCTGGCTCGACCGCACCCTGATGGTCGGCACCATCGGCATCGCCGCCCTGCCGGTCTACTTCACCGCGATGATCCTGCTCTACCTGGTCGTCACCGTCGCCGGACTGCTGCCCTACCCGCGCTACATCGCGTTCGGCGAGGACCCGGTCGGCTGGGTCACCAACCTGATCCTCCCCTGGATCACCCTCGCCCTGCTGAACGCCGCCCTCTACGCCCGGATGACCCGCAACTCCGTCATCGAGACGATGGCCGAACCGTACGTCCGCACCGCCCGCGCCAAGGGCCTGCGCGAACGCCGGGTCGTCGGCCGGCACGGACTGCGCCCCGCCCTCACCCCTGTCGCCACCATGCTCGGCATGGACCTCGGCGGGCTGCTGGCCGGCGCGCTCATCACCGAATCGCTGTTCAGCCTCCCCGGCATCGGCAAGCTCTTCGCCGACTCCCTCAACAAGGCCGACCAGCCGGTGATCATGGGCATCACCCTGCTCGCCTCCTTCTTCATCGTCAGCTCCAACCTGGTCGTGGACCTCGTCTACGCCTGGATCGACCCGAGGGCGAGGCTGTCATGACCTCCCACCCGCTGCTCGACGTGCACGACCTCGCCGTCGAGTTCACCACCGAGGAAGGCACCGTACGGGCCGTCAAGGGCGTCGACTTCACCGTCGAACGCGGCCGCACCCTCGGCATCGTCGGCGAATCCGGCTCCGGCAAGTCCGTCACCTCGCTGGCCGTCATGGGACTGCACCGCGGCGCCACCGTCACCGGCTCCGCCAGGCTCGACGGCACCGAACTCATCGGCGCCCCCGCCGAACGGCTCCGCAAGCTCCGCGGCCGCAGGATGGCGATGGTCTTCCAGGACGCCCTCACCGCCCTGCACCCCTACTTCACCGTCGGCGACCAGATCGCCGAGGCCTACCGCGAACACTTCGGCGGCAGCCGCAAGGCCGCCCTCGCCCGCGCCGTCGACGTCCTCGGCGACGTCGGCATCCCCGAACCCGCCCGCCGGGCCGAGGAGTACCCGCACCAGTTCTCCGGCGGCATGCGCCAACGCGCCATGATCGCCCTCGCGCTGTCCTGCGAACCCGACCTGGTCATCGCCGACGAACCCACCACCGCCCTCGACGTCACCGTCCAGGCCCAGGTGCTCGAACTCCTGATGCGCCTGCAGGTCGAACGCGGACTCGGCATCGTCATGATCACCCACGACCTCGGCGTCATCGCCCGGGTCGCCGACGACGTCCTCGTCATGTACGGCGGATCCGCCGCCGAACAGGCCCCCGCCGACACCCTCTTCACCACCCCCCGGCACCCCTACACCCGCGGCCTGCTCGACTCGCTGCCCCGCCTCGACGCCGAAGAGGGCGCCGAACTGCGCTCCATCCCCGGCAGCCCGCCCTCCCTGCTCGCCCCGCCCGCTGGCTGCGCCTTCCACCCCCGCTGCGCCGTCTACGCGGCCGAGCCCGACGCCCGCTGCACCGGCGACCGCCCCCTGCTGCGCACCGTCGCCGACGGCCACCGCAGCGCGTGCGTCCACGACGAGGTGACCGCATGACCACCGAGACCGCCCCGATCGCCGACGCCGCCGACTCCGGCGCGCCCGAAGCCCTGCTCAGCGTCCGCGACCTCGGCATGACCTTCCCCGGCCCGCGCGGCACCCTGCGCCGCAAGGCCGGCATCCGGGCCGTCGACGGCGTCAGTTTCGACGTCCGCCCCGGCGAGACGCTCGGCCTGGTCGGTGAGTCCGGCTGCGGCAAGTCCACCACCGGACGGATGCTGGTCCGGCTGCTCGACCCGACCGCCGGCAGCGTCAACTTCCGCGGCCAGGACATCACCCGGACCCCGCAGCACCGACTGCGGCCGCTGCGCAGCCGGTTCCAGATGATCTTCCAGGACCCGTTCGCCTCGCTCAACCCGCGGCAGACCGTCCAGCAGATCATCGCCGCCCCGCTGCGCGCCCAGGGCGCGACCAAGGAGAAGATCCGCTCCGAGGTCCGCGACCTGATCCGGCTGGTCGGCCTCGCCCCCGAACACCTGGAGCGCTACCCGCACCAGTTCTCCGGCGGCCAGGCCCAGCGCATCGGCATCGCCCGCGCCCTCGCCACCCGCCCCGAACTCGTCGTCGCCGACGAACCCGTCTCCGCGCTCGACGTCTCCATCCAGGCCCAGATCGTCGGCCTGATGGAACGCCTCCAGGCCGAACTCGGCGTCGCCTACGTGTTCATCGCGCACGACCTCGCCGTGGTCAAGCACATCAGCCACCGGGTCGCCGTCATGTACCTCGGCCGGATCGTCGAGATCGGCGACAAGCAGCAGGTCTACGACCACCCCGCGCACCCCTACACCAAGGCGCTGCTGTCCGCCGTCCCGCTGCCCGACCCGGCCGCCGAACGCACCCGCGAACGCATCGTCCTGCTCGGCGACCCGCCCAGCCCCGCCGACCCGCCCGGCGGCTGCACCTTCCACCCCCGCTGCCCCAAGGCCCAGGCCGTCTGCACGACCGAAGCGCCCCTGCTCACCCTCACCGCCCCGGGCCGCCAAGCGGCCTGCCACTTCCCGGAGTAGCACCACCGCGCCCCCGCCCCGACCGGCCGTCCGACCGCTTCCGCGGCCGGCCGGGGCGGGCCCACCCCCGTGAAAGGAACCACCGCCCCGTGGAAGGAAACGCCGCGCTGTCCTGGGACGGCTCCGCACCGCCGTCCGGCCGCCCCGAGACCTCCCGCACCGTCGACGCCGGACCGCTCGTCCTGCGGGTCACCGCCGTCGGCAGCGACACCGCCCCCGCCGTCACCGTCACCGCACTGCCGTCCCCCGGCGTGCTGCTGGTCGAGGCGGCCGCCGACACCCCGGACACCCGGCTGCGGATCGAATGGCAACTGCCCTGCACCGGCGCCACCGGCTACTGGACGCCCGACACCAACACCCGCTGGCTGCCCCCGAGTTGGGCCAAGCCGCGGGAAGCCTCGCTGCCCAAGGGCGCCCCCGTCGGCAGCCTGGTCGGCCCCGGCGACGCCGCCCTGTGCACCTTCGCGGTCGGCGAACCCGTCCGCCCCGTCACCATCGGCGAGGGCGCCGTCGAGGAGACCGGCCGCTACAGCTGGTGGGTCGAACAGGACGGCCCGCACCTCGCCCTGCGCCTCGACCTGAGCGGACGCCACTTCGCCGACACCGTAAGGGACTGCGCCGCCTGGTGGGCCACCCTCGCCCCCGCCCGGACCGTCCCCGACGCAGCCTTCGAGCCGGTGTTCTGCACCTGGTACGCACTGCACCTGGCGATGACCGCCGCCGACGTCGAACGGCTCGCCGAACTCGCCGCCCCGCTCGGCTTCCGCACGCTGATCGTCGACGACGGCTGGCAGACCGACGAACGCACCCGCTCCTACGCCACCACCGGCGACTGGCAGCCCGCCCCGCACGACTTCCCCGACTTCGCCGGACACGTCCGCCGGATCCAGGACCTCGGCCTCAACTACCTGCTCTGGCACGCCGTCCCGTTCGTCGGCGACCGCAGCGCCGCCGCCGAGCGGCTGGCCGGGCACACCCTCGCCCACCTGCCGCAACTGGAGACCTTCCTGCTCGACCCGCGCAGCGCCACCGTCCGCGCCCACCAGGTCGAACGGCTCGCCGCCGCCGTCGAACAGCACGGCGTCGACGGCCTCAAGCTCGACTTCGTCGACACCTTCGCCCGCGGACCGGTGCCCGGCGCCGCGCCCCGCACCGGCTCCCCGGAAGCGGACTGCGCCACCGTCGCGGAGGGCGTGCGGAAACTGCTGGCCGCACTCGACGCCCGGCTGCGGGCCGCCCGCCCCGACGTGCTGGTCGAGCACCGCCAGGACTACGTCGGCCCCGGCCTGTGGCCCTACGCCACCATGGTCCGGGCCACCGACTGCCCGCTCGGCGCGGTCGAGAACCGGGTCCGCACCGCCGACCTGCGGCTCACCGCCGGGCCGCTCGCCGTGCACGCCGACCCGCTGACCTGGCACCCGCAGGAGCGTCCCGAGCGGATCGCCGTCCTGCTCCAGTCGGTGCTGTTCGCCACCGCCCAGGTCTCCGTCGACCTCACCGCCCAGAGCGCCGACCAGCTGACCGCCCTGGCGTTCTGGCTGGGCGTCATGAAGGAGCACCGCGAGCTGCTCCAGCGCGGCGAACTGCGCCCGCACCGGCCCGAGTTGGCCTACCCGCTGATCGAGGCCCGCAGCGGCGCCCGGCTGGCCTTCGGCCGGTACGCGCCGCTGCCGCTGCGGGCCGAAGGCGGGTGGGAACTGCTGCTGGTCGCCAACGCCGACCAGGACACCCTGGTGCGGATCGACTTCGACCGCCCGCCCGGCCCCGTCGACCTGCTGGTGCAGGACTGCCTGGGCGGCACCGTCGCCCGGGCCCGGACCCCGGTCGGCGGGACGGAGCTGTCCGTCCGCGTCCCGACCGGGGGCCTGCTCACCCTGCGGCGCTGAGGGCGCGTCACACCTCCAGCTCGGCCTCGACCTTCTTCAACTGGTGCCGGGCCATCGCCAGGTTGGCCCGGTTCCGGTCCAGCGCCAGGTACAGGAACAGGCCCTTGCCGCTGCGCGAGGTCAGCGGCCGGATCAGGTGGTACTGGGTGGACAGGCTGATCAGGATGTCCTCGATCGCCTCGTTCAGGTTGAGCAGCTCCATCGCGCGCAGCTTGGCCCGCACCACGTCGGTGTTGCCCGCGGCCGCGACGTTCAGGTCCAGGTCCGCGTTGCCGCCGACGGTGCCCAGCGCCATCCCGCTGTTGTAGTCGACCAGGGCGACGCCGATGGTGCCCTCGATCGAACCCATGATGTCCTTGAGCGCGGTTTCCACAGCAGCCATTTTTTCCAAGTACCTCTTCCGTGAAAGGAATTGACGACCCGTCAGATCTCTGGAGCGACGGGTGTACCGCAGGGTGAGATGAGCGTCAGGGGTCAGAAGGACGTCCGGTCGAGGTCGGTGTCGGCCAGCGCGGCTATCCGCGCCCCGGCCCGGCGGGCCTCCAGGTGCAGCCGGCCCACGTTGGCCTGCGGACCGGCCAGCAGGGTCAGCACCGTGTACGCGCCGGCCGCGTACGTCGCGGTGTAGCCGCGCTCGCCGCGGGCGATCAGCTCCCGGAAGGCGCCCTGCCCGGTCGCCTCGGTCAGCCGGGAGCCGACGCCCAGCGCCGCCGCGGTCAGCGCGGCCACGCCCTCCGGCTCCAGCGCGGCCGCGTCGTGCGCCACCACCAGGCCGTCGATGGTCGCCACCAGCGAACCGGTCAGGTGCGGGACCCGCGCCCGCAGGCCCTGGAGCTCGGCCTGCACCTCGGCCTCCGGCAGCACGGGGATCCTCCTCGCGGTCAGTTGTCGAAAGGTCCGCTTCATGACTCGGTCGGCGGGACGGGGCGGGCGGGCGGGGCGGTCACAGGGCCTCCAGGGCAGCGCGTAGTCGGAGCAGCAGGCCCACCTCCGGGTCCGCGGAGTCGTAGGAGCGCGGACCGGGCGGCAGCAGCACGTCCGGTGGCGCGGCCGGCGGCACGGCGGCCGGGGACACCGCGGCCGGGGGCGGGTCGGGGACGGCGGCCGGCCGCGGGACGGCGAGCAGCCCCGCGGCGGCCAGCTGCCGGACGTCCAGCAGCGTGCCGTAGGTGGAACGCCCCAGCAGCCGGGCCAGCTCGGGCGCGGTGCGGGTGCCGTCGGCGGCGGCCAGCAGCGCCTGCCGGCGGCGGTGCGGCACCGCGGTGCGGCGGGTCGGGGCGGCGCCGGTGGCCAGCAGCGGCGCCCGGTCCAGCTCGGCGGACGGCCAGCAGCCGTCCAGCAGCGAGCGGCGGCGGCCGATCGCGCCGCGCAGCTCCAGCACCGAGAGCGGGCGGGCCAGGGCGAACACCGGGCGGGCGGCCGGGTCGAAGCGCAGCTCGCCGCCGTGCTGGGCCAGCGCGTCCTGCGCGCCGTCCAGGGTGGCGGCCAGCCGGGCGAGTTCGAGCTCGCCCGCCCCGGCCAGGCCGCTGCCCAGCAGGTACTCGGCGAGCCGCCCGGCCCCCAGCAGCAGGCTGTCCTCCCACTCCCGCACGGTGATCCGCCCGGCCCCGGTCAGCAGGTGGCCGACGGTCGCCGCGCCCGGCGCCTCGGCGTGCACCACCAGGCCGCCGGACAGGTGCACCGCGCCGTCCGGGCCGTGCAGGGCGCCGGTGGAGCCCTCCGCGGCGAGGTCGGTCAGCGCGGCCTCGAAGGTGGTGGCGGGCGCGCAGCTGGAGCGCCGGCGGCGCGGCAGCGGCGCGGCGTGGGCCCGCGGCCGGGGCGCCGGGGGCGTCGCGGGCCCGGCGGCCGGGGGCAGCGCGGTCAGGTACGGGCCGGGGACCTCGGCGGCCGGGCCGAACTGCCCGGCGGCGGGCACCAGTCGGTGCACCGAGACCGGCGAGGCGACCAGCAGCGGCGGCACCGTCGGCATGGGCGGCACGGCCGGTGGCGGCTCCGGGGCCGAGGAAAGGGCCGGGGCTGGGGAAAGGGCCGGGGCCGGTGCGGGGGCGAGGGTGTCGGTGGGCCGCATCAGGAGAGCACCAGCCGGTCGGCGATGGCGGCCAGCCGGAGCCGGGCCATCGCCAGGTTGGCGAGGTCCCGGTCCAGCCGCAGGTAGAGGAAGACGTTGGCGTCGAAGGCCGCGGGGACGAAGCGCAGCAGGTGGTAGTTGCCCGCCGAGGTGACGATGACGTCCTCGGCGGGCGGGGCGCCGCTGTCCGGGTCGGCGAACGACGGGGTCTGGGTGACGGCCCGGGCGAGCTCGGTGGCGTCCGCGGCGCCGACCTCGTGGTCGCCGTCGGGGCCGAGACCGGCGGTGCCTATGGCCAGGCCGTTGGTCCAGTCGACCAGGCTGACCCCCAGGGCGCCGGTGATCCCCATGGCTTCCGCAAGGCACTCCTCGATCCCGGGCACGTACCGCGTTCCCTCCCCACCGTGCGGGGCACGGTGCGTCGCCGTCACCGCCTTCACCTGCGGTAGTCTGACCGGGACGCAACGCTACCGGCGCTGCCACGGGAGAGCGAGACTTTCCGTCATATCCCTCGGGCATATGCACGAATGCGCTATGGTTCGCGGATTTTGAAGCGTCCCGGTGAAGGCGGCGGGGCGCGGGCGGTTCAGCTCTCCGGCCCCTTCTCCGGCGTCTGGACGGGGAGTTCGCGCAGCCGGGGGATGGGCGAGAAGAGCACCCAGAGCGCGGAGGCGGTGGCGCCGACCGCGGCGGTCCACAGCGCGGGGCGCAGGCCGATGGTGCTGCCGAGCAGGCCGCCGAGCAGCGAACCCAGCGGGCGGACGCCGTAGTTGACGGCCTGGTAGGCGCCGAAGACCCGGGAGCGCAGGGCGTCGGGGATGCAGGCGGCGAAGATGGTGCCGGCCGAGATGTCCAGGATCATCACGCCCACGCCGGAGAGGAACTCGGCGCCGAACAGCAGGGCCGCGGAGGTGGCGACCGAGCCGCCCGCGAGCGGGACCAGCAGCAGCGGGGCGGGGAAGAGCACCAGGCCGAGCAGGAACGCGGGCCCGATGCCGATCCGGGCGGCGAGCCGTCCGGTGAGGGCCGCGCCGAGCAGGGTGCCGACGGCGGCGGCGCCCATCACCGCGCCCAGCAGTCCGGCGCTGAAGTGGAGTTCCCGGGTGGCGTAGAGGACGAACAGCGCGCCGATGACGAAGGTGAACAGGTTGACGGTGGCGGTGCCGAGCAGCGAGGCCCGGACCACCGCGTCCTGCCGGATCCAGCGCAGGCCCTCCGCGGCGCCGCTGTGCTCCTTCTCGGCGCGCGGCGGTTCGGCCGGGTCGATCCTCCGCAGGAACAGCGCGGAGACCAGGAAGGAGGCCGCGTCGACCACCAGCGCCAGCGGGGCGGCCAGCAGTTGGACCAGCAGGCCGCCGAGGCCGGGGCCGGCCACGTAGGTGGCGGCCCGGCTGCCGTTGATCAGCGCGTTGCCGCTGAGGTACTGCTCGGCGGGCACCAGGGCGACGAACAGCGGCGGGTTGCAGACGTTGAAGAACACCGACAGCGCGCCGACGGCGAGCACCACTGCGTACAGCTGGGTCAGCGTCAGCACCCCGGCCGCGTGGGCGAGCGGGACGGTCAGCAGGACGGCGGCGCGGCCCAGGTCGGTGGCGATCATCACCCGGCGGCGGCGCCCGTAGCGGTCGGCCCAGCCGCCCGCGTGCAGCGAGAGCAGCAGGTAGGGCAGGTAGCCGGCGGCGGTCAGGTAGCCCATCTGGGCGGCGGTGGCGTGCAGGGTGGAGACCGCGATCAGCGGGACGACCAGCAGGGTGATCTGGTCGCCGAGCGAGGAGACGGTCTGGCCGGTCCAGTAGCGGCGGAAGGCCGGTTCGTGGAGCAGCGCGGGTATCCGGCGGCGGACGGCGGCGGCCGGGCGGGTGTCGAGGAGGCTCACGGCGCCGTGCCCTCCGGGGTGTCGGTGGGGACGGCGAGCCGGATCAGCTGGACGGCCCGGGCGCCCTCGGGGGGCGGGCCGGGGCGGCCCAGCCGCTCCGTGTAGGGGCGGGTCAACTCCTCGATGCGCGCGGTGAGTTCGGTGAGTTCCTCGGCGGTGACCAGGACGGCGCTGTCGCCGAAGGAGGCGGCCTCGCGCCACTCGGGGGCGTCGGTGCCGCGGTGCAGCAGCCAGCCGGTGGCGCGGGCGAAGTAGCCGTCCAGCACGGCCCGTTGCAGGGCCTCGGTGGCGGCGGCCTGCTCCGGGTCGGCGGGGGAGGCGTCCCAGCTGGTGAAGGCGGCGGTCGCCCGCCAGGGCTTCTCCCGGCCGCGCCCGCCGCCCGCCTCCTCGACCAGGCCGTACTTGGCGAGCTGGCGCAGGTGGAAGGAGCAGCTCGCCACCGATTCGGTGCCGAGCAGCTCCGCCGCCCGGGTCGCGGTCAGCGGCCCGTGCAGGCGGAGCAGGCCCACCAGTGCCATCCGGGTGGGATGGGCGTAGGCGCGCAGGGCGCGCGGATCGGTGAGCCGGATGGCCGGCAGCTCTTCGCTCATGTTCTAAAGCTATCTTTAGAAAGAACTCTTTACAAGCTGCCGGCCTGCGGGTTCCGGCGGATCACATTCCGGTCAGGAGACCGGACCCACCTTGACGGTGGTGAGCCTGCCGCCCTGGGTCTCCCGGACCACCTCGATCCGGGTGCCGGTGTCCGGCACCCTCACCCCGAGCTGCGGGAGCGCCGGATCGGTGTACACCCCGGAGTGGTCGTCGAACGCGGGCACCGCGGGCTCGGACGGCACCTCGGTTGCCGCGCCCGCCTTGTGCAGGGTGAAGCCGGTGGTCGGCTTCAGCGAGAAGGGCGCGTCGTACGGCTGCGACCGCCCGTTGGTGACGGAGCCGTCCGCGAACCGCAGTGCCTTCGGGTGCGCGTCCACCGGCAGGATCAGGCCGCCGCCCGGGTGGTCGGCGGTGTTGTTGTCGCCGTAGCCGGTGTCCCACAGCCAGACCAGGACGCCCTCCTGGTACGGGTAGGTGTCGATCACGTTGGCCTTGCCCGGCACGCCCGAGTAGCCGAAGTTGTACGGGCCGGTCTTCAGGAAGGCGCCGTAGCCGGCGTAGCGGCGGTTCTCCACCAGGTACGCCCGCGGGTGCTGCTGGACGGCGTCCTTGCCCCGGATGGCCGAGAAGCCGACCTCGGTCCAGCCGTTGTCGCCGTTCTCCGCGCCGTCGCTCAGCAGCACCGAGCCGTCGGCGGTCAGCCGCACCGCGTCGACCAGCACGCCCTTGCCGTGGGTGTTGGAGTCGGAGGTGACGTGGAAGCGCACCTGCACGCTCTTGCCGAGGTAGGCGTCGAGCGGGACGTGCAGCTGCTGCCAGGCGTTGGAGGTGCCGCTCAGGCCGGGGGTCAGCGCGGGGGTGTCGCCGATCGGCTGCCCGTCGACGGTGCCGTGCAGCGGCGTCCAGGTCCGGCCGCCGTCGGTCGAGCCCTCGATCGTGAAGAAGTCGTAGTCCTGCTCGGTGTCCCACCAGGCGGCCGCGTCCAGTGCGGCCGAGTCGGTGGCGCCGGTCAGGTCGACGGTGCGGGAGAGCACGGCGTCCAGGTTGTCGCCGGTGTCGCTCCACCACTGCTTGCCGCCCTCGTACGGGTCGGCCAGCGAGGTGGTGGTGGTGCTCGGCGGCAGGTGCACCAGGACGGCCTGCGCCTGGTCGGTGTGGTAGCCGCTGACGCCGAGGGTGTGGCTGGAGCGGGTCGCGGCCTGCGCCTCGTCGTAGTCGAGCCAGCCCATCTGCAGCTTGCTCCAGGCGTCCAGGTCGCCCGGGTACTCGCCGGTGGTGTTCTTGCCCTTGCCCAGGTACGAGGCGGAGGACATCAGCGACCAGAAGCTGACCGAGTTGTCGCCGCCGGTGGTCGGGTACAGGTCGGGCAGGCCGAGGTTGTGGCCGTACTCGTGCGAGAAGAGGCCGACGCCGCTGTTCTCGCCCGCCTGCACGTAGTCGTAGGCGTAGAGGCCGGAGTCGCCCAGCGGGACGCCGCCGATCTTGTTGCCGGCCGGGCCGGTCCGGCCGGTCGGGTCCGAGAAGGCCCAGCTGCGGTGCGCCCACAGGGCGTCGCCGCCCTGCGCGCCGCCGCCCCAGGTCTCGTCGACGCCGGCGTGGACGACGACCAGGTTGTCGAGGTAGCCGTCCGGCTCGTCGAAATCGCCGTCCTTGTCGTAGTCGTAGCGGTCCTGGGTGTCGTACTGCGCCAGTTCCGCCTTGACGTCCGCCGCGGTGCGGCCCTTGGCGATCTCGCCGTCGTACCACGCCTTGGTGGCGTCCCGGATGAACTCCTGGGCCTGGGTCCACGCGCCGCCGCCCTGGGGGCCCTTGTTGGAGCCGTAGCGGGCCTCGTTCCACGGCACGGTCACCCAGTCGGTGACGGTGCCCTGGATGTCGTACCGGCCCGAGGACTGGGTCCGGTAGAAGTTGCGCATCGAGTTCGCGCCGGGCGTCGGGTCGAAGAACATCTTCTGGTAGTAGTCGCGACTGAAGTCGCTCTCCCAGTAGGTGTGGGTGTCGCTCCTGTCCGGCTTCGGGATCGCGTCGTGCTTCGGGCCCGGGGTGCCGCCGTAGCGGGCCTGGCCGTTGTACTGGGTGGTGTCGTCCACCTGGTCGCCGAACTGGGCCAGGATCACGAACACCTTGTCGGTGCGCTTGTTGGCCAGCTGGACGTAGTCGTTGCCGACCTTGACCTTGGCCGGCGCCGACTTGCCGTCCTTGGCGACCTTGCCCTGGTTGACCTGCGCCAGGGCCTGGGCCTTGAGGGCCTGCCGGGCCTTCTCCTGCGGCGGCAGCGGGGAGGGCGGCGCCTCCCGGCCGTCCGCGGCCTGCTGGGCCGTCAACTCGGCGGCGGGCCCGTGAGGTTGGGCGAACGCGGGGGTGGTGGTCAGTGCTATCGCACCGGTGGTCAGCGCAGCCATGAGGGCTGTGGGAAGTCTGCGCAAGTGACCCGGTCCTCTCTCAAGGGTGGGTAAACGGATGGCCGGTAATATTTCACATGTCATCCACTACGGGGAAGGGGGTGCGCCCGCCTCCCGGCCCAGGCCCAACTTTTCGCGGAAGAAGGCCAGTTCCTGCACCGCGACCCGCTCCAGCGCCCCGTCCGGCAGCATGTGGCTCACCCCCGGCAGCGGCAGCACGGTGTGCGCCCGCCCCGCCCGGGTCAGCGCCTCGGACAGCCGCAGGGTGTGCGAGGGGTGCACGTTGTCGTCCGCCAGGCCGTGGACGAGCAGCAGCGGCCGGCGCAGCCCCGGCGCGTCGCCGAGCAGGCAGTCCGCCGCGTACCCCTCCGGGTTGTCCTGCGGCAGGCCCAGGTAGCGCTCGGTGTACGCGGTGTCGTACTGCCGGAAGTCGGTCGGCGGGGCGCCCGCGCTGGCCGCGTGGAACACGTCCGGGCGGCGCAGCACCGCCAGCGCCGCGAAGTACCCGCCGTACGACCAGCCGCGCACCCCGACCCGGGACAGGTCCAGGTCCGGGTGCGCGGCGCCGAGCGCCCGCAGCGCGGCCACCTGGTCGTCCAGCGCGACCTGCGAGAAGCGGCGGAAGACCGCCCGGGTGAAGTCCGGCGAGACGAACGGGGTGCCCCGGTTGTCCACCGTCACCACGGCGAAGCCCCGGTCGGCCCACCACTGCTTGAACTGCCAGCGGCGCGGCTCGTTGGCGATCACCTGGAAGCCCGGACCGCCGTACACGTCCAGCAGCACCGGCAGCCGGCGGCCCGGCACGTGCCTGCGCGGGTACAGCACCGCGGCGGGCAGGGCGAGTTCGGTCACCCGGGACAGCAACGGGCGCGGACGGTAGGGGAGTTCGGCCGTCAGGTCGGGGAAGTCCGTGCGGCCCGCGGGAGTTCGCAGTTCGCGGCGGACGCCGTCCAGCGAGGCCGAGGTGAGCAGCAGCACGTCCCCGGCGTGGGCGGCCACCGCGTGCACGCCCGCGCCCGCGGTCAGCTTCTCCAGCGCCCCGGTGCCCGGGTCGAGCAGGAACACGTGCTGGTCGGCCGGGTCGCCGTCGCCCGCCTCCAGCAGCAGCCGCCCGTCGGGCCGCGGGCCGACCACCCGGCGCACCTGGAGGCGCTCGTCGGTGAGGATCTTGCCGTCCAGCGCCACCCCGCGGGCGGCCGGGGTGTCGGCGGAGGTCAGCACCCGGCCGTCGGCCAGCCGCAGCGGGGTGCCGGGCAGCGGGTCGACCCAGAACTCGTCCTCGGTGCGGCTCAGTTCGCGGGTGGCGCCGGTCGCCGGGTCGGCGCTCAGCAGCAGCACGCGCTGCTGCAGCCGGTCCGCGACGGTCAGCAGGATCTCGCCGCCGCCCTCCCAACCCGCTGCCGTCAGGTACGGGAACTCGCCGGTGTCCCAGCGCAGTTGCGTCGGGGCGCCGCCCGGGCGCAGCACCCACAGCTGGACGTCCGCGTTCGGGCCGCCGGCCTGCGGGTAGGCGAAGGACTCCGGGGCCGCCTCCGGGTGCGCCGGGTCGGCGAAGTGCCGCAGCGGCAGGGCGGATTCGTCCACCCGGGCGGCCAGCAGCGCGCTGCCGTCCGGCGCCCACCAGTGGCCCCGGGTGCGGCCCAGCTCCTCCTGCGCGGCGAACTCGGCCACGCCCCACAGCGCGCCGTCCGCCGGGCTGATCCGCCCGCCCGGCGTCAGGTGCAGCGCCCCGCTGGCCACGTACGCCACCACCGAGCCGTCGGCGTTCGGCCGGGGGTCGAACGCGGGCCCGGCGACCGGGAGTTCGGTGCTGGTGCCGGCCTCGGTGTCGCACCGGAAGACCCGGCCGTCCAGCGCGAAGACGGCCCGGGACAGGTCGGCGGTGGCCGCGAACGAGCCGATGCCGGGCGCCCACAGCCGGATCCGCTCGCGCAACCGGCGCTCCAGCGGCGGCAGTTCGGCGGCCGCGCCGGTGCGCCCCGGGGCGATCGCCACCGGGTCGGCGACCAGCCGCTCCCGGCCGGTGGCCAGGTCGTAGTGCCAGAGCCGCTCGACCGGGTCGGTGGCGCCGGTCGAGCGCAGGAACAGGGCGCGGCCGGCGTCGGCGGACAGGGTGACGGCGCGCGGGGCGCCGTAGCTGAAGCGGCCGGTGGCGGCGCTCAGCGCGAGGTAGGGGTCGGTGTGAGTCACCCGCCGATGGTTGCCGTGCCCGGCCCCGGTCGGCTAGAAGTATGCAGTGTGAAATGTCACACAGCATTTGGAGGGTGCGCATGAAGGATCCGGGGAACCCGCGGACCGCTCCGGCCGCCGACCCGCCCGCGCCACTGCCCGGCAGCACCACCCTGTTCACCCTCGACCCCGGCACCGCCCACCTCAACCACGGCTCCTACGGCGCCGTCCCCGTCCCGGTCCAGCGCCGGCAGGCCGAACTCCGCGCCGCCCTCGAACGCGACCCCGACGGCTTCTTCCAGGACGCCCCCGACCGGATCGCCCGGGCCCGCGCCGAGATCGCCGCCGCCCTCGGCGGCCACCCCGACCGGCTCGCCCTGACCACCAACGTCACCGAGGCCGTCGCCGTCGCCCTGGACTCCGTCCCGCTCGGCGCCCGCGAACAGGTCCTGGTCACCGACCACGGCTACGGCGCGGTCACCCGCGCCTGCGAACGCCGCGCCGCCGAGACCGGCGCCGTGGTGCGCCGGGTCCGGATCTCCCCGCACGCCCCCGACGAGGACGCCGTCGCCGAACGCGTCCTGGCCGCCGTCACCCCGCACACCAGGGTCGCCGTCCTCGACCTGGTCAGCTCGCCCACCGCCCGGGCCGTCGCCACCCCCGCCCTGCTCGCCGCGCTGCGCGAACGCGGCGTGACCACCGTGGTCGACGCCGCGCACGCCCCCGGCGCCCTGCCCGTCGACCTCGGCGGCGCGGCCGGCGGCGCCGACTTCTGGGCCGGCAACCTGCACAAGTGGGCCTTCGCCCCGCGCGCCGCCGCCGTCCTCGCCGTCGACCGGCCCTGGCGGCCCAGGGTCCGCCCGCTGACCCTCTCCTGGGAGCACGACCGCGGCTTCCCCCGCCGGGTCGAGTGGCGCGGCACCTTCGACTACACCCCGTGGCTGGCCGCCCCCGCCGGCCTCGCCCTGCTCCACCGGATCGGCGCCGACCGGCTGCGCGACCACAACGACCGGCTCGCCGCGTACGGACAGCGGCTGCTGGTCGAACGGGCCGGCCTGCGGGCCCTCCCGGCCCTGCCCGGCCTCGGCATGCGCGCCGTCCGGCTCCCGCCCGGCACCGCCGAGCAGGAGCACGCCGCCAAAGCCCTGATGACCGCCGTCCGCCGCACCCTCGACACCCGGGTCGCGGTCCGCCCCTGGCCCGGCGGCGGCATCCTCCGGATCAGCGCCCAGCTCTACAACCGCCCCGAGGAGTACCGGCGGCTGGCCGACGGCCTGGCCCGCCTGCTCACCCGCTGACGGGCCTGCTCGCCCGCCAGCCGCGTCCCCAACCTCACAGGACAGAACAGCTAGCGCGCGGCGCGCAGCTCCGCCAGCAGCATGCCCTGGTCGGCGAGCAGCTCGGTCAGGATCCGCCGGGCCGTCCGCAGCAGCTCGGCGACGTCCGCGCCGGCCAGGGCGTACACCACCGTCGACCCCTCGCGGGTCGAGGTGACCAGGCCGGAGCGGCGCAGGACGGCGAGCTGCTGGGAGAGGCTGGACGGTTCGACGTCCAGCTCGGCCAGCAGCCCCCGCACCGGCGTCGGGCCGGCCTGGAGCAGTTCGAGGACCCGGATTCGCACCGGGTGGCCGAGCATCCGGAAGAACTCGGCCTTGGCCTGGTACAGCGGTACGGGCATGCTTCCTCCCCTCTCCGGCGGCACGCAGGCCGCCGCTCCCGCGCTCAGACCTCCAGCGACGCCTCGATCCGCTTCAACTGGTGCCGGGCCATGGCGAGGTTGGACCGGCTGCGGTTCAGCGCGAGGTACAGGAACAGGCCGCGCCCGCCGGCGGTGGTGAGCGGCCGGATCAGGTGGTACTGGCCGGTGAGGGTGACCAGGATGTCCTCGATGCCGTCGTCGTGGAGGTTGAGCATCTCCATGGCCCGCATCTTGGCACGGACCAGGTCCGTGTTGGCGGCCGCGGCGACGTTCATGTCGAGCTCGCCGCTGTCCCCGAGGGTGCCGAGCGCCATGCCGCTCCCGTAGTCCACCAGGGCCACGCCCATGGCGCCCTCGATGGTCATGGCTTCCTTGAGCGAGGTTTCGAGATTCGCCATCGCCTGTCCTCCTGCTGTCGTGTGCCGTCGTGCGCGGTTGCGCACCGCCGTGGCCGGCCGGCCGGGTCGATCGGCACGACTGTAGGAACGGGACCGCACTGCGGCCGGGTGTTGACCGCAATCTTTCGGATCTGCCCGGAACGGGGCCGGGAAGCACCGAACTGCCGACCACTTGAAGACATTTGCAACTCCGGATGTGAACAGTTCGCCCGGACGCGGTTCCGGCCCCCGCCCCCGGGGAACCGCCCGGCCCGCACCGGGCCCCGGCCCGCTAACCTGATCCACCGTCAAGCTGCGGGCGGCGCCGGGCCGCCCGGGAGACGAGGGGGACACAGGTGTCCGACGGACCGTACGAAGGGCCGGTGCTCCAGCCCCTGCACCCCGGGGACCCGGTCCAGGTCGCCGGGTACCGGCTCGCCGCCCGGCTCGGTTCGGGCGGCATGGGCGTGGTCTACCTCGCCCACAGCCCCGCCGGACAGCCCCTCGCGCTCAAGGTGATCCGCCCCGACTACGCCGAGGACCCGGCCTTCCTGCAGCGCTTCGCCCACGAGGTGGCCGCCGCCCGCCGGGTGCACGGCGTGTACACCGTGCCCGTGGTGGCCGGCAGCACCACCGGCCCGCAGCCCTGGCTCGCCACCGCCTACGTCGCCGCCCCCTCGCTGCAACGCATGCTCCGCGCGCACGGCCCGCTGCCCCCGCACGCCTGCCTGCTGCTGACCGCCGGCATCGCCGAGGCCCTGCAGAGCATCCACGAGGCCGGCATCGTGCACCGCGACCTCAAGCCCGGCAACGTGCTGCTGGCCGCCGACGGCCCCAAGGTGATCGACTTCGGCATCGCCCGCGCCGCCGACGGCACCACGCTCACCCGCACCGGCGAAGGCCCCGGCACCCCCGGCTTCATGGCCCCCGAACAGTTCCTCGGTTCCGCCGTCACCCCGGCCGCCGACGTCTTCTCGCTCGGCGTGCTCGCCCACGTCGCCGCCACCGGCCGGCACCCCTTCGGCGACGGCAACTCGCACGTCCTGCACTACCGGATGATCCACGAGGCGCCCGACCTCGCCGACTGCCCGCCCGCCCTGCGCGATCTGGTCGCCGCCTGCCTGGCCAAGGACCCCGCCCACCGCCCCGCCCCCGCCGAGGTCATCGCGCACTGCGCCCGGGCCGCCGGGCCCGGCGGGCTCAGCCGCGGCGAGGACTGGCTCTCCCGGGGCCTCGCCACCGAACTCGACCTGGCCGCCGCGGCCCAGCGGCAGCCGCACCCGCCGCTGCCCACCGCGGCGTCCACCGCTGCTCCCGATCCGGCTTCGGCTCCCGCTCCGGCGCCTGCCCCGGCTCCGGTGCCCGCTCCGGCTCCGGTGCCCGCTCCCGTGTGGTCCGTCCCCGTGCTGTCCGCCCCCATGGTGCCCGTCCCGGTGGTGTCAGCCCCGGTGGCGGCCCCCGCCGCCGCGCCGCAGGACGCCGCGCCGCGGGACGCCGTGCCGTCGCCGATGCCGCCGCCGGCCGGGCGGGTCGTGGTCGCCCCCGCCGGCAAGCCGGTCAGCACGCCCGCGCTGGCGTCCGCGGTGATCTTCGCGCTGCTCGTCCTCGGCGGCACCGTCGTCGGGCTGGTGTCGCTGATGTCGCGCTGACGGCCGGGCCGGGACGCTCCCGGTGACGGCTCCGCGAAGTGCCGGAAAAGTCTGATGTTGATGTCACTCCAGACGGGTAATCTCAGGCTGAGATGCTCGATCACCACACCCCACGCACCCGCTGCGCCCCGTCGCCCCTCCGGGCCACGGCCCCGCAGCCGCAGGCGTCGCCGTCTGCGTTCTCGTCCAGCCACACCCACGGGAAGAACAGGTGACGCCAGTGCCCGGCAAGCCCATGCCCGAAGAGCAGCTCGACCCCGCCGCCGAGGAGCAGCTCAGCCCCGCCGAGCGCTACGCGGCCTCCCGCGCGCGCGCCAAGGAGCAGGCCACCGCCTTCTACGGGTTCCAGCAGCTGTACGACTTCCCGCTCGACGACTTCCAGGTCCGCGCCTGCCGCACCCTGGAGGACGGCAAGGGCGTCCTGGTCGCCGCGCCGACCGGCTCCGGCAAGACCATCGTCGGCGAGTTCGCCGTCCACCTGGCGCTGGCCGGCGGCCGCAAGTGCTTCTACACCACGCCGATCAAGGCGCTGTCGAACCAGAAGTACGGCGACCTGGTCAAGCGCTACGGCCAGGCCAAGGTCGGCCTGCTGACCGGCGACAACTCGGTCAACGGGGACGCGCCGATCGTCGTGATGACCACCGAGGTCTTGCGCAACATGCTGTACGCGGGCTCCAACGCCCTCGACGGCCTCGGCTACGTGGTGATGGACGAGGTGCACTACCTCGCCGACCGGTTCCGCGGCGCCGTCTGGGAGGAGGTCATCATCCACCTCCCCGAGTCGGTGACGCTGGTGTCGCTCTCCGCGACGGTCTCCAACGCCGAGGAGTTCGGCGACTGGCTGGACACCGTCCGCGGCGGCACCGAGGTGATCGTCTCCGAGCACCGCCCCGTCCCGCTCTGGCAGCACGTGATGGCCGGCAACCGGATGTACGACCTGTTCGCCAGCCCCGACCGGGACGGCCGCCCCAAGGGCAGCCTGAAGAACCCCGCCAAGGCCGTCAACCCCGAACTGGTGCGCCTGGCCCGCTCCGAGGCCGACCGCGGCCGGGACCGGTTCGCCCGCGGCCGGGGCCGCTCGATGCCCACCGGCCGCCCCGGCCGGGTCTGGACGCCGAACCGGGTCGACGTGATCGACCGGCTCGACGCCGAGGGCCTGCTGCCCGCCATCACCTTCATCTTCAGCCGGGCCGGCTGCGAGGCCGCCGTCCAGCAGTGCCTCAACTCCGGCCTGCGGCTGAACCGGGACGCCGACCGCTTCAAGGTCCGCCAGTTCGTCGAGGAGCGCTGCCGCGACATCCCCGACGAGGACCTGCACGTCCTCGGCTACTACGAGTGGCTGGACGGCCTGGAGCGCGGCATCGCCGCCCACCACGCCGGCATGCTGCCCCGGTTCAAGGAGGTCGTCGAGGAGCTGTTCGTCCAGGGCCTGGTCAAGGCGGTCTTCGCCACCGAGACGCTCGCCCTCGGCATCAACATGCCCGCCCGCTCGGTGGTCATGGAGAAGCTGGTCAAGTGGAACGGCGAGACCCACGCCGACATCACCCCCGGCGAGTACACCCAGCTCACCGGCCGGGCCGGCCGCCGCGGCATCGACGTCGAGGGCCACGCCGTCGTGCTCTGGCAGCGCGGACTCGACCCGGAGGCGCTGGCCGGCCTGGCCGGCACCCGCACCTACCCGCTCAAGTCCTCCTTCCGCCCCTCGTACAACATGGCCGTCAACCTGGTCGGCCAGTTCGGGCGGCACCGCTCCCGCGAACTGCTGGAGACCTCCTTCGCGCAGTTCCAGGCCGACCGCTCGGTGGTCGGCATCGCCCGGCAGGTGCAGCGCAACGAGGAGGGCCTGGAGGGCTACCGCGAGTCGATGACCTGCCACCTCGGCGACTTCGACGAGTACATGCAGCTGCGCCGCGACCTCAAGGACCGCGAGAACGCGCTCGCCCGCGAGGGCTCCAACCAGCGCCGCAACGCCGCCGTCGAAGCCATCGAACAGCTCAGGCCCGGCGACATCATCCACGTCCCGACCGGCAAGTTCGCCGGCCTCGCGCTCGTCCTCGACCCCGGCCTGCCGCCGGACGGCCGCAGCGGCCGCGGCGGGCACCACCGGCACCCCGACTTCCAGGACGGGCCGCGCCCCGTCGTGCTCACCGCCGAACGGCAGGTCAAGCGCCTGGCGATGATCGACTTCCCGTACCCCGTCGCCGCCGTGGACCGGATGCGGATCCCCAAGTCCTTCAACCCGCGCAGCCCGCAGTCCCGCCGCGACCTCGCCTCCGCGCTGCGCACCAAGGCCGGCCACCTCGAACCCGAGCGCCACCGCAAGGGCCGCGCCGCCGCCGCCGACGACCCCGAGATCAGCCGGCTGCGCACCGCCCTGCGCCAGCACCCCTGCCACGGCTGCGACGAGCGCGAGGACCACGCCCGCTGGTCCGAGCGCTACCACCGCCTGCACCGCGACACCGAACTCCTCGAACGCCGGATGCGCTCGCGCACCCACACCATCGCCCGCACCTTCGACCGGGTCTGCGGCCTGCTCGCCGACCTCGGCTACCTCAGCGGCGACACCGTCACCGCCGACGGCAAGCGCCTGGCCCGGCTCTACGGCGAACTCGACCTGCTCGCCTCCGAGTGCATCCGCGAGGGCGTCTGGGACGGCCTCGCCGCCGCCGAACTCGCCGCCTGCGCCTCGGCGTTGGTCTACGAGGCCCGCCAGTCCGACGACGCCACCGCCCCGCGCGTCCCCGAGGGCGGCGCCAAGGAGGCGCTCGGCAGGATGGTCCGGATCTGGAGCCGGCTCGACGACCTGGAGGAGCAGCACAAGATCTCCACCGCCGAGGGCGTCGGCCAGCGCGAACCCGACCTCGGCTTCGCCTGGACCGCCTACCGCTGGGCCCTCGGCCACGACCTCGACGCCGTCCTGCGCGACGCGGACATGCCCGCCGGCGACTTCGTCCGCTGGACCAAGCAGCTCATCGACGTCCTCGGCCAGATCCAGGACGCCGCCGGCGACAACGCGGAGCTGCGCAAGACCGCCCGCAAGGCGGTCGACGGCATGCGGCGCGGCATCATCGCGTACTCGTCGGTGGGCTAGCCGTTCCGGCGAACGGGCCCGGCCGCTCCACCGAGGGGAGCGGCCGGGCCCGTTCGCGTCCGTCACCGGCCCTCAGGCCGCCAGCAGGTGCTGGAGCAGCTCGCGGTACGCGCGGAGGGACAGGCGCAGTTCCTCGGTGCGGGCCGGGTCGTCCGGGTCGTTCCGGTGCGAGCCGTCGCCGTCGGCGTGCCACGCCTCGCGCAGGGCGGTGCGGCGCTCGTGCAGGCCGTCGGTCAGCCGGCGCACCGTCTCGTCCAGCGCCTCGTCCGCCTCCTGGACGGCCCGGCCGGGGTCGTCCACGAAGCTGCCCACCGCGTGCTCCAGCCGGCCGGTCAGCCGCGAGGCCAACTCCGGCGGCAGCAGCGGGCCGGAGCCGAGGTCCGAGCCGGCGTCGGCCAGGGCCGGCGGGTTCCCGGCGGTGGAGCGCGGGCGGGCGGGCCCCGGGGCCTTCGCCGGGTCGGCGGGGTGCCGGGCGGTGTCGGCGGCGCGGTCGTCGGTGGCGGGATCGAGGGCGGAGTCCAGGGCGCCGGGGCGCTCGGCGGGGGCGGGACGGGGCGGAGCGGCGGGCGTCCGGCCGGGGACCTGACCGGTGCCGGTGCCGGAGACGAAGCGGCCGCGGTTGGTGACGGGGTCGTTGGTGGTCATGCTGTCCTCCTCGGGGAACGGTGGGGCGGGCGGTGCCGGCGCGGGAGTCCGGTCCGTGCTCAGGCGTGGTGCTCGCGCCGGGTCGGCACCCGTCCGGCGCGGCGGCCGACCGGGGCCTTGGCCGGGCCGCGGGCGTGGGCGCGCTCCGGCTCGCCGCCGGCGCCGACCAGGGCGGTGAACAGCCCCCGGGCCCGGAGCAGGGCCGCGCGCTGCTCCTCGGTGTCCGCGGGCCGCCCGGCGGCGTCCGGGAGGGAGAGCGCGTGCAGTTCCCGGTAGGACTCGACGTGCTCGCCGTGGTCCACCGAGATGGTGTCGATCTGCGCGTCCACGTCGGAGTCGGGGTAGCCGCGGTCGCGGGCCACCCGGGCAAGCAGCGCCTCCGCATTGGCCAGGGCCTGCCGGGGGTCGTCGACGAAACGCGCCTTCACCTGCGCCCACTGCTCCTCGGCCCGGGCCCGCTCGGCGCCGCTCAACGGCGTGAGGGTCAGCTCCCGGTGGCGCTCCACCCGCAGCGCGAGCTCGCGCTCGGCCGCGGCGGTGTCACCGCCGTGCCGGGCGACGGTGCGCTCGTACTCGGACCCGAACCGGCGGCTCAGGCCGGGGCGCTGCTGCCGGTGGCGGACGGCGAACGCACCGAGTGCCGCCACCACCACGGCGATCACGACGATCGCCACGATCAGACCGCTGGACATCCTCTGCCTCCTGACCCGAGGCCGCCCGTCCGGGGCCACCCCGCTTCGGTTCGCTCCCGGCATCGGGTGACCCGTGTACGGCTCCCCAAACACCTCCGACTTCCTGACGGCCCGTCAAACGGCTCCGGCCGCTCCGTCGAGGGGAGCGGCCGGGCCCGATGGCGGGAGGGCGAGCGGGTCAGGGGCAGGCCTCGCCGAACTTGACGACCCCCAACGTCACCGGCTGACCGTTCAACGCCGTGCCGGCCGCCGGGCCTTGCGAACACACCTGCCAGTTCGACTCCACCAGGACCATGCGCGACTGCGCCGCGTCCTTCACCGAGAACGACGTGTTCTTCGGCATCATGTCCCGCACCGCCGCCACCGACTTGCCCTTCACGTCCGGCATCACCGATCCGGCCTGCGGCGTCGACCCGCCCTGGTCCGTCGCGGGGCACTGCTCGTCGAGCTTCACCGCAGCCATGTCGACCGTCGTGCCAGTGGGCTGCTGACCGGCAGCCGGGGCCTGCGAGCACACCTTCCAGTTCCGGTCGTCGATCTGGGACCGGGACCGCCCCAGGGCGTCGTGCGAGTGCAAGAGGTGGAAACCGGCAGCCTGGGCCCGGTCCTGCGCGGCCTGCAGCCCCATGCCGGTGAAGTCAGGCAGGGCGGCGGTCTTCGCCTCCCCTCCCGAGGCGGGTGCCGTCCCACCGGCTGGGGCGGGTGCCGTCCCACCAGCCGGGGCGGGTGCCGTCCCACCGGCCGGGGTGGCCACGGGAGGAGCCGGCGCGGTGGGGCCGGTGGCGACCGGAGTGGGGTCGCAGGCAGTGGTGGCGGCGGCTGCGAGAAGCAGCCAGATGGCAATGGTGGCTCGGCGCACGTTCGAAGTCCCCGGAAGTGTCGGTCATCTGGAGGGGACCGTAGCGCCGGTGGAGAAGTGGTGTGGTTGGTGTGTCCGGATCGTGACTCGCCGTCAGCTGGTCGACCTCCAACTGTGCGGGGCGTCATGCTGCCGACCTCCGGAAGAGGGCCGTCGCAAGGTCCGCCCCCACGTTCGCGGACGGGGCGGATCAGCCCAAGGTGGCTCCGAACAGGCCGGCCTCCGCATCGTTGCTCGACAGGTTGATCTTCCCCCGGTGGCTGATCTCGACCTGGTAGAACTTCGACCCCTTGGGGACTTTGGCCACGTTCACCGTGAACGCGCAACCGTCCACCCCCTGCGTCATGCCGGGCCCCAGAGCGCCGATGGCCAGTACCTTTCCGCTCTCGTCGTAGACCGTGACCCCGGCGCCCGTGCGGATGTCGCTGTAGCCGCTCGAGCCGGCGCAGCCGCTCTTGGTGTCCACAGCTCCGCTGGTCAACGTCATCGACCCGACGAGGGTGAACGTCTCGGTATTCGTCGAGGCGCCGGCAGGTGCGGAGGAACTGTCGGAGGACAGCCCCCAGGCGAGGCCGACCGCTGCTGCGCCGGCCGCGAAGCCCGTCAGGCCGGCAACGAGCCAGACCGGCACCGACAGCGTCCGTGCGGGCCGGCTCTGGGCAGCGGTGAGCAGCGGGGAGGCTGCCGGTTGATCCGAGGGCTGCGGGGACTGGGCGATGGTCTGGTCGGTCATGCCCGCGAGCATCCCGGTTCGGGCGGAGTGCGGCGGCTGCCGGGACCGAATCGTGACCCCGTCCGTTGCGGGTGTCAGGCCGTTCCGTTCCGGCCGTCCGGGGCCGGGCCGGTGGAGTCGCGGACGATGAGTTCGGTGGCGAGTTCGACGTGGAGGGCTTCGAGGGCGGTGCCTTCGATGAGGCGGAGGAGGAGGCTGACGGCGAGGCCGCCGAGTTCTTCGAGGGGTTGGCGGACGGTGGTGAGGGTGGGGATGGAGGTGCGGCTGAGGTAGTCGTCGTCGAAGCCGGCGATGGAGAGGTCGGTGGGGACGCGGAGGCCGCGTTCGTGGGCGGCGCGGAGGGCGCCGACGGCGGCCTTGTCGTTGAAGGCGACCAGGGCGGTGGGGGGTCGGGGGAGGTCGAGGAGGCGGGCGGCGGCGGTGTGGCCCCAGTCGCTGGTGGGTTCGATGTGGGTGACGAGGTCCGGGGGGATGAGGACGCCGGCTTCGGCGAGGGCGGCGGCGTGGCCGGCGTGGCGGGAGGCGGAGGCGAGCCAGTCGTCGGGGCCGTTGATGAAGCCGATCCGGCGGTGGCCGAGGGCGACCAGGTGGGCGGTGAGGTTGCGGGCGCCGGTGAAGTGGGAGGCGGAGACGGCGGCGATGTCCCGGGGGACGGGGGTGCGGGGGTCGATGACCACGAACGGGAGGTCTTGGCGGCGCAGTTGTTCGAGGGCGGCGCTGTCCTCGACGGGGAGGACGAGCAGGGCGCCGGCCAGGTCGCGGCGGCGGGCCAGCCCGGTGAGCGCCCCGTTGTGCTGGGCGGAGCTGCCCGCGCTGAGGATGAGTTCCCGGCCGTGCCGGTCGAGGGCCTCGGCGACGGCGGTGACGATGGTGCCGAAGTAGTCGGTGAGCAGGTAGGGGCAGCGGACGAAGACGGCGCCGGGCCGGGCGGTCCGCCGGGGGGCGGCGGGTTCGGGGGAGCCGAGGCGTTCCATCGCGGTGCGGACGGCGGCCCTGGTCTCCTCGGCGACGACGGCCTGCCCGGTCAGGACGCGGGAGACGGTGGCGGGGGAGACCCCGGCGGCCGCGGCGATGTCCCGGACGGTGACCCGCGTCGACTTCGGCCTACCCATGTGTTTCATCGTTTCGTTTCATGGAAGCGATCATACAACTCCCAACTTGCAAGGGGTGCAGGAATCTTGACAGCGGGAAAGCCGGTGCCGTTTCCTGAACGCACGCAGATATGTCAGAAACGTTTCATTTTGTTTCATGAAGGCAAGGGGAGAGGAACTCGATGTACCGACGCGTGCTCGGCACCGCCACGGCCACCGCACTGGCCCTCGGCCTGATGGGCGCGGCCCCCGCGTCCCCGCACCGGCCCGCCGCCGCCGTCGAGGTCTGGGTCACCACCCCGGACGGCGCCGAACTGCTGCACCAGCGCCCGTCGGTGGCGTTCCGGCCGGGCGCCTCCGTCCGCACCACCATCACCGTCGACCCGACCCGGACCTTCCAGCGGATGGACGGCTTCGGCGCCTCGATCACCGACTCCTCCGCCGCCGTCCTGAGCGGCCTGCCCCCGGCCGACCGGGACGCCGCGCTGCGCCGCCTCTTCGACCCCGCGCAGGGCATCGGCATCAGCATGGTGCGCCAGCCGATCGGCTCCTCCGACTTCACGGCCGCCGCCGCGCACTACACCTACGACGACGTCCCGGCCGGGCAGAGCGACTTCGCGCTGAGCCGCTTCTCGATCGCCCACGACGAGCAGCAGATCCTCCCGCTGCTGCGCCGGGCCCGGCAGCTCGACCCGGAGCTGACGGTGGTGGCGACGCCGTGGAGCCCGCCCGCCTGGATGAAGACCGGCGACTCGCTGCTGGAGGGGAAGCTCAAGGACGACCCGGCGGTGTACGACGCGTACGCCCGCTACCTGGTGAAGTTCGTGCAGGCGTACGCGGCGGCCGGCGTCCCGGTCGACTACCTGACGGTGCAGAACGAGCCGCAGAACCGCAAGCCCAATGCGTACCCGGGCACCGACCTGACGGCCGAGCAGGAGGAGAAGGTGGTCGAGGCGCTCGGGCCGCTGCTGAAGAAGGCCAGCCCGCGGACGAAGATCCTCGGCTACGACCACAACTGGGCCACCCACCCCGACGACGTGAAGAACACCCCGCCCGGCGAGGACCCCGAGACCGACTACCCGTACCGGCTGCTGGACAGCGACGCCGCCCAGTGGCTGGCCGGGACGGCCTACCACTGCTACGCGGGCGACCCGGCCGCGCAGAGCGCGCTGCACGACGCGCACCCGGACAAGGGCATCTGGTTCACCGAGTGCTCCGGCTCGCACGGCCCCACCGACACCCCCGCGCAGACCTTCCGCGGGACGCTGACCTGGCACGCCCGGAACCTGACCGTCGGCGCGACCCGCAACTGGGCCAGGTCCGTGCTCAACTGGAACATCGCGCTGGACGAGCACGACGGCCCGCACAACGGCGGCTGCGGCACCTGCACCGCGCTGCTGACCGTGCACGACGACCACAGCGTGACCACCGGCGCCGAGTACTACACGATCGGCCACCTGTCGAAGTTCGTCCGCCCCGGCGCCGTCCGGATCGCCAGCACCAGCTTCGGCACGCCGGGCTGGAACGGGCAGCTGACCGACGTCGCGTTCACCGACCCGGACGGTTCGACCGTGCTGGTGGTGCACAACGAGAACGACGCGCCGCGCGACTTCGCGGTCGCGGTCGGCGGGCAGAGCTTCGCGTACACGCTGCCCGGCGGCGCGCTGGCCACCTTCCGGTGGTCCGAGTCCGGTGCGCCGAAGCCGGACCGGCGCGAGGTCCCGCTCACCGGCGCCACCGCCACCGCCCTCCCGGCCGCCGCCGACGCCCGCGCGGCGATCGACGCGGACGGCTCCACCCGGTGGTCCAGCGGAACGGCCCAGACCCCCGGCCAGTACCTGCAGCTCGACCTCGGGCGGCGCACCGCCTTCGACCGGATCGCCCTGGACAGCGGCGACAACCTCGGTGACTACGCCCGGAGTTGGAAGATCGAGGCGAGCGACGACGGCACCCGCTGGCACCCCCTGGCGGACGGGCCCGGCACCGGCCAGCTGACCACCGTCGACCTGCCGCGCGACACCCGCGCCCGCTACCTGCGGATCACCGGCACCGCCACCGCCCCCCACTGGTGGAGCCTCGCGGACGTCCGCCTCTACCGCTGAACCGCCCCCGCCCGGCGGTGCGCGCGCAGCCCCGACCCTCCGCGCGCACCGCCCCCGCACCGCCACCCCCGCACCGCCACCCCCACCGCAGGACCCCCACCCGAGGAGCCGCCCCATGCACGGACCGCACCGCGCCGCCCGCTCCGCCCGCGCCGCCGTGGCGCTCGCCCTGGCCGCCGCCGGCCTGGCCACCGTCGGCGGGACGGCCGCCCGGGCCGCCGACACCACCGCCCAGGTCTGGATCACCACCGCCGACGGCAGCAGCCGCCTCGCCCAGGCCGCGTCCGTCCCGTTCTCCGCCACCTCCCCGCAGGCCCAGGACATCTCGATCGACGCGGCCGACGTGCAGCAGCCGCTGGTCGGCTTCGGCGCCGCGTTCACCGAGTCCTCCGCGCACCTGGTGGCGGGCCTGTCGGCCACCACCCGGGCCGCGCTGATGAACGACCTGTTCTCCACCGCGGGCGGCGGCATCGGCCTGAACTACCTGCGCCAGCCGCTCGGCGCCTCCGACTTCGTCTCCCACCTGCCGTTCTACTCGTACGAGGACACCAAGGGCGCGTTCTCGATCGCCCGCGACCAGCAGGAGATCCTGCCCGCGATCACCCAGGCCCGCGCGGTCAACCCGAACATCCGGATCATGGGCACCCCGTGGTCGCCGCCCGCCTGGATGAAGACCTCGAACTCGCTGAACGGCGGCAGCCTGAAGCCGGAGAACTACGGCGACTTCGCCGACTACCTGGTCAAGGCGATCCAGGCGTACGGCGCGGCCGGCGCCCCGATCAGCGACCTGACGGTGGCCAACGAGCCCAAGTTCCAGACCACTTACCCCTCGACCGGGATGACGGCCGCCCAACAGGCCGACTTCGTCAAGGTGTTGGACGGCAAGCTGACCGCCGCGGGCCTGCCCACCGAGCTCTACGCCTACGACCACAACTGGGACGACACCGCCTTCCCGCTGGGCGTGCTCTCCCAGGACGCCTCGGTGGCCCGGCTCAAGGGCGCCGCGTTCCACTGCTACGGCGGGCAGCCGGAGGCCGAGCAGCAGGTCGCGGCCACCGGAAAGGCGGTGTTCTTCACCGAGTGCACCGGCACCGACTCCGCCACCCCCGCGCAGACCTTCAGCAACACGCTGAAGTGGCAGACCGAGAACCTGGTCATCCGCAACCTGCGCAGCGGCGGCCGCACCGCCGTGCTGTGGAACGTCGCGCTGGACGCCAACGGCGGCCCGCAGTACGGCAACTGCTCCACCACCTGCAACGGCGTGCTGGAGGTCAGCGGCGGCACGTACCGCAAGAACGCCGAGTACTACGTGCTCGGGCACGTCTCGAAGTTCGCCCAGCCGGGCGCCCACCGGATCGGCTCCACCAGCCAGGGCAGCGGCGGCCTGCAGGACGTCGCCTTCCTGAACCCGGACGGCTCGCGCGGCGCGGTGGTGCTCAACGCCACCGGCGGCTCCCAGCACTTCTCGATCAGCGACGGCGGCCGCTCCCTGGTCTACGACCTCCCGGCCGGCGCGGTCGCCACCTTCACCTGGCCCGGCGCGCCCACCGGCGGCGGCAGCACGGGCGGCACGGTCGACAGCGCGGCCTGGTACGCGCTGGCCAACGCCAACTCCGGCAAGTGCGTGGACGCCACCGGCTGGGGCACCGCCAACGGCACCGCCGTCCAGCAGTGGACCTGCGGCACCGGCGCCAACCAGCAGTGGCAGTTCACCCCCACCGACAGCGGCTACTACCGGGTCACCAACCGCAACGCCGCCGCGGCCGCCCAGGTGCTGGACGTCACCGGGGCGGCCACCGCGGACGGGGCCGAGCTGCAGACCTGGCAGTGGTCCGGCGGCGCGAACCAGCAGTTCAAGCCCGTCCAGCGGACCGACGGCAGTTGGACGCTGGTCAACCGCAACAGCGGCAAGTGCCTGGACGTCACCGACGTCTCCACCGCCGACGGCGCCCGCCTCCAGCAGTGGACCTGCACCGGCGGCCCGGCCCAGTCCTTCCGCCTCACCGCGACCGGCTGACCCGGCCGCCTTCCGAGCCGGGGCGGACGGTTGGTGGACCGGCCGCCCCAGGAGTGCCCGTCGCAGGTGTGCCTGAGCACCCGCGGCGGGCACTCCGCCGTCCGCGCCCCGTCGCTCCGGGATGTGTTGATTCCGGGTCAGCTGACACCGCGCCGACTCGACGTGTTCCGTTCAAGCTCCGATTACCCCACCATGGGACGGTGTCCCGCGCACCTACGCGCGTAGCACCCGGGTGCACCGGCACGTGCACGTGTCGTGCCTACGCGCGTAGGCGCACCCCAGTGACGCCCCAACCACGGTACGAGGAGATCAACAGATGATCAGGGCTTCGAAGGCCGCCCGTCCGGCCGCCCTCGCCGCGACCGGCCTGGTGCTCGCCGCCATGGCCGCGACCGTCCCGTCGCCCGGCGCGGCCGCGGCGACCACCGCCACCACCGCGGCCGTCGCCACCCCCAAGCGGGTGCTGTTCGACAACACCAAGGGCGAGACCGCCGGCAACGCGGACTGGATCATCTCCACCAGCCAGCCCGACCCGCTCGCCCAGAACGCCAACCCCAGCACCGAGACCTCCTGGACCGGCGCCATCTCCGCCTGGGGCGTCGCCCTGCAGAAGACCGGCAACTACAGCCTCAAGACCCTCCCGGCCGGCAACACCATCACCTACGGCACCGGCGGCGCGCTCGACCTCGCCAACTTCGACGAGTTCGTGCTGCCCGAGCCCAACATCCGGCTCAGCGACGCCGAGAAGACCGCCGTGATGAAGTTCGTCCAGAACGGCGGCGGCCTGTTCCTGATCTCCGACCACACCCAGAGCGACCGCAACAACGACGGCTGGGACTCCCCGGCCATCATCAACGACCTGCTCACCACCAACAGCGTCGACAGCACCGACCCGTTCGGCTTCTCCGTCGACCTGCTGAACATCACCACCGACAACCCGCGCGCCATCACCGACAGCACCGACCCGGTGCTCAACGGCCCGTTCGGGAAGGTCACCGGCTCGATCATCCGCAACGGCACCACCTTCACCCTCAAGCCCGCCGACAACCCCAACGTCAAGGGCCTGCTCTACCGCACCGGCTACAGCGGCAGCACCGGCGCCGCCTTCGCCACCTCCACCTTCGGCAGCGGCCGGGTCGCCATCTGGGGCGACTCCTCGCCGATCGACGACGGCACCGGCCAGTCCGGCAACACCCTCTACAACGGCTGGGACGACCCGGCCGGCACCGACGCCGCCCTCGCCCTGAACGCCACCGCCTGGCTCGCCCAGGGCAGCGGCGGCGGCACCACCGGCAGCGTCTCGCTCACCAACCCCGGCACCCGCACCGCCACCGCCGGCACCGCCACCAGCCTGCAGCTCGCCGCCACCGACACCGCCGGCGGCACCCTCGCCTACTCGGCCACCGGCCTGCCCGCCGGACTGACCGTCAACGCCACCACCGGCCTGATCAGCGGCAC
This sequence comes from Kitasatospora sp. YST-16, assembly GCF_026802215.1. Lineage (NCBI taxonomy): Bacteria > Bacillati > Actinomycetota > Actinomycetes > Kitasatosporales > Streptomycetaceae > Kitasatospora > Kitasatospora sp. YST-16. Next base: position 6,853,434 of record NZ_CP113837.1, read on the forward strand.
CCCGACCACCGCGGGCAGCTACAGCGTCACCGCCAAGGCCACCGACTCCACCGGCCCGTCCGCCACCGCCGCCTTCACCTGGACGGTCAACCCGGCCGGCGGCGGCACCGGCTGCACCGCCGCCCAGCTGATCACCAACCCCGGCTTCGAGACCGGCTCCACCTCCGGCTGGACCGAGACCAACAGCGGCGGCAGCAGCACCATCAACTCCAGCTCCAGCGAGCCCGCCCACAGCGGCAGCTACGACGCCTGGCTCGACGGCTACGGCGCCGCCAACACCGACACCCTCGCCCAGACCGTCACCCTCCCCGCGGGCTGCAGCAACTACAACCTGAGCTTCTGGCTGCACATCGACAGCGCCTCCTCCACCACCACGGTCTTCGACACCCTCACCGTCACCGCCAACGGCACCACCGTGGCCGGCTACAACAACACCAACGCGGCCGCCGGCTACCAGCAGCGCACCGTCAACCTGGCCGCCTACGCGGGCCAGAGCGTGACGCTGAAGTTCACCGGCACCGAGGACTACACCAAGCAGACCTCGTTCGTGCTCGACGACGTCAACGTCAACGTCTCCTGACGTCCGGCCGGAACCCGACACCCGCCGCGGGCGCCCGCAACGGCGCCCGCGGCGGGCCCGGCAACGGCGCCAGCAGGACAAATGCCGTTCCCCGGGCGGCGCGGTCGGAGGCATGATGGCGGGATGAACCGCACCGACCAGCGCTTCCACGTCATCGTGCTGTCGAACTTCGCCCGGGGATTCGACAAGTACGCGCTCGCCTACGGCAAGGCCGGCATCCCGGAGAGCACCTTCCCGGACCGGTTCCACCTGCTGACCCGCGCGGAACTGGGCATCGGCACCGCCAAGGCGGGCCGCCTGCTGGAGCGGCTGGCGATACCGGGCGACCGGCTGCTGGTGCTGGAGACCGCGGTCGACCCCGCCGAGCTGCGGCCCAACACCGCCACCGGCCTCGGCGCGGAACTGCACCGGGACCGGATCCGGCTGGCGGCCGTCCACGAGCCCGCCACGGAACCGGACGGGCGGATCACCCTGCGCCCGACCACCGTCGAGGACGCGATGGCCGCCTCGCTGCGGCTCAACCCCGACCTGGCCGCCTACGCCGACCTGCGGCCGCGCTCGGTCTCGGTCCTGCCGGTGGCCGCCGCCTGCCAGGCCAAGTGCGCGTTCTGCTTCTCCGCCGCCTCCATCTCCAGCGACCAGCCCCCCGCCCGGGTCCCGTGGGACACCGTCACCGCCTGGCTGGAGCGCGGCCGCACGGCGGGCGCCGAACGGGCCGTGATCACCGGCGGCGGCGAACCCACCCTGCTCCCCTTCGACCAGCAGCTGCGTCTGGTCGCCGCCTGCGCCGCCGCCTTCCCCAAGACCGTCCTGATCAGCAACGCGCACACCCTGGCCAAGCTCGCCCCCGCCGAACGGGCCGACCGGCTGGCCGAGTTGGCCGCCGCCGGACTGAGCGTGCTGGCCGTCTCCCGGCACCACCAGGACGACGACATCAGCGAACGGCTGATGTCCCTGCGCACCCCGGTCGCCGAGGTCGCCGACACCTGGCGCGCGGGCCGCGACCGCTGGCCCGGACTGCGGCTGCGGCTGATCTGCGTGCTCCAGCACGGCGGCGTCGCCGACCAGGAGGGCGTCGGCGCCTACCTGTCCTGGGCCGTCGCCCACGGCGTGGAGGAGGTCTGCTTCAAGGAGCTCTACGTCTCCACCAGCACCGAATCGCTCTACCACGACCACGCCGCCAACCGCTGGAGCCGCGACCACCAGGTCTCGCTCTCCGTCGTCACCGGCTTCGCCGAACGGCACGGCTTCACCGGGACGAGCAGCCTGCCCTGGGGCGCCCCGGTCTTCGACGGCAGCTGGGACGGCCGCCCGCTGCGGATCGCCGCCTACACCGAACCCAGCCTGCTCTGGGAACGCACCCACGGCGTCGCCCGCAGCTGGAACGTCCTGGCCGACGGCCGCTGCTACGCCTCCCTGGAGGACCGGGCCAGCGAGATCCTCCGGCCCGGCGCCCTCCCGGTGACGGCCCTGCCGATGACGGCTCGTCCCACTGCGGAAGGCGCGCCGGCATGAGGTTCGACGAGTTCCAGGCGTACCGGCAGCAGCAGCTCGCCGCCGACCCGTCCCTGCTGGACGCCGCCGAGACCAACGTCTACCGGGCCCTCGCCCCGCTGCGCCCCGAACCGGCGGACGGGGACGAGACCCGTACGGCGTACCGGTGCGACCTGGCCCGCGCCTGGCTGCGCCGCTACGGCCTGCCCGAGCCGTGGTCGCGCCGCGCCATGGTCGGCCGCGGCGTCCGGCACGGCCTCGAACTGCTGTTCCGGCACCTGCGCGCCACCGGCGCCCGGCTCTGGCTGCCCGCCGACGTGTACCCGGTCTACTTCGAGCTGGCCCGCGCCGCCGGACTCGACCCCGGCAGCTACCCGACCCTGCCCGCCCCCGACCTGCCGTCGGACCCGCCGGACGGCGAGCGCCCCGAGTACCTGCTGCTGGCCAACCCCAGCAAGCCGCTCGGCCGCCACCTCACCGACGCCGAGTGCGCCGATCTGACCGGCTGGCTGGAGCGCTCCGCGCACCGCCGCCTGCTGATCGACGCCGTCTACGACCTGGACACCCCGTTCGCCCCCGGCACCCGGCGGCTGCTGGAGACCGGCCGGGCCGTCCTGCTGCACTCGGTCACCAAGGGCTGGCTGCACCCCCGCAGCTTCGGCATCGTCCTGCTCGGCCCGGACGACACCGCCGCGGCCGAAGCCTTCCGGGGCGACCCGCCCAGTCAGGATCAACTCCGGCTGGCCGAAAGCCTGTTGTCCGACCACCCGGACACCCCCCGGCAGGTCGCCGCCGCGCTGGCCGACCGCGCCGAACGGCTCCTGGCCCGCCTGCCCGACGCCGTCCGCGCCGGGATCCCCGAGGCCGCCCGCACCAGCCCCGGCAACTACTTCTTCCCGGTGGAGACCCCGGCCGAGACCCTGCTGGCCGAACACGGGCTGCTCGCGATCCCGGCCACCGTCTTCGGCGACACCCCCTGGACCGGCTCCGTCCTCACCAGCCTCGCCGCCCCCTTCGCGCCCGCCACCGCACCCATCGCCGCCCCCGCCGCCGTCCCCGCCCCGGAGAACGCCCGATGAAACCGCTGCAGGACCTGGCCGTGTACGACGACGCGGAGTTCTACGACCGCGAGTTCGCCACCCGCGACCACGACGTCCCGTTCTTCCTGGAGCAGGCCGTCCGGGCCGGCGGCCCGGTGCTGGAGGTGGCCTGCGGCACCGGGCGGATCACCCTGCCGATCGCCCGCGCGGGCGTCGACGTCACCGGCCTCGACGTGATGCCCAGCATGCTCGCCCTGGCCCGCCGCCGCTCCGCCGCCGAGGGCCTGCCCGTCGAGTGGCTCGAACAGGACTGCCGCGACATCCGCACCGACCGCCGCTTCGCCCTGGTCTTCTCCGCCACCAACGCGATGCAGCACCTGCACGACCTGGACTCCGTGCTCGCCTTCCTCACCTCGGCCCGGGACGCGCTGCGCCCGGACGGCACGCTGGTGCTGGACGTCTTCAACCCCTCCCCGGCCAAGCTCGCCCGGCGCCCCGACGCGCCCTACCGGCACAAGTCGGTCACCGACCTGGACGGCGCCGAGCTGGAGGTGCGCGCGGCCACCGGTTACGACGCCGCCACCCAGGTGCTCCACTTCACCCTCGACTACCTGCGCGAGGGCGCCACCGTCCGGACCAAGAAGGTCAGCATGCGCTGCTTCTTCCCCGAGGAACTGCTCGCCCTGTGCCGGCTGGCCGGCCTCGACGTGCTGGAGCGCCACGGGGACTACGACCGCTCCCCGTTCACCGGCGCCTCGCCCAAGCAGATCCTGATCTGCCGGGCGGGCACCGGCGACCGGCGCCGACCCTGAGCCCGGCCGGGTCAGGCCCCGGCCGGGAGCACCGTGCAGGGCAGCGGGTCGAAGCCGTTGAACCCCTGGGTGAGGTAACTGACCGCGTACGCACCGGTGGAGAGGATCCACACCGGGTCGCCGGAGGCCGCCGCCCGGGGCACCGGCACCAGGCCGGTGGCGCCGCCGTGCGGGAAGGTGTCGTCGCTGTCGCAGGTCGGGCCGGCGATCACGGCGGGGACGCGGTCCTCGTCCGGATGGGTCGGGAAGACCAGCCGGTACTGCACCTGGTCCATCTCGTACAGGCCGTTGAACTTGCCGCAGCCCAGGTAGAGCCAGTGCTCCCGCTCGCCGTCCGGCTGCTGACGGTCCGTCAGCCGGTAGACGTGGGTGCGGATCGCGCCCTGGTCGGCGACCAGGTGGCGGCCGGGCTCCAGGACGAAGTCCAGCCGGCCGCCGTGCAGTCGGCGCAGCCGGTCGATGCCCTGCCGGACGGTGCCGAAGATGTCGTCGAGCGGCGGTTCCAGGGCGGTGCCGTACCGGTCGGCGTAGCCGAGGGCGGGCAGGCCGCCGCCGAGGTTGACGTGGCCGAGCCGGATGCCGTCCCGTTCCAGCTCGACCATGACGTCGGCGAGCAGGTCGAAGGCGGCGGCCCAGGCCCCGGAGGTCAGCTGCTGCGAGCCGACGTGCACCGAGAGCCCGGCCGGGGTCAGTCCGGCGTCCCGGGCGGCGGACATCACCCGGACGGCGTCCGCGGCCGAGCAGCCGTACTTGCGGCTCAGGCCCCAGAGCGCGCCCTCGCCGCTGGTCGCCAGGCGGCAGAACACCCGGGCGCCCGGGGCGTGTTCGGCGATCGCGGCGACGTCGGCCAGGCTGTCGGTGGCGAAGTCCCGGATGCCCAGGCGGTGGGCCTCGGCGATGCCCCGGTCCGACTTGACGGTGTTGCCGTAGTGCACCTGCTCGACCGCGGTGCCGGTGCGCAGTGCCTGGACGATCTCGTTCGGGCTGGCGGCGTCGAAACCGGCGCCGAGCGTGGCGAGTTCGGCCAGCACCTCGTCCACCGGGCACGCCTTCATGGCGAACCGGATTGCCACGCCCGGGAGTTCGTCCTGCAGCGCGCGGTAGCAGCGGGTGATGCCGGCCAGGTCGTAGAAGATCCGGTCGTCGCCGGACGCCGCCAGGGCGGAGCGCAGCGCTGGGCTGAGGGAGGTGAGTTCGGCGGTCAGGTTCAACGGCCCCGGTCCTCGTCGTGCGGGGGCGTCGGGATCCGCTGCTTCGTCACCGCGCGGATGGCGTCGCGGAGTTGGTCGCGGTGCGGTTGCAGGGCGCGGTCGAGCGCGGGGGCGAACGGCAGCACGGTGCCGTCCGGCCGGGTGATCCGCCGGGGCGGGGCGAGCAGGCGCATCTCCTCGGCGGCGGTGGCGAGGATCTCGGCGCCGATGCCGCAGCTGCGGTTGGAGTCGTCGATGACGACCAGCCGCCCGGTGCGCTCCAGCGAGGCGGCCAGCGCGGTCCAGTCGAAGGGGTGCAGGGTGCGCGGGTCGAACACCTCGACCGAGACCTCCGGGGCGAGTTCCTCGGCGACCGCCAGCGCGTCGTGCACCAGGTGGCCGACGGCGACCACGGTGACGTCGGTGCCTTCGCGGTGGATCCGGGCCCGGCCGAGCGGGATCGGCGCCAGCTCCCAGGTGACGGTCTCCCGCACCGGCAGGGCGGCGGCCGGGGCGAACACCACCACCGGGTCCGGGTCGGCGATCGCCGAGCGCAGCAGCCCGTAGGCGTCGGTGGGGGTGGCCGGGACGACGGTCTTCACCCCGGCGTGCGCGAACAGGCCGTACGGGTGGTCGGAGTGCTGCCCGGCCCAGCCGTCCCGGGAGCCGGAGCCCGGCACCAGGCAGGTCAGCGGGACACTGGCCTGGCCGCCGGTCATCAGCGAGAACTTGTGGGCCTGGTTGACGAGTTGCTCGAAGACCAGGAACAGCAGCGAGGGGATCTGGAACTCGATCACCGGCCGCCGCCCGGTCAGTGCGGCGCCGATCGCCATCGAGGTGAACGCCTGCTCGGAGAGCGGGGTGTCGACGATCCGGCCGGAGCCGAACCGGTCCAGCAGGTTGAGGGTGGGGCCGGCCAGGCCGGCGCCGATGTCCTCGCCGAACACGCAGACCGCCGGGTCGGCGGCGAGCGCGTCGGTGAGCGCCCGGTTGAGGGCCTTGGTGTAGGAGAGCCTCATGCCGACGCCCCCGCCCTGGGGCGCAGCCCGTCCGCGTACAGGTGGTCCGACGCGCCTTCCGGCGAAGGGTGTTCGGAGCCGAGCGCGAACTCCCGTGCGGCGTCCAGCTGGTGGGCGACCGAGGCGTCCAACTGCCCGGCCAGGCCGGGCGGCAGGAGGGCGGCGGCGCGCGGCAGCGGGTCGAGGGTGCGCCAGTCGGCGACCTCCTCGGGGGTGCGGTAGCGCAGTCTCATCAGCCGTTCCATGGTGTGGTGGCCCTCGAAGCGGTAGGTGCGGCACTCGAGGAAGCCGGGGCCGCCGCCGTTCGCCGCCCGCTCGACGGCCGCGGCGGCCGCCGCGCGGACGGCCTCGGTGTCCATCCCGTCCACCTCGGCGGCGGGGATCCCGAAGGCGGCGGCCCGGCCGGTGGCGCTGCCCGCGACCGCGGTGGCGGCCGGCAGCGTGGTGGCGTAGCCGTTGTTCTCGCAGACGAACAGCACCGGCAGCCGCCACATCGCGGCCAGGTTGAAGGACTCCAGCAGGACGCCCTGGTTGAGCGCGCCGTCGCCGAAGAACGCGACGGCGACCCGGTCCTCGCCGGCCTGCCGGGCGGCCCAGGCGGCGCCGACCGCGATCGCGCCGCCCGCGCCGACCATGCCGTTGGCGCCCAGGATGCCGAGCGAGAAGTCCGCGGCGTGCATCGAGCCGCCCCGGCCCCGGTTCAACCCGCCGGTGCGGCCCAGGAGTTCGGCCAGCAGCCGGTCCGGGGCCGCGCCCTTGGCGAGCACGTGGCCGTGGCCCCGGTGGGTGGAGGTGATCCGGTCCTGCGGGCGCAGCGCGGCGCAGACGCCGACCGCCACCGCCTCCTGCCCGATGTAGGGGTGGATGCCGCCGGTGATCTCCTTGGACCTCACCAGGCCGAGGGCGAGCTCCTCGAAGCCGCGGATCAGCCGCAGCATCCGGTAGCGCCCGGCGGGGGTACCCAGGTCGGTCGGATCGTGCCGGGTCACCGGCCGGGTCACCGGGCTCCCCGCCAGATCACCGGGCAGATCTCGGGGTCGGCGTAGTCGGGGCGGCCGTCGGCGGTGCGGCGGACCAGCACGTCGTGGTTGTAGGAGGCGGCGGTGCCGTCCGGGCGGGTGGCGTGCCGGTACTCGTTGGCGCCGTCCTGGAGGTGCAGCGAGATCGCCCGGCGCGGGAAGTCGGCCAGGTTGGCGCCGCTGCCGTGGTAGGTGCGGCAGTGGTGGAAGCTGACGTGCCCCTTCGGGATGACCACCGGGACCTTGCGGACCTCGGCGCCGTTGTGGGCGGCGTTGGCGGCGAGGATCGACTCCAGTTCGGAGCGGTCGCGCTGGGCGAAGTGCCGGGTGGCGTCCTCCCGGGAGGGGAGTTCCTGCCAGCGGTTGCTGCCGTCGACCATGGTGATGGTGCCGTTCTCCACCCCGCAGTCGTGGAACGGGATGAAGGCGGTCAGCATGTCCTCCGAGGTGGAGGTGTGCCAGTAGTGCTTGTCGAAGTGCCACGGCACCTGGTTGGAGGGCTCGCCGGGCACCGGCGGCTTGAGGATCAGGGTCGACTGGAAGATCCGGATCTCCTCGGCCCCGGCGAGCACCGCGGCCACGGCGCCGACCAGCGGCTTGCGCAGGATCGCGGCGATCGCGTCGCTCTCGTGGTGCACGTAGTCGTTGTGCCGCTGGACCGGCCCGTGCGCGGGCTCCCAGGCGGCCAGGTTCGGCGGCCGGACGGCGAGGGTGCGGTCGCGGTGGCCCTCGTAGTAGGCGTCGGTGGCGGCCTGGAGGGTGTCGATCTCCTGGTCGGTGAACAGCTTCCCGGAGAGGTACCAGCCGTGCTCGCGGTAGCCGGCCACCTCCTCGGGGGTGGGCAGCAGGGCGGTCTCGGCCGCGGTCAGCTCGAACTCGGTCACGGTGGTCACGGGGCGTGCCTCCTCGGAGGGGCGGTCGGGGGCGGGGTCAGGCGGAGGCGGTGGCGCGCTGGCGCTCGACGGCCTCGTACAGGGCCTTGATGTTGGCGGTGCCGAAGGTGCCCGCGCCCTGGCGCTCGATCAGCTCCAGGAAGAAGGTCCGCCGGGGGTGGGTCGAGCGGGCGAAGATCTGGAACAGCTGGCCGCCGTGGTCCTGGTCGACCAGCACGTCCAGCTCGCGCAGCGTCTCCACCGGGATCGCGGTGCCGCCGAGCCGCTCGGCCAGGCCGTCGTAGTAGGTGCCGGGGGTGGTGAGGAACTCGACGCCGTGCGCGCGGGCGGTGCGGACGGCGGTGGCGATGTCGCCGGTGCGCAGCGCCAGGTGCTGGACGCCCGCGCCGTCGTGGTCGGCGAGGAAGGTGTCGATCTGGCCGGGCCGGCGGCCGGTGTCCGGCTCGATCAGGGTGAAGGTGACGTCCCCGGAGGGGCTCTGCACCACGCTGGAGTCCATCGCCTGCTCGCCGACCTCGATGTACTCGCCGAAGATCAGCCGCATGCCGAGCGCGGCCTCGCAGAACCGGACGGACGCGGCGAGCTGCCCGGCGGGCACGCAGATCGCGACGTGGTCGAGGGCGTCCAGCAGTTCGCCGCCGGCCGGGCCCGGGGCGCCGTCCGGCAGCGGGACGAACCGCAGCGCAGTGTCGCCGAACCCGGCGACCAGGGCGCCGTCCCGGTCCAGCACCTCGGCGCCGTGCCGCTCGGCCCGCTCCAGGGCGTCCTGAGGGTCGGTGCAGCCGAGCGCGAGCACGGCGACGCCCTCGCCGTGCCGTTCGACGTAGCGGGCCACCGGGTGGTCGGTGTTCTCGCTGGAGTGCAGCCGCAGCCGGATGCTGCCCTGGTGCAGGTGGACGGACCGCACCCCGGGCTTCCACACCGGCTGCTCGGCGTCGCGCCGGAAGCCGAAGCCGCGCTGGAGTTCGGTGGCGCTCTGCGCGGCGTCCGCGCAGTGGTACTCGACGTGGGTGATCGTCTGGATCGACAAGACGGGGCTCCTGAGGGGGAGTCGAAGGCGGAGGGAGCGGGCCGCGAGGGGCCTACTTGACGGTGCCGGTCGGCGTCGGGCCGAAGACCAGGCTGGTGTTGTGGCCGCCGAACGCGAACGCGTTGCTGAGCGCGGCCCGCAGCCGGACCGGCCGGGCGGCGCCGCGGACGTGGTCCAGGTCGCAGGCCGGGTCGGGCTCGTCCAGGTTGAGGGTCGGCGGGAGCAGGCCGCGGGCCACGGCCAGCGCGGTGACGGCGGCCTCCACCGCGCCGGCCGCGCCCAGCAGGTGGCCGGTGGCGCCCTTGGTGGAGCTGACGGCGGGCCGGTGCGCGCCGAACACCGCGTTCAGCGCGGCCGATTCGGCGATGTCGCCGAGCTTGGTGCCGGTGCCGTGCGCGTTGACGTAGCCGATGTCGGACGGGTCCAGCCCGGCGTTGGCGAGGGCGGCGCGCATCGCGTCGGCGGCGCCCGCGCCGTCGGGGCGGGGCATGGTCGGGTGGTGGGCGTCGGTGCTGGAGCCCCAGCCGATCAGCTCGGCGTACCCGGTCGCGCCGCGGGCCGCCGCGTGCTCGGCGCTCTCCAGGACCAGGACGGCGCTGCCGTCGCCCAGCACGAAGCCGTTGCGGCGGGCGTCGAACGGCCGGGACGCCTGCGCCGGGTCGTCCCAACCCTGGGACAGCGCACGGGCGTTGGCGAAGGCGGAGATGATCGTCGGGTGCAGCGAGGCGTCCGTCCCGCCGCACACCACCACGTCCGCGTCGCCGGCCCGGATCAGCCGCAGTCCCTCGGCCACCGCCTGGGCGCCGGCCGCGCAGGCCGTCACGATCGCGGTGCTGAAGCCCCGGATGCCGTGCTTGATCGCCACCCGGGCGGTCGCCATGTTGGAGAGCATCCCGGGCAGCAGGTACGGGCTGACGCCGGGGCGGCCGCGCTCCCGGCGGCGGACCGCCTGCTGCTCGTAGGTCTCCAGGCCGCCGCCGCCGGTGCCCAGCACCACGGCGGTGCGGCGGGCGTCGACGTCGCGGCCGACCACCAGGGCGGCGTCGGCCAGCGCGTCGTCCGCGGCGGCCAGGGCCAGCAGCGCGAAGCGGTCGACGCAGCGGGTCTCGGTCGGCGGCAGCACCTCGCGGCCGTCGACGTGCGGGGCGATCCCGGCGGCGGTCAGCCAGCCGTGCGCGACGTGGCCCTCGGGGACGGCGGTGATGCCGCTGAGCCCGGAGGCCAGCGCCTCGAACACCTCGCCGGGCTTGCGGCCCAGCGAGGTGACCATCCCGATGCCGGTGACGACGGCGCCCGGCCGTCCGACCCGGGTCATCGGGCGGCCGCCGAGGTCATCGCGGCGAGGTGGCGCTCGCGCAGCAGGACCTTGCGGACCTTGCCGGTCGGGCCGAGCGGCAGGTCCTCGTCGCCGACCACCAGGACCGAGCGGACGGTCGCGGCGGTGGGCCCGTCGAGCGCGGCCAGCACCTCGGCGGTGCGGTCGGCGGCCGGGTCGGCGCCGTCGGCGAGGAGCAGCAGCACGTCGGTGACCACCCGGTCGCCGTCGCGGAAGGCGACCACGGTGCAGTCCAGCACCTCGGGGACGCGGGCCAGCACCCGTTCCTCGGACATCGCGGTGTACAGCCGCCGGCCGCCGCCGAGGTCGACCGCGTCCACCAGCCGGTCCACGTGGTAGTAGTAGCCGTCCTCGTCGCGGTACATCAGGTCGCCGGTGAGGAAGCGGCCGCGCAGCCGGGTGCGGTGGGTGGTGACCGAGTCGTTCCAGTAGCCGAGCGCCAACGTCGGTGAGGCGGTGGCCAGTTCGCCGACCTCGCCGGGGCCGAGCGGCTCGCCGTCCGGGCCGACCACCTCGCAGTCCACGAAGGTGTGCGGGCGGCCCACGCAGCGGCCGTACTTCTCGGTGCCCGGCGCGTGGGTGATGTGGAAGTGCGAGTGGCCCATCTCGGAGGAGCCCAGGCCGTCGACGAACACCGAGCCCGGCAGGCGGCCGCGGCCCTCGCGGGTGACGCTCTCGCGCGAGCCCCGGGCGATCAGGCGGCGGATGTGCGCCTCGTGCGCGCAGTCGCCGGTGTTCCACCACAGGCCGACCGAGGACAGGTCGCGGGCCGAGAGGTCCTGCCGGGCCAGGTCGGCCCAGGTGGTGGCGAAGCCGAACACGCTCTGCGGCTGCCACTGCTCGATCGCGTCCAGCACGGCCGGGCCGGTCTGCTGCGAGATCAGGTGCAGCCGGGAGTCGAAGCTGAGCGCCAGGTTGAGCGCGATCAGGGTCGCGGCGTGCGCGGCGGGCAGCGCGCTGAGCACCCGGTCGATGCCCTGCGGGCGGGGCAGCGCGGCCCGGTGCCGGATCGACGCGTACAGGCTCGCGTGCGAGTGCACCACGGCCTTGGGCATCCCGGTGGTGCCGGAGGAGTGGGTGATCGCCACCGGGTCGTCCGCGTGGTGCCGGTAGGGGGCGGGCGCCGCGTCCGGGTCGGCGGAGCCGAGGCCGGCGGCGTCGGCGAGCACCGGGGCCGCCGGGTCGTACCCGGCCAGTTCGGCCCGGTGCGCGGGGTCGGCGAGGAGGCCGACGGCGCCGAGGCGGGCGATGTAGCGGGCCGCGCGCTCGCCCTCCACGCCGGGGTTGAGCAGCGCCGGGATCGCGCCGAGCCGGGCCAGCGCCAGGAACGACAGCACCTGGTCGGCGGCGGCGCTCACGTACACCGCCACCACGTCCCGCGGGCCGACGCCCAGGGCGTGCAGCGCGGCGGCCCGGGCCCGGACGGCGCGGTCGGCCTCGCGCAGGGTGAGCGCCGCCCCGGCGGGGTGGTCGTCCACCGCGGTGTCGAAGGTCAGCAGCGGGTCGTCGAGGCCGATGCCCAGGGCGATCCTGCTGGTCAGCACGTTTCCGGCGCCGACGTCCGGGTCGTTCGCCAGGAGGCTGCGGATACTGCGGATGCTCACGGTGTGGATCCCTCCCACGGACCACGGCGCTGGCCGTGCGGGTGCGGTGCGGCGTCCGGGGACGCGTACGGACGGGGGGCGGAAAGCGGGGGCGCGCGGCTCAGGCGGCGGTGACCAGGACGGCGGTGGCCCGGTCGGTGCCGCCCGCCCGGTCGGCGTCGCAGGCCGGGTCGGCGTCGCGGGCCGGTTCGGCCTGCTCCGCGGCGATCACCAGGACCTGGTCGGCGTCGCCGTCGGCCAGCAGCAGCGCGGCCAACTCCAGGGCGTCCGGCGGGACTTCACCGGGCCCGGCGGCCTCCGGCGGGCTGATCGCGACGACCGGGCCGGTCAGGCCCCAGCGGGCGGCGACGTGCCCGAGGACGGCGTTCGGGTTGGACTGGAAGAACAGCAGCGGCGGCATCCGGTGCCCCGCGGCACCGGTGTCGATGGCCAGCGCGGTGGCCCGGTCGCCCCCGGCGCTGGCCAGCAGCAACCCGGTGCGGCGCGGCTCCCCGGGCTCGCCGTAGCCCGCCGCCAGGCAGCGTTCGGCGACGGCCGCGACCAGCGGGTTGAAGGTCGAGGCCGAGAAGCCGGGCAGCGGGGGCGGCGGCTCGCCGGGCGGCCAGTGGACGGTGGCGAGGGTGCGCAGCGGGCTCACGCGGCGGCCACCAGGAGTGCGGTGTTGGCGCCGCCGAACGCCGAGTTCAGGCTCAGCGCGCAGCGGGGACGGGCGTCCGCGCGGGGGCCCAGCACCAGGTCCAGCCCGACCTCCGGGTCCGGACCCAGCCAGCCCGCGTTGACCGGGAGCTGGCCGTCGCCCAACACCCCGACGGTGACCGCGAGTTCGAGCAGCGCGGAAGCCTCCAGGGCGTGGCCGTGCACGGACTTGCTGGAACTCACCGGCAGCCTGTCCAGACCCGCGCCGAACACCTCGCGCAGCGCCCGCGCCTCCGCCAGGTCCGACATCGGCGAACCGGTGCCGTTGGCGTTGACGTAGTCCACCTCGGACGGATCGACCCCGGCCCGGGCCAGCGCGGACCGGACGGCCCGGGCCACGCCCGCGCCGTCGGGCCGCGGACGGCACACGTGGTGCGCGTCCCCGGAGCGGCCCCAGCCCGCCAGCCGGGCCAGCGGACGGGCGCCGCGCCCGGCGGCGGCGTCCGCCGCCTCGACCACCACGGCCACCGCGGCGTCCCCGAGCAGGGTGCCGCTGCGCCCGGCGCTGAACGGCCGCAGCTCGCCGTCCCGGGCCAGGGCCCGGCCCGCGTCGAAGGCCGCGAAGACGCCCGGCTCCACCAGGTGCCCGGCCGCGACCACCACCCGCGGGTGGCGGCCGGAGCCGACCAGGGCGGCGGCGTCGGCCACCGCGGTGGCGGCCGCCACGCAGGCGCCGGTGTAGACCCGGGCCACCCCGGCCAGGCCGAGGGCGGCGGCGCCGGACGACACCGCGGTGGCCGTCCCGCGGGTGTCCAGGTCGCTGTGCAGGGCGAGCAACAGCGGTGCGCCGGACGGCAGTTCGGCCTGCCGGCAGGCGTCGGCGACGGCGCCGAGCACCGCGTCGGCGAGCGGCGGCGGGTCGGGCAGCAGGGCCGCCCGCCGGGTGCCGCGCCGGCCGACGTCGAAGCGGGTCACCTCGGCGAAGCCGGTCCCGCCCCGGGCGGCGGCGGCCGCCAGCGGGGCGAGACCGGTGCCGAAGGCGCTGAGCACCCCGAGGCCGGTGAACACCGGCCGGTCGGCCGGCGGTGCGCTGGGACTCATGACCGGGCGGCCCCGTCGGCCCCGGCCGGGGCGGCGGCGAGGACGGCCGCGCGCAGCACCGCGACGGCGTCGTCCACCGTGCGGACGGCCGCGAACTGCTCGTCCGAGAGTTCCAGCTCGATGCCGTAGCGCTGCTCGAACTCGGCCGTCAGCCAGGTGAGTTCGAGCGAGCCGAGGGTCTCGGGCACGCTGCTCCCGGGGCGCTGGCCGAAGGCCGCGAGCATCTGCACGACCTCGGCCCGGCCCGGCAGCACGGGCGTGCTCACGCGGCGCTGCCGGCGGTGGCCGCGGTGGCGGTACCGGCGGCGACCCGGCGGGCCACGTCGGCGGTGAACTGGTCGAGGGTCATCAGCGCGGTGGTCTCCAGCTCGTCCAGGTCGAACTTGATCCCGAACTCGTCCTCGACCTGGACCGACAGCTCGGCGAGCGCCAGCGACTCGAGGTCGAGGCCGGCCGGGCCGAGGTCGGTGTCGCCGGTGACCCCGTCGGTGTCGTAGTTCATCTCGGCGAGCGTCGAGAGGACGAAGGCGCGGATGCGCTCCTGCATGGTGTGCTCCTCGTGCTGGGTCGGGGTTCGGTGCGGGCGGTGCGGTGGATCAGGGGGCGGCGGCCGCGGTGGCGCGCAGCGCGGCGGTGTCGCGGACGAGCTTGCCGGTGGCGGTGCGGGGCAGCGCCGGGAGGAAGGTGAGCTGCCGGGGCCGCTTGAAGGGGGCCAGCTCGCGGGTCAGCGCCTCCCGGACGGCGTCCGCCCGGTCGTTGGCCCCGTCGGCCCCGTTGGCCCCGACGGTGTCAGCGGTGTCGGCGCGCTCGGTGGCCAGGTACGCCTCGATGGCGCCGTCCGCGAAGACCACCACGGCCTCGCGGACCTCCGGCAGCGCGGCGAGGGTGTGCTCGACCTCGTTCAGGTCGACCTTGAGGCCGCCGATCGAGACCTGGGAGTCGCGCCGGCCGAGCACGGTGACCCGGCCGGTCGCCGGGTCGACCCGGCCGGCGTCGCGGGTGTGCAGCCGGCCGTCCGACCAGCGGGTCGGGTCGTCGAGGCCGGGGTACGGGGAGGCGGCCATCGCGATGTGCAGTTCGCCGCCGTCCTCGTGCAGCTCCGTGCCGTGGACGGGCGCGGCCTCGGGGTGCAGGGTGCCGTCCAGGTCGGTGGCGATCACCCCGCGCTCGGTCATCCCGTACATGGTGCCCAGCGGCACGCCGTACCGGGCGGTGAAGGCGGCGGGCAGCCCGGGGCGGACCAGCTCGCCCGCCACGATCATCCGGCGCAGCTGCGGCAGCGGCGGGGGAGCGGCCGCACCGGCCAGCAGCTCGGCGTGGAACGGGACGCCGATCACGGTGGTCGGCCGGTCGTCCTCGCCGACCGCGGCCAGGATGCCCGCCGTGGTCATCCGGACGGGCACGGTCAGCGGCACCCGGGCGTGCAGGCTGTTGAGCAGGCCGCCGACCAGGCCGAGGACGTGCACCATCGAGGAGAGCAGGACGACCCGCTCCCCGGCCTTCGGGAACGCCGCCAGCCGCGCGTAGCAGTCGAGTTCGCGCAGCAGGTCGGCGGCGGTGCGGGCGATCACCTTGGCCGGGCCGGTCGAGCCCGAGCTCAGCTGCACCAGGGCGTGGCCGGTCGCGGCCGGGCGGCCGTCCGGCCGGGCCGCCGGTACCGGGTCGGTCTCGGCGAAGCCGCGCATCGCCGCCGCGGGGCCGTGCGCCGACTCCACCAGCACCTGGGGCGCCAGCCGTTCGACGGCGAGCGCCACCTCGTGGTCGGTGAGCCGGTGGTCCAGCAGGACGGCCTGGGCGCCCAGTTGCCAGCAGGCCAGCAGCGCGGCGGTGTAGCCGAGCGAGGGCGCCAGCCGCAGCGCGACGGTGCCGCCGCGCGCCAGGCCGGCGGCGGCGAGCCGTCCGGCCTGCTCGGCGACCAGGGCGCGCAGGGTGGCGCGGTCCACGGGGGTGCCGAAGCGCAGGCACTCCTGGTCGTCGGGGCCGGCCAGCAGGTAGCGGTCCACCCAGTCGTGCGGGGCACCGCAGGGCAGGGCGGGGGGAGAGGAAGATCCGGTCAACGCCGCTCCACGAAGGGGAGGTTGGAAGGACGCCGTCCACGACGAACGGGGTCGGTTCGGCTTCCTGACGATTACACAGGCGTTCGAGCCGAATCAAGGTCTAGACCATTGGGCGGGTGGCCTCCTACGCTGCCGGGCCGGAGCGGGCCCGCGCGCGGCCTGCCCGGAAAGGCAGACTCTTGGACGCACTGGAACCGGCGGACTTCGAACGCGCGGCCCGGGCCCGACTCCCCGCCGAAACCTGGGACTTCGTGCAGGGCGGCAGCGGCGCCGAACGCACCCTCGCCGCCAACCGCGCCCAGTTCGAACAGGCCCGCCTGCGCCCGCGCACCATGGTCGACGTCTCCACCACCGACCAGCGCCTCACCCTGCTCGGCAGCCCGCTGAGCACCCCGATCGGCATCGCCCCGGTCGCCTACCACCAGCTGTTCCACCCCGAGGGCGAGACCGCCACCGCCCGCGCCGCCGGCCGCGCCGGAGCGCTCATGGTCGCCGGGATCTTCGCCAGCCGCACCCTGGAATCCATCGCCGAAGCCGCCACCGGCCCGCTCTGGCTCCAGCTCTACTGGCTGCGCCGCCGCGACGCCCTCGCCGCCCTGGTCGAACGCGCCGAAGCCGCCGGCTTCCGCGCCCTGGTGCTCACCGTCGACGCCCCCCGGATCGGCCGCCGCCTGCGCGACGCCCGCAACGGCTTCGCCGTCCCCGCGCACATCCGCGCCGTCAACCTCGACCCGTCCCTGATGGCCGCCAGCCACCGGGCCGACACGGGCAGCTCGGGCATCGCCGACCACGCCAAGGAGCAGTTCGACCCCACCCTGACCTGGGCGGACCTCGCCTGGCTGCGCGAACGCAGCAGCCTGCCGATCGTCCTCAAGGGCATCCTGACCGCCGAGGACGCCCGGCTCGCCGCCGAACACGGCGTCGACGCCGTCGTGGTCTCCAACCACGGCGGCCGCCAGCTCGACGGTGCCCTGCCGACCCTCTCGGCGCTGCCCGAAGTGGTCGCCGCAGTGCCACCGGATCTGCCCGTCCTCCTGGACGGCGGGGTACGGACGGGCACGGATGTTGCCCTGGCGGTCGCCCTCGGCGCCCGGGCCGTCCTGATCGGCCGCCCGATCCTGTGGGGCCTGGCCGCCGACGGCGAGAACGGCGTCGCCCGCGTCCTCGACCTCCTGAAGGCCGAACTCGACGACACCCTGGCCCTGCTGGGCCGCCCCCGCCTGGCCGACCTCGACCCCACCGCGGTGGTCCGGTAGGGCCCGGCCGCCGCCCGCGGACCTCCGGTTGCCGGTGGTCGACCACGCACCCCGGACCAGCGGTTGCCGTCACCCACTGCCGATCCCTGACCGCTGCCCCCTGACCGCTGCCCCCGACCACCGACCCCGGCCTGCCGACCGGCGGCCACCGCCCCGGTCCCAGCGCCCCTGAACCACCGTCACCACCGTCACCACCGCCGCCGCCCCGTCGTCGCCGACGACCGGCGGCCCGATCCCAGGAACGTTCCCTTGCCACTGCACCCCCAGGCCGAGGCCCTGCGCCGGCAGCGCGCCGAAGCCGGTACGCCCCCGCTCTACACCCGCACCCTCGCCGAGGCCCGCGCCGCCGACCTCGCCGACATCCGGGCCGCCGCCGGGAACCCGGAACCGGTCGGCTCCGTCGAGGAGTTCACCGTCCCGGGCCCCGGCGGCCCGCTGCCGCTGCGGGTCTACCACCCGGCCCCCGAAGCCGAAGCCGAAAACGCAGCCGCCGCCCCGCTGCCCGTCCTGCTCTACCTGTTCGGCGGCGGCTGGACCCTCGGCTCGCTCGACACCGGCGACGCGATCTGCCGCCGCCTGACCAACGCCGTCGGCTGCGTCACCGTCGCGGCGGGCTACCGGCTCGCCCCCGAGCACCCCTTCCCGGCCGCCGTGCACGACGTGGCCGCCGCCGCCGAGTGGATCGCCGGGCACGCCGCCCAACTGGGCGCCGACCCGGCCCGGTTGGCCGTCGCGGGCGACAGCGCGGGCGGCAACCTGGCCGCCGCCCTCACCCTGCTGGCCCGCGAGCGCGGCGGCCCCGCGATCCGCCACCAGCTGCTGGTCTACCCGAACACCGACCACCGCGTCCCGCCCCCCGGGACGGACGACGACCCGCTGCTGTTCAACCGCCGCTCGGTGGCCTGGTACTGGGGCCACTACCTGGCCGACCCGGCCGACGGCGCGAACCCGCTGGCCTCCCCGCTGCGCGCCCCCTCGCTGGCCGGCCTGCCGCCCGCCACCGTGCTCACCGCCGAGTACGACCCGCTGCGCGACGAGGGCGAGCAGTACGCCGAAGCCCTGCGCGCCGCCGGAGTGCCCGTCGAACTGCGCCGCTACGACGGCATGCCGCACGGCTTCTTCGCCATGTCCGGCGTCCTCGACGGCGGCCGCGACGCCCAGCAGCACGCCGCCGCCCGACTCCGCGAGGCCCTCCGATGACGACCGCTCCTGCTGTGACCACGCTCCCGCTGGGCGACCTGCACGCCAGCCTCGCCGACCCGCTGCTGGACGCGATGACCTTCCTCAACGAGGTCACCGAGCGCTACCCGGACGCGCTCTCCTTCGCCCCCGGCCGCCCGCACGAGGGCTTCTTCGCGCCCGAGGACGTCCACACCTACCTGGACACCTACCTCGCCCACCTCGCCGAGCGCGGCCTGAGCCGCAGCGCGGTGCGCACCGCGCTGTTCCAGTACGGCCCGACCAAGGGCATCGTCGCCGACCTGGTCGCCCGCACCCTCGCCAACGACGAGGGCATCGACGCCGACCCCGAGGCGCTGGTGCTCACCGTCGGCGCCCAGGAGGGCATGCTGCTGGTGCTGCGCGCGCTGTGCGCCACGCCCGAGGACGTGCTGCTGGTCAGCTCGCCCTGCTACGTCGGCGTGACCGGCGCGGCCCGGCTGCTCGACCTGGCGACCGTCCCCGTCCCCGAGGGGCCCGCCGGCGGACCGGACCCGGAGGCCGTGCGCGCGGCGGCCCGCGCCGTCCGGGCGGCCGGCCGCCGCCCGCGCGCGCTCTACGTCGTCCCTGACTTCGCCAACCCGTCCGGCACCAGCATGCCGGTCGAGGCGCGGGCCGGGCTGCTGGAGGTGGCGGCCGACGAGGGGCTGCTGGTGATCGAGGACAACCCGTACGGCTTCTTCACCCGCGAGCCGGGCGGACGCCCCACCCTGAAGGCCCTGGACGGGAACCGCGGCCGGGTGGTCCACCTCGGCTCCTTCGCCAAGACCTGCTTCCCGGGCGCCCGGCTCGGCTACGTGGTCGCCGACCAGCGGGTGCTCGCCCCGGACGGCCGGGCGACGCTGCTCGCCGACGAGCTGGCCAAGCTGAAGAGCATGACGACGGTCAACACCCCGGCGCTCAGCCAGGCCGTGATCGGCGGCATGCTGCTGCGCCACGCCTGCCGGCTGCGCGCCGCCAACGCCCCGGCGCGCGCCCACTACGCGGCCAACCTGGCCGTCCTGCTGCGGGAGTTGGAGCGGCACTTCCCGGCGGCCGAACGCGACCGGCTCGGGGTGTCCTGGAACGAGCCGGAGGGAGGCTTCTTCGCCGTGCTCCAGGTGCCGTTCACCGCCGACGAGGCGGCGATGGAACGCTGCGCCCGCGACCACGGGGTGCTCTGGACCCCGATGGCCCCGTTCTACCCGGCGGGCGGCGGCGAGCGCCGGCTGCGGCTGTCGATCAGCGCCCTGAGCGAGGGTCAGATCGCGGCCGGAGTGGCCCGGCTGGCCGACTTCGTCCGGTCCGCCGCGAGCTGAACGCGCACGACCGCACGGGAGCGGGGGGAGGGGCCGCAGCCCCTCCCCCCGCTCCCACCCGTCCGGCTACCGGATCCGGGCCGAGAACAGCCGGGCCGAGTAGAACACCGCCGCGGTCGTCAGCACCGCGACGATCAGCAGCCCCTGCCAGACCACGCTGTCCCCGGGGTGCCCGGAGAACAGCGCCCGCATGCCCTCGACCGCCCAGTAGAAGGGGTTCCACTCCGCCGCCCGCTGCAGCCACATCGGCGCCAGCGCCATCGGCAGCAGCGTCCCGGAGAGCAGGCCGATCGGCTGGGCGATGGTGTTCACCACCGGCGCCATCGCGGCGTCGTTGGGCAGCGCCAGGGCGATGCCGTACGAGATGGCCGAGGTCATCAGCGCCAGCAGGCCGAGCAGCACGTACGCCAGCAGCAGGCTCGCCGGGTCGACCCGCAGGCCGAACGGCAGCGCGACCAGCGTGATGATGACCGCCTGGACGAGCAGGCCGAGGGTCTCGCGCAGCGCCCGCCCGAGCAGCAGGGCGAGCCGGCTGACCGGGGTCACCCGGGAGCGCTCGATGATGCCGGCCTTCAGCTCGCCGAGCAGGCTGAAGCCGGTGAAGAGGCCGCCGAAGATGCAGAGCACCGCCAGCAGGCCGGGGACGTAGATCTGGTACGCCTCGGCGTAGCTGGTGGCGCCCATCGGCCCCAGCACCTGCTTCAGCAGCGGGGCGAACAGCAGCAGGTAGAAGACCGGCTGGGTGATGCCGATCACGATCCAGATCGGTGTGCGCCACATCAGCAGCACTTGCCGCTGGAAGACCAGCCAGGTGTCACGGGCGAGCTTCACGGAAGGGACCCCAGGGGTTTCTCGTCAGGACTGTTCGATGGAGCGGCCGGTGCGGGCCAGGAACACGTCGTCCAGGCTCGGCCGCTGGAGCTGCACCGTCCCGGGGACGATGCCCGCCCCGTTCAGGACGCTCAGCAGCTGCGGGATCGCCGCCGCGCCGTCGTCCAGGTAGAGCCGCAGGCCGTCCTCGCCCGGTTCCAGCCGGTGCAGGGAGGGCTGCCCGCGCAGCGCGTCGGCCGCGGGTCCGGCGTCCCCGGCGGCGAGGCCGAGCAGCACGACGTCGCCGGAGATCTCGCGCTTGAGCGCCTCGGGCGTGCCCTCGACCACGACCTGCCCGTGGTCGACGATGGCGACCCGGTCGCAGAGCGCGTCGGCCTCGTCCAGGTAGTGGGTGGTCACCACCACCGTCATGCCCTCGGTGCGCAGCCGCTTGATCTCGGCCCACACCTGGCCGCGGCTGGCCGGGTCGAGGCCGACCGTCGGCTCGTCGAGGAACAGCACCCCGGGGGAGTGGATCACCCCGAGGGCGATGTCCACCCGGCGGCGCTGGCCGCCGGAGTAGGTGCTGCAGTGGCGGTCGGCGAACTCGGTCAGGTCGAACGCCTTCAGGGCGTCCGCGGCCTGCTGCAGGGCCTCGGCCTTGCGGGCGCCGTACATCCGGGCCTGCATGACCAGCTCCTCCCGCCCGGTGACCGCGTCGGCGGTGCCGCCGCCCTGGGCGACGTAGCCGATCCGGCGGCGGACCCCGGCCGGGTCGGCCAGCAGGTCGGCGCCGGCGATCAGGGCTTCGCCGCCGTCCGGGCGGATGAGCGTGGCGAGCATGCGCAGGGTGGTGGTCTTCCCGGCGCCGTTGGGGCCGAGGAAGCCGAAGATCTCACCGGCCTGGACGTCCAGGTCGATGCCGCGGACGGCGTCGACGACGGTGCGGCCGTGCTTTCCGGACGGGTAGGACTTGCGAAGTCCCTTGGTCTCGATCAACCAGAACTCCCGGGCTGGGATGGGGTGCGGGGGCTCGCGCCAGCCAACCCCCTTGCGGATGAAGGGAGTTGGCGGCACGAGGCGGTATCAGGGGGCGACCAGCGCTTCCATCCGGTCGGCGGCGGTCAACGCCCCGCCGCCGGACAGCAGTTGACGCCCGATCGACTCGGCGGCCGCCCGGTGGGAGGGCTCGTCGAGCACCCGCCGGAGCCGCTCGGCGATCACCGGCGGACCGACCCGGGCGAACGGGACCCGGAGGCCGGCCCCGGCCTCCACGACCCGCTGCGCCACGAACGGCTGGTCGTTGCGGATCGGCGCCGCCAGCACGGGGACGCCGTGCGCCAGCGACTCGACCACGGTGTTCATCCCACCATGGCAGAGCACCGCGTCCAAGCGGCCGGTGGACAGCAGCTCCAGTACGGGTGCCCGATCGACCACCGTGACGGAGTCCGGAAGGGCAGCCGGCAGCGCCCCGCGGGACGCCGCCACCACCGCCTGCACGCCGTCCCCGCCGAGCCGCGCCAGCGCATCGACGGTGCGGTGCAGGAAGTCCGCGCCGACCGTGTCCGACATCGTCCCCATGGTGACCAGCACGGTGCGCCGCCCGGCCGCCAGCCGCTCCCACGGGAACGCCGGATCCGCCGCCCGAGCCGTCAGCACCGGCCCCACCGCGGCGAGTTGCGGCAGCGGCTCCGGCTCGCCGAGCAGCGCCCGCCCGGAGGTGGCCAGCACCAGGTGCGGCGACAGGCGCGGATCGGTGAACTCCCCGGCCGGCAGCTGCGCCCGCTCCCACAGCCCGGCCAGCAGCCCCGCCGTCCACGCCTCGACCCGCGGCAGGTGCCGGTACGGGCGGCCCAGCTCCATCGCCCCCGGCGCCAGCGTCGCCCACGGCAGCCCGTACCGGTGCGCGACCAGCGCGCCCGCCGGGGTGTGCTGGTCCACCAGCAGCGCGTCCGGCCGGAACTCCCGCACCACCGCGTCCAGCGGCTTCAGGGTGAACCTGGCGTACGGGACGACGAAGCCCTCCCAGAGCGAGCGCAGCGAGGCCAGGCCGTGGCCGCCCATCGCCCGGAACATCCGGTTGCCGGTGCCGAAGACCAGGGCGTCGGGGCCGAGCAGCGGCCGCAGCATCGTCTCGGTGCCGGTCCAGGCCACCCGGTGGCCGCGCGCGGCCAGCTCCGCCGCGATCCCGGCCGCCGGGTTGACGTGCCCGGCCAGCGGGGGCACCACCAGCAGGAAGCGGCTCACCGGCGCACCAGCTCCGCCAGGTCGCCGACGGTCAGCGCGGCCAGCCCGGCCACGTCCAGGCCGGCCCGCAGCGCGCCCAGGTCGGCGCCGAAGCGCTCCCGCAGCAGCACGTCCAGCACCGCGAACTCGCTCTCGTCCAGGGCGAGATCACCGTCGAGTCGGTCCGCGGGGGCGAGCGACTCTGCCCAATCGGGCAGAGCGTCGGCGGCCTCCGCCAGCGCGGCCAGCAACCCCGGGTCCAGGGCGGCGGGCGGCCCGGAAGGCAGCCCGGAGGCGGTTTCTTGGTGCACGAAGGAAGGCTGGGAATCAGTCATCGGAAGGCTCCACCGGCTCGACGGCAACGGGGTGAGGGAGAGGGCTCCGGATCGGTGATCGCTTGTGCGACCCACGGAGCGTGGGAATACTAACCGGGGTGACCGCACTGGAGGCAGTGGCCGTCCACCTCCCCCCGCGACTCGAACCGATCGAGGACGTGGGCGCCAGGATCGGCCTTACCCCACGTCAACTCCGACTCTTCCGCCGCTTCCACGGCCTGGACCAGGTGCGCCTGGACCCGGACGGGACGCTGCTCGACCTGCTGGACGCCGCCGTCCGGGCCCTGCCCGAACTGCGCGGCAACGAACACCGGATCCGGTACCTGCTGCACGCCCGCAACACGCCGGTCGCCGTGCCCTACCCGCTCAACCCCCTGCACCAGCTCCAGGAGCGCTTCGGCCTCACCCACGCCGACGCGTTCACCGTCACCCAACAGGCATGCGCCGCCTCCCTGCTGGCCATCGACCTGGCCGGGCGGCTGCTGGCCGACGACGGCGACCCGTCGGCGCTGGCCCTGGTGCTGGCCGGAGAGAAGACCTTCACCCGGGACGCCCAACTGCTGCCCGACACCACGATCTTCGCCGAGGCCGCGACCGCCTGCCTGGTCAGCCCCGGCGGCGACCGCAACCGGGTGCTCTCCTACGCGGTCCGCCAGCGCCCCGAGTTCTACGGCCGACCCGCCGAGGACCCGGAACTGATGGTCCGCTACCAGCGGGAGTACCAGCCCGCCCTGGCCGAGGCGGTCGAGGCCGCGCTCGACCAGGCAGGTCTGGACCTCTCCGACATCGCGCTGCTGCTCCCGCACAACGTCAACCAGGCCTCCTGGCGGATGACCTGCCGCCAACTCGGCTACCCTGTCGAACAGGTGGTCCTGGAGAACGTGGCCGCGGTCGGCCACAGCTTCGCCGCCGACGCCTTCGTCAACCTCCGCACCGCCACCACCGGCGGAGCGCTCCGGCCGGGCGACCACTACCTGATCGCCGCCGCCGGCATCGGCGCCACCTTCGCGGCCATGGTCCTGCGGCACTGACCCGCCGCCTCCCACCCACCCCTGGACGGTCCACCCATGTCAGAAACCACCCTGCCCGCGAGCGAACCGACGGCCGACCCCGAGGTGCGCGAACGCATCCGGCGCGGCATCGAGGACGTCCTGCCCCGCGTCCTGGGCGTCGAACTCGCCGACATCCCGGAGAACGCCTGCTTCTTCGACGACTACGGCCTCACCTCCTCCGGCATCGTCGAACTGGTCCTGGACATCGAGGAGACCCTCGCCATCCAGATCGACGTCGAACACCTCGTCATCGACGACGTCCGCACCGTCGACAGCCTCACCGACTACGTCGTCGGACACCACGCCGACGAGGACTGACCCGATGCCCGCCGAGACCCGCGGCCTGCGCGTGACCAGGGCGGTCGCCGCCGGAATCGACGGCCGCTCCGCCGCCGCGCTCCACCCCGACCTGCGCACCTTCACCGCCGACCTGGTCCGCCCGTACGGCCTGCCGCTGCGCGAGGACCTGCTGGCCGAAGGCGCCGGGCACGACTACGCCGAGATGGCCGCCGGCCTGCTCGAACGGGCCCTGCCCGGGGGCGAACCCGCGGACCTGCTGATCCTCGCCTTCTCCTCCCCGGACGTCCGGCCCGCCGCCCCCGCCTCGCTCCGGCTCAGCCGCCACTGCCCCGGGCAGCCGACCGCCTTCGCCGTCTGCGACCAGGGCAGCGCCACCGCCTTCGCCGCGCTGCGGATCGCCGCCGCCCACCACCGCACCGGCGGCTGCCGGCGGGCCGTGGTCGTGCTCGCCGAACAGAGCGCCCTGCACCACCGGCCCGCCGCGCCCGTCGAACTGCCCGCCGAGCACCGCGCCGTCGTGCTGGTCTGCGAGGAGGCCCCGGGGGAGGGGATGCGGGTCCGCCAGCAGGCCCAGCCGGACGGCGCGCAGGCGCTGCGCTCCGTCCGCGAGGAGCACCGCGCGCTCGGGCCCGGCGCCGGACTGCTGCTCGCCGCCGACCTGGCCTCCCACGGCAGCCCCGAGCACGCCGAAGGCACCGCGGCGGCCCGCCCCGGACAGCCGTTCACCGGCGTCTGGAGCCTGCTCGCCGACCGCCTCCCCGGCGACGGCCCGCTGCTGGTCGCCGACCACGACCGGCGCCTGGGCCGGCTCAGCACCCTCACCCTGCCGTGAACACCGTCCCAGCCGTGAACACCGCCCCTGCCGTGAGCACCGTGCACACCGCCGGGCCGGGAGCCGACGTCATCGACGCCTGGAGCATCCCCACCGACCAGCCCCCGGACGTCGTCCACCGCCTGTACGGCCTGCTCGACCCCGGGGAGCGGGAGCGGGCCGACCGGGCCCACGACCCGGTCGAGGGCGGGCGGTTCGCCGTGGTCCGGGGCGCCGTCCGGCTGCTGGTCGCCGAACGGCTCGCCGTCGCGCCCGCCGACCTGGTGTGGCACTACGGCCCGCACGGCAAGCCCGCCCCCGTCCTCCCCCCGGCCGCCGAACCGCTCCAGGTCAACTGGTCCGGTTCGGGGGCGCTCGCGCTGCTGGCCCTCGCCGTCGGCCGCCGGGTCGGCGCGGACGTCGAACAGCTGGCCCGGCCCGGCGTCGGCACGCGGATCGCCCGCCGCCACTTCCCGGCCGCCGACGCCGCCCTCGTCCTGGACGCCCCGACCCCCGCCGACGGCGCCGACCGCTTCACCCGCCTGTGGTGCCGCCGCGAAGCCTGCGTCAAGGTGCACGGCGGCCGGCTCGCCCAGGGCCTCGGCCTCCCGCTGGCCGGTCCCTCCCCGCTGCGGCTGGCCGACGCGGCCCCGCTCGGCCCCGGCCCGCTCTGGCTGGCCGACGTCCCGGTGCCCGGCCCGTTCCGGGCCGCGGTCGCCGCCGACACCGACCGCCCCTTCACCGTCCGCCACCGCACCTGGACCGCCTGAACTCCCTCGCCGCGCACACGCATCGGGCCCGACCGGCAGCAACACCGGTCGGGCCCGAGGTCATTGACGGTCCGTCAGCCCACCGGCCTCGACATGTAGACCGCCCGCCGCCCGTAGGACGCGGGCACGGCCACCTCCCGGTGCGCGCGGTAGCCGTAGAAGCGCAGCAGGATGTCGGAGCCGCGCACCGCGACCATCGAGACCTGCGTGAAACCGCCCTCCACCGCCCGCGCCTGCGCGTGCTCCATCAGCTCCGCGGCGAGCTCCCGGCCGCGCAACTCCTCGGCCAGCACCAGGTCGTGCACGTGCAGGTTGTCCGAGGCGAACGCCCCGCCCTCCGCCACCGCGAGGTCCGGGCAGCGCAGCGGCGGGTACGGCAGGCTCAGCAGGTAGCCGCGGACGGCGCCGGTGTCGCGCTGCTCCAGCACGTAACAGGTCTCCGGCGAGCAGGCGACCCGGGACTGCAACGCCTCCCGGCCCTCGGAGAGGCCGTCGGCCGCGTAGGCGTCGTGCTCCAGCGCGACCACGGCGTCCCAGTCCCCGTCGGCCAGCTGCCGGATCAGGAACTCCCCGCTCACCCGGCGAGCCCCCGCTCGCGGGCCGCGGCCACCATCGGCGCCCAGTTCTCGATCAGCACCGCCCAGCGCACGGCGTCCTCCCGGGCCTCGTCCAGCAGCTGCTGCCGCTGCCCGGCCACCACGTCCGCCAGCTCGGCGTACTTGCCGCCCAGCTTGCGGTAGAGGCGGTCCACCTCGTCCAGGCAGGTCTCGTTGGTGTCCCGCTCCAGGTCGAAGGTGCTGCGCACCAGCCCGAGGATCGGCTCCACCCGCAACTCGTGCCGCTCGTCCAGCAGCCCGGTGCCCAGGTCGATCATCTGCCCGTACACCGGGTACAGGTACAGCATCGAGAGCAGCATCTTCACGAAGCGCAGCTGGTACGAGACGAACCCGGCGCCGATCCGGCGCTCGGGCGTGTAGTAGTTGACGATGTGCCGCTTGTGGATGACGGCGGGCAGCTTGGCGTGCACCAGGGCGTGCAGCAGCGCGTAGTCGGCGCCGATGGTGCGCAGCGAGGGCACCAGCGGCAGCACCTCGTAACCCCGGTGGTCGATGGCGACGTTGCACATGTAGACGTCCCAGATGTCCGGCACGCCGAGCACCGAGTCGGCCGCGTCGAACGAGTCGTGCTCGGCGCCCTTGAAGGAGATCTCGACCATCTCGTCCTGCTGCTCGCGGGTCCACACCCGCGGGGTCCACAGCCGCACCAGGTCCCGGTACACCTCCGGGTCCAGCTCGTTGATCTCGCCGATGTCCACGTTGAGTTCGCCCATGAAGGCGGCGCTGACCAGCATCACCGGCTTGTCCGCGTCCGCCGGGTCCAGCTCGGAGCGGGCCACCCCGGCCACCGCCTCGCCGGCCGGCTTGCCGAGCGACAGCAGCTCGTGGTGGATCGGGAACATCTTCGCGCCGTCGACCACCTGGTAGTCGAAGTCGTCGTTGCGCAGGTGCGCCGAGGTGCAGCCCAGCGCGGCCGCGCCCAGGAACACCCGGTTCACGCAGGAGCCGTACGCGACGTCCTGCGGCAGCATCAGGTCGAGCAGCAGCCCGGGGTCGGCGCCGCCGGAGCGCCGCGCCACGTCCAGGAAGAACGCGTGCTGCGCCTCGTTGCCGAGGTGGTGGACGAACACGCCGGGCGCGGGCGCCAGCGCGGCCACGGCGTCCGCGTTCTTGGCGAACTCGGCGGCCACGGTGGTGTCCAGGACGAGGAGGTGGACCTCGACCCCGAAGGTCCGGGCGGCGTAGGCCGCCTCCTCGGCGAGGTCCACGATGGTGCCGGGACAGGCCCGCATGGTGGGCAGGGCGAGGCAGACTCGTTGCATGGTGTGGGAATCTCCGTCTGATCGTCAGATTCGTTGCGGCGCCCGGCGGTCGAGCGGGGAGAGGGTGCCCTGACCGGGCCCGCCGTGCCGTCCCGGCCGGGCTCGCCGGCGGGGGCGGAGGGCCGCGGCGGCACCGTGGACGACCTGGTTTCACCACAGTGGACTAGACCAAACTGGGGTGTCAATGCACCGCCCCCGGGCGGCCCGCGACACCCGCCGACACTGCCCGATGGGGCAGCGGACCCTGCCCCGGCACGGCCCCGCCGCACGCCCCCCGCCACTCGGCCGCCCCGCCTGCTCTCGCCCCGCGACCTACCGCCAGCGCCCGCCCCGAACGGCCGCCGGCACGAAATGGTTCCCGCCGCCGGAGCCCCGCCGGCGAATCGGGAACGGTCCCGCCGAATTCGCCCCCGGACCGCCGGCCGCCCCGCGAAGCAATTCCCGCGCCGCCGAAGTCCGTCGAATGGCAACCCCGCCCCGGCGAAAGAACTCCACAACGCCGATCCGCCCGCTTACCGTTCCGTCCGAAATCAATCCGTGATGGTCGTTGCGCACCCTGCCGGGAAGATTTCCGTTGGATAACGGAGTGACGCGGGGCGGAACCGACCGCACGACCGGACGGACGCGCGCTAGGCCAGGCAGGCCCGGCCGCGGTGGTGCTCCCCGAGGTCGAACAGCGCGTGCCCGATCGCGGTCAGCGCACCGGCCTCGCGGTGCTCCAGGCCGACCTTCCGGGCGATCGCCAGCGCCTCCTCGGCCGCCTCCAGCGCCTCGGTCGGCCGCCCGGCGGCCCGGCAGGACTCGGCCAGCCCCACCAGCACGCCCGGCATCCGGTCCCAGGAGCCGAGCGCCCGCAGCGCGCCCAGGCACCCCCGGTAGTCCGCGCACGCCGCCTCGAACCGGCCCATCCCGTGCAGTGCCGTCGCCCGGGCGTAGAGCATGTGGACCTGCCCGACGAAGTCGCCGAGCTCCCGGAACGTCGCCAGGCTGCGCTCGGCCCGCCGCCGGGCCGACTCCGGCCGGCCCACCGCGACGTCGGCCAGCGCCGCCATCCCCTCCACGAAGGCGTGCGCGGACCGGTTGCCCAGCTCGGCGCTCAGCGCGACGGCCTCGTCGCACCAGGCGGCGACCTCCTCGTCGCCGCAGTGCGGCAGGCTGGTCAGCGCCAGCGCGGCCAGCGCCCCGGGCAGCAGCACCGCCTGCCCGGTCCGCCGGGCCAGCGCGATCACCCGGACCGCCTCGTCCCGGGCCTGCCGGGTGCGCTGGAACTCCCGCTGCGCCCACATCAGCGTGTAGCGGGCCCGCGCCTCGCTCTCCGGCAGGCCGGCCGCCCGGGCGGCCGAGGCCAACCGCCCGGCCAGGTCGCACAGTTCGGGCACCGCCATGCCCAGGTCGATCAGCTGGATCAGTACCAGCGCCAGGTCCGCGAGCACCGCCAGCGGGCCGTCCGGCTCGCGGGCGGCCTGCCCGGCCACCGCCAGCACGGCGGGGATCTCCCGCCGGGCCCAGCGCAGCCCCTCGGCCGGCCCGCCGAACCGCGGCCCGACGGCCTCCGGCGCCACCAGGTCGGGGAACGGGTAGCCCGGCCGGACCACCCGGTACAGGCCCGCCACCGTCGCCAGGTAGTGCCGCAGCAGGCGCTCCACGGCGGCCCGCCCGGCGGCCTCCCCGTCCACCTCCCGGACCAGCTCGCGCGCGAACAGCCGCAGCAGGTCGTGGTACTGGTAGCGGCCGGGGTACGGGCAGGACAGCAGCCCCAGGTCGGTCAGCGACTCGGCCAGCCGCTCGGCCTCCCGCTCCGGCAGCCCCAGCAGCACCGCAGCCGCCGCCGAGGACACGCCCGGGCCGTCCGGCAGCGACAGCAGCCGGAACGCCCGGGCGGTCTCCGGGTCCAACTGGTCGTAGCTGAGCCGGAACGAGGCGGCCACCGCCAGCTCGCCGGTCTCCAGCTCGGCCAGCCGCCGCCGCTCCGAGGCCAGCCGGTCCGCCATGTGCGCCAGCTCCCAGGCCGGACGGGCCGCCAGCCGGGAGGCCGCGGTCCGCACCGCCAGCGGCAGGAACCCGCACGCCTCCGCCAGCCGCCGGGCCGCCGCCGGCTCGGCCGCCACCCGCGCCTCCCCGGCGATCGCCGCGAGCAGCCGCACCGACTCCTCCGAGGTCAGCGGCTCCAGGCCGACCTGCCGGGTCATCGGCATCCCCGACAGCCAGGCCCGGCTGGTCACCAGCACCGCGCAGGAACGGCTGCCGGGCAGCAGCGGCCCGACCTGCCGGCTGTCGCGGGCGTCGTCCAGCACGATCAGCACCCGCCGGCCCGCCACCCGGGACCGGAACATCGCGGCCCGCTCCGCCGTCCCCTGCGGGAGCGCCGCGTCGGCCACGCCCAGCGCGCCGAGGAAACCGGCCAGCACCTCGCCGGGATCGGCCGGTAAGGCCCCGGCCCCGCGCAGGTTCACGTACAGCTGGCCGTCCGGGTACTGCCCGCCCACCGCGTGCGCGACGTGCACCGCGAGCGCCGACTTGCCCACCCCGCCCAGGCCCGACACCCCCACCACCGGCATCGCCGGGCCGCCGGGGGCCAGGTCCGCGCACAGCTCCGCGCAGAGCCCGTCCCGGCCGGTGTAGTCGGAGACGTCGGCGGGCAGCTGGGCCGGCGGGAGGGGCGAGGAACCGGCCGGACCGCCGCCCGCCCCGGGCCCCGGCGCCGGCGGCACGGGCGGCGCGGCCAGCTTCGGGTCGCCCGACAGGATGCCCACCTGGAGCTCGCGCAGCCGCGGCCCCGGATCGACCCCCAGCTGCTCCAGCAGCGTCCGCCGGGCGTCCGCGTACACGCCCAGCGCCTCGGCCTGCCGCCCGCTGCGGTACAGCGCCAGCATCAGCAGCTCCCGCACCGGCTCCAGCAGCGGGTACTGGTTGACCCACACGGTCAGCTCGCCGATCACGTCCGCGTGCCGGCCCGCCGCCAACTCCGCCTCCAGCCACGCCTGGACGGCGTGCAGCCGGCGCTCGACCAGCCGGGCCCGGTGCGCCTGGGCGAGCGGCCCCGGCAGCCCGGCCAGCGGCTCGCCGTGCCACAGCTCGCAGGCCTCCCGCAGCAGCCCGAGTGCCCCGGCCGCGTCCCCCCGCGCGCGGGCCCGGCCGGCCGCCGCGACCCGGTTCTCGAACACCTCGACGTCCACCGACTCGGCCGGGACCCGCAGCACGTAGCCGCTGCCCGAGGACACCAGCACCGCCGGGTGCGCCCGGTCCGGCTCCAGCACCCGGCGCAGCCGCGACACGTAGGTGCGCACGACGGTGGCGGCCCGGGCCGGCGGCTCCTCCCAGAGCGCGTCGAGCAGCTCGTCCACGGACACGATCCGGCGGGCCCGCAGCGCCAACGCGGTGAGCAGCGCCCGCTGTTGCGGCGAGCCGAGGTCCAACTCGCGCTCCCCGCACCAGGCCTGCACCGGTCCGAGCAGGCACAGCCGCAGCCGCTCCGGGCCGTCCGGATCCGGGCCCGCCCCGTCGCGGGGCCCCGCGCCGTCCGTCATCGGCGGACGGTGACGGACCGGCCCGCCGAGCCGCGACGCCGGGTCAAACGTGCACGAACAATCGTCGACGGGAGCTTTCCGGTCACGCGTCCTCGCCTATTCGATCTGCCGCGCTCGCGCGCGGAAAGGGCCGTGCCAGGGATCGTCCTCCCAGCGGGGCCGGAAAAGCAAACCGCACCCGTTCGGCCGCCGCCCGAGTACCGCTGCGGACGCCGGTGCGGATCCGTCAATCTTTTATTGATCGGCGGCGGATAGCGTGTTCCCCGGTGCACGTGTCCGCCGATCCTTCGGCGGACACGGGGAACTCCCGCGGTGTCAGCCGGGCCGCAGGAGGAGGAAAGACGGCGCCGCGTGCGGGCGGTGCCGGCCGACCCGGTTCTGACGGCGAGCCGCCGCCTGTGGGGGGTGGCGGACGCACCGTCAAGCGCAACGAAAGGAACCCCGCGCCGTGCTGCAGTACGCCGACGACGTCCGTACCACGACAACGACCCGACCGATCCCGGTGGCCGTCCACGCCCTGGACCCGCTCTCCCGCGCCGGAGTGGTGAGCTACCTCCGGCAGTGCCCGGAGGTCTCGCTGGTGGACGACGGCCACCAGGGCGGCACCGGCGTGGCCCTGCTGGTCGCCGACACCTTCGACGAGACGGCCCTGGCCGGCCTGTCCCGCCTGGTCAAGACCGAACGGACGCGGGTGGTGCTGGTCCTGGACCGGATCCAGGAGCCGGAACTGCTCAACGTCGTCTCACTCGGCGTCACCACGATCCTGTGGCGCCGCGAGGTGACGGGGGAGCGCCTGCGCCAAGCCGTCCTCACCGCCGCCCGGGGCCACGGCGACCTCCCCCCCGACCTGCTCGGCCGGCTGATCGGCTGCATGGGCCGCCAGCGCGGCGACGGCCCCGGCCCGGACGGCGCCCCCGCCGACCACGGCATGCTGCCGCGCGAGGTCGACGTGCTGCGCCTGGTCGCCGACGGCATGGACACCGGGGAGATCGCCGTCAAACTCCTCTACTCGGAGCGGACGATCAAGAACATCATCCACACCGTCACCACCCGCTTCCACCTCCGCAACCGCGCCCACGCGGTGGCCTACGCCCTGCGCGAGGGCTACATCTAGACCCCGCGCCGTCGGTGCCACGCCCCGGTACGGCGCTGCCACCAGCAGGTCGCGGCGCCGTACCGGTTCCCACCGGTCGGTGCGACGGGGAGCAGGGCGTCGCGTCGGCAGGTGATCAGGTGGTGCGGGAGAATGGACGCGCAGGCACCTGACACGTGCCACGGAGGACGAACACGGAGGCATGGTGGGGGTCGAGCATGACGGAATCGGTGTGGTGTTCGTCCACGGGCTCTTCTCGTCTCCCAAGACCTGGGACGCGTTCGTGGAACTCCTCGATTCGGACGAGGAGTTGTCGTTCGCCTCGGCCCTGCGGTTCGGCTACGCCTCGCCGAAGTTCCGGATCCGGCCCGACCGGCGCATCCCCAACTTCAATGACCTCGCCGGCCAGCTGAAGGCGTTCGTCGAGCACCAGACGAAGGGATACGACCGTTTGGTGCTGGTCGCGCACAGCCAGGGCGGCCTGGTGGTTCAGCGCTACCTCACCCAGATGCTCGCCCAGGGCCGGGGGCAGGAACTGGCCAGGATCAGGGGTGTGCTGCTGTTCGCCTGCCCGAACGACGGCTCGGGGTTCGCGTTGTCGCTGCGCACATCGTGGTGGCAGCTGAACTCGCAGGAGCGCGCGCTGCGGCCCTTCGACGAGCAGGTCAAAGACGCCCACCGCACAGTGATCAGGCAGGTCGTCAACGCCACGGTGTCAGGACCATCCACGAGTCCGATCCCGTTCTGGGTCTACGGCGGGACTGAGGACAACGTGGTGGTTCGAGCTTCGGCCCAGGGCGCGTTCCCCGATGTGGCGATGCTGCCCGGAGACCACTTCGGCATCATTCAGCCGGCCTCCCGCAAGGACGACTCCTACCTCGCTCTCCGGGAGCACCTCCTGGAAGTTCGACAGGCGAGGGCCGGCCGACCAAGCCCAGGCCCCTCCCCTGCCGGGCGGGTCGCTACCGTCACCCGCCCCGAGGCCCTCCAAGATGACACCCTGCTCAGCGTCGGGCCGGCCGTACTGGAAGTGCACCCCGCCGCTCTGCCCGGGGTCGACGCCGGTACGGCACAACACCCACTGCTGACCCCGTACTTGACCCGGAGCCATGATGACCTCCTGCGTCAAGTGCTGACCCCGGCCCTTGCGGGTGGGCCGTCCGTGCTGGCGATGCTGACCGGCGAGTCCTCGACCGGCAAGACCCGCGCCAACTACGAGGCGATCCTTGAGCTCGCGCCTGCCCGGCCGCTGTTCCGCCCCGCCACCGCTGACGACCTGCTCGCTCTGGTGACGGAGGGGCGGATCACCGCGGGGACGGTGCTGTGGCTGAACGAGAGCCAGCGGTTCCTCCACGGCTCCGCCGGGGCACGGGCGGCCGCAGCCCTGCGCGGGCTGCTGGAACGGCAGTCCGGAATCGCAGCCGTGGGAACCCTGTGGCAGGACCCTTACTGGGACGAGCTCACGCGGCAGGGCGTGCCCGGAGATCCGAACGGCCAAGCGCGAGCACTGCTCACCGGGCCGTACACTCGTCGGATCACGGTGGCAGCCGAGCTCTCGGACGACGACCGGACCGATTGGGAGGCCCTGGCCCGACAGCACTCGGACGGCAGACTGAGCCACGCCCTCGCGGCGGGGGCCAGTGACGGGCGGGTCGTGCAGCACCTCTCCGGAGGCCCGGAGTTGCTGGCCGCATATCTGGACGGCCCTGGTCACTTCTTCACCCATGCTGAGCACGCGGTGCTTACCGCGGCACTGGACGCCCGCCGCCTAGGTCACAAGTCGCCGCTCCCAGCGGTGCTGCTGGCCGATGCCGCCGACGGCACCCTGCCTGCCCGGCACTGCGCCGCTGAACCGGCCTGGACGCAGCAGGCGCTGTCGGCCCTCAGAACGGGAGTTCGCGCGGACGGCAGTCGTACCGACATTCGGTGCGCGCTCACCGCACTCACCGCTCCGCGCGTCGGTTCCGGTGCCACTGCAGTCTACGAGCCCGCTGACTACCTGGAGCAGCAGATCCGCAGCCACCGTGCAGACCAGCTGGGCAGCGTGGCACTGTGGGATGCCATGCTCAGGCACACCACCGCAGCCGACGACCTGCATCGACTCGAGTACGCGGCGCGCCGGCGCGGGCTGGTGAAGCTGGCGCTCCAGTTCGAGATCAAGTCCATCATGGCCGGTCACCACGTCTTCATCCGCAGCGTGCTCGGTGGCATCTCCACCTTCGGCGACCCCCAGAACGAAGGTCTCGGCTGGATCACCGAACAGGTCGATCCCACCGACCGGGACGCGGTGGGCCAACTGCTGTGCGAGGCGAGGGTGAAGGGTGTGCCCGAGGTGCGCACGAGACTGCTGAGCCGGATCGTCGCCGAGGCCGCGCACGGAGAGCTGCGCCGCATGGGGCGGGTGCTCGACGCACTGCGAACGGAAGGTGAAGTGGAGGCAGTGGCCGAGATCCTCCCCCGGATCGTCGCAGCACTCGACCCGGCAGACAGTACTGCGGTGGTCGAGTTCCTGGACGTTCTGGCGGAGTTCCGGGAAGGGCCCGGTGCCACACAGATTCCGTCCCGTCGCGCGAGGCTCGACAAGGTGCCGCCCGGGGAACGGCACGAATTGCCTCAAGAGCTGCGGGCCGTCGCTGACGAGGCGCTGGCAGCGGCGCTGGCCGGTGGCATGGTGGCGGAGGTCGATCTCTCGGAACCGCAAAACGTAGCCCTGATGCTCCGTCACCTGCGCATCGCCGGAGAGAACGAGGCGGTTGCGCAACTGCTGGCTCGTGATCCCGCCTCGCACGTCGATCTTCGTCGGCCCGCCGAGGTCGGGTCGCTCTATGTCGAACTGGTCGCCGCCGGGGCGAGCGAGGCCGCCGACACGTTGCTGGCACGTGACCCTGCAGCCAGTGTCGACCTTACCGATCCGCACTCCGTGGCCCTCGCCCTGGACACCTTCCGGATCGCAGGCGCGGACGGGGTGGTGGCGGCTCTGATCGCCCGTGGTCCTGCCACCCACGTCGTCCTCAACGA
Source organism: Kitasatospora sp. YST-16 (assembly GCF_026802215.1). Classification (NCBI taxonomy): domain Bacteria; kingdom Bacillati; phylum Actinomycetota; class Actinomycetes; order Kitasatosporales; family Streptomycetaceae; genus Kitasatospora; species Kitasatospora sp. YST-16. The sequence continues at coordinate 6,888,838 of NZ_CP113837.1, forward strand.
TCCGATGGACATCGCCGAACTGCTCAGGGCCCTTCGCAAAGCCGATGCGCAGGTCGACATCATTGCACTCCTGGCACGCAACCCCGAGCAGCATCTCCCGCTGGACATGCTCGACCGGGACGACCACAGCTTCTCCACCCTGCTGGAAGAGCTGGAGGCCGTCGGAGCCGACGCATCAGCAGCCGCACTGCGAGCTCGGGGCGCGTCGCTCCTGTTGTCGATCAGCCGCACCGATCTCGACGCCTTCGTGAGGGCGCTGGACGAGCTGGGCAGTACCTTCTCGGACGGGGCCATGGCTGCCATGCTGGCCCGGATTCCCATTGACGCACTCGACCTCAGCGTTCCTCGTCCCGTCGCGCAGCTGATGCACACCTTGCGCAACGGCATGGCGTTTGAAGCCCTGGAGGCCTTGCTGGCCCGCGACCCCGGCGCCTGTGCCGACATCGCCGAGGCAGAGCACTTCGAGGACCTCGAGTGGGCCCTCGAGGTGTGGGGCTGTCATGACGAGGCGGTGGCCATGAGGGTCCGAGCGGCTACGCACGTCGATCTCAGCAAGACCCACCAAGTAGCAGAACTGACCCGCCAGTTCCGGCAGGACGACCAACCCGGGCCCCTGGCTCTCCTGCTGGCCCGCAACCCTGCGGCCCAGGTGGAGCTCACCGACCCGGGGGACGTGGCCTGGTTGCTGGACGAACTACGGGCCGCCGGTGCCGAGGAGGCGGTGGCCACCCTGCTGGCCCGACACCCCGCTGCCCGGGCAGACCTGTCCTCGCCCTGCAGCGGAGTCGGCCCCTTGGTGAAGGAGTTGAACCTGGCGGGCTTCGAGGAAGCAGCTCGTCGGCTCACCCGACGTGCCGAGAACGCGGGACTCGACAGACCCGAGGGCAGCTCGCTCCACGGCCGTGCCCCGGACGGCAGCCCAATGCCTCCTTGGACCTGGAGCGGTGTCCTCCTGGAGACGCTGCGCCAGTTCGGCGGCCAGACCTTGCCGGCGTGGTAGGCCTCTCGCTCCGCTCCAACCCGTCCTCGCCGTTGCCCCGGACAGCCTCGACCCGGTGCCGGCGAAGCCGGACAGGCACCGAGGAGTTCGGACGAGACCGCAGGTTGCGCCGGATCGGGTTCGGGCTTCCGGTGAGACGGCGGCGCGGATGCCGACCAGACCGCCGTGTCCACGGATCAGCTGGGCAACGGTCTTCTCATCGATGCCTTCGACACCGGACAGGTCGTTGCCGGAGCGGCCGTTCTCCGCACTCCGAGATCCTGTCCCCGCCGGTCCACGTGGATGATGGCGCGGTGACGAGCATCGGCGGCGCCCACGTGGAGGTTCGCTTCCGAGCGGACGTCGACAACGACGGCCTTCGCCGGGCCGGGGAGACCCTTCAGACCTGGAGAACTGCACCATCCGGTTGATCGTCCTGAAGGGCGGAGGCTCGGCTGCGGTCCGACAGGCCGTGCCGGAGACCTTCCGTCGGCTCGGTACCGCCGGCGAGGGCATCGAGCGGTTCCGGACGGTCGCGTTGGACATCCCGCCGGAAGCGGACAACCGGCGGATCCCAAAACCGTTGGAGCACGGCCCGGGAGGCGGTGCGAGAGGTGCCGGGTGACGTCGCGGGATGGCGACCGATTGGACGCCGGGACACCGTGGTTCCTCGCACCCGCCGCGACGGGTGCGAGGAACCACGGTGTCAGAGAGCGTTGCGGCAGGGCCGACGCCGTGCGGGAGGCGAGCGATTGCGTACGTGCCCGCTTAGAACGCGAACGCTTCCTGAACGAACTCCGTCGGACGGTGGAGTTCCATGGAGTAGACCGGGTGCTCGTCCACCCCGAGCGCGCGCATCAGTTCGATGGTCGGGATCCGGTAGCGCCCGCCCACCCGCAGCACGGGGCAGGGGAAGACCTGGCGCTGGAGCATCCGGTAGACGGTGGCGGGGCAGACACCGAGTGCACGGGCAGCCGTTCGCACATCCACCACGGTCGGGAGTTCGAACATCTCGACGAAGCTGAGAGGGCTCTGGGCAGTGGAGTTCACCGGTGCCTCCCGGTACGCCGCGCGGGCGTGGTGACGACGGACGCGGCACGGGGGACTCGGTGCTGGTGCTGGTTCTCGCGCAGGACGGCTCCGCTGGTGAGGCGGCGGAAAGCTTCCCGGCCGAGGCGGTCGGCCGGGAAGGTGAAACGCAGCGGTGTGCGCAAGCCGTCGGGCCCGTCCGGGCGGCTGATCTCCACCTCCGTGCCGTTCTGCTGTTCCGGGGGTTCGGGTTCCTCGTGCGGAGTCAGCCGGGAGTCGTCCCCGAGGTTCTCCAGGAACGTGCACGGCGTCTCCTTGAGCCCGGTGCGTGCGAGCCGCCACGCGTTGCTGCGCGCGGCCTTGAGCAGGTTCTCGGCGAGGGGCAGTGCACCGGGGTCGGCGGTGCGCAGTTCGGCGAGGATGCTGAGCACCATCTCCGCCTCGATGTCGGCCCGGTCCGCGCGCAGCCGGCGGCAGATGCGGTAGCTGGTGCGCGAGAGCCGGGGCAACATCAGCCAGATCAGCAGGAGTTGGTGGCTGCCCATCGACCCGGGGTCGGTAGCTGCGGACAGTACGGCCGCCTGCCAGATCTGGGTGGTCAGCTCGGGTTCCGGGTCCGGCCCGTAGAGGGCTGCCAGGGCGTCGTCGGGGGTGAGGGAGAGTGGGTGTCCGCCGACACCGGTCGACGGCACCGTCAACCGCACGTCCTCCTGGGCTCGGGGGTTGGCGAAGTACCTGGCCACGGCAGCGAACATGCTGCTGGGAACGACAGCCGTCATTGCTGTCCTTTCTCGCTTCACTGAGGGGTGGGATCTGGACGGAGAACGGAGAACGGGGAACGCGGAAGACGGGAAAGATGGGGCATAACGGGAATACGCCCCATGCACCCCATGCGCCCCACTTTTGTACGGACTTGCCGTGTTTCGGCTCGGTGCGGTATGGCACGACCGCATCCGGCGCGCGCCCGAAGCGGGTCGTGCCCTCCTCCTGCCGGGTGCCCGCCCGGAGGAGGGCACCCGGGGTCAGAGGATCAACTGCCGGCGGGCGACGGCACCTCCGGTTCCGCCGCGGGCGGTTCCGCGATGGTCTCCGGCTGAACCGTTCCGGCCGAACGGTGCTTGGTGGACGGGTAGTCGGAAGACCGCTTGCGGCGGACCGGGCGGCGGTTTCGCTGACGGTTGCTCATGAACTCGCTTTTCTTTGACGGGAGTTGGTTTCTTTTCGCCTCTCCTGAGGAGCGGCTGGTGCAATCGTGCCCGGCTGTCGAGCATCGTGGAGGAGCCGAAACTGAGGAGGAGCTGAGGCAGTACTGAGGGGGCGTGAAGGGGTGAAGTCATGCGGGGCCGGTGCCGGGTGTGCGCAGAATCCGACGGACGCCGGGAAATCGGCTGCGGTCGTTGTGCGGCGAGGGAGGGGCGAACGTGTACGGGCGGGTGCTCGGTGTGGTGAACCTTGAGGTTGACGGCAAGAAGACCTTCGGACCGACCAAGCCGGCGGCGTTGTTCGGGCTGCTGGCGACTTCGCCGGACTGTCAATGCAGTATCGAAGAAGTATTCGGTTACCTGTGGCCTGAGCGGACCGCTTTCGAGCGGGGGCTGGTCGAACGGGCGATGTCCGACTTGCGGAAGGTTCTGGGCAAAGAACATCTCCCGCACATCAGTTCTGGTTTCTGCATTCTCCGAGTCCCGCGTGAGAACGTGGACTACCTTCGGTTCATCGACGCGCTGAAGAAATCCGAACGGCTTCCCTGGCCGGAGCAGGTCGAAGTGCTGAGCCGCGCTCTGGAAGAGTTCCCGGACGAGGAACCGCTCAGGGGGATCCCGGGTAAGGGGTTCGCCACACGCCGGCTGGAGTTGCGTGCGACCCGGCTGGACGCGGTCCGGCGGCAGCTCGATGCCGCATGGCATGCACAGGACAGGAAAGTGCTGTGCGGCGAGGCCGAGCGGTGGTACCGGAGCCTGCCCGGCGAAGCCTGGCCGTTTCGCTACTACTTACTCGCTCGCGGCCGGGAACTGCCGCCGATGGAGCTGGAGAAGATCGTCAGGCAGTGGACAGAGCAGTTCGAGAAGCCGGATGCGGTCCTGCAGCGGGTCATCGACTGGGCTCGAGGGGAAGCACTCAGCCCGTCGATCGCCGGGTCGGCTCAGGTGCCGAACCAACTGCCGGCCCCGGGGAGGCGGGTCCTGGGCAGGAGCGATCTGATCCGTTCGACCGTGGAACTCGTGCTGGAACGCCAGGCCGCGGGGCACGGGACAGTGATCGTGATCAGCGGCATGGCCGGCATCGGCAAGACCACCCTGGCCCTGCAACTCGCGCAGCAGCTCCGGGACCGGTTCTCCGACGGCGCGCTGTACGCCGAGCTCCGCGGTTTCGCCGGAGAGGACATGCCGCCCGTCGATCCGGAGCACGTGCTGGACCGCTTCCTGCCGGAGCTGCCGCCGTACTCGCGGGCGACCGACCTGGAGGAGAAGGCCGCCGCACTGCGATCAGCCCTTGCCTACCGGTCGGTTCTCATGGTGCTGGATGACGCTCGTGACGCTCGGCAGGTGGTGCCGCTGCTTCCCGGCGTAGGCGCCAGCGTGGTGATCATCACCAGTCGGAGCAGGCTTCGTGACCTGCGGGCCAAGCATGATGTGCATCTCTGCCAGATCGAGGGCCTGGACGACGAGAGCGCCATGACGCTGCTCCAGGAACAGGTAGAACCTCGAAGTAGGGCGGCTCACGCGCAGCCGCTCATCGACCTGGTGAAGTCCTGTGCCGGCCATCCTCTGGCGCTCACTGTGATCGCGGGGCGGTTGGAAGGGCGTCCGCTCGGGACGATCGTCGAACTGGCCAGGGAGCTCAAGGAGGAGCGGCGGACGATGGACGTCCTGTACGACCCGCAGAGCGAGCTCTCCGTCGAGCCGGTGCTCAACCTCTCGGTCAGGGCCCTGTCCGAAGAGGCCCGGCGTCTGCTCTGGCAGCTTGCGATCCACCCCGGTCCCAGCATCGGCTGGGGTGCGGTGATGGACCTCGGTCTGGCTGGAGAGGCGATCCGTGCCGACCGGGCCGTCGAGGAACTGGTCGCGGCGAACCTCGTGGAACTGCGTGGTGACCGTTATCGCCTGCACGATCTGGTCAGGAACTTCGCCCACTACCGTGTCCCACCGCTTCCTCTCGGCCCGTGCCGGGAGTTCGAGGAGGCGACGGTGCGCCAGGTCCTGGAGCACCAACTGCAGAATGTCCGGGCCTGCGACCGGCTGCTCGACGGAGGACGGGCCTTGCCGGTGGGGGAGCCGGACGAGGTCACGGTGGCCGAGCCCGGCAGCTTGGACCAGGCCATGGAACTGCTCGACATCGAGTACGACACGGTCCGCAGTTGCATCGGGCTCGCGGTCGCGCGAGGTTCGGAGCGGTACATGTGGTTGCTGCCGATGGCGCTGATGACCTACCAGTGGCGCCGTCATCACCTCGCGGCCGCCCTGGAAGGGCTCGGCGCTGCCAGGGAGGTCGTCGAGCGCTCCGAAGAAGCCACGATGGTGGACCGGGCGATGGTGTACCGAATGCTGGCGGGAACCAACTGGCGACGCGCCGAGTACGACCTTGCCGCGGGGCAGCTGAACAGGGCTGTTCTCCTCAGTTCGGAGGACGACAGTGCGGCAGGCCGGCTGAGCCTCGCCCGTTCCCTGCACGCCCTCGCGCTCACCCGGCGCAAGCAGCGGCTCTGGGCGGAAGCCGAGGAGCACCACCGTACGGCCCTCGGTCTCTACCGGGAACTCGCGGATCCGGTCGGGGAGGCCGCCGCGCTCAACGGCATCGGCACGATCCACCTCGACCGGGGTGAACTGGACGAAGCCCTCGCTGCCTGCCGCGGAGCCCGGACCGTCGTCGAGTCCACCTCGAACCAGAGCGGTCTGGCGGACGTGCTGTACACCCTCGCCAAGGTTCACCTCGCGCGGGGGGAGCGCCACTTGGCGCTCCCCCTGTTCCAGGAAGCCGGCGAGATCTATCGGCGGGAGGAGCACTGGCCGAACGAGGAGAAGGTGCTGTGGACCTACGCTGACGTCCTGGTGGCGGCCGGGCACAGGGAGGAGGCGGTGGCAGCCCTGGAACGGGTGGTCATGCTGAGGGAGTGCATGGGGGGCGTCGGCGTCCCCGAAGCACGCATGCGAATCGAGCCGTTGCGGTGACAGGGCTCAAGAGGGTCACCACCTGTGCGGGATGCTCCGGTAGTACTCCGTGGGATCCGGGTGCAAGGGCTTCTTGGGGGCGGGGGAGCCGACCGGGGGGATGTGTGCACGGAGCTCCTCGTAGACCTCGCGCACCGAGGCCGGACGGTTCTCCGGCTTCAGTTCCACCATGGCCAGGGCGATTTCGGCGAACTCCTTCGGGACCGCGTCGATCCGGTTGCGCGGCAGCACCACCGGATCCTCCGCCGTGATACCGCTGCGGGTACCGTCGTACGGGAGCTGCATGACCGTCATCTCCAGCAGGACGCAGCCCAGCGAGAAGACGTCGGCCTGCGGGGTCACGCCGTTGTCGTTCGGACCGAGTTGCTCGGGAGGCGCGTACCCGATAGTGCCGCATCCGTATTCGGTCTTCTGGTGGGCGGGCATCGCCAGTCCCAGGTCGAGGAGCCGGAGCCGGCCGGAGTGCTCCAGCATCGCGTTGTCGGGTTTGACGTCCCGGTGTACGTAGCCGCGCTGGTGTACGTCGTCCAGGACCTCGCAGAGCTGGCCGATGACGGATGCGACGGTGGCGGTCTCCCGGACCGGCCGGAACAGGGACAGCACGTCGTACAAGGGGATGCCGTCGACGTATTCCATGACGAGGCACCGCCGTCCGCGGAAGACGCCCTGCGTGATCAGCTTCGGGATACCCGGCACCTCCGACAGGGCGGAGGTGTGGGTGCCCTCGTCCGTGAGATCGAGGCCCATGACGGCGAAGCACTGCGTTGATTCGAACTGTCGTTCTTTCTGGGCCTTGATGGCCACTTTCTCGCCGGTCTTCCGGTCCCGGCCGGCGTAGAGGTCTCCCTGGCCGGTATCGAAACTGACCTGGTCCAGAATTTCGTAGTGCGACTCGATGTCGGTGGGGTCTTCGAAACTCCCCGTCATGGCAACTCCCCTGGCCGGGAGCACACAACCGGCCGTGTGTGGCGGATTCAGTCGAGTCGGCAACAAGAACCAACTCTTCTTCTCGGAGGAATGAATGATCGATCCGTGGTTGCCGCCCGACGGGGTCCGGCGCGCCTCTGATGTCATCACGGTATCCGTTGGCATGTTCAAGGGAGGGGAATTCCGTTGTCCGGCGGCCGACGCACTCAAAGCGCGCGGATACCGGCCGATCCGGAATGTCGAACAGCCGCGTGAACCATTGGAACACTTCTCCTTCGGTCCCTTCATGGCTGCCTGCGACTCGCGCGGTCGCGGCGGTGAGGGACCGCCCGGAGCGGGGCCCGGGACGAAACGGCAATTGCACGACGGCTTGCGGCAGTGGTCCGCACACGGGCTGGCGTCCTATCGGGAGGCATTCCCCGCGGACACCGACGGTTCTTCGCTGCACGAGGTCGTGGAGCCGTGGATCTATCGCCACCGGCCTCGCGACGGCGATCCGTGGCAGGCGCGGGAGTACAAGCTGACAGTGTGGGGGCGGCGTCTGGAGTCCACCGACGGCAAGGTGCGCGAACTGCGCCTGCCGGTCACCAGATTGCGAAAGGAGAAGCCGCCCGAGAGCTTCGTGGCCGCGGCGGCGCTGGTCCTCGCGGAGGGCGGACCCAGGCCCGGTCCGGAACGGGTGCGGATCGTGGAGTTCGCCCTGCTGGGCGGTCCGCCACGTACCCTGTTCGACGGGACCTCGGAGGAAGCTCGCGCCCTGTACCGGACCGAAGGCCGAACGGCGCTGGCCTCCGTGCTGGACGGTCAGGAATACCGCCCGGGGTCCTCCTGCGTCGAGTGCCCGTTCCTCGCTGTCTGTCCTGCCCTGCGTTGTGCGCCGAACTTGCTCGGAGTCGGATCGGCCGGGCGGCCCCGGCGCAGCTGGTCGGTCACCAACGGACGCAACTACCGGATCTGTCCGGCCCGGGACTACATGCGTCGACTCCGTCTGCCGGCTGTGGACGCGGTTGAACACGATCCGACCGCCGAGCGGGGTCGGGCGCTGCACGCCTACCTGGCCCAGTGCCACGGAGTCGGGACCGCGCGTCCGTGCACGGTGGAGATTCCGGAATCATGGGAGCCCCCCGGATACGACCTCCCAGCGGCCGAACGCAGGCTCGGCGCCCGGCTGTTGCGCCACCATGCCGCGGTCTGCCCGCTGCGGCTCACCCGGGACGGCACCGATGTGCGGCCCGAACCCCGGGTGGTCCGCCATGACACTGCCGCAGACGTGATCGTCATTGCCGTACCCGACCTGCTCTACCGGGACGCCGGCTCCTGGGTGTGGCGAGAGACCAAGACATCGTCGTACCGGAGTGCTCCGAACCGTCCCTTGCTGGAGCAGTATCCGCAACTCGCCCTGGCAGCACTGCTGTTGGCCCGCGGTGACCTCGGCGGATCGCCGGACCGGGCGAGGATCGAACTGGAGGTGCTGCGGCCGGACGGTGCGGACCTGGAAGTGATCGACCCCTTCGCGGTGGGCACTCGCACCACGGCGGAGCGGATCGTACGGGATCTGGTGGACGGATGGCTCCGGGACGATCACTACCCGGCGAACCCCGGCCGTGGGTGTAAGCGCTGCGAGATGTCACGCTGGTGTTCGAAGTCGGATCCTGGACAAGGATCATGATGGACAGCAGGGAGTTCATTTCGTACTGTCGGCTCGCTTCCGTCGTCGCCTCGTCGAGTGAACTGGGCAGCCTCCGTTCGTTCGCGCTGCCCTATCCGCCACTGGCGCAGCGGGCGCTCGATCAGATGGTGCTGCGCTGCCTCGACCTGGGAGAGGAACCGCCGTTCAGCGTGCCGGGGCTGCTGGAGTGGTGCCGTCGGCGTCCGGTGGGGGACCGGGTCTTCGGAGTGCCCGCAGGCCTGCTGGACGCCGAGGCGACGCTGGTCCATCCAGTGGGAGTCATGCCCACCCGCACCTGCCTCGAACTCGCCTCCCACGAACAGCCGGGAGGAGTCGAGCAGGAGGCCAGGGACTTGCTGGCCGAGCTGGCGAGGCGGTGCAAGAGCGCCGAACAGTACCGGCGAAGCCGACAGTTCCTCGTCCGGAACATCGTGGTCCACCGGAAGGACCGTTTCGAGTGGGGATGGGACAAAGCAGTCTGGGCGCGGGTCCGGGACCTGTACCAATCGCCGCCCGAGTCCCTGGTGGTCGCGGGGAAGTTCCTGCGCTGCGGCACCTGCCGGCTGCCGGCCCTGCTCGGCGGGCATCGAGCCCCGGAGCACGGAGCGCCGGTCGCAGACTCGCAGACGTGGTGCGAGGGCGAGCGTTGCCCCGTGGGGGAAAGGATGGAACTGGTCCGCGACCCGGAGCAGGTGCTGCTGCTGCGGCGTTCACTGCGGGCGTTCCTTGCACTTCCGTCCGCCGTCGAGCAGGCGGGGCTGGAAGCCCTGACGGCACATGGAGTTGTCTACGAACTGGTTCCGGAGGAACTCGGTTCGTACCGGTTGCCCGGTCTGGGGACGTACTCGGTCCATTTCTACGACCGGATCCAACCGGCCCTGCTGGCAGGTCGGTTCGCCGATCTGGCAGGCCGGCTGGCGGGGACGGCCGCGGTGGTCCTCCCCGAACGATCAGCCGGGTCCGCCGATTTTCGCGGGGCTTTCGCGGCGGCGCTGCCCGACGGGTTGAAGCCGAGGGTCCTGCTTTGCAGCCCGCAGGACCTAGTGCGGCGGATCCACGACCATTCCACTGATCACAGGCAGGAATCCCATGCGCAGTCTGGCTCAGCCCCTACATCAACTGACCAGTGAGATCCGACAGTTCGCGGGCCCACGCATGAGTGGGCCGGCCGCGGAGTACTTCTGCCAGATCGAACTCGGCCTGTACCTCCAGCAGCGCCTGATGCCGGGTACCCCGGCAACGTGCGCCTGGGTGCTCTTCAGCGGCTACGGCTTCGCAAAGGCCCGCCTGACCGACCTGCCGGAGGACGCCGAGCAGGTCCTGCGGGTCGCTCGCTACTCACTCTGGACCCTGGGCCGGAGCCGGGCCTGGCGGGAAGCCCTGGAGCACTATCAGCGCATCGACCCCGCGCTTCGCGGCTACGAGGTGCCGGATTCGGAACGCCCGCCCGTACGGCGCGAGCCCGAGACCGGGCGGGAGCGCTGGCAGGTCTACGACGGTCTGCTGCGAACGGCTCCGCCACTGGCGGGTTCCCCGCAGAAGGTCGCCGGAGCCGGACGCTTCGGGTTCCCGGTCAGCCGTGCGATGGCAGTCGTCGAGCTGCCCGAGGTGCCCAAGAGCCCGCCGGCCGCCCACGACCTCGGCCTCGGGCCGGCCGGGGGCGGTGTGTGCCTGACCTTCCGGATGGCTGATCTCAGACGCACCGCCGCCGAAATGGACGCCGTCCACGCACGGATCGGCTCCGGTAAGGCGCCGGGATGGGAACGGAGACTCCGGAGCTTCGAGCTGTCCACTGCGGAGATCGGCACGTTCCAACCAGCCGACGAGTTCACGGTGGACGGCATCCAGCACCTGCTCGGCATCGTCGGAGCAGGAAAGAGCACACTGCGCGACGTGATCGCGGTCCACCTGGCCCGGCTCGGGAAGCGGACGGCCGTTGTCGTCCCCGATGTCGCCGAAGTACTGAAACTGGTCGAGTTGTACAACCTGTACACCGACGGTGCGGCGGCCCCCGTGCTCGGTGCCAACGGGCGAGAGCGCCATGCGCAGAGCCTGCACCGCAGATGGGCCGGACGGGGCGAGCAGCGACTGCTGGCCCACGGCGATCCGGCCTTCGATTACCTGGGAACATCGTGCTTGTTGAACCCCAGGCTCGGTGGATCCTCGGGCGAGCCCCTGGCCTTCGGTGAGGCTCCGTGCTCCCGGCTGCGTCCTCCGGCCCCACCCGAGCGCGGGCCCAGGAAATCGCTGAGGTCGGAATGGCAGAAGCAGCCGCTCGCCTGCCCCTACTGGTCCGTCTGCCCCAGGCACCACGCGGCCAGGGCGCTGGTCGATGCCCTCATCTGGGTGGCGACGATGCCGAGCCTGCTCGACTCGGCCCCGCCGCGCGCGCAGAACGGGGAACGCATCCGTTACCTCGAACTCGCCTGCCGCCGGAGCGATCTGGTGATCGTCGACGAGGCCGACCGAGTGCAGATGAATCTGGACCAGGCCTTCGCCCCGGCTGTGCTGCTCGCCGCGGACGAACAGCGCGGATTCATCGACTGGCTCAACAGGCACAAGATCCGTGAGCTCACGGCCAGCGGCAGGACCCAGCTCTCCGACCGGGACGTGGCGGTCTTCTGCGGCGCGCTCAACACCATCGTCGCGGCCACGGACAGACTGCACGCCATGCTCGTCACCCAGTACCGGCTGCGCCAGTGGATACGCTTCGGCTTCTTCAGTGCCTGGACCCTGCAGCTGGCCCTGCTCGACGAGCGGTATCCGCTCGGTGAGGGCGACGGGGCGGCGCAGCCGGGCCGAACCCCGCGGGAGGTGCTGGGGGACCTCTTCGACGCGTTCCGGGACAACCCCTTCGGTGACCGCACGCGACATGCCGAAGAAGACTTCACCGACCTCACGGCGTTGCTCAACGAACTCCTGAACACCGGAAACCCGGAGAAGACCAGGGAATCGCTCCTGGAAGTCATGGAGGACCGCTTCCGACTCGACGAACGCTTCAGGGCCGGGCAACGGGAGCGGTACGAGGAGTGCGTGGCGAAGTGGCAGGAGGAGGCGGCGGAGCACAAGCGCAGGAACCGCAACCGCAAGAGGGTGACTGACGGCCCGCCACCACCGCGGACGCCTGAGCAGCGGTTCGAGGATCTGGCCGACCGCTTCGAGTTCACACTGCTCCTGAGCGCCCTCGAACGGCGGCTCGCGCTCATCAACACCATGTGGCCCCGGGTCGAGGCGGCACTCAGCCTGGGCTTCAACGACATGTACCGCAGGCCGTTCGACTACGGGCCGATGGTTCCGGAAGCGCCGATGGGGAACGTGCTCGGCTTCCAGTTCCGGGTTTCCGGGAAGGACAGCGAAGGCGTGCGCAGCGGAGACCTCGTCTTCTTCCGGTGCAGCGGCGTCGGGCGGGAGCTGCTGCGGGCGATGCCCGGGTTGCCTTCGGTCGACGACCGACCGGGTGCTCATGTGCTCCTGATGTCCGGAAGCAGTTGGGCGGGCCGCTCCAGCCGGTACCACGTCGCGGTGCCCGTCGGCGTGGTCATCGAACCCGATCCGGCGGTGATGGAGCGGATCGCCGTCGAGAGCGAGATGCGATTCGAGTTCGTCGAAGACGGCGACGAGAAGACGAGGATCTCGGGAACCGACCCGGAGGACCGGCCGGCCAAACTTCGACGCCTGGTCAGCCGGCTCGGCGCCGGGGCTGACGAGGAGGAGAACGGTGGTCCGCTGGAGAAGGAACTGCTGTCCCTGCCGCCCGGCCGTGATCAGATCCTGTTGCTGGTCGGCAGCTACGAGGAGGGCAGAGTGGTGGCCGACACCCTGCACAACCTCAATCCGCGTTGGCGGGACCGGGTGCTGTGCCTCGTCTCGGACGACCAGGAGATCGACGAGGACGACGGCGAACCCCCGTTCGCACACCGCGCACGGGTCCTGCGGCGCGGGGACATCGAGTACCTCAAGGACCTGAACGCGGACGTTCTGGTCGCACCGCTGCTGGCCGTTGAACGCGGTCACAACATCCTCAACGACGATGCCGTGGCGGCGATCGGGACCGTTTACTTCCTCGCCCGGCCGAACCCGCACCCCGACGACCTGTCCCTCGCGGTCCACGCCATCAACGACTGGATCGTCCGGGCGCAGCAGGACGGTGACTTCGCGCACTGGGTGGCTGCGGCCGCGACGATCGAGGCGGGCGCCGAGGAGGTACGCCGTCGCGCGAGGTCGCGTTGGTACCAGGTGCTGCGGCGTTCGACCGCTTGGAGCCGTCTGGGTGACGACCGGGAGCAGATCACCTGGGACATCCTGGTGCTGATGTGGCAGGTGATCGGTCGCCTGATCCGTGGGGGAGTGCCGGCCCGGGTCGTTTTCGTCGATGCCGCCTTCGCGCCCGGTCGGGCGGCCAGCCCCCCGGTCGCGGACAGCCAGGAGACCAGCCTGCTGCACAGCATCCTCGGTGTCCTCGACCCCTACTTCGAGGACGGGGCACGACCCGGGGACGAACAGTTCATCGCGCACGCCCTCTACGCGCCGCTGCGAAGCATGCTCGCCCGATGCCTGGCCCAACCCCTGCCCGCAGAGTGACTGGCGGGCCGCACCCTCGATCAGCCGGAGAAAGGAAATTCGTGTACCGAACGATCCGTACCGTGGCGTACGAACCGGATCCCGCACACGGAGCATGGCAGGAGTCACTGCAAGTGCTTCGCCTCGGAGACCACCTCCACGCCGAGCTCGTCCGCCGCCAGCAGCAGGCCCAGGGCGAAGACCGTCAGGTCAGGCTTCCTGTGGGCCGTCTCAACTCGCTGCTGAGGGCGACCGCTCCCGGAGTGCTGGCGACCGGGCGCAACGCCGGCGCCGACGGTCGGCTGCCGTGGTTGTACGCCAGGCAGGTGGTGCCGCAGGAGGTCCTGGCCCCAGTGCTCGGTACCTGGGCCGCTGGGCTGGTCGATCCGGATGACGAGGATGACGAGAAACTGGAGGACGAGCTGCTGGCAGGCCCCGCGGCTGTCACGGTGTCGCTGCCGAACTGGGAGCGCGAGTGCGTGAACCTCACCGAGACCGTGATCTCGGCAGGGGGGACCGCCGAGCCCCAGCAGCGGCTCTACAGCTTGCTTCCGGAAGCCATCGCCTTCCGTCTCGCCGACAGCCCGTACCGGACTGGTGGCACCTCGCTGCACTTCCGTGTGGTGAGTTCCGGGAAGGGCGTCGAACTGGTCTCCTGGCCGCCGCAACAGTACGAGCACCGTGGACGAACCTGGTACTACTCGGCCTGTCTGACCGTCACCGTGCAGACAGTGCCGTTCGCCCAACGGTTCCGGGTGCACGTCGCCACCGGCGTGCGCCGGTGGGCCACCCGCCTCGAAGTCGCGCCTCGCGGGCTCAACGGGGCCACGGTGCTGCTGGACGCCCCGCTCCCCTGGCCCGAGAACCAGGACCGTGGCCACCGGATCGTTGAGAACACCCTCGGGTTCGACCGGAAGGCCAGGCAACTGGTCTGGCGGCGGGGCAGTCCCGTCCTGCTGCTGCCCGAACTGGACATCATCCGGAAATACCCGGAGCCGGCCGAACTGTTCGAGTCACCCGAGAAATGGTTGCTCGGGCAACGCGGACTGGCCGCCGGGATCGTCTACCACCCGGTGCTCGGTCCGCACGGGGTCGGCCCCGGGCTGATGCCCCGGGAACGTTCGGAACTGGACGCCTGGGTGGAAGCACGACTGCGGCCGATGCTTCGCAGAGTGGGCGACCTCACCCGGGTCACCAGGCACAACACCCCGTCCCTGCTGCCGCGTTCGACCAAGGCGGGGGAACCGGACACCCGTGAGGCGCAGAAGGCCATGCTGCGTCGGACGGCGCTCGCCCGAGCTCTCAACGGCCGCCCGCTGGATGTCGAGATCGTCTGGCAGACATCGCAGATCAGGGACGCTCTGCTCTCGGTCCTGCCGGATGTCATCGGGCTGCCCCCCGGTGGCGGGGTCGCCATGGACGACAGCCGTCAGTGGCAGGTCGACGGTATCCGGATCAGGGTACGCACTCGGCCCGCCGGAGGACTGGCCGAGGCGCTGTCGATCTCCGGCAACCGGAAGCTGCGCCGGGCCCTCCGGCTGGCTGAGGCGATCACCGGCCGCTGCGCGCTGGTGGCGGAGGCGGCCGGTGCGCGGTCGGCCGATGTCGGTGTCGTGATCGCTGAGATCGCAGGGAAGGACCGGTTCGCCGCCGCACCGGACACGGACCCCAAACACGCGTTGCGGATCGCCTGGGCCAGGCAAGGGCGCCTGGCCCAGTTCATCAACCTCCCGGACGGTGATTCGGCCAGCCTGGAACACCGGGCGAAGTGGACCTGGCTCGACGCGTTCCGCCAACTCGGCGCGATCAGGCCTCCTGCGCACCGGGTGGGGGCCGGTATTCCGGGAGACCTCCAGTACGCCGGCCTCTGGATGGTCCGCTACACCGGGAAGGGGCCGACGAGGTGTCCGGCCCGCCAGATTGTCGCAGTGCGAATGCGGCCGGCTGGATCGGTCGGGACCGTTGAGGGATGGGACGCCGATCGAGCCGAGTGGGTACCGTACCCGCAGCTGCTGCTGGCACTCGCCAATACCTCCCGCGGAGCAAGGGAACAGAGCAGGAACGATCGGGAATGCGGCGATCGTGGTGCCGAGCAGCAGTGGCAGGCCGAAGCGGAACGCCAGATCCGCGCGGTCCTCTTCCAACTCCGTGAGCGGCCGACGCTGCTCCTGGCCAGCGCGGGCAACCTCCGCCAGTGCTGGCCGAGGCTGCGCAACGGTGCCCTGAGCCGCGACATGCTGGGCTTCGGAAAGGGACCGGACCAGCGGACCACGGTCTACGGGGCCGACCTGCGTGTCGTACTGGTGCGGGACGCCAACGGACGGGACGAGGTGGCGGACTGGTACGCGCACGATTCACTGGAGAAGGTCGGCTTCGCGGAGGGAGTCTGGGGGTCGGGGGCTCCGGACAACCGGGTTTTCGCCAGCACCGCGAGCAGGCCGCACACGGCGGCAGGTGTGCCGAAGGACCTGATGAAACTGGTACCGACTGCCAAGTCCCGAACTGCGCCCGGAAAGGCCGCCTGGAATCCGGGACTCTTGGAGATGACCGTGCTCGGTTGCCTCTCGGTGCAGGCATTGGCGGAATCCGGGCGGGCCGGTGGTACGCCCGACCACCCGGCGGAGTGGGCCACCCTGACCCACCAACTCCGGTACCACGACGACTACCCGCCGTTGGCCCGTCCCCTTCCGCTTCACCTCGCGCGGCTGGCAGGCGAGTACGTCCTGCCGCTGGCCACGGACGAGGGGGTGGCGTCGTAGACCGCTGCGAAGCCGATGGACCGGTTCCTTCTCCGGACGGTTGCGGGGCCGGCGGCGACACGGTGTTGCCGGCGGCAGTCGGGGACCTGCAGCCCGACCGCCGTAACACCGCCCCACAGACCAGAGCCCGTTACGACTACCAGGACGAGTGCGTCGCTCTCACTATCCTGCAGCATCTGGCATCGGGCTTGGTGGGGGTCCTGATCGAGTACTCGACCGACCTTGTCCTGATTCCCGACCGTGGCAGGCCCGAGTTGGTGTCGATCAAACACCGCGAGCCGCATCACCGGACGGACAGCGGATGGACTTGGAGTGCCCTGGGGAAGGACGCCGTCCTTGCTGACCTGTTCACCGCCTGGGCGGATTCGGGTCGGATCTGCACGACCACTTTCCTGAGCAACGCGGGTATGAGCGGTCCGGCCCAGGACTTGTGGAAGACGTGCAACGGATCGAGCCGTGAAGCCGGCCAGGCCGTCACCCGCCGAGTCGCAGGGATGTTGAAGACCAGCGAATCCGAGGCTGCGGAGTTTCTCGCAGCCTTCCGGCTGCCCAAGCACCCCATGCCGCGGCGTAACGAGATCTCCGATATCGGAGTGCGGCGAACGGCCAGCTACCTGGTCACGCATCATCGTGACACCCGGCACGCTGACCAGTGCTACCGCGCCCTGGTGGAACGGGTGCGCCAGGCGGGTACGGACTTGCCGGAGTCACGAGCAGCGAGATTGCACCGAGTAACGTCCACGGTCCGCGAATGCGCGGAGCGACAGGATTCGGTCACCCGGCACGATCGCTACCTGAGCGCGGAAGAAATCCGCGCGGTGCTGCTGGGGACGGCGGACGCCTTAGGTTCGCCGGGGCAGTCGGTTCTACCCGATCCGGGTTGGGTCGCCGATCCGATGTTCACCGGTCGGGTTGCCGAACTCGACGAACTGGCCCGTCTCCTCGCACCCGGGACAGCCGATCCGGTCGCGCCCGTCGTCATCCACGGCCTGTCGGGCACCGGGAAGACGAGCCTGGCGGTGCACTTCGCGGCGACGATGGCAGGGAAGTGCCTCAAACCTGTGGTGATCGACGGCAGCACCAGGGCCAGCCTGATCGCCGGTCTGGAGCACCTGCAGGGTGATGTCCGGCCCGCATCCGGTGTCGACCGACTGATGGGCCCGGCCGCAGCGGCCCTGCCCAGGGGCCCCGAAACTCTACTCATCATCGACGGGGTGACCGAACCGGATGCGGTACGTGGACTCATTCCGCGCCGCTCCGTGTGCCGAGTAGTCATCACTAGCACCAGCAACAATCTCGATGAAGGTTTCCGGAAAGTCCCGCTTACAGTCTGGTCCCGTCTGGAGACGAGAGATTTCCTCAGGAGGGCCCTTCCCGACTTCCCGCCGGATGACGGTGAGCGATTGGCGGAGGCGCTCGGCGACCATCCACTCGCGCTCGCTCAGGCGGTCAACTACTGCCATTCGGTGGGAATCGAGCTCTCGGAGTTTCTGGAGCGGCTGGACCTGGACCCTCTCGCGGTCATGGGACAGGGGCAGGCGAGCGGCCACCCGCAGACGGTACTGAGGACGGTCCAGCTGGCACTTCAAGAAGTCGAACGCCGTGATGCGCTCGCGCTGCGGCTGCTCGACATCAGCTCGTACTTCGGGGCTGAACCGTTCCCGCTCCACATTTTCGACACCGCACCGATCAGGCCTTTTGTCACCGAGAGGCATACTGTGCGCCCGGGCCCTCGGCACGGGTTGCTACGACGCCGGAAGGAGGTGTCCGTTGCAGAGTGGGGGTCGATTTCCGACGAACGGGGTTTGTGGGCGAGAGTCGAACTCGAGAACCCTGTCAGGAGAGACGGGGCGGTCGCCGTGCTGGCAGGGTTGGGTCTGATCGGACTGGACCGAGGACATATGAGTGTTCACCCGATCGTCCGACGAGTGGTTCAGAGTGCACACGATGACGCTCAGCCATGGGTCGAGGCGGCCATCGGCCTGTGCGCCGGACTCCTGGCAGAGGGGCGGAACGGAGGCGTCAACCGCTTCCACGCTCTCGTCGGACATGCACAAGCGGTCTTGGGACATGCACGTGATGTCGGGTTCGACGGTCCGGTGGTTATCGCCCTGGGAATGGAGCTGGCCGTCAAGCTTTGCGACGTGAAAGGCGCCGAAGAAGGCCTGCCCCTTGCCCGCCAGTCCTACGACCTGGTGGAGTCCGCCCACCGACGGGGCCTCGCTGACAAGGTCTCGCGCTTCAGCTCCCGAGCTGTCTATGCCAGGGCCCTTGCGATCTCCGGGAACCAGGACCATGCAATTGCGATCGCCCGTGAGAATGTTGAAGTAGCTGCAGAGAGCGGCAGCTTCCTGGAAACGCGTCATGCATATGCCTGGCTAGGGCAAGTCGCGGACTGGTTCTCGCTTGTCCCGCTGGCCAAGGAGGTGCTGGAGAACCTTCCGGACCCACGGGGTTCCCACGCTCGGCCCGGTCGGCCGACAGGGAGTCAGGTCATCTTCTCCGCACGTGTTCGTGCGAAGCTCCTGGCACTGGTGGGAAGAACCGTAGAGGCGATGGACCTTCATCACTGGGCGGTTGCCGAGATCGCGGCAGAGCCTTCCGCTCGTAACACGGCCTGGCAGGGGGCGCTGCTCCTTGACGCCACCGACATCGCTCTTGGTAACGGAGACCCGGAGTCCCGCGTGGAAAACGCGCGGGCTCTGGTCGAGGAGTTGGGGAAGAGCGAACGGGATCGCCACGACAGGATCTACGTGGAAGGGCTGCTCACCGCAGCAGATGCCGAACTGGATCGGTTGAACGCCACAGAGGCGATTCCATTCCTCGACCGGGCGGAGGCTCTCCTGCAAGAGCACTACAGCCCTGCAAGTGACCTCCACTCGTCTTTCCTGGCGATTCGAGGCAGGTGCCGCTTCATCGCAGCGGGCTTCTCCCGGAGCCGCCTGGAAGAAGCCAAGGCTGATCTCCAGGCAGCTCTCGAGGTCCTACGCCCCCATGGAACGACACCGCAGAAGGGTGCATCGCCGGCGCTCATTCATCTGGCTCAGGTACATGCCGTTCTGGGCGAGGGGGAACAGGCCCTGGAATGCGGGAGGGAAGCGTTGGACCTCGATATGGAACGCTACGGGGAAGGCCATCCTGAAGTCGAGATCGACCGCAGGATCATCGAGGGCCTTCCCCTGCAGGCGGCGGGTGCTCAGTGGCTGGAAGACTAGCCTCGATCTTTCGTGACGGTCCGTCGGTTCATCCGGCGGGTTGTTTCGGGTGTTCGGGCTGGTGGTGAGCATGTCTGCGACCCGGTTGTCGCGTCGGTTGGGCGCCGGGTTCCACTGCTCCGGCCGGGGGATGACTCGTCGGGAGAGGGCGTCGTTGCTGGTCAGCCGGGGTTCGGCAGGGCTTGCAGTCGCTCGAAGGCGGTGGTGATCGTCTGGGTCCAGGGCCAGTGGCGGGTGAGCCGGAGATAGCGGCGGCGGCCGGTGGTCACGAGTTGGGCGGCGGCGGAGAACAGTCGCAGTCGCAGGCGTTTGGGCTCCCAGCGACGCGCGGGCCCGTCCAGGGCGAGCATCGGCATCCAGGCAAGCAGGTCGAGAGCGAGCTGGACGATCTCCAGCCAGATCTGGTTCTGTGTGGCGTCGTGCAAAGGCAGGTTGCGCAGGCCGGTGTCGCGGGCGGCGCGGATGCGGTCCTCGGTGCGGGCCCGCTGGCGGTGCCGCAGCTCCAGGGCCGCGATCGGAACGTCGACGGTGTTGGTGGCGAAGCAGGTCAGCCGCATCCCGTCGGCGTCGGTGAAGCGCAACTGGGCGCCAGGGTGCGGGCGTTCCTTTCGCACGACCAGTCGCATGCCCTTTGGCCAGCCTTTGAGGACATCGCCGGCGAGCTCGGCGACCCAGGCGCCGTCGCGGATGGCGCCGTCAGGTTCGACGGCCGGAGTCCAAGTCGAGGCGGGCACCAGTAGCACCGCCTGATGGATCGCCTCCGTGATGGTCATCCCGACCGAGTAGGACAGCCACCGCCCGCGCACTGTCAGCCAGTTGAGGAACTCATGGGTCCCGCTGCCGGAGTCGGTCCGGATGAGGGTGCGCCGTCCGCGCCGATATTTCTTCGGCATCTGGGCCAGCGCCAGACGGGCGGCGGCGATGTGGTCGGCGGCGGTGTTGCTGCCCGCCTTCCCCGGCCGCAGCAGACCGGCGACGGGCTCGCCGGGGCCTTCCCGGCCGTGGTCGACGAACGCGAGCAGCGAGTGGTGGCCGAAGGTCTTCTTCCAGATCGAGGCCGCATCCTCCTTCTCGGAGTGGGCCAGGACCAGCACACCGTCGATGGCCACGACCACGTCGCCGCCCGCATCCGGAGCGGCCCGGCCGGCCAACCGCCAGACTCGCTCGCGAACTTCGGCCCGTGCCCGCCGAACGGCTGCCAGTGCCCGTGGTCCGGCTGCGGCAAGGGTGTCGACCAGCCGGGAGACCGTGGGGTCCGAGGCCACCGGCCCGAACACACCGGGCTCCGACCGCAGCATCGCGACGTCCGTCAGGCAGTCACCGCCCAGCGCCACCGTCAGCGCGAGATCCAGCAGGATCTTGCCGGGGTCGTGCACTGCCCTGGGTTTGCGCCACGGCGCGAGCGTCACCGACAGCGCATCGGCCAGCCCCGTCTTTCGGGCCGTTTCCACCAGCAGCACCCCGCCGACCTGCGAGACCACCCCACCGCCGCCATCCGACACCCGCACACGCGGGTACGACCCGATACGCTTACTCACCCGGAGAGTGCCTCTTTCGCTGGTCGGACAGGACCCTAGACAATCCCTGTCTTCCCAGCTCAGCGGCACTCTCCGGGATCCTGCCCGATTCCTGGACGCCGGCTGGAACGTGTCACAGGCACCAGGACGCCGGTAGTTCCAGCGAAGTGTCCCCGACAATCCGCAGCGGTCGGCGGGAGTGCCACTTCGCCTTGTCGGCCTGGCCGTGCAGTGGCACGGTAGCCAGCTCGAAGCGGGCGTCCAGCGCTTCGAGTTCCGCCTGCCGCTCGGCCCGAATCCTGTCGGTGAACCCGGGCCATGCCTCTGCCAACCAGGCACGGCAGCGAAGCATCTGCGGGTACTCCCAGACGAGTTCGGCGTCGAACCCCTCCTCAACGTCCTGCACCAATGCCTCCCACGCCTCCATCATGGCGTTGAGCGTCACCACTCCGCTTCGGGCGTCCAATCTCCGACTCGCACGCACCGACTCGTAGTCATCCACGCTGAGTGCCTCCATGTCCATGGAGACAGCGTGCCAGCTACTGCGTCCGACAGATGAGAGTTCACCCCAGAGGTGTTCGCACCACACTCAAGCTGACACCTGGCCAGAGACAGAAATGCCCAGATCACGGGCTATCCCAAGGATCTACGACGAGCCAGCCGGGCAGCCGTCATGAAAGCCCGAGGCTAGTGAGCCGTTGAGGCAGATCCGGTCCTCCTTCAGCGCACTCGCGGATGAGTTGGGCCGCGCCGACGTCCTCGACCGGGTAGACGACCTGCACGTCGGGGCGTCGTCGACCAGCTGAAAGAGGTTCCGGTCGCGGGTGATGCTCCAGGGTGCGACGGCCTTTCAGGAGCTGCATCGCGGGTTCAGGCCACCTGCGACTTGGGGGTCTGTCGGTGGCGCCCCGTCAAGAGCTTTTCCCGTGGCTGATATTGAACAGGGTTTGGGTTCGCGATCCCGCGGGGTGTGAAGGGTTCCTGGCGTCCGGCGTTGCGCAGCACCGCCGGGGTTCAGCCCGCCGCGAGGCGCGCCGCGACCTCCTCCGCTGGCCGTCCGGCGTGCAGGCCGAGCAGGTCGGCGACCAGCGCGTCCAGCGGCGGCCAGGGCAGCTCGCCGTGGTCGTTGTAGAGCACGACCAGGCCGTGCAGCCCGGTCCAGAGCAGTAGCCCGTCCTGCCACTGCCGGGCGGGGGCGGACTGCTCGCCGCCGCGTTCCCGGACGGCCGCGAGCGAGGCGATCACGGAGCCCAGGAGCGCCTCGCCGGCGCCGTGGTCCTGGAGCAGCGCGAGGTCGGCGGGCATCCGGCCGCCGAAGAGCGTGCGGTACTCGCCGGGGTGCTCGACGCCCCAGCGCACGTAGGCGGCGCAGCGGCCGACCAGGTCGTCGAGGGGGTCGGCGGCCGCGGCCGCGGCCTCGTCCATCAGGCGGGCCAGCTCCGCGTAGCGCAGGCGCAGCACGTGCCGGACCAGTGACCCGAGGTCGGGGAAGTGGCTGTAGATGCTGGCGGGCGCGACCCCGACCTCGCGGGCGACCTGTCGCAGGGTCAGCGTCTCGGGCTGGTCGAGGGTGGCCAGCAGGTGGGCCGCGGCCTCGATCAGCTCGGCCCTGAGCACCTGTCCCTGCCCGCGGGGGTTGCGCCGGCGGCGCGGCGCCTCCTCACCGCCCATGTCCCGGATCCTCCCTGTCGGCGACGGGAGATCACCTTACCTTTCGGTGCCGCCGACCCGTCCTGACCTTGCCCCAACCCGTTCTGACCTTGCCCCAACCCGTCCGGACCCGCCTTGACACCCATCACCAACACGTGTTCACTCACTTTAACCAACACCTGTTCAGTTATGGAGTCGCCATGCGCATCGCAGTCCTCGGCGCGACCGGGCGGGTCGGCCGCCTGGTCGCGGAACAGGCGCTCGACCGGGGCCACGAGGTGGTCGCCCTGGTTCGCAGCCCGCAGCGGTACGCCCCGCCCGCGCGGGGCGGGGTCGAGGTCCGGCAGGCGGACGTGACCAGGCCGCAGGAGTTCCCGGAGCTGGCCGACGTGGACGTCCTCGTCTCCGCGCTCGGCATCGGCAAGGGCGACGGCCCGGGCACCCTGCTGGCCGGCGCCCGGCTGGTGGCGGGGCTGCCGGTCCGCACCCTCTGGCTCGGAGCGCTCGGCTCGGGAGCCTCGACCGGCGCCGGCGGCGGGATCTACCACGGGGTGCTGAAGCTGTTCGTCGGCAAGGAGCTGGCGGAGAAGGGCGCGGCCGACACGATCGTGCTGGCCGGGGGCGCCACCGTCTTCCACGCGCCCGACCTGCGGGTCGGCGAGGTCGGCGCGGCCCGGCGCAACGTCCCGCTGGCGCAGTACCCCAGGCCGCTGCTGCCGCCGCACGCCTCCCGCGCCACCGTCGCGGCGCTGATGCTGGACGAGGCCGAGGCGCCGACGGCCGGTGCCGGGATCCTCGTCCCGACGGCGGGTGCGGCGTGAGGGCGGGCTACGTCGCGATCGAGGAGGCCGTCGCGATCCCCGGCCTCGCCGAGCGCCGCCCCCCGTTCCCGGTGCCGGCCGGCCTGGACCCCGCCTTCGTCGCCGACGTGGTCCGGCGGCTGCCCGACGTCACCGGGCTGCGGCTGCCGGACATGGACGCCAACGGCATCGCCGTCCAGGTGCTCTCGCTGACCGTCCCCGGCATCGAGGCGGACCCGGACCCGGCCCGCGCGGTGGCGAACGCCGGTTACGCCAACGACGCGCTGGCCGCGATCGTCACCGCGCACCCCGACCGGTTCGCCGCCTTCGCCGCGCTGCCGCTCCAGGACCCGGCCGCCGCCGTCGCCGAACTCCGGCGCGCGGTGCGGGAACTGGGCTTCAAGGGCGCCCTGGTCAACGACCACGTCCAGGGCAGGTACCTCGACGACCCCGCCTTCGACGCGCTCTGGGCCGCCCTGGCCGAACTCGACGTGCCGCTCTACCTGCACCCGGGCATGCCGCCCGCGGACTCCTGGCACGTGCTGTCCGGCCACCCGGAGATGGACGGCGCACTGTGGAGCTGGCAGGCCACCACGGGCGGGCACGCCATGCGGATCGTCCTCTCCGGCGTCTTCGACCGCCACCCGGCGGCCCGGATGATCCTCGGCCACGCGGGGGAGTTCCTGCCCTTCCAGCTCTCCCGCTTCGACTCGCGGTACGCCACCCTCAGCCCCCCGGCCCCGCTGCTGCGCCGCCCCTCGCAGTACTTCGGCAGCAACGTCCTGGCCACCACCAGCGGGGTGCTGTCCCCGGCCGCGGTCGAGGCGCTGGTGCACGTGCTCGGCCCCGAGGCGGTGCTCTTCGCCGTGGACTACCCCTACGAGAAGACCGCCGCCGCGGTCGCCGCCCTGGAACGGACCGGCCTCCCGGAGGAGGTCAAACACCGCATCGGCTCGACCAACGCCCGCAACCTGCTGCGCCTCTGACGCATCATCAGTCGCCCGGGCGCCGACCGGGCGGGGCGTCCGTCAGGTCGGCGCCGGGCCGCAATCCGGGCGGGTGCTCCCGGGCGCGCGGAGAGCGCTGCCCGACCGCGTCGTCAGCGGGCGGCCGCGAGGGTTTCGAGCAGGCGGGTCACCGAACTGCCGAGTCCCCAGCGGGCGGTGAGGGCTTCGAGGGCCACGGGGTCGCGGGGCTCGCGGGGGAGGACGGGGTCGAACTCCGGGAGCGGGACGTCGGTGGCGACGCGGACGACGGTGGGGGCGACGTCGAGGTAGGCGGCGCCCTCGATGAGGTTCCTGCGGCGGGCCGGGGTGAGCTTGGAGGCGGAGTCCGCCGCCGCGGCGCGGATGGCGGCCAGGTCGCCGTACTCGCGGATGAGCTGGGCCGCGGTCTTCTCGCCGATGCCCTTCACGCCCGGCAGGCCGTCGCTCGGGTCGCCGCGCAGGGCGGCCATGTCGGCGTACTCGGCGCCGGTGACGCCGTACTTCTCCAACAGGGCGGCCTCGTCGACGAGCTGGGCGGCGCCGACGCCCTTGACCGGGTAGACGACCTGCACGCCGCGGGCGTCGTCGACCAGCTGGAAGAGGTCCCGGTCGCCGGTGACGATCCGGACCGGGCCGGTGGCGCGGGTGGCCAGGGTGCCGATCACGTCGTCGGCCTCGTAGTCGGGGACGCCGACCCGGGCGATGCCCAGGGCGTCCAGCACCTGCTCGATCACCGGGACCTGCGGGGCCAGGGTGTCCGGGACCTCCTCCTCGCCGTCCTGCGCGGCCTCGGCGACCCGGTGGGTCTTGTAGGTGGGGATCAGGTCGACCCGCCACTGCGGGCGCCAGTCGGCGTCCGTGCAGGCGACCAGCTGGTCCGGGCCGTGGTCGTGGACCAGGCGGGAGATGAAGTCGAGCAGGCCGCGCACCGCGTTCACCGGCTCGCCCTGCGGGGAGCGCAGCGAGTCCGGGACGCCGAAGTAGGCGCGGAAGTAGAGGCTGGCGGTGTCCAGCAGCATCAGGCGGGGCGCGGTCGGGACGCTCGGAGCGGTCGGTGCGGTCACCCCCCGATCATGCCGCATCCCGCCGACAGCCCCGGGGCGGTGCGCCGTCAGTGCGGGTGCGGGCCCGAGCGGTGCACCGGTCCGTGGGTGTCCCCGCAGTGGTCGCGGCCCTGCTCCCCGGCCGAGGCCGCGGCGGCCGCGCTGTTCGGGGAGATCTGCAGCAGCCCGTCCGGGCCGTCCTCGCCGACGTGGTCGACCTGGAGGGTGGCGTGGGTGATCCGGTACTCCTCGCGCAGCCGGCGCTGCAGCTCGTGCTGCACCGCGTGGCAGTCGCCGCCCGGGGTGACCAGGACGTGCGCCGACAGCGCGGGCTGGTTGGAGGTGATCTCCCAGATGTGCAAGTCGTGGATCTCCTCCACCTGCGGGACGGCCACCAGCCGGTCCGCCACCGCGTCCGGGTCGATGCCGGCCGGCGCGGCCTCCAGGAAGATCCGCGCGGAGTCCCGGACCAGCCCGATCCCGGCCCGCAGCATCAGCGCCACCACCACCAGCGAGGCGATCGCGTCGGCCCGGACGAAGCCGGTGAACAGCACCACCGCGCCCGCCACCGCCGTCGCCACGAACGCGTACAGGTCGGTCAGCACGTGCTGGAACGCGCCCTCCACGTTCAGCGAGGACCGGTTCGCCTTCGACAGGCACCAGGTCGCCGCGACGTTCACCACCACGCCCACCAGCGCCGTCACCAGCACCAGCGAGCCCTGCACCGCGGGCGGCGAGACCAGCCGGGTCACCGCCTCGTAGCCCAGCCAGGCCGACAGCACCAGCAGCGTCACCCCGTTCGCCTGCGCGGAGAGGATCTCGGCCCGCTTCAACCCGTACGTGTAGCCGCCGCGCGCCGGACGCGCCGCCAGCCGCATCGCCACCAGGGCCAGCGCGATCGACGCGGCGTCGGTCAGCATGTGCGCCGCGTCCGAGATCAGCGCCAGCGAGCGGGCCGCGAAACCGACCACCACCTCGCCCGCCATGAACACCACCAGCAGGACCAGGGCGCTCCACAGCCACTTGCGGTCCGCGTCCGCCGAGACCGCGTGGCTGTGCCCGCCGTGCCCGCCGTGCCCGCCGTGTTCGTGCTCGTGGTCGTGGTCCTGCCCGGCCATCGGGATCCCTCCGTTCTGGTGTCCGCACCGGAAGTGAACCCCAGATCGGAGGAAGATCCAAAGGCTGCAGTGGTGACCGTTGTCGTTCTCCCGCGCGCCCCGCATCGGCGCAGCCCGCACCGCACCCCGGCGGGAACCAGCCCAACGGGGGACACCGCACTGGGCCGACCGGACGCGGGGCCCCGGCGGGCGGGGCCTCAGCGCACGGGAGCGACCGGGACGACCGGGGCGGCCGGGGCGGTGAGCGGGGCCAGCCGGGTCGCGTGCACCAGGGCGCGGGCCACCCGCAGGTCCTCGCCCTGCTCGGGGTGCCACTGGACGCCGACGGTGAAGCCCGCGCCCTCGACCGCCTCGACGGTGCCGTCCTCGGCGTACGCGCTGACGGTCAGGCCCTCGCCGAGGCGGGCCACCGCCTGGTGGTGGAAGGTCGGGACGGAGACCGACTCCTCCGGCAGCAGGTCCGCGAGCAGCGTGCCGGGGACCGGGCGGACCGCGTGCCGCCCGTACTCGCCGGGCTCGCCGAGGTGGCTGAGCTCCTCGCCGACCACGTCCGGCAGGTGCTGGAACAGCGAGCCGCCGCAGACCACGTTCAGCAGCTGCATGCCCCGGCAGATGCCCAGCAGCGGGGTGCCGGCGGCGAGCGCGGCGCGGATCAGCGCGGCCTCCCACAGGTCGCGCTCGGGGGCGCAGGCCACCGTCGCCGGGTGGGGGCGCTCGCCGTACAGGGCCGGGTCGACGTCCTCGCCGCCCGCGATCACCAGGCCGTCCAGCCGGGCCACCACGGCCGCGGCGTGCTCCGGGGCGTCCGGCGGCAGCATCAGGGCGATCCCGCCGGCCTCGCGCACCAGCTCGGGGTAGCGCGCGGGGAGCAGGACGGAGCGCATGCTGTCCCACCGCCCCCAGCCGGCGTCGATGAGGAAGGTGCTGATGCCGATCACGGGGCGAGAAGTCATGGCGCGCATTCTGCCGCCCGTGCGCGCCCCCTGCCGCGCGACCCACCACCCGCACGCGCCCCATCAGGCGCGTGGAGCACAGCACACGCCCCCCACTGGAGCCGGGACGGCACAAGGGGCCGTCTCGGGACCGCCCCGGGAGCGGTCCGGGAACGGCCCGGCGGGGCCCGGCGGGGGCGAGCGGGCGATTCTCACCGGAATCTCATCGCCGGACACCCGTTTGCGGCCCCGCGCTGATTTCCCGCTTATCCGCAGCCCCCTAGGGTCTCTACCGTGAGCGAGCAGCAGATTCCGGCCGGGTGGTACCCGGACCCAGTCGACACCGACAGCGACCCCCGCCCCCAGCGCTGGTGGGACGGCAAGGGTTGGACCGCCGAGACCCGCCCGGCCCCCGCAGCGCAGCCGGAGCCCGCGGACGCCGCACCGGCCCCGGGCCCCGCCGCGGGCACGGGCGCTCCCGGCCCCGAGGACACCGCCGTCCTGGAGGGCACCGTGCTGGACGCCTCCGGGCAGACCGTGCACTACCCGCCGCTGCCCCCGTACGCCGGGCAGTTCGCGGCCGAGCCGGCCCCCCGCAAGTCGTCCAAGCCGTCCAAGCCGGTACTGGTGGCCGCCTCGGTCGCCGCCGTGCTCGGCCTCGCGGTCGGCTCCGGCGTCACCTACCTGGCGATGGACGGCCACCGGGACGGCACCAAGTCCGCCGCCCCGAGCTCGGACGGGCGCCACTACGGCGGCAACGGCTTCGGCGGCGGCCAGGGCGGCGGCAGCCGGAACGGCAACGGCAACGGGAACGGGAACGGGAACGGCAGCGAGAACGGCAACCCCAGCAACCCGTTCGACTTCGGCGGCGGCAGCGGGAACGGCAAGGGCGGCACCGGAGGCAGCGGCGGTGGACTGGGCGGCGGTCCGGGCGGGAACGGCGGCGGCAGCGGGACGAACGCCAAGACCGCGATCGACATGGTCAACGGCATCTCGCTGCCGATCCCGAGCGGCTGGACCGGCGGCACCACCCAGGACGGCTACGCCGGCATCTACACCGGCAGCTACACCTGCGTCGACGGCGCGGACAACTGCTCGCTGGGCGGGGTCACCACCGGCAAGATCAGCGGCACCGACGCCAAGCAGGCCGCGCAGGACGACATCGCCGCCGCCGCGAAGGACTCCTACGGCGACCTGAAGGGCCACAAGGAGCTGAAGAACGAGGCGGTCACGGTGGCCGGCCGCTCCGGCTACCTGGTGCGCTGGCAGGTCGACGCGGCGAAGGGCAACCCGGGCTACGTGGAGACGGTGGTCTTCCCGACCGCCGACGGCAAGGCGCTGACCGCCGTCCACTTCGGCTTCGACATCGCCGACAAGGCCCCCGGCCCGGACCAGATGGACAGCATCCTGAAGAGCATCACCAAGGTCGACGCCGGCTCCTTCGCGGGCGGCTCGGGCGGCACCACCACCTGACCGGCGGCACCACGACCTGACCGGTCCCCTGTCCGCACCACGCTGTCCGCACCACGGCCCGGCGCACCGCCCCCACCACCCGGAGGGGGCACCGCGCCGGGCCGCAGCCTTGCCGTCCGGACGCTCAACCCCCGTCGCGCAGCAGGGTGTTGAGCCGGGCGGCCTGCCGGATCAGGTGGTTCCGCTCGGCCTCCGTCCCGGCCGCCCCGGCGGCCCGGGCGTACAGCTCGGCGGCGGTCGGCAGGTCGCCGGCCCGCTCGTGCAGGTACGCGCGGGCGGCGGTGTGCCGGGGCAGCGACCCGTCCAGCGCGGCGAGCGCGGCCAGGCCCGCGCGGGGGCCGTCCGCCTCGCCGACGGCGACCGCCCGGTTCAGGCGCACCACGGGGTTGTCGGTCAGCGCGGCCAGTTCGTCGTACCACTCGACGATCTGCACCCAGTCGGTCTCGGCGGCGGTCGGCGCGTCCGCGTGCAGCGCGGCGATCGCGGCCTGGGCCTGGAACTCGCCGAGCCGGTCGCGGGCCAGCGCCGCCTGCAGGACGGCGACGCCCTCGGTGATCGCGGCGGTGTCCCAGCGGGTCCGGTCCTGCTCGGCCAGCGGCACCAGGCTGCCGTCCGGCGCAATCCGCCCGGCCCGGCGGGCGTGGTGCAGCAGCATCAGCGCCAGCAGGCCGGACACCTCCGGGTGGTCGATCCGGGCCGCCAGCTGCCTGGTCAGCCGGATCGCCTCCGCGGCCAGGTCGACGTCCCCCGAGTAGCCCTCGTTGAAGACCAGGTACAGCACCCGCAGCACCGTCGCCACGTCCCCGGGCCGGTCCAGCCGCACGCCCGAGACGGTGCGCTTGGCCCGGGAGATCCGCTGCGCCACGGTGGCCTCCGGCACCAGGTACGCGGCGGCGATCTGCCGGGTGGTGAGCCCGCCGACCGCGCGCAGCGTCAGCGCCACCGCCGAGGACGGCGTCAGCGACGGGTGCGCGCACAGGAAGTACAGCCGCAGCGAGTCGTCGCGGTCCGGCACCGGCCCTGGCCCCGGCTCCTCCTCCACCGCGTCCTCGCGGCGGCGGCGCGCGGTGTCGGCCCGGGCCGCGTCCAGGAAGCGCCGCCACGCGACGGTCACCAGCCAGCCCTTCGGGTCCCGCGGGGGCTCGTCCGGCCAGCGCCGGACGGCCTCCACCAGGGCTTCCTGGACGGCGTCCTCGGCCGCCGCGAAGTCGGCCCCGCGGCGGACCAGGACGGACAGCACCTCCGGGGTGAGGACGCGCAGCAGCGACTCGTCCACGGCCGAGGACGCCATCCCGTTCACTCCGTGACGGTCGGCGGCTCGGACATCACCGGGCGCAGCTCCAGCCACTCGCGGATCGGCTCCCCGCCCGCGCCCGGCGCCGCCGACAGCTCGGCGGCCAGCTCCAGCGCCCGCTCCCGGCCGTCCACGTCGATGATCATCCAGCCGGCGATCAGGTCCTTGGTCTCCGCGAACGGCCCGTCGGTCACCGGCGGCTTCCCCTCCCCGCCGTACTGCACCCACGTCCCCTCGGGCGCGAGCCCCTGCGCGTCCACGAACTCGCCGGTCCCCTCCAGCTTCGCCGCGAAGTCCCGCATGTACTGGATGTGCGCGGTGACCTCCTCCGGCGTCCACTTGTCCATCGGCACGAACCCCTCGGGCTCCGGCGCGCCGCGGTAGTGCTTGAGCAGCAGGTACTTCGCCATGGTTCTCACTCCTCGGTCCTCGTGCGGCCCATTGTGGCCGCCTCCACCCCTGGGACGGAGCCGCTCGCGGGTTCTCGACACGGACGCGGAGAAAAACTTCCGGAGTTTTTCCGGGCCGCCGCACGGGCCGCCGGCCGGGCCGCCTGACCGGCTCCGCCCGTGGGGAACGGTCAGGAGGGGCCGCGCTCCGCTTCCTCGGCCCGGACGTACGCCCTCGCCCGTTCCCGCGCCGAGCGGATCCAGCCCCGCGGATCCGCGTCGTGGCGCGCGCACTCCTCCAGCCACCGGCCGAGCCCGTCGGCGATCTCGTCGAGCGAGCGGAGCCACTCGCCCGCACCGGGCCTCCCGTGCCAGTGGACGCCGGGACGGTCCGGACCCCGGCAGAGGTCGAAACCGCGCAGGTACTGCAGGGCCGTCACCACCAGCGGGTCCTCGAAGTCGGCACGCGCGCCCGGGCCCTCCACCCACGGAACCGCCCACGCGTGCACCGCGCCACGGCTCACCTCACCGCCGGCCGGCGCACGCCACCGCGCAGCCACCTCCAGGCGCCCGGGCCCACCCTCCCAGCCGGAGGGCCGAGGGCGCACCCCGATTCCTCCCGTCCTCCCGGTCACTTCACCCCGGGGCCCGTCACAGGAAGGTGTGCCCCTCGCCCCGGTACGTCGGCACGGTCTCGGTGACCGTGTCGCCCTCGACCAGGTGCAACTGCTCGAAGCGCTCGCACAGTTCACCGGCCTTCGCGTGCCGGAACCACACCCGGTCGCCGATCAGCAGGTCGTCCGCGGCCGACCCCAGCAGCGGCGTCTGCACCTCGCCCGCGCCCTCCTGCGGGTCGTACCGCAGCCCGGCCGGCAGGTACGGGACGGGGGAGCGGTCCGCCCCCGCCGGGCCGGACGCCGGGTAGCCGCCGCCCAGCACCGTCACCACGCCCACCCCCGGCCGCCGCACCACCGGCTGGGCGAACAGCGCCGCCGGACGGCCCCGGAACGCGCGGTAGTTGTCGAACAGCCGGGGCACGAACAGCCCCGACCCGGCCGCCACCTCGGTCACCGCGCGCTCCGCGACCGTCGACTCCACGCTGCCCGTGCCGCCGCCGTTCACGAACTCCAACTCGGCCACCTGGCGCACCCGTTGCACCACCTCGGCACGCCGCACCGCCAGCTCCGCGCGGGCCTTCGCCTGCATCAGCCGCACCGCCGCCGACCGCAGCGGCCGCCCCGCCACCGCGTCCCCGACGCCCGCCACGTGGCCCTCGTACGCCATCAGCCCGACCACCTCGAACCCCCGGCGGCGGCCCACCAGTTCGGCGAACCGGCCGAGCTGCTCGGGCGTCCGCAGCGGCGAGCGCCGCGCCCCCACCCGGATCCGGCCGCCCAGCAGTTGCAGCGAGGTGTCCAGCTCCAGGCAGACCCGCACCGTCGCCGAACCCTCCCGGGCCGCGTCGATCAGGTCCAGTTGCGCCACGTCGTCGACCACCACGCTGACCTGGCGGGCCAGTTCCGGGTCCGCGGTCAGCCGCCCGAACGAGGCCCGGTCCGCCGAGGGGTACGCCAGCAGCACGTCGGTGAACCCGGACTCCACCAGCCACAGCGTCTCCGCCAGCGTGAAGCTCATCACCCCCGCGAAGCCGTCCATCCCGAGCACCCGCTCCAGCAGCGCCCGGCACCGCACCGACTTCGACGCCACCCGGATCGGCTTCCCGCCCGCCCGCCGCACCAGGTCCGCCGCGTTGGCGTCGAACGCGGCCAGGTCGACGACGGCCAGCGGCGTGTCCAGGTGCGCCGTCGCCCGGTCGTAACGGGCCCGGTCGGAGACGGTGCCACCGGTCGCGGCGGCTTCAACGAGTGCCATGGGCGCAGACTGCCACATCCCCCTACTGGACGGTAGATCCATCGGACCCCCAATCCCGGCCACCCCGCCCCACCCCACCCCGCACCGCTACCGCCTCGCCTCGCACCGCCTCGCACCGCACCGCGACTCCGACCGGCCCCGGGGTAAACGTGGCATACGCTCTCGGGGTGGAGCGCAAGAACATCCCCAATCCCGGGTTCGCCGAGGACGACGGCACCGCCGACCCCGCCCTCGTCGCGGCCCTCACCGCCTGGCAGCAGGACCCGGCCACCGAGCCCGACCTGCTCGCCGCCCTCACCCCGAGCCGGCTGATGGTGCCCATCGTGGCGCTGCTCGGCGAGGTCGAGGTGGGCGCCGACGGGCACAAGCACGAGAAGACCAGCGACATGGCGGTCCCCCTCGTCGAGGCCCCGGACGGCCGGCGCGCCCTGCCCGCGTTCACCTCGCTGGCCGCGATGGCCAGTTGGCGCGCGGACGCCCGCCCGGCCCCGGTGGTCGCCCCGCAGGCCGCGATGGTGGCCTTCGCCGAGCGCGCCGACACCCTGCTGATCGACCCGGCCGGCCCGGTCACCTACCAGCTCTCCGGCGCCCGGCTGCGCGCCGTCGCGGAGAACCGCCGCTACCTCCCTCCGCACCGCGACCCCGAGGTGCACCGGGCCCTGCGCGCCCTGCTCGCCGCCGAACCGGCCGTCACCGCCGCCCACCTCGCCCCGGCCGCGGACGCCGACGCCACCCTGGCCCTGGTCCTGGCCGACCCCGCCACCGACCCGGCCGCCGTCCAGGCCCTCGCCAACCGCCTCGGCCAGGCCCTCGCCACCGACCAGGCCCTGCGCCTGCGCCTCGACCAGGGCCTCCAACTCGCCTTCCTGGCCCGCCCCCTCGACCAGTCGCCGTTCTACGCTGCGAACACGAACGGGTGAAGTGGCGCAACCCTGGTTCGTGTTCGGAGTGGTGTGCCCGGACGGTCGCCGCCCCTCGGTACGTTGAGGTCTCCCAGGCCCGCTGACGGTGTGTCAGCGGGCCTCGCACCCAAGGAGACTCCGTGTTCTCGAGGACCAAGCGGGCCGCCTGCTCGGCAACGCTCGCCTTTGCCGCTGCCGCCGCCTTCACCGTCGCCGTGCCCGGCGGCAACGCCTACGCCATCGACCACATCGAGTGCAAGGGCGGCGAGAACTACCTCAAGATCTGGTCCCACCTCGACGGTCAGCAGAGCGTCGACTGCTACGCCAACGCCGGCCGCACCGACTTCGGCGGCTGGTGGATCGACCGGATCTCCACCGGCAACAACGACCTCGTCTACTACGACGTCAACGGCGACTCGGTGAAGATCGAGCGCTGGCACGACATCACCTTCCCCAACCACCCGCCCCGGGTGAAGTCCATCCAGATCCTCTGACCGCAGCACGCCGCCCGGCGGCCCGTGCCACCTCCACCCCGACCCGGCACGGGCCGTCAGCCCTCCCCCTCCCCGGCGGGCTCGGCCGCCTCGGAAGCCTCGGCCAGCTCGGCCAGCCGCCGCAGTTTCCCGTCGCTGTCGCTGCCCCGGTCGGGGTAGTAGACGACCAGGATGACGTCGTCCACGGGCAGCTTGTCGCGGTGCAGCCGCAGCTCGCCGACCACCGGGTGGTGCAGCGTGGTGGTGCCGCCGCCGAGGTCGCGGACGTCGTGGCGGGCCCACAGGGTGCGGAACCGCTGGCTGGACAGCGCGAGTTCCCCGACCAGCTCGACGAACCGGGGGTTGTCGGTGTCGTCCCCGATCGAGGTGCGCAGGGCGGCGACGAAGTCGGCGGTGGCCTTCGCCCAGTCCTGGTGGAAGGACTGCTCCGCCGGGTCGAGCAGCAGGGAGCGGAGCCGGTTCTCGCCGGGCCGCAGGCGCGGGGAGAGCGCCAGCGCCATCGGGTTGGCGGCCAGCACGTCGAACGCGCGCCCCTCGACGAACGCGGGCACCGGCAGGTGCGCGAGCAACTGGTGCACCCGGGCCGGCACCTGCTCGGGCCGCCGGCGCCGCGGTGCGCGCGGACGGGCCGCGACCAGGCCGAGCAGGTACGTCCGCTCGACGTCGTCGAGCCGCAGCACCCGGGCGAGCGCGTCGAGGACCTGCGGCGAGGGGTTCCGGTCGCGCCCCCGCTCCAGGCGCAGGTAGTAGTCGGGGCTGATCCCGGCGAGCAGCGCCACCTCCTCCCGGCGCAGGCCCGGCACCCGGCGGTTCCCGCCCGGCGGCAGCCCCGCCTGCGCGGGGGAGACCAGCTCGCGCCGGGCCCGCAGGTAGCGGCCGAGCCGGTTGCCGGATTCCTCGTCCTTCATACCGCCACCGTAGTGCGGCGCCCGCCGTCCAGCGGGGGCCCTGTCAGGACCAGGGAGGACGGGGGCCTCCCCGCGCCCGCCGGAACACGCCCAGGCTGGAGAGCGGAGCCGCCCCGGCCGAGGGGCGGCGGACACCCCGGGCGGCACCCCGCCGCCCGCGCCGCGGGCCCGCCCGGCCCCGGCGCCCCACCGAAGGGAAGACCCCCGTGGACCTCTCCAAGCGCACCGTCCTCGTCGTCGGCGGCACCTCGGGCATCGGCCGCGAACTGGCCCGCCGGTTCGCCGCCGCGGGCAGCACCGTGGCCGTCGGCGGCCGCGACCCGCAGGCGCTCGCCGACCTCGCCGGGGAGGGCTTCGACGCCTTCGCCGTCGACGTCACCGACGACGCCTCCGTCACCGCCGCCCGGGACGCCGTGCTCGCCCGCCACCCGGAACTGGACACCGTGGTGACCATGTCCGGCGTCATGCTGCTGGAGGACCTGCGCGACCCCGCGCACTTCGCGGCGGCCCGGACCACCGTCGACACCAACCTGCTCGGCACCGTCCGGGTGCTCGACGCCTTCACCCCGCACCTGGTCCGGCGGGGCGCGGGCACCCTCGTCACCGTCAGCTCGGGCATCGCCTTCCTGCCGTTCCCGCCGATGCCCAGCTACGCCGCCTCGAAGGCCGGGGTGCACGCCTACACCGAGGCGCTGCGCGCGCAGCTGGCGGGCACCGGCGTCGACGTGGTCGAGCTGGTGCCCCCGGCCGTCGCCACCGCCGGGCAGGAGCGGGTGAACCCGCACGCGCTGCCGCTCGACGGCTTCGCCACCGAGGTGATGGAGCTGCTCGCCCAGGACCCCACCCCGCACGAGATCCTGGTCGAGGGCGTCCGGATGCACCGCTGGGCCGAGCGCGACGGCACCTACGACGACCTGGTCGCCCAGCGCGCCCGTGCTCTGTCGATGCTCCCCGGCCGCCAGGGCTGACCCCCGCCCGGCGCGCCAACTCTCCTGCCCCGCCGGCACGTTGACCCTACGGTCCCCTCGGACCCGCCCGCCGCCCGCCACCATCGTCCGGATAACGGAAAACAGGATGTCCGATACCCGCGCCGCCGACTACCGGGGCCCATCCTGGCCGGGCCCCGGGCCGGTGTCGGTGAGGACCACGCAGCACTCGCCCGGCCGCGGATCGAGCACGGCCCGGACGGCGGTGGTGTCGAGGCCGGCCAGGTAGCCGTCCAGGAAGGCCCGGTTGAGTCCGCACACCAGGTCGGTGGCCTTGGCGGCGAGCGGGTGGAAGGGGCAGTTGTGCAGCCGGACCTCGGTCGGGCCCTCGCGGACCGGCTCGTAGCCGTACGCGTCGAGCATCCGCTCACAGAGCGTCAGGCCCCGTTCGGCGCCCAGGCGTCCGGGCCGGCTGCGCTCGCGCTCCTGCTCGCCCAGCCGCCGGCCGCGGTCCGCGGCCGCGACGGTCGCCGCGTCGGCGGCGCTGCGCCCCCGCCCTCGCCCAGCACGCCCGCCAGCAGCAGGTCGGCGAGGAGTTCGTGGCGGCGTTCGGGGATAGTGACCGCGATCTGCGCGTCCGTGGGCTCGTAGACCTTCGGCTGGCGGCCCACCCGGCGCTGGGCGCCGGGGGCGCCGTAGCGGGCGCGCAGCAGGCCCGCGGCGACCAGCTTGTCGAGGTGGAAGGCGGCCAGCTTGCGGGAGATGCCGACGCTGGCCGCGGCCTCGTCCCGGGTGACCGGGTGCCCGGCGCGCCGGATGAAGGCGAACATCCGGCGGCGGGACTCCTCGCCGAGCACGCTCACCGACTCGATCCCGTCGATCGGTTCGGGCTGCTGGGGGGACGTGTCCTGGTCCGTCACGCTCCCACGATAACTCCCGCACGACCGGGTGAGGGTCCTGCGCTTGACGGGTGGCCGGAATAACGACAAGACTTGTTGGCGAAAAGGGAGGCGGTGCGCCATGAGCAGCAGCGCGCAACGGTGGCGCCAGGAGGCGAAGCAGCCGGTCAGTGCGGCCCTGACCGGGCCGTACGGGCACCCGTTCCACCCGATCCTGGTCACCGTGCCGATCGGCGCCTGGGCGGGGAGCCTGGTCCTCGACATCGCCCCCCACGCCGTGGGCGATCCCGGGTTCCTGGCCCGCAGGTCGATGTGGCTGATCGCCGTCGGAGCGGTCGGCGACCTCGCCACCGGCGCGACCCCGGCCGCGACTCCCGCCCCGGCCGGTGGCGTCCCGGCGGAGCGCCGCTTCCCCGTCGCCGTCGTCCTCGGCCACGGACTGCTCGCCGTCGTCACCGTCGTCCTGGTCCTACTGTCCGCGCTCAGCATCGGAGGCAGCTGACATGTCCCCCTGGAGCACTCCCGCCACCGAGCCGGTCCCCGGCGACGGCGCGACCCCGTTCCCGCCCCTGCACGTGGTGCGCGACACCAGCGGCAGGGACCTGGCCGCCGCCGAGCGGGCCGCCGCGCAGTTCCTCGAAGCCCTGGGCGTGTCCACCGACTCCGAGAGCCTGCGCGGCACCCCCGGCCGGATGGCCCGCGCCTACGCCGAACTGTTCACCCCGCGCCCGTTCGACCTCACCACGTTCCCCAACGACGAGGGCTACGACGAACTCGTGCTCGCCCGCGCCATCCCGCTGCGCTCGGTCTGCGAGCACCACCTGCTCCCCTTCGTCGGCACCGCCCACGTCGGCTACCTGCCCGGCGCGCGCATCCTGGGCCTGTCCAAACTCGCCCGCATAGTCGAGCACTTCGCCTGCCGCCCGCAGGTGCAGGAGCGCCTGACCAAGCAGATCGCCGACTGGCTCCAGGACAACCTGGACCCCAAGGGCGTCGGCGTGGTCATCAACGCGGAGCACACCTGCATGACCCTGCGCGGCGTCCAGGCCACCGGCACCCGCACCCTCACCTCCACCCTGCTCGGCATCCTGCGCACCGACCCCCGCACCCGCGCCGAGTTCCTCGCCTGCACCGGCGTCACGACCAACACCTGACGCCCCGGGCGCCCGGCCCCGCCCCTCGTCCGGACACGTCGGGCGTCGGCGAGCGCCGGGCGAACGGGGTGCCGGGGTCGGAGAGGTAGCCGCCCTTGAGCGCGCCGAAGCGCTATTAGCCGCGCCGAAGCGCTGGCAGCCGCGCGGCGGCGGACTCTGGCCCCGGCTGCCGCAACTGGCCTCCCCACGGGGAGGACCGGCGCTTTTCGCGGGGGAGTGCGGCCCGGGCGCGCCCTGGCGGTGCCGGAGGTGGCCGCGCGCCGGTGCGCCGCCCATCGGGATGACATTGCGTAGTCGGTGGCGGGTGGCGGGGGGTGTCGCCTGATAGCCGTAGGGGTGGTCGCGGCAGGGTGTCGCCCAGCTGATCGTTTACGCACGGCCTTTCCGGGGGCGAGGAGAGCGCGCCACGACGGGCCGGCCCGTCGGCGACCCGCGGATTCCCTCCCGCCCATCCACCGCCCGTCCACGAGAGGACAGCGCAACCGATGACAGCCGAGATCGCCTACGCGAAGATCCACCCCGCGATCGGGGTGGCCCGCGTGGGCAACAGCACCGCCGCGGACGGCTGGTTCCACGGCCCCGAGACGCCCGCGCCCGAGCCGGCGCCGGTCGGCTTCTACAAGGACGCCACCGGCGCGGTCAAGCGCCAGGCCGCCCGGTTCCGGCTCTACGGCTACGACGCCCAGGGCCGGGTGGTGCGGGAGTTGAAGCCCGCCGAGGCCGGGGTGGAGGTCGAGTGGGCCGTGCACGTGGCCAACCGGAAGGCCGCCTGGTACAACTTCGACCTCGCCCTCGACATCCCCGACATGCAGGGCAAGGCGTCCCTGCGCCGCAACGGCAAGACCGGCGACGCGGACCGCTCGCACCTGGTCATCGACCCCGGCCGCAAGACCCTCGTCCCCGGCGGCGAGCAGGAGGTGGAGTTCACCGGCGGCACCTGCTTCGGCGTCCCCGTCCCGCTGGGCCGGATGCGGACCGACGAGGAGGGCCGGCTGGTCGTCCTCGGCGGCAGCGGCACCTCCGCCTCGCCCGGCGGCGAGCCGCTGGTGTCCTTCGGCAACAACGACGGCTGGTACGACGACACCTCCGACGGCCCCGTCACCGCGACCCTGAAGCTGGACGGCAGGGACGTCGAGGTCAAGGGCGCCTGGGTGGTGGTCGGCCCGCCCAACTTCGCCCCGGACGTGAAGACCCCGCGCACCCTGTGGGACCTGCTGCACGACGTCTTCCGGCCCGAGCGGCCGGTCGGGGCGGGCGAGGAGGTGGTGTTCGAGCGGGACATCAAGCCGATCCTGCACCGCTTCTGCGAACTCCAGTGGGTCAACAAGGGCTACGCCACCCACCACGGCTTCGGCGGCCCCGAGGACTTCATGGCCCCCGCCCTGCTGGAGCGGCTGGCCAGTAAGGCCGAACGCAACCGCGAGCTGCGCCGCCAGGTGTTCACCGCGATGCGCGACTACGAGCGCGACGGCGGCCGCTCCCCGCTGCCCTGGCCGTGGTTCTACGGCGACGGCATGGCCGGCAAGCCCAAGTCGCAGCTGCAGTACATGACGCTCTCCGACACCCAGATCGCGCAGCTGGAGAAGTGGGCGAACGGGGAGTTCAGCACCGCCGCCGTGCCCGGTTTCCCGAGCCGGATCGAGGACGCGCCGATCGCCGAGCAGCCCGGCCTGCTGGACCGCGCCGCCCTGGACTTCTGCCTGGCCGACGCCTTCCACCCCGGCTGCGAGGTCACCTGGCCGATCCGGCACACCGGCCTGTACCAGGAGCCGTTCCGGATCCTGCACCGCGCCGAGGACGACCCCGAGCCCGACTACGGCCCGCAGTTGAGCGCCGAGCAGGCCCTGGGCGCCGACGGCCCGCTGCACGCCCAGCCGCCCGGCGGGCTGACCCGCTGGATGGCGATCCCCTGGCAGACCGACACCGCCAGCTGCCGCTCCGGCTACGAGTCCAACGCCCTCCCCAAGGGCCGCTACGACCCGCACCTGCCGACCTTCTGGCCCGCCCGGGTGCCCAACCACGTCCTCACCGAGGAGGACTTCCGGATCGTCAACCAGGAAGGAGGGAGGGCAGTTCGGAGGACGAGCGGCTGGACGCGTTCGCCCGCCGGGCCTCCTGGCTGCGCGGCCTGCGCGGCGAGTACAAGGAGCAGCTCGCCCAGGCGGCCAAGGAGTGGTACCACTTCGGCATCGTGGAGACCCGCCGCTACACGGTCGGCGACGGGAAGTTCCCCGCCACCGTCCAGGTCGAGTCCGTCCCCGGCTTCCCGCTGGAGGGCGTCTCGCCGGACCGCAACCTGGTGACCGTGCACGTCCCGGAGGCCACCGCACTCGACAGCGCCGCCTACAGCGGCGTGCTCGGGGGCGTCGCCGAACGGACCGGCTACAGCGCCGAGGAGATCACGGTCGGCTACATCGACAAGCTCGACCCGTTCGGCGAGGAGTCGGCCAACGGCGGCGGCGCCCGCCCCGCGGACGGCGGCGCGTGAGCCCGGCCGCACCCGCCGCGCCCCGCGTCCCCGCGCCTCCCGCGTCCCGCTCTTCGACGTGGTCGTGGCGGGCGGCGGCCCGGCGGGTGCGGCCGCCGCCCTCGCCCTGGCCCGGGCGGGCCGGACGGTGCTGCTGGCCGACGCCGGACGCGGCCCGGCCCCGGTCGGCGAGGCACTGCCCGCCGCCGCCCGGGTGCTGCTGCGCGACCTGGGCGCGGACGGCGTCCTGACGCACGGCCACCTGCCGTGCCTGGCCAACCGCTCCGCGTGGGGCGGCCCGGCCCTCGGCTCGACGGACAGCATCCTCGACCCGCACGGCCACGGCTGGCACCTCGACCGCCCGCTGTTCGACCGCCGACTGCGCGACCGGGCCCGGGCGCAGGGCGTCACGCTCGCCACCGGGACGGCGGCCCGCCCGCTGGAGCGCACCGCCGACGGCGGGTGGACGGTCGCCCTGGGCGGCCGGGAGCCGGTCCGCTGCCGGTGGATCGTGGACGCCACCGGCCGCCGGGCCGCCGTCGCCACCGCCTGCGGGGCGCGCCGGCTGGTGAGCGACCGGCTGCTCGCCGTCCACCTCACCCTCGGCCCCACCGCGCACCCCGCCGACACCACCACCACGGTCGAGGCGGCCCCCGACGGCTGGTGGTACACCGCACCGCTGCCCGCCGGCCGCCGCCTGCTCGCCCGGTACACCGACGCCGACCTGCCCGCCGCCCACCGGACCGCCCTGCCGGCCGGCCTCGCGGCCACCCGGCACATCGGCCCCCTCGCGGCCGCCCACCCGTGGCCCCCGGCCGCCGCGCCCCGGCGCGCGCCCGCCCACACCGCCCGCCTCGACACCGTCCACGGCGACGGCTGGACCGCCGCCGGGGACGCCGCCCTCGCCTTCGACCCGCTGTCCTCGCAGGGCATCCTCACCGCCCTGTTCACCGGCCTGAGCGCGGGCACGGCCGTGCACGCCCACCTGGCCGGCGACCCCGGCGCCCTGCCCGGCTACGCGCGCACCGTCGACCAGGTCCGCGCCACCTACCTGCGCAACCACCGCACCCACTACGCCGCCGAACAGCGCTGG
Source organism: Kitasatospora sp. YST-16 (assembly GCF_026802215.1). Lineage (NCBI taxonomy): Bacteria > Bacillati > Actinomycetota > Actinomycetes > Kitasatosporales > Streptomycetaceae > Kitasatospora > Kitasatospora sp. YST-16. The sequence continues at coordinate 6,930,062 of NZ_CP113837.1, forward strand.
CCCGACCGGCCGTTCTGGCAGCGCCGCCACACCCCCGCCCCCCAGGAGGCCCGCGCATGAGCACCGCACCCCTCGCCGACACCGTCAGCACCGACGCCGCCGACCGGCACGGCCACCGCCTCCTGCTGATCGGCAAGAAGACCGTCTCCAGCTCCCACCTCGGCCTGTCATACGTCCCGCCCCCCGGGGCTTCCAGTCCGCGGACCTGGCACCAGCCGCGACGCTCACCGTCCCCTCGCTCAAGGACCCGCACGGCGCCGCCCCGAAGAGCCCGCCGACCCCCGGCACCCGCTGCGAGGGGAAGACCGGCGACCGCCCGGTCCCCTTCGCCGCCGGCCGCCAGGGCCGGTGGAACAACACCTCCCTCAACAAGAAGGCCTGACCCGCGCCACCACCGGGACCCCGCGCAGCCGCACCGCTCCGCGAAACCCCGCACCGCCCCCCCACCGCCGATCCCCCCGATGCTCCACCGAAGGGCCGCCACCCATGTCCGACACCGGCTTCGCCTTCCCCGCGGACCTGCTGCGGCCGGTGGCCGGCCCGGGCGGCCGGGTCGCCGTGATCGGCGCGGGCACCGCCGGGCCGGTGCGGGCCCGGTGAGCCGGCCGCAGCCGCTCGGCCGCGCCGACCTGCTCGCCCCGCTGACCCCCGCGCCGGACGCCTCGGAACGGGTCGGCGTGGAGGTCGAGTGCGCCCTGCTCGACCCGGTCACCGGCATCGGGGCCCGCTACTCGGGCCCGCGCGGCGTGCGGGCCGTGCGGGCCGCGGTGCTGGAGCGCTGGGGCGGCGAACCCGAGTACGACACCCGGCAGTTGACCGGCGTCCGGCTGCCCGGCGGCGGCAGCGTCACCCTGGAGCACGGCGGCCGGATCGAGTACTCCTCGATGCCCGCGCCCGGCGTCGGCGGCGCCGTGGACGAGGTGCGGGCGGCACTGGAGCGCCTCGCCGACCTGGCGGCCGGCTTCGGCCCGGCCCTCGTCCCGGGCGGCAACCTGCCGTTCGGCCGGCTCGCCGACGTCGAACGGGTGCCGATGACCCGCGGCGCGGCCATGCGCCGCTACTTCGCCGGCCTCGGACCGGCGGGGGAGCGGGGCGCCGCAGATGATGGCGCTCTCGCTGTCCACCCGGGCCACCCTCGACTTCCTCGGCCCCGAGGACCTCACCCGCAAGCTGCGGATGCAGACCGCCGTCGCCCCCGCGGTCTCCGCGCTGCTCGTCAACTCCCCGCTGCTGGAAGGCCGTCCGTGCGGCCTGCTGTCCCACCGTGGCTGGGCCTGGCTGCGGACGGACCCGCTCCGCACCGGCCTGCTGCCGCCCGCCCTGCGCGCCGACGTGAGCGCCGGGGACCTCGTCGACTGGGCGCTCGGCATCCCGCTGATCCACTACCGCACCGCCGACGGCCGCTACCACCGCGCCCCCGGCGGCACCTTCGCCGACCTGCTCCGCGACGGCCTGCCCGACGGCACCGGGCCCACCGCCGCGCACTGGTCCGCCCACCTCTCCCAGCTGTGGACCGACACCCGGGTGCGCCGCACCCTGGAACCGCGCGGCGCCGACGGCCCGCCCGCCCCGCACCTCGCCGCGCTGCCCGCGCTGTGGACCGGCCTCACCTACCACCCCGAATCCTGCCGCGCCGCCTGGGAGTCGACCCGGCACCACACCGCCGAGGAGCACCGCGCCGCCCGCACCGAACTGCCCGCCCGCGGTCCGGACACCCGCCTCGGCGACACCCCCGTCCGGGCCCTGGCCGCCGAGCTGCTCCGCCTCGCCCGGGCCGGCCTGGAGGCCCGGGTCGCCGCCGGCCTGGAACCCCCGCACGTCCCCGCCCACCTCGACCCGCTCGACGAGATCGCCGCCACCGGCCGGACCTCCGCCCACCAGTGCCTGACCCGCTGGCACGGCGACCTGCGCGCCGATCCGGCCCGCTACGTCGCCGCCCACCGGATCTGACCCCGCCACCGCCACTGCGGAAACCCCCGTGACCTGCCCGCATCCGACCAGGTAAGCTCCGAACTCCGTCAGCGTCCCTTACCTGCCCTGGAGCGTGCCCGTGCCCGACGAAGCGACCGTCCCCGAACTCGTCCGGGCCTGGATCGGCGGCTGGACGGTCTCCCGCGGCGCCGCCGACCCCGCCCCCGAACCCTGGGGCTGGAGCATCGACGTCGGCCAGCCGCGCCACGTGTGGCGGCACGTGCTGCCCGCCCCCGCCGAGGCCGACGTCCGCAAGCTCACCGAGGGCACCACCGTCCCCTGGACGTGGCTCAAACTGTTCGCCGAGGAGGAGCGCGTCCTGCCCTGGGTCGGCCCCGGCTGGCACCAGGACGTCCCCGGGTACCTGATGACCCTCCCGCTGCGCCCCGAGCACCCCGCCGTCCCGGCCGGCTACCGGATCACCACCTGGCACCGCGGCGGCACCGTCCGCGCCCTGGTCCGCACCGCCGACGGCGCCTTCGCCGCCCGCGGCCAGCTCGGCCTGGCCCCCGCCGTCCCGCTCGGCGGCCGCACCGACGCCCCGCTGGTCGCCGTCCCCGACCAGATCGAGACCGCCCCCGAGCACCGCCGCCGCGGCCTCGGCTCGCTCCTGATGCGCACCCTGCAGCACGAGGCGCACGCGGCCGGCGCGCGCACCGCCCTGCTGGTCGGTACCACCGAGGGCCGCGCCCTCTACACCAGCCTCGGCTGGACGCTGCGCTCCCCGATGGCCAGCCTCTGGTACGACCCCGCCACCCCCACCGGCCGCCCGCCCGGCGGCTCCTGACCCGCCGCCTCCGCCCGGACGCGCCGGTGCCCGCCGGGAGGGCGCAACTCCGGGCGGGCACCAGAAGAGCGGAGCGGAGGATCAGGCAGCGATCAGCAGGCTCCGGCGCGGGGCGATCACCCGGCCGTCCGGCAGCAGCTCACCGGTGTCGTCGAACAGCAGCACCCCGTTGCACAGCAGGCTCCAGCCCTGCTCGGGGTGGCGGGCGACCGGGACGGCCGCCTCACGGTCCGCCGAGTCGGAGGACGGACACTCGGTTCGGTGCTGGCACATCCTTGTACCTCGCTTCGCTGAAAATTTGCACCGGATCAGGTGTGAAACGGCGTCAGCCGGGTAGGACGATGGGTCCTCCACCCAACCGACACCAGTGTCCGACTCCACGGGCGCTCGCGCAGCCATTTGGTGACATGCGCCACAGAAGAACGCGCGAGATCACCCGAGCGGGCGGGATTCGCCCCGATCCACGCACAGACGGGCCATGCCGGGCTGATCCGATCGGATCAGCCCGGCATGGCCCGTCCGGGTGGTACGGGTCGGTTCCGGGCGGACGGCGGCGGACGTCAGCCGATCAGCGCGGTCGGCCGCGCCACCGGCGAGCGCTCCAGCCGGGCCAGCAACTCGGCGGCGGGCAGCGCCTGGTGCGCCGCCACCCCGAGCGGCGAGGGCGCCAGTGGGATCAGCAGGTCCTCCCCGGGCTGGCCGCCGTGCAGCCACAGCGCCGAGGCGTAGTGCTCGGGCAGCGGCAGCAGCCGGGGCTCGTACCGGACGGGCGTGCCGTGGGTCAGCTGCCAGGCCTGGCGCAGCGCCCGCACGGTGGAGTCGAGGAACGGGCCGGCGCTCAGGTGGGAGAAGACCGGGCCGTCCGGCCCGTTGACCACCTCGGCGGAGGCCACCACCCCGTCCAGTCCGTCCTCGGTGAACTCGCCGACGGCCAGCGGCCCGTACTCCGGCCCGCCGTCGGCACTCCGGCTGCCGCCGGTGCAGCCGTCGTGCCCGCAGGGCGAGGGCGCGGCGTCCTCGGCGCCGCCCCCACCCAGCAGGAAGCGCCAGCCCGTGCAGTCGGCCCCGGCCAGCCGGGGTGCGGGCCCGCGCAGGGCGTGGACGGGTAGCGCGAGCAACGGGCGCGGACGCCCGGCGCCGCGCCGCAGGACGGCGGCCGAGGGCGGCGACAGCGCCGCCTCGGGGGCGAGGGCGGACAGCGCGGCGCGCAGTGCGCCGGCCGGGGGCTGGGACAGGTGCAAGGTCATGGCTGAGTCGCCTCTCCGTGCGAGATCGGCGGGCGATGCGGCATACCGGCATGGCGCCGACGTGAGGGAGGTCTGGCCGTGTCCGGTTGTGCATGAGCGCCGAGTGGGTGGGCGGGTCGTCGACGAGTTCCCTCGACATCGTGGGCGTCTCGGACGGCCTGGACCGGGCCTGAGCGGCGTGCGAATTCATTCGAACAGGTGCGCAGGGTGACCTTCATATCACGTTCCGTTGTCCAGCACAACTCGAGTCCGACCTGATCCACCGTCAGAAAGCCTGTCTCGTCCGGGTGTTCGCATCGCGGGCTATCGATCTTCGACCTGGGCATGATGCTCAGGCACTGTCGACCGAGGGGGGGAAGGCACCCGTGGGCGAGAAGGTCGTGGCGACCCGGGCGGAACTGGCCGACCGGCAGCTGTACCGCCGCAAGCTCCAGTCCTGCCAGGACGTGCTGGGGCGGATGCTCAGGGAGGAACGGTTCGACCGCCCGAAAGCGATGATGGGCCTGGAGATCGAACTCAACCTGGCCGACGAGCGCGGACTCCCGGTGCTCGGCAACGAACAGGTCCTGGACGCGATCTCCTCCGCCGACTTCCAGACCGAGCTCGGCCGGTTCAACATCGAGGTCAACATCGCCCCGCGCCGGCTCGGCGGCCACGTCTTCGAGGACCTCCGCGAGGAACTCGACACCGGCCTGCGCTACGCCGACCGCCGGGCCGCCGCCGCGGGCGCCCGGATCGTGATGGTCGGCATCCTGCCGACCCTCGGCCTCGAACACGCCGGGCTGGACGCGATGAGCCGCAACAACCGCTACACCCTGCTCAGCGACCAGATCCTGGCCGCCCGCGGCGAGGACATCGCCCTCGACATCGACGGCGTGGAACGCCTCGCCGTCGACTCGGTGTCGATGGTCGCCGAAGCCGCCGCCACCTCGCTGCAACTGCACCTCCAGGTCACCCCCGCCCGGTTCGCCTCGGTCTGGAACGCGGCCCAGTCGATCTGCGGCGCCCAGCTCGCGCTCGGCGCGAACTCCCCGTTCCTGTTCGGCCGCGAACTGTGGCGCGAGACCCGCCCGGTCCTCTTCCAGCAGGCCTGCGACACCCGCTCGGCCGAGCTCAAGGCCCAGGGCGTGCGCCCCATCACCTGGTTCGGGGAGCGCTGGGTCGACTCCGCGCTCGACCTGTTCGCCGAGAACCTGCGCTACTTCCCGGCCCTGCTCCCGATCTGCGACGACGAGGACCCGGTCAAGGTGCTGGCCTCCGGCGGCGTCCCCCGGCTCGGCGAGATGCGCCTGCACAACGGCACCGTCTACCGCTGGAACCGCCCCGTGTACGACGTCGCCGACGGCGTCGCCCACCTGCGGGTGGAGAACCGCTGCCTGCCCGCCGGCCCCACCGTCGTCGACACCCTCGCCAACGCCGCCTTCTACTACGGCCTGGTCCGGGTGCTCGCCGAACAGCCCCGCCCGATCTGGACCAGGCTCCCCTTCGAGCGGGCCGACCAGAACTTCCAGAACGGCGCCCGCCACGGCATCGACGCCGTCCAGTGGTGGCCCCGCAGCGGCCGCGGCGCCCGCGGCCTGGTCGAACTCCCGGCCACCGACCTGGTCCTGAACGAACTGCTCCCGCTCGCCCACCAGGGCCTGGACGAGTGGGGCATCGAACCCCGCGACCGCGACCGCTACCTCGGCATCATCGAACAACGCTGCCTCCGCCGCACCAACGGCGCCGCCTGGCAGGCCGCCACCGTCCACCGCCTGCGCGAACACCACAACCTCGACCCCAACGAGGCCATCGCCGCCATGACCCGCCGCTACATCGACTGCATGCGCACCGGCGAACCCGTCCACACCTGGCCCCTCGACTGACCCCCAGCCCTCCCCCCCCCACTTGCGGCGTTTCACGGGAGCCTCGTCTTCCGGCCTCCTCCCCGTTTCTCCTCTTCCTGTCCTTTCTCCTCTCCGGCCCTCGCGCCGCGGGCTGCCCGGTCTTCTCCCTCCCCCCGCTTGCGGCGTTTCACGGGAGCCTCGTCTTCCGGCCTCCTCCGCGTTCCTCCTCTTCCTGCCCTTTCTTCTCTCCGGCCCTCGCGCCGCGGGCTGCCCGGTCCTCTCCCTCCCCCCACTTGCGGCGTTTCACGGGAGCCTCATCTTCCTGTGAAAGGATGATCGGCCCGGGGCAGCAGCATGCCCCGGGCCGATCGTCCGCCCCCGGGAGACCCGTGACCACCGCCTCGGCCGAGCCCGCCACCACGCCCCAGACCCCCTCGCGTCGGCTGCTCGCCGCCGAACTGCTGATCGTCCTCGGCCTCTCCCTCGGCGCCAGCGGCATCAGCTCACTGATCAGCTTCGTCGGCTCGCTCACCGAACCCGCCGCGCTCGGCACCCAGGTCGCCACCCTCAACGCCTCCCGCGCGCCCGGCCGCCCCTGGCTCGACCTCGCCTGGCAGCTCTACTACGTCGCCCGCGGCCTGATGCCCGTCGTCCTGGTCGGCTACCTGCTGGTCCGCGAGGGCGCCGCGCTGCGCGTCCTCGGCTTCGACCTGCGCCACAAGCTCTCCGACCTCGGCCGCGGCGCCGTGGTCGCCGCCTGCATCGGCGGCTCCGGCCTCGCCCTCTACCTCGGCGCCCAGGCGGCCGGCTTCAACCTCACCGTCGCCCCCTCCGGCCTGCCCGACGTCTGGTGGCGGATCCCGGTCCTGGTCGCCTCCGCCTGGCAGAACGCCATCCTGGAGGAGGTCGTGGTGGTCGGCTACCTGCTGCGCCGCCTGCACCAACTCGGCTGGAGCTGGCCCGCGACGATCGTCGCCAGCTCGGTACTGCGCGGCTCGTACCACCTCTACCAGGGCGTCGGCGGCCTGGTCGGCAACATGGTGATGGGCGTGGTCTTCTGCCTGCTCTACCGCCGCTGGCAGCGGGTCGGCCCGCTGGTCGCCGCGCACGCCCTGATCGACACCACCGCCTTCGTCGGCTACGCCCTGCTGGCCGGCCACGTCAGCTGGCTGCCCTGACCCACCCCCGCCGCGCCGCGCCGCCTACGACCTGACACCCCGTCACCGCCCGGCGGTAGGGTGTCCCGGACGAGGACGGCTACGCGGAACGGGGGAGCGGCGGATGGACGGGGAACCGGCCAGCAGCAGCGAACGGGTGCGCCGGATCTCGGACGCCCTGCACAAGCTCACCGGCCGCCCGCCGGTCGTCGACCGCACCCGCACCGGGGCCACCCGGCTCTCCGTCCGGGTGGTCGAGCAGCCCGACCGCACCCAGACCCTGGCGGTGCTGCGCGTCCTCGGCCTCGGCGACCGCTTCGGCCACAGCGACAACGCCCGCTGGCCGCACGTCTGGGTCGAGATCGCCGACCGCCCCGACCCGCCCCGGAACTGACCGCGCCGCTCCTCAGCAGGCCCACGGGTTCGGCCAGGCCCGCGACGGGGGCCGCCGCAGCAACCGGTCCACGTGCTCGCGCTGCAGCCCCTGCGCCGGGTCGACCGGCAGCAGCAGCCGGTCCGCCCGCAGCACGCTGCGCCGCACCAGCCGCGGCGGGATGCAGTCGTCCACCCAGGCGAACGGGCGGCCCTGAGCGTGCCGCAGGATCGGTGCCCACTTGGCGGCCGAGAACAGCTCCATCAGCGGCACCCGCGGGTCGCCCGGCTGCGGCACGTACCCGCTGAACACCACCACCGGCAGCTCGGGCAGCCCGAGCAGCGGCGCGATGTGCTCGTTGGCCCGCTCCTCCCAGGTCGTGGCCCACACCAGCTCGTAGTGGTCGGCCAGTTCGCGCAGCCAGTCGCCGTGGCGCGGTGACAGCAGGACGGAGTAGCCGAGCAGGGTGTGGGTGTCGAAGTCGCCGTCGGGGTGCGGGAACACCGGGTTCAGCACCCCGTCGACGTCGAGGTACAGCAGTGGCTTGCCCATCCGGGCCTCCCAGGGTCGCGGCCGGTTACCTGATCGGACGAGCCGGGACCCCGGGAGGTTGCAAGCTGTCAGCGACTGTCACCCGGAAGTGACGGGTTCCGGTTCGGGCGCCCCGCTGGCCGCCGCGGGAACCGCACGCTCCAACCGCCGCACCTCCGGCACCAGCAGCACCAGCCCGGCCAGCACCGCACAGATCAGCGCGCACCCCCACAGCGCCCCCGACAGCCCGAACGCCGACGCCGCCGGACCGGCCAGCGCGGTGCCCAGCGGCAGCAGCGCGAACGAGCCGAACGAGTCGTACGCCGACATCCGCGACAGCAGCTCCTCCGGGATCTCCTGCTGGAGCGTCACCATCCAGCCCACCACGAACACCGTCGTCCCCACGCCCGCCAGGAACATCGCCAGCGCCACCGGCACCAGCGGCAGGCCCAGCGCCAGCGCCAGCGGCGGCAGCCCGAACAGGCACACCCCGCCGTTGCCCACCAGCAGCAGCCGGCGCGGCTGCCAGCGCGTCATCAACGGGCCCGCCGCGACCATGCCGACGCTCAGCGCGGCCATCGCCGCACCCCACGCCCCGGCACCGCCCATCCGGTCCTCGGCGACCACCGGCCCGTACACCGCCTCCACCGCGAGCACGCAGGCGTTCATCATCCCGAACTGCACCACGATCGCCCACAGCCACCGCCGGGCCCGGAACTCCCGCCAGCCGACCCGCAGTTCGTGCACCAGCCCCGGCCCGCCGGCCTCCCGCGCGACGGCCACCTGCTCCAGCCCGACCCGCAGCGCCGCCGCCACGGCGAAACACGCCGCGTCCACCGCCAGCACCCACCCGGGCCCGATCACCGCGACCAGCACCCCGCCGAGCGCGGCGCCCGCGATCGACGCGCCGTTCATCGCCATCTTGAACACCGAGAACGCCTTCGCCGCGTGCTCGACCGGCACCGCCTGCAGGATCACCCCCTCCGCGGCCGGCGCGTAGAACGCCTGCCCGGCCCCACCCGCCGCCGACAGCACCATCAACGCCCACAGACTCGGCTGCCCCAGCAGCACCAACGCCGCCAGCACCGCCTGCGAGACGGCGTTGAACACGTTCGCCCCGACCATCACCCAGTGCCGAGGCAACCGGTCCGCCACCGCCCCGCCCACCAGCAACAGCACCACCAACGGCACCGTCCGAGCCGCCGTCACGTACCCCACCTCGGCACTGCCCCACCCGGCCCCCGAGTGCAACACCGCGAACGCCGTGGCAATCGGCGCAGCCGCATTGCCCAGCCCACTCACCACCGTCGCCGCAGTCTGAATACGGTAATTACGCCCAGCCCAGGCCGAATCAAGGAACATCACCGCCCGACCATGACCCCACCCCACCCCCACTGTCCAGCACTTTTCCCCCGCCGTAGGCTGCCACGCCACCAGGCGGTTCCCTCTCCCTCCTCGCCGGAGGCGGCTCCCACCCCCTACCCCCCGCCGGAGGCGCCCCTCTCACCCCAGGTGCCCCCACAGAAAGCTGACCGTGCGCCGCCAGGCGATCTCCCCCTTCCCCCGCCCCTCCTCGCCGGAGGCGGCTCCCACCCCTACCCCCCGCCGGAGGCGCCTCTCACCCCAAGTGCCCCCACAGAAAGCTCACCGTGCGCCGCCAGGCGATCTCGGCCTGCAGCGGGTCGTACGTACTGGGCGTCTTCTCGTCGTTGAGGAAGGCGTGCCCGGCCGGGTAGAAGTGGATCTCGGGTCGGCGCCCGGTCGCCTCGCCGATCCGGATCGCGGCCTCGTCGACGGTCTCGACCGGCAGCGACGCGTCCTGTTCGCCGTAGTGGCCGAGGACGTGGGCGGTCAGGCCGGTGTAGGAGTGGTCCTGGTCCGGCAGCCCGTAGAAGGGGACGACCGCGGCGATCCGGTCGCCTTCCCGGGTGGCGAGGTGCAGGGCGAGGGCGCCGCCCATGCAGAGGCCGACGGCGCCGATCGCGTCGCCGACCGTCGCCGGGTGGTCGAGCAGGTGGTCGACGGCGGCGGAGAGTTGGGCGGCGGCGCGGTCCACCGGCAGGGCCCGTTTCATCTTCGCGGCCTCGGCCCGGTCGTGGGTGACGGTGCCGCCGTACAGGTCGGGGGCGAGGGCGACGAAGCCGGCCGCGGCGAAGCGGTCGGTGAGGTCGGCGACGTGCCGGGTGAGGCCCCACCACTCCTGGACGACCAGGACGCCGGGGCCGGTGCCGGCGGGCGGGAGGGCGAGGTAGCCGTGCAGGGTGCTTCCGGGGCCGGGGAAGCTGGTGTTCTGGCGGGCGGCGCCCATGGCCTCTCCGTCGGGACGGCCGCGTGCGGCAGCTCGCGGCGGGCAGCGGGGGGTTCGACTGGTACTCCGGGCGCGGCGGGTGGCGGCCACCGGGGCCGCCACCCGCCGGGGGCGGTTCCGTCGGCGGGCCGACGGGGGCCGCTCAGCCCATCTCTTCCAGGGCCTTGCCCTTGGTCTCCTTGATGCAGAAGGCCACGAACGGGATGGACAGCAGGGCGAAGCAGGCGTAGATGACGTACGTCGCCGACAGGTTCCAGTCGGAGAGGTTGGGGAAGGTGACGGTGATCGCCCAGTTGGCGATCCACTGCGCGGAGGCGGCCACCGACAGGGCGAGCGCCCGGATCCGGTTGGGGAACATCTCGCCGAGCAGCACCCAGACCACCACGCCCCAGGAGAAGGCGAAGCAGAACACGAAGACGTGCGCGGCGACCAGCGCCACGGTGGCGTACGAGTCGGCCAGGGTCGCGCTGTCGCCGGTGCCGTGCCGGAAGGAGAACGCCCAGGCGGCCAGCCCGAGCGCGACGGCCATGCCCGCGGAGCCGGCCAGCGCCAGCGGCTTGCGGCCGATCCGGTCGACCAGCAGCATGGCGACCACGGTGCCGACCACGTTGACGATCGAGGTGGAGAGCGAGATCAGCAGCGAGTTGGACTCGTCGATGCCGACCGACTGCCACAGGAACGACGAGTAGTAGAAGATCACGTTGATGCCGACGAACTGCTGGAACACCGAGGCGCCGATGCCGATCCAGACGATCGGCAGCAGTCCGAACCGCCCGCCGAGCAGGTCCTTGAGCCGCGGCTTGTGCTCGGTGTGCAGCACCCGCCGGATCTCGGCGATCCGGGCGTCCAGGTCGACGTCCGAGCCCTCGACCTCGGCGAGCACCTTGCGGGCCTGCGCCTCGCGCCCGTCGCTGATCAGGTAGCGCGGCGACTCGGGGATGGACAGCGCCATCAGCCCGTAGACGAGGGCGGGCACGGTCTCCACGCCGAGCATCCACTGCCAGGCCTGGACGCCCGCCAGGTGGTTGGTGGACTCGCCGCCGGCGGCCTGGTTGAGCGCCCAGTTGGCGAGCTGCGAGACGGTGATGCCGAGCACGATCGCCATCTGCTGGAAGGAGGCCAGCCGGCCCCGGTACGCGGTCGGCGCGACCTCGGCGATGTAGGTGGGGGCGATCACCGAGGCGATGCCGATGGCGATGCCGCCGAGCACGCGCCACACCCCGAGCACCTCGATGCTGGGCGGGAACATCGATCCGACGCCGCTGATGGCGAACAGCGTCGCGGCGAGCAGCATGGTGCGCACCCGCCCGTAGTGGTCGGCGAGCCAGCCGGCCACCACCGCGCCGGCCGCCGAGCCGAGCAGGGCGATGGCGACCACGAACGCGGTCTCGCCGTTGCCCACCCCGAAGTGCTTCTGGATGCCGGTGACCGCGCCGTTGATCACCGCACTGTCGTAGCCGAACAGGAACCCGCCCATCGCGGCGGCGGCGGAGATGAACACCACATGGCCGAGGTGCTCGTCCCCGGCGGCGGATTGGGTAGCCAGCGGTCTCTCCCTACGTGACGATCCGTCCGGTTGCGGGCGGAAATATCCGGAGGTAATTCGATCAGCGGCTACCCCGCCGCGCGCGTCCGACACGCCAGAACCGATGAACCGTCAGTCGGACGATCGGCCGGGGCGGTCCGTCCGCGCCGCCATCCGCCGCAGCAACTGGGCCCGCGCCCCGGCGTCCTGCGGGTTCCCGGTGGCCGCGTGCCGTTCGGCCAGCCGCTCGGCGACCTCGCCCTGCAGCTCGACCGGCTTCTTGTCGTCGTACTTGAACTTGGCCCGCACCTTGCGCACCGTCAGCCGCAGCCCGCGCACGCCGGTCAGCTGCGCCCAGTACGCGTTCCCCGGCTCGACCCGGTCGGCGGGGCACTCGGGCTGGAAGTGCGCCAGCTGCCGGTTGAGGATCGCCGCCTTGCCCGCCGGGTCGTCGACCGGTTCGGCGGTGCAGGAGAACTGCACGGACGCGTAGTAGCTGGTCGGCGTGTACGGCGCGCCGCGCCAGCGGCCGGGGGCGAAGGCGTAGTCGTCGGTGACGGCCAGCGTCACGCGCGGATCGGCGCGCACCGCCGCGAACAGCGGGTTGGGGGCGGCCAGGTGCAGCAGCACCTCGCCCGCGTCGGCGTCCAGCAGGAAGTGCGTGGGCACCAGGACGGGGCCCTCGGGCCCGTTGGCGGCCAGCGTCCCGAAGTCCCGCCCGGCCGCCAGCCACTGGCGCCACTCCGGCTCGGTGCCGCGGTCCCAGCCCCGGATCAGCACGCCAACTCCCGGACGTTGCGCGGCGGTTCGACGTCGGTGTGCGGGGAGGGCAGCGGCGCGCCGTAGGCCGGGGCGACCGGCAGCACGCCCGCCCAGTACGGCAGGCCGAGGTCCTCCGGCTCGTCGTTGACGCCGCCGGTGCGGGTCTTGGCCGACACCTGGTCCAGCTCCAGCCGGATCACCGCGGTGGCCGCCAGCTCCTTGGCGTTGCCCGGCCGGCACTCGGCGGAGCGGCCCGGCACCACCTGGTCGACGATCGCGTCCAGCGCCAGCCGCAGCTCCGCGGGGTCGGTGACCTGGTGGGCGGTGCCGTGCGCCACCACCGAGCGGTAGTTGACGGAGTGGTGGAAGGCGGACTTGGCCAGCACCAGCCCGTCCAGGTGCGTCACCGTCACGCACACCGGCAGCCCCCGCTCGTCCCGCGCCCCGTGCAGCGGCCGGCTGCCGGTGGAGCCGTGCAGGTACAGCCGGCGGCCGACCCGGGCGTACAGGGTGGGCAGCACCACCGGCGCGCCGTCCCGGACGAAGCCGAGGTGGCACAGGTACCCGGCGTCCAGGACCGCGTGCACCGCCTCCTCGTCCCAGGCGGCGCGCTCCTTGGAACGGGTCGGGGTGGTGAGGTCGTCGCGGGTGTACGACCCGCCGGGGCTGTCCGGCATGACAACTCCTCTGTACTAGTGCATAATCTTCTTTGTGCTAGGAGAGTATCGGATCACCGGGCGGCGGGCCAACGAGATTGCCGCCGACGTCGAACGCGCCGTCTCCGCAGGTCAGTTGGCCCCGGGCGGCGCGCTGCCCCCGCTGCGCGAGCTGGCCGGCGAGCTCGGCGTGAACCCCAACACCGTCGCCGCCGCCTACCGCCTGCTGCGCGAACGCGGCGTCATCGAGACCGCCGGTCGGCGCGGCAGCCGGATCCGCCCCCGTCCCGCCACCACCCCCCGCGACCAGGCCCGGCTGCCCGTCCCGCCCGGCGCCCGCGACCTGTCGGACGGCAACCCCGACCCGGCCCTGCTGCCCCCGCTCGGCCCCGCCCTGGCCGCCGCGGCCGCCGGGCCCACCGTCCTGTACGGAGACCCGGTCGCCGAGCCCGAACTGCTCGCCCGGTGCCGCGCCGAGTTCCGCGCCGACGGCGTCCCCGACGGCGAACTCGCCGTCTGCTCAGGCGCGTTGGACACCATCGCCCGGGTGCTCTCGGCCCACCTGCGCCCCGGCGACACCGTCGCCGTCGAGGACCCGGGCTGGGGCAGCCTGCTCGACCTGCTGCCCGCCCTCGGCCTGCGCACCGCCCCCGTCCCGGTCGACGACCAGGGCCCGCTGCCCGGCCCGGTCGCCGCCGCCCTCGACCACGGCGCCCGCGCCCTGATCGTCACCAGCCGCGCCCAGAACCCCACCGGCGCCGCCCTCACCCCCGCCCGCGCCGCCGAACTGCGCGCCGTCCTGGCCGAGCGCCCCACCACCGTCCTGATCGAGGACGACCACGGCCACGACCTGATCGACCAGCCCTTCCACTCGCTGGCCGCCGGCACCGTCACGCACTGGACGCTGGTCCGCTCCGCCTCCAAGGCGCTCGCCCCCGACCTGCGGGTCGCCGTCAGCATCGGCGACGCCGACACCGTCGCCCGCGTCCTGGGCCGCCAGCGCCTGGACGCCGGCTGGGTCAGCCACCTGCTGCAACGCGCCGTCCTCGCCCTGCGCCGCGACCCGCCCGACCCCGCCCCCGTCTACCGGGCCCGCCGCGAGGCCCTGCTCACCGCCCTCGCCGCCCACGGCATCCGCGCCCACGGCGTCAGCGGCCTCAACGTCTGGGTCCCCGTCCCCGACGAGACCGCCACCACCGCCGCCCTCCTCCAACGCGGCTGGGTCACCGCCCCCGGCTCCCGCTTCCGCCTCGCCTCCCCGCCCGGCCTGCGGATCACCGTCTCCACCCTCACCCCCACCGAGGCCACCACCCTCGCCGCCGACCTCGCCGCCGCCCTCTCCACCACCCCCACCACCGACTCCCGCCTCACCTGACCCGCCTCCGCCCCGGTCACTGTCATGTCCGCGAGGAATAGCGGGCGGCCCGTCCCGGTTGCAGCAGGACGCAGTGACCAGACGACCGGGAAGGATCCCGCCATGCGCGTCCGAAACTCGCTCCGCTCCCTGAAGGCCAAGCCCGGCGCGCAGGTGGTCCGCCGGCGCGGGCGCACCTTCGTGATCAACCGGAAGGACCCGCGCTTCAAGGCCCGCCAGGGCTGAGCGCGGAGCGAGGCCCCGCCCGGACGTCCCCGGGCGGGGCCTTCGCGCGCCGGCGGGCCTCAGCCCTTGGCCAGCAGCGCCTGCGCGTGCTCGCGCACCTCGTCGCGCGACAGGTACGCGTCGGTGTACTCGAAGTCCCGCAGCCGGGCGGGCTGGCGGGCCAGGAAGCCGGTGCGGACGAAGTCGTCGCCCGCGGTGGCGTTCAGCAGCCAGTTCGCCGCCGTGCGGTACTTCGCGGTGTTGGTGCGCATCGCCATCACGTGGTAACCGCGGGCCACCGCCTGGGCGGGCGCGCCGTGCAGTTCGACGCCCAAGGGCTTGGACACCGCGTCCTTGCCGCCGAGGTCGACGACCAGCCCGAGGTCCTTGTGGAAGTACGGCTGCAGCGGCTGGTTGCGCAGCGCCGCGACCAGGTTCTCGGCGACCCGCTTGCCCTGCCGGGCCGAGTGCTGCGCGGTGGGCGGGCACACCGCCCCGTCGCCCTTGGCCAGGTCCGGCACCGCCGCCGCGTCGCCGAGCGCGAACACGCCCTCGAACTGCGGGACCCGCATCTCTGCGGTCACCGCGAGCCGCCCGCGCACCGTCTCCGCGTCCAGCGTGCCGACCAGCGGGGAGGCGGCCACGCCGGCCGTCCAGATCAGGGTCCGGCAGGGCAGGGTGCGCCCGTCGGTGAACTTGACCGTCTCCGGGCCGACTTCGGCGATCGACACGCCCAGCGACACGTCCACGCCGCGCCGGCGCAGGATCTCCATGGCGGTGACGCCCAGCTTGTCGCCGAGTTCGGGCATCAGCTTCGGGGCGATGTCGATCAGGTGCCACTTGATCAGGTGCGGGTCCAGCCGCGGGTAGCGCCTGATCGCCGCCGTGGTCAGCCGCTGCAGGCAGGCCGCCGTCTCGGTGCCCGCGTACCCGCCGCCGACCACCACGAACTGCAGCCGGGAGGCCCGCTCGTTCTCGTCCATCGACGCGGACGCCAGGTCGAGTTGGGCGATCACGTGGTCGCGGATGTAGGTGGCCTCGGCGAGCGTCTTCATGCCGCGCGCGTAGTCCGGCAGGCCGGGGATGTCGAAGGTCCGGGTGACGCTGCCCGGCGCGAGCACCAGGTAGTCGTACTTGACCGCCACCACCTCGTCGGTGATCTTGCGGACCACGGCGACCTTCGACCGCGGATCGATGCCGATCGCCCCGCCCGGCACGATGTGGGTGCGCCGCAGCGAGCGCCGCAGCGAGATCGCCACCGACTGCGGGGTCAGCACCCCGGCCGCGACGTGCGGCAGCAGCGGCAGGTAGAGCTGGTACGAGAACGGCGTGACCAGGGAGATCTCCGCCTCGGAGGGGGCGAGCTTGCGCTCCAGGCGGCGCGCGCACTCGAGTCCGGCGAAGCCGCCGCCGACGATCAGGATCCGAGGTCGTTCCATCTTCATCCCCTACTGTGTGCAGGTCCGTGAGTGGCAAGGACGACTGTTGGCCACACTCGCACGGGGTAACGGCGGGTGCATCTCCAACGGCTGCCGGACGCCTGCCCGGCGGGCGCGCGGCCATGCCCCCGCCGGGGCCGCTAGGCTGTCCGGATGCTCTCCGAGGTGACGGCCGTCCGCTACGCGACGCCGCTGCGCGAAGGCGGTTCGATGCCCGGCCTCATCGAGGCCGACGACCGCCGCCTGTACGTCCTGAAGTGGGTCGGCGCGGCCCAGGGCCGCAAGGCGCTGGTGGCCGAGGTGCTGGCCGGCGAGCTCGGCCGCCGGCTCGGCCTGCCGGTGCCCGAACTCGCCCTGGTCGACCTGGACCCGGTGCTCGCCCGCAGCGAGCCCGAGGTGCAGATCCAGGACCAGATGCGGGCCAGCGGCGGCACCAACCTCGGCATGGCGTACGTCTCCGGGGCACTGAACTTCGACCCGCTCTGCTTCGAGGTCGAGGACGACTTCGCCGCCCGGGTGCTCTGGTTCGACGCCCTGATCGGCAACGTCGACCGCTCCTGGCGCAACCCCAACCTGCTGGTCGCGGCCGGCGGCCTGCGGCTGATCGACCACGGCGCCAGCCTGATCTTCCACCACAGCTGGCCGGGCGCCGAGAAGTGGCGCCGCAAGCCCTACGACGCCTCCGACCACGCGCTGCGGCACGCCGCCGCCCACCTGCCGGCCGTCGACGCCGAACTCGCCGCGCTCGCCGAGCGGGCGCTGCCCGCCGCGGTCGCCGCCGTCCCCGACGTCTGGCTGGCCGACGAACCCGGCTTCGCCGGCCCCGAGGACGTCCGCGCCGCGTACACCGAACAACTCACCGCCCGCCTCGCCGGGCCCCGCGACTGGCTCCCGGAGGTGGCGTCCTGATGGAGGACCGGCCCGCCCACGACTACGAGTACGCGCTGATCCGGGCGGTGCCCCGGGTCGAGCGCGGCGAGTGCGTCAACATCGGGGTGCTGCTGTACTGCCGGGGCGCCGAGTACCTGGGCGCCCGCACCCACCTCGACCAGGGCCGGCTGCTCGCCCTGGACGCGCTGGCCGACGTCGCCGGGGTGCGGCGGGCGCTGCGCGGCATCGAGGCGGTCTGCGCGGGCGGCGAGGCCGCCGGGCCGGCCGCCCGGGACACCGCCGGGCAGCGCTTCCGCTGGCTGACCGCCCCGCGCAGCGCCGTCGTCCAGCCCGGCCCCGTGCACACCGGGCTGACCGCCGACCCGGCCGCGGAACTGCACCACCTGTTCGACCGTCTGGTGCTCTGAGGGCGGCGCGGCGTCCACCGGCCGTCCACGGGATCCGCAAACTACTTGCCAGACTCAATACTGGAGTCACTGAAACGAATGGGCGTACCCTGACCGCCATGGGCAGCACCACAGGCACCGGCACCGCCGGCACCGCACCCTCCACCACCGAGCTGATGGAACAGATCGCGGCCGTCGGCACCGCCTACTTCCAGGACTACGCCGTCGCCGCGGCCCGCCACGGCCTCAACTCCTCGCAGGCCAAGGCGCTCAAGGCGGTCCTCGAACCCGTCCCGATGCGCGCCCTGGCCGGCCGCCTCGGCTGCGACGCCTCCAACGTCACCGGCATCGTCGACCGCCTCGAAGCGCTCGGCTACGCCCGCCGCGAGGCCGCCGCCGCCGACCGCCGGGTCAAGATCGTCACCATCACCGACCAGGGCCGCGAGGTGCTCGGCCGGATCCGCGACGACATGACCCGCGCCCGCGCCGCCTTCGACAGCCTCGACCCCGAGCAGCGCACCGCCCTGGCCGGCCTCTGCGACCAGGTCCTGCCGCTGCTGCTGCGCCCCTGCACCCCGCCCCCGCCCCCGCAGTGACTGTCGGTGGCGTGCCGTACGCTCACCGGATGCACCAGGACCAGGGCAACGGATGGACCGCCACCGGGCTGCACTGGCGGGACGGCGCGCCCCGCCTCACCGCCACCGACGGCCGCGAGCGCCACGACCGGCCGCTCACCGACGGCCTGGCCGTCGCCTGGCGGATCGCCGGCCCCCGCCGCTGCACCGGCGCGCACACCGAGCGCGGCCACCGGCCCTGCCCGCACCGCGCCGAGGTCGCCCCCGAGGGCACCACCAGCCAGTGCCCGAGCTGCCAGAACGCCGACCGCGGCCTCCAGCTCGCCCGGGACCGCATCCTCGACGACGGCCGCGACTACCGCCTCTACCTCGCCTGGTTCGCCCCCGGCCTGCTCAAGGTCGGCCTCACCGCCGAGGAGCGCGGCACCGTCCGCCTGCTCGAACAGGCCGCCCTCACCTGGACGTTCGTCGCCCGCGGCCCGCTCCCGGCCGTCCGCCGGGCCGAACTCGCCGTCGCGCACGCCAAACTGGCCCGCGAGCGGATCCCCGCCGCCGCCAAGTACCCGGCCTGGTGGAGCCTGCCCGCCCCCGCCCAGCGGCACGACGCGCTCACCGCCGCCCGCACCCGCGTCCACCGGCTGCTCTCCGAGCCCGGCCGCGGGCCCGAACGGCTGGAACTGCTCGCCGACCACCCCGTGGTCGACCAGGTCGAGCTCTACGGCCTCGGCGACGGCGCCCCCGATTACTACCAGCAGGTCAAGGCCCTCACCGACGGCGCCCGGCTGGCCGGCCGGCTGCGCCGCCCGATCGGCGGCCACCTCTTCCTCGACCGGCCCGACGGCCCCCCGCTGCTGCTCGACACCCGCCTGCTCACCGGCTGGACGCTGCACGCCGCACCCGACGCCGACGGCTGCGACGGCCTGGCCCTGCTCCCCAGGGCCCGCCCGGCCGCCGAACAGGACGCCCTGTTCTGAGCCGGACGCCCGCCGCCCCGCAGGTCAGCCCTTCTTCCGGGCCTCCTGCTTCTGCCGCGCCCCGACCGCCGCCAGCGCCATGTCCTGCGCCTGCGACTTCAGGTTCTTGTAGCCGTACCCGCGGTCCGTCAGCCACAGCTCCGCCGCCGTCTCGGCCCGCACCGACGCCGCCACCACGTCCTCCTCCGCCTCCCCGTACTCCAGGAAGCGGAAGGTGAAGAACGGGCGCGCCGACAGGTCGTACGTCAGGTGCCCCTCCTCGGTGAACTCCGCCCGCAGTACGTCGTGTTCGGCGGCCGCGGCCTGCAACTCGGCCCGCTGCTCGTCCGTCAGGGCGTCGAAGGAGCCGCGGACCATGATCCGGAAGGTGCGCTTGGTCATGCCCGGACCCTAACCCGCCGGGCCCGCCGCGCTCATCCCGGTTTCCGGACGCGCTTCGTCCTCGCCCGAGCTGGACTGTTAGGCTTGCGAAACGTGAGCGCGAAGCCCAAGATCCCCAATGTCCTGGCCTCCCGGTACGCCTCGGCGACCCTGGCCCAGCTGTGGTCCCCCGAGCACAAGGTGGTCCTGGAGCGCCACCTGTGGCTGGCCGTCCTCAAGGCGCAGCAGGACCTCGGCATCGAGGTGCCGCCCACCGCGATCGCCGACTACGAGCGGGTGATCGACCAGGTCGACCTGGCGTCCATCGCCGAGCGCGAGAAGGTCACCCGGCACGACGTGAAGGCCCGGATCGAGGAGTTCTCCGAGCTCGCCGGGCACGAGCAGATCCACAAGGGCATGACCTCGCGCGACCTCACCGAGAACGTCGAGCAGCTGCAGATCCGCCAGTCGCTGGAGCACGTCCGCGACCGCACGGTGGCCGTCCTGGTCCGCCTGGGCCGCCTCGCCGCCCAGTACGGCGAACTCGTCATGGCCGGCCGCTCGCACAACGTCGCCGCCCAGGCCACCACCCTCGGCAAGCGCTTCGCCACCGCCGCCGACGAGGTGCTGGTCGCCTACGTCCGCCTGGAAGAGCTGATCGCCCGCTACCCGCTGCGCGGCATCAAGGGCCCGGTCGGCACCGCCCAGGACATGCTGGACCTGCTGGGCGGCGACGCCGAGAAGCTCGCCGAGCTGGAGCGCCGGGTCGCCGGGCACCTCGGCTTCGAGAACGTGTTCACCTCGGTCGGCCAGGTCTACCCGCGCTCGCTCGACTACGACGTGGTCTCCGCGCTCGTCCAGCTCGCCGCCGGCCCGTCCAGCCTGGCCAAGACCATCCGCCTGATGGCCGGCCACGAGCTGGTCACCGAGGGCTTCAAGGCCGGCCAGGTCGGCTCCTCGGCGATGCCGCACAAGATGAACACCCGCTCCTGCGAGCGCGTCAACGGCCTGGCCGTCATCCTGCGCGGCTACGCCTCGATGACCGCCGAGCTCGGCGGCGACCAGTGGAACGAGGGCGACGTCTCCTGCTCCGTGGTGCGCCGGGTCGCCCTGCCGGACGCCTTCTTCGCCTTCGACGGCCTGCTGGAGACCTTCCTGACCGTCCTCGACGAGTTCGGCGCGTTCCCCGCCGTCATCGAGGCCGAACTGGACCGCTACCTGCCGTTCCTGGCCACCACCAAGGTCCTGATGGGCGCGGTGCGGGCCGGTGTCGGCCGGGAGACCGCGCACGAGGTCATCAAGGAGCACGCGGTGGCCGCCGCGCTCGCCATGCGCGAGGGCGCCCGCGAGAACACCCTGGTGCCCGCGCTGGCCGCCGACGAGCGCATCCCGCTGGACCGCGCCGCCCTCGACGCCCTGCTGGCCGACCGCCTCTCCTTCACCGGCGCCGCCGCCGCCCAGGTCGGCGAGCTCGTCCGCCGGATCGAGCAGGTCGCCGCGGACCGCCCGGAGGCCGCCAAGTACGCCCCCGGCGACATCCTCTGACGCTCCGTCAGCCTTTGCGCGGCCCGTCCCGGAACACCTCCGGGGCGGGCCGCGCCCGGTTTCCGCGGGAGGCGGGGGCCGCCGCGCCGCCCGGGGGAGGGAATCGGCCCGAAGTCGGGGTCGGGCGGCGGCCGGGCGGGGTACACCGGAAGTGTCCGTCCCCGCGGGGACGGTGAGGACGCCGACGGCGATGGTGCCCAGCACAACCGGAGAGCCAGCCATGCGAGCCACCAAACAGTCGGCCGGCGCCCCCACCGGCGCCGCCGCCCCCAGGGCCGGGATCAGCGTCGCCTACGTCGGCCTGTGCGGGGCGGCCGACCTGCTGCTCTCCGGCGCCCTGGCCAGACTCCTGGCCGGCACCGCCGCCGGCCTCCTCCCGCTGCTGCTCTTCCTGGCCTTCTTCCTCCCCCTCGGCGCCCTCGCCCTGCTCGGCGCCCCACCGGCCGACCGCGCCGCCACCCGCCTGCTCGCCCGCGCCGGCCACCCCGACCCGGACGGCCCGCCCGCCGACTAGGCCCGGTCCGGTCGATCTTGCCGGATCAGCGCGCGGCGGTGGGCGCCCGGCAAGATCGGCCGGACAGGGCCTAACCCGCCCTGCGTCCGGGATCGTCCGGGTGGATCGGGGGCGTGGTCGGGGCGCAGTACCAGTCGCAGTCGGGTTCGGCGACCGGGTGCGGCGGGGCCAGCGCGTCGGAGCGGACGGTGGCGAGGGCCAGCGCGGCGCCGGCGGCCAGCAGGGCGGCGCAGATCAGCATCGCGGTGCGGAAGGCGGAGTCCACCTCGGCGGGGACGCGGTAGGCGTCGCCGGTCAGGCCGGCCAGCGGGGGGATCGCGGCGACCGCGAACAGGCCGGCCGCGCGGGCGGCCGCGTTGTTGACGCCCGAGGCGATGCCGGCCCGGCGGACGTCCACGGCCGCCAGCACGGTCGCGGTCAGCGGGGCGACCAGCAGCGTCATCCCCGCGCCCTGCACGGTGACCGCGGGCAGCACGTCCAGCCAGTAGTTCGCGTCCGGCCCGATCCGCAGCATCAGCAGCACCCCGACGGCCACCACCAGCGGCCCCACCGTCAGCGGCAGCCGCGGCCCCACTGCCCGGCCCAGCCGTCCGGCCCGGCCGGAGAACAGCAGCATCAGCACGGTGATCGGCACCAGGGCGACCCCCGACAGCAGCGGCGTGAACCCGGCGACGATCTGCAACTGCACCGTCAGCAGCAGGAACACCGCGCTGAACGCCCCGTACACGCACAGCGTGACCAGGTTGACCGAGGTGAACAGCCGGGAGCGGAACAGCGACAGCGGCAGCATCGGGTTCGCCGAGCGGTGCTCGACCAGCACGAACGCCCCCGCCAGCGCCAGGCCCGCCAGCCCCGCCGCCAGCGCGCCCGGGGTCAGCCCCGCACCGGCCTCGGTCAGCGCGTAGGTGATCCCGGCCAGCGCCAGCGCCGCGAGCAGTGCGCCCAGCACGTCGAAGCGCCCCGAGGCGTCCGCGTCCCGGCTCTCCGGCACGTGCCGGGCCGTCACCGCGACCACCACCGCGGCCAGCGGCAGGTTCAGCAGGAAGATCCACCGCCAGCCGGGGCCGTCCACCAGCCAGCCGCCCAGGAACGGGCCGACCGCCGCCGCCACCCCGCCCAGGCCCGACCAGGCCCCCACCGCGCCCGCCCGGTCCTCCTCGGCGAACACCGCCTGCAGCATCGCCAGCGAACCGGGCGTCAGCAGCGCGCCCCCCACACCCTGCAACGCCCGTGCCAGCACCAGCAGTTCGACGTTCGGCGCGGCCGCGCACCCGGCCGAGGCGAGCGCGAACCAGCACACCCCCAGCAGGAACACCCGCCGCCGCCCGTACCGGTCGCCCAGCGACCCGCCGAGCAGGATCAGCGCCGCCAGCGTCAGCATGTACGCGTTGACCGTCCACTGCAGCGCCGACAGGCCCGCGCCCAGGTCCTCGCCGATCCGCGGCAGCGCCACGTTCACCACCGTGCCGTCCAGCATCGCCATGCCGGAGCCCAGCGCCGTCGCCGCCACCACCCACCGGCCGCGGCCGGTGCCGAGGCGGATCCCGTTGTCGTCCACGCTCCGAGTCTCCGGCAGGAGGGGCGGCCGCCGGGGGAGCGGCGCGCAGTCGGCGGCCGGCCGGGGCAGTCGGCCCGGTCAGGGCAGCAGCGCGCCGCGCTGCCAGGGGCGGGCGGTGGCCGGGGTGACGACGCCCAGGTCGGTGAAGAACTCCATCGCCTTGCGGGCCCAGTCGATCCGGGCCTGTCGCCAGTGCGGGTTGGCCGCGGCGGCCCGGCGGGCCTCGGCCGGGTCGAGCCCGGCCAGCGCGTACACCCGCGGGTGCACGATCTCGGCCACCGACTGCCGGGCCAGCAGCGCCAGCGCCCGCCGGAACACCGCCCGCCGGGCCGGGGTCATCGCCGCCCAGCGCCGCTCCAGCTCCGGCTTGGCGTAGCCGATGTGCCGGGCCTCCTCGACCACGTGGATCCGGGCCACCGAGCGGGCCAGCGGCTGCAGCGACTCGTCGCGGATCATCTCGCGCTGCATCGCGTCGGTGAACTCCTCGACGAAGATCGCCCCGGCGAAGGTCATGGTGGTGTCGTTGAGCAGGAAGTGCAGCTTGCCGAGGCGGTCCGCGCGCCGGGTCGGCCGGGCCGACGGGTAGCCGGTGGCGGTGATGTAGCGGGCGAACATGGTGGAGTGCCGGCACTCGTCGGCGACCTCGGTCAGCGCGTACTGCGCGTGCCCGGTGGTCAGGTCGCCCGCGTAGACGTGCCGGATCAGGCCCTCCATCAGCACCAGTTCGAACCAGATCCCGGCGGCCGTGGTGGAGGCGAACTGGTGCACGCTCAGCTGCGCCCGCTGCCGCTCGTCCAGCCGCTCCCACAGCGGGGTGCCGTAGAGCGCGACGCGGTGGGCGGGCAGCGCGTAGTGGTCCGGGTCGACGGGGGCGGACCAGTCGATCTCGGTGAGCGGGTCGTGGGAGTGCTTGGCGGAGGCCCGCAGCAGGCGGGCGGCGTTGAGCTCGCGGTCGGCGTTGCGCTGCCGGGCGAGGGTCAGGGGGGCGGCGGGGCTCTGCGGCGGGACGGCGGTGTCGGACACGGGCGGGCTCCGGAGGGTGGGGTGCGGCGGGGGCTCCGGGACGAGTAAACCAATGAGACAGAGTGTCAACAAGGGGTCGGGGCAGATCAGCGGCGACGGACCCGTCCGCGTGCGACCCCGTCCGGCCCCGCGCAGACTGGCCGCATGGACCCGGTCACCGCCCTGGAGCGCATCGCCTTCCTGCTGGAGCGCGAACTGGCCTCCCCCCACCGGACCAAGGCGTTCCGCGCCGCCGCCGAGGCCGCCGCCGCGCTGCCCCCCGGACCGGTCTCCGCCGCCCAGGCCGAACGCCTCCCCGGCGTCGGCCCCGTCACCGCCCGGGTGATCGCCGACGCCACCGCCGGCCGCACCCCCCAGTACCTGCTGGAGACCGAGGCCCGCGCCGCCGCCGGACCGGCCCCCTCCGCCGCCGCGCTCCGGCTGCGCGAGAAGCTCCAGGGCGACTGCCACCTGCACTCCGACTGGTCCGACGGCACCGTCCCGGTCGAACGGATGGCCCGCACCGCCCGCTCCCTCGGCCACCACTGGGCCGTCCTCACCGACCACTCGCCCCGCCTCACCGTCGCCCACGGTCTCAGCGCGGAGCGCCTGCGCGAACAGCTCGACCTGGTCGAGGAGCTCAACGGCCGGCTCGCCCCGTTCCGGCTGCTCACCGGCATCGAGTGCGACGTCCTCCCCGACGGCGGGCTCGACCAGGACGAGGACCTGCTCGGCCGCCTCGACGTGGTGGTCGCCTCGGTCCACTCCGAGCTGCGGATGGAACCCGACGCGATGACCCACCGCCTGCTCGCCGCCGTCCGCAACCCGCTGGTCGACGTCCTGGGCCACTGCACCGGCCGGCGGCTCGGCGACGAGCCCCGCCCGCCGTCCGCGTTCGACGCCGAGGCCGTCTTCACCGCCTGCCGCGAGCACGACACCGCGGTCGAGATCAACTGCCGCCCCGACCGCCAGGACCCGCCCGACGACCTGCTCGCCCTCGCCGCCGACCTGGGCTGCCTGTTCGCCGTCGACACTGACGCGCACGCGCCCGGCCAGCTGGACCGGCAGATCGACGGCTGCGAACGGGCCGCGGAACTCGGCCTGGACGCGGAGCGGGTGATCACGGCGTGGTCGGTGGACCACCTGCTGGCCTGGGCGGGGGCGCGCTGAGGGGGTGTCAGCGCCGATCGGTACCCTGCCCGGATGACTGACGTTCAGGGTGCGGTGAGGATCAGGCCGGCGGCGTTCCACGCGGCGGGCGGGACCGGGGACTGGCGGGTGCTGGGGGAGGGGGCGTGCGCGTTCTTCCGGACCGGGTCGTTCGGGGCCGGCGCGCAGCTGGTCGGCGCGATCGGGGCGGCCCTCGCGGGCGTCGGCGAGGCGGACGTCGACCTGCGGCCGGAGGGCGTGACGGTCCGGCTGATCGAGGCGGGCGAGGAGTACTACGGCCTGACGGAACGCCACGTCGAGCTGGCCCGCCTGGTGTCCGGCGTCGCCCGGGAGCTCGGCGCGGTCGCCGAGCCGGCGGCCGTGCAGACCGTCCAGGTCACGGTCGACGCGCTGGAGCTGCCCGCCGTGGTCGCGTTCTGGCGGGCGCTGCTCGGCTACCGGGACCGCTCCGGCAGCCCGGAGGACCTGCTCGACCCGGCCCGCCGCGGCGCGCCGTTCTACTTCCAGCAGATGGACGGGCCCCGCCCGCAGCGCAACCGGGTGCACGTGGACGTCTGGGTGCCGCACGACCTCGCCGAGGCCCGGATCGCCGCCGCGATCGCGGCCGGCGGCCGCCTGGTGACCGACGAGCACGCGCCGAACCACTGGGTGCTGGCCGACCCGGAGGGCAACGAGGCGTGCGTCGGGGCCGCGGGCGCGGCCGGCTGACGGACGCTCAGGCGGCCTCGACCAGGCGCTCGCGCAGCCCGGCCAGGGTGTCGTCCTTCAGGCCGAGGCCGGCCCGGGCGTAGCTCTCGGCGTCGCCCCAGTACTCGGCCAGGGCGTCCAGCGCGGCCGCCAGGTACTCGGCCCGGACGGAGAACACGGCGTCCGCGACCTCCGGGTCGCCGCCCGCCGCGAGGAAGCGCTCCACCAGCGGGGCGTAGTGCGCCCGCACCGCCGGGTCGACGGACAGGTACTCGGTGCGGACGGTCTCCTCGTCCGCGCCGAGCAGCAGCAGGACCAGGGTGGCGCCCCAACCGGTGCGGTCCTTGCCCGCGGTGCAGTGGAACAGCACCGGGCCGCCGCCCCGGTGGGCCAGCGCGGTGATCAGCTGCTTGTACGCCTGCCGGGCGGAGGCCGAGGTGACGAACGCCCGGTAGTCCTCGCGCAGCGCGTCCGCCGCCCGGCCGCCGCCGAGCATCCGGTTCGCGCCGGACGGGTCGGCCAGCGCCGCCGCCAGGGCCGCCGCCGCGCCGCTGCCCGCCCCGTCGGCGAGCACGTCCGCGACCAGCAGGTGCGCGCCGCCGGGGACGCGGTCGGGGAAGGCGGCGCGTTCGGCGGCGGTGCGCAGGTCGATGACGGTGCGCACGCCCAGCGCGTCGAACATCGGGTCGGCGGCCGGGTCGAGCCGGTCCAACTGGCCCGAGCGCAGCGCCAGTCCGGGCCGGACCCGGGCGCCGCCGGGCAGATCGATGCCGCCGAGGTCGCGCAGGTTGGCGACGGTGGCGGAGTCCACGAGGTGCGAGTGCTGCATGACGGCCTCCCTGCCGACGGTCCCGGGGGAAACGGGCGGACCTTGCCAGCACGCTAGGCGCGCCCCGGGCGGGTCGCCCCCGGAGTACCCCCGCCCGGGCGGACGGCTGCGGCGCCCGGGGGAGCGCACGACCGGCGCGCCGTGCCGCGCGCGCCCCGTTGATTGACGCGCCGTCAGCGGGCAGGGTGTGGGCAGCGCCCGGCCCCGCCGGGGCCGGACGGCGGCAGGCGCGAGGAAGGGACGGAACCCCCGGATGGCAGCGAGGATCCTGATCATCACCGGTGACGCGGCGGAGTCGCTGGAGGTGTTCTACCCCTACCAGCGGCTGCTGGAGGAGGGCTACCAGGTCGACATCGCCGCGCCGACCAGGAAGACCCTGCAGTTCGTGGTGCACGACTTCGTCCCGGGCTACGACACGTACACCGAGAAGCCCGGCTACACCTGGCCCGCGGACCTGGCGTTCGCGGACGTCGACCCGGCGCAGTACGCGGCGCTGGTGCTGCCCGGCGGCCGGGCGCCCGAGTACCTGCGCAACGACCCGGAGGTGCAGCGGATCGTCGCCGCGTTCTTCGAGGCGGACAAGCCGCTGGCGCAGATCTGCCACGGCCCGCTGATCCCGCTGCGGACCGGCGCGCTGGCCGGGCGCCGCACCGCCGCGTACCCGGCGCTGGAGCCGGACGTGGCGGCGGGCGGCGCGGACTTCGTGGACGGCGGCGCGGTGGTCGACGGCACCGTGGTCTCCGCCCGGGCCTGGCCGGACCACCCGACCTGGATGCGGGCGTTCGTCGAGCTGCTGCGCGAGAAGGCCCCGGTCGAGTAGCCGCCCGGGGTGTCGGCTTGCCCGCCCGCCCGGGGCGGGCAAGCGTGGACCCCATGGCAGCTCACCTCGACGGACCGGACCTGCTCGCACTGCACGGCCGGGCCCTGGACCACTTCGGCGCACTGGTCCGCGCCGTCCCCGCCGACGGCTGGCGGGGGCCCACCCCGTGCACCGACTGGACGGTGCGGCAGCTGGTCGGCCACCTGACGGCCGAACAGCTGTGGGTGCCCGACCTGCTGGCCGGGGCCACCGTCGCCGAGATCGGCGACCGCCACGACGGCGACGTGCTCGGCGACGACCCGCTCGCCGCCTGGACGGCCGCCGCCGGGGCGGCCCGGGCCGCGTTCGCCGAGCCGGGCGCGCTGAAGCGCACCGTGCAGCTCTCGTACGGCGCGCGGCGGGCCGCCGGGTACGCCCGGGAGATGACGGTGGACGCGATCGTGCACGGCTGGGACCTGGCCCGGGGGATCGGCGCCGACGACCGGATCGACCCGGCCGCCGCCGAGTTCGCACTGGCCGAACTCGCCCCGCAGGCGGACTCGTTGGCCGCCTCCGGGCTGTTCGCCGACCCGGTGCCGGTACCGGCCGGCGCGGACGCCGCGACCCGGCTGCTGGGCCTGGTCGGCCGCGACCCGGCGCGCCCGCTGGGCTGAGCCGGGCCGGGTCAGCGGCGGGTGCGCACCCCGTCCAGCGCGATGGCGAGGACCCGGTCGCGCTGGCCCTCCTCCGGGAAGGCCACCGAGGTGATGCCGGAGACCATCCGCAGCAGGTCCTCGATGCTCATGTCGGTGCGGGCCTCCCCGGCCCGCTGGGCGCGCTCCAGCAGCGGGGTGCCGCCGGAGTACATGGACTGCAGGCAGGCCAGGAAGATGTCCGACTCCTCGCCCGCCATGGCCTCGCGGATCGCGCGCTTGGTGGTCGCGTAGTCGACGAAGCGGCGCAGCCAGGTGGTCAGCGCCTCCCACGGCGGCAGGTCGGAGACCTGCTCGGCGACCCGGACGAGGTCGTCGACCTCGGCGGCGTACACCGCCTCGAACAGGTGCCGGCGGGTGGGGAAGTTGCGGTAGAGGGTGCCGATGCCGACGCCGGCCCGCCGGGCGATGTCCTCCAGGGAGGCCTCGGCGCCGTGTTCGGCGAAGGCCTCGCGGGCGGCGGCGAGCAGCGCGTCGAAGTTGCGGGCGGCGTCCGCGCGGCGCGGGCGCTGGGCGGCGAGGAACTCGCTCACCACGATCTGATCCGGCACGGGGGACCTCGTTCTCGGCGCATCCGGACGGGCGGGGCGGTGGGGGTGCGGGCGGCCGGACGAACGGGGGTCGTTCGGGTGGTGTTCGGGTGGCGCCCGGGGGTTGTTCGGGGGGAATCGCGGAACCGGATTGAACCGGAGGCATGCCTCCGCTAATCTGGAGGCATGCCTCGACTTTAGCACCGGGGCCCGAACTTCGACCCGCCGCACACCGGCGGACCGGCCGCTTCGCCGTACCCGCCGCCCGCGCCACGACGCAGGGCGACCGTCCGGCCACCGCACGCGCACCACGCCCGTCCCCCTGCCCGCCCCGTCCACGCCCGGCCGCCCGGCCCGGCGGCGCCGACGCGCCGTTCGAGCCGCGTTCGACCGCTGCCTGCTCTTCTGCCGTGGCACGCACCCCGCTCCCCGCGTGCCCGCCCCGAGTCCCGAGAGGGTTCGATGAACCGCCAATCCCCCCGCCTGACCTTCGGCGTGCTCGCCGTCGGCGCCGGCGTGTACGCCCTGCTCCAGTCGCTGATCACGCCCGCCCTCCCGATCGTCCAGGAGGAGATGCACACCACGCAGTCCACCGTCACCTGGATCATGACGGCCTACCTGCTCTCCGCCTCCGTCTTCACCCCGATCCTCGGCCGGGTCGGCGACCTGGTCGGCAAGAAGCGCACCCTGGTCGCCGCCCTGGTCGCGCTGCTGGTCGGCTGCCTGGTCGCCGCCCTCGCGCCCAACATCACCGTGCTGATCGTCGCCCGGGTGATCCAGGGCATCGCCGGCGCGCTGTTCCCGCTCTCCTTCGGCATCATCCGCGACGAGTTCCCGCCCGGACGGGTCTCCGGCGGCATCAGCAACATGTCCGCGGTGATCGCCGTCGGCAGCGGCCTCGGCATGGTCCTGGCCGGGCCGATCGTCGGCGCCCTCGACTACCGCTGGCTGTTCTGGCTGCCCGTCATCGTGCTGGTCGGCACCATCGCGCTCGCCCACCGCTACGTCCCCGAGTCGCCGCACCGCAGCGAGGGCAGCGTCGACTGGTTCTCCTCCGTGCTGCTCTCCGGCTGGCTGGTCGCCCTGCTGCTGCCGGTCAGCCAGGCCTCCCAGTGGGGCTGGGGCTCGGCCAAGGTGCTCGGCCTGCTCGCCCTCGCCGTCCTGCTGTTCGCCGCCTGGACGGTCAACGAGTCCCGCTCCCGCAACCCGCTGATCGACCTGCGGGTGATGCGGCTGCCCGCCGTGTGGACCACCAACACCGCGGCCCTGCTGTTCGGCGGCGGCATGTACGCCGTGTGGGCCTTCCTCCCCGGCTTCGTGCAGATGCCGGCCAGCGCCGGCTACGGCTTCGGCTCCAGCGTCACCGGCGCCGGACTGCTCATGCTGCCGATGGTCGCCGCGATGTTCGTGGCCGGCGTGCTCGGCGGCCGGCTGGCCGGCCGCTTCCCCGCCAAGGCCCAGCTGGTCACCGGCGCGCTGCTCGGCTCGGCCGCCTGCGCGCTGCTCGCCGCCCGGCACGGCAGCCCCGCCGACGTCGCGCTCGCCGCGGGCGTCTTCGGCCTCGGCATCGGACTCGCCTTCGCCTCGATGAGCAACCTCATCGTGCAGGCCGTCCCCGCCGCCCAGACCGGCGCCGCCACCGGCATGAACGCCAACATCCGCACCATCGGCGGCTCGATGGGCGCCGCCCTGATGACCGGCCTGGTCACCGGCCACCTGCAGGCCGACGGCCGCCCCGCCGAGAGCGGCTACACCCAGGGCTTCGCCCTGCTCGCGGCGTTCTGCCTGGCCGCCGCGCTGGCCGCGGTGCTCGTCCCGGCCCGCCGGGCCGCCGCCCAGGCCGCCCCGGTGGAGGCCGCCGCCGCGGAGCGCACCGAGCTCGCCGCGGTGCGGGGCGAGGCGGTCGGCGGGTGAGCGCGGGCGGGTAGCGCAGGGGACCCGAACCGCGGGCCGGGCGGCCGGAGGTGACACCTCGTCACTCCTCCGGCCGCCCGGCCGCGCCGCGTCATCCCGTGCCGCGTCATCCCGTGCCGCGTCATCCCGTGCCGCGTCATCCCGTGCCGCGTCATCCCGTGCCGCGTCATCCCGTGCCGCGTCACCCCGTAGGGCTCACCGGTGCTTCAGCCAGCTCATGGCGCTGGTCGGCCGCCCGCTGTAGTCGAACAGCGCCTGGTTCTCCCACGCGTCCCCGGAGGTGGGATCGGCCGGGTCCCAGCCGTTGCCCGCCACGGCCGTCCAGGTCGGCTCCCAGTAGAAGACGCCCAGGCCCCGGCCGTTCGGCACCGCCTCCACCACGTTCATCACGTCCCGCAGGTTGGCGGCCTGCCCGGCCTGGGTGGCGGGGTAGCCGGCCACCAGCTGGGAGGAGGTGGCGATGTTGTTCTCCAGCGCGTCGCCGTTCGCCAGCGTGAAGGCGTACGCGGTCTCCGCGACGAACACCTGCTTGCCGTAGCGGGCCGCCACGTCGTCCAGGGTGGTCTGCAGGTCGCTCAGCGGGCCGTGCCAGTAGCCGTAGTACGAGAGCCCGATCAGGTCGAACGGCACCCCGTACGAGACCGCGTTGTCGAAGAACGCCCGGGCCCCGGCGTCGTCGCCGCCCTTCGCCAGGTGCAGCGCCACCTTGGTCGAGGAGCTGACCGCCTTCGCCGCGTTCGCGCCCTGGGCGAGCAGCGCCGCCAGGTCGGACCAGTGGGCGGTGGAGCCCTCGCTCCACAGGATGCCCGCGTTGATCTCGTTGCCGATCTGCACCATGTCGGCGGTGGTGCCCTGCGCCTTCAGCGCGTTCAGCACGTCGTAGGTGTGGTTGTAGACCGCCGACTTCAGCTGCGCCAGCGAGTAGCCGGACCAGGCGGCGGGCTTGGTCTGCTTGCCGGGGTCGGCCCAGCTGTCGGAGTAGTGGAAGTCGATCAGCAGGCCCATGCCGAGCGCCTTGGCACGCTTGGCCATCGCCAGGACCTTGGCCTTGTCGTTGTAGCCGTCGGCCGGGTTCACCCAGACCTTCAGGCGCACGTAGTTCGCGCCGCTGGAGTGCAGGATGTCCAGCGCGTCACCGGTGCTGCCGTCCGCCCGCCGGTAGACGCCGCCCTTGTCCTCGCTCTTCTTCAGCGTGGAGACGTCCACGCCGCGGGCCGCCACGCCGGTGCTGCCGGGGGCGAAGGACAGGTCGTCGACGTTGATCCAGTTCCCGGCGTTGGCGTCGGAGTCGATGCTGATCGTGCACTGGCCGCCGGTCACCTTGACCGAGGTGACCAGCCGGATCCAGGCGCCGTTCGGGGTCGGCGGCAGGTCGGTGCGCTGCTCGGCGGAGCCGCAGTTGCGCAGCGCCAGGTAGGCCGAGTTCTGCCCGCCGCTGGAGCGGACCCAGGCGGTCAGCGTGTAGCTGCCGTCGGCCAGCCCGGACAGGTACTGGTAGGTCTCGACCTTGTACGCGGCGGCCGCGTAGTGGGTGAGCCGGTAGGAGCCGCTGTGGCCGCCGGCCTCGGTGTACGAGGCGCCGTTCTGCCCGGCAGCCGAGTAGACGGACCAGCCGGCGGGGGTGGCCGTTCCGGTGCCGCCGGTCTCGAAGCCGGCGTTGGTGAGGGTACTGGCCGCCCGGGCCGCGGTGGGGAGGCCGGCGACCACGGAGGTGGCGAGCGGGAGCGCCGCCGCGGCGGTGACGAGCGCGCGCTTGAACGCCGGGGTGAATGCCTGGGGCATCGTCGTCCTTGGCAGGAGAGTGGGGGAGTGGTGGTGTGAACGTACACAGCGGTTGCCCGCCGTGTTTCGCCATAGATAACCCCAAGGTTCGGTGAAGCTGCAAGCAGTCGGCGCCATTTTCTTGTGAACGTTCACAACTCGCCGGGCGGGCGGGCGGTCGCGGGTCGGTCCGCGGCCGCCGGCCGACCGGTTCAGCAGTCGCGCAGCTCCGGCGACTGGTTCAGCAGCTGGGCCCGGGGCGAGGTGAACTCCCGGTAGGCGCCGGTGTGTTCGGCGTGCGGGTGGAAGGCCGCGAGGCGGTGGCAGTTCTGGAAGGCCAGCTTCACCGAGAAGTGCCGCTCCAGGGCGCCGCGGATCGAGTCGCTGGCCAGCGCGCGCAGCAGCTGGGCCCGCTCGGCCTCGCTCGGGGCCACCGTGTTGTCGGCGAACTCGGCGCCGCTGACCGCGAGTTCGGCTGTCAGGTCGTTGACCAGGCGGTAGGCGTAGGGCAGCGAGGTGCGGACGGTGGCGAGGAAGTCGGCGTCGGCGACCTCGTCGCGCTCGGCCAGGGCGAGCAGGGAGGGGGAGACGTCCAGCGACATGGCGGATTGGGCCTTCCGGGTTAGTGGTAGTGGAAGTCGTTTTCAGTAAGTGATCCTGTCGTCCGTCTGACGCCCTGTCAATTGCGCTCCCCCGTTCGGGGCGCCGCCCCCGCGCCGCCCCGCTCGCGGCCGCCCCGGGGCCTTCCTAGAGTGGAGGGCACACCACTGCGAGGAGGCCCCGATGGACGAGCAGCGCACCGAGGGCGGCACCGACCGCCGCATCCTGGAGCGGATCAGCGAGATGGTCGAGGCCGAGCGCGACCTGCGCGCCGCCCTCGCCGAGGGCCGGATCGACCAGCCCACCGAGCACCGCGAACTCAAGGACATCGAGGAGCAGCTCGACCAGTGCTGGGACCTGCTCCGCCAGCGCCGCGCCCGGGTCCGGGCGGGCGAGGACCCGGACGGGGCGAGCGTGCGCAGCATCGACGAGGTGGAGCGCTACGAGTCGTAGCGGCGGGGACGGGGCGGGGCGGCCGCCGGGGCGGGGGTCAGTCCTGGGCGGTGTCCAGGTTGGCGGTGACCCGGGTGAGCAGTTCGCGCAGGGTGCGCAGCTCGTCGAGCGGGAGGCCGGCGGCGGCCAGGATGCGGCGGGGGACGGCCGTGGCGCCCTCGCGCAGGGCGCGCCCGGCCGCGGTGGGGGTGACGATCACCGAGCGCTCGTCCTCGGGGCTGCGTTCGCGCGCCACCAGGCCGGCCGCCTCCAGGCGCTTGAGCAGCGGGGAGAGGGTGCCGGAGTCCAGCCGCAGGCGCTCGCCGAGCTGCTTGACCGGCAGTGACCCGTGCTCCCAGAGCACCAGCATCACCAGGTACTGCGGGTAGGTCAGCCCGAGGTCCTTGAGCGCGGTGCGGTAGACGCCGCCGAACGCCCGGGAGGCGGCGTTCAGCGAGAAGCAGATCTGCTGGTCGAGCAGCAGCAGGTCCGCGTCCTCGCCGCGGGGGGAGGGGGGGTTCTCGCCGTGCCAGGTCATGGATCCAGGGTAGCAAGCGGCCGATTCAGTTGTGCACAATTGAATTGTGTGCTGTAGTTATCGGCAGGACAGGGCGGACCGCGAAGCCCGGAACCGTACGGAGGCGCACCGCCGACGGGAACCGGACCGGCGGGCCGACGGGCGGGCACGCAGGACGAAGAAGCACGCAGGACGAAGAAGAAGACGAGAAGGAGAACACCCTCATGACCGCGCTCTACACCGCAGCAGCCACCGCGAACGGCCGCGAGGGTCGCGCCGTCACCTCGGACGGCCGGCTCGACCTCAAGCTCTCCCCGCCGCCCGCGCTCGGCGGCGACGGCGAGGGCACCAACCCCGAGCAGCTGTTCGCCGCGGGCTACGCGGCCTGCTTCGCCAGCGCGCTCGGCGTGGTCTCGCGGCAGCAGAAGGTCGACGTCTCGGAGGTGTCGGTGACCGCCGAGGTCACCATCGGCAAGGACGACAGCGGCTTCGGCCTCTCCGTCGTCCTGCGGGTCGAACTGCCCGAGTCGCTGGCCGGCGAGACCGGTGAGCTGTTGGTCAAGCAGGCCCACCAGGTCTGCCCGTACTCCAAGGCCACCGCCGGGAACATTCCGGTGGAGCTGGTCGTCGAATAAGGAAGAGGCAGGGGTCTCGTCCGGGGTCTGCGGGCCGCGTCCACGTGGGGGTGGAGCGGCCCGCAGCGCTGTCCGGGGACGGCCGGGGCGGGCGGGCGGTCCGGGGTCCCGGTTCGGGGGCCGGCCCCCGGCCCCTGGTTCAGAGCGGGAGCAGCTCCGGGCGCTTGGCCTCCACGTGGTCGCCGGAGGACTCGCCGCGCAGGCGGCGGCCCACCCACGGCAGCAGGAAGGTGCGGGCCCACTGCAGGTTCTCCCGGCGCTGGTCGGCCGGGGTGAGGACGGGCGCGGGCGGCCAGGCGGCCTCCGGGTCCGCCTCCACGGGCAGGCCGAGCGAGCGCGCCGCCAGCAGTGCCACCCGCTGGTGGCCCTCCGGCGAGAGGTGCAGCCGGTCCTCGGACCAGGCCCGCCGGTCGTGCACCGACCGCAGCGACCACAGGTCGGCCACCGCGAGGCCGTTGCGGTCGGCGATCGCCCGCAGGTGCGCGTTGTAGGTGGCGATCTTGCCGCGAAGGTGGCGCAGCACCGGGACGTTGCGGGTGTCGAAGCCGGTGCAGATCAGCACCGTCCCGGCGTTCTCGCGCAGTTCCAGGACGGCCGCCTCGAAGCGCCCGGCGATCAGGTCCGGGTCGCTGCCCGGGCGCAGGATGTCGTTGCCGCCCGCGCACAGGGTCACCAGGTCGGGCTGGAGCTGACGGACCTTCGGGACCTGCTCGGCGACGATCTGGTCCAGCAGGCGGCCGCGGACGGCGAGGTTGGCGTACCGGAAGTCGTGCTCGGCTCTGCCCGCGGCCAGCATCCCGGCCAGGCGGTCGGCCCAGCCGGCGTACTGGCCGTCGGGGCCGGGATCGTTGAGGCCCTCGGTGAAGCTGTCACCGAGGGCCGCGTAGGAACTGAGGTCGAGGGTCTCCTGGTAGTCGGCCATGCAGCAGATGTTTCACCTTGTGAAGTGACCTACGCCACCGTAGGTGCCCGGTGGCGGACCGTGATCTCCGCCACGGGCCCCGGGCCGGTACCCTGCAAGGGTTCCGGGCGGTGGACGGCCCGGTGGTGCGAGGCGGACAGGAGGACGGTCGTGAGCGGCAGCGCGGTGGACGGGAAGACGGCTGTGAGCAGCGACGCGGTGCGCGAGGAGAGCTCGCGCCGCAAGCAGATGCTGATCCGGGCGCTGATCTACATCGCCGGCACCCACCTGTTCGCCGGGTTCGTGATCCTGCTGTTCGCGGTCGGCGGCCGCCACTGACCCGACCGCCCGCCCAGTCGGATTCGAGCCGGGCTCAGGCTCCGGCCCGGCGTCGACGGGGGGCTACTGCTCGGGGAGGACCCGGCGGGCGACCTTGGCGAGGTGGGCGTCGAACGCGGCGGGCGGGTCCGGGTGGACCCGGACCAGGGCGACCAGGGCGGTGATCACCACGTCGCACAGTTCGTCCGCGACGTCGTCCCAGCTGTGCGAGAAGCCCTTGCGCGGGTTCTGGCCGAGCGCGCCGATCACCGCCTCGGCCACCTCGCCGGCCTCCTCGCCGAGCTTGAGGCACTGCAACACCCGCTGCATCTCCGGGGGTTGGGTGCTGCCCTCGGCCAGCCAGTCGGCCAGCCGCCGCACCGTCTCCCACTGCCGCTCGTCCATGGCACCCCGCCGATCGCTCCGCTTGTACCGTTCCACTGCCGTCCGCGCGGGCGGGCCTGGCGGGCCCGCCCGCGCGGCGCATCGGCAACGACCGTACCGGCAGGGGCTGACCGGGCGTCAGCGCAGGCGCTGCTGCCAGTCGATCGGGACGTGGCCGGCCGGGCCGGGGGCGGGCTGGGTGACCGGGTGGGCGGTCGGGCCGGCCAGTGGCGGGCCCTCGTAGAACTGCTCGGTCTCGGTGTTCCAGAACCAGTCCTCGCCGGGCTCGAAGCTGGTGAGGAACGGGTGGCCGGCCGAGCGGGCGTGCGCGGTGGCGTGCTGGGACGGGGAGGAGTCGCAGCAGCCGATGTGCCCGCAGGCGGTGCACCTGCGCAGGTGGAACCACCAGCCCTGGCCCTCGCCGGCCAGGCACTCCACGCAGCCGTCGCCGCTCGGCGGGACGCTGGGGTCGATACCGGGGATCGTCGTGTCGTCGCTCATCGTGGCACCTCCTCGGCCAGGGTATGCCCGGGGCGCCGGACCCGCGGCGGAAGCGGATCCGGCGCGGCGGGATGACGCGGTGGGATGACGCGGCGCCTCCGGGGGAAGGGGACGGGTGGGATCGTGGTGCGGAGGCGGATTCCGTACTGATCTACAGTGCTGTAGATTCAACTGGGGCCCGGGCCCGATCGAGGGGCCGGGCGACGGCCGCCGCGCCGAACCGGCCGAACTGCCGGGCCCGGTACGGGGAAACCACAGGAGGGCACACATGGGAGTCTCGCTCGCCAAGGGCGGAAACGTCTCGCTGACGAAGGAGGCCCCGGGGCTCACCAACGTCATCGTCGGCCTGGGCTGGGACGTCCGGGCCACCACGGGCGCCGACTTCGACCTGGACGCCAGCGCGCTGCTGTGCAGCGAGGCCGGCCGGGTGCTCAGCGACCAGCACTTCGTCTTCTACAACAACCTGCGCAGCCCCGAGGGCTCGGTCGAGCACAGCGGCGACAACCTCACCGGCGGCGGTGGCGGCGACGACGAGCAGATCAAGGTTGACCTGACGGCCGTTCCGCCGCAGGTCGCCAAGGTGGTCTTCCCGGTCTCCATCTACGACGCGGAGAACCGGCACCAGAGCTTCGGCCAGGTCCGCAACGCGTTCATCCGGGTCCTCAACGAGGCCGACGGCAGCGAGGTCGCCCGCTACGACCTCTCCGAGGACGCCTCGACCGAGACCGCGATGGTCTTCGGCGAGCTCTACCGCTACGGCAGCGAGTGGAAGTTCCGCGCGATCGGCCAGGGTTACGCCTCCGGCCTGCGCGGCATCGCGCTCGACTACGGCGTCAACGTCTGACCGCGCCGCGTCCTCGCACGGGCCGTTCCGCCGCCTCCGGGCAGCGGGGCGGCCCGCGCCGTTCGCGCCGGGACGGGCTGTTCGCGCCGGGACGGGCTGTTCGCGTCGGGACGGGCGGGGCGCGGGTGCGGGGCGGAGGGAGT
This sequence comes from Kitasatospora sp. YST-16, assembly GCF_026802215.1. Taxonomy (NCBI): domain Bacteria; kingdom Bacillati; phylum Actinomycetota; class Actinomycetes; order Kitasatosporales; family Streptomycetaceae; genus Kitasatospora; species Kitasatospora sp. YST-16. The sequence goes on from NZ_CP113837.1 coordinate 6,967,706, forward strand.
GTCGGCGTTCGAACGGTGTGCCGGGGTGTGGCAGGCTCGGCGCATGGAACAGCGTGTACTTGGCAGGACCGGACGTCCGGTCTCGGTGATCGGTCTCGGAACGTGGCAGCTCGGCGCGGACTGGGGCGTGGTGCTGGAGGACGACGCGCTCGCGGTGCTGAACGCCGCGGCGGACGCCGGGGTGACGTTCTTCGACACCGCGGACGTCTACGGCGACGGCCGCAGCGAGCAGTTGATCGGACGTTTCCTGAAGAGCCGCCAGAGCGGCGGCGACGGTGACGGCCTGGTGGTCGCCACCAAGCTCGGCCGCCGGATGCCGCAGCTGCCGGAGAACTACACCCTCGCCAACTTCCGCGAGTGGACCGACCGTTCGCGCCGCAACCTGGGCGTCGAGCGGCTCGACCTGGTGCAGCTGCACTGCCCGCCGACCTCCGTCTACTCCAGCGACGAGGTGTTCGACGGGCTCGACACCCTGGTCGAGGAGGGCCGCACCGCCGCGTACGGCGTCAGCGTGGAGACCTGCGAGGAGGCGCTGACCGCGATCGCCCGGCCCGGCGTCGCCAGCGTGCAGATCATCCTCAACCCGTTCCGGCTCAAGCCGCTCGACCAGGTGCTGCCCGCCGCCGAGAAGGCCGGCGTCGGCATCATCGCCCGGGTGCCGCTGGCCTCCGGCCTGCTGTCCGGCAAGTACACCAAGGACACCCTGTTCAGTGCGGACGACCACCGCACCTACAACCGGGACGGCTCGGCGTTCGACCAGGGCGAGACCTTCTCCGGCATCGACTTCGAGACCGGCGTGGAGGCCGCCGACGAGTTCGCCCGGCTCGCCCCGCCCGGGGCCAGCCCGGCGCAGACCGCGCTGCGCTGGATCGTCCAGCAGCCCGGCGTCACCACCGTCATCCCCGGCGCCCGCACCCCCGAGCAGGCCCTCGGCAACGCCGAGACGATGGCGCTGCCGCCGCTGTCGCCGCAGACCCTGCAGGCCGTCCGGGACCTGTACGACCGGCGGCTGCGGGCGAAGATCCACTCGCGCTGGTGACCTGAGGCCGGGGACCCGGGCGGGTGCTCTGCGCCTGTCCGGGGGATCCGGTCCGGGGGAGCCGGTTCGGGGGAGCCGGCAGGGGGTCCCGCTGGGGCGGGGGCTCCGGTTCAGGGCAGGGGTTCGGCCTGCAGCGGGGTGCGCGGATCCTGGTGGCCGCCGGTGGCCAGCATCCGGACCTCGCCCTGGTCGCTGATCTCGGCCTGCACGATGCCGGACGGGTCCGCGTACACCGGGTGGCCGCCCGGGCCGCGGGTGCCCGTCGCCTCGACCACCACCACGTCCTGCTCGGCGTGGCCGCCGGTCTCCCCTGGGAACGTGAGTGCGAATCGTCGAGTCATGACCGGCCTTCTTCCCGTTGGCGTCGTTCCATCGTAGGCAGGCGCCGGGCGGGCGGTCACGGGCAGGCGGCGCGGCGGGGGCGGTGCCGGGGCGGTGTCCGGGCGGCGTCGGCGTGGCGCCGGGGTGGCGTCGGGGTGATCAGGTCAGCAGGTGGAGGCGTTGGGCGGCCGGGCCGATCCGGACGGTCTGGCCCCAGGTGAGGTGCAGGGCGTCGGCTTCGATTCCGTCGCCGAAGGCCACCAGGAGCTCCGATTCGACGGTCAGGGTGAGCTGCTGGCCGGCGTCCAGTAGGCCCTCGACGCGGGAGGTGCCGGTCACCGGGGAGGGCCAGGCCTCGCGGACGAACCAGGACAGCCGGGGCGCGGTCGGGCCGGGCAGGTCCAGGTGGCTGGAGCGCTCCAGCCAGGCCGAGCGGCACCAGCCGGTGGCGCCGGTGCCGGTGCCGACCAGGACGCCCGAGGACGCCTGGGCCTCGGGGTCGCCGCCCGGCGCCGCCAGCCGGTAGCGGGCGGTCTGGTGGCCCGGCTGGCCGAGGTAGACCTCGTTCAGGGCGAGCAGCCGCTGGGTGTCGTCCGCGACCGCCTCCACCATCGTGCGCAGCTCCAGCCGCCGCTCCACGCCCGGCAGGACGGCTGCCCGCAGCAGCGCCCCGGCCTGGTCGGCGCGGTGCCGGACCAGGACGCCCGCGTTGCGGCCCGGCTCGGCGTCGATGCCGATCACCGGCTGGCCGGACAGGTACTTGGCGGCGTTCGCCACCAGACCGTCCTGGCCGACCACCACGACCACGTCCTCCGGGCCGAACAGGAACCGGTCCAGGTCGGAGCGCTCCACCCGGGTCTGCCGCCAGTCCAGCGGCACCGCCGCCGACACCTCGGCGAGCGCGTTGCGGGCCAGGTGGTGGCGCTGCTCGGCCTCGGCCGGCGAGCGGCCGCGCCGGGCCAGGAAGAACTCGGCCTGGCCGCGGGTGCCGTGCCGGGCGATCAGCTCCTCGTACTCGGTGCGCCGGTGGACCAGCACCACGCGCGGGGCGAGGCTCACCGGCCGTTCTCCTCGGGGGAGTTGGGCGCGGCCAGGCGGGTGAGCAGACCGGTCAGGACGTCCGGGGTGAGGGTGATGCTGTCGATCCGCGGCAGGTGCTCGGCCAGTCGGATCAGCGCGAGGGCCTGCAGCACCTCGGGGCCGGCCTGCTGGTGCGCGGCCAGCCAGGCGGCCTCCGCGGCGGCCTTGGCCTCGCCCAACATGCGGGCCGCCTCGGCCTGTTGGGCCGCCAGCGTGCCCGCGGCCTCGGCCTCCGCGACCGCCAGCCTGGTCCGGCGGACCGCCTCCGCGTCCGTGCGGATCGCGTCCGCGGCGGCCTTCTGCTCGGCCTCGCGGCGTGCGTTGGTGCCCTGCTGCTCGACCAACTCCTCCTCGCGGCGGGCCAGTTCGATCCGGCTGGCGAGCTCGTTCTCGGCGATGGTGCGCTCCCGCTCGACCGCGACGGCGCGCCGCTCGTACGTCGCCCGGTCGGCCTCCTGCTGGACCTGCTCGCGGGCCGGGGTGCGCAGCGCCCGTTCCATCTCGGCCTCCGGCCGGACGGCGGTGACGCGCACCGCGAGCACCGTCAACCCGATCTCGGACAGCCGGGGTTCGGCGGCCAGGCCCGCCGAGATCCGCTCGCGGACGGCCGTGACGCCGTCGACCAGGGTGTCGGCCAGCGGGGTCCGGGCGATCAGCTGGAGTGCGTGCTGCTGGGCGGTCTCGGTCAGCAGGGTGCCGAGCTGGGCGAGCGGTTCGGCGCGCCAGCTGCCGGTGTCCGGGTCGATGCCGAAGTCGAGGCGGGTGGCGGCGGTGGCCGGGTCGCTGATCCGGTAGGTCACGGTGGCCTGCACCGCGAGGTCCTGGAAGTCCGAGGTGCGGGCGTGGAACATCATCGCCAACTCGCGGTCGTCGGCCGGGACTTCGGAGATCGCGGCGGTGAGCGGCCGGAACCAGAAGGCCAGTCCGGTGCCCTCGTGGGCGAGCCGGCCGTCGCGCAGGTGGCGGATGTGGCTGGTGGGGGTGGAGCGCAGGTGGCGGAAGCCGAAGCGGCGGGTGATGTCGGCCATGGGGATCGGTGCCCTTTCTTTTCGTCGCACTGACGATAAATGGTGGTGCTGCTTGTCGTCAATACGACGAAAAGGGGGTGCGGGGTTGCCGGCGCGCAGTTCGTCGGCCGGGGTCCGTCGGTGGTGGTCCGTCGGTCGGGGCCCGTGGGCGGTGGTTCGTCGGCGGTGGTCTGTCGGTGGTGGTTCGTCCACTCTCCGCCGGTTGTTCGCCCGTCCGGGCGGCCTTGCGAGACCCGGCGGCCCGGGTCGCCGACCGGGTACGGTCGGCGGCCTATGGTGCTGATCGGGCGGGCCGGGCCTCGCCGCCCCGGCCTCCGGCCCCGTGGCTCGACCGCCTCCCGAAAGGGCTGATCGTGAAACCGTCCTGCACCTCCTGCCGCCTCGCCGCTGCCGCTGCCGCTGCCGCTGCCGCTGCCGCTGCCGCCGCCGCCGCCCCGGATCGGGACGGGCGGGCTCGGTGGCAAGTCCCTTGGCGGGGGCGGCTGTTGGCCGCGTCGACCGCGGGGTTCCTGGCGGCCTCCGCGCTGGCCGTGACGGCCCCCGCCGCCTCGGCCGCCGCCACGTGGGGCGGAGTGCCGGGACTCGACACGGGCGGCGCGGTGTACGTCGCGGACACCTACAACGACCGGGTCGTCAGGGCGGACGGGCCGGGAGGCCGCGAACAGGCGGTCGTCGCCCGGGACTTGGACCTGCCGAACGGGGTGGCGGTCGGCGCCACGGGCGACGTGTACATCGCCGACAGCCGCCACGACCGCGTCCTGAAGGTGTCCGCCGTCACCGGGTGGCGCACCGTCGTGCGCCCGGACCTGGAACTGAACTCCCCCTACGGCGTCGCGGTCGACGGCGCGGGGACCCTCTACATCGCCGACACGGACAACCGGCGGGTGCTGAGGATCCCCGCCGACGGCGGCGCCCCGACGACCGTCGGCAGCGGTCTGGGCAACCCGACGGGGGTGGCGCTGGACGCGGCGGGCAACGTGTACATCGCCGATCCCTACAACAACCGGGTGGTCGAGGTCCCGGCCGACGGCGGCCCGCAGAGCGACGTGCCGGTGCAGGTCGCGGACCCCACCAACCTGGCGTTCAACGGCGCCGGCGACATGTTCGTCGCGGACCCCTACAACAACCGGGTGGTGGAACTGCCGCACGACGGCGGGCCGCAGACCACGGTCGGGGAAGGACTGGACTTCCCCACCGGCGTGGCCGCGGACGCGCAGGGCAACGTGTACATCGCCGACTTCAACAACAGCCGGGTGGTCAGGGTGCCGGCCGGCGGCGGGCCGCAGACCACGGTCGGCGACCACCTCGGCCACCCGTACTCGGTGGCCGTGCCGCCGCTGCCTCCGTTTGCGGCTGCTGCTGCTCGGGATGGCGGTGCTGTCGCCGTCCGGCACTCGTCGTAGCCCGTCCCGGAAGATTCAGGAGCCCCTCGCACCATGGCAGTTCACCACCGCACCGGCCCGCGCCCCACGAGGTTCGCCGGGGCGCTCGCGGCCACCGCCCTCGCCGTCGGCCTCGTCCCGGCTCCCGCACTGGCGGCCGCCGCCCCGGGCGTCGACCAGCCGGCGTACTGCTCCTCCGCGACCCACCCCGAGCTGGCCGACCGGCTGTCCCGCGACATCGCCGACGCCGTCCGCGGGCGGCAGTCTACGCCGGCCCTCGCCGTGCGCGACCTCGGCACCGGCCTGTCCTGCTTCCTCGATCCCGCACGGCACTTCGACTCGGCGAGCATCGTCAAGGCCACCATCATGGGCGCGGTGCTGAGGATCGCCCAGGACGAGAACCGGCCGCTGACCCCGTTCGAGGAGGAGAACCTGCGGCCGATGATCACCCGGTCCGACAACGACGCCGCCGTCCGGCTGTGGAAGTACGTCGGCCCGGCCCGCATGCAGACCTTCCTCGACCTCGCGGGCATGCACGACACGGTCCTGTCGGCGGACGGCTTCGGGCTCACCCAGGTCACCGCCGGCGACGAGCTGAAACAACTGGACGTCTACACCGTCAACCCCGACGTCCTCACCCCCGAACACCGGTCCTACGGCCTGCAGTTGATGGCCGAGGTCGAGCCGGACCAGCGCTGGGGCACCCCCTTCGGCGCCCCGCCCGACGTCACGACGCACGTCAAGAACGGCTGGCTGCAACGCGCCACCCACGGCTGGCGCGTGCACAGCCTCGGCATCTTCACCGGCCCCGATCGGCTCTACCAGATCGCCGTCCTCACCGACGACGACCCCACCGAGTCCTACGGCATCGGCACCATCCAGCGCATCTCCCAGCAGATCCACCGGGATCTCGCCGACCTCGCCGACCGTGCCGAGGAGGGCCGCACCAGGGTTGCCCCCGGCACCCCCGGTACCCCCGACCTCACCGCGCCGGAGATCGGTGACGGCTCCGTTCCCGCTGTCCGGGAGCGGTGAGGGGCTCGGGGGAGCCTTGGTGCGGCTCTGCTGGGAGGGGAATTGACGGCCCGTCAGATTCCGGCGCGGGTGCGGGAGGTGGTGGAGATCGCCGCCAGGTCCTGCTCGCCGTGGCCGTGGGCGATCGCCTGGAGCAGCGAGTCGCGCAGCAACGAGGCCAGCGGGAGCGGGACTTGGGTGTCGGCGCCGGCCTCCAGGGCGAGGTTCACGTCCTTCAGGCCGAGCGCCAGGCGGAACCCGGCCGGCTCGAAGGTCTGCCGGGTGATCATCGCGCCGTAACCGGCGTACACCGGGCCGGGGAACAGCGAGTCGGTGAGCACCTCGAGCAGCGCCGCTGGGGCCAGCCCGTTGGCCTCGGCCAGCGCGGCGGCCTCCGAGAACGCCTCGATCGCCGACACCAGCAGGAAGTTGGCGCTGATCTTGGCGACGTTGGCCGCGGCCGGATCCTCGCCGAGCGGCCAGGTGCGGCGGCCCATCGCCTCGAACAGCGGTGCCAGCCGGTCGAGTTCGGCGGACGGACCGGCCGCGAGGATGTTCAGGTTCCCGGCCGCCGCGACATCCGTCCGGCCCAGCACCGGCGCCGCGACATACCCGATGCCGTGCCGGGCGTGCAGTTCGGCGGCCCGGCGGGCCAGCGCGGGCGAGACGGTGGCCATGTTGGCGTGCGCGACGGCCCGCGCCCCGGACAGCAACTCATCGTCCAGCAGCAGGCTTTCGACCACCCGGTCGTCCGCGAGCATGGACACCACCACCTGCGCCTCGAACGCCTCGGCCAGTGTCCCTGCGGCCGTGGCCCCCTCCGCGACCAGCTCGGCCACCGGCTCCGGCGAGCGGTTCCACACCCGCACCGTGTGCCCGGCCGCCAGCAGCCGACGGGCCATCGCCCGGCCCATGCCTCCCAGACCGATGAAACCGACGTCCATGTGCAATGCCTCCCAGTTGGCTGACGGTACTTCGGATACTCCCGATGCTCCGAGGGTGATGCTACGGCGCGGCGGGGCGTACCGCCCGGACCGGTCCGGGCCGGTCGGTCCCGTTCGGCCCGTTCGGCCCGTTCGGCTCGTTCGGCTCGTTCGGCCTTGCGGGGTTCGTCCGGCCCGGTCGGTCTGTCAGGATGCGGGCATGGTGACGGTGGTGGCGGTGCACACGGCGGACCTCGATCCGGCGACCCGGCGGGCGGCTCGGGAACTGCTGTTCGAGGTGTTCGGCGTGGGCGACATGACTGAGGAGGACTGGGCGCACTGCCTCGGCGGTATGCACGTACTCGCCTGGGAGGGCAGGGAGTTGGTCGGACACGCCGCCGTGGTGCAGCGCCGCCTGATGAACGGCGACCGCATCCTGCGGACCGGCTACCTGGAGGGCGTGGTCGTCCGGCAGGACCGCCAACGGCGCGGTATCGGAGGTCAGTTGATGGACGAGGCGGAGCGCATCGTCCGGGCCGGCCACGAGATCGGCGCGCTCGGTGCCAGCGAGGCCGGCGTCCCGTTCTACCTCGCCCGGGGCTGGCGCCCCTGGCCCGGCCCCACCTGGGCGCTCGGCCCGCACGGGCGGCAGCGCACCGCCGAGGAGGACGGCGGGATCTACCTCCTGGGCGGCGAAGGGGAGTTGGACCTCGGCGCCGACCTGGTCTGCGACTGGCGCGAGGGCGATCTGTGGTGACGCCCGGCTGTCCGCGGCGGCGTCCGGCCGCGCGGGCGGTGGCCGGTCCGGTCAGCGGGGCGCGTCCTGGCGGCAGGAGGCGACGAACTCCAGCAGGCGTCCGTTCACCAGCTCGGGACGTTCCAGGTTGAGGCCGTGCCCGGCGCCCGACACGATCTCGGACCGGACACCCGGGAGGCACGCGGTCACCCGTTCGAGCACCCGGCGCGGCCGTGCAGCAGCACGATCGGCTCGCCGTTCCGCGCCCCGTAGTGGTGCACGTGCACGTGCACGGTGCCGAAGCCGGTCTCCACGTCGAGTTCGCGGCGCGGCTGCGGCCACAGCTCCATCGCGCGGTCGTACCTGTCCGTCACCGACCCGGCCCTCGCCGGGCAGCCGTTCCTCGCCGCCCTTCCTCGCCGCCCCGAACGAGATGGAAGCCTTCCTGGCCGGCCAGTCGACCGCCGCCCAGCAGGCCGGCGCCACCGCCCCGGGCCTGGACGCCCGGCAGGAGACCGTGGTCCTGTTGGCCCTCTCGGCGGGCCTCCGCCTGAGCGTCCTGCTCGGCCAGCGCAGTGCCGATGACGCCACCGCCGTCCTGCGCTACCACCTCGGACGGCTGTTCCCGGCCCCGGCGGCCCCGCAGGGCGTCGGCGGAAAGTCGAATGACTGCGGCGCGCGGCCCCGTTAGGGTCGGACGATGCCCGAACTGGAGCAGTTGTGCGCCGACCACGCCCCCGCGGTCCTGGCCTTCGAGACGGCGAACCGCGCCTACTTCGCGGCCACCGTCTTCGACCGCGGCGACGCCTTCTTCGCGGAGTACCCCGACCGGTACCGCGCCCTGCTGGCCGAGCAGGAGGCGGGCGACTGCGCCTGCTACCTGCTCGTCGCCGCGGACGGCTCGGTGCTCGGCAGGTTCAACCTGATCGACATCGCGGACCGCACCGCGAAACTCGGCTACCGGGTCGCCGAGCACGCCACCGGCCGCGGCCTGGCCACCGCGGCCGTCGAGCAGCTGTGCCGGCTGGCGCGGACGCGGCACGGGCTGAGCGCCCTGCTGGCGGCAGCCGCCACCAGGAACGTCGCGTCCCGCCGGGTGCTGGTCAAGGCCGGGTTCGCCGAGGTCGGTCCCGCCGGCCCGGCCGACCTCGGCGGCAAGCCGGGGAGCTGGTACCGGCGCGACCTGGGGGAGCTGGGGGAGCCGGGGGATGGGGCAGGGGTGGGGTGAGCGGTCCGGTCCCGTCCCGTCGGGGGTGTTCGGGTGGTCAGCCGGTGGTGGGCGTGGCGGCCGGTGCGGGGTCGGGTGCGGGCATCGGTGAGGGTGCAGGGGGAAGGATCGGGGTGGGGGCAGTGGCGGGGACAGCGGCGGGGGCGGTCAGGCGGGCGATGACCGAGGCGGTGGCGCGGTCCTCCGCCAGGTCGAGGCGGCGGGCGGAGCCGCGCAGCAGGTGGCGGGCTTCCAGGGCGGCGAGGGCGAGCAGGCCGGGCAGCAGGTCGGTCGAGCGGGCCGCGACCCAGCGGGTGCCCTGGGTGGCCATCCACCACAGGTCCGCCCCGCGGCCGGGCGGCGCCACCGCCAAGCGCGCGGGCGCCGCCCCGACGGGATAGCCGGCGGTGGCGAGCAGGGCGTGGAACTCTCGGGCGATCAGTTGGTGGCCGGCGGCGCTCGGGTGCAGCCGGTCCACGCTCAGCAGCTCCCGGTGCTCCGTCCAGGGCAGGTCCGCGAGGTGCAGGTGCACCGCCCCGTAGTGCGCCGACAGCGCGTGCACCACCGCGTTGACGCCGCGCATCCGCCGGGCCAGTGGCCGGGCCAGCGGCGCGGGCAGCCCGAGCAGCCGCCCCGGATCGGGCAGGCACGCGGTCAGCGGGAGCGCCCCGACCGCCGTCAACGAGGAGAGTACGGAGGCGAACCGGTGGGCCGTCGACTCCAGGTCGAAGGACGCCCGCAGGGTGTCGTTGCCGCCGACCATGACCGCCGCGTACCGGGGGCGCAGCGCGAGCGCGGTGGGCAGTTGAGAGACCAGCAGGTCGCGGCTGAGCGCGCCGCTGCTGGCCAGGTTGCGGAACTCGACGGGATCCGGTGAGAGGGCGGGCGCGAGCAGGGCCGCCCAGCCCCGCCACCCCCCTGGTACCGGATCGCCGACACCCTCGGTGAGGGAGTCGCCGAGCGCAGCGAATCGAACCGTCATCACGTCCCTCCGGTGGGGCTGGGAAGGTGGTGGAACTTCGTTGCGAGGGATGGGTGTTGGGGTCTCACCCGGTCGTGGCCGGGGTGGAGGACGGGGCCGGGGGAGGGGGCGGGGAAGGAACGAGGGCGGGTGCGGGCGTGGGTGCGGATGCGAGGGCGGGTGCGCGGTGGGCGGCGAGGAAGGCCGTGGTGGCGGCCGTCCAGCTGAACTCCTCCGCCCTGGCGCGGGCGGCGGCCCGCCGTTCCGCCTCCGGGCGGTCCAACAACTCCCGTACGGCGAGGGCGAATCCGGCTCCGGTGTCGGCAGCCGCGAGGCCGGCCCGGCCGACCACCTGGGGGAGCGCGGAGGAGAGGCTGACCGCGACGGGGGTGCCGCAGGCCAGCGTCTCCAGGGCGGCCAGGCCGAAGGTCTCCACCGGGCCCGGCGCGATCACCGCGTCCGCCGTGGCCAGCAGGGCCGCCACTGCGGAACGCTCCGCCAGGTGGCCCAGGAACCTTACCGGGAGCCGGAGTTCGGCCGCCCGGCGCTCCAGCCGGCCGCGCAGCGGGCCCGTGCCCGCGACCGCGAGCACGGCCGGGACGCGGTGGCGGCGGCGCAGCTCGGCCAGGGCCTCCAGGGCCCGTTCGGGCTTCTTCTCCCCCGACAGCCGCGAGCACATCACCAGCAGCACCTGCTGCGGATCTGCCAACTCGGCGCGCAGCGAAGGATCGTGGCACTCCGGCCGCATCACCTCCAGGTCCACCCCCAGCGGCGCCCGTTCGACGTTGCCGGCGCCGATCCGCTCGAACTCCTCGGCCGCCCACGCCGTCGTGCACAGCACCGTGTCATAGCTCTGCGCGGTACGGGAGTTGAGCCGGTCCGCGACCTGCCGCGCGGTGCCGGGCGGCACGCCCCATGCGCCGAGCACCCCGGTGGCGCTCTCGTGCGAGACCATCATCGACCGCACCCCGTGCGTTCGCGCCCAGGCGCCCGTCCAGCGCAGCGTGGTGCGGTCCGATACCTCCAGCCGGTCCGGGGCCAACTCCTCCAGCAGCGAGGCAAGTTGATTCCGGTCGCGGAGCAGCCGGTAGCCGCCGGTGCCCGGTACGCGCGGCCCCGGCAGCGTGATCACCCGCCCCTGCTCGGTCCACTCGTCGGTGCGGGTCGGCCCCGGCACCACCAGCACGGGCCGGTGCCCCGCCGCCAGGTACCCGGCTCCGAGGTGCCGCAGCGCGGTCCGCAGGCCGCCCGAGACGGGAGTGACGAAGTTCGCCACCCGGACGATGCTCAACCCGCCGTCCGTGCGGGCCGTTTCACGGTTCACGCGGGCTGCTCCTCGACCGAGAGCGGGAGGACGGCGGCGGCGACGGGAGCAACGGGAGCAACGGGAGCAACGGGAGCAACGGGAGCAACGGGAGCAGGGGTGGGAACGGTGGGGAAGGCGGGGGTGGTGACGGTGGCGGTGTTCCGGGTGCGTTGGCGGTGCTCGGCGAGCACCTCCTCGTAGTGCCGGATCAGCTGGTCGCCGACCGCCTCCCAGGTGCGGCCGGTGACCTCGGCCCGGCCCGCCGCGCCGTACTGGGCGCGCAGTTCGGCGGAGGCGGCGAGGTCGGCCACGGCGCGGGCCACGGCGCCCGCGTCCCGCGGGGCGACCAGCAGCCCGGTGCGCCGGTGGCCGACCAGGTCGAGCGGGCCGCCGACCGCCGGGGCGACCACCGGTACGCCGCTGGCCATCGCCTCCTGGATGGTCTGGCAGAAGGTCTCCAGCGGGCCGGTGTGCACGAACAGGTCCAACGAGGCGAAGCAGCGGGCGAGTTCGGCCCCCGTGCGGCGTCCCAGGAACACCGCGCCGGGCATCGCGGCCTTCAGCGCGGGCGCGCTCGGACCGTCCCCGATCACCACCACCCGCACGCCGGGCAGCCGGGACGCCTCCGCCAGCAGGTCGACCCGCTTCTCCGGGGCGAGCCGTCCGACGTACCCCACCAGCACCTCGCCGCCGGGCGCCAGCGAACGGTGCAGCGCCTCGTCGCGGTGCTCCGGGTGGAAGCGCACCGAGTCGACGCCGCGCGCCCAGATCCGAACCTGCCGCACCCCGTGCGCGGTCAGGTCCTGCGCGGCCGGGGTGGACGGCGCCAGCGTCCGCGCGGCGGCGCGGTGCACCGAGCGGATCCGCGCCCAGGCGATCGCCGAACCGGCGCCCCGGCCCATCCGGTACGCCTGCGCGTACCCGGCCAGGTCGGTCTGGTACACCGCCACGGTCGGCAGGTCCAGCCGCTCGGTGAGCCGGGCGGCCCGCGCGCCGAGGACGAACGGGCTGGCCAGGTGCACCACGTCCGGCTGGTGGGCCGTCAGCGCGGCGGCCAGCTTGCGGCTGGGCAGGGCGATGCGCACCTGCGGGTAGCGGGGCAACGGGACGGACGGGACGCGCACCACCGGCAGCGGCTCCAGGTCCGGGCCGAAGGACTGCGGCGGGCAGTGCGCACCCCGGGCCGGGGCGGGGGTGATCACCAGGGGCTGGTGGCCCCGCCGGACGAGGTGCTCGGCAGCCCTCAGCACGCTGTGGGCCACGCCGTTGACCTCGGGCGGGAAGGACTCGGTGACGATGGCGACTCGCATGCCAACGTTGTGGCCAACCCGGGCGTGCGGCCAGCCAAAGGGATCTTTCGCGCAGACGAACGTCTGCCGCCATTTCCGCACGGGTGTGTGAATCGCGGAGTCGGCGGGGGAGCGGGAGCCGTTGCGCCGGGCAAAGTGCCGGTCGGTGAGAGGTTTGCGGTGATTTGTCCGAGTAGGCTGGCGGAATGGAACACACGGGAGGGGGAGCGGCACCACCCGACGGCGATCCGGCCGCGTCCGGCGGTTCGAACGCCGCGGACGGAGCCGCTGCCCCCGTGGGGGACGGGCGGGGCGGTGGGGCGGCCGGTGAGCTGTGGCGGGCCGTCCGGCACGACGCCGCGCGGCTGCCCGAGCACCTGGCCGTACTGGCGGTGCAGCAGGAGGCGGGGCCGGCGGCGAAAGCGGTGGCCGGACTGTCCGGGACGGGAGCGGGCGCGGAAACGGGAGCGGGCGCGGGGGTCGGGACGGAGACCGGGGCCGGGGCCGGGGCGGAAGCGGGAGTGAAGGTTGGGGAGGGTGCGGAGGGTGCGGAGGCCGGGGGCGGAGCCGGATCGGTCGCCGAGCGGCGCACGGCCGTGATCACCCACGGCATCCGGCTGACCCTGGTCGAGGGCTGCGTGGTCGGCGGGCCGCTCATCCTCCTCGTCCCGGTGGCGTTCTGCGCCGGGATGCTCGCCCAGGCCCGGATGGTCCTCGAACTCGCAGCCCTCGCCGGAGCGGACGGCGACCGCACCGAGCGCAGCGCCGAACTCCTCGTCCTGCAAGGCGTGTACCCCACCGTCCCGGACGCCCGCGCCGCGCTGGCCGCCACCGCCGAGGCGGACGCCGCGGCCGAGGCCGAGCCCGAGGGCGGGCCGCCGACCCGCCCGTCCCGGCTGGACATGATCCGGCGGATGGTCTACCTGCTCGGCCTGGTCGCCATCGGCGAGGACCACCGCGGCCCGGTCCGCCGGATTGCGGGCTGGGTCGGCACCGGCCTCCTGGTGGTCGTCGGACTCGCCTTCCCCGTGGTGTGGATCCCCGTCATGGGGCGCGCCAACGTCCGCGCCACCACCGCCCTCGCCCGGCGCGCCACCGCCTTCTACTGGCCCGAGGAGGCACGCGCCGCCGGGGCCGCCGACGGCACCGGTACCGGCGCCGGTGCACAGGGCGAGGAGGCGTACGCCCGCACCGCGACCATCGCCGTCCTCGGCCAGACCCTGCTCGCCCTGCTGCTCCCGGTCGCGGCCTTCCTGTTCGTGCTCTTCCTCGGCCTCGACCTGGCCGGCGGACACCTTGCCACCGCGCTCCTGATCGCCCTCGCCGCCGGTGCGGCCTACGCCGCCGACCGGGCCCGCCGCGCCCGCGGTGCGCGCAGTCCGCGCAGTCCGCGCGGTCCTCGCGGCTCCCGGGCCTCGGGTGGCGGGCGTGGGGGAGCCGCGGGCTGACGATTCGTCAGGGCGGCTCCCGAATCGGTGGGCGGGCGTGGGCGCTCCCGTTCGCGCCCCGGGCGGGCGAGGTGCGGGACCGGCCGTGTGACAGGCTGTGCGCATGCGAGAGACGCTGATCGACCAGGCCAGGAGGCTCGTCGCCGAACTCCACCCCGACGCGTCGGCCGTGGTGCTGGCCGGATCCGTGGCGGCGGGGCGGGCCCGAGCGGGCAGCGACCTCGACCTGGCCGTCCTGCTGCCCGACGGCCGCAGCACCCACCGCGAGACGCTGCGCCACGAGGGCCGGGTGGCCGAGGTGTTCGCGCACACCCGGGCCGGGCTCGACGAGCTGCGGGCCTTCGACGCCGCCTCCCGCCGAGGAGTGGTCCAGCAGCTGTACGCGACCGGGCTGGTCCTGCTGGACCGCGACGGCCACGCCGCCCGGATCGCCGAGGACTGCCGGGCCGAACTGCTGGCCGGACCACCCCCGCTCCCGGCCGAGCAGCGCGAGAACCTGCGCTACGCGCTGACCGACCTGCTGGACGACCTGGCCGACGTGCCGGACCGCCTGGAGGCGCTGGCCGTCGGCGCCGAGGTCCTCCGTACCGCCGCCGACCTGCTCAGCGACCACCGCCGGGCCTGGACCGGAACGGGCAAGTGGTTCCCGCGCCGCCTGCTCGCCGCCGACCCCGACCTCGGCGCCCGCCTCCTGGCGGCCCATCGCACCCTGGGCGAGACCGGCGACCCCGCCGCGCTGCTGGCGGCCGCCGGCGCCGCGCTCGGCCTGGCCGGCGGCCCGCTCTCGGCGGGCTACCGCCGCGACTGGCCCCCGGCCGCCGACGGTAAACGGTGAGGAGTAGCGCGCCGAGCGCGACGGTGCGCCGCGCCGAGGAGCGCGACGAAGTGATGAGCCGGGTCATGGCGGGACCAGGGGGCTGAGTCCGATGCCGGTGACTCGGCTGAGCCCGGGCGGCCCGGCCTGAATCGTCGGTCAGAGCCGCAGCGGTCAAGGTGAGGTGTCGGACCAGGATCGCGGCTGCGGCGTCGGCGTCGGCGTTGCGGGCCAGTGTCGCCTCCTCCAGCCTGCGGTGTTCCTCGGCGCCGTTCCGGTCGGGGTTGCGGTGCGCCGACCAGCGGCGGGCCAGGTTGTGGGCACCGATCGGCAACGCAGGTGCCCAGCGCTTCGCCTCGCTCGTCGCGCCGATCGCCGACGCGTTCGGAGCAGCAGGCGTTCGGTGATTCCGGTCAGGGGCGGGTGAGTGCCCTGGCGGGTGTGCCGGGGGAAAGCCCGCCCGGGCTGGAACCTGGCGGCGAACGACCCTCAGAGCCGCTGGCGTTGAGTCCAAGGCATTTGGAGGGAAAGGTAATTGACGGATCGTCAGTTCGGGTCGGAGTCGATCACCGGTCAGGACGGCCGGTGGCGGACCCGGGCCGCGAGCAGGGCGATGTCGTCCTCGGCGTCCTCCGGGGCCAGTGCGGCGAGAGTGCCGTCCAGCAGGGAGTCGAGCGGGCCGTCGGCGGGGAGCCGGAGCGCGGAGAGGCGGGCGAGCGAGACGTCGATGTCCTCGCCGCGCCGTTCGACCAGGCCGTCGGTGTACAGCAGCAGGGCGTGGTCGGCGCGCAGCTCTGTCACGGTCTGCTCGTAGCCGCCGACGCCGGTGCCCAGCGGGGGGCCGGTCGGGACCTCGACCAGTTCGGTGGTGTGCGAGGTGAGCAGCGCGGGCGGCAGGTGCCCGGCACTGGCGAGGGTCCAGCGGGCCCGGGCCGGGTCGGCGAGGGCCAGGACGCAGGTCGCGGGGCGGGCGTTCTCCTGCTCGGCGATCAGCGCGTCCAGCTGGCGCAGGATCCGGTGCGGCGGCAGGTCCATGGCGGCGACGTAGCGCAGCGTGGAGCGGTAGTTGCTCATGTCGACGGCGGCCTCGACCCCGTGCCCCATCACGTCGCCCATGGCGAGCAGCGTCCGGCCGAACGGCAGCCGCACCGTCTCGTACCAGTCGCCGCCGACCACCGAGGTGATCCCGGACGGCAGGTAGCGGGAGGCGAGTTCGAGGTTGGGGTGCGGGCTGCCGGGTTCGGCGAGCAGGGCCCGCTGGAGTTCCAGGGCGGTGTTCTGCGAGCGGGCGTAGCGCCGGGCGTGGTCGAGGGTGAGCGCGGCGCGCCCGGCGATCGCGGCGAGCAGCTCGGTGTCCTCGGCGGTGAACCCGAGCGAACTGCCGTGCGCCCGCGCCAGGGTGAGCACGCCGATCGGACGGCCGCGGGCGGTCAGCGGGACGGCGAGCAGGCAGTCCACCCCGGCGCCGCGGCCCGCGGACAGCGCGGCCTCGTCCGGGAGCAGCGCCGCCAGCTCGTCGGCGGACACCAGGTTGGCGACCACCGGACGGCCCTCGGCGAGCGCCCGGGCGGTCACCGAGCCGGGGCGGTGGCGCACCGTCCCGGCGGCAGGCGCGGACGGTGGGACGGCGGACGACGGCGCGGCGCCGGGCGGGGCCTGCTCGCGGGCCACGGCGGCCCGCCGCCAGCGCAGCCGCGGCCGGTCCCGCTCCCGGTCGGTGCCGGGGGCGGGGTGTGCGGCGGTGTCGGGTGTGTCGAGCGGCAGGACGTCGACGAGGGCGAGGGCGGCGAAGTCGGGGACGGCGAACGCGGCGAGTTCCGCGCAGGTGGTGTCCGGGTCGAGGGTGGTGCCGATCCGCTCCGAACCGGCCTCCAGCAGGGCGAACCGGGCCCGGGTGCGTTCGAGTTCGGCCCGGTGGGTGTCGGCGCCGCCGGGCAGCACGACCAGCACCCCGGTCGGCGCGCCGGCGACCTCCAGCCGGCGGAAGTCGGCGGCCCGCCCGGCGAACGTCCCGGAGCGCGGCCGCCCGTCGGCCAGGACGTGCGGGACGGCCGGGTCCGGATCCGCGGCGGCCCGCCCCAGCACGGCCGTCGGCGACACGCCGGTGACCTGCTGGAAGGGCGGGTTCAGGTAGCGCCAGCGCAGGTCGGCGTCGAGCACCGCGACCGCGACGGGCAACTGGCCGAGCAGGGCGTCGGCCAGCGCGTCGCGGTCCACCCGCAGGGCCGCGGAGACAGCCGTGAGCAGCGAATCCGTCGAGCTGTCGCCCGCCGATTCGGGCCGCACCCGTGACTCCTCCCTCACCACGTCCCCCGTGGAGCCGTCGACGGGCCCGGCGCGTCGCCGTACCGCACAGCTCGGTGTCCGTCGCCCGGATGATCCGCACCCGGGGACCGCACCATACTCGGCCAACCCGCCCGGACCCGAACCCGACACGGTGCGTACACCGGTCGGAGCGAGGTTTTTGCCAAGCTTTGCCTCGCCGCCGACCGGACCGGTGCCGGACGGCACGGACGGACGGTGGGCGGATAGGCGGGCGGACGGGTGGGCGGGTCAGCAGGTGGCCCGGGGACCGGGCGGGGGCGGTCCGGGAGAGAATGGACCGATCCACCCGCCCCCGCCGCAGGAGAACCCGCACCGTGACCGACCAGCAGCACCCCGTCCCGACCGGCCGTCGACTCGACCTGCTCGCCGACTGCTCCGCCTGCTTCGGGCTGTGCTGCGTCGCCCTGCCCTTCGCCAAGTCCGCGGACTTCGCGGCGAACAAGAGTGCGGGCACGCCCTGCCGCAACCTCCAGGCCGACTACCGCTGCGGGATCCACCCCGCGCTGCGCGAACGCGGCTACCAGGGCTGCACGGTGTTCGACTGCTTCGGCGCCGGGCAGAAGGTCTCCCAGCACACCTTCGAGGGGCGCAGCTGGCGCGAGGACCGGGAGACCGCCCGGCAGATGTTCGAGACCTTCCCGGTGATGCGCCAACTCCACGAACTGCTCTGGTACTTGGCCGAAGCACTGGAGCTGCCGAAGGCCAGGCCGGTGCACGCCGAACTCCGCCGGGCGCTGGACGGGATCGAACAGCTGACCCGCCGGGACGCCGCCGCGCTGCTCGCCGCCGACGTGCCCGCGATCCGCGCCGAGACCAGCGAACTCCTGCTCAAGGCCAGCGAGTTGACCAGGAACGCGCTGCCCGGGAAGAAGCGCAACCACCGGGGAGCCGACCTGATCGGGGCCCGCCTGCGCGGTGCGGACCTGCGCGGGGCCAACCTGCGCGGCGCCTACCTGATCGCGGCCGACCTCTCCGGCGCCGACCTGCGCGACGCCGACCTGATCGGCGCGGACCTGCGCGACGCCGACCTGCGGGGCGCCGACCTGACCGGGGCGCTGTTCCTCACCCAGGCCCAACTCAACGCCGCCAAGGGCGATTCCACCACCCTCCTCGGCGCCGTGCTGGCCCGCCCCGCGCACTGGTGAGAGCACGCGGGGGCGCGGAAGGGGGGCGCGCGGGGGCGCGCGCAGACCCGTGAATCGGGATTAATTGCCTGCGGTCAGGGCGGAACCGGGCGTATGGTCATGAACTCCCCGACGCGAGAGGAGGATCATCCGCGATGGGAATGTTCAAGGACGCACCGCCCAGCGAGCATCCGGACTTCACCCAACTGCGTTTCATGGCAGCCGGCACGCCCTCGTGGTGGAAGCGCAACCGCCACAAGACACTCGGCGTGGCGGGCCTGCTGGTCGGCTTCTGGCTGGCCAGCCACTACAACACCGCCGCCCCCGCCGCTTCCTGCACCCCGACCGCCACCACGGCCACGTCCGCACCCGCCCCCCAGGGCGAG
The DNA here is from genome assembly GCF_026802215.1 of Kitasatospora sp. YST-16. Classification (NCBI taxonomy): domain Bacteria; kingdom Bacillati; phylum Actinomycetota; class Actinomycetes; order Kitasatosporales; family Streptomycetaceae; genus Kitasatospora; species Kitasatospora sp. YST-16. The sequence goes on from NZ_CP113837.1 coordinate 6,986,089, forward strand.
GCCGCCGGGCGCTGAACACCCGTTCGGCAACGCCGAGTCGGAGCCCGCGGGGGCGATGGCGGGGTGTGCGCGGGGCATGTGCGGGGCGTGGGTGGGGACGTGCGCGGTCGTGAGAAGGCCCCCGGTACCCTCCCGGCCAGGGGAGAGGGCGCCGGGGGCCGAACCCGCCGAGGCGGGAACTCGACTGACGAGGCGTCAGTTCGCGCGTGTCACTTGCCGCCGTCGCGCAGCGCGGTGAGCGTCGCGTCGAGCGCGGCACCGGAGTTGCGCGGGCGGTTGTACGGGAGCTTGCCCAGCAGCGAGCCCATCGCGCAGGTGTTGCTGACGGCCGAGAACAGCAGGCCGCCGCCGACCGCGGCCGACACCCAGCGCACGCCCGGGACGGCGAGGTCGACGACGACACCCGCCAGCACCAGCGAACCGGCCACCAGCCGGACCTGCCGGTCCATCGCCCAGCGGACCTTCTGGCCCGGCACCCGGTTCAGCGCCCCGCCGTTGGCCGTCCAGGCGGCGGTGCCGCCGTCGACGAGCAGCGCCCGCACACCGGCCGCCGCCAACTGCTCGCAGGCGTTCAGCGCACGGGCGCCGGACGCGCAGGTGACGGCCAGCTCGCCGCGCTCGGCGGCGGCCCGCAGCGCGGGCAGGGCCTGCGACAGCTGGTCGAGCGGCACGTTGTGGGCACCGGGGATGTGGCCGCCGGCGAACTCGCCGGGCGAACGGACGTCGATGACGATCAGCTGGTGCAGGCGGGGCTGGAGCTGGTCGACGGTCAGGGGGGTGGTCATCGGAGCGGGTGAACCTTTCGGGGGGACCCGGCGTGTACGGACGGCCGAGGGGCGGGAAGGGGAGGGGGAAGCGGGAAGGGAAAATCGGGGGAGGCATCCGTGCGGTGGGTGCTGGTGGGGGAGCGGAGGGGGCGCGCACGGGGCGGGGGTCAGAGCACGGCGTCCACCAGCATCAGGGCGGCGACGGCGAGCAGCGCACCGGCGAACAGCCGCTGCAGCGTGCGGCCGGACAGTTTGGCGGCGAGCCGTTTGCCGTCCCAGGCGCCGAGGATCGCGGCGGCCGCGAACGGGCCGACCGTCGACCACGGGATCTCGGCGGCCCCGCCGAGCCGGGGCAGCAGCGCCGCCAGCGAGTTGAGGGTGATCACCAGCAGGCTGGTCCCGATCGCCTCGGCCATCGGGAACGCCAGGAAGGACACCAGCGCGGGCACCGCGAGGAACCCGCCGCCGACACCCAGCACCCCGGTCGCCGCCCCCAGCCCCGCCCCCGCCAGCGCAGAGCGCCGCGCCGAAGCCGGAACCCGGGCAGGGGCCGGGAGCGGGGCCGCCGGGCCGAGAGGCTCCGGGAGGGGGCACGGTTCGGGGTTCATCCCTGCAGGGACCATCTCCGCGGAGACGGACGCGGTTGCCGTCGCCGCCGTCACTGTCATCGTCACTGCCGAGGTGGCGACAACCGCGCCGCCGGGAGTAGGAGCAGGAGCGGGCGTCGGAACGGAAACGCGTGCGGGCCCGGATCCGGGCCTCTCGACCGCTGCCGATCCGTGAGCAGGGTGCCGTAGCTGCACCGACTCCGGGCCGCCATCTGCGTTGCCGCCGCCACCTCCGCCGCCGTCCGCGCCGGGGGCGGAGTCCGTCCGTCGTCCGCCCGCCAGCATCCGCCAGGCGGCCAGGCCGGCCAGCAGGGCGAACGCGGCGGTCAGGGCCGGGCCGGGCAGGTGGCGGGAGAGGGCGCCGCCGAGGGCGGCGAGCGGGAGTCCGGCTGCGCCGAACAGCAGTCCTTCGCGCCAGCGGACGCGTCCGGCCCGGGCGTGGGCGAGCAGGCCGGTGAGCGAGGTCACGGCGACGATCAGCAGGCTGGCGGTGGTCGCGGTGCCGGGCGTCAGCCCGATCAGGTAGATCAGCGCGGGGACGGCCAGCATGCTGCCGCCGCCACCGAGTCCGCCCAGCGCCAGGCCGACCACCGCGCCGGCGACCAGCGCCAGCAGGACGACGCTGCTCATATCGCGCCGCCGCAGTGACACTCGTCCCGATGTGCGGGCAGGTCGTTCCGGTGCGCGGGCAGCCCGTCCCGGAGCCAGGCGCGCATCCCGCCGACCACGTTCACCGTCGGCACCCCGTGCGCGTTCAGCAGCTCGGTGGCCGTCTGCGAGCGGGTGCCGGACCGGCACACCGCCAGCACCAGCCGCCCACCGGCCGCGGCCCGCACAGCACCCAGGCCACCGTCACCGCCACCGTCACCAGCGCCGCCGTCGCCGCCGTCGCCGAGGGTGCCGAGGGTGCCGAGGGTGCCGAGGGTGCCGAGCGGGACGAGGAACGAGCCGGGCGCGTGCACCTCGGCGTGCTCCTCGGGCTCGCGGACGTCGAGCAGCAGCGCCTCGCCGGTGGCGGCCAGGCGGTGCGCCGCGGCGGGGTCGATCTGTGCGGGCGCGGGCGGCTTGGGGGTCCAGGCCACGGTGTCCTCCAGGGGTGGCGGGGCGGTACGTGAGGGTTCCGGCGGCTCTCCGGGCGGCGGGGCCGTCCTCCGGGAAGATACCGGCGGGGGTATATCGTTGGTCTCGAGCATATACCCCCGCTGGTATCAACCGGTCAGCCCTCCTGGCAGTGAACTGCCTGCAATAATACCCATGGGGGTATCGAAACCGACCGGGCCGTGCCCGGCGCCCGCCCGATGCAGAGAAGAGGACCCTCGTGTTCTTCGCCCAGTACTACCTCGACTGCCTCTCCCAGGCCTCGTACCTGATCGCGGACGAGACCACCGGCCGCGCCGTGGTGGTCGACCCGCGCCGGGACGTGGACGAGTACCTCGCGGAGGCCGAGGCCCGCGGCTTCACGGTCGAGGGCGTCATCAACACCCACTTCCACGCCGACTTCCTCTCCGGCCACCTCGAACTCGCCGCCCGCACCGGCGCCTGGATCGGCTACGGGCGGCGCGCCGAGACCGAGTACCCGATCCGCAAGCTCGCCGAGGGCGAGCGGATCAGCCTCGGCGAGGTCGTCCTGGAGATCATGGAGACGCCGGGCCACACCCCCGAGTCGATCAGCGTCCTGGTCCGCGAGCGGGCCGCCGACCCCGTCCCGTACGGGGTGCTCACCGGCGACGCGCTGTTCGTCGGCGACGTCGGCCGCCCCGACCTGCTGGCCTCCGCGGGCGTCACCGCCGACCGGCTCGGCCGGATGCTCTACGACAGCGTCCAGCACAAGCTGATGGCGCTGCCCGACGAGGTCCGGGTCTTCCCCGCGCACGGCGCCGGCTCGGCCTGCGGCAAGAACCTGTCCACCGAGCGGCAGTCCACCATCGGGCAGCAGCGTGCCACCAACTACGCCTGCGCGCCGATGACCGAGGACGAGTTCGTGGGCATCGTCACCGCCGGACAGCCCACCGCCCCCGGCTACTTCGGCTACGACGCCGACCTCAACCGCCGCGACCGCGAACTGTTCGACACCGCCGCCCTCGCCGTCCCGCTGGACGCCGACGCCTTCCTCGCCCGGCGCGCCGACGGCGTCGTCGTGGTCGACGCCCGCGACCCGCTGGAGTTCGCCGCCGGACACCTCGCCGGAGCCGTCAACGTCCCCGCCGACGGGCGCTTCGCCGAGCAGTCCGGCACCGTCCTCGACCCGGCCTGGCCGCTACTGGTGATCGCCCCCGAAGGCCGCGAGCAGGAGACCGTCACCCGGCTCGCCCGGATCGGCTTCGACCGCGTCGCCGGGTACCTCGCCGACCCCGAGACCGCCTTCCGCACCGTCCCCGAACAGATGCGCCAGGCCCCCCGCCGCACCGTCGCCGACCTGCGCACCGAACTCGCCGGCGCCGAACCGCCGCTGGTCGTCGACGTCCGCGGCGAGGGCGAGCGCGCCGAGGGCAGCATCCCCGGCTCCGTCCACCTCCCGCTGGCCGAACTCCCGCACCGCCTCGGCGAGATACCGCAGGACCGCGCCGTCGTGGTGCACTGCGCCGGCGGCCACCGCTCCTCCATCGCGGCCAGCCTGCTGCGCCACCACGGCCACCCGCAGACCTCCGACCTGCTCGGCGGCTACGGCGCCTGGGCCGCCGCGGCCTGAACCGGCCGACCGGCAGGGCAGCAGCGGAGCGGGGACGTCCGGCGGGCGGGGGAATGCGCCGTCCGCCGGACGGGTTGATACGGGTGGGGGTATGAGCAGAACGTCACGACGCGTGCCACGGTGTACCAGGACAGGCTGATACGCGGCACGGAACACGGGGGCGGGCGGCAGAGGCCGCCCGCCGAGCACGAGGAGGAGACCCGATGCAGGTGGGCGACGAGGCCGTCGGCGCGGTACTGAACCGGCTGCGCCGGGCACAGGGCCAGCTGGCCGGCGTGATCGCGATGATCGAGGCCGGCCGCGACTGCAAGGACGTGGTGACCCAGCTCGCCGCCGTGTCCCGGGCCCTGGACCGCGCCGGGTTCAAGATCGTGGCCAGCGGCATGCGCCAGTGCATGGCCGAGGCCGAGGAAGGCACCGCCCCGATGAGCGAGGCCGAACTGGAGAAGCTCTTCCTGGCCCTGGCCTGAGCCGACGACCGTACGACGACGACGGCAACGACGACAACGACAACGACGACGCACCGCGCGCTCCGGCGCGGTGCGTGACGGGGCAGCGTACGGCGGAGAACGCGCTGCCCGGAGGAGCACGCTGCCACGAGAGGCCGCAGAGCGGCACGACAGCAGCGTGCGCAGACAGGCGGACAGGCAGGCAGACGGGCGGACGGCTGGGCAAGCCGGTCAGACCGGTCAGGCCGGTCAGGCCAGGGTCAGGAACATCTTCTCGAGCTCCGCCTCGCTCATCGGCGCGGCGCCCTCCTCGGCCTCGGCCAGGCACTGCCGCATCCCGCTCGCCAGGATCTTGAACCCGGCGCGGTCCAACGCGCGCGAGACGGCGGCGAGTTGCGTGACCACGTCCTTGCAGTCGCGGCCGGCTTCGATCATCGCAATCACGCCGTTCAGCTGGCCCTGTGCCCGGCGCAGCCGGTTCAGCACAGCGCCGACGGCCTCTTCGTCCACCTGCATCGAGCACCTCCTCGCCCTTTTCCGAACTCGCCCGATCATACGGGAGACACCCCGCCGTTCCGTCCCGGCCACCGTTCGGGCACCGCGGGCACACGAACCGCCCGAGCCGCCCCCCGACCTGCCCGGTTACCGCCCGGCCTCCGCCGCCACGCCCGCCGCGACCCCCGTGCCGGTCCGTGGCCCGGGCGCCTCCGGGCCGCGGACCGGACGTTCGACGGGGTGGGCGCAGGCCGCGCAGCCGGGGGCGTCGGACGGGGCGCCGTCCGGGAGGCGGCGCCGGTCGACCACCCGCTGGGCGGCCGCCGCGAGCTGTCGGCGGCCGGGGAACAGCGCGGGCGGCAGCTGCGGCAGGAACTCGACCTCCGCGCTCAGGCCGCGCACCGACACCACCCGCCACATCGAGGCCAGCAGCCCGTCCTCGCCGACGAACGCCGGTGCGGTGCTCGGCCGCCCGTCCGCGGTGCGGTAGCGCAGCGTCAGCGGCTGCACCGGCACGTCGGCCCGCACCGCCGCCTCGAACAGCGCCGGGCGGAACCGGCCGCCGCCGCGTCCGCACCAGGTGCTGCCCTCCGGGAAGACCACCACCCGCTCGCCGCGGCGCAGCGCCGCGGCGATCTCCTCGACCGTGCCGGGCAGTGCCCGCAGCCGGTCCCGGTCGATGAAGATGGTGCCGCCCCAGGAGGTCAGCGGGCCGAGCACCGGCCAGCGGCCGACCTCGGTCTTGGCCAGCATCCGGCCCGGCCGGACGGCCGCGACCAGCAGGACGTCCAGCCACGAGACGTGGTTGGACACCAGCAGCGACCCGCCGGCCTGCCGGCCCGGCGCGGCGATCGGCCGCACCCGCACGCCCAGCGAGGCCAGCAGCAGCCGCGACCACCAGCGCACCAGCCGCTCCGCCGGCAGCCAGGCCAGCGCGCGCACCAGCGGCGCCACCAGCACCCCGGCGACCAGCACCGCCAGGCACCCGGCCAGCCGCAGCACCCGGTGCGCCACCCCGCGCGGGGCCCGGCGACCGTCACGCAGTCGCCGGGCGTGCACGGCGCGGTCGGCAGCCAGGCGCTCATGCCGCCGTCGCCGTTCCGCGCGAAGTGCCGTCGCCGGCAACCGGGTCGGCGGCGGGACGGGTGTCCCCGCCGGTGATCGCGGAGAGCGGCAGGTCCGCCGCCGCGGCCAGGAAGTGCCGCAGGTAGCGCGGGTCGGTGCGCTCCAGCGACAGCAGCACGTACAGGTCGGCCACGTTGAAGTCCGGGTCGTACGCGGGCTCGCCGCACACCCAGGCGCCCAGCCGCAGGTAGCCGCGCAGCAGGGCGGGGACCGGGGTGCGGCCCGCCCGGGCCACGCCCTCGGCCGACCACGGGCGCAGCGGGGCGACCCGGTACTGCTGCGGGGCCAGGTGCTTGGCGGAGACGGCGTCCCACACCCCGGCGGCGGTCGCGCCGCCGTCGGCCAGCGGGATCGAGCAGCAGCCGGCCAGCCAGGCGTTGCCGGTGGCGGTCATGTAGCGGGCGATGCCGCCCCACATCAGGTTGATCACCGCGCCGTTGCCGCGGTGCGCCGCGGCGATGCAGGACCGCCCGACCTCCACCATGCCGTCCCGCAGCCCGCCCAGCCGGGCCAGGTCGAACTCGGTGTCGGAGTACAACCGGCCCGCGCGGCGCGCCTGTTCGGGCCGCAGCAGCCGGTAGGTGCCGACCACCTCGCCGGTGGGCTGCTCGCGCACCAGCAGGTGGTCGCAGAACTCGTCGAACGGGTCGGCGTCCAGGCCGGGCAGCGGCGAGTCGAGCACCGCGCCCATCTCGTCCGCGAACACCTGGTGGCGCAGCCGCTGGGCGGCCCGCACGTCCTCCGCGGTGCGGGCGAACACCAGCTGGTACGAGGGCTGTTGGGGCTCCGGGAGCCGGCTCGGGGCGAGCCGGGCGGCGGCCGGGGCGGCGGCGGGGAGCTGTCCGGGACGGGCGGGGGCGGTGGTCATGGCGGGACTCTCCGGGATCTCGGGGCGCGATAGGGTGGCGACGGACGGCACGGGACGACACGCAACGACACGGGCGCTCGCACCCGGACCACCGGTCGGGCGGTACCGGCCGCGGGCGGCTCCCGTATGTCTCCCCGACCCGCCTGGCACTGAGGTGGACGGCCGAGGGAGACCAGATGTGCACATGCTGAATGCCAGGTACGGCCCCTCCGGGGCGCCCTGACCCCCGCACCCGCCCCGGCCTGCGGACAGCATGAGCCGGACGCCCCGCGGCCACCCGCCGGACGCCGACTCTTCCCCCGGGGGCCACGGCGCTCTGCCAGCGTTCCCGACATGCCGAACACGGGCGCGAACGCCTACCCGAGCCGGTACCGGTGGCTCGGACTGCTGGGCTCGCTCGCCCTCGCGGCCGGCGCACTCACCTCCGGCGCTCTGCCCGCCGCCGCGACCGGCCCCACCCTGCGCGCCTCCGGCGGCGCGGGCACCGTCCTGGTCTTCGCGGGCCTGACCGTCCTCACCGCCGCCTGGCTCCTGCTCGGCCGCTCCGCCGGCGCCCCACCTGCCGACGCGCTGCCCGCCAACGCCCTGCCCGCCGAAGCCCTGCCCGCCAACGCCCTACCTGCCGAAGCCCTGTCCGCCGGCGCGCCGTCCGGCAACGGCCTTCCCGCGGCCGGCCGTTCCGCCGCCCGCACCCGTTGGCTGACGGCCACCCTGGCCTGGTGGGCCGCCCCGCTGCTGCTCCTGCCGCCGCTGTTCAGCCGCGACGCCTACAGCTACCTCGCCCAAGGGGCCATGCTGGCGGGCGGGTTCGACGTCTACGCGGACGGGCCCGCCGCGCTCGGCGGCCCGATCGCCCAGCAGATACCCCAGGTCTGGCAGCACACCCCGGCCCCCTACGGGCCCGCCTTCCTGCTGCTGGCCCGGGCCGCCGCCCCGCTCGCCGACCACCCGTACGCCGGGGTCCTGCTGCTGCGGCTGACCGCCGTCCTGGCCGTCGCCGCCCTGGCCGCCCTGCTCCCGGCCCTCGCCCGCGCCCTGGGCACCGACCCGGCGACCGCGCTGCGGCTGGGCGCGCTCAACCCGCTGGTCCTGCTGCACCTGGTCGCAGGGGCCCACAATGACGCCGTCCCGCTCGCCCTGATGCTCGCCGGCCTGCTCGCCGCCACCCGCCGCCGGCCCCTGCCGGCCGCCGCCCTGATCACCCTGGCGGCCCTGACCAAGGCCCCCGCCGCCCTCGCCCTCCCCGCCGCCTGGTGGCTCGCCACCGCCGTCCCGCCCCCGGACGGCCCGCCCCGTCCGACCACCGCGCTCCGCCGCGGCCCCCACCCGGCTGCGGTCGGGACCCGGTGGGCCGGAACCCCGACCCGCGCCTTCCGCGTCTTCCGCGCCGGGCCCGGTCGGGCCGCTGCGCCCCGTCCGGGCGCGGCCCCCGACCGCGGCCACCGGCTGCGCTGCGCCGCCGCGGTCCTGGCGGTCGCCGCCGGCACCACGGCCGCCGTCACCGCCGTGGCCGGGACCGGCTACGGCTGGGTCTCCGCGCTCACGACCCCGGCCACCGCGAGCAGTTGGTCGCCGAGCAGCGGGCTGGGCCGGCTGGCCGCCGCGCTGGCGGGCATCGCGCCGGAGGGGCCGGTCGCGGGCGCCCGGCTGCTCGGGGCGGCGGTGGCGGTGGCGGCGGTCGTCCTACTGGCGGTGCGGGTGGCGCGGCGGGGAGCGGGCCGGTGGCGGCCCTGGCGCTCGCGTTCGGGGCGGTGGTCGCGCTCGGACCGGCCTTCCGGCCCTGGTACGCGCTGTGGTGCGCCGTCCCGGCCGCGCTCGCGGCCCGGACCGCCGGTGCCCGCCGGGCGGTGGAACTCGCCTGCGCGGCACTGGCGTTCGCCGTCATGCCGGACGGATTCGAGCCGGACTCCGCCGAGTTGGTGCTGGCGGCCGGCGGCCTCGTCCTCGGGGCGGCCGCGGTCATGCTGACGGAGCGTCAACTCACCTTCCAGGAAAGGCAGCCGGCGTGCTGACCCGCGGCACCACCACCGCCAGGACTGCGGTGCTCGCCGTCGCCGTCCTGGCCACCACCTTGATCCTGGCGTTCATCCCGGGCCACCGGGGCTGGTTCGACGCCGGCGTGTACTACGGCACGGTGCGGCACTGGGCCGCGACCGGGCAGCTCTACGACTACGTCCGGCCCGGCACCCCGTACGGGTTCACCTACCCGCCGTTCGCGGCCGTCTGCATGCTGCCGATGCGGCTGCTCGGCTGGCACCCGGCGATCGCGGTCGGGGTCGCGCTGTCCGCCGTCGCCACCGCGCTGCTGCTGTACTGGATCGTCGACCCGATCGCCCGCCGCCGGGGCTGGTGCCGCTGGTACGCGTTCGGCCTCGCGGCCTGCCTGTGCGGCCTGAGCAACCCCGTCCGCGACACCTTCAGCTTCGGCCAGGTCAACCTGCTGCTGGTCGCCCTGGTGTTCGCCGACCGTGAGCTGACGAGCCGTCAATTCACCAGCAGGAAATGGCAGTTGCTTGCCGGGGTGGGCACCGGACTGGCCGCCGCGATCAAGCTGACCCCGGCGCTGTTCATCGTCCACCTGCTGCTGACCCGCCGGTGGCGGGCCGCCGCGACGGCCACCGCCACCGCGCTCGGCGCCACCGGGGCGGGCTTCCTGGCCGGCCCGGAGGTCTCCCGCCAGTTCTGGACCGTCACCCTCTGGGACACCGACCGGGTCGGCGGCTTCGCCAACATGTCCAACCAGTCCCTGCAGGGCCTGATCGCCCGGCTCGGCCCCCAACTCCCCGGCCGGGCCCTGTGGGTGGCCGCCTCGCTGGCCGTCCTCGCGCTCTGGGCGTACCGCCTGCACCGGGCCGAAGCGGCCCGCGACAGCCTCGCCGCGTACAGCCTCACCGGCATCGCCTGCTGCCTGGTCAGCCCGATCACCTGGGTGCACCACCTGGTGTGGATGCTGCCCGCCCTGGTCGTCCTCGCCGACGCCGCACTGGACCGCACCCGGCGCCGCCGCACCCTGCTCACCCTCTGCTGGCTGCTCCAACTCGTGCTCTCCAGCGGCATGGTGTGGCTCTGGCGCCCCGACGGCCGCGACCTCGGCACCCTGTTCGGCGGCAGCGCGTACGTCCTGGCCACCCTCGGCCTGCTGCTCGCCCTGCCGATCCGCCGCCACCCCGAGGAACCGCGCCCGCCGGCCCGCCCGCAGCAGGCCACCGCCCCCGCCGTCCGCCTCCCGCAGCGCACCGCCCCCGCCCGCGAACGCCCGGCCCCCGTCGGCTGAACGGGCGGCCCCGCCCCGCCGCGGGGATAAGCGGTGGACCCCGCCCGACCCGCTCCGCCACAGTGGGCCGCATGACCGCACCCGCCCCGCCGGACCCGCCCTTCGTCCCCGGGCTGGACCTCGCCCGGGCCCTGTACGAGGAGGCGGTCCGGCCGATCCTGGCGGACACCCACCCGGGCCTGCCGTACGCCGCGGCCCGGATCGGCCCCGGCTCCGAGGTGCTCGGCCTCGACAGCGCGCGCTCCACCGACCACGACTGGGGCCCGCGCCTGCAGCTCTTCCTCGCCCCGGACGACGCCCGCCGGCACGGCCCCGCCCTGCACCGGCTGCTCGCCGAACGCCTCCCCGGCCGGATCCGCGGCTGGTCCACCCACTACCGCGGCAGCGGCGACCCGGACGACCCGGTCAGCCACCTGGCCCCCGCCGACGGCCCGGTCGACCACCGGGTCACCGTCCACGACCTGCCCGGCTGGCTCGCCGAGCGCCTCGGCCCGCCCGCCGCCGCCTGGACCGCCGCCGAACCGTCCGCCACCGACTGGCTGGCCCTCCCGCAGCAGCGGCTCGCCGAGTTCACCGGCGGCGCCGTCCTCCACGACGGCCCCGGCATGCTCACCGCCGCCCGCGCCCGCCTGCGCTGGTACCCCGACCATGTGTGGCGCCACCTGCTGGCCTGCCAGTGGCAGCGGATCGCCCAGGAGGAGGCGTTCGTCGGCCGCTGCGCCGAGGCGGGCGACGACCTCGGCGCCGCCGTGACCACCGCCCGCCTGGTCCGCGACCTGATGCGGCTCGCCCTCCTGATGGGCCGCCGCTACGCCCCGTACGGCAAGTGGCTCGGCAGCGCCTTCGCCCGCCTCGACACCGGCCCCGCCCTCGCCCCGGCCCTGCGCGCCGCCCTCGCCGCCCCCGACCCGGCCGCGAAAGCCCGCCACCTGGCCGACGCGTACGAGGCCGCGGCCCGCGCGCACAACGCGCTCGGGCTGACCGAGCCGCTCGACCCGGCCCGCCGCCGCTACCACAGCCGCCCGTACCCGGTCCTGCACGCCGACCGCTTCGCCCGCGCCCTGCAACGCACCGTCACCGAACCGCAGTTGCGCGAGCGCCCGCTGATCGGCGCCGTCGACCAGTGGGCCGACAGCACCGACCTGCTGGCCCACCCGGGCGTCGTCCGCGCCGCCGTCGACGCCCTGGCGGGGGAGGACTGACGGGGCCGGTCGGGAGGCGCTGACCGGCCGCCAGCGGGAAGTGCCCGTGCGCGCGCTCGTGCAGGAACTCCGGCCGAGGGACGGCGCGGGCGGCGCGGGCGGCCGGTCAGCGCCCGCCGCGGCCCAGGTACTGCTCCAGTTGCTGCTGGTTGGCGACCACGCGCAGGCACAGGTGCCGGAAGGCGGCCAGCTCCCCGGGGGTGAAGCCGCGGAAGACCGCGGCCATCGCGCGCCGGGTGGGGACGCGGAAGTCCTCGAGCCAGTCGCGGCCCGCGGGGGTGATGGTGGCGCGCACCGAGCGCCGGTCGTCGGGGTCGGGGACGCGGCGGGCCAGGCCCTCGCCCTCCAGGGTGTCGACCAGGCCGGTCACGTTGCGCGAGCTGACGCCGCCCGCGCGGGCGAGTTCGCCGATGCTCAGGCCCGCCGGGTCGGCGCCGGCGAGCCGGGCGAGCACGTCGAGCGCCCCGGAGCTGAGGCCGCGTCCGCCCGCGCCGTGCGAGCGGAGCCGGTCGACGGCCTGCGAGGCGGAGCGGACCGCGGCGGCGGCCTCCAGGGCGAGCGTGTCTCCGTCGGGGTCGAACGCGCTCATGGCGGCGCGCACGCCGGGGTCGTAGAGGTGGCCGTCGGTGTCCTCGACCGGCCCGGAATTGTGTACGTCCTTCAACATGAAGACCTACCCTAATGGCTGATGTCCCGTCAGGCCAGCCCTTCCGGAGAGGGCCCTGCCGCCCACCACGGCCGGTCCCCCCGCCGGGGCAGCCGCGCCGCCCGCTCACCCGTCCGGCGCAGCGACGCGCCGCCGACGGTGCAGACGGCGGGCTCCGGGCGGGGGTGATCGCTAGCGTCCGGCGGAGAGAACGTCAGGTCGAGTGGGTCGTCGAACGCTGAGGAGAGTGCGCGTGGCCGGGACAGCGCCGCCCGCGGAGGGCAGACCGACCGGGGGCGGCCCGGTCGGGGACGGGCCGGGCGGGGGAGGCGCGGAGGCGGTCGAGCCGTCGCCCGGCTCGGCGACGGTGGTGCGCGCCTCGGTGGTCGCCGCCGCGGCCAGTGCGCTGCTGGTGGTGGCGATCGTGCTGGGCAGCCGGGGCCTGCGGGACTTCGACTCGGCGCTGGTGCCGTACGCGGTGGCGTCGGTGTTCCTCACCTTCGGCGTGGTCTACCGCTACGTGGTGTGGGTGTCCGCGCCCGCCGCCCGCCGGCTGTTCGTGGCGGGCTGGAAGGCCGCGCTGTCCTGGGAGAACCTCAAGCGTTCGCCCGCCGCGCTGCCCCGGATGATCGCCACCTACCTGGGCTTCCAGAAGTTCCTCGGCGCCCGCTCGCACGCCCGCTGGGCCGCGCACCAACTCATCTTCTGGGGCTGCCTGCTGGCCGCCGCGATCACCTTCCCGCTGACCTGGGGCTGGTTCACCTTCACCTCCTCCAGCGCGGCCGGCCCGGGCTACGAGATGCGGCTGTGGGGCTTCAAGCTGTTCGGCTTCGACTCCGGCAGCTTCCTCGGCTGGGCGCTCTACCACGGCCTGGACCTGGCCGCCGTGCTGGTGATCGGCGGCGCCGGCTACTTCCTGTGGCGGCGGGTGCGCGACCGCGCCGCCACCACCGGACAGCGCTTCGGCTACGACTTCCTGCCGCTGCTGGCCCTGGTCACCATCTCGGTCACCGGCCTGCTGCTGACCTTCTCCGAGATGTTCCTGCACGGCGGCGGCTACGAGTTCCTGGCGATCCTGCACATGGCCTCGGTCGTCCTGACCCTGGTCTACCTGCCGTTCGGCAAGTTCTTCCACATCGTGCAGCGCCCGGCCGCGGTCGGCATGCAGCTGTTCAAGTACACGGCCCGGCGCGGGGGTTCGGACGCCGAGGAACTGCAGGGGTGCCGGCGCTGCGGCCGGCCGATCGACACCGTCGCGGCGGTGGACAACCTGCGCGCCACCATGCGCGACCTGCAGCTGGGCTTCGACGGGTGGGCCGAGTACTGCCCCCGTTGCAAGCGGGTGCTGCGCGGCAACGCCTACCTGTCGAACGTCAAGCGGGGGTTCAAGTGAGCCACGAGCACGTCCCGTTGGACCCGAGCGTCGCCCCGCTCGGGACCCGCAACTTCCGCGACGCGGGCGGCCTGCCCGCCGCCGCCTGGCGGGCCGACCAGACCGAGCAGACCCTCGTCCCCACGCACTGCTGCTTCTGCGGCGTGCAGTGCGGGATGTACCTACGGGTGGACGGCCGCGGCAAGGTGTTCGGCGTCGAGCCGCGCAACCACGACATCAACCGGATGCGGCTGTGCCCCAAGGGCGTCAACGCCTACCAGCAGGTCAACCACCCGGATCGGCTGACCGCGCCGCTGATGCGCCGCAGCCGCGACGAGCCGTTCCGGGAGGCGAGCTGGGAGGAGGCGCTGGACTTCACCGTCGCCGAGATCCAGCGGATCCAGGGCGAGAGCGGCCGGGACGCGTTCGGGATGCTCGGTGGGGCCAGCCTGTTCTCCGAGAAGACGTACCTGGTCGGCAAGTTCGCCCGGGTCGCGCTGAAGACCCGGCACGTCGACTACAACGGCCGGCTGTGCATGGTGAGCGCCGCCGGCGCCAACAAGCTGGCCTTCGGCATCGACCGGGCGGGCAACCCGTTCTCCGACATCCTGCAGACCCAGTGCCTGCTGATCGCCGGGTCGAACGTCGGCGAGTGCTTCCCGGTGATGACCCAGTACGTGTGGGGCGCCCGGGACCGCGGCGCCACCCTGATCGTCGTCGACCCGCGGGAGACCGCCGTCGCCCGCACCGCCGACATCCACGTCGCGCTCAAGTCCGGTACGGACTCGGCGTTCTTCAACGCGGTGCTGCACGTCATCGTCGAGGAGGGCCTGACCGACGAGGCGTTCCTGGCCGAGCACACCACCGGCTGGGAGGAGGTCAGGGCCGCCGTCAAGGCGTACCCGCCCGCCCGGGCCGCCGAGATCTGCGGCATCCCGGCGGAGCAAGTCGTCCAGGTGGCACGGGTGTTCGGGAGGGCGGACCGGGCGATGGCCTGGCACGCGCGCGGCATCGAGCACCACACCCAGGGCGTGGAGAACTGCCTGACCGTGATCAACCTGTGCACCGCCACCGGCAACCTGGGCCGCCCCGGCGCCGGTTACGGCACCATCACCGGCCAGGGCAACGGCCAGGGCGGCCGCGAGCACGGCCAGAAGTCCGACCTGCTGCCCGGCGGCCGCTCCATCAACGACCCGGTGCACCGCCGGCAGGTCGCCGCGATCTGGGGCATCGAGGAGTCCGAACTCCCGCAGGCCGGAACCTCGATGATGGAGATGGTCTGGCAGATGCAGCGCGGCGAGATCCGCGGCCTGATCGGCGTCTGCAACAACCCGTTCGTCTCGCTGCCCAACTACGCCGTGGTGAAGGACGGTTACGACAAGCTGGAGTTCCACGCCCAGCTCGACTTCTTCCTCTCCGAGACCGCCGCCAACGCCCACGTGGTCCTCCCCGTCACCACCTGGGCCGAGGACGAGGGCGTGATGGCCAACGCCGAGGCCCGGGTGGTCAAGCACAACAAGGCCCAGGAGCCGCCCCCGGGCGTGCGCACCGACACCTGGGTGATGTGCGAGATCGCCCGGCGCCTCGGCGAGGGAAGCAAGTTCGCCTTCGAGGGCTCCAAGGACGTCTTCGACGAACTGCGCCGCGCCTCGGCCGGCACCGTCATCGACTACTACGGCATCACCTACGAGCGGCTGGAGGAGACCGGCGGCATCGCCTGGCCCTGCCCCAGCCTCGACCACCCGGGCACGCCGCGGCTGTTCGAGGGCGGGAAGACCTCCCACCCGGACCAGAAGGTGCACATGCAGGTGGTGGAGTGGCACCCGCCGGCCGACCCGTACAGCGACGAGTACCCGATGACGCTGACCACCGGGCGCACCGTCGCGCACTTCCTGTCCGGCAACCAGACCCGCCGCCTGGGCGGCCTGGTCGAGCAGACGCCCCGCCCCTGGGTGGAGGTGCACCCCTCGCACGGCTTCCGCAACGGGGAGCCGGTGCGGGTGGTGACCCGGCGCGGCAGCGAGGTGCTGCCCGCGCTGGTGACCGAGGCGATCCGCCCCGACCACGTGTTCGTGCCCTACCACTGGCCGTACCCCGTCGCCGCGAACGCGCTGACCGTCGACGCGCTCGACCCGCGCTCGAAGATCCCCGAGTACAAGGTGTGCGCGGTGCGGATCGAACGGGCCGAGCAGATCGACCCGGTGCCCGCGCCGCCGGTGCCGCCGGGCCGCGAGGCCTACCCGGAGGCCCAGGTCTCCCGCACCGACCCGCTGCCGCCGACCTCGCCGCAGGGCCGCGGCACCGCCGAGAGGGGCTGACCGAGGATGCTGGGACGCACCATCTTCATCGACCCGGGCCGCTGCATCGGCTGCCAGGCCTGCGTGTCGGCCTGCCGCGAGTGCGACTCGCACCGCGGCAAGTCGATGATCCACCTGGACTACCCGGACGAGGGCCACACCGTCGCCTCGCTGCCCACCGTCTGTATGCACTGCGAGGACCCGGTCGCGCCGTGCGCCGAGGTCTGCCCCGCCGAGGCGATCCTGATCACCGCCGACGGCGTGGTGCAGGAGGCCGACCCGACCCGCTGCATCGGCTGCGCGAACTGCGTCAACGCCTGCCCGTTCGGCGTGCCCAAGATCGACCTGGAGGCCAAGCTCCAGATGAAGTGCAACCTCTGCTACGACCGCACCTCCTACGGCCTGGCCCCGATGTGCGCCACCGTCTGCCCCACCGGCGCCCTGTTCTACGGCACCGTCGAGGAACTCCAGGCCGAACGGCCCGGCGTGGACGTCTCCACGCTGTTCGCGTTCGGCGACACCGTGGTCTCCACCGGCGTCGCCATGGTGGTGCCGGGCGAACGGCAGACCCCCGTCCCCGGCGGGACGCTCAACCTGATCGAGGTCAACGGGCGCCCCGCGCCCGGGAACGGAGCGAGGGCGTGACCGGCCCCGGCAACTCCCCCGAGCCGTACGGCACCGCGGACCCGGACGGCCACCGGGCCGAACGGGCCGCGCTCAAGGAACGGATCAGCGCCGACTCGCTGACCACCCGGCGCGACTACCTGCGGATCGTCGCCACCGTCTCCGGCGGCCTGGTGGTCGGCTCCACCGTCGTCTCGGCCGGCGTGCTGCACCGCCACGGCGACGGCAGCGCCGCCCCGCTGAAGGTCGCCGACCGGATCGAGCGCGGCGAGGCGGTCAGCTTCGACTACCCCGGCGAGGACGACCGGGCGATGGCGATCCGGCTGCCCGACGGCACCCTGGTCGGCTACTCCACGGTCTGCACCCACCTGGCCTGCGGGGTGCTCTGGCGGCGCGACCACGGCAGTGACGGCGACCTCTACTGCCCGTGCCACGAAGGGCAGTTCGACTCCCGCACCGGCGAGGTCACCGGCGGACCGCCGCCCCGCCCGCTGCCCAAGGTGGTGGTGGTCGAGGACGCCCAGGGCGCGGTCTGGGCGATCGGCACCGCCCGCTCCGGCGAAGCCGAGGAGGCCGGCCTGTGCCGCGGCCTGACCGCCCGCAACCCGGCCCTCGCCGAGGCCGCCGGCTGCGCCACCCGCCGCAGCGGCCGCTGACCGGCGCGCACGGGACGAACTGACGAGACGTCAACTCGCTTGTGGAGGTGCGTGATGAGCGTTCCCGAAGGCCACTACCCGCAGGGCTACCACCCGGGCAGCGACGAACCCCGGCTCAACCGGCCCGTCCACGAACGGTACCCGCAGATCCGGGCCACCTCCGGCTACGCCGACCCCCGGGTCTCGGCGACCGGCCCCGGCCCCGGCGCGGGCACCGACCAGCAGCCCGAGCGCTCGGCGATCCTGTCCGCCCGGGTCGCCCTCGCCGTCACCATCGTGATCGGCCAGCTGTGGGCGCTGAACACCGCCACCAACGCCTGGATGCGCGGCCAGACCGGCACCGCCTGGTGGTGCACCGGATTCAGTGCCGCGTCCTTCCTGGTCGTCCTGCTCGCCTGGCGGGTCTCACCCAACGACCGCTGACCGCCCGGCCGTTGCCCCCGGTCACGATTCGCCACCACCCGCCCCCACCGCGTTCCGCAACCGGGCGGCGGCCCGTACGCTGTCCCCCTGGTCGCTCCGGCGGCCGACGGGACACACCGCGGGGTGGGCGGCCGACGAGCCGGCACCCGCCGGGTCGCGCGCCGTGCGGGCGCGGGAAGGGCACAGCGCATGACGGAGCACGCCACCACCGAGACGGTCCAGCCCAGGCCGTTCCCCGACCGGCAGGCCGTGCTCCGCGCCGCCGTCCTGGTCCCCGTCACGGTGGCCCACATGCACGACGCCCACCCGCACGGCCCGCTCACCCTCGCCGCCACCGAACCCGTCGGCGCGCACACCGGCGGCCTCGACTGGGACGGGCGGCGCCTGGTCGTCCACCCCGCCCCCGCCACGGTGGTCGGCGCCCGGATCGAGATCCTCACCGTCGGCGACCACCCGCTCGGACACGCCGTCAAAGGCCCCGGCGAGCAGGTGAGTTGGCCGCAGTGGGCCCGCCTCGGCGACACCCCCGTGGCCTGGCACGGACAGCCCGACCTGCTCACCGAGGGCGGCCACTACCCGTGCCGGCTCAACCTCACCGGCGAACAGCGCGCCCTGCTGGTGCAGGCCGAGGGCGAGCACGGCCTCGACTTCAACGAGGCCCTGCTGCGCGTCACCCGCCCGCTCGCCGAGGCCGTCGAGCAGCTGCCCGACGGCCTCGGCCGCACCGAGGCCGTCGAGCGCCTGACCGCCCTGCTGGCCGACCGCGGCGCCCGCTACCTCGTCCCCGCCGACCCGCACCACCTGCCCGGCTGGGAGCCCCACCTGCGCCGCGCCTACCGGGCCCTCGACGCCCAGGCCCGGGCCCGCCGCGACGAACGGCCCACCCCCGCGACCGCCGCCCACCGCCCCGTCCGCTACGACGCCCTGGTGCGGACCGGCCACGACGGCGGGCCGGAGATCGTGCTGACGCCCGTGCTGCGCCGCTCCGGCCAGTGGCTCGCGGCGATGGACCCGACCGCGCTCGATCTGCCCTGCTACGGCAGCGGCGGCGGGGCCGCGGCCGGGTAGTCGGGGGAGACCGGCAGCGGCTGCGGGCGCTGGGCGAGCACCGAGCCGACCAGCAGGCCGACGGCGATCGCCACCACCGTGGTCACCATCGACAGCAGGTCGTGGAACCCCCGCACCGGATGCCCGCCGGCCAGGCTGGTCAGGCCGCGCATCCCCAGCGAGCCCACGGTCAGCGTGAAGAACCCCGGCAGCGCCAGCAGCATCCGCGGCGGCCGCCCCGGCCCGGCCGCCACCACCGTGGCCAGCACCCCCAGCGCCACCGCCGCCGCGAACGTCCCGCCCACCTCCCCGACCAGCTTCGTCGCCCCCGACTGCACCGCCACCGTCAGGTACACCGTCCCCAGCAGCACCGGCAGCAGCCGCCACGGCACCGCGAACGCCAGCACCGTGCCGAGGGTGAACACCACCCAGGACAGGAACGTCGCCCAGCGCGGCAGGTCGGCGTGCGCCGCCACGTCGAACATCGCCGAGGTGTCGCCGCCGGTCGCGTACACCCCGAGCATCACGCCCAGGTACAGCTGCAGCAGCAGGAACACCGCGTACACCAGGCGCACCGCGCCCGTGGTGAGGAAGCCCGCGGCCAGCTCGACGGCCGCCGCCGACAGCAGGTCGCCGGGGACGAAGTAGAACAGCGCCGGGAGCATCAGCAGCACCGCCCCGCCGTGCGCCGGAGTCCGGGCGAACACCTCCAGCACCAGCACCGACACCGCCGTCGCCGCCACCAGCGGCAGCACCCGCGCCAGCCGCGGCCACCGCCCCGCCGCCACCGCCAGCACCGCCGTGACCAGGCCCAGCAGCGCACTGCTGCCGATCTCGTACCAGGTCGGCTGCATCAGCGGCGCGAACCCCACCGTGAACAGCACGATGCCCAGCCCCTTGAGCCACCACGGGTACGGGGCGGGCGCGCCGTCGATCGCCGCCAGCCGCCGCTCCGCCTCCGCGAGGGGGGTGCCGCCCCGTGCGACCCGGTGCGCCCAGGGCTTGAGCGCGGCCACCTTGTCCAGCCGGGCGACGTCCGGGAAGGACCGCACCGCGACCGTCGCCGTGCGGCCGCCCAGCAGCACGGTCAGCGCCGCGCCGTCCGGGACCAGCACCATCGAGGTGCGGGCGCCGAAACCCGCCCCGACCCGCGCCACCGTCCGCTCGACCTCCGAGGCGCCCTCGCCGCTCGCCGCCAGCAGCATCCCGGCCAGCCGCGCCAGCAGCGCCGTCACCTGCTCCAGGGACACCCCGTCGCCGTCCCGCTCCGCGGCCGCCGTCCGTCCGCCGTCCACCATCCGCGCCTCCCGCGCCGCCGAACCCGACACCGGCTCACATCCTCGCCCGGCCCGCGGCGCCCCGCGCGGAGGCGGGCCGCCGACATGCGATGTCCGAAATGTGGTGATACCACTCGAAGGACCTGTGAAGGGAGCCAGTCGATGGACGACTACCCGGCGCTCAACCTGTTCTGGACCATGCTGTGGCTGTTCCTGTGGATCCTGTGGTTCTTCCTGATGTTCAAGGTCCTCACCGACATCTTCCGCAGCCACGACATGGGCGGCTGGGGCAAGGCCGGCTGGACGATCTTCGTGATCCTGCTGCCCTACCTCGGCGTCCTGGTCTACCTGATCGTCCGCGGCAAGGAGATGGGCCAACGCGACCGGGCCCTCGCCGCCCAGGCCGAGGGCGAGTTCCAGGACTACATCCGCAAGGCCGCCGGCACCGACGACCGGAACACCGGACCGCGGCACGTCGACGAACTCGCCCGGCTCGCCGACCTGAAGAACAGCGGCGCGATCTCCGAGGACGAGTTCCGGGCCGCCAAGCAGAAACTGCTCACCTGACACCGCACCGAGCACGGCCCGGGCCGGCGCGGGAACCCCACCCGCACCGGCCCGGGCCCGCGTACCGGGAGCGCCGCACGGCGCACGAGCAGAGCCGGGCAGGAACCCACGCACCCGCCCGGCGGCGGACGGGAGGAGGACCCGGGGTGCCGGAACCCCAGCTGACACCCGAGGCGTTCGACCACGCCGTCGTGGCGATCGCCCTGACCGCCGGAACCGACCACCGGCTGGTCTACTACAACCACGCCTTCCACGCCCTGTTCGGCGACCGCCCGCTCGGCGCACCCGCCCGCGAAGCCTTCACCGAACCCGGCAGCGAACGCTTCCTCGCCACCCTCGACGCCGTCCTCGCCGACGGCACCGCCCGACAGGTCACCGCCCACCGCACCCTCGGCTGCCCCGCCGGCGAACCCACCCACCGCCACTTCGTCTACTCCTGCTCGCCCACCACCACCCGCGAGGGCCCCGGCATCCTCGCCGCCGCCATCGACACCACCGCCGAACTGCACTCCGCCCTCGAAGCCGAACGCCAGTCCGCCGAACGCCTCGAAGCCCTCCAGCGCTACGAGGCCCTGATCGCCGCCGCCGCCCAGATGGTCTGGGTCGCCCGCGCCGACGGCACCGCCAGCGAACTCATGCCCGGCTGGGAGGAGATCACCGGCCAGCCCTTCCCCGAAGCCGCCACCGCCGACGGCTGGCTCGACGTCGTCCACCCCCAGGACCGCGCCGAAACCGCCGCCCGCTGGGCCGCCGCCCTGCGCGAGCTGCCCGCCGTCTTCGACCACACCTTCCGGGTCCGCAGCGCCACCGGCGGCTACCGGCACCTCCGCTCCCGCGCCGTCCCCGTCCCGCACGAGGACCGCGGCACCGAATGGATCGGCACCACCCGCGACATCGAGGACCACTGGCGCGGCCGCCTGCGCGAACGCCTGCTCGCCCGGGCCGGCGCCGTCACCGAGGCCGAACGCGCCGAAGACGCCTTCGCCGCCCTCGCCGCCACCCTCGTCCCCGACCTCACCGACGTCTGCGCCGTCTACCTGCTGCCCGGACCCGACGCCGGCGGCGAAGAGATCGTCGCCACCCGGATCGCCTCCGTCGCCCGCCCCGGACTGCCCCCGCTGCCCCCGCTCGAACGGCAGACCTTCACCCTCGGCCCGCACGCCCGCCGCGCCGTCACCGACCGCACCCCCGCCCTGCTCGACCTCACCGCCGGCGCCTTCCCCACCGGCACCGTCCCCGAGATCTCCGCCCGCTGGCTGCGCGCCGTCCGCGCCACCAGCCTCACCCTGCTGCCCATCGTCGTCGACGGCGCCGTCGTCGCCCTCGCCGCCACCGCCGGCTGCCAGGACGCGCCCCCGCCCGGACCCGCCGACATCGACCTCCAGCACGAAGTCCTGCAGCGCGCCCAGGCCCCGCTGCGCCAGGCCCTCGCCCTGCAGCGCGCCCGGCACGCCGCCGTCGTCCTGCAACGCGCCCTGCTCACCACCCCGCCCCGGCTCGGCGCCGCCGCCGTCGCCGCCCGCTACCAGCCCGGCAGCCGCAACGCCGAGATCGGCGGCGACTGGTACGACGCCTTCGCCCTCCCCGACGGCTCGCTCGCCATCACCATCGGCGACGTGGCCGGCCACGACCTCGCCGCCGCCACCACCATGGGCCAACTGCGCGCCATGCTCCGCTCCATCGCCTACACCCGCGGCCACGCCCACACCCCCGCCGACACGCTGCGCGAACTCGACACCGCCGCCGAGGGGTTGGGCGTCGGCAGCTTCGCCACCGCGGTGCACGCCCGGCTGGTGCGCAACGGCGCCGACGGCGGCTGGGAGATGGAGTGGGCCAACGCCGGACACCCGCCGCCCGTCCTCGTCCCCGTCGACGGGCCGCCCCGGCTGCTGGCCGCCGAGGACGCCGACGTCCCGCTGTGCGTCGACCCCCGCCGCCCCCGGGTCACCCACCGGCACCCCGTCGGGGCCGGCGAGACGCTGCTGCTCTACACCGACGGCCTGGTCGAAGTCCCCGGCGAACACCTCAACGACGGCATCGCCCGGCTCTGCCGCAGCGCCGCCGAAGCCCGCCACCAGCCCCTCGCCGACCTCTGCGACCACCTGGTCGCCCTGGTCGCCGACGTCCGCGACGACATCGCGGTGATCGCCTTCCGGCCCGACCCGCAGGGCCCGGTGCAGGACGGCGCGGCGGGGCACGGCGCGGCGGGGCAGGGCGCGGCGAGCGGCGGAGGGCGGAAGGGGAAGCGGTGGTGAGGGACGAGGGCGGGAGGGACGAGGGCAGGAGGGGCCGCACAGGGAGGAACGGCATGGACGGCGACGGTCGGGACGGCGTGACGGGCAGGGGCGGCGAAGGCGAGGCGCGGGAAGGGGTGGTGCGGGGGCCGGTGGGCAGCGGGGAGGGCGGGCAGGTCGACGCCGCACTGCTCGACGCGCTGTTCGCCCAGGCCCCGATCGGCCTCTACCTGCTCGACCAGGACCTGCGGGTGATCCGCTACAACGGCGCCGCCCGCGGCGTCCGCGGCATGCCCGGCAACGACATCGTCGGCCACCGGCCCGCCGACTTCGCCCCCGGCTTCGACCGGGGCGAACTCGAGGCACTCGCCCGCCACGCCCTCCAGGACGGCGGCTACGTCCGCGAACACCTGGTGCGCGGCCGGATGCCCGCCGACCCCCGGCACGAGATGGTCGGCGCGATCTCCTTCTTCCGGATCCTCTCCGACACCGGCAGCCCCTACCTGGTCGCCGCCGTCGAGGACGTCACCGAACAGCAGACCGCCCTCGACCGGCTCGACATCCTGCACAGCGCCCACCGCAGCCTCGGCGCCTCCCTCGACGCCATCGGCTCCGCCCAGGAACTCACCGACGTCGCCGTCCCGCGCTTCGCCGACTCCGCCACCGTCGACCTGCTCGACGAACCCCTGCGCGGACTGCCGCTGCGCACCGGCCCCATCGACCCCGGCGCCCCGCTGCGCCGGGCCGCCTACCGCTCCGTGCACGGCGCCGGCCCCGCCGGGCCCTCGCCCGGCCCCGTCCCGCACGGCGCGCTGTCCACCTACGGGGCGCCGACGCCCTACAGCCAGGCGCTCGAGGACGGGCGGCCCCGGCTGATCCGCGGGCTGGGCGGCGAGGAGCAGTGGCTGGCCTCCGACCCCGAGCGGGGACGACGGCTGACCGGGCTCGGCGTGCACTCGATGATCGTCGCGCCGCTGGTGGTGCACGACGCCGTGCTGGGCGTGCTGGCGCTCTACCGGCACCGGCGCCCGGAGCCGTTCGACCAGGACGACCTGGAACTGGCCGTCGAACTCGCCTCGCGCGGCGCGATGTCCATCGACAAGGCCCGCAGCTACGCCCGGGAACGCTCGATCGCCACCACCCTGCAGCGCCAACTGCTGCCCCGGGAACCGGTGGAGCTGAGCGCCGTGCAGAGCGCGCACGTGTACCTGCCCGGCGTGGTCGGGCCGGGCGGCGACTGGTACGACGTGGTGCCGCTGTCCGCCGCCCGGGTCGGGCTGGCGATCGGCTCGGTCACCGGCACCGGGATCGAGGCCGCCGCCGTGATGGGACAGGTCCGCACCGCGCTGCGGACGCTGGCCGTCCAGGACCTCGCGCCGGACGAGCTGCTGGTGCGGCTGGACGACGCGGCCCGGGTGCTGACCGACGAGCAGCGGGGCAGCCTGCCGGCCGGTGCGGACAGCCTGCCGGACGGGCTGGCGTCCTGCCTGTACCTGGTCTACGACCCGATCGGCCGGACCTGCACCGCCGCCTCCGCCGGACACCCCGGGCCGGTCGTGGTCGGCCCCGACGGCGTGCCGGTGCCGTTCCCGGTCGAGCCCGGGCTGCCGCTGGGCTGCGGCGACGGCTGCTACGAGACGCGGGTCGCGGAACTGCCGGTCGGTAGCGTCCTGGCGCTGTACACCAACGGGCTGATGTCCGGGCCGCCGCGGCGGACGGGGGCCGGGGAGGGGACGGGGGGCAGGGAGGGGACGGGGGCGGAGCGCGGCGGGTTGGACGAGGTGCTGCCGGTCGGGCCGGGGGAGGGGCGGCGGGCGGTGCTGCAACGGGTGCTGGCCCGGGCCGGCGAGGAGGAGCTGGCGCAGCTGTGCGACCAGGCGGTGTACGCGCTGCTGCCGGAACGCCAGCGCGAGGACGCCGTGCTGCTGCTGGTGCGCACCCTGGGGCTGCCGGACGACAAGGTCGCGGTGTGGACCCTGCCGGAGGACCCGGCGGTGGTGCGCACCGCCCGGCGGCTGGCCGAACACCAGCTCGCCGCCTGGGGGTTGACGGAGCTGGAGTTCGCCACCGACCTGATCGTCAGCGAGCTGGTGACGAACGCGATCCGGTACGGGAAGTCGCCGATCCGGCTGCGGCTGATCAACGACCGGGGCCTGATCTGCGAGGTGTCGGACAGCTCCGACAGCACCCCGCACCTGCGGCGGGCCAAGTCCACCGACGAGGGCGGCCGGGGGCTGTTCATCATCGGGCAGCTGGCGCAGCGCTGGGGCACCCGGTTCGCCCGGCACGGGAAGACCATCTGGGCGCAGCAGGAGCTGCCGGAGGGGGAGGGAGAGAGGCAGGAGGGGGAAGGGGAGTTGCCCGGATAGCGGGGGGAGGCGGCCGCCCCGGGCAAGGGCGGCCGCCCGTGTGTCTCAGGGGTGGGTTTCAGAGGCGGGTCTCAGGGGCGGGTCTTGGGGGCGTTCTCCGCCGTCCGGGCCGGGTCGAACTCGGCGACGGGGGACAGGATCTCGTCCATCCGGGCGAGCAGGGCGGGCTCCAGCTTCACGCCCGCGGCCTTGACGTTCTCAGTGACCTGCTCGGGGCGGGAGGCGCCGATGATCGCGGCGGAGACGTTCGGGTTCTGCAGCACCCAGGCGACGGCGAGCTGGGCGAGAGACAGGCCGGCCTCCGCGGCGAGCGGCTGCAGCAGCTGGACGCGCTCCAGCACCTCGGGCCGCAGCCAGCGGGCGACGAAGTTCGCGCCGCCCTTCTCGTCGGTGGCCCGGGAGCCGGCCGGGGGCTCGGCGCCCGGCTTGTACTTGCCGGTCAGCACGCCCTGTGCGATCGGCGACCAGACCACCTGGCCGATGCCCAACTCCTCGCAGGTGGGCACCACTTCACCCTCGATGACCCGCCACAGCGCGCTGTACTGGGGCTGGCTGGAGACGAACGGGACGCGCAGCTCGCGGGCCAGCGCGTAGCCGGCCCGGATCTGGGCGGCCGTCCACTCGGAGACGCCGATGTACAGCGCCTTGCCGGAGCGGACCACGTCGGCGAACGCCTCCATGGTCTCCTCCAGCGGGGTGGAGGGGTCGTAGCGGTGGGCCTGGTAGACGTCCACGTAGTCGGTCTGCAGGCGGCGCAGCGAGCCGTCGATCGACTCCATGACGTGCTTGCGCCCCAGGCCCCGGTCGTTGCGGCCGGGGCCGGTCGGCCAGAACACCTTGGTGAGGATCTCCAGCCCCTCGCGGCGCTCGCCCTTCAGGGCCCGGCCGAGGACCGACTCGGCGCGGGTCTCGGCGTAGACGTCGGCGGTGTCGAAGGTGGTGATCCCGGCGTCGAGGGCGGCGCGGATGCAGGCGCCCGCGGTCTCCTCCTCGACCTGCGAGCCGTGGGTGAGCCAGTTCCCGTACGCGATCTCACTGATGATCAGGCCGCTGCGGCCCAGGTGGCGGAATTCCATGACCCGTACCGTACGTCAGCGGCGGCGGAGCGGGTGGTACCGGCGCCGGGACGGGGCAGGGGCGGGTGCCGTCGGGGCGAGGGGCGAAGGTCGTCGGAGGGAGGGGCGGAGGTCGTCGGCGGGAGGGGCGGAGGTCGCCGGGGCCGGGCCTTTGGGCCCTACCGGGCGGGGCGGGGCCGGGCGCAGGCTCAAGACACGGACGTGTGGGATCCGACGAGGATGCGGCGAGGAGTGATCCGCGATGACCGGGTCGACGGCGGGAACGATGGACGGGGTGCCGGGCGGGCCGAGCCCGGCGGAGCTGCGGGAGCTGGTCGCGGCGGCCGGGGCCGCGCCGTCGCTGCACAACGCGCAGCCGTGGTGGTTCCGGCCGGCCGGGGACGGGCCCGGGATGCTGGTGTTCGCCGACCCGGCGCGGGCGGTGCCGCTGGCGGACCCGGACGGGCGGGGCATGCTGCTGTCGGTCGGGGCGGCACTGTTCAACCTGCGGGTGGCGGCGGCCCGACTCGGCCTGCCCGTCGAGGAGTTGGACCTGGCGCCGGGACCGGTCGAGCCGGCCGAACCGGTCGCGGTGGTGCGCTTCGGGCCGCGCGGAGCAGCCCAGGAGCCTTTTGAACTGGCCGAGTTGGCCGAGGCGATCGGCCAACGGCACTCCAGTCGCGAGCCGTTCGGGAACCGGGACGTGCCCGAGGCGGTGATCGGCGAGCTGATCGCGGCCGCCGCCGACGAGGACACCGTGCTGGACGTGCTGGAGGAGGCCGGGGCGCGCCGGGTGCTGGCGCTGACCGCGGAGGCCGAGGCCCGGATCGCCGGGGACGCCGCCCGCCGGGCGGAGACCGGGAGTTGGCTGCGCGCGGCCCCGGCCGCCCGCACCGGGGACGGCATCCCGGAGCGGGCGCTCGGCCCGCAGGACCACGAAGCCCGGGTCCCCGTACGGGACTTCGCCGGTCGCGGACCCGTGCACGCGCAGCGCTTCGAGGCGCTGCCGCAGCTGGCGACCATCGCCACCCGGGGCGACACGGTGGCGGACTGGCTGCGGGCCGGGCAGGCGATGGAACGGGTCTGGCTGGTGGCGACCGCCCGCGGGCTGCGGGTCTCGGTGCTCCACCAGGCCGTCGAACTGCCGGAGACCCGTTGGCGGTTGCGCGACCCCGACAGTGGCATCGGCACCGTCCAGGTGGTGCTGCGGGTCGGCTACGGCCCGCCCGGGGCGGCCACCCCGCGCCGGAGCGTCGACGACCTGCTGCGCGACCCGGCCGGGGACCGCTGACGGCGCCCCGTTCGGGAGGGGTGCCGGCTGTTGTCGGTGGGCGGGGGCATCATCGGCCGGAGGACTTCCCCAGTGGACCCGGTGGACGGAGCGGCGGCATGGCGATCACGAACGAGCGGATGGCGGGGTACGAGTTCCTGCGCCCGATGCGCGGGGACGGGTACTACCCGGCGCACCTGGTGGCCAAGGGCGGCGACATCCTGCACGCGCTGTGCGAGCGGATCGAGGCCGAACCGCCGCGCAGCCTTGAGGAGTTGTACGTGCTGACGCATGCCGCGACGGAGCAGTTCAACCTGCTGGCGGAGGAGTTCTACGCGGCCGACAGCGAGATCGAGACCGTCGCGCGCGACACGATCGCGGTGGACTTCGGGTACCTCGCCGGGGCGTACGGCTTCCCGGACGCCGACCTGGAGGAGCTGGTCGAACCCCGCGACTGGTGAGGCCGCGGGGCCGGTCCGGGGGCGCTCAGCGGGTGGCGGACGCCAGCAGGGCGCGGTGCGGGAGCAGCAGGGCGTCCGGCTGCGTCGGGTCGGTGCGGTACTCCTCGGCGAGCCGCTCGTAGTGGCGGCGGGCCTCGGCCCGGACGGCGGGCGGCTGGGCGAGCAGGGTCAGCCCGACGGTGGCGACCCCGGCCGCCGGGCCGCTCCACCACTCGTCCAGGGTGGTGGCGTGGTCGAAGTCGAGGGTGCGGCCGTGGGCGTCGCGCAGTCCGGCGGCGGTGAGCAGCCCGGCCAGCCCCTCGGGGGTGCGGGTGAAGTCGTCGGCCGGGTCGAGCGGCCCCAGGTGCGGCGGGCGGACCGCGCCGGCCGCCTGCAGGGCGCGCGGGAGCAGCGTCTGCCCCGGGGCGGGGCTGCCCGACCAGATGGTGACGGCGAGCCGCCCGCCCGGGCGCAGCACGCGCCGCATCTCGGCCAGTGCGAGCAGCGGCCGACCGACGTGGTTGAGGACGAAGTTGGCCACCACCGCGTCGAACTCGCCGTCCGGGAACGGCAGTTCGGGGAGGGTGGCGAGGCCGCTGCGGGCCTGCGGGACGTCGCGGCGGACGAGTTCGAGCATGCTCGGCTCGGCGTCGACGGCGGTGACCAGGGCGCCGCGGGCCACTGCCGCCGCGGCGACGGTGCCCGGACCGGTGCCGACGTCCAGCACCCGGTGGTGCGCGGACACGCCTGCCGCGTCCAGGAGCCGGCCCGCCGGGCGGGCGCAGAGCCGGCCGAACGAGGCGGCGTAGACGGCGCCGTGCCCGGCCCAGGCAGTGCGTTCGTTGGCGTCGAAGGCCGTGGTCGGCGGCGCGCTCTGCGGCACAAGTACCCCCTCGTTCCGGTGCTCCGTGGACGATCGTAGCGAGGAGGGCGGGAGGTGCGGGGCGGGGGTGGGGACGGCGGAAGGGCGCGACCGGGGTGGTCGCGCCCTTCGGGTGGGGCCGGGACGGCTGCGGGTCAGCCGGCCTTGACCTCGCCGGTGAGTTGGGGGAGGACGGTGAAGAGGTCGCCGACGACGCCGTAGTCGACGAGTTCGAAGATGGGGGCTTCGGGGTCCTTGTTGACGGCGACGATGGTCTTGCTGGTCTGCATGCCGGCGCGGTGCTGGATGGCGCCGGAGATGCCGGCGGCGACGTAGAGCTGGGGGGAGACCTGCTTGCCGGTCTGGCCGACCTGGCTGCTGTGGGGGTACCAGCCGGCGTCGACGGCGGCGCGGGAGGCGCCGACGGCCGCTCCGAGGGCGTCGGCGAGGTCCTCGACGACGGAGAAGCCGTCGGCGGCGCCGACGCCGCGGCCGCCGGAGACCACGATGGCGGCCTCGGTCAGCTCGGGGCGGCCGGTGGACACGCGCGGGGTGCGGGCGGTGACGGTGGCCGCGCCTCCGGTCAGCGCCACGGTCACGTTCTGCACGGCGCCGGCGGCGGGGGCGGTCTCGGGGGCGGTGCTGTTGGGCTTGACGGTGATGACCGGGGCGCCGGTGGTGACGGTGGAGGTGACCTGGAAGGACGCGGCGAACACCGACTGGGTGGCGACGGGGCCGGTGGGGCCCTGTGCGACGTCGACGGCGTCGGTGATCAGGCCCGAGCCCAGGCGCAGGGCGGTGCGGGCGGCGACCTCCTTGTTCTCGCCGGAGGAGGTGACCAGGATCGCGGCGGCGCCGCTGTCCTTGGCGATCTGGGTCAGCGCGTCGACCTTGGGCACCACCAGCTGGGAGGTGAACTCCTCGGCATCGGCGGTGTAGACCTTGGCGGCGCCGTACTCGGCGGCCTTGGCGGCGATGTCGGCGGCCGCGGCTCCGGCGCCGAGGACGACGGCGGAGGGGGTGCCCAGGCGGCGGGCGAGGGTCAGCAGTTCGAGGGCGGGCTTGCGCACGGCGCCGTCGGCGTGGTCGACGAGGACCAGGATCTCGGTCATGGTCGGTGGCTCCTGGGGATGCGTGGAAGAAGGGGTGACGAGCCGTCAGGTGAGCGTTCCTGCAGCGGCGTTGTCCATCGACGGGGTGCTCCGGCCGGGTCGGCCGCCGGTCGAGCGGCCGCCGGCCGAGCGACTGGGGCTCGGGGTGGCGGCCGCCGGGCCGGGCGCGGTGGCGCGGCCCGTCAGATGAACTTCTGCTCGGCGAGGTAGGCGGCGAGCTGCTTGCCGCCCTCGCCCTCGTCGGTCACGATGACGCCCTTGGTGCGGGCGGGGCGGGCGGTGACGTCCTCGACCTTGGTCCAGGCGCCGGCCAGGCCGACGGTGTCGGCGTCGATGCCCAGGTCGTCCAGGTCCAGGGAGGTCACCGGCTTCTTCTTCGCCGCCATGATGCCCTTGAACGAGGGGTAGCGGGCCTCACCGGACTGGTCGGTGACCGAGACGACCGCGGGCAGAGCCGCCTCGACCTGCTCGGTGGCCGCGTCGCCGTCCCGGCGCCCGGTCACCTTCCCGCCGGCCACCGCCACCTCCGACAGCAGCGTGGCCTGCGGGACCCCCAGGCGCTCGGCCAGCAGCGCGGGCAGCACGCCCATGGTGCCGTCGGTGGAGGCCATGCCGCACACCACCAGGTCGAAACCGGTCTTCTCCAGCGCGGCCGCCAGGATCGCCGAGGTCCCGAGCGCGTCCGTGCCGTGGATGTCGTCGTCGTTGACGTGCACGGCCTTGTCCGCGCCCATCGACAGCGCCTTGCGCAGCGCGTCCTTCGCGTCGTCCGGGCCCACGGTCAGCACCGTCACCTCGGCGCCCTCGTTGGCCTCCGCGATCCGCAGCGCCTGCTCGACGCCGTACTCGTCCAGCTCCGACAGGAGGCCGTCCACGCCCTCCCGGTCGGTGGTGGCATCGTCCGCGAAGCGACGGTCACCGGTCGCGTCGGGCACGTACTTCACACAGACAACGATCCTCAAGCTCACGGCCACCTTGTCCTTTCATGCGGGAGGGAACTGAGTACCCCCACTAGACCACACTCCGTGCCATGGATCCACTCTTGCGGGGGTGTGAGGGGGGACTCAGTTCCCAGCGGGCGGGGCCGGGCGGCGGGTGCGGGCGGGCGCGGGCGCGGGGTGGAGGCCGGCGGCCCAGCGCAGCGAGTACCAGGAGAGGGCGGCGAGCAGGGCGGCGCTGGGGAGTTCGGCGGCGTAGGCGAGGAACTCGGCGGTGCGGAAGGCCTCGCCGCGGTGGGCGGACCAGAGGTCGAAGAAGGCGTCCATGCCGAGCAGGACGGCGGTCGCGGAGGCGATCGGGCTGGTGGTGCGGTGGCGGCGGCGGACCAGGGCGGCGAGCAGCAGCAGGGAGGCGGCCTCGATCAGGTCCAGCCAGACCCAGGCGTTGGAGAGGTTGCGGGCCCCGAAGTGGCCCCGGACGTTCAGGGCGAGGTCGACGATCCAGGGCAGCAGCAGGACGGCGGCGACCCGGAAGGCGATCGACAGCAGGCGCAGCAGCGCGTCCTCGTGGTTGGCCAGGGCCTTGCGGAGAGCGGGCACGCCGCGATCATAGGGCTGACGGCGCGTCAGGTTTGTCAGGCCGCTGGACGAATGCGGCGGGTGGAACGGGTGGAAGGCGGACGCGGGCGGGGCCGCCGCGTGCGGGCGGGCACGGCGGCGGCCCCGGGGGCGGGTGCGGTCAGCCCTTGCGGCGCAGGCGGAGGGTGGAGTCGCGGTGCGGGCGGGCGTCCGGGTCGGTGACGGGGTGCCCGGGGTGGTCGTGCCGGGCGTGCTCCTCGGCGAGTTCGACGGTCCAGCCGGCCGGGTCGAGCTGCAGGGCGGCGAGCATCTCCCTGGGGGTCGGGAAGTGCATGTCGGGGTGCGGGTGGTCGTGCTTGGCCGGGAACGCGGCGTGGCTGGTGATCAGCAGCGTGCCGTCGGGGTCGACGGCCGCGGCGGCCCGGCGCAGCACCCGCTCGCGCGGGAACTCGGCGGGGGAGTGCAGGAACTGCGCCGAGACCAGGTCGTAGCCGCCGGACGGGAAGGCGTGCGCCAGGTCGACGCGCTGCCAGTCGATCCGGTCGGCGACGCCCTCGACGGCGGCCCGGGCGGCCGCCCGGTCGAGCGCGACCTGCGAGATGTCTACGGCGGTGACCTGCCAGCCCTGCTTGGCCAGCCAGATCGCGTCCCCGCCCTCGCCGCAGCCCAGGTCCAGCGCCCGGCCGGGCGCCAGGCCGGTGGCCTGCACGGTCAGCGAGGCGTTCGGGCGGCCGCTCCAGATCTGCTCGCTCTCGCCGTACCGCTTCTCCCAGAACTCGACCGCGTCGACGGCCAGCCGGGTCTCCTCGGCGACCAGGTCGGCGTTGATCGCGGCGGCCGCCCGCAGCCCGTCCGCGGCGGCGATCGCGACCTGCGCGGCCGGGTCGGTCAGGTTGCCCGCCGCCCAGACGCCGGGGACGCCGGTGGCGCCCGTCGGGTCGGTGGTGGCCAGCCGGGTGGCGAACCGGACGCCCTCGCGGACCAGGTCGGTCGCCGCCAGGCCCAGCTCGGCCAGGAACGGCGCGGTCACCGTCATCTCGGTGCCGACGGCCAGCGCCTCGCAGGCCACCACGGTGCCGTCGGCCAGGCGGACCCCGGTCAGCCCGGCGCCGCCGGTGGCGCTGTCGGGGCCGTTCTCGGGGCCGTCCTCGGGCAGCAGTGCGGCCACCTCGCCGGGCACCACGGTCACGCCGCGGGCGGCCAGTTCGCGCCGCTGCTGCTCGTCGAACGGCGCGCTGGTGTGCGCGAGCAGCGTGACGTCGTCGCTCCACTGCCGCCACAGCAGGGCCTGGTGGACGGCGATGGCCGGGTCGGTGGCCAGCACGGCGATCTTCCGGTCGCGGACCTCCCAGCCGTGGCAGTACGGGCAGTGCACCACCTGGTGCCCCCAGCGCTCGGTCAGGCCGGGCACCTCGGGCAGCAGGTCGGTGGTGCCGGTGGTCAGCAGCAGCCGGCGGGCGTGCACGGCGGTGCCGTCGGACAGTTCGGCGCGGAAGCCGCCGTCCTCCTCGCGGTGGATGCCGAGCACCTCCGCGTCGTGGAACTCGCCGCCGTACGAGGCGACTTCGGCCCGGCCCAGGGCGACCAGTTCGGCGGGCGGGAGGCCCTCGCGGCCGAGCAGGCCGTGGATGCCCTCGGCGGGCGCGTTGCGCGGGCGGCCCGCGTCGACCACCAGGACGGAGCGGCGGGCCCGGGCCAGGGTGAGGGCGCCGCTGAGCCCGGCGGCGCCGCCTCCGACGACCAGGACGTCGTGGTGGCGGGCGGGGCGCGAGGGCTGCTGCGGGTGCTGCTGGGAGTGCTCGTGCGGGTGCGTCGTGGTCATGCTCCGATGGTGCGCCGGGTTCGCCGGATTGACAAACAATGTTGCTGAGGTGGCAAATGGAGGGGTGGCAAATGGGGGAGTGGCGAAGCCGGAGAGGAGCGAGGCGATGGGCGAGGACTTCGAGGCGGTGCTGACGGGGGTCGGCCCCCGGCTGCGGGCGATCCGGCAGCAGCACGGCACCACGCTGGCGCAGCTGAGCGAGCAGACCGGCATCTCGGTCAGCACGCTCTCCCGGCTGGAGTCCGGCGGACGGCGGCCGACCCTGGAACTGCTGCTGCCGCTGGCCCGCGCGCACGGCGTGGCGCTGGACGAACTGGTCGACGCCCCGCCCACCGGCGACCCCCGGGTGCGGCTGCGCCCGTTCGTCCGGCACGGCTGGACGTACCTGCCGCTGGCCCGCAGCCTCGGCGGCATGCAGGCGTACAAGATCGTCGTCCCGGCGGGCGGCAGCCGGGAGAACTGCGAGCAGCGCACCCACGAGGGCCACGAGTGGCTGTACGTGCTCTCCGGCGAGCTGCTGCTGAAGCTGGGCGAGCACGAGGTGGTGCTGAAGGCGGGCGAGGCGGCGGAGTTCGACACCCGGACGCCGCACCTGTTCACCAACGCGGGCCGGGTGCCGGTGGAGTTCCTCAGCCTGTTCGGCCCGCAGGGGGAGCGGGTGCACGTGCGGGCCAGGACCGCGAACAAGGCTGGTGGGGAAGGGGATTGACGGCTCGTCAGCGCGGAACGCCGCGCCCGAGGGGTGGGCGCGGCGTCCGGGTGTGCGGGGTGCGGTGACGTGCACCGCGGTTGGTGGCGGCGTCAGTTGACGAAGACGGTGCCGCCCAGGGTGGTGTCGGTGACCGGGCCGTAGGACGCCGAGAAGTTGATGCTGGCGAAGCAGATGCTCGGGCCGGACAGCTTGGTGAAGGCCTGGTTGGCCATGTTGATCTGCGGCGGGGTGTTGGTGGCGTTGCCGTTGAGGGCGCCGCCGGTCGAGGAGTAGGTGCACAGGGCGTTGCCGGCCAGGGTCTTGAGGCTGACCGCGGCCTGGATGGAGCCGCTCAGGCTGACCGGGAACCCGGCGGAGTCGGAGATGCTCAGGGTGTAGGGCAGGTTGTTCATGGTCAGGCTGTTCACGCCGGTGACGCCCACCACGTTGGAGGTGCAGCCCGAGAAGGTCAGGGTGCCGACCGGGCCGGACGCGGTGGCGGAGCCGGTGGCGAGCGGGTTGGCGGCGACGCTGCCGCCGATGGTGGAGCCGGAGCACTTGACGCCGGTGGTGGTGCCCGGGTTGTACATGGTGGCGTAGGTGCCGCTGACCAGGTTCGCGGCCAGCGTGTCGCCGACCCCGACGGCCGTGCCGGTGCCGGCGATGGTCAGCACCGGGGTGCCGGCCGCGCTGGCCGGGACGGCCGGGAGGACGAGCAGGGCGCCGGCGGCGGTGAGGGCCGCGAGGCCGGCGGCGAGGCGGTTGCGCATGAGGGTGTTCCTTCCGGTGGGTGGGGCGGAGCGGACGGAGCTGCCCCGGCGCGGTCGCCGGAGCGCGTGCGGGCCCCGCGCTGGGGACGGGGGCGGGCACGGGTTCGTGGGGGAGGGTGGAGCGGATGGTGCTGGTGGGGCGGGTGCGGCCCGGCGGGGCGAGGTGGGTGGCGGAGGTGGCGCGGGGCGGACCCGGCGGGCCGTCAGTGCGCGGCGCTGTCGCGCAGCGCGGCGGTGAGGTCGGCGACGTCGGTGTCCAGGACGAAGGACGCGTTGGTCTGCTGGAAGCTCACCGAGTCCTTGCCGGGCGCCGCGGGCAGGCCCATCGTCCAGTCGATGATCTGGTTCAGCGAGCCGAGCAGGCCGCAGCCGCTGGCGCCGGGCACCGCGAAGGTGTTGTCGACCAGGGAGGCGTTGGTCTCCGAAATGACCAGTGCGTTGTGCCCGTTGGGGTCCGTGTCGTAGCCCAGGGTGCCCGGGTCGCCGGTCATCGGCGGGGTGGAGCCGGTCGGGGTGGTCGCGCCGGTGGTCGGCTTGAGCAGCAGCGGAGCGGAGTCCGAGCCGACGTAGCAGTGCGCGCCGAACAGCGCGTTGTACAGGTGCAGTTTGATCGGCAGCTGGAACACCGGGTACGGCTCGCCGGTCGCCAGCGGCGTGAACTTGGTGACCGGGCCCGCGAGTTCGACCTGAGCGAAGACGCTGGTGATGCCCGGCAGGAAGTTCTGGATGCCCGGGATGTTGATCTGCACCATGGGCGCGCTGAGCAGCGGCGCGCTGGTGGGCGGCACCACGGTGTACTGGTTGGCGCTGCTGCCGTCCGGGAACGACACCTCGGGCGCGGACTTGTCCCAGTAGAAGCCGAACTGCAGCGTGATCGGCGAGTTGAACGCCACCACGGTGCTGCCGAGGGTGAACTTCCCGGCGTTGGTCACCGACACCAGGCAGCCGACCTGGAGGTTCTCCGGGTTGGTCATGGCGGGCGCGGCGACCGGACAGTTGCCCATGCCGGTGTACGGCGCGCCGGGCGCCGCCGTGGTGGCGGCGGAGGCGGATCCCGGGGTGACACCGGCCAGTAGTGCGGCGCCGGCGAGGACGGCGGCCGGTGGCAGCAGGCGGCGGCGCCGGCGGCGGGCGCGGCTGCGGGCGAGGCGGCGGAAGCGGCAGGGGTGGGCGTGCTGGCGTGCATGGCGGGGGACTCCTGACGGCAGGGGGCAGGGCTGAGCAAGGCAAGGCAAGGCGGGGGCGGGGCGGGGCACGGCTGAGCAGGGCAGGGCAGGGCAGGGCAGGGCGAGGCGGGCCGGGCGGTGGTGCCGAGCGATGCCGAGCTGCTGAGCGGGTGGGCGGTTGGGCCTGGGGGGAACAGGGCGCTCGACGCCACGAGCGACCGGGCCGAGGGCGCACGACTGCCACCGTTGCGCCGGAGCGGTCCGCCGTACCGGGAACGCGGCGCCTCCGTACGGGGGTACGGGGGAGTGCGGGAGCGCGCGCCGGGCCCGGAACGGGAACGACCCGGTGGGTGCGGCCGCGAGGCCTGGTTACCGCCGGGTACTCGCCAAGTTCTAGGCGGCTTGCCGGGGCAACGTCAAGGAGAAGAGCGGAAGTTGGAAGGAAGGTGAGTGGAGTTCGATCACATCGGGTTTTCAACTGTCCCACCAGTAACAGGAATTGACTGTGGTTCAGGAATTCCCGGACGGTGCGCGAAGTATTGACCCGCCCTGTACCCCGGGGTAACTTCCAGTCAGCTCGCCGGTTGTGAGAAAGATCGTCAACTGAACTGCCAGGCACCGCAGTTGGCGAATCCCACCCACGCCAGGCCCTCACC
Source organism: Kitasatospora sp. YST-16 (assembly GCF_026802215.1). NCBI lineage: Bacteria > Bacillati > Actinomycetota > Actinomycetes > Kitasatosporales > Streptomycetaceae > Kitasatospora > Kitasatospora sp. YST-16. The sequence goes on from NZ_CP113837.1 coordinate 7,022,439, forward strand.
GCCGACGGGCTGCGGATCCCCCACCCGACCCTCAGGAGCCCTCCATGGCACCCTCCGCAGAACAATCCGCCGCCACCACGACCGGGCGCGGCCGGGTCCGACTGCGCCGCGCCGCACTCATGGCGGTACCGGCCTGCGTCACCGCGGGCATCCTGGTGACCCTGACCGCGCAGAACGTCCTGGCCACCCAGTTCGCCATTTCGGGGATGGCCTTCGAGGTCACCGCGGACAGACTGGACGGCAGCGGGTTCGAGCAGTTCGGCACCCTCGACAACATGATCGAGAACAGCCCCAACGCCGGCGACACCGGCGGCCAGCTGTTCCTGATCCAGACCGTGGTCAAGCAGGCCTCCCTGACCAAGCTCTGCCAGAGCGTCAACCTGGGCGGCATCAACCTGCTGATCACGGCCGGCGACAAGGGCACCCCCGTCACCGCCGACAACCTCACCACCGACTCCGACCTGATGAGCGGTGACGCCGAGTTCAAGAACCTCGAAGTCGGCCGCGACGCCAGCACCTTCGACAAGGGCGGCGTGGCCGGCCCGCCCGGAATGTTCGGCCAGCAGGGCGACACCGTGGCGGTCGACCACTTCCGGCAGCAGAACTACGCCACCACCGCCGGCACCTTCCGCCTGCCCAACATGCACCTCAGCTTCAGCGGCAATGGCTGCTGAACCCGGACCGGCACCGGACCGGGCGGCCGACACCACGGCCGCCCGGCCCGCCGACACCCCAGCCACCACCACCGGCGTCCCGGCTGACGGCACAGGCACAGGCGCAGGCGCGGGCACAAGCGCAGGCGCGGGCACAGGCACCGGCATTGGCACCGGCGAAACGGTCGCCGAGACCCCCGCGGCGGCGCCCGTCCCGCGCGGCTTCGCCGGCTGGCGCGGACGCCGGCCGTTCTGGGGCGGACTGCTGGTCGTCCTGGCCGGCGCCGAGATCCTGTTCACCGAGAAGGCCCCGATGCGCATGGTCATCCGCATCGGCATGCTCGGCCTGGCCGGATACATCGTCCCCGCGCTCATGGTGCTCTGCGGCCTGCTGCTGATCTTCCACCCCGTCCAGCGGGTCTTCTACTCCGTGCTCGCCGCCCTCGCCACCCTCGGCACCTGGGTCACCTCCAACCTCGGCGGCTTCTTCATCGGCCTGCTGCTCGGCCTGATCGGCAGCAGCCTCGCCTTCGGCTGGCTCCCCGACCAACCCCGCCGCCGCCGCGTGCTGCGCCGGGAAGCGAAACGCGAAGCCACCCCGGCCTGACCGGGGAGGCGCCCGGCGGAGGAGCGTGGCCACCGTCGGACGCCCCGGCCGCGGCCCCCGCACACCGAGCGGGCGGGGGCCGCGGCCGGACCATGCCCGCAACACCGGCACCCCGGCAGCCGACGTCCAGCAGATGCCTCCGGGGCCCACACGGCTTGGTACCTTGGGCACCTGACGGCCGGTGGACAGACGGAACAGCGCGCCGGGCCCGGGAGGCGGCGGCGCACGCACGCGGCACACCCGCGCCGGGCGCGCACGGCGGACGGGACGGATGCGGTGCGGGTACTGCGGTGCGGCAGCGACGCCGTCCTGATCGAGACCGAGGACGCCGAACAGGCCCAGCGGCTGCACGCCGCCCTGCGCGACACCCCGCCCGCCGGCGTCGGCGAACTCGTCCCCGCCGCCCGCACCGTCCTGGTCCACTACGACCCGGCCGCCACCGACTGGCAGCGCCTGCGCGCCGCCGTCACCGCGCTGCCGCTGCGCGCCGCCCCGCCCGCCGAAGCCGCCGAGACGGTGCTGATCCCGGTCCGCTACGACGGCCCCGACCTCGCCGAAGTCGCCCGCCTCACCGGACTCACCCCGGGCCAGGTCGTCGCCCGCCACACCGCCGGGCACTACCGCGTCGCGTTCTGCGGCTTCGCCCCCGGCTTCGCCTACCTCACCGGCCTCGACCCGCGCCTGCGGGTCCCCCGCCGCGCCGAACCCCGCACCCGCGTCCCCACCGGCGCGGTCGCCGTCGCCGACGAGTACACCGGCGTCTACCCCCGCACCTCGCCCGGCGGCTGGCAACTGCTCGGCACCACCAACCTCCCGCTCTGGGACACCACCGCCGACCCGCCCACCCGGCTGCGCCCCGGCACCGCCGTGCGCTTCGTCGCGGTCGACGGCGGGGGAGGAGATGGCGCGGGAGGAGATGGAGGGGGAGGGGGAGACTGCGGGGGAGAGGGAGACGTGGGCGAAGACGAGGGAGGGCACGGGTGAACGAGGTCGCGGCCGGGCTGCTGGTGGTGCGGGCCGGGTACGGTGCCACCGTGCAGGATCTGGGGCGTCCCGGGTTGGCGGCGCTCGGAGTGGGGCGTTCCGGGGCGGCTGACCGGGGTGCGCTGCGTCTCGCGAACCGGCTGGTCGGCAACCCGGAGGACGTCGCCGGGCTCGAAATGCCGCTCGGCGGCGTCGAGTTGGAGTTTCACCGCACCATCACCTGTGCTCTCGCCGGAGCCGACTGCCCGGCCCGGGTGGACGAGCGCCCGGTCGCCGGACGCACCCCGTTCACGGTGCCCGCCGGGGCCCGGCTGCGCCTCGGTACGCCGACCCGCGGCCTGCGCGTCTACCTCGCCGTCCGCGGCGGCCTGGACGTTCCCGCCGTGCTGGGCTCCCGTGCCACCGACACCCTCGCGGGCCTCGGCCCCGAACGGCTGGCCGTCGGTCGGCTGCTGCCCGTCGGCACCGCCGCCACCGGCTGGCCCGCCGCCGAGCACGCCCCGCGGCGCGAACCGGCCGGGCCGCTGGTGCTGCACGTCGTCCCCGGGCCGCGCGACGACTGGTTCACCGCCGCCGCGCTGCGCACCCTGTACGGGGAGCCGTACACCGTGACCGGCGACAGCGACCGGGTCGGCATGCGGCTGGACGGTCCCGCGCTGGAGCGGGCCCGGAGCGGCGAGCTGCCCTCCGAGGGCATGGTGCGCGGCGCGCTGCAGGTGCCGCCGTCCGGCCGCCCGATCCTGTTCCTCGCCGACCACCCCGTCACCGGCGGGTACCCGGTCGTCGCGGTGGTCCGCCGTGCCGACCTCGACGCGGCCGCGCAGGCCCGCCCCGGCGACACGCTGCGCTTCCGCCCGCTCTGAGCCGCGGCCGCCGGGCAGGCAAGGCAGGCGGGTCAGGAGAGGGTGACCACCTTCGCCCAGTCCGGCGGGGTGTCCGGCCGGTAGTCGGGGTTGTCCTCGTCGTCGGCCGCGGAGCCGGTGTACGGGCGGGGGAACAGGCCGATGACGGTGCGGCAGGGCGGCGGGGAGCTCGGCCAGGGGGTCTGGCCGTCGGTCAGGGCGACGATGACGTCGGGGGCGGGGCGGCGGCGCAGTGCCGTGCTGAAGCCGTTGCGCAGGTCGGTGCCGCCACCGCCGATCAGGACCCAGCCGCTGTCGGCGGCGGCCTCCCGGACCGTCCGGGCGGCCGCGTCGCAGGAGATCACCGAGACCAGGTCGCGCCGTCCGTCCAGTGCGCGCAGGATTGCCGCGGTCTCCAGCAGCGCCGAGCCCAACTCGCGGTCGCTGACCGAACCGGAGGTGTCGACGACCACCGTGACCCGGGGCGGGCGGCGGCGCAGCGAGGGCAGCACCACCCCGGGCAGGCTGGTCGAGCGGCGGGACGGGCGGCCGTAGCTGTAGTCCTCGCCGGCGCCCGCCGCCGCGACCGTGGAGCGGATCGCCGCGCCGAGCAACTGCCGCCACGGCTGCGGCGGGTGGAACACCTCGTCGGCCCAGCGCCGCCAGCCCGCGGGGGCCCGGCCGGGCCGGGCCGTGATGCCCCGGGCGACCCGGAAGCGGACCAGGTCGCGCTCCTGGTCGTTCAGGCCGTGCGCGCCGTCCGGGCCGAGGTCCCACTCCCGCTCCCACCCGTCCGCGCCGCTGCCGCACTCCAGCCACACCAGGTGCTGGTACTCGCTGTCCAGGGAGAAGTGCCGCGCGTACTGCTCCATCAGCTGGTTCGCGGGCAGCCGGAGGGTGTCCGGGTAGACCGCGTCGGGGATCCGGACCAGGCCGTCGCCGAACGCGTCGTCGTTGATCTCGCAGTCCGCCGCCAGGTTGACCTGAAGGCGGGCGCCGGGCCCCTCGCGGTCCATCGCGCGCAGCAGCCGGTCGCCGCGCCGGGCGTGGTCGCGCAGCAGGTGCGAGACCTCGTGGACCCAGACCGAGGCCAGCACCTCCTCCGAGGTGCGTTCGACGAAGCGGGGCGAGACGTAGCAGCGCCAGTGCCGGTCCACCGCCATGGTCGGCACCCGGGACGACTCCACCACGTGCATGGCGAACAGCGCCGTCGCCAGGTACGGGCGGGCCCGGACGGCGTGCAGCCGGGCCGCGAACAGCTTCTCGGTGTCCAGCGCGAGCGGCGGCGCACCCGCCCGTGCACCCGCCGGCGCACCCGTCGGGGCGTTCACCGGGTCGCTCACCGGGGCGTTCATCGGCGGCCCGCGACGGCCGGGACCCGGGCCGCCGAGCGTTCGGCCCGGCGGGAGACCTGGAGCGCGCCCGTGAAACGGTTGATCAACTCCGGTACCTCCCAGGCGTCCTGGCGCAGCGAGGCGAGCGTGGTCACCGGCACCACCAGCACGTCCGGCGGGCTGCTCTCCAGCGCCCGGGCCATCAACGCCCAGGCGGCGTCCCAGCGTTCGCGGGTCGGACGGGACCGGACGGCGGCCACCACCCCGTCCAGCACGGTCTGCCGCAGGTCGCCGCGCTGCGGCAGGACGGCGGCGGCCGGGTCGGCGAGCAGGTCCTCGGGCGCGGGAAGGTCCAACCGGTCGACGGTGGCCAGCAGTTCGAGGCCCGGGCCGTCGCCGACGGTGCCGCGCACCAGCAACGACAGCACCTCCCGGGAGGAGCCGGCCGCCGAGCCGAACGCGAGCAGCCGCATGGCCATCTCCCAGCTGCGGGGCGACGGCCAGGCCCGGCCGCGCCTGGTCTCGGCGCTCGGCAGCCGGTGGGTCAGCTCGGGCCGGACGGTGAGCAGCCCGCACACCGCGCGGCGGGCGAACTCCACGGCGGCGGGCAGCCGTTCGGGATCGAGCCGGGGCAGCTCGGCGCGCGGCCACACCCCGCCGAGGCCGCGCACCACCACCTCGGCGTCGTGCACCCAGTCCAGGTGGACGAAGCGGTTGGCCAGCGGGGCGCTCAGCTCCCAGCCGTCGGCGGCCGAGCCGCGCGGGTTCGCCGCCGCCACGATCCTTACCCCCGGCGGGAGTTGCAGCGCACCGATGCGCCGCTCCAGCACCAGGCGCAGCAGCGCGGCCTGCACGGCCGGCGGGGCGGTGGACAGCTCGTCGAGGAACAGCAGCCCGCGGCCCTGCCGCACCAGCCGCACCGCCCAGTCCGGCGGCGCCAGCGGCACGCCCTGCACGGCGGGGTCGTCGCCGATCACCGGCAGGCCGGAGAAGTCGGACGGCTCGTGGACGCTGGCGATCACCGTGGTGAGCGGCAGGTCGAGTTCGGTGGCGAGCTGGGTCAGCGCGGCGGTCTTGCCGATGCCGGGCTCGCCCCACAGCAGCACCGGCAGGTCGGCGGCCACCGCGAGGGTCAGCGCCTCGATCTGCAGGTCCTGGCGGGGCTCGGTGGCGGACTCCTTGAGGAGGCCCAGCAGCCGTTCGGCGAGCGCGAGTTGGGGCGAAGGGGAGATGGAGGGGGAAGCGGAGGAGGAGAGGGAAGGGGAAGAAGTCATGGGTGATCCACCTGGGTGCTCGGGGACGGGGAGAAGGCGTGCGGGGGCGCGGCGGGGCCGTGGTGCGGCCCGCCGACAGGGGCGGCCGGAGGCGTTGGCGGCCGGCGCGCGGTCAGTGCCGCCAGGGGTGCCGCAGTGGGCGGGGCGGCCGGAGGCGTTGTCGGTGGGTGCGGCCGTGCGGGCGCGGGGTGTGGGGAAGGGGAACGGGAATGGCGTGGAAGCGGCTGTCGCCGGGGCCGAGGCCGACCGTGTGCAGGCTGCCGACTAGGCGTCGGCGGGTGTCGTCGTCCAGGGCTTCGGAGAGCGCCCCGTCGCGCAGGACGGCTTCCGGGCCGATGAGTTGGCGCACGGCGGCGAGCGCTCCGGCCCGGTCGCCGTGCAGCAGGCGCTGCCGGATACTGTCCAGGTCCTCCGGCTGCCGGTGCGCGCGGTCGATCGCCCGCAGGCAGGGCAGCGGCGGGCCGCCGAACGCCGCCAGGGCCTCCTCGCGCCGCAGCTGCTCCGGGTCGTGGTCGAGCGGGACGAGCACCCCGTCGACCACCGCGATCCGGTGTGGCACGCCCCGGCACTGCACCGTCAACACCCCATCGTCGCCCGGTCGTTGGCTCCGGGAGTCCTGGACGGGCCGGTGGCCGGGGACGAGTGCGGCGGCCACCAGCGGGTGCAGCGCGTCCGGCCCGAGCAGCCCCGTGCGGAGCAGCAGCAGGTCGGGCGGCGTCCACGTCGCGGCGTCCGGCAGGACCGGGTGGCCGGGCGGGATGCGCGGCACCTGCGGCGGTGTGTCCGGGGGTGCGCCGAGCAGCAGGTACCGCCGGTGGGCGAGCCGTACCGCGACGGGGGCTCCGGCGGGCAGGCCGTCCGCCGTACGCAGCAGCCCGGCCTCGAACTCCCATGCCGCATCGGCGAACTGACTGTCCGTCAGGTCGGCGGTGCGGTTGGCGAGTTCGGGGGCGCGGTGGGCGTCCCAGAGGTGCCGGTGCAGGTCCAGGCGGAAGCGCGGGTCGGGGCGGGACCGGGGCCGTCCGGGTGGGCGGGCGTCGGCGTCCCACAGCGCGAGCGCGACGCGCTGGGCCGCCGCCGCGTGAGCGGGTGCCGTCCGGGCCACCAGGTGCAGCGGCGCCGCGTCCCCGTCGCGCGGGTAGCGCGCCAGGGTCAGCGTCAGCCCGGGCCGCAGCAGCCCGTCGGGGGCCGTCCGGGGTAGGTGCCAGCGCAGCAGGTCCGGGGCCAACTGCCGCAGGTCGGCCCGGAGCCGTCCGGCCAGCTCCGCCCCGTACGTACGGGAGACGGCGCGCAGCTCGAACTCCGGATCGCAACCGGCCGCCGCGCAGGCCCCGCCCCAATCGCCCAGCGCACGGCGGGCGGTGGCGGTATCGATCATGGTCGGGGGGACGGCGAAACGCCGCACGCGCGACCAGAAACTGTTCCGAGTGTCCTCGTCCAGGAGGGAAGTGTCGTGCATCAGCACTCACTTCGGCAGGACGGGACCTCCAATCCATGCGTAGTCATCGTCGGTGATCGTAGCCGCCGATCGGCGAACTGTCAGCCCCGTTTCCGTCCCCGCCCTCCGGCGCTTTCCGTCCCGTCCGGACCGTCCCGCCCGGGCACCGCCCCGACGTAGGGTGGCGGCGAGCGGCCGGAGCGCGGCCGGGGCGGACCGGGGAACGGCGGTGCGGGATGACGGACGGACGGGTCGCGGACGGGCGGGTGGCGGCCGGACGGATCGCACCGGGCGCCGGGTGGCGGCGGCCGGTGGAGGCGGTGCGCCGCCGACTGCTGCGGGAGATCAACTCCACGGTGCACGGCGCCGACCTGCACCTGGAGCGCTACGACCGGCCGGCCGGCGACCCCGGGCTGTTCGGGCCCGCCAGCGTGGTGTGGCGGGTGCACGCGCACCCGGCCGGGATGCTGGTCGGCGGGTTCGCCGCGCTGATGCTGCAGTCGCTGCACCCCGTGGCGATGCGCGCCGTCGCCGAGCACTCCGACTACCGCACCGACCCGGTCGGCCGGCTGCACCGCACCGCCCGCTTCGTCTCCACCACCACGCTCGGCTCCTCCGCCGCCGCCGAGGCCGCGATCGCGGGCGTGCGCCGCATCCACGGCCACGTCCGCGGCCGGGACGCCGAGGGCCGCCCGTACCGGGCCGACGACCCCGACCTGCTGTGCTGGGTGCACACCGCGGAGGCCGCCTGCTTCCTGGCCGGCTACCAAGTCTTCGCCGGGCACGGGAGGTTGAGCGGGCCGGAGAGCGACGACTACCTTGCCGAGGTCGCCCAGATCGGCCAACTCCTGGGCGCGGACGGCGTCCCCGTCTCGCGCGCCGGACTCGCCCGCTACCTGGCCGGGGTGCGCGGCGCGCTGCATGCCACCCCGGAGGCGCTGGAGGCCGTCGCCCTGCTGCGCGACTTCGGCCGCACCCGGCGCGAACGCCTCGCCGTCCGGGTCCTCACCAACGCGGCCGTCGGCCTGCTGCCCGGCTGGGCCCGCCGCGGCCTCGGCATCCACCGCCCCTGGGCCGTGCGCCGGCTCTGGGACCGGCCGCTGGCCCGGCTGCTCGGCACGGTCATGGTCTGGGCGTGCGGCCTGTCCCCGATCCGGGCCGCCGCGACGGCCCGCGCCGCCGGCACCCCGACCGCCCGGGCGGGCGCCGCGCGCGACTGAGCGCAGGTAGCACTGAGCGCAGGTAGCAGGTAGAGCAGGTGGCAGGTAGTGGGGCGGCGGGGCAGCGGTGGCGGCGGGGCCGGACACGGTGAAGCGGCCGCCGCACCGGGGCTGGGGTTCCGGTGCGGCGGCCGCTTCGGCGTCGTCAGTGGTCGACGGCGGGGGCGGGGCGTCCCGCGGTCAGCACTGGGGCCGACGGCGGTGGTTCGCTCCGCGCCTCGCGCGGGCCTTCTTCTTGCGGCGGCGCTTCGACGACATGGCCTCTCCTCTCGCGGCGGTGCACGGCACCCCCCGTCCCACCACCGTGCCCCGTCCCCGCCGAACCCGCCAGCCGGCACCCGTCCCGGCCCGCTCCGCGTACCCCGGCCCGCTCCGCGTACCCCGGCCCGCTCCGCGTACCCCGGCCCGGGCGCGGCGGTCCCGACACGCCGGTGGCCGCCGGGCTCCGGGTGGGGCGGTGGTGCGCCGCGGGGGCCAGGATGGAGAGAAGAGGGGGGCCGAGACGAAGCCGCGGGAGAGAGCATGTCGCAGCAGCACACGCACGGGACCCACGAGGGCGCGCCGGCCGACGAGTGGCCGCCCACCGAGACCCCGGAGGCCCGGATGACCGCCGAGGGCTCGCCGCCGCCGGACGAGAGCGAGAAGTCCCCCGAGGACGGCCCCGAGTTCGCCGTGCCGGTCTCCTCGCCGCCCGAGCCCGAGGAGGGCTGAGCGGCTGCGCCGGGCAGGGCGCCCCCGGAGGAGCGGGCGCTCCGGTAGGAACCGGTGCTTCCGGCCCGGACGGGTGCTTCCGGTCGGAATGGGTGCTTCCGGCCGGGACGGGTGCTTCGGCCGACGGATCGCGGTTAGACGGACAGAACATCCGTTCATCTGACCGGCTGTTCACCGCTGGTCGGACCGTCCGACGGAAGGAGCACCCGATGACCGTGATCTCGCGCCTGCCCGGCGCCGTCGAGGAGGAGTGGGACTGGCAGTTCGCCGGCGCCTGCCGCGCCGCCGACTCCCAGCTGTTCTTCCACCCGGCCGGGGAGCGCGGCCAGGCCCACGAGGACCGCGACCGCGCCGCCAAGGCCGTCTGCGCGCGCTGCCCCGTCCGCGAACGCTGCCTGCGGCACGCGCTGGCCGCCCGCGAACGCTACGGCGTCTGGGGCGGCTGCACCGAGGAGGAGCGGCGCAGCATGCTGCGCCGCCGCCGGCGCAACCGCGTCCGCTGACCGCGTACGGGCGCGGCCCGGAGAGCGCGGCGACAACACGGCGGAGGCGGTCCCCGGAAGGTACGGGGACCGCCTCCGCCGTGCGCGGGGTACAGCTGAAGCCGGACGGCCGGATGGCCGGAGGGCCGACGGCTACGCGAGCAGCCGGGCGACGTCGATCTCCGCCCAGATGGACTTGCCCTGCGCGTGCAGGTCGGCCCCCCAGCGGTCGGCGGTGCGCTGCACGATGTACAGCCCGTGCCCGCCGGGCAGGCCGGGGCGGTGCGGGGTGCGCAGTGTGGGCAGCACCTCGGAGGTGTCGGAGACCTCGATCCGCAGCCGCTCGGGCGTCGCGTCGAGGACCAGTTCGAGCGGGCCGCCGGCGTGCAGCATGGCGTTGCCGACCAGTTCGGCGACCAGCAGGACGACGTCCTCGGCGAGGTCCGGGTCGGGCGGCGCCGCCCAGGACCAGTCGCCCAGCGCCTCCGCGGTGAACGCCCGGGCCCGGGCGACCGGGCGCGGGACGCCCGCCAGTCGCAGGCGTCGGCGCTGCCCGCCGGGGGCAGCGCCGACCCGGCGTCCGGACGGTCGCCGTCCAGGGTGCCCCGGCTCGGTGTCACGTGCGGGTTCCCTTCGTTCTCGACGGCGCTCTCACGGTTCGCTCTCACGGTTCGGTTTCCCGGCCGTGCCCGGATTATGCCCGGTGCGGCCGACGGTGTGCGGGTGCGGCTGGTGGCTGGAGGCACGGCGGCCCGGTCAGCCGTCCGCCGCGAGGGCCGCGTCCACCGTCTCGTGGATGGTGAACACGGCCTTCGCGCCGGTCAGTTCGAGCAGGTGCCGGACCGGCCCGGAGAGCGCCGCCAGTTGGAAGGACAGCCCCTCGTCGGCGGCGGCCATCCTGGTCTGGAGCAGCAGGTTCAGCCCGGACGAGTCGCAGAAGTCGACCCGTCCGAGATCGACGACCAGCGCACGGGGACGCTCGGCGACCAGCAGGTCGAGCGCCTCCCGGGCGGGGGCCAGGGTCTCGATGTCCAGATCGCCGGAGAGCACGCACACGGCGGCTCTGGAGGGCGTGCGCCGGACGTCGACCGCCAGAGGGGCTACGGGCATGTTCTCGGCTGGCATCCTCGTCCTGTTCCTTCGACCGACCTGCCTCGACCTTACGCACCGGCGGGCACGGCGGTCGAGACGGGGGTGCCCGGTGCGGGAGGTGCGGACGGCAGAAGCCGTCGCAGCAACGAGAATCGACGGGCTGTCAGTCCGTCGCGTCGAGACCGGTGCGCAGCCGGGCCAGCGTCCGGGACAGCAGCCGGGACACGTGCATCTGGGACAGGCCGAGGCGGGCGCCGATCTGTGACTGGGTGAGGTCCTCGCCGAACCGCATCGCCAGGATCTCCCGGTCCCGCTCCGGGAGTTCGGCGATCAGCGGCTTCAGCGCGACCAGGTTCTCCACCAGCGCGAACCGCCCGTCCACCCGGCCGAGCCGCTCGGCGGGCTGCTGCCCGTCGCCCTCGCCCGGGGAGGTCAGGTCGAGGGAGCCCGCGGTGTGCGCGTTCGCGGCGGTCAGCCCTTCGATCACCTCCTCCTCGGAGATCGAGAGGTGCTCGGCGAGGTCGGCGACGGTCGGTTCCCGGTCCAGCGTCTGGGCCAGCGCGTCCTGCGCCTTCGCCAGGTCCAGGCGCAGCTCCTGCAGGCGGCGCGGCACGTGCACCGACCAGGTGGTGTCCCGGAAGTGGCGCCGTATCTCGCCGACGATGGTGGGCACCGCGTACGTGGTGAACTCGACGCCGAGGTGCGGGTCGAACCGGTCGATCGCCTTGATCAGGCCGACCGAGCCGACCTGCAGCAGGTCCTCGTACGGCTCCTTGCTGTGCCCGAAGCGGCGGATGGCGAACCGGACCAGGGTCAGGTTCAGCTCGATCAGGGTGGAGCGGACGTAGCTGAACTCCCGGGTGCCCTCCTCCAGGTCGGCCAGCCGCCGCAGCAGCACCCGGGTCAGCTCGCGGGCGTCGGTGGGCGTGGTGTGGGCGGGGTCGGCGAGCAGCGCCGTCAGCTCCGGGTCGAGCCCCGGGACGCGGACGTCCGCCGCGGCGGCCCTGGGGGCCGGTACGGCGGAGGGCGCTCCGAGTCGGTCGGAGTCAGCCTCGATGGGGGCGGTCAGGAGAAGTTCATCAGTGGGCACGCGCATGCCAGTCCTTTCCTCGTCTCCGGCCAGTCCGTCCCCGGGTACCCGGGCAATCGCCGCTCATGCCTGCTGCCCGTGTGGACATTCTGTGAAGACTACTCCCGGGGTGGTTCCGGGGCGGTTTCCGGGCGGCGGGGTTCGGCGAACGGTCCGCTCGAACGTGCATGCGCGGCGGAGGGAGGGGCAGACGGGTCCCGGACGCGGACCGCACCCGGCGGCCGCGCTCCGGACGTTACAGGATGTTCCGGGATGTTCGGGACGCCCGCTGCGTTCCGGATGTTCCGGAGGAGGAGGGAACACCCATGGGCCGGATCGAGGAATCCATCGAGATCGACGCGCCGATCGGCACCGTCTACCGCGAGTGGACCGCCCGCTCGTCGCTGCCCGCCTGCATGCGCGGCGGGGCCGACCGCGGCGCCACCGCGACCGAAGTGCTGCCGCCCGACCGGATCGCCTGGAGCGGCGGTCCCGACCTGCCCGGGCACTCCGGAGTCGTCACCTTCCACCGCGTCACCGACCACGCCACCCGGCTGATGCTCCAGCTCGACACCGAACCGCACGGCCTGTGGGACCACCTGGTCGAGGGCCTCGGTTTCACCGACCGCCGGGTCATCGACGAACTCGCCGCCTTCAAGGCCCACGTCGAGGACCACCGGCAGCACCTCGCCGCCTGAACCGCCTGGACCGCCTGGACCGCCTGGACCGCCTGGACCGCCTGAACCGTCCGAACCCCCCGTGCACCACGGAAACGACCCGGAAGGGAGCACCGCCATGGGCCCCGTCACCGAGCAGCTCGTCCTGCACCTGCTCGCCCCCGACGGCAGCGCCGTCGCCCTCGACACCGACTGGCGCTACCTGCCCGACGACCCGTACGCGGTGCGCCTCGACTTCGGTCCGCGTGCCGCCGGGGCCAGCTGGGTGCTGTCCCGGGAGACGCTGCTGGCCGCGTTGCACGGGCCGGTCGGGGAGGGCGACATCCGCTGCGCGCCGCTCGACGGCGACTGCCTGGGCCTGGCGCTCGGGCGCGGGGCCGCCGCGGTGGTGCTCACCGTCGGGCGCGCCGAACTCGCGGCGTTCCTGGCCGCCACCGCCGAGGCGGTGCCGCTGGGCGGCGAGTCGGAGCGGATCGACTGGGACGGCGGGCTGGCCGGGCTGCTGTCGGCCTGAGGCGGGCCGGACCCCCGACCGGCCCGCCCGCGGGGTTCAGCGGCGGGGTTCAGCGGCGGGCCAGGCGGCGTTCGCCGCCCGCGCCGGTGGCGTAGTCGAGGTGGTAGTGGGCGAAGACCTCGGGCTCCTGTTCGGCGGTGAGCACGTCGTCGGTGCCGATGGACGGGGCGTTCTTCACGTCGCCGCGGTTGAACGGCACCCGCAGGTAGCCGGGGCCGGCCACCGCGTCCGCGACCGGCACGAACACCAGACGGTGCCGGCCGGGCAGGCCGATCGTCACGGTGGCGAAGGACGGTGCGTCGGTGGCGGTGTCGACGTAGATGTTCTCCAGGCTGCCGATCTTCTTGCCGTCCTGGTCGACCACGTCGTGGCTGCGCCACTCCCTGATGTCGGCGATCTGGATCATTCACGGCCTCCGTGGGCTGGGCTGGGCTGGGCTGGGCTCGGACCCGATGGGCGTTCGGTCCGTTCCATGCTCACCGACGGTGGCGGGGCCCGCCCGTCCGGCGGCCGCGCCGTTGCCCTGATCGGCGGGGCCGGTGCGGGCCGGGCCGGGCCAGGGGGCGGGCCGGGTCAGGGGGCGGGCGGTGGCGGGGCGGGGAGCAGCAGGGTGGCGAGTTCGTCGAGCAGTTCGGCGGCCCGCCGGGCCTGGGCGGGGTCGGGCAGGGCCGCGGCGAGGAGCGGTTCGGCGGGGCGGGCGGCCCGGGCGCGGACGTAGTCGCGGGCGGGTGCGGAGACGGACAGCAGGGTGCGGCGGCCGTCGGCGGGGTCGGGTTCGGCGTCCAGCAGGCCGCGTTCGCGCAGCCGGGCCACCGAGGTGGAGACGTGGCTCTGGGCGAAGCCGGTGCGGACCCGGATGTCCTGCACCGAGCTGCCCGGGTGCTGGTACACGTCGGAGACCACCGCGATCTCGCCCGGCGTGAGCGTCGCCGAGGCGTGCTCGGTGACCATCGCCCGGCCCAGTTCGGTCAGCCGCTTGCCCAGTCGCAGAAGTCGTACGCCGTCCATGGCGGACAGGCTAGCGCGCCACTGCATCGGTGCTGATGCATCAGGACTGATGTACTGGAACTGATGGGCCGAGGTCGGGGCCGGGGCACGGGGAGCGGGTGCCGACGTATCCATCGTCCATCGGCGCAGATGTATCTTCACGGATGCATCTGTGGCGATGTAGTTTGGCGGGCATGACGACGAACGAGCCCGCGGAACCCGAACCCGGCCCAGGCCCCGACGCGCCCCGGGCCGCCCGGTTGAGCCCCGTCTCGCGCACCGCGCTCTCGGTGGCCCGGGTCCGGGCCTACGAGAGCAGCCGGCCGGACCCGCTGTTCACCGATCCCTACGCCCTGGCGTTCATCGCGGCCTCCGGCACCCCGATGCCCACCGCCGGACCGGCCGGGCCGCTCGCCCAGTGGCTGGTGGCCCGGGGCATCATGCGCACCCGCTTCTACGACGACCGGCTGCTCGCGGCCGGCGCCGGCCAGGTGGTGCTGCTCGCCGCCGGGCTCGACACCCGCGCCTACCGGCTGGCCTGGCCGACCGGCACCCGGCTGTTCGAGGTCGACCTGCCGCCCGTCCTCGACTTCAAGCAGGAGGTCCTCGACGAGCAGGGGGCCGTCGCGGCCTGCGCCCGCACCGCGCTGCCCGCCGACCTGGCCGACCCCGACTGGGCGGACCGGCTGGTCGCGGCCGGCTTCGACCCCGGGCAGCCCACCGCCTGGCTGGCCGAGGGCCTGCTGGTCTACCTGGAGGCCGACCAGGCCGAGCGGCTGCTCACCACCGTCGGCGAACTCTCCGCCCCCGGCAGCCGGTTGCTGACCGAGCAGGGCCGCGACGTCTCGCAGGTCACCGCCGAGGGGCCGCTCGCCGAGATGACCGCGCTGTGGCGCGGCGGCCTCGGCGCCGGCACCGCCGACTGGCTGGACGCCCACGGCTGGCGGACCGAGTACACCGCCATCACCGCGCTCGCCGACGCGCTCGGACGCCGACTGCCGTCCACCGGGAGCTTCGACGGCTCCGGCTTCCTCGAGGCCCGCCGTACCGGCTGAACCGTCCCGCTCCGCCGTACCGGCTGAACCGTCCCGCTCCGCCGTGCGAACGCGTCCGCCGCCGACCGGAGGAACCGGTCGGCGGCGGACGGGCCTG
This sequence comes from Kitasatospora sp. YST-16, assembly GCF_026802215.1. NCBI lineage: Bacteria > Bacillati > Actinomycetota > Actinomycetes > Kitasatosporales > Streptomycetaceae > Kitasatospora > Kitasatospora sp. YST-16. The sequence continues at coordinate 7,037,475 of NZ_CP113837.1, forward strand.
CTGAGGGGGAGCCGGTCAGGAGGTGGCGGTGCACACCGCCGTCGCGGTGGCCGCGGCCGACGCGTCGGTCCGGGTCGCCTGGACGCCGAACGAGGTGGACGCCGCTGGGGCCAGCGCCCCGTTGTAGGGCAGGTTCGTCGCGGTGACGGTCTGCCCGCTGCGGGTCACGTTCGCGCTCCAACTGCTGGTGATCTGCAGGCTGGTGGGCCACGTCCAGGAGACCTGCCAGCCCGTGGCGGCCGTGGTGCCGGTGTTGGTCACGGTGACCGTCGCGGTCAGGCCGCTGCCCCAGTCGTTCAGGCTGACCGCCGCCGAGCACCCGGCGTTCGTCCCGCCGCCGGCCGTCGCGGTGGTCGCCGTCACCGCGGCCGAGGCCGCCGAGACGTTGCCCGCCGCGTCCTTCGCCCGGACGGTGTAGCTGTACGCCGTTGCCGCGCTCAACCCGCTGTCGGTGTAGGAGGTTCCGGTCGGCGAACCGACCTTCGTGCCGTTGCGGTACACGTCGTAGCCGGTGACCGCGGTGTCGTCGGTGGACGCCGTCCAGGACAGCGACACGCTGCTCGCCGTGGTGGCGCCGACCGTCAACCCGCCCGGGACGGACGGGGCTTGGACGTCGCCGCCGCCCGGGTTGCCGCCGGTGGAGGAGCCGAAGCCGGGCGCCTTGATCGAGGCCAGGTAGCCGTCCTTGACCGTGTTGACCGTCGTCCAGTCGTCGTTCAGGATGCCGCCGGTGTCACCGGAGTTGGGGTTCCACGACCAGAACGTCCACTGGAAGGAGTCCGCGCCGGACGTCGCGGTCGGCCGCAGGTACTGCACCAGCGCCTTCAACCACGCCTGGTCGACGGTGGATTGGAGCGTGGTGCCGAACTCGCCGACCCACACCGGCGCGATGTTCTGGTTGAACAGGTAGCCCCAGTTCTTGTCCCAGACGCCCGGCATGTTCGACGGGAAGCTCGGGTCGGAGAACCAGGTCTGCTGCGCCACGCTGGTCGCGTAGTCGTGCGCCGAGTACACCACCCGGTTGGGGACGCTCAGTTGGACCGGGTACTGCCCCGCGCCCTGCAGGTTGCCGCCCCACCAGTACGAGCTGCCGTTGAAGCTCTGCACGCCCTCGACGAAGATCAGCAGCTTCGGGTTGGCCGACAGCACGGCCTCGCCGCCGCGCTGGGCGGCCAGCCGCCAGTCGGTGGCCTGGTCGCCGCAGCCCCAACAGGCCGGGTCGTGCGGCTCGTTGTGCAGGTCGATGCCGATCACGGCGGGGTTGTTCGCGTACCGGGCGGCGATCGACTTGAGGTTCGCCAGCCAGGTCGTCTCCGGTACCGAGGCGGTGTACCAGAGCGCCGACTGCCCGGCGGAGTCCGGACGGTGGCGGTCCAGGATGACCTTCATGCCGATGCTGCCCGCGTAGTTGACCAGCTTGTCCATCACGCCGAGCGAGCTCAGGCCGACCAGGTCGGCGTTCATCCCGCCGGAGGTGTTCAGGCTGGACGGGGTGGTGCCCTTGAAGATGTCGTCGCTGTACGGCATCCGGATGGTGTTGTAGCCCAGCGACTTCATCTGGTCGATCATCGACTTGTAGTCGCGGCTCCACAGCCCGTGGGGCACGTAGTTGGAGGTCTCGAAGCCGAACCAGTTGATGCCCGCGATCCGCACCGGGTTCCCGGCCTCGTCCAGGATCTGCCGGCCGCTGGTGTGCCAGTAGCCGGCTCCGGCGGTGGACGCGGCGGCCGTGGTGGCGGAGCCGGCATTGGTGGTGGCGGCCTGGGCCGCGGGTGCCGCCGGGGCGGCGAGCGTGGTGACGAGCGCGGCGGCCAGGGCCGCGGCACAGCCCGCCAACCGGCGCGACAGGCGCCGGCGCAGCTGGAGGCGCATGGGTCTCGTTCCTCTCTGGACGCGGGTGGGGGCGTCCGGTGGGGGTGGGGTGGTCCGAGACGTTCGTGATGTTCGTGACGTGTGCGGTGTTCGGTCGTGCGGCCCGTGGGGCGGACGGGGTGGGGCGGCCGGTCGTGGTGGGGGAAGATCGGGAGCGCTCCCACTGACTGCCCGTACGGGCTTGCCATATGAAGCCAGACGGGGTGCTAGGTCGTCAAGAGTTTTGGGAGCGCTCCCACTTGAAGGTGGCTGTCCACTCCGGTGCGCTGAAACGTACAGCTGAAACGTACAGCTGAAACGTACATCGGCGCCGGACCGGTACCGCCGGGGTGACCCGGGCGGTGGTCCGCGCGTTGACTACGGGCGGGTCGCGGTGATGGAGTCCGGACCGCCGGATGTGCGTTCGCCCTGTTGGGAGGCTGGTTTCGATGGCAGGTCGGCAGATGGCCGTGGCAGGTCGGCAGATCACCGTGGTCGGCGAGTGCGTCGCCGACGCCTTCGTCGAACGCGGCGGGGCCCGGTCGGGCGAACTCGCGTTGCGGGTGCTGCCCGGTGGCGGCCCGGCGAACACCGCCGTCGCCCTGGCCCGGCTCGGCACGCCGACCAGGTTCGTCGGCCGGATCTCCGCCGACCCGTTCGGCGCCCTCTTCCGCGCCCACCTGACCGGCTCCGGCGTCGACCTGACCGGTACCGTCACCGCCACCGAACCCAGCACCCTGGCCGTGGCCGCACTCGACGACGACGGCCGCGCCGAGTACTCCTTCCACGCCGAGGCCACCGCCGACTGGCAGTGGACCGGCACCGAACTCGCCACCGCCCGCCAGGACGGCTCGGTGTGCCTGCACACCGGCTCGCTCGCCCTGGTCCGCGAACCCGGCGGCCCGCGGATCGAGGACCTGCTCGCCGCCGCCCGCCCGCACACCACCGTCTCCGTCGACCCCAACGTCCGCCCGCTGCTGGTCGACCCCGACACCTACCGGCAGCGGCTCGACCGCTGGTGCGCCCTGGCCGACCTGCTGCGCCTCAGTGAGGACGACCTGCACACCCTGCTGCCCGGCACCGCCCCCGAGAACGCCTGCGACCGCTGGCACGCGGCGGGCGCCCGCCTGGTCGTGGTGACGCTCGCCGAACGCGGCGCGCTGGCCTCGCTAGACGGCCACCGGATCCAGGTCCCCGCCCCCGCGACACCGGTGGCCGACACCGTCGGCGCGGGCGACGCCTTCACCGCCGGCCTGCTCCACTCACTCGCCGCCCAGGGCCACCTCGGCGGCCGCCTCGACTCCCTCACCCCCGCGGACCTGGAGCACGCCTGCACCTTCGCCGCCCGGGTCGCCGCCCGGACGGTCGCCGTCGCCGGAGCCAACCCGCCCTGGGCGGACGAACTCTGACCTCCGGCGGACGGGGAGGGGACGCGGTCGGGCGGGCACGAGTCGGTACCGGGGAAACCCCGAGCACGACCGCCCGCCTGCGCGTTAGCCTCGCCCGCATGGAAGAAGTGGGCCTTCTACCGCACCTGGACGGGACGGAACGCGGCCTCGTCGTGATGATGTGCGGCCTGCCCGGCTCGGGCAAGAGCACCTACGCGCAGGCCCTCGAACGCCGCGGCTACACCCGGCTGTCGATCGACGAGGTGGTGTGGGCGCGCACCGGGCGCGACGGGGCCGACCTCGACCCGACGGAGTACGAGCGACTCAAGTCCGCCATCGAGCAGGAGCTGTGGGAGGAGCTGATCCGCCTGCTGGAGGCGAAGCTGCCGACCGTCATCGACTACAGCTTCTGGAGCCGGGCCACCCGGGACCGGTACAAGGCCGCGATCGAGAGCCACGGATGCCGATGGGAGCTGATCCGGCTCAAGGCCGATCTTGCGACCCTGCGACGCCGGCTGGCCGACCGCAACCGGCGGGACGACGCGAACAGCGTCACCGTCTCCGACGAACTGCTGGAACGCTACTTCGCCGACTTCGAGGAGCCCGTCGGCGAGGGCGAGTGCGTCATCGTCCAGGAACGGTTCCCCGGGAGGTGAGGAGTGGTGCGGGTGGTGCGGGTGGTGCCGGAACTGCCGGAGGGACCGTGGTGGGAGTGGGACGTGCTGCCCGCGCAGCCGGGGCTGTTCGTGCTGGGTGCGGACTTCGACCTGTCGTACCACCACGGGCTCGAACTGCGCTTCTACGAACCGGTGTTCGTCCAGTGCCCGGAGTATTTCATGGACCCGGTGTTCCGGGAGGCGACGGCGGCCGAGGTGGAACGGGTGGCCGAGGTGGCTGGGGGGCTGCCGGAGGTGCTGGTCGCGTTCGAGTGTGATGCGGGTGGGGCGGGTCCGGAGACCGGGCTGATCGCTGCCCGGCGGCTGGAGACCGTTACCGGGGTGGTCTTCCGGTACTGGCGCGAGCAGGTGGAGCCGGGCCAGCGGCGGGCGCCCTGGGTGCGGCCGCCGGGGGAGTGAGGCGGTGCGGTGCGGTGCGGCCGTCCCGGGCGGGCGCGGGTGCTCGGACACCGCGCGCCGCCCGGGGCGGTGGTGCTACCGGTCGGCGGTGAGCTTGCCGGCCTTGCCCCAGTTCTCGGCCGGGTACTCCTGGATCCACACCAGCACGCTCTCGGCCGGGCACTCGAGGGTCTCCACGAAGGCCGTGGTGATCCGCTCGACCAGCTCGCGCTTCTGCTCGACCTGGCGCGGGCCCTGCTGAATGGTGACGATCGGCATCTTCGACTCCTGGTGATCCGTTCTGCGGGCCGGTCCTTCCGGCCGACACCAGTCCACCGGATCCGGCCGTCCGCACCCAGACCCGATTCGCTCTCGCAGCGATCACGAATCCTGATCGTTGCTGGTGGGGGTGGGGGTGGTGGTGAGGGAAGGGGCGGGGGCGAGGGTGGCGGGGTTGCGGCAGGTGGCGAGGAGCAGCCGGGGCAGCGGGGCGGAGCGTCGGACGGCGAGCGACATCGGAAGGGTCAGCGGGGTGCGGGACGGGCGGAAGGCGATCCGGCGGGTGTTGGTCATCCGGGCATTGGCGGCGTACACCACCGTCCACATCGGGGCGCCGGTGCCGATCGAGGCGAGAGTGTTCTGCAGGGTGCTGTGCGGCGGGCCGAGCAGCGGCCGAAAACCGGCCTCCACGCAGGCCGCCGTCACCAGGTCGACCAGGGTCGGGTGGTTGCGGCGCTCGGTCAGCAGCAGGGGCAAGGTGGCGAGGTCGGCGAGGTCGACCTCGGGACGGTCGGCGAGCGGGTGCCCGGCGGGCAGGGCGATCACCAACTCGTCCTGCCAGAGCGGGAGGTAGCGCAGGTCCGGGGCCTGGTCCTGGGCTTGGTCCGGGTTCCGGTCCTGGGTCTGGTCCTGGGTCTGGTCCTGGTTCGGGACGGTGCCGCGGACGAACGCGGCGTCGAGCCGCCCGTCCGCGAGGCGGGTCAGCCGCTCCCGGACGGGGAGCGAGTCGAGCTCGACGCGCACGGTCGGGGCCTGTCGGCGGTAGGCGTCCAGGATGTCGTCCAGCCGCTCTCCGAGGCCGGTGACGGTGCCGAGCCGCAACACGGTCGGCGCGGCCAGGTCGGCGGCGAGGGCGCGGGCCGCGTCCTCAGCCGCCAGCACGTTCCGGGCCGCCGGCAGGAAACGCTCGCCCGCCGGGGTCAGCCGCACGTGGCGCGGCGAGCGGTCGAACAGCTCGACCCTCAACTCCCGCTCCAGCCGCCGCACTTGCTGGCTCACGGCGGGCTGGCCGAGCAGCAGCCGTTCGGCGGCGCGTCCGAAGTGCAACTCCTCCGCGACGGCGACGAAGCAGTGCAACTGCCGTAGCTCCATCCGGTCTCCCCGGTCGACATCTCGATATTCCGGCCTTGTTGCCGACGGGACCATGCTCGCAGTCGGGCGGGAGGGTGTGTGTGGGAGGGGGCTTTGTTGCCGAGGGTGGGGGTGGGGGCGGGCCTTGTTGCCGATGGGGCCATGTTTGCAGTCGGGCGGGAGGGAGTGCGTGGAGGGGGAGGGGGCTTTGTTGCCGAGGGTGGGCGGGGTGGGGCGGGAAGGGGCGGGCCCGGTTGCCGGCGGGGCCATGTTTGCAGTCAGGGGAGGGGATGCGGGAGGGGCCTTGTTGTCGGCGCTGGGTGGGGAGGGCGGGGGCGAGAGGGGCCTGGTCGCCGACGAGGCCATGCTCGCGTCGGGGGCCTTGTTGTCGGTGCTGGGTGGGAAGGGGGTGGGCTCTGCCGCTGAGGTGGCCGTGTTCGCGGCAGGGGGTGTCAGGCGTCCGCGTCGAACCAGGGGCGGCCGGTGTGCCAGTGGGTGACCCAGGCGGTGAAGCCGGTGGGGGCGGTGGTGTGGCCGAAATCGGTGCCGAAGGGGGTGGCGCCGACGTCGGCGACGAACCAGATGTGGCCGCGGTGGGGGCCGGTGACGATCAGGTGCCAGTACATGCCGCAGCCGTCGGTGCCGAGGACGATCGAGCCGTCGTTGCAGACCTGTTCGACCAGGGTGTCGAGTTCTTCTTCGGGGGTCTCCTCGTCGCTCTCCCAGTTCCAGGCGGCGGTGAGCGGGAAGGGGCGGGAGAGTTCGCGGGCGGGGCGGTCGGCGCCCCAGTCGGAGGGGAGGGCGGCGAGTCCGATCAGGCCGTAGTCGGGCGGGCCGCTGCGGGAGCCGTCGGCGATCTCGGCGACGAAGGTGCGGTAGGGCTCGGGCAGTACGACGCCGTGCCGGGCCTCGAAGGCGTGCACGGCGGGCCAGCCGAGGGGGTCGGCGACGCCGTCGAGGTCGGCGAAGGTGCGGCGGAGGGCGGCGAGTTCGGCCGGGTCCGGCTGTTCGGTGTCCACCGGCACAGGGATAGCAGACGGGGCGGACAGGGTGGGCGGACGGTCGGTTGCCGCTGCACGTCGGAGAACCTCCGCCAGATGATGGACGCCCGGGTCGACTCGGCCCGGGAGGTCGGCGAGGCGATCGCCGCCGCGGCGCGTCCGCCCCGGGTCTGGCTGCAGATGAGCACGGCGACGGTGTACGCGCACCGCTTCGACGCCCCGAACGACGAGGCGACCGGCCTGGTCGGCGGCAGCGAATCGGGCGTCCCCGATTCCCGCACTGCGCGGACGCCGCCCGCGAACTGGTGGCCCGCCGCAGGGCCTGACCGGGGCCGGGGGGATGTCGGACGGCTTTGTCAGGATGGGGACATGGGCGCGGAACGGCAGCAGCGGACGGGTGTGGGCGGGGACGTCTCCGCGGAGTTGGCGGCGTGCCTGCGGGAGGCCGTCGGGGACACCCCGGGGGTGCTGGGCGGGTGCGTGTGCGAGGAGTGCGGCGGGCGGGTGTTCACCGTCTGGGTGGACGACACCCAGGGCTGCGCCGGGCGGGAGTGCGTGCGCTGCGAGGGGCGGGCCTTCCTCGCGGACAGTGCCGAGGTCTGGCAGGAGGCCGATCCCGGGATGGCCGAATGCCCTTGCGGTGGCGACGAGTTCGAGGCGGCGGTGGCCTTCACGCTGACGGCCGAGGGGGCGGTCCGCTGGGTGACGGTGGGGCTGCGCTGCGACCGGGACGGCGCGACCGGGGTCTACACCGACTGGAAGATCGACTACGCCCCGGCGGACCACCTGCTGCGCGCCCTGTGACGGCCGGGGCGGAGACGGTGGCCGAGGCGTGGCGGAGGGGGCGGGTGCGGTCAGCGGGCTGGATGCGGTGAGGTGGCGGGGTGCGGTGAGCTGGCAGGGGGCAGCGGGGCGGGGTGGATGCCGGTCAGTGCGAGGCTGATCAGGCGGCGGGTCGCGGCGGGGCCGTCCGGGTCGTTCTCGGTGGCGGTGGCGATGGCGCTGACCAGGGTGAGGAGCGGGGCGATCGTCAGGTCCGGGCGGACGGCGCCGGCCGAGGTGGCGCGGGCGAGGAGGCGGTGGCCGGTGCCGGTGATCAGCGCGTGGCAGGTGGCGCCGAACTCCGGGTCGGCGGCCGGGTCCGTCCGGGCGCCGCGCAGCAGGGAGGCGCCGAGGCCGCGGTTGGTCACCGCGTGGGTGCCGAGGGCGTGCAGCCAGTCGGTGAGCGCGGCGGCGGGGGGCCGGGTGGCGGCGAGTTCGTCGGCCTGCGCGCACAGCGCGGCGACCCGCTGCCGGAAGACCGCTTCCAGCAGGGACTGCCGGGACGGGAAGTGCCGGTGCAGCGTCGCCGAGCCGACCCCGGCGACCCGGGCCACCTCCTCCAGGGAGACCTCCGCGCCCTGTTCGGCCACCAGGAGCTCCGCGATCGCCACGATCCGCTCGTAGTTGCGGCGGGCGTCCGCGCGCATCGGCCGGGACGGCGGGAGCGGCGGGGTGGCGGGACGGTTCTGGGGCACCGGAACTCCTGACGGCTTGTCAACCGGGGTGGTCCTCCATATCGTAGCGTCCGTCAAATGGGGGCCCACCCCGGTTGGTGCGGATGGGCTGCCCGAGGGCCGAGCGCGCGGCACGTGCACACGTGCCGGACAGGGGGATGCCGTGAGCCGGACGGATGCGGCGGGGGAGCCGGGGCGGACGGGGCCGACGGGGCTGCCGCCGCTCGGACGGGTCGGGGTCTGGGCGGGCGGTGCGGACGGGTGGCCGATCGTAGAGCTGCGCCGGGCGGCCGCCGCCGCCGAACGGCTGGGCTACGGCACCCTGTGGTTCGGGGAAGCCCACGGGCGGGAGGCGATGGCGCAGGCCGCGCTGCTGCTGGCCGCGAGCGGGCGGATCACCGTCGCCTGCGGGATGGCCGACGTCTACGCCCGCGACGCGGTGACGACGGCGGCCGGGGCCCGGACGCTCGACGAAGCCTTCCCCGGGCGCTTCCTGACCACGCTCTGGGAGAGCCACCCCAGCCTGGCCCGGGACGTGCGCGGCCACACCCACCGCCCCGCCGCCGAGACGCTCCGGGCCTACCTGGCGGCCCTCGACGCGGCGCCGTTCGGACCGCCCGGCAGCCCGGGGACGCGCGTGCCCCGGCTGGTGTCGGCGCTGGAGCGGGACGTACTGGAGACGGCCGCCCACGGCGCCGACGGCGCGCTGGTGTTCGGCCTGCCGGTCGAGCACACCCGCGAAGCACGCCGACTCCTCGGTCCCGAACGGCTGTTGGCCGTCGTCCAACTGTGCGTGCTGGGCCCGGACCGGGCGGCCACCGGAGCGGCGGCCGCCCAACTGGCCGCCGCCGCGATGCCCAACCGGCGCGAACTGCTCCGCCGGTCCGGCCACCGCGAACTCGACCCGCCGGGCCCGGAGACCGTAGACGCCCTGGTGGCCCACGGCGACGCCGGGACGCTCGCGGCCCGGGTCCGCGCCCACTGGGCGGCCGGTGCGGACCACGTCGCACTGCACGTCATCACCCCGGACGGGCTGGATGGGACGGGCGGGGTGAGTGGGACGGACGGGGCGCCGGTCGGGGCCTGGGCGGAGTTGGGCGCGGAGTTGGGGACGGGGACGGGGGTGGGCGCGGGGACGGGTGGTTGACGCGGGCGGGTTCGGTCGGCGGCCGGGGGCCGTGGCGGGTCAGGTGGCGGACGGGGCGGGTCCGAAGGCGTGGGTGAGCGGGGGCGTGATCGCCTGGACGTCCGCGCCCGTGTCGACCCACAGGCCGATGAAGAGGGCGGCGGTGGCCTCCAGCAGGGCGGCCCGGTCGAGGGGGCCGGCCGGGGCCGGGGTGCAGCCCAGGTCGGCGACCAGGGTGGAGACCCGGGCCAGGGCCGCGGGGTCGTCGCCGCACAGCGGGACGGCGAGGGGGCGGCCGTCGAAGACCGGCGGGTACATCCGCCAGACGTCCTGGTGGCACAGGTTGAACGCCTTCACCACCCGGGCCTCCGGCGCGGCGGCGGCCAACTGCTCGGCGGCGGACGGGCCGTGGCCGGTCAGCAGGCGGAAGCCCGGGCCCACCGGGTTGGTGCAGTCGATCAGGGTCCGGCCCGCGAGCGGTCCGGCGAGCGTGCGGACGACCTCCGTGCTCGGGCCGAACGGCAGGGCCACCAGCACGACTTCGGCGTCCGCCACCGCCGCGCGCAGGTCGCCGGCCCGGGCCCCGCCGCCGATCCGGTCGGCCGCGCGGCGGGCCGCCGCCAGGTCGCGGCCGCCGACGGTGAGGCGGTGCCCGGCCCGGGCCCAGTGGGTGCCCAGTGCGTCCGCCATGTTGCCCGTGCCCAGAATGCCGATCCGCATCGACTGACTCCCGTTCGTTCCAAGCCTGTTGGTGGTGACTTCGTGAGGGTGAGGGCCTCGGATGCGAGCCTAGGGAGGCCATCGGGCACCATTCGGTACGTGAACGCCGATCCGCTGCTCGCCGACTGCCGGGCCCGCCTCGCCTTCGACCTGCTCTCCAACACCTGGAACGCCGTCGTGCTCTGGTCGCTGCGCGAGGGCCCGTTCCGGCCCGTCGAACTGCGCGGGCGGATCGGCGGGATCAGCTCCAAGGTGCTCACCGAGACGCTGCGCCGCCTCCAGTACAACGGCCTGGTCGACCGCCGCCCGCCGGGCCCCGGCCGTTCGGGCGTGGCCTACGGGCTCACCGCGCTGGGCCGCACCCTGCTGCCCGCCATCGACGCCTTCGGCGCGTGGGCCTTCGAACACGGCGACGAGGTGATGGCCGCGCAGGAGGCGGCGGAGCGGGCCGAGGAGGCCGGTGGGGCGGCGTAGCGGGCGGGCAGACCTGGAACTGAGCGGCATTCCGGCGGACGCCGTCCGGGAGGAACTCGGCTACGGCGGACGGGAGTTCGATCGGATCCTGGGGGTGGCCGGGGTGGCCGGGGCGGCCGGGGCGGCCGGGGCGGCTCCGGCGAGTGTGTGGCGGGTGCGCGACCGCCCGGAGGGCCTGGTGCGGGAGGCCGGCCGCGCACCCGTGCCCCGTACAGCGTGCTCGCCGAGCGGGTCCGGGCGGCGGCCGAGCGCTGGTTCGTGCTGCCGGAGCGGGCCCCGGGGCGGGGCCGACCGGCCGTCGGCGGACGCGTCCTGACGTCCCACCGGGTGACGTGCCATCGAATGGCGCACCTGCGACGACGACCGTTCGCCCGCGATCCGCCGTTCGCGGAGGATGGGCGCGGGGGGTCGTCCGCGGGCCCGGTGCCCGCCCGGGCGGCTCGGTCACGGGGGTCGTCGACGAGTGAGGAGCACGTCCGTGGTTGGTTCCGCACGCCCGCGAACGGTCACGCGAACGGTCAGGTGGATAAGTGGACATGCGGCCCTGCTGCCCGGGGCCGCACTGACCGGGCTGGTGGTCCTGGGCGGCCTGGTGCCGTTGGCCGCCCCCGCCGCGGCCGCCGAGGCCGCCGAGGGCAGCGAGGCGGTGAGCACCGGGACGGCCGGGAACGCCGGGAGTGCCCCTGCTCCGGCCGCGGCTCCCGCGGCCGGGACGCCGGGAGCGGCGCTGCTGCCGCCGATGCCCGCGGCCGAGGCGTACGACGGCGACACCAGGTTGGCCTCGACCGAGGAGGTCGCCTCGCAGTGCGACCGGCCCGGCAGTTGCACGTTCCGGGTGACGGACCGGATCGTCGGGCTGTTCGGCAGCGCCGTCGCCTCGGTCGGCAACGCGGCGATCAACTGCACCGGCGACGACATGGAGATCGACCGCAGCCTGACGGTGGCCAGCAGCAGCACCGACAACATCAGCGGCTCGATCTCCGGCAAGGCCACCGTCACCGGCAGCATCGACACCACGGTGACCGCCGCCGCGCAGGGCAGCCTGGCGACGGACACCACCAACGGCACCGTCCAGTACGGGCCGAACAAGGACAAGGGCCCCACCACCCAGGACAAGTTCCAGAACACCACGGGCGTCACCGGCACCGTGGCCGGTTCCAACGCGCTCCACCTGGGGGCCAAGGCCAGCTTCGAACTCGCCTTCCAGGCGTCCTACGCCAAGCAGTGGCAGGCCACCGTGAAGGAGACCACCCGGGTGGTGTTCACCGTCTCGGCCAACGACGAGATCCAGTTCGGCGCCGTCAACGCCGTCACCCGGGTGGTCGGCATCCTGACGGTCGACCACACCGGACGGTTCATCAAGAACGTGGTGGTGGACAGCCCGTCCATCGCCACCGGCAGCTCCATCGTCGCGCAGACCTTCGCCCGGCCGGACGTCTGCCTGTCGCTGCGCCCGCCGGGCCGGTCGGTGGCGAAACCGGGCCTGCTGGAGGTGGCGCCGCAGCCGCCGGGACAGGTGCCGGACGCGGTGTACGCGCGGACCCCCGAGGGCACCTGGAGCAAGCGGTGAAGCGGGGCGCGGCGCTGGCCGTCGCGCTGCTGACGCTGGGCGGGACGGCAGCCGGGCCGGCGTTCGCGGACGGAGCGGCGTTCGCGGGCGGGGCGGCGCCGGTCCAGCCGGCCGCCGAGGAGCTGGTGGCGCAGGCCTTCGACGGCGACACCCCGCTGCCGGACGTCGCGGCCGTGGTGCGCAGTTGCGGGCAGGAGCACAGCTGCAGCTTCCGGTTCATCCCCGGGCTGACCGCGGAGCGGACCGCCGCCGTGGTCTCGGTCGGCAACAGCGTCATCAACTGCACCAACAAGAAGATCACCGTGTACCGGACGGTGGTGCTGGAGTCGAGCGCCACCGACAACCTGGCGGGCGAGATCTCCGGCTCGGCCACCGTCGAGGGCACGATCGACAACACCACCAACGTGTCCGGCACGGTGGCGGGCTCCGACAAGACCGAGAACTCGCACACCGACACCACCGCGCCCAAGGACAAGGGCCCCAACACCGACACCACCACCGGTACCACCACCACCGTCAGCGGCAGCGCCACCGGCTCCGCCCAGCTCAAGCTCACCGCCACCGCGGCCTTCCAACTCGCCTTCAAGGCCGCCTACTCGCACGAGTGGAAGCGCACCAACACCGAGAGCACCCAGGTGAAGTTCCAGGTCGGCACCGGCCAGGAACTGCAGTTCGGCATGCTCAGCGCGATGACCCGGACGGTCGGCGTGCTGTCGCTCGACGGCACCGGGACGACGGTCAGGAACATCGTGGTGACCAGCCCGTCCAGCTCCAACATCAGCACCGTGGTCGCCCAGACCTTCAACGCCAAGGACTACTGCCTGACCCTGCAACCCAAGCGCGCCGTCCCCGGAGCGGAGGTCGGGGTCTTCGAGGGTGCCCCGCATCGGAGCGGTGAACAGCCGCTGGAGCAGTACGAGTTGACTGATCGTCAGGAGTGGGTGCGGACGGACTGACCGATCCGCCCGGACAGCGGGCCCGGGCCCGTACGGTGACCATCCGTACGGGCCCGGCGTCGTGCCGCCCCGGGGCGGAGGGGTGGTTCAGCAGTACCACCAGGTGCCGGGGGCGAGGACGGTGTCGCCGGGCTGCAGGCTCCCGTGGTGCAGGTCGGCGACCTGGCAGAGCGGGCCGAGGGCCGTGTTGGGGTCCTGGTCGCGCGGGGTGTTGGTGAACTCGTCGAGGGCCTGGGTCTGTTGGGCGATTCCGGCGTTCTCCTTCTCGCCCTTGCCCGCGACGCCCTCCAGGCACTGGCGGCTGGTGGCCGGGCAGTCCTTGATCTTCTCCTTGTTGCCCGCGTCGGTGGTGCAGGCCGGGCTGCTCGCCCCGTCGCCCGCGCACGGGTCGGCGGCGCCGGGGGTGGGGGCCTTGGCGGGCGGCGGGGTCTGGGCGGCCTGGACGTTGGTGATCAGCTCGCCGCAGCCGGGGTTGTTGGTGATGGTGCTGGTGAAGGTGATCTGCGGGGAGTCCTCGGGGGCGGTGAAGGAGTAGGTGCGGCCGAGGTACCAGTCGGCCTTCGCGGCGGGGGCCTTGGTGGCGAAGCTGCCGGGGGCGTCGGCGGCGCCCGTGACGGTCACCGTGTAGGAGCGCGGGCCGGAACCGGACGCGGCGCAGGAGTCGGGGTTGTCGTCCCAGCTGAGGGTGACGCCCGCACCGGCCCGGACGCCGCGCAGCCGGGTGCTGAGCGAGACCGCCTTGCCGTCCCAGCCCAGGGTGGCGGCCTGCAGCCCCTTCGGGTGGGCGGCCCGGGAGGTGGAGGCGACGCCGGTGGGGCCGGCCCAGCCGTCGACGCCGTAGGTCCAGTCGCCGGACTGCACGGTCGGGGAGGAGAACGTCGCGTTCTCCACCGCCACCGGATCGGTGTTCGCCGCCCCGGCCGGCCAGGGGGCGGCGAGGACGAGGGCGGTACCGAGCGGGAGGGCCAACAGGCGGGTGGGCGGCACGGGTTGCTCCTGGAGGTCGGTGAACAGGGCTTCGGCCGCCCGGTGTTGCGGGTACCGGGCGGCCGATCGGCTTGCGGGGGAAGGGGTTGTGCGGGCTCGGGGGGCTCAGGGGATCAGAGGGCTCAGGGGACTCAGGGGGCTCAGGGGGCTCAGGGGGTGAGCGGGACGGTGCGGGTGGCCAGGCCGGCCGGCGGGGCGTCCAGTGCGGTCAGGCGCTTGTCCGGGCCGGCCGTGTTGTCGGGGGTGTCGGCCGTCGGGCGGTCGGCGCCGCAGCGCTTCAGCTCGACCTCGGTGAGCGGGCCAGTGCGCTGGTAGTAGCGGTCCGGCAGCGAGGTCGCCGGGACGTCGAAGGCGGCGTCCAGCCGGTAGTTGTTGCGGGAGTTGGTGAACGAGCCGGTCACCCGCTCGCGGGCCGGCTGCACCTCGATCCAGCTCACCTCGCCGGGCTGGATCACCGGGTTCATCGGCTTGCTGGTGGTCCGCGACCAGGTCAGCGGGTTGCTGGTGGACACCGCCGCCGCGTTCCCGCCCGCCACGCTGAAGCCCGCCTCGACCTGACTGGCCACGTTGGGGCGGCTCTTGGCCAGCTCGGAGCGGCTGGGCAGCAGCGGGGCGCCCTTCAGCGCGTAGTACTGGGTGAGGCTGTCGTACGGCGGCTCGGTGACCTCCAGCTTGCGGTCGTCGGTGATCGCGTTGCGGGTGCAGTTCAGGTACACCTCGCCGACGATCCGGGTCTGCCCGTAGTACTGGTACGAGTAGCCCTTGTCGACCGTGAAGGTGCAGGTGGTCGGCGAGCCCTCGCAGTCGTCCACCGCCACGCCCGGCTCCAGCGGGTCGTTGCCCCGGTACGCCTTCGGAGGCGGCAGCTGCTCCTTGCGGACCTTCTTGTCGACGGGCGCGGGCGTCTGCCGGGCGGCCACGTTGGTGATCAGCGGGCCGCAGGACATTGCCCCGGCGGGCTCCGCCGACTCGAAGGACACCATCGGGTTGTCCTCGGTCGTGGTGAACGGGAAGGCCCGCCCCGCCGTCCAGTTGGCGGTGCCGACGGTGTCGCTGCCCTTGGTGGTGACCTGCGGGTCGGGCGCGGGCCCGTCGGTGATCAGCGCGACGTTGTACGTCTGGCCGTCCTTGACCTGCTCCGGCTTGCAGCCCCTGTACGTGCTGGGGCTGTCGTCCCAGGTGAGGGTGACGGTGGAGCCCTTCTTGACGCCCCAGAGCCGGGTGCGCAGGGTCAGCGGCGCGCCGTTCCAGTTCAGCGAGGCCGCCTGGTAGCCCCGCGGGTGCTGGGCCAGGCCCTTGCCGAACACCACGCCGTTGCCGTCGGGCGACCAGCCGGCGTGCCCGGCCTGGGTGCCGTTGTCGGGCGCTACCGGATCGGCGAAGGTGCCGTTCGGGACGGTGGCGTCGACGGTGTCGGCGGCGTGTGCGGCGGGTGGCGGGGCGGTCAGGGCGAGGGCGGACGCGAGCAGCACCGAACCGGCGGCGCAAGGCAGTTGACGGAGCATCAGCACGGACCCCATTGGCTCGGCGGGACGACCACGGACGAGGGCGGGAGGCCGTCGGTGAGGGCGTTGGACAGCGGGCACAGGCCCTGGGCGGCGGCGTCCGGGCTCTGGTCGCGCGGGACGGCCCCGAAGTCCTGCACGGCACCGGTCTGTTGGGCGATGCCGTCGTTGGTCTGCTTGCCGTCCCCGGCGACGCCGCTCAGGCAGTCCCGGCTGGTGGCCGGGCACTTGGCGATCTCCTCCTTGGCGCCGCCGACGTCCTTGCACTGGGAGCCGTTCGCCGCGTCGCCCGCGCACGGGTCGGTGGCGGCCTTCGGCGGGGCCGTCGGGGCGGTCTGCTTGGCGGACACATTGGTGATCGACGGCTGGCAGCTCGGGGTGGCGTTGGAGGCGTCGAAGGAGAAGGTGACCTTCGGGGAGTCCTCGGCCGCGGTGAAGGAGTAGGACCGGCCGACGAACCAGTTCGCCCGGCCGGTGGGCTCGTTGGTGGCGAACGCGCCCGGCTGGTTGGCGCCGCCCGCGACCGAGACCGTGTAGCTGCGCCGGGCGACGCCCTTGCCCACGCAGGTGTCGGGGTTGTCGTCCCAGGTGAGGGTGACCGTGGCGCCCGCGCGGACGGCGCGCAGCCGGGTGCTGAGCGGTTCGGCCGAGCCGGGGGCGGCGAGGAAAGCGGCCTGGTAGCCCTGCGGGTGGTTGGCCCGGGCGGCGGAGAGCAGGCCGGGGCCGTCCCAGCCGTCGATGGTGAGGTACGCCCAGTCCTTGCCGGACGGGACCTGCGGGGAGACGAAGGTGCCGTTGACCACGACGGCCGGCTCGGTGTCCTCCGCGCTCGCCGGAGCCGGGACGGCCAGCGCGGCGGCGCTACTGAGGGTGATGGCCAGGAGTCTGGCCGGTGAGGTCCGGAGCAACGGGTTCCTCCCTGAACTCGGCGACGGGGCCGATCGGTTGATGTCTGATCAGGACGGCTGACGATCAAGATCCCTGGCCATGCTGGGCGGGGCGACTACGCACCGCAACCGAGAGCGGACCGAACGGGGGGTGTGCGAAGGACGGGCTGGGCCGTTGGCATGGAAAGCGGTTCCGGGCCGCACGAAGCCGGTGACGGTGGGTTAGGTATCCGGCGATCGGATCATCATTTCGACTCCGAGCCCGACTCCGGTTTCGACCTCGACCTCGACTTCGACTTCGACTTCGACCGGGGTCGGGCTGCCACCGTGCACCCCTCGCGCCGTGCCGCGCCGTGCCGTGCCGCGCCCCGACCGTGACCACGAGGCCCCGATGACACCCCACACCCGAAGCGCCGCCCTGCTCGCGGCCGCCGCCCCCTGCCTGCTCGCCGCGCTGCTGGCCGCACCGCCGGCCGCCGCGTCGGACGCCGCGCTGAACGGTCGTCCAGCGGCGAGCGGCGGCGCGTACGGCCGTACGTACGGCGATGCGTACGGCGGATCGCACGCCGCGCACCGGCCGGTCGACAAGACCTACCCCGTCCAGCCCCCGCCCGGACGGCTCGCCCAGGGCGAGCCCGTCCGGCGCGCGCTTCCCGGCGCGTCCGCCCCCTGACGCCGTTGACGTCCCGTCAGGCCGCGTCCCGTCTGCCCTGTCCGCCCAGCTCGTCCCGCCCGTCCACGTCCACGGAGGAACCACCGATGCACCGCAAGCTGCGCCAGCTGCCCGCCGTCACCCTGCCCGCGATGGTGGCCGGCCTGACCCTGGTGTGCACCACCGCCCTGCCGGCCGGTACCGCGTCCGCCTACGACCTGCGGCTGCGTGCCTGGGGCAACAACGCCAGCGGGCAGCTCGGCGACGGCACCGCCAAGACCCAGCGGCTCACCCCCGTCTCGGTGGTCGGCATGGCCGGGGCCGAACTCAACGGCATCTCCGCCGGCGGCACCACCAGCGGCGCCACCGTCACCGGTTTCGCGCTCGCGCTGCTCGCCAACGGCACCGTCGAAGCCTGGGGCAAGAACGACAAGGGCCAGCTCGGCAACGGCGTCACCAGCGCCACCGAGGACGCGGCGGTGCCCGGCCTGGTCGCCGGACTGACCGGCGTCGAAGCCGTCGCGGCCGGCGGTTCGCACGCCCTCGCCCTGCTCAAGGACGGCACCGTCAAGGCGTGGGGCGCCAACGACAAGGGCCAGCTCGGCGACGGCACCGCCACCAACACCAACCTGCCCGTCACCGTCGCCGGGCTCTCCGACGTCAAGGCCATCGCCGCCGGGGACGCCTTCAGCATGGCGCTGCTCAAGGACGGCACCGTCAAGACCTGGGGCCTCAACGACAAGGGCCAGCTCGGCGTCACCCCGGTGCCCGTCAGCTCCACCGCGCCCGTCCCCGCGCCCACCCCCGGCACCCGCAACACCGCGATGACCATCCCCGGCCTGACCACCGTCAAGGGCATCGCCGCCGGCGCCAACCACGCCCTCGCGCTGCTCGCCGACGGCCACGTCTACGCCTGGGGCCTCAACGACAAGGGCCAGCTCGGCGACGACAGCACCGTCAACAAGCCCTACCCCGTGCCCGTTCAGGAACTGACCGACGTCGTCGCGCTGGCCGGCGGCGCCACCCACAGCCTCGCCCTGCTCCAGGACCACACGCTGCGCGCCTGGGGCGCCAACGACAAGGGGCAGATCGGCGACGGCACCACCACCCAGCGCAACACCAGCGTGCCCGTCCCCGGCGTGTCCGGCGTCGAGGCGATCGCCGCCGGCTCCGCGCACAACCTGGCCGTGCTCGCCGACGGCACCGTGCAGGCCTGGGGCCTCAACGACAAGGGCCAGCTCGGCGACGGCACCACCACCCAGCGCAACACCCCCGTCCAGGTGCTCGCCAAGTCCGGCAGCGTCTCCCTGATCTCCGCGCCGAGCAACGGCAACTTCAGCCTCGCGCGCTGACCCCAACCACCTTTCGAGGAAAGGCACTTCATGACGTCCACGCAGACTGCCACCGCCGGCCGCTCCCGCCTGCGGCCGGTGCTCGCCGCCGGGCTGGCCGCGTTCACCGCCTTCAGCCTGGCCGCCGTGCCCGCCGGGACCGCGCACGCGCAGGAGAAGCGGCTCAAGGCCTGGGGCAACAACCGCTCCGGGCAGCTCGGCGACGGCACCTGGACCGACTTCCGCACCACCTCCACCACCGTGCTCGGCCTCACCAGCGCCGAAGTCGACAAGATCGCCGCCGGTGGTGGCGGCTCCACCACCGGGCACGGGCTGGCGCTGCTCAAGGACCGCACCGTGATGTCCTGGGGCGCCAACGGCTCCGGGCAGCTCGGCGACGGCAGCGTGTTCAGCCACAACGCGCCCGGCCAGGTCGTCAACCTCTCCAACGCCCGCGATGTCGCCGCCGGCGGCTGGCACAGCCTCGCGCTGCTCGACGACCAGACCGTGGTCGCCTGGGGCCGCAACAACTACGGGCAGCTCGGCAACGGCACCAACGCCGACAGCAGCGTCCCGGTCCGGGTCGAGGGCCTCAACAAGGTGGTGGCGATCGCCGCCGGGCTCAACCACAGCCTCGCCCTGCGCGAGGACGGCACCGTCTGGGCCTGGGGCTACAACATCAACGGGCAGCTCGGCGACGGTACTTCGGCCAGCCGCAACGTGCCCGCCCCGGTCGGCGGACTCACCGGCGTCACCAAGATCGCGGCCGGCTGCAACCACAACCTGGCCCTGGTCGGACCGCCCAGCGGCGGCACCAGGCCCACCAGCGGCAACGCCGTCAAGGCGTGGGGCTACAACGCGACCGGGCAGCTCGGCGACAACAGCACCATCAACCGGTACACGCCCGTCGACACCCAGGGCATCTGGCTCGGCGGCGTCTCGCAGATCGCCGCGGGCTGCAACCACAGCCTGGCCGTCACCGACAGCGACAACAAGCTCAAGGGCTGGGGCCAGAACACCTCCGGCCAGGTCGGCGACGGCACCACCGACTACCGGATCACCCCCGTCCCGGTGCCCGGCATCAAGGGCGTACAGCTCGTCGCCGGCGGCCGCGAGCACACCATCGTGCTGCTCGGCGACAACACCGTCCGCTCCTGGGGCGCCAACGGCTCCGGCCAGCTCGGCAACGGCACCACCACCGAGAGCAGCACCCCGGTCACCACACTGACCGCGCTGACCGGCGTCGACAAGATCGCCGCCCCGGTGGGCGGGGACTTCAGCCTCGCCAACTGAGCGCAGGGGGAGGGCAGTAGGGAGGGGCGGGGGAACGAGGGGCCCGGGCAGTAGGTACTGCGCTCGGGCCCCTCGGGCTGCGGCGGGACGTTACGGGTGTTACGGGCGATACGGGAGCGGGACGGGGTGGCGCAGGCAGACCCGGTCGGCCGGGTCGAGGCCACACGCCGCCTCCTCGGCGAGGAGTTCGCGCAGCTCCGGAGACGATCAAGGCCGCACTGGACGGCCGACGAGCCTACGGCGACGAGGAGTTGATCCGGCGGCTGGTGGGGGAGTGCGGAGAGCGCTACCTCGACCACCTGGGGGCGGTGACCGCGATCGGGCCGGTGGCGGGGCTGGCTCGGGAGTCGGTCGGGCGGGTGCCGCTCGCGGTGGCTTCCGGTGGGACGCGGCGGACGGTGGAGGCGACGCTGCGGCACCTGGGGTTGGACGGGCTGTTCGCGCGGGTGGTGACCCGGGACGAGGTGGAGCGGGGCAAGCCCGCGCCGGACGTCTTCCTGTTGGCGGCACGGCAGTTGGGCGTCGAGCCGGCGGCGTGCGTGGTGCTGGAGGACGCCGACAGCGGGCTGCTCGCGGCGCGGCGGGCGGGGATGGCGGTGGTGGACGTGCGTGGCCGGTCAGCTGCCCGGTAGTCCGAGGCGCTCCGCCAGGTAGGGGCCGGTGCGGCTGGCGGGGGTGGTGGCGACGGTGGTGGGGGTGCCGGTGGCGAGGATGCGGCCGCCGGTGTCGCCGCCGCCGGGGCCGAGGTCGATGACGTGGTCGGCGCCGGCGATCAGGGTGAGGTCGTGTTCGGCGACCAGGACGGTGGCGCCCGCGTCGACCAGGCGGTGGAGTTGGGCGGTGAGGGTCTCGCTGTCGGCGGGGTGCAGGCCGGTGGTGGGCTCGTCGAGCAGGTAGAGGGTGCGGCGGCGGTGGGCGTGCTGGAGTTCGGCGGCGAGTTTGACGCGCTGGGCCTCGCCGCCGGAGAGTTCCGGGGCGGGCTGGCCGAGCCGCAGGTAGCCGAGGCCGACCTGCTGGAGGGTGGTCAGGACGCGGGCGGCGGGCGGGGTGTCGGCGAGGAACGCGGCGGCCTCGTCGACGGTCAGGGCGAGCACGTCGGCGATCGTGGAGCCGCGGTAGGTCACTTGCAGGGTCTGCGGGTTGTAGCGGCTGCCATGGCAGTCCGGGCAGGGGCTCCACGCGGTGGGCAGGAAGAGCAGTTCGACCTCGATCGCGCCCGCGCCCTCGCAGGTCGGGCAGCGGCCGGCCGCCACGTTGAAGGAGAACCGGCCCGCGCCGTAGCCGCGGGCCTTCGCCTCGTCGGTGGCGGCGAACAGCTTGCGGACGGTGTCCAGCAGCCCGGTGTAGGTGGCCAGGTTGGAGCGCGGAGTGCGGCCCAGCGGGGTCTGGTCGAAGGTCACCACCCGGTGCGCGTCCGGGTGTTCGGCGACGGCGGCGAGCAGCGTCGACTTGCCCGCGCCGGAGACGCCGGTGACGGCGGTGAGCACGCCCAGCGGCACGTCCGCGTCCACGTCGCGCAGGTTGTGCCGGGTGACGCCGCGCAGGCGCAGCACGCCGGTGGGGGTGCGGTGGCGGGACGGCGGCGGGGGAGGCGGGTCGAACAGGAAGCGGCAGGTCGCGGAGGCGTCCACCGTGCGCAG
The DNA here is from genome assembly GCF_026802215.1 of Kitasatospora sp. YST-16. NCBI lineage: Bacteria > Bacillati > Actinomycetota > Actinomycetes > Kitasatosporales > Streptomycetaceae > Kitasatospora > Kitasatospora sp. YST-16. Next base: position 7,058,757 of record NZ_CP113837.1, read on the forward strand.
GCCGTCCACCGGGCCGCTGTACAGGACGCGGCCGCCGCCGGAGCCCGCGGCCGGGCCGACGTCCACCAGCCAGTCGGCGCCGCGCACCACCGCCATGTCGTGCTCGACCACGAACACCGAGTTGCCCGCCGCCCGCAGCTCGGCCAGGACCCGGCGCAGCGCCTCGGTGTCGGCCGGGTGCAGGCCCGCCGAGGGCTCGTCCAGGACGTACACCACGCCGAACAGGCCGGAGCGCAACTGGGTGGCCAGGCGCAGGCGTTGGAGTTCGCCGGTGGACAGGGTGGGGGCGGCGCGGTCGAGCGAGAGGTAGCCGAGGCCGAGGCGGTCCAGGGCGGTGAGGCGGTCGGCCAGGTCGGCGGTGATCAGGGCGGCCGGGCCGTCCCCGGCGGTGTGCGGGCGCAGCAGGTCGGCGAGGCGGGCGGCGGGGAGAGCGGCCAGGCCGGTGATCGGCAGGCCGGCGAAGGTGACGGCCAGCGCCTCGGGGCGCAGCCGGTGGCCGTGGCAGTGCGGGCAGGTGGACTGTTCGAGGAAAGCGGCCGCCCTGGCACGGGCGGCCTCGCTGCGGGACTCGGCGAAGGACTTGAGGACCAGGCGGCGGGCGCTGCTGTACTTGCCCCGGTACGGGCGCTGGACGCGGCCGGGCTCGCGCTCGGGGTGGACGGTGACCACCGGCTGCTCGTCGGTGAACAGGATCCACTCCCGTTCGGCGGCGGGCAGTTCGCGCCAGGGCCGGTCCAGGTCGTGGCCGAGCGTGCCCAGGATGTCGCGCAGGTTCTTGCCCTGCCAGGCGCCCGGCCAGGACGCGACGGCGCCCTGCCGGATGGAGAGCGAGTCGTCCGGGACGAGGGAGCGCTCGGTCACCCGGTGCAGCACGCCCTGCCCGTGGCACTCGGGGCAGGCGCCCGCCGGGGTGTTCGGCGAGAACGCGTCGGAGTCCAGCCGCGGCGCGCCCGGCGGGTACGTGCCGCAGCGGGAGAGCAGCATCCGCAGCAGGTTGGACATGGTGCTGATGGTGCCGACGGAGGAGCGGGAGGAGGGGACGGAGCGGCGCTGCTCCAGGGCGACGGCCGGGGGCATGCCGGTCACCGCGTCCACCTGCGGGGCCTCGACCTGGCGCAGCAGGCGGCGGGCGTACGGCGAGACCGACTCCAGGTAGCGGTGCTGGGCCTGGGCGAACAGGGTGCCGAAGGCCAGCGAGGACTTGCCGGAGCCGGACACCCCCGTGAACGCGACCACCGCGCCGCGCGGCACGGCGACGTCCACGTCCCGCAGGTTGTGCACCCGGGCGCCGCGCACCCGCACCATGCCGTCGTCGTCGATCTCGCTGTGGTCCACCGCGCCACGCTATCCCGGGGGCGGGTGCGCGGCGCGGAGCGGCACGGTGGGTGAAAGTTTCTGAAAATACTTGCAGCAAGTGCGGGGTGAGCTGGGCGAATGGTGGGGAGGTGTATACCTTTTCGGCGGATTGACTGCCCGGTTTTTGTTTCCGACGGATGTGGATCCGAACGCAAGGAGATGAAATTTCTTGCACGGATGTCTTGACGGTGTGTCGCGCCGGGGTGGATCGTCTTCCCGTTCCCTCCTCAAGTCCCCCACCACCTTGGGAGATTCGCCGATGACCCCTGTCCGTAGAACCGTGCCCGTGGCCGCCGCGGCCGGCGCACTGGTCCTGGGCGTGCTGATGCCGCTCGGCCTCCAGGGCACCGCGCAGGCCGCCGCGACGCCCAACGGCGGCGACGTGATCGCCAACCTGTTCCAGTGGAACTGGAACTCGGTCGCGAACGAGTGCACCAACGTCCTGGGCCCCAAGGGCTACGGCGCCGTGCAGGTCGCCCCGCCGCAGGAGTCGATCTCGCTGCCCGGGCACCCCTGGTGGGAGGTCTACCAGCCGGTCTCGTACAACCTGAACAGCCGGATGGGCACCGACGCGCAGTTCCGGGCGATGGTGACGGCCTGTCACAACGCGGGCGTGAAGGTGTACGCCGACGCGGTGATCAACCACATGGCGGGCAGCAACCAGACCAGCACCACCGGGTACGGCGGGTCGGCCTTCAGCCCGTCCGCGTACAGCTACTCGGCGGTGCCCTACGCCAAGTCGGACTTCCACGGCTCCCCGCCGTGCCCCAACGCCGACCTGGGCATCAACGACTGGAACAACGTCACCCAGGTCCAGGAGTGCCAGCTGCTCAACCTGGAGGACCTGAACACCGAGAGCGACTACGTCCGCGGCAAGATCGCCGGGTACCTGAACACCCTGATCGGCGCGGGCGTCGACGGCTTCCGGGTGGACGCGGCCAAGCACATCGCCCAGGCCGACATGGGCAACATCGTCTCCCGGCTGAGCGACACCCAGTGGGGCGGGCGCCCGTACGTCTACCAGGAGATCTTCCCGGGCAGCGGCGGCCAGTTGGCGCCCGCCGCGTTCGAGGGCAACGGCAGCGTGCTGGAGTTCACCTACGCCTCCAAGCTCTCCCAGCAGTTCAACGGCAACATCGCCAACCTCAAGACCTTCGGGCAGAGTTGGGGCTTCGAGCCGAGCGACAAGTCCGCCGTCATGGTGACCAACCACGACCTGGAGCGCGACAAGACCACCCTGACGTACAACGACGGCTCCAAGTACAAGCTGGCGCACGTCTTCGAACTCGCCTGGGGCTACGGCACCCCGCAGGTGTACGCGGGCTTCCGGTTCAACAACAAGGACGACTCGCCGCCCGCCGACGGCAACGGCTTCGTCACCGACGTCAACTGCGGCAACAACACCTGGACCTGCACCGACCGGGACCAGGGCATCTCCAACATGGTCGGCTGGCACAACGCCACCCGCGGCGAGAGCGTCGCCAACTGGTGGGACAACGGCGGCAACGCGATCGCCTTCAGCCGCGGCAGCAAGGGCTGGGTCGCCATCAACAACAGCGGCTCCGCGGTCACCCAGACCTTCACCACCGGCCTCGCCGCGGGCACCTACTGCGACGTCGTCCACGGCGACATCAGCGGCTCGAACTGCACCGGCCCGACCGTGAGCGTGGACGGCTCCGGCAAGGCGACGGTCACCGTGAACGCGGGCGACGCGGTCGCGCTGTACACCGCCACCACCGGCACCACCAGCCCGAGCCCGAGCCCGAGCGGCAGTGCCAGTGCCAGTGCGAGCCCGAGCCCCTCGGCTTCCAGCTCGCCCGGCAACGGGACGGTGACGGAGAAGTTCAACGAGACCAAGACCACCGTGACCGGCCAGAACGTCTACCTGGTCGGCTCGGTCGCCCAGCTCGGCAGCTGGGACCCGAACGCGGCGGTCGCGCTCTCCCCGGCCGGCTACCCGGTGTGGAGCGGCAGCGTCCAACTGCCCGCGAACACCGCCTTCGAGTACAAGTACATCGTCAAGGACGCGGCCGGGAACGTCACTTGGGAGAGCGGCGCCAACCACAGCGCCAACTCCGGGGCCACCGGCGGCACGCTGAACGACAGTTGGGGCGGCAGCACCGCGACGACCGGCCAGGTCACGGTGAACTTCTCCGAGAACAAGGCCACCGTCTACGGGCAGAACGTCTACCTGGTCGGCTCCACCGCCCAGCTCGGCAGCTGGAACCCCGCCTCCGCGCTGCCGATGTCCTCCGCCTCCTACCCGAACTGGACGCTCTCGCTGACCCTGCCCGCGAACAGCGCCTTCGAGTACAAGTACATCGTCAAGGACGCGGCCGGGAACGTCACTTGGGAGAGCGGCGCCAACCGCAGCTACACCACCGGGGCCTCCGGGACGGCGACGCTCACCGACAGCTGGAAGTAGCACCCGCCCGGGGACGGGGACGGGGACCGGACCCCCGCGGGACGCAGACCCCGCGGAACGCAGACCCCCACGGAATGAGGCCGCCACCCCTGTCACGGGGTGGCGGCCTCGCCGTTCCGGCCGACGGCGGGCCGGGCCGGGCCGGTCAGCGACCGGTACGGCGTGCGCGGTGCAGTTCGACGAAGGAGGCGACCTTCGCCCGCACCGTCCAGGGGTCGACCGGCTTGGGGATGAAGTCGGCGCCGCCCGCGGCGTACGCGTGCCGGGCGTGGTCGGGGCCGCTGCCGATGGCGGTGACGAAGACGATCGGGATGTCACGGGTGCGGGCCCGGCCCCGGATGTGCGCGGCGGTCTCGTAGCCGTCCATGCCGGGCATCTGCACGTCCAGCAGGATCGCGGCGTAGTCGTCGGGCTCCATCAGCGCCCGCAGCGCGTCGGGCCCCGAGGTCGCGCAGACCAGGTGGTGGCCGTGCGGGCCGAGCAGCGCCTCCAGGACGACCAGGTTCTCCGGTCGGTCGTCCACCAGCAGGATCTTCGGCAGCGGGTCGGCGCCGCCGCTCTCCGCGGCCGCTGCCCCGGTGGGCCCGGGCGGGGCGGCCGTGGTGCCCTGCTGCCGTTCCACCAGGACGAGTTGACGCTGCATCAGGTCGCGGCGGGCGGCGGCCCGGGCCGACCGTTCGCGGGCCTGCCCGGCCTTCTCGGCCAGCAGCGCGGCGTGCTGGGCGGGGTCGGTGCCGTCGGCCGGCGTGCCGGAAGCGTCGGGCGTGTCGGGGGCAGCCGGAGCCGGCCGGGCGTGGGCGAGTTCGCGTTCGGCCTGTTCGGCTTCCTCGTCGGCCTCCTGCACCTCCCGTTCGGCGGCGTGCAGTTGGCCCTCGATCTGGCGCACCGCCCAGCCGATCGGCGGGGCGACCCGCAGGGCGGCCAGCCGGGACCGGCGCAGCCGCTCCCGGACGTCCGGCCGGTCGGGGGCGTCGGGGAGGGCGTCGAGCAGTGCCTCGACGAACTCCCACGGCGGGATGCGCACGGCCGCCAGGTAGTCGGCGCACGCCTGCGGCCCCGGCGTGCAGCGGGCGGCGAGGGTGTCCGCCGCGGGGGCGTCCAGGCGGAGGAAGAGCGTGCGCAGTTCCGCGGCGAACTCCCGCAGTTCCGCGCCCGGTTCGACGCTCATCGGCGGGAGGCCGTCCAAGGCCGTCACCAGTCGCACCCCTTCGCCGGGCGTGCCGTCGGCCGCACCCGTTCCCGTCCCCGAAGCCGTGCCCGTCCCCGAAACCGCACCCGTGTGCCTCCCGTCGTTCCCGCCGACCCGTGCGGCCGGAGGTGCCCTCCCCGCCCCGGCCCGCGCGTCCGTCCGCGCGTCCGCCCGCGGTTCCGGGCAGCGCGCGGCCGTGCGGCCGCGACGACGCGTGATCGCCGGCGTCCGCGTCCGGCCGAGGACGGCGACAATACGGCACCAGCAGCGGAATTGACGGGCGGTCAGGTCACGGTTCGGGGGCGGTCGGGTGCGGGCGGGCGTGGACGGGGGAGGGAGGGCCGCGCGGGGCGGGGCGTCACTTGTAGATGGTGCCGGGCTGCGCGGTGCCGGGAGCGAGCAGCTGGCCGACGGTGACGAAGGTGTAGCCCTGGTCGTCGAGGGCCTGGAGGATGCCGGGCAGGGCGGGCACGGTGCCCTTGTGCAGCGGGTGCAGCAGGACGATCCCGTCCCGGTCGGCGCCGTCCAGGACCCGCTTGGTGATCAGGGCGGTGTCCTCGGTCGCGTAGTCCTGCGCGGTGACCGTCCACAGCACCTGGGCCAGGCCGAGCTCCCGGGAGATCTTCGAGACCCGGTCGTCGGTGCGGCCCTCCGGCGGGCGCATCAGGGTGGGCCGGCTGCCGGTGACCTCCGCGATGGCGTCCGCGGTGCGGGTCAGTTCGTCCCTGACCTCCGCGTCGGGGATCTCGGTCAGCCGGGGGTGGTTCCAGGTGTGGTCGCCGATCTCGTGGCCCTCCGCCGCGATGCGCCGCACCACGTCGGGGAAGCTGTGGATGTCCCGGCCCTCCAGGAAGAACGTCCCCCGGGCGTGGTGCTGCGCGAGCAGGTCCATGACCCGCCCGGTGGGTTCGCCCGGGCTGCCGTCGAAGGTGAGCGCGATGCACTTCTCCCGGGAGCAGTCCACCTGCCCGGCGGCCGGGGCGCCCTTCGCTTGCTTGCGGGCCTGGGCGGGGTCGACCGTGACCATGGCGAAGCTGCGCACGATCACCACCGTGACCAGTGCCACGACCGCCGCCACCGCCAGACCCAGCAGCAGGTAGAACCTCGGCCGCCTCTTCACCAGTTTCATGGTGCAAATCCTACATTTATACGTTCGTCCGATTTGACGGCTAAAGCCGCAGGGTGGTCCGGGCGCACAGCCGCCCACCGGCGCGCGGAAACTGACGGGGCGTCGGGCGCGCGCCGGGCGCGCTGGGCCATCGGACGCACTCCGGCGGGCCGCAGCCGGGCGGGGGCGGGACGGGGCGTGACGATCGGCGCAGAGCCCCCGTGCGCCCGGTGCGGGGGAGGAAGGTGCGTCGTGACAATGGACCGTCGTCGTTTTCTGGCCGTGGGTGGAGCGCTGGGGGCGGGGCTGATGGCAGGGGCTTCACCGGCCCGGGCCCAAGGGCGGGGCGCGGGAGCAGCGGAAGCAGCGGGAGCAGCAGGAGCGGATTCGGTGCGGGCGTTCCCGGCCCGGCAGCGTGGGTGGCGGGCCGCGCCGCCGGACTGGCAGGCGCTGCGGCAGCGGCTCGGCGACCGGCTGGTGCTGCCCGCCGACCCCGGGTACGGGACGGCCCGGCTCGGCTTCAACGAGCTGAACGACGGCCAGTTCCCCGGAGCCGTCGCCAAGTGCGCCTCCGCCGACGACGTCCGGGCCTGCCTGGACGTGGCGCGCGGCCACGGCATCCCGATCGCCGCCCGCAGCGGCGGCCACAGCTACCTCGGTTACAGCGTCCCCGACCGCGGCCTGGTGATCGACCTGCGCGCCATGAACGACGTCCGGGTCCGCCCCGACGGCAGCGCCGAGGTCGGCGCGGGCGCCCGGCTGATCGAGGTCTACGCGGGCCTCGCCGCCGCTGGCCGGCTGCTGCCCGGCGGCAGCTGCCCGACCGTGGGCATCGGCGGCCTCACCCTCGGCGGCGGCATCGGCGTGCTGGCCCGCAAGTACGGCCTGACCTGCGACCGGCTCACCGCCGCCGAGGTCGTCACCGCCGACTCCTGCGTGCTGACCGCCGACGCCGAGCACGAGAGCGACCTGCACTGGGCGCTGCGCGGCGGCGGGGGCGGCAACTTCGGCGTCGTCACCCGCTTCACCTTCGACACCCCGCCCGCCCCCGGCCTGACGGTCATCGTCCTGCCGTTCCCGGCCGGCTCCGTCCCGCAGGTGCTCGGCGCCTGGCAGCAGTGGGTCGCCGACGCGCCCCCCGAACTGTGGGCCAGCTGCCAGGTCTCCGGCGGCAACCCGCCCACCTGCAAGATCGTCGGCTGCTGGGTCGGCGACCCGTCCGGCGCGAACCAGCAGGTCGACCGCCTGGTGCGGCTGGCCGGCACCGCGCCCACCGGCCGCACCGTCGCCGCCAAGGACTACCTGGCCGCGATGAAGTTCATGGCCGGCTGCGCCAACGACACCGTCGCCCAGTGCCACCCCGTCTGGGAGGGCGGCCGGCTCACCCGGACCGGATTCGTCGCGGTCTCCCGGATGTTCGGCCCCGGCCCCCTCGACCCGGCCCGGCTCACCGAGCTGATGACCGGCCGCACCGGCGTCGACCTGCTGCTCGACTCGCTCGGCGGCGCGGTCGGCGAGATCGCCCCCGACGGGACGGCCTTCCCGCACCGCGACTCGCTGGCCAGCGCCCAGGTCTACGCCGCCGCCACCCCCGCCACCGAGGACCGGGTCCGGGCCACCGTCGACGAGATCCGCGACGGCCTCTCCCGCCTCGGCGCCCCCGGCGCCTACGTCAACTACATCGACGCCACCCTGCCCGACTGGGGCCGCGCCTACTACGGCGCCAACCTGCCGCGCCTCCGGCAGGCCGCCCGCCACTACGACCCCGACGGGGTGTTCGCCTTCCCGCAGTCCGTCACGGCGGCCTGAGCGGGGGCGCGTCGAGGGGGCCGGGGCCCGGGGCGGTGCGCGTCCCGGGCCCCGGACCGGTCAGCGTTCGTAGGTCATCTCGGGGAACAGCGGGGACGGCCCGTCCAGCAGGTGGTCGTCGCGGCCGCGCAGCCAGCGGTCGAAGAAGGCGGCGACGTAGCTGCGGGTGGCGCGCTCCGCGCGGGCGGGGGCGACGGTGCCGACCTCGGAGGCCAGGGTGTCGGCGGAGAGGGCGCCCCGGCGGGCGAGCTGGGGGAGGAGGGACTCGGCGTCGGTGTAGGAGCCGTGCCGGGAGCCCTCCAGGGTGAGGTCCGCGTGCCAGCCGGTGCTGTGCTGCCACAGGGCGTCCCAGCCGGGCTGCCGGTGGTAGGAGCCGGAGTCGGGGCTGCGGGTGCCCAGCAGCAGGAACGGGCGGTCCAGGCCGTCCTGGGCGAGGGTCGGGAGGAAGACGCCGCTCCGGCCGTCGGGGCCCGGGTAGTGCAGCTGCCCGTCGAGGTCGATCCCGGCGGCGATCCGAGGGTCGTCGTGCATGGTCTGCAGGGCGGTGAAGCCGCCCGCGGAGTGGCCGGCCATGCCGACCCGGGTCAGGTCGAGGGCGCCGGCCAGGCCGGCCGGGAGGCCGGGGCGCTCGCCGAGGCAGGCCAGCCGGTCGAGGACCAGACGGGTGTCGGCGACCCGGGCGTCCATCGACCGGCGCAGCACCGCGCCGATGTCGAGGTCCGGGTCGCCGAGCATGCCGGGCAGCACGGACGTCGCCAACGTGCCGTCCGGAAAGGCGACTTCGGACGCCTCGTAGGTGTGGTCGACGGTCACCACCAGGTACCCGCGCGAGGCCAGGTCCTCGACCAGCGCGGTCCCCCAGGTGCGCGGGTCGCCCAGCCCGGCCGAGTACAGCACCACCGGCCGCGGCCCGCCCGGCAGCACCCGGGCGTCCGTCCGGGCGTGGGTGCGGATCGCGGACCAGTCCGTACTGCCCGGCGTGACACCGTAGTTGATCAGCCCGACGCCCTCCGGCCCGCCGAAGTGCGCACCGGCGGCCGGCATCATGTACGGCGCCGGGGCGCCCCCGGTGGCGGGGACGGCCGGGTACCAGACGCTGACCATCAGGCGGCGCGTCCGCCCGGGGGTCCACGGGTCCGCGCGGGCGGGGTCGGTGAGCTCGAACGAGGTGGTGCCGATGCTGAACGGGCCGGTGGGGGACGGGAGTTCGGCGGCCGCCCGACGGGTCTCCGCTGCCGGGCCCGCCGTTGCTGCTGTCGCGTCTGCCGCCGTCGTCGTGCCCGCTGCCGTTGCCGCTGCTGCGCCCGGGGTGCACACCGGTGCCAGTGCCGCCGTCGCCGCGAGCAGCAGCGCCGCCCCCGTGATCCGTCCCCGCCTGCCCATCGGCTGCTCCCTCCGCGCCCGTCCGCCCGCTGCGGACCCGACGGGCGACACGGTACGGGCGCGAACGGGCCGGACGCGTCGTACCCGGGAGCCAAACGGCGGGATGCTACCCGGGTATGACGTCCGATCAGGTGGCGGGGGTGGGGCGGTGGAGGTCAGGTGATGGAGGTCAGGTGGCGGGGGAGGTCGGGTGGTGGAGGTCAGGCGGCGGAGGAGGCGCGGGCGCGGTGCAGCAGGAAGGCGCCGGAGGCGGCGGCCAGCACGGCCATGCAGGCGGTGAAGACCAGGCCCGCGTCGGGCAGGCCGAGCGGGCCGGTGAGCAGGCCGACGCCGATCACCGGGACGGAGATGCCCAGGTAGGCGACGACGAACAGGGCGGAGAGCACCCCGCCCCGGTGGGCGTCGGGGGCCGCCGCCGCGACCTCGCCGACCGCGCCGCGCAGGGTCATGCCCTGGCCGGTGCCGCCGACCAGCGCGGCCAGCACCAGCGGGGCCAGGGTGTGGGTGGCGAGCGAGAGGGCGAGCAGGCCGAGGCCGCCGATCAGCACCAGGCAGCCCAGCGGGATCGCCCGCCGGGCGCCGAGCCGGGGCACCAGCAGCTGGCCGCCGGTGGAGGCGAAGAACGCGGCCGCGACGATCAGGCCGACCGCGGCGTGGTTGCGCACCCCCAGGTCCTGGGCCAGGAAGGCCGGGGTGACCGAGGTGAACACCCCCAGCAGCGCGAACCCGGTGAACGCGGCGATCCCGGCCGGCACGAACACCCCGCGCACCTCGGCGGGCAGCACCGGCCGCCGCGGCCGGGCGGTGCGCAGCGGACGCGCCCCGGCCACGCTCTCCGGCAGCGTCCGGACCACCGCGAAGGAGGCCGCCAGCAGCGCCAGGTGGACGGCGAACGGCAGGGTCAGCGGCCGCGGCGCGTACTGGGCGAGCAGCCCGGCCAGCAGCGGGCCGCAGCCCAGGCCGCCCATGTTGGCGGCGGTCGCGGTGAAGGCGGCCCGGGCCCGGCCGCCCGGCGGGGCCAGTTCCAGCACGTACGCGGTGGCGGTGCCGGTGAACAGGCCCGCCGCGAAACCCGACAGCAGCCGGCCTGCGAACAGCCAGGCCAGCCCCTGCTCGGCGAGGAACGCCACCGCGCTGGCGCCCGCGCAGGCCAGCCCGCACAGCAGCACCGGCCGCCGGCCCACCGCGTCCGAGACGTTGCCGAACAGCAGCAGCACGCCGATCACCCCGAACGCGTAGACGGCGAACACCACCGTCACCATCAGCTCGGAGAACCCGATCCGCTCCTGGTAGAGCCCGTACAGCGGGGTGGGCAGCGTGGTGCCGGCCATGCAGACGGCGAACGCGGCCGCCGCCCCCAGGTACCCGCGGTGTTGACGATCTGTCACCACCCCACCGTAGGCAGCGCACCGGACGGCACGGAACCGGCGCGCCGGGAGCGGACGGGGGGCGGACGGGGGCGGGGCGGCGGAGGACGGCAGTGGACGCGGGTGGGCGGGGCGGGGGGCCGGTCGGCCGTCGGCGGGCCGAAACGCGGCGTCCCCCGGATAATGGGCCGTATGGCTGACAAGACGCGCAGTGCGGACCGACCGGCCTCGGTGACCGTCGGCGGCCGCGACGTACGCTTCCGGACGATCGCCTTCCTGGTGCTCGGCATCCTGGCGGTCTGGTTCATCGCGGTGAACACCGCCTCGGTGAGCATCCGGCTGTGGATCCCCACCGTCACCCTCCCGCTCTGGCTGGTCCTGCTGGTCACCCTGCTGGTCGGAGCCGCCCTCGGCGGCCTGCTGGCCCGCCGCCGGACGAAGGGCTAGCCGGGCCTCCGGGCCGGGTGGTCGGTGACGGCGGGCCGTCAAGGGGTCGTTAGGATCTGTCCGCCGTCCGCCGACCGGGCGGGCGCCCGGGTACCGGTCGTGCGGCAGCGGAGCAGTGAGATGGAACAACCGACGGCCCTGTCCGACCTGGGCGCCCGCTACCCGGAACTGCTCGCCGAGGTCTCCCGGACCGGCCGGAACCTGGACCGCCAGGAACTGGAGTCGCTGCGCGCGCTCGGCGAGCGCGCCGCCGAGGCCGGGCACGGGCTGCGCGAACTGGTCGCGCACTGCCTCGGCGCCGGCCGACGGGCCTGGCCGGCGCTGCCCGGCGTCGCCGGGGCCGGCTCGCTGGGCGGGCTCCGCCGCACCGGCGAGGCGCTGCTCGCCGCCGCGGAGGCCGCGGTCGCCGCGCTGGGCGAGGGCCACGAGCGGGCGCAGCGGCTGGCGATCCGCCAGGAGGAGGCGGCGCGGCGGGAGTTCATCGACGACCTGCTGTACGGGCGCAGCGACCCGGGGGCGCTGGCCGAGCGGGCCGAGCGGTTCGGGCTGCGGCTGGCCCGCGCGCACGCGGTGGCGGTCGCGGTCGGCACGGAACCGTACGACGGGGCGCACCCGGTGGCGCGCCGGGTGGAGCGCGAACTCGTCGGCCGCTTCGGCGAACGGGACGTCCTGCTGGCGACCAAGGACGGCCGGCTGGTGTGCGTCGCCCCCGACGGCGGGCACGCGGTGCTGGAGGCGTTCGCCGCCCTCGCGCTCCGCCCCGGCCCCGGGTACCGGGCGGCGGCCCGGGTGGCGACCGGGCGGCGTCACTCCGGGCCGGGCGGGGTGGTGCGCAGCTACGACGAGGCGCTGGGCGCGCTGGACTTCGCGCAGCGCCTCGACCTGCCCGCCGAACGGCTCCGGGCCGAGGAACTGCTGGTGTTCCCGGTGCTGATGCGCGACCGGGCCGCGATGGCGGAGCTGGTGCGCAGCGTGCTGGGGCCGCTCGGCGGCGCGCGCGGCGGCGCCGCCCCGCTGCTGGCCACCCTCGCCGCGCAGGCCGAGGCGGGCTACGTGAACGCGGAGGCCGCCCGGCGGCTGGGCGTGAGCGTCCGCACACTGGGCTACCGGATGGACCGGATCAAGTCCCTGACCGGCTACGACCCCTCGGACGCCCTGCACCGCTACACCCTGGAGACCGCCGCGATGGGCGCCCGCCTGCTCGGATGGCCGCAGCGCGAGCTGTGAGGGGGCGCGCCGCGGGAGCCGGACGGGCAACGCACCCGCCGGCCCGGGGGCGGGTCGTCGGCCGACACGGTGGGGCCGGACAGCCCGAAGCAGGCGGGCTGGCGGATGAGCACGCGGGAAGGACCGGCGTCGCGCCCAGCCACGGGAGACCGCATTTCCGTGGCCGACTCCCTTGCGGGTTTCCGGCGCCGAAGGGGCGCCAAGACTGCCGGATCCTGGCAATGTGCCGGCCCCCCGCCGCCTGCCACGATCATCCCGGCACCTCGGGGGGAGGTGCCGCAGTGCGACCGGGGGAGCGGACGGGTCGGCCGGGGCCGCGCCGGCGGCGTCGGTGGGCCCGTCCGCGGCGCACTGCCAGGGGGAGCCGCACCGGGGGGATGAGCGGTCCAGGGGCGTCGACGCCGCGGAGGGGAGGGCGTCGACGCCCGCAGCGGCCGGGGTGCCCGCGGGCCGTCCGGGTTCAGCGGGTGCGGCGGCGGCGGACCAGGTGCCAGGCGCCGTGCTGGACCAGCAGGGTCAGGACGCCGGCCAGGACGATGCCCAGCAGGTTCAGGGCGAGCTGGACGGCCGAGCCCCAGCCCTGGGCGTACTCGCCGTAGGCCACGGCGACGGCCGCGTTGGCCGCGGCCGGGACGGTGGTGACCGAGATCGCCACGCCGACCAGGGCGGACGCCTTGGCGGAGGTGAGCGAGAGCAGGCCCGCGACACCCGCCAGGAAGGCCACCACGAAGGACATCGCGTCCGGCTGCCAGATGAACGAGGTGTTCGGGCGCGCGGCCGCGAACCTGGCGTCGCTGAACAGGCCCAGCGCGTCCATCAGCAGGGAGAAGCCCACGGTGAGCGCCATCGCCACGGTGAAACCGACCGCCAGCGCCAGCAGGGAGCGCACCGCCGGGCGGGCCCGGCGCCGCACGACGGCGACGCAGAGCCCGGCGAGCGGCCCGAACTCGGGGCCCACGGCCATCGCGCCGACGATCAGGATCGCGCTGTCCAGCACCGCGCCGCAGGCGGCCAGCATGGTGGCGACCGTCAGGAGCGCCAGGAAGACCCCGCTGAGCGTCGACTCCTCCTGGACGACCTCCGACACCTCCTCCCACACCAGGGCGTCGACCCCCTCGCCCGGCGCCGCCCGCTCCGCCTCGTCGGCCGCCCGGGAGAGGGTCAGCCCGACCTCGTCCAGGCTGATCGCCCCGCGTTCGGCCAGCCCCAACCCGCGCAGCTCGCCGAGCAGTTCGTCCGCGGCCTCGCGGGCCACGTCGCACAGCACCAGGTCGCCGGCCGGGCGCACCGCACCGTCGGGCAGCACCGCGAGGTGGGCGACCCCGACCCGGGTGTCGAGCCGTTTCAGGACCTGTTCGCGCAGGTCGGGGGGAACGATCAGGCGGAGCTGGAGCACGGGATCCTCCGGGCGGGCGGCGCGGTCTGCGCCCACCTTAGGGGGCAGCGGGACGGGACATCCGACGGCCCTGCCCGGGCGCGGCCGGGCGGTGCGGGCCGACGGGGAGTGAACTTCCGGGCCGACGGGGGGCGGTGGGGCTCCGTCGTGGGTCAAGGGCGGCCGGGCCACGGGTCCGTCCCGGCCGGCGGTGGGCGGGGGCGGTGGCGGTGGGGCGCGGGGGCCGGGCGGGGCGGCGTTCTCGCAGGTCGGCGGGGGATGCGGGGGATGCGGGGCGGTGGGGCGGGCGGGTTGCGGCGGGGTGTGTCACAGCACTGTTCTGGGGGCGGCCCGGGTGCAACGGGTTCGTCCGGGCGGACGGTCCTGGTCTTCGGAAACCCGCTCGCACCGGGCGGCCGGTCCGACCGTCCCACCGGAGGAGATCACCATGCCCTGGCCGGGCGCCGGCTCGCTGCCCGCCTCGGACACCGACGGGTCCCCGGTGAAGGTCGGCCCGGTGGGGAGCGCCGGCCAGGGCGGGTGACCCCGGCCCGCGTCGGGCTGACGGGCCGTCAGCGGCGGTGCGGCGGCAGGTGGGTGGCGGCGGTGCGCCAGGCGGCGGTGACGGCGGCCCGGGCCTCGGCGGTGGCGGTGGCGACGTCGGGGGAGAGGTGCAGGGGCGCGCCGAGGTGGACGTGGACGGCGGGGCGGCGCAGCGGGGCGGTGAGCAGGCCGGCGAACTGCTTGGCGGTGGAGCCCGAGCTGATCCGGCGGGCGCCGGCCTGGCCGAGCGGGACGACCGGGGCGCCGCCGGCGGCGAGCCGGGCCAGGCCGGTGCGGAACGGGCCGGGGGCGTGGTCGGCGGGGTCGGTCCGCAGCGGCAGTCGGCCCTCGGGGTAGAGGACGACCACCCGGCCGGCGGCCAGCGCGGCGGCCGCGGCGTCCAGGGCCCGGGCGGCGTGCTCGGTGCCGCGGTGGACGGGGACGTGGCCCTCGCGGGTCAGCGCGCCGCGCAGCAGCGGGATCCGCCACAGCCCGGCGGTGGCCAGCACGACGGGTTCGACGCCCAGCCGGTCGAGGGCGGCGAGCACCACGCCGGGGTCGGCCAGCGAGGAGTGGTTGGCGGCGACGATGCTGCCGGGGGCCAGGACCGTCTCCGGGTCGGTGGTGACGGTGAGGCGCCCGAGGACCGGGACGACGGTGCGGGCGACGGCGCTCAGCATGGGGTGGGCCCTCGGGATCGGGTGGCGGCGGGCCGCCCGCGGCGCTCCCGGGGGCGGCCCGCCCAGTGTGGCGCCGGGGCGGCCGGTGCGGCCTGAGCCCGGGTACTCACCCGCGTACTCACCCCCGCCGGCCGGTCCGGCGGGGGTGGGCGGCGCCCGTTCAGGCCGGCCGGCGGCGGGCCGTGACCAGGCGCTGCAGGACGATGAAGACGAACAGCAGGGCGCCGATGACGATCCGGGTCCACCAGGAGCTGAGGGTGCCCTGGAAGCTGATGATCGTCTGGATCAGGCCGAGCACGGCCACGCCCAGCACGGTGCCGATCAGGTAGCCGGAGCCGCCGGTCAGCAGGGTGCCGCCGATGACCACCGCGGCGATCGCGTCCAGCTCCAGGCCGACCGCGTGCAGGCCGTAGCCGGAGAGCATGTAGAAGGTGAGCAGGACGCCGCCGAGCGCCGAGCAGAAGCCGCTGACCGCGTACACGGTGACCTTCGTCCGGGCCACCGGCAGGCCCATCAGCAGGGCGGACTGCTCGCTGCCGCCGAGCGCGTAGACGTTGCGGCCGAAGCGGGTGTAGTGCAGCACCACGAAGGCGGCGACCACGACCAGGGCCGCGATCAGGGCGCTCGGGGACAGGAAGGTGCCGCCGGGCAGCGGGATGCGGGTCTGCGCCATCGTGGTGTAGGAGGAGTCGGTGATGGAGATCGACTCGACGCTGATCGTGTAGCACAGGCCGCGGGCCAGGAACATGCCGGCCAGGGTGACGATGAACGGCTGGATCTCGAAGGTGTGGATCACCCAGCCCATCGCCCAGCCGATCCCGGTGCCGATCGCCAGGACCAGCGGGATGACGACCAGCATCGGCCAGTGGTGCTTCTCCACCAGCCAGGCCGACACCATGGTGGACAGGGCGACGACCGCGCCGACCGACAGGTCGATGCCGCCGGTGAGGATCACGAAGGTCATGCCGACGGCGACGACCAGCAGGAAGGCGTTGTCGATCAGCAGGTTGAGCAGGACCTGGCCGGAGGCGAAGCCCTCGTACTGCACCGAGCCGGCGCCGAACATCGCCAGCAGCAGGACGGAGGTGACCAGCAGCGGGATCTGTCCGCGCAGCCGGGCGGTGAGAGTGGCGATCATGTGCCCACCTTCGGAGCGGTAGGGGCCGCGGGCTCGGGCCGGCTGCTGCGGGCCGCGTGGCGGCGGCGGGCCATCTTGGCGCGGAACTGGGGGGACTGGACGAGGCAGACGGCGATGACCACCGCGGCCTTGAAGACCAGGGTGGTCTCCGGCGGGATGCCGATGGTGTAGACGGTGGTGGACAGGGTCTGGATGACCAGGGCGCCGATCACCGTGCCGCCGATCGAGAACCGGCCGCCGTTGAGCGAGGTGCCGCCGATCACGACGGCCAGGATGGCGTCGAGCTCGATCCACAGGCCGGCGTTGTTGCCGTCGGCCGCCGACACGTTGGAGCTGATCATCAGACCGGCGACGGCCGCGCAGACCGCGCTGACCACGTACACCAGGGCGGTCAGCCGCAGCGCCCGGATGCCGACCAGCCGGCTGGCCACCGGGTTGCCGCCGACCGACTCCAGCAGCAGGCCCAGCGCGGTGGACCGGGTCAGCAGCAGGGCCGCGCCCACCGCGGCGGCGGCCAGCAGGACGGCGAACGGCACGGTGAACCAGTAGCCGCCGCCGATGAGTTGGTACGGGCCGCTGGTGACGGTGATGATCTGGCCGTCGGTGATCAGCTGGGCCACGCCGCGCCCGGCGACCATCAGGATGAGCGTCGCCACGATCGGCTGCACGCCGATCCGGGCCACCAGCACGCCGTTGACGGCGCCGAGGACGAGCGCCACGGCCAGCGCCAGGGCGACCGCGACCAGCACGGTGGTGACGCTGCCGGGGTCGGCGGCCTTGCTGATGTACAGGCAGGCGAGGGCGCCGGCGATGGCGACGGTGGAGCCGACCGACAGGTCGATGCCGCCGGTGGCGATGACCAGCGTCATGCCGAGGGCGACCAGGGTCAGCGGGGCGCCGAAGTGCAGGATGTCGACCAGGCTGCCGTACAGGTGGCCGTCCTTGATCCGGACGGCGAAGAAGTCCGGGGTGAAGGCCAGGTTGGCCAGCAGCATGACGGCCAGGACGGCCGCGGGCCAGAAGAGCCGGTGCCTGGCGATCGCCGTCACGGCCGGCCTCCGCTCGCGATGGTCTCCATGATGTGCTCCGGGGTGAGGGAGCCGTCGTTGGCGAGCTGGGCGACCATCCGGTGGTCCTTCAGCACGCCGACCTTGTGGCTCAGGCGCAGGACTTCTTCGAGTTCGGCGGAGATGAACAGCACCGCCATGCCCTTCTCGGCGAGCCGGGCGACCAGCTTCTGGATCTCGGCCTTGGCGCCGACGTCGATGCCGCGGGTGGGCTCGTCGAGGATCAGCAGCTTGGGGTCGGTGATCAGCCAGCGGGCCAGCAGGACCTTCTGCTGGTTGCCGCCGGAGAGGTTGCGCACCAGCGCCTCGGGGTCGTTCGGGCGGATGTCCAGGGCGCGGATCCAGCGCAGCGCCAGGGCGTCCTGCTCGGTGCGGGAGATCGGGCGCAGCCAGCCGCGGCCGGCCTGCAGGGCGAGGACGATGTTCTCGCGGACGGTGAGTTCGCCGACCAGGCCCTCGGCCTTGCGGTTCTCCGAGCAGAACGCGATGCCGTGGCCGATGGCGGCGCGCGGTTCGCGCAGCGCGGCGGGGCGCCCGTCCAGGCGCAGGGTGCCGCGGTCGGCCTGGTCGGCGCCGAACAGCAGCCGGGCGGCCTCGGTGCGGCCGGAGCCGAGCAGGCCGGCCAGGCCGACCACCTCGCCCGGGCGGACGGTCAGGTCGTACGGTTCGATGGCGCCGCTGCGGCCGAGGCCGTCCGCGACCAGGAACGGCTCGCCGCCGGCGGCCACGGTGTCGGTGCGGCGGCCGGCCGCGGCCAGGCTCTCCAGGCTGGCGAGTTCGGAGCCGATCATCCGGGAGACCAGCTGGACCTGGGTGAGGTCCCGGGTGCGGTACTCGCCCTCCAAGCGGCCGTTGCGCAGCACGGTCATCCGGTCGCAGATCTCGTAGACCTGGTCGAGGAAGTGCGAGACGAACAGGATCGCCACCCCGCGGTCGCGCAACCGCCGCATGACGGCGAACAGTTGGGCGACCTCGTCGCGGTCGAGGCTGGAGGTGGGCTCGTCCAGGATCAGCACCTTGGCGTCGACGTCGACGGCCCGGGCGATGGCGACCAGCTGCTGGACGGCGATGGAGTGGCTGTCCAGCCGGGTGGTGACGTCGAGGTCGAGGTCGAGCGCGGCCACCGAGGCGGCGGCGCGGCGGCGCAGTTCGGACCAGTGGACCAGGCCGCGCCGGCGGGGCTCGCGGCCGATGAAGAGGTTCTCCGCGACCGACAGGTTCGGGCAGAGGTTGACCTCCTGGTAGACGGTGCTGATGCCGATCTGCTGGGCCTGGAGCGGCCCGGTGATCCGCACGGCGAGGCCGGCCATCGAGACCTGCCCGCCGTCGGCCCGGTACACGCCGGTGAGGACCTTGATCAGGGTGGACTTGCCCGCGCCGTTCTCGCCCATCAGCGCGTGCACTTCGCCCGGGAAGAGCCGGAAGTCGACGCCGTCGAGCGCCAGCACGCCGGGGAACTCCTTGCGGAGCCCGCGTACCTCCAGGACCGGTGGCTGCATCGGTCCTCCTTTCGTGGTCGGTCGGGAGACGGGGGCCCGTGCCGCGGGGCAGGCGGCGCGGGCCCCCGGGGGGTCCGGCCGGATCAGTACTGGCGGTTGGGCAGCGCGGCGGTGGCCTGCTCGGGGGTGAAGGTGCCCTCCTCGGTCTTGATCCGGCGCTCGACGCTCTCGCCGGCCTTGACCTTCTTGGCCAGTTCCATCAGCTGGTCGCCGAGCAGCGGGTTGCACTCGACGTCGAAGTTGATCTTGCCCTGGCTCATCGCGGTGAAGGCGTCCTTGACGCCGTCCACCGAGACGATCTTGATGTCGGTGCCGGGCTTCTTGCCGGCCTCCTCGATCGCCTGGATCGCGCCGAGCGCCATGTCGTCGTTGTGCGCGTACAGCACGTCGATCTTCGGCTGGGACTTCAGGAACGCCTGCATGACCTCCTTGCCCTTGGCCCGGGTGAAGTCGCCGGTCTGCGAGGCGACCACCTTGAACTTCGGCTCGCCCTTGATCGCGTCCGCGAAGCCGGACTTGCGGTCGTTGGCGGGCGCGGAGCCGGTGGTGCCCTCCAGCTGGACGATGTTCACGTCCCCGGGGGCGGAGGCGTACTCCTTGACCAGCCAGTCGCCGGCCTTCTTGCCCTCCTCGACGAAGTCCGAGCCGAGGAAGGAGACGTACAGCGACTCGTCCTTGGAGTCCACCGCGCGGTCGGTGAGGATCACCGGGATGTGCGCGTTCTTGGCCTCCTTCAGGACGGTGTCCCAACCGGACTCCACCACCGGCGAGAAGGCGATCACGTCGACCTTCTGCTGGATGAACGAGCGGATCGCCTTGATCTGGTTCTCCTGCTTCTGCTGCGCGTCGGAGAACTTGAGGGTGACGCCGGCCTTCTTCGCCGCGTCCTGGATGGACTTGGTGTTGGCGGTGCGCCAGCCGCTCTCGGCGCCGACCTGGGCGAAGCCGATGGTGAGCTTGCCGTCCGACTTCTTGCCGTCGGCGGAGCCGCTGCCCGAGGAGCAGGCGGTCAGGCCGAGGACCAGGGCGCCGGCGAGTGCGGCTGCGGCAACGGCTCTCTTGGACATCTGGGGTTCCTCTCGGTTGTGCTCCCGGGCGGGCGCCGCGGGGCGGCGGGTGGTGCCGGAAGGGGTGGGGGTGGTGCCGGAAGGGAAGGGGGTTCGCATCGGGCGGCCCTGCGCGGACGGCCGCCGCGGGGGAGTGCGGTGGATCGCCGGAGGCGGGGAGTGCGCCGGGTTCGCGGCCGGCGGCCGGCGGTGGTGCCCCCGGTGGGGTTCGACGCGCCGGCGCCTCGGCCAGACAAGATTGTTAGCGCTAACAACCACCCTCGGCAAGAGCGGTGCACCGCGTTATCGAATCTTGACCGCCGCCCCGGCGGGCGCCGGGCCGGACGAATCGCGCACCACCAGGTCCGGGGCGATCAGCACCCGGCGGCCCGCGCACGGCACCCCGGACAGCTCCTCGACCAGCAGCGACAGCGCCTGCCGCCCCAGGGCCTCGAAGTCCTGGCGGACCGTGGTCAGCGGCGGGACCAGGTAGGCGGCCTCCGGGATGTGGTCGAACCCGACCACGCTGATGTCCCCGGGGACCGCCCGCCCGCCCTCGTGCAGCGCGCGCAGCACGCCCAGCGCCGTCTGGTCGTTCGCGCAGAACACCGCGGTCACCCGCGGGTCGGCGGCGATCCGCAGCCCGGCCTGGTAGCCCGAGCGGGCGCCCCAGTCGCCGGGGAGTGCCGGCGGCACCTGCGCGCCCGCCTCGGCCAGCGCGCCGCGCCAGCCCCGCTCCCGCTCCTGGCTCTCCAACCAGCCCGGCGGGCCGGTGATGTGATGCACCGTCAGGTGGCCGAGGCCGAGCAGGTAGCGGGTGGCCGCGGCGGCCCCCGCCACGTTGTCCACCGCGACCCGCGGAACGGCGGAGGGCGCGCCGGTCCCCACCATCACCACCGGGCTCGCCCCGGCCGGGTCGGCCGGGCCGCCGGTCGCGGAGACCTGCGGGGCGATCACCGCGATGCCCTCCACGCCCTGGTCGCGCAGCCGGTCGACGGCCTCCTGCACGGAGCGCGGGTCCAGCGACCGCAGCGAGGCCACGCTGACGAAGTAGCCCGCGCTGCGGGCGGCCTGCTCCAGCCCGTCCAGCATGGAGGCGGGCCCGTAGAGGGTGCTGGCGAAACTGACCACGCCCAGGGTCTGCGAGCGCCGGGTCACCAGCGCCCGGGCCATCGAGTTCGGCCGGTAGTCCAGCTCGCGGATCGCCGCCGCGACCCTGGCCCGGGTGGCCGGGGCGACGTTCGGCGAGCCGTTCAGCACCCGCGAGACGGTCTGGTGCGAGACCCCGGCCAGTTTGGCCACGTCGGCCATCACGGGCTGACGGGTCCTCGGTTCGGTCATGCGGGCTCCAATCGCGGCGCCCGGCCGGCGGGCCGGACCCGGCCGCAGGGGACCGGCGGACCCGGTGGTGCGCGCTCGCGCGGCGCCGGGCCGCGGCCCGCCGGTCCGGCACGGGGGGTCGGCGGGCGCTCAGACGAAGCGCCACAGGTGGTCGGTGGTGCCGTTGTCGTCCCAGAGCACCACCTGGGCGCCCTGGGCGGCCGACATGCCGGTGACGCCCAGCACCCGGCCGCCGGCGGCGCACTGGATGCGGAAGCAGCCGCCGGAGCCGTACCGCAGCCGCCACCGGTGGTCGGCGGCGCCGCTGTCGGCCCACTGGACGATCCGGGCGCCGTTCGCGGTGGCGCCGCCCTCCGTGCCGAGCACCTTGCCACTGTTGGCGTTGCGCAGCCGCAGGTAGCCGCCGGTGTCCACGACCGCCGACCACAGGTGGTCGGCGGTGCCGCTGTCGCCCCACTGCAGGACCGGCGCGCCGTCCGCGGTGGACATGTTCTGCACCCCCAGGACCAGGCCGCTGTTCAGGTTCCGGATCCGGCGCGCGCCGTCGGGGACGAACCGCCACCGGCTGTCGGAGGTGCCGTTGTCCGGGTGCTGGACGGCCTGCGCGCCCTGGGCGGAGGAGCTGTTCAGGAGGCCGAGCACCTTGCCGCTGTTGGCGTTGCGCAGCGCGTGGGTGCCGTCGCCCAGGTCGACCACCTCCCAGCGGTGGTCGGCGGTGCCGTTGTCCGCCCACTGCAGGACGGGCGCGTCGTCCGCGGTGGACATGTTCTGCACGCCGAGCACCTTGCCGCTGCGGGCGTTGCGCAGCCGCAGCGCGGTGCCGTCGGCGACGAGGGACCACAGGTGGTCGGCGGTGCCGGAGTCCGCCCACTGGAGGGCGGGCGCGCCGTCCGCGACGGACATGTCCTTGACGCCCAGGACGAGGCCGCTGGCGGCGTTGGCCAGGCGGAAGCCGGCGCCGGTGCTCCAGTAGACGCTGTAGTTGTAGCCCTGCGCGTCCTGGAACGGCCCGAGGCCGACGTCCGCGCCGTCGGCGGTGGCGGTGAAGGCCAGCGCGGTGCTGCTGCTCCTGGCCACCGAGGAGAGCGCCAGCGCGGGCAGCGCGGCCGGCACGGTGTCGCCGTGGTTGCCGCACAGCACGGTCGGGCCGTAGCTGAGGGCGACGACGTCCGGGTTGTCGTTGGCGGGCACGGCGGCGACCTGCATCGGCAGCGTGACCGTGACGGTGTCGCCGGAGGTCCAGGCGCGGGTGAGGACCGCGTAACTGCCGGGCGCGGCGGGCGTGTTCTGCACGGCGCCGTTGACGGCGAGGGTGGCGCCGGCCGCCCAGGCCGGGATGCGCACCCGCAGCGACCACGTCCCGGCGACGCTGCCGGTGACCCGCAGGGTGGTGGTGTCGCCGACCGGGTAGGCGGTGCTCTGGGTGACGGTGATGCCGCGCTGGGACCAGTCCAGCACGGAGGGCGTGAACAGGTTCACCGTGAGCGTGCTGCCGCTGTGGAAGTAGACCGAGTCCGCCAGCTTGGTGTTGGACTCCAGCGCGGTGCCCTGGCAGCACCAGAAGGTGCCGTAGTCGGTGCTCCAGGTCCCGCCGCCCCAGGCCGGGCCGACGCCGCGCCGGCCGCCGGCCTTCAGCGGGGTGAAGTAGGTGATGTGCCCGTGCGGGTCGGCCGGGTTCTGGCCGCCGATGGTGTGGTTGAGCAGGTCCCGCTCGTAGAGGTCGAAGTAGTCGGCGCGCTCCGGGTCGAGCAGCCACAGCTCCCGGGTCAGCTTCTGCAGGTTGTACGAGTTGCACAGCTCGCAGGTGTCGTCGGTCAGGTGGGCGGCGATCGCGTTCGGGGCCCGGAAGTGCTCGGCCTGGCTGTTGGCGCCGATCGCGTAGGTGTGCGCGCCGGTGGTGATGGTCCAGGCGTTGGCGGCGATGTCGCGGTACCGGGCGGTGCCGGTGGCCTTGTACTCGCGGACGGCGCCGATCCACTTGGGCAGCTGGGTGTTGGCGTGCAGGCCGTCCAGCCGGTCCTGGCCGGCGGCGAGCGGGTCGAGGACCGCGGCGTGCTCGAAGCGCTGGGCCACCGTCAGCCAGCGCCGGTCGCCGGTCTGCAGGTGGAGGTCGGCCAGCACCTCGGTCATGCCGCCGAACTCGGTCCCCAGCACCGCCTGCATCCGGCTGTAGCCGAGGTTCGCGGTGCGGGCGTCGACCCAGCCCGCCAGGGCCAGCAGCACGTCCCGGGCCTGGGTGCTGCCCAGCAGGCGCCAGGCGTCGAGCAGGCCGGCCATGGTCTTGTGGACGCAGTAGTAGGGCACGTTCCCGTTGGCGAGGGTGCCCGCCTCCAGCGCGGCGAAGTCGCTCTCGGGGAAGCCGGACAGGTACCCGGCGGTGAAGCCCCTGGCCGCGTTGCCGGCCTGGCACTGGGCCATCGCGGCCACCATGGCCGCGGCCTTGTCCCGGCAGACGGTGTCGCCGAGCGCGGCGTACGCCTGGGCCCAGGCGGAGAGGAAGTGGCCCTGCACGTGGCCGCGGAAGGGGAAGCCCGGCGCGTCCCAACCGCCGTTCGGGGCGGCGCCGTTGGTGGACAGGCCGTGGGTGGCGCGGAAGACGTACAGCAGCCGGTCGACGTCGACGAACCGCAGGTAGGCCAGGGTGCGGTTCTGGTTGTCGAGCCAGCGGCCGCCGGTGAGCCGGACCTGCCCCGGGTCGAACGGGTAGGTCGAGACGCCGACCTCCGCCTGGACCGGGGGGACGGTGGCGGCCGCGGCCGGGGACCGGTCGGCGGCGAGCGGGACGGCGGCGGCCACCGCCGCAGCCCCGGTGGCCTTCAGCACGCTGCGCCGGGTCGGGGCGGAGGGCGGGGGAGGGGGCGGGGGAGGAGGAGGGGGCATGGTGGGCTCCAGGGGCCGGGTACGGGTTCGGGTGGGGACTCGGTGCCGGGCGGTGCGGGGCGTGCGGGCTCGGGGGTGCGGGGCTCGGGGCGTGCGGGGATCAAGGCGTGCGGGCTCAGGGCGTGCAGGGCTCGGGGTGCGGGCTCAGGGGTGTGAGCGCTAACAAGTGCGCGGTGCGGGCAGGCGGCACGGGCCGGTCGCGGATGGATGACTTTTATAGTCGCGGCCGTCCGCACTGTCCAGCCGTCGCGCACGACGGGCCGCGGCGCCACCTCCCGTGCGGCTGGCGGGAGTTGGCGGTGCGGCCGGGCGGGTCTGCGGTTCCGGCGGCGGACCTCTTGTCGACCCCGATTGTGAGCGCTAACATTTCGCTCGTCCACTCCACGGGCAGCACCACCGCAGCCGGGCCGCCCGGCCCCCGCCGGTCGCGCCCGTCCACCCCGACCCCGTCGGCCGTGCGGCATCACCCGCTTCCGCGCGCCCGGCCGACGGCTCCCGTTCCGTGCTTCTCCCGAGGGTGGGAACGCGGAACGAGGCAGGCCGGCCGCCGGCCGCGACGACGCGGAGACCACCGGCGGCCGGACCCTGACATCCCACCCCTGCGCGAAGGACGACACCGTGACCGACCTGCCCCACGCCCCCGACCAGGACACCGAGAGCTACGTCGTCGGCATCGACTTCGGCACCCTGTCCGGTCGCGCCGTGGTGGTCCGGGTGCGCGACGGCGAGGAACTCGGCACCGGCGTGCACCCCTACCCGCACGCCGTCATCGAGGAGCACCTGCCCGGCACCGGCCGCCGCCTGCCCCCGGACTGGGCGCTCCAGCACCCCGAGGACTGGCGCGAGGTGCTGCGCACCGCCGTTCCCGCCGCGCTCGCCGACGCCGGCGTCGATGCGGCCCGCGTCATCGGCATCGCCACCGACTTCACCGCCTGCACCGTGCTGCCCGCCCTGGCCGACGGCACCCCGCTGGCCGAGCTGCCCGCCTGGGCCGACCGTCCGCACGCCTGGCCCAAGCTGTGGAAGCACCACGCCGCGCAGGGCCAGGCCGACCGGATCAACGCGCTGGCGCACGCCCGCGGCGAGAAGTGGATCCACCGCTACGGCGGGAAGATCTCCGCCGAGTGGCAGTACGCCAAGGCGCTGCAGGTGCTGGAGGAGGACCCGGCCGTCTACGCCGCGTGCGAGCGGTGGATCGAGGCCGCCGACTGGATCGTCTGGCAGCTGACCGGCGCCGAGTCCCGCAACACCTGCACCGCCGGGTACAAGGGGATCTTCCAGGACGGCGGCTACCCGTCCGAGGAGTACCTGGCCGCCCTGCACCCCGGCTTCGCCGACTTCGCCCGCACCCGGCTGGAGCACCCGCTGGCTGCGTTGGGTTCGCGGGTCGGCTCGCTGAGCGCGCAGGCGGCGGCCTGGACGGGGCTGCCGGAGGGCATCGCGGTGGCCGCCGGGAACGTGGATGCGCATGTGGCGGCGCCCGCTGCGCAGGCCGTGAAGAACGGCAGGCTGCTGGCGATCATGGGCACCTCCACCTGCCACGTCGTCAACGGCCCGGTCCTGGCCGACGTCCCCGGGATCTGCGGCGTCGTCGACGGCGGGATCGCCGAGGGCGCCTGGGGCTACGAGGCCGGGCAGTCCGCGGTCGGCGACATCTTCGCCTGGTGGCTGCGTCAGGGTCTGCCCGCCGACTACCTCGCCGAGGCCGACGCCACCGGCGAGGACGCCCACCAGCTGCTCACCCGCAAGGCCGCCGCCCAACGGGTCGGCGCCCACGGCCTGGTGGCGCTGGACTGGCTGAACGGCAACCGCTCCACCCTGGTCGACCACCACCTCTCCGGCGTCATCGCGGGCCTGACCCTGGCCACCCGCCCCGAGGACGTCTACCGCGCCCTGCTGGAGGCCACCGCCTACGGCACCCGCACCATCGTCGAGGCCCTGGAGAACGGTGGCGTCCCGGTCACCGAGTTCGTCGTCACCGGCGGGCTGAAGAAGAACGCCCTGCTGATGCAGATCCACGCCGACGTGCTGCGCCGCCCCGTCTCGCTCGCCGTCTCCGAGCAGGGCCCGGCCCTGGGCTCGGCGATCCACGCCGCGGTCGCCGCCGGGGCCTACCCCGACGTGCGGGCCGCGTCCGCCGCGATGGGCCGCGTCCAGCGCCACGCCTACCTGCCCGACCCGGAGCGCGCCGACGCCTACGACGCGCTGTACGCCGAGTACCGCCTGCTGCACGACCACTTCGGCACCGGCCCCGACCTGCTGCTGCACCGCCTGCGCCGCCTGCGCAACGACGCCCTCACCCACGACAGCGAGGACCGCACCCCATGAGCGACACCATCGACCTGCTGCGCCGCCAGGTCTGCGACCTGCACCGGGAACTGGTCCGCTACGGCCTGGTGGTGTGGACCGCGGGCAACGTCTCGGCCCGCGTCCCCGGCGAGGACCTGCTGGTGATCAAGCCCAGCGGCGTCGACTACGACGAACTGACGCCGCAGAACATGATCCTGTGCGACCTGCACGGCAACGTGGTCGAGGGCGAGCACGCCCCGTCCTCCGACACCGCCGCGCACGCCTACGTCTACCGCCACCGCCCCGACGTCGGCGGCGTCGTGCACACCCATTCCACCTACGCCAGCGCCTGGGCCGCCCGCGGCGAGGCGGTGCCGTGCGTGCTGACCGCGATGGCCGACGAGTTCGGCGCCGAGATCCCGGTCGGCCCGTTCGCGCTGATCGGCGACGACTCGATCGGCCGCGGCATCGTCGAGACCCTCGAGGGGCACCGCTCGCCCGCGGTGCTGATGAAGAGCCACGGCGTGTTCACCATCGGCAAGGACGCCCGGGCCGCCGTCAAGGCCGCCGTCATGTGCGAGGACGTCGCCCGCACCGTGCACGTCTCCCGCCAGCTCGGCGAGCCGATGCCGATCGCCCAGGCCGACATCGACCGCCTCAACTACCGCTACCAGAACGTCTACGGCCAGCGCCCCGCGGCCCGCTGAAGGAGAACCCCCCGATGAGCGAAGTGTTCCTCAACCGCGAGATCTGGTTCCTCACCGGCAGCCAGGGCCTCTACGGCCCCGAGACGTTGCAGCAGGTCGCCGAGCAGTCCCAGCAGGTCGTCAACCAGCTCGCCCGCACCGGCCTGCCCGTGCGGATCATCTGGAAGCCCGTGCTGACCGACGCCGCCTCCATCCGCCGGGTCTGCCTGGAGGCCAACGCCGACGACGCCTGCGTCGGCCTGATCGCCTGGATGCACACCTTCTCCCCGGCGAAGATGTGGATCTCCGGCCTGGACGCGCTGCGCAAGCCGCTGCTGCACCTGCACACCCAGGCCAACCGCGACCTGCCCTGGTCGACCATCGACATGGACTTCATGAACCTGAACCAGGCCGCCCACGGCGACCGCGAGTTCGGCTACATCCAGTCCCGCCTCGGCGTCACCCGCAAGACCGTCGCCGGCCACGTCAGCGACCCCGCCGTCGCCGCCCGCGTCGCCACCTGGGCCCGCGCCGCCGCCGCCCGCGCCGACCTCGCCACCCTCAAGCTGGCCCGCTTCGGCGACAACATGCGCGACGTCGCCGTCACCGAGGGCGACAAGGTCGAAGCCCAGCTGCGCCTGGGCGTCTCCGTCAACACCTACGGCGTCAACGACCTGGTCGCCGCCGTCGACGCCGCCGCCGACGCGGACGTCACCGCCCTGGTCAAGGAGTACGAGGAGCTCTACCGCCTCGCCCCCGAACTGCGCGCCGGCGGCGAGCGCCACGACGCGCTGCGCTACGCCGCCCGGATCGAACTCGGCCTGCGCGGCTTCCTCAAGGACGGCGGCTTCGGCGCCTTCACCACCAACTTCGAGGACCTCGGCGGCCTGCGCCAGCTCCCGGGACTGGCCGTGCAGCGCCTGATGGCCGACGGCTACGGCTTCGGCGGCGAGGGCGACTGGAAGACCTCCGTCCTGCTGCGCACCCTCAAGACCGCCGCCACCGGCCTGGACGGCGGCACCTCCTTCATGGAGGACTACACCTACCACCTGGAGCCCGGACGGGAGTTGATCCTCGGCGCGCACATGCTGGAGGTCTGCCCGACCATCGCCGCCGCCACCCCCAGCTGCGAGATCCACCCGCTGGGCATCGGCGGCCGCGAGGACCCGGTCCGGCTGGTCTTCGACGCCGCCCCCGGCCCCGCCGTCGTCGTCGGCCTGGCCGACCTCGGCGACCGCTTCCGCCTGGTCGCCAACGAGATCGACGTCGTCGACCCCGTCGAACCGCTCCCCAAGCTGCCCGTCGCCCGCGCCGTCTGGCAGCCGAAGCCGAACCTGCGCACCTCCACCGAAGCCTGGCTGACCGCCGGCGCCCCCCACCACACCGTGCTCACCCGCGCCCTGGACGCCGAACACCTCGACGACCTCGCCGAGATGCTCCACGTCGAACTCGTCCTCATCGACGCCGACACCACCATGCGCACCTTCACCCGCGAACTGCGCTGGAACCAGGCCTACCACCGCCTCGCCCAGGGCCTCTGACGCCCTGCCCGAAACGCCGTCCGGGCCGGGGCCCGGCTCCACCGCCCCGACGCCGGGACCCGGCCCGGACGGCCCCCACCGACCCCCGGGAACCCCCATGACCGACCGCACCCCCACCGTCCACCGCGCCCCCGCCGGCTCCCTGCCCGGCGGGGGCTGGACGCTGCGCTCCCCGAGCGGCGTCACCGCCGACCTCCTCGACCTCGGCGCCCGGCTCCACGCCGTCCGCACCCCCGACGCGCACGGCCGCACCGCCGACATCGTCCTCGGCGCGGCCGACCAGCGCCAACTCCACGGGGACGGCGCCTACTTCGGGGCCACCGTCGGACGCTACGGCAACCGGATCGCCCGCGGCGAACTGCCCCTCGACGGCACCGTGCACGCCCTCGCCACCCAGCGCACCGGCCACACCCTGCACGGCGGCCCCGACGGCTTCGCCACCCGCCCCTGGGACGCCGAACCCGTCCGCACCGACGACGCCGCCGGAGTGCGCTTCCAGCTGACCAGCCCGGACGGCGACCAGGGCTTCCCCGGCACCCTCGACGTCCACGTCACCTACCTGCTCGACGCCGGGGGCACCCTGACCATCCGGTACCGGGCCACCACCGACGCGCCCACCGTCGTCAACCTCACCAACCACGCCTACTTCAACCTCGCCGGCACCCCCGGCGCCACCGTCGGCGACCACCTGCTGCGCGTCCACGCCGACGCCTACCTGCCCGTCGACGCCGAACTCCTCCCGCTCGGCCCGCCCGCCCCCGTCGCCGGCACCCCCTTCGACCTCGACCGGCCCACCCCGCTGGGACCCCGGCTCGGCCTCGACCACCCCCAACTCGCCCTCGCCGGAGGCGGGTTCGACCACAACTGGCTGCTGCGCCCCGGCACCGGCCTGCGCCCCGCCGCCGAACTGCACCACCCCGCCAGCGGCCGCCGCGTCGAGTGCCTCACCACCGAACCCGGCCTCCAGGTCTACACCGGCAACCACTTCCACGGCTCCACCGGCCCCGCCGAGGCCCCCCACCCCCGGCACGGCGGCATCGCCCTGGAGACCCAGCACTTCCCCGACTCGCCCCACCACCCCGGCTACCCCTCCACCGTCCTGCGCCCGGGGGAGGAGTACGACTCGACCACCGCCTACCGGTTCACCACCGGTCAGCCGGCGTCCGAGAACAGCGCCGAGGACGGGCCGGGACGGGACGCCCGCGGGCGGTGACCGCCGGGGGAGCGGCCTGCCGTGCTCTCCCGCACCACCAGCTCCGGCCGGACGGACACGTGCGCCAGCGCCGCGCCGGGATCGTCGATCAGCTGCAGCAGCAGCCCTATCCCGGCCCGGCCGACGGCGGCGAAGTCCTGCCGGACCGTGGTCAGCGACGGAGTGGTGTACGCGCCCTCCGGAAGGTCGTCGAACCCGGCCACCGCCACGTCCTCGGGCATCCGCACGCCCGCCTCGGTCAGCGCCCGCACCAGGCCCAGCGCCATGTGGTCGTTGGCCGCGAACACCGCCGTGGGCCGCGGGCCGGACCCGCCGCGGAACGCCGCCGCGACCTGCCGCCCGGCCGCGTGGCCCGACGCCGGGCTCCAGTCCCCGGTCAGGTGCGGCGGCACCGGCAGCCCGGCCGCCTCCAGCGCGGCCCGCCAGCCCTGCAGCCGCCCCTCCGCCTCGATCCACTCGCCCGGGCCTGCCACGTGCCACACGCAGGTGTGGCCCAGCGCCAGCAGGTGCTCGGTGATCGCCCGCGCCCCGGCGAACTGGTCCACGGCCACGCCCGGCAGGTCCAGGTCGTGCCCGCCCTCCACCGTCACCACCGGGAACGGCTGGGGCAGCCGGGCCAGCGCCGCCACCGCGCGCCGGTGCGGCGTCATCACCACCGCGCCGTCCACCCCCCAGCCGCCCAGCCGCTCCAGCGCCTTGCCCAGCGCGTGCTCGGTCAGCTCCTCCAGCCCGACCGAGGCCACCAGGTAGTCCTCCTGCCGGGCGGCGCGCTCCAGCCCCGCCAGGATGCTGGCGGGGCCGAACAGCGTGGTGTTCGCCGCGACCACGCCGATGGTGCGGCTGCGCCGGGTCACCAGGGTGCGGGCCGCCGAGTTGGGCCGGTAGCCCAGCTCGGTGATGGCCCGCAGCACCCGCTCCTTGGTCGCCTCGCGCACGTTCGGGTGGTCGCTGAGCACCCGGGAGACCGTCTGGTGGGACACGCCGGCGACCTGGGCCACGTCCGCCATCGTCGGCGGGCGCCGCTCGGCAGTCTCTTCCATCGTTCTCCCGTTCCTCCGGACCAGGCCGGACGAGTTCCCCTCCGCCAAACAGTACTGGGCACCGGGCCGTGCCGGGGCCCGCAGGCGGGTCAGGAACCGGCCCGGCGCTTGTTCCAGACGTCGAAGCCGACCGCCGCGAGCAGCACCAGGCCCTTGATCACCTGCTGGTAGTCGGTGCCGACGCCGACCAGCGACATGCCGTTGTTGAGCACGCCCAGCACCAGGCCGCCGATGATCGCGCCCAGCACCGTGCCGACGCCGCCGGAGGCCGAGGCGCCGCCGATGAACGCGGCGGCGATCGCCTCGAGTTCGAAGTTGATGCCGGCCTGCGGGGTGCCGGCGTTGAGGCGGGCAGCGAAGACCAGTCCGGCCAGGGCCGCCAGGACCCCCATGGTGACGAAGGCGAGGAAGACGACGCGCTTGCTCTTGACGCCCGAGAGCTTGGCGGCGGGCTCGTTGCCGCCGATGGCGTAGGTGTGCCGTCCGATGACCGAGTTGCGCATCAGGTAGCCGAAGCCGAACAGCAGGACGGCCAGGACCAGCAGCACGATCGGGAAGCCGTGGTAGCTGGCCAGCAGCAGGGTGAAGACCACGACCGCGGCGGTGACGGCCGCCAGCTTCGCCAGGAAGAAGCCCGTCGGCAGGAGTTCGAGCCCGTACGAGGCGGCCTGGCGGCGGCCGCGGACCTCCTGCAGCAGCGCGACGGCGAGGACGGCGGCGCCCAGCAGCAGGGTCAGGTTGTGGTAGTCCGTGTGCGGGCCGACCTCGGGCAGGAAGCCGCTGCCGATCTTCTGGAAGCCCTTGGGGAACGGGGCGATCGACTGGCCCTGCAGCATGATCTGGGTGCCGCCGCGGAAGACCAGCATGCCCGCCAGCGTGACGATGAACGACGGGATCCCGACGTAGGAGATCCAGAAGCCCTGCCAGGCACCGGCCGCCGCGCCGATCAGCAGGCAGGCGACCAGCGCCACCGGCCAGGGCACCTGGTGCTTGACCATCATCACGGCCGCCGCCGCGCCGGTGAAGGCGGCCAGCGAGCCGACCGACAGGTCGATGTGCCCGGCGATGATGACGATCATCATGCCGATCGCCAGGATCAGGATGTAACTGTTCTGCTGGATCAGGTTGGTGACGTTCAGCGGCTGGAGCAGGATGCCGTCCGTCCAGATCTGGAACAGCACCACGATCAGGGCGAGGGCGACCAGCATGCCGTACTGGCGGACGTTGCCGCGCAGCGCCCCGGCGAGGAGGGTCTGGAGGGCCGGGCGGTCGGCCGCCGCGGGGGCGGCCTTCCCGGCCTGGGGGGTGGTCCCGGTCTGGGCCATGGGTTACACCTGCTCGTTCTGGGTCGCGGCGCTCACGGTCATGAGGCGCATGAGGGATTCCTGGGTCGCGTCCGCCCGCGGCACCTCACCGGTGAGCCGGCCTTCGGCCATGGTGTAGATGCGGTCGCACAGGCCCAGCAGTTCGGGGAGTTCGGAGGAGATGACCAGCACCGCCTTGCCCTGGGCGGCGAGTTCGGCGATCACGGTGTAGATCTCCGCCTTGGCGCCGATGTCGATGCCGCGGGTCGGCTCGTCGAGGATCAGCACCTCGGGCTCGGCGAAGATCCACTTGCTGAGGACGACCTTCTGCTGGTTGCCGCCGCTGAGCTTCCCGGTCTCCGTGAACACCGAGGGGGCCTTGATGTTCATCGACTTCCGGTACCGCTCGGCGACCCGGGTCTCCTCGTGCTCGTTGATCCAGCCGCGGCGGGAGACCTTGCCGAGCGCGCCCAGCGAGATGTTGCGGCTGATGTCGTCCGCCAGGTTGAGCCCGAAGTGCTTGCGGTCCTCGGTGACGTACGCGATGCCGTGGCCGATCGCCTCGGAGACCGTGCGGGTGCGGATCTCGGTGCCGTTCATCAGGACCCGGCCGCCGGTCCACCGGCCGTAGGAGCGGCCGAAGACGCTCATCGCCAGCTCGGTGCGGCCGGCGCCCATCAGGCCGGCGATGCCGACGATCTCGCCGCGCCGCACGTGCAGCGAGACGCCGTCCACGACGTTGCGGTGGTGGTCGATCGGGTGCTGCACCGTCCAGTCCTCGACGGCCAGCGCGACCTCGCCGATCCGCGGGGTGCGCTCGGGGTAGCGGTGCTCCAGGTCGCGGCCGACCATGCCCCGGATGATCCGGTCCTCGGAGACGCCCCCGGAGCCGACGGCGATCGTCTCGATGGTGCGCCCGTCGCGCAGGATGGTGACGGAGTCGGCGACCTTGGCGATCTCGTTGAGCTTGTGCGAGATGAGGATGCAGGCGATGCCCTGGGCCTTGAGTTCCGCGATGAGGTCGAGGAGCTTGCGGCTGTCCTCGTCGTTGAGCGCGGCGGTGGGCTCGTCGAGGATGAGGAGTTCGACGTCCTTGGCGAGGGCCTTGGCGATCTCGACCAGCTGCTGCTTGCCGACGCCGAGGTCGGCGACCCGGGTCCGGGGGTGTTCGTGCAGGCCGACGCGGCGCAGCAGTTCGGCGGCGTGGGTGAGCGTCCGGTTCCAGCTGATGATGCCGCGGCGGGCGTGCTCGTTGCCGAGGAAGACGTTCTCCGCGATCGACAGGTACGGGACCAGGGCGAGTTCCTGGTGGATGATGACGATGCCGCGCCGTTCGCTGGCGCGGATGTCCTTGAACCGGCAGGGCTCGCCCTTGAAGAGGATCTCGCCCTCGTAGGAGCCGTGCGGGTGCACCCCGCTGAGCACCTTCATCAGGGTGGACTTGCCGGCGCCGTTCTCGCCGCAGATCGCGTGCACCTCGCCGGCGGCGACGGTGAGGTTGACGTCACAGAGCGCGCTGACCCCGGGGAAGGTCTTGGTGATCGCGCGCATCTCGAGGACCGGTCCGGCCATGGTGGGCTTCCGTTTCGGGTGGGGGGCGCGGGCCGGTGCGGCTACTTGACCTGGTCGGCGGTGTACTGGCCGCCGTCGATCAGCACCTTGCGGTAGTTGTCCTTGTCCACGCTCACGGGCTGGAGCAGGTAGGCCGGGACGACCTTGGCGCCGTTGTCGTACTGGGTGGTGTCGTTGGTCTCGGGCTTGCCGCCGGTGAGCAGCGCGTCGCCCATCTGGACGGCGACCTTGGCGAGTTGGCGGGTGTCCTTGTAGACGGTCTGGGTCTGCTCGCCCGCGATGATGGACTTCACCGAGGCCAGCTCGGCGTCCTGGCCGGTGACGATCGGCAGCGGCTTGCCGGCGCCGCCGTAGCCGACGCCCTTGAGGGAGGACAGGATGCCGATCGAGATGCCGTCGTACGGGGAGAGCACGGCGTCGACCCGGGCCGAGGTGTAGGACTTGCTCAGCAGGTTGTCCATCCGGGACTGCGCGAGCCCGCCGTCCCAGCGCAGGGTGGCGACCTGGTTGAACGCCGTCTGGCCGCTCTGCACGACCAGCTTCTTGCTGTCGAGGTACGGCTTGAGGACGCTCATCGCGCCGTCGAAGAAGAAGTTGGCGTTGTTGTCGTCCGGGGAGCCGGCGAACAGCTCGATGTTGAACGGGCCCTTGCCGTCCTTGAGGCCCAGCTTGTCGGCGATGTAGGTGCCCTGGAGGACGCCGACCTTGAAGTTGTCGAAGGTGGCGTAGTAGTCGACGTTCTTGGTGCCGCGGATCAGCCGGTCGTAGGAGATCACCGGGATGTGCGCGTCGGCGGCCTTCTGCAGCACGTCGGTGAGCGAGGAGCCGTCGATGGCGGCGACCACCAGCAGCTTGGCGCCCTTGGTGATCATGTTCTCGACCTGCGAGACCTGGTTCTCGACCACGTTGTCGCCGTACTGCAGGTCGGTCTTGTAGCCCTTGGCCTGGAACTCCTTGACCATGTTGTCGCCGTCGTTGATCCAGCGCTCGGAGGACTTGGTCGGCATGGCGATGCCGACCAGCCCGCCCTTGCCGCCGCCGCCGTCCTTGGCCGCGCCGTCCCCGACGCCGTTCGCGCTCTGGCCGCAGGCGGCGAGGGGCAGCAGCAGCGCCGCCGTGGCCAGGGTCGTCGCAAGCTTCCGCACAGGTCCTCCAAGGGTGCGCCGGGGTGGGCCGGCGAGGGGGGTGGGGCGAGGGGGTGGGGCAGGTGGTGGTGCGCCGGACGACGGGGGCCCGGGCCCGGTCCCGCGTCCGGGTCCGCGCGCGGGCACGGCGGGGCGGACGACGGCCCGGTGACGGGCGGTCGGACCGGCCGCGGGGGTGCCGTCGTTCGACGTCACCCGAGTGTTAGCGCTAACAGTGCCGACGTCAAGGGTTCATGACATTTTCCCGGCGCCGCCCGTCCGGACCCCCGTCCGACGCCCCGTCCGGCGGCACGCCTGGCGAACTGCCGGACGGCCGGGAGCCCCCGGCGTCCGCCTGGCGGGGCGGGCGGCCGGGGGCTCCCGGGTGGGGCGGGGTGCGCCGGACGGGGTGCGGGCGGGTCAGAGGGTGACGGGGGTGCCGCCGATGGTGACGGCCAGGTGGCCGTCGGCGGCGAAGGACCAGGCGAGGGCGCCCGCGTAGGGGGCGCAGCGGGAGCCGTTGGTGCCGGTCCAGAACTGGTTGGTGGAGTCGGCGTCGCCGACGGTCTTGTCGTTGGAGCCGCTGATCGCGAAGCGGCAGGAGGTGTTGTTGCGGAACACCGAAGTACCGGCGTCCCACGAGTAGTTGCGCTCGGCGTTGTCGATGCTGAGGTTGCCGGAGACCGCCATGGTGCCCGGGTTGCTGTTCCAGGTGAAGCCGTGGTGGCCGTTGCGGTAGGCGATGCTGCGGCGGACGGTGTGGTCGACCGCGATGTCGTCGCCGCCGAGCTTGTAGCCGTTGCGGTCGCCGTTGGCGTTGACGGTGCCGTCGGAGAGCGTGCCGTTGCCGTAGGAGAGCGAGTCCTCGACGGTGACGGGGCCGATCGGGCCGGTGGCGGTCTTGGTGTACAGGTCCCAGCCGTCGTCGATGTTGTTGTGCGAGACGGCGTAGCGGAAGACGTTGCCGGGGCCGACGGTGAGCTTGGCGGCGAAGCCGTCCGCGTCCTCGCCGTCGGAGTCGGCGTTGTCGTGGGACTCGGCGCTGAGGATCAGGTTGTCGGACGGCCACTGGGCGGCGGGGGTGGTGGAGGAGATCCGGCCGAGCTGCAGGCCGGAGTCGCGGTTGTACCGGGTGACGGTCCGTTCGACGACGTTGTGGCTGCCGCCGACGTAGATGCCGTTGTCCCCGGCGTGCTGGACGGTGAGGCCGTACACGTGCCAGTAGTCGGCGTCGAGGACCAGGCCGCGGTTGGCCGGGTCCTCGGTCATCGCGGAGAAGTCCAGGACCGGGGTCTCGCCGGGGTAGGCGGACAGCGTGGTGCGGGCGGCGGTGGTGCCGTTGCTGCCCGCCGGGACGGTGACGGTGGTGCCGTAGGCGTAGGTGCCGCCGCGCAGGTAGATGGTGCCGCCGGGGGTGATCCGGGCGATCGCCGAGGCGAGCGTGGTGGGCGCGGACTGGGTGCCGGCCGCGCCCGCGGTGCCGTTCGGGGCGACGTAGAGGGCGCCCGAGGCGGGCGGGGGCGTGGTGGAGGAGGCGGTGGTCTCGGCGTCCAGGTAGTCCAGGTTGGGCAGGCCGGCGGCGGTGGTCGGGGTGAGCCGGATCGTGTTGCTGCCCGAACGGACCGGCACGGTCACGGACTTGGTGGTCCAGCCGGTCCAGCTGCCGGTGCCCTCGAAGGAGAGCGTGCCGGTGGTGGTGCCGTTGACGGCCAGGTCGGCGGGCCGGGCGGCGGTGGTGCCGTTGGTGAACCGGAACCGCAGGGTCGCGGTGCCCGCGGCGGTGGCGTTCACGGTGAACTGGGCGTACGCGCCGGTGGCGTTGGTGCCGTTGCAGAAGCCGGAGCCGGAGAAGCCGGTCCAGTCGGAGTCGACGGTGCCGGTGCAGACCGCGGGGGAGGTCTCCGCCTCGTAGCGGGTGGACGCGGCTCGGGCGGGCCCGGTGGACAGCACGGCCAGGGTGCCGGCCAGCAGGGCCGCGGACGCGAGGGCTGCTCTCTTGCGCATGCGTTCGTCTCCAGGTGGGTGGGGTCACGGATGTGAACGTGGTGCGGGTGCGGCGCCGCCCCAGGGACAGTAGGAGCCTGTTCTGGGCGCGTCAATAGACGTGTACGTGACCGAAGTTCATGGATGTAAACGCTAGGGCTTCCGGCAGGTCGGGGCGGCGGCCCGCCGGAAAACTCCGCGGAACGGGTCCGCGGAACTTTCAGGACGGGCCGCCGGGTCGGACGGGCCTGCGGAGTTCTCCGGGTGGGCCGCCGCCCTGCCGCCCCGCCGGGCCGCCGGGCCGAACGGGGCGGGAGCGGCGGGATGCTCCTACGGCTGTCAGGCGTGGAAGCCGACCTCCGGGGCGGTCGGGTCGGGCCCGTCGAGGAGCGGCTGCGGGACGCCCTTCAGTTGGAGGTCGAAGAAGGCGGCCACGTACCGGCGGGTGAGCTCGACGCCGCGCTCGGCGCGGATCGTGGTGCCGGGCTGGGCGGGCAGGCCGAACGCCTCGGCGAACAGCGGGTTGTCGGTGAAACTGGCGTGGTCGGTGCCGGCCACGGTGAGCCAGCGCTTCCAGCCGTCGAGCCGGGCCCAGGCGTCCGTCCAGGTGGCGTCCTCGGGGCCGGGGAGGGGGTGGCCGACCAGCAGGAAGGGCTTGCCGTGGAGGCCGCTGTCGGGGACCGGGAAGTCCAGGGTGCCGTCCAGGTCGACCCCGGCCCGGATCCGGGCGTCGGAGAGCAGCGCCGGAACGGTCGCGGCGCCGCCCGCGGAGTGCCCGGCGACGCCGATCCGGCGCGGGTCGACCATCCGGGAGTAGGCCCAGTCGGGGTGGTCGCGGGCGGTCAGCCGGTCGATGACGAAGGAGATGTCGGTGGCCCGGCTCGCGTCCAGGGCGGCCCACTGCTCCGGGGTCCGCAGGGTGTGGCACACCGTGCAGGGCAGGGTGCGGCCATCGGGGAAGGTGGTGCCGGTGTTCTCGTAGGTGTGGTCGACCAGGGCGACCACGTAGCCCCGGCTGGAGAGGTCCTCGGCCAGGCTGGTCAAGGTGGTGCGGGGCAGCGTGAAGCCCGGGGAGAGCACCACCAGCGGGAAGCGCCCCGGGTGCGGGACGGCGTCGGTCCGCGACCAGGTGCGGGCGCCGGTGACGGCCTCGACCGGGATGACGCCGGCCGCGCCCCGGTCGGCGAGCAGCAGGCGGGCGGCCTCGGCGGTCATGTACGGGGCCGGGCCGCCGGTGCCCGGGCGGGCCGGGTAGTACACCGAGACCATCAGCCGGCGCGGCCCGGCCGAGGGCACCCACGGGTCGGGGCGGTCCTGGTCGACCAGGGACAGGATCTGCCGGCCGACCGCGAACGGGCCGGTGGGGCGCGGCAGTTCGACCCGGACCTGGGCGTCGGCGGTGTTGGCGGAGCCGGTGTCGGAGGCGGCGGTGGTGGCGGAGCCGGTGGAGTCGGCGGCGGACCCGGTGGTGGCGGTGGCCGTCAGGGAGAGCGGGGCGGCCGGGGCCGGGGCGGCGGCGAGGAGGGAGAGCGGCAGGGCGAGCAGCACGGCGGCTGTCGCGGCGGTGCGGCGGAGGATTCGGGTCATGGTCGGAACATAGGCCGTGGGCAAGGGAGTTGGCGTCACGTCAGAGGCGTAGGGGGTTCCACCGAGCGGACGGCGGGCCGCGGGCGGCGGCCCCTAGGGGAGCCGGGCCGGGGCGTGCGGGTCGGGGTCCGATGGGGAGCGGGGCTCTGGTTCGGGGCGGGGATCGGTGGGGGCGGGGCTCTGGTTCGGGGCGGGGATCGGTGGGGGTTCGGGTTCGGGCGGGTTTTCGGGGTGGGGGCCGGTGTTCGGTTTTCCGGGCGGTCGCGGTGGGGGCGAGCAGTCATATCCGGTCATGATGCGACCAATACGAAAAGCGGGCGCGGAGCGGGTCCGCGCCCGCCCTACCCTGGCGGCGGCGCGATCTGACGGTCCGTCAGGTCGGCTGCTGAGCCGAGGTGGAGAAGAAGTGCTGAACAGCCAGCGTCCGCCCCATCGGAAACCGAACCCGAACCCCGAACCGGCCCCCGGGCCGACCCGTCCGCTGCGCGCCGCCCTGGCCGCGGCGCTCACCACCGCCCTGCTGCTGCTCGGACCGGGCGGCCTCGTCCCCGCGAGCGGCCGGGCCGCCGCCGACACCGCCACCGCCGCCGACACCGGCTCGGGCTCCGCGCTGGTGAAGAGCGTGCAGAACGCCACCCACCCCGGGGCCGCCACCGCCGAGCACGGCGACACCCTCAACTGGACCGTGCAGTACGACAACCGGACCCCCGGCGACGCGGCCGCCCCGGCCACCGTCACCGACCCGATCGCCGGGGCCGGGGCGGGCCAGAGCTACCTGCCCGGATCGCTGCAGGTCCCGCCCGGCTGGACGCCGTCCTGGTCCACCGACGGCACCACCTTCGGGCCCACCGACACCGGCGCGGCCACCGTCGCCGTCCGGGCCGAGAACCCGGTCGCCCGGGCCGGCGGCACCGAGGTCTCCCCGCTGCTGCTGGCTCCCGTCCAGCCCACCGCGCAGGCCACCGGCGGCGACGGCTACACCCCCGTCCTGTACCGCACTCCGGGCGGCGAGGTGCAGGCCTGGAGCATCTACCACCACGCCTCGCCCGCCGCCGCCAAGGTGGTGTGCAGCAGCCTCACCACCGGCCAGCCCTGTACCGGCGGCCCCTGGCCGCGCCCGCTGAACACCACCGCCGGACCGCTCGGCACCGGCAACACCGGCGACCTCGGCAGCCCGCTGACCAGCAAGTACGTGATCGACCCGCAGCAGTCCAACCTGCTCTACTACCCCGCCAACACCGCCACCGGCGTCGGCATCGGCTGCCTCGACCTGGCCGCCCACGCCAACTGCGGCTTCACCGCGCTCGCCAACAACGGCACCTCCCCCAGCAGCGCCAACAACCTGGCCGGCCTGGCCAAGGTCGGCGACAACCTGTACGCCGTCGCCAGCACCGGCCAGGTGCTGTGCATGGCCCTGCCCGGCCGCACCCCCTGCGCCGGACAGCCCTACGCCCCGGTCGTCGCCGCCAACCACGACCTGCCCGGCACCCCCGGCGCCCTCTACCAGGGCGGCCTGACCGCCATCGACGACAAGGTGTTCGCCTCCTCCGCCCCGCAGGGCAGCGGCTCCACCACCCCCGGAGCGCCCGCCCTCGGCTGCTTCGACACCACCACCAACACCACCTGCGCCGGCTGGAGCACCCCGCACCCCGCCGGGCCCGGCTCCGCGTACTACACCTACGATGCCTTCACCGCCTACGACACCGCCGGGCACCCCAACGGCGTCTGCACCAGCACCGTCGGCGGCGCCA
Organism: Kitasatospora sp. YST-16; assembly: GCF_026802215.1. Classification (NCBI taxonomy): domain Bacteria; kingdom Bacillati; phylum Actinomycetota; class Actinomycetes; order Kitasatosporales; family Streptomycetaceae; genus Kitasatospora; species Kitasatospora sp. YST-16. The sequence goes on from NZ_CP113837.1 coordinate 7,098,727, forward strand.
ACGTCCTCACCACCTGCTACGCCGTCGACGGCACGCCGCTCACCGCACCCGGCATCCTCGGCACCCTCAACGGCTCCACCCTCACCTTCGACCCCGAGACCGTCGTCACCGACACCACCACCCGCAGCTACTTCCCGGCCTGGGGCGGCAGCGGCGGCAGCGGCGTCACCCTCTGCTACGACTGGCGGACCGCCGCCCCCTGCGCCGGCTTCCCGCTGCCCGCCACCCACCCCAGCGCCAACGGCGGCACCACCCGCGACTACGGCTACAGCTACGACAGCACCACCCGCTGCCTGATCGGACTCGGCGACGCCGGCGTGCTGTTCTCGATGGACCCGACCACCGCCGCCAGCCCCTGCATGCACAGCGGCGCCACCGTCACCCTCAAGCCCGCCTCCTTCTACTGCGACGGCGGCAGCGGCCACGTCCAGGCCTACACCCGGGCCCGGCTCACCGACCTCGACCTCACCCACCTCGACCTGGCCGCCTCCCGGGTCCTGGTCACCGACCCCGACGGCACGCCCGTCACCACCCCCGGCCTCGCCCCCGACGGCACCGTCGACCTCTCCGGCGTCGACCCCGCCGCGCACCCCGCGCTCACCGTCACCGCGCAACTCGTGCTCACCACCACCGGGGACTTCACCGCCACCAACCACCCCATGCTGGTCGTCGAGTACCGGGGCGACGCGCCGCAGATCTGCTTCCGCACCACGGTCGCCGCGAGCTGCACCACCACCTCGGTCAGCAACACCGCCACCGGCACCGACACCACCGGCACGTTCACCTCCAACACCGTCACCGCCCCCGTCGCGCCCGGCACCGGCTGCCAGCCGAAGGTCAGCGTCGAGAAGGAGATCTGCGGCTCCCTCAACTCGCACGACTGCGCCCCCGGCGGACCCGGACCCTGGGCCAAGACCAGCCCCGTCGGACTGCTCGGACTGCTCGGCACCGCGCACTGGCGGATCACCGTCACCAACGCGGGCCCGGTCGACGCCGCCACCGTCACCGTCAACGACCCCAGCACGCCCGCCTGCCGCACCGCCGCCGGGACGTTCGCGCTGGCCGCCGGGAGCAGCCGCCAGGTCTACTGCGACTCGCTGCTGCTGGCCCTGCCGGTGAAGAACACCGCGTCCGCCAGCTTCGTCGCGGCGAACGCGCCCGCCGGGACCGTCCCGACCACCACGGCGCCGTCCGCGGCGGTCGCCTGCTCGCTGCTGTGCCTGCTGGCCGTGCCGTAGCACCGGCCGACACCCCTGGAACGGAAGGAGGCTGACGAACCGGTCGGCCGTCGGGCGGGGGGCCCGGCGGCCGACCGACCGGGGAGCCGGTGGGAGGGGGTTCTGCTGAGGGCAGAGCGGCGCGGGCCCTCCGGGCGGGGTGCGGTGCCTAGGCTTGGGGGATGACAACTCGTGCGCCGGACACCCAGACCGCCCGCGTCGTTCCGCTGCGCCCGCAGCAGGCCCCGCCGCCCGGGCCGGAGCCCAGGGAGCCGCTGCTGCGGGACGTGGTGGGCGGGGTGCTGCGGCGCGAACGCCTCACCCAGGGACGGACGTTGAAGGACGTCGCGGAGGCCGCCCGGATCTCGGTGCCCTACCTGTCGGAGCTGGAACGCGGCCGCAAGGAAGCCTCCTCGGAGGTGCTCGCCGCCGCCGCTCGGGCGCTCGGGCTGGGCCTCGGGGACGTGCTCTCGCTGGTGCAGCGGGAACTGGTCGCGGTGCACAGCACGGCCGGCCGCGGCCGGACCGCGACCGCGACCGCGGGCCGCTACGGCGGGCTCTGCCTGGCGGCCTGAGCGCCGGACACCCGTACCCGCCACACCCGTACCCGCCGGTGCGCGCCCGCCCCTTCGGACCGAAGGGGGCGGGCGCGCACCGGCACGGGGGACGAGGGGCTCAGGGGGTGGGGACGCGGCTGTTCAGGACCCGGTCGGCGAGGCCGTAGGCGACGGCCTCCTCGGCGCTGAACACCTTCTCGCGGTCCAGGTCGGCGCGCAGCGCGGCCACCGGGTGGCCGGTGTGCCGGGAGAGCACCTCCTCGACCTGGGAACGGATCCGGAGCACCTCCTTGGCGGCCAGGCTGAGGTCGGAGACGGTGCCGCGCTGCCCGCCGCTGGCGGGCTGGCTGAGCAGCACCCGGGCGTGCCGCAGCACCGAACGCCGCCCCGGGTCGCCGCCGGCCAGCAGGACCGCCGCGGTGGAGGCGGCCTGGCCGACGCAGAAGGTGGCGATCGGGCACTGCACGAACGACATCGCGTCGTAGATCGCCATCAGCGAAGTGAACGACCCGCCGGGCGAGTTGAGGTAGACGGCGATCTCCTGCTCGGGGGCCGCCGCCTCCAGGTGCAGCAGCTGGGCGATCACCACGTTGGCCACGCCGTCGTCGATCTCGGTGCCGAGGAAGACGATCCGCTCGTTCAGCAGCCGGCTGAACACGTCGTAGGAGCGCTCGCCCTGGGCGGTCCGCTCGATCACGTAGGGAATCGGGTAGGAGGCCATGTCACAGCCCCGCCCGTCGACGGGACGCGGCCGTGCCGATGTCGGCCAGCGACTCCAGCACCTGGTCCACCATCCCGTACTCGCGGGCCTGCTCGGCGGTGAACCAGCGGTCCCGGTCGCCGTCCCGGGCGATGGTCTCCGGGCTCTGCCCGGTGTGCTCGGCGGTGATCCGCTCGATGGCCTGCTTGGTGTACTCCAGGTTCTCCGCCTGGATGGCGATGTCCGACGCGGTGCCGCCGATGCCCGCCGACGGCTGGTGCATCATGATCCGCGCGTTCGGCAGCGCGAACCGCTTGCCCGGCGCGCCCACCGTCAGCAGGAACTGCCCCATGCTGGCCGCGAACCCCATCGCCAGGGTGGAGACGTCGTTCGGGATCAGCCGCATGGTGTCGTAGATCGCCAGCCCGGCCGTGACCGAACCGCCCGGGCTGTTGATGTACAGGCTGATGTCGGCCCGCGGGTCCTCGGCCGAGAGCAGCAGCAGCTGCGCGCACACCCGGTTCGCCGACACGTCGTCGACCTGGGTGCCGAGCAGGACGATCCGCCGGGCCAGCAGCAGCGCCGCCAGGTGGTCGTCGAACGGGTTGGGCGGGGTGTCGCCGTCCTCCGCCCGGGGGCGGAGGACGCTGAGCGGTGGAGTCATCGGATCTCCCGGTGGGTGGTGACGGAGGGTCGGTGACTCCACTGTCGGCTCCCGGCGGCCCCCGGTGAAGGGTTCTCTGCCCGCCGCAGATTCGCTGCGGGCAGAGGGGGAAGGGGCGGGGCGGTGCGGTGCGGTGCGGTGCGGTGCGGTGCGGGGCTCAGGGGCGGGTCGCCAGCCGGTGCAGGTCGGTGGCGAGCCGGTGCAGGTGGTGGCGGGTGGCGTCGAAGTGGCGGTGGTCGGCGGGGACGGCCGGGGCGAGCGCGGTGTCCACCGTCCGCTCCACCTCGTCGATCAGCGCGGCCCAGCGCGCGGTCGCCCCCTGCCCCACGGCGGCTCCCGCCGGACCCGCTCGAACTCGGCCCGGGCCGCCGCGAGTTGCAGGTGCGGGGCGATGGCGGCGGAGACGGCGGCGCCCGGCCGGTACGGGGCCGGGGCCGAGGTCCGGGGGTGGCGCGGGGTCAGCGTGAGGGCGGCCTGCTCGACGGCGCCGGCCAGGCGGCGGGCCACCACCGGGTGCCGGTGGCGCGGGCCGAACAGCTCACCGGCCAGCACCGCGGCCAGGCAGCCGATCGCGCAGGACGCCAGGTTCGGCAGCAGCAGCGGCAGGCCCGGATCGCCCGCGAGCTGAGTGGCCATCAGCACCACCGTGGCCAGCGCCGCCGCCTGGTACAGGTAGCCGGTGCCGGACAGCGCCGGGACCAGCCCCGCCGCCAGCGCCAGCACCGCCAGCAGCACCAGCAGCGCCCCGTCCGGCCCGGCGCAGGCCGGCGCCAGCGCCAGCGCCAGCCCGCTGCCCAGCAGTCCCAGCGCGGTGCCGCAGAACCGTTCCAGCGCACGCCCGGTGACCGGACCGACCTCCGGACGGCAGACGAAGGTCACGTTCAGCACGGCCCAGTACGGGTGCCGCAGGTCCCAGTGCGCGGCCGCCGCCCCCGCCAGCAGCAGCGCCGCCCCCACCCGCAGACCGCCCAGCCAGGACCGCGGATCCGCCAGCACCGCCCGGACCACCGCCCGCCGCCGGCCCGGGGACAGACCGGCTCGTAGACCGGCTCGCAGACCGGCTCGCAGACCGGCCGACCCGGTGGGCCCCGGGCCCGGCGTCACCGCCGCGCGGGCCGCCCGGACCAGTCGGGCGTCCAGCGGGCCGTGCCCCGGCGGCCACGCCCCGCCCGCGCCCGCCCGCCCCGCCGCCCGCCCCGCCGCCCGCCCCGCCGCCACCCGTCTGGCCTCGGCCCGCAGCCGGCCGACCAGCGCCGGATCGGCCACCAGTCCCCGGGCCCCCGCCGAGGACGCCGTCTCGGCCAGCGCCAGCAGGCCCGGCAGGTGCCGGGCCAGCAGCACGCTGCCCCCCACCGAACCGGTGTGCCGGGCCCGCTCCAGCACGTCGTGCAGCGCCCGCCGCCGCGCCGTCCCGGCCGGGCCCGCCGCGTCCGGCGCCAGCACCGCCGCACACCCCGTCAGGCACTGTGCCAGCAGCGCCCGTTCGGCCCGGCCCCGGAAGAACGGCCGCCCGGCCAGCGCCAGCCCGACCACCGACAGCCCGCCCAGCAGCATCAGCGCCGGCGGCCACCAGAGCGGCCCCGGCAGCGGCAGGTCCATCGCCACCTCGGCGTCCATCAGCAGGATCATCGCGCCCAGTGACCCCTCCACCCCCAGCGCGGCCAGCACCCCCGCCACCACCCCCAGCGCGGGCAGCACGCCCGGCGCGAACCACCGCCCCTCCGCCGCCAGCATGGCGAAGGCCCCCGCCGCGCCCAGCAGTTGGGGCAGCAGCATGGTGATCGCCCGGTGCCGGTAGGTGGCCGCCACATCGGTCAGCACCGCCGACAACGCGCCCATCGCCACCATCACCCCCTCCGCGGGCCGCCCCACCCCCAGCCCGACCCCGGCCGGGGCGGTCACCGCCAGCGCCGACCGCCACACCGCCGGGGAGACGGCGGGCCGCCCCTTGGGCGCACAGGTCTGCCGCACCCACCGCAGGGTCCGGCCCGACTCCCGCCGGAGCCGGGCCCGCCCGGAGCGGGACGGGGCCGCGGTCGGTTCCGGTTCCGGAGCCGGGGTCAGGGCCGGGTCCGGGGTCGGCTTCGGATGCCGGGCCCGGGGCAGCGGAAAGTCGGACCGGAGCGTGCGGTGACGCCCGTGTCGAAGTGTTGACATGCGGCACATGCAAGGCGACACCCCGCCCCCGCCGACCCGGCGCCACCGCCGCTCTGCGCCGCCTGGAGTCGGGATTTCGCTTGCCCGGGGGAGACCGCGTGACCTCCCGGTGTCCCCCGGACGGAGTGCGTAACCCCCGTCGGCCCCGGTGGCTCAGTAGTGGGCGCCGAGGTCCTTCCAGGCGCCCCACTCACCGGTGGTCCCGGGCTGCTCGCCCTGCGTCCACCACTTGGCCTGCCAGTTGTGGCCCGTCCACGAGACGGTGTCGCCGTTGGTGTAGACCCGCGCGGGGTTCCAGGCGGCGGCGGCGCAGGGCGGCGGGGGGACGGGGCTCACCACGGTGAGGGTGTAGGTGATGTCGGCCCGGAACGAGTTGCCCCGCCCGGTCACCGTCAGCTTGTAGGTGCCGGGGACGGTCGCGGACGTGGTCGTCAGCGACAGGGTGGCGGCCGAGTCGCTCTGGTTGCCCGGATAGCTGGTGAAGACCACGGCGGGGTCGACCGAGGCGGTGACCCCCGCCGGGGTGCCGCTGACCCCGACCGTCACGTACTCCACCTGGGCGTGGTTGACCGCCGCGCTCACCGTGGTGGTCACCGAGGAGCCGGCGACCACGCTGCCCGCGTCCTGGCTCAGGTGCATGAGGAAGCTGGGCCCCTCGTCGGTGATCGAGGGGAAGGGGGACGAGGGCGACGAGGGCGACGGGGAGTGGTAGACGGGCGGGGGGTCGGTGAACGGCTGGAAGGCCCTGCTGAACTGCCAGGCGCTCTGCGCGGTGCCCGAGCAGGAGTCCGACCCGGCCGTGCCCGGGCAGTCGCCGTTGTCGCGCTGCAGCGACCGGAACGACAGGGTGTTGACGCCCTTGCCCGCCGCCCAGCTCTCCACGGCGGCGGCGTCGGCGGTGCTGAACGTCTCCTCCGGGCCGTAGTGGTCGACGCCGATCATCTCGGTGATCCCGATCGAGCCCCACAGCTGCGCGTCGGTCCTGGGCGGGTACAGCTGCTGCAGCTGGTCGTGCAGGCCCTGCGCGGAGCTCCGGGTGTCGGCGGCCATGTCGTGCCGGGGGCCGTCGCGGTAGTCGAACGTCAGCAGGTTGACGACGTCGACCCGGGCGCCGTTGCACAGCGCGTTCTGCAGCACCGCCAGGCCGCCGGGGGTCAGGCCCGCGGGCGTGGCCGGCAGGGTGTACGAGAACTGGAGGGGGCGGCCGACGGACGCGGCCCAGTCCTCGGTCAGCTTGACCGCCTTGTTGCGGCGGTCGATGCCGGCCGAGTCGGTCAGCGAGTCGCCCTCGACGTCCAGGTCGATCCGGCTGACGCCGTACGACAGGACGACGTTCTGGAAGGCCATGGCGATCGCCCCGACATCGGTGCAGCTGTCGGCGATCTCGGTGCCGGCGCGGTCGGCCGCGGGCCCGCCGAAGGACAGGACGGCGTCGCCGCCGCCCGCCCGGAGGTAGCTGATGTCGTCGGTGAACCTCGGCGCCCGGTCGACCCGGAAGGCCGGGGTGCTGGTGTCGCCGTTCCAGTACGGCGTGCAGGAGCCCTTGGCGGCGGCCTGGATGGGGCCCAGCGTCACGAACTTGTTGCCGGACCGCGTGGAGAGGGTGGACAGGCTGTCGCCGGTCGTCCGGGCGTCGAAGTACGGGGCGAAGACCTGGGCGGGCAGTGGGGTGCCCGCCGCGCTGGCGGTGCCCGAGCCGGTCAGGGTGAGGCCGGCCAGGGCGGTGACGCCGAGGACTCCGGCGAGCAGGGCTCGGAATGGTCTGCGAACGGGTCCTGTCATGGACCGCGCTCCCTTCAACTGTGTGGGGAGGTAACGGACTTCGGCCTTCGAGGGGCTCTGGTCCGGACCAATAGTCGTGGTCCGGGCCGCAGGACTGTCAAGAGTCCTTACAGACCATCCGGCCGACCGGTCCGGCGACTCCCGCTTTCGTTGATTTTCATGGAGCAGTCGTTTTTTTGCAGCGCAGACAGTAGCCTTCGGACATGAAGAAGAAGCTGGACGAGGTGGCCCGGTTCGCCGGCGTGAGCACGGTGACGGTGAGCCGGGTGCTGCGCAACCGGCCGGGGGTGTCGCGGGAGACGCGCGAGGCGGTGCTGACGGCGCTGGACGTGATGGGCCTGGAGCGGCCCGCCGGCTTCCGTTCGGAGCGGGCGCCGCTGGTCGGCCTGGTCGTCCCCGACCTGCAGAATCCCGTCTTCCCGGCGTTCTGCGAGGTGCTGGCGGGGGCGCTGAGCAAGCAGGGGCTGATGCCGGTGCTGTGCACCCGCACCGCCGACGGCGTCTCGGAGGCGAACTACATCGAGATGCTGCTGCGGCAGAACGTCGCCGGCATCGTGTTCGTGGGGGCCAGCTACGCGGACGCCGGGCCCGAGCAGGGGCGGGCGCTGCGCGAGCGCGAGGTGCCGGTGGTGCTGATCAACGCGGCCGACGGGCACCGGGGTTCGTCGCTGGTCTCGGTCGACGACGAGGCCGCCGTCGAGCAGGCGCTGGCCCACCTGGAGGCGCTCGGGCACGAGCGGATCGGACTGCTGCTCGGCCCGGCCGGACACGTACCGTCCGTGCGCAAACTCGAGGCGTTCGCCCGGCACCTGCGCCGGCGCGGGCGGGAGGGGGAGCTGGGTCGGCTGGTGGCCCACGCGATGTTCTCGATGGACGGCGGAGCGGCGGCCGTGCCCAGGCTGGTGGGGGCCGGGGCGAGCGCGGTGGTGTGCGCGAGCGACGCGTTGGCGCTGGGCGCGGTGCGGCGGCTGCGGCGCGAGGGCCTGGTGGTGCCGGACGACGTCTCGGTGGTCGGGTTCGACGACTCTCCGTACATGATCGCCACCGATCCGCCGCTGACCACGGTGCGCCAGCCGACCGCCGTGATGGCCGCCGCGGCGGCAAAGGCCCTGGTCGACCAGATCGAGGGCCGCCAAGTGCCCGCCGGGGAGGTGCTGTTCGAGCCCGAGCTGATCGTGCGCGGGTCGACCGCTCCGGCACGCGCAGTGATCGCTACCGGGAAGTAGGTCACGAAACCGGGCGGCACGCAAGGATATTGCGTCAAGCTGTTGACTCTTTGCGTTCGCGATGTCAGTGTTCGGGTCATCGACGAGCGCCCGAGGCAACCAGCCGGGCCTCCTCATCCGTCAAGCCGCTTGCGCGTTCGTCCACCCCGGCGCAAGCGGTTGCAGGTCCCACGGAAGGTCCGAATCAGCATGGGCAGCAACAGAATTCGCCGTGTCTCCGCCGTGGCGCTGGCCACGGCCACCGCCCTCGCGGCCGCCGCCTGCGGCAGCAGCGGCAGCGGCTCGGGTGACACCGGCGGTGTGGTCACCATCTCGGTCAACGGCCTCCCCCCGGCCACCCAGACCGTGGACCGCAAGAACTTCGAGGACGACGTCAAGGCGTTCGAGGCGAGCCACCCGAACATCAGGATCGACGCCCACGAGGGCCTGATGGACCCGAAGACCTTCGCCGCCAAGCTCGCGGGCGGGCAGCTGGAGGACGTCTACTACGTCTACTTCACCGACCCCGCGGGCCTGATCCAGCGTCACCAGGCCGCCGACATCACCCCGTACCTGAAGGACGTCCCCGCGCTCGCCGACGTCAAGCCCGACCTGCAGCGGGTCTTCACGGGCAAGGACGGCAAGGTCTACGGCCTGCCCACCGGCAACTACTCGATGGGCCTGGTCTACAACCGCGAACTGTTCACCAGGGCCGGGCTGGACCCGGACAAGCCGCCGACCACCTGGGACGAGGTCCGCACCGCCGCGCAGAAGATCACCGCGCTCGGCGACGGCACCACCGGCTACGCCGACTTCTCCAAGAACAACCAGGGCGGCTGGCACCTGACCTCCTGGATCTACTCGCTGGGCGGCGAGGTCGCCACCCAGGACGGCACGGGCAAGTGGAAGGCCGCCGTCGACTCCGACGCGGGGCACAAGGCGCTGCAGTACCTGCACGACATGCGGTGGACCGACGACAGCATGGGCAGCCGCCAACTGCTGGAGATCCCCGACGTCCAGAAGATGATGGGCGCGGGCAAGCTCGGCATGTACCTCGCCGGCCCCGACAACATCCCCACCATCGTCAAGCAGTTCGAGCGCAAGTACGACGAGTACGGGCTGGCCGCGATGCCCGGCACCGCGACGCTCGGCGGCGGCGACGGCTTCATGTTCAACCCGAAGGACACCCCGGCGAAGATCAAGGCCGGCCTGGCCTGGGTCCGGTGGAAGTACCTGAACCCGGACCGCCAGGAGGAGACCGACAAGAAGGCGGCCGGCTCCGACATCCCGATCGGCCTGCCCCAGCCCGACCTGTTCGACGGGAAGAGCGGCGAGACGGTCAAGGCCGTGCACGCCAAGTACGCCAACGTCCCGCAGCGGAACTACCAGCCCTTCGTGGACCGCTCCGCGGAGGTGAAGGTCAAGGTCGAGCCGCCGAACGCGCAGCAGATCTACACCGTGCTGGACGGCGTGATGCAGGCCGTGCTGACCAAGCAGGACGCGAACGTCGACGAGCTGCTGAAGGACGCGCAGAAGAAGGTCGACACCATCCTCGCCACCGCGCAGTGAGCCCGGGGCGCGGCCGGCCGCACGCCCCCGCCGCGGCCGGCCGCACCCCATCCGCCCTCGGCCCGTCCGTCCTCGATCCGTCCTCTGCCCGTCATCCCGTCCGTCCTCTGCCCGTCCTCCCGGTCCCGCCCGAGCCGAAAGCCACCAGCCATGAAGGTCGACACCGTCGGCGCCCCGCGCCGCGCCCAGCGGCGGCCCGCCGCCGGCCCCGCACCGTCCCCGCCCTCCTCCCCGCGCCGGGCGGGACTGCGCCGCCGCGTCGCCGACAACCTCGTCGGGTACCTGTTCCTCGGCGCCGGCATCCTCGCCTTCGCGCTGTTCTCCTGGTACCCGATCGTCCGCGGGTTCCTGCTGAGCTTCCAGCAGGTCGACTTCGCGCAGCCCGCGACCTGGGTCGGCCTGGACAACTTCCAGCGCCTGTTCGACGACCCGCTGTTCCTCACCGCCTGGCGCAACACCCTGTGGTTCACCGCGCTGGCCCTGGTGTTCGGCTTCGCCGCGCCGTTCGTCACCGCCGTCGTCCTCAACGAGCTGCGCCACGGCCGGGCCTACCTGCGGATGACCGTCTACCTGCCGGTCATGCTGCCCCCGATCGTCACCGTCCTGCTGTGGCGCTGGTTCTACGACCCGGGCCCGGGCCTGTTCAACCACGCGCTGGGAATCCTGCACCTGCCCCCGCAGCAGTGGCTGGAGTCGGAGAACCTCTCGATGCTGTCCCTGGTCCTGGTCTCCACCTGGGCCAACATGGGCACCACCACGCTGATCTACCTCGCCGCGCTCCAGGGCGTGCCCGGCGAACTGTACGAGGCCGCGCAGCTCGACGGCGCCTCGATCCGGCAGCGGCTGTGGCACGTGACGATCCCGCAGATGCGCTTCATCCTGCTGATCACGCTGCTGCTCCAGGTCATCGGCACCATGCAGGTGTTCATCGAACCCTTCGTGCTGACCGGCGGCGGACCGAACGACGCCACCGTCACCGTCCTGTTGCTGCTCTACCGCTACGCCTTCGTCTACAACGACTTCGGCCTGGCCAGCGCGATGAGCACCGTCCTGTTCGTCGTCCTCGGCGCCTTCGCCGGCCTCTACCTGCGCCTGACCCGCTCCAAGGGCTGAGAGGAACCCGCCATGGCCACCGCCGAATCCGCCGCCCGCACCCTCGTCGCCCCCGCCGAGCTCGACCGGCCGCTCGGACGCCTGCTCTACCGGACCGTGCTGGGCACCGTCCTGGTCACCTTCACCGCCGCGTTCGTCTTCCCGCTGTACTGGCTGGTCTCCGGCGCGCTGAAGTCCTCCGCCGAACTCGCCGACCCGCACCCGACGCTGCTCCCGCACAGCTTCCACCCCGAGAGCTACAGCCAGGCGTGGAGCAGCACCGGACTGGGCCGCTACTTCCTCAACACCCTGCTGCTGGCCGCCGGTGCGCTGGTCTGCCAGCTGGTGGTGGACGTCTGTGCCGCCTACGCGCTGTCCAAGCTGCGGCCGGTGCTGGGCAACGTCGTGCTGGCGATGATGCTGGCCACCCTGATGCTGCCGGTCTCCGCGCTGCTGGTGCCCACCTACCTGACGGTGGTGGACGTCCCGCTGATCCACGTCAACCTGATCAACACGCCGTTCGCGATCTGGCTGCCCGCCTGCGCCAACGCCTTCAACATCTTCGTGCTAAAGCGGTTCTTCGACCAGATCCCGGAGGAACTGATCGACGCCGCCCGGATCGACGGCGCCGGGCCGGTGCGGATCCTGCTGCACGTGGTGCTGCCGCTGGCCCGGCCGGTCCTCGCCGTGGTGTCCGTCTTCGCGGTGGTCGGCGTCTGGAAGGACTTCCTGTGGCCGATGCTGACGCTGCCCGACCCCAAGGGCCAGCCGATCACCGTCGCCCTCAACACCCTCGCCAACGACATGCCCGCCAACCAGCTGCTGGCCGGCATGGCGATGGCCGCCGTCCCGCTGCTGGTGATCTTCCTGCTGTTCCAGCGCCACATCATGGCGGGACTGACCGCTGGCAGTCTCAAGGGCTAAACAGCCGTGTGTTAAAAGGGAATTGATGGCTCGTCAGTTCCTGTCCCGCCCCGTGTGCGGGCCGCCGTCCCCGGTGCCGACCTCCCGGGGGCGGCACCGCACCCCACCGACCCGGCGCCGGCCGAAGCAGCCGCTCGACCCGGCCGGCGCCGCCGCACCACCCCCCACCCCCCACACCGGGAGCCGTCGCGCCCCGGTCACCTTCGGGAGCCTCCGTGTACCCTGCACCCGGCACGTCCCGCACCACCAGAACCACCAGGACCAGCAAGCCCGCCGCCCTCGCCGCGGCCGTCGCGCTCCTCGCCGGCCTCACCCTGTGGACGCTCGCCCCCGGTACCGCCCGGGCCGCCTCCGTCGTCCTGGAGGCCGAGTCCGCCGCCAACACCGGTGGCGCCGCCGTGGCCGCCGACCACGCCGGGTACACCGGTACCGGCTTCGTGGGCGGCTTCACCGACGGCAACAAGGGCGCCGCGAAGACCTCCTTCACCGTGCAGGCCGCCACCGCCGGAACCGCCACCCTCGCGGTCCGGTACGCCAACGGCACCGGCTCCGCCAAGACGCTGACGCTGCTGGTCAACGGCGTCGCGGCCGGGCAGGTCACGCTGCCCGCCACCGCGAACTGGGACACCTGGGCGACCGTCCGGCAGGACGTCACCCTCAACTCCGGTGCCAACACCGTCGCCTACGCGTTCACCGCCGCCGACAGCGGCAACGTCAACCTCGACAACCTGACCGCCACCACCGGTACCACCGGCACCCCCACGCCGGGCGGCACGCTGGAGGCCGAGTCCGCCGCGCTCTCCGGCGGCGCCGCCGTGGCCGCCGACCACGCCGGATACACCGGTACCGGCTTCGTGGGCGGCTACACCGACGGCAACAAGGGCACCGCGAGGACCACCTTCGCCGTCACCTCCGCCACCGCGGGCAGCGGAACGGCCGACATCCGGTACGCCAACGGCACCGGCTCCGCCAAGACGCTCACCCTGCTGGTCAACGGCGCCGCGGCCGGGCAGGTCACGCTGCCCGCCACCGCGAACTGGGACACCTGGGCCACCGTCCGGCAGCCCGTCACCTACGCCGCGGGCAGCAACACCCTCGCCCTGGCCTTCACCACCGCCGACAGCGGCAACGTCAACCTCGACAGCCTCACCCCCACCACCCCCGCCGGCAGCACCGCGCCCACCGACCCGGGCACCCCGGGCGCCGACCTCCCCTACACCAGTTACGAGGCCGAGGCCGGAACCACCAACGGCACCGTCCTCACCCCCGACCGCACCTACCTCGCCGTCGCCTCCGAAGCCTCCGGCCGCAGCGCCGTCGAGCTGACCCGGACCGGCCAGTACGTCGAGATCACGCTCACCGCCCCCGCCGACGCGATCAACCTGCGCTACTCCCTCCCCGACAGCGCCGACGGCACCGGCCAAGACGCCACCCTCAGCGCCTACGCCGACGGCCAGGCCCTGGGCAGCCTGCACCTGACGTCCCGTTACGCCTGGGTTTACGGGGCCTACCCGTACACCAACAACCCCGCCGACGGGCAGCCGCACCGCTTCTTCGACGAGACCCGCGCCACCCTCGGCCGCACCCTGCCCGCGGGCACCGTGCTGCGCTTCCAGAAGGACGCCGCGGACACCGCCGCCTCCTACACCCTCGACCTGGTCGAGGCCGAACAGACCGGCGCCGCCGGCACCCTGCCCGCCGGGTACGTCTCCGCCGCCGACCTCGGCGTCACCCCCGGAACCCAAAACGTCACCGCGGCCCTCAACAGCGCGCTCACCACGGCCAGGAACCAGGGCAAGGGCCTGTTCCTGCCGGCCGGCACCTACGTCGTCTCCGACCACGTCGACCTGTCCGGCGTGAAGCTGCGCGGCGCGGGCGTCTGGTACACCGTGCTGCGCGGCACCGGCCTCAAGGGCGGCCTGTACGGCACCGGCGGCACCAGCACCGTCGAGGACCTGGCGATCGACGGCCAGAACACCGTCCGCGACGACGCCAACGGGCAGGCTGGCATCGAGGGCGACTTCGGCACCGGATCCGTCATCCGGAACGTCTGGATCCGGCACACCAAGGTCGGCCTGTGGATCAACGCCCCCACCAAGGGACTCCAGGCCACCGGCCTGCGCATCCGCGACACCTACGCCGACGGCGTCAACCTGCACGGCGCCGTCGACAGCACCGTGGTCTCCGACAGCAGCATCCGCGGCACCGGCGACGACGCCCTCGCCATGTGGTCCGACGGTGCCGCCGTCACCAACAGCGCCTTCCGCCACAACACCGTGCAACTGCCCACCCTCGCCAACGGCGCCGCCGTCTACGGCGGCAGCGGCAACAGCGTCGAGGACAACCTGATCTCCGACACCGTCACCGCGGGCGCCGGCATCACCGTCTCCAGCCGCTTCGGCCAGCCCTTCACCGGCACCACCACCGTCTCCGGCAACCTGCTGCGCCGCACCGGCAGCCTCGAGGTCAACTGGAACTCCCGGCTCGGCGCGATCTGGATCTACGCCGACCAGAGCGACCTCACCCGGCCCGTCGTCCTGAACGACAACACCGTCCAGGACTCCACCTACAGCGCGCTGCTGCTCTCCTGGCAGAAGCAGGTCGCCGACCTGCGCGTCGACGGACTGGTCATCGACCGGACCGGCCACCACGGCATCGAGGTCAACGCCGGCGGGCAGGGCACCTTCGCCAACACCCGGATCAGCGGCACCGCCGACGCGCCGCTGAACGTCACCGGCGGCTTCACCGTCCAGCGCGGCACCGGCAACACCGGCTGGTAGCACCCCCTCGCCCCCGCACCCCTCCGTGCCCCGGGGCCCGCCCGTACCCCTCGTCGGGCGCGCGGGCGGGCTCCCGCACCGTCCACGAACAAGGAGAACCCCCCGTGAACACGCCCACCGCCCGCCCCGCCCAGCCCTGGTGGCGCACCGCCGCCATCTACCAGGTCTACGTGCGCAGCTTCGCCGACGGCAACGGCGACGGCGTCGGCGACCTCGCGGGCGTGCGCAGCCGCCTGCCGTACCTGCGCGACCTCGGCGTGGACGCCCTCTGGTTCAACCCCTGGTACCGGTCCCCGATGGCCGACGGCGGCTACGACGTCGCCGACTACCGCGACATCGACCCGCTGTTCGGCACCCTCGCCGAGGCCCGGGAACTGATCGCCGAGGCCCACGAGCACGGCCTGCGGGTCATCGTCGACCTGGTGCCCAACCACTGCTCCGACCAGCACCCGTGGTTCCGCGAGGCGCTCGCCGCCGCACCCGGCGCCCCCGAACGGGAACGCTTCTGGTTCGCTCCCGGGAAGGGGGAGAGCGGCCAACTCCCGCCCAACGACTGGCAGTCGTACTTCGGCGGCCCCGCCTGGACCCGCACCACCGGCCCCGACGGCACCCCCGGCGACTGGTACCTGCACCTGTTCGCCCCCGAGCAGCCCGACCTCAACTGGGAACACCCCGAGGTGCGCACCGAGTTCGAGTCCGTCCTGCGGTTCTGGCTGGACCGCGGCGTGGACGGCTTCCGGATCGACGTCGCCCACGGCCTCGCCAAGAAGCCCGGCCTGCCCGACGTCGGCCCCGACCCCGACGTCACCGACCTGCCCTACCAGGACGTCGACGCCGTCCACGAGGTCTACCGCTCCTGGCGCAAGATCACCGACGGCTACCCGGGCGAGCGGGTCTTCGTCGGCGAGGTCTGGCTCCCCACCCCCGAACAGTTCGCCCGCTACCTGCGCCCGGACGAGCTGCACTCCGCGTTCAACTTCGAATTCCTGTGCTGCGCCTGGGAGTTCGACGCAGTCAAGGACGTGGTCGACGCCACCCTGGCCGCCCACGCCGAGGTCGGCGCCCCGCCCACCTGGGTGCTCTCCAACCACGACACCATCCGGCACGTCACCCGCTACGGCCGCGAGGACACCTCCTTCGACATGGGCGACAAGCGGCTCGGCGCCCCCACCGACCGCGAGCTCGGCCTGCGCCGCGCCCGCGCCGCCGCCCTGCTCACCATGGCCCTGCCCGGCGGCGTCTACGTCTACCAGGGCGACGAACTCGCGCTCAGCGAGGTCGAGGACCTCCCGGACGAACTGATCCAGGACCCCACCTTCGTCCGCTCCGGCGGCGCCGACCGCGGCCGCGACGGCTGCCGCGTCCCGCTGCCCTGGACCGCCGACGGCGCCTCCCTCGGCTTCTCCCCGGACGGAGCCGCCGCCCCGTGGCTCCCGCAGCCCGCCGACTGGGCCGGCCTGAGCGCCACCGCCCAGGACGCCGACCCGCACTCCGCACTCACCCTCTACCGCACCGCCCTGCGCCTGCGCCGCACCGAACTCGCCGCCCTGCCCGAGACCCTCACCTGGCTGCCCGCCGACCCGGGCACCCTCGCCTTCACCCGCGACGGCTCCTTCGCCTGCCTCGTCAACTTCACCGACCGGCCCCTGCCCCTCCCCGCAGACAGCACCCTCCTGCTCACCAGCACCCCGCTCGACGGCACCCTCCTCCCCCCGGACACCTGCGCCTGGCTCCGCCTGCCGGCCACCGACAACTGACGTCCCCCGCCCCCACCTGCCCGGCCGCCCGCCACGACCGTCGGCTTCGGCGAAGAGTCTCTTGATCATGACCGGTACAACGAGGGCCCCGTGAGGCCGGTCCTGCCGCTCCGGCCATCCGGTCCACAGCACTACCGAGGAGGACGCCCATCGGGCCCTGTCGGCATCTGATCGTTATGGGCCGATGGGGTGGGGTGGGTCAGGGTTGGGGGACGAGGATGACCGGGGCGGGGCTGTTGCGGATGGTGGCGTGTGCGACCGGGCCGAGGCTGTGGCCCAGGAGGTGTGGGCGGCGGCCGAGGACTACCAGGTCGGCGTGTTCGGTGGCGGAGAGGAGTCCGGCGGCGGCGCCGCCGAGGCGGGCCTCGACGAGTAGTTCGACCTCCGGGTGGGCGGCGTGGGCGGGGGCCAGTGTCCGGGTCAGGTCGGCTTCGATCCGCGAGGCCTGGTCGTCGGCGTCGGTGTCGGGCGGCAGCCAGCCGGGCGTCGCCGACCAGAACGGCATCAGCTCCCAGCCGTGCACCGCCCGGACCCGCCCGCCCGAGCGGGCTGCCTCGGCGAGGGCGAACTCCACGGCGGGCAGCGAGGATTCACCCGCCACGCCCACCACGATCTCGGCCGGACCGGGACTCGGGGCGACGGCGGTGGCGGAGTGCGGGTCCGGTGCGGACAGTTCGCCCTCCAGGGCGGCGGCGGGGGACGGGCCCGGGGCGACGGCGGTGGCGGACGGGTTCGTCGGGGCGGTGGCGACGGCGGTGGCGCTGGTGGCGGGCGGTTCGTCTTCCGGGACGGTGGCGGGGAACGGGTTCGTCGCCGTGGGGAGGGGGTTCTCCGGGGTGGGCAACTCGCCTTGGATGAGCGGGAGTTCGTCCTCCGGGGCATCCGGCTGCTCCCGGACCAGGGCCACCGGGCAGCTGGCGCGGGCGGCGACGGAGAGGGCCACCGAGCCGCCCAGGAGGTCGGCCAGTGCGCCGGGGCCGTCGGAGCCGAGGACCAGGAGGTCGTACTCGGCGGAGGCGTCGACCAGGGCGTCGGCGGTGTCGCCGGCGGCGGCCTGGGTGGCCACCGTCAGGTCGGGGTGGGCGGCCAGGACCTCCCGGGCCACGGCCTCCAGGTCGCCGTGTTCGGCCCGTCGGACCGGGTCGGTGGTGGGGCCGTCGGGTTCGGAGGGGCCGAGCCAGGGCCAGACCCGCAGCACGGTCAGTTCCGCGCCGTGCCGGGCGGCTTCGGCGCCGGCCCAGTGCACGGCGGTCCGGGACCGCGGGGAGCCATCGTAGCCGGTCAGGATCTGCTGGGTCATGGGTTCGCGTCTCCTCTCGGACCGGACGGCCGCCTGCCGTCCGTGGCGACGGTCGGCTACCCCGGGAGGCGGCGGGCATGCGGGGCACGGGTGTTGCGGGTGGGGCTGGGCCGCGCGGGTGAGTGTGCTGCCTCCGGGCGGCGAGATCCCCGGGGGCGGCGGGGACGGGTGCCACAGTGTCCGTGGTTCCGATCATCAGACCGAGGACGGTGGACTCCGGTGTCCCGTGACACACCCCGATCCTGGCGGGCCGCGGCCCTGCTGGTGGCAGCGCTCCTGTTCGTTCCGGCGGTGCCGGCCACGGCCGATCCCGCCCCGCCACCGGCCGGGGCGGGGGAGGATCCGGGGGCTCCGGCCCGGCGGGCGCGGACCCGGCGCTCGACCGGCTGGCCCGGGACGTCGCGGCGGCCCGGCACACCGCCGAGGCCGCCGAGCAGCAGTACACGGCCGCCGCGGGGGAGTTGGCGCAGCGCCGGAAGGAGTCGGCGGACGCCGCCCGGCAGGCCGACCAGCAGCGCGGGCGGCTCACCGAGGCCGAGACCGAGGCGGCCCGGCTGGTCGCCGAGCAGTACCGCAACGGCGGACTCGGCTCGCTGGCCCGGCTGTTCCTCGCCGACCGGCCCGAGGACTTCCTCGACCGGCAGCAGCGTGCCGCGTCCGACTCGCGCAGCGCCGCGGCCGTGCTGCGCGACCTGCGGGAGGCCCGCAACCGGATGGTGCTGCTCTCCGAACGGGCCGGGCAGGCCGAGCAGTCGGCGTCGGCGGCCGCAGACCGGGCCCAACGGGCCCTGGAGCAGGCCCGGCAGGGCGCCGCCCGCACCGAGCAGGTGCTGGCCGCCGCCACCGCCGAGCAACTCGGCCGGCTCGACCGGTGGGAGAGCGCCCTCGCGGACGGCGCCGCCCGGCAGTTGTCCGCCGCGGGCCCCGGCGGCGGGGCGTCCGCGGCCGGGCGGCGGGCCGTCGACTTCGCCCTCGCCCAGCGCGGCAAGCCCTACCTGTGGGGCGGCACCGGCCCCGACGCGTTCGACTGCTCCGGCCTCACCTCGCAGGCGTGGCGGGCGGCGGGCGTCCCGATCCCGCGCACCAGCCAGCAGCAGTGGGCGGGCCTGCGCCACGTCGCCCTGCGCGACCTGCGCCCCGGCGACCTGGTGATCTACCACGGGGACGCCGGCCACGTCGCGCTCTACCTGGGCGGCGGCGCCGTCGTGCACGCCCCGCACACCGGCACTGTGGTCAAGCTCGCGCCCGTCACCATGCTGCCGATCCTGGGTGCCGTCCGCCCCGACCCGGACGCCCCGCCGGAGCCCGTCCCGCCCGCGGCGGGGCCGGCGGCCGCGGAGCCTGTAATTCCGCAGTAACGGCCGCTCCCTACCTTCGGGGAATCCTGCTCCCTCCCTGGAGGATTCCCCCGATGCACCTGCCCCGACAGAACCGGCGCAGAACGGCTCTCTGGGCCACTGCCGCACTGACCGTGACGGCCGGCCTGACCGCGTCCCCGCTGCCCGCCGCGACGGCCGCCGCCCCCGCCCCCTCCGGCTCCGCCACCGTCCAGGTGGACCCGGCCCTGACCGGCGCGGTGGCGGGGGGTCAGGACGCCACCTTCTTCGTGGTGCTGAAGGACCGCGCCGACCTCGGCAAGGCCAAGGGCAAGGGCTCGCACGCCGAGCAGGCGAAGGCCGCCTACCGGGAGCTGCAGGACACCGCGCAGCGCAGCCAGGGCGCGCTGAAGAAGTTCCTGGACGAGCAGCGGGTCGGCCACCAGGACTACTGGATCGCCAACGCCGTCCAGGTCACCGGCGACGCCGAGCTGGTCGCGAAGCTGGCCAAGCGCGACGACGTGCAGAAGATCGTCAAGGCGCAGAGCTACCACGTGGACGACACCCAGCTGTCGGCCACCGCCTCCACCGACGCGGGCGACGGCACGCCCGAGTGGGGCGTGAAGGACATCGAGGCCGACCAGGTGTGGTCGCAGTACGACGCGCGCGGCGAGGGCGTCGTGATCGCCAACGTCGATTCCGGCGTGCAGTACGACCACCCGGACCTGGTCGCCGACTACCGCGGCAACAACGGCGACGGCACCTTCACCAACGACTACAACTTCTACGACCCGACCGGGACGTGCGCCACCCCCAGCACCCCGTGCGACAACAACGGCCACGGCACCCACACCATGGGCACCATGGTCGCCAAGAACGGCATCGGCGTCGCCCCGAATGCCAAGTGGATCGCCGCGAAGGGCTGCGAGTCCTCGCAGTGCTCGGACGAGTACCTGCTGAAGGCCGGCCAGTGGATCCTGGCGCCGACCGACCACAACGGCAACAACCCGCGGCCCGACCTGGCGCCGAACATCGTCAACAACTCCTGGGGCGGCGACGACACCACCTTCTACCAGGACATCGTCGAGGCGTGGAACTCCGCGGGCATCTTCGAGGCCTTCGCGGCCGGCAACGACGGCGACGGCACCACCTGTTCGACCGCGCACGCCCCCGGCTCGCAGGCCCCGTCCTACGGCGTCGGCGCGTATGACGTGAACGGCAGGATCGCGAACTTCTCCGGCTTCGGCCCGTCCCTGGTGGACGGTTCGGCCAAGCCGAACATCTCCGCCCCCGGCGTCAACGTCCGCTCCACCTGGCCGGGTTCGGCGTACATGGCGGAGTCCGGCACCTCGATGGCGACCCCGCACGTGGCGGGCGCCGTCGCGCTGCTGTGGTCGGCCGCGCCCTCGCTGATCGGTGACATCGACGGTACCCGCGCGCTGCTCAACCAGGGCGCCCGGGACGTCGACGACACCCACTGCGGCGGCACCGCGGGCATGAACAACGTCTGGGGCGAGGGCAGGCTCGACATCCTCAAGTCCGTCGACCTGGCCCCGCACACCGCCGTGAACATCACCGGCAGGGCCACCGACCGGGCGACCGGCGCCCCGCTCGCGGGCATCACCGTCAAGATCAGCTCGGCCGCCACCGGCACCCGCACCGTCACCACCGCCCCCGACGGCTCCTACCGCCTCGCGCTGGCGCCCGGCAGCTACGACCTCGCCGCCTCCGGGTACGGCTACGCGAACTTCGCGCTCAAGGGCCTGACGGTCGTCGCCGGGCAGCCGCAGGACGTCCCGCTGGCGATGACCGCCGTCGCCACCCACGCCGTCACCGGCACCGTGCTGGACGTCACCGGCAAGCCGCTGGCGGGCGCCGTGGTCGAGCTCACCGGCACCCCCGTCGCCTCCGTGGTCTCCGGCCAGGACGGCTCCTACACCCTGGGCAAGGTCGCCGAGGGCAGCTACACGCTGACCGTCAAGCCCGCCCAACCCGTGCTGTGCAACGGCGTGTTCACCGGCCCGCTGGCCGTCGCCGCCGACGTCAAGAAGACCGTGCGGACCCCGGCCCGCACCGACAACTCCGGCACCAGCTGCGCCCCGGCCGCCTACAGCTGGGTCAAGGGCAGCAGCAAGGTCGCGCTCAGCGGCGACGAGGACGCCAAGACCGTCACCCTGCCGTTCCCGGTGACGTACTACGGCGTCACGTACACCAGCGCCGCCGTCACCACCAACGGCCTGGTCGACTTCCTGGAGCCGCGGATCGGCGACTACGCCAACACCGCGCTGCCCACCGCCTACAAGCCGAACGGCGTCGTCGCCCCGTTCTGGGACGACCTGACGCTCGACAAGAAGGCCACCGTCACCACCGCCACCACCGGCACCGCGGGCAGGCGCACCTTCGCCGTGGTCTGGGACAACGTCCCGCTGGTCGCCGACAGTGCGAAGCGGGTCAGCTTCGAGGTGCTGTTCGACGAGGCCACCGGCGCCATCACCTTCCAGTACCAGAACGTGCCCGGGGGCGGGTCCGGCGCCACCGTCGGCCTGGAGAACCAGGCCGGGACCGACGCCCTCCAGTACTCCTTCGACCAGGCCGTCCTGACCAACGGCTCGGCGATCCGCTTCACCCAGGGAGCCAAGTGATGACCACCCACCGCAGAGCCCTCCGGCTCGCCTCCGGCCTGGTCGCCGCGGGCCTGGCCCTGACCGCCGCCCCGTACGCGCTGGCCGCCGACTCCACCTCCGGCACCGACGGTGTGCTGCGCATCACCGACCGGCAGGCCCAGGACCTCAACGCCCGGATCAACGCCGACGCCTACCCGCAGGCCGCCGCCACCGACAGCTCCGAGGCCACCACCGACCCGGCCCAGGGCGACACCGGAAGCGGCAGCCACCTGGACGCCCACGCGCCCGTCACCTTCACCGCCACCTCCGCCCTGGAGGGCGTGCGCGGCATCGCCGCCACCGTGCCCGCCGGGCAGGACGGCAGCTACTTCACCGTGCACAGCCTCGGCAACGTCCAGCTGCACAAGGCCGACGGCTCCACCGCCTGGGCCCGCACCAACGCCTCGCTGTACGCCGACTGGCAGCTCAAGCCGCTGCGCCCGTGGGACACCGAGCCCTACCCGGTGCGCATCCCGGTGGCGTACGACATGTTCAGCCCGTTCAGCTCGGACGCGCCCCAGGGCTACGACACCGCCGACCTCACCGGGGACGGCGTGCCCGACCTGGTGATCGCCGCCAACGTCGGCGAGAACCCGTACCGGCCGTTCTACCCGGCCGACGGCTCGACCCTCACCTACGGCACCTTCGTCACCGTGCTGGACGGCTCCACCGGCAAGACCCTGTGGACCAAGCTGTACGCCTCCAGCACCATCGTCAGGGTCGTCGACGGCACCCTGCTGGTCTCCGACGCCCCGCGCCAGAACACCAGCGCCGCCAAGACCGCCACCGCCACCCTCACCGGCATCCGGTTCGGCCACGCCGACGGCAAGCTCACCCCCGCCAAGACCTGGACGTACGACACCGGCGAGGCCGGGGTCTCGGCCTGGGGCGACCTGGTCGACCTCGGCGGCGGCAAGGTCGCGGTCTCCTTCGACCGCCGGATGACCGCCACCACCCCCGCCCGCGGCACCACTCTGATGCTCGACACCGCCGACGGCACCGTCGGCTGGCGGAGCGAGGGCGACCTGTACGGCCGCCGCCTGCGGCTGGACGCCGGGCGCCAGCGCCTGGTCGCCATCGAACAGCCGGACTACACCCAGCAGTTCGGGTACTCGGTGGTCTCCTACGACCTCGCCGACGGCGCCCGCACGGTGCTCGACACCCGGCTCAACGTGCTGCCCACCGCCTTCACCACCGGCGACCTCGGCAAGAACGCGGGCGACGAGTACGCCGTGGCCGAGGACACCTTCGACGCGGGCTTCCACATCGACTCCAGCACCGTCCGGGTGCTGGACGGCGACGGCTCCACCGTCAACTGGAGCGCCACCACCAAGCCCACCGCCAGCGGGAACGGCCCCAGCACCTGGCAGCTCGACGTCGCCGACGGCGCCCTGGTCGCCAGTGCCCAGGACGGCACCGACGTGGACAAGGCCGCCAACGTCTCCAGCCTGCGCTACGGCAAGGTCACCGTCTACAACGGCGGCAACGGCAAGGTCCGCTGGGAGACCGCGGGTGCCACCGCCTCGCCCCGCCTCCACCAGGTCGACGGCGGCGTGGTGCGCACCGTCGACCAGCAGCAGAACATCCGCACCTACAACCTCGGCAACGGCAAGCAGAAGAGCCTCACCCCGCTGCGGGGCGACCTCAACTACGCCGCCACCACCGACCTCGACGGCGACGGCAGGCCCGACGTCGTCGCCGGCGGCAACTCCGACGGCGTCTGGGCCTACTCCGGCCCCTCGCTGCTCACCGGCACCCCGAAGCAGCTGTGGCAGGCCACCGTCCCCGGCGAGACCCACGCCGTCACCACCGGCGACGTCAACGGCGACGGCAAGCCCGAGGTCGTGGTCGCCGCCGACACCGCCACCGTCGTGCTCGACGGTCGCACCGGCCAGGTGCTCGCCACCATCGACGGCGGCGGGAAGTACGTCCGCTCGGTCACGCTGGCCGACCTGGACGGCGACGGCAAGCAGGAGATCCTCGTCCCGACCGACGCGCTGCGCGCCTACAAGGGCGACGGCACCCCGCTGTGGACGTACGCCGCCCCGGCCGGCTCCGGCGACGTGGTCTTCTCCGACGCGGTGGTCACCGAGGGGCGGGTGCACGTCCAGTACTCCAGCACCAACGCCATCCAGCGCACCGACGCCGTGCAGAACGGCGTCGCGCTGGACGCCGCCAAGGGCACCCTGCTCTGGCAGGCGAACCCGACCGCACCGGCCCAGGCCGCCGGGCACAAGCTGTACGGCGCACTGCTGGACCACGGCGTCTTCGCCTCGCCCCAGATCCCGTACGCCGACGGCCACGCCGTCGTGCACACCTGGATCGCCCGGATCGACCCGTCGGCCAACGGCAGCGACGCCGCCGCCACCCCGGCCGTCGTCGTGGAGATCCGCGACGGCCGCACCGGCGAACTGCTCCACCAGTTCGCCTCCGGCAGCCCCTGGTCGCACGGCAACTTCTTCACCGGCGACGCCGCCGACGGCCTCAACCTGATCAGCTTCGGAACCCTGCGCCAGTTCCTGGCGGGCGGCGACGACCGGTGGACCTCCGTCGCCGCTCCGCTGCGCACCGCTCAGTTCATCACCGGCCCGGACGGCAGGAAGCTGGTCGTGGGCGGTGTCGAGGGCGGCGTCGCCGCCTACGACCCGGCCTTCCTCGGTGACGGGAACGTCTTCCACTCCGCGACCGGACTCGGCAACGCCCGCGGTGGCCGCAACTACCTCGCGGTCGACCTGGACGGCGACGGCAAGGAGGAGATGATCTCGCTCAACTTCGACGCCCTCGGCGTCAACCGGGCGGCCGAGCTGCTCGGCGGCGGGGTGCTGTCGATCGACAACGGCATTCACCAGATGACGACGTTCAAGCTCTCCTGAACCCCTTCACCGGACCTCCGCAGAACGGTCCGGGCGGGTAAAGGGCCGGTACCCCGCAGGCTCCCGCCTGCGGGGTGCCAGGCTTGTTCGTGTACTGTTGCCGGCCTTATGGGCGCACGAGAGACACACCGGACGGACACCGCGCCACCCGTGCTGCGCCTCTACCTCTTCGAGGGATTCCGGGCCGAACGCGACGCCGGGCCGCCACTGGCCGAACGCTGGCCGCGCCCCGGCGCCCGCGCCCTGGTCAAACTGCTCGCCGTCACCCCCGGCCACCGGCTGCACCGCGAACAGGCCATGGAGACCTGCTGGCCCGACGCCGACCCCGCCGCCGCCGCGGGCAGCCTCCGGGTCGCCCTGCACGCCGCCCGGCACGCCCTCGAACCCGAACTCGCCCCCCGCGCCGCCTCGTCCTACCTCAAGGCCGACGGCGGACTCCTGCTGCTCGACCCCGCCGCCGTCTGGATCGACGCCGACCACGCCGAACAGGCCGCCGAGGACGCCCTCGCCGACGGCCGGGCCGAGCGACTCGCCGACGCGATACGCCAGTTCACCGGCGAACTGCTCCCCGAGGACCGCTACGCGCACTGGGCCGCAGCCCGCCGCACCCGGCTCGACCGGCTGCGCGAACACCTCCTGCTGCGGCTCGCCGCCGCCCACCTCGACCAGGACCGCCCCGAGGACGCCGCCGCCTGCGCCGAACGGGTCCTCGCCACCAGCCCCGCCGAGGAACTCGCCCACCGCCTGCTCATCGACGCCTGCCTGCGCCAGGGACAGCGCCGCCGCGCCCTGCGCCAGTACCACCAGTGCCGCGAAGCCCTCGACGCCGAACTCGGCATCCGCCCCGGCCCCGAGACCGAACGCCTGCACCGCGCCGCCCTCGCCGCCACCCCCGCCCCCGCACCCGCCGCCACCGCCCTCCCGGCCCGGCTGCGCACCGCCGCCAGCGCCCGACTGCACGGCCGGGAACGGGAGTTGGACCGCCTGCTGGCCTCCGCCGGGCCCCCGTCCGGCTGCTCACCGGCGAAGCCGGCATCGGCAAGACCCGCCTCGCCGCCGAAGCCGCCCGCCGCGCCGCCGCCGACGGCGCCGCCGTCCTGTGGGGCAGCGGCCAGGACGCCGAGGACCACACCCCCTACGGCGCCTTCGCCGCCGCCCTCGACGGCTGGCTCGCCGAGCACGACCCCGCCGAACGCGCCAGGGTCGGCGCCGAGTACCCCGAACTCGCCGCCTTCCTGCCCTCGTTGGGCCAGGTGCCCACCAGCACCGCCCGCAGCCCCGAGGAGGAACGCGACCGCCTGTTCCGGGCCGGCGCCGCCCTGCTCGGCGACCTCGCCGCCACCCGCCCCGTCCTGGTCGTCCTCGACGACCTGCACGCCGCCGACACCGGCTCCTACCAGCTCCTCGGCCACCTCGCCCGGCGCGCCCACGACCGCCGCACCCCGCTGCGCTTCCTCGCCACCTACCGCGAGGAGGAACTCCCCGACGGCGACGCCCGCCGCCGCGCCGTCGCCGCCCTGCTCCGCCGGCAACTCGCCGTCCGCGAGGAACTCGGACGGCTCGACGAGGCCGCCGTGCTGGCCGCCGTCCGCGACGCCACCGGCCGCGCCCCCCGCCCCGACGTGTGGGAACTCTCGCTCGGAAACCCGCTGTTCGCCCTCGAACTCGCCCGCGGCGGCGACCGCGACGCCCCCGGCCAGCCCCCCGCCGGCGTCCGCGACCTGGTCGGCGAACGCCTCGTCCGGCTCGACCCGCACGCCCGCCGCTTCGTCGAGGCGCTCTCCGTCGCCGGCGGCGAAGCCGCCCTCGCCGAACTCCTCGACGTCGCCGAACACGGCCTGCACCCGCCCGTCACCGGCGCCGCCGCCGCCGACGCCGTCGAACACGCCATCGCCGCCGCCCTCATCGAGGAACGCCGGGTCGTCATCGCCGGCCGCGCCGAGCCCGGACTCGCCTTCCGCCACCCCCTGGTCCGGCTCACCTGCTACGACGGCCTCTCCGCCGTCCGCCGCCGCCAACTCCACGCCTCCTACGCCCAGGCCGTCCAGCGCCGCCGCCCCGACGCCGTCGACGCCCTCGCCTCCCACTTCACCCGCGCCGACGACCCGCGCGCCGCCGAGTACCTGCGCCGCGCCGCCGAACGCGCCGCCGCGCTCTACGCCAACGACACCGCCGACCGCTACTACCGCGACCTGGTCGCCCGCCTCGACGTCGACGCCGCCCGCGCCCGCCTCGCCCACAGCCAGGTCCTGCGCCGGATGGGCGAACCCGGCCGCGCCGCCGCCGTCCTGCGCACCGCACTCGCCGAGTTCCGGGCCCGCGGTGACCACGACGACACCGTCGCCACCGCCGCCCACCTCGCCGAAGCCCTGTTCCGGGCCGGGGAACTCGACGAGGCGCTCACCGTCCTGGCCGCCCACCCACCGCAGGAGCGCACCGGCCCCGAGGCCCGTGCCCTGCACCACCTCGCCCGCTCCAACCTCGACAAGACCCAGGGCCATTACCAGGACGCGTACCTGGCCGCCCGCCGCGCCCAGCACCCCGCCGAACTCGTCACCGGACCGAACGGCCGGCTCCTGCAAGCCCGTTCGCACGCCATGCAGGCCATCACCCTCGGCCTGGCCGGCCGCTTCGGCGAAGCCCGCCGGGCCGGCGACCTCGCCCTCGCCCCCGCCCAGGCGTACGGCGACCCGGTGCTGCTCGGCTCCGTGCTCTCCACCCTGCGCGAGAACGCCCGCCGGCACGGCCGCCTGCACGACGCGGTCCGCTTCGGCCGCCAGGCCCTCGACCACGCCCGGCAGTCCGGCGACCCGGTCGCCGCCGCCTTCGAACAGCTCAACCTCGCCGAACTCCACCTCCTGCTGGAGGAGAACGACACCGCCGCCCAGTACGCCGAAGCCGCCGTCGCCGCCGCCGACTGGGACGACGCCTGGTCGCTGCCCTACGCCCTGGCCGTCCTCGCCCGGGTCCGGCTGCGCACCGGCGACCGGGAGCGCGCCGCCGCCCTCCTCGAGCGGGCCGGCACCCCCGGCGACGAACAGGCCCACCACGAAGTGCGGCGCGCCCGCGCCCTGTTCGCCCTGCGCGGTGACGACCCCGCCGGCGCGCTGGCCGTCCTCGGCGCCGACGCCGCCGTCCGGGCCCCCGAACTCGCCGCCTACGCCCACCTCGCGGCCGGCCGCCCGGCCGAGGCCGCCCGGATCGCCGCCGCCGAGGCCGCCCGCGCCCACGCCAGCGGCGAACGCCTCGCCGAGACCGAGGCCCTGATCGCGCACGCCACCGCCGCGGCCCGGCTCGCCGACCCCGCGGCCGCCCGCACCGCCCGCACCGCCCTCGTCCGGGCCGACCACCTCGCCCGCACCCTCCCCTACCCCTCCGGCCTCACCCGCGTCCTCGCCCTGCGGGCCGAACTCGACGGCTGACGGCCCGCGGCCGGATGGCAGACTGGCGCGATGAGGACCATCGGACTGATCGGCGGCATGAGCTGGGAGTCGACCGCCCAGTACTACCGGCTGCTCAACGAGTTGACGCGGGAGCGGCTCGGCGGGCTGCACTCGGCGAAGTGCGTGCTGTACTCGGTGGACTTCGCCGAGATCGAGCGGCTGCAGGCGGCCGGGCGCTGGGCGGAGGCCGGGGAGGTGCTGGCGTCGGCGGCCCGGGCGCTGGCGGCGGCCGGGGCCGACCTGCTGCTGATCTGCACCAACACCATGCACAAGGTCGCCGACCAGGTCGCCGCGGCGGTCGACGTGCCGCTGCTGCACCTGGCCGACACCACCGCCGCGGCGGTCCGGGCGGCCGGGCTGCGGCGGGTCGGACTGCTGGGCACCGCGTTCACCATGGAGCAGGACTTCTACCGGGGCCGCCTGGCCGGGCACGGGCTGGAGGTGCTCGTCCCGGACGCGCCGGGCCGGGAGCTGGTGCACCGGGTGATCTACCAGGAGCTGTGCCTGGGCGTCGTCCGGGAGGAGTCCCGGGCCGCCTACCGGGAGGTGATCGCCGGGCTGGTCGCCCGGGGCGCCGAGGGCGTCGTCCTCGGCTGCACCGAGATCGAACTGCTGGTCGGCCCCGCCGACAGCCCCGTCCCGCTCTTCCCCACCACCGCCCTGCACGCCCGGGCCGCGGTCGACGCCGCGCTGGCCGACGACTGACGGATGGGCGGCTGACGGGCCGTCAGCGGTCGGACAGGCTGCGGCGGACGCACTCGACGTACTGGTGGAGGCCGTCGGGCCGGTAGCACTGCTGGGTGTGGTTCGCGTACCAGGCCAGCAGGACGGCGGCCAGCACGGACAGCGCCACCGCGGCCAGCGAGAGCAGCAGGCCGGCCACCGCGCGGCCCCGGCCGGTGCCGGTGCGGCGGGCGGTGCGCAGGGCGAACCCGGCGGTGACCAGGCCGGCCAGGCCGACCGGGCCGCCGACCAGGGCGAACGAGGTGAACAGGCCGAGGGCGCCCAGCAGCACGGCAGCCGTCGCCGGGGAGTTGGGGGCTGCGGGGGCTGCTGCGGGGGCTGCTGCGGGGTGCTCGGCGGTCGTTCCCGGGGCGGGCATCGGCGGTCCTTCCGTACGGCGTCCGGCACTTCCGGACCGGACCGATCCTGGGGCACCGCGCCCCCGCCGCACCTCCCGGCCGGGAGGGAACCCGGGCTCCCCCGATCGGGGGAGGGGACGGCCCGGCCCGGACGCCATACTTGCTGCATGACCTGGGCGATCGGGCCGTTGCTGCGCGGCTCCACCTACACCGGCACGCTGTTCGCGTTCCTCGGCGCGGCGGCCAGCGCCCTGCTGCTGCCGGTCGCGGCGCTGCCCGCGCTGGCGTGGGGCTCCGGCCCGTACGGGGCGCGGGCCGGGCTGGTGCTGGCGGGGTGGGCGGCGCTGGTGGCGCTGGCCGGGACGGCCCGCTCCACCCGGCGGGCGCTGGTGGCGGGGGCCCGCCGCCTGCTGGACGTCCCGCTGCCGCCGCCGTCCGGGGCGTTCGGCGCGGACCGGCGGCGGACCCCGCTGTGGCTGCTGCTGCACGCCGCGCTGGGCTGGGCCGCCACCCTGACGGTCAACCTGCTGCTGCTGGCGGCGCTCGCCCTGCCCGGGCGGTGGCTCGGCGGCGAACTGGAACTGTCGCTGTCCGGCCGGACGGTGCGCTCCGGCGACGGCTGGGGGAGCTGGGCCGCGTCCCTGGTGTGCGTGCTGCTGGCCGCGCTGGTGTGCGCCGCGGTCTCGGGCACGCTGCGCCGGCTCGCCCCCCGGCTGCTGGGCCCCTCCCCGGCCGAGCGGCTCGCGCTGGCCGCCGCCCGGGAACGGCAGCTGGCCGAACGCAACCGGCTGGCCCAGGAGTTGCACGACTCGATCGGGCACACCCTGACGGCGGCCACCATCCAGGCGGCGGTCGCGGGCGAGGTCCTCACCGGCGACCCGGCGGCCGCCCGGGCCGCACTGCGCAGCATCGAGGAGTCCACCCGGGCCGCCCTGGCGGACCTCGACCACGTACTGGGCGTGCTGCGCGAGGAACAGGCCGGCACCGCCCCGGTCCGGACCCTGGCCGACCTGCCCGAACTGCTGGAGCGGCTGCGGCACGCGGGCACCGAGGTGCGGACCGACCTCTCCGACGGCCTGGACCGGGTGCCGGGCGCGGTGGCCCGGGCGGCCTACCGGATCCTCCAGGAGGGCGTGACCAACGCGCTGCGGCACGGCGCGGACGGCCCGGTCCGGGTCACCGCGCTGCTCGCCCCCGCCGGGTGGCTGGAGCTGGCCGTGGCCAACCCGACCGGCCGCGGCCGGCGGCCCGCCTTCCCGGCCTCCGGCCACGGGCTGGCCGGCCTGGCCGAACGGGTGAGCCTGCTGAACGGCGAGTTCCGGGCCGGCCCGGACGGCGACGGCCACTGGGTCCTGGCGGCCCGTCTCCCGCTCCGGGCGTCGGCGTGAGTGGCGCGCCTTCCGCTCCGGACGTCGGCGTGAGTGGCGCGCCTTCCGCTCCGGACGCCCGCGTGAGCGCGGTGGCGGTGGCGCCCGCCGTCACGCTGCTGATCGCCGACGACGACCCGGTGACCCGCAGCGGCCTGCGGGTCCTGCTCGCCGCGCAGCCCGGGATCACCGTGGTCGGCGAGGCCGTCGACGGCCTGGAGGCGGTCGAACAGGCCCGGCTGCTGCGGCCGGACGTGGTGCTGATGGACGTGCGGATGCCGCGCTGTGACGGCATCGCGGCCACCCGGCGGATCCTCGCCGAGGTGCCGGAGCCGCCCAGGGTCATGGTGATCACCACGTTCGAGAACGACGGCCACGTCACCGCCGCGCTCGGCGCCGGGGCCAGCGGGTTCGTCCTCAAGCGCCTGCCGGTGGACCGGATCGCCCGGGCGGTGCGGACCGTCGCCGCGGGCGAGGAGATCCTCTTCCCGGCCGACCTGCGCCGGATGGTCACCGCCCGCCCGCTGGACTCCGGGCGGGCCCTGCCGGACGCGGGCCTGACGCCCCGTGAGGAGGCCGTGCTCCGGCTGATGGCCACCGGGCGCTCCAACCCCGACATCGCGCACGCGCTCACCGTCAGCCCCGAGACCGTCAAGACCCACGTCGGCAACGTCCTGACCAAGCTCGGCGCCCAGAACCGCACCCACGCCGTGGTCCTCGCCTACGAATCCGGCCTGGTCGTCCCGGGCCTGCCCGGCTGAACCACCCCGGCCGGGCAGGCCCGGGTACTGGCAGGATGGCCGGTCAGGAACGGGAACAGGGGCGGGAACGACGGAAGGGCGGGGACGGGTGGGCGGCTGGGAGCGGGCGCTGGACGCGGCGGGGGTGCGGGAGCCCGCGCTGCGGGAGGCGTACGGGCGGCAGCGGGCGGAAGTGGCGGCGTACAAGCGGGAGGTCGCGCTGGCCGCCGGGCTGCTGCTGCCGCCCGCGACGCTGCCGCACGTGATCGCCGCGACCGCGTTCATGCACCGCACCGACGACCTGCTGGACAGCGGGCCGCCCGCCACCCGCCGGGCCGCGGCCGACCGCTGGCGCGCGGAGGTCGCCGCGGCGCTCCGGGACGGCCGCACCGACCGGCCGGACCTGCGGCCGCTGCTGAACAGCGTCGAGGCCCGGCCGGTGCTGCGCGGGCGGGTGCTGGACTTCCTGGCCGCCGCGGACGCCGACCTGGACTTCGCGGGCTTCGCCACCGAGGCCGACTACCAGGACTACCTGGACGGGTACTCGCTGCCGGGCTTCATGGTCGTCGCCGCACTGCTCGGCCCGGACGGCGACCAGCGCGCCTACCTGGCGGCCTGCCGGACCTTCATCGACTCCTGCCAGCGGCTCGACTTCGTCAACGACCTCGCCGAGGACCTCGCCGACGGCCGCCTCACCCTGCCCCGGCAGACCCTGGCCGAGCACGGCGTCACCCGCGCCGACCTGGAACGGGGCGAGGCCACCCCGGCGGTGCGGGCCCTGCTCGGGGCGCTGCTGGACCGGGCCGACCGGGACCGCGCCGCCGGCCGGACCCTCGCCGGGCTGGTGGCGCCCGCGCACCGGCCGATGGTCCGCTGCCTGGTCGGCGTCGAGCGGCTCACCGCCACCGCCGCCCGGGCCGACCCCGGCGCGCTGCTGCGCCGCCCGGCGAGCCCCGCCAAGCCCGCGCTGCTGCGGCTGCTGGGCCGCGAGTACCTGCGGGCCCGGCGGGTGCGGAGGGGTAGCGGGCGGGGGCTCAGCCCGGGTGCTGTTCGGTCATGGTCGCCCCGGCCGCCGTCCGGAGCCGCAGGAAGGCGCTGCGCGGCAGGCCGCCGTCGGCCGGGCGCGGGCCCTGGGCGGCGGACGGCTCGGTGCCCTGGAACAGGTCGACCGGCGTGCCGTCCCACCTGTTGCCGCTGGCGCGGGAGTTCGCCCCGCGCTGGACGTCCCGGCCGTTGTCGGGGGCGGCGTCGGCGGTGAGCACGGCCGCCGCGTCCGGCAGGCGGTGGCGCGCACGAGTTCCCGGCGCTGGGCGGACAGCGCCGGCTCGGCGACGCCCCGCTCGGCGAAGTCGCCGGCCGGGCCGGGAGCGTCCAACGCCTCGAAGCGGTGCGGAAGTTCGAGCACCCGGTGGCGGCCGTGCTCCTGCGCCCGGCGGTAGGCGATCGCCACCAGCCAGGACCTGAAACGTTCGGGCTCGCGCAGTTCGGGCAGGCCGCGCACCGCCCGCAGCACGGTCTCCTGGGTCAGGTCGCCGGCCTCGTCCGGGCCGACCGCCCGGGCGATCAGGTGGTGCACCGGCGACAGGTGCCCGCCCAGCAGCCGTTCCGGCGCTGCCGCGTCCCCGGCCCGGGCCGCCGCCACCAGCCGCGGGACCTCCCCCTCCGGCTCCCGCCGACCGTCCGCACGCACCGCCGCACCCCTCCCCGTCCCCGACCGGCCTCGTCGGGGTCCGCATCCTGGCACGCCCGCGCCCGGCCCGTGAAGCGGTTCGGCGGCGGGCCCGGCCGCAACGGGCGCCGGCTGACCCGGGATCAACCGCCAGGAACGCGCCGCGCAACCAGCAAAGATGCATTGCATCGCACAGGTGAGATATGTTCGCGCAGTGACCGAAGACTACCTCTCCCGCATCGGCAAGCTCGTCCGCGCCGCCCGCACCCACAAGGGCTGGACCCAGACCCAGCTCGCCGCGGCCCTCGGCACCACCCAGAGCGCGGTGGCCCGGATCGAGTCCGGCGGCCAGAACATCGGCCTGGACCTGGTCGCCCGGATCGGCGAGGCCCTGGACAGCGAGATCGTCTCGCTCGGCGTGGCCGGCCCGATGAACCTGCGGGTGGTCGGCGGCCGCACCCTCTCCGGCAGCATCGAGGTCCGCACCAGCAAGAACGCCTGCGTCGCCCTGCTCGCCGCCTCGCTGCTCACCACCGGCCGCACCACCCTGCGCCGCGCCGCCCGGATCGAGGAGGTCTACCGGCTGCTGGAGGTCCTCGCCAGCATCGGCGTGCGCCACCGCTGGACCAACGGCGGCGTCGACCTGGAGATCACCCCGCCCGCGCAGCTCGACCTCTCCGGCATGGACGAGGACGCCGCCCGCCGCACCCGCAGCATCCTGATGTTCCTCGGCCCGCTGCTGCACCGCGCCGACCGCTTCGAGATCCCCTACGCGGGCGGCTGCGACCTCGGCACCCGCACCGTCCAGCCGCACCTGTCCGCACTGCGCCAGTTCGGCCTGCACGTCAGCGCCACCACCGGCAGCTACCGCGCCAGCGTCGACCGCACCGTCTCCCCGCAGCGCCCCATCGTGCTGACCGAGCGCGGCGACACCGTCACCGAGAACGTGCTGCTCGCCGCCGCCCGCCACCCCGGCACCACCGTCATCCGCAACGCCAGTGCCAACTACATGGTCCAGGACCTGTGCTTCTTCCTGGAACTGCTCGGCGTCGAGGTCGAGGGCATCGGCACCACCACCCTCACCGTGCACGGCAAGGCCGTCATCGACACCGACGTCGACTACGCCCCCTCCGAGGACCCGGTGGAGGCGATGAGCCTGCTCACCGCCGCCGTCGTCACCAACTCCGAACTGACCGTCAGCCGGGTCCCGATCGAGTTCCTGGAGATCGAGCTCGCCGTCCTCGAGGAGATGGGCCTGGACTGCGAGCGCGGCCCCGAGTACCCCGCCGCCAACGGCCGCACCCGGCTCACCGACCTGACGGTGCGCCCCTCCAAGCTGGTCGCCCCGATCGACAAGATCCACCCGATGCCGTTCCCCGGCATCAACATCGACAACCTGCCGTTCTTCGCCGCGATCGCCGCCTGCGCGCACGGCTCCACCCTGGTCCACGACTGGGTGTACGAGAACCGCTCGGTCTACCTCACCGAACTCGGCCGGGTCGGCGCCAACGTCCAGCTCATGGACCCGCACCGGGTCCTGGTCGAGGGCCCCACCCGCTGGCGCGCCGCCGAGATGATGTGCCCGCCCGCGCTGCGCCCCGCGATGGTCCTGCTGCTGGCCATGCTGGCCGCCGAGGGCACCTCGATCCTGCGCAACGTCTACGTGATCAACCGCGGCTACGAGGACCTGGCCGCCCGCCTCAACTCGGTCGGCGCGCAGATCGAGGTCTTCCGCGACATCTGAGCCGTCCACCGCGACATCGCACCAGTGCTGTAGGGCCCGCCCGGCCGAGGCCGGGCGGGCCCGGCGTAGATTGGGGCCGGACGGAAGGGGGACGCCGATGACGGTGGACGCGGTCGAACGGGCGCAGGTGGGGCCGCTGCTGGCGCAGTGGCGGCGACGGCGCGGGATCAGCCAGCTGGAACTCGCCAACCTGGCGGGCGTCTCGGCCCGGCACGTCGGCTTCGTGGAGACCGGGCGCTCGCAGCCCAGCCGCGAGATGCTGCTGCGGCTCGCCGAACACCTGGACGTGCCGCTGCGGGACCGCAACACGCTGCTGCTAGCCGCCGGCTACGCCCCCGTCTTCCAGGAGAAGGCACTCGACGACCCGGCGATGCGGCCCGTCCTGGACGCGGTCCGGCGGGTGCTGCACGGCCACCGGCCCTACCCGGCGCTGGTGCTGGACGGCCGGCGCACCATCGTCGCCTCCAACGAACCCTTCGACCGGCTGTTCACCGCGGGCGTCGCCCCGCACCTGCTGGCACCCCCGGCGAACGTGCTGCGCCTGGTCCTGCACCCCGACGGGATGGCCCCCCGGATCGTCAACCTCGGCCAGTGGCGCGCCAAACTGCTCACCGGCCTGGCCCGCCGCGCCGCCCTCGACGAACGCCTCCGCCCGCTGCACGAGGAACTGCTCGGCTACCCGTGCGACCAGCCGGTGCCCGAACTGCACGTGCCCGGACCGGACGAGATCATGATCCCGCTCGAACTGCGGTACGGCGACCGGGAGTTGTCCTTCATCGGGACGATCGCCACGTTCGGCACCGCCCGCGACCTGACCATGGCCGAACTGATCATCGAGAGCTTCTTCCCCGCCGACGACCGCACCGCCGCCTACCTGGCAGGTAGTTGAGGCACCCGGCGGCCCCGGGAAGAGTGGAGCCCGTACCGCGCCCCGCCCCCGCAGCCCGGGGGCGGAGCGGCGCGGCCCTCCCGTCGCCTCCCCAGGAGCCCGCCCTCCCATGACCGACAGCACCACCGTGCCCACCGCCGCCCCGCCCGCCGCCGGGCCGCCCGGGCCGCACCGCGCCACCCTGCCGATCGTCCTCACCGGCGTCTTCCTCGGCGGACTCGACTTCTTCATCGTCAACGTCGCCGTCCCCGCCGTCCAACGCGACCTGCACGCCACCGACGCCCAGATCCAACTCATGGTCGCCGCCTACGCGTTGACCTACGGCGTTGGACTGATCACCGGCGGCCGGCTGGGCGACCTGTACGGCCGCCGCCGGATCCTCGCCCTCGGCATGGCCCTGTTCACCGCCGCCTCCGCCGCCGCCGGAGCCGCGCCCACCGCGGACCTGCTGATCGCCGGACGGGTGCTCCAGGGCGCCGCGGCCGCCCTGATGGCCCCCCAGGTGCTCGGCATCATCACCACCTCCTACCAGGGCCCGGCCCGGACCCGGGCGGTCGGCTGGTACGCCGCCGCGTCCGGGATCGCCGCCGTGTTCGGCCAGCTGATCGGCGGCGTGCTGATCCGCGCCGACCTGTTCGGCCTCGGCTGGCGGGCCTGCTTCCTGGTCAACCTGCCGATCGGCCTGGCCGCCGCGACCGCCGCGGCCCGCCTGCTGCCCGAGTCCAAGGCCCCCGGCCGCCCCCGCCTCGACCTGACCGGCCTCGCCCTGGCGACCGCCGCACTGACCGCGCTCTGCCTGCCGCTGATCGAGGGCCGCGAACAGGGCTGGCCGCTGTGGACCCGGCTGCTGCCGGTCGCCGCCCCGCTGCTGCTCGCCGCGTTCACCCTCCAGCAGCGCCGCCTGCGCCGCCGCGGCGGCACCCCCTCGGTCGACCTGGCGCTGTTCCGCGAACGCGCCTTCACCGCCGGACTCGCCGCCCAACTCGTCTTCTGGGCCTCGATGGCCTCCTACTTCCTGGTGTTCGCGCTCTACCTCCAGCAGGGCCGCCACCTCACGCCGATCGCCTCCGGCCTGGTCTTCAGCGCGCTCGGCGCCGGCTACGTCGCCGCCTCCGCCACCGCCCGCCACCTCGCCGCCCGGATCGGCCGGCACGCCATCACCGCGGGCTGCGCGCTGCGCGCCGCCGGACTGCTGCTGGAGCTGTGGGCGGTCGCCGGGGACGGGCGGAGCCCGGGGTGGCTGCTGCCCGGCCTGCTGCTGGACGGCGCCGGCATGGGCCTGTCCTTCGCCCCGCTGACCGCCACCGTGCTGGCCCGCGTCCCGGCCGCGAGCGCCGGCTCGGCCGGCGGCGTGCTGACCACCGGCCTCCAGGTCGGCAACGCCCTCGGCGTCGCCCTGATCGGCCTGGTCTTCTACCGCGTGCTCGCCGACACCCCCGGCCCCGGCGCCGTCCCCGCCGCGTTCCGGGCCTGCCTGTGGTGCGTCCTGGCCGCCACCGGGCTGCTCGCCCTGATCGTCCAGGCCCTGCCCGGACGGCGGGCGGAGCGGCGCCGGCCCTGACGGACCGCCGCCGCTTCCGGGTGCCCGCTACGGCAGGCCGCCGCGCTCCAGCGGGATGCGCTCGCCGGCCTCGACCGCCGCCGGGAGGCGGTTCCCGGCGGGCGGCAGCGGGCAGGTCGCCAGGTCGGTGTAGGCGCAGGGCAGGTTGGTGGCCCGGTTGAAGTCGACCGTGACCCGGCCCTGCCCGTCCGGCGCCGGGACGCTCAGCACCCGGTTGGCGGCGTACGTGGTGACGCCCGAGGTGGCGTCGGTGAACAGCACCTGGAGGCTGCCCGGCCGGTGCCCGTTGAACGCGGTCAGCCGGTGGGTGCCGCCGCCGTCGGGCAGGGTGAACTCGATCTCGCCCGGCGCGTCGTACACGTGCTGCAGGCCCTCGACGGCCGCGCCGACCGTCACCGGGCGCGGCGCCTCGAACGGCAGGTAGCGGCCGGTCACCGCCCAGCGCGGGTCCGGCGGGTACGCCGGGGTGCGGGTGAAGCCGCGCAGCAGCGGGTTGCCGGGGTGCCGGGGCCGGACGATGTCGCGGCCGCCGCGCTTGGCGACCTCGACCACCGCCTCGCCCGCCGCCGCGTACCGGCTGGAGCGCTCCGGCAGCACGCCGAAGCCGTACCGGCCGCGCACCGGCTCGCCGTCCAGCAGCAGTTCCTCGTCCGCGGCCAGCTCGACCCACACCCCGTCCGGGCCGGTCCACCAGGCGCCCGGCGCGTCCGGGAAGCGGGTCGGCTCGCCGTCCAGCCAGTGCAGCGAGGTGACGGCGAGGAAGCCGTGCGGGTCGGCCAGCGCGCGCTGGCTCGCGGCGTGCCACTCCTCCCACGCGCGAGTGAACTCCTCGGCAGTGGTGGACTCCTGAGTGGTCGTCATATCGCTTCCTTCGCGGGGCTGTTGGTCAGGGGCGGCAGGTCGAGGTGCTCGCGCAGGGTGCTGCCCTCGTACTCGGTGCGGAAGACGCCGCGCTCCTGGAGCAGCGGCACCACGGTGTCGGCGAACCCGTCCAGGCCGCCCGGGGTCAGGTGCGGGGCCAGGATGAAACCGTCGCTGGCGTCCTCCTGGACGAAGCGGTTCATCTCCTCGGCGACCCGCGCCGGGGTGCCGATGAAGGACTGCCGGCCGGTCACCTCGATCAGCAGGTCCCGGACGGACAGCTTCTTCGCCTCGGCCAGCGCCCGCCACTCGCGGGCCACCGCCAGCGGGTCCCGGTTCATCCGGACCGAGGCCCGCCCCCGGGCCACCGTGTGCTCGCCGACCAGCGGGTCGACCGCGGGCAGCGGCCCCTCCGGGTCGAGGTCCGACAGGTCCCGGTTCCAGACCTGCTCCAGCAGCCGGATCGCGGTCTGCCCGCTCACCTGCTGGCGGCGGACCAGCGCCGCCCGCTCGTGCGCCTCCGCGTCGCTGTCGCCCAGCACGAAGGTCACCGCGGGCAGGATCTTCAACGACCCGGGCTGGCGCCCGTACCGGGCCAGCCGCCCCTTCACGTCCGCGTAGAACGCCTGCCCGGCGACCAGCGTGCCGTGCCGGGAGAAGATCGCGTCCGCCGAGGCGGCGGCGAACTCGCGGCCCTGCTCGGAGTCGCCCGCCTGGAAGATCACCGGACGCCCCTGCGGCGAGCGCGGCACGTCGAACCGGCCCGCGATGTCGAACTCGCTGCTGCGGTAGGAGAATTCACCCGCCGCCGGATCGCCCAGGAACACCCCGGACGCCGGATCGGCCACCACCTCGTCCCCGCGCCAGGAGTCGAACAGCCGCCAGGACGCCTCCAGGAACTGCCGGGCCCGGGCGTACCGGTCCTCCTCGCGCAGGAAGCCGCCGCGCCGGAAGTTCTCCCCCGTGAACGCGTCCCAGGAGGTCACCACGTTCCACGCCGAGCGGCCCGCCGAGAGGTGGTCCAGCGAGGCGAACTGCCGTGCCACCTCGTACGGTTCGTTGAACGTCGAGTTGATCGTGCCGGCCAGGCCGAGCCGGTCGGTGACCGCCGCCAGCGCCGCCAGCACGGTGAAGGTGTCCGGGCGGCCGACCACGTCCAGGTCGTAGATCAGGCCGTTCTGCTCGCGCAGCCGCAGCCCCTCGGCCAGGAAGAGGAAGTCGAACTTGGCCCGCTCGGCGGTCCGCGCCAGGTGCGCGAAGGAGCTGAACTCGATCTGGCTGCCCGCCTGCGGGTCGCTCCACACCGTGGTGTTGTTCACGCCCGGGAAGTGCGCCGCCAGGTGGATCCGCTTGAGCGGCCTGCCGTTGTTCTCGTTGCCCATGTCGGTTGCGTTCCTTAGGAGTTCAGGCGGTGGCGGTGGCGGTGGCGGTGGCGGCGGGTACGGCGGGTACGGTGGCGGTGGCGGTGGCGGCGTAGCGGTTGGCGGGGCGCGGCAGGCCCAGCAGGCCGCGCAGGGTGGACGCCTCGTAGGCGGTGCGGAACCGGCCCCGGCGCTGCAGCTCCGGCACCAGGCCGCGGGTGATCCGCTCCAGGTCGTCCGGCAGCACCCCCGGCCGCAGCCGGAAACCCGACAGCCCCGCTTCCGCCAACTCCTCCAGCAGATCGGCCAGTTCGGCGGGCGTCCCGGCGAACACCCGGGCGTCGCTGCGGTACGCGGCGCCCGCCGCCTCGTCCAGCCGGGCCAGCCGCTCGGCCGCCGCGCCCGGCCGCTCCGCCAGGAACACCGCCAGGTCGGCGAAGACGTGCACCGTCTCCGCGGCCCGCCCGGCCTCCCGCTGGGCGGACCGGATCTCGGCCAGGACCGCCCGGGCCTCGTCCGCGTCGTGCGGCGTCACGAAGGCCAGGTCGGTGGAACGGCCCGCCAGCCGGAACGGCTCGGCCCGGTGGGCGAGCGCAGCGACCAGCGGCTGGCCCTGCGGCGGGCGGGGCGTGATGGACGGGCCGCGCACCGAGAACCGGGGCCCGGTGAAGTCGATGTAGTGCAGCTTCTCCCGGTCGATGAACCGGCCGGTCGCCGCGTCCCGGATCTCCGCGTCGTCCTCCCAGCTGTCCCACAGCCGGCGCAGCACCTCCACGTAGTCCTCGGCCTCGCCGAACTCCGCCGCCAGGGCGGCCGCCGCGGCGGGGGAGTCCAGGTCGTCCGCCCGCAGCGCGGGCGCCCCGCGGCGGCCGAAGTGCCCGGCCTCGTCGACCCGCCCCGAGACCTTCACCCGCAGCCCGGCCCGGCCCCCGCTGACGAAGTCCAGGGTCGCCACCGCCTTCGACAGGTGGAACGGCTCGGTGTGCGTCACCACCGCCGTCGGCACCAGCCCGATGTGCCGGGTCAGCGGCGCGATCCGGGCCGCCACCAGCACCGCGTCCAACCGCCCCCGCACCCGGTCGGTCCGGGCGTCCGGCTCGAACGGGTGCTCCGACTGCAGGCTCAGCCCGTCCTCGATGGTCAGCAGGTCGAGCAGGCCGCGCTCCGCCTCCGCCGCCAGGTCCGCCCAGTACCGGGCCGTGAACAGCTCCCCCGGCCGGGCCCCCGGCTCCCGCCACGCGGCGGGATGCCAGCCGGCGCCGTCCAGCGCGACGGCCAGGTGCAGCAGGGGAGCGGAGGCGGCGGGGACGGGGGAGGCGGGTGCTGCCGGGGATGCGGGCATGGCGGACCGGTTCCTGTTCACGAGGGCCCCGGAGGTTCACGGGGATCACGGGGTGCACGGGGTGCGGGGGAGGAGGCGCGGGCGGACGCGTCGGGGCATCGGGACGCCGGGGCGTCGGGACGTCAGGACACGTCGTCGCGGGCGGAGCGGAGGAAGGGGTGCGGGCGGGGCGGACTCAGCCGACCGGGCAGCCCGGACAGAGCGCGGCGCTCACCCGCAGCAGGTCGACCGGCCGGTCGAGGTACACCTCGCGCTCCAGTGCCCGCACCGCCGTCACCTCCCCGTCCGCCTCTCGCGGCACCACCCGGGCGCCGCCGTCCTCGCACCGTAACCCCGCACCCGGGCCCGGCACAACGCTGTTCACACAGCGGTAACGAACCGCCGGATCCGGTGCCGCACAAGGCCGTTGACACCCCGCCCGGGGCCGTCCTAGCTTGGCCGCGACGGGACGGATCCGGGAGGTGGACGACGGTGCGGGCAGCGGAGCGCGCGGTGCACCTCGACCGGCCCGTCGACCTGCAGCGCGTCAGCAGCGCGCTCTGTCCGGCCGGTTGAACCAGCCCAGCGCCGACGCCCCCCTCCGCCGCACAGGAGCCGCACCGCCATGTCCGCCACCACCGCCTTCCACTGGTTCCTGCCCACCGGCGGCGACGCCCGCGACCTGGGCGGCGCCGCCCACGGCACCGGCATCGGCGGCGCCGCCCCCGCTGCCGCCGACCGCCCCGCCACCCTCGGCTACCTCACCCAACTCGCCCAGGCCGCCGACCAGTTGGGCTACGACGCGGTCCTCACCCCGACCGGCGCGCACTGCGAGGACGCCTGGATCACCACCGCCGCACTGATCGCCGCCACCCGCCGGCTCAGGTTCCTGGTCGCCTTCCGCCCCGGCCTGGTCGAACCCGCGCTCGCCGCCCAGACCGCCGCCACCTTCCAACGCCTCTCCGGCGGACGGCTGCTGCTCAACGTGGTGGCCGGCGGCAGCGACGCCGAACAGCGCGGCTACGGCGACCGGCTCGGCCACGACGCCCGCTACGCCCGGGCCGGCGAGTTCCTCGACGTCGTCCGCACCGCCTGGCG
This sequence comes from Kitasatospora sp. YST-16, assembly GCF_026802215.1. Classification (NCBI taxonomy): domain Bacteria; kingdom Bacillati; phylum Actinomycetota; class Actinomycetes; order Kitasatosporales; family Streptomycetaceae; genus Kitasatospora; species Kitasatospora sp. YST-16. The sequence continues at coordinate 7,140,419 of NZ_CP113837.1, forward strand.
CGGCACCCCGTACGACCACGCCGGCCCGCACTACCGGATCGACGGCGGCCACCTGCGCCAACCGCCCGAACCCGCGCCCCGGATCTACTTCGGCGGCTCCTCCGACCCCGCGCTCGACGTCGCCGCCCGGCACGCCGACACCTACCTGACCTGGGGCGAACCCGTCGAACAGGTCGCCGAGAAGATCGCCCGGGTCCGCGCGCTCGCCGCCGCCCGCGGCCGGTCCCCGCGCTTCGGCCTGCGCGTGCACGTGCTCAGCCGCGCCACCGCCGCCCGCGCCCGCCAGGACGCGCAGGACCTGATCGCCGGACTCGACGACGCCGCGATCGCCGCCGGGCAGCAGCGCCTGCGCGCCCTGGAGTCCGTCGGCCAGCGCCGGATGCTCGACCTGCACGGCGGCCGCCGCGACCGCCTGTGGATCGCCCCGAACCTCTGGGCCGGCATCGGCCTGGTCCGCGGCGGCGCCGGCACCGCCCTGGTCGGCAGCCACCGCGAGGTCGCCGCCCGCCTCGCCGAGTACCGCGACGCGGGCGTCGACGAGTTCGTCCTCTCCGGCTACCCCCACCTGGAGGAGGCGTACACCTTCGCCGAACACGTCCGCCCGCTGCTCTGACCCCGCTTGCTGCTCTGACCCTGCCCTCTGCTCTGACCCCGCCTCCGGGCAAGGCCCGGACCTCCCGCCGCCCGGGACGTTCGGCCCCTGCCCGTACCGCCCCGCCCGGCCGTACGGTGGAGCCTCACCCGCAGGACGGGCCGGCGGGGCCGTGACACCCCGCCGGCCCACCGGGCGGACGGGGGTTTCCGGTCAGGGGCGCCTGCGGCGGCGGGACGGGGTGTCGCGCACGGCTCGGGCGACGGCCGCGACGTAGCGGGGGACCGGCTGGACGACGCCGGGCGCCTCCCGGTCGGTCCAGTGGTGGAAGTAGGCGCGTACGTGGGCGTCGAGTTGCTCGGGGCGGGGTTCTGCGACCGGGCGGAGCGCGATCGTCTCGCGCCGTCCGATGACGTGCACCTCCAGCGGGCGGGCCGCCGCGTCGTAGGCCGCCGCGATCTCGTCGGTGAAGCCGGGTTCGGTGAGCTGCTGGAGTTCCGCGTCGTCCGCGCAGGGCAGGAGCCAGCCGTCCTCGCAACTCCGCCCCTGGCCCCTAAGCCCCCGGCCCCCAGCCCTCAGCCCCCAGTTCTCGGCTCCCGCGACGGTCAGGGCAGCGGGCGGTGCATGATGTGCAGGCCGACGTAGCCCTTCTCCGGGTGCCGGAAGCCCTCCGGGAGGGTGCCCAGGACGGTGAAGCCGAGCGAGCGGTAGAGGTGGACCGCGGGGGTGTTGGTCTCGACCACCGCGTTGAACTGCATGCCCCGGTAGCCGGCCTCCCGGGCCCAGTCCAGGGAGTACTCGCACAGCGCCCGGCCCACCCCGCGGCCGGAGTGGGCCGGGTCGACCATGTAGCTGGCGCTCGCGGTGTGCGAGCCGTTGCCCATGTGATTGGTGTTCATCTTCGCGGTGCCCAGCACCGTGCCGGCCTCGTCGACCGCCACCACGGTGCGGTTCGGCGCGGACAGCAGCCACCAGTCGCGGCCCTGTTCCCGGCCGAGGTCGAGCGGGTAGGTGAAGGTCTCGCCCGCGGCGACGATCCGATGGAAGAACGGCCAGATGGCGACCCAGTCCTCTGCGGTGGCTTCCCTGATCAGCATGCGCCCAGCATGCCCGGCCGGGCCGCCCGGCTGCCACCTCCCGACGGGGCCGACGGAGCCGCCGGAGCCGACGGAAGACAGGGCAGACAGGGCAGACGGGGCGGAAGGAAGAGGGGGATCGGGTTCCCGCGGTCCTCGCTCCGGAGTTGAAGAGGCTGTTCTTCGAAAACTCAACGGCCGCCCACGCAAGGCGCCGGGCCGGGATGCCCCGGCCGAGCACCTGGGTGATCTGCTGACGGCAGTGTGCCTTCGCGGCTCCGGCGTCAGGGCGACTGGGGCCGGGCAGCGGCCGCTTCGTTGATGTCGCCCGTGGCCAGGACCCGGCCGGGCGGCCCGTCCTGGGCGGTGCGGATCATGGCCTGCCCGAGTTGCGTGCTGCTGGTGACGTGGCGCGGGGCGAGGCGGCGCAGCAGTGGGTTCAGCGGGGCCAGGATCCGGTAGAGGAGGGTGTACCAGGGGGTCTTGGAGGTGGTGCCGGGCAGCGGCGTGATGAGCGCGGGGCGGAACATGTAGGCGCGCGGGGAGAGTTCGAGCAGGGCGTTCTCGGTCTCGCCCTTGACGCGGGCCCACATCATGCGGGACCTGCCGGTGGGGTCGGTGCCGGCGCCGGAGACGTAGCAGAACGCCAGGTCGGGGGAGGCGGTGAGCAGGGCGCGGGCGGCGGCCAGCGGGTAGTCGTGGGAGACGGTGCGGTAGTCGGCCTCGCTCCGGCCGGCGGCGGAGACGCCCAGGCAGTAGAAGCAGGCGTCGTACCCGGCGAGTTGCTCCTGGATCGCGGTGAGGTCGGTGAAGTCGCCGTGGTGGATCTCGTGGAGCTTGGGGTGGGTGCGGCCGGTGGGGGTGCGGCCGACGACGAGGACGTCGGTGACGCCGTCGTCGCGCAGGCAGGCGTCCAGGACGCCCTGGCCCACCATGCCGGTGGCGCCGAAGATGATGGTGCGCACGGTGTTCCCGTTCTGTCGTGGGGAGGGTTCAGGCGGTCGGCCCGGGGCGGCCGTTGGTGGTGAGGCCGGGCAGGACGAGGGTGAGCCAGCGGTCGTTGTCCCGGGTGTCGCGGTGGGCGGGGGCGGCGTCCAGGAGCAGGTGGAAGTCGGCGAGGGTGACGTCGGGGTGGACGTCGCCGTCGTCCTGCCCGGTGCGGATGAGGGTGTTCAGCGCGGTGGTGACGCGCTGCAGCGGGCCGTCGGGTTCGGGGTCGGCGCCGAGCGCGCGGGCGGCGGCCTTGACGGCCATGTCGTTGGCGGCGGTGCCGAGGAAGTGCCGCAGGAAGGCGGCGATCTCCTCCAGTGCGCGGGAGCCGGTGGCGAGCCGGGCGACGGCGCTTTCCAGGCCGTCGGCGAGGCGGTCGAGCCAGTCGGCGACGACGGCCTCGACGAGGTCGGTCTTGGCGGGGAAGTGCCGGTAGAGGGTGCCGACGGCGACCCCGGCGGCGGCGGCGATCTCGTCCATGCCGACGTCCGGCCCGTGGGCGGCGATCTGCTCCCGGGCGGCGTCGAGGATCTTCTTCCGGTTGCGGGCGGCGTCCGCGCGCAGGGGTCGGGCCGAGGCCATGGCGTTCTCCGGGGCTGGTCGGGCGGTCGCTTGCACAAACATGAACTCTGATTCACTATAGATCATGAACCACGGTTCATCTTACTGGGACCGCCCCCGGCCCCACCGATCCGAGAAGGCAGACATGAGCAAGATCTGGTTCATCACCGGCGCGTCCCGCGGCCTGGGCCGCTCCTTCACCGAGGCCGCCCTCTCCCGCGGCGACAAGGTGGCCGCCACCGCCCGCGACACCGACACCCTGAAGGATCTCGCCGAGGCCCACGGCGACGCCCTCCTCGCCCTGCCCCTGGACGTCACCGACCGCCACGCCGTCCACGGCGCGGTCACCGCGGCCCACGAGCACTTCGGCCGCCTGGACGTCGTGGTCAACAACGCCGGCTACGGCCTGTTCGGCATGGTCGAGGAGGTCACCGAACAGCAGGCCCGCACCCAGCTGGACACCAACTTCTTCGGCGCCCTGCACGTCACCCAGGCCGCCCTGCCCCTGCTGCGCGCCCAGGGCAGCGGGCACATCGTGCAGATCTCCTCCCTCGGCGGCGTCGTCGCCTTCCCCTCCCTGGGCATCTACAACGCCTCCAAGTGGGCACTGGAGGGCATGACCGAGTCCCTCGCCCAGGAGGTCGCCCCCTTCGGCATCAGGACCACCCTGGTCGAACCGGGCGGCTTCGGCACCGACTGGGGCGGCTCCTCCGCCACGCACGCCACCCCCATCGACGCCTACCAGCCCGCCCGCGACGCGCTGGCCGCCGTCTCCGCCGGCACGGAGTACGGCGACCCGAAGGCCGCCGGCCGCGCCCTGCTGGAGATCGTCGACGCCGAACGGCCCCCGCTGCGCGTCCTGTTCGGCGCCGCCCCCCACCCCATGGTCAAGGACGCCTACGCCCAGCGGCTGCGCACCTGGGCCGACTGGGAGCACGTCTCGGCCGCCGCCGACGGCCACTGACCCCGCCCGCCCGCCGGGCCCGGATCACCGGGCCGGTTCGCCGCCGGGCTCGGGCTCGGGGTCGGGGCGGGTGAGCGCCCGGACGGCCGCGGTCAGGGCCGCGCGGTGGCGTTCGAGGCGCGCGGGCGCGAAGGCGTCGCCGGGCACCAGGGCGCGCAGGGCCGGAGAGGCCGTGAACCAGGCGGTCACCTGGCCCAGGACCAGGGCGAGCAGGTCGACGGCGTCCACGGCGGCGGTGACGGTTCCGCGCCGCTGGGCGTCGGCGACGGCCTCGACCTTGGGGCGGTAGGCGTCGGTCTCGGCGGGGGTGGCCCCGGGCCGCTCCAGCTGGTGCCAGGCGGCCAGGCGGAGGATCTCGGGCTGCCGGACGAGGTGGTCGAACATCGCTCCGGCGTAGCCGGCCAGGTCGTCCGCGGTGAAGGGGACCGCGTCGGCGAGGACGCCCAGGTGCTGGGCGAGGACGACGTCGAAGAGCTCCTCCTTGTTGCCGTAGTAGACGTAGATCAGCCGCTTGTTGCTGGCGGCCTTCTCGGCTATGCGGTCCACGCGGGCGCCCGCGAGGCCGTACTGGGTGAATTCCTCGAAGGCGGCCTGCAGCAGGCGGGCCTTGGTGGCAGCGGAGTCCGGTGGCATGCCACCACCCTACCCGACCAGGTAACTATCCAGTTATTGACGAGGTGGAACCGTCGGCGTACGTTGTACATAACCAGTTAGTTACTTCTGTTGGCCGCCCGACCGAGAGGACCGATCGATCATGAAGGCCGCCGTCATCCCCGCCCTCAACGCCACCTGGGAACTGCGCGACATCCCCACCCCGAAGGCCGAACCCGGCCAGGTCCTGATCAAGGTCCACGCCACCGGGATCTGCTTCACCGACATCTGGACCACCCGCGGCGCCGCCGGCGACGTGTTCCCCAACACCCCCGGACACGAGGTCGTCGGCGAGGTCGTCGAAGTCGGCGAAGGCGTCCGCACCCGCCGGGTCGGCGACCGGGTCGGCACCACCTGGGTCCAGTCCACCTGCGGCCGCTGCGCCTACTGCAAGGAGAACCTCCCGCTGTCCGGGCAGGCGGCGGTGAACTGCCCCGACGCGCGACTGACCGGATTCACCGTCCAGGGCGGGCACGCCGAGTACATCGCGGTCCCCGCCACCGGCACCGTGCTGATCCCGGACGGCCTGTCCTACGAGGAGGCCGCCCCGATCTTCTGCGCCGGCTACACCACCTGGAGCGGCCTGCGCGCCGCCGAGCCCGAGCCCGGCGAGCGGATCGCCGTGCTCGGCATCGGCGGCCTGGGCCACCTGGCGCTCCAGTTCGCCAAGGCCGCCGGCCACGAGACCATCGCCGTCACCCACTCCCCGGACAAGCGCGACCTGGCCCGCGAGCTCGGCGCGGACCTGGTCGTCGCGGACGGCGCCGAACTGCAGGCCGCCGGCGGCGCGGACGTCCTGCTGCTCTGCTCCAACTCCTACGACGCGGGACGGGCCGCGATGCAGGGACTGCGGCACGACGGGCGCGCGGTCCTGCTCGGCCTCGACCCGTTCGCCGAATTCACCATCCCCAACACCGCGCAGCCGTTCTTCGCGCAGCGCCAGAAGTTCATCGGCGCCACCCACAACGGCCTGAACTACCTCACGGAGGCCCTGGACCTGGCCGCATCCGGCAAGGTCACACCCATGATCGAGACCTTCCCCAAGGAACGGATCGTCGAAGCCGTCACCAAGGTCACCGACGGCAACGTCCGCTTCCGCGCCGTCATCACCTACTGAGACCCAGCGAGGCGCGAACCGGGCACACTCCCGGCCGACCGGGCCCGCCTCACGGCCGCTTCGCCGAGGATCTCGAACACATCGCCCAAGCGCCGGCAGCCGCCGACGCAAGACGCTCGGCCGGGGGTACCCCGGCCGAGCGTCTACGCGATCTACTCGCCATCCGAAACCGAGCGGTGTTGCGACGCCCTCTTGAAGCCGAGAGGGCGGGACAGGGGCTGACGGGGCGGCGGGCTGGGAGGAGGAGGTTGGGGCGGCAGGCGGAAAGGAAGAAATCGGGGCGCGGGGTGGGAGCGGGGAGGGAGGGAGACGGGACAGGGGTCGACGGGTCGACGGGGCGGCGGGCTGGGCGGAGAAGGTCGGGGCGGCAGGCGGAAAGGAATGGAAGCCGGACCGCTGCGTCCCCGCGGTTGGCGCGGTCGGCAGTTCGGCGCCGAACCGGGCGTCGGGCGGCGCGGCCGGGCAGGTCGGAAGGAGCCGGGCAAGCCGTCCGCGTCACCGGACGCCGCCGCGGCGGTGCTCGGGTCGCCCCGTCAACTCCCGCCTGTAACTTCCAGGTTGCGCATTGACACCCGTGCGGCGGCGCGGCCACCATGGACGCCGCCCACCGCCTGCCGACCCCGTCCCGAGCCGCTCCGGGATGGGAGCGCTCCCATGGGGTTGACGCAGGTCACGGGCCATCCGATCGGCTTCCCCCACACCCCACCCCCACAGCCGCCCCGGAAGGACACCATGCCGCACCCCGCCGCACCCCCACCCGGCCCGCCCGCACCGCCCCGCTCCACGCCCGCCCGCCCGACGGCCGCCCGGACGCAGGGCTCCGCCCGGCGCGCCCTCGGCGGGCTGCTCGCCGCCACGGCCCTCGCCGCCGGCGCGCTGCTGCCGCTGCACGCCTCCTCGGCCGCGGCCGCCGCCGACCCGGCCGCCGCGCCCGCGTTCAACTACGGCGAGGCGCTGCAGAAGTCGCTGCTCTTCTACGAGGCCCAGCAGTCCGGCCACCTGCCCGCCACCAACCGGGTGAGCTGGCGCGGCGACTCCGCGCTCGACGACGGCAAGGACGTCGGACTCGACCTGACCGGCGGCTGGTACGACGCGGGCGACCACGTCAAGTTCGGCCTGCCGATGGCCGCTTCGACCACCATGCTGGCCTGGGGCGGCATCGCCGAGAAGCAGGGCTACACCGCCTCCGGGCAGATGCCGTACCTGAAGAACAACCTGCGCTTCGTCGACGACTACCTGATCAAGGCCCACCCCGCCCCCAACGTGCTCTACGGCCAGGTCGGCAGCGGCTCGGCCGACCACGCCTGGTGGGGCCCGGCCGAGGTGCTGCCGATGGCCCGGCCCGCGTACAAGATCGACGCCTCCTGCCCGGGCTCGGACCTGGCGGGGGAGACGGCCGCCGCGCTCGCCTCCTCGTCCATGGTCTTCGCGGACAGCGACCCCACCTACTCCGCGACCCTGCTCACCCACGCCAAGCAGCTGTACTCCTTCGCCGACACCTACCGCGGCAAGTACAGCGACTGCATCAAGGACGCCCAGGGCTACTACAACTCCTGGAGCGGCTACAACGACGAACTGGTCTGGGGCGCCATCTGGCTCTACAAGGCCACCGGCGACAGCAGCTACCTCGCCAAGGCCGAGAGCTACTACGCCAACCTCTCCACCGAACCGCAGTCCACGACCAAGTCCTACAAGTGGACGATCGCCTGGGACGACAAGTCCTACGGCGACTACGTGCTGCTGGCCCAGCTCACCGGCAAGCAGCAGTACGTCGACGACGCCAACCGCTGGCTCGACTGGTGGACCGTCGGCGTCAACGGCAGCCAGGTCAAGTACTCCCCGGGCGGCGAGGCCGTGCTCGACTCCTGGGGGTCGCTGCGCTACGCCGCCAACACCTCCTTCGTTGCCCTGGTCTACTCCGACACGCTCACCGGAGACCCGACCCGCCAGGCCCGATACCACGACTTCGCGGTGCGCCAGATCGACTACGCGCTCGGCGACAACCCCCGCAAGTCCAGCTACCTGATCGGCTTCGGCGCCAACTCCCCGAAGAACCCGCACCACCGCACCGCCCACGGCTCCTGGACCGACCAGCTCACCAACCCCGTCGACAGCCGCCACACCCTGATCGGCGCCCTGGTCGGCGGCCCCAGCTCGGCCGACGACTCCTACACCGACGACCGCTCCAACTACGTCAACAACGAGGTCGCCACCGATTACAACGCCGCCTTCACCGGCGCGCTGGCCCGGCTCTACGGCGAGTACGGCGGCAACCCGCTCACCGCCTTCCCGCCCAAGGAGACCCCGGACGGCCCGGAGATGTCCGTCCAGGCGTCGGTGAACGCCGCCGGCACCAACTTCACCGAGATCAAGGCGTACCTGATCAACAAGTCGGCCTGGCCGGCCCGCGCGCTCAAGAACGCCTCGCTGCGCTACTACTTCACCCTGGAGCCCGGGGTCAGCCCGAGCCAGATCACCCTCACCACCAACTACAACCAGTGCGGCGCGGTCACCGGGCCCACGCTCTACTCCGGCTCCACTTACTACGTCACGGTCGACTGCTCCAACACCGTGATCGCCCCGGCCGGACAGTCCGCCTACCGCAAGGAGGTCCAGTTCCGGATCGCCTCATCGGGCGCCTGGGACCCCACCAACGACTGGTCGTACCAGGGCATCTCGCTGGTCCCCGGCTCGACGCCGGTGGACGCGGCGAACATCCGGCTGCTGGACGGGGGAGCGCCGCAGTGGGGCGCCGAACCGGGCACCGGCCCCGGCCCGTCCACCTCCCCGTCGCCCTCGCCGTCCGCCTCGGTGTCGTCCTCCCCGTCGCCGTCGCCGTCGCCCTCCGCTTCGGTGTCGCCGTCCCCCTCCGCCTCTCCCTCGGCCTCTCCCTCACCCTCCGCCACCGCCTCGCCGCAGCCGGTCTCCGGGTGCGCGGTCACCTACACGGTGGGTAGCAGTTGGGGCACCGGGTTCACCGCCGACGTGACGGTGCGCAACACCGGGAGCAGCACCGTCTCCGGCTGGAAGCTGGCCTGGACGTACCGGGGCAACGAGGCGGTCAGCAACGCCTGGAACGCCCAGGTGGTGCAGAGCGGCGCGGCCGTCACCGCCACCGACGCCGGGTGGAACGGCACGCTGGCCCCGGGCGGTACCGCGTCCTTCGGCTTCCAGGCCACCGGCACCCCCGCCGCGCTGCCCGCCTTCACCCTCAACGGCACCGCCTGCAGCACCGCCTGACGCCGCCTCACCCCGCCTTCCGCCCCCGTCCCCGCCGTCGTGCGGGGGCGGGGGCGTTCGCGTGCGCGGTGGCCGGAAACGGTGGGGTGCGGCGGGGCGGGGGAGGGGCGACGGCGCGGCGGGGCGGTGGTTCGGGGACAACTCGGGGCGGCTGGCTCAAATGTCGTTGGTGACCGGGATAAACATCCGGATCCGCAAGATCACCGTATCGAGGTAAATACCCCCGTCCTCGCGGGCGAAGAACGCCTACGGAGCGTTAGCGTTCCTCAAGATCCGACCGAGTCGGCCACGAATCCTGACGATTCGTCATCTTTCCGTATCCCGAGGAGCGTTCGCCCATGACCGTTGTGACCGGCCCGGCCGCGGACGCCCACGGAACGGGCTGACCACGGGATCCCCGCTCGTGGCGGACGGCCACCGGCCGCCCGCCACCGTCCGCGCGCCCGGACACCCTCCCGCGCCACGCACCACCCGTCCGCACCGACGCTCCCCCGTCGCGGCCGGCGAGCCCCGCCACCCGTCCGACCAGACCGCCCCTCCCAGTGAAGGAGTCACGGATGCCCGACCCAGGGCTTTCCTCTCCGCCTCCGGCCGCGCTCCCCCCGCTGTCCGGCCCGTCCCACCCGTCCTTCCACGCGGCCCTCACCGCAGCCGTCGCCGCCGTCCTCGACGCGTCCGCACCCGCACCCGCGGCCGTCCCGGAGACCGACCACGAGATCCTCCCCGAGGCCGCCCCCGAGACGTCCGGCGGCGGGATCGAGCGGATCCTGCGCGGCCCCAGCGGCCTCGGGACGGACGGCCTGCTGCTGCCCCGCCTCCCGGCCCCCGCCGCGCCGGTCGCGGCCGAAGCCGTGGCCGCGGCCGAAGTCGCCGCAGCCGTCGCCGAGCCGGTGGAGGGCATCCCGGTGCCCGGCCTGTACTACCACCCGATCCCGGACCCCGACCCGGCCCGGGTGGCCGAGGTCAGCCGCCGGATCAAGGACTGGGCGGTCGACGAGGTGGACCTGTTCCCGGACGAGTGGGAGGGCGAGTTCGACGGCTTCTCGGTCGGGCGCTACATGGTCGCCTGCCACCCGGACGCCCCGACCGTCGACCACCTGATGCTGGCCACCCGCCTGATGGTCGCCGAGAACGCGGTCGACGACTGCTACTGCGAGGACCACGGCGGCTCCCCGGTCGGCCTCGGCAGCCGCCTGCTGCTCGCCCACACCGCGCTCGACCCGCTGCACACCACGGCGGAGTACGCGCCGGGCTGGGCCGAGTCGCTCGGCTCGGACGCCCCGCGCCGCGCCTACCACTCGGCGATGCGGTACTTCACCGAGATGGCCAGCCCGTCCCAGGCCGACCGGTTCCGGCACGACATGGCCCGGCTGCACCTCGGCTACCTGGCCGAGGCGGCCTGGGCCGAGGCCGACCACGTGCCCGAGGTGTGGGAGTACCTGGCGATGCGCCAGTTCAACAACTTCCGCCCCTGCCCGACCATCACCGACAGCGTCGGCGGCTACGAACTGCCCGCCGACCTGCACGCGCTGCCCGGCACCCAGCGGGTCATCGCGCTGGCAAGCAACGCCACCACCATCGTCAACGACCTGTACTCGTACACCAAGGAGCTCGCCAGCCCCGGCCGGCACCTCAACCTGCCCGTGGTGATCGCCGAACGCGAGGGCCTCTCCGACAAGGACGGCTACCTCAAGGCCGTCGAGGTCCACAACGAGCTGATGCACGCCTTCGAGGCCGAGTCCGCCGCCCTCGCCGCCGCCTGCCCGGCCCCGCAGATGCTGCGCTTCCTGCGCGGCGTGGCCGCCTGGGTCGACGGCAACCACTACTGGCACCAGACCAACACCTACCGCTACAGCCTGCCCAACTTCTGGTAAGAACCGGCAAGAAACGGACACTCGGACATGACCAGCACCGAATTCGACACCACCGCCGCCGCCTTCGTTCCGGCTCCGGCCACCGCCTACCAGGGCGACATCGCCCGCTACTGGAACAGCGAAGCCCGGCCGGTCAACCTGCGCCTCGGCGACGTCGACGGCCTCTACCACCACCACTACGGCATCGGCGAGATCGACACCGCCGCCCTCGGCGACCCCGAGGACAGCGAGCACGAGAAGAAGCTGATCACCGAACTGCACCGGCTGGAGTCCGCCCAGGCCGAGGTCCTGCTCGACCACCTCGGCCCGGTCGCGCCCGGCGACACCCTGATGGACGCCGGCTGCGGCCGCGGCGGCTCCATGGTGATGGCCCACCAGCGCTTCGGCTGCAAGGTCGAGGGCGTCACCCTCTCCAGCACCCAGGCCGAGTTCGGCAACCGCCGCGTCCAGGAGCTCGGCATCGCCGACCACGTCCGCTCCCGGGTCTGCAACATGCTCGACACCCCGTTCGCCAACGGCCAGATGACCGGCTCCTGGAACAACGAGTCCAGCATGTACGTCGACCTGCACGACCTGTTCGCCGAGCACTCCCGGGTGCTCAAGGTCGGCGGCCGCTACGTCACCATCACCGGCTGCTGGAACCCCCGCTACGGCCAGCCCTCCAAGTGGGTCTCCCAGATCAACGCCCACTTCGAGTGCAACATCCACTCCCGCCGCGAGTACCTGCGCGCCATGGCCGACAACCGCCTCGTCCCGCAGGCCGTCATCGACCTCACCCCCGACACCCTCCCCTACTGGGAGCTGCGCGCCACCTCCTCGCTGGTCACCGGCATCGAGGAAGCCTTCATCGAGTCCTACAAGGACGGCTCCTTCCAGTACGTCCTGATCGCGGCCGACCGGGTCTGACCTCCCCCTCCGCCCCACCCGATCCCCGGCGCCACCCGGCCCGGGGATCAGCCACGCCCGGCCCGGGGACCAGCAGAGTCCCGTCGATCAGCGAGGTTCCGGGCGGATGAACGGGGCGATGGTCGCAGCGGTGAGCGGGGAGGCTAGGTACGTTCCGAATGTGTGGAAGTCGATGAGGCCCATGTGCGTGTCGGCGTGCTGGTCCACCGGGAACCGGTCACCGAGCCGGGGCGGGATCGCGACCAGGTCTCCCGTGTCGGCGAGGTTCGCCCAGTAGCCGACTCCGGCCGGCCGGGAGCCTCGGTCGGTGACCGGAGCGGGGAGCAGGTGATCGAAGACCCCACCGGCCAGGCCCAGGGGGGAACCCAGGGTCACGAAGCACTCCACCTCCAGTTCCGGGTGGGCGTGGAGCGCTTCGTACGTCACGACCGAGCCGAGAGAGTGCGCCAGCACCACCCGAGGTCGGGCCCGCCGGATCGCTTCGGCCACGATGGAGCGGGCTGCGTCCCGCACCTGGGGAACGTGAAGGTACCGGCGGACCTCGCCCGCCAGCCGGACCGCGAACCGGGTGACCGTCCCCAGCGGAACACCGCGCCGCCGGGCGACCCAGGACAGGAGCTGCCGCAGAGGAGCGGTGGCCAGGCCCTGCTGCTCGTGCAGGGCGGGCGAGCCCGAGGAGAGCGCCCAGGCGACGACGAAGTCCCGTTCCGGTTCGTCGAGGGAGTCCAGGTCCGGGCCGTCGGACTGCCGTTCGGCGCCGGTCGTGGTCGTGTGGTGGGCGTAGTAGGCAGCGTGCAAGGCCGGGAGGGGGTGATCGTCGAGCCCTGCGGACGCGAACCCCTGCTGCAGCTTGGACCGCCACCGCTTCGACAACTCGGCAGCCGCTTCGTCCGGCGCCAGGCCCTTCAGCCGGTTGGCGATGCCGTGCACCGCGACGATCGTCACTGTTCCGCTCCTTCTGTGGGATGGGAGTACACGGTGTAGGACGGGAACGCCCACGGGCCGCCCGGGGCGCCGTCGACACCGCTGATCTCGTAAGGGCATGCGTACATCCGCACCACTTCGAACCCGTCGGGTTCGAGCACGGCGATGGCAGTATCCCGAAGTAGGACCGCCGACGCCGTGACCGGGGCGACGCAGACCGTGCCGAAGGAGGGCGGACGCCCTTCTTGCCACTCGTCGAGGGTGTACAGCTCCCAGCCGTCCGCCAGGGCGGTGCCGCAGAGCAACTCGCCGGGCAGCCAGGCCAGGACGTGGGTGGCGAGCACGGTCGCTCCGTCGGGACGGGGCGAGGCGGTCGGCGCGGTGCTCGGCCAGTCCAGTGCAGCGACTTGGCCGTCCTCGCTGCCCACCAGCACGCCGCCGGGACGAGGAACGATCGTGCGTATTGTTCCCGGTACAGCGGCCGGGGAACCGATCGGCTCGCCGGACCGGACATCCCACGCCTGGAGGACCCGTTTCCCGGTGGAGGCCACCAGGACCGGCCCACTTTCCGCCTGGCAGATCGTCGCCATCTGTAGGCCAGGGGCGATGACAGTGCCTAGGAAGTCACCGGACAGCAGGTCCGTAACCCGCACTTGGCTGCCCTCCGATGACCATTCGACCGCGCAAGGGCGCCCCTCCGCTGTTCCCAATGCCCCGACCCGATCCAGAGTGAGTGAGCGCCGCCGGGTGCCATCGGCCAACGACCAGACGCAGACGTGCCGTTCACCGTGGACGCTGACCAGGAGCGGTTCGCCCGCCGGTTCGCTGACGGCCAAGGCGGTGACCGGCTCTGTCGGTCCGCTGAGTACCAAGGAAGGCACCTCCGAAGAAGAGTCCCACACCCGGATCCTGCCATCGGCACAGCCGGTCACGGCCCGGACCGAAGCCCCGTGCGGGACGGCGGTCAACGCAGTGACCGGCCCGGGCAGGAGGACCGTCGACTCCACGTCGCCGTCGACGAGATCAAAGGTGTCAAGCTCGTTCGCCGCGCTCACCGTGATGATGCGCGCCGCGCCCTTGGCGGCCACGGTGACCGCGTGGGTGAGCTTGCCGAGCCCGTCAAATCCAGGCCGTTCGGTGCCGGAGCCGATGTCCCAGACTTTCACCTCGCCGAACGTCAGATCGGTGCTGACGGCAAGCTCCGAGCCGTCGAGCCGGACCACATCCAGGGATCGGTGGTGGTACCAGCGATCGACGCTGTGTCCGGAGCGGGGGCACACGTCGAGGTCCCATACCCGCAGATCGCCATCGTGATGGGCCGACAGCGCCAGGAGGTGGCGCCGGAACCGGCCGAGGTCGGCGAACGCCAACCTCCGGTCCTTGGGCAGCGTGATCGAATGGACCGTGTCGCCGTTGACGGGGACCACGCTGGTGGCGCGGTCGTACGCGATGAGGGAGAGCAGCGGGACGGGCTCGCCGACGGGGCGGATGCACACCTCCTGCCGTGGCCCGTACGTGGCAAGGACGACGGGCCGCCCGTCCAACTCACGCAGCACCTCCGTCCCGGGGACATCGGGATCGGCGTGGAGGCAATGGAAGCTGAGGCCGCCGTCCTCGTCCTCCACTCCCAGCAACGAGACGATGGCACCGCTCCCGCTGTCCTCCGTGTGCAGGAGACTGCCGAACTCCCCTTCCAGCAGGCCGATCAGGCTGATCCCGCCGGTGACAGATCCGACGGCGAGAGCCGTCGTGTCCCCGGCACCGATGACGGTTGCCGCGGATATCCGGTCGCCGTCAACCCGGGTACTGGCGAGGACAGAACCCGTGTCGAGGTCGTGCAACTGGACGGCGTTCCGGTCAGTCACCGAGACCATCACCGCTCGCCCGTCGAACTCCGCACTGACGAGTTGGGTGACGATGCTTCCGTCCGTCGGGGAGACCAGGAAACGCCGGAACGCCGGTTCGGGGCTCGAGGTGACGTCCCATCCCTGGAGGGAGCCGTCGGCGCCGCCGACCACCGCGAGGATCCGTCCGCCGGCCGCGGCCAGGGCCGCGGCCGACACGGCGGTGCCCAGGCTGTCCTCGTCAACGACGTGCAGGAGGGAGCGTGCCGCCGGGCCGGTGCTCCACCGGGTGCGGAGCGAGTCCCGGTCGTCGTGGAGACGGCGGGCGAGTCCGGTTGCTCCGTGGGTGACCAGTTGGTGCTGCATTCGGGCACGGTGTACGTCCACCGGCGTGTGGTCGTCGAAGCGGCTGATCGCGGCCCGGTAGGCGGCACCCACGCGCCGGGCTGTCGGGGCCTCCGCCCGGTGGACGGCGTTCCATACGGTGGTGCGGTCCGCGCGAAGCAAGTACTCCGGATCCAGGAGCAGTTGGTCGATGGCCGCCCCGCCGGGTACGGCGACGGCGTGCTCCGTGAGATGCCGCAGCAGATACGGTGCCGCGAGGTCCCACCGGGGTGCTCGGCCGGAGCGTTGCCCGGGCACCGTTTCCAGCAGCGTGTCGAAGAGCAACGAGGCGAAGTCCTCGGTCTCCGCCGGGAGGACACGGAAGTGCTCGACGAGCGATTCGTGGAAGAACCGATAGAGCTGGTGCCCGTCCGTGTCGATCGTCGTGCGCAGGTAGAACCGGGCGGTGGCGAGTAGTTCACGGGACCGTTCCGGAGAGAGCGGACCGGGAACCCGGTGTGCCGCCGTGGCCGCTGCAATGGCTGCGGCTGTCACCAGTTCCACCGGCATGCCTACGCCGCGTGCCTGGGCCAGCCCTGTCAGCAGGTGGCGCATCCACGGATCCTCGCTGAGGGCGGAGGCCAAGTGCAGTTCGAGCAGGTCGGGGAGGTTTCGCGGCAGGAGCCCGACTGCCTCCTCCGGGCTCAGTACCGGGCCGGTCCGCAGGAAGTCGGCGTAGAGCGCGGCGAAGAGGAAAGCTCCGCGTTCGGGGCCGTGGGCGATGGCGGAGGCGACTGCACGGGTCACGGACTCGCGGTCGGCTTCATCCCCGTACTGGGCCGCGCCGGACAGGACGTCGGAGAGGTAGACGGCGAGGTCGTCCGCGAGCTCCGCGTTGCCGGTCGAGGCGTCCAGGTCGAGTAGCGCCCCGGGGGCAGGGACCGACCGGTGGAGGAAAGCAGAGTGGTGGAACAGCAGTCCGGCCCGGGACCGGTGGACTTCGTCGACTAGGACCAGGGGGCCAACCTCGGGCGTCAAGGCGGCCTCGTGGACCAGTAACTCGCTGTCGGGTGGCAGGGCCCTGGCAGAGAGCAGTTCCTCGTGCAGCAGATGGCCGTCCGTCCGCAATGGTCGCATTCCCACCAGCGCCCGGAAGAGCGGGCGGCCGTCGGGCCGGATCCGGTGCAGGATCTCCCCGAGCAGCTCGTGGACGATGCCTGTGCTCTCCGGAGACTCATCGACGGCGTCGAGAACAAGCACCACCGGTTCCGGCAACTCTCCTGCAGTCCGGAGAAGTTCTGCCACCGCCTGGTCACGGTTGTCCGTCATGACCGGTGCGGTGCCCTCGGGCTGGAGCTGGGCCAAGATCGAAGCGATCACCTCGTCCACGCCTCGGTGGCGCGCGTGGACCGCGACGAGGGTTGGAAATCGGCGCTGCGGACGGTGCCGTGCGAGGATGCGGCTGGTGAGGAGGGTGCTCAGCTCAGTGAGTTGGGGGTGGGCCAGGAACACCGTCGCCCCCAGCAGCGCGGACTTCCCGGAGCCGGGACTCCCGGTGACCAGCAGCAGGGGGTCGTCGCCCGCCAACCAGTCGCGGATCAAGGTCAGTTCACGAGTCCGTCCGGTGAACAGGCAGCCTGTCATCGCCGCGCCCTCCTGCGGACGGCCGGACGCCCGGGTGAGGAAGTGCACCGGGTCTAGACCGGGGTCGAACTCCGACGCCAGTTCCCGAAGGGCTGACCGCAGCCGGGTGCGCAGCCGCTGCCAGCCGTCCGTACTGAACGCCGGGTTCGGAAAGAATTCCGGTACCGGCACCGATGCGGCCCGGCGCGGTGAGTGCACCACGGTCTGCGGGTACCCCTCGTCAATGAGGACCAGCTCCCGTGCGATCTCGTCGGCAACGGTCTCCACCGGCACGTGGGACAGCGCGGGCGAGATGTCCCAGTGCCCCAGGCGGAGCCGCTCCAGGGCACGGGCCGCGGCCTGGGTGAACCGTGCACCGAACGCGCTCTCGTTCCCCGAGCAGGCAGCGATCACCCAGCTCCGGCGATCGGCTTCCGGAACATCCTGGAAGAGCTGGAAGTCCGTGGCGGCACCCGCGCCGCAGACGTCGAGCAGGAACAGGACCGGTGACGAGTCCGAGCCGTGCTCGACCTCGTTGAGCCAACGGTCGACGCTGATCGCCGAATCCGGCAGGTCGTCTGGACGACTGTCGTGCACGGGCAGGTACAGCACCCGGCCACGGGTGACCCCGTGACCGGCGAAGTGGACGATGCGGGGTCGGCCCGCCGGACTACGCCGCAGTTCGCGCCAGCTGGCCTCCACCTGGGCCAGGTCACCGTCGATGACCGGCGCACCGACGTCCATCCCGTCGAAGAGCGAGAGCACTGCCCCGAGCCGACGCACCTGAGGCGCGACCGACGGAAGCGGCTCGAACTCCTCCACAGAGGGGCTCCACTCCTCGTCGGCCGTGTTCCGAAAATCCCCTGCTCCGATCAGGAGCGTCCGAACTGTCATCCCCCCACAACCCCCTACACCGCCGCGTCGTACACGGCGGTGACGGGTGCGTGGTCGGACCAGCGCTCCGCGTGGGTGGCGGCGCGCTCGACGTAGGCGTCGGTGCAGCGGGCGGCCAGGGCGGGGGTGGCCATCTGGTAGTCGATGCGCCAGCCGGCGTCGTTGTCGAAGGCGCGGCCGCGGTAGGACCACCAGGAGTAGGGGCCGTCCTGGTCGGGGTGGCGGCGGCGCAGGACGTCGACGTAGCCGTGGTCGTCGAGGACGCGGGAGAACCAGGCGCGCTCCTCGGGGAGGAAGCCGGCCTTCTTCTGGTTGGCCTTCCAGTTGCGCAGGTCGGCCTCGCGGTGGGCGATGTTCCAGTCCCCGCAGACCAGCACCTCGCGGCCCTCCGCGGCGGCCCGGGCGCGCAGTTCGCCGAGGTGGACGAGGAACTCGGCCATGAAGCGCTCCTTCTCGTCCTGCCGCTCGGTGCCGACCTCGCCGGAGGGCAGGTACAGCGAGGCGACCGTCAGGCCGGGCAGGTCCAGCTCGGCGTAGCGGCCGGAGCCGTCGAACTCGGCGGAGCCGAAGCCGATCCGGGTGGCGTCGGGGGCGCGGCGGGAGAGCACCGCCACTCCGGCCCGGCCCTTGGCTGCGGCGGGGGCCCAGACCGCGTGCCACCCGTCGAGGCGGGCCAGCACGTCGGCGAACTGCTCGGCCTCGGCGCGCACCTCCTGGAGGCAGACCACCTCGGACTTGGTGTCGTCGATCCACTCCAGGAAGCCCTTCTTGGCGGCCGCCCGGATCCCGTTCACGTTGACTGTCGTGATGATGCTGTGCACGGAGCGAGGGTACCGGTCGGCTCCGACAATCCAGGCGAGAATCCGGCATTCCGGGCGAAGCGGGGCGCCATACCGGGTCGGCGGGCGATCCGCAAGGAACCCGTCCCATTGGTCTTGACCATCTCCCCGGGCACCCCCTACTGTCACTTACTGCAAAGACCTTTAATAAAGAAGGACGGATAAAGCCCGCCTCCCCCACCTGCCGAAACGGGGAGCCGCGGTGGGCCTGTCGTCCCTCAGGGTGGAGGACACGGTGGGGCAAGGAACGCTCGCGGCGGTGGCGGAGCCGAAGTACTGGCACCTGCGCACGGTGCTGCTGCGCACCATGGACACCGAGTTCTCGACCGGCCAGGTGCTGCCCAACGAGCGGGAGCTCTCGGCGCGCTTCGGCGTGGCCCGGGCCACCCTCCGCCAGGCCCTGGACCAGCTGGAACTCGAGGGCCGCCTGGTCCGCCGGCGCGGCATCGGCACGCTGGTCGCCGCCCCGCGGGTGGGCATCCCGGTCGGCGGACGCCAGTCCGGCCGGGCCGCCACCGCCCGCGCCGCCCAGGAGTGGAAGGTGGTGGACTGCACCACCGGCCCCGCCACCGCCGCGCTGGCCCGCACCCTGGGCCTGGCCGAGGGCGACCAGGTGCACACCGTGCGCCGGCTGCGGACGGTCCAGGGCGTGGCGGTCGCCGCCGAGTCGCTGCACGTCCCCTCCGCCGCGCTGCCGCACCTGGCCGTGGTGGTGGACGGCGGCGACCGGGCCCGCGGCGTGCTGCGCCAGCTGGAGCGGCTCGGCGTCGACGGCGAGTCCCGCTCGGTGGAGCTGGGCGTCGCCGAGACCGCCGAGGCCGCGCTGCTGGAGCGCCCCCCGGGCACCCCCGTCCTGGTGGTCACCACCCAGTACGCGGCGGCCGGCCGGCTGGCCGCGGTCGCGGTCTCCACCTACCGGGCCGACACCTGCAAGCTGACCTTCGGCGAGTCCGGCGCGGCCGTCCAGGTCACCTCCGCCGTCCCGGTCTCCGCCGCCGCCGTCTCCTGACCCGTCCCGCCTCGCCGTCCCCGGCTTCCCCGCCGTTCCCGGTTTCCCCGGTTTCCACCTGACGGACCGTCAACGTCCTTGTCGGCGGCCCGCGTTACGCTCCTGCCCACTGACCACCGGTGAGCAGGGGAGCGGCACGAGGATGGGCCAGAACGGCACGAGGACGGACCGGACCGACCCGGCGGATCCGGGCGATCCGACGGATCCGGTCGATCCGGCGGACCACGGCAGGGCGCTCACCGAGCGGGTGATCGCCGAGGTGGCCGCCGACCCGTCCCGCCAGGTGCTGGAGCACGACCGGTTCGCCGGCCGGTGGGTCGAGGGCCCGCTGCGGCCCCGCCCCGAGCTGGCGGCGTTCCCCGACGGCCACCCGCTGCCGCCCAGCCTGCGGGCCTGGCTGGCGTACGACAGCGGCATGCTGGAGCGGCACGGCTGGTTCGGCGCGGACGGCGGGCTCGCGCCGCGGACCCTGGGCGAGATCGCGGTCGAGGAGTTCGGCGAGCCGTGGGGCTCCTGCTTCGAGCCGTTCTCCGGGCTGTTCGGCGCGTGCTTCCTGCTGCCCGGCGGCTCCGACTCCCGCCGGGTGCTGTCGGTGGGCCCGCACGGCGAGCGCGACGGGCTGGGCGAGTACCCGGTGTTCGCGCTCGACGTCGACGACCTGCCGTACGCGGTGCTGATGCACCCGGGCTTCGACGTCTACCTCGCCGAGACCGCGGGCGTCCTGCCGTCCGACGGCCGCCCCGGCTACGACTCGCTCAAGCACGACCCCCGGTACGCGGCCCGGATGCGGGCGCACGCCCGGGGGCGGCTCAAGGGCGGGTACGAGCTGCTCTGCCTCCAGTAGGCGACGGCCCCGGTCAGTGCGGGGCCGCCCAGGCCGGCGCGGCGGCCCCGGTCAGCGCGCGGTGGGCGGGTCGACGGCGAACAGCTGCTCCTCGACGTGGTCGAGGGCGACCCGCAGCGCGCCCATGGCGACCACCTCGGAGCCGAGCGCGGCGAGCGCGACCTCGGGGGCGCGCAGCGTGTAGCGGGCGAGCTGTTCGCGCAGCGGCTCCAGGACGCCGTCCAGGCCGGCCGCCCAGCCGCCGACCACGACGAGTTCGGGGTCGAGGGCGAGGACCAGCGCGGTGACGTCGTGCACCAGGCGGCCCAGGAAGCGGTCCATGGCGATCCGGGCGACCTGGTCGCCCTCCCGGGCCAGCCGCAGCACCCGGGCCACCGCGGCCTCGTCCAGCGGGTCCAGCGGCTTGCCGGTGGTGGACAGCAGCCGTTCGGGGGTGGCCTGTTGGCCGAGCAGGTGGAGCGCGCCGATCTCGCCGGCGGCGCCGCCGTGGCCGCGGTGCAGGCGGCCGCCGATCAGCGAGCCGGCGCCGGGGCTGAGCCCGGCCATCACGAACACCACGTCGCCCTTGCCGACGGCCGCGCCCATCCAGTGCTCGGCGATGGCGGCCAGGTTGGCGTCGTTCTCGATCACCACGGGGCAGCGGAAGGAGCGGCGCAGCCGGGCGCCGAGGTCGAGGCCGGTCCAGCCGGGCATCGCGGTGCCGAGCCGGACGGTGCCGTCCCGGTCGACGATGCCGGGGGTGCCGACGGCGACCTCCCACAGGCTGTCCCGGGAGACCCCGGCCTTGCGCAGCACCTCGCCGACCGTGGTGCGGACCAGGGCGAGCCGCTCCTCGGCCTCCACCGACTCGTCCACCGGCCGGGAGTGACTGGCCAGCACCTCGCCGGCCAGGTCGGCGAGGACGACCCGCAGGTCGTGGACGCCGATCTCGATGCCCAGCACGTGCCCGGCCTCGGCCCGGAACCGGAACCAGCGGGCCGGGCGGCCGCGCTGACGCCCCGACTCCTGGACGTGCTCGACCTCGGCGACCAGCCCGGACTCCAACAGCCCCTCGATCACGCCCTCGACGGTGGGCCGGGACAGCCCGGTGTCGCCGACGAGCTGGGTCAGCGTGACGGCCTGTCCGTCGCGCAACGACCGCAGGGTGACCGCCGCGTTGATCCGCCGCAGCAGTGAGGAGTCCCCTCCGGTGAGCCGGTCCGTCAAGTCGCTGCCCTTCCGCTTCGCGCGACTGCCCTGGCGCGCGGTGACGTGGAGCGCGGCATCGCCCGTCCGGCCGTGGTGAGGCCGTCGCGGGCCCGCGCGGAGCCGCCGCCCGCGGACTGGCACTGTGGGGTGCCTCGAACGGGGCGTCTGCCCGGATCGTACTCGGGCGGCCCATCGGGGGGCGAGCGTTTCCGCAGCTCATAACGGCTTCGGTATCGAAACGGTACGTCGTCCGTCATCGCGTGGTGACCGGCCGTCGGCGCGGCGGAAGACGGCGGGGAGAGGTCCACGCGCGTCAACCGGGCGGCCACCGGGCGTCCACCGCGGCGGACCCGGACCGACCCGGGCCGAGCCGTCGGTCGGGACGCCGGTCGGGACGCCGGTCGGGGTGCCTGCCGGGACGCCGGTCGGGATGCCGAGCGGGGCACCTGCCGGGACGCCGAGCGGGACACCTGCCGGGACGTCGGTCGGGACGTCGGTCGGCACGCCCTAAGCTTCCGCCCATGGGGAACGACACCGCCGCAGCGCATCCGCCCGGGCACCGGACGGCCGCCGCGGCCGCCGCGGTTGCCGAAGACGCCGAGGGCGCCGAGGACGCCGCGTTCGTCCGGGCCCACACCCGGCCGGGGCCGGTGCCGTTCGTGCCCGAGGTGCGGCTGCGGATGGCGGGCGACGCGATCGAGCTGTGGGAGACCACCGAGCGGGCCCGCGGCCTGGAGGGCCTGCCGCCGCCGTTCTGGGCGTTCCCGTGGGCGGGCGGGGTGGCGGTCGCCCGGTACGTCCTGGACCATCCCGAACTGGTGCGCGGCCGCCGGGTGTTGGACCTGGCGGCGGGCTCCGGCCTGGTCGGCGTCGCGGCGGCGCTGCGCGGTGCGGCCGGGGTGCGGGCGGCCGAGATCGACGCGTACGCGGTGGCCTCGATCGGGGTCAACGCGGAGCTCAACGGCGTCGCGGTGGCCGCCGAACTGGCCGACGTGCTGGACGGCGACGGCGCGCCCGACGACGTGGTGCTGGCCGGCGACGTGTTCTACGAACGGACGATGGCCGCCCGCTTCCTGCCGTTCCTGGAGCGGGCCGCCGCCCGGGGCGCGACCGTGGTGGTCGGCGACCCCGGGCGGGCCTACCTGCCGCGCGGGCGCTTCACCGCGCTCGCCGAGTACACCGTCCCGGTCGCCGCCGATCTGGAGGACGCGGCCGAGAAGACCACCACGGTGTGGGCGCTGCGCGGCTGACACCGGCTCAGGTCTCGGTGGGCCGGGGCTGGGCCGGGCTGCTGGACGGCACCACCACCGGCGGCGGCAGGCAGGTCGGACCGGTGGTCGGGCTGCTCGAACCGGGGCTCGGCGCCGTCGTCGTGGCGGCCCGCGGCGCGGCCGGGGGCGGGACGGCGGTGTCGGCGACGGCGATGGCGGTGGTGGTGCGGGTCGGGGTCGGCGGGCTGGGCCGCGGCGAGCTGGGCGGGGCACCGGTCATGTCCGAGCAGGCCGGCAGGCTGGTGTTGCCGTCGTACAGCGAGACCCGGCTGACCTGGTAGGGGCCCTGCCCGTACCAGCCGTGGAAGTACACGGTCAGCGACCGGGTGTTCCCGGCGGTGCGGACCACGGCGTGCAGCCTGGTCTGCTCCGGCCCGTCGGCCCACTGGTACACCGCCTCGGTGTCGCCGCCGTAGACGCCGACGAAGGCGTACGCGCCGGAGACGTCCGCCGTCAGGTCGTAGGTGGTGTACGGCTGGACCGTGACCTGCTGGGTGCACCCGGCGTAGTCGTAGCCGCCCGGACGGCCCTCGACGCCCCGGTCGAGCTGTCGGACGTCGCCGGTGCAGGTCCAGTTGTCCGCGAGCGGCTGCGCGAACAGGCCGTCCCGGACGGTCTCCTGGGCGGCCCCGGCGGTGCCCGAGCCGAGCAGGGCGAAACCCGCGGTGGCGGTCAGCAGCGCGGCCGCGGCGGCGCCCCCGAGCGGGAGGCGGCCGGGACGCTGCGGGTGCCGGCGGCGGGAAAGGGAAGGCGGATGCATGGTGGCTCCGGTGTGGGGGAGGAGTGGGCGGACGGTGCGCCCGCGGCGCGGACCGCGCGGGCGGGACGTGGCCTGCCGTCAGCTCCCGGACGGGGCGGCGGCTCCGCGGTGCGGGCCGTGGCGGCCGCGGCGACGGCGGAGGGAAGGTGCACGCATGCCGGCTCCGGTGGGGGAGGTGGACGGGGGCAGCGGTGCGAGAGAGTGGTCCACACCATGGTGGATCCCGCGGCCGTCCGTCAAGGGCGGGCAAAGGCCGGTTCCGGCCCGCCACGGGGCGTTTCGGCCCAGCGAGTTGACGCTCCGTCAGTTCGGGCTGCCCCGCTCCACCCGGTCGGGCCGGGTGGCGACCTCCGTTCTCGCCCGCCCCGGCGGCGGTGGGGCCGGTCCCGGGGTCAACTCTCCCGACCGGCGGCGGCCTTGGCGTCGATCTCGGCGATCAGGTCCTCGACCAGGGCCTTGACGGCGTCGCGGATCGGGCGGACGGCTTCGACGCCCTGGCCGGCCGGGTCCTCCAGCGTCCAGTCGCGGTAGTGCTTGCCGGGGAAGAACGGGCAGGCGTCGCCGCAGCCCATCGTGATCACGTAGTCGGAGGACCGGACGGCCTCGGTGGTGAGGATCTTCGGCTGCTGGTCGGAGATGTCGATGCCGGCCTCGGCCATCGCGGCGACGGCGGCCGGGTTGACCCGGTGGCCGGGGGCCGAGCCGGCGGAGCGGACCTCGACGCGGTCGCCCGCGAGCTGGGTGAGGAAGCCGGCGGCCATCTGGGAGCGGCCGGCGTTGTGGACGCAGACGAACAGCACGGAGGCGAGCGGCGCGGCGGCGGTCATCGGCGGGGTCCTTCGTTCGGTCTCGGTCTCGGTCTCGGTCTCGGGTGTCCGGGCCGGGGTCTTCTGCCCGTGGACGGCGCTGTCCGTGGCGGGTGGAGGCGGGCGGGCGGCCGGCGGCGACCGCAGGGCGTGTCAGCTGCCGCTGGTGCCCGTCCCGGCCGATGTGAAAGTATCAGTCCATGGTGATGTCAGTCGACACTGAACTGTTGCGGGTGCTGTCCGATCCGCTCAGGCTGCGGATCGTGACCCTGCTGGCCCGCGAAACCCTGTGCACCACGCACCTGGTGGAGGAGACCGGCGCCCGCCAGACCAACCTCTCCAACCACCTCAAGGTGCTGCGGGACGCCGGGGTGGTGGACACCGAGCCGTGCGGCCGCTTCACCTACTACCGGCTCCGCCCGGAGGTGCTGGAGTCGCTGTCCGCGCAGTTCGCCGACCTCGCCGCCACCGCCCGCGTCCACGCCGCCCCCAAGAGGCCCTGCTGATGTCCCGCACCGCGCCCGTCCCCGCCCCCGCGATCAGACCCGAACCCACTTCGGTGGCCGGGAAGTTGTCGTTCGTCGACCGCTACCTCGCGGTGTGGATCCTGGTGGCGATGGCTGTCGGCCTCGGGCTGGGCCGACTGGTTCCCGGGCTGAACGACGCGCTGGCGAAGGTGGAGGTCGGCGGGATCTCGCTGCCGATCGCGCTCGGCCTGTTGGTGATGATGTACCCGGTGCTGGCGAAGGTCCGCTACGACCGGCTCGACACCGTCACCGGCGACCGCCGACTGATGGCCTCCTCGCTGGTGATCAACTGGCTGGTCGGCCCGGCGGTGATGTTCGCCCTCGCCTGGATCTTCCTGTCCGACCTGCCCGCGTACCGCACCGGATTGATCATCGTCGGGCTGGCCCGCTGCATCGCCATGGTGGTCATCTGGAACGACCTCGCCTGCGGCGACCGCGAGGCCGCCGCCGTCCTCGTGGCCCTCAACTCGGTGTTCCAGGTGGTCATGTTCGGCGTGCTGGGCTGGTTCTACCTCGACCTGCTGCCCGGCCGGCTCGGCTTGGGCGCCGGCGAGCACCTGGACGTGTCGACGGGGAGGATCGCCCTCAACGTCGTCGTCTTCCTCGGCATCCCGCTGATCGCCGGGTTCCTGACCCGCCGCCTCGGGGAGAAGAGGCTCGGCCGCGAGCGCTACGAGGCGAAGGTGCTGCCGCGCATCGGCCCCTGGGCGCTGTACGGACTGCTGTTCACCATCGTGGTCCTGTTCGCCCTCCAGGGGAGGACGATCACCTCGCAGCCGCTGGACGTCGCCCGGATCGCCCTGCCGCTGCTCGCCTACTTCGCGCTTCTGTGGTTCGGCACCTTCGCCCTCGGCAAGGCCCTCGGCCTGACCTACGACCGCACCGCGACCCTCGCCTTCACCGCCGCCGGCAACAACTTCGAACTCGCCATCGCGGTCGCCATCGGCACCTTCGGCGTCACCTCCGGCCAGGCCCTGGCCGGCGTCGTCGGCCCGCTGATCGAAGTCCCGGTGCTGATCGCCCTGGTGTACGTCTCCCTCGCCTGGCGCAGGAAGTTCACCCCGACGAGCTGACCGGCCGCCGCAGCAGCACCGGGCCCGGCGCCCGCGAGATCCGTCCCGCGGCAGCGCCGGGCCCGGCCGGTCCGCTCAGGTCTCCGGCGAGGCGCAGCAGCACGTGCGCGAACACCGCGTCCACGCTGTCGTCGGCGAGCGCGCGGCCGAACCGTGCCAGCACCTCGACCTCGGGGGCCGGGGTCGGCACGCACGTGACCATGCGGGGATGCCCGAATTCAGGGAATCCTGTCGCCTGGCGGGGTGGCCGAGGCGGTTTCCGGGACGGTGCCACGCGCTACCCGGTGGTGTCGGAGCCGGGCGGGCCGAAGGAGGGCATGCCGAGGTCGGCCGTGGCCGGGGCGGTGGAACAGGCCGCCGCACGGCGGCGCCGGCGGACGACCGCGAGCGCCGCGAGCGCGGCTGCGGCGACGGCCGCCAGGGCGGGCACCCACAGGGCGCCGATCGCGGAAGCGGCTCCGAGGCCGCCCAGGGCAGCCAGCAGCGGGCCCGCGCAGCACACCGCGCAAGCCGCCGCCGCAGCCGCTCCGGCGCCGAACAGGCCCCACGGCTTCGACGGGCGGGTCGGGGGCGTGGTCATGAGGTCGCTCCGAACAGGTCGGCCAGCATCGGGGCCCCCTCCTCGGGGGCGCGCACGGTCAACTGGAGGGCGGTGGGGGTGAGGTGGAGGGAGAAGTCGAAGAACGCGCAGCAGCCCTGTTCGGCTGCGGCGAGTTCGGCGATCCGGCCCGCCAGCGGAGGGTCGGCGGGGAAGGTCAGCCGCAGGCCGTCGGGGATCTCCTCGCGCCGTTCGGCCGAGGCGGCCAGGTCGTTCCACTGCGCGGCGCGTTCGCCGAACCGGTCGCCGCCGAGGGTGCACGCCACCGGTGCCCGGCGCCACGCCTCCGCCGCCACCGGTCCGGGGGCGGAGGCGTTGAGGGTGCGGGTGGGTGAGAGGTCCACGGCCACCGGTCCGACCGGCTCCGGGGCGGTGGTGGTGGCGCCTGTGGTGGTGCAGCCGCAGTCCGGACCGCACCCGCCCGCGGGGGCGGGTCCTTCGAGGCCGGCATGGACGGCGGCCAAGTGGGTGGAGAACGCGGCCAGTTCGGCGATCCGGGCTTCGGTGTCGGCGATCCGGTCCGCGACCAGCGCCCGCATCCGGGCGCGCACCGGCGCGCACACGCCCTGCTCCCGGACGTCGAGGAGGTCGCGGATCTCCTCCAGCGGCAGGCCCAGCAGTTTCGCGGAGGCGATGAACTCCAGCCGCTCCACCGCCTCCGGCCCGTACACGCGGTACCCGGCGGGGGTCCGTTCGGCGGGCAGCAGCCCGGCGCTCTCGTAGAAGCGCAGCGTCGTCGCCGGGACGCCGCAGCGTTCGGCCAGCTGCGATATGCGGTAGCTCGTCACACGGCCGACCGTAGACCTTCGACCCGACTCGAAGGTCAAGCCCGGAGCGCGGACCGGGTCCCTGCCGGGCGCCGGCGGCGTTCACGGCGTTCACGGCGGTCTAGAAGGCCCGGGGCAGCGGAATGCCCTGACCGGCGCACCGGCCGCCACCAGCTCCTCCCCGGCCCGACCCGCGCAGCAGCCTGCGGCCCGCCCCCGGCCCGGCCCCGGCCCGCCCCCGCCCCCGGCCTCGGGAAGGCAGGCCCTTACCCGATGAGCGGGCTGCGGCGTTCGATCAGGACGGTGTCGCGCCAGACGCCGTGGTGGCGGGCGACGCGTTCGCGGGTGCCGACGGTCCGGAAGCCGGCGCGGGCGTGCAGGGCGAGGCTGGCGGTGTTCTCGGGGAAGACGGACGACTGGATCGTCCAGATCCCGGCCGCCTCGGTGGAGCCGATCAGCGCCTCCAGCAGCAGCCGAGCGACACCGCGGCCGCGGTGGTCGGGGTGGACGTAGACGGAGTGCTCGACCACCCCGGCGTAGGCGGGGCGGGAGGAGATCGGGCTGACCGCCGCCCAGCCGAGCACCTGCCCGCCCGGGCCGAGGGCGACGTGCCGGTGCGCGGGCAGCCGGGCCGCGTCGAAGGCGGCCCAACTCGGCGCCGCGGTCTCGAAGGTGGCGTTGCCCTCCTCGATGCCCGCCCGGTAGATCGCGAGCACCTGCTCGGCGTGCTCGGGCAGCATCGGGCCGGGCGGGGGGAGGTCGACAGGCACGGAAAGCCCTCCGGGGGGACGGATCAGCGGTTCAGGTCGAGCAGGTGGGCCAGGCCGGCCAGGACGGACGGCTCGACCCGGTAGTACACCCAGGTCCCGCGCCGCTCGGAGGTCAGCAGCCCGGCCTCGCGGAGCTTCTTCAGGTGGTGGGAGACGGTCGGCTGGGAGACGCCGACGTCCTGGATGTCGCACACGCACGCCTCGCCGCCCTCGTGGGAGGCGACCTTGGAGAACAGCCGCAGCCGCACCGGGTCGCCGAGCGCCTTGAACATCGCCGCCATCGTGACCGCGTCCGCCTCGGAGAGTTCCGCCGAGGTCAGCGGCGGGCAGCACGGCACCACCTCCGGCGCGAGCACCGGCAGCTCCACCCTCGAATTCGACATACGTCTATGTTGACATCCGTCAATCCAGCGGGCAAGGTCGGAGACGAGAACACATCGACACTTGTCGAATCAGGCGGATCGCGGCGAGACCGCACCGCCCGGCGCGAAGGGGAGCCCACCGCCATGACCTCCGACCCCACCGGCCTGCCCGTCCTCGTGATCGGCGCCGGACCGATCGGCCTGGCCGCCGCCGCCCACCTGCTGGAACGCGGCCTCGAACCCCTGGTCCTGGAGGCCGGGCCGCAGGCCGCCACCGCCGTGCGCGCCTGGTCGCACGTGCGGCTGTTCTCGCCGTGGGCGGAGCTCGTCGACCCCGCCGCGGAGAAACTGCTCACCCCCACCGGCTGGACCCGGCCCGACGGGGAGGCGTACCCGACCGGCGGCGACTGGGCCGAGCAGTACCTGCAGCCGCTCGCCGACGTCCTCGGCACCCGCGTCCGGTACGGCACCCGGGTCACCGGCGTCGCCCGCGCCGGACGGGACCGGACCGTCGACGCCGACCGCGAGCGGCAGCCCTTCACCGTCCACGTCGAACACCCCGACGGCACCGAGGAGCGCCTCCTCGCCCGCGCCGTGGTCGACGCCTCCGGCACCTGGGCCACCCCGAACCCGCTCGGCGCCGACGGCCTGCCCGCGCTCGGCGAGCGCGCTGCCGCCGACCGCATCTCCTACCGCGTCCCCGACCTGCGCGACCCCGCCGTCCGGGCCCGCTACGCCGGCCGGCGCACCGCCGTCGTCGGCGCCGGCGCCTCCGCGTTCACCGCCCTCGCAGCCCTCGCCGACCTGGCGGAGGACGCGCCCGGCACCCACGCCGTCTGGGTGCTGCGCCGCGGCCTCACCGGCTCCACCTACGGCGGCGCCGCCGCCGACCAGCTCCCCGCCCGCGGGGCCCTGGGCCTCGCCGCCAAGGCCGCCGTCGAGAGCGGCCACGCCGACGTGCTGACCGGCTTCCGCACCGCCGCCGTCGAACCGTCCGCCGGCGGCCGCCTCACCCTCGTCGCCGAAGACGGCACCCGCGCCGAGGAGTTGGACGAGATCATCGCCCTGACCGGACTGCGCCCCGACCTGTCTTTCCTCACCGAACTGCGCCTCGCCCTCGACGACCGCCTCCAGGCCCCGACCGGGCTCGCCCCGCTGATCGACCCCAACCAGCACTCCTGCGGCACCGTCTACCCGCACGGCGCGAACGAGCTCTCCCACCCCGAGCGGGGCGTCCACCTCGTCGGCATGAAGTCCTACGGCCGCGCCCCCACCTTCCTCGCCCTGACCGGCTACGAGCAGGTCCGCTCCGTCGCGGCCGCCCTCGCCGGCGACCACCAGGCCGCCGCCCGGGTCGAACTCACCCTCCCCGCGACCGGCGTCTGCGGCGGCGCCGGCCTCTACGACGAACCCGCCCGGGGCCGGGGCGACAGCGAAGGCTGCTGCGGTGCGCCCGCCACGCCGCAGCTCATCACCCTCGGCACCCCCGGTGGAGGCAACTCCTGCTCGCCCGGTGGCAGTTGCTGACTCCATCGCTGCGGCACCCGGCGGGGCCCGGCGGGGCCCGCGACCGGCTACCGGCTACCGGCCACCGGTCTCGGGCGCCGGGCAAACCCGTTGGCGGGCGGCCGGGTGGGGCTGGTAGGAACGGGGGGCATGAGCGAGTACGAACTGCGGGCGGCCCGGCCCGAGGACATCGACGCGGTGCTGGCGTTCTGGGCCGAGTCCGCCGAGGGCACCAGTATCAGTGACGACCGGGCGGGTGTGGCCCGGCTGCTGGAGCGGGATCCGCAGGCGCTGATCCTGGCGGAGCGGGCGGGGGTGCTGCTCGGGACGGTGATCGCCGGGTGGGACGGCTGGCGCTGCCACCTGTACCGGCTGGCCGTCCACCCGGGGGCCCGGCGGCAAGGCATCGGCACCGCGCTGCTCGACGCCGCGCACGCCCGGTTCGAGCAGGCCGGTGGCCGGCGGGCCGACGCGATGGTGCTGGAGCACAACGCGCTGGGCCGGGCCGCCTGGGAGGCGGCCGGCTACGGGCGCGAGGAGCAGTGGCGTCGATGGACGAAGCCCCTTGGCGTGGAAGGGGATTGAGGGACCGTCAGGCGGCGGGCTCGGGACGGATCGGACGGATCATCGCGGTCAGTTCCGGTGAAAGCGGCGTCCCGGCCTGGGAGTTGTAGCTCCGGTAGCCCCAACCCTCGTACAGCCGCAGCACCTTGCCCTCGCCCGCCAGCGGGTTGACCATCAGGGCGACGCGCTGCTCCGGACGGTCGGCGAGCAGCGCGTCGTGGATCCGGCGGGCCGTCCCCGTCCCCCGCCACGGGGGCCGGACGCCGATCTCCCGCAGGGCCAGCACGGGGGTCGCGGTGAAGCCCGCGGGGAGTGGTTCGGCCAGACGCTGCCAGTAGCCGTCCCCGGGGCCGACGGTGTTGCCGTAGGCGTAGCCGACCGCCGTGCCGATGCCGCCCGTGCCGCCGATGCCGCCGGTGCCGCTGGTGCCTCGTCCGGGGGCGTCCGGTCCGGTGGCGAGGGCGAGGACGAGGGTGAAGCCCGGGGTGGCCGCGTGCTGGTCGAGGCGTTCGGTGAAGGCTTCGAGCCGGTAGTTCGGCCGGTCGAGCAGCGGGGCCCGGACGTCCGCGTACGCCGCGAGCAGGGCCTGTCGGACGTCTGCCGTCAGGGTGGTGAACCGGTGCGGTTCGACGGTCACGGGGGTCCTCCGGGGTCGTGGGCGTGTCCGCACCCCCGTGCCCGGACCTGGGGGAGGCGCGGGCACGGGGGCGCGGGTGCTACCGGGAGTCTTCCCCAGGGGCGGGGTCAGGCGGCCTTGAGGGTGCCGCCGTCGATGACGTGGTCCGCGCCGTGGATGTTGGCGGCCCGGTCGGAGAGCAGGAAGACCACCAGGTCGGCGACCTCCTCGGGGCCGGTCAGGCGGCCGGAGGCGGTGCCGGCCTGGGCGGGGAGGTTCGCCAGCAGGGCCTCGTGCGGGACGCCCAGGGAGTCGGCGAGGCGGCCGCCGTAGCCGGCCGGGTCGGTCCACAGGGCGGTGGCGGTCGGGCCGGGGGAGACGGTGTTGACCCGGACGCCGCGCGGGGCGAGCTCCTCGCTGAGGCGCTTGCCGAACTGGTTGAGCGCGGCCTTGGCCTCCGCGTAGCCGACCGGGGAGCCGCTGGGGATGCGGCCGTTGATCGAGGAGACGTTGACGATCGCCCCGCCCCGCTCCAGCAGGCTCGGCAGCGCGGCCCGGGTGGTGCGGACGGCGCTGAACAGGTTGAGGTCCAGCATCGCCTGCCACTGCTCGTCGGGGACGTCCAGCACGCTGCCCAGCACCAGCTGGTCGGCGTCGCCCGCACCGACGTTGTTGACCAGCAGGTCGATCCCGCCGACCGCGTCGACCGCCTGCCGGACGGCCCCGGCCGCGCCCTGCGCGGTGCCCAGGTCGGCGAGGACGACGGCCGCCGCGACCTCGGCCAGTTCCGGGGTGGCGGTGCGGGTGGCGCCCACCACCCGCACGCCCTCGGCGGCGAGGGCGCGGGCGACGGCCAGGCCGATGCCCCGTCCGGCGCCGGTGACCAGGGCGGTGCGGCCGTCGAGTCCGAGCTTCATGGCGATCCTCATTTCGGAACGTGGAACGTGGAACGTGGATGGAGGGAGGTTCTTGAACTTGAGGTCAAATATCGGGGCGTGCGGTACCCGCGCAGCGGCTGCCGCGCGGGCGGGTCGGGCGGGGGGAAGGGTCGTCAGAGTGCGGCGACGGCGGTGTCGATGGCGGCGTGCAGGGTCTCCCGGTCGAAGGTCCGGGCGGCGACCCGCAGGCCGGCGATGGTCACCATCAGGAAGCGGGCCTGCTCGGCGGCGTCCACCGAGGCGGGGACGTCGCCGGCCAGTTTGCCGCGTTCGATCCGGGCGGCCAGCAGGTCGGCGCTGCGCTCGGTGGAGCGGCGCACCGCGAGCGTGGCCTCGGCGTCCTGGCCGCCGAGTTCCAGGGCGGTGTTGACGGCCAGGCAGCCGCGCCGGACCGGGGTGTCGAAGTCCGCGTCCACCAGCATCCGCAGGTAGGCGCGCACGCGCTCCTTCGCGGTGCCGGGGCCGGACAGGAACTCCTCGGTGAGCTCGGCGCCGGCCCGGTCGTAGTGGTTCAGGGCCCGCCCGAACAGCTCCCGCTTGGAGCCGAACGCGTGGTACAGGCTGCCCTTGCCGATCCCGGCCGCCTCTGCCAGCTCGGCCGGGGACGACCCGGCGTAGCCCTTGGTCCAGAACACCTCCATCGCCTGCGCGACGGCGGCCTCCTCGTCGAACTGCTTCGGCCTTCCCATGCGTCTGACGGTACGCCATATTTGACCCAGGGGTCAACAACCTTCCGGTCGCCACCCCCGGGCCTCCCGCTACCGGCCTTCAGTGCCTGGGGTCGCAGGGTGTCGGGGCCCGGAGACCAGGCCCTGCGGTCAAGCAGCTTGCGGAGAAGGGCCGTCGGCCCCGATGCCGGACGGCAGGTGGCTCCGGAGGGCACCGGCCGGCCCTGCTCGCGGGGGCGGGCCGCTGCCCGACCGCCGGCAAGGCTGCGCGGCCGCGGTTACCGGTCGGGACGGGCAAGGTCGGCTCGCCCGCTGATCTGCTCTGCGGCCGGGGTTCGGCGAAACGGCGCGGGGCGGCGCGGGCGGGGCGGCGCGGGGCGGGGTCGAGTCTTGGCTACGGTCCGGCCGTGCCGGTGGGGTCTCCGGCGGGACGGGTGGCGGCCCAGGCCGCCTCGATCATCTGGAAGATCTCGCCGACCGCGGCCTGCGGATCGGCCGCCTCGCGGGCCAGCGAATAGGCGTCGATCACGAACCTCGCGATCGCCCGGCAGGCCGTCGGGGTCGCTGACAGGTCGGGATCGGCGGCGATGGCCGTTGCCAGCGACTCCGCGTGGCGCAGCCGCATGGACTCCTCGTACTCCCGCAGGGCGGGTGATGCGTCGATCATGCGCCAGATCGGGGCGGCGCCGTCCGCCGTGCAGTGTCGCACCAGGGCCCGGACCTCGCGGCGCAGTGCGGGGACGAGCGGTTCGTGCGGCGCCCGGTCGGTGACCGCCCGGGTGAGGCGCTGCTCGAAGTCCTCGTCCTGTTCGAAGACCAGGGCCTCTTTCGAGGCGAAGTGGGAGAAGAGGGTGGTGACGGCCACGTCGGCCTCGGCGGCCACGTCGCGGATGCCCACCGCGTCGTACCCGCGCTCCAGGAAGAGCCGCAGGGCGGTGTCGGCGATCTTCTGGCGGGTCGCGGCCTTCTTGCGCTCGCGGCGTCCGGTCGGCACGGTCATGCCCTCACGCTATCAGGTGCAAATCCATAACGGATTCAAAACCCTAACGGTTAGTGTTATGTTCGGCGCATGAAGAAGGTGAGCTTCGCCGAGTTCGGCGGTCCGGACGTTCTGCAACTCATGGATGCCGAGGATCCCCACGCGGGCCCCGGCCGGATACGCATCGCCGTACGGGCGGCAGGCGTGAACCCCGTCGACTGGAGGCTCCGCGAGGGCCAGGTCCTGGGGGCCCATCCGATCGAGCTGCCCGCCGGGGTCGGGCTGGACGCCGCCGGGGTGGTGGACGAGGTCGGTGAGGGCGTCGAAGGGGTCGAGGTCGGTGACCGCGTGTTCGGCGAAGGCACGAGCACGTACGCCGAGTTCGCCGTCCTGTCGGCCTGGGCCCGTATGCCCGAGGGCCTGACGTTCGAAGAGGCGGCCGGCTACCCCTCCGTGGTGGAGACCGCGCTGCGCGTCATCCGCGAGGTCGGTGTGCGGCCCGGGCAGACGCTGCTGGTCAGCGGCGCGTCCGGGGGAGTCGGATCGGCGGTGCTGCAGATCGCCCGCGACCGCGGCATCGCGACGATCGGCACCGCCGGGGCGGCGAACCAGGACTATCTGCGCAGCCTGGGCGCCCTCGCCACGACCTACGGCGAGGGCTGGGTCGAGCGGGTGCGCCAGCTCGGCCGTGTCGACGCAGCCCTCGACCTGGCCGGCTCGGGCGTGATCCGCGAGCTCGTCGAACTGACCGGGGACCCGCAGAAGGTGGTCTCCATCGCCGATCTCGGTGCGCCGGAGCTCGGCGTCCGATTCTCCGGCGTGGCCGGGAGCGTGCCGGAAGCGCTCGCCGAAGCCGCCGGCCTCATCTCGCGGGGAAAGCTCCGCATCCCGGTCGAGAAGTCGTACACGCTCGCCGAGGCCGCGGCGGCGCACATCGACAGCCAGGCCGGTCACACCCGCGGACGGCGGGTCCTGGTCATCTGAGTCGTCTGAGTCATCTGAAAACCGGCTGCGCTTCGTCCTCGAACGGAGACCGAGGACGACGCGCAGCCGGGATCCCGCTACCTGATCGCAAGACGGCGGGCCCGAGCCGCAGCGGGGCCGACAACCGACGCGACCGCGTACCGCGCCGGACCCCGCCCGCCCGGTGGACCTCCGGTGCCCACCGCGGGGGCGGTGGACCGACGGGCAACTCCCGAAGAGCAACGGTGATTTCGCCGGCCGACCGACCGACCGACCGACCGGCCGGCCGGCCTGGCCGCGCGGCCTCGCACGTGCCCCGTGACCCGGGTGCACCGCGATGACCACGACCTGCCGGCCCCCGCGACGACGCGCGTCGAGCGTCAGCAGGAGGTCTACTCGAAGGCCGCCGCCGCCTCCCGCAGCGCCCGCACCACCGTCTCCGGGTCGTACGGCGCGGCCGGGCCCGGCAGGTAGGTGACCGAGCGCAGCGCCCCGGTGTAGCGGAACGAGCGGTGGCGCTCCCACACCGGCCAGGACACCGGCGACTTGCGGTCGATGCCGACGCTGATGCCCTGGAACGGCGCCATCCCGATCAGCTGGTGCACCGGCCCGAGCGCGCCCGCCACCGCCCCGTCCACCCGCACCTCGAACGTCCACTTCAGGTCGGCCACCGCCGTCGCCTCCAGCGCCACCAGGTGCGCCCCGCCGGGGAGTTCGCCCGCGTCGGCCTCGAACAGCTCGCCGTACTGGTTGTAGGCCAGCCGCAGCCGCCCGTCCTCCACGTACAGGCTGTAGCCGCCGCCCTGGTCGCCGTGCGAGAGCAGCACGCCCTGGTCGGCGGCGCCGTGGTGGTCGAGCGCCACCTCGGCCGTGAACGAGCGGAACGCCACCAGCCGGGACGAGCGGTAGCGCTCCAGCTCCGGGGTGCCGGCCAGCAGGGTGACCGGGCGGCGCAGCGCCTCCTCCTGCGGGTTGCGCAGCACGAAGCCGCCGGAGGCGTCGGCCAGCGGGAAGACCCCGTTGCGCCAGGCCGCGTCCTCCCACGCCTGCGCCAACTCCTTGACCAGCTGCGGGTGTTCGGCGGAGCGGTCGTGGATCTCGGTCGGGTCGGTGCGCAGGTCGTACAGCGCCCACTCGCCGTCGTCGTAGGGCGCGCCCGGCCGGTGCAGCGTCACCAGCTTCCAGCCGTCCCGGTAGTACGAGCGGTTGCCGGTCATCTCGCAGTACTGCTCCGGGTGGGTGGACGGCGCGTCGGCCTCCCGCAGCACGGACGCGAACGACACCCCGTCCAGCTCCTGCACCGGCACCCCGCCGCGCTCCGACGGCCGCTGCACGCCCGCGAGTTCGAGCAGCGTCGGCAGCAGGTCGGTGACGTACTGGTACTGGCCGCGCACCCCGGCGTCGCCCGCCGCCCGCGGCAGGCCGGCCGGCCAGGACAGCACGAACGGCACCCGCACGCCGCCCGCGTACGTCTGCCCCTTGTACAGCCGGAACGGCGTGTTCGAGGCCATGCCCCAGCCGCGCGGGTAGTGCACCAGCGACTGCGGGCCGCCGATCAGGTCGATCTCCCGCTGCACGTCCGGGTTCCAGTCGGCGGGCAGGTTCGGGTGGTGGACGAAGCGGCTGAAGTAGCTGCGGGTGCCCTCCGCGCCGCCCTCGCCGGTGCCGCCGTTGTCGGAGGTGAACACCACGATGGTGTTGTCCAGTTCGCCGAGCTGATCGAGGACGTCGGTCAGCCGGCCCAGGTTCTGGTCCACGTTGTCCACCATGGCGGCGTACACCTCCATGTAGCGGGCGTACAACTTCCGCTGCACCGCGTCGAGTTCGTCCCACGCCCCGACCTCGTGCCCGGCCTCGCCGTTGCGCTCCGGCAGCTCGGTGCCGGGCGGGAAGTGCCCGGCCGCCAGCTGCCGGGCGAAGCGCCGCGCCCGCAGCTCGTCCCAGCCGCCGTCGTAGCGGCCCCGGTGGCGCTCCAGGTCCTCCGGCTTGGCCTGCAGCGGGCCGTGCACCGCGTTGTGCGCCAGGTAGAGGAAGAACGGCTTGTCCGCGTCGTGCGCCCGCAGCGACTTGACCATGCCGATCGCCCGGTCGGTGATGTCGTCGGTGTAGTAGTAGCCGTCCGGGAACTCGTCGATGTCCAACGGCGAGTTGTCGCGCACCAGTTGGTGCGGGTGGAACAGGCTGGTCAGCCCCTCCAGCACCCCGTAGTACTGGTCGAAGCCCTTCTGCAGCGGCCAGTTGGCCCGGTCGTCGGCCGCCGAGGAGGCCGAGTCCCGGGTCAGGTGCCACTTGCCGACCGCGTACGTCGCGTACCCGGCGTCGTGCAGGGTCTGCGCCAGGGTCGGGATGTCGCCCGCGATCTCCATCCCGTACCCGGGGAAGCCCGGGTCGGCGTTGGCCACGAACGAGTACCCCACCCGGTGCGGGTTCAGGCCGGTCAGCAGCGCCGCCCGGGCCGGTGAGCACAGCGGCATGGTGTGGTAGTTGGCGAGCTTCACGCCCCGCGCCGCCAGGCCGTCCAGCACCGGCGTCGGCACCTCCGAACCGAACGGCCCGATGTCGCTGTACCCCAGGTCGTCCACCAGCACCACCACCACGTTCGGCGCCCCCTCGCGCGGACGCACCCGCCGCGGCCAGGACGGCACCGACTCCCCGAACGTCCGCCCCACCCGCCCCGGGAACCCCGCGTACGGGTCGCGGCGCCGGCCGGCGCCCTCGGTCGTCTCGCTCATATCAGGCTCCCGGAAGTAGGGGTGGGAAGGGACGGGACGGCCGCCAACAGCTCGGCCGTGTAAGGGTGTTCGGGGGCGGTGACGACCCGGTCGGCCGGGCCGCTCTCCACGATCCGGCCCCGGTGCAGCACCGCGATCCGGTGGCTGACCTGCCGCACCACCGCCAGGTCGTGCGCGATGAACAGCACCGCCAGGCCCAACTCCCTTTGCAGACGCGCCAGCAGCTCGATCACCTGGGCCTGGATCGACACGTCCAGCGCCGACACCGGCTCGTCGCACACCAGCACGCTCGGCTCCGGCGCCAGCGCCCGGGCGATGCCGATCCGCTGCCGCTGGCCGCCGGAGAACTCGCGCGGCGAACGGGCCGCCGCCGACGCCTCCAGGCCCACCTGTTCCAGCAGTTCGGCCACCCGGGCCTGCCGCTGCGCCCGGTCGCCGAGCCGGTGCGCGATCAGCGGCTCGGCGATGATCCGGCCCACCGTCAGCCGCGGGTTCAGCGAGGCGTACGGGTCCTGGAAGACCAGCTGCACCTCCCGCCGGGCCCGCCGCCCGTCCAGCGGCTGCCCGGCGAAGGTCACCGTGCCCGCGTCCGGCGGGTGCGCGCCCACCAGCGCCCGGGCCAGCGTCGACTTGCCCGACCCGGACTCGCCGACCAGGCCCAGCGTCTCGCCCGGGTGCAGGTCGAGGTCGACCGACTCCAGCGCCGGGCTGCGCCGCCGCCGCGGGCCGTACGCCTTCGCCAACCCGCGCACCACCAGCAGCGGTTCGGCCCCCGGGGTGCTGTTCGCGGCCGCCCGGGACGGGGCGTCCAGGCGCGGCACCGCCGCCAGCAGGGACTTGGTGTAAGAATGCCGAGGATCCGTCAGGAGCCGTGCGGTGGGCCCCTGTTCGACCACCTCGCCGTCGCGCATCACCAGCAGCCGCGCGCAGGTCTCGGCGATCACGCCCAGGTCGTGGCTGATCACCACCAGCGCGGTGCCGCGCTCCCGGTTGATCCGGGCCAGCAGGCGCAGGATCTGCCGCTGCACGGTCGGGTCCAGCGCGGTGGTCGGCTCGTCCGCGACCAGCACCTGGGCGTCGTGCGCCAGCGCCAGGGCGATCATGATGCGCTGGCGCTGGCCGCCGGAGAACCGGTGCGGGAAGTCGCCCAGCCGGTCGGCCGCCTTCGGCACCCCCACCAGCTCCAGCAACTCCACCGCCCGGGCCGCCCGTTCGGCCTTCGGCCGGCGCCCGCCGTGCGCCCGCAGCGCCTCGTCCAGCTGGCGGCCCACCGACAGCACCGGGTTCAGCGAGGACATCGGGTCCTGGAAGACCATGGCGATCCGCTTGCCGCGCACCGCCCGCAGCGCCTCCTCGGGCAGCGCGGCCAGGTCCTGCCCGTCCAACTCCACCGCCCCGCCGGTGATCCGGCCCCCGGCGGGCAGCATCCGCAGCAGCGCCAGCGCGGTCGTCGACTTGCCGGACCCGGACTCGCCGACGATCCCCAGGCTCTCCCCGGCGCCCAGCGCGAAGTCCACCCCGCGCACCGCCGCCCGCTCCCCGAACGCCACGTGCAGGCCGCGCACCCGCAGCAACTCGGCCGTAGGAGAGGGGGGTTGGTCCACCTGTGGAGGACGGTCGATCAGTTCGGTCATCGTGCTGCCCTCCGGTTCGGGACTCTGCTCGGGCGGGGTCCGCGCGCTCACGAGCGCGCCCCCCGGTTCAGCGCCTCGGCCAGCAGGGTGAACCCGAGGACGAGGGCGGTGGTGACGGCCAGCGGGGCGGCGGCCAGCACCGGGTTGGTGTCCAGGTAGGCGACCGAGCCGCTGATCAGGCTGCCCAGGGTGGGCTCCGGCGGGCGGACGCCCAGGCCGAGGAAGCTGAGCGCGCCCTCGATGAAGACGCCCACCGACAGCGCGACCGCGCCCTGCACGATCAGCGGGTCCACCGCGTTCGGCAGCACGTGCCGCAGCAGCACCCGGGCCCGGCCCGCGCCGCCGACCCGGGCGGCCAGCGCGTACTCGCGCTCCCGCTGCACCAGCACCCCGGCCCGCAACTGCCGTCCGAAGTACGGCACTTCGGCCAGCGCGATGATGATCACCACCGGCCAGCGGCCCGGCCCGAGGATCGCCGTCACCGCCAGGCCCAGGATCAGCCCGGGGAAGGACAGCACCAGGTCGAACAGCCGCTGCACCACCAGGTCGGCGGCCCGCGAGGTGGCCGCCAGCAGGGCCAGCGCCGCACCGGCCAGCGCGCCCGCCGGCACGGCCGTCAGGATGATCGACAGGTCGGTCAGGATGCCGTGCAGGACCCGGCTCAGCAGGTCCCGCCCGATGTCGTCGGTGCCCAGCGGGTGCGCCCCGCTCGGCGCGGCCAGCGCCTGCGGGCCCTGCGCGTCCGGGTCGGCGCCGCCCAGCCAGGGCGCCAGCAGCCCGGCCAGCGCCACCGTCCCGACCAGCACCAGGCCGGTGACGCCCCGCCAGGTCCGCAGCCCGGCCGCGTAGCGGTTGCGCGGGCGCGCCGCCTTGAGGGGAAGAGAAGAGGAGATCGTGGTCATCGTGTCGTCACTCCCACCGCACGCGCGGGTCGAGCCAGGA
Organism: Kitasatospora sp. YST-16; assembly: GCF_026802215.1. NCBI lineage: Bacteria > Bacillati > Actinomycetota > Actinomycetes > Kitasatosporales > Streptomycetaceae > Kitasatospora > Kitasatospora sp. YST-16. The sequence continues at coordinate 7,180,355 of NZ_CP113837.1, forward strand.
GTACAGCAGGTCGGTGAGCAGTTGCACGGCCACGTACCCGGCGACCACCAGCAGCAGCAGGTCCTGCACCACCGGGTAGTCGCGGCGCGACACGCCCTGCTCGATCAGCTGGCCGAGGCCCGGCCAGGCGAAGATCCGCTCCACCACCACCGCGCCCGCGACCAGTTGCCCGATCTGCAGGCCCAGCACGGTGACCGCGGAGGGCAGCGCGTTCGGCAGCGCGTGCCGCCACAGGATCCGGCGGCGCGGCACGCCCAGCGCCGTCGCGGTGCGCACGTAGTCCTCGCCGAGCGCCCGCTCCAGCCCGTCCTGCAGGTAGCGGGCCAGGATTGCCGCGCTCGGCAGCGCCAGGCACAGCGCGGGCAGCGCCAGGTACTGCACCGCCAGGTCCGGCGCGTCGAACAGCGAGGCGTGCCCGCCGGCCGGCAGCAGGCCCAGGCCCACCGCGAACACCAGCACCAGCATCACGCCGGTCACGAACGGCGGCACCGCCAGCGCCCCCGTGGTCAACGCCCGCAGGGCCCCCGCCACGGCCCTGCGCCGCGCCGACACCGCGTACAGCGCCGTCGGCACCGCCAGCAGCACCACCAGCAGCAGTGCGGCCGAGGTGAGTTGGAGCGTCGCGGACAGGCCGTCCGCGATCAGCGCGGAGACCTGCCCGCCGATCGCGTAGCTCGGCCCGAGGTCGCCCGTCAGCACCTGCCCCAGCCAGTGCAGGTACTGCGAGAGCAGCGGCGCGTCCAGCCCCAGCCGCTCCCGGATCGCCGCGATCGCGGCGGGCGAGGCGTCCGGCCCCGCCAGCGTGGTCGCCGGGTCGCCCGGGATCAGCCGCAGCATCAGGAACACCGTGAACGAGGCGGCCACCAGCACCGCCAGCGCGCTCGGCAGCCGTTTGAACAGGAAGGTCCGCACGGCTCAGCCCGCCAGGTACGCGTCGTCGAGGTTCAGGTACGAGTACTTGTTCAGCGTCACGCCGTGCACCTGCGCGCCCGCGACCTCCACCAGCCCGGCGATCGCCAGGTCGATGATGAACTGCTCGTCCAGCAGGATGTCCGTCACCTGCTGGTACAGCGCCTTCGCCTCCGGACTGTCCGCGTCCGAGCGGTTCCACGCCTTCTGCACCGCCTCGGTGTACGCCGGGGAGGAGAACTTCGAGGTGTTCTTCGCCTCGTTGAACGGGTACGCGCTGACCGCCAGCGTCGCCGGGTGCGCCTGCGAGAAGCTGTGGCTGAGCGTCCACAGCGCGGGCATGGACTGCGATATCAGCTGCTTCTGCATGGTCGGCGAGTCCACCGGCTGCAACTGCACCTCGATGCCGACCTGCTTCAGGTCGTACTGCAGGATCTGCGCGACCGCCGTCGACCCGGCGTCCGACTGGTGCGCCAGCGGCAGCGACAGCGAGGTCACGCCCGCCTCCTTCAGCAGCGCCTTCGCCTTCTCCGGATCGTGGTGGTAGCGCTTGGAGTCCTCCTCCCGGTAGGCCGGCGAGGACTTCGGCCACGGCACCGAGGACACCGTCGCGTACCCGCCCAGCGCCTGCTGCACCAGCCGGTCCCGGTCGATCGCCCAGGCGATCGCCTGCCGCACCCGCTTGTCCTGCACCTCCGGGAAGGACAGGTTCGCGCCGATGTAGAACGCGCCCGCCCCCGTGTCGTACTGGGTGATCCGGAACCGCTTGTCGTCCTTCAGCGTGGCCACGTCCTTGCCGCGCACCGCGTACGTCAGGTGGGTCTGGCCGGTCTTCACCGAGGACAGCAGCGTCTCCGCCTGCGGGATCACCTTGATCTCCACCCCGTCCAGGTACGGGCGGCCCGGGTTCCAGTACTTCTCGTTGCGGGCGAAGCTCAGCGAGGAGCCCGGCTTGCGGTCGGTGAAGGTGAACGGGCCGGTGCCGATCAGCTTGGTGCCCGCGACCGCGTCCTCCACGGACTGCGAATCAGGGATGATCATGAACTCGAAGAGGTCGAACAGGTTGGACACCGGGTGCGCCAGCACCAGCGTCAGCTCGAAGTCGCCGTTCTTCCGGAAGTCCGCCACGGTCAGCGCCGTCGACCTCAACTGCGCCGAACGCACCGGGTTCTGCAGGTTCTTGACCGCGAACACCACGTCGTCCGCGGTGAACTTCCGCCCGCTGTGGAACGTGACGTCGTCGCGCAGCTTCAGCGTCACGCTCAGGCCGTCCGCCGCCACCTCCCAGCTCTTCGCCAGCTCCGGCTGCGGGCGCAGCTGCTCGTCGTACCGGGTCAGCGTGTTGAACACCAGCCGCTGCAACAGCGAGTTGGCGCTCTGCGCGAACAGCAGGGCCGGCGTGAAGTCCACCCCGACCCCCACCGTCAGCACCCCGCCCCGGCGCGGCGACGCCGCCCCGCCCGACGCCGCGTCCGCCCCCGTCGAGGAGTCCGCCGCCGAACGGCACGCCGACAGCGCCAGCAGACCGGCACCCGCCAGGGAGCCGCGCAGCAGCGCCCGGCGCGAGAGCGCGGGAAGGGGGAGCGGGCCACCGGAGCCGGCGGAGAACACGGTCATCGTCAACAGTCCTTCGGGAGAAGCGAGTTCGAGTGGAGAAGCAAGAGGAAGGGTCAGAAGCCGGGGAGCGGACGGGCGTACAGCTCGCCCAGCACCGGCGCGCAGGCCGCCACCGCCAGCGCGTCCGCGCCGAAGCGCTGCGCCACCAGCAGCGAGGCGTCCCGGTGCAGGTGCGAACGGAGCGCGAACTCCTCGCGCACCACGTCCAGGTAGACCGGGTCGGCCACCGCGAAGGTCTCGGTCAGGACCAGCAGGTCCGGGTTGACCACGTCGGCGAGCAGCGCCAGCGCCCCGCCCACCACCGCGGCCCGCTCCCGCACCAGCGCGTCGGCCCGGACGTCGCCGGACCGGACCGCCGCCAGCAGCAACTGCCGGTCCGGGCGGGCGATCACGCCCTGCGCGACCGCCGCCGCGAACAGCGTGTCGTCCGAGGCGGCCACCGACAGGCAGCCGCGGCGGCCGCAGTGACATCGGGCCGTGCTGCCCGGCACCGGCAGGTGCCCGCCGTCGCCGGTCACCGACGGCGGACCCTGGTGCACCGTCCCGGCCACCGAGATGGACGCGTCCACCACGTGGCCCACGAACAGCTGCACCATCGAGCGCCGGGCCGCCGGATCGCCGAACAGCACCTCCGCCGCCGCCAGCGCCCGGGCGTGGTTGTCCACCCGCACCGGCAGGCCGGTGGCCCGCTCCAGCAGCTCCCGCAGCGGCACCTCCCGCCAGCCCAGCGGCTCGTGCCGGACGGTCACCCCGCGCTCGGCGTCCACCGCCCCGCCGGTCACCGCGCCGAGACCGAGCACCCGGCGGCCGGCCGCCGACCCGGTCGCGGCCGCCGCCAGCAGCCGCGGCACCCGCTCCAGCAGCGCCTTCAGCACCGCCGGGCCGCGCCGCCCGCCGTTCGGCAGCTCCTGCCGGAACAGCACCCGGCCGCGCAGGTCCAGCAGCGCGAAGGTGCTGTACGGCAGGCCCACGTGCAGCCCGGCCACCGCCAGCCGCCGGTCGTCGACGTCCAGCGGCAGCTGCGGACGGCCCCGCACCCCCGGCGCGGAGACCGCCAACTCCGGCCGCTCCGCCAGCAGTTCGAGCCGCAGCAGATCCACCACCTGCCGGGACACCGCCGCCGGGCTCAGCCCCGTCAACCGGGACACCCCGCTGCGGGCCACCGGCCCGTGGTCCAGCACCGCCCGCAGCACGGTGGCGGCGTTCGCCTCCCGCCGGTCGTCCCCGGCCCGGGGCGCGGCAGCACTGCGGACGGTGCCGTTCACGCGGTCAACTCCTCTTCTGCCTAAGGAGGTTGCTCAGGACTTCGCGCGGGTCCGTTCAGGACTTCGCGCGGGGGTTGCTCAGGACTTCACGCGGGACCGCTCAGGACTTCGCGCCCAGCGCCTCGGCCTCCAGCTCGGCGGCCGGCACCAGCCCGGCCACCCGCGGCGGGTCGGCCGGCTCCAGCAGGCGGCTCGGCCGCCCGTCCACGCCCACCGGCAGGTCGCCGTCCAGGGTGATCCGGCGCACCAGGCGCGGCTCGTCGCCGTAGTCGTTCACCGCGTAGTGCTGGGTGGCCCGGTTGTCCCAGATCGCCACGTCACCGACCTGCCAGTCCCAGCGCACGCTGTTCTCCAGCCGCTCCACGTACCGCTGGAACAGCTCGATCAGGGCCCGGCTGTCCTTGCCCGACACCCCGACGATCTTCTGCGCGAACGAGCCCAGCAGCAGGTGCTTCTCGCCCGTCACCGGGTGCACCCGCACCAGCGGGTGCTCGGTCTTGAACGCCGTCGACACGAACACCTGCCGGAACAGCTTCGCCACCTCGGCGTTGTCCGCCAACTCCGGTGCCAGTGCCAGGTTCGCCGCGTAGTCGTAGTCGTTGGTGTGCACCGCCCGCAGGCTCTCCGCGAGCGCCTTCAGCGGCTCCGGCAGGTCCTGGTACGCGGCCGCCGTGTTCGCCCACACCGTGCTGCCGCCCGCCGGCGGCAGCTCCAGCGCCCGCAGGATCGACGCCTTCGGGTACGAGGGCACGAACGTCACGTCGGTGTGCCAGTTGTTCGCCCGCACGCCCTTGGTGGCGTCCAGCTCGAAGATGTACCGCCCGTCCGCACTCGGCACCGTCGGGTGGAACACCGGCTGCCCCAGCAGCCGCGCGAACGCCTCGTGCTCGGCGTCGTCCAGGTGCTGCTGCCCGCGGAAGAACAGCACCTTGTGCTCGTACAGCGCGGCCTCCAGCGTCGCCACCGTCCCGGCCGGCAGGTCGCCGCCCAGCTTGACGTCGTGCACGACCGCGCCGAGCCGGCCCGCCGCCGGGGTCAGCCGCAACTCGGTGGGGGCCAGGGTGGACGTGGAAACGGACATGGTGGAACTCCTTCGGGGAGGTGGGAACGGCGACAGCGGCACGGACGCCGCCACAACAGCCGGACACCGCACGGCGATCGGGCAGCCCACAGGGCGCACCGCCGTGACGGGGGAACGGGGGAAAGGGGAGAAAGGGGAGCGGGAAGAGCGCGCCGACTACGCGCAGCGGCGCCGACAACAGCCACGACGACGCAGACCCACCGGGGCCGGGCACGACGGACAACAGACGACAACGACGGTACGCATCGGCCCTCCTTCCGGCTCGCTGCGAGTGGGCTCGGCGCTCATCGTGCTCGGCCCGCACACCCGCTGTCAATCGCCATCTCCCCAGCTGGGAGCGGGTGTTGCGGAGTATTTCGACATGTTGCAACCCGGTGACGACCCCACGACGAACCCCCGTCCGCCCTTGTCGCCGCCCCCCGCCCCAGGCAAAACTTCCCGAGCGGAAACAACCCCGCCACCCCCCTGCCTCCCGCCCGCCGGAAGCCCGCCGGGAACCCGGGGGGAACCCGGGCGGTGGTGCGAGGCCGTCGCGCCGTGCGACCGAAACGGTGAATCTCCCCGTGACTTCGGAGCCCCGGCCGTCCTGGGCGGAGGAGAATCGGACGGGAACAGAGGAGACGCGCCATGAGCACAGCAGCCCACGTCCCCCGGGACTACAGCGTCAGCGATCCCGAGCGGGCCCTGAAGTACGCGATCCAGCACATCGCGGGGGACCGCGCCGAGATCATCGAGGGAGTCATCACCCCCGTGTCGCCGTCCTGGGCGCACGAGAACGCCGCCGAAGTGGTGCGCCGGCAGATCACGCCGCGCCTGGAGGAACTCGGCCTGGTCTCCGGCTCGGGCAACCTCGACCTGCCCGGCAGCGAGAACTGGTTCGTCCCCGACCTCGCCGTCGTCCCGGCCGACCTCGCCGCGAAAACCGAGGGCGCCCTGCTGCCGGACCAGACCCTGCTGGTGGTCGAGGTCACCCCGCCGTCCAACGGCGAGACCGACCGCACCACCAAGCGCCGCCGCCACGGCCAGTACGGCGCCCCGCTCTACCTCCTGGTGGACCGTCAGCAGCGCGAGTGCACCGTCTTCTCGGCCCCGGGACGCCTGGGCTACGCGGAGGTCGACGGCCCCCACCCGTTCGGCAGCACCGTCCGGCTCCCCGCTCCCTTCGACCTGGAACTCGACACGGGCCGGTTCTGAGCGGTGGGGCGGTGGGGGCCTGCGGCTACCTGGACTGATTGCAGTGCGCCGGGCTTCAGTCCGGTGGCGAAGCGGTTCTGGGCCCTGTTCTGGCGCCGCTGGGGGGCACGTGGGGGTGGACGTGGTCGCCCTTGCCGGGTCAGCGCGGGGTCGGTGCGGATGCTCCGCGTGATCGCTTCGGGTCGGGTGGGGTGCCGGTCGGCGGTCATTTTGTGGCGGTGCTCGGTCACGAAGGCCGAGCGTGCGGGCGGGTGTCGGCTGGTCGGGTTGTTGCGGTGTCCTGTCGTGGGTTGGGGGGTTACGGTGCGGTTGTGCAGCTCAGGTACTCCTTCCGCGTCTACCCGACGACAGGTCAGCGTGCGGCGTTGGCGAGGGCGTTCGGGTGCGCGCGGGTGGTGTACAACGACGCTTTGCGTGTCCGGGAGGAGGCCCGTGCGGCGGGGTTGCCGTTCCCGAGGGTGGGGGATCTGTCGAAGGTGCTGATCACCGGGGCGAAGAAGACCCCGGAGCGGGCGTGGCTGGGCGGGGTGTCGGCCGTGGTGTTGCAGCAGTCGCTGCGGGACCTGGAGGCCGCGTACCGGAGCTTCTTCGACGGGTTGAAGGGGAAGCGGCCTCGCATGGGGGTGCCGCGCTTCAAGTCGCGCAAGGACACCCGGCAGGCCGTGCGCTTCACCGCGAATGCCCGGTGGAGGATCACGTCGGGCGGGAAGCTGTCCCTGCCGAAGATCGGCGACCTCGCCGTGAAGTGGTCCCGCATCCTGCCGTCCGACCCGTCCACGGTGACAGTCGTCAAGGACTCCGCCGGCCGGTACTTCGCCTCGTTCGTCATCGAGACCGACCCCGCCGCCGACCTGGCCCTCATGCCAGACACCGACACCGTGGTCGGTATCGACCTGGGGCTTGCGCACTTCGCGGTCCTCTCCGACGGGACGAAGATCGACAGCCCGCGTTTCCTGCGCCGCGCCGAGAAGAAGCTTAAGCGTGCCCAGCAGGCCCTGGCCCGCAAGGCCAAGGGATCGAAGAACCGCGAGAAGGCCAGGTCGAAGGTCGCCCGTGCCCACGCACAAGTGGCCGACGTGCGGCGCGAGTTCCACCACCGGCTCTCCACCTGGCTGATCCGCGACAACCAAGCGATCGGCGTCGAAGACCTGGCGGTCAAGGCACTCGCGCGTACGCGCATGGCCAAGTCGGTGCACGACGCCGGCTGGTCGCGGTTCACCGTCATGCTGGAGTACAAGGCCGCCCGGTACGGGCGGCGGTTCGTCCGGATCGGCCGCTTCGAGCCCACCAGCCAGGTGTGCTCGCACTGTGGCGTCAAGGACGGGCCGAAGCCCCTGTACGTCCGGATGTGGACGTGCGGCGGGTGTGGGGCCGTCCTGGACCGGGACGTCAACGCGGCGGTCAACGTTGCCAAGGCCGCCGGACTGGCGGTGTCAGCCTGTGGAGCGCAGGTCAGACGGGCACCCGTGCCCGCACCGCGCGGCGAAGCAGGAACCCACCCGAAGCGACCCACCCAACCGGTGCGGGAGCAGGCGGGAATCCCCGGCCTTTAGGCCGGGGAGGATGTCAATGGCCGAGCAGGTGGGCGAAGTCGTTGCCGAGGCCACCGAGCATCGGGAGGGCGCCGAGGTCGGTGATCGCGCCGACCGGGATGCTGTAGCCCTGGTTGGGGACGGGGGCGGGGGAGTCGTCGGCGAGGGCCGGGGCCGCGGGGGCGAGGAGGGCGGCGGCGAGGGCGAGGGCGGAGAGTGCGGTGCGCATGGGGCGGGGTCCTCGGGCGTGCGGGGGTGGGGGAACGGCTTGACGGCCGTTCAACGCCCGGGCGGCCCGGCCGGTGACGGGAAGGCGCCCGTTCGGAGCAGCCCGCGCACGCCCGAGGACCCCTGATCGCCCGCCGCCTGACGCCCCGCGCACGACGGGCGCCCCGCCCGCCGCCGGACGGCGGTGAGCGGGGCGGTGGGCGCGGTGGGCGGTCGGGGGTGCAGGACCGTCACGGCCGCCAGGGCGGCGAGGATGCGGGCGAAGGCGTCCGCGCTCTCGGCGGGCCGGTGGGTGGCGGGGCGGTGGTCGCACAGGAAGCCGTGCGGGACGCCCGGGTAGCTGACCAGGTCGGTGCGGACGCCCGCGGCGGTGAGGCGCTCGCCGATCCGGGCCCACTGCTCGGGCGGGACGACGTGGTCGTCGGCGCCGACCAGGCCGAGCACCGCGGTACCGTGGGCGGCGAGCGCGGCGGCGCCCCGCTCGGCGAGCGGCGGACGGTCGTCGGCCGGCGGGGTGCCGCCCTCCAGTGTCCAGCCGGGGTAGCAGGCGACGACCGCGTCCAGCGGCAGCCGGGTGCCGGCCAGCAGCCCGAGGTGGTCGCCGACCGAGAAGCCGACGAACGCCCGCCCCGCTCCGCCGCCCAGCGCCGCGCCGACGCCCAGCGCCGCGGCCGTGTCGGCGGCCACTTGCTCGCCCGTCAGCGTGCCCGGCAGTCGGGGAATCCCTCGTCCCGCCCGGCGGCGTCGTCGTACGGCAACTCGGTCCGCTCCGCCGCCCGCCCGCGTCACCCGGCCGGACGGTAGGTGGTGACGGTGCCGCCGTGGCTGAAGGCCAGGGTCTCCACCGGGGCGAACGGGCGCGGGCGCAGCGGACCGGCGAACGCGGGGATCCCGCCGCCCGCCACCACCGGGTACCGCTTGAACACCAACTCGTCGATCTCCGGCAGCAGTTCGGCGGCCAGCCGGCCGCCGCCGCACAGCCAGAGGTCGCCGCTGCCCGGCCGCTGCTTCAACTCCCGCACCAGGCCCAGCGGATCGGCGCGCACCAGGTGCACCGCCGGGTCGTCCACGCCGGGCAGCGTGCTGGAGACCACGTACTGCTCCAGGTGCGGGTACGGGCTGGGGATGCCCGCGTCCAGGCCCGGGCGGTAGGCGCCCAGGCCCATCAGCACCGTGTCGAAGTGCTTGTTGGGGGTGTCCGTCAGACCGAGCTGCGGGCGGGCCTGCACCGGAATGGTCTCCGGGTACTCGTCCAGCTGGTGCTGCGCCATGTCCGGCGCACCGGGGTAGAAGTCGAACTCGCCGGACGGGCCGGCGATGAAGCCGTCCACGGAGACGGCGACGTAGTACACGAGCTTTCGCATCCAGGAACCTCTCGACAGGGAAGGCCGGTGAGCACTCGTTCCGTAGTACTCTGGCCGGAGTGGTAAGACCGTAGCACTACGTCTGGAGTGGTTACAAGCGATGGCCCGCAGCAACCCCGAGCGCCGAGCCGCCCTGCTCGACGCCGCCCTCGAAGTCCTGGCCGAGGAAGGCGCCCGCGGCCTCACCTTCCGCGCCGTCGACCAGCGCGCCGCCGTCCCAGCCGGCACCGCCTCCAACTACTTCGCCAACCGGAACGCCCTGCTCGCCCAGTGCGCCGACCGCGTCTACGAACGCCTCGAACCCGACGCCGACACCCTCGCCCAGGGCCTCGAAGGCCCCCGCGACGCCGCCCGGGTCACCGCCCTCATGCACCAGGTCGTCGACCGCGTCGCCGCCTTCCCCACCGGCTTCCTCGCCCTGCTCGAACTGCGCCTCGCCGCGCTGCGCCGCCCCGAACTGCGCGAGGTCCTCACCCGCCGGATCGGCGAGGACGTCCGCTTCAACACCGACTACCACCTCGCCGCCGGCCTCCCCGGCGACGCCACCACCGTCCAGCTGCTCATCCTCGCCCTGAACTGGCTGATCCTCGAACGGCTCACCCTCCCCGACCTGTTCACCCCCGAACACCGCACCGCCCTGGTGGACGCACTGGTGGCCCGCCTGCTCGCGGGCGAGAACACCACCGCGAACTGACGGGCCACCGGGAAGAAGAGGGGAAGCAGCGGGGGCCGCCCCGGATCAGGTCCTCTAGAGCATGCCGTCCCAGAGCTGCTCGACGACGACCGCCCACCAGTTCTCCGGGTCGTCGAAGACCGTGCCGTCGAGGGCGGCCAGCTCGCGCTGGAAGGCGTCGACGACACCGGCCGCCGCGTACGGGTCGAGGCCGCGCAGGGCGGGGCGGCGCTCGGCCAGCAGGGCCAGGCAGCGGAGGTAGGAGTTGAGGTCGGCGTTCAGGTAGCGGCCGGTGCCGTTGTCCGGGTCGACGGCCCAGACCCGGCCGGCGCCCTCGGCGGTGCACTGGACGGCCACCAGCGCGTGGCCGTCGGTGCCCAGCAGCACGTACTCCGCCAGCACGGCCCGGACCCGGTCCGGGACCCGGGCACCGCGGCCGACCGCCGCCAGGTGCCCGGCCACGTCCGGCAGCCCGGGCACCAGCGCGAAGAAGCCCTCGACCCGGACCGGCAGCCCCGCCCACACCAGCGTCTGCCGGGCCGCCTCGGGCAGCGGAGAGGCCGCCGCGTCGTCCGCGTCCGCCCGGTGCACGCCCTCCGCACCGAACAACCCGGCCAGCCGGCGCCCCAGGGCGGCGTCGCGCTCGGCGTCCGCGGCGGGCACCGCACGCGGGAACGGCACCCGGTTGGGCCGCGGCGGCACCGGCCGCCCGGCCGCCCGGAAGGACTCCTCGGTGGCGTCGGTGAGGGCCCGGACGGCCGCCGCCCGGCGGTCGTAGCGCGGACCGTAGTCGTGGCCGTAGGAGAACGAGGCGACCGGCAGCTCGGCCAGCAGCACCGCCGCGCAGTAGCCGCCGGGCAGCTCGCACGGGCGCAGGTCGGTGTAGACCGACAACACGTCCTCCGGGCGCACCCCCCGCTCCTGGAGCGTCCGCCAGGCCCGCACCTCCGGGTGGCCGGTCCCGGGAGTGGAGAGCAGGAACAGGCTCTGCTCCTCGCCCTGCGCGTCCCGGTACCCCAGCACGGCGGAGGCACCCGGGCCGACCAGCGGCGGACGGGAGGGGTCGTACGAGCCCGCGCCCAGCTTGTCCCGGTAGAGCTGCACCACCTCGTCGACCGGCACCGAGGGCCAGTGCGTCAGCTCACCGGTCTCCCGGTCGACCACCGCGCAGGCGGTGCCGATCTCGGCAGGCGCCCGGCGCTCCCCGGTCGCCGGGTCCGGCCCGGCGGCCGGCAGCACCGGCCACAGCACCCAGCCCAGCTCGAACTCGTGCACGCCGATCCGGTGCCACTGCTCCTCGGGCTTGGCACCGTTGATCCACTGGTGGGCCGCCTCGATCGCCTGCTCGCGGGTCGTCACGCGGTCGTTCTCCTTCAGGGCCGGTCGGACAGGGTTCACAGTAATGCAGCCGCCCGCCTCAACCGGCGGGCACAGCGGCCGGGGCCGCGGGGTCAGCGGGGGCGGCCAGGTCGGCGGACGCCGGAGCCGCGGGCACGGGCGCGGGGGCGGGCACGGGGGCGTCCGGGGCGGCGGACGCGGGCGCGGGCGCGGGCACGGGGGCGTCCGGGGCGGCGGACGCCGGGTCGGCCGGGTCGGCCGGGGGAACGGACGCCAGGGCGGTCGGGCGCAGGGCGGCGACACCGCGGGCGTCGGCCAGCAGTAGCAGGCCGTCCGGGGTCAGGTCGGCGCCGCCCAGCGGTTCGGCGGAGAGGAACAGCGCGACCTGCGCGCCCGCCCGGCCGTCCGCCTCCCGGGTCCACAGCCGCAGGTAGTCGCCGCCGGTGCTGAGCCCCAGCGGGGTCGCGGAGCGCTCCTCGTCGGTGGGACGGACGAGCAGCGCCGGATCGGTGCCGTCCGGCTCGCCGGTCAGCGCGTCGTAGACCGCCAACTCCGGCTCCGCGCCCGGCCGGTAGGCCACCAGCACGGCCCCGCCCCCGGGCCGGGCGGCCGCCGTGACCGCCCGGACCCCGTCCAGCGGCCGGGCCCACAGCGTGCGCCACGGCAGCGGGAGGCCGAACTCCGGCGCGGGCAGACCGTCCTGGCGGGCCGCGTGCTCCAACAGGGCGGCGCGCAGCTCCGGACCCGGCTCCTGACGGGTGAACAGCGGCGCCAACCGCAGCCAGGTCCGGGCCGGCGGCGGCAACTCGGCACCGGTGGCGACCAGGTGCTCCACCGCGGCCCGCAGCCGCACCTGCTCGGCGTGCAGCAGGAACCCCGGGTCCGCGAGCAGCCCCGGCAGCAGACCGCCCTCCAGCGCGTGGCCGACCAGCTGCTCCCGGACGTACGGCGCGGCCGCCGCCCACCGGCCCGGGCCGTCGTTGTCGCTATCACCGCCGTCGCCGTCGCCGTCGCTGCTGCCCAGGGTGGCGAGCAGCGCCGTGGCCAGGCGGCGCTGCACCTCGTGGACGGTGCTGCCGAGGCGGGCGCGCAGCTCCGCGCCGAGCGCCGGGTGGACGATCCGGACGGCGGGCGGCCGCCCCTCCGCCGTGACCAGGTCGAAGAACGGCAGCAGCAGGTGCTGCCCGCCCGCCAGCGCCGGGCCGAGGTCCTTGCCCGCGACCGCCGAGGCGAGCGGCGCCCAGAGGTCGAGCGGCAGCGGCTCGCCCGGCCCGGCCAGCGCCAACGGGGCGAGCAGCCGGCGCAGGGTCAGCTCGGTGACACCGTGAAGCTCGGCCTGCAGGTCGAGCGCGTCCCCGACGGTACGGGGCAGCGGGACCGGCCCGTCCGGCGCGCTGCGGGCCGACCAGGCGGCCAGCCGGACCACCAGCGGACCGTCCGCCGTACGGGCCAACTGCGCCGCACCGTCCGGCTGCGGGAGGGAGAACTCGGCCTGCAGCCGCAGCCCCTCCTCGTCCCGCCACGGCTCCCGGTCGAGGTCGATCACCAGCAGTTCCCCGGCGGGCAGCACCCCGGCCAGCCGGTCCGCGTCGGCCCGGTCCACCTCGGCCAGCAGCCGGACACCGGCCGCCAGGGCGAGCGGCCGCAACACCTCCTCGGCGACCCGGGCAGGCTCGCCCGACTGCGGCAGCACACCCGCCCGGTCGGCGTCCGCGACCACCACCGCCACCGGCTCCCCGGCCGACCCGATCCCGGCCAGTCGTTCGTCCAACTCCTCGGCGCGAACCGCACCCGGCGAGAAGTGGTCGGCCACCAGCCAGCGCAACTGAACGGCCGACAGCCCGGTGGCGTCGAACACCGGCGGCGTGGGCAGCTCACCCGGCGGCACGGTGGCCGGATCCAGCACGGACAGGTCGAACTCCTCCCGCCGGGACGGCTCGCAGAGCATCAGGAACCCCGCCAGCAACCGGGACCGCCCACTGCCCGACCCCCCCGTCACGAGCACCGTCCGGGGCACCCCCGCACCCCCCGAACGCCAGGCCGCCAGCGCACGCAGCGCCACCGCCCGCCCGCCCAGGTACGGATGGGGCTGGTAGGACTGCTGCGGGACGGCGGTGTTGCTGGAGTCGGTCACGTCGAGGGCTCTCCGGTGCGAGGACGGTGCAAGGACAGTCGGGAACGGGGGCGGGCGGGGCGGTCAGTCGGCCCAGTTGTAGGGCTCGAGGACGTAGCCCCAGGTGTCGGACCCGGCTGCGGAGGGGTCCACGCCGGCGAGCCGGATCCCCAGCTCCTCCAGCACGCAGCCCGTGTCGGGGCCTTCGCTGCGGTACACCCGCAGGTACTGCTCCTGGAGCGCCGCCATGGTGAGGAAGGACTCCAGCGAACTGCCCGCGAGCGGTTCCCGCGGACGGTCGTAGTCATGGGCCGCCGGGTTCAGCATGCGCAGTACCCGGCCGTCGGAGCCGTCCAGCAGGAGTGGGGCGCCCATCCAGTCGCCGATCAGGTGGAACGGTCCGCTGCCGGGCGGCTGTTCCGCGTCGGCGGTGGACTCCCAGGCCCGCACCGGCAGCCCCTCCTGCGGGGCCAGGCGCAGGCTGATCAGATCCGCGACCTCCGGCACGCCCACCTCGGTGAGCAGTCGGCGGGTCGGCTCGTGGGTGATCCCGGCGGGCAGCTGGTCCGCCGTCAGGCGGTGGATCTGCTCGGGGCCGAACGCCCGCTCCAACAGGCTTCGGAGGTCCGCCACTTCGGCCGGGTCGAACGGCTTCGGCAGCAGGCGCCGGTGCCACCTGGCCAGCGGGCGCAGCCGCCGCTCGGGTCCTTCGCGGAGCAGGTCGACGTCCAGCCGGACGGCGTAGGCGCCCTGGCAACCGGCCAGTACCAGCAGGTCGCCGACGGCGCCGGCCCGGTCGGCGTCCGGGTGGTGGAAGACCTTGAGCGCGGGGGCGGTGCCGCGGTCGGTGCCGGGGGCGAGGACGGCCGTGACGTTGTCGTTCGCGCGGACGTTCAGAGCCGCACTGTCCGCCGGCAGCACGACGAGCCCGGGAGCTTCGGACCCCCTGGTGAACGGCGGGGCGAGCAGCTCGCCGGTGGCAGCGTCCCGGACGATGCGCAACGGGCCGCCACCCTCGGTCACCACCGCCAACTCGCCCTCGAATAGGGCGGGTTCCACGATTTCCACGGCGCTGCGATGGCTCGGGTCGGTGGGCGGCGTGAAGTCCCCGGCAGCCCGCCAGCGGGACCAGACGGTGCGGAACGGCAGCGGCTCGGGCGAGGCTTCGGCCAGGGCCTCGGCCCGCTCCACCTCGCCCCGGGTGAACGCGTCGTGGGCCAGCCAGGCGACCCACTCGCCGTGCGGGGCCCCGGCCAGACCGTAACCGACCAGGAAGTACAGGGCCGCCGCGCGCGTACCCCGTTCGATGCCGTCCGGGTAGCAGGCGCGGAACGCTTCGACCAGCGCGTCCTGCGGGATCCTGGCCAGCAGCGAGGCATCGGCGAGCAGTTCGTCGAACCGCCCGGCGGCGGCCGCGTGGCCCGGCAGCGACCGCAGGGCCCACGGCTCGGCCGGTCCGTCGGCGAGGAGGAGATCCGTCATCCGGCGGTGGAACGCGGCGGCCGTCTCGTCCTCGTAACGCAACTGCTCGGCCAGCGCGGGCCGGACGAACCCGATGCCGTCCTCGTCCTCGACCAGCCAGGAGAGTTCGGCAGCTAGTGAGGTCAACTCCCCTTCGTTGTAGGGGACTTCGGCCACCGCGCAGAGCTGCGCCCAGGCCGCCACCGGTACCCGCCACAACTGGCCGTTGGCCAGCGCGCGCAAGGCCCCCAGCACCTCGGGGGAGACCGCTTCTTCGAGCGCCCGGAACTCCTCCGGGCCCGCACCGCCCGGCAGCTCCACGACGGTGATCCCGCGCTTGGACGCCCCCTCGTTGTAGGGGTAGGAGACGCTCTGCTCGGCCACCAGCTGCAGCCGGCCCTTCTCGGCCGCCTTCCGCAGGTCGCTCAGCACCGTCCGCACCAGGCGCGGCTCGGCGCCGGAACGGAGCGAGCCCGCGAGTTCGGCATTGGCCACCAGGACCACCGGGGGCCGTTCCGCCCTGCGCAGGGCTTCCCCGAGGTCGTACAGGCTGCGGGACCTGTCGCCTTCCGCCGGACGGCGGGGGTTCCGGAGGCGGACCCGGTCGAGCAACTCCGCCACCACCGAATCGGCGCTGCGCCCGGCCGCGTCCACCAGAACCGCGCCCGGGAACCGCTCGGCCACGCCCCGGAGCGCCGCGCTCCGCCCGCTGCCCGCCGCTCCGCGCACCACGACCAGCCCGGGCCCGCCGTCCCGCAGCCGCTCGGTCAACGCGTCGACCGCCGTCTCGACCTGCCCCGTCGCTCGGGGCTGGTAGGACTGCTGCGGGACGGCGGCGTTGCTGGAGTCGGTCACGTCGAGGGCTCTCCGGTGCGAGGACGGTGCGAGGACAGTCGGGAACGGGGGGCGGGCGGGGCGGTCAGTCCCCCCAGTTGTCGGATTCGAGGGCGTACTGCCAGACGTCGGACCCGGCGGCGGCCCGGTCCACGCCCGCGACCTGGGTCTGGAGCTCCTCCAGCACGTCGTAGGTGTCCGGGCCCTCGGTGCGGTACACCTCCAGGTACTGCTTCTCCAGCGCCACCATCGTGACGAAGGACTCCAGCGAACTGCCCACCAGCGGTTCCCGCGGAGCCGTGTAGTCGGGCGACTGCGGGTTCAGCATGCGCAGCACCCGGCCGTCGGAGCCGTCCAGCAGCAGTGGGGCGCCCATCCAGTCGCCGATCAGGTGGAACGGTCCGCTGCCGGGCGGCTGTTCCGCGTCGGCGGTGGACTCCCAGGCCCGCACCGGCAGCCCCTCGTGCGGCGTCAGCCACAGGCCGACCAGCCCCGCCGCCTTCGGCACGCCCACCTCGGTGAGCAGTCGGCGGGTCGGCTCGTGGGTGATCCCGGCGGGCAGTTCGTCCGCCGCCAGGCGGTGGATCCGCTCGGGGCCGAACGCCCGCTCCAACAGGCTTCGTGCGTCCGCCACTTCGGCCGGGTCGAACGGCTTCGGCAGCAGGAACCCGTCCCCGCCGAGCAGCGAACGCAGCCGCTCCTCCGGTCCTTCGCGGAGCAGGTCGACGTCCAACCGGACGGCGTAGGCGCCCTGCGCCCCGGCCAGCACCAGCAGGTCGCCGACGGCGCCGCCCCAGTCGGCGTCCGGGTGGTGGAACACCCCGAGCGCGGGGGCCTTGCGGTCGGCGCCCGGGGGCAGGACGGCCGTGACGTTGTAGTTCGCGCGGATGTTCAGGGCCGCGCTGTCCGCCGGCAGCATGACCAGGCGGGACTTCTCGGACTCCGCGGACTCCTCGGTGAGCGCGGCCAGCAAGCGGCCCGTAGCGGCGTCCCGGACCAGCCGGAGCGAACCGCTGCCCTCGGTCACCACCACCGACACGCCGTCGAACTCGGCGGGATCCACCAGCTCCACCGTGCTCTGGTGACCGGGCTCGGTGGGCGGCGTGAAGTCCCCGGGGGCCCGCCAGCGGGACCAGACGGTGCGGAACGGCAGGGGCTCGGGTGAGGCTTCGGCCAGGGCCTCGGCCCGCTCCACGTCCCCCCGGGTGAACGCGTCGTGGGCCAGCCAGGCGACCCATTCGCCGTGCGGGGCCCCGGCCAGGCCGTAACCGCTGAGGAAGTGCAAGGCCGCCGCGTGCGTGCCCCGTTCGATGCCGTCCGGGTAACAGGCGCGGAACGCCTCGAGCAGTGCCTCCTGCGGGATCCTGGCCAGGAGCGCGGGGTCGGCGAGCAGTTCGTCGAACCGCCCGGCGGCGGCCGCGTGGCCCGGCAGCGACCGCAGGGCCCACGGCTCGGCCGGTCCGTCGGCGATAAGGAGGTCCGTCATTCGGCGGTGGAACGCGGCGGCTTCCGCGCCCTCGTAGCGCAACTGCTCCGCCAGCGCGGGCCGGACGAACCCGATGCCGTCCTCGTCCTCGGCCAGCCAGGGCAGTTCGGCCAACTCCCGTCCACTGTAGGGGACTTCGGCCGCCGCGCAGAGCTGCGCCCAGGCCGCCACCGGCGCCCGCCACAACTGGCCGTTGGCCAGCGCGCGCAAGGCCCCCAGCACCTCGGGGGAGACCGCTTCTTCGAGCGCCCGGAACTCCTCCGGACCCGCACCGCCCGGCAGCTCCACGACGGTGACCGCGCGGTTCGACGGCCGCTCGTCGCGGGGGCCGGAGGCGCTCCGCTCGACCACCAACCGCAGCCAGCCCTCCTCGGCGGCGATCCGGAGGGTGTCCAGCACCTGCCGCATCAACTGCGGCTCACCGCCGGAGCGCAGCGAGCCCGCGAGTTCGGCGTTGGCGACCAGGACCGTCCGAGGCTGGCTGTCCTGGCGCAGCCCCAGGACCAGGTCGGTCAAGTCGCCGTACGTGTCGCGGGCCATGAAGCGCCGCCGCTGCGGCGGGCGGATCCGGTCGATCAGCTCCGCCGCCACCGAGTCGGCACTGCGTCCGGCCGCGTCCACCAGGACCGCGTCCCGGAAGCGCTCGGCCACGGCCCCGAGCACCGCGCTCCGACCGCTGCCCGCCGCTCCGCGCACCACGACCAGCCCGGGGCCGCCGTCCTGCAACCGCCCGACCAGCGTCTCGACGGCCGTCTCGACCGCCGCCTCGTCCCGCCCCGTCATCCCGTCGCTCCCTCTCGCTCGTACTCGCCCGGCTCGCCCGGAACCGCCGCTGCCGCGGCCACCGCCGTCCTACTGGAGGCGCTGCTGCTCGGTCACCAGCCAGATCCTGGCCACCTCGCCGACATGGTCGCCGAAGTCCTGGTTCATGTGCTGGCGCGGTGTCAGCTTGCCCTTCGACTTGCCCTTCGGCTTGTCCTGCGAGGTGTCCGGCGCGGCGTCCCCGACCTTGGGTGACTCCACCTTCTGCCCCTTACGGTAACCAGTGGCGTAGTGCACGGGGACGCCCTTGTGGCTCTCCGACAGGTAGCCCGAGCAGTTGGCGTGGCCGGCTCCCCGGCCGCAGGGCTCGCGCTCGGTGTAGAGGCTCAGGACCTCGTAGCGGTCCTTCTCGTCGCGGCCGCGGTTGAGGTTCTCCATCCAGTGGCCCGCGTGCGTCTCCGAGTGCAACGGCGTGATGCCGGCCCGGTCGCCGCCGGACGGCACCGAGCTCTCCAGGACGTAGCTGACCTCCTTGGTGGTGGGGTCGTAGACCTCCAGCACCGCGTAGTTCTTCCCGGTGAAGTCGGGACGGTGGACCGCCTGGTCGAAGGAGTCCTCGAACTTGCTGACCCCGAAGACCTTCTTGATCTCCTTCTTGATGGCCTCGGAGTCCTGCGCGAGCTTCAGCCCGCCGTCGGACTTGGTCTTCCCGTGGTCGACCGCACCCCGGCTCTCGGTCTCGGCCTGCCCCGGACCGGAGCCCGGCTGGTCGGGGTCCGCCGAATACGGGTAGGGCTTCTCCTCGGGACTCTTCCCCCGGCCGTGCTGCTCGTGGAACGAGTCGCTCATGCGTCCCATCGACGCCACCACTGCACCCTGCTCACCCGGGTGCATGTCCCCGAAGCCCGGCAGCGCCTGCTCCAGGTCGGATCGGCGCAGCGTCATCGGGTTGTCGCCCGTGGCGCGGTCGAGGGCGGCCCCGAGGTGGCCGCTGTCCGCCCACGCGTACAACTGGTCGTAGACGTACTCCATCTCGACCCGGTGGACTTCGTTGGTGCCGCGAAGATCCTGCTGGACCTGGTCGCCCAGGATCCCGTACACGTGGTCGCCGGACTTCTCCCGCGGGGCGAGCCGCTCGTGCTCGGTGCGGGCGGACTCGTGGGCCGGGTGGTCCGGATCGTCCTTGTGCTTCTCGGCGAGGGACTGGTGCGGCTTGCCGTCGTCGGTCTTCTGCTTCCCGTCCCCGTCGGGGTCGGGGCCGGGCGCATCCTTGCCCTTGCCGGCCGGGTCGGCGGGGCGGCGGTCGGTGCCGTCGTCCCCGCGGTTCGGGCCGTCGTTCCCGGCGGGGAGCGGGCGGCGGTCCGGGTCGAGCGGGACGGCGAAGACGCCGTGGCCACCGTCGTGCAGGGGTTTGTCGCCGCGCTGGCCGGTCTGGTTGTCGAGGTAGGTGATCCGGCCGCCGTGGTTGACCGCGTTCCAGGCGTGGGCGCGCCCGTTGGCGTCCTGGGTGACGATGACGGCCTGCGAGCCGTGGCCGGCCGCCCGGAGCTGGTCCTCGATCCGCCGGAACGCCTGCTCGCCGTTGCCCAAGTCCCGGAACGGCGCGCCGAGTTGGCGCTCCGCCCGGTCGCGGCCGCCCTGCTCGCCGTCCGGACTCGAGTCGTTGCGCGGCGCGGCGGCGGTCGGGTTGCCGCTGTAGGTGTCCGCGGTGGACAGCGCCACGTCGAGGCAGTTGTTGTCCCGGCCGGGCGCGCGGTGGCCGTCGCCGTTGACCGCCCCGGGCCAGTCGCCGTTCGGATCCGGGTGCCGCTGCGGAGTCCCGTCGGAGTTCCGCGGGATGCGGCTCTCCAGGTCCTGCTGATGCTGCGGGTCCACCCGGTCGAGCCCGCCCGGGGCGTCGTACGGGCGGCTGTCGGACAGCGGACGCCCGTTGACCGGACGGCTGTCGGCGGCCGGGCTGTCGCCGGGGGCGGCGCGGTTGTCCGAGCCGTCCTGCCTGGAGCCGTCCCGCTCGGGGCTGTCCCGTTCGGGGCTGTCCCGTTCGGGGCGGGGCGTGTGCGCGGCGGCCGGTTCCTGGTGGGACAGGGCGTCGGGGCGGGACGTGCCGGGGCCGCGGTCGGCGGCGGGGCGCGGGCCGAGGGTCGAGTTCCGGCTCGGCTGCTCGGGGCGCGGGGCGGGGGCGTTCTGGGCGGGGGTGTTCTGGTGGGGGACGGAGGGCGCGGGGGCGGCGGTGGGGCGGTTGCCGGTGGGGGTGGCCGCGGGGGCGTTCCCGCCAGGGGCGGCGCCGCCCGGGGTGGCGCCGCCCGGGACGGTACCGGTCGGGACGGCGCCGGGCACGATCGGGGCGCCGGTCGGCGTACTGGCCGGGACGCTCTGCTCCGGGGTCGGCGTCGGGGTGTGGCCCAGGCGCGGGTCCGGTCCGGAGTGGGCCGGGGGAGCGGTGGCGGTGGCGCCCAGACCGGCGGTGTTGAGGCTGACGGGACGGGTGCCCGCGGTCCCGTCGCCGGAGGCGGTCCCGGCGTGATCTGCGGTACCGGCGTGGTCTGCGGTCCCCGCGAAGGCCGCGCGGGGATCGACCCGGGCGGGACCAGCCTCGGACGAGGCGTGCGCAGGGGTGGGTGTGGGTGCCGTGGCGTGCTCGGCGGTCCGCGGATCGGGGGTAGCGGCGTCCGGGCGGGTCCCCGCCGGAGCGCTCTCGTCGCGCGGCGTCGGGACGTCACCGGAGTGCGGCCGCTCGGACGCGTGCGCAGGCCCGGCCGCCGGGGCGGCCTCGGAGGCGCGCGGCGGCGGGTTGCCCTCGCCGGGCGCCGGGCGGGCGCCCGGGTCGTGGTCGGGCGTGCGGTCCGGAGTGCTGTCGGCGTGGGCGGGACCGGGCCGGCCGGAGTCCCCGTCCGGCGTGTGCGACGGGACGGAGTCGGGCCGGGTCGTACCGCTGTCCGGCGTGCGGGAGGAGGCGTTGTCGGTGGAGCCGGGACGCGTCGGATCGCCGTCGGGCGCGCGGTTCTGGGCGTTGTCGGACGCGGCCGGGTGAGTGCCCGGGTCGTGGTCCGGCGTGCGGGACGGGGTGCCGCCCTCCGCAGGATTGGAAGCGGGCCGCGTCGTGTCCGCGTCCGGGCGGGTGCCGGTGTCGGTACCGGTGTCGCTGTTCGGCGTGGGGGAGGGGTGTGACGAGTCCGGTGCCGAACGTCCGTCCGGGGAAGCCGAGTTGGCGTCGACCGGGGTGCTGTTCGGGGTCGGGCCGGCGGCGGCGGGGGTACTGTCCGCGTCGGGGGTCAGCCGGGTGCCGAACGGGTCGAGCGGCGTGTTGGTACGAGGCTCACCCGCCGGTGTCGTCGCCGCCGGCTGCTGCTGCGAACGCGGAGACTCACCGCCCGGACCGGGGGCGCTCTGCCCCGACGGCCCGTCACCGGACGGGCCGCTGCTGGACGCAGCCGTCCCGGACGGTCCGCTCCCGGCCGGTGTACTCGTGGTCGGGCCGCCGCCGCTGGACGTCCCCGAAGCCGGGCTGCTCCCGGTGGGAGCACCGCCGGACGGCACGCCCGAAGCGGAGCTGCCCGACGACGGACCGCTGTCCCCCGAAGCCGTCCCGCCGCTCCCGGAGGCCGTTCCGCCGCTCCCGGAGGCGGAACCAGCGCTGCCGGAAGTGGAACCGCTGCCGCCGGAGGCAGAGGTGGAAGCGCCCGTGCCGCTGCCGCTGCCGCCATCGTTGCTGCTGCCGCCACTGCCGCCACTGCCGTCGCTGCCGCCCGACGAGCCGGAGTCGCTGCCGCGTCCCGCCGCGTGGTCCAGTCCGCTGCGGGCGTGTCCGCCGGCTCGGGCGCCTGCGCCGTCCCGGAGGGCCTCGGTGAAGGTCTGGCCCGAGTTCTTGACCGCGTCCTTGAACTCCTCGGCGCCCGCCTTGCCGGTGCGTCCGAGGTCGTACCCGCTCTGGGCGCCGAAGCCCTGGTTGACGGTCTGGGCGATCAGGTCGCTGATCATGGCCTGGACGGCGGAGACGACCGGTTCCTTCAACGTCTCCATGATGGCCTCGACCAGGGCCTGCCGGAGTTCCTTCAGCAGGCGCCGCACGATGGCCTTGGTGGCCAGGGTCGCTCCGGCGGCCCCCAGTTCGGACAGGCCGAGGGTGAACGGTGCGGCGGCCTGGGCGGCGATCAACTCCACTGCCAGTGCGACGAGTTGCGCGATCACGGCGACCTTGCAGGTGATCACGATCACCGCGGCCGCGTCGAACGCCGCCGCGATCAGCCGGGCGGCCATCGCGGCGTCCGCCAGGTAGCCGCTGCCGCCGCCGGAGAACTTCTCCCAGGTCTTGGCGAACGCGTCGATCGAGTCGCCCGCGTTGCTCGCCAGCACGTTGTTGGCGGCGCCGGCGGCCCGGTAGTGCAACTCCTCGACCTGGTCGGCGAAGTCGCGCCACACCTGCGCGGACTCCATCAGCTTGTCCTCGTCCGCGGTCGGCCAGTCGAAGCCGAGCATCTCCAGGACCCACTCGACGCTGTCCGGCAACATCAGCGACACTTCGCCAAACCCCCCGTAACGACACGCACTTCACAACAGGACAGACAGCACAGCCAGGTCGGACAGCACAGCCACGACAGACCGGTCGGACAGGCCGGCCGGGACGACCAGGCGGGCCGGGACGGCGCGGGTCAGTGCGCCCGCGGCCGGTACAGCGCGTGGATGCCGCTCCCCACCTGGCCCTGCGCGGACTCCAGGGTCCGGAACGAGCCGTCCGTCGTGGCCTCGTTCGCCTCGTGGTTGGCCGCCATGCCCTGCAACTTCTGGCCGATCTCGCCGATCCGCTCGCCCAGGGACTGCATCGACTCCTTCATCCCGTCGCGCAGGCCCTCGTACACGACCCCGAACTTCTCGCCCAGGTCGTCGTCGCCCCACGGCGGGGTGTCGCCCTTCTCCAGGGCCTGCAACCGTCCTGACAGGTCGTTCACCGCGGCCAGGAAGTCCTCACCGACCGCCGCCATGCTGCTGCCCTCGGACCGGAGACTGTCCGGATCCACCACGATCTGCTGCGACACCACTGCCCCCGTTGTCACGCGTCCAGGTCGATCCGGCCCACCCCGACCGACCTTGCTCATCAGATCATAATGTTAGCCGTTCGATGGTCATCCCTTTATCTCCCTTTTGCCTCCTGAAAACCCGTCGGCCCGGCACGGAGGCGGCACCATCACCACCACCCGCACCGGGCCGACGGACCGACAGAACGACGCCCTGCCGGCAGGAACCGGACTCAGACCGCGACGGGCAGGAGCCCGGCGACCAGCGCCGCGAACTGCTCCGGGCCGAGGATCCGGATGCCCAGCTCCTCCGCCTTCGCGCGCTTCGAACCGGCCTTCTCCCCGGCGACCAGCAGCGTGGTCCGCTTGGAGACCGAGGACGACGCCTTGCCGCCGGCCCGCTCGATCAGCTCGTTCATCTCGTTGCGGGAGAGCGCGGCCAACGCCCCCGTCATGCTGCCCGTCACCACCACCGCCTCACCGCTCAACGGACCGCCGTTCAACGGACCGCCGCTCAACGGACCGCCGACGACGGCCTGCGCACCGCCATCCTCCGCGACGGCCCCCTCCGTGACGGCCCCCTCCGTGACAGCCGCCGGATCGGCCGGCGCGGCCACCACGGCCGGCGCGGTGACCTGGGTGCCCACGCCCAGCTCCGCCAGCCGGTCCAACAGGGGGGACAGCTCGGCGAGTTCGGACACCACCAGCCGGGCCTTCTCCGGGCCGATGCCGTCCACCAGCGCCAGCGCCTCCGCGTCCGCCGCCCGGATCGCCGCCATCGAACCGAAGTGCGCCGCGATCCGCCGCGACATGCTGCGCCCCGTCCCGCGCACGCCCAGCGCGCACAGCACCCGGTTCAGCGGGCGCGTCCGGGCGGTTCCGATCGCCGCGAGCAGGTTGTCCGTGCTGGTGGTGCCCATCCGCTCCAGCGACAGCAGCTGCTCGCGGGTCAGCGTGAACACGTCCGCCAGGTCGCGCACCAGCCCGGCCTCCACCAGCTGCACCGCCCGGGTCGAACCCAGGCCCTCGATGTCCAACTGGTCGCGGCCCGCCGCGTAGATGATCGACGCCACCGCCTGGCAGTTGCGCCCCCGCACGCAACGCCAGCGCTGCTCACCGGTGTCGATCGCCTCCCCGCAGCGCGGACAGGCGGACGGGAAGACGATCGGCCGCTCCTCGCCGGTGCGCTCCTCGACCAGCGGCGCCTCCACCCGCGGGATCACGTCCCCCGCGCGGTAGACGAAGACCCGGTCGCCCAGCATCAGCCCGCGCCGCTCGATGTCGGCCGGGTTGTGCAGCGTGGCGAACGACACCGTCACCCCGTCGATCACCACCGGCTCCAGCACGGCGCGCGGCGCGATGATGCCCGTCCGGCCCACCGCCCACTCCACCCCCAGCAGCCTGGTCACCTTGTGCTCCGCCGCGAGCTTGCGGGCCACCGCCCAGCGCGGCGCCCGCGAACCGGAGCCCGCGTCCCGCTGGTCGGCCGCGTCGTCGGCCTTCACCACCACGCCGTCGATGCCGAACGGCAGCGCGGCCCGCATCCCCGCGATCTCCTCGACCCGCCGCTGCACCTCCTCGACGCTCTCGCAGCGCAGCGGCGCGGCCGCCGTCGACGCCGCCGTGTTCGCCCCGAGCGTCGCCAGCCGCTCCAGCAGCGCACTGTGCGTCGGCGCCCCGCCGGTGCCGTCGGCCCCGTCCAGGCCCACCGCGTCGTAGGCGAAGAACGTCAACTCGATCCGGTACGGCCGGTCCTTGGCCCGCAACGTCCCCGCCGCGCCGTTGCGCGGGTTGGCGAACGGCACCGCGCCGTGCGCCGTCCGGAGCTCGTTCGCCACCTCGAACTGCGCGTGCGTCAACAGGACTTCGCCGCGCAGCTCGACGTCCACCGGCTCGGCGAGGACGGCCGGCAGGCCCAGCACGTCCCCCGCCGTGTGCGTGATGTCCTCACCCGCCAGCCCGTTCCCGCGAGTCAGCACCCGCCGCAGCACCCCCGCCTCGTACCGGGCCGCCACCGCCAGCCCGTCCAACTTCGGCTCCACGCACCACCCGGCCGGCGCCCGCCCCAGCCGGCGCTCCAACGAGGCCGCCCAGTCCGCGAGTTCCTCCCCCGAGAACACGTTGTCCAACGACAGCATCGGCACACTGTGCGGCACGTCCCCCACTGCCGCACCACCCGCCACCTTCCCCGTCGGCGACTCGGCCAGCACCTCCCCCGGATGCGCCTCCTCGTACGCCGCGATCGCCCGCACCAGCACGTCGTACTCGTCGTCCCCGAGCGCCGTCGCCCCGTCCCCGTAGTAGGCGGCGGCAGCCCGCGCGGCAGTGGCAACGGCATCGGCGTAGTCGCCGGAAGAGAGCAGAGCGGCGTTGTTCATGACCGTTATTCTTCCGTCGAGCACTGACAACCGACCGTTCCGGACAAGCCTCCGATCACCTGACGGGGCGTCAGGGATAATTGCGGCGAATGCGCGGCGGGGAGCCGTTCAACAGACCCAGCGGGTCGGGAAATCGGCGTGCAGGGTGTCGAGGCCGGCCGGGGTGCGGGTGCAGGCGTGGAGCCAGGAGTGGGAGCCGAGGCCGTCGTGGCGGAGCAGGCGGCCGGGGGCGGCGTACCAGCGGATCGGGGAGTCGTTCCAACCGGCCCACATCGGGTGGTCGGGGAGGGGGAGGCGGGCGTGGTGCTCGTGCAGGGCGGGCAGCAGGGCGGACGGGAGCTCGCAGGCGTCGTAGTGGGGGGAGCCGAGCAGGAACTCGGTCAGGACGAGTTCGACCCAGGCCAGTGACATCCGGTCCAGGAAGGGGATCCGGCCGTTGCCCGCCTCCACCAGCACCGGCGGGTCGTCCTGGCCGAGGGCGGACAGCGGGATGCCCCAGGAGGCGCAGCTCTGGTTCTCGTCCCGGAAGACCAGGACCCCGCCCAGCTCCTCGTCGATGTGGAGCCCGGACGGCGGGAGCAGCGGGTCCTGGTTGCGGGTCAGGTCGTCCCGGCGGCCGAACAGGGCGTAGCCGGCGCGCAGGGCGGCGGGGAGGCGGAGGCCCAATCTGGCTTCGGCGGCAGCGAGTTCGGACTCGGGGCAGCCGTCCGCGGGGGTGAGCGGCCGGTCGGTCCAGGCGGCGGCCAGCCAGCGGACGAACTCCAGGGCCTGCGCGGGGGAGTGGATGCCCGCGCGCAGGGCGAGGGAGGCGTCGGGTGCGGGGTCCATCGGACGGGCTGGCGGGGCTCAGGCCGGGTGGTGGGTGGTGGTGAAGGCGGTGGCGTTCCAGGTGCCGCCGAGGGGTGGGGCGAGGGAGGCGGTGGCGAGGGGGTGGAAGGTGGCGGGGGTGTGGGCGGCGGCGCCGGTGGGGAGGGCGCCGAGGAGGGGGGCGCCGGCGGCGGTGGGGAGGTCGGCGAGGTTGCAGCGGGTGGCGAGGTCGGGGGTGGCGGGCCAGGAGCCGATGACGACGCCGCGCAGGGGGAGGCCGCGGTGGCGGAGGGCCTCGGCGGTGAGCGCGGTGGCGTTCAGGGTGCCCAGGCCGGCCGCGGCGACGAGCAGGAACTCGACGTCCAGGCCGAGGCGCCGGCCGGCCAGGGCGATGTCGGCGAGGGTGTGGCCCCGCTCGTCGTAGCGGACCAGCAGCCCGCCCGCGCCCTCGACCAGGACGGTGCGGTACTCGGCGGCGAGCCCGGCCACCGCCTTGGCGACATCCTCCGGGTCGAGGGCCGGCAGCCCGGCCCGGCGGGCGGCGGTCTCGGGGGCGAGCGGCTCCGGGTAGCGGGCCAGTTCGACCCCGTGCACCAGTGGCCCGGCCAGCCGGACGACCTCGGCCACGTCGCCCGGTTCGTCCGGCCCGAGCCCGGTCTGGCCGGGCTTGAGGACCGCCACCGGCTCCGGGCGGAGCGCGGCGACCGCAGCGGTGGTCAGGGTCTTGCCGACCTCGGTGCCGGTGCCGGTGACGAACAGGACGGTGGACATGGTGCGGGTGCTCCTGGCTGAGGGTGGGGAAGGAGGGGGGCTAGCGGCCGGCGGCGGTGGACGCGGCGGCTGCCGCGGCGACCGCCCGGCCGATCGCGGCGACGTCCGCGTCCGCGGTGACGAACGGCGGCATGGTGTAGATCAGGTCGCGGAACGGCCGCAGCCACACGCCCTGTTCGGTCGCGGCCGCCGTCGCCGCCGCCATGTCGACCGGCGCGTCCAACTGCACCACGCCGATCGCGCCGAGCACCCGGACGTCCGCGACCCCCGACTGCCCCGCGCACGGGGCGAGCGCGGTGTGCAGCGCCGACTCGATCCGCTTCACCTCGCCGCGCCAGTCCTGCCGCAGCAGCAGGTCGATCGAGGCGTTGGCGACGGCCGCCGCCAGCGGGTTGCCCATGAAGGTCGGGCCGTGCGCGAGCACCGGGACCTCGCCGCGCGAGATGCCCTCGGCGACCCGGCTCGTGCACAGCGTCGCGGCCAGCGTCAGGTACCCGCCGGTCAGCGCCTTGCCCAGGCACATCACGTCCGGCGCGACGCCCGCGTGGTCGGCGGCGAACAGCTCGCCGGTGCGGCCGAAGCCGGTGGCGATCTCGTCGAACACCAGCAGCACGTCGTGCGCGTCGCACAACTCCCGCAGCGCGCGCAGGTACGCGGGGGAGTGGAAGCGCATCCCGCCCGCGCCCTGCACCACCGGTTCGACGATCACGGCGGCCAGTTCGCCCGCGTGCTGCCCGATCAGCTCGGCTAGGTGCGCGAGGTACGCCGGGTCGGCCGGGGCGTCGTACCCGGCGGGCGGCTCGGCGGCGAACAGCTGCCGGGGCAGCACCCCGCCCCACAGGTGGTGCATCCCGCCCTCGGGGTCGCACACCGACATCGGGTGGAAGGTGTCGCCGTGGTAGCCGCCGCGCCAGGTCAGCACCCGGTGCTTCTCCGGCCGGCCGAGCGAACGCCAGTACTGCAGGCACATCTTCAGCGCGACCTCGACCGCCACCGAACCGGAGTCGGCGAGGAACACGTGCTGCAGCGGCTCGGGCGTCAACTCGACCAGCTTGACCGCCAGTTCGACGGCCGGACGGTGGGTGAGGCCGCCGAACATGACGTGGCTCATCGAGTCGAGCTGGGTGCGTACCGCCGCGTCCAGCACGGGGTGCCGGTAGCCGTGGACCGCCGCCCACCAGGACGACATCCCGTCCACCAACTCCCGGTGCCCGCCCACCGGTTCGGCCAGCCGCAGGCGCACGCCCGCGGCCGACTCCACCACGAGCGGCTGCACCGTCCCCGGCATCGGGCCGTACGGGTGCCAGACGTGCGCCCGGTCCAGTTCGAGCAACCGGGCGGCGTCCAGCGCGTTCTGACGGTCCATCAGGCGTTCGGGGCCAGTTCGGTGCCGGCGCCGCGGCGGCGCACCCGGACCAGGTCGGTGCGCGCCTCGTCCGACTCCGGCTCCGGCTTCGACCCCGGCTTCGACTCCGACCCCGGCTTCGACCCCGACCCCGGCTCGGCCGCGACGGCCTCCGGAGCCGCACCGTGGCCGCCGCACGGGCCGCAGCCGCCGCCCGTCCCGCAGGCGCTCTCCTCCTGGTGGCCGCCGCAGCCCGCACCGGCGGCGGCGTGGGCGCGGTGGCGGGGGAGGGTGGTCTGCTCGGCGCCCTCCACCTCGAAGCCGGCGTCCTTGATCATGTCGAGGTCGGCCTGCCCGGCCTGGCCCTCGCTGGTCAGGTAGTCGCCCAGGAAGATCGAGTTGGCGATGTGTAGGCCCAGCGGCTGCATCGAGCGCAGGTGCACCTCGCGGCCGCCCGCGATCCGCACCTCGATGTCCGGGCAGACGAACCGGACCATCGCCAGGATGCGCAGGCAGCGCTGCGGGGTGAGGTTCCACTCCTCGGCGAGCGGGGTGCCCTCGAACGGGATCAGGAAGTTCACCGGCACCGAGTCCGGGTCCAGCTCGCGCAGCGCGAACACCACGTCGACCAGGTCCTCGTCGCTCTCGCCCATGCCCGCGATCAGGCCCGAGCAGGCCGACAGGCCCGCGCCGTGCGCCTTGGCCACGGTGTCCACCCGGTCCGCGTAGGTGTGGGTGGTGGTGATCTCGCCGTAGGTGGCCTCGGAGGTGTTCAGGTTGTGGTTGTACGCGTCCGCGCCGGCCGCCTTCAGCCGCTCGGCCTGGTTGTCGGAGAGCAGGCCCAGGCAGGCGCACACCTCGACGTTCTCGTCCGCGTCCTTGATCGCCGCGATGGTGTCCGCGACCCGGTCGATGTCCCGGTCCGTCGGGCCGCGCCCGCTCGCCACCAGGCACACCCGCTTCGCCCCGCCCGCGACACCCGCGGCGGCGGCCTCGGCGGCCTGGTCCGGCTTCAGCCAGGTGTACTTGAGGATCTCCGCCTTCGAGCCGAGGCGCTGCGAGCAGTACGAGCAGTCCTCCGGGCACAGCCCGCTCTTCAGGTTCACCAGGTAGTTCAGCTTCACCCGGCGGCCGAACCACTGGCGGCGCACCCGGCCCGCGGCCGCGACCACGTCCAGCAACTGGTCGTCGGTGGTGGCCAGCACGGCCAGCGCCTCCTCCCGGGAGGGAAGTTCCCGGCGGAGGCCCTTGTCGGTCAGGATGTCGAGGAGGTCCATGGCCCGATCCTGCCCGGGGCCGCTAGACGTTCGCCAGAGGGAACCCGCCAGAAGATCTCCCACAGGCTGTGCGAGTTGTCACAGTTTTTCGGCACCCGGTGATCACGGGCACCCCGGAAGCCGGCATCCGGCCCCTGTGCAGGGCCGCTGTCCGGGGATCCGGCCGGCGGCTGCTCCCGCCCGGGACCGCCCGCCGGAACGTTCGACCGGTTCCCCCGCGTTCCTCCAGCCACCCGATCCCGGATCTCCAGACGGAGCGGGCGGAGCGGGGCGGGCGGGGCGGAGCGGGTGGAGCGGGTGGAGCAGGGTGGGCGGGGCGGTCCGGAGCGGTTCGGAGTGGTCCGGGGCGGTTCGGTCCGAAGCGGGCGGGCGTCCGACCCGAAGGAATGACTGTCCGATCAACTGTTTACAATCTGCGCCATGACCATCCAGCGGGGCGCGCACGCGCGTGGGGACGACGAGCAGCCGCCGCACGGGCACCGGGCGGTCGGCGAGCGGCGTCGGCTGGTCGCGCTGTGGGGCGTCGTCGCGGTGCTCGCCGCCGGCGGGGTCTGGGTGGTGGCCACCTCGCACCAGCGGAGCGCGGTGTCGGGGGCGCCCGGCGCGGACAAGTCCGCCTCCCCCGCGGCCGCGGCGGGCCAGCCCGCGCAGCCGCTGACGGAGTCCCAGTCCTTCCTGGCCGAGCGGTACTTCCCGGCCCAGCGCGCCTACGAGTACGACAACTACCGGGCCCGCCGCTCGGCCGCCCGGGAGGGCGCGGAGTGCCGGGCCGTGCAGAACGACAAGACCCGCGACGTGCTGGCCGAACTCGGCTGCCAGGGCTGGATGGGCATCGCCCTCACCCGCAGCGACCAGCCGGTGGTCTCCAGCGTCACGGTGCTGCGCTTCTCCGACGCGGCGGTCGCGGCCCGCGCCCTGCAGACCGTCCGGGAGAAGGCCGCGGACTTCGAATTCACCTACCCGGACGGCCTGTTGGCCCCCGCCGGAACCGCCCGGCCGATGACCGCCACCAAGGTCGAACTGGTCGG
The DNA here is from genome assembly GCF_026802215.1 of Kitasatospora sp. YST-16. Lineage (NCBI taxonomy): Bacteria > Bacillati > Actinomycetota > Actinomycetes > Kitasatosporales > Streptomycetaceae > Kitasatospora > Kitasatospora sp. YST-16. The sequence continues at coordinate 7,210,830 of NZ_CP113837.1, forward strand.
CCACCACATCACCCTCACCGTCTCGCGCTACCTCGACCAGCGGACCGGCGAGGCCCCCGACGAACTCCTCACCACCAGCAACCGGGCCGCCGCGGCCGTCGCGGGCCAGCCGTTCATGTGGATGTAGGGCGGCCCGCGACCGCCACCACTCTCACGGCACCCCCCCGCACACCACGGCCCCCACGGCCCCCATGGCCGCCTCCTTACGGGCATCCCCGCACGCCACGGCACCTCCTTACGGGCACCCCCGCACACCATGGCCTGCACGCCACGGCCCGGACGCCCCCCTTCTCACGCCCTCGTCCGCGCCGCCGTCGCCCGCAGCAGCGCCCCGGCCGCCAGTGCTAGCACCGCCGCCAGCGCGAACACCGCCGCCGCGCCGAACGGCAGCGCCACCCCGCCCAGCACGCTGCCCGCGCCGATGCCCAGGTAGATGCCGGACGCGTTCAGCGACACCAGCAGCGGCCCCTGTTCCGGAGCCGCCGCCAGCAGGCGCAACTGCTGCGGCGGCGTCTGGCACCAACTGCTCGCGCCCCACAGGAACACCAGCGCCCCGACCGTCGCGACCCCGGCCCGCACCTCCCCGGCCGCCAGGCCGGCCAGCGCCGCGAACGCCGCCGCCATCGCCGCGTACCCGGCCGCCAGCACCCGCACCGGCCCGCGCCGGTCGGCGAACCGCCCGGCCAGCAGGTTCCCCGCCACCGCACCCGCCCCGTACAGCACCAGCACCGCCACCATCGCCGTCCGCCCCGAGACCCCGACGGCGGCCAGCACCGGCACGCTGTACGAGTACGGGACGTAGCAGGCGGCCATCCCGAGCACCGTCAGCGGCAGCACCCCCAGCACCCCCGGGCGGCGCAGCGCCGCCAGCCGGACGCGCAGCGGGACGGGCTCGGTGCCCGGCAGCGCGGGCAGGGTCAGGCGGACCGCGAGCGCGCACAGCGCGGTCAGCGCCGCGACCGCCCCCAGCGCGGCCCGCCAGCCCAGTCCGACGGCGGCCACCCGTCCCAGCGGCACCCCGAGCGCGGTGGCCGCCGTCAGCCCGCCGATCACCACCGCCAGCGCCCGCCCGCGCCGCTCGGGGCGCACCAGTGCGGCCGCGCTCGCCCCCGCCGTCGGCGTGAACGCCGCCGCGCCGAGCGCCGCGAGCAGTCGGCCGGCCAGCAGCACGGGGTAGTCCGGGGCGAGCGCGGTCAGCGCGTTGGCGGCGGCGAGCAGCACCAGCGCGCCGACCAGCAGGGTCCGCCGGGGCAGCCGGGCGGTGGCCACCGCGAGCAGCGGCGAGGCCAGCGCGTAGCAGGCGGCGAACAGGCTCACCGACTGCCCGGCCGCCGAGGTCGACACCCGCAGCGAGGACGCCATCGCGGGCAGGAACCCGGCGGTGACGAAGGCGTCGGTGCCGACCGCGAAGGTGCCCAGCGCGAGCACGGCGGCGAGACCGAGACCGGCCCCGGTGGGGGTCGGGGCCGGGGCAACGGGGGATGGTGCCTTGAGCGCGTCGGTCACGGGGGAGCTCTCCTCGGTGGCGGGCGTCGACCGCTATTCGGGACATCTGGTGTCCCGAATAATTCGGGACACACTGTATCCAGAATCGGCGGATGGGGAAGGGGTTCCGGTGGGTGGTCCGGGTGGTCCGGGTGGTCCGGGTGGTTCGGGCGGTTTGGGTGGTCGCTCAGTTCGCGGTTCCGGCCAGCCGGGCGTAGTTGGCGCGGACCCGGGCCACCGAGGCGGCGGGGGTGGCCGCCGCCAGGTCGGCCACGCTCTGGCCGGAGAGCTCGCGCCGCCAGGCCAGTTCGGCCCGGCGCATCGCGGTGGAGACCCCGCACGGACGGGCGAACTCGGACGCGGTCGAGCCCGTAGCGGAGGCGCCCCGCTGTCGGATCTCCGCGCAGGCGAACAGCGGATCCGGGCCCTCGACGGCGGCCACCACGTCCATCATGCTGATCCGCTCCGGCTCCCGGGCCAGCCGCACGCCCCCGCGCGGCCCGGAGACGGACGTCAGCACCCCGGCCCGGGTGAGCCGTTGCAGCACCTTGTTCAGGTACGTCGGCGACAGCTCGAACATCGCCGCCAGCCGGGCCGAGGGCACCGGCTCCGCCCCGCCCACCCACACCAGGGTGAGACAGCAGTGCAGGCCCCACTCCACGCCTTCGCTCGTCCGCATATTCCGGATGGTAACTATCCGGAACCCGGCCGCGCCAGCAGCGGCCCCGGCGGCCGATCGGCGGTGCTGGCTCTGGCGACCGGTGGTGCCGGCCCTGGCCCGCTCTCGACCCCGGCCGACAGCGGTCTCGACCCCGGCCCTGGCCTCGGCCCCGGCCGATCGGCGGTTCCGGCTCCGGCGCCCGGGGTGGTCAGTCCTCGAGGTGCTCCTGGACGCGGCGCGAGGGCGAGAAGGTGTACAGGTCGAGGATGGCGGGCAGCGGAGCCAGCCCGGGGCCGCCCGCCTCGACCCAGGCGGTGACGTCGGCAGCGGCGGCACGGTCGTTGACCAGCCCGAGCCAGACCGGCCGCCCACCCGCCCGCCGGCCCTCCGCCGAAGGCTGGACGACCACCACGTTGGCGTGGTCGCAGGCGTCCAGGCAGGTCACCGGGCGGACGGTGGCCACCTCGGCCAACGAGGCGCGCAGGTCCGCGAGTTGGGCGGCGTGGTCGAGACCGGGGATCTTCGGCGTACCGCAGCAGCAGCCCCGGCAGACCGAGACGGTGCACCGCGCCATGGCCCCCCGGACCGGAACGGCGGCCTCCCCGCCGAGCCGGCGGCTCACCGGCCACCCTCCACGACGCCCCGCCCCACCGGCATCTGCTCCACCGGCACCTGTCCCACCGACACCTGTCCCACCGACATCCGCCGCCCGGCGGCCTCCAGTTCTCGCACGGCGGCGACTCTATCCTGCGACAACACCCCGCCGACCCCGTGCCTCCCTCCTCCCGTCCCCCCCCGGATCGAGGACCGGACCGGCCGGACACCAGGCCGACCCGAGCACCCGGCACCCGCCCCCGCGCCCGGCGGCGGTAGGCTGCCGGGCTTCGGATGATCATCGGAACGGGGACGTGGGGTGGAAGTACTGACGGGCACTCACCGGGCGCACTTCGTGGCGATGTGGGTGCTGTTCGCGGCCGAGGTCCTGTGCCTGGCGGCGACCGCCCCGCCCCTGCGCCTGGTGGCCCCCGTGTGGCTCTGGGCCGGACTGGTCGGACTGGTCGCGCTGCTCTTCCTCTCCGCCCTGGTGCGCTGCTTCAGCGCACAGTTCCCGCGCCGGGGCGGCTGGTTCGATCCCGTGCTGTACGTCTGGAACCTCCCGCGCGGCCTGAAGACCTGGTACGGCATCGCCCTCTGCCTGGTCGGCCTCGGCCTGGCCACGGCCGCCGGCGCGCAAGACGCCCGCCAGGACGACACCGGCTACTACCTGCAACGCCACGACACCCGCACCCAGCTCACCCGGGCCGAGTACGAGAAGGCCCGCGCCGCCTTCATCCGGATCGCCACCGGCATCCCGGCCGGCCTCTGCGTGACCGGCAGCTTCCTGGTCCTGCTCTCCGCCGACATCGCCCACGGCGCCGCCGAAGCCGCCGCCCGCCCCCGCCCGGGCAGCGGCCGCCACCGCCCCTGAAGGCCGCCGCAGGCCGCCGCAGGTCGTCGCAGGTCGTCGCAGAAAACGAGGTCAGGACGGGCCGAAGCCCTTCGGGGCCCGTGGAGACGTCATGCCCTCGGTCGCCCCGGTGCGGATACGGATGCGAATACGGATGCGGATGCGGATGCGGATGCGGAGTGAAGTCCTTGCGTGCCGGACAGCCGATTCCGAAAGCCTCTTGCCAGATGGTCAAGAAACGTTGACCATTGTGGCATGCCTACCGATGACCTCCCCGAGACGTTCCACGTCACCACCGACGAGCAGCTGCGCGCCGTTTCCAACCTCACGCGTCACCGGATCATGGCCGTCCTCCGCTTCGAGCCCGCGACGATCACGCAGATCGCCGAGCGGGTGGGCCTCGCGAAGGGGAGTTCCAGCTACCACGTACGGCTGCTCGAACGGGCCGGCCTGGTGAAGGTGGTGCGGACGCGGAAGGTCCGGGGGGTCACCGAGCGGTACTACGCCATGGCCGCGCGGTCGATCGAGCTGCCGGACCCGGGCGAGGGCGGGCCGGACCTGCTGATGCGGCACGCGGTGGCGGACCTGGAGGCGTCGCCGGCCAGCGGCGAGCGGCACGTGCGGATGGCGCACCTGCGGCTCACCGAGGAGCAGTTCGCGGAGCTGGGGGCGCGACTGGAGGCACTGGCCGACGAGTACCGGGAGCTGTCCGACCCGTCGCTGCCGGACGCGTCGCTCGTCTTCGCGCTCTTCCACCCGGCACGGCGCGCGCAGATCGCAGGGGAGGCCAAGTGACTTCGGACGTTCAAAAGCTGCCGACCGGGTTCGGACGGCTGTGGACCGCGCAGACGGTGTCCTCGCTCGGTGACGGGGTGTCGCACGCCGCGCTGCCGCTGCTCGCCTTGACGTTGACGCGGGATCCGATGGCACTCGCCGTCGTCACGGCCGCCGGAACGCTGCCGTGGCTGCTCTTCGGGGTGCTCGGCGGTGCGCTGGTGGACCGCTGGGACCGTCGGCGCACGATGTGGGTCACGGACGCGGCGCGTGCGGTGCTGCTCGCGATACCGGCGGCAGCGGCAGCGTTCGACGTGCTGGGCATTCCGCTGCTCGCGGCCGTCGCCTTCCTGCTCGGCCTCGGCGGACTCTTCTTCGACACGGCCGCCACGGCCTACCTTCCGGACCTGCTCGGCCGCGACACCGCGCTCCTGGAACGCGCCAACTCCCGCCTGCGCGGTACCCAGACCGCCGCGTCCGGCTTCGCGGGGCCGCCCGCGGGCAGTGCCCTGCTGGCGCTCGGGCGGGCGCTGCCGCTGCTCGCCGACGCGGTGTCGTTCGCGCTCTCCGCAGCGCTCGTCCGGTCGCTGCCCGCCGCACCCCGGCCCGTACCCCAGGCCCGCGAGTCGCTGCTGCGGCAGGCGCGGGCCGGCGCCTCGTACGTCTTCCGGGACCGGTTGCTGCTGGGGCTCGCGCTGCGTCCGGCAGTCGGGAACGTCGCCTTCCTCGCCGTGGAGACCGTACTCGCCCTCTTCGCGCACGACCGTCTCGGCATCGGCACCTTCGGATTCGGCCTGCTCCTCACGGCGGAGGCCACCGGCGGTCTGCTCGGCGCGGGCATCGCCTCCTTCCTCGGCCGACGGCTCGGTACCGGCACCGCACTGACCTGCACGGCCGCAGTCGAGGGACTCGCCGTCCTGGGCCTTGCCGCCGCCCCGAACCCGTACGTCGCCGGCCTCGCGCTCGCCGTCTGCGGCGCGGGCATGGGCGCCACGATGGTGCTCGGCCCCTCCCTCCGGCAGGCGATCGTCCCCGCCCACCTGATGGGCCGGGTCACCTCCACCTCCCGCATGCTCGCCATGTGCGCCGCCCCGTTCGGCGCCTTCCTCGGCGGCTGGCTGGCCACCACCTACGACGTGCGCACCCCGCTCTATACTGCCGCCGGCCTCCTCCTCACCATGACCGCCGTCACGTCGACCATGACGAGCAACCGCCGGGTCGAGGCGGCGCTGCGCGCCGCCGCCCGGACCGAGGATCCGGACCACCCGGAATCCCGGGTCGCCGTTCGGGAGGGTGCCGTGTAGGCCACCGGTGCTTCCCCGGCCACCCCCCGCTGTCCGGGCAAGGTGACGCGGGGCCCGGCTCTCCTCGCCCGTGCCGGTCACCGCAGCCCGCAGCATCCAGCGCATCTCCGGCACGTCCGCAAACAGGTCCGCCGCCCGCCCTGTCCTCCCGTCCCCCCGGCCTCCCGGCCCCGGGCGGCAGCGTGCCCGTCAGACGGAGTCCCAGGGGACCTCGGCCCAGGCCGCGGCGAGGACCTCGGTCAGTCCGGTGTCGTCGCCGGGGAAGAGAACCCGGTCGACGGCAGCCAGGGGCTGGTTGGGGCAGTGGGAGTTGGTCGCTGCGGCGGCCCGCAGCGCGGGAAGGTCGCCGGTGGTCAGCCGGCGGGTCGACCACGGTGCGCCGACGCGGGTCAAGGCGGCCTGCAGCAGTTGCATGGTGATGCCGGGCAGCACCGGAGCCTCGGGCCACAGGACCTGCTCCCCGTCCCAGAACGCCGCGTTCCACACCGAGCCCTCGCGCACGCATCCGTCCCGGCCGACGAACAGGACGTCGTCGAAGCCCGCCTTCCGGGCCTGGAGCGCCTGGTAGGTGAGCCCCAAGGTCGCAGCGTGCTTGAGGTGCGGCAGCTCGCGCTCGTACGTCACCGTGCGGACCCGCAGCGCCGGCCGCGGAGTGTCGGCGACGGGATCGGACACCGACACCATGACGTCCGTGCGCGCCGGCGAGTCGACAGCAGGCACGAGGCTCACCCGGACCGACGCCGCCGACCGATCGCCGAGCCCGTGCCGGACGAGTTCGCGTATCCGCGCACCGTCCTCCGCGCAGGTCTCGCCGAAGAGCTCACGGGAGCCGCTCGCCAGCCGCCGGAGGTGGAGCTCCAGACCGCGCACCGCCCCCTCGCGGACCTGCATCGACGTGAAGTGCCCGTAGTTCCACGTCGCCACCCGATGCACGTCCTCGACGCCCGCGGGCCGACCGTTGATCTCTATGCTCAGCATCCGCGCCATGCTCCCACGGCCGCCAGCCCGCGAACCACGCCGGGCTGCCGGCCACCCGGCCGGCCTCTGAGCGGCCCGGGGCCGGGTGGCCGGCGGGGGGCGTGGGGCGGTCAGCCGAGGCGGGTCCAGGACAGCAGGTGGTCGAGGAGGGCGGGGTCGCCGGTGGTGAGGAGGCCGGTGGGCGGGCGGCGGCGGTGCAGGGTGAGGAGCAAGTCGCTGGCGGGGCCGGTCAGTTCGAGGGTGGTGGGGGGCTGTGCGGGGGTGGCGGATTCGGCCGGGGCGAGGTCGTACGACAGGGCGGGGCCCTCGGTGGTGTGCAGCCGGACGGTGACGGGGGCGTGCGGCCACGGGGCGGACAGCGGCCAGTAGAGGTCGGGGAACTCGTCCAGGCCGTCCAGTGCGGCGCGCTCCGGGAGGGGGAGCGGTGCGCCGACGGCGAGTTGGGCGTCGTGGGCGTGGACGGCGGCCTCCTGCACCTGGTGGCGGGCGATCGTCCCGCTGGTGCTGGGGGTGTCGCCGTCCCGCCACCACGTCCAGCAGGGGCGGTCGGGCCCGGCCTCCCGGAGGGCCGCCAGCAGGGCGGCGGTCGCGGCCTCGGAGTTCGCCAGCGCTCGGTCGAGGGGGAGCCCGGTCTCCGGCTCGGGGCGGGCGGGGACGAAGTCGGGGCCCGCGGCGACGGCCGACGCCCAGAAGAGGTGGACGGCGGTGAGGTGGTCGACTAGGTCCGACAGCGTCCAGTCGGGGCAGCTGGGGACGCGGACCGTCAGGTCCGGCGCGTCGGCAACGGTCTTGCGCAGTGCGGCGGAGCGCTCGTCGACGAGGTCCAGCAGTTCCGGGAATCCGAGTGAAGTGGTCATCCTGACTGCCTATCACGAGCCGGTGACAGCAGCCGGGTTGGTGGGGCGGCGGGGCCGGGAGACGGGGCGGGGAATCGTTGCGGGAATTGAACGGGAAAGCGCTTTCGAAATATTCAATTTTGTGATATTATGTCAGAAATTGGTATTACTCTCCCCGGTCATGGCCAACCACGCATCCCTGCCCTCCGCCCGGCCCAGCCGGACGGCCCTGATGTCCGCCGCGGCCCGCGCCGCGCACCTCCTCGTCGACCGGGAGCCGGTGCTCCTCGCGGACACCCTCGCCGAGCCGCTGCTCGGCGAGCACGCCGAGGAACTGCTCGCCTACCACCGCTCGTTCGGCGCCCACCCCGTCCTGGCCGGCGCCCGCACCACCGCGCTCACCCGCAGCCGCTTCGCCGAGGACCGCCTCGCCGCGCTCACCGCCCGCGGCACCGACCAGTACGTGCTGCTCGGCGCCGGGCTGGACACCTTCGCCTACCGCTCCGCCCCCGCCGGCCGGGTGCGGGTCTTCGAGGTCGACCACCCCGCCGTCCAACGCTGGAAGCGCGACCTGCTCGCCGCCGCCGGGATCGCCGTCCCGCCCGGCACCGCCTTCGTCCCGGTCGACCTCGAACAGGGCGGCGGGGCGGGGGAGTTGGTAGCGGCGCTGGTGGCGGCCGGGTTCGACCCGGGGCGCCCGGCGCTGGTGGCCTGGCTCGGCGTCACCATGTACCTCGGCGCCGAGGCGATCGGCGCGGCACTGGCCGCCGTCGGCGGGCTCGCCCCCGGCAGCGAACTGGTCGCGGAGTACCTCCTGCCGCCCGGCCGGCGCGACGAGGCCGGGCAGGCGTACGCCGAGCAGGTGGCGTCGGCGGCGGCCGAGGGCGGCGAACCCTGGCGGACCTTCCTCGACGTCGAGGAGATGGACGCCCTGCTGACCACCGCCGGCCTGCGCCCCCTCGCCCACCTGCGGCAGCACGAGAGCGTGCCCGCCGAACTGTGGCAACGCACCGACGCCCTCCGCCCGTTCGGCCTCTCGATGCTGGCCCACGCCGAAGTCCCCGCCCGCGAGCGGGACCGGCGGTAGCGGGGCCGGCGGTAGCGGGACGGCCCAACGGCTCGATCCCGCCCGGTCGTGGCGACCGGACGGGATCGAGGGTGCGGCACTGCCCGGGGCCGGAGGAGGCTCCCCGCCCGTCAGAACCCCGGGCGGTACCGGTTCGGGAGGCGGGCCCTCGTCGGGGGACGGGGGCCCGCCGGTCGGCGGACGTTCATCAGCAGACGGACGTTCATCAGCGGACGGACGTTCATCAGCGGACGGATGTCCGCCGGCGGACGGATGTCCGCACACAGGTGTTCGTCAAAGCATGGACGTCAATCAGTTGATGATCATCGCCCGATGTCCATCAGTACCTTGATGACCCGTCAGGCCCCGAAGACCTGGAGCTCGGAGAGCTGTGCGGCGGGCCAGCCGGTGTTGCCGGTGACGTTCAGGCGCAGGTAGCGGGTCGGGGTGGCGGGGAGGTTGATGGTGACGGTGTTGCCGGTGGCCGGGTCGAAGGTGTAGCCGGCGGAGTTCACCAGGGTGGTGAAGGTGGTGCCGTCGGTGGAGCCCTGGACGGTGAGGGTCTGGGTCCGGGTGGCCCAGGCGGTGGCCGGGGGGAGCTTCAGGACGGCCTTGGTCAGGCTCAGCGAGCAGCCGAGGTCGACCTGGATCCACTGCGGGAAGGCGTTGTTGGTGCTCTCCCAGTAGCTGTTGGCGTCACCGTCGACCGCGTTGCCGGGGCCGTAGGTCTGGCTGGTGCCGGAGGCCGTGGCCGGGCGGCCCTGGGCCAGGTTGCCGGTGCCGGTCGGGCATGTCGGGCCCGAGGAGGACGAAGGAGACGAGGACGGGGACGGCGAGGAGGACGGGGACGGGGAGGAGCTGCCGTTGCCGCCGCCGAAGAGCTGGAGCTCGGAGAGCTGTGCGGCGGGCCAGCCGGTGTTGCCGGTGACGTTGAGGCGCAGGTAGCGGGTCGGGGTGGTGGGGAGGTTGATGGTGGCGGTGTTGCCGGTGGCCGGGTCGAAGGTGTAGCCGGCGGAGTTCACCAGGGTGGTGAAGGTGGCGCCGTCGGTGGAGCCCTGGACGGTGAGGGTCTGGGTCCGGGTGGCCCAGGCGGTGGCCGGGGGGAGCTTCAGGACGGCCTTGGTCAGGCTCAGCGAGCAGCCGAGGTCGACCTGGATCCACTGCGGGAAGGCGTTGTTGGTGCTCTCCCAGTAGCTGTTGGCGTCGCCGTCGACCGCGTTGCCCGCACCCAGGCCCGCGTTGGTGCCGGAGGCGGTGGCGGGCCGGCCCTGGGCCAGGTTGCCGGTGCCGCTCGGACAGGTCGGGCCGGTGGAGGTGGAGGGCGACGGGGACGGCGAGGACGGGTTCGAGGTGGACGGGGACGGCGAGGAGGTGCCACCGTTGCCGCCGCCGACCGGCACGCCGTTGTACGTCCAGACCGGCGCGGGCCACTGGCCGGTGCAGGTGGAGCCGCTCAGGCCGGAGTTGCCGCCGCCGTCGGTGATCTGGAAGCCGGTGCCCACGCAGTTGTGGATCGGGGTGGCGGCCTGCGCGATGTTCTTGGCGGTGACGTTGGTGAACTTCATCTGGGCGTTGGCCTGCGCCTGGATCGCGTAGGTGCCCGCGCCGTCGATGTTCACGTTGGTCAGGTTGACGCCGGTGACGCCGCCCTCGATGGTCTGGATCGCCTCGTAGGAGCTGTCCAGGATGTCGGTGTCGGTGACGTTGATGGTCGCGCCGGTGATCGGCTCGTTCAGGCCGTCGAACCAGATCGCGCCGACGCCGAACTGCCAGTTGTAGTCGCTGTTGCCGGTGCGGATCAGGGTGTTGCGGGCCGCCGTGATGGTGCCGGAGACGGCGGTGCCGTTGCCGGAGGTGACGCCCGGGTAGCGGTTGGCGATGTGCAGGCCGCCGCCGTTGGTGATGGTGTCGGCCATCACGTTGTCCGAGATGGTGAAGTCCTTGCCGCCGTACGTGACGATGTTGTTGGCGAGGATCGGCAGGACCACCGTGTTGTGGGTGAAGCTGTCGTTGGTGTTCGCCAGCCGCTCCGGCCAGGAGGCCAGGCCGTCGTCACCGGTGTTGCGCAGGAAGGTGTTGGTGACCGTCGAATTGGTCACGCCGGTGTGGAAGTTGACGCCGTCCGCGGTCTGGTCGAGGATCCGGCTGTTCTTGATGGTGAAGTGGTCCATCGGACCGTCCATCCAGGCGCCGACCTTGGTGTGCTGGATCCACAGGTTGTCCACGGTGGAGTTGGACATCGCGCCGCCCAGGCCGTTGACCTGGTCGTCGTCGACCCGCTCGCGCACGTCGCCGATGATGGCGAAGTCCTTCAGCGTGACGTTCTGGCTCGGGCCGCCCGCCTCCTGCGGCCGGATGCCGCCGCCGTAGCCGCCGCCCGCCACGTACTTGCCGTAGATGCCGGCCGCCCGGTTGCGGTTGATCGGGTCGCGCCCGCCCAGCACGCTGTACCAGGGGCCCGCGCCGGCCAGCGTCACCTTGTCGACCACCACGTGGTCGTACAGCGTGAAGTTGCCCTGCGGGATGTAGACCGTCCGGCCCTGCGCCGCGCCCGCGTTGACCGCGGCCTGGAACTTGGCGGTGGAGTCGGTGGCGCCGGTGGGGTCGGCGCCGAAGTCCGCGACCACGTCGATCGCGTTCGCGGGCTTGGGGATCGGCGCGGCGACGTTCTCGAAGTCGGCCAGGTCGATGGTGAAGGTCGGCGACTGGGCGGTGGAGGACACCTGCAGCCGGATCTTCGTGCCCGCCGGGTAGGTGGTGCCCAGCAGGGTGCGGGTCTCGTCGAAGAAGTGGTGCGGGTTGCTGTCGCCCGGGTTGTTGTTGAACGGGTAACCGCCGTAGTACCAGCTGTACTTGGAGGTCACGTCGACGCTCTTCAGCTTCTGCCCGTTGACCAGCAGGTCCATCGAGGCGTCGCGGCCCTTGCCGTCCGCGGAATCCGGCAGGCTGTAGCGGAAGTCGATCGAGTTGGCGGGCGCGGTGAGGGTGAACTCGACGTACTGCCCGGTCGCGTTCAGCGTCACCGCCTGCCGCCCGGAGGCCTCCGAGACCAGGTGGCCGTACAGCCGGTCCGGCCCGACCACGGTGCCGTTGGTGGCCGCGTACTCGGCCTCCTGCTCGATGAACGGGACGCTCGCGCCGCGGCCCGGGACGGCCAGCGGGGAGAGCGCGGGGACGGCGGCGGCGTGCGCCGGGCCGGCGTTGACGAATGCCGCCGCCAGCAGCCCGGAGGCGCCCAGGGCGAGCGTGGCCAGGGACGCGACGGTCCGTCTGGCGCGCGTGGGGGGATTCAGCATGGATGACCGTGCTTCCTGCGGGGGAGGGCCCGGGTGGTGGCCGGGCGTGCCGAGCGTAGGGCGCACGGTGGCATGAAGTCCACGGGTGAACGCAAAAAAGATACAGATTGACGCAAGATCAGCTGTGAAGGGTTGATGAAACCCGACTTTGGCGCCGGTGGCGGGTAGGCGAGCGGGCGGGCGGGCAGGCAGGTAGGTAGGTAGCCGAGCCCGGCCCGGCAGTCGGGCTCGGTGCTCAGGCCCCCTCCTCCGGGTGCTGCTGAAGGGTGGTCAGCCGGGCCAGGCACTCGGCGGCGAAGGCCGGATCGCGTTCCCGGTAGTACGGCAGCCCGGCCGCCGCCACCGCCACCGCCCAGGCCCGGGCGCGCAGCCAGGTCTCCCGGGGGAGCGCGGCCGCCCGCCAGTACGCCCGGCGCGCGGCTGCCGGCAGGTCCCAGACCGGGGCGTGCTCGGCGTCCGGGAAGCCGACCGCCAGGCCGCCGAAGTCGATCACCGCGTGCAGCGCGCCGTCCCGGACCAGCAGGTTGCCGGGCTTCAGGTCGCCGTGCAGCCACACCGGCGGCCCGGACGGCGCGGGCAGCTCCACCCCCGCCCGCCACAGCCCGGCCAGCAGCGGCAGGTCGAGACCGTCCCCGCCGGTCGCCCGGAGCTCGGCCAGGCGCTGCTGCACCCACCCGTCGCAGGGCCCCAACTCCCGTCCCCGGTAACCGTCCAGGCCCGCCCGCTCACCCGCCGCCGGCAGCGGCGCGGCGTGCAGCGCCCGGACCGCCCCGGCCAGTGCGGTGCCGAGCGCGGCCCAGTCGGACACCGTCCCCGGCCCCGGCGGCGCGCCCTCGATCCACCGGTACACCGACCAGTCCAGCGGGAACGCCGCCCCCGGCACCCCCGCGTGCACCGGCTCCGGCACCCGCAGCGGCGCCAGCCGCGCGGCCATCGCGGGCAGCCAGCGCCGCTCCTTGCGCAGCGCCCCCGCGTGCTCCGCGGTGCGCGGCAGCCGCACCAGCAGCCCGTCGCCCAGCCGGAACATCCGGTTGTCGGTGCCCGCGCCCGCCGCCACCACCGGCAGCCCGGCCCACTCCGGCCGCTGCTCGCGCAGCAACGCACGCACCGTCGCCGCGTCGGCCGGGATCTCACCCTCGTGCAGGATCAGCTCCGTCATGCGACGAGCATTCAGCCCCGCCCCGCCCCGGGCCAACGGATTTCCCGCAGCGAGCCGGACGGGCCGGACGGGCCGGACGGGCCGGACGGGGGAGTTGGGCCGGAGGGGGGAGGCGGGGCAGACGGGGCAGGCGTCGCGGAGCTCAGCGGTGCGGGCCGGCCACCTGCTCGCTCAGCCGGACGACGTTCACCTCCAGCTGGCCGTACCCGTCCTCCCAGCCCATCACCCCCGCGCAGCCGTCCCCGTCCAGGCGGTGCCCGGTGCTCCCGTGGTCGACCGGCATCAGGCCGCTCTCGCCCTCGGTGCAGAAGAAACCCAGGTGGTGCCGGAGCTCCGGGTGCGCCACCCCGGCCAGCCCCGCCCGCCAGGACTCCTCGACCTCCTCCTCCGGCTCGAACTCGAACTCCAGCAGCTCCGCCGGGCCCCGCCCGGTTTGCAGCGCCGCGACCAGCGCCCCGAACAGGGTGCCGTCCGACACCAGCCGGGCGAAGTACACCGACCAGGCGCCCCGGCAGGCCGGGTCGGCCAGGTCGACCCCGTGCTCCTCGACCAGCGGGGCGAGGTCCGCTCCGCGGATCAGCGACGGGCGGAAGCAGGCCGCCCCGACCGCGGCCAGGAACGCCGCCGGCAGCGCGTCCCGCCCCGGCGCCCCCGCCGGGAAGTCGAACAGGGACCGGGCGGCGTCGAACCGCGGCAGCTCGCGCCCCGCGTCGTACACCCACAACCCCGGCACGGACTCCTCCCCGCGCAGCGCGGCCGGACGCACCCAGGCCGGCTCCTGCCTGAAGCCGATCTCGGCCAGCAGGTTGCCGTCGACCTCGGCCGCGTACACGGCCCCGGCGTCGAACGCCTCGATCGGCCGCCCGAGCAACACGGCGAAACCGTCGGCCAGTTGGCGGTCCCAGTCGGAGTCCGCCGCAGTGATGTCAGTCATGGCCGGACTGTAACGACGCCCGCCCACAACCCGGGTGGCGGGCGCCGGGCCCCGGCACCGGCACCGGGCCCGGCACCGGTCAGGGGGCCGAGCCGATCAGGGCGTCGCCCATCGGGGTGCGGCGGTAGAGGACCGAGCGGCCCGCGCGGGCGCGGGAGAGGAGGCCGGCGGCGCGCAGGACGGCGAGGTGGTCGGCGACCGCGCCGGGGGTCTGGTGCAGGCTGCGGGCGAGCTGGGTGGTGCTGGCGGGGGTGTCCAGGGCGGCCAGGATGCGGGCCCGGGAGCGGCCGAGCAGGGCGGCCAGCGCGTCGGGCGGGACGGCGGCGCCCGGCTCCCAGAGGGCGGAGATGCCGCGGGCCGGGTAGATCAGGGTGCACGGCCACGGCTCGTCGTGGTGCGCGGCGACGTTCGGCCAGACGAACACCGAGGGCACCAGCAGCAGCCCCGCGCCGCGCAGCGGGTAGGTGGTGGCGTCGTCGAACGGCGGGACGTCGATGCCGCCGTCCCGCCAGCGGACGTTCTCGTGCAGCCCGGCCAGCGCCGCCGCCCAGCCGCGCTGGCCCAACTCGCCCGCCCGGTGCACCACGTCGCGTTCGCACAGGGCGCGCAGCTGCGGCCAGTCCCGGGCCAGCAGCGCGTGCCAGGTCCGGTCGAGCGCCCCGGCGACCTGCCGGACCGCGTCCGGCGCCGCCAGCACGGCCCGGGCCGGGCCGTCGGTGTCGGGCCGGGCCGCCAGGCAGCGGGCGATCTCCGCCCGGGCCAGCTCCGGCGGGGCGGCCAGGATCGCCGCCAGGTCGTCCGCCCAGGTCTGGTCCATGCCGCGCGGCGGGATGGCGATGAAGTCCGCCCCGAACTTCTCGTTGTGCAGCGCCAGCGCGGCCCGCACCGCCGGATCCGCCCGCAGCCGCAGGAACGCCGGGCGCAGCCGCTCCCGCCACCCCGGCGGCAGCGACCGCTCCCCGCCCCGGTCCAACAGCCGCAGCAGGTTGGCCAGTTCGAACGCGGGCGAGAGCGCGAACCGGCTGCGCACCAGGTCCTCCGCGGCCACCTCGTACCTCAGCACCCGGCACTCCCTCCACACTCTCCACGCTTCCCGGTGACGCGCCGACGGCCGCCCGCCGCCCCCCGACCTTACGTCCAGGGACGAATCTCTCGCCCGCACCGCCCCCCGGACGTCAGGCTCGCCGCCATGACGACCTACCGCGAGGTGCTGGGCGACCCGCGCTTCCGACTGCTGTTCACCACCCGCACCCTCGGCATCGTCGGGGACTCGCTGCGGATCACCACCCTGGCCGTGCTGATCTACGCGGGCACCGGCTCCGCCCTGCTGAGCGCCGTCGCCTTCGGCATCGGGTTCCTGCCGCAGCTGCTCGGTTCGATGCTGCTCGGCTCGCTCACCGACAGCCTGCGCCCCCGGCTGCTGATCACCGCCGGGTACCTGCTGGACGCGACCGCCGCCGCCCTGCTCGCCCTGGTGCGGATGCCGGTCGCGGCCAGCCTGCTGCTGGTCGGCGCGGTCGCGGTGCTCACCCCCGTCTTCAACGGGGCGTCCGGCCGGCTGGTCGCCGAGACCCTGCGGGGCGACGCGTACGTGCTCGGCCGTTCGCTGACCAACGTCGCCTCCTCCGGCGCGCAACTGCTCGGTCTGGCCGGCGGCGGCGTGACGGTCGCCCTGCTCGGCCCGCCCGGCGCGCTGCTGGTCGCCGCCGGGCTGCACCTCGCCAACGCGCTGGCAATCCGGCTGCGGCTGCCCGACCTGCCGCCGCTGCGGCGCGCCACCGGTTCGGTGCTCCGGCAGAGCCTGCGCGGCAACGGCGACCTGCTGCGCCGCACCCCGGTCCGCCGCCTGCTGCTCGCCCAGTGGCTGCCGTCCGCCGCGGTGACCGGCGCCGAGTCGCTGGTCATCGCGTACGCCGGGGCACGGGGCTTCCCGGCCGGCGGCTACGGCTTCCTGCTGGCCTGCCTGCCGGTCGGGATGCTCGTCGGGGACCTGCTGGTCGGCCGGTTCGCCGCCCCCGCCACCCGGGAGCGCCTGGTGGCGCCGCTGGCCGCGCTGATGGGCCTGCCGCTGCTGGTCTTCGCGCTGCCCGTCCCGCTCCCGCTGTGCGCCGCCGCCCTGCTGGCCGCCGGTTTCGGCTTCGCCTACGCGCTCGGCCTCCAGCGCCCGTTCCTGGACGCGCTCCCCGCGGACGCCCAGGGCCAGGCGTTCACCCTGCTCGGCTCCGGCAACATGACCCTCCAGGGCATCGGCCCCGCCCTCTTCGGCACCGCCGCCACCCTCACCGGCACCGGCCCCGCCATGGCCACCGCGGGCACCGCCGCCGCCCTGACCGCCCTGTGGATCGCCGCCTGGCACCGCCCGACCCCGGCCCCCGCGCTCGCGGAACCGGCGGAGGCGGTCTGAGCGGCTACTCCTCGGACGTGAGGGTGAGCGGGTCCGGGTCCTCCAGGACGGGGATGCAGGGCGACAGCAGCGGCTCCGGGTGCTCGGTCACCGCCCCGCGCACCATCCGCAGCACCCGGACCCCGTTCCACCACTGGGGGTCCTCGTCGTCCCGCACGTGCAGCAGGCCGTACGACCCCGGGGCCCGCTCGCCGACCTCCGCGAAGAAACGGAGGATCTCCGGGTCGCGGTGGTTGGGGGCGCCCGCGAGGTGGACGAACGCCTCGCCGTTCATCCACCTCACGTCGAGCAGGTAGGGGGTGTGGATCTCCTGGATGCGCCGCCCGATGTCCTCGACGGCCGCCATGGTGCGGGCCGGTTCGGAGTCGTCCTCCTCGGCGGCGGCGCTGATCAGGACCTTGATCCAGCCGTGGTACTCGAACACGGCCGCAGCCTAGCAGCACCCCTGACGGGCCCTCAGGGCTTGAGGATCAGCCGGATCGGGTTGCCCTGCTTGGTCTGCAGCCGCTCGACGGCCTCGGCGGCCCGCTCCAGCGGGAGGACCTCGCTGACGGAGCGGGAGAAGTCCAGCCGGCCGCCCGCGGCGAGGGAGATCAGCTGGGGGACGGCGTCCTCCTCGGAGCCGTAGTGGCCGAGGATCTGCTGCTGGAGGTAGGAGAAGCGGATGCTGTCGGTGACCGTCAGCGGCTGGTCGGTGAGGCCGACCAGCACCAGCCGGCCGTGCGCGCCGAGCACCTTCATGGCCTGCTCGCGGACGGCGGGGACGCCCGCGAAGTCGAACGCGGCGGCCAGGCCCGCGCCGCCGGTGGCCGCGCCGATCCTGACGGCGAGCTCGGGGTCGGACGGGTCCAGGGCGAGGTCCGCGCCGAAGGCGAGGGCGCGCTCGCGGGCGGCGGGCGCCGGGTCGACGGCCACGATCGGGTTGGCGCCGATCGCCCGCAGCAGTTGCACGCCGTGCGCGCCCAGGCCGCCGACGCCCCAGACGCCGACCGGCTCGGCGGGCCGGACGCCGCCGGTGGTGGTCACCGCGCCCCACGGGGTGGAGACCGCGTCCGGGATGATCGAGCCCTGCTCGAACGGGATCGAGTCGGGCAGCGCGAACAGCGTGTCGACCCGGGCCAGCGCGTACTCGGCCCAGCCGCCGTCGTAGTCCACGCCGCGGGTCCAGGTGATCCCGTCGCGCTTCTCGCCGGCCTGCAGCACCACCCGGTCACCGACCTGCCAGCGGCCGGCTTCCGTGCCCAACTCTGCGACGGTGCCCGCGACTTCGTGCCCCAGCGTGACACTCTCGCCGGGCAGGTACAGCGGGGTGAGCGAGCCCTCGATCAGGTGCACGTCGGACAGGCAGACGCCGGCCGCCTCGACCTTCACCAGCACCTGGCCGGGGCCGGGCACCGGACGCTCCACCTCCTCCACGCTCAGCGTGCGGGTGGGCAGGTGCAGGCGGACGGCGCGCATCGTAGCCATGGATCTCGTTCCTCTCCGGCCGGCGGCGAGCCGTCGGCGGCCTCGTTGCCGCTCACGACACCCCGGCGTACGGCGGGATATCGCAAGGTGACTTGCGTTGTCGAGGCTACGTCGCAGCCCGGTGCAACGCAAGGAGCCTTGCGTTAGGCTCCCGGTGTGCCCCAGGACGAGACCCCCCAGGCCAAGGCCGCCGCCCCGCTGCGCCGCCGCGGCGCCGCGATGCGCCGGGCCGTACTGGACGCCACCGTGCGGCTGCTCGCCGAGGGCGGCCTGGAGGCCGCCACCGTTGCCGCGGTCGCCGCCGCGGCCGGAGTGCACGAGACCTCGATCTACCGGAACTGGGGGACGCGCGAGGACCTGCTGCGCGAAGCCCTCGCCGACTACACCGACCAGGCCATGCCGCTGCCCGACACCGGCAGCCTGCGCGAGGACCTGCGCCGACTCCTCACCGCCCTCGGCGCCTTCCTCGACACCCCCGAGGGCCCCGCCCTGCTGCACCTGAGCATCGCCCCCGCCACCGCCGAGACCCGCAGCGGCCGCGACGCCTACTGGGCCGACCGCCTCACCCGCGCCGAACAGCTCCTGCACCGCGCCGCCGCCCGCGGCGAGATCCGCCCCGACGCCGACCCCCGGGCCGCCGTCGAAGCCCTGATGAGCCCGCTGTTCGCCCGCCACCTGCTGCTCGGCGAACCCGTCACCCCCGCCTTCGTCACCGCCCTGGTCGACCTGGTCCTGGACGGCCTCACCCCGCGCTGAGCCCGGCACCGGCGCTGACCCGTCCCCGGCCCGGCATCCGGTCGCCGGCGGGCTCGCCGTCGCCGAGGGACAGGACGACTCTGCGGGCGGTTGCCAGGTCGGCGCGTTCCGCGTCGGGTTCGGCTCACATTCCCCCAGCAGTGTGGCAAGCCAACAGTGCGGCAAGCCGACTCACTCCACGTCGGCCAGCCACTGGTCGATGAGCACCTTGTCGATCGAGTCGACCCGGTAGGGCCCGTCGACAGCGGAGCCCGTGATTCGCGACCGGAGTTCGGCCGCCGTGAACCAACGTGCCTCCACCACCTCCACGTTGTCCACGTCGATCCGGTCGGAAACGGCCTCGGCGCGGAACCCGATCATCATCCCGGACGGGAACGGCCACGACTGGGATCCCTGGTAGGTGATCGTCCCCACCTCGACACCGGCCTCTTCGGCGACCTCGCGGCGCACCGCGTCCTCGAGGTTCTCCCCGATCTCGACGAACCCGGCCAGCGTGCTGAAGCGGTCCGGACCGGATCCCGCGTGCCGGCCGAGCAGGCAGCGCCGAGGCGTGCCGGGTAGTTCGACCAGCACGATCACGGCCGGTTCGATCCGCGGGAAGAGCAGCTTTCCGCAGCCCTGACAGGTCCGCAGGTGGCCACCGTTGCTGGGGACGGCCGGACCGCCGCACGCACCGCAGAACCGCTGATTCCGGTTCCAGTGCAGGATTCCACGGGCATACGCGAGCAGGCCCGCCTCGTCCGGCGTGATGGTGGGAACCATGGCTCGCACCTCCAGCACCGTGTCCGCGGTGGCCAGTTCGACGGCGTCGGACCGGTCGACGCGGGACACGTCGGCCGCGAACACCGCGGCCTCTCCGTCCATGCCGAGGAACACCTGGTCGTCGGCGGCGTCGAGGATGCCGCGCGCCTCGGCCAGCGGCAGCCGGACGGGCCTGTCGTCGCGGACCAGACAGTGGTCCCGCCACAAGGGAATCACCTGGGTACCGGGGCTCTTCAACAGCCCGGCCACCCACTCCGAGTCGGTACGCCGGCCGCCAACCCGGTCAAGCCCCAAGCCGCTGTAGTACAAGGTTCCCCCCAGCCCGTCCTGTCCTGCGCAGATTCCACGATAGTGGGCGTCCACCGACCGGGGCATCGAATTCGGTCTCGACGACGAGGCCGGCGTGTTCCGCGTCGAGTTCGGCCGGGCGGGACCGGCAGGATCGGCTCGACCGGCGACCACTGCGCGTCGGACACGTCACCCGGATGCGCCTTGCGCTCACTCACCGCGCCGGCGCACCACCGAGGACGCCTCAACCGCCACCGGTTCCCGAAGACCCCGCACGAACGTGCAGCGACGAAACGGACATTGCCGCACCCGACGCCCGCTGAGAGCCGATCAGGCCGGCAGGGGGTTGGCGGTCAGGACGCTCAGGGCCCGGCACCAGGCCAGCAGGCGGTCGGGGGAGAGGCCGGGGACGAGGGCGGCCAGTTCGGCGATCCGCCGTTCCAGGGCGCCCGGGCCGGTGCTGCCTTCCAGCACCCAGTCGATCGCGTCGAAGTCCGGGTCGCCCCAGGACGGCCGCGGGTCGATCGCCACCGGGCGGCCGTCCGGGCCGGCCAGCACGTTGGACGGGTGGAGGTCGCCGTGGACGAGTCCGACCGGTCCGCCGGAGGCGAGTTCCAGGGCGGCCGCCCGCTGCGCGGCCGGGACGGGCCTGCCCCGGCGCGCGGCGAGGTCGAAGAGGAAGGCGACCCGGTCGGCGAGCGGCCGCAGCGCCGAGTCCGCCCCCGGCTCGGCGGGGGTGCGCAAGTTCCGTAGCAGGGCGGCGACTTCCGGCAGGTTCCAGCCGAGTTTCCGCAGCGTCGTACCGGGCCGGACGTCCGCCAGCAGCAGGGCCCCGGCCGGGAGGTCCGCGGCGAGCAGCGGAACCACCGAGGGCACGGCCGCCCAGTGCCGCAGCGCCTCGGCCTCCTCGCGGGCGATCGGCGGCTCCGGGGTGAGCTTCAGCCACACCACCTCACCGCCGCGCACGCACCGGAACACCCGCGAGGTGCCGCCGCCGCCCGCCGCGGCCACCTCCAGCCCCCACCGCCCGGCCAACTCGCCAACCAGGGCAGGCAGTTCGTCGCACCACCCCGCCACCCCGCGCCCGAACCGGACGGCGAACCGCTCCCGGACCTCCGGCGGCACCCGCACCAGCTCTTCCATCGCGCCATCGTACGGGCCCGCACCGCACTGTCGGCGGGCACCGCTAGCCTGCGGGGACGCCGACACCCCGCCGAACCGCCGAGGCCCCGATGACCGTCCGCTTCGAAGCCAGCTGGTGCAACACCGACCTCGGCCCGTACCGGGACTGCGCCTACACCTACGAGCGCTACCCGTACGACAGCGTGCCCCCGCTCGACGCCGCGCTGTTCACCGGGGCGTTCGACTGGTTGGGCGGCCCGAGCGGCGAGCCGTCCGGGCGGGCGGCCGAACTCGCGGACCTGGAACGGGCGGTGGCCGCGCTCGGGCTGGCGCTGCCGGCGGACTTCCTGACCTACCACCGCGACGCTCGGCTGCTCCGGGAACTCGACAGCGTGTCACCGACCGGCTGCTGGCGTACCTCGCGCACTACGGGGCGCAGCAGCCGGGGTCCTGACGGGGCGGGTCAGTGCGCGCCGACCGAGGTGACCTTGACGACGGCGCGCCCCTCCTCGTCCGAGCCGTACAGGTCGACCTCGGCGGAGATGCCCCAGTCGTGGTCGCCGTTCGGGTCGTCGAAGATCTGCCGGACCCGCCACAGGCCCTCGTCCTCGACCTCCTCGATCAGCAGCATCTTCGGGCCGCGCGCGTTCGGGCCGGTGAACAGGTCGTCGTACTCCTCCCAGTACCCGTCCATCGCGTCGGCCCAGCGGTCGGCGTCCCAGCCGTCCTCGCCGTCGAGTTCGGCCAACTCGTCGTAGTGCTCCAGGGCGCACAGCTCGACCCGGCGGAACAGCTCGTTGCGGACCAGGACGCGGAAGGCCCGGGCGTTGGCCGTGACGGGCGCGGGCTTGTCGTCCAGGCGGACCTCGGCGGCCTCCGGTTCGGTCGGGTTGGCGAGCGCCTCCCACTCGTCCAGCAGCGAGGAGTCGACCTGCCGGACCAGCTCGCCGAGCCAGGCGATGACGTCCTTGAGGTCGTCGGTCTTGATGTCGTCCGGGACGGTCTGCTCCAGCGCCTTGTACGCGCCCGCCAGGTAGCGCAGCACGATGCCCTCGGTGCGGGCCAGTTCGTAGAAGCCCACGTAGTCGGTGAAGGTCATCGCGCGCTCGTACAGGTCGCGCACCACGGACTTGGGCCGCAGCGGGTGGTCGCCGATCCACGGGTGCGCCCGGCGGTACACCTCGTAGGCGTGGCCGAGCTGCTCCTCCAGCGGCTTCGGGTAGCTGATCTCCTGGAGCCGGTTCATCCGCTCCTCGTACTCGACGCCGTCGCGCTTCATCTCGGCGACGGCCTCGCCGCGGGCCTTGTTCTCCTGCGAGGCGAGGATCTGCCGCGGGTCGTCGAGGGTGGCCTCGACGACCGAGACCACGTCCAGGGAGTACGAGGGCGACTCGGGGTCGAGCA
Source organism: Kitasatospora sp. YST-16 (assembly GCF_026802215.1). Lineage (NCBI taxonomy): Bacteria > Bacillati > Actinomycetota > Actinomycetes > Kitasatosporales > Streptomycetaceae > Kitasatospora > Kitasatospora sp. YST-16. Next base: position 7,232,973 of record NZ_CP113837.1, read on the forward strand.
GGTCGAAGGCGGCCAGCGCGAAGGTGGACAGCGGCTGGTTGAGCGCGAAGTTCTCCTGCAGGTCGAGGGTCAGGCGGGCGATGCGGCCCTCGGCGTCCGGCTCGTCGAACTGCTCGACCACGCCGCCCTCCCGCAGCGAGCGGTAGATGGCGATCGCGGTGCGGATGTGGCGGCGCTGGGCGGCGCGGTCCTCGTGGTTGTCGGTGAGCAGCTTGCGCATCGCGTCGAAGGCGTTGCCCGGGCGGCCGATCACCGACAGCAGCATCGCGTGGCTGACCTTGAATCGGGACACCAGCGGCTCCGGGTCGGCCCCGATCAGCCGCTCGAAGGTCTCCTCGGTCCAGGACACGAAGCCGTCCGGGGCCTTCTTGCGGACCACCTTCTTGCGCTTCTTCGGGTCGTCGCCGGCCTTGGCCAGCGCCCGGTCGTTCTCCACCACGTGCTCGGGGGCCTGCGCCACCACCTGGCCGACGGTGTCGAACCCGGCCCGGCCCGCCCGCCCGGCGATCTGGTGGAACTCGCGGGCCCGCAGGATCCGCACCCGCTGCCCGTCGTACTTGGACAGCGCGGTGAACAGCACCGTGCGGATCGGCACGTTGACGCCCACGCCGAGCGTGTCGGTGCCGCAGATCACCTTCAGCAGGCCCGCCTGCGCCAGGCGCTCCACCAGGCGGCGGTACTTGGGCAGCATGCCCGCGTGGTGCACGCCGATGCCGTGCCGCACGTACCGGGACAGGTTGCGGCCGAACTTGGTGGTGAAGCGGAAGTTGCCGATCAGCGAGGCGATCGCGTCCTTCTCCTGCTTCGAGCACATGTTGATGCTCATCAGGGACTGCGCCCGCTCCACCGCCTCCTTCTGCGTGAAGTGCACGACGTACACCGGCGCCTGGCCGGTGGTCAGCAGCTCCTCCAGCGTGTCGTGCAGGTTGGTGCGCCGGTACTCGTAGAACAGCGGCACCGGGCGGGTCGCCGAGCGGACGACCGTGGTCGGGCGGCCGGTGCGGCGGGTCAGGTCCTCCTCGAAGCGGCGGACGTCGCCGAGGGTCGCCGACATCAGCAGGAACTGCACCTGCGGCAGCTCCAGGATCGGGATCTGCCAGGCCCAGCCGCGGTCCGGCTCGGCGTAGAAGTGGAACTCGTCCATCACGACCTGGCCGATGTCGGCGCGCGGGCCGTCGTGCAGGGCGATCTGCGCCAGCACCTCGGCGGTGCAGCAGATGATCGGCGCGGTCGGGTTCACCGAGGCGTCGCCGGTCATCATGCCGACCTGCTCGGTGCCGAAGACCTTGCACAGGTCGAAGAACTTCTCCGACACCAGCGCCTTGATCGGCGCGGTGTAGAACGTCCGCTTGCCCTCGGCCAGCGCGGCGAAGTGCGCGCCCGCCGCGACCAGGGACTTGCCCGACCCGGTCGGGGTCGCCAGGATCACGTTGTTCCCGGAGACCAGCTCGATCAGCGCCTCCTCCTGGGCGGGGTAGAGGGTGATGCCGCGCTCCGACGCCCACTCGGCGAAGGTCTCGAACAGCGAGTCGGGCGTGGCGGGTTTCGGCATCAGGTCCAGGAGGGTCACCCCGCTATCTTGCCCGCACTCGATCACCGCGGGCAAAGCTCGCCCCCGCACCACCCCCGCCCCCGCGCTCCGGCCGAACGAGTGGTTGCGGGCAGCGCTGGTGATATCACGCTGCGTGACGGAGATGATGCCGGTCGACCGCCCACGAACCGACGGGGGCGGCGCGAGCAACGGAAGGACCCCCATGACGCGCAAGCGCATCCTCGGCGCCGGCCTCGCCCTGGCCGCCGCCCTGGCCGCCCTGGTCCCGGTGGCCGCCGGACCGGCCGCCGCAGCGGCCGACCCGAACGTCGAGACGGTCACCGCAGTCGGCTCCTCCGGCGGCGTGGTCGCCCGCTGCCCCCAGGGCTGGACCCCCAGCGACCCGCACATCACCAACGCCGACGGCACCCCACTGGCGCCCGACCAGCGCTGGCACTACGGCCCGATCCAGGGCGACGACGGCTTCGCGGGCTGGATCGCCCCCTACCTGAACTCCCCGCCGCCGCCCGAGAAGATCGCGCTCACCATCACCTGCACCCGCTGCTGAACCCGCTGCCCGACCCCGGCGGCCGGCCCTGGGCCGTCCCCTGGGTCGGGCCTGGACCGTCCTGGGTCGGGCCTGGGCCGTCCCCTGGGCCGGCCCGGGTCGGTCTCACGGGCAGGTGACCACCTGGCCGGCCCAGGACAGGCCGCCGCCGAACGCGAACAGCAGCACCCGGGCGCCGGAGCGCAGCTCGCCGCGCTCCACCAGCTTCGCCAGCGCCAGCGGCACGGAGGCCGCCGAGGTGTTGCCGGAGTCCACCACGTCCCGGGCGATCACCGCGTCCTCGCGCAGCCCGAGCTTCTGCACCAGCGACTCGATGATCCGCAGGTTCGCCTGGTGGGTCACCACCCCGTCCAGCTCCGCCGGGCTCAACCCGGCCGCCCGGCACGCCTGTTCGGCCAGCGCGGGCAGCTCGGTGGTGGCCCACCGGAACACCGCCTGGCCGTCCTGCTCGAACTGCGGGTGCCACTCGCCCAGCAGCCGCACCGCGCTCGCCCGCGACGGGTCCGAACCCCAGACCGCCGGGCCGATCGCGCTGGTGTCCCCGTCGGTGGCCGACAGCACCGCCGCGCCCGCGCCGTCGCCCAGCAGGATGCAGCTGCGCCGGTCCGTCCAGTCGACCAGGTCCGACATCTTCTCCGCGCCGATCACCAGCGCGTGCTTGGCGCCGCCCGCCAGCAGCGAGTGGTTCGCCACCGACAGCGCGGTGCAGAACCCGGCGCAGCCGTTGTTCAGGTCGAACGCCACCGCGGACGGGATGCCCAGCCGGCCCGCGACCTGCGCCGCGATCGACGGGCAGCGGTCCACCGCGCTGCAGGTGGCCACCGTGACCTGCCCGATGTCCGCCGGGTCCAGCCCCGAGGCCGCCAGCGCCTTCGCCGCGGCCCCCGCCGCCAGGTCGGTCACCGACTCGTCCGGCCCGGCGATCCGCCGGGTCACGATCCCGGTGCGCCGCCGGATCCACTCGTCATTGGTGTCCACCATCGTCGCCAGCTCGTCGTTGCCGAGCACCCGGCCGGGCTGGTGGTGGCCGAGAGCGGCGATCCGGACTCCGGGCATGGCGTTCCCCTTCCGCAGCGGCACCCGACCGGTGCCGGGGCAACGGCCAGGAATATAGCAACCGACCGATCGGAAGCTAAACGGCGGCCCGAAGAATGGACGCCACGGGGACGGAGCGGTCCGGTGACCTGTCTCAGCGAAGTTTGACGAGTCTCATCGAAGTTTGACCGGTGGCGGTTTGTCTCATCGAAGTTTGACCGCTGTGCTCAGACGTCGTCGGGTTCGACGGCGTTGGGGTTCTCGTAGAGGGCGAGTTCAGCTTCGCGGAGGCGGACGCTGATTGCGTGGCAGCGCTTCGAACAGGTGTTGCGGGTGCTGTTCGCCCGACGGATCACCTGGGTGCCGCAGCCGATGCAGACGAGGGTCACCTTCTGGCCGGGGAGGACGTTGCGGCTGGAGGGGGCGTAGTCGAGCAGGAGGCTTCGGCGTCTGCAGCGGGGCGAGCACCACCAGGGATGGGACTGGAGGCGCTCGCCCCGCTGGGGGCGTCGGCCGCAGTAGTCGCAGGCCGGGTGGGTGATGGTCCAGGGCGGGGTCCGTTCCAGGGTGTTCTGGAGCTCTTCGAGGCTGCGGCCGGTGGCGGCGATGAGCCTGGGCCAGCTGATGGTGCTGCGGTGGCCGGGCGGGTCGCAGAGGTAGGACCGGAGTTGGCTGGGCTTGAGGAAGTTCGCTTCGGCGAGGCGGGCGATGAACGCCTCGACGCCTTCGCAGGGCCGGGGGAAGACCTGGACGGGCAGTTTCGGGATCAGTGCGGTGCTGATGCCAGGGACGGTCACTCGTCGTTCTTTCGCTTCTTGCGGTGCTGGTTGGTGGCGGTGAAGTCGAGGGGGACCGCTTCGAGCCCGCTCCGGGTGACCTCTTCGTCGCCGGTGAGGATGGCGTCGATGGCTGCGCCCCGGATCTGGTGGGAGAGGGCGCCGATCATGCCGCCGGTGCGTTCGTGGAGGTAGTGGTCGAGCCCGGCGAGGGTGCCGGGTTTGTGCCGGTGCAGCAGCAGAGTGGCTTCCATGGTCTTGACCAGGCCCTTCCACTCTTCGCCGTAGGGGAAGGGGTGGGTGGGGATCAGGGTGAAGCGGCCGGCGATCTGTGCGCCGCGGGTGCCCTGGAGGATCGTGCTGTGCTCGATGTCGATGCCGGCGTAGACGAACGTCGCGGGGATGCGTTCGGAGAAGTACTTCAGGGTGTCGGATACTTCGGCGCCTTGGCGGGTGGCCAGGGAGATGTTGTGGACCTCGTCGACGATCACCAGGCCGGTGCGGACCTTGGTGCAGACGCCGACGACCGACTCGATGATGTCGGCGGTGTTGAGCCTCCGGTGGATCGGCAGGCCGAGGAAGCGGGCGAACTCGGCGGCGATCATGCGGGCGGTCGCGGCCGGCGGGACGGTGGCGTAGAGGACCGGGATCCGGCCGTGGGCGCCGTGGTGGACGGCGCGGTCGCCGAGTTCGTGCGCCAGGCCGAGCTGGGTAACGGCGATCGTCTTGCCGGTGCCGGCCGGGCCGGAGACGATCAGGCCCCGGCGGGCGCTGATCGCGTGCCGGTTCAGCATCACCAAGCGGCGGCCGGTGGTGACGGTGTGTCGGACCGTAGAGGTGGCCACCACCATCAGCCGGGCGTGGTGGTCGATCCGGATCTCGTCGTAGTTCCTGCGGATCGGCTCCGCGAGGAGGGCGTACTGCTCCGGGGCCGGCAGTTGCGGTGCCTCAGGCCGGCCGAGGGTGAACCTGCGCCAGCCCTCCTTCGTGGTCAGGTGCTGTCCGGGGTCGTCGGCGTCCGGCGTGGTCATCGTCGCCTCCAGGGGTCTTCGAGCGGGTCGAACAGGCCAAGCGGGATCACGTCGGCGAGCTTGTCCTCGGTCTGTGGCGGCTGTGGGTTCGGCTCCGCCGCAGGGCTGTCGGCGGCCGGGGAGGGAAGCGGAGTGGCCGGTCCGGCGGCCTTGGTCCGGGCGGCGACCCGCCGGTCGCGCCCGGTCTGCTTGGCTTTCGGCTGGCCGGCCGGTCCGGCGTGGGCGCGGGTGAGGAAGGCGGCGACCGCGTCGGCGATCTCGGCCTCGGTGGCGCCGGGCAGTTGGTGGCTGACGTGGTCCCAGGCCAGGTCGCCGAAGGGGACCGGGGCCCGGTGAAGGTGCTTCCAGGTCGCCTGGACCCAGGGCCGCTGTTCGCTGCGGTGGTCGCGCACCCAGATGCGGGAGACGTCGTAGGGGTCGCGGTGGACCTCCCAGAGACCGCGCTTGGCGGCGATGCCGGAGTTCCGGCGGCGGAGCGGGTCGAGCTCGGGACTGTCGTAGACGCGGTGCTTGATCTTGATGCCGTAGTCGTTGACCGCCCGCCACTCGGCCGGCAGGAGCTCGACGTAGTCGTCGCCGCTGAGCGCGACGGGGACGTAGCCGCAGGCCTCGACGAGGGTCGCGTACTTCTCGTTCGGGGTGAACATCCGGCTCGGGTGGGCCGGGTCGCGCAGGCCGTCGTGCGGCCGGTTCTGCCAGTGCGCGACGATCCACTCGTCCAGGAGTTCCTGGAGTTCGATCAGCGACCAGAGCCGCTCGCGCTCGGGATGGCGGCCGCGGTGGTCGGTGCTGCGGCCCAGGTGGCCGGGCAGGAACTGGACGAACAGCGTGGCGATCGAGGCCAGCATCTTCTCGATGTGGCCCTTCTCGAAGCCGGAGCCCTTGTGCGCGGGCTGGAAGTCGATCTCCAGGAACCGGCAGGACGCCTTGAAGTTGCGGGAGATGAACACGTTCTCGTTGTCGCAGACGATCATCTCCGGGACGATTACCGGCCGTGCGGCCGCGTGCTCCAGGCGCTCGTCCAAGGACAGCAGTCGGCGGTGCGGCAGCACCGAGCGCGACATCCGCAAGGCCTCCGCCCAGCCCGGCCGCATCAGCTCAGGGGTGACGGTGCGGGCCAGCAACACGCTCGCGTCGACTGACTTCGTGGTCGGCCGCAGCACCGCGGCGGACAGCGTCCGGGTGGCGACGTCGATCATCCCGGTGAGCTCGATCCGCCCCGGGACGCCGTCGTCCAGCAGGACCATCACGTCCATCGGGGTGGAGTCGATCTGCATGATCTGGCCCGGTGCGAACGCCGGCAGTTCACCGAACGGGGTCTTCGCCCCATGGGCCTTGGACCGGCGGGTCGTCGCGGTGCTGAAGGTGTGGGTGCCCTCCGTCAGCTTGGCCAGCAGACGGTAGAGGGTGGCGCGCGAGGGCAGCTTCACCGTCCGGCCCTCCTCGCTGGCCCTGAGGATCTCCCCGGTCCGCCAGAGGAAGTAGGACCCCGTCTTCGTCGAGCTGTCGATGCCTTCTTTGACCGCCGCCCGCATCGCCGACACGACCCGCTCGTCCACCTCGCCGAACTCCGGCTTCTTGCGGACCGGCCGGTAGTCGACCAGGCCGAGCACGCCGTCCTGCTGGTAGCGGCGCCGGTGGTGGCCGACCGCGCTCGCCGTCACCTGGTGTCCGGCCCGTGTCAGTTCGGCGGCTTTGACCCGCTGCCGGGCGGTGAGCGACTGGCCGGGCGCGTACTCGGGGCGGGGAGCCGTGCCGGGGGCGGCGCCGAACGGCAGGCCGTGCAGCACCTCGAGGATGTGGCCCTCCCACCACAGCGCCTTCGCCAGTACCTCCGGCGGCAGTGTCTCCAACAGCGACACCGGCGGCAGCGGCATCCGGGCCGGGCCGGTCAGGACCTCGAAGCCGTCGGCCCCGAACAGTTCCAACAGCGGGACGGCCCGGTAGGGGGAGTCGTCGTCGGACAGTGTCACGGCCAGCGCCGACACCGCGAGCACCCCGCGGACCTGGCCGTCGAACCGGACCCGGTCCCCGACCGCGACCTGGACCGGACGCCTCAACTCGCTCACCCCTGCCGCCTTTCGGCCCAGACCAGGCTCCCCGTTCCGAGGAGTTCGGACTCCAACTCCGCCGCCAGGACGCCCGACCACAGCAGGTGGAACAGCACTGGAAGGACGAGCAGCCGGTCCCCGACCTGCTCGGCACCGCCCCACAACGGCAGCGGATCCGCGAAGACTTCGACCAGCCGGGCCGCAACTTCCGCCGGCCCTCCGGCCCTTCGCCTGCGATAGCGCGACAGCCAGCGCACGTTCTCCATCAGCACCGGATCCGGAGTCCCCACCCGTTCGAACCCCCACCCGGCGGCCTCGCAGGCCCGGCTCGTCGCCGCGAACGCCGCCAGTGCCTGTCCGTCCAAGCGGTCAGCCGCCCGCACGTCGACCACCCGGGCCCGGCCGTCGGCCAGGCGTACGAAGTAGTCCGGTGCGTGCCGCCGTTGACGCCGGCCGTCGTGCCAGTGCAGCCAGAACGGCTGCGAGGCGACCGCCACCACCCGCGGATCGCGGTCCAACAGGATCAGCCGGTCCCGCTCCAGCCACGACTCGTAACCGACGTGGCCGCCCACCGTCACCGAGTAGTACAGGCCCGCGAAACTCTCGCCACCCTTGGCCCAGTTGAACTTCCGCACCGGCTCGACATCCTCGAACCGTACGTCCCAGCACCCTCCAAGAGGCATCCGCCGGAGTTCGTCACCATGGCGGAAGGTCACGTCGAACGCCGACAACGCCTCATCGCCGTAGGCCCGCGCGAGTTCAGGCATCCGTCTCCCAGGCCGATCCGAAACCGGGTCCAGAGCTTAGAAGCCACGCGGTCAAACTTCGTTGAGAACGGTCAAACTTCACTGAGACGGGTCACTTTGACAGGCAACCTTGACCGATTGCCAACCGATTTTGACCATCGCGAGGGGTTCCGCTCGTCACCCGCTCGCCCCCGTCTCGTTGGTGGCGGCGCGGCGCCGCCACCAACGAGACGGGGGCCCCGTGAGGCGCTCGACATCACGCGCGCTCTCGACGTACAGGGGGCTGGCAACGATAGCCGCAGTCATCGCGCGACGTCCGCCAACGTCGAAGGGCACCTCCAGAGCAAATGTCACTTTTGCATAACCGGTGAGGAGACCAGCAGCCTGCGGCGGCATCACCTGATCGAGTTGATGGAGCAGATTCGCTAGTGCCCCACCAGGCTGTTCACCGTTGCGGGGCATGTTGCCGTACAGCAGGTCCATGAACCCTGGGGGAAAGCTTCGGGACACAGACAGGCCCTCCGCAGTAGTGCGCTCGGCAGAAGGGACGCCCACGAGGTGCTCGGGGGAGCCATGCAGCACAAGACGCGGCGTGGGGTTGTCCCAGGGCTCCCAACGCGAGTGCGGTTCCCAGAAGATCACGGCCGGAGGGCCAACAGGCTCGTCGACAATATCGCCGTCGATACTGTCAGTCACCGGGCGGACGATTTGATAGTTCAAGCGCGTCCTGAAGCGCACCCACTGCCCAGCATCGGGACCCGCCTCGAAATACGGGACGGGTTGCGGGATCAACGAATCAAGGTGTCGCAGCACCCTCTCCAAGTTCGGGCGCTGTGGGGTGGCCTGGTCCGCCAAGGAGACCTCGAGCTCTCCTAACCCCATCGGGGCCTTCGCGCTCCACCTGCTAACTTGCGGCAGCCACCGACGGGGCTTCGCATCCTCGTGGAACTGGGCGAGCTTGCGTTCGGATAAGTAGATCAGTTCGCGCATGGATCGAGCGTGGCGACTGCCGCCCATGGAAGCAAGAGGGCATCGACGCACCTTTGACACAAGTGCCAATCCCCTGGCTGTAATCAAGATCGCTTGTCAATCGGTCAAGTTCGCTTGGCAGCGGTCAGCAGGTGACCCGTCTCATCGAACTTTGACGAGTCTCACCGAAGTTTGATCGGCGAGGGTTTGTCTCATCGGAGTTTGACCTCGGTGTTGCGGGGAGTGTGCTTGCCTATGGTGTTGTCCCAGGTGGCGGCCCGTGCCGGGAGTCTGGATACGGTGGCGGGGTGAACAGATCGACTGCGACGTCCGGCGGCATCGGCGGCCCGGCTCGCTCTGACGTGTTGCTGCCCCGCTTGGCCGGCGATGAGGAGGTCATCGCGTTCTTCACCCGGGTCGCCGATCTGGATGCGACGAGCCCAGCTGATCACGAACTGGAGGAGGGGATCCGTCTCGCCTCCGGGGCCCGGTTGGAGCAGTTCGCACGAGCGGGCAGCGGAGACGCCTTCTGCTTCGTCGGAGAGGGCGGTGAGGAGCGCCCGGTGGTGTACGTGAGCCTCGACGGCGAGGCCGGCCCGATCGCTGTCGGGCTGCTCGAGCTGGTGCGGCTGTGCCTGGTGGCGCCGTGGTGGCGGGACGCTCCCGGCCGGACGGCCGAGCAGCTCCGCACCCTCGCCGACGAGTACCGCGAGGACCTGCCCGACCTCGACGACCGCCGTGACCGGGCGGCCCGCGCCCTTGGCCTGGACCCGGCCGTGCTTCCGTCCGAGGCGGAGGTCCTCGCCCGGCTCGCAGAGCTCTCCTGGGGGCCGGTCGCGTCGGCCTACCTCGTCATCGGGTTCGAGGGTGACCCGCTCGAGCCGCTATTCGGCGCTGACCGGACCTGAGCGCTCACGGCCCGGCAGCCCGCAGTCAAACTTCGGTGAGACGCGTCAAACTTCGATGAGACGGGTCAGCAGGTGCCGACAGCTCACGGTCGGCGAGGATCGGGTTCGCGTGCAGCACCTTAGCCGACCGCTGGTGCAGCAAGGGCGCCCGTGCTGCACCCGGCTTCGCCGGTCCGGCGCGCTGCACCCGGCTGTCCGGCGGTGCAGCAGCGGGAGTCGGCCAGCACCGGCCTGCGCTGCTGACCCGTCTCATCGAAGTTTGACGAGTTTCAACGAAGTTTGACCGCTGCTTCGAGGGGGCTGCGTTGAGATCGAAGGCGCTGGTGGAAGTAGATGTCGCAGGGGCCGAGCAGGTCGGTACGGATGCCGGCGCCGAGCTCCGAGAGGATCAGGCGTTCCACCACTCATCTGTGCCGCAGCCTACTTCGTAGTGCCACCAGCCCTCGTCCTGCCCCTGGTCCAGGAGCGCCTTGATCCCGGCGAAGTCCGCGTCGGCCGGGATGTTGAAGGCCACCATGGGGAAGTCCGCGCTCATGACCTCGCCGCCGAGGTGGAAGGCGGCCAGGCGCTGGTGCACTGCTTGAGGACTGCGCCCCAACGGCCCGGAAGGGATGGGTACGACGCGTACCGTGCAGTTGCCGGCCGAGCTGACCCGCCCGACGGCCCAGTGCAGCCCGTCCGAGTCGGTCTGGAACCGCACGACGTCCCCCTCGGCAACACCGTCCTGGAGGAACGGGACGTTTTCGATCGAGGCCGTGTCGGCGCTGAGCCTTGTCGCCCACAGACCCTCGGTGTCCTGCGGGAACCATCCCTCGCGCGGGACGAACCGGAACCAGACCTTGACCTTCTCAGCTGCGCTCTCCACGACGCCAATCATGCTCGGAACGCCAGCAGCAGCATGCGCCGGGGCTGAGCTGCGCAGTCAAACTTCGGTGAGACTCGTCAAACTTCGCTGAGACGGGTCATCCGGTCGGTCCCCGGGCCCGAACGCGTTCGGACTTGTCGGCAGAGTCTTCGGCCGCACCCGGGCCGTGTCCGGCACGGAGAGCCGACGGCTTGCCGGGTTCGGGAGCGGCGGGCGTCCTTCTTTGAGATGATCTTGAAGCTTTGAGCCGCGGACCGGGGGGCGCGGCGGGCGGACCGGGAGGGGCGGCTGCGGCCGGGCCCCTCTCCGGGGTTCGCCGGGGCGCGCGCGATGCGCCGTTCACTCCCGGAGACCGCACCGCACCGACCGTCCCCGCCCAGCCGCGGCCAACGTCCAGGAGTCCCACGTGAGTCAGACCGGCACGCTGCCCCCCGACGGCTGTCAGGAGGACACCGCCCCGGACCGTCGGCCCTGGCCGGTGCGCCGGGGGCTGCTCCTCGAGTCGGGCCCCCAGCGCCGGCTGGCCCTCGGCGGCTTCGTCAACCAGCTCGGCACCGCGGCCTTCCTGTCGACGGCGCCGCTGTACGCGCTGCGGGTGATCGGCCTGCCGATCGGGCAGGTCGGGCTCGGGCTGGGGGTCGCGGGAGTGGTCGGCCTGCTGGCCGGCCCGCCCGTCGGGCACCTCGCCGACCGCCGCGGCCCGCGCGGCGTCTTCCTGGTCACCCTGCTGGTCCAGACCGTCTCCATGCTGTCGCTGCTGTTCGCCCACTCGTTCACGGCGTTCATGGTGTCCATGGCGGTGACCGACCTGGCCGGCGCCTCGGGGGGTGCGGCGCGCGGCCCGATGATCCGCCGGTTCGGCGGTGACGAGGTGCCGAAGTTCCGCTCCTACCTGCGCTCGACCGCCTTCCTGGCCAGCACCTTCGGCGCGCTGGCCGCCGGTGTGGTGATCCAGCTCGACTCCGGCTCCGCCTACCGCGCGCTCATCGTCGCCAACGCCCTGACCTTCGTCGGCTGCGCGGCCGTCGTGCTCCGGCTGCCCGCGCTGGAACCGCTGCCCGCCGCGACCGGGTCGAACCGGTGGCTCGCGCTCAAGGACAAGCCGTACATGGCGTTCGTCGTCCTGGACGGCATCCTGTGGATCCAGGGCGAGGTGGTGACCTACGCCCTGCCGCTGTGGGTGGTCCTGCACACCCAGGTGCCGCGCTGGTTCACCGGCGTCGCGCTCGCCGTCAACACCGTGATGGTGGTCGTCCTGCAGATCCGCACCAGCCGCGGGATCAAGGGCGGACAGGTCGCCGGCCGGGCCACCCGGCGCGCCGGGCTGGCGTTCCTGGTCGGCATGGCGGTCATCGCAACGGCCGCCGGCCTGCCGGGCTGGGCGGCCGCAGCCGTCATGACGGCCGGCGTCGCCGTCCACACCGTGGGCTCGCTGTGGCACGCGGCCGGGTCGCTGGAACTGCGCTTCCGGCTGGCCCCCGCGCACGCGCAGGGCCAGTACTCCGGCGTGTTCGGCATCGGCATGGGCCTCTGCTACACCGTCGCCCCGGGCCTGCTCGGCCTGCTCTGCCTGGGCTGGGGCGCCCCCGGCTGGCTGGCCATGGGCGGCGTCTTCGTCGCGGCCGGCCTGGCCATGCCGCTCGTGGTCCGCTGGGCCGGACGGTCCCGGGAGCTCAGCGCCTGAACGGGCGGCCCGGGCTCCCCCGAGCTGTACCGGAGACCCGGGCCGAGATCCTCATCGGCCTCGGCCGGACCGGGGAAGCGGCGCAACTCCTCCGGCAGCGCCCGCGGCCCGAACCGCCGGACGACCCGTGGACCGCCGCCGGCACCCACACCGCCGGACCGCCGTTCTGACTGCACGTCAGCGGAAGGGGCCCGTCGGGCCCTTGTCCGCAGGGGGTCGGGGGTGCCAGGCTCCGGGGTGTGAAGAGAATCGAGTCCGACACCCTCCGGTGACCGCGCCCGGTGCGCGGGTGCCGCTGTACGAGTACGCGCTGCGGCTGCACCGCCCGAACCCCGACGGCCCGCTGCGGGAGGTCGTGCTCCCGCCGGAGCCGGACCGCGGGCAGCGCTACCGCCGGGACCTCGCGGAGGTGCGGCTGCGGGGTGCCCGCACCGCGGCCGTCCTCGACCAGCGGCTCGGCCGCCCGCTGAGCCCGGCCTCGTTGCGGCTGCTCGACAGCGCGCTGGCGCAGGTGCCGGTGCCGCGGCACCGGCACCCGGCGGTCCGCGACCTGAGCAGGCGTCACCCGCCCGCGCTGCTGCGCACGGTGGGCCGTTGGCTGGTGCGCCACGGCACCGGGCGGGAAGCGGTGGCCGCCGGGCTCGCCCTGCTGGCCGAGACGGCCGTCGAGAGCGACGTCCCGCTGATCCTGACCGTCGGCCTGCTCGGCTCCCCGTTCGGCCGGCTCCCCGCCGACGCGCTGGAACGCCTGCCGAACGCGGGGGCCACCCCGGCCCTGAGTCGACTGGCCGAGCGGACCACCGGCACCGCCCGCACCCACTGCGTCCACGCGCTGAACCGCCTCGCCGACCCCCGCGCCCACTACCCGTGGTGGCAGGGCCCGCACCCGCTGGCCGACCCCGACCGGCCCGCCGACCCGCAGGCCGTCCACTGGCTGCGCCGCCGGGCCGCCGACCACGGCGACTTCAACGGGTACTTCGCCGCCGAGACGCTCGTCGCCGCGGACGTCGAACGGGCGATCGCCGACCCGCACGCCGACAGCGAGGTCGTCGACCAGACCGGTCGGCTGCTGCGCGCCACCACCGACTGCGCGGGCACGGGTGCCACCCTCGCCCGGCTCGACAACGCCCGGGAACTGCTCACCCACTACGCGGACCACGTCGGACGCCTCGCCCCGACCGCGGACCGCTGCCGCTCCGTCCTCGCCCTGGCCGGCCATCTCGCCGACCCGTGGGGAGAGGCCACCGCCCTCGACCGGCCACCGGGCGGCCGGGCCGCGCTCCTCGCACAACTCACCGCCCTGCTGCGCGAGCCCGGCTGGCCGGCCCGCCTGGCGGAACTGACCGCCTGGCCGACCGGCAACCTCGCGGGATGGTCGCTGCTGACGGCCCGGCGCACCGGCCTGCTGCCGGACGGGCCCGGGCCGCGGGCGCGCCGGCGCCGTTGACCGGGCGGGCATGGAACGCTGGGGCGTCGAACAGGCGGAGAGCGGGGAGGGGTGGGCGCGGTGGGCGGCGGTTCCGGGCTGGACGGGCTGGACGGGCTGGACGGGGCGCTGACCAGGCTCGTTCCGACGGGCGAGCACGACCTGGAGCTGCTGGCCGGGTGGTTCGCCGACCCCGGGTTCGTGGAGCACTGGGGCGGGGTGCCGCTGTCGCGGCAGGAGGTCGCCGAGAAGTACCTGGGGCGGCGGCGCCCGCAGGTGGAGTCGTTCCTGGTGCTCGCCGTGGGCACGCCGGTGGGCTACGCCCAGTACTGGCGGGCCGGGCCGGACAGCGGCGGCATCGACCTGGTCCTGGTGCCGCACGCCCGGGGCCGGGGCCTGGGGCCGGACGCCGCGCGGGCGCTGCTCGCCCACCTGGTCGGGGAGTTGGGGTGGCGGCGGGTGACCGTCGACCCGGCGGCGGCGAACGTCCGGGCCGTGCGCGCCTGGGAGAAGGCTGGGTTCCGGCAGGTGCCACCGGGGGCGGGCGGGGAACGCCCGGACGGGAGCCTCCTGCTGGAGCACCGCCCCGAGCGGTGACGTGCCTCGTCGGCTCGGCGCCCCGGCCGGGTCAGTGCTTCGGGGTGCAGGGAGAGGGGGCCTGGGCGTGGGCGGCCGCGACACGGTGGCGCAGCCCCGGCGGGCAGGCGGGGTTGCGGACGACCGCGGCCCGGACGTCCCCGTCGTGGTCGTCGGCGAGTTCGGCCAGCAGGTCGGCGGGGGCGTGCGGGTTGGCGGCCGCGGCCGCGCGGACGGCCGGGACGTCCTCCGCGGCCCGCCACAGCGCCGCGGTGTCGCGGGTCCGGAGGGTGGCGGCGCGCCGCACCTCCTCGGACGGGTCGTCGAGCAACTGGTCCATCAGGTCGTCCCACGGGTCGTTCCGCAGGTCGTTCCGCAGATCGTTCTGCAGGCCGTTCCGCAGGTCGGGGCCGGTGCTCCGATCGCAGCCGGTGGTGGGGGCGGAGGTGCTGGGCTGCTGTTCTTCCACGGTGTCCTCCTGGTGCGGTCGACCCGGCAGGCATTAGCGTCACTTGGACGATAACACTTCTCGTCGGATGGACGACAAGTGGGGCGGCGAAGGCGCGCCGAAGCCCGCCCGGCCGCGCGGGCCACCGCACCCCGGGGCCGTACGACGTAGGATTCCGGGCCGGGGCGCGGATCGGGCGCACCCGGACGAGGCGGACCGCGGAGGAGGATCGGATGAGCCCGCGCAGCACGGTGGTCGAGACCCGCCGGACCAGGGCCCGGATCATCGACCGCAGCGTCGCCCTCGCCTCGGTCGACGGGCTGGAAGGGCTGACCATCGGACGGCTGGCCGCCGACCTCGGCCTCTCCAAGGCCGGCGTGCTCGGCCACTTCGGCACCAAGGAAGCCCTCCAACTGGCCACCCTGGAACGGGCCTCCGCACTCTTCACCGCTCTGGTCTGGGACCCGGCGGCGACCGTCGAACCCGGTCTGCGCCGCCTGCGGGCCGTCTGCCAGAGCTGGATCGACTACCTCGAACACGCCCGCGAGGTCTTCCCCGGCGGCTGCCTGTTCACCACCGCCGCCGTCGAGTTCGACGCCCACGACGGCCCCGTCCGCCGCAACGTCGCCCGCCTGCTGATGGTCTGGCGCCGCCGCCTGGCCGGCGAGGTCCGCCTCGCCGTCGAAGCCGGAGAACTCCCCTCCGACACCGACCCCGAACAGGTCGTCCACGAGCTGACCGGCATCTACCTGGCCCTCAACCAGGCCCTCCAACTCCTCCGCGACCCCCTCGCCGCCACCCGCACCCGCCGCGCCCTGGACCGCCTCCTCCCCGCCTGACCGCCACCGGGGAGTCCACGGCGCCGCGCCCGCCGTCCGGGAGTGCTCCGGCGGCACTGCCTGGATGATTGATGCCAAGGTCTCGTTGGCATCATCTATGCACTGCGCGAGTCGAACACGGGGGGACCATGGGGCGGGTCGGGTACGGCTGTCTTGCCGCGGTCGGGGCGGCGATTCTGCTGGCCGGCGGATGCGCCGGGGCGCCGGGGCGGTCGGCGGACGCAGCAACGTCCCTGTCGGCGACAGCGTCGGCCACACCGAGTGCTCCCGCGCCGACGGTGCCCGGTGCGTCCGGCTCGGCCGATCCGAGTGCGATCCCGACCGTGACAATCTGGCCCTCCCCGGCAAGCCGACCGCCGGTGACGCCGGCGAGGGCGGAGCAGCAGATCCGCGAGCTGGCCGAGCAGGCCGGCCAGGGCCCGGTCATCGACCGGCTGATCCCGGCCTTCCACGAGGGGGACGTGTACTGGTTCCTGTGGCCCACGGTTGGCGGCGACCTCTGCTGGGGAGAGCACACGCCGTTGGGCCTGGTGCGCGGCTGCTACGCGGACAAGGACCTGCCGGCGGGCAGCACCCCGGTGCTCAAGGGGCTGATCGGCCCGAGCTTCATCGACGATGGTGTGTGGGCGATGGTGTTCCTCGTGGACCAGGAGAAGGTCGACAACCTCACCTGCAACGGCGTCAGCCTGCCGCTGACCGAGGTGGGCACCCTGCGTACCCCGGCCGGGACCCGGACCTTCTACACGACGGTGGCCCCGTGGGCCGTATCCGGCACGATGCCCGCCGAGGTCGTCCGGGAGGGCGCCACGGCCACCGACCACCTGACGCTGTTGCCGGGCTCCGCGCCGAAGGGCGACCCACGCTTCCGGGAGTGCGAATAGACGATCGAGTCCAAGGGCTCGCTGTCGCGCATGACATGAAGCGAGGGAGTCCGAAGATCGGTTGTGACGCCTGACCTGGACTCCCTCGCCACCGCGCTCTACGTGGAGACCGACGACGAACGCCGCTGGCTCCGCCACGCCCGCACGAACCTGCGGCACCTGTACTCCGTACCTGCCCGGCCGGCCTGACTCCAACGGGCGCCTGCGCAGGGCCGCCGACCTGATCGGACACGTCAACCGGCTCCTGGCGACCGGCACCTCGCCGTGGACCGACACCGTGTGGGTGGTCGACTCCACACCCGTGGAATGCGGGCGCTCCCGGGAGACCGTCGAACGCCCCGACCTGGCCGGACGGGCCGAGTACGGCTGCTGCGCCAGCCGCACGCGATTCTTCCGGGGCCTGCGGCTGCACCTGGTGTGCACCCTGCACGGGCTGCCGATCGCCTTCGCGCTGACCGGCGCGAAGGCCGACGAGCGCGAGACCCTGCCGGGCAGGTTCCACGCCGAGCCGGGGCTGGTCACCGCCCGGGCGGGGCAGATCCTGATCGGCGACCGGAACTACTGCGGTGCCGCAGTCGGCTAGAGGTGGGGGAGGGGTTCGCCGACGTGCGGCTCGCGTCGCTGTTCGAGCCAGAAGAGGTAGCCGCGCAGGTACGACTCCAGCCCGTCGTCGATGTAGGCGATGAAGTCCCGGTGCCCTCGAGCCGCATCGTGGTAGTGGCCGAGGTAGCGGGGATCGGCGTTGAACCCCCAGTGGGGGTGGGTGTCCGCACCCCAGTCGGCGGGCGATGGCAACCGCCCGATCCCTGACCCGGGCCCGGCCCCGCCACCAATCGCGGACGGTCTCCACAGCGTCCAGGCGCCTGGTGGCCATGCTGTCCGTGTCGCCGGCGTAGAAGGGCCCGGTACGTTGCGCCAGTTCCGTTGTTCCCATGCGCCCGTGCCGTGATCGAGGCGTTCGGGAACGCGCCGCTGCTCTGCCCGTCCGGCCGGGTCCCTACTGGCGCTTGCGGAAGTCGCGGGCCCCTTCGGCGGCGGCCAGGACCTCGGGGAACGGGGCGCCGGTGGCGGCGGTGACGGCGGCGGCCACGGCGCCCTCGACGAAGGGGGCGTCGGCGAGGGCGGTGGCGGGGAGGGCGAGGTCGGCGAGGACGAGGGTGGCGGTCAGGACGGAGCTGCCGAGGTCGGCCAGGAGCAGGACGCCGGTGCCGCGGTCGGCGGCGCGGACCGCGCGGGCCGTCAGGTCGTAGCTGGTGCCGAGGGAGCCGTCCTCGGTGCCCGCGGCGAGCAGCACCGGGACGTCGTCGGCCAGTTCGGCGAGCAGTTCCTGCACGCCGCGGGCCAGGTGCGGGCTGTGGGAGACCAGGACCAGACCGACCGGAGCGCGCATGCGGCGCAGCCTACCGGCGGCCGGGGGCGGGGCCGGGCGCGCCGCGCGGGGCGTGGCGGGGTTCGGCGGCGGGGCACGGGGGTTGGGGTAGCGTCGGCCGGAATCCGGCGAAACGAATGAAACGGATCAACCGTGTGAACCGGATCAACCGTGTGAACCGGATCAATCATGTGAACCGGGTCAATCATGTGGACCGGGTCAATCATGTGGACCGGGTCAATCATGTGGACCGGACGGGATCCAACGAATCGGCCGGGTGCGGACGAAGGGGCACGACCGCCGTGAAGAAGCTGATCAACAGCCCGGAGAGCGTCGTCGACGACGCGCTGGCCGGGCTCGCCGCCGCCCACCCCGCGCTCGCGGTGGACCTCGACCGGCGGGTGGTCACCCGGGCGGTGCGTCCGGCCGGGCCGAAGGTGGCGCTGGTGTCGGGCGGCGGTTCCGGCCACGAGCCGCTGCACGTCGGGTTCGTGGGCCCGGGCATGCTGGACGCGGCCTGCCCCGGCGACCTGTTCACCTCGCCGCCGCCGGACCGGATCCTGGCCGCCGCGCAGGCCGCCGACAACGGCGCGGGCGTGCTGTTCGTGGTGAAGAACTACACCGGCGACGTGCTGAACTTCCGGCTGGCCGCCGAACTCGCCGCCGAGCAGGGCCACCGGGTGGCCACCGTCCTGGTCGACGACGACGTCGCCGTCCGGGACTCCGCGGCCGGCCGCCGCGGCACCGGCGCGACCCTGCTGGTGCACAAGATCTGCGGCGCGCTCGCCGAACGCGGCGCCGGCCTGGACGAGGTCCGGGAGTTGGGGGAGCGGGTCGTCGCCGCGTCCCGCTCGTTCGCCATCGCGCTCACCGCCGCCACCAACCCGGCGGTCGGCCGCCCCGGCTTCGACCTCGCCGAGGACGAGATCGAGGTCGGCGTCGGCATCCACGGCGAGCCCGGCCGCCGCCGCGACCGGCTGCGCCCCGCCCGTGAGTTGGCCGCCACGGCCGTCGACGCGATCCTGGACGACTACCGGCCCGGCCCGGACGAGCGGCCGATCCTGCTGGTCAACGGCCTCGGCGGCACCCCGCTGATCGAGCTGTACGTCCTGTGCGCCGCCGTCACCGACCGCCTCGCCGAGCACGGCCTCCCCGCCGCCCGCACCCTGGTCGGCTCCTACGTCACCAGCCTCGACATGGCCGGCTTCTCGATCACCCTGACCGGCGCCGACCCCCGGATGCTGGACCTGTGGGACGCCCCGGCCGACACCCCCGCCCTGGTTCGGACGTGATGGGGATGGCAGGTATGGCGGGTACGGCGGCCGATAGTACGGGGCGGGTTCCGGCAGGAAGTGACGCAGCACCATGACGCACGAGACCCTCGACGCCGCCCTCGCCGAGGCGTGGATCCGGGCCGCCGCCGCGGCCGTCGGACGCGCCGAGGAGCAACTCACCGCGCTCGATGCGGCGATCGGCGACGGCGACCACGGCAGCAACCTCCGCCGGGGGTTCACCGCCGTCCTCGCCGCGCTGGACGACGCGGGGTCGGACGGCTCCGCCGGCTTCGACAGTGCGGGCGCGCTGCTGCGCACGGTCGGCAGCACGCTGCTGGCCAAGGTGGGCGGCGCCTCCGGGCCGCTGTACGGGCAGGCGTTCCGGGTGGCCGGGGCCGAACTCCCGCCGGACGCCGGCCCCGCGGCCTGCGCGGACGCGCTGGCGGCCGGCCTCGCCGCCGTCCGGGCGCTGGGCGGCGCCGAGCCGGGCGACAAGACGATGGTCGACGCGCTCGCCCCGGCCGTGGACGCCCTGCGCACCGCCGCCGCGGCCGGGGCCACCCTCGCCGGGGCGACCGCCGCGGCCGCCGACGCCGCCGAGCAGGGCGCCCGCGCCACCACCCCGCTCCAGGCCCGCCGGGGCCGCGCCTCCTACCTCGGCCCGCGCAGCGTCGGCCACCAGGACCCGGGTGCGACCTCCGCCGCCCTGATCGTCCGGGCCCTCGCGGACGCCGCCGCGCGCTGATCCGGAAATCCCGTACCGGGAGGATCAAATGACCGAATGATCGGCGGACCGAATGACCGAATGTTCGGATGGCCGGATGATCGGTGGAAAATCGGAGGAATGTGCGGGAAGGCGAATTTCCGGCTCCTCCCGCGTGGCACCCACCCATTCGCCGTAAAGCTCCTAGTCTCGACGCTCTACAGCGCTTCAGCGCTGGAGCGCCGCTGTGCTGAAGCGCCACCGCGCCACCGCGCCACTGCGCTGCCGCGCTGCCGCGCCATTTCCGCCGCGCCTTCGCGCCGTCGAGCCGAGGAGTTGTGCCCATGAGCCGTGTCGTCAGGGCTGCCCTGTTCCAGACCGCGTGGACGGGGGACAAGGAGACCATGCTGGCCGCCGCCGAGCGGGCCGCGCGGGACGCGGCCGGGCAGGGGGCGGGGATCATCGGGTTCCAGGAGGTGTTCAACGCCCCGTACTTCTGCCAGGTGCAGGAACCCGAGCACTACGCCTGGGCCGAGCCCGTCCCGGACGGGCCGACGGTGCGGCGGATGCAGGCGCTGGCCCGGGAGTTGGGGATCGTGGTGGTCGCGCCGGTGTACGAGATCGAGAAGGCCGGTTTCTACTACAACACCGCCGCCGTGATCGACGCCGACGGCAGTTACCTCGGCAAGTACCGCAAGCACCACATCCCGCAGGTGCGCGGATTCTGGGAGAAGTACTACTTCAAGCCGGGGAACCTCGGCTGGCCGGTGTTCGACACCGCGGTCGGGAAGGTCGGCGTGTACATCTGCTACGACCGGCACTTCCCGGAGGGCTGGCGGGCGCTGGGCCTCGCCGGGGCGGAGATCGTGTACAACCCGTCGGCGACCAGCCGCGGCCTGTCCGCCTACCTGTGGCAGCTGGAGCAGCCCGCCGCCGCCGTCGCCAACGAGTACTTCGTCGCCGCGATCAACCGGGTCGGCGTCGAGGAGTACGGCGGCGACGACTTCTACGGCACCAGCTACTTCGTCGACCCGCGCGGCCAGTTCGTCGGCGAGGTCGCCTCCGACAAGAGCGAGGAACTCGTCGTCCGCGACCTCGACCTCGGGATGATCGACGAGGTCCGCCAGCAGTGGGCGTTCTACCGGGACCGCCGGCCGGACGCCTACGGCCCGCTGACCGAGGGCTGAGCGCGGTGGCCCGCACCCTGATCACCGGCGGGCTGGTGATCACCGCCGCCGAGGAGACGCACGCCGACGTCCTGGTCGAGGACGGCCGGGTCGTCGCGCTCGCCCTGCCCGGCAGCCAGCGCTGGAGCGCCGACCGGGTGTTCGACGCGAGCGGGAAGTACGTCGTCCCCGGCGGCGTCGACGCGCACACCCACATGGAGATGCCGTTCGGCGGCACCCGCGCCTCCGACACCTTCACCACCGGCACCCGGGCCGCCGCCTGGGGCGGCACCACCACCATCGTCGACTTCGCCGTCCAGAGCAGGGGCTCCTCGCTGCGCGCCGGGCTCGACGACTGGCACGCCAAGGCCGACGGCAACTGCGCGATCGACTACGCCTTCCACATGATCGTCTCGGACGTCAACGAGGCCGTGCTGCGCGAGATGCCCGGGCTGGTCGGCGAGGGCGTCACCTCGTTCAAGCTGTTCATGGCCTACCCCGGCGTCTTCTACTCCGACGACGGGCAGATCCTGCGCGCCATGCAGCAGGCCGCCGACCTCGGCGCGCTCACCATGGTGCACGCCGAGAACGGCCCCGCCATCGACGTCCTGGTCGAACAGGCCCTGGCCCGCGGCGAGACCGACCCGCGGTACCACGGCGAGGTGCGCCGGGCGCTGCTGGAGGCCGAGGCCACCCACCGGGCGATCCAGCTCGCCCGGGTCGCCGGGGCGCCGCTGTACGTGGTGCACGTCTCCGCCCGCGAGGCGCTCGCCGAACTCGCCGCCGCCCGCGACCTCGGACTGCCGGTCTTCGGCGAGACCTGCCCGCAGTACCTGTTCCTGTCCACCGACAACCTCGCCGAACCCGGCTTCGAAGGCGCCAAGTACGTCTGCTCCACCCCGCTGCGCCCCGAGGACCACCAGGACGCGCTCTGGCGCGGCCTGCGCACCGACGACCTCCAGGTGGTCTCCACCGACCACTGCCCGTTCTGCTTCGCGGGACAGAAGGAACTCGGCCGCGGCGACTTCTCGAAGATCCCCAACGGGCTGCCGGGCGTCGAGCACCGGATGGACCTGCTGCACCAGGCCGTCGTCGAGGGCCGGATCAGCCGCCGCCGCTGGATCGAACTCGCCTGCGCCGCCCCCGCCCGGATGTTCGGCCTCCACCCGCGCAAGGGCACCATCGCCCCCGGGGCCGACGCCGACCTGGTCATCTACGACCCGCACGCCGTCCAGACCCTCTCCGCCGCCACCCACCACATGAACGTCGACTACTCGGCGTACGAGGGCCGCACCGTCACCGGCCGGGTCGAGACCGTGCTCTCCCGCGGCGAGGTCGTGCTCGACCGCGGCGACTACCTCGGCCGCCCCGGACACGGCACCTTCCTGCCCCGCTCCACCTGCCAGTACCTCTGACCCTTCAAGGAGCCCCCGCGTGGACTTCGGACTCGTCCTGCAGACCGACCCGCCGGCCGCCGAGGTCGTCGACCTGATGCGCCGCGCCGAACGGGCCGGGTTCAGCCACGGCTGGACCTTCGACTCCGCGGTGCTCTGGCAGGAGCCCTTCGTCATCCACAGCCGCATCCTGGAACACACCGAACGCCTGCGCGTCGGCCCGATGGTCACCAACCCCGGCACCCGCGCCTGGGAGGTCACCGCCTCCACCTTCGCCACCCTCAACGACATGTACGGCAACCGGACGGTCTGCGGCATCGGCCGCGGCGACTCCGCGATGCGGGTGGCCGGCCGCCGCCCCAACACCCTCGCCCGGCTCGGCGCCGCCATCGACGCGATCCGCGACCTCGCCGAGGGGCGCGAGGCCGAGGTCGACGGCACCCCGATCCGCATCCCGTGGATCCGGGACGGCCGGCTGCCGGTCTGGATGGCCGCCTACGGGCCCAAGGCCCTCGCCCTGGCCGGCCGGAAGGCCGACGGGTTCATCCTCCAACTCGCCGACCCCTACCTCACCGAACGGATGGTCAAGGCCGTCCGCCGGGCCGCCGAGGAAGCCGGCCGCGACCCCGCCGCCGTCACCGTCTGCGTCGCCGCCCCCGCCTACGTCGGCGACGACCTCGCCCACGCCCGCGAACAGTGCCGCTGGTTCGGCGGCATGGTCGGCAACCACGTCGCCGACCTGGTCGCCAAGTACGGCGAGCACTCCGACCTCGTCCCCGACGAACTCACCGCCTACATCAAGGACCGCCACGGCTACGACTACAGCCACCACGGCCGCGCCGGGAACCCCTCCACCGACTTCGTCCCCGACGCCGTCGTCGACCGCTTCTGCCTCCTCGGCCCCGCCACCGCCCACATCGAGAAACTCCGCGTCCTGCGCGACGCCGGCGTCGACCAGTTCGCGCTGTACGCGATGCACGACGCCCGCGAAGCCGTCATCGACGCCTACGGCGCGGAAGTCATCCCGGCCCTGTCCTGAACCACCTCAGCGCGGACGGGCGGCGGTCGCGGACCGGACGCGGCCGGAAGCGGAGACGGTGACGTCCAACCGCCCCGGCTGCTGCGCCCCGTCCGCGTCGGGACGGCGGTAGGAGAGCACCCGGGACCCGTCGGCGTCCGGGCCCGGAGCGAGGACGGGACGGACGCCGCTCGCCAGGTCCGGGAACCAGACGGCGGCGAACTCCCCGCCCGCCCGCAGGAGTTGCTCCTCCGGCAGCGGGGACGCCCCGGCCGGGCCCGGATCGGCGAACTCGACGGAGACCAGGCTCCCGCTCCGCTCCTCGAACCGGAACCGCCCCCGGTCGGTGACCACCTCGGTCAGCGCGAAGCGGGAGAGCGCCGGATCGGCCACCGCCGAGGTGGTCTCCACCCGGCTCCCCGGACCGAACAGCCCGTCCGCGAGCTGCCGCGCCGGTCCGAGGACGTCCGCCGAGCCCGAGAACGGGGCGCGGGCCGCCGTCTCGTCGTACAGCGGGACGAACAGCCACACCGCCACCGCCACCGCCGACAGGCCGCCACCGGCCGCGGTCAGCGCCCGCACCCCGTCCCGCCGCACCGCCAACGGCCTCCGCCCGGCCAGCGCCAGCGCGCCCGTGGCCAGCACGGTGCCCAGCAGCGCCCCCGCCGAGTTGTCGACGAAATCGGCGGCGTCGCAGGCCCGGCCCGTCCCCAGCACGGTCTGCAGCAGCTCCGTCGCCGAGGAGAGCACCACGCACCCGGCCGGCACCGACAGCGGACGTCGGAACGCCCACACCCCGAACGCCGCCAGCGGCACGTACAGGGCCAGGTTCAGCAGCCCCTGCTGGCCGAGCGCCACCTCCCAACTGCCCGCGCCGACCGTGCAGTTCACCGAACCGGAGGCGCCGCCCGCGGTCGGCGTCAGCGTCACCGCGACCTCCCCCGCCAGCGCCACGGCCCACAGGACCGGCGCGAGTGCCGACTGCTTCTGCCGGCGGGCCCGGCGGAACATCACCGTCCCGAACAGCGCGCCGAGGACGGCGAAGGCGGGGAAGAGCAGCGGCACGGCGGAGAGGGCGGCTTCGAGCATCGGTCCTCCGGGCGGGACGGGACGGGGCGGCCAGAGGGGGGTGCCCCCCGTGGTCGGCCGTCAGCGTACGATCCGCTGTCGAGCGTCGGCAAACTCCCATATGTTTTGTGGGGGAGGTGAGTTGAGGGGGCGTCAGGCGGTGGTGAAGGCGGCCGCGTGTTCGGTGGCCCACTGGTGGAAGGTGCGTTCCGGGGTGTCGAGCAGGGTGCGGGTGGTGTCGCCGAGGGGGGTGGGGGTGGTGGTGGCGGTGGCCCAGAAGGAGAGCAGGGAGTCGGCCATCGGGGCGGGCATGAAGCGGGAGAGTTGGCGTTCGGCCTCGGCGCGGGTGATGGTCTCCACCGGGACGGGGCGGCCGAGCACCTCGGACAGGACGCCGACCTGCTCGCGCAGGGTGAGGCGTTGGCCGCCGGTGAGGGTGACGGCGCGGCCGCGCAGGGCGGGGCCGGTCAGGGCGGCGACCGCGACGTCGGCGACGTCCGCGGGGTGGATCGGGGCCAGGACGGCGTCCGGGTAGGGGAGTTCGACCGGGAGGCCGGCGCCGATCGGGTGGGCCCAGCCGAGGGCGTTGCTGGCGAAGGCGTCGGGGCGCAGCAGGGTGGCGGGCAGGGCGGAGGCCGTCAGGGCGCGCTCGACCAGCAGGTGGTGCGAACCCAGCGGGTCGCTCTCCGCGTCCGGCGACAGGGCCGAGGCGGAGGAGAGCAGCACCACGTGCTCCACGCCCGCGGCCCCGGCGGCCGCGACGAACGCGTCGATGCCCGCGGGCTCCGGGTACAGGAACACCTGGCGCACGCCCGCCAGCGCCGCCGCGAAGGTGTCGGGCCGGTTCAGCGCCAGCTCGACCCGCTCCACCCCGGCCGGGACGTCGAGCCCGGACGGGCGGGCGCTGGCGGCGCGGACGGGCCGGCCGGCGGCGTGCAGCCGATCGAGGACGGCGCGGCCGATCTGGCCGCGCGCACCGGTGATGAGGACGGTCATGGGAACCCCCGTGGGTGGAGAGAGGCGGGATGGGAAGCGGGCGGACGTCCGCCGGCCGGCCCGGATCGGGCTGTTGATGCATGCTGTCATGCATGTAATTGCCGAGCAACACATTATTGGAAGTCTGCATGCTTCTGCGGGTCGGCATGTTCCTGCGCGCTGTCACGCACCTACCATGGGCGCATGACGAAGAACGACGCCCACTGGCCGCACCCCACGGCCGACGAGCTGCTGGACGCCGTCGGCCCGGCCTTCGGCAAGCTGCGCCGGACCTCGCTGCTGGACGTCGAGCACCCGATCTCCGCCAAGGACCTCAGCCGCACCCTGGTGCTCAACCTCGTCCTGGAGCACACCCGCGACCCGGAGGCCGAGGTCACCGTCGGCGCGATCGCCGAACTCCTCGCCGTCGACCCCTCGGTCGCCAGCCGGATGGTCACCGACAACATCAAGGCCGGCTACCTGCTGCGCACCGCCTCCCAGCACGACGGCCGCCGCACCGTCCTGCACCTCAGCCCCCGGGGCGCCCAGCTGATGGCCCGCTTCCGCCGCCACCAGCGCTCCGCGTTCGAGTACATCACCGCGGACTGGGCCGAGACCGAGCGCCTGGAGTTCGCCCGCCTGATGCTCAAGTACGTCGACTCCCTCGACCACCTGAAGGAGCGTCGGCGCGACACCGACTGACGACCGCACCGGTCGGCGCAGCGCCCCCGGCCCGTCGCCGAGCGGCCCCCGGGCCGTTCCCCCGGCGGTTCCGGCGGCGGTTCCGGCGGCGGGGAAACCGGGTGCGGGGCGACGGGCGGGTCTGCGAGCATGCGGGGCATGTCGTACGTGCTCACGCCGCTGATCGTCCGCCACGCCCGCCGCCTGCCCGTGCCGGAGGTCAGGGTCGGGGTCGGGGTCGGGGCCGGGGGAGAAGGACAAGGACGAGGACAAGGGGCGGTGGTGGCGCGGCAGTTCGATGCCGCATTGATGTCGGTCGGGTTCAAGCTGTCGGGGGAGCTGCTGGCGCGGCTGTCCGCGCTGCCGGGGCCGCAGGCCGCGGAGGCGGCCGAGGGCGGGCTGGCCGCCGTCCGGGAGCTGGTCGGCGACCACGTGCGGCACAACGCGTACTTCGTGGACTTCCCGCGCAACGTGCCGGACACCGAGGAGTTCTGGCGGGAGTTGCTGGCCCGCACCGCGGGTGTCGAGGAGGGGGAGGCCGGGCTCGACGGGGTCGACCTGCTGACGCTGGACGGCTACGGCGTGTACCGGCACGGGTACGCCGAACTGCTGGCCGCGCACCGGGAGTTGATCGCCGGTGCGGGCGACCGGGTGACGGTGCTGCACCTCGGCGGCACGCCCGAGGAGGAGGCCGCCGCGCTCTACCTGGCGCTGGCGGGCAGCACCACCCCGCTCGGCGAGCAGGCGCTGCGCGACCTGGCGGAGCTGGCCCGGCACTGCGCGGACGGTCCGCAGCCCGCCGCGATACCCGTCCGGGAGAACCGGGCCACCGTCAACGCGGCCCGGCTGCAAGCCGGTTCGCCGCTGCTCGCGGACACCGTCACCGACGTGCTGCGCACCGCCTGCGCACTGTCCGGAGGCGATGTGACGCTCGCCGCGCCGACCAGGTTCGGCCCGCTGCCGCGCCCGGTGCGCCGGGCCCTGCTGGCCGCGCTGGACGGGCTGGTCGCCGCCGCCCCCGGCAAGCTCGCCGACGTGCTGCCGCACCGCGAGCCGTTCAAGCGGCTCGGCGAGCGCCTGCACCCGCACGAGTACCCGAAGTGGCCGCACGCCGCCGAGGTGTTCGCCGTCGCCCGCGGCGAGTCGGCGGTCCGCAGTTCGGACGGCCGGGTCGAGGAACTCCTCGCCGCCGGGGAGGTCGCCGCCGCCGCCGACCTGCTGGCCGCCGCCGCCCCGGGCAAGCTGCTGCGCGCCCTGGACCGGCTGCTGCGCACCGCCCGCACCGAGCAGGACCGGGCCGCGGTGGCCGCCGCCGCCGAACGCGCCCTGCCCGCCGCGTCCGGCCGGCTGCTGCTCTCGCTGCGCGAACACCTGGGCAACCGGGCCCACCTGGGCAACCGGGCCGGCGCGGGCCCCGAACGGCGGGTCTTCGTCAACCGGTACGCCCGCAGCCACGTCACCGCGGACCACCGCCCGCCGCTGCCCGCCGCCGAACGCGAACGCCTGATCGCCGCCCTCGACGCCGAGACCGTCCGCCGCCTGCCCACCGACCGGCCGCCCCGGCTGCTGGTCGACCCGGAGGTCCTGGACGTCGCCCTGCCGCTGAGCGGCAACGCGAGCGCCACCGGGATCGGCGTGCTGCCGCGCGGCTCGGTGCAGCCCGTCCGGGGCGAGCTGCTGCGGTTCTTCGTGTACTGGAAGCAGCGCGAGCGGCGCACCGACTTCGACCTGTCCGCGCTGATCCTCGACCGGGACTACGGCGACCCGACCTGGATCTCGTTCACCCGGCTCAGCTCCCTGGTGGGCGAGCACTCCGGGGACGTGGTCGACGCACCCGACGGCGCCTCGGAGTTCATCAACCTGCGGCTGTCGTCGGTCTCCGGCGCGTTCGTCGTGCCGGAGGTGAACGTGTACGAGGGCGAGGGCTTCCAGGAGGTCGAGGAGTCCTTCTTCGGCTGGATGCTGCGCGAGGACGAGCAGCAGGGCCGCCCGTTCGAACCGCGCACCGTCCGGACGAAGTCCGACCTGCGCGGCGCCGGACGGGTCGCCCTGCCGCTGGTGTTCGAACGCCGGGAGGACGGCCGGTGGTACGCCCGCTGGCTGCACGTCCACCTGCGGGGCGAGCCGTCCGCCAACCAGGTCGAGGGCAACCGGGGCACGGTCGCCGACCTGCTGCGGGCCGGCGTCGCGCGCAGCTACCTGACGGTCCGCCACCTGATCGGCCTGATGGCCGCGAACGGGGCGGAGGTCGAGACCTGGGACGGGCGGCTCCCGGACGGCCCGGTCACCTACCTGGGCCTGGAACGGCCGGACGGCCTCCCGGAGGGCTCGGTGGCGATCACGCCGGAGAACCTGCGCGACCTGATCCCGGCCTGACCCTGGCCTGATCCCGGCCTGATTCCGGCCTGGCCTCAACCTGACCCCGGCCTGATCCGTTCCGTGCCAGGGCTGGGGGAGGGGGTCAGGCCGGGCGGACGCGGTCGCCGATCTCCGGCTGCGCCGCGAACCCGGCCGCCCGGTAGGTGGCGACGCCGCCGGCGTTGGAGCTCGGCGTGCACACCCGCACGCTCGACGAGCCCAGCTCCCGCAGCGCGGCCGCCCCGGCGAGGGTGATCGCCCGGCCCAGGCCGCGGCCGCGGTGGTCCGCGTGCACGCCCATCGGCTCGACCAGCCCCGGCCGGCCCGGGCCCGCCGACCACACCGTCACCACCGCCGCCGCGCCGCCCCGCCGGTCGAAGACGCCCAGGCAGCGGGCGTCCCGGTGATAGGACGGCCCGGCCGACATCGCGTGCCAGTACGCGGCCGAGGGCCGCAGGGTGTCGAACGCCGACCGCAGGACCTCGGCGAAGCCCTGCGCCCGCTCCGGGCCGATCACCTCGACCGGCACGCCCGGGTCCTCCACCGGGGCGGCGAGGTCGCGGAACAGCGGCGTCCACGGCTCGTCCAGGCCCCAGCCCCGCTCGGTCAGCAGGTCGTGGAGCAGCAGGCCGAGCGGCGCCTCGACGGAGACCCGGCCGGCCGGCAGCACGCCGCGTTCGGGCCGGGAGAGGTCCTCGGCGAGCTGCCGGGCCAGCTCCTCGTCCCGGAAGGCGTCGGGGGCGGCGGTCATCCGGAACACCGTGGGCGAGTCCTGCATCCCGACGGCCAGGATCCGCCCGCCCCGGCTCCACGTCCGGACCACCGCGGCCGTCTCGGCGGTGCCGAAGCGGTGGTTCCAGCCGAGGTCCCCGGGGTGCAGCTGCATCGGCGCCCCGTCGTCCTGCCACTCCCGCAGCGCGTCCATCGCCCCGCGCGTCCCCTCGGGGCCCGGCGTCCCCAGCGCAATCGTCATGGGCGGGAGCACACACCCCGGCGCGGCCGCCCGCAACCCGATTAACGGCCCGCCGGCAAAGAGAAGAGGGGCCAGGGGCGGGTCCGGTGGCGGGTCCGGTGGCGGGTTCAAGGCCGGGGAAACGCGGGTGACCCGGGGGCGGGGCGGGTGCTAACGTGGCGGCTCGGTGAGGCCATGGACGGGCTTCCTTCTCCTTTCGTATGCATAACGACTCCAGTCCGTCCGCTTTCCTCGCCGTCGACCCCGAGCCGGGGCGCCCGCCACGGGTGCCCCGGCTCGTGTCGTCGACGGGGCGTCAGGAGGGGGCGGGGTCAGGGCTGTTCGGCGAGGTCCGCCTCCAGGGCGCGGGCCGCCGCCTCCAGCACGGCCACCAGCGACTGCAGCCGGTGCGGGTCGTAGCGGACGCCCGGCATCGACACCGACAGGCCCGCCACCGCCGTGCCCGCCGCGTCCCGGACGGTCACCCCGACGGCGACCAGGCCGCGTTCGGAGCGCTCCCGGTTGACCGCGAAACCGGCCCGCCGCAGCCGCTTCAGCTCGGTCCGCAGCTGCGGCAGGTCGGGCCGCTCGCCGGGCCGGTCCCGGTAGCGCTCGGGGGCGTAGACCTCCTCCAACTGCTCGTCGGTCAGCTCGGCGAGCAGCAGCAGCCCGGCGGTGGTGCGGTGCGCGGGGAAGACCATGCCCTCGCGCGAGCCGACCCGCAGGGTCTGCGCGGACTCCACGCTGGCGATGAACCGGGCGGTGTCGCCGGCCCGGACGATCAGGTTCACCGTCTCGTCCAGCACGTCCACCGCCCGGCGCAGGTGCGGCAGCGCGGCCGGGCGCAGCCGGGAGACCAGCGAGCGGGAGTGCGCGGCCAGCTCCAGTACCGGGCCGGCCCGGTACGTCCGGTCGTCGTCCTGCACCGCGAAGTCCCGGTAGACCAGCATGCCCAGGATCCGGTGCGCCGTGGAGCGGGCCACGCCCAGGCGTTCGGCGACCTGGGAGACCGTGGCCCCGCCCTCCAGTTGCAGCATGGTCGCGGCCCGCAGCGCGTGGTCCACGCTGGCGATCGGGTACGGCGGCGGGGTCTTCAGCGGCTTGTCCACGGCGGGGCCCTTCGGTGGCTGTTCTGCTGTGAAGAATCTACCCGTTCTCCTGGGCGGGACGAGGCACGCTGGGCCCGTGATCGAGTCCACCCCCGCCCCAGACCCCGCAACGGGCTCCCCGGTCCGGCTCCAGGCCGTCGCCGCGGCCGGGCAGCCCGAGGTCACCCCGGCGCTCCACGAGCTCTACCGGGGCTTCGAACAGGAGCTGCTCGTCCCGCTGTGGACCGAGATCGGCGACCTGATGCCCGCCCACCCCCGCTCGCACGCCGCCCCGCACCTGTGGCGCTGGCAGAAGCTGCGCGAACTCGCCGCCCGTGCGGGCGAGTTGGTCCCGGTCGGACGCGGCGGCGAACGCCGGGCGATCGCGCTGGCCAACCCCGCGCTCGGCGGCCGCCCGTTCGCCACCCCCACCCTGTGGGCCGCCGTCCAGTACCTGATGCCCGGCGAGGACGCCCCCGAGCACCGCCACACCCAGCACGCCTTCCGCTTCGTCGTCGAGGGCGAGGGCGTGTGGACCGTGGTCGGCCGCGACCCCGTCGCCATGCGCCGCGGCGACTTCCTCCCGCAGGCCGGCTGGAACTGGCACGCCCACCACAACGCCACCAGCGCCCCGATGGCCTGGATCGACGGCCTCGACATCCCGTTCCAGTACGCGGGCGAGACCCAGTTCTTCGAGTTCGGCCGGGACGAGATCTCCGCCGCCGAACGCGCCACCCCCGACCGCTCCCGGGCCGAACGCCTCTGGGGCCACCCCGGCCTGCGCCCCGTCGGCGCCCGGTGCCCCGGCCCCGGCAGTCCGCTGCTCGCCTACCGCTGGGAGCACACCGACCGTGCGCTGACCGACCAACTCGCCCTGGAGGCCGAGGGGTTCGGCGGCACCGTCGAGCCCGGCCACGCCGCCGTCCGGTTCACCGACCCGGCCACCGCGGGCGACGTGCTGCCCACCCTGCGGGCCGAGATGCACCGGATCGCCCGCGGCGCCGAGACCGCGCCCGTCCGGGAGACCGGCTCCTCCGTCTACCAGGTCTTCGACGGCTCCGGCACCGTCACCGTCGGCGAACGCACCTGGACGGTCGCCCGCGGCGACCTGTTCACCGTCCCCTCCTGGCAGCCGCTCTCGATCCGCTCCGAGGCCGGCGCCACCGACTCCGACTCCGGCGCGCTCGACCTGTTCCGGTTCAGTGACGCCCCGATCTTCGAAGCCCTGCACCTGCAGCGCACCCACGTGGAAGGAACCACCCGATGAAGCTCGCCACCCTCCGCACCGGCGGCACCACCCGCGCCGTCCGGCTCGACGGCGACACCCTGACCGACCTCGGGTACCCCGACCTCGGCGCGCTGCTCGCGGAAGACGACTGGGCGGGGATCGCCGCCGCCGCGACCGGGGCGACCCACCCGCTGGCGGGCGCCGAGTTCGCGCCCGTGGTGCCGCGGCCCTCCAAGGTGGTGTGCGTCGGCCTCAACTACCGCAACCACATCCAGGAGATGGGCCGCGACCTGCCCGAACACCCCACCCTGTTCGCCAAGTTCGCGGACTCGCTGATCGGCGCGGGCGACGACATCCTGCGCCCCGCGGAGACCGCGGAGCTCGACTGGGAGGTCGAACTCGCCGTCGTCATCGGCAAGTCCGCGCGCCGGGCCCGCGGCGAGCAGGCCGAGGCCGCGATCGCCGGGTTCACCGTCCTCAACGACATCACCTGCCGCGACTGGCAGTTCCGGACCCGCGAGTGGCTCCAGGGCAAGACCTGGGACTCCACCACCCCGGTCGGCCCCTACCTCGTCACCCCCGACGAACTGCCCGGCGGCGTCCGCCCCGCGCTCGACGTCACGCTCACCGTCGACGGCGAGACCATGCAGTCCGACAACACCGGCGACCTGCTGTTCGACCCCGTCGCCCTGGTCGAGTACGTCTCCACCGTCATCCGCCTTCACCCCGGCGACCTGATCGCCACCGGCACCCCCGGCGGCGTCGGCCACGCCCGCAAGCCCGCCCGCTACCTGAGCGGCGGCGAGAAGGTCGTCACCGAGATCCAGGGCCTCGGCCGACTGGAGAACCGCGTCGTGCGGGACGGCGCCGAATGAGCGGCCGCACCCTGGCCGACGCCCGGGGCTGGGCGGCGCTCGGCACCCGGCTCTTCCTGGCCGCCGCCGAGGGCTTCGGCCCCGCCGAGTACGCCGCCCCCACCCCGCTGCCCGGCTGGAGCCGGGCCCACCTCGCCGCCCACCTCGCCGCCAACGCCGACGCGCTCGGCAACCTGGTGCACTGGGCCGCGACCGGCGAACCCACCCCGATGTACGCCTCCCCGGAGGAACGGCTGGCCGGCATCGAACGCGGGCGCGCCCTGCCCGCCGCCGAACTCACCTCCTGGGTCAGGGAATCCGCGCAGCGGCTGACCGCCGGCCTGGACGCCCTCACCCCCGAGCAGTGGCAGGCCCCCGTCACCACCGCCCAGGGCCGCACCGTCCCCGCCGCCGAACTCCCCTGGCTGCGCGCCCGCGAAGCCTGCGTGCACGCCGTCGACCTGGCCGCCGGCACCGCCTTCGCCGACCTCCCGGCCGGCTTCCTGGCCGCCCTCTGCACGGACGTCCTCGCCAAGCGGGCCCCCGCGTTCGCCCTGCGGACCCCGGACGGCGGCGTTCGGTGGAACCCGCCGGGCGACGGCGAGCAGCCGGTGCTCGAAGCGGAACTCCCGCAGCTCACCGCCTACTTGACCGGCCGCCAGCACATCGAGGGCGCCCCGCCCCTCGACCCCTGGCTCTGACGCCCGGGCCCGGCTCTCCCGGGCCCGGTTCTCCCGGGCCCGGTTCTCCCGGGCCCCGTGCCCCGGCTCTCCCGGCCCCGGGCCCCACCGCTCCCCTCCCCGGGCGTGCACCTGCCTCCCCGTGATGTCGAAAGAAGCAGCTCATGAACCCTCCCACCACCCCTGACGTGCTCGTCGTCGGCGGCGGCATCGGCGGTCTCGCGGCCGCGTTCGCGCTGGCCCGCAAGGGCCTGGGCGTGCGCGTGCTGGAACGGGCGAAGGAGTTCGGCGAGGTCGGGGCGGGGCTGCAGATCGCGCCCAACTGCACCCGGATCCTCGCCGACTACGGCCTGCTGGACGAGGCCCGCGAGCTGGGCGTGCTGCCCGACGGGATGGTGATGCGCGACGCGCTGGACGCCCGCGAGCTGACCCGGCTCGACCTGCGCGACCTCGAACGACGCTACGGCTACCCGTACGTGGTGATCCACCGCAGCGACCTGCACGGCATCTTCCTGCGGGCCTGCCGGCGGGCCGGGGTCGAACTGCTCACCGACCGCACCGTGGTCGACTACCGGCAGGACGGCGACGGCGCCCGGGTGGTGCTGGCGGACGGCAGCACCGAGCGGGCCCCCCTGGTGATCGCCGCCGACGGGCTGCACTCGGTGGCGCGCCGCAAACTGGTCGGCGACGAGGTGGTCAGCTCCGACTACGTCGCCTACCGGGCCGCCGTCCCGATCGAGCAGGTCCGGGGCAACGGCATCGCCGAGCACGACGTCACCGTGTACGTCGGCCCGCGCTGCCACTTCGTGCAGTACGCGCTGCGCGGCGGCGAGATGTTCAACCAGGTCGCGGTCTTCGAGTCGCCCAAGGCCAAGGCGGGCGACCCCGACTGGGGCACCCCCGACGAACTCGACGCCGCGTTCGGGGCGACTTGCGACACCGTCCGCACCGGCATCCCGCTGATGTGGCGCGACCGCTGGTGGCAGATGATGGACCGCGACCCGGTGGAGACCTGGGTGCACGGCCGGATCGCGCTGCTCGGCGACGCCGCGCACCCGCCGCTGCAGTACATGGCCCAGGGCGCGATCATGGCGATCGAGGACGGCTGGGTGCTCGCCGAACACGCCGCCCGGCTGACGGACGAGGGCGGACTCCCGCAGTGGGACGCCGCGTTGGCCGCCTACCAGGACGTCCGGGTGGAGCACTGCCGCCGCGTCCAGACCACCGCCCGCAGCTGGGGCGACCTGTGGCACCTGGACGGCGAGGCCCGGCTCCGGCGCAACGAGGTCCTGCGCGAACGGGCCGCCGACGACTACGCGTTCACCGACTGGATCTACGGCCCGACCGCCCTCACCCCCGACCGGGAACCGCCGATGTTCACCCCCGTCCCGCTGACGGGCGCGCTCCCGGAGGAACAGCCGTCCCGCTGACGGGCGCGCGCCCGGAGGAACAGCCGGCCCGCTGACCGCCCGACGGCGTGTCAGCGGCGGATGCCAGGATGCCCGGATGGGAGAGACGATCACCTACGTGCGGGGCGACGCCACCGCGCCGCAGGGCAAGGGCGTGCGGATCATCGCGCACGTGTGCAACGACCTCGGGGGCTGGGGGAAGGGGTTCGTGCTGGCGCTCTCCCGGCGCTGGCCCGAGCCGGAGGCCGCGTTCCGCCGCTGGCACCGGGAGCGGGCCGGCAACGACTTCGGGCTGGGCGCCCTCCAGTTGGTGCAGGTCAGCCCCTACCTGTGGGTGGCCAACCTGGTCGGCCAGCGCGGCACCCGCACCGCCCGCTCCACGGGCGTCCCGGTCCGCTACGAGGCGATCGACGCCGCCTTGGCCAAGCTGGCCCCAGAGGCCGAACGGCTCGGCGCCTCCGTCCACATGCCCCGGATCGGCTGCGGCCTGGCGGGCGGCCGGTGGGAACGGGTCGAACCGCTGATCACCGCACGGCTCACCGCCCGGGGCGTACCGGTGACGGTCTACGACCACGGGTAGCGGGGTCCGCCCCGGGTGGGGTCCGCCCCCGGTGGCGGCCCTCTTCCGCTGCGGGCAGATCGGCGGGACGCTGGGGGTGCGTCGGGTGTTCGATTCGGTGGGCCCGGGGCGGGGGAGGGGAATCGTGGACCTGCGTCAGCGGGTGGTGCGGCGGAGTCCGTTCGTGGTCTGGACGCTCAACGGACTGGCCGCGGTGTCGGTGCTGCTGTTCGTGCACACCATGGTGCGGCAGAACCTGTCGCCGGACGGGCAGCGGGACTGGCCGTGGTCCTGGCAACTGCTCGACGCGCAGAGCGCCACCGCCGCACTGATGGCCGGGATCGGGGCGATCATCGCCCGGGCCCAGTTCGCCCGCACCGTGCAGCCGCTGCTGGGCGGCCGGGCCTGGCCGGGGATCGGGCACGCGCCCGACGGGGCGCTCGCCTGGACGTGCCACCTGGTCAACAGCGGCCAGAGCGCGGTGGTGGTGGTCTCCGTCGAGTACTGGATCGACTTCGGGGTGCCCGCGCCCGCCGCCGAGGAGTCGGCCGGACCGGCGCCGAGCACGGGCTGGACCGACCGGGCCGGGGCGATCGCGGCCGTCACCCCGTACGGGCTGCGCCCCGGCACGGACTACCGGCTGGCCTCCATCAGCCCGAACAGCGTGTTCGGCGGCGAGAGCAACTACCTGCTCGGCTGGCTCGCCGAGCCCGCGCTCGTGGTGGTCCGGGACCTGTACGTGCGGGTCACCGTCCGGGACCGGCTCGGCGACCTGCACCAGCGGGCCATCTCCTGCCTCACCGACGCCGACCGCCCGCTCACCCACGCGGTCCCCGACCAGGTGTAGCGGCCGGCCCCCGGCCACCGGCCACTTGCGCGTGCGGCATGCCCGGGGGCCCGTCCCTTGCGCATTCCGGGAGGATGCGTGCCCCGCGCGCATGGCGGCCGTACGGTGGCCCCATGAGCCACCCGCACACCCCCGCCCCCGCCCCCGGCCACGATCACGGACACGACCACGGCCACCAGCACGGCCACGGCCACGGTCAGGACCCCGACCACGGCCACCAGCAGCACCGGCACCCCGCCGAGGACGACGCCGCGCAGGCCGAGGTCCTCGACCTGGACGCCGAGGTGCTGGCCGAGCACCTCGCCGCGATCACCGACTGGCTGCCGCTGGACGCCGAACCGCGGCACGTCGTCGACCTCGGGGCCGGCACCGGCGCCGGCACCTTCGCCCTGCTGCGCCGCTTCCCCGAAGCCCGGATCACCGCCGTCGACGCCTCGCCCGGCCACCTGCTGCGCCTGCGCGAGAAGGCGCACGCCCTGGGCCTGGCGGGCCGGATCGCCACCGTGCAGGCCGACCTGGACGACGCCCGCTGGCCGGACCTCGGCACTCCCGACCTGGTCTGGGCGTCCGCCTCGATGCACCACCTGGCCGACCCCGTCCGGGTGCTGCGCCAGGTCCGCGACCTCCTCGGCCCGGACGGCGTGCTCGCCCTGGTCGAACTGGCCGGCTTCCCGCGCTTCCTGCCGCCCGACGCGCCCGCCGAGCGCCCCGGCCTGGAGGAGCGCTGCCACGCCGCGACCGACCGCCTGCACGCCGAGCACGTCCCGCACCGGGGCGCCGACTGGGGGCCGATCCTGACCGCCGCCGGGCTCACCGTCACCGGCGAACGCGCCGTCACCGTCGACATCGCCGCCACCGAGCACCCCTCCGTCGGCCGCTACGCCCTGGCCACCCTGCGCCGGATCCGCTCCGCCGCCGCCGAGACGCTCGACCCCGCGGACCTGGCCGCCCTCGACCGGCTGGTCGACGCCGACGGCCCGGACAGCATCGCGCTGCGCCCGGACCTCGCGGTGCGCACCGAACGCCAGGTCTGGGCCGCCCGCCGCTGAGCGGCGGCTCGTCTTCCGGCGGCCGATGGGGGAGACTCTCGGGCATGGTCTCAGTAGTGCAGAACGTGGCGATCGACTGTGCGGACGCCTATGGACTGGCCCGGTTCTGGAGCGAGGTGACGGGCCGTCCGGTCGACCTGGACAGCGGGCCGGGCGATCCGGAGACGCTGGTGGAACTGGCCGAGGGCGGCCCGGTGCTGTACTTCAACCAGGTGCCCGAGCCGAAGACGGTCAAGAACCGGGTCCACCTGTGCCTGCGCCCCGACACCGCCCGCGACCCGGAGGTCGACCGGCTGCTCGCCCTCGGCGCCACCCTGGTCGCCGACCGCCGCAACGCCGACGGCACCGGCTGGGCGGTGCTGGCCGACCCGGAGGGCAACGAGTTCTGCGTCCTGCGCGGCGCCGCCGAGCGGGCCGCCACCGGCTGACGGCAGGTGGCAGGCGGCTGACGGCAGGTGGCCGATGGCCAAGGCGGCCGGGGCCGCCCCTCCCGCACGGAGGGGCGGCCCCGGCCGTTCTCCGGTGGGGACCGGACTGGGGACGGACTGGGGACGGGCTTACGGGTAGGCGACCAGGTTGGCCACGTTGGTGGTGGAGTTGGACGGGCCGCCGGTGGAGTTGATGACGTGGGCGATGGTGCCGGTGCCGCCGAGCGAGACGGTCACCATGTCGTGGAAGCGGACGGTGGAGCGGTTCGGGACCTCGAAGGAGTGCTCCTCGACCACGGCCGGGTTGACGTTGAAGTAGGCGTAGGAGCCCAGGCCCCAGGCCTCGTGATCGGTCACCGAGTCGGCGACCTTGTAGGCCGGGTAGCCGCGGGTCGAGCCGTTCGTCCAGGCGGCCTGGTTCGGCGGGTCGTACGGCAGCTCGTTCTGGAAGAAGTAGGTGCGGCCGTTGTTGCCGTTCCAGATCACCTGGGTCTGCTGGTAGTGCTCGACGAACAGGCCGTACATGGTGACGTTGTTGCCGTTGACGACCAGCCCGTTGGCGGCGGTGTTGCTGGTCCAGCCGACCCCGCTGCCGTGGTCCGCGCGCCACAGCCACATGTGGTCGCCGATCACGTTGTTGGAGTTGACCACCAGCGACTGGGTGGCCTTGCCGACGCCCGCGCCGCCGATCCGGAAGAACACGTCGTGCAGCGAGGTCGGGTCGGCGCTGTGGTCGGCGGACGAGCCCGCCGCGCCGAGCTGCATCAGCACCGGGGAGTTGACCGTCCCGGCGTCGATCAGCAGGCCGGCCAGCTTCACGCCGTCCACGTCGGCGACGTTGACGGCGGTGACGCCGTTGTCCGGGACGAGGGTGGCCAGGCCCAGGCCGAGCACCACGGTGTCGGCGCGGTTGATGTTCAGGGGCTGGTTCAGGTGGTAGACGCCCGGGGTGACCAGCAGGTTCTTGCCCTGCGCCAGCGCCGCGTTCATGTCGGCGGCGGTCGCGCCCGGCTTCACGATGAAGAACCGGTCGATCGGCAGCGAACTGCCCGGCTGCGCGCCGCCCGCCCAGCTGGTGCCGGAGGTGTTGGAGCGCAGCGCCGGGACGAACACCTGGTACGCGCCCGCGGCGTCCACGTACAGGAAGGGCTTCTCGCGCACCACCGGGGTCTGGTTGACGGTGGTGTAGGGCGGATTGGGGAAGGAGTTGGCGGGCGCGTTGACGTCGCCGACGAACACCATGTTCCAGTTGGAGCCCGTCCAGCTGCCCCACTGCGCGTTGCGCGACAGCCACTGCTGCTGGGAGCCGGAGCGGACCTGGCCGTCGATCTTCGAGTCGGCGATGAAGCCGCCCGAGGACCAGCCGCCGTCGTCCAGCTGCAGGTTGCCGCGCACGTGCATCCGGCGGTAGGGCGCGGCCTGGGAGACCGCCCAGCGGTCGGTGCCGCCGGTCGGGTTGACCGACAGGTTCTCGGCGGAGCGCCAGAAGTTCTGCGTCGCGTTGCCCTGGAACCAGTCGGCCTCGGCGTGCACCGCGCCGTTGATGGTGACGTCGTCGGGGGACAGGCCGAGGCCCGCGACCTGGGTGTAGAAGCCGACGTTGGCGTCCACG
This sequence comes from Kitasatospora sp. YST-16, assembly GCF_026802215.1. Taxonomy (NCBI): domain Bacteria; kingdom Bacillati; phylum Actinomycetota; class Actinomycetes; order Kitasatosporales; family Streptomycetaceae; genus Kitasatospora; species Kitasatospora sp. YST-16. The sequence continues at coordinate 7,272,019 of NZ_CP113837.1, forward strand.
CTGTAGCTGCCCGGCTTGAACAGCAGGGCCTGGCGCTGGGCGCCGAACTGGTTGGTCTCCTGCTGCGAGAAGACCGCGTTCAGCTTGGCCTGGATGGTCGCGGCGGGCGTCGACGGGTCGAAGACGGCCACGTTCGGCCCGAAGTCGGGCGTGCCGGGCGGGTTCGTGACGGTGCTCCCGAAGGTGAAGGACTGCGCGGCGGTACCGTTGCAGGCGTACTGCTGCAACTGCACCGCGTCGGCGGTCGAGGCGCTCGGCACGTCCAGGCACTTGCCGCTGTTGCGGTTGACGAAGTGGTACGCGCCGCCCGCCTCGGCGACCGCCTGCCACTGCTGGTTCAGGCCGCCGCCGTACGTCCACAGCTGGACCTTGGCGGCGTCGGCGGTGGAGACGTCGACCACGTCCAGCACCTTCGACGTGTCGTTCTGGTTGTTGATCCGGACGTACCCGTTGCCGAGGTCCTGGACCTGCCACTGCTGGGCGGTGGTGCCGTTGCACGCGTACTGCTGGACGGCGGTGCCGTTGGCGGTGGCGGCCGCGGCGGCGTCCACGCACTTGCCGGAGTTCTGCGCCACCAGGGTGGTCGCCCCGGTCGGGACGGCGGCCAGGGCGGCGGGGGCGGGGGAGAGCAGCGCCGTGGCGGAGGCCAGCAGGCCGGCCGTGGCGGTCAGCGGGAGGAGTCTGGTGCTGCTGCGCATGGGTGTCGCTCCTTTCTCGGGTCGACGGGCGGTCAGGCGGGCAGGTTCCACTGCTGGTTGGCACCGCCGAAGCAGTCCCAGACCTGCAGCCGGGTGCCGTTCGCGGAAGACGGGCCGGTGGCGTCCAGGCAGCGGCCGGAGGCCGGGTTCACCAGGGTCTTGTTCGCCTGCGCCTGCCACTGCTGGGCGCCGGTGCCGTTGCAGTCGTACAGCTGGGCCTGGGTGCCGTTGGCGGTGCCGCCCGAGGTCAGGTCCAGGCACTTGCCCAGCGCCCGGACCGTGCCGTCGGTGCCCACCGTCCACTGCTGGGCGGCGGTGCCGTTGCAGTCGTAGAGCTGCACGGCGGTGCCGTTGGCCGAGCTGGCGGCCGCCACGTCCACGCACTTGCCGCCGTAGCCGGTGATCTGGCCGGTGCGGCCGCCGGTCGGCGGGGTGGTGGAGCCGCCGGTGATCTGGTTGAAGGTCTTCGCGAACTGGTACGCCGACTGCGGGGTGCCGCTGCAGGTGTCGGAGAGGGTGCCGTTGCTGGCGCACGCCTTGTCGCGGCCGAGGGCCCAGAAGGCGAGCAGCTGGATGCCCTTGGACGCGGCGAAGGACTCCAGGGTCTGCGCGTTGGCGGTGGAGAACACCTCGGAGGTGGTGTCGTTGACCCCGATCATCGGGGTGTTGCCCTCCATCGCCCACAGCTGGTCGGAGGTCTTGGAGGTCCAGATCTGGCTCAGCTGGGTGTGCAGGCCGTTGGCGGCGCTGATCGCGGCCTGGCCCATGTCCATCGGCGAGCCGTAGTCCATCGTCATGATGTTGACGGCGTTGACGGTCAGGCCGCGGCTCTTGGCGTTGTTCAGCAGGCTGATCGAGTTGGATTCGAGTCCCGAAGGGCTGACCGGCAGCGTGTAGTTGACGTCCAGGCGCTTGCCCGCGGCCGCCTGGGCCTGCTGGAGCTGGGCCAGCGCCTGGTTGCGGCGGTCGTTGGCGGCGGTGTCGTTCAGCGCGCCGCCCTCGACGTCCAGGTCGATGCGGGTGAGGTTGAGCGCGTCCACCACCCGCTTGTACTGCGCCTGGAGGGTGGAGACGCTGGTGCACGCCTGGCCCAGCTCGGTGCCGGAGGCGCCGCCGAAGCTGGCGATCACGTCGCCGCCGGCCGCCCGGTGCGCGTTGATCGCGTTGGTCCAACCGGCGTCCGTGATCGGGGTGTTGCCGTTGAACGTGGCGTTGCAGCTGCCGTCGCTGATCACGAAGGCGAGGGTGGCGTACTTCAGCCCGCCGCTGTTGCGGGCGTCCGCCAGGGTGTTCGGCGAGTTCCAGGTCTCCAGGTACGGCGCCGCGTAGTGCGCCGGGAAGCCCGGCCCCGCGTTGGCGGCGGCCGAGGCCGGGCCGGCGCCGGCCACCAGCAGGCCGGCCACCGTGGCGGGCAGCGCGACGGCGGCTGCGGCGGCGCGCAGGGCCGTACGGGGGCGGGCGTGGGGGCGAGCGTGGGAACGGGCGCTGGAACGGGTGCGGATCAAGGCGGCTCCTCGTGGGGGAGAACGTTCACTCGTTCAGGTAGTGAACGCGAAGCGATGCCTGAGGGAGCGTCCGGAGCGGTCCGGGCAGGGCGGAGCGTCCCCCTGACGGGGGATCAACGTGGTGGTGGCCAACAGCCCTGCCGGCTTTGGTCTGGACCTTTTTCAAGACGTGAAGTTAGGGGCGTCTGCGCGACCACGTCAACCCCTGTGCGTACAGGAGTCGAAGGACGTGTGCGGAGCGGGGCGGTGGTTGACCGCTGCGCCGGGGCGCGCCTAGATTGTATTTGCTTGCAAATGTGAATCGGTCGCGGCACCGGCGACGGGCCGCGCGGAACGGGGAGGCGCGCACCATGGCCGAGGACTTCAACCAGCAGGTGATCGAACGGTTCCGGGCCAACGGCGGGAAGGTCGACGGCTTCCCCGACCTGCTGCTGCTCACCGTCGCCGGACGGCGCACCGGCCGACCCCGCACCACCCCGCTCGCCTACCGCGAGGACGCCGGACGCTACCTGGTCTTCGGCTCCAACGGCGGCGCCCCGCAGCACCCCCTCTGGTACCGCAACCTGCTCGCCGCCGGCGGCGGCACCGCCGAACTCCCCGACGGCGCGGGCGGAACCGTCGCCCACTCGGTCCGCCCCGTCGAGCTCGACCCCGACGAACGCGCCCGCCAGTACGCCGAACAGGCCCGCCGCGTCCCGGCCTTCGCCGAGTACGCCGACCGCGCCGACCGCGCCATCCCGGTGATCGCCCTGCACCCGCTCGACCTCTCCGGCGACCCCGCGCTGCCCGCCGCGATCGTCGCCGGACTCCGGCTCCACCACGAGGACCTGCGCCGCCAACTCGCCGACCTGCGGGCCCGCCTGGACGGCGCAGCCGTGCCGCCCGGGGCGGACTTCCGGACCGCGGGGCCGGTGGCGGGGCTCGGGCCGGTGGCGGGGCCCGACCTGGCGGCCCAGTTGCGGGCCCGCTGCCTGAGCTTCTGCCACGGGCTCGACATGCACCACATCCGGGAGGAGGGCGCGTTCACCGCCTTCCAGCGGCAGTACCCGCAACTCGGCCCCGCGATCGCCCGCCTGCGCGCCGACCACCGCACCGTCGCCGACGCCCTCGCCCGCTTCGAGGCCCACCTCGCCACGCCCGCCGCCGCCGACCCCGCTGCCCTGCGCACCGAACTCGACCGGCTGACCGAGGGGTTGGAGGCGCACTTCGCGTACGAGGAGGAACGGCTGCTCGCGGTGTCCGCCCCGCACCCGGAGCGCTGAGGCGCGGGAGCGTGCGGGGGTGGGCGGGGCTGCGGGCGGGGGTGGACGGGGCTGCGGGCGGGGTCCGGTAGCGTGAGGTGCGGCTCCACGACCGTGGGGCCGGACCTCGACGCGTACCGACCCGGGAGGGCGCATGACCGGCCCGTCCGCGGACCTGCCGAACAGCGATGGCGGGGGCGACGGGGGCGAAGGCGATGGCGGGGGCGGCGGGGGGCTCTCCGCGGACGACGCCGTCCGGGCGATGCTGCTGCTGATGCCGCGGGTCGCCGCCCGGGTCAAGCGGACCGCGGTGCCCGAGGCGCTGGCCGGCTTCCAGCTCGCGCCCCGGCACCTCTCGCTGCTGGCCTACCTGGTCTTCGACGGGCCGATGCCGGTCGGCGCGCTCGCCGAACGCCTCGAAGTCGCCCACACCACGGCCAGCCTGATGGTCGGCGACCTCACCCGCCAGGGCGTCCTGGACCGCCGCCCCGACCCCGCCGACCGCCGCCGCACCATCGTCTCGCTGACCGCCGACCCCACCACCCGCACCGCCATCGAACGCTGGCTCGCCAACGGCTCCGCCTCCTGGCGGTCCGCCTTCGCGCCTCTCACCCCCGCCGAACGCGCCCTGTTCGTCCGCACCATGGCCGCCTACGAACAGGGCACCGCGGACGGCTCCTGACGGACCGTCAGGCTGGGGCGGCGGGCCTGACTGCCGGAGCGGGCGGGGTCAGCGGAGCGGGCCGCGGTTGAGCAGCAGGTTCCGGCGTTCGGACAGCGTCATCGGCCGCGGGTGCAGGACCGCCAGGGCGGCGTCGGCCTCCCCGGCGGCGGTGAGGTTCGCGGCGGCCGCCGCGACGGACAGCGGGGACAGCCGCCCGGCCTCCCGGAGCAGGACCTCCAGCCGCCCGTGCTGGCCCGCCCGGCGGAACCCGGCCACCAGGTCGGGGAACTCCGCGGACGCCCGGACCGCCGGGGCCAGGCAGACCAGCCGCTCTGCGACCGCGAACTGCCCGGCGGCGTGGAACGCCGCGACCACCGCACCGAGTTCGGCGGCCGGCCAGGCCCGGGCAACCGTCGTCACCAGGTCGTCCGGCGAGATCCCCGGGTGCCGGACCTGGTGCAGCGTCGGCAGCCACTCGGCCCGGAACCGCTCCGGCCCCGACGGCCGGGACCGGATCCACTCCAGGAACGCCGCCTCGTCCGCGACCCCCGCGGCGGTGAGCGCACCCACCGCCGTGACGACCGCCGCGAACGGCGGCACCCCCGGCCGGGCCGCGACCGCCCGCATCCCGCGGGCCAACCGGGCGAGCAGCGCGGCCCGCTCCGCCTCGACGGCCCGCGTGCGGTGGGCGAACCGGGCGAACAGGGCGGCCCGCTCCACCGCGACCGGCACGGCTGGTGCTGGTACTGGTGTTGCGACTGGTGTCGATACCGGTGCCGGGTACGGGAGTTGTGGGTGGTGGGCTTCGAGGGCGGCGGTCAGCATGGTGAGGCGCAGGTGCTGCCCGGCCTCGCGGAGCCCGGCGAGGAGGGCGGGGAGTTCGGCGGTGGTGCGGCGGGCCGGAATGCTGCGGACGATCTCGTTGGCGAGCCGGGGCAGCCGGGCCTCCTCGTAGGTGGCGAGCAGCGCACCGATCCCGGCCGCCGGCCAGGCCCGGGCCACGGCGTCCACCCAGGCGGTGGACTGGTAACCCCGGCCGTGCCGGGCCAACAGCTGCTCGGGCGGCGGGAGTTGACCGGCGGCGTCCAGCGCCCGGATCCAGTCGACGTACGTCGACTCCCCGGCGTGCGATCCGGGCTCCGGAACGGACAGCGGGGCCGTGACGGCGGTCGGCGGGAGCGGCCGGGTGTCGGCCGGGGTGGCCGGGGTGGGCAGCGGGAAGGTCGTGGCGGTCGGCGGGGGGACCGGTGCGGGGGTCGGGACGGTGGGGGCGGTCGGGAACCGGGGCGCGTCGGCCGGGGCGGTCGTCGGCCAGGGAGTCCGCGGTCCGCGGTTTCCGTCCCCGCTCTCGATCCCGTTGCCGGTGGCGAGGTCGCGGAGGCGGTCGGTGACCTCGGCGGCGGAGCGAGGTCGGGCGGCCGGGTCCTTGGCGAGCAGGTCGAGGATCAGTCGGTCGAGGGCGGGCGGGACGTGGTGGAGGGACTCGGGGCCGGGCGGGCGCGGGGGCTCGGCGAGGTGGCGCATCATCAGCGGGACCGGGTCCCCGGCGCCGAACGGCGGGCGGCCGGTGAGGAGCTCGAACAGGACGCAGCCGAGGGCGTACAGGTCTCCGCGGTGGTCGCCGGAGCGGCCGTGGAAGCGCTCCGGCGGCATGTACGCCATGGTGCCCATCACCCGGCTGTGGGTGTCGGACCGGCCCTCGTGGTGCTTGGCGATGCCGAAGTCGAGGATCTTCAGCCGGCCGTTCCGGGCCAGGAACAGGTTGGCGGGCTTGAGGTCCCGGTGGACGACCTGCGCGGCGTGCGCGAAGGCGAGCGCGTCGCAGAGCTGGAGCGTCCAGTCGACCGCCTCGGCGACCGGGGGCGGTCCGTCCGCGCGGAGCCGGACGGCCAGGTCGGTGCCGGTGAGCAGCTCCATCACCAGGTAGACCGTGCCGTCGGGCTCCCGGCCCAGGTCGTGGACGGTGACGATGCCGGGGTGGCCGAGCCCGGCGGCGAGCCGGGCCTCGTTGAGGAACAGGTCGGTGCCGCGCGGGTCGTGCAGCTCGGTGTGCAGCAGCTTGACGGCGACCCGGCGCTGCAGCGCCACGTCCCACCCGTGCCAGACCTGGCCCATCCCGCCGCGCCCGATCAGCTCGTCCAGACGGTAGCGGGCGGCGAGCATGCGTACGGCGGCCAAGACTTCCTCCCCGGTCATCCCGACCGGGCCGCGCCAGGGGTGCCAGGGGCGCAGGACGGGCCGCGCGGGCCGGTCTGCCCCGGAATCTACCAGCCGGACACGGCCCCGAACCCGGCCCGGCCCAGCGTCCCTGGCACCTCTGGCGCGCCCGGCCCGGCACCCCTGGCGGGTCGGGGACGCCGGCTGCGGCCTCGGTCGCGGCCCGATGCGTCACCGGCTCCCGAACGGTGAACACGCCTGGGGCAAGACCGGCTCCCGCCCCGGCCGGGACCGCGGCTCCTTCGCCACCTGCGCCCCGCAGCCGCGAGCCGGGACACCTCGTCGGCCACCCGCAGAACCCGACCGGCGCCGGCAGCGACCCCCGCACCCCACCGGGCCGGTCACCGCCGCGCCCGCCGACCGGCCGTCCGGGGCTCAGCCCCCGTCGGCGGGCAGCAGGCCGCCGCCGAGCACGTCGAGCAGGTGCGGCCAGGCCGCCGCACCCAGCCGGGCGGCCGCCGCCGGGGTGCCGCCGTGGTCGAAGACCGTGGACGGGGGCGGCGGCACCTCGCCGGGGAACACCACCCGGTGGCCCGCCGCCGGGTCGCCGACCAGCACGGTGCGGGCGCCGTCGGCCGCGCGGCGGCGCTCGCGCAGCCGCTCGGCGTACGGGAGCGACGGCCACATCGCGTCGGCCCCGCCCGCGACCAGCAGCAGCTCCGCCCGGGCCCGCTCCACCGGGATCCGGGCCGCGGGCACGTCCGCCGCGAACGTCCGCTCGCTCTGCTCGTACCAGCCGCGGATGGCCACCGGGACGCCCGCCGGCTCCGCGGACGTCCAGCTCTCGTCCATCGGGACGAACGGCAGCGGGCGGCCCCGCCAGGTCCAGGAGGAACGGGCCGGGCGGTCCGCGCCGTCCAGCCCCGCCCCGACGTTGCGCCACACCAGGGAGGTCGGCGCCAGCGCGACCACCGCGTCCACCCGCGGGTCGCGCACCGCCGTCAGCATCGCCGCCTCCGCGCCCTTCGACGTCCCGAGCAGGCCGACCCGCCGCACACCGTCCGCCCGGAACAGGTCGACCGCCGCCGTGAAGGTCTCCAACGGCACCTCGCACACCCCCGGCGGCTGCCCCGGCCCGCCGAACCAACGGATCGTCAACGCGTCGAACCCCGCCCGCGCCAACACCCGCGCCCGCGCCGCCTCCACCCGCCCGCTCGACCCCGACAGCACCACCACCCCGACCGCACTGCCCCCCACCGGCGTGCACCGCAACCCCTCCCACGGCTCCGCCCACACCCGCTCGACGATCTCCATCGGTCTCCCCTTCCCCTCCGCTCCCACCCCACCCTCACCGACCACACCCCCACCGGGCAAGGACCCGCCCGGCTGCCGGGCCGTCAGGGCAGGGAGCGCGCGGTCCGATCGATTCTTGAGGGACGGGACGGGACGGAGGCGGGCGGGGCCGGTGGACGCCGTTGTCGGCGGGGAGGCGGGGTGTGGCAGGGTCGGGCGCATGGCTTTCGACCACAACGACCACTACCACCGCCTGTTGCTGCGTCAACTCCCGGCCGGGTGCCGGACGGCGTTGGACGTCGGGTGCGGGACGGGGCGGTTCGCCCGGCGGCTGGCCGGGCGGGGGATCGAGGTGGACGCGGTCGATCCCTCGGCGGAGGCGGTCGAGGCGGCCCGGGCGCTGACGGGGACGGCCGGTGGGCCGGGGCCGCGGTTCCGGCAGGCAGACGTCACCCGGCTCGAACTGCCTTCGGGGCACTACGACTTCGTCTCCTGCCTGGCGAGCCTGCACCACATGCCGTTCGACACCGTCCGGACGCTGCGGGCAGCGCTGGCGCCGGGCGGGGTGCTGGTCGTCCTCGGCTGCTACCCGGAGGTGTCGCGGACGGACTGGCTGTGGAGCCTGGCCGCCGTCCCGGTCAACGCGGTCGCGCGGCTCTGCACCGCGCTCGGGGAACGGCTCCGCGGCACCCGCCCGACCGGCCCCGACGCCGTGCGGGCACCGGTCGCGCCGCCGACGCTGACCTACGCGCAGACCCGGCGGGAGGCCGCCGCGCTGCTGCCCGGCTTCCGGCTGCGACGGCTGCTGTTCTGGCGCTACCTGCTGGTCTACCGCGCCCCCGCCGACGGACCGTCGCCGGAGCCGCCGTCGCCGTCGACGGTGCGGGACGGCGGCCGGGGCGCCGAGGCGCCCGGGGACCGGACGGCCTGATGCCGCGCCGACCCCGCGCGCTGCGGACCGCCGACGCGGACCGTCCCGGCGGCCCCGCCTGAGCGACCGCCCCGCACCTGGACGCCGACCGGGAGGCGGCCGCGCTGCTCGCCGGGATCCAGGGCGGCGTGCTGATCCTGATGACCAGCGGCTCCGCCACCCACCTGGAAGCCGCCCTGGACACCGGCCTCGCCCGCCTGCGCGGAACGGTCGGCACCGGTGCGTGACCACTCGGCCCGCGGATGCCCGCCGGCCTGCGCGCGGCGGGCTGGCGGGATCTTGACGGTCACAGGCGCTCACGCCACTCGTGGGGCGGGTGCGCGGACCGAGAGACTGGAGCCGTCGCCGACCGGGGCCACCGGAACGGCCCACCGGAACCCCCGGCCCCCGACCCGGAAGGCCCCCGGCCCGGAACCCCCCGCACCACCAGAAACGAGGCACCTCCATGTCCGCCACCGCCGCCACCGCCACCGCCGGGACGACCACCGGGACCGCCGCCACCAGCGCCGTCCTGAGCGTCCCCGCCGCCGCCCCGGCCGAGGCCGCCGCCCACTACGCCGCCCGGCTCGCCTTCGAGGCGGACGTCTCGGACGTCCACGCCGACCTGGCCTCCGGCGTGCCCGGCATCGTGGTGGTCGACACCCGCAGCAAGGCCGCCTGGGACCAGGGGCACATCCCCGGCGCCGTCCACCTCCCGACCGGGCAGATCGCCGACCTGGCCCCGGAGTTGATCGACCCGGCCCTGACCGTGGTCACCTACTGCTGGGGCCCCGGCTGCAACGGCGCCACCCGCGCGGCCCTGGCCTTCGCCCGGCTCGGCTACCGGGTCAAGGAGATGCTCGGCGGCTTCGAGTACTGGGCCCGCGAGGGCTTCGCGTACGACACCGCCGCGGGCTCCGAGCAGCGCCCCGTCGACGACCTGACCGCCCCGCGCTCCGGCATCTCCTGCGCCTGCTGACCCCCCCGGAACCCCCGGAACCCCCGGAACCTCCCGGGCCTCCCGGATCCCCGGCGCTCAGGAGCGGTAGGCGGCCGTCGCCGTCTCGACGAAGGAGCGGACCAGCGGGTCGGCCGCGCCCTCGTTCCAGGCCACCACCACCCGGCTCGGCGCCAGGTCCGGCACCGGCACCACCACCAGCCCGGCGGGCAGGTCGTGTCCGAGCGGGGCCAGCCCGACCGTGCCGTTCCACAGCACCGCCTGCAGGCACTCCTGCACGCCGCGCACCACCGGGCCCTCGCGCTCGGTGCCGCCGTGCCAGAACGCCTGCCAGCGCGGGTCGGTGCCGGGCGGGAAGCGGAACCAGCGGCGGCCGTCCAGCTCGGCCGGCCGCAGCCGCTCGCGGTGGGCCAGCGGGTCGTCCGCGCGCAGCACCGCGCCGACCGGGTCGGACCGCAGCGTGCGCACCGCCAGGCCGTCCTCGTCGAACGGGGCCCGGGTGAGGGCGACGTCGACCAGCCCGGCGCGCAGCCCGCAGGTCGGGTCGGTCAGGTCGGTCTCCCGGACCAGGACGTCCACGCCCGGGTGGTCGCGGCGGTGGGCGGCCGCCGACCGGAACACGCCCGGGTCGGTGCCGTCGCCCAGGATGCCGACGGTCAGGCCCGCCCGTCCGGCCGCCGCGCCCACCCGCACCCGCAGCCGGTCGGCGCGGGCGAGCAGGGCCCGCGCCTCCGCCAGCAGCACCGTGCCCGCCGGGGTGAGCGCGACCCCGGCCGGCGAGCGGACGAGCAGCAGGGCGCCGAGGTCGGCCTCCAACTGCCTGACCGCCCGGCTCAGCGGCGGCTGGCTCAGGTGCAGGCGGCGGGCGGCCCGGCCGAAGTGCAGTTCCTCGGCGACCGCCACGAAGTACCGCAGGGTCCGTAGCTCCACGCTGCGACGATACCCAGCCGGCATCGGCGGACCGGAACGGGTCTTGGACGGCGCCCCGCCCCCGGCGGTGGAGTGGACGGGACGCGGCCGCTCCCGGCCGCCCCCGCCGCCCGGCCCCGCCCGGCGGCGGCCCGCGCACCGGCCCCGCACCGCGGCGGCCCGCCCCCGAACGGGAACCATGGAACTCGCCCACTGGATCGTCGCCGGCCCGCTCGCCCTCTTCTCCCTCTACTCGGGCACGCTGAAGGCGGTCCGCAGCCCCGACCGGCTCCGCCCGATGATGGCCTGGGTCGACCGGGTCCCGCTGCCCGCCCTGCGCGCCCTCGGCGTGCTCGAACTCCTCGGCGCCGCCGGGCTGCTGCTGCCCCCGCTGACCGGCACCGCAACCTGGCTCGCCCCGGCCGCGGCGACCGGCCTGCTGCTGCTCCAGGCCGGCGCGATCCCGGTCCACCTCACCGGTGGCGACCGCCGGATCGGCCTCAACCTGGCCCTGCTGGCCGCCGCGGCCGCCGTCCTGCTGCTGCCCGCCGGGTAGCCGGAACGGGGCGTCCGATAAATCGCTTGGACGGGCGGCGGGAGGTTGCTACTGTTCGGATCGCCGTGAACAGGAAGCGAGGAGGTGAGTTCCCCATGAGAGCTGGATCGAGGCGGGTGCTCCCCCTTTCCCCACGGTGCAACGACTGACACAGGTGTCGTCGGGAGCGCTCGCGTGACAACGCAGGCACTCCCGAAAGGCGAAAGCCATGAACACCGTGAACAGCACGAACACCGCGCACCCCGGGCACCCCGTGGAGATCACCCGGGTCGACGAGACCCAGTGGCAGGCCCTGGCCGGCGACGTGGTCGTCGGCCACGCCGACGTCTCCACCCGCCGCCACGACCTGCGCTACGTCAGCATCGACGTCTGGGACGACGCGGCCTTCGCGCCGCTCGCCGACGCGGTGCGCGCCGCCCTGCCCGCCCCGCTCCACACCCTGCTCGCCGCGGACGACCCGGCCCCGGCCGCCCGCTGGGAGCGGGCCGGGTTCGTCCCCGAACGGCGGGAGTGGGAGTACGTCCTGTCCACCGCCGTCGCGGTCCCCTTCCTCGCCCCGGGCGTCACGATCCTGCCCGCCGGGACGGCCGACGAGGCCCGACTGCGGGAGCTGGACCGGGAGATCCGGGCCGAGGTCGAGGCCGGCCCCGGCTGGCACACCATGCCCGCCGAGGTTCGGCCCTGCCCTCCGGGGGACACTCTGATCGACCCGTCGCTGTACGCGGTCGCCGTCCACCAGGGCCGGTACGCCGGCCTGGTCCGGGTGGTCCGCGGCCGCGGCCCCGCCCGGATCGGCCTGCTCGCGGTCCGCGCCGCCCACCAGCGGCACGGCCTCGGCCGCTCCCTGCTCGCGCACGCCCTGCACACCCTGCACGAGGCGGGCACCACCACCGCCTGGGCCGAGGTCGACCGGTCCCGCACCGCCGCCACCACCCTCTTCGAGAGCTTCGGCGCCGAACGGACCGGCCAGGTCCTGCACCTGATCCACCACTGACCGGCACCACCCGCACCGCCCCGCACCAACTCCGCACCACCCCGCACCACTCCGCACCACCCCCACTCCCACCAGAGAATCGAGACCCCTTGCCACGCGTCGCCAAGGGCCTGGAGCTCGAGGGCACCGTCCTCGAGTGCCTGCGGAACGCCACCTTCAAGGTGGAACTGCAGAACGGCCACCACGTGCTCGCCCACATCAGCGGAAAGATCCGCAAGAACTACATCAAGATCCTCCCCTTCGACCGCGTCCTGGTCGAACTCAGCCCGTACGACCTGACCAGGGGCCGCATCCTGTTCCGCTACCGCAACTGACCCCCCGTCAGTCCCGGTAGCCCCGCCGGTCCCGGCCGGTCCCTGCCGGTCCCGGCCGTTCCCTCGCGCCGGCGCCTCCGACCCCCCGTACGGGTCGGAGGCGCCGGCGCGGGCGGTTTCCGAGCAGGTCCCGAGCAGGTTCCGAGCAGGTCCCGAGCGGTTCTCCGGTCGGCGGGCCGGGGGAGTGTGGGCCGTCGCACATCGGGGCGGTACGCGTTGCCCCGGCCGCGCGCCGGGTGGAAGAGTGCCGGGCATGGTGGCAGACGGGCAGGTCAGCGGAGCGGAAGCGGCGCCGGAACGGGTGTTCGACTGGCTGGACGGGGCGGCGAGGGCCCGGGACGCCGCCGGGCTGACCAGGCGGCTGCGCAGCCGGCCCGCCGACGACCCGGTGCTCGACCTGGCCTCCAACGACTACCTCGGGCTGACCAGGCACCCGGCCGTCACGGCCGCCGCCGCCGAGGCCGCCGTGCGCTGGGGCGGCGGCGCGACCGGCTCCCGGCTGGTCACCGGCACCACCGAGGCGCACACCGCGCTGGAGCGCGAACTCGCCGAGTTCTGCGGCTACCAGGCCGCGCTGGTGTTCTCCTCCGGCTACACCGCCAACCTCGCCGTGCTCACCGCGCTGGCCGGCCCGGACACCCTGATCGTCTCCGACGCCCACAACCACGCCTCGCTGATCGACGGCTGCCGGCTCGCCAGGGGCCGGGTCGCCCGGGCCGCGCACTGCGACCCCGCCTCGGTGCGCGAAGCCCTCGCGGCCCGCACCGAACCCCGCGCCCTGGTGGTCACCGACTCGGTGTTCTCGGTCGACGGCAACGCCGCCCCGCTCGCCGACCACCTCGCCGCCGCCCGCGCGCACGGCGCCGCGCTGGTCATCGACGACGCGCACGGCCTGGGCGTGCTCGGCCCGGGCGGCGCGGGCGCCGGGGCCGCCGCGGGCATCGCCGGACAGCCCGACGTGGTCGCCACCGCGACGCTCTCCAAGTCGCTCGGCGCGCAGGGCGGCGTCGTCCTCGGCCCCGAGCGGGTGATCCGCCACCTGGTCTCCGCCGCCCGGACCTTCATCTTCGACACCGGCCTCGCCCCCGCCGCGGTCGGCGCCGCCCTTGGCGCGCTGCGCCTGCTGCGGGCCGAGCCCGGCCGGGCCGCCGACGCCCTGCGGGTGGCCCGCGAACTCGCCGACCGGCTCACCGAGTCCGGCCTGGACGCTTCCGCCCCGGACGGCGCGGTGGTCGCCGTCCGGGCCGACGACCCCGAGCACGCGGTGCGCTGGGCCGCCGCCTGCCGGGACGAGGGCCTGGCCGTCGGCTGCTTCCGGCCCCCGTCCGTCCCCGACGGCGTCCCGCGCCTGCGGCTGACCGCCCGCGCCGACCTGACGGCCGACCAGGTCGCGTTCGCGGTGCAGGTGGTGCTCAAGACCCGCTGAGCGCTCCCGGGGCGGGCCGGACACGCCCGCCCCGGGGCGGCGCCGTCAGCCGAAGACGACCTGGTCGACCGTCCAGAACGCCGAGTTGGTGCCGGTGTAGCGGAACTGGAAGCGGGCCGTCGAGGCCCCCGCCGGGACGGTGACGTCCAGGTGCTCGACCGTGTTCAGGTCGGCCCGGTAGGACTTCACCAGCTGCGCGGCGCCGCCGTCGAAGGACACGTACACGTCGCCGGTCTGCGGGCCGTCGATCTTGTAGTCGGTGGCGAAGGACAGCGTGCCGTGCGTGCGGCCCGCCACCGGGTACGCCGGGCTGATCAGCGTCGAGTCGAACTGGCCGGTGCCGTGCGACTTGTCGTCCCACTCGTCGGAGTCGGCGACCGCGAACACGTTGCGGGCCCGGACGTTGGTCTCCCGGCTCTGGCCGAGCTGCGCGGCCGTCCAGAACTCGTCGGTGGCGAACGCCCAGCCGCGCCACTCGGTGACGCCGCCGGACGGCATCCGCGAGTTGTCGATCGACCAGCCGGCCGGCGGGGTGTGGGTGAAGCCCTTGACCGTCGAGCCGATGCCGGTCTCGTCGACCCGGGTCTGCAGGCTCGGCCGCAGCGCGTCGAACTCGTCCGGCACGATCTCGTCCACCGGCTTGCCGTCCAGGCCCCAGGCCGGGTCGATCGGCGCGCCCTCGTGCTTGAGCACGGTCGGCGCGATGTCCACCGGCTTGACGTCGTAGCGGTGCGCCCCGGCCGCGTAGCCCCGGCCGTTCAGGACCATCCAGGTCTGCCGCTCGTTGGCGCTGTTGCCGCCGTGGCCGCCCGCGTCGGTGTGGCCGTGGTCGGTGGTGACCACGACCAGCCAGTCCTCGGCGGCGTACGAGGGACGGGACCTGAGCGCGGTCAGCACCTGCCCGACCAGGCCGTCCGCGTCGTGGATCGCGGCCAGGTACTGGCTGGACGCGCCGCCGTAGGCGTGCCCGGCCTCGTCCACCCCGTCGAGGTGCAGGAACACCGAGTCCGGGTTGCCGTGCGCCAGGTAGTCGGCGGCGTCCGAGGCGGTCTTGGCGTCGTTCTCGCTCTCCGGGATACGCAGGTCGGCCTTGCCGTTGAAGACGTTCGCGGTGATCGGGTTCCAGGAGCCGATCACCAGCGTCGAGGCGGCCGGGTCGGCGCTCTCCAGCCGGCTCGCGTAGTCCGGGTACAGGTCGAAGCGCGAACCGGTGAAGTTGTTGTCCACCACCTTGTGCTTGTCCGGCCACACGCCGGTGGCGATGGTCGACCAGCCCGGCCCGGAGAGGGTCGGCGCCATCGGGTTCGCGTACAGGTTGGAGGTCGCCGTGGTGCCCGAGGCCATCAGCGCCTTCAGGTTCGGCGCGTCCGCCGCCGCGATCTTGTCGTACCGGGTGCCGTCGATGCCGATGACCAGCGTCTTGGCCTGCTTGCTGCCGTTCGGCAGGCCGTTGTACGCGCCGGTGGCGGCCGCGGCGGGCGAGCCGCCCAGCGGCACCAGCGCGGCCGCGACGACGGCCGCCGCGGACAGGGAAATGGCCATGGTGGAACGGGAGTTGCGCACGGGTTCTCCCAACGGGGAAGCGGCACGGTGCGGTTGCACCGGCAACCGAGGATGGGGCGGCCGGGCGAGCGCGAGCCCGCACCGAATCCACGGTTGTATGAACAAGCGTCAAAATTCAGTCCAGACCGGTTATCCGTCCGTGATGTTTCGTGGACGGCCGGACCGGGGGGTGCCGGGCCGGCGGACGGCCGATCGCTACCCTGGGCCGGTGAACCACGGCACCCCCCGCGCCCCCCTCGCCCCCGCCCGGTCCGGCGTCCCCGAGCACGGCCGGGTGCCCAAGTACTACCTGGTCAAGGCCGAACTCGAGGAACTGATCGACGAGTTGGGCCCCGGCGGACGGCTCCCCACCGAAGCCGGCCTGGCCGAGCGGTACGGCGTCGCCCGCGCCACCGTCCGCCAGGCCCTGCGCGACCTGCTGATCGAGGGCCGCCTGCGTCGCCAGGGCCGCGGCACCGTGGTCGCCGGAGCCAAGATCGAACAGCCGCTGTCACTGGCCAGCTACACCGAGGGCGTCACCCGCCAGGGCCTGCGCCCCGGCCGCACCCTGATCGCCCTCGACCGCCAGCCCGCCGACCCCGCCACCGCCGACCGCCTCGCCGTCCCGGCCGGCGAACCGCTCTGGCACCTCGAACGCGTGCTGCGCGCCGACGAGGAACGCGTCGGCCTGGAGTCCACCTACCTGCCGGTGGCCCGAGTCCCGCGGCTGGCAACGGAGTTCGACCCGGCCGGCTCGCTCTACGGCTACCTGCGCGACCGCGGCGTGCAGCTCGCCGGAGCCGAGGAGCGGATCGAGACCGTGCTCGCCACCCCGCGCGAGGCCCTGCTGATCGGCACCCCGCCCGCCCTCCCGATGCTGCTGCTGCACCGCCGCAGCCGCGATGCCGCCGGCCGCCCGCTGGAACTCGTCCGCACCCTCTACCGCGGCGACCGGTTCAGCTTCACCCTCGACCTGACCGCCCCCACCACCGACTGACCCGGGCGCGGCTTCCGGGCAGCGGCTTCCGGGCAGCGGCTCCCGGGGCGGGTGAAATCCCTTTGCGGGGACGGCTCGTGCGGTCCGACACTGGGGGACATGCTCGGATTCGTCAGGACCGACAACGAAGCCCTCGTCACCTACCTGGGCGACCCGCAACGCACCGTCGCCGCCTACCGGGAACTGCTGCGGCGCGGGGAGGACGCGGTGGACGCCGTCCGCCACGGACTCTCCCACCCCGACGCGGCCGTCCGGGAGGGCTGCTGCCGGCTCCTGGACCACCTGGTCGACACCGCGTCCATGGGCCGCCTGGTCACCATGGCCGACGACCCCGACCCCGAGGTCCGGATCGCCGCCTTCCACGCCCTGGCCTGCGACCGCTGCAAGGGCGACACCTGCGCCCCGGGCGCGGACCAGGTCCTCGCCCCCGCCCTGCGCCACCTCGCCGACGACCCCGACCCCCGGGTGCGGGCCCGGGCCGCCGAACTCGTCGGCAAGTTCGCCCACACCCACCCCGGGGCCGTCACCGCCCTGCAGACCTGCCACGCCCAGGACCCGAGCCCCGCCGTCCGCAAGAAGGCCGGCTGGTACGCCCCCGGCGGGAGCATCCACGAACGGACCCGCCCCCGCCCGCCCCGGTGACGGCCGTCGAATCGGTCGTCAGGCCAGGCTCTTGCGCATCAGGACGCACATCGTCTCGTAGCGGCGGAGCGTGCCGTCCTCGTCCTCCACGTCCCACGAGTCGGGCGCCCGGCCGAAGGCGCGGTAGCCGAGGCGCTCGTAGAGGGCGCGGGCCCGCGGGTTGGACTCCTCGACGCCCAGCTCGGCGCGGACCAGGCCGCGGGCGGCGATCCGCCGCTCGGCGGCGCCGATCAGCAGCGTGCCGATCCCGCAGGACTGCAGGGCGGGATGGACACCGAGCTGCCAGAGCGTGCCCGCCCCGGGCGCCACCGCGTAGTCGACGCCGCACAGCGCCACCGGAAGCCCGGCCGGCGTGCACGCCGCCAAGTAGTCGATCTCGCCCGCCGCGGCCCGCCGGACCTTCCCGGCGAGCTCGCGCACGTGCTTCGGCGACCCGGCCCAACCGCAGGACGGCAGATCGGCGTCGGTCAGGCCGCGCACCGACAACCGCAGCCTGACCTCGGCCACCGCCGCGCCCCGCACGTCCTCCGCCGTGCCCTGCACGTCCTCCGCCGTGCCCTGCACGTCCTCCACCGCGCCCTGCACGTCCTCCGACATCGTCGTCCCCTCCGTCGCGGGCATTCCCCGGCCCATTGCAGCAGGCCGCCGCCCGCCCGTCCAAGGGTTTCCGGGGCGCGCTGGCGCGGGTCGGCGCGGTTCGGTGCGGGTCGGCGCGGGACGCCGGCTCAGAGCGCCGACAACAGCAGCAGCAACGCGAACGGGGCCGCCCCCCAGGCCAGTCCGCGCAGTACGCCGCGCCGCACGGTGTCCCCGGCGGGCAGCGGGAGGGACCTCCGGGCCCGCACCCCGGACCCGCCCCCGGCCTCCGTTCCGGTCCCCGGCCCGGCCGCCGTTCCGGTCTTCGGTTGCGGGGCCAGCGGCAGCCCCATCTGCACGCCCGCCGCGGCCAGCGCGGGCGGCAGCAGGGTGAACGCCAGCCACAGCGGGTAGACGAAGCCCGGGTCCCGGTTCGAGACCGGGTCGTGGCCCGAGGCGGGGGCGATCTCCGCGACCGGCCAGGCCAGCAGCGCCACCAGCGCGCCGAACGCCAGCGCCAGCACGGCCCCCGCCCACACCGCGCCCACCGGCCGGGAACGGTACTGCGGCGTCGCCGTCCGCAGCGCGCTGCCCGCCAGCACCGCCGCCCCGTACCCGCCGAACACGGCCAGCCCGTCCCCGCGCAGCGCGTCCCGGACCCCGTCCGCCCCGTCGACCCCGTCCGCCAGTGCCCCGACGCCCCACGCCCCGGCCACCGCCGCCGCCAGGACCAGGGCCACCGAGCCGGGCGCGGCGGTCCTGGCCCTGCGGCTGCCCGCGTCGCCGTTGCCCGTGCTGCCGTTCACCGCGTCGCCGTTCACCATGCCCGGCACGCTAACAGCGGCCCGGCCGCGGTGGGCAGGTGCGTCAGGCGGTGGTGGCGGTGTGCTCGGCCAGGAAGTCGGTGATCAGGGTCCGCCACTGCTCGGGTCGCTCGGCGAACGGCAGGTGGCCGGTGGGCAGTTGGGCCGTCCGGGCGCCGGGGATGCGGTCGGCGAGCTCGCGCTGCAGGGACGGCGAGACCAGCGGGTCGGCGGTGGTGGTGATCACCAGGGTGGGTGCCTGGACCCGGGCCAGGTCCGCGCGGACGTCGATCCGCCGCACCAGGTCGACCTGTTCGGGCGTGCCGGGCGGGACGGTGGCGGCCACCGCGGCGATCGCCCCGCGCAGCGCGGCCGGGTCGAGGGCCTGCAGCACGTCGGGGCCGAACGCGGCCAGGGTCAGGTGCTCGGCCAGCAGGTCGTGCGCGCCGGACGCGTACAGCTCGCCCCACAGCCGGGCGGCCAGGTCGAGCCGGGCGTCCCGGTGGGCGAAGGTCGCGGTCAGCACCAGGGCGCCGACCCGCTCCGGATGGCGGGCGGCGGCCCGGACGGCGACCGGGCCGCCCAGCGAGAACCCGGCCAGGGCGAAGCGTTCGAGCCCCGCGGCGTCGGCGGCGGCGACCAGCTGGTCGGCCAGCTCGTCGGCGTCCAACGGGCCGGTGGCGCGCGGGGATCCGCCGCTGCCGGGCCAGTCGACGCCGACCACGGTGTGCCGGGCGGCCAGGCCCTCCAGCAGCGGCCCGTAGTTCGCGGCGGTGCCGCCGCCGGCGCCGTGGGCCAGCACCAGACCGGGACCGGAGCCGAGCACGGTGCGGGCGAGCGGCGCGGACGGCGCAGGCGGGGTGAGCAGGGCGGACGCGGTGGATGCGATGGACGCGGTGGCGATGGGCATGGGAGTTCCCCCTCCGGGCGCGGTGCGGCACCTGAATTCTGTAGCGGTCGCTACGAAATGACCGTAGCACGCTCTGTAGGGATCGCTATAGAATTGCCGCCATGGCCACCAAGGGACGCCCGCGCAGCTTCGACCGGGACGCCGTGCTCGACGCGGCACTGACCGAGTTCTGGCGCCACGGCTACGAGGCGACCTCGCTGTCCGGGCTCACCAAGGCGATGGGCATCAACCCGCCCAGCCTGTACGCGGCGTTCGGCGACAAGCGGCAGCTCTTCACCGCCGCCGTCCAGCGCTACGCCGCCACCCACGGCAGCTACAGCGCCCGGGCGCTCGCCCGGCCGACCGCGCGCGAGGCCGTCGAGACGATGCTCGGACTGGCCGCCGCCGGGTACGCCGAACCCGGCCACCCCCCGGGCTGCTTCGTGGTCGACGGGGCCACCAACACCACCGACGCCGCCCAGGACGTCCGGGAGGAACTGCGCGCCCTCCGCGAGGGCGTCAAACAGGCCCTCGCCGCCCGGATCACCGCCGACGCCGCGGCCGGCCTACTGCCCCCCGTGACCCGCGACGAGGCGGACGGCCTCGCGGCCTTCTACGCCTCCGTCATCCAGGGCATGTCCACCCAGGCCCGCGACGGCGCCGACCGCGCCACCCTGGAACGCATCGCCGCCCTGGCCATGCGCGCCTGGCCGTCCGCCGCGGCGGAGACCGCGGAGACGGCGAGCGCGGAGGGCGGCTGCGGTGACGGTGGCGGGCGCGGGGCTCAGGGGCGGACGGCCACCGCGCCGTAGCAGGAGGCGCCGGCGTCGCTGATCCGCTCGGTGTCCTCCTCCAGCGAGGGGTTCCAGCGGGTGGTGGCGACGACGCCCGGGTCGAGGACGTCCCAGCCGGTGAAGAAGCGGCCGAACTCCTCGCTGGTGCAGGCCGCGACGGGCGTGCCGGCGGCGGTGTAGACCTGGATCAGCCGGGTGGTCTCGTCGGGGGCGAAGTCGGGGGTGAGGTGGCTGATCACCAGTGCGGACCCGCGGGGCAGCCGGGCCTTGAGGCCCTCGGTGATCCGGTGCGCGTCGTCCGGGACGAAGTGCAGCAGGGCGTTCATGCTGAGCGCGATCGGCAGCTCGAAGTCGAGGGTGCGGGCGGCGGCTTCGAGCAGTGCGTCGGGCTCGCGGACGTCGGCCTGGACGTAGGCGGTGACGCCCTGTTCGGTGCCGCGCAGCAGGGCCTGGGCGTGCAGCAGCACGATCGGGTCGTTGTCGGCGTAGACCACCGCGGCGTCCGGGACGACCTGCTGGGCGACCTCGTGCAGGTTGGGGGAGGTGGGGATGCCGGTGCCGATGTCGAGGAACTGCCGGATGCCGGAGCGGGCGAGCAGGCGCGTCGAGCGGCGCATGAAGGCGCGGTTGGCGCGGGCGGCGGAGCGGGCGTAGGGGAAGACGGCCAGGGCGCGGCCGGCGGCCTCCCGGTCGGCGGGGAAGTTGGTCGTCCCGCCGAGGTAGAAGTCGTACATCCGGGCCGAGTGCGCCAGGTGGATGTCGAGGTTGACCTCGACGCCGTCGCCCCGGCCGCCGCTGCCGCTGCCGCTGCCACTGCTGCTGGCGCTGCCGTTGCTGCCGCTCCGGTCGCGTGCGTCCGTTGTCACGAGCTCCCCCTGATCGTCCGTCACTCCGCTCACTCCGCCCACTATGCCCATACGTACGAACCGACAATCAAGGGTGGCTGCCCGTCGCGGGCGCTCCGCCGGGCGGAACGGTCGGAATCGATCAGGGAGCGATCGGATCCGGTCGGGGCGCCGAACAGTCGGATTTTCCGTCGGAACGACTTATGTCTGATCTTGAAACCTCTTGTGCCGGATTACCATCTCGACACCTGATGCGCCTTAATGTTCCTACGGGGGAAGCGAGTTCCGGCGACCCGGGGGCCGCTGGGGAGGAGTGTGGGCGTGAACGAGAGCGAGTGGGCGGTGGGCGACCGGCACCGCCTGACGTTCGACGCATTCTGCGATACCCACCACCGGACGTGGACCGGCTTCGCCGGTGCGCGCCTGGGCGACCCGGCCGTCGCGCGCGGAGCGGTGGAACTCGCCAAGAGCCGGGTGTGGCGGGAGTGGCCGCGGATCCTGCGCGAGCAGTTCCCGGCCTTCCAGGCCTGGACGATCCTCAAGGAGGAGGTCGGCGCGGCCCTGCTGCAGCGGATGATGGACGGCGCACCGCCGCCGCCCCCGGAACACGTCCCGCTCTGGGTCTGCGCGGTGCGGATCGCCGCCGAACGCGCCCAGCACCTGCCGGAGACCGACGGCCGCCACCGGGAGCTGTACGCCGCGCTGCGCGGACTCTCCGAGCGCCGCCACGACGTGGTCCTGCTGCGCTACCTGCTCGGCCTGACGGACCGGCAGATCGCCGACTGCCTGGCCACCACCGAGGCCAACGTCCGCTCCACCGCCGCCCAGGCCCTCGCCCGGCTGGCCGCGGCCCTCGGCGCCCGGAGCGGGGAACCCCGATGACCACCGGACGCGACAGCCTCCCCTCGCCCACCCGGCCGCCCCGTCCCTGCCCGGGCGGCCCGACCGGACCGGACGACCCGGAGGGCCCGGCCGTCTCCTGGGACCGGCTGCTCACCGCCCCCCGGCCGTTCCCCTCCGAGCACCTCCAGGCCGCCCACGAACTCGACCTCGCCACCTCCCTGGTCCTGGCCATGCCCACCGCCGCCGCCTCGCTGGACCTGCTGGTCAACGACACGCGCATCCACCCCGAGGGTGCCCTCGTCCTCGGCGCGCTGCTGTACGTCGCCCACCACCGCGAAGGCGCCCAGTTCTGGTGGCAGTTCGCGGCCGGCGGCGGCTCCTACACCGCCGCGTCCTGCCTGAGCCTGCTGCACCGCAGCCTCGGCGAGTTCCTCGACGCCGAGGTCTGGCGCCGTCAGGCCGAGAACCTGGCGGCCGGCCCCCGCCCGTCGCAACCCGTCCTCGGCGGCCGCGACACACTGCTCCCGGCCGGGGTCCTCGCCGAGATCCTCGCCCTGTGCCACGAGGGCCTCGACGTCCGGCTCCCGCCCCGGCTGGCCGCCGTGATCCACCAGCTCCCGGTGGACTGCGACGACCTCGAGTACGGCGAACTCCCGCAGGTGAGCAGCACCCTGGTCCGCGACCTGGCCCGCTGACCACCGGCCGCTCCGGCCCGGCCTCGCGCCGGTCCGGCCTCGCCCCGACGCGGCCTCGCCCCGATGCGGGACCGGACCGGCCGTCAGGACACCGGGCCGGACCGGCTGTCAGGGCGGGGCCGGGCCGGGGCTACCCTTCCGATCATGGCTATGACACCTGACGAGTTCTACGACCACGCGCGCGCCGCCGCCGACGGCGAACTCCGGCTCCCGCTCGCCCGGATGACCGGCTGGGACATCAGCCCGTTCGAGCCGGAGGGGCTGCGGGTCTCGCCGCTGCGCCCGCCGGTGCTGCCCGAGCCGCCGCGGCACGGCGAGGACCCGGCGGACTGCGGGATGTGCCGGGCCCGCGACGAGGGCCTGTGGTTCACCGACCACTGGCGGCTGAACCGGGTCGCGGGCGTCGGCGTGCCACTGGCCCTGATGCTGTACCCGCGCGACCACTACGACCTGGCGGAACTCCCCGACGAACTGGCCGCCGAACTGGGCGTGCTCACCACCCGCATCGTCCGCCACGTCCAGGCCCTACCGCACGTCTCCCGGGCCCACGTCTACCGCCTGGGCGACGGCGCCGCCCACCTGCACCTCTGGTTCTTCGCCCGCCCGGCGGGCCAGCTCCAGCTGTTCGGCTCCTGGCTGCCCGTCTGGGACGACCTGCTGCCGGAGTACCCGGCCGACGCGGCCCGGGCGGACGCGGAGACCGTCGCCGACGCCCTGACCGCCTCCTACGGCGGCCGCCGCACGGCGACCGCCTGACCGACTGCCCGCCGCCCGCCTCACCCGCGGAGTGCCACCACCAGCGCGCAGCCGAACACGGCCGTCACCCAGGTCCACAGCACCGACAGGGCGACGTGGGCGGCGGTCCGCAGCCGGTCGCCGCGCCACAACTCCGCTGGGAACACCGTGAACTGGAAGATCCAGCGCAGGCCCCAGAAGAGCGTCTGCGCGGCCAGCAGGACAGTGCCGAGCCGGCCCCCGGCGAGCAGGTCCGGGGCGAGCAGCAGCGGCAGCAGGCCGAGCAGGACGCAGGTCAGGGCGATGAAGAAGAGGTGCGCGTAGGAGACCTGACGGGTCAGCAGGGTGGTCCCGGCGAGGTCGGACGGCCAGCCGATGAGCCGCGGCAGGACGGCGTGGAACACGCCCATCACGATCAGGGCCGCACCCACCAGGCGCAGTTGGCCTTCCAGGGTGAGCAGGTGGGTCACGGTGCGAGGCGCTTTCCGGTCGGGGTAGGGGCGGCGGGCGGGGTGGTTGCGGGTGGGGCGGCGAAGACGAAGGCGGTGACGAGACCGCCGATCCGCCGCTGCGCGACGAGGTGCAGGTTCGCCCCGGCCGCGGCCCGCAGCCAGGTCCGCCGGGGGAAGAAGTGCTGGGCGCCGGGGCCGTAGACCGCGGTGTTGGCGGCGTCCCGCAGGTGCTCGACCAGGACCAGGCGCCCCCCGGGGCGCAGCACCCGGGCGCATTCGGCGAAGAGTTCGTGCCGGTCGCCGGTCCGGCGCAGCTCGTGGGCGGCGAAGACGGCGAGGACGGTGTCGGTCGTGCCGGTGGCCGCGGGCAGGCGGTCGGGGCGTCCGGGAAGGGTGCGCGGGGCGGGCGGCACGCGGCGGCGGGCCCGGCGGATCGAGCCCTCGGTCATGAGGGCGGGGTCGTAGAGGTCCACCACGGTCTGGGGGTGCTGCGGCCAGCGGGCCGCCACCGGTCGGCTGGCCTCGTCGAGGCCGGAGGAGAGGACCAGATGCTCGCCCGGGCCGGCGGGCAGCAGTTCCGCCAGCCAGTCGAAGGTGCGCAGTTCCGAGCGGTCGTAGACCCACCAGGTGGCGGCCGTGCTGCTGGTCAGCAGGGCGGCCGCCGCGGCCGCGCCCGCCCGGGCGAGTGCGGCCGCGGGCCGGGGGAGCCGGTGCGAGAGCGCGAGGCCCGCCCCGGCGGCGAGGCAGCCCGCCGCGTACAGGGGCCAGTTGTAGCGGACGACCTCCCGCACGCCGGAGAAGCGCACCGGCTCCTCCCGCACCGGCTCCTCCCGAACCGAGTCCTCTCGGGCCGGTTCCTCCCGAACCGGCTCCTCCCGGGTCGGCTCCTCCCGGGTCGGACCGGTGCTCCGGGGAACTGCCGTGGCCCGCCTCATCGTTCGGCCCCGTTCTCGGCGCGGCGCAGACCGGCGTCCCAGCCGTAGTCGAGGTCGGCGACGTGGAAGGCGTTGGCGAGCACGGGTGCCGTCCCGGCGAAGGGGCCGTGCTGGAAGAAGGTGGGCGGGGTCGGGAGTTCGACGGCCACCGGGGTCGGCTCCCAGTGGGTCCGGACGGCCTTGACCACGATCATCGATCCGGTCTGCGGCTCGTGCTCGAAGGTGTAGGGCAGCGGACCGGCGAAGCGCCGGGCGTCCTTGGCGCAGGCGAACGGGCTGCCGGCGGGCAGGTCCGCGGGGGCACCCGCGAGGTCGGCCCGCACGTGCAGGTCGGCCCGGCCGTCGCGGCTGAGGACCCGGAACTCCAGGGTGTCGCCGACGACCCGGCTGCCGATCCGGGCGAGCCGGTAGTGGTAGCGGGTGAGCAGGTTGCCGCCGAGGGCCATGGTGCGGCTGTCGGTGTCGCTGCGCAGGATCTTCAGCCCGCGCATGGTCCGTCCCCCGGGGGTGGGGAAGCGGGTGAAGATCCGGTACCCGGTGAGGATCAGGTCGGCGCCGAGGCCGGCGGGCAGGAAGGCGGGCCGCAGGTCCCGGGTGTCCACCAGGGCCGCGGCGACGAACCCGTGCTCGGTGCCGGCGGGGTCGGTGTAGGTGTCGAGGGCGAGCCCCGGCGGCAGCAGCGGCTCCAGGACCTGCGGCGGCAGGGCGTAGGTGAGGACCAGCGAGTGGGCGAAGCGGGTCCGCATCGGGACGGGGTGGCGCTGCAACAGGTACTTCATCGGGCCCTCGCTCCGTCCGCTCCGGTACGGACGACCCGCACCACGCCCCAGATCATCGACCGGTCCTCGGCGGCCCGTCCGGCCCCGCCGGGGCCCGGTTCGCGCAGGCTGCGCACCACCGTGGTCCCGCCCGGGCGCACCGCGTGCTCGACGGCGGCGCGCAGCCGCCGGGCGAAGTGCGGGCCGGGGCCGTCGACCACGTTGGAGAGCGTCACCGCGTCGTAGCTCCCGGCGGCGCACCGCTCCAGGTGCTCGACGACCTCGCCCTGCACCAGCCGCACCCGCCCCGGGCCGGCCACAGCCTCGGCCGCGCCGGGGCGTTCGCGGCCGAGCAGCAGCCGCCAGGCCCAGTCGTTGGCGGCGTTGGGGTGCCGGGCCACGGTCCGGGCGATCCTGTGCAGCAGCACCTCGTCGAAGCCGCGCGGGAGCACGCACCGGAAGCCCGGGCGCAGGACGGTGGCGAGCGCCCCGGCGGGCCGCAGGGCGGCGGCGGCCAGCAGCCGCAGGCCGGGCCCGTCGAACTCGGCGCTCCAGCGGCGCCGTTGCTCCTCGGGGTCGTCCAGGCGCAGGAAGTCGGCGACGGCGGCGGGCCGCCAGCCGGGCAGCAGGGCCGCGGCTGCGGTCCGGCCCAGGCCGGTCAGCCGCTCGGCGGTGCCGGTCGCGGCGGGCGCCCCGCCCTCCAGCCGGGTCCTGGCGTAGGCGAGTTGGACCGGGTTCAGGTCGATGGCGGTGACCTCGTACCCGGCCGCGGCGAGCGCGGCCGCGGTGTCCCCGGCGGACGCGATGCACAGCACCCGGGCGCCGGGCGGCGGGAAGGCGGCGAGTTCGACGGCCGGGTCCTCGTACATGCGGCCGAACAGCACCCGGGGGCGGCCGGCGGGCCCGGCGAGCAGGCGGCCCGTCCGCCAGGGCGTACCGGCGGCGGGATCCGGGGTGCGCGGTGCGGCTGCGGCTTCGGCTGCGGAGCGGTGGGTGAGGAAGGAAGGGCTCATCGCGCCCAGACCTCCTGCGCGGCGCCGTCCCGCCGCCCCGGGCCGGGCGCGGTGCGGCGCGCGGCGACCAGCCAGATCAGCGCGAGGAACCCGAGGTCCTGGACCACCAGCCGGCCGGGCTCGGGGATGTGCTGCGAACCGACGAGCAGGCCCCCGGTGTTGAAGCCGGCCACCAGGACCGTCTGCACGACCGCGGCGGCGTACGGCCGGTACCCCAGCAGCACCCACACCCCGAGCGCGACCTCGGCGAGGCCGATGGCGACCAGCAGCGCGTTCGCCGCGCCGGCCGGCAACAGGGGCAGCCCCTCCACGATGGCCCGCTGGTCCGCCCGCCCGGGGAAGACCTTGCACCAGAAGCCCTCGTACCACCACATCAACGCGACCGCGACGGCCGGCAAGCGCGTCCTGCCGATGTCTCCCACGGTCCCCCCTCTCCCACGACCACCCGGGCGCAGGGCACGGCGGCGCCGGCCCCGTTCTCTCCCGGGCTTCACAGCGCCGATCATGCCGCAAATTTTGAACGCGTTCAATGTGAGGGTGCGGGCGCCCGGCGGCCCTTGCCTCCCGTACCCGCGGCGCGGGCACGGCCCCGCCTTCCGCAGCGGGCACAGTCCCGCCTCCCGCGGCGGGCCGCGGCGCCGAGGCGCAGACCGGGCAGCCTCGCTCGGGCCGCAGTGCCGAGGCGGAGAGCGGGCAATCCCTAGCCGGGGGGCGACGCGTCGGCGAGCCGGTTGTTGCGGTCGATCTCCGGCATGTGCGCCTCGGCCCAGAGCCGCAGGGCGGCGAGCGGTTCCTCGAGGGACCGGCCGAGCCCGGTGAGCCGGTAGTGGACGGCGGGCGGGACGGTGGGTTCCACCCGGCGAGCGACCAGGCCGTCGCGGACCAGGCTCTGCAGGGTGACGGAGAGCATCTTCTGTGAGATGCCGGGGACGCGGCGCCGCAGTTCGGCGAAACGGAGTTCGCCCGGGGCTGCCTCCGCCAGCACCTTGACCGCCATCGACGTCCACTTGGTGCCGATGCGGTCGAGCAACCGGCGGGTCGGGCAGTCCGGATCCAGCAGGTCGCCCCGCTCGCCGGGCCGCCGGCCTGGTCCGTCGGTCCTCGATGTGGTCACTCGGGGCTCACCACCTGTGGGAGAAGTGCCGTCTTGGACGGACCAGCGTAGTTCCCTAGCGTGACCTGGTCACCATTCCGCACCACCCCCCCGCCCCTCCTGGAGCCCCGCCGTGCCCGAACTGCGCCGCGTCCCCGTCAACGGCGTCGAACTGAACGTCGCCCTCGCCGGATCCGGTCCGGCCGTCCTGCTGCTGCACGGCTTCCCGCACACCTGGGAGCTGTGGACGGACGTCATGGCCGACCTCTCCGACCGCCACCGCGTCATCGCGCCGGACCTGCGCGGGTTCGGCGCGAGCAGCCGGGCCGCCACCGGGTACGACACGGGCACCCTGGCCGCGGACGCCGAGGCGCTCCTCGCCGCACTCGGCGTCCGCTCGGCCGCGGTGGCGGGCATCGACGCGGGCGCCGCGCCGGCCTTCCTGCTCGCCCTGCGCCGCCCCGACCTGGTCCGGCGGCTGGTCGTCATGGAGTCCCTGCTGGGCACGCTGCCCGGCGCCGAGGAGTTCCTCGCGGGCGGGCCGCCGTGGTGGTTCGGCTTCCACTCCGCCGCGCCCGACCTCGCCGAGACCGTCCTGGAAGGCCACGAGGCCGCCTACGTCGACTGGTTCCTGCACGCCGGCACGCTCGGCGACGGGGTGCGCCCCGCCCTCCGGGACGCCTTCGTCCGCGCGTACACCGGCCGCCCGGCGCTGAGCCGCGCGTTCTCGTACTACCGGGCCCTGCCCGAGAGCGCGGCCCAGATCGAGCGGGCGGTCGCCGCCGCCCGCCTGACGGTGCCGACGCTGGCCCTGGGCGCCCGCCCCGTCGGCGCCGCGCTGGAACGCCAGCTCCGCCCGGTCGCCGACGACCTGACCGGACACGTCATCGAGGACTGCGGCCACATCATCCCGCTGCACCGCCCGCACGCCCTGCTCGCGCTGCTGCGCCCGTTCCTGGCCGGCGCGGACGCCGAAACGGCGTGACCGGGGCCGGGGCCGGGGCCGGGCCCGTGCCCGTGCCGGAGGAGGCGCCGGTGCCGAAGGTGACCCGGCCGGTGAAGTCGTAGGCGGGGTTCACCGGGTGCTCCTGGTGGTGCGGACGTTAGGACGGGACGGTCCCTGGGTGTCGGACGGGCGGGCGGGGCCACATCGTCCAGGCAACCCCCCCGCCCGCCGCCCGCCGCGTGCCACGGCCGTGGGGTGTACCGGCGGTACACCCCACCCGGGCCCCGGGCGCCGTACCGTCGGAGGCGTGGACAACAGCCAGGAGGTCCGCGAGTTCCTCACCTCGCGGCGCGCGAAGATCAGCCCCGAGCGGGCGGGCATGCCCGCCGGCCCCCGCCGCCGGGTGCCCGGCCTGCGCCGCAGCGAGGTCGCCGCGCTCGCCGACCTGAGCGTCGAGTACTACGCCAAGCTGGAACGCGGCAACCTGGCCGGGGCCTCACCCGCCGTCCTGGAGGCCCTCGCCCGCGCCCTGCAGCTCGACGACGCCGAACGCGCCCACCTGCTGCACCTGGCCCAGGCCGCCGACGGCTCCGACGCGCTGGCCCGCCCCCGCCGCCGCACCACCCGGCAGTGGACGGCGCCCCCGGCCCTGCAGTGGATGCTCGACGCCGTCACCGGCGGCCCCGCGTTCGTCCGCAACGGCCGGATGGACCTGCTTGCCGCCAACCAGTTCGCCCGCGCCTTCTACGCCGAGGTGTACGACCAGCCCGGCAACCAGGACAACCTCGCCCGCTACCAGTTCCTCGACCCCCGCTCCCGGCGCTTCTACCCGGACTGGGAGCAGGCCGCCGACATCACCGTCGCCATCCTGCGCACCGAGGCCGGCCGCGACCCGCACGACAAGGACCTGCACGACCTGGTCGGCGAACTGTCCACCCGCAGCGACGAGTTCCGCACCCGCTGGGGCGTCCACGACGTCCGCCACCACGGCAGCGGCACCAAGCGCTTCCACCACCGGGCCGTCGGCGACCTCACCCTCGCCTACGAGGGCATGGAGCTGACCGCCGCCCCCGGCCTCCACCTGACCGTCTACACCGCCGAACCCGGCTCCCCTTCCGAACAGGGCCTGCGCCTGCTCGCCAGCTGGGCCGCCACCCGCGAGGCCGGACCGGACCCCCGACGGACCGGCCGGACGGCACCCACCCACCGGGAGTGAGCGCGCCGGGGCCGAGCGCGCCCGCAGCCCGAGGCCCGGGGCCGAGCGCGCCCGCAGCCCGCGGCCCGGGGCCGAGCGCGCCCGCTACCGCCTACCGGGCCGCCCGCACCGCCCCGTCCCGGCGCCCGCCCGACGGGAGCGGGAGGTCGAGCGGCACCAGGGACTCCGGGGCGCGGACCCGGGGGACGGGCGAGGGGAGCAGCCACAGCACGGCGAGGCTCCCGCCGAGGGCCGCGACGAGCAGGGCGGGGCGCAGGCCCAGCACGGTGCCCAGCAGGCCGCCGAGCAGCGCGCCGAGCGGGCGGACCCCGTAGTTGACGGTGGCGAACGCGCCGAAGACCCGGCTGCGCAGCCGGTCGGGGACCACGGCGGCCTGGACGGCGTTCAGCGGCACGTCGAACAGCATCACGCCCAGGCCGGAGAGGAACTCGGCCGCCGCCAGGACGCCCGTCCGGGCCCACACCGGACCGCCCGCCACGGTCAGCAGCGCGATCGGCGCGGGGAACAGCACCGCGCCCAGCACGATCGTCCGCCCGGCGCCGATCCGCCGCGACAGCGCCGGAGCCCCCAGCGCCCCCAGCAGGCCGCCGGTCGCCCCGAGACCGAACGCCAGGCCGATCCGGCCCGCCGACAGGCCCAGCTCCCGGCCCGCGAACAGCACGGTGAGGCCGTAGCCGAGGAAGGTGAAGAAGTTGACGGTGGTGCAGCAGCCCAGGCTCGCCCGCAGGTACGGGTGCCGCAGCACGAACCCCAGCCCCTCCCTGGCCCGCCGCAGCACCGCCCCGTCCGGCCCGTCCGCCCTGTCCGCCCTGTCTGGTTGATCCGTCGGCGGCCGGTCGGTCCGGACGCCGCCCACCAGCAGCGCCGAGACCAGGAACGACACCGCGTCGGCCAGCACCGCGATGGGCGCCGTCAGCGCCTGCACCAGCGCCCCGCCGAGCGCCGGTCCGGCCAGCTGCGCCGCCGAACGGGTGCCGCTCAGACGGCTGTTGGCGGCCAGGTAGGCCGAGCGCGGCACCAGGCGGGCGAAGAACGGCGCGTACGCGTTGCCGAACAGCACGCCCGCCGCGCCCGTCACCACCGCGACGGCGTACAGCTGACCCAGCGTCACCGCGCCGAACAGCGCCGCCACCGGCAGGGTGGCCAGCGCCGCCGCCCGGACCAGGTCCGCCAGCACCAGCAGCCGCCGCTGGTCGGGGCGGCCGTCCACCCAGGCGCCGAGGAAGACCGCCGCCAGGTTCGGCGCCCACAGCGCCGCCGTCAGCCCGGCGACCTGCGCGGTGCTCGCGTCCAGGGCGCCCACCGCGATCAGCGGCAGCGCCAACTCCGAGACACGGTCGCCGAACTGGGAGACCGCCTGCCCGGCCCAGAACCGCCGGAACGCCCGGTGGCCCCGCAGCGGCGACGTCACCCCGTCCCGTCCTCGGGCCCGTCCCCCTCCGGCAGGGTGTAGCGCAGCAGGCGCACCGCCCGGGCGTCCGCGGGCCGGTCGGCGCGGTCGCGGTGGACGTACGGGGCGAGCAACTCCTCCATCGCGGACGAGAGTTCGGCCAACTCGGCGGGGGAGAGGACGATCCGGGTGTCGGCCAGCCCGGCCGAGCGCAGCCACTGCGGCGGCAGGCCCGGACCGACCTCCGCCATCCAGCGGGCCGGCGCGTCCGCGGAGCGCCGGAACATCACCTGCGCCAGCGCCCCGGCCGCCTCCCGCCCCGCCCCGTCCGCCCCCGGCGCGAACCGGAACCCGCGCCCGACCGCCTCCCACCGCCGCTTGCGCCGGTCCGGCCCGGGCTCGGCGTCCCGCACCAGCCCGAACTCGGCCAGGTGCCGCAGGTGCCAACTCGCCACCGTCGGCGTGGCCCCCACGTGCGGAGCCAACTCGGTCGCGGTGGCCGGCCCGTGCAGCCGCAGCCGCTCCAGCACCGCCAACCGCACGGGATGGGCCAGGGCGCGCATCGCGCGGGGATCGGTGATCTCGACGTCACCGAGCGGGTTGCCGGAACTCATGGTCTGAGAGTGTCCTCTCACGATATTCGAGAGTCAACTCTCACGATTCGCGGGACCCCGGTCGGACAGTGGGCGAAACATTGCAACGGGCCCGTGAACAGCGTGCGTTGTCTGCCCGCGGGCGATTGCGGGGGGCTCCGGGGCGGCCGTAGGTTCACCGTCAGCGCGCCGCGCACGCTCTGTCCGGCCGGGGACGCCCGCCGACTCGCTCCGCCCGCACGTTCCCTCCTGCCTGCTGCGAAAGGGTGTGCACGCCATGAGTCGGAAACCCCGACCACCGCGCGAAGCAACGACGTTCGGCCGCCGCGGCTTCCTGGCCGGCGCCGCCTCGGCGGCCGCCGCGACCGCGCTGCCGCTGGGCCTCGGCACCGCGAGCGCCGCCGCCGCGACCGCGCCCCGGCCCAACGTCCTGGTGATCCTCACCGACGACCAGCCCAAACAGACCGAGTGGGCCACCCCGAAGACCGTGGACTGGCTGGTCGGCCACGGCGTCCGGTTCACCTCCGGGCACGTCACCACGCCGCTGTGCGCGCCGTCCCGCTCGTCGGTCTTCAGCGGGCAGTACGCGCACCGCCACGGCGTCCGCGACAACGGGCACCCGTACAACCTCGACCAGCACCACACCGTCCAGCGGGCGCTCGGCCAGGCCGGTTACCGCACCGGGCTGTTCGGCAAGTACCTGAACGCCTGGCACCCGGCCGACGACCCGCCGCACTTCGAGGAGTGGCTGCTGGCCGCGCCGGTCGTCTACAACGACGGCCAGTACAACGACAACGGCACCGTGCGCACCATCCCCGGCTACTCCACCTCGGTGATCCGCGACCACGCGCTGGCCTTCCTCGACAAGGCCGCCACCGACCCGCGCCCCTGGTTCGCGTTCGTCGCCCCGAAGGCCTCGCACGAACCCAACACGCCCGAACCCCGGTACGCCGACACGCCCGTCCCCGCCTGGGACGGCCGCCCGTCCGTCGACGAGGCCGACCGCAGCGACAAACCCCAGTGGATCCAGGACGCCACCGCCACCCTCGCCACCGCCCGGCAGCTGCGGGCCCGCCAACTGCGCACCCTGCTCTCGGTCGACGACGCCGTGCAGGCCCTGCACGACAAGCTCGCCGCGCTCGGGCAGCTGGACAACACCCTGGTGATCTACCTCGGCGACAACGGCTACACCTGGGCCGACCACGGCTGGTCGAAGAAGTCGGTGCCCTACCTGCCCTCCGTCGAAGTGCCGTTCTACCTCTCCTGGCCGGCCGGCGGCCTCGGCGCGGGCAGCCCCGCCGACCACCGGATCGTCGCCAACACCGACCTCGCCCCCACCATCCTGGAGGCCGCCGGGATCACCCCCGACTGGCCGGTCGACGGCCACTCGCTGCTCGGCACCCACAGCCGCGACCACCTGTTGGTCGAGTACTGGGAACAGGGCGTCCACCAGGCCGGACGGCCGCACACCTGGTCCTCGTACCTGTCGCGGACCGAGCAGTACACCGAGTACTACAAGCTGCACACCGACGCGGACGGGCTGCCCGCGGGCACTGGCGAGGTCGCCTTCCGCGAGTACTACGACCTCGACGCCGACCCGTACCAGCTGGTCAACAAGCTGTACGGGGCCACCCCCGCCCAGGAACAGGCCCTCGGCATCCCGGCCCTCGCGGCCACCCTCGCCGCCGAGCGCGGCGCCTGACGCGCCGTCGCCCCGGGCACCCCGTGAAGCCCCGGCCGGTCGTCTCCCCGGCGGCCGGCCGGACCCGTCACCGCACCTCCCGCTCCTCCCGCACCGAAGAGGCCGCCATGCTCTCCTGCTGCACCCCCGGGCACGAGCCCGCCGACCCCGGCCCGACCGTCCTGACCCTCCTGTCCCCGGGACGACCGCCCGTCCCGGCCCCGTCCGTCCCGGCCCCGTCCCCCGCCGCGCTGCGGGCCGCCCGCGGGCTGCTGGAGCTGCCCGGCGGGACGTTCCTGATGGGCGGGCAGGACCCGGACGCCGTCCCCGGGGACGGCGAGGGGCCGGTGCGGGAGGTGCGGCTCAGGCCGTTCGCCATCGCGGCGACCGCCGTCACCAACGCCGAGTTCGCGTCCTTCGTCCGGGAGACCGGGCACGTCACCGACGCCGAACGCTTCGGCTCCAGCTTCGTCTTCGAGGGCCTCCTCACCGACCGGCTGCGCGCCGCCTCCCCGCCGGTCGCCGCCACCCCGTGGTGGCGCTCCGTCGCGGGCGCCGCCTGGCGCACCCCCGAGGGCCCGGGCAGCGACTTCGCGGCCCGCCAGCAGCACCCCGTCGTGCACGTCTCCTGGAACGACGCGCAGGCGTACTGCGCCTGGTCCGGCACCCGGCTGCCCACCGAGGCCCAGTGGGAGTACGCCGCCCGCGGCGGCCGCACCGGCACCCGCTACCCGTGGGGCGACGAACTCGCCCCCGGCGGACGGGAGATGCTCAACATCTGGCAGGGCGACTTCCCCACCCGCCACACCGGCCGACACCGCTCCACCGCCCCCGTCCGCTCCTACCGCCCCAACGGCCACGGCCTGTACAACGTGCTCGGCAACGTCTGGGAGTGGTGCGCCGACCACTTCAGCCCCGACCACCACCGCCCCGCCACCCCCGCCACCCGCCACGACCCCCTCGGCCCGCCCACCGGCCCCACCCGCGTCATGCGCGGCGGCTCCCACCTGTGCCACGCCTCCTACTGCAACCGCTACCGCCTCGCCGCCCGCTCCGCCAACACCCCCGACAGCTCCAGCGGCAACATCGGCTTCCGCATCGCCCGCTGACGCGTGCCGAACGCCCGCCGGGCACCCGCCCAGCACGCGTCAACACCCGCCGAATACCCGTTGATGACCCGTCAGGGGGTCTCCCTGGGGCCGGTCATGACGCACCCTTGACCGGCCCTTGTCGAGGGGGCGAGGGCATGTCGCGGGGGTGGCCGGCGGTCCTAGCGTCCTGCCGCCGAGCTGAACCCGGCCGCGATGCCACACCCCATCGGTGTCGTCGGCCGTCCCCCATCAACCCCGGCTCGGTGGGAGGAAACCCGATGAACCGCAAGACCGCGCTGGCGTCGGCCGTGGCGGCCGCCCTCACCCTGGGCACCGTGATGGTGGCGAGTGCACAGTCCCCCGCACTGGCGAGCGGTACCACCGCGAGCGGTGCAGGCTTCCGGGCGACGACCGAGGCGGGCCGCACCGCGGACCTGGAGCGGGCGTCGAAGGACGCCGGGGCGCTGGCGAAGACGCTGGGCCTGGGGCCGGACGAGCGCCTGGTGGCCAAGGACGTGCTGGTCGACAACGGCGGGGCCCGGCACGTGCGCTACGACCGCACCTACCGCGGGCTGCCGGTGGTCGGCGGCGACCTGGTGGTGCACTACGCGAAGAACGGCAAGGTCACCTCGACCACCTGGGCGCACGAGGGCGCGATCAAGGTCGCGGGGGTGACGCCGAAGCTGTCCGGCAAGGACGCCACGGCGACCGCCGAGCGCAGCGCCAAGCACGTCAAGCAGGCCCGCAGCACCGGCCTCGACACCAGCCAGCTGGTGGTGTGGGCGGTCGGCAAGGTGCCGGTGCTGGCCTACCGCAGCACCGTCACCGGTTCCGGCGACGCGGGCGCGGCCTCCCGCGAGGCCGTGCTGGTGGACGCCGGCAGCGGCGCGGTGCTGGACCAGTACGAGCTGGAGCAGACCGTCGGCGGCACCGGCAACGGCGTCAACGTCGGCCAGGTCTCCATCGAGACCAGCCAGGGCGGCAGCGGCTACACCCTGACCGACGCGCTGCACGGCAGCACCGTCGTCTACGACTCGTACAACAGCCCGCAGTCGAACCCGGCGCAGAACGCCCGGACCTTCTCCAAGTCGTCCAACTCCTGGGGCAACGGCTCCACTTCGAGCCGGGAGAGCGCCGCCGTTGACGCCTCCTACGGCCTCGCCAAGACCTGGGACTTCTACAAGAACACCTTCAACCGCTCCGGCATCCGCAACGACGGCCGCGGCGCGCCCGCGTACGTCCACGTGGACAACCAGCTGCTGAACGCGTTCTACGACGACTCCTGCTTCTGCATGTCCTTCGGCGACGGCTCCTCGCAGAACGGCAACATCCCGCTCACCGCGCTGGACGTCTCGGGCCACGAGATGAGCCACGGCGTCACGGCCGCCACCGCGAACCTGAACTACTCCGGCGAGTCCGGCGGCCTCAACGAGGCCACCTCCGACATCTTCGGCACCATGGTCGAGTTCTACGCCGGCAACAGCACCGACCCCGGCGACTACTACATCGGCGAGAAGCTCAACATGGGCAACGGCTACCTGCGCCGGATGGACAACCCGGCCGCCGACGGCTCCTCGCTGTCCTGCTACAGCAGCCGGGCCGGCCAGGTCGACGTGCACTACTCGTCCGGCATCGCCAACCACTTCTTCTACCTGACCGCCGAGGGCACCGGCGCCAAGACCATCGGCGGCCTGCCGCACAACGGCACCCCGTGCAACGGCGACACCTTCACCGGCATCGGCAAGGACAAGGCCGCGGCGATCTGGTACCGCGCCCTGTCCACCTACATGACCTCCACCACCAACTACTCCTCGGCCCGCACCGCGACCCTCCAGGCCGCCGCCGACCTGTACGGGTCGAACTCGCAGGAGCGCTACATCGTCTCCAAGGCGTGGGCCGCCGTCAGCATCGGCACCGCGCTGCCCGACCCGGGCAACGGCAACCCGTCGCCCTCCCCGTCGCCCACCTCCTCGCCCACCGGCAACCCGAACCCGGGCAACGCGCTGACCAACGGCGACTTCGAGCAGGGCGCCTCCGGCTGGACCCAGAGCGCCAACGACATCACCAACTCCACCCAGCAGCAGGCCCACGGCGGCTCCTGGTACGCCTGGATGATGGGCTACGGCTCCACCGCCAGCGAGACCCTCTCGCAGAGCAACGTCGCCGTCCCGTCCACCGGCAGCCCGAAGCTCACCTTCTGGCTCAAGGTCACTACCCAGGAGTCC
This sequence comes from Kitasatospora sp. YST-16, assembly GCF_026802215.1. Classification (NCBI taxonomy): domain Bacteria; kingdom Bacillati; phylum Actinomycetota; class Actinomycetes; order Kitasatosporales; family Streptomycetaceae; genus Kitasatospora; species Kitasatospora sp. YST-16. The sequence continues at coordinate 7,308,398 of NZ_CP113837.1, forward strand.
GGCTCCACCGCCTACGACACGCTCAAGGTCAGCGCCAACGGCCAGACCCTGGCGACCTACTCCAACGCCAACGCCTCGGCCGGCTACGTGCAGAAGACCGTCGACCTGAGCGCCTTCCGCGGCCAGAGCGTGAACCTGCAGTTCACCGGCCAGGAGGACGCCTACCTGTCGACGATCTTCCTGATCGACGACGTCAACGTCGGCTGACCGCAGGCTCTCCTGAAGTCCCCAACGATCAAGCCTTAAAGGGGACTTAACAGCAGCCCGCGAGGGTGTCGTGTTCATGCGACACCCTCGCGCAGCCGGTTCCGAGGCGGCACACTGACCGCCATGACCGGCATCCTCCCCGGCCCGGCCGGACCCGCCAGCACCCCGGCGGGCCCGACCGAGCCCCCGCTCGTCGACCGCGCGCACCTGCTCGCCGACATCCGCACCGCACTCGCCGCCACCGGCGGCGTCCTGCTGCACGGACCGGCCGGCATCGGCAAGACCGCCCTGCTCGACACCCTCGCCCAGGACGCCGGCACGGCAGGCGAGACCGTCCTGCGCAGCAGCCCCACCGCCGCCGAGGCGGACCTGCCGCACCTCGCCCTGATCGACCTCCTCGGCGAGGCCCTCCCCGGCCTCGCCGAGGACCTGCCCGACCACCTGCGCCAGGCCCTGGAGTGCGCCCTGCTCCACCGCGCCCCCCAACCCGGCGCCCCCACCGACCCGTTGGCCGTCCGGGTCGCCGTCCTCGAAGCACTGCGCCGGCTCGCCCAGCGCGGCCCCGTGCTCGTCCTGCTCGACGACACCCAGTGGCTCGACGAGGCCAGCCGCCAGGTCATCGCCTTCGCCGCCCGCCGCCTCACCGACCGGCAACTGCGGATCGCCGTCACCGAACGCACCGAACACGCCGACGCCGCACCCGAGAGGGGCGCCCTCTGCCCGCCCGCCGCCCGCGAGATCCCGGTCGGCCCGCTCGGCGAACGCGGCACCGGCGCCCTGCTGCGCGAACGCCTCGGCCTGCGCCTGAGCGGCCTCACCCTCACCCGGGTGCACGCCGTCAGCGGCGGAAACCCATACTACGCACTGGAGTTGGGCCGCTCACTGGCCGCCGGCGGCGGCGAGAGCGCGCTCGCCGCCGACCCCGCCCGCCCGCTCGACGTCCCGCACCGGCTGCGCGCCCTGGTCTCCGCCCGGCTCGGCGAACTCCCCGACCCCGCACGGCAGTCGCTCACCGTCCTGGCCGCCGCCCGGACCGGCACCGGCCTGCCCGCCACCGTCACCGAACCGCTCGCCGCCGCCCGCCGCCACGGCATCGTCCAGCAGACCCCCGCCGGCACCCCCAGTTCAGCCACCCCCTGGTCGCCGAGGTGGTCCTCGCCGACGCCGCCCCCGAAGCGCTGCGCGCCGCCCACCGGCTGCTCGCCGAACTCACCGCCGACCCGGTCGAACAGGTCCGCCACCAGGCCCTCGCCGCCGACGCCCCCGACCCGCGGCTCGCCTCCCGGCTGCACCGCGCCGCCGACACCGCACTCACCCGCGGCGCCCCCGGCACCGCCGCCGAACTGCTCCGCCTCGCCGCCGAACACACCCCCGACCCCGACACCGCCGGACGCCGCCTGCTCGCCGCCGCCCGCAACGCCGCCGCCGCCGGCCTGCCCGACCTCGCCCGCGCCTGCGGCGAACGCCTCGCCGACGCCCCCGCCGCCGACGTCCGGGTGCACGCCCGCCTGCTGCTCGCCCGGCTGCTCGGCCCCGACCACCCCGGCGCCGAACCCCTGCTCGCCGCCGCCGCCGAGGACACCGGCGGCCACCCCGCGCTCACCGCCGCCGTCCACCAGGAACGCGCCGTCCGCGCCCTGCACCACGGCGACCGGGCCGAAGGGCTCGCCGAACTCGCCACCGCCGAGAAGCACGCCGACCACGCCGACGACCCCGACCTGCTGGTCGAACTCCTCGCCCAGCGCGCCCCGTTGACCCTGCTCACCGACCCCGCCCTCGGCCTCGCCCAACTCGAACGCGGCTGCCGCCTCGCCGCCGGCCGGCCCCCCACCGCCGCCGCCGTGTTCTGCCGCGAAGGACTCGCCGTCGCCGCCCTGCGCAGCGGCGACCTGCCCCGCGCCGTCGCCGAGGTCGAAGCCCTGCGCGCCGAGGTCGAGGCCGCCGGCCGCACCGAGGACCTCGCCAACGTCCTCTACATCGCCGCCTCCGTCTACGAGCGGGCCGGCCGCTGCACCGAGGCGTACGCCGCCGGCCGCGCCGCCCACGACCTGCGCGAACGCATCGAACCCAGCCCCGGCCCGGCCCGCGTCCTCGGCGGCGCCGCCGAACTCAACGGCGGCACCGCCGACCGCGCCGCCCAGCTCCTCGACTCCGCGATCCGCGCCGCCGAGAGCGACCACGACCGCGAATGGCTCTCCTACGCCCACGGCCTGCGCGGCCGGGTCGAACTCCTGCGCGGCAACCACCCCGCCGCCGCCGAGCACCTCACCCGCTGCCTGCACCTGCTGCGCCGGATGGAGTTCACCGACCCCTCGCTCTTCCTGGTCGACGCCGACCTGACCGAGGCGCTCGCCCTCTCCGGCCGCCCCGAGGAGGCCGCCGCCACCCTCGCCGACGCCCGCGACCGCGCCACCCGGCTCGGCCGCGACGTGCTCACCCTGGGCCTGCACCGCGCCGAGGCCCACCTCACCGCCGCCACCGACCCCCGCCGCGCCGCCGACACCCTGCGCGCCCTCATCCCCGACACCCACCCCTACCCCCTCGAACTCGCCCGCGCCCACCTCGCGCTGGGCGCCCTGGAGCGCCGCGCCCGCCGCCGGGCCGCCGCCCGCGCCGCCCTCCAGGAGGCCCACACCCGCTACGCCGCGGCCGGCTGCCTGCCCTGGCAGCAGCACGCCGCCGCCGCCCTGGCCGCCCTGGACGCCCTGGAGGCCGACCCCACCCCCATGCAGCAGCAGATCCTCGCGCTGATCCGCTCCGGCGCCACCAACCGGGAGATCGCCGCCCGCCTCCACCTCTCGGTGAAGGCGGTCGAAGCCAACCTGACCCGGCTCTACCGCCAGTACGGCGTCCGGGGGCGGGCCGAGCTGGCCCGCCACCGGGACTGACTGTCGGTCAACTGCCCTGCTCTCAGCCGACCTTGACGTCGTCGATCAGGAAGATGGTCGACAGCGCGGCGTCCTCCTGCCCGGCGAAGGACAGGTTCACCGTCTGGCCGGCGAAGGCGCTCAGGTCGACGCTCTTCTGCACGTACCCGGCCGAGGCGTTGGCGTTGGAGTACGTCTTGAGCGTCCGCCCGTTCACGTTCACCTTGAGCGTGTCGTAGGCGGTGGTGCCGGTCTCCTGGGTGGTGACCTTGAGCCAGAAGGTGAGCTTCGGGCTGCCGGTGGACGGGACGGCGACGTTGCTCTGCGAGAGGGTCTCGCTGGCGGCGGAGCCGTAGCCCATCATCCAGGCGTACCAGGAGCCGCTGTGGGCGGCCTGCTGGGTGGAGTTGGTGATGTCGTTGGCGCTCTGGGTCCAGCCGGTGGCGCCCTGCTCGAAGCCGCCGTTCGCCAGCGCGTTGCCCCCGGGCGGCGGGGTCGGCGTCGAGGTGGGGGACGGCGTGGGGGTGGGGGAGGGCGACGGGTTGCCGGTGCCCGGGTCGGGCAGCGCGGTGCCCAGCGAGACGGCGGCCCACGCCTTGGAGACGATGTACCGCTCCTGCGAGTTGGCGCCGTACAGGTCGGCCGCCGCCTGCAGGGTCGCGGTGCGGGCCGCGTTGTAGTCGGTGGTGGAGGTCATGTAGGTGGTCAGCGCGCGGTACCAGATCGCCGCGGCCTTGTCCTTGCCGATGCCGCCGAAGCTGTCGCCGTTGCACGGCGCCCCGTCGTGCGGCAGCCCGCCGATGGTCTTGGGGCTCGTCCCCTCGGCCGTCAGGTAGAAGAAGTGGTTGCCGATGCCGGAGGAGTAGTGGACGTCCACCGACCCCGCGTTCGAGCTGTAGCAGGACAGCGAGGACCCGTCGAGCGACGGGTTGTCCATCCGGCGCAGGTAGCCGTTGCCCATGTTGAGCTTCTCGCCGATGTAGTAGTCGCCCGGGTCGGACGGGTCGTTGGCGTAGAACTCCACCATGGTGCCCATGATGTCGCTGGTCGACTCGTTCAGGCCGCCGCTCTCGCCCGAGTAGTTGAGGTTCGCGGTGGCGGCCGTGACGCCGTGGGTCATCTCGTGGCCGGAGACGTCCAGCGCGGTGAGCGGGGTGTTGCCGTTCTGCGAGGAGCCGTCGCCGAAGGACATGCAGAAGCAGGAGTCGTCGTAGAACGCGTTCAGCAGCTGGTTGTCCACGTGCACGTAGGCCGGGGCGCCGCGGCCGTCGTTGCGGATGCCGGAGCGGTTGAACGTGCTCTGGTAGAAGTCCCAGGTCTTGGCCAGTCCGAAGGAGGCGTCGACGGCGGCGCTCTCCCGGTTCGCGGCGGTGCCGTCGCCCCAGTTGTCGCTGCTGTTGCTGAACGCCTGCGCGTTCTGCGCCGGGTTCGACTGCGGGCTGTTGTTGGAGTCGTAGACGATGGTGCCGCCGTGCGAGGCGTCGGTCAGCGTGTAGTTGCCGCTGCCGTCCTGGCTGGTCTCGATGGTGACCTGCCCGACGTTCACGCCGTCGCCGCTGCCCGAGACGCCCTGCTCCAGCTCGTACTGGTCCAGCACCGCGCCGCTGCCCGCGTCCACCAGCACCGCCTCGCGGGACGCCGCACCCGCCTGCCCGGTGCCCGTCACGGTCGTCCGGTACGCCAGCACCGGGGCGCCGTGCGCCGTCGCCCACACCACCAGCTGGCTGCCGTCCCGGTCGGTGGCGTGCGCCTGCTTGACGTGCTTGGCACTGCGGGCGGCCGCCGCCGAGGCGTCCTGCCCCGACAGCTTCGGCGTCACCCCGGCCAGCCGGATCGCGCCCTCGTGCGCCCAACTCGTCGACGTGACCCTGCCGTTCTTCGCGTAGTGCACCACCAGGTCGCCGCCGACCACCGGCAGCCCGCGGTAGGTGCGGTCGTAGCGCACGTGCCGGGCCCCGTCGTTGTCGACCAGCACGTCCTTGGCCACCAGGCGCTCGTCCGGCCCCAGGCCCAGGGCCTTCGCCGCCGCGTCGGCCTCCCGGCCGGCCCGGTCCATGGCCGCGGCCCGGTCCGAGGCGCTCATCGCCCGGAACGCGGAGCCGTTCGAGGTGCCACTGCTGGCCAGCGCGACACCCTGCGAACTCGCCACCACGGCACTGCCCAGGGTGAGGGCCGCCGCGACAGCCACCGCCAGAGCGGTCTTGCGGTTCATCGCAATTCCTCCTGCCGAGCCCGGTCGATGGGGGAGGCCGACGGCCCCGATGGGTGCGGGACCGCGGCCGGTGAAAGCTCGGCGGCAGGACGCTAGGACGGGGACGGAACACCGCGACACGCCCCCGACAACGGGCAAGGGAATCGCAAGGGAAAAGCCCCCCGGAACAAGGGCGACCCTCTCCGACGGACCGTCAGCAAAGCGACGGGAAAAGGAAGTTGAGCGATACGTCAAAGTACCGCGGAAAACGCTCCGGCCACAAGCGCCCTTGGCCCCGGCAATTCCCGGAAGAGGCGCTTGCGGAGGCATCCGGAAATCCGGCGCTTTACCGGAATCGGAGCCGCACCTCCCGTTCCGGGCCGCCGCCTGGCAGGATGGGAGGCATGAGCGACGACGAACGCCGGCGCCCGCTGGCCGACACCACCCCCTTCCCCGACGGCCTGGACGAGCGGCTGCACGCCCAACTCACCTTCCTGGTCGAGGTGGACCGCCTCAAGACGGTGCTGCGGCAGTCCCCGCTCGCCGCCGCCGACCGCCGGGAGAACGACGCCGAGCACTCCTGGCACCTGGCGATGATGGTCACCGTCCTCGCCGAACACGCGGACGAGCCGATCGACGTCGGCCACACCGTCCAACTGGTGCTCCTGCACGACCTGGTGGAGATCCACGCCGGCGACACCCCGCTGTACGACAGCGTCGGCGCCCTCGACCAGGAGGCCCGCGAGGCGGCCGCCGCCGACGAGCTCTTCGCCCTGCTGCCCGCCGACCAGACCCGCCTGCTGCGCGCCCACTGGGACGAGTTCGAGGCCCGCCGCACCCCCGAGGCCCGGTTCGCCAAGGCCATGGACCGGCTCCAACCGCTCCTGCTCAACTGGATGGCCCGCGGCGGCACCTGGCGCACCCCCGGCGTCACCGCCGACGACGTCCGGGCCCGCAAGTCCGTCATCGCCGACGCCTCCACCCCCCTCTGGGCCGCCGCCCGCCGCTTCATCGACGAGGGCGAGGCCCGCGGCTGGTCCCGCCCCGGCGGCTGACTTCCTACCCGCTCCCGGGCCGGGTCGGGGCGGACCCCGCAGGGCTCAGACCCGGTCGAGCGGGCGGTGCGGTTCGGGCGGCAGCGTGACGGTGATGCCGTCGCCGGGGCGGATCTCGCCGCCGGAGCGGACCACGCCCATGATCCCGGCCTTGCGGACCAGCGCCCCGCTGTCGTCCCGCCCCACCACCTGCTTGAGCAGCCCGTGCTGGAAGTTGTCGATCTGCGCGCACGGGTTGCGCAGCCCGGTCACCTCGACCACGGCCTCCGCCCCGAACCGCAGCAGCGTCCCGACCGGCAGCCCGAGCAGGTCCACGCCCCGGGTGGTGACGTTCTCGCCCAACTGCCCCGGCGCGACGGTGAACCCGGCCTCCGCCAGCTCCTCGAACAGCTCCTCGTGCATCAGGTGCACCTGCCGCAGGTTCGGCTGCGAGGGGTCCTGCGCGACCCGGGAGCGGTGCTTCACCGTCACCCCCGCGTGCACGTCCCCCTCGACCCCGAGCCCCGCCAGCAGGCGGATCCCGTCCCGGTTCGGCTTCGTGAACGAGTACTCCCCGTTCCTGCTGACCGCCACCACGCTCCCGGCCATCCGGACCACCTCTCGTCGTACTGATGCGTACCGATGTTCCGTGCACCCACCCTACGCGCCGCCCCCGGCGGCCCGTCAGGGGGTCTGCTGCGCCAGCCGCTCGCGCAGCGACTCGTGCCGGAACTGGTACACCGAGCCGACCCGGCGCAGCAGGCCCAGCCGGTGCGCCTCGGCGAGGAAGGCCGCGTAGCGCAGCGGGATCCGCCCGGCGGCGGCCAGGACCAGCCGGGCCAGCGTGTACGCGCCCCACTGGGAGGCCAGGACGACCGCGGCGGCCGCCGAGAGCCCGGCGCCCAGGGCCTGCCACGGCGGCGGCGGGTCCAGGCCGGTGGACAGCATTGCGTACCACGCCCAGCCCGCGGCCGCACCCACGGTGAGTGCCCGCCGCCGCCCGCCGCGCAGCGCCGCGGCGGGGCTGCTCTGCCGCTTGGCCGAGACCACCCGGGCGGTCCGCCGGAGCCAGGCCCGGCCGGCGAGCAGCAGCAGGATGACGAACCAGCCCTGCAGTAGGACGGTGCTCGCGGTGGCGAGCGGCCGCTCGCTGCCCGGCACCCAGTGCCGGACGGGCAGTGCGGCGAGGACCAGCGCGGGGCAGGCCAGCAGCAGGGCCGCGGCCCGGGCGGCCCGCCGGCGCGGGGAGCGGACGGACCGGGACGGGGGTTGCGGCCGCGCCCAGCTCTCGTACCCGCCGCCGACCAGTCCCAGCATGGCCCCGGCGGTCATCATCGCTGCGGCGTGCGGCCAGGGGTGCGTGGTCTGGTCGACCCGGGCGATCACGGCGCACGCGGCCAGGAAGACCGGGGCGGTCAGTGCCAGGGACCACCGGCGGGCCATCACGGGGCGGGTCAGCCGCCAGTACAGGCGCCACCAGGCTAGGTCGGGTTCGTCGTGCGCGGCGAGGCCGCCGAGCGTGCGGGCGGCGTGCGGGGCGAGGGTGGGGACCAGCCGGTCGAGCAGGTGGTGGGTGAGCGACTCCCGGTCGGGGAAGCGCAGCAGGTCCGCCGGGTCGGCGCCGGGGCGGCCGTGCACCTCGCGGGCCAGCGACAGCAGCAGCGGGTTGGCGAGCGCGCGGGCGACCGGCCCGGTCGGGTGGCGGGCGATCTCGTCCAGGACGGGCTGCCAGCGGTCGAGCTGCTGGGGCCCCGCGTGGTGGCGCAGCGCCTCGCCGACGCCCGCGGCGGGAATCGGCCGGCTCCGCAGCGCCGTCGACGCGTGCAGGACGCGGGACTGCCCGGCGGCGCGGCGGTACTCCTCGGCGCGGCTGGTGAGGACCAGCGGATCGCCGGGCGCCAGGCTCCGGTTGAGCGCCCGGAGCGCGTCGGCCTGGTGCTCCGGCGGCAGTTCGTCGAAGCCGTCCAGGACGGGCAGCAGGCGGCGTTCGGCGAGCAGTCGGGCCACCGGCACGGTCGGGTAGTCCTTGGTGAGCCGTTCGGCGAGCCACTCCCGCAGGGGCTGCTTGCCGGGCTCCCAGGAGACGAGCGGGACGAGCACCGGCACCGGGTCCTCGGGGCCGAGCCGGTCGATCAGCCGGAGCAGCAGCAGGACGGCCAGCGAGGTCTTCCCGGACCCGGCGCCGCCGAGGACGACCAGGCGGCGTTCCGGCAACGCCAGGAACATCTCGGCGATCTCGGCGGGCCCGGTGTGCACCGTCGCGGGCCGGTCGCCGGCCAGCTCCGGGTGGTCGGCCAGCCGGTGCTCGGTGCGCCAGGGCACCGGCAGCGGCAGCGGTCCGAACAGCCCCCGGGCGGCGGCCTCGGCGCGCCACTGCCCGCCGACGAGGCCGGCCAGCCGCCGGGCGTCCGGGTCCGGTTCGGGGAGCGGGGCGGCGGGCACCGTCAGGTCGATCCGGCCGACGGACCCGGCCTGGACGACGTTCCGGGCCTGCCCGCCGGAGAATTGATTGTGCGTCAACCGTCCCCCCGCGGCGAAGCGCTGTCCGAAACCGGGCCCATCGTACGCCCGCGCCGGAAGGAGCGGGCCGGGTCCGGAACCGCGGCCGCGGTGCTGTGACCGACAACGTTCGCCGGGCCGGTGCTGGTGATCCGACCGGGAAGGTGCACTGCCCGCAGCGCGGCGCCGGCTCCGTCGAGGCTCGACGGGAGATCGCCGCTTTCGGTGGATGAACCGGCGCCGTTGGGGAGTTGGGAGTGGTGTCGGGCGGTCCGCAGACCGTCCTGCCACCACCGGACCGCCGCTGAAAGGCTTCGCTCATGTCCCTGTTGCGCCTCGGTGTCTCCCTTCAGCCGCGCTGGCCGATCGAGGACGGAACCTCCGTGCTCCGCGCTGCCGTGCATGCGGAGCAGCTGGGCTTCGACCACGTGGCGGTCGGCAACCGCCTCCTGGACAGCGGATTCGGCCTCGACACCGACCCTCTCGTCCTGCTCTCCGCAGTCGCGGGTGCAACGACCCGCCTGCGGTTGCTGACCTCCGTGCTGGTCGCGCCGTATTATCCGGCGCTCGTGCTCGCCAACCAGGCGGCGACGTTGGACGTCGTATCCGGCGGTCGTCTGATCCTGGGAATCGGCACTGGCTGGAACCCCGACGAGTTCGAAGCCGTGGGTGTGCCCTCCCGAGAACGGGGCGCCCGTACCGATGACCATCTCGCCGCTGCCAGGGCCCTGTGGACGACACAACCCGTTGACTTCGAGGGGCAGTTCACGAAACTGCGCGCCGCCCACCTCGGAGTGCCGCCGGTCACGCGTGGTGGCCCGCCGGTGTGGGTCGGCGGTCACAGCGACGCGGCCTTGCGCCGCGCGCTGCGTTTCGGCGACGGCTGGTACGGCACTGGCGTCGATGTCGGGGAAGTCACCGATGTGAAGCGCCGCCTGCATGAACTTGCCACCACCGAGGAACAGGCCGACCGCCTGACGCTCGCTTCGGCCGCCTTCTTCACGCCACCCGGGATCCCCGCGGCCGTCCCGTCTCCAGGAGAGCCGCTCGGCGGGGATTCGCCCACTGCGGCGAGTGTCGCTGAAGCCCTCGGAAAGCTCGCCGAGGCCGGGCTCGCTGTCTCCACCCTGTGGATGCCCGTTGCGGCTGAGCATGTGGAGAAGGCGATGGAGTGGATCGCGTCCGAGGTCATGCCACAGCTCGCCTGATGCAGGCGCTCGCCAGGCCGGATCAGGCTGCCGCAACGAGAAGGGCCTCCGCCGGCGAGGACGTCGGGGTGGCGGGCAGCGTCATCGTCCGCCGGTCACGCACCGAGTCGGTACTGCCCCGCCGCACGATCCCCTGGAACCGCCGGCCTCCGTGCTCCGTGGGCCCGCGGACCATGACCGGCTCCGCCGTTGCGTCCCGTCCGAGCTGAACGCCTCGCGACATCCGACCGGTCAAGAGCCCGTCAGCGCCAACCCGGTGCACCCGTGCGGTCCGAGCACTAGTGGGCCAGCAGCCGGGTGCCCGGGGGGAGGGAGTCGGTGCGGTCGGCCTCGTGCAGGTAGGCGAGCAGGGCCTCGCGGAAGGCGCTCGCGGCGTGGGTGAGCGGCAGGTCGCGGCCGTGAGCGACGGCGATGGTGCGGCCGAGGCCGGGCGGGGCGAAGGGGGTGGTGGGGAGCTGGGAGCTGGCGGCGACCATGCCGGGGACGACCGCGGGGCCGAGGCCGGCCCGGACGGCGGCCAGCACGGCGTCCATCTCGCCGCCCTCGACGGCGTACGTGGGCTCGAACCCGGCCGCCCGGCAGGCCGCCAGGGTGGTCTCGCGCACGTCGTAGCCCTCCCGGAACATCACCAGGTCCCGGCCGCGCAGGTCGGTGATCCGGGCCCGGGCGCGGGGGAGCGGCTCGGCGGAGACCAGCACCAGGTCCTCGTGCAGCAGCGGGGTGACGGCGAGCGGCGCGGCCGGCGGCGAGGCCGGGGTGATGACCAGGGCGAGGTCGAGCCCGCCGGCCTCCAGGTCGCGGACCAGGTGCCGGGAGCCGCCCTCGGTGAGGTGCAGGTCGACGCCGGGGTGCCGGGCCCGGTACGCCCGCAGCACCTCGGGGACCAGGCTGCCGCAGAGCGAGGGCGGGGCGCCGAAGCGGACCCGGCCCCGACGCAGCTGGACGGTCTCGGCGACGGCCCGCCGGGCGCTGTCGGCGTCGGCCAGGATGCGCCGGGCCAGCGGCAGCAGGGCCTGCCCGGCGTCGGTGAGGGCCGTCCCGGCCCGCGAGCGGTGGAACAGTTCGGCGCCCAACTCCCGTTCCAGGGACCGGATCTGCTGGGAGAGCGAGGGCTGCGAGACGTGGCTGAGCTCGGCGGCCCGGGTGAAGTGCCGGGCGTCGGCAACCGCGACGAAGTAGGCGAGCTGCTGCAACTGCACACCAGCCATCATAGGCACTGCCTATCGTGACCGGCGCTTCCATGTCTTGGACACCCCCGACGCGCCCGGCTTACGGTCATGGTCATGGCTCCCGCTACCCGGGCGAACCGGGTGAACCAGACGAACCGGACCCCCGTCCCCGGCCGGCACCCGTCCTCACTGGCAGCGCTGTGGCGCAGCTCCGTCGGCAAGAAGGCCGTGATGGCGGTCAGCGGGCTGATGATGCTGGCGTACCTGGTGGCCCACATGCTCGGCAACCTCAAGGTGTTCTTCGGCCCGGCGGACATCAACGGTTACGCGCACTGGCTGCGCACCATCGGCCAGCCCTTCCTGCACCACGGCTGGTTCCTCTGGCTGGCCCGGGCCGGACTGCTGGCCGCGGTGGTCGCGCACGGCACCGCCGCCTACCAGCTCTCCCGCCGCGACCTCAAGGCCCGCCCGGTGAAGTACGTCCACCAGCGGCAGCGGGCCACCTACGCGACCCGGACGATGCGCTGGGGCGGGGTGATCCTCGGGCTGTTCGTGGTCTGGCACATCCTCGACCTGACCACCCTCACGGTGAACCCGGCCGCCGAGGAGGGCCACCCGTACCAGAACATCGTGGCCTCGTTCTCGACCTGGTACTCGGGCGCGATCTACTGCCTGGCGATGCTGGCGCTGGGCCTGCACGTGCGGCACGGCTTCTGGAGCGCCGCACAGACCCTGGGCGTCAACAACCCGCGCCGCGACCGGGCGCTGAAGCTCGGCGCGAACGCGCTGGCGCTGCTGCTGACCGCCGGGTTCCTGTCGGTGCCGGTGGCCGTGATGGCCGGACTGGTCCGGTGAGCCCGGTGAGCCCGGTGAACCCCGCGCCGCAACCGCCGAACCCGCCGCACCCGTCGAACCCCCAACACCCCACCGGGAGCCCGGGAATGAGCTACCTCGACTACACCCTCGGTGCGCCCGTCGCCGACACCGCCGCCCCCGCCGGGCCGATCGAACAGCGCTGGGAGCAGCGGCGGTTCGAGGCCAAGCTGGTCAACCCGGCCAACCGCCGCAAGCACACCGTGATCGTGGTCGGCACCGGCCTGGCCGGCGGCGCGGCCGGCGCCACGCTGGCCGAACAGGGCTACCACGTCGTCCAGTTCTGCTTCCAGGACTCCCCGAGGCGCGCTCACTCGATCGCCGCCCAGGGCGGCATCAACGCGGCCAAGAACTACCGCAACGACGGCGACTCGGTGCGCCGGCTGTTCTACGACACCGTCAAGGGCGGCGACTTCCGGGCCCGCGAGTCCAACGTGCACCGCCTGGCCGAGGTCTCGGTGGAGATCATCGACCAGTGCGTGGCCCAGGGCGTCCCGTTCGCCCGCGAGTACGGCGGCCTGCTCGACACCCGCTCCTTCGGCGGCGTCCAGGTCTCCCGCACCTTCTACGCCCGCGGCCAGACCGGCCAGCAGCTGCTGCTCGGCGCCTACCAGGCGCTGTCCCGGCAGGTCGCCGCCGGGAACGTCGAACTGCACCCGCGCACCGAGATGCTCGACCTGCTGGTGGTCGACGGCCGGGCCCGCGGCATCGTCGCCCGCGACCTGGTCACCGGCGAGATCCGCTCGTACACCGCGGACGCCGTGGTGCTCGCCACCGGCGGCTACGGCAACGTCTTCTACCTCTCCACGAACGCCAAGAACTCCAATGCCACCGCGATCTGGCGGGCCCACCGGCGCGGCGCCCTGTTCGCCAACCCGTGCTTCACCCAGATCCACCCGACCTGCATCCCGCGTTCCGGCGACCACCAGTCCAAGCTGACCCTGATGAGCGAGTCGCTGCGCAACGACGGCCGGATCTGGGTCCCGAAGGCGAAGGGCGACACCCGCCCGGCGGCGCAGATCCCCGAGGACGAGCGCGACTACTACCTGGAGCGGATCTACCCGGCGTTCGGCAACCTGGTGCCGCGCGACATCGCCTCCCGGGCCGCCAAGACGGTCTGCGACGAGGGCCGCGGCGTCGGCCCCGGCGGCCAGGGCGTCTACCTGGACTTCGCCGACGCCATCGCCCGGCTCGGCCGGGACGCCGTCGAGGCCAAGTACGGCAACCTGTTCGAGATGTACGAGCGGATCACCGCCGAGGACCCGTACACCGTCCCGATGCGGATCTACCCGGCGATCCACTACACGATGGGCGGGCTCTGGGTCGACTACGACCTGCAGACCACCATCCCCGGCCTGTTCGCGATCGGCGAGGCCAACTTCTCCGACCACGGCGCCAACCGGCTCGGCGCCAGCGCCCTGATGCAGGGCCTCGCCGACGGCTACTTCGTGCTGCCGCCCACCCTGAACGACTACCTGGGCCGCACCAAGCTCGCCGCCGTCCCCGCCGACCACCCCGAACTCGCCGCCGTGGAGGCCGAGTCCGCCGACCGGCTGAACCTGATCCTGGCCGTCGACGGCGACCGCACCCCCGACTCCTTCCACCGCGAACTCGGCGAACTCCTGTGGGAGGAGTGCGGAATGGCCCGCGACGAGGCCGGACTGCGCCGCGCGCTGGAGCGCATCCCGCAGATCCGCGCCGAGTTCTGGCGCCGGATCAAGGTGCCCGGCACCGGCGAGGAGCTCAACCAGGCGCTGGAGAAGGCCAACCGGCTGGTCGACTACTTCGAACTCGCCGAACTCATGTGCCTGGACGCGCTGCACCGCGCCGAGTCCTGCGGCGGCCACTTCCGCACCGAGTCCGCCACCCCCGAGGGCGAAGCCGCCCGCCGCGACGAGGAGTTCGGCTACGCCGCCGCCTGGGAGTTCACCGGCACCGGCGAAGCCCCCGTCCTGCACCAGGAAGAGCTCGTCTTCGAGCACGTCCACCCCACCCAGCGGAGCTACGCGTGAACCTCACCCTGCGCATCTGGCGCCAGCAAGGCCCGGACACCCCGGGCGAGATGACCGAGTACCGGGTCTCCGGCATCAGCGAGGACATGTCCTTCCTGGAGATGCTCGACACCCTCAACGAGGAACTCATCCTGCGCGGAGAGCGCCCCGTCGCCTTCGACCACGACTGCCGCGAAGGCATCTGCGGCGCCTGCGGCATGGTCATCAACGGCCAGGCCCACGGCCCCGAACGCACCACCACCTGCCAACTGCACATGCGGCACTTCACCGACGGCGACACCATCGACGTCGAACCCTGGCGGGCCGGCGCCTTCCCCGTCGTCCGCGACCTGGTGGTCGACCGCTCCGCCCTCGACCGGATCATCGGCTCCGGCGGCTACGTCACCGCCCCCACCGGCTCCGCCCCCGAGGCGCACGCCACCCCCGTCCCCAAGGAGGCCGCCGACCTGGCCTTCGAGCACGCCGAGTGCATCGGCTGCGGCGCCTGCGTCGCGGCCTGCCCCAACGGCTCCGCGATGCTGTTCACCGCCGCCAAGGTCGTCCACCTCAACGTCCTCCCGCAGGGCGCCCCCGAACGCGCCTCCCGGGTGCGGAACATGGTCGGCGCCATGGACGACGAGGGCTTCGGCGGCTGCACCAACACCGGCGAGTGCGCCACCGCCTGCCCCAAGGGCATCCCGCTGTCCGGCATCGCCCGCCTGAACCGCGAGTTCCTGCGCAGCTGAGCGGCTGCGGAGCCCGAACGGCCCTCCCCGCCGATCTTCTGACGCACCGTCAGATGTCGCGCGGGGAGGGCGGCGGCCACGGCCCCGGGCCCTTCACGATCCGGATCGCCGGCGCGGTCTCCAGGTGCCGCACCCCGACAGCGCCGCCACCCGGCGGCGCCGCCACCCCCGACCTCGCCAAGGGGTGCTCCATTCAACCTTCCTGACGGACCGTCAGACCTTCGGGAGCGCGTCGAGCCAGTCGGTCAGCAGCTCGTTGACCTCCGCGGGGCGTTCCTGCTGCACCCAGTGGCCGCAGCCCTCCAGCAGGTGGGCGCCGGCCAGCGCGGGCAGCGTGCGCGGGAAGGCGTCGATCGCCTCGGCCATCCAGGTGGTCGAGGCGTCCCGCGTCCCGCCGACGAACAGCGCGGGCTGCTCCAGCGGCCGGCCCGCCAGCTCGGCCAGCTCCGCCCAGTCCCGGTCCATGTTCCGGTAGCGGTTCAGCGCCCCGGTCAGGCCGGTGCGCTCAAACTCGCCCGCGTAGACGTCCAGATCGGCCTCCGACAGCCAGGCCGGCCGCACCCCCCGCGGGAACCGCTCGCGCAGCGTCCCGCCGTCGGCCCGGGAGACGAAGTGCGGATCGGGCGCGTCCGCCCCCGGCATGGTGTCCGCCGACAGCGCCGCGAAGAACCCCGCCAGCCAGCCCCGGACGTCCGGCTCGATCTCCGCCTCCGCCCGCCCCGGCCGCTGGAAGTACGAGACGTAGAACTCCTCCGGCCCGCCCATCCCCGCGAACACCTCGCTCGGCCGCGGCCCGCCCGGCGGGGCGTACGGCACGCTCAGCAGCCCCACCGCCCGGAACACCTCCGGGTGCAGCAGCGCCGACGCCGCCGCGATGTTCGACCCCCAGTCGTGCCCGACCACCACCGCCGTCTCCTCGCCCAGCGCCCGCACCAGCGCCAGGTTGTCCGCCACCAGCTCCCGCATCCGGTACGCCGCCGGATCCGCCGGCCGGGACGAACGCCCGTACCCGCGCACGTCCAGCGCCACCGCCCGGTACCCGGCCCCGGCCAGCGCGGGCAACTGGTGCCGCCACGAGTACCAGGACTCCGGGAACCCGTGCACCAGCAGCACCAGCGGCCCGTCCCCCTGCTCCACCGCGTGCAGGCGCCCGGCGGGCCCGGCGACGGTCCGGTGCGTGGCCGCAACCGGCGTACCGGGACGGCGAGTTGACTGCGAAGCGGACATGGCGAATCCTCCAACGAGCGGAACGGCGGCGAGAACACGTCGATCATGCGCCGCCCCCGCCCGCCGGGGCGACTACCCTTGCCGAACTGGCAACACCGCAGCTGGGAGGAGTGGCCGCAATGACCGGAACCACCGGACCGAACGGGCCCGCCGGACTCGACGGACCTGGCGGACCTGGCGGACCTGACGCGCCCGACGGACCCGACGGGCTCGGTGGATCGAACAATCCGGGCGGGACGGGCGCACCCGGCGGGCCGGGCCCCTCCGGCGGGCCGGACGGGCAGCAGGACGTGGACCGCCTGCTGGCCACCATGGGCCCGCGGCTGCGGGCCGCCCGCGCCCGGGACGGCCGCAGCCTCGGCGAGGTCTGCCGGGCCACCGGCCTCGCCCCCAGCACGCTCTCCCGGATGGAGAACGGCCGCCGCAAACCCACCCTCGAAGCCCTGCTGCTGCTCGCCCGGGAGTACCGCGTCCCGCTCGACGAACTCGCCGGCACCGCCCCCGCCCGCCCCGCCCCGCCCCGCCGCACCGACCCGGGCACCGCGAAGACGGTGCTCCCGCTGACCCACTACGTCGGCGGCCTGCACGCCCACAAGCACGTCCTGCCCGCCGCCACCGCACCCCCGCCCCGGCCGCGCCCGGTCTCCCACCCCGGCCACGAGTGGCTCTGCGTGCTCTCCGGACGCCTCCGCCTCGCCCTCGGCGACCGCGAACTGCTGCTCACCGCGGGCGAGGCCACCGAGTTCGACACCCGCACCCCGCACGCCGTCGCCAACGCCGCTCCGGACCGCCCCGTCGAGTACCTGGTCCTGTTCGGCCCCCAGGGCGAACGCCTGCGCACCCGCCCCACCGGCCCCGGCTGACCACCCGCCGCCCGGCCTGACCCCGTTTCCCCGCCACCCCGCCGCGCCTGACGCCCCGCCGCGCCCGGCACCCCGCCGTGCCCGACGCCCCGCCGCCCCCGGACGACCCCGCTTCCCCGACACCCCGTCAGGGCCGCACCGGGCGAGCCGCACCACCGCCTAGGCTGGCAGCCATGAGCCCTTCGATCGCCACCAACACCCGGGTGGAGCTGGCCGCGCTGCTGGACTTCGTCCGCCCCCGCCACCGGGCGCTGCTGCTCACCCGCCGCGCCGACGGCAGCCCGCAGGCGTCCCCGCTGACCTGCGGGGTCGACGACGACGGCCGGATCGTCGTCTCCACCTACCCGGAACGGGCCAAGACCCGCAACGCCCGGCGCGACCCCGCGGTGAGCGTGGTGGTGCTCTCGGACGAGTGGAACGGCCCCTGGGTCCAGATCGACGGCGAGGCCGAGGTGCTGGACCTGCCGGAGGCGCTGGAACCGCTGGTCGAGTACTACCGGAACATCTCCGGCGAGCACCCGGACTGGGACGAGTACCGCGAGGCGATGCGCCGCCAGGGCAAGTCGCTGATCCGGATCACCCCGCGCCGCTGGGGCCCGATCGCCACCGGCGGCTTCCCGGCCCGCCTCGCCAGCGACTGACCGGCCGCCGCGGCGGCCCCGCCGCTCACTGCTCCGCGGCCCGCCCCCGGCCCCGCCGCTCACTGCTCCGAGGCCCGGCCCCGCCCCCGCGCCCGGCTCGGCTGCACCCGGTCCGGCTCGCCCGGCATCTTCGGGAAGTCCGGCGGGTAGGGCAGGTCGCCCGCCCCCTGGTGCGCGTACAGCTCCAACACCCGTTCCAGCGAGCCCCGTTGACCGTCCATCCCGGCGTGCACGTCGCCCAGTTCGGCGAACCGCGCCGGGACGGTGCGCAGCGTGAAGTCGGCGGGGGAGACCCGTTCCAGCTCCTCCCAGCGCAGCGGGGTGGAGGCGGTGGCCTGCGGGCGGGGGCGCAGCGAGTACGGGGAGGCGATGGTGCGGTCGCGGGCCATCTGGTTGTAGTCGACGAAGATCCGGGTGCCGCGCTCCTCCTTCCACCAGGCGGTGGTGACCTCGCCGCCCGAGCGGTGCTCCAGCTCGCGGCCGAGCGCGATCACGGCGTGCCGGCACTCGGTGAACGTCCAGCGCGGCTCGATCGGCACGTACACGTGCAGGCCCCGGCCGCCGGAGGTCTTCGGCCAGCCGGTCAGCCCGAACTCCTCCAGCAGCGGCCGCAGTTGAAGGGCGGCCCGGACGGCGTCGGAGAAGTCGGTGCCGGGCTGCGGGTCGAGGTCGACGCGCAGTTCGTCCGGGTGCTCGGTGTCCGCGCGGCGCACCGGCCAGGGGTGGAAGGTCAGGCAGCCGAGGTTCGCCGCCCACAGCACGGCGGCCTCCTCGGTCGGGCAGACCTCGTCGGCGCTGCGCCCGGACGGGAAGGCGATCCGGGCGGTCGGCAGCCAGTCGGGCAGGTTCTTCGGCGCGCGCTTCTGGTAGAAGAACTCGCCGCCCACCCCGTCCGGGAAGCGCTGCAACGTGGTCGGCCGCTCGCGCAGCCCGCGCAGCACCCCGGGCGCGACCGCCAGGTAGTACTCGGCGACGTCCCGCTTCGTGTACCCGGGCTCCGGGTAGTACACCTTGTCCGGGTTCGACAGCCGCACCGTCCGGCCGCCGACCTCCAGCTCCACCGCTGCTCCAGCCATGCCCCCACGCTAGGCACGCCACCGTGCCGCCGTGCCGCCCCCGCCCTCCGACACGCCGCGCGCCCCCGTACGGCCCGACCCCCGGACGGCCCGACCCCCGTCGACGTGCCGGAGCGGTCCGACACGCCCGGGCGGTCCGACACGCCGCCCGCCGCCGTCCCGCCGGGCCACCATCGGGGGCATGCAGCTACCCGTGATGCCGCCGGTGTCCCCGATGCTGGCCAAGCCCGTCGCCGCGATCCCGCCCGGCATGCAGTACGAGGCGAAGTGGGACGGCTTCCGGGCGATCGTGTTCCGCGACGGCGACGAGGTCGAACTCGGCTCGCGCACCGCCAAGCCGCTGACCAGGTACTTCCCCGAGGTGGTCGACGCGGTCCGGGAGCAGCTGCCCGGACGCTGCGTCGTCGACACCGAGATCGTCGTCGCGCACGACGGTCGGCTGCACTTCGAGGAGCTGCTGGAGCGCATCCACCCGGCCGCCTCCCGGGTCCGCACCCTGGCCGAGCGCACCCCCGCCACCCTCGTCGCCTTCGACCTGCTCGCCCTGGACGGGGACGACCTGACCGGCCGCCCGCTGGTCGAACGCCGGGCCGAACTCGCCCGGGTGCTGGCCGGTGCCGTCCCGCCGGTCCACCTCGCCCCCGCCACCACCGACCTGGACACCGCCCGGAACTGGTTCTCCCGCTTCGAGGGCGCGGGCCTGGACGGCGTGGTCGCCAAACCGCTGGACGCCCCGTACCGGCCGGGCGAGCGGACCCTCTTCAAGGTCAAGCACGCCCGCACCGCCGACTGCGTGGTGGCCGGCTACCGCGAGCACAAGTCCGGCCCGGTGGTCGGCTCGCTGCTGCTCGGCCTGTACGACACCGGCGGCCGCCTCCAGCACGTCGGCGTCAGCGCCTCCTTCCCGATGGCCCGCCGGGCCGAACTCGCCGCCGAACTCGCCCCGTTGCGCCTCGACCCGGCCGACCTCGGCGATCACCCCTGGGCGCGCTGGGAGGACGAGCAGGCCCAGGCGAGCGGCCGGCTGCCCGGCGCGGTCAGCCGCTGGACCGGCAGGAAGGACCTCTCCTGGGTGCCGCTGCGCCCCGAGCGGGTGGCCGAGGTCGGCTACGACCACCTGGAGGGCACCCGGTTCCGGCACACCACGCAGTTCAAGCGCTGGCGCCCCGACCGCACCCCGGAGAGCTGCACCTACGCGCAGCTGGAGGAGCCGGTCTCCTACGACCTGGGCGACCTGCTGTCCTGACCGTCCGGCGCCCGGCCGTCCGGCGTCCGGTCGTCCGGTGCCACCTGCCCGATCAGCACCGCCAGCCCGTCCAGCAGGCGCTGCAGGCCGAACTCGAAGAGCTGGTCGAGGTCGAAGTCGTAGCCCTCCCGGGTGAGCCGGACGAAGGTGGGGTAGGCGGCGACCAGCTCCATGAACATGCCCTCCTGCTGGTCCATCCAGGCTTCGGCGTCCTGCCCGGTGGCGGCCTCGGCGGCGGCCTCCATCTCCAGGTTGAGCGCGGTGCCCCGGACGTAGTTGAACAGCGTCAGGTAGGCGGTGAACACGCTCGACACGTCCAGGCCCTCGGCGACCAGCGCGGACAGCACCCACTCGCCGAACGGCAGCGCGTTGGCCACCGGCTGCGGCCGGGTCACCGACAGCGCGGAGGCCAGCCAGGGGTGGGCGCGGAAGGTCCGCCAGAGCAGGTGCGCGGCCAGCTCCAGGCGGGCCCGCCAGCCGAGCGCGGCGTCCGCGGCGGAGAACGACACCCCGGCGAAGACCCGGTCCATCATCAGGTGCACCAGGCCGTCCTTGTCCGGGACGTGCCGGTACAGCGACATGGTGGCCACGTCCAGCTCGGCCGCGACCCGGCGCATCGACAGCGCCTCCAGTCCCTCGCCGTCGGCCACCGCGACCGCCGCCGCGACGATCCGCTCCGCCGTCAGGACGCCCTCCGGCGCCGGGCGCCGGGGCGACTGCCGCCCGGGCGGGCGCTCCGCCGGGGCGGGGAGGGGAGGGGTCCGGGGCCGGGCTCCCGGCGACCACCGTGCCGACGCCCGGGACGGCCCGTACCAGGCCCCGGCCGCGCAGCTCCGCCAGCACCTTGGTGGCCGTCGCCATCGCCACGTTCCACCGCCGGGTGATCTCCCGGGTGGACGGCACCCGGTCGCCCGGGCGCAGCTCGCCGCGCTCGATCCGCTCCCGCAGTTCGCCCGCGATCTGCTCGTAGCGGTCCACCCGCCTCACCTCCGCACTAGTGCACCAGTGAGCGGCCATGCTAGCTGCCGGGGCCGTCCCGGCACCAGCTCCCGCCCCCTTCCCGCCGCACTAGTGCACTAGTGCGGCACTCCAGAATTCCATACTCACGGGCTTGCACAGTGCAGCGCGTACGCCGTACGTTCGATGTCATGAAGAACTCGACGACCAACCCCGACATCCTCGTCTCGGGCGGCGGCATCGCCGGCCCCGCCCTGGCGTACTGGCTACGCAGGGCGGGCTTCCGCCCCGTCGTGGTGGAACGCGCCCCCGCCCCCCGACCCGGCGGCCAGACCGTCGACCTGCGCGGCGCCGGCCGTACCGTCATCGCCCGGATGAGACTGCTCGACCGGGCCCGGGAACTCGCCGTCGACCAGCGCGGCATCGCCCTGGTCGACCGCCGCGGCCGGCACACCGCCCGGCTGCCCACCGAACTCTTCGGCGGCGAGGGCATCGTCTCCGACCTGGAGATCCTCCGCGGCGACCTCGCCGACCTGCTGTACGAGGCCGTCGCCGACGACGTCGAGTACCTCTTCGACGACACCGTCACCGCCCTGCACGAGGACCCCGACGGCGTCCACGTCACCTTCGAGAACGCCCCGCCCCGCCGCTTCGACCTGGTGGTCGGCGCCGACGGCCTGCACTCCGTCACCCGCCGCCTCGCCTTCGGCCCGGAGAGCGAGCACTTCGTCCCCCTCGGCGGCTACACCGCCTGGTTCACCACCCGCATCGACCTCGACCTCGACGGCTGGTTCCTGATGTACAACGCCCCCGGCGGCCTGGTGGCGATGGCCCGCCCCGGCCGCCTGCCCGGCGAGACCAAGGCCGGACTCAGCTTCCGCTCCGCCCCGCTCGCCCTCGACCGCCGCGACCGGGCCGCCCAACAGCGCCTGCTCACCGAGAAGTTCACCGGCGCCGGCTGGGAGACCGACCGCCTGCTCGCCGCGATGGCCGACTCCGACGACTTCTTCCTCGAACACCTCGGCCAGGTCCGCCTCGACCACTACACCCGCGGCCGGACCGCCCTGATCGGCGACGCCGCCTGCTGCCCCACCCCCCTCACCGGCCTCGGCACCAGCCTCGCCCTGGTCGGCGCGTACCTCCTGGCGGGCGAACTCGCCACCGCCCGAGGCGACTTCACCACGGCCTACCCCGCCTACCAGCACCGCCTGCGCCCCTACGCCGCCCAGGCCCAGCAACTCCCGCCCGGCGGCATGCGCGGCTACGCCCCCGCCACCGCCCCGATGATCGCCCTGCGTGCCGCCTCCATGCGCTGGATGACCCGCTGGCCGCTGCGCCGCCTGATGGAAGCCCAGGCCGCCAAGGCCGCTGACATCGAACTCCCCGACTACACGCACTCCTTCGCCTGAGCCCTCGGCGCCGGGTGTCGGGGGTCGGCGGTCGGGGGTCGGGCGTTGGCGCCGGGTATCGGGTATCGGGTGTCGGCGGTCGGCGGTCGGCGGTCGGCGGCCGGTGCCGGGTGTCGGAACCGGACGCCACAATGCCCGCCATGCGATGCGAAGTCTGCGGCCACGCCATGGCGAAGTGGGACGAGCCGCCCACCCGGTGGCGGCGCGAGACCTGGGAGTGCCCGTGGTGCCGGGCGACGGCCACCACCCACGGCCCGGAACTCCGGATCAGCCGCAGCCCGTACGCGCCGTGGGAGATGCGCTGGGAGCGGGCGGTCTCCGACCTGCTGCCGGAGCCGGGACGGCACGCCTACGCCCACCCGCGCCGCACCCTGTGCGGGATCGGACGGCCGGACCTGTCGGGTTCCCCGTTCGGCATGTGGGGCGGAAGCGACGAGGACTGCCCGGCCTGCACCGCCGAGGCGCTCGCCGTCGACGCCCGCTGGCCCGAGCACCTGCGCGAGGGCTTCGGCGACTTCCTCGCCCCCGAACCGGAGCCCGACCCGCGCGACGCCCCCGGCCGGGTCCCGCCGCCCGACGAACTCGGCCACCCGGCCACCGAACTCCCCCCGGCCCGCTGGAGCCCGCACACCCGCGTCCTCGCCGCACCGCCGCCCGACCCGTACCCGGCCGACCCGTACCCGGCCGACCCGTACCCGGCCGACCCGGACTCGCCCGCCCTGGACTCGCCCGACCCGGACCCCGGTCACCGTACGATCGGCGCCGGCCCGGCGGCCGTCCGCCTCCCCGCCCACTGGCTCGGTGCGACGATCGACCCGCACCGGCGGGACGCGCACCGGTGGACGGTGTTCCCCCGGCACCCCCTCGACACCCTGCCACCACTGGACGAGGCGTCCTTCACCGGCGACTACGCCTGGTTCGGGCAGACCGGCGGAGCGCTGGACCACCGCACCCCCGTGACCGACCGGATCGCGGCCGCCCTGGCGGCCGACGGGCTCGCCCTCCCCGCCGACTTCACGGCCCTGATCACCCGCTCCCGCCTGCACCGCTGCCTCGACCGGGCCGGCGGCTACTGGACCGACCCGGTGGGCCCGCTGCCCAGCCCGCTGCATCCGGACGACCGGCTGGTGCTGCTCCTGCGCGAAGCGCAGAACTGCCACCTCTGGTACCTCTACCTGCACCGCGACGGGAGCTCCGCCGTGGTCCACACCGACCGCGACCTGACCACCGAGCGGAGCGAACGGTACGGCCCCGACGGCGAGTTGGTCCCCCCATCGCCGGTCGAACTGTCCTGGTGCGCCCCGAGCACCGAGGTCTTCGCGTACCGCTTCCTGGCCCGGGCCGCCCTGCTGCACGCGATCGAGGACCGCGGCCGGGCCACCGACCTCGACCCCGAGCACCTCGCCTACCTCACCTCCCTCACCTCCCTCGCGCACCACGCCCGGCCGCGGCAGCCGCAGGACCGGGCCCCGACCCGTCCGTGCTCCTGACGGTGACGGGTCGGAAAACCCGTGGAGCCGGGGCCGCGCGGGCCGTAGCCTGCCGGGGCCGACGGTCCGGTTCCGGGCCGGATCCGCCTCGTTCGACCGGGAGTTCGCATGGCCGCCCCGCACGTGCTGTCCGATCCGTCCGTCCGGGGGGCGCTGCTGCCGCGTTCGGCTCCGGCCGAGGTCGGGGTCTCGTCCCGGGCGGTGGCCGCCGTGCTGGACCGGCTCGAAGCACGGGGGGTGGAGTGCCACTCGCTGATGGTGGTGCGCCGGGGGCGGGTCGTCGCCGAAGGCTGGTGGGCGCCGTACACGGCCGAACGGCCGCACCTGCTCTACTCGTTGACGAAGTCGTTCACGGCGGTCGCGGTGGGGCTGGCGGTCGCCGACGGGCTGCTCGACCCGGCGGACCGGGTGGTGGACGTGCTGCCCGAGCACGTCCCGGCCGGGCTGGTGGGGCAGGGGCGCCGGATCACCGTCCACCACCTGCTGACGATGACCGCCGGGCACCCGGAGGACAGCCTCGCCGCGGCCTGGGAGCGGGAGCCGACGGATCTGGTGAAGGGCTTCCTGGGGCTGCCGTTCACCGCGCCGGAGGGGACGCGGCACGTCTACGACAACGCGGCGGCCTTCCTGCTGGCCCGGATGGTCGAACGGGTCACCGGCCGCAGCCTGCCGGAGTTCCTCGACGAGCGCCTGTTCCGGCCGATGGGCATCGAGCACGCCGAGTGGGACCGGGTCGCCAGCGGCGCCGCCTTCGGCTTCCACGGCCTGCACCTGACCACCGAGGCCGTCGCCGCCTTCGGCGAACTGCTGCTGCGCGGCGGCAGCCGGGCCGGGCGGCAGCTCGTCCCGCGCGAGTGGGTCGAGCGGGCCACCCGCCGGCACGTCGACTGCGTGCCGTTCATCGAGGGCGCCACGGACGCCGACTTCTCCTGCGGCTACGGCTACCAGTTCTGGATGTCCCGCCACGGCTACCACGGCCACGGCGCGTTCGGCCAGCAGTGCGTGGTGGTGCCCGGGCACGACCTGGTGGTCGCGGTGACCGCCCAGGGGGAGTCCCAGGAGGTGTTCGACGCCCTGTGGGAGTGCCTGCTGCCCGGCCTCGACCACCCGGACGGCCCCCGCGAGGACCGCGAGCTGGCCGACCGGCTGCGCGCGCTGTCGCTGCCCCTGCCGCCGGGCACCGCCGACCCGGGCCGGACGGCCCGCGCACTGCTCGACGCCTCCGCCCCCGACTCGGCGCTGCCCGACGGCACCCCCGTCCGCGTCGACCCCGCCGCCGACGGCACCGGCTGGCAGCTGCGCCTCGGCCCGCTCCCTGGCCCCGGCACCGGCATCGGCATCGGCACCGGCAGTGACACCGCTACCGGCACCGGCACCGGCACCGGTACGGGCATCAGCCTCGCGGTGGGCCACCGGGACCGCCGGGAGAGCGCCCCGCTCGGCCGCCCCGTCGTCGCGTCCGGCGCCTGGCAGGGCGACACCTTCACCGCCGACCTCCACCTGGTCACCACCCCGCACCGGGTCCGGCTGTCCGTCGACGCCGCCGCGGGCACCGCGACGGCCGTGTGGAGCACCGTCCCGCTGACCGGCCCCCGGCTCGAACTGCACCTGCGCGCACCGCTGATGACCCGCCCCGACGTCTCGTAGCACGAACCCGCGAACCCGCGAACCCACGAACCCCGGCACGGGCACGGGCACGGGGACGGCCCCGGTCCCTGTGGGGTGGGACCGGGGCCGTCGGGGAGTGGTGGCGCGTCAGCCGGTGAAGCCGGCCGTGATGGAGGTGAACTGCCAGTCGGACTGGGCGATGCCGGAGCAGGTCTCCTGCAGGCCGCCGCCCGCGCAGCCGCGGTCCCGGTTGACCGACCAGAACGCCAGGCGGGCGATGTGGTTGGTGTTGGCCCAGTCGCGGATCGCGGTCCAGTTGGCGATCGAGGTGGTCTCGTTGTTGTCGCTGAGACCGTTCATGCCGGAGATGCCCAGGTGCGAGTACGCGGTGGCGTCGTCCCAGCCGTAGACCGACTTGAGCTTGTTCTTCAGGCCGGTCGCGGCGCTGACCGTGGCGGCGTACATGTCGGTCGACGCGTTGCCGAAGTCGAACGGCATGATGGTGAAGACGTCGATGTCCGCGCCGAGCGCCTTGGACTGCTCGATCAGCCGGTTGCCGGGGGCGGTCGGGCCGCTGATCGCGGTGCCGAAGGTGACGATCGTCTTGATGCCCGGGTTCTTCTGCTTGACGATCTTCAGCGCGTTCAGGATGCGGTCCTGGACGGTGTAGTTCTCGAACTCGTCGGTGTTCTCGATGTCGATGTCGATCGCCTTCAGGTTGTAGGCGTCGATCACCTTCTGGTAGGCGCCGGCCAGCGCGGTCGCGTCGGCGCAGTTCGGGCCGAGCTTGTTGCCCGACCAGCCGCCGAAGGACGGGACGACGTCGCCGCCCGCGGCGCGCACCGCGTTGATGGTCTGCTGGTCCACGCCGTTCAGCAGCGGGCGCTGGCTGTCCCAGGTCGGGTTGCAGCCGTTCTGCGCCAGCACGAAGGCCAGCGTGAACCACTTGATGCCGGTCGCGTTCATCAC
Organism: Kitasatospora sp. YST-16; assembly: GCF_026802215.1. NCBI lineage: Bacteria > Bacillati > Actinomycetota > Actinomycetes > Kitasatosporales > Streptomycetaceae > Kitasatospora > Kitasatospora sp. YST-16. Next base: position 7,334,669 of record NZ_CP113837.1, read on the forward strand.
GGTGCTCGCGGCCGGCGGATTGCCCCAGCCGTTGTACAGGTACGGCGCGGCCTGCTTGAAGGTGCCGGGCGTGCCGCCGCCGTCCGAAGGCGTGGTCACCGCAAGGGAGTTGGAGGCGGCCGAGGTGTTGCCCGCCGCGTCCCGGGCCTTCACGGTGAAGGTGTACGCGGTCGAGGCGGTCAGGCCGGTGACGGTCGCCGTGGTGCCGGTGACGGTGGTGGCCAGCGCGCCGTTCTTGTACACGTCGTACGCGGTGACGCCGACGTTGTCGCTGGACGCGCCCCAGGAGAGCGAGACCTGGGTGGCCGCCGTGGCGGTCGCCGCCAGGTTGCCCGGCGCGGTCGGCGCCTGCTGGTCACCGCCCGAAGGCGTCGTCACCGCAAGGGAGTTGGAGGCGGCCGAGGCGTTGCCCGCCGCGTCGTGCGCCTTCACCGTGAAGGTGTAGGCGGTGCCCGCGCTCAGGCCGGTGACCGTCGCGGTGGTGCCGGTGACGGTGGTCGCCAGGGTGCCGTTCTTGTACACGTCGTAGCCGGTGACGCCGACGTTGTCGGTCGAGGCGCCCCAGGAGAGCGAGACCTGGGTGGCCGCGGTCGAGGTGGCCGTCAGGTTGCCCGGCGCGGTCGGGGCCTGGGTGTCCGGCGTGCCGCCGCCCGGGCCGTCCAGGCTGATGTCGTCCGCGTAGTACGTGCCCTGGCCGAACCAGCCGTTCAGGTACACCTCGGCGCTGGTCTGCGCGGCGCCGGTGGTGAAGCTCACCGTCAGCTGCTTCCAGTCGGCCGCGGCCGGCGTCCAGGTCGAGGTGCCGCCGGTGACGCCGAGGTACACGTAGTTGCCGCGCACCCAACTCGACAGCGAGTACGTGGTGTTGGGCTGCACCGCGACGGTCTGGGTGCACTTGGCGTTGTCCGAGGCGCTGACCGCGCCGGCCAGTGCCTTCGAGCCGCCGTGGACGGGGGTGGAGACCACCGAGCCGAGCCCGCCGGAGCAGGACCAGCCGCTCAGCGTGCCGGTCTCGAAGCCGGGGTTGGTCAGGATGTTGGCAGCGCTCGCGCTGCTCGGAACGGCCGCGACGGCGGCCGTGGCCAGCAGCAGCGCGGCCGCGCCGACCGCAGTGGCGCGGCGGTTGGGGGCGTGCACGGGTACCTCCAGTGGGGGATGGGGGCGGAGGTGCGTAGGGAGCGCGCACAACAAAATGGACTGGACCAATCCCGAATGTCAAGGCTAGGTCAAAACCCGGACACCCGATTGACCCCCCGTCAGCGCCCCTCCCGCGCCCCGGCCGTGCCCCTCCCGCGCCCCGGCCGTGCCCCTCCCGCACCCCCGCCGTGCCCCTCCCGCACCTCCGTCGTGCCGCTCCCCGCTGCTCCGTCCGGGTGTCTTGCGGCATGCCGCAACCGGACCCGAGCAGCAGCTCGGGCACGATCGTTCAGCCCAGCTGTGGCACCCGTTAAGAATTCCTCGATGGACCGCACCCACCGTGACCAGGCAGATTTCACTCTGCCCGGCCGGTGACCGCCGCACACCGGGCCGCCCCACCGGGCCTGCGCACCGCCGCACGCCCGCACCCGGGCCTGCCGACCCGCAGGCCCGCCCGAACCCCGCGTCAGGAGCGCTCGCCGTGAAGGCACTCGTCAAGCTGAACGCCGAACCCGGACTCTGGATGACCGACGTCCCGGAACCGGAGATCGGCCCCGGCGACGTCCTGATCAAGGTCCTGCGCACCGGCATCTGCGGCACCGACCTGCACATCCGCAAGTGGGACGGCTGGGCCCAGCAGACCATCAAGACCCCGATGACCATCGGCCACGAGTTCGTCGGCGAGGTCGCCGCGGTCGGCGCCGCCGTCACCGACATCACCGTCGGCGCCCTGGTCAGCGGCGAGGGCCACCTGGTCTGCGGCAAGTGCCGCAACTGCCTGGCCGGCCGCCGCCACCTGTGCCGCAACACCATCGGCCTGGGCGTCAACCGCGACGGCGCGTTCGCCGAGTACGTCGCGCTGCCCGCCTCCAACGTCTGGGTGCACCGCGTCCCCGTCGACCTCGACGTCGCCGCGATCTTCGACCCGTTCGGCAACGCCGTGCACACCGCGCTGTCCTTCCCGCTGGTCGGCGAGGACGTCCTGGTCACCGGCGCCGGCCCGATCGGCATCATGGCCGCCGCCGTCGCCAAGCACGCCGGCGCCCGCAACGTCATGATCACCGACGTCTCCCCGTACCGCCTCGACCTGGCCCGCAAGCTCGGCGTCACCCTCGCCCTGGACGTCTCGCAGCACACCATCGAGGACGGCCAGCACCAGCTCGGCCTGCGCGAGGGCTTCGACGTCGGCCTGGAGATGTCCGGCCGCCCCGAGGCCATGCAGTCGATGATCGCCAACATGACCCACGGCGGGAAGATCGCCATGCTCGGCCTGCCCGCCGAGGACTTCCCGGTCGACTGGGCCCACGTGGTCACCTCGATGCTCACCATCAAGGGCATCTACGGCCGCGAGATGTTCGAGACCTGGTACGCGATGTCCGTGCTGCTGGAGGGCGGACTCGACCTCACCCCGGTGATCACCGGCCGGCACGCCGCCCAGGACTTCGAGGCCGCCTTCGACGAGGCCGCCGGCGGCAACTGCGGCAAGGTCATCCTCGACTGGACGACGCTGTAACTCGCCCGGACGACACTGCAACTCGCCCGGACGACGCTGCACCTCGCCACCCGCGTACGCCCGCTGACCCCTCGTTAGGAGCGACACCCCCGTGTTCGAGAACGTCCGCGACGACCTCGCCGCCACCCTCGCCGAGATCCGCGAAGCCGGCCTGTTCAAGCCGGAACGCGTCATCGGCACCCCGCAGTCCGCCGAGATCACCGTCACCTCCGGCAACGGCGGCCAGGTGCTCAACTTCTGCGCCAACAACTACCTCGGCCTCGCCGACCACCCCGCCGTGGTCGCCGCCGCCAAGGACGCCCTCGACCGCTGGGGCTACGGCATGGCGTCGGTGCGCTTCATCTGCGGCACCCAGGACGTCCACAAGGAACTGGAGCAGCGCCTCTCCCAGTTCCTCGGCCAGGAGGACACCATCCTGTACTCCTCCTGCTTCGATGCCAACGGCGGCGTCTTCGAGACCCTGCTCGACGAGCGCGACGCCGTCATCTCCGACGCCCTCAACCACGCCTCCATCATCGACGGCATCCGCCTCTCCAAGGCTCGCCGCCACCGCTACGCCAACCGCGACCTCGCCGACCTGGAGAAGCAGCTCCAGGACACCCAGGACGCCCGCCGCCGCCTCATCGTCACCGACGGCGTCTTCTCGATGGACGGCTACATCGCCCCGCTCGCCGAGATCTGCGACCTCGCCGACCGCTACGACGCGATGGTCATGGTCGACGACTCGCACGCCGTCGGCTTCGTCGGCCCCACCGGCCGCGGCACCCCCGAACTGCACGGCGTGATGGACCGCGTCGACATCATCACCGGCACCCTCGGCAAGGCCCTCGGCGGCGCGTCCGGCGGCTACGTCGCCGCCCGCCGCGAGATCGTCGCCCTGCTGCGCCAGCGCTCCCGCCCCTACCTGTTCTCCAACTCGCTCGCCCCGGTGATCGCCGCCGCCTCGCTCACCGTCCTCGACCTGCTGGAGACCAGCGACGACCTGCGCGACCGGCTGCGGGCCAACACCGAGCTGTTCCGGACCAAGATGACCGAGGCCGGGTTCGAGATCCTGCCCGGCGAGCACGCCATCGCCCCCGTCATGGTCGGCGACGCCGCCCGGGCCGGCCGCCTCGCCGAACTCCTCCTCGAACGCGGCGTCTACGTGATCGGCTTCTCCTACCCCGTCGTCCCGCACGGCGCCGCCCGCATCCGGGTCCAGCTCTCCGCCGCCCACAGCACCGCGGACGTCGAACGCGCCGTGGCCGCCTTCATCGACGCCCGCGCCGCGCTGGACGCCCCCGGCGCCTGACCCCACCCCTCCCGACCAGGGCGCGGGCACCCTCAACCGCGTCCCACCGGGGCCCGTCCCCCAACCCCCCTTCCGGGGACGGCCCACCGGCGCGGGGAGTCACTCCCGGCTCCCCGCGCCACCCCTTCCCCGGCCCCGTACGGCCCTTCCCCGCGCTGCGCCGAGCCCCGCGCCGTCGCGCGCCGTGTCCGTCCGGGGCCCCGTGCCGTCCCGGGTCCGGCCCCCGTCCCGGACGGGTCCGCCGCGCTGGCAGAATTGACCCGTGATCGACGCACGACGGCTGCGGACCCTCCGGGCCGTGGCCGACCACCGGACCGTGACCGCCGCGGCGGCCGCGCTCTACCTCACCCCCTCCGCGGTCTCCCAGCAGCTCGCCGCGCTGGAGCAGGAGACCGGGCACACCCTGCTGGTCCGGGCCGGACGCGGGGTCCGGCTCACCGCTGCCGGGGAGATCCTGCTCACCCACGCCGACGCCGTCCTCGCCCAGCTCGAACGCGCCGAGGCCGACCTCGCCGCCTACAGCTCCGGCGCGGCCGGGGAGGTCACCGTCGCCGCCTTCGCCACCGGCATCGCCCTGGTCCTCGCCCCCGCCGTCGCCGCCCTCGCCGGCAGCGCCCCCGACCTGCGGGTCCGCGTCCTGGACGCGGAGGGCGACGCCAGCCTGCCGATGCTGCTCGACGGACGCGCCGACATCGCCGTCGCCGTCGAGTACCGCGGCGCCCCGCGCGCCGACGACCGCCGGCTGACCCGGCTGCCGCTGTACGCCGAACCCTTCGACGCCGTCCTCCCGCTGCACCACCCGCTCGCCGCCGGGACCGGCCCGGTCGCGGTCGCCGACCTGGCCGCCGAGCCCTGGATCGGCCCCTACCCGGGCAACCCCTGCCACGACGTGGTCCTGCTGGCCTGCGAGCACGCGGGCTTCCAGCCCCGGCTGGTCCACTCCTCCGACGACTTCCGGGCCGTCACCGCCCTGGCCTCGGCCGGCGCCGGGGTGGCCCTGGTCCCGCGCTCGGCCCTGCGCGGCACCGAGTCGGACGCGATCGCCGTCCGCCCCGTCGACAGCGCCCTCGCCACCCGCAGGGTCTTCGCCGCGACCCGGGCCGGCGCCGAACTCCACCCCCTGATCCGCCCCGTCCTCACCGCCCTCGCCACCGCCGCCGGACACCTCGACCACCCGGCCTGACCGCCGTCCCCCGCCGTCCCCCGCTGTCCGCCGCCCGCCGGTCGAATAACCGATCGACCGCGCCGCGCCCCGCCCGCTAGCTTCCACCCCGGGGGATCGAACCCGTCCGGGAGGAGGCACCGAGGTGGAGCAGCAGGAACAGGACCGGCAGGAGCAGGACCGGCAGTCCGAGCAGCACGCCGCGCGCCGCGCCGCGCTGGTGGCGCGGATCCGGGCGGCGAACGCCGAGACGCTGGAGAGGCTGGCCGAGCTGTGAGCGCCCGCCACGAGGCCGCCGCGCACCTGGACGAGGACGACATCGCGTACCTGCTGGGCCGCGTCGCGGTGGTGCGCGAGCGCTCGCTGCTGCGCTCCGCGCTCGGCCGTCCGCGGGCCTCGGCGTTCGGGGCGGACGCGTACCCGGACGCGTGGGCCAAGGCGGTCGCGCTCGGCGAGTCCCTCGCCCGCAACCACCCGATGACGGACCGGAACAAGCGCACCGCCTTCGAGTCGATGCTGCTGTTCCTCGACTACAACGGGCAGCCGTACGCCGACCCGCACCCGGACGACGCCGTGGCCTTCGTGCTGCGGCTGGCCCAGGGCGGCTACCACGGTCATTTCGACGCGGCGGTGGCCGATTTCCGCCGGATGCTCGGTGCGGACGCCGCCTGAGCGCGTTACCCGCATTCACGGTTCCGCCACAATGCGGGGGCGTTTCACCGATCATCCACCGCTTGACCGACCGAATTGTCCGCCTCGGACCGCTTTGCGTCGAACACGCGGCTGTCACCGAAACCGACGGGGCGTCACGAGCCGGTAAAAATTGGCAAAGGATGCCCTTCTCGGCGGTGCCGCTGAGCTGCTGATTCAACAGATTGTTGCAGCTCAGTGGCCGGGTGGTGACGCTCCGTGGATTTGGCGTGACTCCCCGTTCCTGATGGAATTCGCAATCCGCAGGAGTACGGTTCCGGAGGAATCGCCGGGGCCAACTTCCAGGCAGGCCGGCCGTACCGGAAATTGGTGCGCAGTCATGGGTCAGCAATGGGGCGGGGAGAAGGCCGCCGCGGCGATCCGGCCGGTATTCGGCCGGTTCCCGGCGGAAGTCCTGCGCGGGGTCGCGCAGGTCGATTTCATGCCGTCCGCGGTGTGCGGGCTGTTCTTCACGGCGGCCCTGTTCGCGGCCGGCCCGCAGTACGGCCTCTACGGGCTGCTCGGCAGCGCCGTCGCCACCGCGGTGGCGTACGGGCTGGGGCTGGACCGGACCGCGGTGGGGGCGGGGCTGCACGGCTACAACGGGTGCCTGGTGGCGCTGGCCTGCGCCGTGTTCCTGGGCGCGGGCCACCCGGCGACCCTCGCGGTCGCGGTGCTCGGCGCGGCGGTCGCGGTGGTACTCACCGCGGGCCTCGCCGCACTGCTCGCCAAGGCCGCGCTGCCCGTCCTGACCGCACCGTTCTGCCTGGTCGCCACCGCCCTCACGGCCGCCGCCCCGGGCTTCCGGCAGCTGTGGCACGGCGCCCCGGCGCCCGCCGCACTGCCCGCCCCCGCGACCGGCACCACCGCGCCGGGCTGGGGCGACCTCTGGCACGGGTTCTTCGCCAACATCGGCCAGGTCTTCTTCCTCCCGCAGTGGTACGCCGGCCTGCTGTTCCTGGCCGGACTGTTCGCCGCCGGCCGCCTCGCCGGCCTGGCGGCCTGCGCGGGCAGCGCCACCGCCCTGCTCACCGCCTGGGCGTTCGGCGCGCCCGGCGACCAGATCGGCCAGGGCCTGCTCGGCTACAGCGGCGTGCTGACGGCCCTCGCCCTGTACGGGGTGTTCCTGGCCCCGGGCGGGTGGAGCCTCGGGTACGCCCTGGCCGGCGCGGCCACCGCGACCCTGCTCACCCCGGCCCTCGGCGCGGTCACCGCCCCGTTCGGCGGCCACGCCCTCACCTGGCCGTTCGTCCTCACCACCCTGCTCTTCCTGGCCGCCGTCCCCGCCGTGCCCCGACTGCACCGGCGCTGACCGCCGACCGCCGACCGCCGACCGCTCCCCGCCCTACCACCCCGGAACCCCCGACACTTCGGACACTTCCCACCCCGCCGCCCGGCGGCACTCGGCGCTGCCCGAACGCCCGCCCGGCATTTCGACCGGATTCCCGGAAAGGACGCGTGGCTCCCGTGAATCTCTCCCCCCGCGAGATCGACAAGCTGTACATCTACGTCGTGGCCGACCTGGCCCGCAAACGCCGCGACCGCGGCGTCAAGCTGAACTACAGCGAAGCCTGCGCACTGATCAGCGAGGCCGTCATGGAGGGTGCCCGGGACGGCCGGACCGTCGCCGAGTGCATGGAGATCGGCAAGCAGGCGGTCCGCGGCGAGGACGTCATGCCGGGCGTGCGGGAGATGCTCCCGCTGCTCCAGGTCGAGGCCGCCTTCGTCGACGGGACCAAGCTGGTCTCCTGCCACGACCCGGTCGGCGCCTGACCCATGACGCGCCCTCAGCACGCCGTCGTGGTGCTGGCCGGCGGCCACGAAAGCGACGGCGGACGGGACCTCGCCCCCCTGGTCGCCGCCATCGCCGGGCCGACGGTGCACGCCGCCGCCGGGCCGACGGTGCACGCTGGCGCGAGGCCGACGGTGCACGCCGCCGCTCCGGCGGGCCGCCCGCTCGCCGAGGCGGTCCGCGCGGCCCTGGCCGCGCCCGGCGGCCACCCGGTGTGCGTCGTCCCGATGACCCTCGGCCGGGACCCGCGACTGGTCGCCGAGACCGCCCGGACCCTGCGCGGACTCACCGCCGAGCAGGGGCAGCGGCCCGGACGGCTCGCGCTGACCGCGCCGTTCGCCGCCGCCGAACACCTGGTCGGCTGGCTGCGCGCCGCCGCCCGCACCGCCCCCGCCACCCCGGACGGCGCGCTGCTGGTCACCGCCCCGGCGGCCGGCCCGTTCGAGGACGCCGAACTGTTCCGGATCGCCCGGCTGGCCCGGCAGTTCGGCCGCCACCGCTGGGTGGAGGTCGCGTTCGACGGCGGCGACCCCGACCCGGCCGAGGGCGCGGCCCGCTGCCGCCTGCTCGGCGCGCGCACCGTCACCGCCGTCCCGGCCGCGTTCGGACCGGCCCTGCGCACCCCCGTCCCCGGCGTCCTCGACGGCGGCCCGCTGCTGCGCCCGTCCGCCGTCGCCGGGGTGCTCGCGGCCCGGACGGCGGACGCCCTGTACCTGCTCGGCCACGGCGAGGACGGCACCGCCGCCGGCCTGGACGCCGAGCACGGCCACGGCTACGCGCACAGCCACGACCACGGCCACGCGCACAGCCACGGCCCGGGCGAACCGTCCCACACCCACTGACCCCCCCGACACCCCCGACACCCCCGCAGTGAACCGGCAGAGAGGAAGGGCAGCCATGTCTGGTGGCGCCACGTACCTGTACGGCGACGACCCGGTGGAGATCAACGCCGGCCGCGCCAAGGCCACCGTCACGGTCAGCAACACCGGTGACCGGGCGATCCAGGTCGGCTCGCACTACCACTTCTTCGAGGCCAACCGGGCCCTCGACTTCGACCGCGCGGCCGCCTTCGGCAAGCACCTCGACATCCCGGCCGGCACCGCCGTCCGGTTCGAGCCGGGCGACACCCGGGACGTCGTGCTGGCCGAGTTCGGCGGCCACCGCCGCCTGGTCGGCTTCGCCAACCTGGTGGACGGCGGCGCCACCGCCCCCGCCACCCGCGACCGCTCCCTGCGCCGGGCCGCCGAACAGGGCTTCAAGGGCTCCACCACCTCCGGCACCACCCCCGGCACCACCCCCGACCGCCAGGAAGGCGACCGCTGATGGCCATCCTCTCCCGCAAGCAGTACACCGACCTGTTCGGCCCGACCGTCGGCGACCGCTTCCACCTCGCCGACACCAATCTGGTCGTCGAGGTCGAACAGGACTTCAACCAGGGCCACTACGGCGACGAGGCCGTGTACGGCGGCGGCAAGGCGATCCGCGACGGCATGGCGCAGGACCCGGCGGCCACCTCCGTCCAGGGCGCGCTCGACCTGGTGATCACCAACGTGGTGGTGCTGGACGCGGTGCTCGGCGTGGTCAAGGGCGACATCGGCGTCAAGGACGGCTTCATCGTCGCCGTCGGCAAGGCCGGCAACCCGCACACCCAGGGCGGCGTGCACCCGCGGCTGGTGATCGGCCCCGGCACCGAGGTGATCTCCGGCGAGCACCTGATCGCCACCGCGGGCGGCATCGACACGCACATCCACTTCATCGCCCCCCAGCAGGTGCAGGAGGCGCTCAGCAACGGCATCACCACCCTGATCGGCGGCGGCACCGGCCCCTCCGACGGCACCAACGGCACCACCTGCACACCCGGCCCGTGGAACCTCCACCGGATGTACCAGGCCGTCGAGGACCTGCCGGTCAACGTCGGCCTGCTCGGCAAGGGCAACGGCGCGCTGCCCGGCGCGCTGCGCGAACAGGTCGAGGCGGGCGCCTGCGGCCTCAAGGTGCACGAGGACTGGGGGAGCACCCCGGCCGCGGTCGACAGCGCGCTGAGCGTCGCCGACGAGTACGACGTGCAGGTGGCGATCCACACCGACACGCTCAACGAGTCCGGCTACTTCGAGGACACCCTGTCCGCGATCGACGGCCGCACCATCCACACCTTCCACACCGAGGGCGCGGGCGGCGGCCACGCCCCCGACATCATGCGGATCGCCGGCGAGCCCAACGTGCTGCCCTCGTCCACCAACCCGACGCTGCCCTACACCGTCAACTCGGTGGACGAACTGCTCGACATGGTGATGGTCTGCCACCACCTCAGCCACAGCATCCCCGAGGACGTCTCGTTCGCCGATTCCCGGGTCCGGGCCGAGACCATCGCCGCCGAGACGGTGCTGCACGACGAGGGCGTGATCTCGATCTTCTCCTCCGACTCGCAGGCGATGGGCCGGATCGGCGAGTCCTTCACCCGCGCCTTCCAGACCGCCCACCACTGCAAGGACCAGCGCGGCAAACTGGCCGGCGACAGCGAACGGCACGACAACTTCCGGGTGCTGCGCTACCTGGCCAAGCTCACCATCAACCCGGCCGTCGCCTCCGGCACCGCCGACCACATCGGCTCGCTGGAGCCCGGCAAGCTCGCCGACATCGTGCTCTGGCCGATCAACTCCTTCGCCGCCAAACCCAAGATGGTGATCAAGGGCGGCATGATCAACTGGGCCCTGATGGGCGACCCCAACGCCTCCCTGCCCACCCCCCAACCCGTCTACTACCGGCCGATGTTCGGCCAGTACGGACGGGCCCGGCAGGCCACCCGGGTCTCCTTCATGTCGCAGGCCGCCGTCGACCTCGGCGTCCCCGCCGAACTCGGCTTGCGCAGCACCGTGCTGCCGGTGCGCCGCTGCCGCTCTGTCGGCAAGCAGCACATGGTCCGCAACGACGCGCTGCCGCGGATCGAGGTCGACCCGGAGACCTACAAGGTCACCCTGGACGGCGAGCCCGCCACCATCGAACCCGCCCGCGAACTGCCGCTCAACCACCTGTTCTACCTCGCGTGAACGCGAGCGCGAGCGCGAGCGCGAGCGCGAGCGTGGGCGCGAGCGTGGGTGAGACCGCTCCCACCGCCCCCGCCGCCACCCCAACCGCCACCGCCGCCGAGTTGGACGCCCTGCTGGTCTGCCTCCAGCTCACCGACTCCGCCTTCCCCAGCGGCTTCTACACCCTCTCGCACGGCCTGGAGGGCTACGCACAGGCCAAGGCCGTCACCCCCGACACCCTGCCCGACCTGCTCGCCGACCTGCTGCGGCACGGCGTCGGCCCGTCCGACGCCACCGCCCTCGTCCTGGCCCACCGGGCCGCCGCCGCGGGGGAGTGGGAGCTGCTGGCCGCCACCGACCGGCGGCTGCACGCCACCCGGCTGAACCGCGAACTACGGCTGGCCGCCACCCGGACCGGCCGCCAACTCCTGGACATCGCAAGGGAGTCGATCGGCGGCGAGGCGCTGGAGCGGTACGCCGTCCTGGTCGCCGCCAAGCGCGCCCCCGGCTGCCAGCCGGTGGCCGCCGGGGTCGCCCACGCGGCGGCCGGCGTCCCGGTCGAACGGGCCGTCACCAGCGACCTGTTCGCGTTCTGCACCAGCTTCGCCGGTGCCGCGCTGCGGCTGCGGCTGACCGACCACCGCAAGGCCCAGGTACTGCTGCGCGGCGCTGCCCCGGTGATCCGGGAGACCGTCGAGGCCGCCCTGGTACGGGAGTTGGCGGACCTCGGCGGCTGCGTGCCGGTCGCCGACGCGATGTCCGGACGGCACGAACGGGCCGAGGCCCGGCTGTTCATGAGCTGAAACCACCACGAAGGAGCAGAAGTTGAGCGAGAACGCGACCGAGAACGCGACCGAGAACGCGACCGACAACGTCCTGCGGGTCGGCATCGGGGGCCCGGTGGGCTCCGGCAAGACCGCGCTGATCGAGGCGCTGGTGCCGGTGCTGATCGCCCGCGGCCACCGTCCCGCCGTGATCACCAACGACATCTACACCCAGGAGGACGCCCAGCACGTGCGCCGCACCCTGGCCGGCGTGCTCGACCCGGAACGGGTGGTCGGCGTGGAGACCGGGGCCTGCCCGCACACCGCCGTCCGCGACGACCCGACGATGAACCTGGCCGCCGGCGCCGAACTCCTCGAACGCTTCCCCGACGTGGACACCCTGCTCTACGAGTCCGGCGGCGACAACCTCACCCTCACCTTCAGCCCGGTGCTGGTCGACCTCTTCCTGTTCGTCCTGGACACCGCCGAGGGCGAGAAGATGCCCCGCAAGCGCGGCCCCGGCATCACCGAGTCCGACCTGCTCGTCATCAACAAGATCGACATCGCCCAGTACGTCCGCGCCGACCTCGGCGTGATGGAGTCCGACGCCCACCGGGTGCGCGAGGGCGGCCCGGTCGCCCTCACCAACTGCCTGACGGGCGACGGCCTGGAGCAGATCGCCGCCTTCCTGGAGACCTTCCGCAAGGCCGCCGCGTGACGCCCACCCGGCCGCCCGCGGCCCCGTCCACAGTACCGCCCGCAGCACTGCACGACGCGCCACCCGCAGCACCGTCCGCAGTGCCACCCCCAGCACTGCCCGCAGTGCCACCCCCAGCACCGTCCCGGCTCGACCCCCGCCACTACGAGCCGGCCCGCGTCCCGCCCGAGGTCCGCCGCTACGCCGGGACGCCCGACACCCTCGCGGTCGGGCGCCCCGGCAAGGTCGGCCTGCTGGAACTGGCCTTCGAACAGGTCGGCGGCCGCACCGAACTCACCGGCCATTACCAGAAGTCGCCGCTGCAGATCATGCGCCCGCTGTACTTCGACCCGGTCCGGCCCGACCTCGCCGTCACCTTCCTGATGTCCACCGGCGGCGGCATCCTGCAGGCCGACCGGCTCCGCACCGACCTGCACTGCGGCGCCGACACGGCCGTCCACCTGACCACCCAGGCGGCCACCAAGGTCTACCGGATGGAACACGACTACGCGACGCAGCTGGTCAACCTGACGGCCGGCCCGCGCGCCTACGTCGAGTACCTGCCCGAGCCGGTCATCCCGTTCGTCGACTCCCGCCTCTACCAGCGCACCGTTCTCACCGTCGACCCGTCCGCCACCGTGCTGGCCGGCGAGACCGTCCTGGCCGGCCGGCTCGCCCGCGGCGAACGGCACGCCTACCAGGTCCTCGCCTCCGACCTGGAAGTGCGCCGCCCGGACGGCGAGTTGCTGGCCCTGGACACCGTCCGGCTGATCCCCACCGGCACCCCCGGCGGCGGCGTCACCGGACCGGCCGTCCTGGCCGGACACGACGTGATGTCCACCCTCCACGTCCTCAGCCCGCTCGCCCCCGCCGCCCGGATCGCCGACACCCTGCACCAGGCCCTCGCCCCCCACGACCTGCTGCACGGCGTCTCCACCCTCCCCGCCGACAGCGGAGCCTGGCTGCGCCTGCTCGGCCCCGACACCCGCACCTGCACCGCCGCCCTCCACGCCGCCTGGGACGCCGTCCGCCGTCTCCTGATCGACGCCCCGGCCCCGAACCTGCGCAAGGCGTAGCCCGGACCTACGCAAGGCGTAGCCCCCGGCCGTTCCCTCGGCACGGCGGCCGCCGTCCCGGGCCGGGGCGCATGCCCGTCCGGCAATCAGGGCATGAACCGGACAACATTCGGGCCGGGTCGCACCGGCCGGACCGGGGGAGCGCACCCATGACCGTGGCACGCCGCACACTGCTCACCGGAACCGCCGCCACCCTGGCCGGCGCACTCGGCGCCCTGGCCCTCCCGGCCACCGCCCGCGCCGCGACCGCGACCCGGACCGAGACCGCGACCCGGACCGAGACCCGGACCGCGGCCGCAGCCGCGCCCCGCGCCGTGCCCGGGATCGCGGCCGCGACCGTCACCGGCAGCACCCCCGGCGGGCAGCCCACCGCCGACTGGATGGGACGCCTCGACGCCGCCCGCCCGCTGCTCGGCCTGACCGTCCCGGGCACCCACGACTCCTGCTGCACCGACCCCGCCCACGGCACCGAGTGGTCGCACACCCAGAACTGGGGCGTCCCCGAGCAGCTCGCCCAGGGCGTCCGCTTCCTCGACATCCGCTGCAACGGCCTCCAGGGCACCGCCGACGAGCTCGGCGTCTACCACTCCGACGCCTACCAGTACGTCCGCCTCCAGGACGTCCTCGACCAGTGCCGGGCCTTCCTGACGGCCCACCGGGGCGAGACCGTCGTCATGCGGCTGCGCAACGAGAACGCGGGCGGCCAGGCGCTCGACCCCGCCGAGTTCCGCCGCCGGGTGAACCACTACCTCGACGACCTCGGCTACCGCCCGCTGTTCCACCTCTCCGGCTGGCCCACCCTCGGCACCGCCCGCGGCCGGATCGTCCTGGTCGCCGACTTCGCCAACGACTGGGGCGTGATCCAGTGGTCCAGCGGCAGCAACGCCTACTTCCGCACCCAGGACCTCTGGCAGACCGACCAGCTCTTCCCGCTCCGGGTCAAGGGCCGCGCGATCACCCAGCAGTTCGACACCGCCGCCGCCGACCCCGGCTCGCCCCAGATGTACGTCAACTTCCTCAGCTACGCGGGCGGTTACTGGCCCAAGAGCGCCGAACAGACCCTGATGGACCAGTCCGTGTACCCCTACCTCACCGCCCACGCCGGCCGACCCGCCCGCTACGGCATCGTCCCGATGGACTTCCCCGACTTCCACGTCAACGTCCTGCACCTGCTGATCGACCAGAACTTCACCGCCTGACCCCCCACCTCACCCCCGCCCGCCCCCGCTCGCCCCCGCACCGACGCGAATCGGCCGATCCCCCGCGTCCTGACTGCTCAACACCCGTCCTGGCATATGCTGCCGGGTGGTCAGGGACGACCACCACCCACCCTCGCAGGAGTGCCCGATGAGCGATCACGACACCGACCGCAGCACGCCCCCGATCCCGATCGGCGTCATCGGGCTCGGCGACATCGCGCAGAAGGCCTACCTGCCCGTCCTCACCGCCCAACCCGGCCTCGACCTGCGCCTGATGACCCGCGACCGGGCCAAGCTCGACCGGATCGGCGACGCCCACCGCATCCCGTTCCGCACCACCGACCTCGGCGAACTGATCGACTCCGGCATCCGCGCGGCCTTCGTCCACGCCGCCACCGACCAGCACGTCCCGATCGTCGAGGAACTGCTCACCCACGGCGTCGACGTCTACGTCGACAAACCGCTCGCCTACGACCTCGACGGCGCCCGCCGCCTCGCCGACCTCGCCACCCACACCGGCCGCTCCCTGCTGGTCGGCTTCAACCGTCGCCACGCCCCCGGCTACCTGCTCGCCGCCGAACGCCCGCGCGACCTGATCGTCCTGCAGAAGCACCGCGAGGGCCTCCCCGAACGCGCCCGTACCCTGGTCTACGACGACTTCATCCACGTCGTCGACAGCCTGCGCTTCCTCGTCCCCGGCGAGATCGAGCACGTCGACGTCCGCTCCCGCACCCGCGACGGCCTGGTCGAACACGTCGTCCTCACCCTCGCCGGCCGCGGTTTCACCGCCCTCGGCATCATGAACCGCGTCTCCGGCTCCACCGAGGAGATCCTCGAAGTCTCCGGCGCCGACTCCAAGCGCGAGGTCCACAACCTCGCCGAAATCATCGACCACCGCGGCCAGCCCACCATCCGCCGCCGCGGCGACTGGGTCCCCGTAGCCCGCCAACGCGGCATCGAACAGGTCGTCCTGCACTTCCTCGACGCCCTCCGCGTCGGCAAGACCCTCGACGCCACCGACGCCCTGCGCACCCACGAACTCTGCGAACTCATCGTCAACCGCATCGAATCCGAATCCGAATCCGAATCCGAATCCGAATCCGGATCCGCCTGACCGACATCCGTCCCCCGTCTCTCCGCCCGCCCCGCCCGCACCCGCGGGCGGGGCGGCTCGGCTACGATGCCCGCAGGCCGTGACTGGCGCACGGGTGGAGCACCACCGGGGAGCGGCCGAGCCAACCGCTGCCGCGCGCCTGGGCGAACTCACCCCGAGCCCCAGGAGCCGCACCCGTAGACCGGATCCCCCCGCCCCGCCCGCCTGATGGACGGCACCGCCCTCGCCCGCCGCCTCACCGACGAGACCACCGCCGCCGCCACCGCCCTCCACCGGCGCACCGGCACCACCCCCTGCCTGGCCACCGTCCTGGTCGGCGAGGACCCGGCCTCCGTCACCTACGTCCGGATGAAGCGCAACCGCTGCACGCAGGCCGGCATCCGCTCCCGCCACCTCGCCCTCCCCGCCGCCACCAGCACCGCCCGACTCGTCGACACCATCGGCGAGTTGTCCGCCGACCCGGACGTCCACGGCATCCTGCTCCAGCACCCCGTCGGCCCGCACCTCGACGAACGCGCCGCCTTCGAGGCGATCGACCCCGCGAAGGACGTCGACGGCGTGACCACGCACTCCTTCGCCGCGATGGGCTTCGGCCTGCCCGGCTTCGTCTCCTGCACTCCCGGAGGCATCATGCGCCTGCTCGACGAGTACCGGGTCGAGTTGAGCGGCAAGCACGCCGTCGTGGTCGGCCGCAGCGCCATCCTCGGCAAACCGGCCGGCCTGCTCCTGCTCGGCCGCGACGCCACCGTCACCTACTGCCACTCCCGCACCCGCGACCTGCCCGCCCTGCTCCGCGAGGCCGACGTCCTGGTCGCCGCTGTCGGGAAGCCCGACTTCATCCGCGGCGAGCACCTCAAGCCCGGCGCGGTCGTCGTCGACGCCGGCTACAACCCCGGCAACACCGGCGACGTCCACTTCGCGTCCGCCCGCGAACGCGCCGGCCTGATCACCCCCGTCCCCGGCGGCGTCGGCCCGATGACCATCGCCGTCCTGCTCGCCCAGACCGTCCGGGCCGCCACCCGCCAACTCGGCCTCGACTGATCCCGTTCGGACAGCCCCCGGCCCCGCCCGGCCCGAGGGCTGTCCGACCCGCCCGCTACCGTCGCCCCCGACGAACCCCCGGCGGAGACGGACGAGTGACGGTGAACGGCGAGACCCCGCAGCAGCGCACCGCCCGGCGGGCCGTGCTGGACCACCTGCTCGCGCTGATCGCCGGCTCGCCGTGGGCCGAGGCGCTGGTGCTGCGCGGCAGCATGGTGATGCCCGCCTGGGTGGGCCCGGCCGCCCGCGAGCCCGCCGACCTGGACTGGATCGTGCTGCCGTCCCGGCTCGTCCCCGTCGACGAGCTCGACCCGTACCCCTACCTGCCCGACCTGGCGGCCGCCCAGCAGTGGCCCGAGGCCGCGGACGGCGCGGGCGGGTACGAGATCTGGCGGCACGAGGAGTTCGACACCCGCGGCCTGCGGGTCCGCCTCCCGCCCGAGGGCCTCGCCTGGGTGCTGGAGGACGAACCCGAGGACGAGGGACCGGAGGAGACGCTCCGCCGGCTCGTCACCCGCCACCCGCACCCCGCCCCCGGCATCACCCTCCACCCCGACTCCGTCCGCACCAACGGAAGTTGGGCCTACGCGTACGACGACGGCCGCCCCGGCGTACGGGTCGCCCTGCGCTGGACGGCGGAGTGCGGCGGCGACGGCGGGGCCGCCGTCGAGGGCGAGGTCACCGTCGACTTCGCCCGCGACGAGCGGCTGTCCGAACCGCCCGTCCGCACGGCCGTCCCGCGCGGCGACGGCACCGGCGCGACCACCGTGCGGACCGCGAGCCGGGAACTCTCGCTCGCCTGGAAACTGCTCTGGCTGCACGCCGACGGCACCCGCGCCCGCGCCAAGGACCTGTACGACGCCGTCCTGCTCGCCGAACTCTGCGCCCACACCCTCGACCCCGCCCTGCTGCACCGCGTCCTCGCCCGCGAGCCCGGCCACCCCGGCCACTCGGACCACCCCGCCCACCCGAACCACCCCGGCCACCCCGGCCACCCGGGCGACCCCGGCACCCTCCGCCCCGCCGCCCCGCCCGCCGACTGGGACGCCCTGTGCGCCGCCCACCCCGGCATCCACGGCACCGCCGCCGACTGGCTGGCCCGCCTGCGCACCGCGCTCGCTGCCACCGCCGCACCGCACTGACGCCCCGTCAACTGACGCACCGAAAAAGGGAAGCGCCCGCGCCGCCCCCGGCGTTACGTTGGCCGGATGCGTCTGACCAAGTATGCCCACGCCTGCGTCCGGATCGACTCGCCCGACGGAGACCGCTCCGTCCTGATCGACCCGGGGTGCTGGACGGAGCCGAAGGCGTTCGACGGCGTCCGGGCGGTGCTCTACACGCACGCGCACGCCGACCACCTCGACCCCGACCTGCTGGCCGCCGCCCGCGCCGCCGACCCGGAGCTGGAGGTGTACACCCACCCCGAGCTCGCGGCCGAACTCGCCGCCCACCCCGCCCTGGCCGGCCCCGCGCCCACCGCCGTCCGCACGGGGGAGTCCTTCGAGGCCGGCGGCTTCGCGGTGCGCGCCGTCGGCGGCCGGCACGCCCAGGTCATCGACGCCCACCCGGACTGCGCGAACCTCGGCTACCTGGTCGAGGGCGTCTACCACCCCGGAGACTCCCTGCACGTCCCGCGCGGCCACGACGGCCGCGCCGAGGACGTCCGCGCCCTGCTGCTCCCCGCCTCCGGCCCGTGGCTGAGCCTGCGGGAGGCGATCGAGATGGTCCGCGCCGTCTGCCCGGAGCGCGCCTTCCCGATCCACGACGCCAACCTGAGCCCGATCGGCGCCGAGAACTTCGACGGCTGGCTGGAGGGGGAGTCCGCCACCCGCTACGCCCGGATCGCGCTCGGCGAGTCCGCCGTCCTGGACTGAACCGGGCCCCTCAACCTCCTGACCCCCGGCCCCCGGCCCCCGGCCCCCGGCCCCCGGCGGTCCGCGGCCGGCCCGAGCCGCCGCGGACCGCCCGCGCTCACTGGCCCATCACGTACCGGACGGTCGGGCCGGTGGTCCAGCCGCCGTCCACCGCGAGCTCGGCGCCGGTGATGTAGGACGCGGCGTCGGAGAGCAGGAAGACGGTGGCCGAGGCGATCTCGGGCGCCTCGCCGACCCGGCCCATCGGGGTGTTGGGGTAGTTGCCCTCACCGCGCTGGATCCCGGTGGACGCCGTCATCGGGGTGTAGGTCATGCCCGGGTGCACGGAGTTCACCCGGATCCGGTCCACGCCCAGCTCCACCGCGCCGATCTTGGTCAGGCCGCGCACTCCCCACTTGGACGCGCCGTAGCCCGCCGTCAGCGCCAGGCCCATCAGGCCGGCCGCCGAGGAGATGTTCACCACCGAGCCGCCGCCGGCCGCCCGCAGCGCGGGGATCACCGTCTTCATGCCGATGAACACACCGGTCAGGTTGATGTCCAGGACCTTGCGGAAGTGCTCCACCGACTCCTCGGCCAGGAAGCTCCCGGTGGAGATGCCCGCGTTGTTCACCAGCCCGTGCACCGCCCCGAACTCGGCCTGCGCGTAGGCGATCACGTCCGCCCAGTCCTGCTCGGAGGTGACGTCGTGGTGCCGGTACCGGGCCCGCTCGCCCAGCTCCGCGGCGACGGCCTCGCCGTCCGCGTCCAGGACGTCCGTGATCAGCACGTTCGCCCCCGCCCCGACCGCCTGCCGGGCGGTCTCCGCGCCCAGGCCCCGGGCCCCGCCGGTGATGACGACGGTCTTGCCGGACAGCTCGCTCATGACTTGCTCCTTGGTACTCGCCCTGCGGGCACGGGCCTCGTGGGCCCTCGTTGTTCCATCGGTACGTCCCCCGCCGGCATCCGGCCCGCGGACACCGGCGGCCCCGCACCCGTCGCGTCGGCCGGGTGCGGGGTGGAGGGGATCAGGGGACCGGCGCGGTCAGCAGGCCGGTGCAGACGGCGACGAGGTCGGCGAGGTACGCCCGGTCGTCGCTCAAGGTGGGCTCGCCCTCGGCCAGCTGCCGGGCGCGTTCGGCCAGCGCGGCCCCGATCAGGGTCAGCGCCAGGTCGATCCGCTCCAGCCGGACCGGCTCGGGGGCCAGCGGGATCAGCGGCGTCTCCAGCGCCAGGATCAGCCGCCAGTACAGCGTCCCGGCCAGCCCCGCGTGCGGGCGCCGCTCGCGGATGCCGCTGCGGTGGCTGACCTGGGTGGAGATCCGCAGGCAGTCCCGCCCGCGTTCGGTGCGCAGCTCGGTGGACTCCGCGTCGACCAGCGCTCGGAGCAGCTCGCCCAGCGAACGCCCCTCCGGCTTCGGCAGCCGCTCGGCGAGCGCCTGCTCGGTGCGCCGCTGGCGCTCGGCCATCACCGCGTCCAGCAGCCCCTCGCGCGAACCGAAGTGGTACTGCACCGCGGACGGGTTCGCCTGCCCGGCCCCCCGCACCACCTCGCGCAGCTGCGCGCCGTGCACGCCCCGCGCCGCGAACGCCCGTTCGGCGGAACGGATCAGCAGTGCCCGGGTGGAGCCGCTGTCACCGCCGGTCGACTTCGTTGCCATGCCTCCACATTAATGCTCGCCATTATTAATGTCGAGCATCAGGGCAGCTGGCGGGGGCTGCGCCCGTCCGGGTAGCGCCTGGGAGCTGGCTGGGAACCCCGGCGCGCGGCAGGAGGAATCTCCAAGCCGCCCTTGCTAGCTTCGTGACGCATGATCGACTCGTCCCACCTGGCAGCCCGGTCACGCTCCCTGGCGCTCCACCTGCTGTCCCGGCTCAGACTCCGACACCTCGCCTGGCCGCTGTTCGCGGTGGCGCTCTGGCGCTACCTGGTGGTGTACGGCCTGCCGTACGCCAACGACGTGGTCTTCCTCTGGCTGATCGCCGCCCTGGTCGCGGCCTCCGTGCACAGCGGCGGCCGCAAGGGCTGGCTGCACGTCCTGCGGGACTGGGTCCCGGTGATGGCCGTGGTCTGGACGTACTCCCTGCTCCGGGGCTACGGCGCGCACACCCCCTGGAAACCGCACTACGCCCCGCAGATCGCCTTCGACGAGGTGCTCGGCTTCGGCGAGACCTGGACCGTCCGCCTGCAGGACTGGCTGTACCACCCCGGCCGGCCGCAGTGGTACGACTACGCGGCCGTCACCGTCTACATGACGCACTTCTTCGCGGTGTTCGTGATCCTCGCCGTGCTGTGGAAGCGCAACCACGCCCGGTTCCGGCACTTCCTCGGCTGCTACCTGGCGATCACCGCGATCGGCTTCGTCACCTACGTGCTCTACCCGGCCGACCCGCCGTGGCTGGCCGCGCTGGAGAACCACATGCCGGCCGTCAGCCGGATAGTGTCCACCGTCCTCGACAGCAGCGGCCTCCACCGGGCCGGCACCATCTTCGAGAACGGCAGCAAGTTCGCCAACGACGTCGCCGCGATGCCCTCGCTGCACGCCGCCTACCCGATGATGATCGCCCTGGTCTTCTGGCCCCGGGCGAGCCGCGGACTGCGCGTCCTGCTTGCCGCGTACCCCCTGGCGATGGCCTTCACCCTGGTCTACGGCGCCGAGCACTTCATCATCGACATCCTGGTCGGCTGGGCCTACGCCTGGGCGATGGTCACCCTGGTCAACCGCTTCGTCGCCCGCCGCGCCGCGGCCCGGGCCGCGAAGGAGACCGCAGCCGTCCCGGCGGCCGCCGAACCGGCCGTCCCGGTCGGCTGAGGACGAGCTCCCTCCCACCCGCGGGCCCCGGCCCCGGTCCCGGCAAGGTGGTGCCGGAACCGGGGCCTCTTGCGTCCCCGGCGGCGGCTCCCGCGGGCCGTCCGGAAGCCGATGAACGAATTCCGGGAACTCGCTGGGCGTTCACTGGGAATCGAACCTTCCCGTGTTCGGGCTGGTGGGCCGCCCGAGTGAACCTGACGGCCCGTCAGAGATGGTCGTTCCGGGGTGATCGGGCGGGAGCGGTGAAGGCTTTGCCAATCCGTGGCGGAGTCTTGTTCCGCACCCCGGTAGCGTCGTGCGGAACCCAGCAGGAGGACCCACCATGGCCGCACCCCACGCCCCGTCAGCGCCCGGCGCGCGCCCCCGACCCGCCGGCCGGCCGACGGCCCGATGATCTCCGGCCACCTCGCCGTACCCGCCCTCTGGGCGGTCCTGACCCCGCTCGGCGTCCTGCTCTCCGGTGTCGGCCTGGCCTCCACCATCCGGATCCGCCCGGGCACCGACCGCCCCCGCGACCACCTGCTCGGCCCGCTGCTGATCGCCACCGGCATCCTGGTCGCCGGCTTCGGCCTCTGGATGCTCTGACCCCGGCCCCGCCCCCGGCCCGGCCCCGCGCGGACTCAGCGGCCGTCGGCCGTACTGCCCCCGCCGCGGCTCTCGGACTCGACGCGCTCGACGTGCGCGACGTGCCCGACGTGCTCAGTGAACTCGGCGCCGACGTTGCTCCAGTCGAACTCGGCCCGCCACGCCGTCCGCCCCTGCGACCAGCCGACCAGCGCGTTCACCACCTTCGAGAGCGAGACCGTCAGGGTCCGGTAGTGCTCGGCGGGCACCCCGTCGCGGTACTCCAACTGGTAGACGCCGTTCTCCTGGAGCCGCACCTGCGCGTACCAGTCGCCCTCCGGCTCGTCCGCACCGAACCGCTCGACGATCAGGTGGGAGTCCCCGCGCTGCATGTTCGCCACCAGCCGGCTCAGGGCCGCCGGCCCGGGGTCGCGCATCGACAGTCCGCGCTCGGTCATCGCGTGAAGCATGCGTGGAGCATGCCGCACCTCACCGACAACACGGCCGCCGGGGCCCGACCGGTTCCACCTCGGCGTACTCCGGTGAGCTCCGCAACTACCGCCGGACGGACAGGAGTTGACGCCGATACCGCCGCCTGCCCGGCCCTCTCCCGCCCGTGCCGGGGGGTCGACCGCCGGACACCCGTCGAGCAGACTGGGCCGGATGACGACACGACCCACTTCCCGGGAAGACCTCCGCGCGGTCCTCTTCGACTCGGGCGGCGTCCTGATGCGCCCGATCGGCGGCCGCTGGAACCCCCGCGCGGACTTCGAACCGACCGTCCTGGCCCACGCACCCGCCACCACCCCCGAACGGTTCGCGGCCGCCATCGCCGCGGGCGACCGCTTCCTCGCCGCCACCTCGTCGACCCCGGCGACCGACGACTACCACCGCCTGCTGCTCCACCACCTCGACGTGCCCCCGACCCCGGAACTCCTCGCCGACCTGCGCCGCGAACTCCCACCGGCCGCCCTCCTGGAGACCTACCCCGACGTCCTGCCCACCCTGGAGGAACTCGCCCGCCGCGGCGTCCGGATGGCCGTGGTCTCCGACGCCTGGCCCAACCTCCCCACCCTGCACGCGGGCCTGGGCATCGACCGCTTCTTCGAGGCGTACGCGATCTCCGCCGTCCTCGGCTGCAACAAGCCGGACCCGCGGATGTACCACCACGCCAGCACCGCGCTCGGACTCGCCCCGCACCACTGCCTGTTCGTCGACGACGACCCGACGCTGGTCGCCGCCGCCCTCGCCCTCGGCTACACCGGCCGCACCCTCTCCCGCGACACCCCCGTCCCCACCCCCGCCTCCGTCCCCGCCTCCGCCGGAGTCCCGACCATCACCTCCCTGACCGACCTGCTGCCCCTCTTCTGACCTCGACACGCCCCGCCCTGCTCACTCGCCGCGCACCCGCCCATCCCAGCACCCTTGGCAGCCGGGCGAGTTGCTCGACCCACCACGCCGACAGCCCCACGACGGGCAGCGCCGCCGACCGGCGCGACAACGGACGGCACGTCAACTGCCCTCCCCGGCAGGCGAATCCGGCAGCCCGGCGAGCCGTTCGGCCCGAAGCGCAGCCGACCCCGCGACGGCGGGCGGGCCGTCGGCCGGTCGCCCGTCCGCCCGCCCGCCCGTCCGTCCGTCGTTCCCGTCAACTCCCCATCTGTGCCAGCAGATCCGGCAGTTCCGTGAGCCGCTCGATCCGCAGCACCGACGGCTCCGCGACGGGCGACGGGCCGCCGGTGACGAAGTCGACGCCGCGGTCCAGCCAGACCCCGGTGAGCCCGGCCACGGCGGCCGCCGTGACGTCGGTGGGGAGCATGTCGCCGACGTTGACCGCCCGTTCGGAGACGGTTCCCATCCGGCGGCAGGCGGCGGCGTAGGCCGCGGGCTTGGCGGCGCCGAGTTCGGTCGGGGTCAGGACGGCTTCGAAGTGCCCCGCGAGCCCGAAGCGGTCCAGCTTGGCCCGCTGCTGCCCGGGGTCCCCGTTGGTGAGCACCGCCAGCCGGGGCCGGCGGCCCGGCATCCGTCCGAGGGCCTCCAGACAGGGCAGCACGTCGGCGTAGCACTGCCAGGACTCCTGGAGGGCGGGCAGGTACCGCTCGGCGATCCACCTGTCCAGCGCCGCCGGGTCCTCGGACACCGGCTCACCCAGCAACGGCAGGAAGGCCCGGGCCCGTCGCCGGTGCTGCTCGGCGAACGAGCACTCCCCGTCCAGGTACTCCCACATGTGGCGGGCCTCCAACGCCCACCACTCCGCCGCCAGCTCCGCGACCGACCCTGCCGGTCCCGCCGACCCTGCCGGTCCCGCCGACCCTGCCGGTCGTGCCGATCCCACCGCCTCCGCCGCCCCTGTCGCGCCCCCGACGATCCCGCCGATCGCGGCGAAAGCCGCCCGGCGGTGATCGACCAGCGTTCCGTCCAGATCGAAGAACACCACATCCACCATGCGGATGATCATCCCGCAGGGCCGCCCCGCCCCGGTACCCCCCGCAGGGGCTCTCAGCCGCGCGCGTCCAGGACCGCCCGGAAGCGGGCCCCGCCCGAGAGCATGCGGGCGTACGCCTTCGGGGCCTCGGACAGCGGGAAGAGCTCGATCCGGGGGGTGATCCCGTGGGCCGCGCTGAAGGACAGGTTGTCCTCGTTCTCGATCGGGGTGCCGGTGAGGTGCCCCTGGATGGTGCGGGTGCCGAAGAGCAGGTCGGCGGTGCCGACCTCGATCGGGTCGGGCGCGGCCCCCAGGACGACGAGCCGCCCGCGCGGGGCCAGCCCCGCCACCAGCGGGTTCATCGCGGCGCCGCTGGCCGCGGTCGCCAGGATCGCGGCCGCTCCGCCGAGGGCCTGGAGCGCGTCGGCGACGTTCCCCTCGGTGCTGTCGACGTAGTGGTGCGCGCCGAGCTCGCGGGCCAGCGCCTCCTTCTCGCGGCCCCGGGCGATCGCCACGACCCGGTAGCCGAGGCTGCGCGCGTACTGCAGGGCCAGGTGCCCCAGCCCGCCGATGCCCTGCACCGCGACCAGCGCACCCGGCCGGGCGCCGATCCGCTGCAGCCCGGTGAACGTGGTCAGCCCGGCGCACAGCAGCGGCGCCGCCTCGGCGGGCGGCACCTCGTCGGGGACGCGCACCAGACCGCTGGTCCGCGCGTAGACGACCTCGGCGTAACCGCCGTCGACGGTGGTGCCGGTCTGCTCCTGGTACCGGCAGTTCACGAAGTCGCCGCGCCGGCAGGGGTCGCACTCCCCGCAGTGACCGGCCAGGAAGCCGATCCCGACCCGCTCCCCGACCCGCCAGGCCCCGACACCCGCCCCGACGGCGTCGATCACCCCGACGATCTCGTGCCCGGGCACGACCGGCTGCCCGGGATCGGCCCGCAGCCCCTCGGCGGCGAGGACGTCGGTGTGGCAGACGCCGCAGTACTCGACCCGCACCCTGACCTGGTTCGGCGCGGGCTCGACGAGCTCCCGGTCGACGAGGCGGAAGTCGCGGGTGCCGGTGACCTGGACGGCCCGGTAGGTGGTCATGTCGCTGCTCCTCGGATGGTCGGCGGGCCGTGGCTGATCGCCGGCCGCGCCTTTCCAATATGACCGACCGTCTTAACCGGCGCAAGCGCTCCCCGTCGCCCCGTCCCGCCGCACCGCCCACCCGGCTTGACGCTCAAGACGACCGTTCATATTCTTCGAGGAAGGAGAGCGAAGGAGTCGTACATGCCCAGGCCCAGCGTCCGTGAACAACTGGTCGAGGCCGCCGTGGAGTGCTTCCACGAGCGCGGCTTCAACGGCACCGGCATCCAGGACATCGCCCGCACCGCGGGCGTTCCCAAGGGCTCGGTGTACAACCACTTCGACAGCAAGGAGGCGCTGGCGGGCGAGGTGATGGACCGCTACGCCGCCTCCCGCAAGCTGGAACTGCTGCACGACGAGGCACTCGCCCCCGTCCCGCGCCTGCGCGCCCACTTCGATTACCTCGCCGCGGACTTGGAGCGCTTCTCCTACGCCCGCGGCTGCATGTTCGGCAACTTCGGCACGGAGCTGGCGAACCAGAGCGACACCGTCCGCACCCAGGTCGACGCACGCCTGGACGCCTGGACCTCCGCCGTCACCCGGGTCCTCGAAGAAGCCCGTGCGGCCGGGGCCCTCAAGAGCCCCGTCGCCGCAGAACAGTTGGGCCAGTTCCTGGTCAACGCCTGGGAAGGCGCCGTACTCCGGGCCAAGGTGACCCGCGACCGGGCCCCGCTGGACAACTTCTTCGACGTCTTCGACTCCCTCGTCGCGTGAACCCGCAGCCGCCCGCGCAGCCGCCCGCGCAGCCGCACCCGACCACAGCGCCCGGGCAGCCCCGATGACCGCACTGACCAGCGGGCCCGCCCCGGCGTCCGCTCCGGCGTCCACCCCGGCGCCCGACCAGCCCGACCAGCCCGCCCCGCCCGCCCGCGCGGCGGCCCCCGACGACGACCCGCGCCGGCACCGCCGGGCCGGACGCCTCGGGCTGCTCTCCGTCTCGCTCGGCACCGCCGGCCTCGGCGGCGCCTGGCAGTCCGCGACAGCCACCGTAGGCGCGCCCCTCGCGGTCAGCGACGCGTTCTTCGCACTGAGCGCCCTGGTGTGGCTGGTGCTGCTGGCCGGGTACGTCCGCCACGGCGGGGCCCGTCGGTCGAACCTGCTCGGCGACCTGCGCCACCCCGGCCACGGCTTCGCCCTCTCCTACCTCCCGATCGTCGGGATGCTCGGCACCGCCCACTTCGCCCGCCTCGACCCGGTGGCGGCCCGTTGGGCGTACGCGCTGTTCGCCGCCACCACGGCGGTGATCGCGGCCCGGCTGCTGGCCCACTGGCTGACCGGCGGTCTCAGCGCCGTCCCGCTGCACCCGGGCTACCTGCTGCCGATCTCCTCGGGCCCGTTCGTCGCCGCCGTCACCGCGACGGCCCTGCACCTCCCGGGCGTTGCCACCGCGGCCTTCGCCGTCGGCCTGCTGTACTGGCTGGCCTTCGGCACGGTCGTCCTCGGCAGCCTGGTGGCCAACCCGGCGCTGCCCGGCCCCGCCCGGCCGACGCTCGCCGTGCTCGGCATCCCGCCGACCGTGGGCGGCCTGGCCTGGCTGGCCGCGCACCCGGGCCCGGTCGACGCGGTCGGCCAGGGCTTCGCGGGCCTGGTCGCCTTCAGCCTGCTGCTCGTCGCGTTCCTGCTGCCCCAGCTGTGGCAGCGCTCGTTCCACCCCAACGTCTGGGTCTACTCGTTCCCCACCGCCGCGACCGCCAACTTCGCCATCCGCTGGCTGCACGGCACCGCCGCACCCGCCTGGCGCCCGCTCACCTGGACCGTCCTCGGCACGGCCACCCTGGCCTTCGCCGCCCTGGCCGCCGCCACCGCCGCCCACGCCCTGCGAACCACCCGCCGACCGTAGCCCCGCCCCCTACGCCCCGCACCCCGCACCCCACCGCGCTGCCCCGCACCCCGCCGCGCTGCCCCACACCCCCCATCCCCCCACCGGCCAAAAACAAGCACGCGTGCTTGATTTGTCCCCGGGTTGCTGCCAGGCTCGACCCCGACCGGACACGCGCCACCCCCGGCCGCCGCCACCACCAACAGCGGCCGGAAACAGCGGAGTTGGGGAGACATCGTGCTGCGGATCGGCAATGCGTCGGGGTTCTACGGGGACAGGTTCGACGCGTTCCGCGAGATGCTGACGGGCGGCCCGCTGGACGTGCTCACGGGGGACTACCTGGCCGAACTGACCATGCTGATCCTGGCCCGCGACCGGCTGCGCGACCCCGCCCGGGGCTACGCGCGGACGTTCCTGCAGCAGGCCGAGCAGTGCCTCGCCGAGGCGCTCGACCGCGGCGTGCGGATCGTGGTGAACGCGGGCGGCCTCAACCCCGCCCGACTCGCCGAGGCGCTCCGCGAACTCGCCGCCCGGCAGGGCCTCCGGGCCAAGATCGGCCACGTCACCGGCGACGAACTCCTGCCCAGGGCACACGAGTTCGGCTGGACGGGCGAAGACCCGCGCCGCCCGCTGCTGGCCGCGAACGCCTACCTGGGCGCGTTCGGGATCGCCGAGTGCCTGCGCGCGGGAGCGGACGTGGTGGTGACCGGACGGGTCACGGACGCCGCCCTGGTGGTCGGACCGGGCATCGCCCACCACGGCTGGACCCCGGACGACCTGGACGCGCTGGCGGGGGCGGTGGTGGCGGGCCACGTCCTGGAGTGCGGGGCGCAGGCGACCGGCGGGAACTACGCCTTCTTCGCCGAGCACGACGTCGACCACCCGGGCTTCCCGATCGCCGAACTGCACGCCGACGGCAGCAGCGTGATCACCAAGCACCCGGGCACCGGCGGCGCGGTGACCGTGGAGACCGTCACCGCCCAACTCCTGTACGAGACGGGCGGACCGCGCTACCTCGGCCCGGACGTCACCGCCCGCCTGGACACCGTGACGCTCACCGCCCAGGGCACCGACCGGGTCCGGATCGACGGGGTGCGCGGCGAGGCCCCGCCGCCCACCCTCAAGGTCGGGCTGAACCGGCTCGGCGGATACCGCAACGAGCTGGTGTTCGTCCTCACCGGGTTGGACGTCGAGGCCAAATCCGCCCTGGTGCAACGGCAGTTGACCCGCGCCCTGGCCGCCGACCCGCCGGCCGCGCTGCGCTGGACCGAGACCCGCACCCAGCACCCGGACGCCGACACCGAGGAGCGCGCCAGCACCCTGCTCCGGCTCACCGCCCGCGACCCGCAGGAGCACAAGGTCGGCCGCGCCCTCACCGCCGCCGCCGTCGAACTCGGCCTGGCCGGCTACCCGGGCTTCCACCTGACCGCCCCGCCCGCCCGGCCCAGCCCCTACGGCGTGTTCGAGGCAAGGGAGTTGAACCAGAAGGCGGTCGACCACACCGCCCACCTGCCCACCGGCACCCCGGTCCCCGTCCCGCCCCCGGCCGCCACCCTCCACCGCCAACTCCCGCTGCCCGCACCGGAACTGCCACCACCTCCGGAGCCCGGACCGACCCGCCGCGCCCCGCTCGGCCTGATCGCCGGAGCCCGCAGCGGCGACAAGGGCGGCGACGCCAACCTCGGCGTCTGGGCCCGCGACGAGGCCGGATGGCGCTGGCTCGCCCACACCCTCACCACCGCCAGGCTGCGCGAACTCCTCCCCGAAACAGCAGAGTTGGAGATCGAACGGCACCTGCTCCCGAACCTCCGGGCGGTCAACTTCACCCTCCACGGCCTGCTCGGCGAAGGCGTCGCCGCCCAGGCCAGGTTCGACCCGCAGGCCAAGGCGCTGGGGGAGTGGCTGCGCTCCCGCCACCTCGACCTCCCCGCCGCCCTCCTCCCGCCGGCCCCACCCCCCGCCCCGCAACTCCCCGCCACCCCAACCTCCGCCCCGCAACTCCCCACCACCCCGCCCGTCCGGCCCGAGCCCCCGGAGGCCCCGCTGTGACCGTCCTGCCCACCCGGCTCGACCCGGACGCCCCCGAGTACGCGGCCAACCGCGCCGCGATGCTGACCCGACTCGCCGAACTGGACACCGAACACGCCAAGGCCCTGGCCGGCGGCGGCCCCAAGTACCTGGAACGCCACCGCAGTCGGGGCAAACTCGCGGCCCGCGAACGGATCGAGCTGCTGCTCGACCCCGACTCGCCGTTCCTCGAACTCTCCCCGCTCGCCGCCTGGGGCAGCCCGTACCAGGTCGGCGCGGCCCTGGTCACCGGCATCGGCACGGTGGCCGGCACCGAGTGCGTCATCACCGCCAACGACCCCACCGTGCGCGGCGGTTCGTCCAACCCGTGGACGCTGCGCAAGGCCCTGCGGGCCAACGAGATCGCCCTGCGCAACCGGCTCCCGCTGATCAACCTGGTCGAGTCCGGCGGCGCCGACCTGCCCAGCCAGAAGGAGATCTTCATCCCGGGCGGCGCCCTGTTCCGCGACCTGACCAGGCTGTCGGCGGCCGGAATCCCCACCGTGGCCGTGGTGTTCGGCAACTCCACGGCGGGCGGCGCGTACGTGCCCGGGATGTCCGACCACGTGATCATGGTCAAGGAGCGGGCCAAGGTGTTCCTCGGCGGCCCCCCGCTGGTGAAGATGGCCACCGGCGAGGAGTCCGACGACGAGTCGCTCGGCGGCGCCGAGATGCACGCCCGCACCTCCGGCCTCGCCGACCACCTCGCCCTCGACGAGCCCGACGCCCTCCGCCTGGCCCGCCGCGTGGTCCACCGCCTGCACTGGCGCAAGTCCGGCCCCGCGCCCGCGCGTTGCCCCGAACCGCCGAAGTACCCGGAGGACGACCTGCTCGGCATCGTCCCCGGCGACCTCAAGGCCCCCTTCGACCCGCGTGAGGTGATCGCCCGGATCGTCGACGCCTCCGACTTCGACGAGTTCAAACCCCGCTATGGCACCAGCCTCACCACCGGCTGGGCCACCCTGCTCGGCCACCCCGTCGGCATCCTGGCCAACGCCCAGGGGGTGCTGTTCAGCCAGGAGTCCCAGAAGGCCGCCCAGTTCATCCAACTCGCCAACCAGCTGGACCGCCCGCTGCTCTTCCTGCACAACACCACCGGCTACATGGTCGGCCGGGAGTACGAACAGGGCGGCATCATCAAGCACGGCGCCATGATGATCAACGCCGTGGCCAACAGCACCGTCCCCCACCTGTCCGTCCTGATGGGCGCCTCCTACGGCGCCGGCCACTACGGCATGTGCGGCCGCGCCTACGACCCCCGCTTCCTGTTCACCTGGCCGAGCGCCAAATCCGCCGTCATGGGCCCCCAGCAACTCGCCGGCGTCCTCTCCCTGGTCGCCCGCCAATCCGCCGCCGCCAAGGGCCAGCCCTACGACGAGGAAACCGACGCCACCATCCGCGCCGCCGTCGAGCAGCAGATCGAAGCCGAATCCCTCCCGATCTTCCTCTCCGGCCGCCTCTACGACGACGGAGTGATCGACCCCCGCGACACCCGCACCATCCTCGGCCTCTGCCTCTCCGCCATCCACAGCGCCCCGATCGAGGGCGCCCGCGGCTACGGCATCTTCCGCATGTGACGCCCACTCACCACCGTTACACCCCCTAACTTCCGCTCGCCTCCCCGCTCCCGGCAGGCCCTCTCGCTTTCGTTACACCCTCTAACTCCCGTTAACCCTTTCTGCCCCCACCTGCCCTCCTGGCTCCCGCTGCACCCACTAGCTATCGCTAGACCCTCTCACGCCTGCTAATGGCCCTCACGCCCACTGGACCCCCTCGCGCTCGCCCACCCCCTCACGCTCACTTGCCCCTCTCACCCGACCTCGCCCTCACCCTGCCCCCGCCCCACCCCGCCCCGCCCCCACCTTCCTCCCTTCCCGCCCTCCCTTCCCTCCCCTCCCGCCGCGAGAAAGCGAACTGACGGATGATCACCTCCCTGCTGGTGGCCAACCGAGGCGAGATCGCCCGCCGGGTCTTCCGCACCTGCCGCACCCTCGGCATCGCCACCGTCGCCGTGTACGCCGACCCCGACGCCGACGCCCGGCACGTCCAGGAGGCCAACACCGCCGTCCGGTTGCCCGGTGCCGCGCCCGCCGACACCTACCTGCGCGCCGACCTGCTGGTCCGTGCGGCGCTCGACGCGGGGGCCGACGCCGTCCACCCGGGGTACGGATTCCTGTCCGAGAGCGCCGAGTTCGCGCAGGCGGTGCTCGATGCGGGGCTGCACTGGATCGGCCCGCCGCCCGCCGCCATCGCCGCGATGGGCTCCAAGACCGCCGCCAAGCGCCTGATGGCCGAGGCGGGCGTCCCCGTCCTCACCGTCGGCCCCGATCCCGCCGAGGCCGACCTGCCGCTGCTGGTCAAGGCCGCGTCCGGCGGCGGCGGACGCGGCATGCGGGTGGTGCGCACCCTGGCCGAACTCCCGGCCGCGCTGGCCGCCGCCCGCGCCGAGGCGGCTGCCGCGTTCGGCGACGACGAGGTGTTCTGCGAACCGTACCTGCCCACCGGCCGCCACCTGGAGGTGCAGCTGCTCGCCGACACCCACGGCACCGTGTGGGCCGTCGGCGACCGCGACTGCTCGCTCCAGCGCCGCCACCAGAAGGTGATCGAGGAGGCCCCCGCCCCCGGCCTCACCCCCGAACTGCGCGAACGCCTGCACGCTGCCGCGGTCGCGGCCGCCCGTGCCGTCGGCTACCAGGGCGCCGGGACGGCCGAGTTCCTGCTCGCCCCGGACGGCCGCCTCGCTTTCCTGGAGATGAACACCCGCCTCCAGGTCGAACACCCCGTCACCGAGTGCGTCACCGGACTCGACCTGGTCGCCCTCCAACTCGCCGTCGCCGAAGGCGAACAGCTCCCCGCCGCCCCGCCCCCCACTCGCGGCTGCGCGATCGAGGCCCGCCTGTACGCCGAGGACCCGGCCCGCGACTGGCAGCCCGCCACCGGTCCGCTCCACCTCCTCGAACTCCCCGGTACGGACGTCGAGTTCACTACCGCCCCGACCCCGTCCGGACTGCGCCTGGACGCCGGAGTCGGGGCGGGCGACCAAGTCACCGTCCACTACGACCCGATGCTCGCCAAAGTCGTCGCCTGGGCCCCCACCCGCACCGCCGCCGCCCGCCGCCTCGCCGACGCCCTCGCCCGCGCCCGCCTGCACGGCCCCACCACCAACCGCGACCTGCTGGTCCGCGCCCTGCGCCACCCCGACTTCCTGGCGGGTCGCGTCCACACCGCTCTGCTCGCCGACCACCACGCCGAACTCACCGCCTCCGACGGCAAATCCGCGCCCCTCGCCGCCCTGGCCGCCGCCCTCGCCGACGCCGCCGACCGCCGCGGCCCACTGCGCGAACTCCCCTCCGGCTGGCGCAACCTGCCCTCCCAGCCGCAGGTCAAGCGCTACCGCGCCGCCGACGGCGCCGAACACGAGGTCCGCTACCTGCTCACCCGCGACGGGCTGCGCGCCGAAGATCACCCCGACGTCCAACTCCTGCGCAGCACACCCGAATCCGTCGACCTGGCGGTCGGCCCCCTGCGCCGCCACTACCGGATCGCCCGCCACGGCGACCGGATCTTCGTCGACGCCCCGACCGAGCACCACACCCTGGCCGCCGTCGACCGCCACCCCGTCCCCACCGCCCCGCTCGCCCCCGGCACCCTGCTCGCCCCGATGCCCGGCACCGTCGTCCGGCTCGACGCCCGCCCCGGCGAACGCGTCACCGCAGGCCAAGTCCTGCTCGCCATCGAGGCGATGAAGATGGAACACCGGGTCACCGCCCCCACCGACGGCACCCTCACCGACCTCCCCGCCACCCTGGGCCGCCAGGTCGAGACCGGCACCGTCCTCGCCGTCGTCACCCCCTACCACTGACCCCCGAAACCCCGAAACCCCGAAACCCCACCCACCCTGCCCCTCCTGCGAGTACGAACGCGAAAGCCCGCAGCAGCCCACGAAAGCCGACAGCAGCAGCCCACGACAGACAGGACCCCGCCATGTCCGCACCGCTGACCCCGCTCACCGACACCGAGGACCAGCACGACCTGCGCGCGGCCGTCGCCGCCCTCGCCGCCCGCTACGGCCGCGACTACTTCCAGCGCAAGGCCCGCGCGGGGGAGCCCGTCCGCGAACTCTGGTCGGAAGCCGCCAAGTTGGGATACCTCGGCGTCAACCTCCCCGCCGCGTACGGCGGCGGGGGCGCGGGCATCAGCGAACTCGCGGTGGTCCTGGAGGAGTTGGGCGCGGCAGGCTGCCCGCTGCTGATGCTGATCGTCTCCCCGGCGATCTGCGGCACCGTCATCTCCCGCTTCGGCACCGACCCGCAGAAGCGGCGCTGGCTGCCCGGACTCGCCGACGGCAGCACCGTCATGGCCTTCGGCATCACCGAACCCGACGCCGGATCCAACTCGCACCGGATCTCCACCGTCGCCCGCCGCGACGGCGACGACTGGCTGCTCACCGGCCGCAAGGTGTTCGTCTCCGGCATCGACCAGGCCGACGCCGTCCTCTTCGTGGCCCGCACCGAGGACGCCCGCACCGGCAAGCTCAAGCCCGCGCTGTTCGTCGTCCCGCGCGAGACCCCGGGCTTCGAGTACCGGCCCATTCCGATGGAACTCACCGCCCCGGAGAAACAGTTCCAGGTCTTCCTGGACGACGTCCGGCTGCCCGCCGAGGCTCTGGTCGGCGACCAGGACTCCGGCCTGCTGCAACTCTTCGCCGGCCTCAACCCCGAACGCATCATGACCGCCGCCTTCACCCTCGGCATCGCCCGCCACGCCCTGGACACCGCCGTCTCCTACGCCCGCACCCGCACGGTCTGGGACCGGCCGATCGGCGCCCACCAGGGCATCGCGCACCCCCTCGCCCAGTGCGCCATCGAGGTCGAACTCGCCCGCCTGATGACCCGCAAGGCCGCCCAGCTCTACGACGCGGGCGACGACCTGGCGGCCGGCGAGGCCGCCAACATGGCCAAGTACGCGGCCGGCGAAGCCTCCTGCCGGGCCGTCGACCAGGCCGTCCAGACCCTCGGCGGCAACGGCCTCACCCAGGAGTACGGCCTGGCCGCACTGATCACCGCCACCCGGGTCGGCCGGGTCGCCCCGGTCAGCCGGGAGATGATCCTCAACTACGTCGCCCAGCACACCCTCGGCCTGCCCCGCTCCTACTGACCGCCCCACCCGCCGCCGGCACGAGGCCCCCGGTCCCACACGGCCTCACATCCGGGACCTCAGCACGTCGACCTCGCACCCCGGCGCGTACGGGTCGAAGCCGTGCTCGGCCAGCCAGCGGACCACCAGCAGGCTGCGCAGCGACCACCACGCGCGGATCACGTCCAGGTCGACCTCGGCGCCGTAACCGGCGAGGAGGTCGGCCAGCCGGTCCTCGTGCCCGAGCGTGAAGGTGGCGAGGTCGTACAGCGCGTCGCCCCGGCCCGCCTCGGACCAGTCGATGATGCCGGTGACCTCGTCGCCCTCCACGAAGACGTGCGCGATCTGCAGGTCGCCGTGCGTGAACGCCGGGGTCCACGGCCGGAACGCGGCCTCGGCGACCCGGCGGTTGCGGGCGACCAGGTCGGCGGGCAGGACGCCGCTCGCCACCAGCAGTTCGCACTCGCCGTCGAGTTCCGCCGCCAACGCGTCGGCACTCCGGCCGGCCCGCCCGAGCCGGGGCGGCAGCGGCGCGTCGTGCAACCGCCGGATGACGGCACCCGCCGCGGCCCACGCCGCCGCCGACCCGGTCGACGGCCCGCCCAGGCGCCCCAGCGTCGCCCCGGGGAGCGCGGCCACGGCGAGCACGGGCGGCCGGTGCCACAGGACCTCCGGCGTCGGCACCGGAGCGAGGGACATCGCCTCGACCTCGGCGTCGACGCGCGCCTGATCGGCGTCCACCTTCAGGAACACGCCACCGACGCGCAGGGTCGCACGCTCGGAATGGGCGACGACGACTTCGACCTCATCCATGACCGACCAGTATCCCGAGGACGACCACCCCCGTCCCCCGAATTTCCCCCGCCCCTACCCGCTCCCACCGCCGCCCCACCTGCCGCCGCCCCACCCGCCGCCGCCCCCACCCACCGCCTTGAACAAATCGTTTCCGTCCACCGAAACCTTGATGATAGACAGTCAAGGTGCCTATCGATCTTGACTTCCCGACCCTGCTGAGCCTGCTCGAAGACCGCTCCACGGCCTTCCGCGAGGCCCTGGCCGCCGCGCCCGACCTCGACGTCCAGGTCCCGACCTGCCTCGAGTGGACGCTGTACGACCTGGCGCAGCACCTGGGCCAGGGCCAGCGCTTCTGGTCCGCGATCGTGGCCGCGGGCGCCTCCGAGACGCCCCCGCCGCGTCCGACCGGGGCCGCCCCGACCGACCGGGAGGCCCTGATCGCCTGGTTCGCCGAGTCCAACGAGCAGCTCCTGGCGGCGCTGCGCGAGGCCGGCCCCGAGGCGCCCTGCTGGGGCTGGTGGGAGCTCGCCCAGTCCCCGCGGAACACCACCGGCGCGGTCCGCCGCCGCCTCAACGAGACGGCCGTCCACGCCTACGACGCCCAGCTCGCCGCCGGTGTCGCCGCCGAGGTGCCCCGCGAGGTGGCCCTCGACAGCGCCGAGGAGTTCCTCCTCACCTGCTGCTCCACCACCGTGGCCTGGCCGCACACCCCCGCCGTCCTCGCCTTCCAGGCCACCGACGGCCCCACCTGGCAGCTCACCCTCTCCGCGAACGGCGCCCACGCCACCCGCACCCCGACCACCCCCACCCCGGGCACCGCCACCCCGGACGGGACCATCCGCGGCACCGCCGCCGAACTGCTCGCCGTCTTCCACGGCCGCACCCCCATCGAGGCCCTCCACCTGGAAGGCAACGCCGAGCTCTTCCACCAGCTCTACGACTGGGACCCGGAAGCCTGAGCACCCCCGCCCCACCCCGCCCCACCCCCTCCCTGCCCCCGCCCCCGAAAGGCCCCACGTGAGCGACGCCGGCGAAGTCAGCCCCACCAGCGACGCCGACCTCGCCCGCCGGGCCGCCGAACTCGGCGCGCAGGTGGTGCGCAGCCGGGACTGGCGGGGCGTCGCACGGGAGGACAAGGGCGGCGGAGACTTCGCCACCGCCGTGGACGTGGAGGCGGAGCGGGCCGTCCTCGGCCTGCTCCGCGCCGCCCGCCCGGACGACGCGTTCACGGCGGAGGAGAGCGGCCGCACCGGCGCGCCCGACGCCGCCCGCCGCTGGCTGGTCGACCCGCTGTGCGGGACGCTCAACTTCGCGGTCGGCACCCACCTGGTCGGCGTCAACGTCGCCCTCCAGGAGCACGGCCGGACGACCGCCGCCGCCACCGCCGACCCGTACACCGGCGAGACGTACTGGACGGACGGCACCCGCGCCCGGCTGCGCCGCGACGGGGCGGACACCCCGCTGGAGCCGTCCCCGGCGTCCCGGCTGGTCGACCTCAACCTCGACCCGCCCTACCCGAACGCCCCCGCGCTGCGCGTCGCCCGCCTGCTCACCGACGCAGACTTCGAACGGGCCTTCCGCCCCCGGGTGGTGTCCAGCACCCTCGCGGTGGCCTGGGTCGCCGCCGGCCGCCGCGCCGGGTACGTGACGGACGGCCGGCTCGAGGGCAGCGTCCACTTCGCGGCGGGCATCGCGCTCTGCGAGGCCGCCGGCTGCACCGTCACCGACCTGCGCGGCGGGCCGGTCCACCGCGGCGACGGCGGCCTGATCGCCGCGGCCGACGAACGGACCCACGCCCTCCTGCTCGACCTGATCACCCGTCAGGAGACCACCGGCGTACGCCGGTAAGCCCGCCACGCGCCCTGGCGGCAACCCCCCGCCCCCGGCACGCTTGCACCGCGGCCGCACCCCGCGACCGCACCCCGCACCCGGATCCACCCACCGACCGGTCCCACGGACCGGTCCAGCGGATCCGCTCCGCGCCCGGGCCCGGGGGCCGCCACCGCCGAGCCGCCCGGAGGCCCGCATGGTGTTCCACAGCGACTACCCGCCCGTCGCCCCGCTCGACCTGCCGATCCACGCCGCCGTCCTGGACGGCTGCGCCGCGGGCGAGCACGCCGACCGCCCGGCCCTGGTGGACGGGCTGACCGGACGCAGCGTCAGCTACCGGGAGCTGGAGGCGGGCAGCCGCCGGGTCGCCGCGGGCCTGGCCGAGGCGGGAGTCGCCCGGGGCGACGTGGTGGCGCTGTTCAGCCCGAACTCGATCGCCTACCCGCTGGCGTTCTACGCCACCACCCGCACCGGCGCGACGGTGACCCCGGTCAGCGCGCTGGCCACCGCGGGGGAGCTGGCCGACCAGCTGCGCGACTCCGGGGCCCGCTGGATCATCACCGTCGCCGCGTTCCTGCCGGTGGCCCGGCAGGCCGCCGCCGAGCACCCGGTCGCCGGGATCTTCGTCTGCGACGAGGCCGAGGGCCACCGCTCGCTGGCCGACCTGGCGGCGAGCTCCGCCCCGGAGCCCGCCCCGCCGATCGACCCGGCCGCCGACCTGGCGGTGCTGCCGTACTCCAGCGGGACGACCGGCCTGCCCAAGGGCGTGATGCTCACCCACCGCTCGGTGTCCACCAACCTCGCCCAGACCGACGCGCTGTTCGGCCCGGGCCCCGGCGAACGCGTCCTGGCGGTGCTCCCCTTCTTCCACATCTACGGCCTGGCCGCGCTCCTCAACCGCCCGCTGCGGGCCCGCGCCACCGTGGTCGTGCTGCCCCGCTTCGACCTGGAGCAGTTCCTGACCGCCATCCAGCGCCACCGGATCGAGGCGGTGTACGTGGCCCCGCCGATCGTCCTCGCGCTGGCCAGGCACCCGCTGGTCGACCGCTTCGACCTGTCCTCGGTGCGCTACGTGCTGAGCGCCGCCGCCCCGCTGGACGCCGAGCTGGCCGCCGCCTGCGCCCGCCGCCTGGGCCTGCCGCACCTGCTGCAGGGCTACGGCATGACCGAGCTGTCCCCGGTCACCCACGTCGTCCCGCCCGGCGACCCGAACCCGCCGGCCGGCACCGTCGGCCGCCTGGTCCCCGGCACCGAACTGCGGATCCGCTCCCTGACGGCCCCGCACCACGACCTCGGCCCCGGCGAGGACGGCGAACTGCTGTTCCGCGGCCCGCAGGTGATGCGCGGCTACTTCGGCAGGGAGTCCGAGACCTCCGCGACCCTCGACCCGGACGGCTGGCTGCACACCGGCGACGTCGGCCACGTCGACGCCGACGGCTACCTGTTCGTGGTCGACCGGGTGAAGGAGCTGATCAAGTACAAGGGCTACCAGGTCGCCCCCGCCGAACTGGAGGCCGTGCTGCTCACCCACCCGAGCATCGCCGACGCCGCCGTGATCGGCGTCCCCGACGCCCACGGCGCCGAGCACCCCAAGGCGTACGTGGTGCCCGCGTTCGGCTGCGAACTGGCCGAGCAGGAGGTGATCGAGTACGTGGCCCGCCGGGTCGCCCCGTACAAGAAGGTGCGCGAGGTGGAGTTCCTGGACGCGGTGCCGAAGTCCGCCAGCGGCAAGGTGCTGCGCCGCGAACTGCGGGCCAGGGCCGCGCAGCAGGGCCGGATCCCGGCCGGCGGTGCATAGGATCGGCACCCGGAGCCCGCCCGCGCCGACCAGGAGCCGCCGATGACGACCAGCGCCCCCGCCGCCCGCACGCCCCGGCAGGACCGCAGCCGCGCCACCCGCAGACGGCTGCTGGAGGCGGCGGTGGAGTGCCTGGCCGAGGTCGGCTGGAACGGCTCCACGGTGCTGGTGGTCGCCGAGCGGGCCGGCGTCACCCGCGGCGCCGCCCAGCACCACTTCCGCACCCGCGAGGACCTGTTCACCGCCGCCGTCGAGCACGTCGCCGCCGAGCGGCTGGCCGCCGCCCTGGCGCACGTCGAACAGCTGCCGCCGCCCGGCCCGGCCCGCACCGAGGCGGTGGTGGAGATGATCGTGCACCTCTACACCGGCCCGCTGTTCCGCGCCGCCCTGCACCTGTGGGTGGCCGCCGCCACCGAGGAGCCGCTGCGCAGCCGGATCACCGGCCTGGAGAACCACATCGGCCGGGAGGCGCACCGGGCCGCCGTCGAGTGCCTGGGCGCGGACGAGTCCGCCCCGGGCGTCCGGGAGACCGTCCAGGCCACCCTCGACCTGGCCCGCGGCCTGGGCCTGGCCAACCTGCTCACCGACGACGGGCCGCGCCGGGCCGGCGTGGTCCGCCAGTGGTCCCGGCTGCTGGACGCCGCACTGGCGGGCTGAACCGGCCCACCGGCCCGCACCTGCGGCTCGGACCGGGCCCCGACCGGCAGTTGGGAGTCGCACCCTTGCCCGAACCGGTCCGGATCGAGCACACTCGCATCTTCGGTCCGACCGCCCGCACGACCACCAGTCGCCAGCGTGCGGCGGGCCGTGCAGTCTGGTGGAAGCCGGAACTACCGGCAGAACCGGGGAAGGTACCGGGCAGGTGGCCAACTGAGCACGCACGGGTTCGAACAGAAGCCCGGCCGCGACGCGGCGGGCGCCGCTTCCGCGCGCCTGGCCGGGCACCGCCTGGTCCCGCTGGCCACCGCGCTGGTCCAGGAGGACGGCCGGATCCTGCACTGGAGCCAGGAGGCCGAGGCGCTCACCGGCTGGAGCGCCGAGGAGGCGATCGGCGCCCACCCGGTCCGGCTGCTGCTGCCCGAGCAGGAGCGGGCCGCCGCCGAGAAGCTGTTCGACCGGCTGGTCGCCGGGCGCGGCTGGTCCGGCACCCACCCCGTGCGCCGCCGCGACGGCTCCACCGTCGAGCTGGAGTTCCACACCTACCCGGTGGCCGGCCCCGACGGCCGCCCGCTGCTGCTGGCCACCGCCTCCGACACCGACGCGCTGCACGAGGTCGAGTCCGACCTGGCCGTCCTGGACGGCTTCTTCGACCAGTCCCCGATCGGCCTCGCCGTCTACGACACCG
This sequence comes from Kitasatospora sp. YST-16, assembly GCF_026802215.1. Classification (NCBI taxonomy): domain Bacteria; kingdom Bacillati; phylum Actinomycetota; class Actinomycetes; order Kitasatosporales; family Streptomycetaceae; genus Kitasatospora; species Kitasatospora sp. YST-16. The sequence continues at coordinate 7,374,743 of NZ_CP113837.1, forward strand.
ACCTGCGCTTCGTCCGGCTGAACGAGGCGCTGGCCCGGATCAACGGCCTCAGCGCCGAGGAGCACCTCGGCCGCCGGATCTCCGCCGTGCTGCCCGGCATCAACGCCGCCGAGATCGAGAACGTGATGCGGCAGGTCATCGCCACCGGCAAACCGGTGGTCGACGCCCGCTCGTACGGGCGCGTCCCCGGCGACCCGCGCCGCGACCGGGCCTGGTCGGCGTCCTACTTCCGGCTGGAGGACTCCACCGGCAAGGTGCTCGGCGTCTCCTCCTCGATCATCGACGTCACCGAGCGCTTCCAGGCCGAGGCCCGCGCCTCCCGCGCCCAGGAGCGCCTCACCCTGCTCGCCGCGGCCGGCGCCCGGATCGGCACCACCCTCGACCTCAAGCGCACCGCCGAGGAGATGGTCGAGGCGATCGTCCCGAAGTTCGCCGACTTCGCCACCGTCGACCTGCTGGAGCCGGTGCTGCGCGGCGAGGAGCCCGCCCCGATCCAGCCCGAGCGGTCCATCCAGGTCCGCGCCGTCGCGGTCGGCGAGGCGTACGGCTCCGGGCTGACCACCGTCTCCGACACCGTCGGCGAGACCACCGAGTACGGCGCGCACCGGGTCTACACCCAGTGCCTGCGCAGCGGCCGCCCGCTGCTCAAGCCGCACGTGGACGAGGAGGTGCTGCGCGGCCTGGTCCCCGACCCGGACCGGGTCGCCTCCGGTGTCGCCGCCGGCATCCACTCGTACCTGCTGGTGCCGCTGATCGCCCGCGGCATGGTGCTCGGCGGCGCCGAGTTCGTCCGCACCCGCAACCCCGAGCCGTTCGGCGCCGCCGACGTCTCGCTCGCCGAGGAACTGGTCGCCCGCACCGCGCTGGCCATCGACAACGCCCGGCTCTACCGGCGCGAGCGGGAGACCGCCCTCACCCTGCAGCGCAGCCTGCTCCCGCAGGAGATCCACCGCACCCTCGGCCTGGAGATCGCCCACCGCTACCTGCCCTCCAGCGTGGTCAGCGAGGTCGGCGGCGACTGGTTCGACGTCGTCCCGCTGTCCTGCGGACGCGTCGCCCTGGTGGTCGGCGACGTGATGGGCCACGGCATCCGGGCCGCCGCCACCATGGGCCAACTGCGCACCGTCGCCCGCACCCTGGCCACCCTCGACCTGCCGCCCGAACAGGTCCTCGGCCGGCTCGACGAGACCGCCTCCGCGATCGGCGAGGGCCAGTTCGCCACCTGCGTGTGCGCCGTGTACGACCCGGTGGACCGCAGCGTGGTGGTCTGCTCGGCCGGCCACCTGCCGCCGGTCCGGGTCGACCCCGACGGCACCGCCCAGGTCATCGAGCTGCCGCCGGGCGTCCCGCTCGGCGTCGGCGGCGGCGGCTTCGAGTCGATCGAGTTCACCCTGCCGCCCGGCTCCACCTTCGCCCTCTACACCGACGGCCTGGTCGAGCGCCGCGGCCGCGACCTCGACGAGGGCATCGACCTGCTCGCCCGCACCCTCGCCACCCCCGGCCGCACCCTGGAGGAGAGCTGCGACGCCGCGCTCTCCGCCCTGGTCACCGACGGCACCGAGGACGACATCGCCATGATCATGGCCCGCGTCCTGCCCGTCCCCGCCGACCGGATCGCCACCCTGCTGCTGCCCAGCGAGGGCCCGCTGCCCGCCCGCGCCCGCCGCTTCACCCGCGCCACCCTGGAGACCTGGGGCCTGTCCGGGCTCACCGACTACGCCGAACTCGTGGTCAGCGAACTCGTCACCAACGCCCTGCTGCACGCCGACGCCCCGCGCCGGCTGCGGATCTTCCGCGACCGCACCCTCACCCTGGAGGTCTCCGACGCCGGCGGCCAGCCGCCCCGGCTGCGCAGCTCCGCGGAGGAGGACGAGGGCGGCCGGGGCATCCACCTGATCAGCGAGCTCGCGCACCGCTGGGGCAGCCGCCCCACCCGGCACGGCAAGGTGGTCTGGGCGGAGATCGAACTCCCGTACCGGGCGGGCTGACACCCGCCCGGGCGCCGACCGCTCGCCCGGACCGCGGAACTGACGGACAGTCGGAGGCAATCCCGCCACCGACCGAAAGGCCCCCCGTGCCCGTCCGCCTCCTCACCGCCGCCGTCGGCCTGCTCGCCCTCACCACCGCCGCCCCGGCCACCGCCGCCGACGACCCCGCCGGCACCCCCGCCGCGACCACGATCTCGATCACCGGCGCCGTCATCGACCCGAAGGTCCCCAGCCGGGCCCGGGTCACCCTCGCCTACACCTGCGCGCCCACCGACCGGCCCCGCTCGCTGAACACCTCCGTCGAGCAGACCGACCCCGACGACCCCGCCACCATCGCCTTCGGCTCCACCCGCACCTCGCCGACCCTGGTGGTCTGCGACGGCACCCCGCAGACCCAGACCGTCACCGTCCAGTCCAAGACCAGCAACTGGCTGCCCGGCCCCGACGCCGTGGTGATCACCACCCTCACCGACCTCGGCGCCACCCCGCCCGCCGCCGCCGACGCCCGCAGCATCCCGCTCGACCTGCCGCCCGCCCCCTGACCCGGCGTCAGCCGACCGGCCCACCCCCGGCGCGCCGCCCGCCCGCCGCCGCCCCCTCCTCCGAGACTGGACGCCGGACGGAAGGGAACCCGGATGACCCAGCCCACGACAGCCGGCGCCGCCACCGAGGAAGTGCGCCGCTGGCGGGCTCTCGCGGTGTGCCTGGTCGCCGGCTTCATGACCCTGCTCGACGTGTCGATCGTCAACGTCGCCCTGCCGTCCGTGCGCAGCGGACTGCACATGTCCGAGGCCGGACTCCAATGGGTGCTCTCCGGCTACTCGCTGGCCTTCGGACTCGTCCTGGTCCCCGCCGGGCGGCTCGGCGACGCGATCGGCCGCCGCCCGGTCTTCCTGGCCGGCCTGGCCCTGTTCACCGCCACCAGCGCGCTGGCCGGCGCCGCCCAGGGGGAGACCTGGCTGGTCGTCGCCCGGCTGCTGCAGGGCATGTCCGGCGGGCTGCTGGTCCCGCAGGTCTCCGGCTTCATCCAGCAGCTCTTCCGCGGCGCCGAACGGGCCCGCGCCTTCGGCCTGCTCGGCACCACCATCGGCTTCTCCACCGCCGTCGGCCCGCTGCTCGGCGGCCTGCTGATCGCCGCCTTCGGCACCGCCGAGGGCTGGCGCTGGGTCTTCTACGTCAACCTGCCGATCGGCCTCGCCGCCCTCCCGCTGGCCCGCCGCCTGCTGCCCGCCCCCACCCCCGACACCTGCGCCCGCCGCGACTTCGACCCGGTCGGCGTGCTGCTGCTCGGCACCGGCACCGTCCTGCTGCTGCTCCCGCTGGTCCAGTCCCAGTGGCACGGCGCCCGCAAGTGGCTGCTGCTGGCCGCCGCCGCCCTGGTGCTGGCCGCCTTCGCCCGCTGGGAGGGCCACTACGCCCGCCACCGCGAGCCCCTGGTGCACCCCGCGCTGTTCCGCACCCGCTCCTTCACCTACGGCGCGCTGGTCTCGTTGCTCTACTTCGCCGGGTTCACCGCGGTCTTCTTCGTCTTCACCCTCTACCTGCAGTCCGGCCGCCACTACACCGCCCTCCAGGCCGGCCTGGCCATCACCCCGTTCGCGCTCGCCTCGGCGGTCGCCTCCACCGTCGGCGGCCGCCTGGTCACCCGCTACGGCCGCCGGCTGATCGCGGTCGGCCTGGCCACCGTCGCCGTCGGCCTCGCGCTCGCCGCCCTCACCGTGCACTTCTTCGACGGCCCCGGGATCGGCTGGGCCACCGCCCTGCCGCTCCTGCTGGCCGGCCTGGGCAGCGGCCTGGTGGTCTCCCCGAACCAGGCCCTCACCCTCAACGAAGTCCCCGTCGCCCGGGCCGGCTCGGCCGGCGGCGTCCTGCAGACCGCCCAGCGGATCGGCTCCGCCGCCGGCATCGCCACCGTCGGAGCCACCTTCTTCGGCCACCTCCGCACCCCCGCCGACTACCCCACGGCCTTCCAGCTCAGCCTCGCCGTCGTGCTCGCCTTCATCCTGCTCGCCCTCCTCGCCGCGGCCGAGCCCTTCACCGAGCGGCCCCGCGGGGAGTCCGGGGAACGGCGGGCCTGACCGGCGCGCGGCCGGCCGGGCCCGCCCGGCCTACCGCCCCGCCACGCCGAGGGCGGCCACCCGCAGCGCGCCGACCGGGTCGCCGACGGAGCTGGCGGCGCGCCAGCCGACGAAGCCGTCGGGGCGGACCAGCACGGCGCCGCCCGGCCGCAGGCCGTAGACGGCGGGCCAGCCGCTCGGCCCGGCCGGGCCCCGGCCGGCCGGGGCGTCGGGCACCGGTTCGGGGACGAGGTCGCCGCCCTCGCCGAGCAGCAGGCAGCGGATCGGCACCCCGGTCTCCTCGGCCACCGCCCGCGCCGCGGCCGGCCACTGCTCCCCACCCGCCGCGGGCGCCAGCAGCACGGGCTCGCGCACGAACAGGTCGAGCGTGGAGAGCCGGGCGCCGTCCCGGTCGCGCAGCCACAGGTGCGGGGCCCGGGTGCCGACCTCGCCGGTCGCGGCGAAGCGCTCCGGGATCACCCCGGCGGTGGCGTCCGCCCCGACCAGCGCGCCCTCGGCGTACCGGTAGCCGAGCGCCACCGCCAGTACGTTGGTGCGCGGCCCGCCCGCCGGCGCCGCGTCGAAACCGGGGTGCTGGTGCTCGACCGACCGCGCCGCGGCCCGGGCCGCGGTCTGCACGGCCACCGGCCGCCGCTCCGCCTCGTACGACTCCAGCAGGCGCGGGCCGCCCCAGCCGCCGAGCACCGCGGCCAGCTTCCAGGCCAGGTTGTGCGCGTCCTGGATGCCGGTGTTGGAGCCGAACGCCCCGGTCGGCGGCATCTCGTGGGCGGAGTCGCCGCACAGGAAGACCCGCCCGGTGCGGTACCGGTCGGCGACCCGCTCGGCGGCGTGCCAGGGCGCCCGGCCGGTGATCTCCACGTCCAGGTCGGGCACCCCGGCCGCGGCCCGGATGTGCGCCACGCACCGGTCGTCGGTGAAGTCCTCGACGGCCTCGCCGCGCTCGGGGTGCCAGGGCAGGTGGAAGACCCACTGCTCGCGGTTGTCGACCGGCAGCAGCGCGCCCGCGCCGTCCGGGGCGGTCAGGTAGCAGGCGATGAAGAGCCGGTCGCCGACCACCTCGGCCAGCCGCTTGGCCCGGAAGGTCACCGAGACGTTGTGGAACAGGTCGCCGCGCCCGGACTGCCCGATGCCCAGCCGCTCCCGGACGGGGCTGCGCGGCCCGTCCGCCGCGAGCAGGTAATCGGCCCGCACCTCCCGCTCCTCGCCGGTGGCCCGGTCCCGCAGCCGGGCCGTCACCCCGTCGGCGTCCTGGGCGAAGGAGAGCAGCTCGGTGTTGAACCGCACGTCGCCGCGCTCGGCGGCGTGCCGCAGCAGCACCGGCTCCAGGTCGTTCTGGCTGCACAGGCACCACGAGGACGGGCTGAACCTGGCCAGCCCCCCGCCGGGGTCGATCTCCCGGAACAGCCACTCCTGCTCCCCGCCGGAGAGCGTCTCGGCCTGCAGGATGCCGTGGTTGCCGGCCAGCACGGACGCCGCGTCCCGGACGTCCTGCTCGACGCCGGCGCCCCGGAACAGCTCCATGGTGCGGAGGTTGTTCCCGCGGCCGCGCGGGTGCCGGGAGGTCTCGGCGTGCCGCTCCACCAGCAGGTGCGGCACGCCGAGCCGGCCGAGGAAGAGCGAGGCCGACAGCCCGACCAGCGAACCCCCCGCGATCAGGACCGGCACCCGGTCCGCCATCTGTGTGTTCATCAGCTCTGCTCCATCCGTGCGGGGCGCGGGACGCGCCAGACCCGACATCCATCCCCCGCCGCGGGCGGCCACGCAGGGTACGTCGCCCGGATGGCCGCGAAGTCTCGCGCCGCCCCCGCCCCGCCGTGACGATCGAGGGCGAACCGCCGCCCGCTCCGCCGGCCGGCCCGGCCGCCCGAGGCCCGCCCACGAACCCGGCGAAGGGCCCTTCGTGGCCGAACCGCGAACACGCCGCGGACCAACCGCGAACCGACGACAGGAACCACCGACATGACCCTGCTCTCCGAACCCGAGGAGACCACCACCGCGGGCCGGCCCACCCCGGGCCGGCTCCGCGTCGTCCTGATGCTGGACGTCCACGACGGCGCCCAGGACCGCTTCCTGGAGGCGTACGAACTGCTGCGCTACCAGGTCTCGGCCGTCCCCGGCCACGTCAGCGACCAGCTCTGCCAGTCCATCGACGACCCGTCCCGCTGGCTGATCACCAGCGAGTGGGAGAGCGCCGAGCCCTTCCTGGCCTGGGTCGACAGCCCCGCCCACCGCGAGATGGTCAAGCCGATGCACGGCTGCGTCAGCGACACCCGCTCGCTGCGCTACAGCGTGCTGCGCGAGACCCACGGCACCACCGCCACCGACACCACCGTCCCGCCGCTGCGCCCCGGCGAGCACCACCCCGGCGTCCCCGGCGTGCCGCGCCCCGGCCCGGACGGCGTGGTCCGGCACGCGCTCAGCTTCACCGTCAAGCCCGGCGCCGAGGCCAAGGCCGCCGAACTGCTGGCCGGCTACCGCTCCCCGCAGGCCCGGGTCGACGACACCACCCGCCTGCTGCGCACCTCGCTGTTCATGCACGGCAACCGGGTCGTGCGCTGCGTCGAGGTGGCCGGCGACCTGCCCGCCGCGCTGCGGCACGTCGCCCGGCAGCCCGGGGTGCGGGCCGTCGAGGAGGCGCTCAACCCCTACCTGGAGGAGGACCGCGACCTGGACGACCCGCTCTCCGCCCGCGACTTCTTCCAGCGCGCCGCCCTGCCCGCCGTCCACCACCACGCCGCCCTCCGGAGCGGCCTGGTGCAGCGGCACGCCTACCTGTACCCCGTCCGCCCCGGCGCCGGCGCGGCCCTCGCCGAACTGCTGGCCGAGGAGGACGAGCACGCCGCCGCCGACCCCGGCGGCCCGCTGGTGCGCGCCACCGTCTACCGGCACGACGACCTGGTGGTCCGGCTGGTCGACCTGCTCACCGACCCCGCCGACGACCCGGCCGCCGCCCTCGGCCTGGCCGGCCCGCGCGCCGCCGCCGTCCTCGGCAAGCTCGCCGAACCCGCCGAGCGTACCCCCGACGGCCTGCGCCGCCTGCTCGCCGAGTGCGCGATGGCCCTCGTCACCGACCGCAGCTCGGCCGAGGACTGACCGGCCGCTCCAGCCCCCCGCACGCCCGCCACGAGAGGAACCCACCGTGACCACCGAGATGCCACGCATCGTCCACGTCGACGACGCGCCCCCCAACCGCAAGCGCGGCGGCGACCTGCGGGCCATGCTCACCCCGCCGGCGGTCGGCGCCACCAGCGGATTCATGGGCGTGGCGATCGTCGAACCGGGGGAGCGGATCGGCGAGCACTACCACCCGTACTCCGAGGAGTTCGTGTTCGTGATCTCCGGCGAGCTGGAGGTCGACCTCGACGGCGCCACCCGGCAGCTGCGGCCCGACCAGGGGCTGATGATCCCGATCGGGATGCGGCACCGCTTCCGCAACGTCGGCGCCACCCAGGCCCGGATGGTCTTCCACCTCGGCCCGCTCGCCCCGCGCCCCGAGCTCGGGCACGTCGACACCGAGGAGAGCGCCACCGAGGCGGGACCGCCGGAACCGGCCGGGGCGGCCTCGTGACCCGCCGGGTCGCGGTGACCGGGATCGGCGTGGTCGCCCCCGGCGGCATCGGCGTCCCCCGGTTCTGGTCACTGCTCACCGAGGGCCGCACCGCCACCCGCGGCATCACCCTGTTCGACCCGGAGGGCTTCCGCTCCCGGATCGCCGCCGAGTGCGACTTCGACCCCGCTGCCCACGGCCTCACCCCCGAGCAGACCGCCCGCAACGACCGGTACGTGCAGTTCGCGCTGGTCGCCGCCGCCGAGGCGGTCGCCGACGCCGGACTCGACCCGGCGCGCGAGGACCCCTGGCGGATCGGCGTCTCGCTCGGCACCGCCGTCGGCGGCACCACCCGGCTGGAGCGCGACTACGTGCTGGTCAGCGGCCGCGGCGAACACTGGGACGTCGACCACGCCCCCGCCGCGCCGCACCTGGAGCGGGCCTTCTCCCCGTCCACCCTGGCCTCCGCCGTCGCCGAGCAGATCGGCGCCCACGGCCCCGTGCAGACCGTCTCCACCGGCTGCACCTCCGGCCTGGACGCCGTCGGCTACGCCGCCCTCGCCATCGAGGAGGGCCGCGCCGACGTGATCGTCGCCGGAGCCTGCGACTCGCCGATCTCCCCGATCACCGTCGCCTGCTTCGACGCCATCAAGGCCACCTCGGCCCGCAACGACGACGCCGAGCACGCCTCCCGCCCCTTCGACGCCGGACGGGACGGCTTCGTGCTCGGCGAGGGCGGCGCCGTCCTGGTCCTGGAGGAGTGGGAGCACGCCGAGCGGCGCGGCGCCCGGATCTACGCCGAACTCGGCGGCTTCGCCACCTTCGGCAACGCGTACCACATGACCGGCCTCACCCAGGAGGGCCTGGAGATGTCCCGGGCCATCGACCGGGCCCTGGCCCACGCCGGACTCCCCGGCGAGGCCGTCGACTACGTCAACGCGCACGGCTCCGGCACCAAGCAGAACGACCGGCACGAGACCGCCGCCGTCAAGCGCTCGCTCGGCGAGCACGCCCGGCGCGTCCCGATGAGCTCCATCAAGTCGATGGTCGGGCACTCGCTCGGCGCGATCGGCGCCATCGAACTCGTCGCCTGCACCCTCGCCCTGCACCACGGCGTCGTCCCGCCCACCGCGAACTACACCGAGCCCGACCCCGAGTGCGACCTCGACTACGTCCCCCGCACCGCCCGCGAACTGCCGCTGCGCCACGTGCTGTCGGTCGGCAGCGGCTTCGGCGGCTTCCAGTCCGCGGTGGTGCTGAGCAGGGTGGAGGCGGCCGCATGAACCAACGCTGCGCGGTGATCACCGGAGTCGGCGTGGTCGCGCCCAACGGCATCGGCGCCGACGACTACTGGAAGGCCCTGCGCGAGGGCCGCTCGGCGCTCGCCCCGATCGACCGGGAGGGCTGCGAGAACCTGCCGCTCAAGGTCGCCGGCCTGGTCCGCGGCTTCGACGCCGAGGAGTACGTCGAACCGCGCTACCTCGTCCAGACCGACCGGTTCACCCACTTCGCCATGGCCGCGGCCGAACTCGCCATGGCCGACGCCGACCTGGCCGACCACCCCGACGACCCGTTCGCCGTCGCCGTGGTCACCGCGGCCGGCTCCGGCGGCGGCGAGTTCGGCCAGCGCGAACTCCAGCACCTGTGGGCCGAGGGGCCGCACCACGTCGGCCCCTACCAGTCGATCGCCTGGTTCTACGCCGCCTCCACCGGCCAGATCTCCATCCGCGGCGGCTTCAAGGGCCCCTGCGGCGTGGTCGCCTCCGACGAGGCCGGCGGCCTCGACGCCCTCGCGCACGCCGCCCGGGCCGTCGCCCGCGGCACCGACGCCGTACTGGCCGGCGCCGCCGAGGCCCCCGTCGCCCCCTACTCGATGGTCTGCCAGCTCGGCTACCCCGGACTGTCCACCACCGAGGACCCCGAACGCGCCTACCGCCCATTCGGCAGCGACGCGGCCGGGTTCGTCCCCGCCGAGGGCGGCGCCATGTTCGTCGTCGAGGACGAGCACACCGCCCGCTTGCGCGGCGCCCGCCCCCGGGCCCGGATCGCCGGCCACACCGCGACCTTCACCGGCGCCGCCCGCTGGAGCGAGAGCCGCGAAGGGCTCGCCCACGCGATCCGCGGCGCCCTCGCCGAAGCGCACTGCGCCCCCGACGAGGTCGACGTGGTCTTCGCCGACGCCCTCGGCGTCCCCGAGGCCGACCGCGCCGAGGCGCTCGCCCTCGCCGACGCCCTCGGCGACCACGCCGGACGCGTCCCCGTCACCGCCCCCAAGGCCGGCCTCGGCCGCGCCCACTGCGGCGCCCCCGCCCTGGACACCGCCGCCGCCGTGCTCGCCCTCGAACACGGCCTGGTCCCGCCCACCCCGCACACCGCGGACTGCCCGCACGGCCTCGACCTGGTCACCGGCTACCCGCGGGCCGCCGAACTGCGCACCGCCCTGGTGCTCAGCCGCGGCCTGATGGGCTCCAACGCCGCCCTGGTGCTGCGCCGCCCCTGACCCCCGAAGGAGCACGACATGGCCTCCGAGATCACCTACGAGGAACTCGCCACCCTGATCAAGACCCGGGCCGGCGTCGCCGTCACCGTCGACGAACTCGCCGACCCCGGCTGCATGTTCCTCGACCTCGGCGTCGACTCGCTCGGCGTGCTCGGCGTCCTCGCCGACGTGGAGAACCGCTACGGCGTCTCCATCGACTCCTCCGACCTGCTCGGCCGCCCCGTCGCCGAGTTCCTGCAGACCGTCAACTCCACCGTGAAGGCTGGTGCCTGAGATGCCCGGACACACCGACAACACGATCGTCATCAACGCGCCCCTCGACCTGGTCTGGGACGTCACCAACGACCTGGAGAACTGGCCCCAACTGTTCAGCGAGTACGCCTCCGTCGAGGTCCTCGACCGGCAGGGCGAGCTGGTCCGCTTCCGGCTCACCATGCACCCCGACGAGAACGGCCAGGTCTGGAGCTGGGTCTCCGAGCGCGAGGCCGACCGCGACAAGCTCGCCGTCCGGGCCCGCCGGGTCGAACCCGGCCCGTTCGAGTTCATGGAGATCCGCTGGGAGTACGAGGAGCACCCGCAGGGCACCAGCATGCGCTGGATCCAGGACTTCGCCATGAAGCCCACCGCCCCCGTCGACGACCAGGGCATGACCGACCGGATCAACCAGAACTCCAAGGTCCAGATGGAGCTGATCCGCGCCAAGGTCGAGCACCGCGCCGGAGCGGTCGGATGAACGACGTGCACCGCGCCCTGATCGTCGCCCGGATGAAGCCCGGCACCGCCGACCACATCGCCGGCGTCTTCGCCGACTCCGACCGCGGCGCCCTGCCCGGCCTGATCGGCGTCAGCGGCCGCAGCCTGTTCCAGTTCGGCGACGTCTACCTGCACCTCATCGAGTCCGAGCGCCCCGCCGGACCCGAGGTCGCCAAGTACGCCGCGCACCCCGAGTTCCGCGACGTCAGCGAACGCCTCGCCGTCTACGTCGACGCCTACGACCCGGCGACCTGGCGCAGCCCCAAGGACGCCATGGCGCACGAGTTCTACCGCTGGGACCGCTGAACCCCGTACGCACCGCGTACGCAGCAGGGAAGGGAGAGCCGCCGTGGCCGAGCGGACCGAACCGGCGGACTGGGTGCGCTGCGCAGGCTGCGGCGCCCTGGTCTACGGCAAACGCTGGACGCGCGCCCTGCACGTGTGCCCCGACTGCGGGCACCACGGGCGGCTCACCGCCCCCGAGCGGCTCGACCAACTGCTCGACCCGGGCACCGCCGAGAGCATCGGACCGGTGCCCGCCCTGCACGACCCGCTCGGCTTCGTCGACAGCCGGCCCTACGCCGAACGCCTGGAGCGGGCCCGCGCCGACACCGGCCTGCCCGAGGCCGTGCTGTGCGCCGCCGGCACCGTCGAGGGCCAGCCCTGCGTCGTCGCCGTGATGGACTTCCGCTTCCTCGGCGGCAGCCTCGGCTGCGCCGTCGGCGCCCTGATCACCCACGCCGCCCGCACCAGCCTGGAACGGCGCGTCCCGCTGGTGCTGGTCACCGCCAGCGGCGGCGCCCGGATGCAGGAGGGCGTGCTGTCGCTGATGCAGATGGCCAAGACCGCCCAGGCGATGGCCGAACTCGACGAGGCCGGCGTCCTCACCGTCTCGATCGTCACCGACCCCACCTACGGCGGCGTCGCCGCCTCCTTCGCCACCCTCGCCGACGTGATCCTCGCCGAACCCGGCGCCCGGATGGGCTTCGCCGGGCCGCGCGTCATCGAACAGACCACCGGCGGGAAACTCCCCGAGGGCTTCCAGACCGCCGAGTTCCTGCTCGCCCACGGCATGGTCGACGACGTCGTCCCCCGGGTCGGCCTGCGCCCCGTCCTCGGCCGGCTGCTCGGCCTGCGCGCCGTCACCGGCCCGCTGCCGCCCGGCGACGGCGCCGCCATCCTGCGCGCCGCCGACGACCTGGTCGGCCGCGACCCCTGGCGCAGCGTCCGGCTCGCCCGGCACCCCGAACGGCCCACCACCCTCGACTACGTCCGCCGCCTGGTCGACGACTTCCAGGAACTGCACGGCGACCGGCTCGCCGAGGACTGCCCCGCCATCGTGGCCGGCACCGGGCGCCTGGCCGGCACCCCCGTCGTCCTGATCGGCCACCACAAGGGCGGCCCCGACCTGGGCGAGCGCCGCCGCCGCAACTTCGGCATGGCCCAGCCCTCCGGCTACCGCAAGGCCGCCCGGCTGATGCGGCTGGCCGCCAAACTGGGCATCCCCGTCGTCACCCTGATCGACACCCCCGGCGCCAACCCCGGCCCCGAGGCCGAGACCGGCGGGCAGGCCGCCGCCATCGCCGAGAACCTCCGGCTGATGGCCCGGCTGCCCGTCCCGATCGTCGCCGTACTGATCGGCGAGGGCGGCAGCGGCGGCGCGCTCGCCCTGGCCGTCGCCGACCGGGTGCTGGTCTGCGCCAACGGCACCTACTCGGTGATCAGCCCCGAGGGCTGCGCCGCCATCCTGTGGAAGGACCCGCAGGCCGCCCCCGCGGCCGCCGCCTCGCTCCGGCTGCACCCCGGCGACCTGCTCAGCCTCGGCATCGTCGACGGCATCGTCCCCGAACCGCCCGCCGGCGCCCACCAGGACCACGCCGCCGCCGCCGACCTGCTGGAGGCCGCCGTCACCGCGGCCCTGCACGAACTGATCCCCTGGGACCCGGACCGGCTGCGCGCCGACCGCCGGGCCCGCTTCCACCGCTACGGCACCGACACCGGCACCGGCGCGGCCGCGGCAGATTGGAGCCAGCCATGACCGTCGAGGTGAAGCACGAGGCCCAGCGCGGCCGGATCACCCTGATCGGCGACGGCGCCGTCGCGGACCCGGTCGCCGACCTCACCGCGCTGTGCCGCAGCGTCGCCGAACTCGCCCGCACCACCACCCGCCCGCCCAGCCGGATCCGGCTCGAACACCTGGGCACCGCCGTCGAGGTCGAATGGCCGGTCGGGGAGCAGCAGGTCGTCGCGGCCGCTCCCCCCGCGGCGGACGAACCGCCCGACGAGGGCACCGCCCGGCACGTGCGCGCGCCGATGGTCGGCACCTTCTACCGCTCGCCCGAGCCCGGCGCGCCGCCGTTCGTCAGCGTCGGCGACACCGTGGCGGTCGGCCAGCCGATCGGCATCCTCGAGGTGATGAAGATGATGAGCCCCGTCGAGGCCGACACCGCCGGGCGGGTGGTGGAGATCCTGGCCGAGGACGGCACGCCCGTCGAGTTCCAGCAGCGGCTGATCGCCGTCGAACCGGCCTGAGGGGGCGGCGTGTTCTCCACCGTGCTGATCGCCAACCGCGGCGAGATCGCCCTGCGGATCGCCCGCACCTGCCGGGAGATGGGCATCCGCACCGTCGCCGTGCACTCCACCGCCGACCGCGACTCGGCGGTGGTCCGCTTCGCCGACCGCGCCGTCCACCTCGGGCCGCCCACCGCCCGGCTCAGCTACCTGCACATCCCCTCCATCGTCGAGGCCGCCAAGCTCACCGGCGCCCAGGCCGTCCACCCCGGCTACGGCTTCCTCTCCGAGGACCCCGACTTCGCCGAGATCTGCGAGGCCAACGGCCTGACCTTCATCGGCCCGCCGCCGCGCGTCATGGAGCAGCTCGGCGACAAGGCCGTCGCCCGCCGCCTGATGGGCGAGGCCGGACTGCCCGTGCTGCCCGGCTCGGTCGGCGCCGTCCGCAGCCCCGCCGAGGCCCGCGCCACCGCCGCCCGGGTCGGCTACCCCGTCATCCTCAAGGCGGTGGCCGGCGGCGGCGGACGCGGCATGGCCGTGGTCCGCGACGACGCCGACATGGCCGGCGCCTACCAGGAGACCCGGGCCCACGCCCGCGCCGTCTTCGGCGACGAACGGCTCTACCTGGAACGCTACGTGGACGGCGCCCGGCACATCGAGGTCCAGGTGCTCTGCGACAGCCACGGCAACGCCGTCCACCTCGCCGAACGCGACTGCTCCGTGCAGCGCCGCCACCAGAAGCTGATCGAGGAGTCCCCGGCGCCCAACCTGCCCGACCCGCTGCGCCGCGAGATCTGCGCCGCCGCCGTCCGCGGCGCGCTCGCCGTCGGCTACGTCGGCGCCGCCACCTTCGAGTTCGTGCTCGCCCCCGACGGCCGGTTCCACCTGATGGAGGTCAACTGCCGTCTCCAGGTGGAGCACCCCGTCACCGAGATGGTCACCGGCATCGACCTGGTCCGCGAACAGCTCACCATCGCCGCCAGCGAACCGCTCACCCTGCGCCAGGACGCCGTCCGGCCGCGCGGCGCCGCCGTCGAGGCCCGGGTCAACGCCGAGGACCCCGACCGCGGCTTCCTGCCCACCCCCGGGCTGCTCACCGAGTTCGTCCCGCCCGGCGGCCCGTTCGTCCGGGTCGACACCCACGCCTACCCGGGCTGGCTGATCGGCCCCGACTACGACTCGCTGCTGGCCAAGACCGTCGCCTGGGCGCCCGACCGCGAACAGGCGATCGCCCGGCTCGACCGGGCCCTCGGCGAGTTCCGGATCGACGGCCCCACCGTCCGCACCACCACCGGCTACCTGCGCCGCACCCTCGCCGACCCGCGCTTCCGGGCCGGCCGGCACACCACCGGACTGGTCGCCGAGATGGCCGCCGAGGAGGCCGCCGCGCACTGACCGGGACGTGACGGAAGGGGCCGCCCGGAACCCTCCGGGCGGCCCCTTCCGTCACGTCCCGCTACGGCACGGTGCAGGAGAAGGCGTGCAGGTACGGGTTGACCGGGGCGACCGCGTCCAGCCGCAGGCCGGACTCGGCGATCAGCGCGGTCAGGCTGCCCAGGGTGTGCTTGGCGCCGCCGACGTTCAGCAGGAGCAGCAGGTCCATCGCGGTGGTGAACCGCATCGAGGGGGAGTCGTCCACCAGGTTCTCCACGATCACCACCCGGGCGCCCGGCCGGGCCACCTGGCGCAGGTTGCGCAGCGTCCGGCGGGTGGAGTCGTCGTCCCACTCCAGGATGTTCTTCACCAGGTACAGGTCCGCCTGCACCGGCACGGCGGTGCGGCAGTCCCCGGGCACCAGCCGGACCCGGTCGGCCAGCGAACCGCCCGGCAGCAGCCGCGGGTCCGCGTGCTCGACCACCTTCGGCAGGTCCAGCAGGGTGCCGTGCAGACCGGGGTGGCGCTCCATCAGCTCGGCCAGCACCTGGCCCTGGCCGCCGCCGATGTCGGCCACCGAGGCGACGCCCGCCAGGTCGAGGAAACCCGCCAGGTCCTGCGCGGACTGCCGGCTGGACTGGGTCATCGCCCGGTTGAACAGCGCGGCGGACTCCGGCGCGTCGTCGTGCAGGTACTGGAAGAACTCCTTGCCGAAGGCGTCGCCGAACACGCTGCGCCCGGTGCGCACCGCGTCGTCCAGCCGGGACCAGGACTGCCAGGTCCACGGCTCGGTGCACCACAGGGCGATGTCGCGCAGGCTGCCCGGCTCGTCGGCGCGCAGCAGGCGCGACAGCGGGGTGTGCCGGTAGCGGCCGTCGGCGTCCTCGGCGAACACCTCGTAGCAGGCCAGCGCGCGCAGCAGCCGCCGCAGCGGGCCGGGCTCGACGTCCAGCCGCCCGGCCAACTCCTCGGCGGTGGCGGGCTCCTGCTCCAGCGCGTCCGGCAGCCGCAGGCTCGCGGCGGCACGGACCGCACCCGCGCAGGCGGCGCCGAACACCAGCTCGCGCAGCAGCATCGCGGGCGGGACGGCCGGGGCCTGGGGCGCGGTCGGGTTCGGCGGGGCGGTGGTGGGGGCGGAGGTCACGGGCATGGCCTTTCTTCGGAGGACGAGCGGAGGGGCGAGTGGGGATCAGCAGTGGCCGGCGGGCTCGGAGGCGCCGCAGACGTTGCCGGTGAAGGTGTTGCCGGTGCCGCGCGGATCCCGGTCGGCGAGGTCGGCGGGCCGGTTGTCGCGCAGCGCGTTCCCGGTGACGGTGGCCCGGGCGTTGGGCGCGCCGACCACGCTCGGGTACAGCACGATGCCGCCCGACATCGGGGACGCGCCGGTGTGGTCGCTGACCTGGTTGCCGGAGACCGTGACGTCCTCGGTGCCGGTCAGCAGGATGCCGGTGCCCTGGACGAAGTCGAGCCGCGGATTGGGCGGGCAGTACCGGTTGTTCGCCCGCACCACGTTGTCCCGCACGGTCAGCGCCCCCGCCCGCGGCACCCCGTCGTCGCCGACCACGAACACGCCGCCGCAGTTCCCGGACGCCAGGTTGGCCGCCACCGTCAGCCCGCGCACCCGGCGCAGCTGCAGGCCGATCCGGTTCCCGGTCAGCCGGTTCTCGGACACCTCGGTGCCGAGGGTCTCCAGCGCACCGCCCTTGCGGTCGTACCAGTTGGCGACGAAGATCCCCGCCTGGCCGTTGTCCCGGGCCTCGTTGTCGGTCAGCGCGGTACGGGTCGACATCTCGACACTGATGCCCTGCAGGCCGTTGTCGTGCGCCGCCACCCCGCGCACCGTCAGCCGGTCGGTGACGGCCGCGCCCACGCCGTTGCGCGGGAAGCCCGCGACCGTCAGCGCTTCCACCACCACCCCCGACACCGTGTGCACCGGCACGCCCTGCGGGTCCGAACTGCCCGTCACGCACACGCCGTTGCCGGCCCGCGCGCAGGCGCCGCGGTCGGCCGGATCGGGCACCAGGACGGTGGCGACGCCCTGGCCGCGCAGGGTCACGCGGTCGGTGGAGAGGGTCACGCTACCCGGGTAGCGGCCCGCGGCGAGCTCCACCACGTCGCCGGGAGCGGCCGCGTCCAGGGCGGCCTGGACGGAGGCACCGGGCGCGACCCGGTGCACGGTCGGGCCGGTGGGGGCCGCCGCGGCCGGGGCGGCGGCCAGCCCGGCGGGCACCGTGGCGGCGCAGGACAGCAGAACGGCAGCGGCCCGGATCAGCGGGCGCGCCGGAGAGAGGAGAGCAGTCATCGAAGAGCAGCCGGCTTCCAGACGTCGCGGTCACGGACGGCATGCGGGCCGGTCCGCCGCCTCGAAGCTAAGGTCGCGCCCCGGGCCCGGCCAGCCGGGTTGGCGCGCACGGGTTGCCCGCACCCGCCGACCGGGTGGCGGTGGCCGGAAAGGGGGAGGCGGGTACCACCCGTACACCCGATCGGGGGGCTCTGCGGCCGGGCAGCGGGCCCGTACCGGCAGCCCGAACCACTATGGATCCATGGACACGCAGAATGGACGAATCGCCGAGCCGACCGAACTCCTGGCCGCCGAACTGCGCCCCGCCGGCGCCGGCCGCACCGACCTCCGCACCGACTTCCACGCCGGTCTCCGTACCGATCTCGGGTTCGCGGAACCCGTCGCCGGCGTCGAGGCCGGCCCCGAGAGCAGTCTTGAGGCCGACCTCGAGAACGGTCTCGAGAGCGGTCTCGAGACCGCGGCCGGGCCGGACGGCGGCGAGGACCCGGCCTGGGACTACGAGGACGTCATCCTCCGCTCCGTCAACTGACCCGGTGGCCCATCGACCCGGTACCGGGACGACGGACCGGCCGAACGCCGGTGTGCCTGCCGCTCGACCGGTCGAGCGGCAGGCATACCGGCGTTCGGCGCCCGGTCAGTAGCGGTAGGCCTTGACCACCACCGGGAGCAGGTTGGTGTCCTTGCCCAGCTTGCTGAACGCCACCGGATTGGCCGTCGCGCCCGCCGCCAGGTGCTCCACGCCGATCACCTGGCTGTCCACGCTCTTGCCGGTGTTGTCGGTGAAGTCGACCTGGATCGCGTAGGACCGGGTCTCGGTGGTGCTGTTGGTGACCGTGATGATCGCCGCGGTCAGGTCGCCGGAGGTCGAGTTCGGCACACCGGTCAGCGTCACGTCCGTCATCGCGTTGCCCGCGTCCGGGACGGCCGCCAGCACCTCCGCGGCCTTCGCCCGGGTGGCCGCCAACTGGGCGTTGGCGGACGCCTCGAAGGAGGCGGCGCGCTCGGAGGCGCTGGCCTCCGCGGCCGACACCGAGGCCAGCGCCGACTCGTGCGCGGACGCGAAGGCGGACGGCGGCTCGCCCGAGAAGTTCGCCGTCTCCGGCGACGCCCCGACCGTGAACGTCGACATCGCCGCCTGCACCGGGTTCTCGCCCGAGGTGCCGCCGCAGGCCGCGATCACCGCGATCCCGGCGGCCGCGCCGGCCACCGCCAGCGACACCCGCAGCCCGCGCCGCACCGGGCGCCGCCGCGGCGGCCCCACCGGCCCCTGCCGGACCAGCCCCCGGCCCGAACCGTTCCGCTCCGCGTCTCGCATCCCGATGCACCCTCTCGTTCAGAACCGCGCCGGGCCCGTGCGCGCCGCGGTCGTTTTCAGAACCGCGCCGGGCCCGTGCGCGCCGCGGTCGTTCCGGCAGGCCCACGGCCCGCGTCCGGACATGCGGAACCGGACGTCCGCCTCCGCCCTACGCCCCCATCGTCGGAGCCCGGCGGCCCCCGGGGCCAGCGGCGCTGCGCCATTGGGAGGAGTCCGACGGCCCGTCAGATCGGCGGTGCGGGCGGCGAGATACGTATGGCGGGCCGCGGCGGGTGCGCGGCGGTGCCGGTGCGGGCGCCGGGACGGGACAGGACGGGAGGCGGCGGGTGGCGGCGGTGGGGGAGCGGATCGTACGGCGGTGGCCGAGCTGGGGCGCGACGGCCGGGGCGCTGCTGTGCTACGGGCTGTCCTTCACCCCCTCGCTGCTGCCCCGGCCCTGGTACCTGCAGGCCGCCGCCGGGGCGATCACCGCCGCGTTCGGCTACGGCATCGGGGCGTTCTCCGGGTACGTGGCCCGGGTGTGCGGCCTGGAGTTCGGGGAACGGGTGCGGCGGGCCGGCTGGTGGGTGCTGGCCGTGGCCGGCGGCGGCGCGGTGGTGGCCGTCACCGCGTGGAGCGTGCGCTGGCAGGGCGACCTGCGGCGGGCCGTCGGCATGGACCCGCGGATCGGCTGGTGGCAGTGGGCCCTGGTGCTGCCGGTCGCCCTGCTGCTCGGCGCGCTGCTGGTGCTGTGCGCCCGGACGGTCCGGCTCGGCACCCGCTGGCTGCGGCGGATCCTCGGCCGCGCCGTCCCGAACCGGGCGGCCGCCGCCGGGGCCGCCGCCCTCGCCACCGTCCTGGTGGTCGGCTTCGTCGAGGGCTTCCTGCTGCGCGGGCTGCTCGACCTGGCCGAACGCGGTGCCGCGCTGGCCGACCGCACCACCTCGCCCGGCATCGAACAGCCGCTGTCGCCCACCCTGTCCGGCAGCCCCGAGTCGTACGAGAGCTGGGCCGGCCTCGGCGCGAAGGGCCGCGACTTCGTCGGCCGCGCCCCCACCGCCGCGCAGATCTCCGGCTTCACCGGACGCCCGGCCCTGGACCCGGTCCGGGCGTACGTCGGACTGCGGTCGGTGGACGGGACGGGCTTCGCCGAGGGCGCCCGGACCGCCGCCGGACTGGCCGAGCGGGCCCGGCGCGCGGTCGCCGAACTCGACCGCGCCGGGGGCTTCCGGCGCAAGGTGCTGGTGGTGCTGGGCACCACCGGCAGCGGCTGGGTCAACGAGCGGATCGCCAGACCGGTGGAGTACCTGTACGACGGCGACAGCGCCGAGGTCGCCTTCCAGTACTCGTACCTGCCGAGCTGGATCTCCTTCCTCACCGAGGGCGAGGCGACCGACGCCGGGAAGGCCCTGTACGACGCGGTGCACGCGCACTGGTCGCAACTGCCCGCCGACTCCCGGCCCCGGCTGATGGTGGCCGGCGAGAGCCTCGGCTCGTACGCCACCGAGCGGGCCTTCCCCGGCGGCGTCGAGCAGTTGACCGGGCAGACCGGGGGAGCGCTGCTGGTCGGGCCCACCCCCGACAACCCGCTGCGGGAGACGGTCACCGCCCGGCGGCAGCCCGGCAGCCCCGTCTGGCGGCCGGTCTACCGGGACGGGCAGCACGTGCGGTTCGCCCAGCGGTCCTCCGACTTCGCGGTGCCGGCCGGCGCCGCCTGGGAACAGCCGCGGGTGGTCTACCTGCAGAACGGCAGCGACCCGGTGGTGTGGTGGGAACCCGCGCTGGTCTGGCGCAGACCCGAGTGGCTGAACGGGCAGCGGGCCCACGACGTCTCCCCGACCATGCGGTGGTACCCGCTGGTGACGTTCTGGCAGGTCACCTGCGACCTGGCCGCCTCCGAGGCGGTGCCCGAGGGGCACGGGCACCGCTACGGGCTGATGCCCGCCGAGGCGTGGGCGCGGATCGCGCCGCCCGAGGGGTGGACCCGGCAGGACACCGACCGGCTGGTGGCGTACCTGGCGGACCACCCCTGACGGGGCGTCAGCGGTGCGCGGGGGCGGTGGTTTCCGTGCTGGGCTGAGCGGTGCTGATGGTTCCTGCGGCGGGCTGAGTGGTGGCGATGGGTTCCGCGGGGCGGTCGGGGCGGGTGCGCAGGAGGTGGTGGGCGAGGGCGGCGGAGGCCAGGAGCAGGACCGCCGAGACCCAGGCCGCGACCGTGATCCCGTGCACGAACGCGCTGTTCGCGGCGGTGAGCAACTGCCCGGCCGGGCCCGCCGGAAGGACGGCCGCGGCCTCGATCGCGCCGCCCAGCGACTGGCCGGCCTGCTCCGCGAGCGCCGGGTCGGTGCCCGCCGGGACGGACAGCGACCCCGCGTACAGGGCCGTCACGATCGAGCCGACCAGGGCGATGCCCAGCGCCGCGCCCAGCTCGTACGCCGTCTCCGACACGGCCGAGGCGGCACCCGCCTTGTCGGCCGGGGCGGCACCCAGCACCAGGTCCGAGGAGAGCGTGTACACCACGCCCTCGGCGGTGCCCAGCGCCAGGAAGGACGAGCCGAGCAGCAGGTAGGCGCTGTCCACCCGGACGAAGCCCAGCAGGCCGATGCCCAGGCCCATCACGAACAGGCTCGCCGTCAGCACCCGGCGGGCGCCCGCGCGCCGCACCAGCCGGGCCGTCAGCAGGCCGCCCGCCACCGAGCCGACGAAGGCCGGCATCTCGGCGAAGCCCGCGTGCAGCGGGGAGTAGCCGCGGACCAGCTGGAGGTACTGCGACATGAAGAAGATCACGCCGGACAAGCCGATCAGGCAGATCAGCGAGGACACCACCGCGGCCGTGAAGCGCGCGTTCCGGAACAGTCGGACGTCCAGCAGCGGGGTCTCCAGGCGGAGCTGGCGCCGCACGAACACCGCCAGCGCGGCCGCGCCCAGCACGAACACCAGCGGGGCCGTCCACTGCTCCGGGCCGTGCACGGCGAACTCCTTGACGCCGTACACCACGCCGATCACACCGGCCATCGAGAGCAGCACGCTCCCCACGTCCCACCGGCCCGGGCGCGGATCGCGGGACTCCGGCAGCAGCCAGCCGCCGAGCGCCAGCAGCAGCACCATCACCGGCAGGTTCAGCAGGAACACCGACCCCCACCAGAAGTGCTCCAGCAGTACCCCGCCCACCAGCGGGCCCAGCGCGGCACCGGCCGCCGCGCCCGCGCCCCAGACGCCGATCGCGGTGGCCCGCTCCTTCGCGTCCGGGAACAGCGTGCGGATCAGCGACAGCGTGGACGGCATGATCGTCGCGCCCGCCACGCCGAGCAGCGCCCGGGCCACGATCAGCCAGCCCGGGCCCGGCGCGTACGCCGCCAGCAGCGAGGCCGCGCCGAACGCGGCCGAACCGGCCAGCAGCACCCGCTTGCGGCCCAGCCGGTCGCTGAGCGCGCCCATCGACACCAGCAGGCCGGCCAGCACGAAGGAGTAGACGTCGCCGATCCAGAGCAGCTGGGTGCCGGACGGGCGGAGGGTTTCGGTGATGGAGGGGATGGCGAGGGAGAGCACCGTCGCGTCCACCGCCACCAGGGTGACGGCGAGCACGAGGACGCCGAGACCGGCCCAGCGGTGGGCGGGCCGGGTGACGACGGGGGTGGAACTCATGGGGTATCAGATCTCCGTAGAGCACCGCCGAGGAACAGCTCGGCGAGCGAGAACGCGCTTTCGCGGGGGGCGAGCCGGCCTTCCTGCACGGCCCAGCCGATGCCGGCCACCAGGTCGAAGAACGCCTCGCTCAGCCAGGCGGCCGAGAGCTCGACGCGGAACACCCCCTCCTGCTGGCCGCGCAGGAACAGCGCGCGGACCCGGGCGTCCTGGAGCTCCCAGAGGTCGTTGATCTCCTCGTGGTCGTACAGCTGGTTCTCCCCGGCCAGGAAGGCGCACAGCGCGGCATCCGGCACCACCGCGTCCACCAGGCGGCGCAGCGCGGCCTCGGCGTTGCCCTCCTCGACCCGCGCGGTGTCGAGCGCGGCGGAGAAACGGCGCAGGCCGAGGGCGCCCACCTCCAGGATCAGCGCCTCGCGGCCCGGGAAGATCCGGTGCAGTGTGGCGCGGCTGATGCCGGCGGCGCGGGCGATCTCGTCGAGATGGGCCGTCGGGCGCCGGGACAGGATGCCCACGGCTGCCTCCAGGACGGAGTCGCGGTCGGTTGCCATGAGATGAGGATAGCGCAACTGAGACATTCATGTCTCAAAATTTTGATGCGTGTCTCATGGGGAGGGGGGAGGGAGGAGGGGGTGCGGTGTTGGGGCCGGACATGCCGAAGACCCCGCGCGGGGCGCGGGGTCTTCGAACGGCTGGTGGGCCGGCTGTCAGCTCTGGTTGTAGAAGCCGGACTCGTCGAGCGGGCGGTCGATGACCATCACCTCGACGTCGGCGGGGGTGAGCAGGAACACCCGGCGGGCGATCCGCTCGATGCCGCCGCGGGTGCCGAAGATCAGGCCGGAGGCGAAGTCGACCATCCGCTTGGCCTCGGCGTCGTCCATCTCCGTGAGGTCCATGACCACCGGGGTCGCGGCGCGGATGTGCTCGCCGACCGTGCGGGCGGCCTCGAAGCCCGTCGGGCGGAGCGAGACGATCTTGGAGGGGCCGGCCTGGACACTGCTCGGCAGCGTCTCCTCGCCCTCCCACGGTTCCTCGTACATCGCGGCCGGGTAGCTGCCGGAAGGCATCAGCCACCCGTTGTGGTGCTCGTCGCGTAGTGCTCCCATTAGCCGCGCCTCCCTGTCTCGTTCCGTACTCGTCCCCCGGGGGGTGACGGGTCGTTTTGACACGTCATCCACTTGTTGGAACTGTCCGAGTATCGCACTGATCACCGTGGATGTGCCCGCTTGTACCCCCTGCACCGGTTGTGGCGCGGAGGAAAATCCGTGGCTCCTCGGATGCCCGGCGGATACCCGCAACGACGCCACCGGCCGGTGGGTGGTTGCGAGTGACGACCCTATCGGTGCTACCGGGACGCTAGTTGACTGAGTGTCAACAATCATGTAACGGCTTCACCCGGGAGTGGTGGGTCGCGGTCGAGGGGCGTGCGGGTGGGGCGTGGCGCGCAGCGCGGCGTGCGTCACACCGGTGCGGCGTGCACCGTGCGGGCGGGTGGCGGTGGGGGCTACTCGCCGGTCGAGCCGTCGATTCGTTCCCGCAGCAGGTCGGCGTGGCCGTTGTGGCGGGCGTACTCCTCGATCATGTGGACCAGGATCCAGCGGAGCGTCACCTCGTTGTCGCGCCACCGGCTCTTGCCGACCGTGTCCAGCGGCAGGCCGGTGGCGGCGGACCGGGCGAACGCCACCTCCTCCTGCCAGACCGCGGTGTCGGCGACCGGGTCGGCCCCGTCCACCAGGTCGAAGTCGCCGTCCGGGAACTCCTCCGTCCAGTAGCGGCCGTCGGTGCCGAGGTCCTGGCCGTCCAGCACCTTGCGGAACCAGTGCCGCTCCACCTCGGCCATGTGCCGCACCAGCCCGAGCAGGCTCAGCGAGGACGGTGGGCAGGCGCGTTCGCGCAGTTGATCGGGAGACAGGCCCGCGCACTTGAGGGCGAGCGTGGCGCGGTGGAAGTCCAGCCAGGCGCCGAGCATGGTCGCCTCGTCGGCGGCGAAGGGCGGGCTGGTGCGGGTGGTGGCGGGGCCGGTGTTCGTCATGCGGACATGGTGGGGCAGCCCGGGGCGGGCGGGCGAGCCGTTTTCGGGTGGGGCGTTTTCGGGCGGGGCGGGGTGGGGCTGTGGGTGTGGGGTGGGACTGTGGTGGGAAGATCGGATCATCGGGCTGGTTGGTGCGGCGGGGGAACGGGCGGGTACGGGCGTGCGCAAGGTGATGACGGGCACTCAGTTGGCGTTGCGCCTGCTGCTGGAACTGGCCTCCCTGGTGGCCCTGGCCGTCGGCGGGTACGGGGTCTGGGCGGACGGCCCGGTCGTGCTGCGCGGGCTGATCGCCCTGGCGCTGCCGGCGCTCGCGGTCGTGCTGTGGGGCCGCTACGCGGCGCCCCGGCGGCCGGTGCGCGACTCGGCGGTGCTCTGGTACGGGGTGCAACTGCTGGTCTGGGGCGGGGCGGTCGTGCTGCTGGCGGTCGGCGGACACCCCGGGTGGGCGCTCGGGCTCGGCATCGTGATGGTGGTCAACACGGTGGTGCTGTGGTCGCTCGGCGAGTGGTCGCCCGCGATCGAACGCTAGGCGGGTGGTTGTCGGCGGCCTGGGGCTTCGTTGGCGCCGGGGTGGCGCTCCGGGAGCGGGTCGGGCGGAGCGGCGGGGGCGGGGCGGAGCTGCGGGAGGGAGTCAGGCGGAGCGGCGGGGGCGGGCGCGCCACAGGGAGAAGGCGCTGAACGCGCACATCGTGGCGATCACCCCGGCGGAGATCAGGAAGGCCGGTGAGGTGGGGGAACTCGCGCTCGCCCCCGCGACCACGTACGCGGTGGTGGTCGGCACCACGCCGATGACGGTGGCCAGCAGGTACGGCCAGAACTTCACGCCGGAGAACGCGCACGCGAAGTTGCCCGCCTGGAACGGCGCGCCCGGGAACAGCCGGATCAGCAGCACGCTGCGGAAACCCTGCTCCGACAGGCGCCGGTCGATCTCCGTCAGCACCCGGCCGCGCACCAGCGGCCGCAACGCCTCGCGTCCCAGCGAACGTCCCAGGACGAACGCCGCCGCAGCACCGATCGCCGACCCGGCGACCGCCAGCGGTACGCCCCACACCGAGCCGAACAGCAGCCCCATGCCCGCGTTCATCGCCGGGCGGGGCAGGAAGGCCATCGAGCCGAAACCGTAGGCGGCGAGCGCGACCGGGATCCGCCACGGCCCCGAGGCGGCGGCCAGGACGGCGGACGGGTCCCACAGCAGCAGCGAAGCCATGGCGGCGGCGAGTACGGCGAACAGGGCGCCGAGACGCAGCAGGGCCCGGCGCGACGGGCGGGACGGGCGCGACGGGCGGGACGGGCGGGGGAGGGCCGGTGCGGGGCCGTGGCGGGGGCCTCCGTGTCGGCACCGGCTGCGGTGGGGGCGGCCGAGGCGGGGGCGGCCGAGGTGGGGGCGGTGGTCCTGGCCGGTGGGGTGGGCGCGGCTATCGGCTCCGGGGCATGCACCCGGGGAGCTTAACCCGCGCTGGGAGTCGTGCCGTCCAGCGGTGCGCCCGTGGGCCGCGGGCGGGACGGACGGTTCGGCGGGGTGGGGCGGTGCAGCGGTGCGGGGCGGCGCAGTCGCTTGAGCAGGGCGATGTCGGCGGCGTGGCGGGCGCCCTCGACCCGGGCGGGGTCGTGGCGGCCGTCCGGCGTCTCGATGATCAGGGGGATGCCGGCGGTGGCCGGGTGGGCGAGCAGCGCCTCGAACGCGGCTGAGCCGATGTGGCCGGCCCCGATGTTCTCGTGGCGGTCCTTGCGGGCACCCGCGACGTCCTGCGAGTCGTTGGCGTGGATCAGTCGCAGACGCCCGGGGCCGACCGCGCGGTGCAGGGACTCGAAGAGCTCCTCGACCCCGTTCGGCGCGGCCAGGTCGTGGCCGGCCGCGAAGGCGTGGCAGGTGTCCAGGCAGACGCCGACCAACGGGTGGTGGTCGAGGGCGTCCAGGTAGGCGGCGAGGTCGTCCATCCGGGAGCAGAGCGAGCTGCCCTGGCCGGCCGTCGGCTCCAGCAGCAGCCACGGGGCGTCGGCCCCGTAGCGGTCGAGGCCGTCCAGGATCGGCAGCACCTGGTCGCGGACCTGGGCGAGCGCCTCCGCACGGGTGCCGCAGAGCGCGGACCCGGTGTGCACGACCGTGCCGAGGGCGCCGATGGCGGCCGAGCGGTGGAGTGAGTGCGTCAGCGATTCGGCGGAACGCTCCCGGGTCGCGGCCGAGTCGGAGCCGAAGTTGATCAGGTACGGCGCGTGCACGTACGCCGGGATGCCCCGTTCGGTGCAGGCCGCCCGGAAGGCCAGGTCGTGCGCGGGGTTCCCGGCCGGGGTCGCCCAGCCGCGCGGGTTGGCGACGAAGACCTGCACCGCCTCCGCCCCGACCTTCTCGGCGTAGGCCAGCCCCGTGCCCACCAGGCCCTTCCCGGCGACGGGGACGTGGGCACCGATCGGGTTGCGCGGGGCGGGATCCATGACCAGGAGCATCGCACGGCAGGCCGGAGGCGCAGCTCACCGGGGTCGGCACGATTCCGGTACTTCGGGGCTCGGGGCTCGGGGCTCGGGGCTTGGGGGTGGAGGCTTGGGGTTGGTGCTTGCGGTGGTTCGCGTGGGTGGGGGAGCTGTCGTCGGCGTCGGTCGAGTGCGCTGTGAAAGTGCCTGGTTTGGAGCTCGGTAGGACGGTGCTGGAACTCGGTGCTGACGGGCGAGGGGCCGTGGCAGGGGTTGGCGGGCTGTTGTGTGCTTGCTTGGCGGGGGCGGTGGTCTGGCCGGGCGCGGGTGGCCTTGTTGGCCGGGTGTCGGGTGGGGGCCGGTTCCGGGGCCGGGCGTGCCGAGGGGCGCGGGAGTGGACCTCCCGCGCCCCTCGACGGACGGCCGTCCGCCCATTGTCCGGCCGTCCGGCAGTGGGGCCCGTCAGCGGGTCGGCTCCAAGGAACTGGAGGCCGCGACGGGGGCGCCGGCCGGCTTGCGGTGGCGCATCGCCGTTGCGGAGGGGATCAGCGCGGCGGCGAGCAGGGTGACCGCGATGAAGGAGACCGTGAGCGAGCTGGCCTGTGCGATGCCGCCGACCACGGCCGGGGCGACCAGACCGGAGGTGTAGGTGATGGTGGCGACGCCGGCGATGGACTGGCTCGGGTTGGTGCCCGCCCGGCCGGCGGCGGCGAACGCGAGCGGGACGACCACGGCGATGCCGATGCCGATCAGCGCGAAGCCCGGGATGGCCACGTACGGGGAGTCGGCGAACACCACCAGCAGGCCGCCGGCGGTGGCGATCATGCCGCTCAATCGGACGGCGCGCACCGGACCGAGTCGGCGGACCACCGCGTCACCGGCCAGACGGGCCGCGGCCATGGTGGCGGCGAAAGCGGTGAAGCAGGCGGCCGCGACGGAGGAGGAGGCACCGGTGATGTCGCGGAGGTAGACCCCGCTCCAGTCCATCGACGCACCCTCGGCGAACACCGCGCAGAACCCGACCAGGCCGATGACCAGCGCTTCCTTCGGGGGCAGCGCGAAACGCGGCGGGGCCTCCTCGCCGGCGGTCGGCCGGACGTCCAGCACTCCGCGGGACACCACCTGGGCGAGCACCGCCAGGACCGCCGCGGTCACCGCGTACTGCACCCGGGCGTCCGCGTGCTGATGGGCCGCCAGGACGCCGAACGCGGAGGCGACCAGGCCGCCGACGCTCCACATGCCGTGCAGGCCCGACATGATCGACCGGCCGATCCGCTCCTCGACCTCCACGCCCTGCGCGTTCATTGCGACGTCCGACATGCCGGCCGTCGCGCCGTAGAGGAACAGCGCCAGGCAGAGAACCACCAGGTGGGGGGAGAGGGCCGGCAGTGCCAGCGACAGGCACCACAGCGTCAGCAGGCCCTGCAGCGCCGTCCGGGCGCCGTAGCGGTGCACGATCCGGCCGGCCAGCGGCATCGCCACCGACGCGCCGATGGCCGGGAAGACCAGGGCGAGACCGAGCTGACCGGGGCTCAGGTCGAGGTTGTCCTTGATCCACGGAATGCGGCTGACGAAGGTGCCGGTGACGGCACCGTGAACGGCGAACACCAGCGCCACGCTCATCCTTGCGCGCCGGACGTCCTTGAGAGTCTCGCCCATGCTGGGCTCCCCCTTGGGTCGGTCGGATGCCGATAAACTATCAGGGACCCTGCCTGATAGAAACCTCTGGAAGGATGCAGGCTCATGACGACCGCTCGCACTGCCACGCCGAGCACCGCCCGGGCCATCAACGACCGGCTTGCCCTCGACCTGCTGCTCGAACGGGGCCCGCTCACCGCATCCGACCTGCGCGCGCTGACCGGACTATCCCGGCCCACCGTCGCCGACCTGCTCGAACGACTCCAGCGCAGCGGCCTGGTCGCCCACGCCGGGGAGAGCGCCGCACTGCGCCGCGGCCCCAACGCCCGCCTGTACGGCCTGGTCGCCGACCGTGCGCACCTCGCCGGCATCGACATCCGCGCCAGCGGCGTCAGCCTGGTGGTCGCCGACCTGACCGGCCGGACCCTCGGCACGGCTACCATCGCCGCCTCCCTTCCTGCTGCTTCTGCGGCTCCTGTGGTTGACGGGGAAGACCCGAGCGGATCGGGTGACGCGGGGGCGCCGGAGAGCACGGGCTGCTCGTGCGGATCCAGCGGATCGGGCGGCGGCGGTGCGGGCGTCGTGACGACGGACGGCGATCTGCTGGTGGAACGGACCGTCGAGGCGCTGCTTGCCACCGCGGCCGAGGCCGGGGCGGGGGAACTGCACACCGTGGCCGTCGGCGCTCCCGGCCTGGTCGACCCGGCGACGGGCACGCTCAACAACTCCGGCAAGCTGCCCGAGTGGCACACCAAACTGCTCGCCGCCCTGCGCTCCCGCCCCGGAACGGAGGTGATCCTCGAGAACGAGGTGAATCTCGCCGGAATCGCCGAACACCGCATCGGTGCGGCCAAGGACCGGCGGGACTTCGCGCTGATCTGGCTGGGGCACGGCGTCGGAGCCTCCGTGATACTGGACGGCCGTCTGCGGCGCGGGGCCTCCGGTGGCACCGGCGAGATCGGATTCCTGCCCGTGCCCGGGACGATCGGGCTGCCGGACTCCAAGAAGTGTGACGGTGGGTTCCATTCCACGGTGTCGAGCGCGGCGATCTGTGAACTGGCGGCCCGCCACGGGCTCAGGGCGGAGCCTGGCACCGAGGAGGGAGCAGGGGCGGAGGCCGAGCCCGGTGTCGGAGCTGAGGACCGGGAGCCTGCGGCCGGGGCCGTGGTCCGTCGGGCGGTCGAGACCGGCGCCGATGACTTCCTGGACGAGCTGGCGCTGCGGATCGCCGTCGGGGCTTCTGCGATCTGCGTCGTGCTCGATCCGGGATGCGTAGTGCTGGGCGGCGAGATCGGGCAGGCCGGTGGCCCGGAACTGGCAAGCCGTGTCGAACGCCACCTCTCCCGGCTCTCCCCGCTCGCCACCGAGGTGCGGGCCGGCACCGCGGGCGGCGGCGCCGTTCTGGCGGGAGCCGTGCTGACCGCCGGGGACGCGGTCAGGCGGGAGCTGTTCGGCGGCGACTGAGGCCGGCCTCCGCCGAACGCTGCGTGGGATGCTGCAGTGGGGCGCGCGGTGACGCCGCGTCGGCGGTGCCGAGTCGTCGATCTGTCCTTCGCCCGCTGCGGTGGTGCAGTGCCGTGGCCGTTCTGCTGCCGTGCGGGGCCGTCGGCCTGCGATGCCTCGGTCAGCGGAGTGGGCAGGCCGGGAGAGGTGGATGTGGCGGGTCGGGCCGTGGTGGGACAGCGGGTGGAGGTTGCCGTGCTGGCGGGTGGCCGGTCGGGGGCGAGCGGGCGCCCGGGCGGGTGGTGGGGCGTGCGTGGGGAGGGGCCTCGGTACGGCAGGATGGCGGGATCTGCCAGTTCGTTCCTGAATCGCCCGGGAGTCGCATCGATGGTCATGTCCGACCGGCCCGTCCACCCGTACCGCATCGGCGAGGCTGCTTCGATGCTGGGGGTGAGCGCCGACACCATGCGGCGATGGGTGGATGCGGGCCGACTGCCGGCGACGCGAGACGAGCACGGCCACCGGATCATCGACGGGGCGGAACTCGCGGCGTTCGCCCGGGAGCTTGCCCGACCGGAGAACAGCGAGGTGGAGGGGCGTTCATCGGCCCGGAACCGCTTTCCCGGGATCGTGACCGCCGTCGTCCTGGGCGATGTCGCCGCGCAGGTGGAGATCCAGGCGGGCCCGTTCCGGGTGGTTTCGCTGATCAGCCGTGACTCGGCGGAGGAGCTCGGGCTTGTCCCCGGGGCGCCCGCCACTGCGGTGATCAAGTCGACCAACGTCGTGGTCGAACGGCGTTGAGGTCTGGTCTGGCGGAGAGGATCCTTCCGTCGACCCGCGACCGATCCCTTGGGCGTCCTTGACTCTGCGCTGATCAGGCCAGGAATCGAGGACGGGAGCGGGAGCGGGAGCGGGGGCGGGGGCGGTACCGGGGCAGGGGCGTCCGGGTGGTACCGATGGCCGGGGACGGGGCGTGAACTGACGCCGCCTAGGATGCGGAGACCTGTGGCCGACCGGTAGTGGGACGGCCAGCGTTGTGAGTACCCCGACCGTGCGAGAGGACGACCCCGTTGAAGAGCCGCGTGCGCGCCGTTGCCCACCGTGGTGACCCGTACCTGCACCGCGAGAACACCCTGCCGGCGGTCAGTGCCGCGCTCGCCGCGGGAGCCGACGCCGTCGAGGTCGACGTCCAGCTCACCCGGGACGGGGTGCCCGTGCTGCTGCACGACCGCACTCTCGAACGGCTGTGGAACGATCAGCGTCAGATCGCCCGGGTGACGCTCGACCAACTGGAAGAGGTAGTCACTCCCGGGCTCGGGCTTCGGATTCCCACCCTTGCCGAGGCGTTGCAGATCATCGACGCCACGGACGGCGCGCAACTGATGATCGACCTGGACGACAGCGGCCCGGCCGCAGCCACTTGGAAGGTCGTCAACGATCTCGGGATGGCGGACCGCGTCGCCTTCTGCGGGTCGGTCGTGGCCATGCTCGCCATCCGTGAACTCGCGCCCGGCGCGGAAATCTCCCTGACCTGGAACCGTCTCCAACTGCCGAAGCAGCGGCTGCTCGACGAGCTGCGCCCCGACTACCTCAATCCGCCCTTCGGACTGGTGGACGAGAGGTTGGTGGGCTCCGTCCACGACGCCGGCATGGGCCTGGCGACCTGGACCGTGGATCTGCGGCGCACCATGCGGCGGATGCTCGCCCTCGGAGTCGACTCGCTGACCTCCAACCGAATCGCGCTGCTGCGCCGGACGATCGACCAGTACCAGGGGTGATCCGTGGGCGCCGGTGCCCACACCAGTACCGCTGGGGCGGGGGCCGGCAAGGGCGTGCACGTTCGCCCGAACCAGGGTCCCGCCCGGCATCGGTCGGCCGCTCCGGTCGCCACGCCACGCCGTCGGCTCCTGCCCGTCGATATGACCGTTGTCTGTTGAAATAAGACGATCATGACGGTGTGTTGGCTGCGGAGGTGGCGGTGACGGCAGAGGGCTCTCCGAACCCGCAGGACCCGGGGGAACGCCGAGATCCGCCGGCACCTTCTGCAGCCGGAGCCGGAGCCGGAGACGGAGACGGCGGGGGAAGGGGAGAAGGGGGTGGCCCTGGGGCAACGGGGGCGGAACGGCCGCGGAGCGGCTCTGGTGAAGGTGGCCAATCGCAGCGGTGGTCAGGAGCCGCAGACCGGCGGTCGGAGAGTTCAGCGGGACGTGGTGGCGACGAGGTCCCCGACGGCCTTTCAGGAAAAACCACATCAAGTGCACATCCCTCCTCGGGGGATGAGGGGACTGCGGGGGCAGTGCCCGTAATCGTTGCGGGTGGGGCGGGACTGGACGACCGGCGACCGGCCCAGATGCTGCCCGCGTCGGTTCGGTCGGCTGCGGCTTGGTCCGCTGCGGTGATCCTCTTCATCACCGTGGCTGCGTTCGCCATCTTCGTGGTGGTGGAACTACGGGCCGCGACGATCCCGATGCTGGTTGCGCTGCTGGCCACGGCCCTGCTCTATCCGGTGATGCCCTGGCTGGTGGGTCGGGGCGTCAAACGGGGGGCGGCTGCCGGACTGACCTGCACGATCCTGGTGCTCGTGGTGACCGGCGGGATCGCACTGCTGGTCAACTCCCTGGTGAACAGCGCACCGCAGATCGCCTCCGGTCTCCAGCAGGCGGGTGACCGTATCGCCTCCTGGCTGGGGCCGTTCGGGGACAAGATCCAGTACGCGCTCAAGGAGAGCTCCGGCTCCGGGAGCACCTTGGTGGACTCGCTCGCCAACGGAGTCCTGTCCGGGTTGGGTCTGGTCACCCAACTGCTGACCGGTGGAGTGCTCTCCCTCGCGCTGGTGTTCTTCTTCCTGCGCGACGGTAACCGTTTCGGCGACGCGGTCCACGAGCTCATCCCGGGCGGGCACGCCGACACGGTGATCGCGTGCGGTCAGCAGGCGTTCACGGCGATGGCCGGCTTCATGCGGGGCACCACCTTGATCGCGCTGATCGATGCCACGTTCATCTCCATCGGACTGCTCGCCCTGGGAGTGCCCGGAGCGGCCGGACTCGGTGCGCTCGTCTTCATGGGCGCCTACATTCCTTTTGTCGGTGCCTTCCTCTCAGGAACGGTGGCCGTTCTCGTGGCCCTCGCGAACGGCGGACTGGGTACAGCCCTGTGGGCCCTCGGGGTGGTGCTGGCGGTGCAGGCGATCGAGGGGAACATCCTGCAACCCCTCATCCAGAGCCGGACCGTCGAACTTCACCCCGCCACCATCATGATCGCGGTGGTGGCCGGCTCCGGGATCGCCGGAATCATCGGCGCCCTGCTCGCGGTGCCGGTCAGCGCCGCCGGACTCGGAGTGGTGTCCGTCCTTCGAGGCGAGACGGAGGGCCCGGGACTGCCCGGCAGCCGTCGAAAGCGCCACCGAATCGAGCCGTGAGCGTTCCGTGCTGCAGGTGTGGACGCGTGCGGCCCTGCCGGTATCCGTGCAGGATCCGCCCGAATCCGGTCGGACGGTCAGGAGGCCGGGAAGTAGGCGGTCATCCAGCGGTCCAACTCGGCGAACACCTCGGCCCGGGCCGAGTCGGCTGACAGGACCAGGTCGTGCACGCCCCCTTCGATCCGGACGGTGGTGACGTGTCGGCCGAGACGCGGTGCGAGCGCGACGATGTCGTCGGCCCGTAGGACCGCGTCGGTGCGCATCAGGGCTGGGTCCCACCGGTTGGTGACGGTGGATGCGGTCGAGGCCATCAGCAGGATCGGACAGTCGACCGAGAGCCCGCGGCGTACCTTCCGGTGGCCGCGCTGGATCGCGGCCAGCCAACCGGCGAACAGCGGGAACCCTTCGGCGGGCTTCAGAGCAAGATCGAACTCCCAACTGCCGCGATGATCGCGGTGGAGACTGTGGACGTAGTGCGGATTGAGCGGAGCAGGCAGCTTCCGGGTGGGAGCGGTTCGCCCGATGGCGTCGAGCGCGGGGGCGCCGAGGGTCCGTACGGCCGGGGCGGCAGGCATCGACAGGAACGGGCTGTTGAGGAACAGTCCGTCGACCAGCCCGCGGCCAGCCTGTCGACTCGCCCACAGGGCTGCCACCAACCCACCCGTCGAGTGCCCGTTCACCAGGAGCCGGGTGTGGCCGTCGAGCTCCCGGATGATCCGGACTGCCTCGTCCAACTCCTCGTCGTAGGTGACGAGATCCGTCACGAAGTTGGGTGACTGGTGCGGGCGGAGCGACCTGCCGTACTTGCGGAGGTCCAAGGCGTAGAAGGAGAAACCGGCAGCCGTGAAATGATCCGCTAGGTGGGTCTGGAAGAAGTAGTCGGTGTAGCCGTGCAAGTACAGCACTGCCTGTCGGGAGCCCTCCACCAGCCGACGGACCAGCGTGGCACTGACCTCGCCCTCCTCGTCCGGGACGAGCGGGAGCTCCGTTGCCTCGTAGGGGGCGCCCAGGATGTCTTCACGGAAGTCCACGCCAGCCACGTCCATTTCCTGTTCCGTCGTGCCGCCCGGGACCACCCCGTGCGGGACCACCCCCGTGACCATACCGGTCAGTAGGTCCCTTCGTTTGGGAAGACTGCCCTGGTGGGGCCTAAGCTGCCCGCATGGCTGTCCCTTCGTCGATCGTTCTTCGCCCCGTCATTTCCCGGAAGCCCAACCGATGAGCGGCCCCACCGCCGAAGGGGCGGATCCGCGGCCGGCGGAGCGCGAGGTGGGGCACGGCACCGCCAAGCTGATTCCCGACATCGACATCGAGGGCGGCTGGTTGCTCACTCTCGACGGCACCCCGCAGTCGTATGTCGACCTCGAGGACCCGACGCACCTCGAATTCGAGTACGTACAGCGGATCGCCCACCTGCTGGACGTGGTGGCGGATTCCGGTGAACCGCTGGACGTACTGCACCTGGGCGGTGGCGGGCTCACCCTGCCCCGCTACCTGGCGAAGACTCGCCCGGGCTCGAGCCAGCAGGTGGTCGAACTGGATGGCCCGCTGACCGAATTCATCGCAGAACACCTTCCTTGGCCGTCCGGTATCGAGGTGACGGTCGGCGATGCCAGGGCCGTGCTCGGATCCGTGGCGGCCGCCAGCGTCGATGTGGTGGTGGCCGACGTGTTCCGCGGTTCGCGGACGCCGGCGCACCTCACCAGTGTCGAGTTCGTACGACTGGCTGCCGCCGCGCTCCGACCGGGGGGCTGTTACGCGGCGAACCTGGCGGACGGCCCACCGCTCGCGTTCGCCAAGGCCCAGGCCGCCACGGTCGCGGCCGTTTTCGCGCACGTCTGCCTGGTGGCCGAGCCCGCGGTGCTGCGGGGCCGGCGCTACGGAAACGTCCTGTTGATCGGCTCCGACGAGCCGCTCCCCAGCAGTGAGTTGGCCCGGCTGCTCGCTGCCGATCCGTTTCCCGCCAGGCTGACGGAAACGCCGGAGCAAGCGGCAGAGCCGGTCACGGATGCGACGGCCGAGGATTCGCCGCCCCCGCCCAGCGGAGCGTTCTCGCTGGGCTGAGCCGGAACGGTGGTGTGGCGGGGCACTGTGCTGGAAGTCGTACCTGATGGGAGGTGCTCCTTTCGGCGGCGGGACGGCAGACGGGGTGCGGTCCGAGACGGATCGCAGGCCGAAGGCCGGTTGTGGGGGAAACGGGCTGGGCGAGCAGCCGGTGGCGGGCGCGTGCCGGGGAATCCGGTCGACCGATCAGACGGCGGACAGGACCAGCCGGCGCGTGCGGTTGCGATAGCCGACCAACTCGAAAGCGGCGACCACGGGGTGGTTTGAGCGGTCGGTTTCAGCCCGGATCACGTCGGCCTGACTCTCGACGGCCAGGATGCGGGTGATCTCGGCGATGATCTCGGCAGCGAAGCCCCGCCCCCGGAATTCGGGGAGGACTCCGAGGTACCCGACCACTGGCACAACGGAGTTGTGCGAGGGGATGGCGAAGCCGACCACCTGCCCCGTTGTCGTCCGGACTATTCGCCACCAGGAACGCTTGCCGTGCATTTCCTGCCGGTAGAACGCGACCTCGCGCCTTGCATGTACCTCTGCTCCGATCAGGAGTACTTCTCGAGTGGACATCGTGTCCATGCTGTTCGGCAAGGACCGGCGGAACAGATCGACGAAGACTTCGTCATCGGGTTCCGGGGTGAAGAGCAGGCGGCCCGACAGGGTCGGAACGGGACGGTCGGTCTCGCGTTCGAAACGGAGCCGCTCGGCGGAGAGGTGCAAGCCGACTGCCTCGGCTGCTCTGCGGCGCCATGCCACCGAAGCGGCGACCTCGGGGCGATCACGCCAGTCGGGCGGCAGGAAGAGGTGGTAATCGGGCGGGGGCGTCAGCCCATCGGCGGCGAACACCTGGTGGGCGGCCGTCAGCAGTGCGGCGGCGATCGCACTGCGCGGGTCGGTGGTTGCCCTGGACGTCCAGGCCCTACGTTCGTACGGATCGGCGGGGGCTCGGGTCGGATCGGACCGGGCGAACAGCGCGTCCAGATTGCTCGGGTGGGTGTCGGCGGGACTTCCCCACCAGATGGCGACGGCCAGCGGTGCCCGGTCGGGGGCGGGCTCCGCCACCCAGATCCAACCGGGGCGGTACTCGCCAGTGGCCAGGCGTGAGCGAACGGTCTCCGCGGAGATCGTGGTGGACGGATCGGGTCGGACCTGCCCCAGTACGGTGTTGAGTTCCCGCGGAACGATCGGACGAAAGATCACAGTGCCTCCGGAAGAAAGGAACGAGAGGCGCCAAACCCGATCGTGGCGATCCGCCGCGACTGCTACACGGGGACGGACCGGCCAGGAAGAAAGACGACCGGGAGCGCCGCAGAACGGCTGCGGATTATCGGAACCATCGTGCGGAACCCCTCTCGAGACGCGGCACTGTGAGACCCCGGAACCTGACTGAGCAAACGCCGGAGGAAGCTGGCAGCGAGACCTGATCCGCTGTCAGTGATGCCCAAGATTAGGAGAGGGCCAGATCGCCTGCAAATTATTATTCGAGGCCAAAAATCCCTCGATCATGCAGGGCTGGGGAGAGGGGCGATGGCGGCGCCGAGGGCGGCTTGGAATCCGAGAACCGATTCGCCGGTGGGACGCGGACGCAGCCGGTATTTGCCCGGGCGGCCTGCCGCGATGCGGTGGCCACCCGGGTGATTCCCGAGGTCGTGTGCTGGTTACGCAGAACTACCCGAAGGGGTGGAAGTGATGATTTCCACCCCGAGATGGATTGGCCCGGTCCCTGCGGCGGTAACCGGAGGGGTGACGGCAGGCCGGCCCGGAGGGGGTTTCGGTTCGTCTTCGGGTGCGTAGCAGGGGAGCAGGGAGATCGAAGAAACCGCAGGGTTATTTCGATGGTTGACGTCCTGCTGGTGGGTCAGACTCGACCCACCAGGGCGAAGCCGGCATCGGTGACGGCGGAACGAATCTGGTCGTCCAGCAGGGGTTCGGCGGATTCGATCGTCACCTGGCCGGACTTCGCGTCGGCGGTGACGTTGGTGACGCCGTCCAACGCGGTCAACCCGGCAGTGACGGTGCGCTCGCAGTGGCCGCAGCTCATTCCTTCGACAGAGAAGACGGCAGTGGTGGACATGGGTACCTCCGTTGAACATGCGGGACTCGGCGGGCGGCCACTCAAGGCCGAAGAACGCCGTACAGCACAACGCACCCGAGCAGGGTGGGGCATCGGGACACGCCGGTGGATGACCCCAATGAGTGGTGTGCTGCATGGGATTTCGCCAGTGGCCGACGGCAGGTAGTGACGCCCGCGGGAGCGGTGCCGTGGTGCCGACGGGCAGGGTTTCGGTTGGAGTCGAAAGGATTGAAAGAATTTATTTCTTGAAATCATAAAAATCTCTCGCTACGGTCTGCCGCGTTGATACCGCCGGCACCCAACGGATGGCTGTCGGAACAATCAAGAGGGGGAGGCATGGTGGGAAAGACCGTGGCCACCGTCGAGGAGCAGCAGCCCGCGCTCGCATCGTTGGACGTTGCAGCCGGGCGATTCGCCGTATCCATCCTGTTGGGACTGGTGTCCGGGTTGGTGCTGCAGATCTGGACGGTGGCCTTCCTGGGACGACTGGGCCCGGAGGCGCTCTACGTCCGCTCGGTGTACACACCGGTCGGCTACCTCGTGCTCGCGGTGACCGAGGGGCTGGTGGTGGCTGCCCAGGTCTCTGCGGGCATTGCCGCACGGAGCGGAAGGGAGCGTGATTCGCTCAAGTCACTGCCGACGTTCTTCGTTGTTGGCGCCGGACTGTTAGCTCTGCAGACCGTCATGGCGACGGTGGCTTCGGGACCGGTCCTGACGGCGCTCGGGGTCGCTCCTGAGGCCCGGCACGAAGTACTGGTCTTCATCGTCGCCGTCGCTCTGACCGGGGTGGCCGGGTTGATTCCCTACCTGGGCGCGGGTGTTCTGCGCGGTCTGGGTCATGCCGGTTCGGCTGCGTGGCTGGGGGCGCTGTTCACTGTGCTGTCCATCGTCGGAACGATCGTGCTCCACGCGGTCACGGGGCTCGGTGTGCTGGCCGTGCCGATCGGCGGCCTGCCCGCCACCGTGATCGTCGGTGCGTCCGTGGCGGTCGTCCTCCGACGGGAGCAGGTGGCCTGGCCGAGGATGGCCATCGACCGGGGTGCGGTGCGTGAACTCCTGGGCCTGGGAGCGCCGGTGGCGGGCACGTTCCTGTTGCTGTCCACCGTGACCTTCGGTTATCTGCGGGTGCTGCGCGAGGCCGGGCCGACCGAGGTCGCGGGGTTCGCCCTCGGGCAGATGGCCGTCGCGCTGCTGATGGTGATCGCCATGGCTGTCGGCTCCGGTACGGCCGTCGCGGTGACCTTGCGTCCGGGCGCGAGCCGACGAGGCATCAACTACGCGGGCCTGGTCACGGTCCTACGGTTGTCGGTCCCTCCGTACTTCCTGCTCGGTGCGGCGGCGTTCCTGCTGCGGGAGCCGCTCGCCCGAGCGCTGACCACGGACCGGGCCGCTGCCGCTGTCGCAGCCGACTACTTCGCCTGGGTCGGCCCCACCCTGGTGCTCTTCGGGGGAACGCTGGCACTGCTCAGCTATCTGGAGCAGATCGGCCGGGCAGGAGCGGCCTTCCTGCTGAACGTCGTGTACTTCACGGTGATGCTGGCCGCCGCGTTCCTCATACCCGGGCCCGTGGACGCCGGAGAACTGGCGAAGCTGATAGCCGCTGGCAACGTGCTCGGATTCGGCGGGCTCTGGTTCAGCGCACGCTTCCTGGTCCTGCGTCGATGACGGTTCGTAGCTGCCGACGGGCGCCCGATGCCGAACAGGGCGCGCTGGTTTCCGGGTTGTCCGGCGTCGCGTGCCCTGCCGGACAGCCCAAGCGATCCTCGCTCACTCGGGCCGGCCAGTCGGTCTTCTTCAGTCTGATGGTGCCGAGCAGTTGCCAGGGTCCTGCGTCGGGGACGGCGAAGTGGCTGCTGTTGCAGGAGGTGCGCAGGCGGTGGGAGATGTCGGTGCACCAGGAAGCCGAGTGCTCGGCGGCGTACGGATCGGGGACTGGCAGTCGTACCTGCGGCAGCTCACCCACTGGATGTCGAAAAATGATTTCCACCGGGGACGAACCGGTGACCCGCTCCGGCGAATCCGAGGATCGACAGGGGGATCTCCAGTACCGTGGCAGTCTGCCAGCAGCCGCGAGGTCCGTGCAGCCGGGACCGCAGCGGTACTCGGGGGCGTGGCAGCCGACGAGCCGGTGCGGAGAGAGTGGGGACGATCGGCGTGGTGGACGGCGAGGGCATCTCGGCGGCGCGGGTCGACAACACGATGTCGGGCACCGTGCACGGCACCTCGATGCAGGTCGGCACCGTGCACGGAGGCATCACCTTCCACTACGCGACGGCTCCGACCCTCGGTACCAGGCCCGATCAGGTACCGAAGCCGCCCCGACGCTTCGTCAACCGTCGCGCCGATCTGGCCCGGTTGGACGGGCTGCTGGCCGAGGGAGCCAGCGCCGTGCTCAACGGCATGCCCGGCATCGGCAAGACCGCCACGATCTACCGTTGGGCGCACGACAACCAGCAGCACTTCCCGGACGGCCAACTCTTCGTCGACTTCACCAAACTGCGTTCCGCAGCCGGTGCGGACCTGTCCGAGGCGCTCACGATGTGCCTGCGCGCCCTCGGCGTGCCCGATGAACAGATCGGCAGCGGAACAGCCGAACTGGAGAACACCTTCCGCAGCGTCTCCCGCGACCGGCGGCTGCTGGTGGTGCTCGACGAAGTCACCGAACCCGGTCACGTCCGCAGCCTGATCCCCAAGGGCGAAGGCAGCATCGTCCTGGCGACCTCCAACCGGCGGCTCGGCGAACTCGCCCTGCACGATGTCGAACTGGTTGAACTGGACGTCTTCGACCGGGCCGCCGCCAAGGAACTGCTCGGCGAGCTCTGCGGACGTGCAGCCGTCGAAGCGGATCCCGGCTCCGCCGACCGGCTCGCCGAACTCTGCGGCGGCCTTCCGATCGCGCTGCGCATCGTTGCCGCCCGCCTGCACAGCGACCGGCTCACGCTCGCACAGTTGGCCGACCAACTCGCCGACGAACGCCAACGCCTCGGGCGGCTCACGGTCCAGGGCCCCGACTCCACCGGCGTCTCCGCGACACTCAGCCTGGCGTACCGCGACCAGGCCGAACCCGCGGCACGGCTGTACCGCGTCCTGGGCGACCTGCCCGGAGTCAGCTTCGACTCCGGCGTTGTCGCGGCCGCGGCCGTCCTCGACGCAGGGACCAGTGCCAGGCTCCTGGCGGATCTGGCCGGCGCGCACCTCGTCCACCGCACCGACGACGGACGCTACCGGCTGCACAGCCTGGTCCGACTGCACGCCCAGGAGACGGCGCGGGAGACCGATCCGCCGGAGACCGAGCGCCAGATCGTCCAACGGGTGACCGCTCACTACCTGGCACTCGTCACACTCGCGGACCTGACCGTTCGGGTGGACCGGCTGCGCATCCTCGACGTCGGCGAGGCGTTGCAGCAGCCCGCCGACCGGCTCGACGTGCTCGTGGACCACTCGCCTTTCGCCACCTCCGACACGCCGGACCGCGATGCGATCGAGTGGCTTGAGGCCGAGCGGCCGAACCTGATGGCTGTGCTGCGTGCAGCCGTTCGGTTCGGGTTCGATCGACAGGCGTGGCAACTCGCCGAAGCCCTGACCGTGTTGTTCCTCCACCACCGTCACCTCGCCGACTGGCGGGAGTCCCTGGCTCTCGGTGCGGACGCGGCCCACCGCGACCACCAGCCTGCGGCCGAAGCCCGGCTGCGCAGCATGCTCTCCCGCCCGCTGCTGGACCTCCGCCAGGACGACCGCGCGC
Organism: Kitasatospora sp. YST-16; assembly: GCF_026802215.1. NCBI lineage: Bacteria > Bacillati > Actinomycetota > Actinomycetes > Kitasatosporales > Streptomycetaceae > Kitasatospora > Kitasatospora sp. YST-16. The sequence goes on from NZ_CP113837.1 coordinate 7,415,549, forward strand.
TCGCGGAACTGCAAACCGCGATCGACCTGGCCGACCGCTCGGGGCACCCGGTGCTGCCGGGCTCGGTGCGGGAATTCCTCGGGCGCTACTGGGACCGGCGGGATCCGGAACGGGCGGCCGCCGCCTACCGGGAGTCGCTGGAACTCAACGAGAGGGCCGGTGAGGCGCGTGGCGCAGCCCTCGCTCGGTACTTCCTCGGGCGGGCGCTGCTGGTTGCGGCCGGCGGAGCGGCCGGGATGCCGGAGCGGGGGGTCGACGGCTCGCGGGCTGCCGAGGCGGAACGGGAACTGCGCGCCGTGCACGAGGAGTTCCTCGGCCTGACCGGAGCCGACGGGAAACCGGCGCCGGACCGGCGCATGGCGGCCAGGGCGCTGGCCGACCTGGGGCGCGCCCAAGCGCTGGCCGGTGCAACGGAGGAGGCCCGGACGACGCTGGGGCGGGCGGTCGGTGTGCTCAGGGAACAGCGGGCGTTCCACTACGAGGCGGAAGCGATCGAAGCCCTCGTGGAGCTGGTCGAAGACAGCGGCGAACAGCAACAACTGCTCGAACGCGCCCTGACCATCTACCGGGAGAACGGAAATCCGAAGGCAGCAGAGCTGCAGGCACGACTTGCAGGGTGAAACCCGCTCTCCGTCGCTCTCCGGATTTTCTCCAGGAAATCATGCTGCTGATGGACATTCGGGTCGACCGGATGGAACTCCAGAAATATCCACTTGGTTGGTTTGACGTGTGCTTCGCCCTTTTCGGGTGTGGGCTCAGTGCGGCTCGGGCACCTTTCGGATCGTCAGCTCGCGGCAGTGCGAGCCCAGATCCAGCAGGAGGCCGCAGTGATCGAGCAGTTCAGGGTGGAGCTTGACGCGCAGCACCGTGTAGAGCGCGGCGGAAGCCTGACTCGGGGCCAGCGGTGCCCCGTCGGCGGAACGTACCGCGAACCGCGGCCCGCCCGCCAGATCGACCAGAGCGCCATCGGGCAGCGAAGCGGCGATCAGGAGAGAGGCGTAGTGGGCCCGGAGTTCGGTGATCCGGCGGTGGGCGGCGTCGAGCGAGGCGGACGGGCGCCGACAGACCAACACGGAGGCGCTGTCGGTGAGGTGCGTATCGGGTTCCTCGGTGTCGCTCGCAAGATGCCAGAAGGTCTGCTCCGACTCCTCACCCGGTTCACGTACGGCTGCCGGGTAGCGGCGCACCGATACAAGGAAAGGCGACGTATCAGCACCAGCAAACGTCGTCTCGACGTAGAAGGAGGTGGATACCTCGGCATCAGGCTGCGGTACGGGCGGAAAAGCCATCGGTCGACCACCCGCCGCTGTTGGTGGGACCAGTTCCAGCAGTTGGTACAGCAACTGACGGAGCTTCGGAAAGGACGATCCCGGCTCCATGAACGCACACCTGGCGACAGCGGCGAGCAGATCGGGGCGGTGGCCCGAGAGCGCTGCATCGATCTGCGGGCGCAACGGAGCCGAGCGGTCGAGCAGCGGCACGGAGCGGTGGAGTGCGTGTCCGGCCGTCCCGGGGACCGCCTCCTCCCCGAAAGCGGCCAAGAGGACGGGTCTGCCGAGCGCAGCTCCGTAGAGCGTCACCGAACCGTGATCGCCGACCACCACATCGGCAGCAGTCAACGCCTGCTGCCAACCCGCCGTCGGGTCGATCAACAGCGCACCGGCGGCCAGAGCCGAACGCTGTGCCACCCGGATCTGCCAGGCTCCGTGGCCGGACCAGACATTCGGATGCAGTACCAGGACGAGCCGGTACTCGTCAGCCGGCAGCTCCGCCAGCAGCCGGGCGGGGAGATCGGGGTGACGGCCGATCAGCGAGCCAGGACCCCAGGTGGACGTCATGAAGACCAACCGTTGCCCGGGCTCGACCCCGAGCGAAGAGCGGTAGCGGTCTCGCCAGCGCAAGCCGGCGTGCAGACGGTCCAGGCACGGGTCGCCCGCCAGCACGGTCCGGCCCACGGTGGCCGGGTGAGCGGCGGCGAGTTGGCTCTCCTGATCGGGGTGCGACACGGCGAGCCAGGCCCGGCGTGCCGCCAGCAACCCTTCCGAGACCAGGCCGGAGAGCCGGGTACCCGACGACGCCGAATCCGGAACGAGCTTCTGGAAGCCGACACCATGTGGGAGGACGAGTACCGGGTAGTCGCCGGGTGGAACGCCGATGTTCTCGCTCGCGGAGACCATCAGATCAGGCTTCGCTTCAGAGAGCTGGGCCCACGGCAGAGTACGGCAGCGCAAGGAGCGGAGCAGTTCCGGAACGCCTTCGCCGAAGGCGGAGGTGGGATCGTGGGCGAATACGACGGCCAACCGGGGATCATCGCCCAGCAGATCAGGCAGGACTTCCAGAACGCGAACGAGGGAGGTCACCGTTCGGGCCGCGACCGCTACGGTGCGCTCGCTGTCGAAGGTCCGCCAGCGCGAGGCATCCGGGCCGACCGGTACGAGGATGCGCCTATCGAAGTCCACCGGACACCTCCGCCCCTGCGAGCGATGGTATCGAATTGGCCAGTGTCAGACGCTCAGTGAAGCGGTTCGCGGTTCGCGGTTCGCGGTTCGCGGTTCGCGGTTCGCGGTTCGCGGTTCGCGGTTCGCGGTATTTTGTAGCGGATCGGAGGGGTTGAGACAAGGCACTCACCACCTGTTTCTCCGCATCTTTCGGGTTCCCTCTGAAGGCTACTGGAGTGCGGAAGGTGGTCCTGACGGAGCCGGCTGCCGACTGATGGCGGTTCAGCCGGTGGGGAAGACGATGGTCGGTGGTGGCGTGGGCCCCAGGAGAGGTTGGGAGACGGCGGAAGGATCGAGGGCGTGGGCGGCGCGTGCGGCCTCGGGGCGCGGACGGCTTCGCGGAGCAGCTGCCACGAGCTGAGGGTCGATGGTGAGGGCGGTGACGCCCAGCGGAGCGACCAGTGCGCGCAGCGCCGGTTCGGAGAACTCCGCCCAGGACTGGGCGGGGCCGAGGACGCGGGTCAGGAGGGTTTCGGAGGTGAAAGCGACAGCGGTCCGGTCGCCGAGTGCGGTGCGAAAGAGCTGAGCGGTGCAGCCCAGCGGATGGGGTCTGACCGGTACCAGGAGGAAGCCAGAAGGAACGCGTTTCGCAGGCTCCGGACCGGCGTCGTCGTGGCGCTGCTGCATGGGATGCCTCCGTGGTGGGTGGCGGGCGCAGAAAGGTGCCGGGCGGCCGCCCAGCGCCAGCACGTCATGGCATCGACGCTACGCCGGAAATCTTGGTGAGGTGCCGAGCCCTGACGGCTTCTTGATCCCCGGATTATGGCGCGGTGGGGCTGCGGCGCCGAGGTCGGTAGGCATGTGTGGTGAGTGCCGGAAGACCGCAGTTCGGCTGGACGAGTCGGGATGCGGGGGCGTCGGGACCTCTGCGGAACGAGCTGCGGTAGGTGGTAGCGGTAGCGTCCGAGTGCGCGGGGCGACGAAGAGGAGAGCGGGATGGCACAGGTACGAGTGGCGGCGGCTCAGTTCGAGTGCGTTGTGGGTGACGTGGTGGCCAATGTGCGGCAGATCGCGGAACTGGCGCAGGAGGCCCGGGCGGCTGGCAGCGCGGTGATGGTCTGCCCGGAGCTGGCTCTCACCGGATACGAACCCGGGCTGATCGGCCGGGACCGGACGCTGTGGACGGAGGCGGAGGACGCCCGCCTCGACCCGCTACGCGGTACGGGGATCACGGTGGTGGTCAACGGAGCCGCGGCAGGGCCGGGAGGCCGGCCGCAGATCACCAGCACCGTGTACGCCCCGGACGGCTCCGTGGCGACGGTGTACGCGAAGGAGCACCTGTACGAGAACGAGCGGGAGGTGTTCGAGCCGGGCAGCGGTGGCGGCCGCTTCTGGGCGGGCGGCGTCGGCTACTCGCTGGCGACGTGCTTCGACAACCACTTCCCCGAGGTGTCCGGGCGGAACGCGGCCCAGGGCTGCCGGGTTCACCTGGCGAGCTCGCTGTACGGGACCGGGGGCGGCCGGGAGGAGCGGCGCACGGTCCACCCGGCGATAGCGAAGGCCACCGGGATGTACGTGGTGCTCGCGAACCACGTCGGTCCCGCCGGGCCGTGGACGGGCTGCGGAGGCAGTGCCGTGTGGGCGCCGGACGGGACCGTGGTGGCCGAGGCGGACGAGAGCGGGCCCCGGCTGCTGGTGGCCGACCTGGAGGTGGAGACGGGCGACTGAGGAGGGAGGGAACGGCGGAACCGGGAGAGGCGTGGCTCAGCGGTATTCGTCGTCGGGCACGCGGTCGGCCAGATCGTCGAGGACGGTGAACCGGACCGCTTCCCGCAGCGGCTCGTTCGGCTCGGCGTCGTCGAACTCGGCTTCGGTGTCCTCGTCCGGGTACACCAGGTGCACCGCGGCCTCTTCCGCGCTGGCGGCGCCGGCGTCCGGCCCGACATCGGTGCCCTCGGTGTCGATGCCGTCCTCGACCAGGCGGCCGGCCCGGGGCGAGGGGCCGTCGGCCCAGCGGTCGTCGACCGCCTCGGGGCTGTCGTCGGGTTCCTCCTCCGACAGCAGCTGGTCCAGGGACTCGCCGCGCTCGGCCTCCTCGGGCGTGGTGCCGTACGCGGTGGCGCCGCGGTAGCCGTCCGGCGGGATCACTCCGGTGTCGAGCGGGTCGTCGTCCAGCCGGTCCGTGAGCAGGGAGTCGGCAGGTTCGAGAACGCCGTCGTCCTCGGCGGGTTCCGGGTCCTGGGCGTCCCAGTCGGTCATGACAGCACCTGTCCTCGTCACTCGGGGTGAGGTCACACGCAGTTTCTTCATGCTCGCCAGGGAGCCACCCCGCCCGCAACACGGCGCGGCGCCGAGGGCCTCGGAACACGGGCGGGACGGACGGCTTCCGGGGGCCCGGAGGAAGGAGGCGAAGCGGTTGTCGGTGGGCAAGGTGCCTGGTCGGGGGCTTGCGCTGGGCGCAGGCCGGTCGAAGAGGGGCGGACGGGCCGACGCGGTTCGTGGCGGTGTGGCGGGAATTTGTCGAGGCCATGTCGATAGGGGTGTCGCGGTGGAGGGGAGAAGCATCAGGATCGGTGGGCGGGCGGAGGCGGTGAAGGGTTTCCGAGCGTGAGAGGAGGCGGGGATGAAGGGTTTCGGTAACGCGGAAGTCAGGCGAGGGGCACAGGTAGGCGGCGGAATGGCGGTCGGCGGCCGGGGCGTCGGGGCAGCGCGGCATGATGAGGCGCATGGAACGGACGTGCCCTCGCCGGTCGGTGCCGTCGGGCCGGGTGTGCGGATGGGGTGGGCGGCGATGAGGCACGACGGCGGAGCGCCGGGCTTCGTGGGACGGCGGCGCGAAGTGGCGCGGCTGATCCAGGCGCTGCGGGCCGCGCCGGCGGTGGTGCTGGTGGAGGGCGACGCCGGTATCGGCAAGTCCGCACTGGTCGGGCGGGCGCTGGCGGAGGCCGAGGTGCCGGGCGAGCGGGTGCTGACCGGCCGGTGCCATCCGGTGGCCGAACCGTCCCCCTACGGTCCGGTGCTGGACGCGCTGCGGCGGAGCCGCCCGGTGCTGGCCGGAGTCGCTGGAATGCCACCGAGCGCCGGGGCGCTCCGGACCTGGCTGCCGGACCTGGCCGACCTGCTGCCGGAGAACACCGCAGGTGCGGGAGCCGACGAGCGGTACCGGCTGACTCAAGGCCTGCAGGCGCTGCTCGGGGCACTGGGCGAGGTGGTGCTGCTGGTCGAGGACGTGCAGTGGGCCGATCGGGCGACCAGGGAACTGTTGCTGCTACTGGCCAGGGACCCGCACCCCGGTCTGTCGCTGGTGGTGACCTACCGGCCGGAAGAGCTGCCGGACGGGGCGCCCGTGCTGGGAACGGCCTACCGCTGTCCGCCCGGGGTTTCCGGCGGGCTGCTCAGGATCGAGCCCCTGGACGAGGCGGAAGTGCTGGAGCTGGCCCGCACCGTGCTCGGCACCGGCACCGGTGGCGCGGCCGGGCCCACTGCTGCTCCCGCCTCCAGCGCCGGTGTTGCTGCTGGTACCGGCCTCGCGTCCGGTGCCGGCCCGGGCACCGGGCCCGGCACCGTGCCTGCGGTGGCGCGTCTGCTGTACGAACGCTCCGGGGGACTCCCGGCCGCGGTCGTCGAGGACCTGGCGGCCCTGCAGGAGGACGGCCGGCAGACGGATCCCGTCGCGTTCCTGAGCGGGGCGGATCTGGCGCGTGGCCTGCGGGACGCGGTGGCCGAGCGGCTGGCAGGTCTCGCCGCCGAGGCGCGTGCGGTGGTGGAGGCGGTCGCCGTGCTGGAAGAGCCGGCCGGTGAGGGGCTGATCGCCGAGGTTTCCGCGCTGTCCGCCGAGCAGGCCTCCTCCGGGCTGGTGGAGGCACTGCGGGCGGGTGTGCTGAGCGAGCCGGAACCTGCCAGGTACGCGTTCCGCTGGGAGCCCGCCCGGCAGGTGGTGTACCGGCGGATACCGGGTCCGACGCGCTCCGCGCTCCACCGCCGGGCCATCGACGCGCTGCGCACCGGGCGACCGCAGCCGCTCGCCCGGATCGCCGCGCACACCCGGGCCCTCGGCGACCGGGACGCCTGGCAACAGGCCGCCGAAGCGGCCGCCGACCAGGCGGTGGAACAGGGCGACACCGCGGTGGCCGGGCCGCTGCTGCGCGAGCTGCTCGCCGAGGCCGACCTCGCGCCCGAGCGCCGGGGACGGGCCGCCCGGGCACTGTCCGGGCTCGCCGCGAACGCCGCCTACGACGCGGCCAGCACCGAAGTGCTGGCCGACATCATCGCCGACCCCCGGCTGCCGGTCGCCGACCGGGGCGAAGTCCGGCTGACCCTGGGCCTGCGGGTGGCTGTCCAGGGCGGCGACCGGGCCGGCTTCGCGCTGATCGAACAGGCCGCCGACGAGCTCATCGCCGAACGCCCGGCCCGCGCCGCCCGGGCCCTGGTCGCGCTCGCCATGAACGAACGCGACGGCGCGGGCGCGGCCGTCCGTGAGCGGATGGCCAAGGCCGCCGCAGCCCTGGAGAGCGAACCCGACGAGGAGGTCGCCGCCGCCTACCGCGCCACCAGGCTCACCTTCCAGGCCCGCGAGGGCGACCCCGAGCTGTGGCCCGAGCTCGACCGGCTGCCCCGCGACGCCTCAAACCCCGAACTCGTCCGGCAGACCACCAGGGCCCTGTTCAACGTCGGCGACATCGCCATGGAGACCGGCCACGACCAGCGGGCCGGACGGCTGCTCGCCGAGAGCCGCGCCCTGGCCCGGCAGGCCGCGATCTCCTACCTGGAGTGCTACAGCCGGATCGCCCTGTTGCGCCTCGACGGCCTGGCCGGGCGGTGGCAGGGCTTGGAGGAGCGGTTCGAGGCCATCGGCACCGAGTACCCGGACGTGGCGATGGCCCGGGTCGAACGCGCGATGCTGTTCGGTCGGATGGCCGCTTCGCGGGGGCGGTTGGCGGTCGCGCGGGCCGAGTTCGAGTCCGCCGCCAGGTACGGGGAGCGGGAGTCACAGGTCACCACGGCGATCAGGGCCGCCGCCGGGCTGGGGGCGGTGGAGCTGGTGGAACGCGGTGCGGAGGCGGCCGCTGCGGTGCTGGCGCCGGCCGTGGCCATGCTGCGCCAGGCGGGGGCGTGGGCCCGGGCCGGGGAACTGCTGCCGATCGCCGTGGAGGCCGTACGGGGTGCCGGCGACGAGGGCGCGGCCAGGCACCTCACCGAGGAGGCGGCGGAGGCGATCGACGGGGCGGACGCGCCCGCCGCGCACGCGGGGCTGGCCCTGGCCCGGGGCGTCCTGCTGGAGGGGACGGACCCGTGCGGTGCGATCGAGTCCTACCGCGAGGCGCGGGACGCCTGGCGGGGCATCGGACGCCCCTACGAGGTCGCCAAGGCCGAAGAGCGGCTGGCCCGGGCACTCGCCGACCGCGACCCGCAGACGGCGGCCGAGCGGCTGGCCGCCGCCGAAGCCACCTACACCACCCTCGGCGCGGCCTCCGACGCGGCCCGCTGCCAGCACGTCCGACGGGACCTGGGCCTGGGGCGGATGGCCTCGCCCGGGCGGCGCGGCTACGGCGAGGCGCTCTCGCCACGTGAGCGGCAGGTCGCCGAGCTGGTCGGGCAGGGAGTCAGCAACCAGGACATCGCCCAGGCCCTGTTCCTGTCGCCGAGGACGGTCGAGCACCATGTGGCCAGCGTGCTGAGGAAGTTGGGCGTGGGGCGGAAGGACGTGGCGGAGGCGTTGGCGGAGACCGAGAGCTGAGGGAGAAGAGGGCAGGGACAGGAGTGGTGACGGGAGGTCAGTGGTGGAGGGTGGCGCGGGCACCGGTGGTGTCGATGCGGGCGCCGCGGCGGTGGCGGAGGGCCGGGTGGGTGTGGGCGGTGGTGGTGGCTGCGGTGAGTGCCTCCGTGCAGGTGGGGGCACGGACGGCGAAGGTCTGTTCGCCGCGGGTGCCGGTGGGGCTGGTGGTGGGCATGGTGACCAGCCAGAGCGGGAGGTCGGCCGCCGAGCGGAACCGTGAGGTCGGGAGGGCGAGGGAGGCGGTGAGGGTCATGGTGGTCGCCGGAGTCAGGGGCGGGGATGGTGGGGGAGGCGGGCGAGCCGGGAGAGGGTGGCGCGGCGGGTCTGGCGTTCGACGGTGCCGCGGCGCCGGGGGGACGCGGGCTGGTCGGCGAGGACGGTGAAGTGCTCGCTGGCGTACAGGCGGAAGCGTTCGCGGCGGGTCATCCGGACCTCCGGGGCGAGGGTGGGAGGGAACGGCTACCAGCTAAGCGGGAGTTGAGCGCGGTGATCAATGCGTAGTGGTACCCATCGCGGTGGGCGAACGGTGGGTAGTGGCCGGGAAGGAGCGGGGGATACCCAGGGTTCGGGGCGGAGGTTGGGTAGGGGATACGCATTGTTCGGGCCGGGAGGGCGGGGCTTTGCTTGGAGTGTTCCCGATGACGGCTGCCCGCCGGCCCCCGGCCGCCCAGGAGGTTTCGATGACCCGCCGTGAACTCTTCCGACGTTACGCCGCCGAGCACTTCACCGCCCCGGACGTGCCGGCCGCCGACCGGGCCCGCTGCCGGGGGACGGTGGAGCGGCAGACCAGCCGTGCCCGGCTGGCCTCGCTGGCGCGGATCACCCCCAGGTACCCGCTGCCGGAGGCGGTCGACGGCGGGAGGGCCGGAGGCGGGACGGCCGAGGGGACCGGGGCCGTGCGGATTCCGGCGCAGCGGTCGTGCGGCGACCGTCCGGGCGGGGCGGACGACTGAGCGGGGAGGAAGGGTGAGCGGGGGAGGCGCCGCTCCCTGACGGGGGGTCAGGGAGCGGGCCGGAGGTCAGGGAGCGGGCGGGGTCAGCGGATGAGGTGGGGGAGGAAGCGGGCGCCCTGGTGGGTGATGGGGCTGTCGTCGGTCTCGCGGATGCCGAGGCCGGCGGATTCGCCGTCGACGACCCAGGTGCCGAGGACGGGGCGGTTGCCGTCGAAGTCGGGGAGCGGGTGGTACTGCTGGTAGCAGTAGCCTTCGGCGCCGTAGCGGTCGGGGTCGCCGGCCCAGTCGGCGAGCCGGGTCTGGCTGCCGTCGGGTTCGACGATGCGGATGCCGGCGCCCTCCCGGCCGAGCAGCGGCTTGGCGGCGTAGCCGGGGCCGTCGGGGTCGGCGAGTTCGCGCGGGCCGTCGAGGTAGGCGGGCAGCAGGTTGGGGTGGCCGGGGTTGAGCTCCCACAGCACGGCCAGCAGGGCCTTGTTGGAGAGCAGCATCTTCCAGGCGGGCTCGATCCACAGGGTGGAGCCGGTGCCGCCGCCGAGGTCGATGACGTTCAGCAGGTGGTCGGCGAACTCGTCGTAGACGAGCCACTCCCAGGGGTAGAGCTTGAACGCGGAGCGGATGAAGCGGTGCTCCAGGTCGACGAAGCGGCCGGACATCTCGTCCCAGCCGATGTCCTCCATGGCGATGCCGACGGTCTGCAGACCGGCCTGTTCGGCACATTCCTGCAGGTAGAGGGTGGTGAGCCAGTCCTCGCCCTCGGTGTCGCCGCGGGAGTGGGCGAAGTGGACGGGGCCGGGCGGCAGCAGGTGCTTCTGGTCGGACCAGGACTCGACCAGCCGCTCGTGCAGGGAGTTCCACTGGTCGGCCCCGGGGAAGCGGTCCTCCAGCCAGAACCACTGCGGTCCGGCGGCCTCGATCAGCGAGGTCGGGGTGTCGGCGTTGTACTCGAAGAGCTTGGCCGGTCCGGTGCCGTCGTAGGCGAGGTCGAAGCGGCCGTACACGCTGGGCTGTTCGGCGCGGCGGCGCCAGGACTCGGCGACCACGGCGGCCAGTCGCGGGTCGGTGATGCCGAAGTCGGCGAAGCGGCCGGTGCGCACCACGTGCTCGGCGGCGGCGAGGGAGAGTTCGTGGAGCTCCTCGACGACCTCCTCCAGCGCCTCGACCTCGGGCAGCGAGAACTCGTAGTAGGCGCTCTCGTCCCAGTAGGCGTGCGGGCCGCCCTGGTTGCACGGGTCGGAGCACATCGCGTACACGAGGCCCTGGGACTCGACGGTGGCCAGCCAGTCGGGGCGCGGGGCGATGGTGTGGCGGCGCAACCGGATCAGCCCCCGCCCGAGCCGCTGCTGCTGCCCTTGGGGCAGCCGAAGCCGCCGCGCTTGGCGGCGGCCTTGCTGAAGGTGCCGCCGCTCGCGGTGGTGCTGCCGGAGCCGCAGTAGTACCACTGGCCCGCGCCCGAGCCGCCCGCCGAGCAGGAGTGCGCGTCGAGGACCTTGAGGGTGCCCGGGTCGACGCAGCGGCTGGGGGTCTTGGTGGACGAGGAGCAGCCCGCCAGGGTCAGGGCCAGGGTGCCGACCATGCCCAGGGCGACGAAGCCGGAACGGCGGCGGGCACCGGGGGCCGGCCGGTCGGGCCCGGTGGTGGAGGAAGGCGGCGGCGAGGTCATGGCGGATCATCGTACGCGTGCTGCCGGATGATAGGCGAGGTACCCCGGAAAACTGACGGGACACCAGAGGCGTGGGGCATCCGTGGGATATCTTTTGCCGATCCTTGACCACGAGGCGGCCCGGGCGGCCGCCCGACCTCCGGGGAGCCCCCGCAGATGAACGACATACTCCACGGCCTCGGCGCGGCCGCCGTCTACGGCCTGGTGGGCCTGGTCCTGCTGCTGCTCGGCTACCTGCTGATCGACGTGCTCACCCCCGGCAAGCTGGGCCGGCTGATCTGGGCCGACGGCAACCGCAACGCGGCCGTGCTGCTCAGCTCCGCGCTGCTCGGCGTCGGCGGCATCGTGTACACCGCGATCCGGTACACCTACGACGACTTCGGCAAGGGCCTGCTGTCCACGCTCTGCTTCGGCGTCCTGGGCCTGCTGCTGATGGCGCTCGCGTTCTGGCTGCTGGACCTGCTCACCCCCGGGCGGCTCGGCGCGATCCTGGTCTCCACCGAGCCGCACCCGGCGGTGTGGGTGTCGGCCAGCTGCAACCTGGCCGCCGCCGCGATCGTGGCCGCCTCGATCGCCTGAGCATCCGCAGGGGCCGGGTCAGCGGCGGGCGGCCGGCAGCAGTTCGGCGAACAGCGGCGCGACCTGCCCGGCCTCCAGCAGGAACCCGTCGTGGCCGTGCGGCGAGGAGAGCGTCCGCAGCGCGTCGGCGTCCGGCAGCAGCGCGGCCAGTTCGGCCTGCTGGGCGGGCGGGTACAGCCGGTCGGAGTCGACCGCGGCGACCAGCGCCGGAACGGCGGCCCGGCGCAGCGCCGCCGCCGTACCGCCCCGGCCGCGCCCCAGGTCGTGCGCGTTCATGGCCTCGTTGAGGACCACGTAGCTGCCCGCGTCGAAGCGGTGGGCGAGCTTCGCGGCGTGGTGGTCGAGGTACGACTCGACCGCGAACCGCCCGCCCCGCCAGGGGTGTTCGCCGTGCTGCGCGGCCCGGCCGAAGCGGGCCGCGAGCTCGGGCTCGCTGCGGTAGGTGATCTGGGCCAGGCGGCGGGCCAGGCCCAGGCCCCGGTGCGGGCCGCCGCCCGGCGGCAGGTGGTGGTAGTCGCCGCCGCGCCACCCCGGGTCCGTGCGGATCGCGTGCAACTGCGCCGAGGCGTGCGCGATCTGCTCGGCGGAGGCCGCCGCCGCGGTGGCCAGCACCAGCAGCGCCCCGACCCGCCGCGGGTGCGCCACCGCCCACTCCAGCGCGCGCATCCCGCCCATCGACCCGCCGACCACCAGCGCCCAGCGGTCGATGCCGAGCGCGTCCGCGAGCCGCACTTCGGCGGCGACCTGGTCGCGCTGGGTCAGGAACGGGAACCGGCTGCCCCAGGGCCGGCCGTCCGGCGCGGTCGAGGACGGGCCGGTGGAGCCCTGGCAGCCGCCGAGCACGTTCGGCGCGACCACGAACCAGTGGTCGGTGTCCAACGCCCGGCCCGGCCCGACCAGTTCCGTCCACCAGCCGGCCGTGGGGTGCCCGGGGGCGGCCGGCCCGGTGAGGTGGCTGTCCCCGGTCAGGGCGTGCAGCACCAGCACCGCGTTGGAGCCGTCCGGGCGCGGGGAGCCCCAGGTCTGGTACGCCAGCCGGGCCCCCGGCAGGGCGCCGCCCGCCTCCAGGGCGAGCGGCCCGGGCAGCGCGAACCAGCGCCGCCCCCGGCCGGGTCGCCGTCCCGCCACGCCCCGGAGGACGGCGGCGGGACGGCGGGCAGCGGCGGGCCGTTCAGGACGCGCCCTTCGCCGAGCGGAAACCGGCCTCCAGGTCGGCCCGCAGGTCCGTGACGCTCTCCAGCCCGACCGACAGGCGCACCAGGCCCGGCGCCGCCCCGGTGGCCGTCAACTGCTCGGCGTCCAACTGGCTGTGCGTGGTGGAGGCCGGGTGGATCACCAGGCTGCGCACGTCCCCGATGTTGGCGAGGTGGCTGAACAGCTCCAGCCCGTCCACGAACCGCCGCCCCGCCTCGATGCCGTCGCGCAGCTCGAAGGAGAGCACCGCGCCCGCGCCGCGCGGCAGGTAGCGCTGCGCCGCCCCGTACCAGCGGCTGGAGGGCAGCCCCGGGTAGTGGACGGCCGCGACCTCGTCGCGCTGCTCCAGCCAGCGGGCCAGCTCCAGGGCGTTCGCGGTGTGCCGCTCCAGCCGCAGCGACAGCGTCTCCACGCCCTGTAGCAGCAGGAAGGCCGAGTGCGGGGAGAGCGCGGGGCCGAGGTCGCGCAGCAGTTGGACCCGGAGCTTGGCGGCGAACGCGCCCGGGCCGAGGGCGTCCCAGAAGCGCAGGCCGTGGTAGCTCGGGTCGGGCTCGTTGAAGCCGGGGAAGCGCTCGGGGTCGGCGCCGAAGTCGAAGCTGCCGCCGTCCACGACCACGCCGCCGATGGTGGTGCCGTGCCCGCCGAGGAACTTGGTCGCCGAGTGCACCACGACGTCCGCGCCGTGCTCCAGCGGCCGCAGCAGGTACGGGGTCGGCACGGTGTTGTCGACGATCAGCGGCACTCCGGCGGCGTGCGCGACGTCCGCGGCCCCGCGCACGTCCAGCACGTTGCCGCGCGGGTTGCCCAGCGACTCCGCGAACAGCGCCTTGGTGTTCGGGCGGATCGCCGCCCGCCACGCCTCCAGGTCGTCCGGGTCCTCGACGAAGCTCACCTCGACGCCGAACCGGGGCAGGGTGTGCCGCAGCAGGTTGTAGGTGCCGCCGTACAGCGAGGCCGAGGACACCAGGTGGTCGCCGGCCTGGGCCAGCGTCAGCAGCGCCAGCGTCTCGGCGGCCTGCCCGGAGGCCAGCGCGACCGCCGCCACGCCGCCCTCCAGCGAGGCCAGGCGCTGCTCCAGCACGTCGGTGGTCGGGTTGTGGATGCGGGTGTAGATGTTGCCCGGCTCGGCGAGCGCGAACAGGTCCGCGGCGTGCGCGGTGTCCCGGAAGGCGAACGAGGTGGTCTGGTAGATCGGCACCGCCCGCGCCCCGGTCGCCGGGTCGGGCTGCGCGCCCGCGTGGATCTGCCGGGTCTCGAACGACCAGCCGGGAACGGCCTCGGGGCTCTGCTCGGACATGCTGCTCCTGTACGGATCACGGGCGCGACGCGGGCACGGCGGAGCCGTCGCTCGGACGCGGGAGGGCGGGGAGGAGGGCACCGCCGGCGGGTCTGCGCGGCCGGGGTGCCTGCCGTACCGGCGGCGCGGCGGCGCTGCCGGACGGTCACGGCGTCAGGTAAGCACAGGCCGCGAACGCCCCGCCAGCGGATCGCGGAAGCGGAAACGGGACGACACGGGGCGCAATGTCCCGGAGACCTGACGGGACATCATCTGATCATCCGACCAAGGGATTTGAGGGGAACCGGCAGCTCGGGATCGGGTCGGGCGGGCGGCGGGGCGCTCAGGCCGGGGCGGTGCCCGGGATGCCGAGCAGGGCCAGGAACGCCGCCGTCGCCGGGGTGGGACCGGTGCGCGGCCAGACCACCGTCTCGATCCGGACCGGCGCGTCCGTGACCTCGACGACCGCGATGCCGGTCAGCCGCGGGACGTACGCAGCGGGCAGCATCGCCACCGCCAGGCCCGGCCCGACCAGGCGCGGGATGTAGGACGCCTCGTCGACCTCGAAGGCCACGTCGCGCACCAGCCCCGCGGCGGCGAACGCCAGATCGGTCTGGGCCCGCCCCGCGGTGCCCGACGGGAGGTCGACGAAGGGCTCGGCGGCCAGCTCGCGCAGCGGCACCCGCCCCCGGGAGGCCAGCGGGTGGTCCGGCGCGACGGCGGCGACCAGCCGGCCGCGGGCGAGCTCGCGGGCCGTGACCCCCTCGGGCCGGAAGGTGGTCGGCAGCCCGAGGAAGGCCACGTCCAGCTCGCCCTCGCGGACCTGTTCGACCAGGTTCTTGCTGGCGCCCACCCGCAGGCCGATCCGCACCTGCGGGTGCCGGCCGCGGAACTCGCGCAGGCCCACCGGGATGTCCACCGCGGTGACGGTCGAGATCAGGCCCACCGCCAGCCGCCCGCGCACCTCGCCGACCGCCGCCGCGACCTCGGCGGCGGCCCGCTCCGCCGCCTCCAGGCACTGCCGGGCGGCCGGCAGGAAGGCCTCCCCGGCGGCGGTCAGCCGGACCCGGCGGCTGGTGCGCTCGAACAGGCGGGCGCCCAGCTCCTGTTCGAGCCGGGCGATCTGGTGGCTGAGCGCCGACTGCACGACCAGGCAGCGCTCGGCGGCCCGGGTGAAGTTCAGCGTCTCGGCCACCGCGAGGACGTAGCGCACCTGCTGGAGTTCCATGCGATCCATCATGGATCGAGATCGATTGGCTGACAAACATGTGTTGGACTCATCGATCGGGCCGGGGCCAGACTGCTGCCCATGAGAGCGAACCCCGGCACCACCACCCCGACCATCGTCCCGAGCACCACCACCCCGACCACCGCTCCGGCCGCCGGGCCGTCCCGCGGCGGCCGCGCGCTCGGCACGCTGCCCCGCACCGCACTCACCGCGCTCGCCCCGATGGTGTGGGGCACCACCTACGTGGTCACCACCGAACTGCTGCCCCCCGGCCACCCGATGTTCGCCTCCCTGCTGCGCGCCCTGCCCGCCGGGCTGATCGCCCTGGCCGTCACCCGGACGCTGCCGCGCGGCAGTTGGTGGGGCAGGGCCGCCGTGCTCGGGGTGCTGAACATCGGACTGTTCCTGCCGCTGCTGTTCACCGCCGCCGAACGCCTCCCCGGCGGCGCCGCCGCCACCCTCGGCGCCGTCCAGCCGATGATCGTCGCCCTGCTCGCCGTCCTGGTGCTGCGCCAGCGGCTCTCCGGCCGGCGGCTGGGCTGGGGGCTGGTGGGCGTGGTCGGCGTCGGACTGGTAGTGATCGGCCCGAGCGCGGCGCTGGACGCCGTCGGCGTGGCCGCCGGGCTGGGCGGCGCCGCCACCATGGCCCTCGGCGTCACGCTCACCAAGCGCTGGGGCCGGCCCGAGGGCGTCAGCCCGCTCGCACTGACCGGCTGGCAGCTCACCGCCGGCGGCCTGTTCCTGCTGCCCGCCACCTTCCTGTTCGAGGGCGCGCCCCCGGCGGTCGACGGGCAGGCCGTGCTCGGCTACCTGTGGCTCGGCCTGGTCGGCGGGCTGCTCACGTACGCCCTCTGGTTCCAGGGCATCGGCAGCCTCCCGGTCACCAACGTCGCGGTGCTGGGCCTGCTGTCGCCGCTGGTCGCCGCGGTGCTCGGCGCGCTGCTGCTGGACCAGACGCTCGGGCCGGTGCAGCTGCTGGGCTTCGCGCTGGCGCTGGCGTCGATCGTGGCCGGACAGCTGCCCGAACGGCGAGCGGGCGGCCGGGGCCGAGCGGGCGGCCGGGGCTGACGCGGCGTGCGGTCGGGGGCCGGTGATGCCCCGTCAGTTGCGAACGGCCGCCCCGGAACCGGGGCGGCCGTGGTGCGTCGGTGGGTGCGGCGGGGCCGTCAGACCCGGCGGATGGTGCTGATGGTCAGGGCGTCGACCGCCATGGTGCGGACCGGGGCGCCGGGCTTCGGGGCGTGCACCACCGTGCCGTTGCCGATGTACATGGCGACGTGGTCCTGGGCGCCGTGCACGTTGTAGATCACCAGGTCGCCGGGCTGGGCGTTGTGCCAGTCGCGGCCCACGCTGCTGCCCACGCCCGCCTGTTCCTGGGAGGTGCGCGGCAGCGCGATGCCGGCCTTCGCGTACGCGTACACCATGAGCCCGGAGCAGTCGAAGCTGTTCGGCCCCTCGGCGCCCCAGACGTACGGCTTGCCCCGCTGGGCGAGCGCGGTGTCCACGGCGAGCTGGGCGGCGCCGCTGGAGGCCTTCGGCAGGGAGGAGAGGTCCACCCGGTCGGAGCCGCGCGAGGCGGTGCCGCCGTTGTCGGCGAGGATCGCCTCGCGGTCGGCGGCGCTGAGCTGGTTGAGCAGCCGCCGCGACTCGGCGAGCTTGGACTGCACCTCGTTCTTGGTGTCGTTCAGCGTCTTGGTCTCGCCGTCCAGTTCGGCCAGGACCGTCGAGGTCTCCTGCTTCTGCTGGTCCAGCCGGCGCTGCTGGTCCTTGAGCGCCTTGAGGACCTCGCTCTGGGTGCTGGCGGCCTGGTTGAAGGAGGACGCCTTGGAGAGGTACTGGTCCGGGTCGGTGGAGAGCATCAGCTGCATCGACGGGTCGACGCCGCCCTGCCGGTACTCGTCGCCCGCCACCTCCGCCAGTCCCGAGGCCAGTTCGGTCAGCTGCTCCTGGCTGCGGGCCACCTGGTCCTGCAGCTGGCCCGCCTGCTGGCGCAGCTGGTCGGCCCGCTCCTTGGCCCCGTTGTACTTCTCGGTGGCCTGCTCCATCTCCTCGGAGAGCTTGTCGACCTGGGCCTTCACCTCGTCCTTGGACGGCTGCGCGGGCGCCGCGTGCGCACCGACCTGGGCCGACAGGGCGACCACGGTCGCGGCGGCACCGGTGAGCACGGTCACCCGGGCTCGGCTCGGCTGCTTGGGGCGGCGGTGGGAGGCCATCCGAGGTTCCTTCTTCCGGTTCTTCCGGTCGGACTCATTCATTCGAGTGATCGTCCGAAGATAGGTTCGACGCCAGACCGTAATCAAAAGCGGGCCCCGCGTCCACTCCCCTCCGCTCCCGAACCCGGCAACGGGGAGGAGTGGCTGACTGTACGTCAGCCTGACAACGGGGCGGGGGAAGGGGGTCGGTGAGGTGTCACATGTGGCATGGCTGATGGGTTTGCAGCCTATTGGGTGGGTTTCGGACTGGATCGGGCAGGGCGGGCGAGCCCGGTGGGGTGGCGGGGTGGCGGGGTGGCGGGGTCGGGGAAGGGGCGGGGGCGGTGCGGCGCAGAATGGATCCGTGTTCGAACTGACTACGGAGGGGCAACTCCGTACCGCCACCGACGACGACAGCGTGCTGCTCTGGGCCGCCCAGGGCTTCGCGGACGGCGTCCGCGCTTGGGCCTCCGGCCTGGGCTCGGGCCGGGCCGTCGCCGTCGCCTCGCCCGCGCTCTCCGGGCGCGACCGGATCGCCGTCCGCGGGCCCGTCGCGGAACTGCTGCCGCTGCTGGACGCAGTGACGGCGCTGGTCGGCCCGAGCTACCGGCCGTTCGGCGACGCCGACCTGCTCGTAGAACTCTGCGCCCGCCGCGACGGCCTGGAGTCGCGCGGGCGGTTCGGGTGGATGCAGCGCGCCGCGACCGGTCTTCCACCGCTCGGCGGCGGGACGGGCGTCGCGCACTGGCTGGCCCCCGGCGAACTGGACGAGGCCGCGGAGCTGATCGACCGTCACTTCCCGGCCTCGCACGCCCACCCGCACCGGCCGGGCGTCCGGGCCTGGGCGGGCGTCCGCGACGCGGCGGGACGGCTCACGGCGCTCGCCGCCGACGCCTGGCCCGCCCCGGCGGTCGGCCTGCTCGCCGGTGTCGTCAGCGATCCCGTGCACGGGCGCGGACGCGGGCACGCGGCGGCCGCCTGCACCTTGGTGCTCGGCGGGATCCTCGGACGCTCGCCGCACGCGGCGCTGATGGTGGACGACTGGAACGCGTCGGCGATCGGGCTCTACCGGCGGCTCGGCTTCGAGCACCGGTCCCTGGGCGCGGCGGCGCAGCGCGGGGCCGACGAGGCGGCGACGGGGTGCTGAGGGGCCCGGCGGTGGCGGGAGGGTCGGCGGGAGGGCCGGAGGGGGAGCGGCGGCGGGTGGCGCTCGGCGGTCCGGGCGTGGTGGCGGAGAGTGTCGCCTCGAGTCGCTAGCGTGTTCGCATGACCGATGTCGAGCACGACCTGCGCCGGCTGCTGCCCAGCGGGGAACCGAGCGCCGTGGCCGGACTGCTGCCCGCCGGAAGGCTGGTCGGCCCCCGCCGCCACGGGGAGGAGATGACTCCCGTGCTCTGGCTGAGCGACGGGCCCGCCCCGCTCGGGCTGTGGGAGGAACTGCACCGCGGGCATCCGCGCAGCGGGCTGTGGCCGCTGCTGCTCGCGCCGCTCCGGGCGGGGGACGAGGAGTTCCGGCCCTGGGCGACGGGCGAACTCGACACCGACTCGGCCAGCGAACCCGACTGGTACGACCCGGCCGCGCTGCTGCGCACCGGTTGGGAGTACTCCACGACCGTGGACTCCGAGGGGGACCCGTTCGACCCGGAGGAGGCCGCCGAACTCGGCCGGTCCGTCGCCCCGTTCCTCACCGGCTGGCCGGGCACCGCGCCCGCCGCCGCGTACGCGGGCGACCCCGACGGAGCGGCCCGGGCACTCGCCCGGGAACTGCTCGCGGGCAACCCGCAGCTGCGGATCGGCCTGGTCGCGGCAGGGAGCGGGGCCGAGGCGCTGACCGCCTGCGGCTGGTCGGGCCCGGTCAACCACGAGGACGACATCGCCAAGGTGTCCGCCGTCCTGCTGGACTGGGAGCGCCGCTACGGCACCCGGCTGGTCCAGGTCGGCTTCGCGGAGCTGGAGTTGAGCGTGGCCGCCCCGCCCCGCGACGAGGAGACCGCGCTCCGGGTCGCCGCCGAGCACCTCGCGTTCTGCCCCGACAACATCTTCCAGGGCGCGGGCACGCTCACCGCGTACGCGCCCGGACTGATCGGGGCCGAGCAGTGGTCCTTCTGGTGGGACTGACGGGCATCCGGTGAGGAGGTCCTCCCGGTTTCTCCTCGAACTCTCCCCGGGGAACGTCAATTCTGGTTGATCGCGCTCCACTCGCGCGAGCGAAGAATCGCACGAAGATTCGCCCCGGGGGGTGGTTTGGCTTCCGCAGTGCCGAGTTCCCGTCCTTGAGGCTTTTAGGGTTGCCGACGAGACAGGGACGGAGTGGTACGGACCGGGCCGAAGTGCCCAGGGGGGAGCAGACCATGACGGAAACGACCGGAACGAACAGTGGCACGGCGAGCGCGGCCACGAGGGGCACTGCGTGGCTGCCCGGGCGTCGCCGCCCGGAATCGGGACGGCGGGGAAGGGGAATGGGACGGCGGGGAAGGGGAGGACGGGAAACGAAAGGGCGGGGAGCGGAACGGCCGGGAAGCGACTCGATGCTCCGCCGCACCCTGGGCGAGCAGCGGATCGCGCTGGTCGCCTGGCGGCTGCTGGTCCTGCAGAACGCGCACCCGGCGGTCGCCGCCGGGGTCAGCCAACTGTCCACCTACCGCAGCCACCCGTGGCGGCGGATCGAACACACCATGGACAGCGGACGCCGCCTGTTCTTCTCCGACCGGGACGCCCTGCACCGGGAGATCCAACGACTCGAACGGAGCCACCGCCGAATCGCCGGGGTCGACGGCCGGGGCCGCCCCTACACCGCGCTCGACCCCGCCGTCCGGGTCTGGGTGCTGGTGACGCTCTACGAGGCGATGACCGCACTCCAGGCGCTCGCCGGACGCCCGCTGCGCCCCGCCCAACTGGACCGGCTCTACCGGGAGTTCCGCACGGTCTGCGCCGCGTTCGAACTCCCCGACGAACTGTTCCCGCCCACCGCCGCCGACGTGCCCGGGTACATCCGCACCACCATCCGGGACACCCTCGAGTTCACCGAAGCGGCCCAGGACATGCTGTACACCGTCCTGACCCGCGCACCGGCCCCGCGCCGCCTCGGCCGACTGCGCCCCGCCTGGCCGCTGCTGCGCCGACTCGTCGCCCGCTTCCTGACCGCGCTCACCCTGGCGGACCTGCCACCCGAGTTCCGCGTCAAGTTCGGCCTGCGGCGCAGTCGGGGCGCGGCCGCGCTCTCCTGGATCGTCCACCACGGCGCCCGGGCGGTGGCGGTGCAACTGCCGGACCGGCTGCGCTACCGGACCCTGCCGGACGGCGGTCGGGCCCGACCACGGCAGGCCGACGCACCGCGCCCGGTGCGGACACCGCGCCGGGACAACCGGCCGGCGCGGATGGCCGCGTTCTACCGCCAGGTGATGGACCAGACCGGGGACGGGCAGCTGACCTCGGCAGACTTCGAGGCGATGGCGCACAACATCTGCTGGCCGCTGGAACTCGACCAGGCCGGTGAGTCCGCCGTGTACGCCGCCTTCGACACCTGGTGGCACCACCTGCTGGCCACCATGGACGGTGACGGCGACGGCGAGATCTCCTGCGAGGAGTTCGTCACCACGATGCTCGCCGGCACCGAACGGGACCCGGACTACCTGGCCCGGGGCCTGCACGTCGCCGTCCGCGCCATGTTCCACGCCGCTGACCTCGACCACAGCGGCCTGCTGGACGCCGAGGAGTACCGCACCCTGTTCGGCGGCTCCCGGGTCCATCCCGCCGAACTGACCCACGGCTTCCGACAACTGGACACCGACGGGGACGGCCAGATCACCGAGGAGGAGTTCGTGAGGGGATTCACCGAGTTCTTCACCGCCCGAACGGAGAGCGTCGCCGGCACTCAACTGCTGGGCCGACCATGAGGGACCGGACACCTGCCTCTGCCTCGCCTCGCCTTGATGCCGGGCCTGGTGCGGACTGAGGGCGGGCCCTGAGACCGCGGGGGGCAGTTCCTTGACAACTGAACAGTGCACGCGGGGGGGAGTGGGAGAGGGCGAGAGGCGGGCTGAACTCGTCTGGTGAGCGCTCGCGCCAGGGCCGCCTGCCCCGGGAGGGGGAGGCGGCCCGTGCAGGGGGGGGGAAGGAGGGTGGGGGTCAGCGGGTGGCGGTGGGGCGGGAGCGGAGCAGTGCACGGCCCGGGAGGGCGGTGGCAGCGAGGCAGAGGAGAGCTGCTCCGGCGGCGAGTGGGAGGGCCGTGCCCAGGGGGATGTGCGGAGTGGAGGAGGTGAGGGCGCGGGTGATCGGGGTGAGTGTCGTCCAGGCGATGGCGGCGCCGGTGGCCAGACCGATCACGGCGATCAGCAGGGCCTCCCAGCGGAGCATCGCGCGGATCTGGCGGCGGGTGGTGCCGGCCAGCCGCAGCAGGGCGATCTCGCGGCGGCGGTCCAGCACCGTCATCACCAGGGTGTTGGCGGCGGTCAGCGCCGCGAAGCCCGCCAGCACGGCCGCCATCACGTTGTTCGCCCAGCCGCTCAGCTCGCGCTGGCGGTCGGCCTGCGCCGCGTAGCCCTGGCGGTCCGTCACCGACAGCTGGCCGGGGGCGAGTTCGGCGAGGGCCCGGGCCGTGGCCGCCCGGTCCGCGCCGGGGGCCTCCGCGACCAGCAGTTGGGCCGGGTACGCGGAACTGCTGTGCGCGGCGACGGTGGCGCCCGGGAGCAGTGCCTCGCCCAGGCCCAGACCACGGCTGTAGGTGGCGACCACCGTCGGCTCGGTCTTGGTGCCGTCGCCGAGCCAGAGCGGAGCCCGCTGGCCGACCCGGACGCCGAGGCTGTCGGCGAGCGTGGCGTCCAGCGCGACCGTGTCCGGGGAACGGGACAGGTCGGCCAGTGAACCTGAGCGGACGCCCAGGTCCAGCACCGCCGGGAGGGCCGCCGGATCGCCGTCCACACCCAGCGCGGTGGCGGTGGCCAGCATGTCGGACTGCTGGTACACCAGCCCGGTCGGCCGCAGCCCGACCGCCGCCGACACACCGGGAACCTGCCCGGCCCGCTCCACCGTGCCCGCGGGCAGGCCCGGCCGTCCGGCCTGCGCCGTCACCACCTGATCAGCCGTCAGGCCCTGGCGGACGTGTTCGGCCGCAGTGTGCTGCAGACTCGACTGGAGGAACACCAGCGTCCCGCAGAACGCCGTCACCATCACGATCGGCACGGTCGCCGAGGCCAGCCGGCGGGAGGAGGCCCGGGCGTTGTCCGCCGCCAGCGAGGCCGGCGCGCCGCCCGCCCGCAGCAGCACCCCGAGCAGGCCCACCGCGCCCCGCACCAGCCAGGGGCCGAGCAGCGCCACCGCGACCAGGAAGCACAGCACCACGCCCAGCGCGGTGTTCGCCGCGGTCGCCCCCGTCAGGTTGGCCGCGACGACGGCGAACGCCACCGCGCCGGCCGTGAACACCGCGCCCGTCACCGTCCGGGCCCGGCCGGGACGGCCCGGACCGGTGTTCGCCTCGCCCAGCGCCTGGGCGGGCCGCATCCGGGCGCTGCGCCGGGCCGCGAACCAGCCGGCCGCCAGCGCCGTCACCGTGCACGCCACGACGGCGGCCAGCACCGGCAGCGGGCCGACCCCGAGCTTCACGTCCGACGGCACCGCGCCGCGTGCCACCAGTTCGCCGAACCACCAGCGGGCCAGCGCCAGCCCGGGCAGCACACCGATCGCGGCGGCCAACGGTGCCACCAGCACCGCCTCCGCGGCGATCGACCGGCGGATCTGCCGGGGCGTCGCCCCGATGGTGCGCAGCAGCGCGAACTCGCGGGCCCGCTGGCCGGTCGCCAGCGCGACCGTGCTGACCACCACGAACACCGCCGTCATGGTGGCCACTCCGCCGAAGGACGCGCCGAGCGCCGTCAGCATCGCCTTGGCCTCGTGCAGGATCGGCTGCTCGACCGTGCCGCGCTGCTGGCCGGTCGACACCTGCGCCTGCCCGTCCAGTGCGTGGCGCAACTCGTCCGCCAGGACCCGCGAGTCGGTACCGGCGGCGGGCCGTACCGCGACCGCGTCGATCCGGCCCGGGTGCCCGGAGATCCGGTCCGCGGTGCGGTCGGAGAACCAGGCGGTGGGCGAGCCGGGCTGGGCCTCGGCCAGGCCGGAGATCCGGTAGGAGGCACTGCCGGTGGGGGTGGTGAGCGTGAGGGTGCCACCGGGGGAGAGGTGGGCGGCCTGGGCGCTGGCGCTGTCCAGCACCAGTTCGCCGTCGGCGGGCGCGCGGCCCTCGGTCAGCCGTTCGCCCGGACCGATGCCCAGCGCGCTCCAGCCTCGGCCGGTGAGCCCGGGTCCATTGATGGAAGAGGAAGGGGCAGGAGCAGAGGAGGGAGGGGTGGCGGGGGCGGTGGTGGTCGAGACGGGGAAGGAGGAATCCGGCAGGGCCTGGGCGACGCCCGGCAGGGCAGCCACGGTGGCGGTCAATCCCGCGTCCAGGCGGGCCCGTTCGGGCAGTGGCTGGGTGATGGTCTCACGGTCCTCGCCGCGTTTGACGGTCAGCTCCACCTGCTGGTCGGCCGCGACCACGACCGGTACGTCGGCGTACCGGGAGGGCTGCACGCTCGCGGTCAGGCCGGTCTGGAGCAGGACGCCGCAGGCCGTCACGATGGCGGACGCGAACAGGAGGGCGAGGAACGTTCCCGCGAAGGACGCGGGACGGAAGCGCACGGCGGCGCGGGCCAGTCCGTTGCTCATGCGGTCGGCTCCGTGGGAAGAGTGCGGGGAGAGGGGGTGGCGATCTCGGGGCCGGGGCCGGGGCGGGTCATGCGGCGGCCGCCGAGGGGGTGCCGGAGAGGGTGAGCATGCGGTCGGCGACGGTGCGCGGATCGGGGTGGTGGAGTTCACCGGAGAAGGTCCCGCCGGCCAGGAAGACCACGCGGTCGGCGAAGGAGGCGGCCACCGGGTCGTGCGTGACCATCACGACCGTCGCGCCCAGGCCGTCCACCGCGTCCCGCAGGAGGCCGAGCACCTCGTGGGCGCTGCGGGTGTCGAGCGCGCCGGTCGGCTCGTCCGCGAAGATCACGTCGGGGCTGGTGACCAGCGCCCGGGCCAGCGCGACGCGCTGCTGCTGGCCGCCGGAGAGCTGTCCGGGACGGCGCGAGGCGTGCTCGCCCAGGCCGACCCGGGCCAGCAGTTCGTGGGCCCGGGCGCGGTCCTGCCGCCGGCCGGCCAGGCGTTGCGGCAGCAGCACGTTCTGCAGGACCGTCAGCGACGGCAGCAGGTTGAAGGACTGGAAGACGAAGCCGATCCGGGTGCGCCGCAGCTTGGTCAGCCGGTCCTCGCCCAGCGAGCTGATCTCCTGTCCCGCGAGCAGGACCTGGCCCGCGTCCGGCCGGTCGAGGCCCGCCGCGCACTGCAGGAAGGTGCTCTTGCCGGAGCCGGACGGCCCCATCACGGCCGTGAAGGTGCCCTTCGGGAGCACCAGGTCGACGCCGCCGAGGGCGTGCACCGCGCCGGCGCCGTGCCCGTAGCTGCGGCGCACCGCACGTAGCTCCACGGCGGGCGGAGCGGCGGCGGGTCGGGCGGACCCGGGGGCGGCGGACGGGACGGGCCGGCCGGAGGTGAAACGGCGCAGGCGGGGCGACATGGTGGAGCCTTCCTCGGAGACGGCGCCCCCGGTGTACGCGCTCCGGAGGCACTGTCAACGCTAGGAAACTCCCAGGTCACCCACCATGAAGGCGACAGGAGACTTCGGGGTGGGGCTATCCCCACCCCCATCGGGCAGCCAGCCCCCGGAGGGGGTTTTGGTTCCCGGTGGGGCAGCCGATTTCAGGTTCCAGGTAGAGCGGCCGGCCCTGCCGGAGGGCGGCCGGTCGTTGGGAAGGCGGGGGGAGGGGACGGCTGGCGTGGGGTCAGACCGGTTTCGCAACCGGCTGGGGCAGTTGGTTGGTGGCGGCCAGTACCTCGCCGCCCGGTTGGGTGCCCAGGGGGCGGCGCAGTTCGGCGATCTCGGGGTCGGCTGCCGAGACGGTGAGGGTGTAGGGGGCGGGGCCGGTGATGCTCTGGCTGCCGTCGACCCGGGGGGAGAGGCCGGTGGCCACGGCGGTTGCGTCGATGCCGGGGCAGAGTGCCGCGGTCGGCAGCACCACGTGGGCGGTCGTGCCGCTGTCGGTGATCAGCCAGCCCCGGCCGTCGGGGGTGTGGGTGGCGCCGTTCACCGTGGTGGGCAGCCCGTAGGCGGCGGCCACCACCCCGTTCGGGCCCTCGATCTCGACCGCGATGCCCGCGCTGCCCAGGGGCGCGGAGAGCGCCAGCGGGGTGGCCGAGCCGGAGCCGAGTTCCAGGTCGAACACGAACTCGCCGGGCCGGGTGGCGTCCAGCCGCTGGTAGCCGTAGGAGGTGAAGCGCAGCCAGGGGCCGGTGGACTTCTCGGTGGGGAGCGCGTCGGCGGCTGCCGGGAAGCGGTGGTAGCCGTGCTGCCCGCACTTGCTGCCGGCGAACGTCCCGCCGTCGGGGAGCGCCTGGTCGCCGGTGGGACGGGGGCTGGCCGCCCGGGCGCCCGAGGAGGCGAGTTGCGGGGTGTGCGCCCGGTTGGGGCCGAACAGCAGCCCGCCGACCACCAGCAGGACGATCAGCGCGCCGAGCACGGCCGTCCACCGTTCGCCCCGGCTCAGCGCGCGGAACCGGTGGCCGAACCGGTCCGGCCGTCCGGGCCGCCCGGACCGGGTGCGGCGGGCACGACGGGTGCGGGCCGGGCCGTCGGCGGACCAGCGGCGGCCGCCCGGGTCGACCGGGGGTTCGCGGCGCCAGCGCTCGGTGAGCATCCTGGTCCGGGCGGACGGCTCGCTCACGGTGGCGGAGCGGATGAACTCCTCGTCCAGGACCAGACCTTCGAACGGGTCCGGGGGTTCCACGGCATCGGGCGGGCGGCGGTCGGGCATTGCGCCAGTATGCCCGCCGGGGGTGTCGCCGCGGGACTATGTTCTGGATCACGGACGCGGCAGATCCGGGAAGGCCCTGGTGCAGTTCGCCGTCCGGGGAGGACGACCGCTGTGCCGCAGATCCTGATCGACCACTCGCCGGGCCTGGACTTCGACGTCACGGGCTTCGCCAAGGAGGTCCACCAGTTGATTCCCCAGGTCGTCAACACCCGGGTGGAGGACTGCAAGACGCTGGTGCGCCCGGCCGCGCAGCACCTGGTCGGTGACGGTGCCTCGACGGAGGCCGTGGTGCTGGTGGAGATCAAGATCCTGGCCGGTCGCAGCGTCGAGGTCCGCAGCACGCTCTCCGCCCGGGTGACGGAGCTGCTGCGCGCGTACGTCCGGGTGCCCGCCGCGTTCTGCGTGGAGGTCACCGAACTCGACCGGGAGACCTACGTGTTCGTGCAGCACTCCGGGCAGTGACGGTCGGGAGGTCCGGGAGGTCCGGGAGCTCTGGGAGATAACGAGGGCGGCGAGGGGAGACTGCGGTTGGTGTCTCCCGACCGGGGAGAATCGTTTCAGCTCGGTCGGGAGACGCGGGGAATCTGGGAGGGGGAGGGGGCGGTGCCCGCCGGGTGGTGCGAGGGTGGCGGCGGGGCCGGGGCGGGTGGGGCAGTGGGTCGGCCGGGTGTTGCGGGCCGGGTGCTACAGGCCGGGTGTGGACTCGTCGAACAGGAGGCAGCGGGCCCGGTTGTCCAGGTCGAGGGTGCGTCCGGAGACCACCTGGCGGCCCTGTTCGTCCACCTCCCGCGCGGTGTGGTGGATGCCCTTCGCCTTGCTCAGGTCGGGGACGCGCGCGGTGCGGTCCGGGTAGCCGCTGTCCGGGAGGAAGATCAGGTACTCCCAGTCGCGGGCCGGATTGTGCACCGTGGAGCAGGGGTTGGGAGAGAGCCGGATGGTGGCGAAGCGCTTGTCGTTGGCCACCGCGGAGCGGCCGAAGCCGAGCGTCCCGGTGCGGACCAGGTCCAGCCGCGGGGTGCCGGCGCCGCCCTTCTCCTGCTGGAACACCCAGATCCGGCCGTTCTCCTGGCCGTTGTAGTCCTCGCGCTCGTAGAGGCAGAACGCGTCGCTCGGGCAGGCCGCGACGCCGTGCCCGCGCAGCAGGTGGGCGCCGGAGCGCTGGGCGGTGACCGCGCCCGCGGGGACGGCGGCAGCGGCCAGGAGCAGCAGTCCGGCGGAGGCACAAGTGATCATCTTTTCCATGCCCCACCCAACGAGACCCGCACGGACCGGGCACGCGAGCGCCACCCTTTCATGACGGACCGTCACTCGGGCGGCGGCCTTCGATACTCAGCGTCACGATTTGGTGTTGAAGTGTCGCGCTGGTGCCGCGGATTTCACCCGACGAACAGACGAACGCTCCGCAGTGAGGGGGCTCGGATCCGGCCCCGGAGCGGGGCTGGGGGAAGATCCGGGGGAAGACGGGGACGGAAGCGGGGCCGGGGGCGGGGTGTTTCCGGTGCGGGTGGTCGGGGCCGGGGGTGGGCGGGAGCGGCTTGTGGGCGGGCTTGCTTGTGCCGCTGGTCGGGGCGTGTCTATGTTGGGCGGGAGTTCGACGTTCGGCAGGATGCAAGAAGAGGTGTAGCGGCGCGATGTGTGGCCCCCGCCCGGCAGTGCGGTACGGGAGCGGAGTCGGTTCGACCGGCGCTCCGCGGGCGAAGGAGGCGTGAGGTGACCGGTACTCCGGACGCCATCGGTGCCCTGCTCGGATCCGGCCCCCGGCGGGTCGTCCCGCTGCCCGAACCGGCCGAACGCGAACGCCTGCGGGTGGCGTACGGGCTGGGGAAGACCGAGACCGCGCAGGCCCTCGGCATCAGCGCGAGCACGCTCACCGCCTGGGAGCAGGGCCGCCGCGACCCGCAGGGCGAGGGCCGGGCCGCGTACGCGCGCCTGCTGGAGGGGATCGCCGCGCAGTTGGTGGCGGAGGAAGAAGAGGAGTCGGAGGAAGAGGGAGAGCGGGCGGGAGAGGCGGAGGAGTCGGGGGGTGGGGCGGTTGCCGAGGGGGGCGTGCCGCAGGCGGTGATGCTGGATCAGCATCCGGACGGTTCGCTGGTGATGGCCGTGGCCGCGCCGTGCGTGCAGTGCGGGCAGCCGTCGGTGTACCGGGCGCAGGGACGGCCCATGCACCTCGGTGGTTTCTGCCGTCCGCCGGCGCCGGTGCCGGGGGCCCTGCCCGAGCCGCTAGCTGTGCCCCGTACGGCCACGGCCGCGCCCGTGGCGGCTCCGGAGCCGGAGCCGAAGCCGGAACCGAAGTCGGTGCCCGTGCGGGCGAGGGCGCGGGGTGCTGAGGCGCGGGGTGGGAAGGGGCGGCGGGCCGTGGAGGCGGAGGACTGGGAGCAGGCGGCCGCCGCGCGGTTCCCGGCCGGGCCGCTGGCCGTGGTCGACGTGGCGGCGGACGGGCGCGGGCTGGTCGCGTACGGGGCGGACGGTGCGGAGGCGCCCGGGGAGCGGCCGGCCGGGCGCGGGGTGGCCGAGCTGCTGGAGTGGGCGCTGCGGGCCCGGTTCGGCTCGGCCCGGCTGCACCGGTACGGCAAGGACGGCGACCCGCTGCTGGTGCTGACCGACGCCGCGGCCACCGAGCTCGGCCTGCCGCCCGCCGGACGCGACGAGAAGACCCAGTACGTCGCCCGGATCGGCCGCCTGCCCGACACCCACAAGCAGGTCAAGGCGCTGGCCAAGGACGGCTGGCAGCTCACCCGGCGCGGGTTCGGCCCCTGGGCCCGGATCTACCGCGAACCCGAGGCTGGCCGCCGGCAGTGCGTGCAGCTGTGCGTGCTGCCGTGGGGCGCGCTGGACGGCGCAGGCTGGAAGCTCCCGGACGGCCTTGCCGCGCCCGAACTCGCCCGCCTGCTCGGCACGTACGCCCGCCGGGTGCACACCCCGCGCGGCTCCACCGCCGTCTCCGGGCTGGAACTCGTCACCGCGCTGCGCCCGCCGACCCGCCCGGTGCGCACCGGCAGCGGCTGGACGTCCGGGCCGGTGGAGGGCTCCCGGCACCGGGTGTTCGACGCCGCGCCGCCCGAGGTCCCCGACGAGCACCCGCTGGCCGCCGAGCGCGAGGACGACGCCGTCCTGGTCACCGAGGCCTGGGACTGGCACCGCCCGCTCACCGACCGGGAGGCCGCCGCGCCGTTCGCCGTCGGACTCGACGTCAACATGGCCTTCCTCGCGGCCGCCGGGCGGCTCAACGTCCCGCTCTCCGAACCCGTGCACGAGCTGAACCCGGCCTTCGACAAGAAGACGCCCGGCAGTTGGCGCGCCGACCTCAGCGGACTCGCCCTCGACCCGCTGCTGCCCAACCCGTTCACCGCCGACGGCAGCGCGCCCACCGGCCCCGCCTGGTACAGCACCGCCAAACTCGCCTACGCCGTCGAACTCGGCGCGGACGTCCGCCCCAGCGAGGGCTGGCTGCGCCACGAGTCCGGCCCGTACCTCGACCCGTGGCACAAGCGGCTGCGGCAGGCCTACCTGGACACCATGGCCGCGCTCGGCGTCCCGGCCGACCTCGCCGACCGCGACCCGGCGGCGTTCCTGGACGCGATGGCCGCGCTCGGCGACGGCGACCCGGCCGAACTGGCCGTGCTCGGCGCGATCAAGCAGACCGCCAAGGGCACCATCGGCAAGTTCCGCGAGCGCCCCCGCGGCCTCGGCTACCGCCCCGGCCAGCGCTGGTCCGCCCTCGACCGCCCCACCTGGGACCCGCTGGTGCGCGCCCTGGTGATCGACACCGCCACCGTCAACCTGCACCGCAAACTCGCCCGGCTGCACGCCGAGCTCGGCACCCCGCCGCTCGCCGTGCTCTCCGACTGCGCGGTCTTCGCCGCCCCCGGCCCCTCGGCGCTGGACGTGCTGCGCCGCCCCGACGGCGGCGTCAGCACCGCGCTGCGGCTCGGCGTCTCGCCCGGGCACGTCAAGTTCGAGGGCAGCCGGCCGATCGCCGAGATCCGCGAACTGCTCGCCGACGGCGCCAACCCGGCCCGCCACATCAAGACCGGCGGACTGGTCTCCGCCGACGAGTGACCCGTCCGGCAGCGGGACGGTTCCCGTACCCACCAGCAGCAGCGAGGAGAAGTGACGCCCCGTGGGGGAGATCGACGAAGGACTCGAACGGGCCGAGCGGACCCGGCCGATCCCGCACACGGTGCCCGCCCGGGTCCGGTACCTGGTCAAGCGGGCCAAGGGTTCCACCCGGGCGGTCGCCGACGAGCTCGGCGTCTCCCAGCGCACCGTGCAGCGCTGGCTCAAGGGCAGCATCAGCCCCAAGCCGGACGCAGCCCGGCGGATCGAGGAGCGGGTCCGGGCCAGCTGGCAGCCGGGGGTGCGCCGCCGGGTCCGCCGCCGGGCCGAGGAGCAGGGCTTCATGCTGCACATCCAGGCCCGCTTCGGCTACACCGCGGCCGGCGGCTCCACCGACGACCCGCGCGAGCGCCTGATCACCCAGCACCTGCCCGGCGACGTCGCCCGCGAGCTGTACGCCGCCCGCGACGCCGGGGCCGGTGAGAGCGAGCAGGAACGGATCCTGGCCGGGGCGCTCCAGGAGCACTACTTCAAGGACCGCGGCCGCCGCGCCGAGGGCCTCACCGCCGAGATCAACGACCTCGGCTGGCTGGAACTGGAGATCTGACGCCGTCGGGCCCGGAACGGCCGGGGACACCTCCTGGGACTGGGCGTTCCGGTCGGCGGGTGGGCGTCGTGCTCGGCGGGTCGGGCGTCGGCAGTCGGGCGTTCGGTGCCGGCGCCTGCGGCGAGTTGCCCGATGCGGCTGAAGCACCGCAGGCAGGCGCTCAACCCTGCGGTGAGCGCGTGGTCGTGCCGGCGGTCAGCCGCCAGAGGCCGGCCACCTCGTAGTAGACGCCGTTGACCAGTTGCAGCAGCACCAGCGTGACCGGCCAGAGCAGCGCTCCGAGACCGGGGACCGCGTCCACCGGCAGGGTGTAGGCCATCACGACCCGCACGACGGCGTCGAGCAGCATCGCCACGCCCCAGATCGCAGTCGAGACCCGCCAGATCCGCCGGAAGGCCGGCTCGCGTTCCCACAGCACGTCCCAGGACGTGCCGTCGGATCGGAACCGTCCCTCCAACAGGGGGCGGCCGCCGTGGAAGAGCAGCGGGCGTTCGGCCCTGATCGAGATCAGGAACCAGAGCCCGGCCACGCCGGTCAGCCAACCGTCCTTGGCCAGCAGGAACCGGGGGCTGCCGCCGACCAGCGCGGCTGCGACGCCGAGCAGCATGGTCCCGGCGACGAATCCCGCCATGCCCTCCAGGCTGCGGGTGCGCAGCCACTGCACCGCTGTGGTGAGCGCCGGGAGGAAGGCACCGGCCAGCAGCGCGACGAAGACGCTGACGCCGGCGGCGCGCAGACCGTAGTACAACGCGATCGGTACCGCGATGTCCCGGACGACACCGAGCAGCAGACGTCGCCCGCTCGGCCGCGGCGGCGTCTCGGAGGTCGTCACCGCCGGCACGTCGTGCCTGGTCATGGCGTTCTCCCGTGGTGAGGGGGGCCGGGCCGGTGAGCTCCCGGACACGGCCGCCCGCGCCCGGGGCGAGGCGGCCGCGCCATCCGTGTGACTGCGGCGTTGGCCGCCGGCTCCAGGGTGATTCCGCGCTGGACGGCAGCTGAACCGGCGACCGCGCCCTTGCCGTTCGAGGATGCGCGGGCGGTGCGGCTGGGTTGCCGAGCCGACCGCAGCAGGACCTTGTCCCGCCGACGCTCAACCCGCCGACCGAAGTGCTCCGTCGCACCGGCACGCGCTCCCGGCCCGGTGGCCGGCCGGAGTACCGGTTCGGGGTCGCGGGCTGAGGAGGGGGTGTGCGGCGCGGGCGTGCGGCGCCGGCCGTGGCCGGGGTGGCGGGCGGTCCGGCGGGCTACGGGGTCGGGAGGTAGTCGAACCAGTCGAAGGCGACGGTGCCCTCGGTGGCGTACATGCCGATGACGCGTCCGGTGAAGCCGGCGGCGACCTCGGTGGAGAGGTAGCGGCCGTCCAGTTCGGCGAGCGGCCGGGCGCCGGGGGCGTCGGGGTCGCCGAGCCAGCAGGCGACGGTGTCGGGGCCGAAGGGCTCGGTGCCGGCGAGTTCGGGGGACGGGGGCACCAGGTCGGTGGTGCGGACGGTCACGGTCAGGGTGAGCGGGCCGGGCGGTACCGGGCGGCGGGCCAGGGTCTGCCGCAGCGGGCCGATCCGGGCGACGACGCGGACCTCGCCCGCACCGGCCTCCAGGTCGTAGTGGTGGGCCTCGTCCAGGCGCACGCTCAGGCCGCCCCGGCCGGTGCCGGGGTCGATCCGGGCGGAGGCGCGGCAGTCGTGGTGCTGCTGGCGGCGGCCGACGAAGGTGTGGCCGGGGCGGTCGAGGGTGGGGCCGGTGGCGGTGAGGGAGAGCCGGCCGGGGGGATCGGTCAGCGACCAGGAGCCGTCGGGGCGGGCGTGCGGGGAGATCCAGTGCGGGGCGAGCACGGGGGAGTCGAAGTCGTCGCGGACGGGCGGGTCGGGGAAGGGGTGCCAGGCGCCGGGGGCGGGGTGCCGCTCGGCCACCGGCGCGACGACGGGCCAGCCGTCCTCGTCCCAGGTCACGGGGGTGAGGAAGGTCTCCCGGCCGAGGACGTGGTAGTTGGGGGAGAAGCCGCGCGGCCGGGTGCCGAGCAGCACCATCCACCAGCTGCCGTCGGGCGCGGTGACCAGGTCGCCGTGGCCGGTGCTCTGGACCGGCCGGTCGGTGCCGCTCGCGGAGAGCACGGGGTTGGCGGGGGCGCCCTCCCAGGGGCCGCGCGGGGAGCGGGCGCGGGCGATCGAGACGGCGTGGCCGCGTTCGGTGCCGCCCTCGGCGATCAGCAGGTACCACCAGTCGCCGATCCGGTACAGGTGCGGGGCCTCGGGCCACTTGAGGCCGGTGCCCGACCAGGTGGGGAAGGGCCCCTCCAGCACCTCGCCGGTGTCCGGGTCGATCCGGGAGAGGTGGATGCCGGGGGCGGTGGAGGCGGCCCAGCAGGTGCCGTCCTCCTCCCAGGCCAGGTCCGGGTCGATCCCGGGGAGGTCGATCCAGACCGGGTCCGACCAGGGGCCCTCGGGGCGCTCGGCGGTCACGACGAAGTTGCCGCCGGTGGTGACGTTGGTGCAGATCACCCGGAACCGGCCGTCGTGGTGACGGATCGTCGGCGCGTACAGGCCGCGCGAGGCGGTGCTGCCGGGCAGCGGCAGCGGCAGCTGCCCGGGGCGGTCGAGCACGTTGCCGAGCTGGCGCCAGTGCACCAGGTCCCGGCTGTGGAAGAGCGGCAGCCCGGGGACGTACTCGAAGCTGGAGCACACCAGGTAGTAGTCGTCGCCGACCCGGCAGACGCTCGGGTCGGGGTGGAACCCGGGGATCACGGGGTTGTCGTACGTCCGCACGGGGCGGGTCCTTTCGGTGGGCTGCCGGTCGTCGCTCAGTGGAGGGCGATCGCCGTCCACGACACCGGGGGCAGCTCGACGGTGAGCACGCCGTCGGCGAGGGTGGCGCTGGTGTTCGCGGCCGGGACGACCCGGAGCGGGTCGGCGAGGGTGTTCTTGGCGTACGGGTCGGCGTCGGCGAGGGTGAGCGCCTCGACCACCCGCGACACGGGGAGGTCGCGGACGTCGACGGTGATCCGGGCCGGCTCGGACAGGTCGCGGTTGACCAGGAAGACCGCGGCCCGGCCGTCGTCGACGGTGGCGACGGCGTCGACCAGGGACGCCTCGCCGTGCCGGGCGGTCAGGTAGGTCGGCGCGTCGATCACCGGCCGGAGCACCTCGCCGGAGGCGAGCCGGCTGGTGATCGAGAACGGGTGGAAGGTGGTCTGCCGCCAGGCGGGGCCGCCGGGTTCGGTCATGATCGGCGCGATCACGTTGACCAGCTGGGCCAGCGAGGCCGAGGTGACCCGGTCGCTGCGCTTGAGCAGCGTCATCAGCAGGTTGCCGACGACCACGGCGTCCGCCACCGTGTAGACGTCCTCCAACTGCCGCGGGGCGTACCGCCACTCGTCGTTGACCTCGTCGGACGCCTTGTGCTCCTCCAGGTACCAGACGTTCCACTCGTCGAAGGAGATGTTCATCCGCTTCTTCGACTGCCGCTTGTGCCCGACGTGGTCGGCGGTGGCGAGCACGGTGTCGATGAAGAACTCCATGTCGACCGAGGAGGCCAGGAAGGAGCCGAGGTCGCCGTCGTGCACCTGGTAGTAGGCGTGGCAGGAGACGTAGTCGACGTAGTCGTAGCTGTGCTCCAGGACGGTGCGCTCCCAGTCGCCGAAGGTCGGCATGCCGGAGCCGGAGGAGCCGCAGACGACGAGTTCGAGGTCCTTGTCGGCGGCCTTCATCGCGGCGGCGGTGCGGGCGGCGATCTTGCCGTAGTCGTCGGCGGTCATGAAGCCGGTCTGCCAGGGGCCGTCCATCTCGTTGCCCAGGCACCACATCCGCACGTCGTGCGGCTCCGGGGTGCCGTTGGCGATGCGCCGGTCGGAGAGCGCGGTGCCGGACGGGTGGTTGGCGTACTCCAGGAGGTCCAGGGCGGGCAGGATGCCGCGGGTGGCGACGTTGACCGCCAGCATCAGTTCGGAGCCGGTGAGCTTGAGCCACTTGGCGAACTCGTCCAGGCCGACCTGGTTCGACTCCAGCGAGTGCCAGGACAGGTCGCGCCGCACCGGG
Organism: Kitasatospora sp. YST-16; assembly: GCF_026802215.1. Taxonomy (NCBI): domain Bacteria; kingdom Bacillati; phylum Actinomycetota; class Actinomycetes; order Kitasatosporales; family Streptomycetaceae; genus Kitasatospora; species Kitasatospora sp. YST-16. The sequence continues at coordinate 7,450,421 of NZ_CP113837.1, forward strand.
CGCTGCTCGCGCGGACCGACCGAGTCCTCCCAGCGGAAACCCGAGACGAAGTTCCCGCCGGGGTAGCGGACGGTCGTGGACCCGAGCTCCCGCACCAGCTCGACGACGTCCATCCGGAAGCCGTCCTCGTTCGCGGTCGGGTGGTCCGGCTCGTAGATGCCGGTGTACACGCAGCGGCCGAGGTGCTCGACGAACGAGCCGAAGGTGCGGCGCCGGACGGGGCCGACGACGGCCTTCCGGTCGAGTGCGATGTGGGCGCGGGGCACAGCGGGTCCTTTCAGCGGGTCGGTGCGGTGCGGGGCGGGTTCAGCCCTTCACGGCACCGGTGAGGCCGCCGACGATCTTCTTCTCGAAGGCGGCGAAGAAGGCCATCGCGGGCAGCATGGCGAGCGAGGTGAAGGCGAGCACCTTCGCGGTGTCCACGGAGTACTGCGAGGAGAACGCCTGGACGCCGAGCGGCAGGGTGAAGTTCGCCTGCGAGTTCAGCACGTACAGCGGCAGCACGTAGTTGTTCCAGCTGCCGATGAACCCGAGGATGCCGACCGTCACCACGCCGGGGCGCGACAGCGGGACGACCATCCGGAAGAAGAACCCGAGCCGGCCGGTGCCGTCGATCGCGGCGGCCTCCTCGATCTCCTTCGGGATGGCGCGCAGGAACGGCACCAGGATGATCACGGTCGTCGGCAGGCCGAAGGCGATCTGCGGGACGATCACGCCCAGCAGGTTGTCGACCAGGCCGAGGTCCTTGACCACGATGTACAGCGGGGTGATCGCGATGACCATCGGGAACATCAGGCCGGCCGCGAACAGCGAGTACATCGCGCCCTTGAGCTTGAAGTCGTAGCGGGCGAGCACGAAGCTCACCATCAGGCCGAGCACCACCGTGCCGGCGGTGCTGGCGAGCGCCACCACCAGGGAGTTGGCGAACTCGCCCCAGAACGTCACCGACTTCAGGACGTTCAGGTAGTTGCTCACCACCCAGGGCCCGGGCAGGCCGGCCGGGCTCGTGCTGATCTGCGCGTTGGTGCGGAACCCGCCGAGCACGATGTACAGCACGGGGGCGACGCAGACCCCGATGAACAGCAGGGCGACGAAGTAGGTGAAGGGGTTGCCCCACTTCTGCGGCCGGTCGGCCGTCCGCGCGCTCATCAGGAGGCTCCTTCGGTGATGGCGCCCTGCAGGTCGCGGCGGAGCAGGAAGCGCTGGTAGAGCAGGGCGACGACGAGCGAGATCAGGAACATCACGACCGCGATCGCGCTCCCGTAGCCGTAGTTGCCCGCGTTGCGGCCCTGGCCGACCATGTAGATCGCCATGGTCGAGGTGCCCGCGGTGCCCGCCACGTACGGGCCCCAGATGATGTAGACCAGGTCGAACAGCTGCAGCGAGCCGATGATCGACAGGAACGCCCAGATCCGGATGGTCGGCCCCAGCAGCGGCAGCGTGATGCGGCGCTGGATCTGCCAGTACGAGGCGCCGTCGATCTGGGCGGCCTCGGAGAGCTCCTCGGGGATCGACTGCAGGCCGGCGAGCATCAGGATCACCGCGAAGCCGATGTACTTCCACGAGATGATGCCCAGCAGCGTCCAGATGGCCAGCTTCGGGTCGGACAGCCAGTCGGCCTGCAGGAAGCCCAGGCCGAGGTGCCGCAGCAGGTCGTTGAGGGCGCCGCTGCTCTGGAGCATCAGGCTCCAGCCGGTGCCGACGATGACCTCGGAGACCACGTACGGCACGAAGATCAGGATCCGGATGGCCGAGCGGCCGCGGATCTTCTGGTTGAGCAGGAGCGCGAGGCCGATCGCCAACGGGCCCTGGACGGCCAGCGAGAGCACCAGGATCACGCCGGTGTGCCACAGCACCTGCTGGAACGCCGGGTCGGTGAGGATCAGCTTGTAGTTGTTCAGGCCGACCCAGTCGGTGGGCGGACCGTAGCCGTGCCAGCGGTAGAAGCCGTAGAACGCGGCGAGTGCCACCGGGAAGATCACGAACGCCAGGAAGACGAGGATCGCCGGTCCGGACAGGACCGCGATCTCGAACCGCAGCTTGGCACGGCCGCGCCGGCGGCGGGTGGCCGCCGGCGGCGGAGCCGGGCGCGCGGACGTGGCCGCGCTCCCGGCTCCGGGCGTGCCCTGCGACTGGTGGCCGTCGGCCGGCTCAGTGCCCAGGGTGTTGCTCATGGTGTGCGCACTCAGCCCTTCGCGGCGGCGGCGTTGGTGTCCTTGGCGATGTCCGCGCCGCCGCCCTTGCCGGCGAACAGGTTCACCACGGCGGTGTTCATCGCGTTGCCGACGTTCTGGCCGTACTCGGTGTCGAGGAACAGCATCGAGTACGGGGCCTTGTTGAACGCCTGCAGCGCCGAGACGTTGTAGGACTCGGTGATGGCCGCCTGGGCCTCCTGGTTCACCGGGATGGCGACGAACGCCTTGGCGTACTCCTTCTGCTGGTCGGTGGTGACCAGGAAGCGCAGGAAGTCCAGGGCCTCCTTCGGCGCCTTCTTGGACAGCGAGAACCCGTCGAGGCCGCCCATGATGGCGGCCGGGTCGCCCTGGCCGCCCGGCACGGAGGGGAAGGGGAACCAGCCCAGGTCGGGGAGCGGCTTCTGGTCGGGGGTCAGGCTGGCGATCACGCCCGGGTTCCAGTTGCCCATCAGCTCCATGCCCGCCTTGTGATTGGCGATCAGGCCCGCGGACGAGCCGGCGCCCTGCTGCGAGGAGGTGGTCAGGAAGCCCTGCTGGAACGGGTCGGTCTTGAGCAGCGACGCCAGGTCCTCGCCCGCCTTGGTCCAGCACGGGTCGTCGAACTTCAGCGACTGGGCGGCCTTCTTCATGGTGTCCTGGCTGCACTCGCGCAGGGCGAAGTTGTAGTACCAGTGCCCGGCCGGCCAGGCGTCCTTGGCGCCGACCGCGATCGGCGCGACGCCGATCGCCTTCAACTTCGCGACGGCGTCCTGCAGTTCGGGCATCGTGGTGGGCGGCGCGGTGATGCCGGCCTGCTGGAACAGGTCCTTGCTGTAGTAGACGCCCTCGGGCTGGGTGTCGACCGGCATCGCGTAGACCTTGCCGTCGACTGTGTAGCCGGCGATGCCCGTCGCGCCCGCGTTCTTCCGGTCGGTGTCGGTGAGCTCCAGCGGCTGGAGCTGGCCGGCCTGGACCATGGCCTGCATCTTGCCGCCGCCGCGCTGCAGGAAGATGTCCGGCGCGGAGCCGGAGTTGAGCGCGGTCTGCAGCTTCCCGTCCAGGTCCTCGTTCTGGACCGTCTGGATGTTGATCTTGACGTTCGGGTGCAGGGCCTCGTACGCCGCCCCGGCCGCCTTCCAGTACTCGGCGCCCTGGCCGGGCTGGGCGTTCTCCCAGAGGGTCAGCGTCACCTTGCCGTCGGACGAGCCGCCGCTCCCGCCGCCGTCGCTGCCGGCGCAGCCGGTGACGGCGAGCGTGATGCCCAGGGCGATCGCGGCGGCCGCCGTGCGGCGGGTCTTTCTCGTCATCGTGGGGACTTCCTGTTCTGTCGTCGTCGCCGGGGGAGCCCGGGTGGGAGTACGCGAAGTGAAGGCACGTCAGGTGGGATCACCGCGGCTCCTGCGGCCCGGTCGCGGGTGGGTGGACCGGTGTGACCGGGCGTGAAGCGGTCGGCAGGGGCGGCTCGAATGCTGGAGAGTATGTGCTCGCCACGGAGCGGGCGTCAATAACTTGTTTCCGAAAAGTGTCCGAAACTTGCGGCAGATTACGGGCGGATAACACCGAAACATTTCGAAGTTCGTGGCCCGGAGGGCTTGCGCAGAGGCTTGACAGGCTTTGTTAGCGCTAACAATATGGTGCGCCAAACCCCTCCACCCAAGGATGCCCATGGACAGACGCTGGTTCGGAGCCACCCGCCGCAGAGCCGCGGCGATCGGCACCGCCGCCGCCCTGCTGGCCCCCGCCCTGGCCGCCGGCCTGCTCGCCGGGGCGGCCCCCGCCCGGGCGGCCGCCCCGGAGCTCGTCGCCAACGGCGGCTTCGAGAACGGCCTCGCCAACTGGTCGGCCAACCACGGCAACCCCACCGACGGTGCGGCGCTGTCGCTCACCTCCGACGCCTACGCCGGATCCGCCGCCGTGCTCGTCACCGGCCGGAAGACCACCGGCTCCGGCCCGATGCAGGACGTCTCGGGCAAGGTGAGGGCCGGTCACAGCTACACCGTCACCGCGCGGGTCAAGTACGACGACCCCGCCGCCCCGGCGACCAAGCAGTTCTTCGCCACCATGCACTACGGCGGCGCCACCTACACCAACCTCGGCACGGTGACGGTGCCCCGCGGCCAGTGGGGGCTGGTCCGGGGCACGTTCACCGTCCCGGCCGGACAGGACGTCAGCACCGCGCAGCTCTTCCTGGAGACCCCCTGGGTCCAGGACCCGGCGAGCGCCCCGGCCGCCAACCTGATGGACTTCGCGGCCGACGACGTCTCGCTGACCGAGGCGGACTCCTCGGCGGCCCACCCGCCCGGCCACGCCGCACCCGCCAAGACCGTCGGCAACGCCAACCCCCTGATGGACTACCAGTACGGCGCCGACCCGTGGGCGATGGTCTACGACGGGCGCGTGTACGAGTACCTGACCTCGGACGGCTCGTCGTACGACGCGAACGGCGACGTCGTGCAGTCCTACGAGTACGACGCCGCGGGCAACGTCAAGGACAACGGCTACGGGCAGATCAAGACGCTCACCGTCATCTCCTCCGCCGACCTGGTCAACTGGACCAACGAGGGCCAGGTCAAGGTGGCGGGCGCGCCCGGCGCCGCGAAGTGGGCCGCCAACTCCTGGGCCCCGGCGGCCGCGCACAAGACGGTCGGCGGCAAGGAGAAGTTCTTCCTGTACTTCGCCAACAGCGGCGGCGGCATCGGCGTGCTGACCGCCGACTCGCCCACCGGCCCGTGGACCGACCCGATCGGCAAGGCGCTGGTGAGCCCCGCGACGCCCGGCACCGCCGGCGTGGTGTGGATGTTCGACCCGGCGGTCCTGGTCGACGACGACGGCTCGGCCTACCTCTACTTCGGCGGCGGCGTGCCCACCGACGGCACCGACCACCCGCGCAGCACCCGGGTGATCAGGCTCGGCGACGACATGGTCAGCACCGTCGGCACGGCGGCGACCATCGACGCGCCCGCGGTGTTCGAGGACTCCGGGATCAACAAGATCAACGGCAAGTACTACTACAGCTACTGCACCAACTTCAGCCACTCCAGCACGATCGACGGCCACGCCATCGGCTACGGCAACATCGCCTACATGGTGTCCGACAGCCCGACGGGCCCCTTCACCTACCAGGGCGAGATCCTCGGCAACCCCGGCTCCTTCTTCGGCGCGGGCGGCAACAACCACCACGCGATGTTCGAGTTCAAGGGCCGGACCTACATCACCTACCACACCCAGACCGTGCAGTCGGCGCTGGTCGCCGGCGGCTCCCTGGACAAGCCCCACGGCTACCGCTCCACCCACATCGACCAGGTGACGGTCAACGCCGACGGCTCCATCGCGCCGATCACCGGCACCTACCGGGGCCCGTCCCGGCAGGGCACGCTCGACGCGCACCGGCGGATCGAGGCCGAGACGATCGCCTGGGACTCCGGCATCCAGGACGCCTACGACCCCGCGTCCGGCATCCGGGTGCTGCCGATCGGCGCCGGGAGCAGCGGTGAGCAGAAGCTCACCAACGTCAACGACGGCGAGTGGACCGCGCTGGCCGGCGTCGACTTCGGCCCGGACGGCGCGACCAGCCTGGCCGCCGACGTGCTGCCGAAGGCCGGCGGCCGGATCCGGGTCCGCCTCGACCACCCGGACGCCACCGGCACCCAGGTCGGCACGCTGACCGTCCCCGCCGCCTCCGCGGGCGCCTGGAGCGAGGTCCGCACCGACCTGACCACCCGGGTCACCGGCGTGCACGACGTCTTCTTCGTCGCCGAGGGCACCGGCACCGGCGAGCTGTTCGACGTCGACGACTGGCGGTTCGGCTTCGACCGCACCGCCCCCACCGTCACGGCCCGCACCACCCCCGCGGCGCCCGACGGGTCGGACGGCTGGTTCACCGGGCCGGTGGCCGTCGACCTGTCGGCCACCGACGACTCCGGGGTCGCGGGCGTCGAGTACCGCCTCGGCGAAGGGAGTTGGCAGCCCTACCGCGCCCCGCTCGCCCTGCCGGAGGGCACCACCGAGCTCGGCTACCGGGCGACCGACACCGCGGGCAACACCAGCGAGGAGGCCCGCCTCACCGTCAAGCGGGACGCCACCGCCCCCACCGTCGCCGCCGAGCTGCCCGAACCCACCCTGGGCCACCTGTACGAGGGCTCCGCGGACCTCACCCTGACGGGCGAGGACGCGGCCTCCGGCATCGGCTCGTTGGAGTACGCCCTGGACGGCGGCGGCTGGCAGCCGTACACCGGCACCGTCACCGTCGACGCCCCGGGCCGGCACGCCGTCGCCTACCGGGCCACCGACCGGGCCGGCAACCGCAGCGCCACCGGCACCGCGACCGTGGACGTGGTGCCGAAGTGCACCCGCACCGTCACCGGACACAGCCGCAGCGCCCTGGTCGTCTCCGCCGGGACGACCTGCGTGAAGGGCGCGGAGGTCGGCACCGTCACGGTGGTCGACGACGCGGCCGTCCTGGTCGTGGTCGACAGCGCGGTCCGCGGGCCGCTGAACGTCCACCGGGGGAACACCGTGGTGGCGGAGAACAGCACCTTCGCCGGGAACGCGACGCTCTCCGGCACCACCGGCCGGATCAGCCTGACCGGCAACACCTTCGCCGGGCCGGTGAGCCTGACCGGCAACACCGGCAGCGCGCCGCTGCTCTCCGGCAACGGCGTCGACGGCGTCCTGAGCTGCACCGGCAACGACCCCGCGCCCGTCGACGGCGGGGCGGTGAACCACACCGCCCGGGCCGCGACCGGCCAGTGCGCCGGGCTGGCGGTGACCGACCGCCGGTAGCCCGTCCGACCCCCGAGCGCCCGTCCCCGACCGCCTGCGGCCGGGGGCGGGCGGTCTCGGCGTGCGCCCGGCCGGCCGGCCCCGGGGAGGGGCGTCCGTCGGCGGCGCCGTGGGCCATTTCCCCTGCCCGGCAGGCGAGTTGGCTTTCTGCCGGAGGCCGGGCCGCCGGAGGCCGGGCCGCCGGTGTCCGGTGATGTGATCGTTATCCGTCGGCGTCGGTACGAGGGCTTGGCGGGCCCTTCGGCAGGTCGTATGTTGTCGCAGGCAACAAACCGCGCCGGGGCTGCTTCCCCGCCCCGCGCCCGCGTCCCCTCCCACCCGTCCGCAGTCACGCACGTCCGGCACCGGCCGGACACGCCCCGAAAGGACCCTGCCCATGCGCAAGGGGCTCCTGTTCGCCACCGCCGCCCTGGCGGCGACCCTGCTCACCACGGCCACCGCCTGCTCGTCCTCGTCCTCGGGCTCCGACTCCGGCTCGGCGGGCGGCAAGAAGCCGAAGATCGGCGTGATCCTGCCGGACAGCAAGTCGTCCGTCCGCTGGGAGACCGCCGACCGCACCTACCTCTCGGCCGCCTTCAAGGCCGCCGGGGTGGACTACGACATCCAGAACGCCGAGGGCGACAAGCAGGCCTTCCAGACCATCGCCGACCAGATGATCACCAGCGGCGTGAACGTGCTGGTCATCGTCAACCTGGACAGCGGCACCGGCAAGGCCGTCCTCGACAAGGCCAAGGCCCAGGGCGTGGCCACCATCGACTACGACCGGCTCACCCTCGGCGGCTCCGCCCAGTACTACGTCAGTTTCGACAACACCCAGGTCGGCAAGCTGCAGGGCGAGGGCCTGGCCAAGTGCCTGGGCGACACGGGCGCCAAGAACCCGGTCGTCGCCGAGCTCAACGGCTCCCCGACCGACAACAACGCCACCCTGTTCGCCAACGGCTACAACGGCGTGCTCGACCCGAAGTACGCCTCCGGCGAGTACACCAAGGGCCCCAACCAGTCGGTGCCGGACTGGGACAACGCCCAGGCGCAGACCATCTTCGAGCAGATGTACACCAGCCAGCCGAACATCAGCGGCGTGCTCGCCGCCAACGACGGCCTGGCCAACTCCGCCATCGCCGTGCTGCGCAAGAACCACCGCAACGGACAGGTCCCGATCACCGGCCAGGACGCCACCGTCCAGGGCCTGCAGAACATCCTGGCGGGCGACCAGTGCATGACCGTCTACAAGGCGGTCAAGAAGGAGGCCGACGCGGCCGCCGCCCTCGCGGTCGACCTGGCCGGCGGCAAGAAGAGCAACCCCGGCGCGACCGTCCACGACCCGACCGGCAACCGGGACGTCCCGGCCGTGCTGCTCGCCCCCCAGGCGATCTTCAAGGACAACGTCCAGGACGTCGTCACCGACGGCTACGTCACCAAGGCGGAGCTGTGCACCGGCGAGTACGCGGAGCCGTGCACGAAGGCCGGCATCAAGTAGCCCCCCGCGCCCGGCCGTTGCGCCCGCGCCCGGCCGCCGCCCGCGGGCCCCGTGCCGCCCGGGGCACGGGGCCCGCCCCGCTGCACCCCCGCTGACGCCCACCAGGAGCCCCACCCATGACAGACACACCGGTCCTCGAACTGCGCGGGATCGACAAGAGCTTCGGCCCCGTCCAGGTCCTGCACGACGTCGCGCTCAGCGCCCGCGCGGGAGAGGTCACCGCCCTCGTCGGCGACAACGGCGCCGGCAAGTCGACGCTGGTCAAGTGCATCGGCGGCATCCACCCCGTCGACGCGGGCGACTACCTCTTCGAAGGCCGACCGGTCCAGGTGCACAGCCCCCGCGACGCCGCCGCGCTCGGCGTGGAGATCGTCTACCAGGACCTCGCGCTGTGCGACAACCTCGACATCGTCCAGAACATGTTCCTCGGGCGGGAGAAGCGCCGCGGCCTGGTGCTCGACGACGCGACCATGGAGGAGATGGCCGCCGCCACGCTCAAGAGCCTGTCGGTGCGCACCGTCAAGTCCCTGCGGCAGAAGGTCTCCAGCCTCTCCGGCGGCCAGCGCCAGACCGTCGCCATCGCCAAGGCCGTGCTGTGGAACAGCAAGCTGGTGGTCCTCGACGAGCCCACCGCCGCCCTCGGCGTCGCCCAGACCGCCCAGGTCCTCGAACTCGTCCGCCGCCTGGCCGACAACGGCCTGGCCGTGGTGCTCATCTCGCACAACATGAACGACGTCTTCGCGGTCTCCGACCGGATCGCCGCGCTCTACCTCGGCCGCATGGCCGCCCAGGTCAAGGCCACCGACGTGACGCACGCCCAGGTCGTCGAACTGATCACCTCGGGCCGCAGCGGCGACCTCGGCCCGCAGCACACCCCCAAGGGAGCCGCCGCATGACCGCCCTCGCCCCCGAGAAGCCCGGGGACCCCGGGGACCCCGTGAAGCCCGCTGCCGCCGGGAGCCTGGCGGACCTCGGCCGCGGCTACCTCGACCGGATCCGCGCGGGCGAACTCGGCTCGCTGCCCGCCGTCGCCGGCCTGGTCGTGCTGTGCGTCTTCTTCGCGCTGCTGCGCCCGGTCTTCCTGTCCAACCTGAACTTCGCCAACCTGCTCACCCAGAGCGCCGGCAGCATCGCCATCGCCATGGGCCTGGTCTTCGTCCTGCTGCTCGGCGAGATCGACCTGTCCGCGGGGTACGCCAGCGGCGTCTGCGCCGCCGTCCTGGCCATCCTGCTGACCAACCACGGCTGGCCCTGGTACGCCGCGGTGGCCGCGGCCCTGCTGACCGGCGCGGCCATCGGGCTGCTGCTCGGCGCCCTCGTCGCCAAGGTCGGCATCCCGTCCTTCGTGGTGACGCTGGCCGCGTTCCTCGGCTTCCAGGGCATCGTGCTGATCCTGCTGAAGGAGGGCACCAACGTCTCGATCAAGGACCCGACCGTCCTGGCGATCGCCAACGACAACCTCAGCCCCCTGCTCGGCTGGCTGCTGCTGGCCGCCTGCGCCACCGGCTACGCGGTGCTCCAGGTGCGCCGCAGCCGCGACCGGCGCGGCCGCGGCCTGGCCGGGACGCCGACGGCGCTGCTCGCCGTCCGGATCGGCGCCGTCCTCGTGCTCGGCGCCACCGCCGTGGCCCTGCTCAACCAGGAGCGCAGCCGCAACGTCCTGGTCAACTCGCTCAAGGGCGTCCCGCTGGTGGTCCCGGTGATCGGCGCGCTGCTGCTGCTGGGCACCTTCACCCTCCAGCGCACCAACTTCGGCCTGCACGTCTACGCCGTCGGTGGCAGCCCCGAGGCCGCCCGCCGGGCCGGCATCAACGTCGCCTTCATCCGGATCGCCGCCTTCGTCATCTGCTCCTGCCTGGCCGCCGTCGGCGGCGTCATCGCCGCCTCCCGGGGCAACTCCGTGGACCCCAACACCGGTGGCAGCAACGTCCTGCTGCTCGCCGTCGGCAGCGCCGTCATCGGCGGCACCAGCCTGTTCGGCGGCCGCGGCCGGGTGGTCGACGCGGTGCTCGGCGGCCTGGTCGTCGCGGTGATCCAGAACGGCATGGGACTGATGGGGTACAGCTCGGGCGTCAAGTACGCTGTCACGGGATCGGTACTGCTGGTGGCCGCCGGCGTGGACGCCATGTCCCGCCGCCGCACCGCCCGACGATGAGGGTCACCCGCGATGAGAGCCGGTCCTTCCCAGGAAGAGGTCCGCCAGCACAACCTGGGCGCGCTGCTGCGCCACGTCCACTACGAGGGGCCGACCTCGCGGGCCGTCCTGGCGGCCGGGCTCGGCCTCAACCGCAGCACCATTCTGGGCCTGGTCGGCGACCTGGCGGCCGCGGGCCTGGTCCGCGAGGAACTGCCGCAGGAGACCGGCCGGGCCGGCCGGCCCTCACTGGTCGTCAGCCCGGAACCCGCCCGCGCGCACGTCCTCGCGCTGGACGTCGGCGTGGAGCGGCTGTCCGCCGCACTGGTCGGACTCGGCGGCGTCTTCCTGGACCGCCGCGAGCACCCGTGGCCCGACGGGCCGCCGCAGGACCCCGCCGAGGTGGCCGCCCTGCTCGCCGGACCCGCCCGCGAGATGCTGGCCCGCACGCCCGGGGGCAGCACCTGCGTCGGCGTGGCCGCGGCGGTCCGCGGCCTCGTCCGCCACCCCGACGGCCTGGTCGGCCTCACCCCCAACATGGGCTGGAAGGGCGTCGACCTCGCCGGGGCGCTCACCGACCGGCTCCGCCCGGGCGTGCCGGTCCTGGTCGCCAACGAGGCCAACCTCGGCGCGCTCGCCGAGCACCGCCGCGGCATCGGCCGCGGCAGCCGCAACCTGGTCTACCTGCACGGCGAGATCGGCATCGGCGCCGGGGTGATCACCGCCGGCGAACTGCTGCGCGGAGAGCGCGGGTACGCCGGCGAGATCGGCCACATGACCGTCAACCCGTTCCAGGGGCGGCCGTGCGGCTGCGGGGCCCGCGGCTGCCTGGAGGCCGAGGCCGGCGAGCGGGCCCTGCTGGAGGCCGCCGGCCGGGACGGCCGCAGCACCGGCAGCGAGGCCGTGCGCGCCGTCGTCACCGCCGCCGACCTCGGGGACGTCGCCGCGCGCGCCGCCCTGCACCGGGTCGGCGACTGGCTCGGCATCGGCATCGCCAACCTGGCCAACCTCTTCGACCCGGACCTGGTCGTCCTCGGCGGCACCCTCCGGGACGTCTTCCTCGGCTCCGCCGCCCAGGTGCGCAGCCGGATCAACACCAACGCGCTGGCCGCCGTCCGGGAGCAACTGCGCCTGCGGGTCAGCGAACTGGGCGACGACACCGTGCTGATCGGCGCCGCCGAACTGGCCTTCTCCGAGGTGCTCGCCCGGCCGCTGGAGACGCTCGCCCGGCTCTCGGGACGCTAGGGCGCGTACTCGGTCGTGATCGAGTGCCAGCTCCGGTGAGGCCCTTGATCCGGATCATCGCGCCGCGGAGACGGAGGCCGGCGGGGTAGCTCGTCGAGGTCTTGTCACAGCGCGTGGCTGTGCCTCGCCAGGCCTTCGTCCTGTCGATCAGGCGCTCGACGGTGTTCCGGTCCTTGTAGAGCTCGGCGTCGTGGGCGGCGGGCTGCTGAAGCTGGACCCCGAGCGCGCCGAGCTCACCCGTGTTCGCCTGCGTCCCGCCTTCTGAGGTCCCGATGAGCACCGTTGTCCGGGTGCCTTCATCGGATCTGCACCCAAATTCAAAGATCCCTATCAGCCAGGCCCGCGAGATGGGCCCGTAGCACGGTGACCGGCCCGTCTCAGGTCGGGAGGGGTCTCGTGGACACCCCTCCCGACTGGGAAGGCGTGGAGAGCCGCCACCGGCCGGGTGACGGCCTCCAAGGCTTTCTCAGCGCCCGGTCACCGCAGTGGCGACCTCAGGCATCAGCATGCGAGATCAGCCGTCCGGTGGGCTCGCTCGAGGCTAGAACCAAAGCGTCGGGCTCTGCACGTTCATGTAGTACTGCAGCCCGGAACCGAAGTTCGCCCAGAAGCCGACCTGCACGTACACCGGGTGTCCGGTCTTGCCGAGGTCGGCCGAGCGAATGTTGAAGTAGTGGTTCCCGGAAGAGCCCGGGACCCAGCTGCCGGTCCACTTGTCGGCGCAGCCGTAGTCGTACAGCCACCTGCCGGTGGAGGCATCCACGAGCTGCGCGCAGGGATCAGTGGTGAAGTAGTTGTTGACCCCGACCCCGGCCCAGATCACGGAGGGGTCGTTCGCATCGTAGGCGATGCAGGAGTCCAGGTTGTTACTGCTCCAGTTCGCCCACGAGTGGTTGGGCGTGTTGTCGGACCGGCACGCGAAGCCGTTCTCCTGGGCGGACGCCGAGGGGGCGGCGCATACGATGCCCGCCAAGACGGTTACGATGGCGGTCGCCGTGGTGAGAATCCGCTTGATCATGAGATCTCCTTCACGAGGTTCTCCTCGCTGGGTTGTCTGACAGGTCGCTGACTGCTCTGGCCGCGGCCTTTGGGCCGACGCCCAGAGCGGGGGACGATCCCGGCCTGGCGCAGCGCACTCCAGGGGGTTCGTGTCGCACTCACGCGGTGTTCGACGCTGACGACCCGCCATGTCCTTCACGGCAACGCGCCGACCACAGCGGAAGTCGGCCGGCCGCGCTGTGCAGCGTCGCGTGTTGTAGAAGCCGGCGATCCAGGTCGCGGTCTTCAGCCGGGTGCTGGACGAGTCCGGAGCACCCGGCCGACTCGCCCGCACCTGTGCAGTGACGAAGGCCCTGCCGTGGCTGCCGGGCCGTCATCTTGTGTGTTACCGGCTTCGATGGCCAGCTCGGCAGCACCAGGGGCGGGCCGTGCTCGGGGGTCCACGGCCCGCCCGCCTTCACCCGGGGGGGCCGCCCGTCCCGGGGGTGGTTCAGTTGCAGACGCCGTTGGCCGTGTAGTTGGTCCCGCGCCCGTTGTAGTTGTACTCGGTCACCTTGGCGCAGATGGTGTGGCCCGGGCCGTCGTAGTACCAGGGGGACTGCGAGCTCTTGGTGGAGTCGTAGATGACACTGCCGTTGTCCGTGAGGACGAACTCGCAGCTCCCGTTGACGTAGGTCGGGTCGATGGCCTGGGCGTCGTGGTACACGCCGTTGTAGAGGTGCAGCTCGATCTTCTGGTCGGCGGTGCAGTTCGGCGTGTTGAGCCAGTGGTCGCCCTCGTTGGCGGCGAAGGCGGGGGTGCCGGCGGACAGGGCGAGCGCGGCGCCCACACCGAGGGCGGCTATGGCTGAGCGCAGGGAGGCGCGACGAGACAGCATGGAGCGGTTCCCTTCTCGGATTTCGGATGGTGAGGTGCTCGTTGGCCGGACGATGGCGCCCGGCCACATGCCATGCTGCGCGAGTACGGAGCGTGGGGCCCGAATCCGGGTCAACTCTGGTCATCGGCCGGTAGGGTCTTGCCATGCTGGTTGGGGGAGAGCCGGAGAACCTTGAGAGTCGCGACGTGCCGGATCCGGCAAGAGCGGCCGACCTGCCGGAGTTCATCGCGTTGCTGGGCGCGCTGCGTCTGCAGGCGGGGGCACCGTCGTACCGGACGCTCGCACGTCGCGTCGGGCCGCTGCTGCGCCCGCCGCGCCCGGTGAGTCAGTCCACGGTCGGGGCGGTCTTCCAGACCCGCAGGCGGCGTCTGGACCTGGACCTGGCGATCGCGATCGTCCGGGCGCTGGGATCGGACGAACCGGCCGTCGACCGCTGGCGCCAGGCATACCTGCGCATCCAGCGGGACGCGAACGCCGTGGGCCCCGCAGGGGTGTTCCGGCAGCTGCCGCCGGACCTGGCCACGTTCACCGGGCGCCGGCGGGAGGTCGACCGGCTGATGACGGCTGCCACGGGAGCGCCGACCCAAGCGACCACGGTGCCCGTCATGGTGATCGAGGGCATGGCCGGGGTCGGCAAGACCCAGTTGGCCCTGCACACCGCGCACCAGCTGGTTCGGGCCGGCCACTACACCGACCTTCAGCTGTACGCGAACCTGCGTGGGTACGACCCGGACAGGCCGCCCGCGGACCCGGCGGCGGTGCTGGACTCGTTCCTTCGCCAGTTGGGTGTCGCGGCCCAGCACGTCCCGCAGACGCTGGAGGAACGGGTGGCGATGTTCCGAGACCGCATGCACGCTCGCGCCGCTCTGGTGGTGCTGGACAATGCCGCGGAGGCCTGCCAGGTACGGGATCTGATTCCGAGCAGTCCCACCTGCCTCGTGGTGATCACGAGCCGGCGCAGCCTGACCGAGCTTCCTGACGCGACCGTGGTGATGCTCGACGTGTTCGAACCGCAGGAATCGCTGCAGTTGCTCGGGCGGATCGCCGGGCCGGACCGGGTCGGCGCCGAGCCCCACGCCGCCCGGCAGATCGCCGAGTTGAGCGGTGGCCTACCGCTGGCTGTGGCGCTGGCGGCCGCCCGTCTTCGCTCCCGTCCGGCCTGGAGCCTGCAGAAACTCGCCGAGCGTCTGGCAAAAGGAGCAGGCGCGGAGCCGGGCGTGACGGCGGTATTCGACCTTTCCTACCGGGGGCTGCCGACAGCCGCGCAACGCGTGCTCCGACTGCTGGGGACCGATCCGGGGTTGGACACCACCGTTGACTCCGTCGCGGCGCTGGCCGCCATCGACCTGGAGGAGGCCGACCACCTGTTGGAGCTGCTGCAGGACGAGCACCTGCTGCTGCAGCAGGCGCCGGGCCGGTACGAGCTCCACGACCTGGTGCGGGCCTTCGCCGCCGAGAGGTGCCGGGCCGTCGACTCACCTGCAGAGCGCAACGCCGCGTCGACCCGCTGGCTGGACTGGAACCTGCACTCCGTCTACGCGGCCACGGACCTGATCAACCGCAACCGGTACCGCAACGGCGACCTGCCGCGCCCGCCGGCGCTCCTGGTGGCCGACCCGGCCGATGGAGACCAGGCACGCGCCTGGCTGTCCGCCGAGCGCGCGAACCTGCTGGCGGCAACCCGGTACGCCGGCACAGACGGGTGGCCAGGACACGCCTGGCGTTTCACGCAGGCGCTGTGGGCCTACTACTACCAATCGGGCCTCAATTCCGACTGGGCGGAGAGCCTCCACCACGGCCTCGCCGCGGCCGAGGCGGACGGCAACGTCGCCGCGCAGGCCGAGCTCTGGCACGCCCGGGGGAATCTCGAAGTCGTGACTGGCCGCTTCGACCTGGCCGTGCCCGCTACCCGTGAGGCTCTGCGGCTGCGCAAGATCGTCGGGGACCGCGCGAAAACCGCGTCCACCCTCGGCAACCTGGCCTGCGTCCTGTCCGACATGGGTCAGTACAGGCAAGGCATGGAGATCTTCCACGAAGCCCTCACGCTCATGCGGGAGACCGGCGACCGCCACGGCGAAGCGAGCTGCCTGCACAACATGGGCATCGGGGCCTGCGCGATGGGCCGCCACCGTCAAGCCCTGGACCTGCTGGCCGAGGCGCTGGAGTTGTACCGCGAGTCCGGGAGCCAGGACCACCAGACGTTCATCCTGGTCGCCATCGGCCTGAACACGAGCTTGCTGGGCGAGCACAACCGGGCCGCCGCCGCGGTGGCCGAGGCCGTGGCGCTCGCCGAGCGAACGGGGGCGGACCGACGCCTGGCCCCGGCGATCAACGTCCTCGGCATGCTGGCCACCGAGCGGGGCGACTACGAGGAAGCCGCCCGGGCGTACCGACGGGCGCAGGCACTCGCTGGCGAGATCGGCGACTGGGGCGAGGAGACCGAGGCACTGTTCGAACTGGGAGTCAACGCTCTGCGAGCCGGCGATCCCTCGGGCGCCCTGGAATTCCTCGACCAGGCCGCCGCTCGCCTGAACGACCGGACCTATCACCGGTGGATCCTGCTCCTTCCGCAGCACCGAGGCGACGCGCTGCTCGCCCTCGGCGACCTGGCCGGTGCGGCCGAGCTCTACCAACGAGTGCTCGCCTCGGAGGAAGACTCGGAATCGGTCGTCAGGGCACGCGCCGCCTACGGCATGGCCCGCGTCGCCCTGACCGACAACCCGCCCGACCACCACACCGCCCGGACACGCCTCCACGAGGCGCTAGGAATCCTGGAGGAGGCCGAGTACCCCGCACTGAAACACGCCCTCACCGCGACGCTCGGCGAGTTCGCGCACGACAGCCCCGACGTCAGCTAGTGCCCGCCACCAGGCGGTCGCCAGGCCGGTGACGGAGCCTTGGCCATCAACGACCAGGGGCGTAAAAGGGCGGCGGCCGACCCGGGAGCGGCCGGAGCGAACCCGAGCGGTCGGTGCCGGGCGATGACCAACCGGCAGGCACCGACAGCCCCGAAGGGCCGTGCGGGCAAGCTCTACTCCTGTAGACCGTCTTCCGTGACGAGAGTGCAACTACCAGATGCGGAGTGGGAGTTCATCGAGCCGTACCTGCCGGTCGGCGAGTACGGCCGGTACCCCGAGCGGCTGCACCGGCAGTTCGAGGGTGGGATCCTGCCCCACCGTTCGGGCCCATCACGACGCCGCCGGGATGCATCTGGACCCGACGCCCTGACTGCCTTGGAGAAAGCTGCTGAGAAAGCGGACAAGGCCCGGCAAAAGGGGGGGGCCGCAGGAACAAGACGGGCGCGACGACCCGGGCAGGGAAGAGCGGCGATGCATCCGACACCGCTGCAAGCTCCTCTTGAAGGCTGCCCTCCCCGGACGGTCAAAATGCCGCATCAAGGCCATCATCCCGGAGAAGGTCGACCAGGCCGTCAACCGCGAGAAGAAGGGCAGTAAGGGCGGTCGGCCCGTCGGCCAGGACGTAGAGCTCTACAAGGACCGGAACACCGTCGAGCGCCTGATCGACAGGACGAAGGCCTGGCGAGGCACAGCCACGCGCTGTGACAAGACCTCGACGAGCTACCTCGCCGGCCTCCGTCTCCGCGGCGCGATGATCCGGATCAAAGGCCTCACCGGGGCCGGCACTTGATCACGAAGGACCCCTGCACCAACCCGGCGCCGAACTCCCAGGCGTACGAGTACATCATCCTCCATCTCGCCCCGCGCGACTGATCCCGCCCCGCACGTGGAAGAGCCCCTAGAAACCGCCATGGACAGCCGGGGGCCGGTGCGTGCGGGGCGGGACGGGTCAGTGCTGGAGGGTCAGGACGCCCGGGCGCCAGGGGAGTTGGTCGTAGGGGCCGCTCGCGGTCGGGGACTTTCCCTGGTAGAGGAGCTGGAGGTTGCAGGGGTCGATGGTCATGGTCTGGTCGGGGTTGTTGCGGACCAGGTCGCCGTGGCTGATGTCGTTGGTCCAGCTCGCGCCGCTGTTGGCCTTGCCCGCGAACGGGTTGGCCTCGGTGGCGGCCTGCGGGGTCCACGAACCGCTCAGGCTGGTGGCGGTGAAGGAGCGGAAGTAGCGCTGCTCCGTGGCGCCCCGGGCCTCGACGATCATCAGGTACTGGTTCTGGCCCTTGACCTTGTAGACCTGCGGGGCCTCGAACAGGTTCTTGACCGTGTCGGTCATCACCGTGGTGTAGGAGGAGCCGAAGTTGCCGGGGAAGTTGCCGATCGGCATGCTCGCCCGGTAGATGCTCCCGTTGTCACCGGCGAAGAACAGGTACATGTTCTGGTCGTCGCCGATCAGCGTCTGGTCGATCGGGGCGGCGCCGCCCGGGAGGCTGCCGGTGAACAGCGCCTGCGGCGCGGACCAGCCGTTGGGGTTGGTCGGGTCGCTGGAGGTGCGGTAGATGAACGGCCACGCGCCCCACTGGTAGGCCAGCACCCAGATGTTCTTCGGCGCGAAGTAGAACAGCGTCGGCGCCACCGCGGCCTGGCCCATCCCGGTCTGGGCGGCCGAGGCCATGTCGGACCAGTTGGTGAACGGCGCGAACGCCATCGAGCCGTACGAGGAGCCGTTCACGTTCGAGCCGTAGACCAGGTGCTTGCCGTTGTAGACGACGTCGGTGAAGTCCTTCAGCGCGGCCCAGCCGTTGGCGGGCTGCGCCAGGGCGCCGGTGGAGCTCCACCGGTAGGTCGACGGGAGCGGGCAGCTGGTGCCGGAGGACGGCGGGGGCGTGGTCGGGGTGCCCGCGGTCAGGCCGGTCCACTGCTGGTTGCTGCGGCCGTTGCAGGTCCACAGCTCCACGGCGGTGCCGTTGGCGGTGGCGCCGCCGGTGACGTCCAGGCACAGGCCGGACTCGACGCCGGTGACGCTGCCGTCGGCGTTCACCCGCCACTGCTGGTTGGTGCCGCCGCTGCAGGCCCAGATCTGCACCCGGGTGCCGGCGGCGGTCGCGTGGTTGGGGACGTCCAGGCACTTGTTGCCGTAGACGGTCAGCTCGTTGGCGGAGGTCAGCGTCCACTGCTGGTTGGTGCCGTTCCAGCAGTCGTAGATCTGCAGCAGCGCGCCGTCGGTCTGGCTGCCGCCCGACACGTCGAGGCAGCGGCCGGAGGAGACGCTCTTCAGGGCGCCGGTGGTCGCGGCCTGGGCGGCGGGGCCGGCGACGAGCATCGCCGCCAGTGCTGCCACGGCCGCGACCACCGCGGTGAGCAGCACGGACAGCTGCCTGCGGCTGGGATTTCGGCTGTGCACGGAATCTCCTCGGGGTGGGGGGGTGAGTGGGGGGTGCGGCCGGGCTGTGAGCGCTAACAGTCGCGTTCGCGGGAGCTCACGGCCGGCCGCCGGAGGGAACCGCGCCCGGTCCGGGGACCGGAGGCGGGCGCGGCTCGGTTCAGGGGTGGGCGGTTCGGCTCAGTGGTTCGGCGGGTCAGCGGTTCGGCTGGGCGGCGCGGCTCACTTGAAGGTCCAGTGCTGGTTGGCGCCGCCGTTGGAGTCCCAGATCTGGACGGGCGCGCCGTTGCCGGTCTGGCCGCCCGGGATCTCCAGCGCGCGGCCGCTGGCGACGTTGACCAGGGTGTAGGAGCCGTCGCCGTTGAGGGCGGCTCGCCAGTGCTGGTTGGCGCCGTTGTTGGCGTCCCAGACCTGCAGCCGCGTCCCGTTGCCGGTCTGGCCGCCGGGCTCGTCCAGCGCCTTGCCGCTGGCGAGGTTGGTCAGCGTGTAGCTGCCGTCGCCGTTGAGGGTGGCCCGCCACTGCTGGTTGGCGGCGGTGCCGTTGGCGTCCCAGACCTGGAGCTGGGTGCCGTTGCCGTTCTGCCCGGCGGGCTCGTCCAGGACGCGCCCGGCCGCCACGTCGGTGAGCGTGTACGCGGTGCCGGAGACGATGCCGCCGCTCGGGGTCCCGGTGCCGCCGCCGGCGCTGTTCAGGGCGTTGAGCACCGAGGTGTAGGCGGCCTTCTTGTTGCCGTTGTTGTCGAACAGCAGCGGGTTCTCGCCGGTGCGCCAGGAGTCGCTGTCGCGGATGCCCCAGACCGTGACGCCGGTGCAGCGGGCGGTGTCGAGGCAGGCCTGGACGGCGTTCGCGTACGCGGTGGCCGACGCCTGGGCGATGTCGAGCTCGGTGAGCTGGACGTCGACGCCGAGCGCGGCGAAGTTGGCCAGCGTGGTGCGGAAGCTCGCGGGGGCGCCGCCGCTGCCGAAGTGGCTCTGGAAGCCGACGCAGTCGATCGGCACGCCGCGGGACTTGAAGTCCTTCACCATGGCGTAGACGCCCTGCGTCTTGGCGGACGACCAGTCCTCGATGCTGTAGTCGTTGTAGCAGAGCTTGGCCGCGGGGTCGACGCCCCGTGCGGTGCGGAACGCCTCCTCGATGAAGCCGTTGCCCAGCACGTTCTGGAACACCGAACTGCGGTGCTGGCCGGTGCCGTTGTCGGCGAACGCCTCGTTGACCACGTCCCAGGCGTAGATCTTGCCCTTGTAGTGGGACATCTCCTGGGTGATGTGGTTGTCCATCACGCTGCGCAGCGTGTTCGCGTCGCCGATCGAGCTGACCCAGCCGGGCAGCTGGTTGTGCCAGACCAGGGTGTGGCCGCGCATCCGCTGGCCGTGCGCGGTGGCGTGGTTGACGATCGAGTCGCCGGGGCCGAAGTTGAACGAGCCCCGGGACGGTTCGACCGTGTCCCACTTCATCTCGTTCTCCGGGGTGATCATGTTGAATTCCCGGTCGAGGATGGTGCTGTACGTCGAGTCGCCGAGGCGGCTCGAGGCGACCGCGGTGCCGAAGTAGCGGTTGCTGCCCGCCGCTGCGGCGCCGAGCGTGCTCGCCCCGGCGGCCTGGGCGGCGGGGCCGGCGGTGAGGACCGCCACCAGGCCGACCGCCGTGCAGGCGGCCGGGGTCAGGAGCTTGCGGAGCGGGGTCTTCCCGTTGAGCCGTGGCATGACGGATCGTTCTCCTTGGGTGGGGGAGGAGAGTGCGCGCCGGGGAGGCCAGGTACCTCGAGCCGGCGGTCGTGCGGGCGAGTGCCCCGCCGGGTCGTTCCTGACCGGCGGGGCACGTGGGACGGGAGAAGCGGTCGAGGGGAGGTGGGCGCCGGGCCCTCGATCATGCTGTTAGCGCTAACAATCATCATTGCAGGGGGGAGCGCTTCTCCGCGGTTGCCAGGTGAAATCTGTATCAGGCGCCACGGGTTGTCAATACTCCGCGCAGCGGCCGCCCGAAGCCGGTGCCCGCCCCTCCCGGCGGCCCGGTCCCGCCCCGGGAGCCGTCCGGCCTGCAACTTTCACGACGGGCGTCGGGCGCCGCCGCCCGACGGAACCCCAGGTGGCAGGGGTGCCGCGGCGCGGTCGCCCCCCGTCGCCGGCCGGGCGGTCGGCGACAGCGGGGGCGTGCGGCGGGTAGCATCGGCGTCCATCCGTGGTGGCGCCGGACCCTCCTCGTGCTGTTGGCACTCCCGACGGAGCGCCCATGTCCCGAACCCACTCGTTCGCGTCCAGGCTGGTCGGCGTCCTCGCCGTGCTCGCCCTCGCTCTCGGCCTCACCCTGCAGACGGCGCCCCGCGCCGCCGCGGCCTCACTGACCCGGATCGCCGATTTCGGCACCAACCCGACCGGTCTGCTCATGGACCTGTACGTGCCGGCCTCGGTCAAGCCCAACCCGCCGATCCTGCTCGCCCTGCACGGCTGCCAGGGCAGCGGCCCCTACCTGTACTCCAGCACCGACTTCGGCCAACTGGCCGACCAGTACGGCTTCCTGGTCGTCTACCCGTCGACCAACCCGAGCGGCAGCTGCTGGGACGTCTCCTCCGACCAGGCGCTGACCCGGGGCGGCGGCAGCGACCCGGTCGGCCTGATGTCGATGATCACCTACACCGAGCAGCACTACGGCGGCAACGCCAACGCCGTGTACGTCACCGGCGAGTCCTCCGGCGGCATGATGACCAACGTGATGCTCGCCGACTACCCCGACGTGTTCAAGGCCGGCGCGGCGTTCATGGGCGTGCCCCAGCACTGCTTCTACACCGGCACGGTGCGCGGCTGGAACGCGCCCTGCGCGCAGGGCCAGGTCTCGATGACCCCGCAGCAGTGGGGCAACCTGGCGCGGGGCGCCCACCCCGGCTACACCGGCCCGCGCCCGCGCGTGCAGCTCTGGCACGGCACCGCCGACACCATCCTCAACTACAACAACCTCGGCGAAGAGATCAAGCAGTGGACCGACGTCCTCGGCGTGAGCCAGACGCCGTCGGCCACCGACACCCCCGCCTCCGGCTGGACCCGCACCCGCTACAACAACGCCGCGGGCACCCAGGTCGAGGCGTACAGCATCTCCGGCGCCGGGCACCAACTGCCGGTCCAGGGCGCCGGGATGGCCGCCAACGCGATCCACTTCATGGGCCTGGACACCGCTCCCTCCGGCAGCGGCAGCGGCAGCGGCAGCGGCAGCGGCACCGGCGCGCTGCGCGCGGTCGGCGCGGGCAAGTGCCTGGCCGACCCGGGCACCGCGGCGGGCACCCAGCAGCAGATCGCCGGCTGCAACGGCGCCGCGAACCAGACCTGGACCCGCACCGCCGCCAACCAGCTGACCGTGACCGTCGGCGGCACCACGCTGTGCCTGGACGCCGAGGCCAAGGGCACCGCCAACGGCACCAAGGCGATCGTCTGGTCCTGCAACGGCCAGCCCAACCAGCAGTGGCAGGTCAACTCCAACGGCACGGTCACCGGCGTCCAGTCGGGGCTCTGCCTGGACGTGGCCGGGCTCGGCACCGCCGACGGCACGCCCGTCCAGCTGTGGTCGTGCAGCGGCGGCAGCAACCAGCAGTGGAAGCTGGGCTGACGGTGTGACACCCCGGCCGGCGGCCCCCGCGAGGGGCCGCCGGCCGGGCCGGTGCTCAGGCGCAGTCGGCGCCGTTCACGGTGAACCGGGCCGGGGTCGCGTTGGTGCCGGAGTACGTGGCCTGGAAGCCGAAGCTCGCGCTCGCACCGGGGGCCAGGGCGCCGTTCCACCCGGCGTCCCGGGCGGTCACGGTGCTGCCGCTCTGGGAGACCGTCGCGTTCCACGCGTTGCTGATCCGCTGGTCACCGCCGAAGCTCCAGCCGAGCGTCCAGCCGGAGACGGCCGAGGCGCCGGTGTTCTTCACCGTCACCGCCGCGGTGAACCCGTTGCCCCAGGAGCTGTCCACCTTGTACGCCACCGCGCAGGACGCCGCGGGCGGCGCGGTGTCGTCGTCGGCCTCGGTGGCCGTGAAGACCGCCGACTGGACGCCCGGGCCGCCGACCGTGAAGACCGCGCTGCCCGCCAGCGCGTCCGCGTCCTGCGCCGCCGTCAGCGTGACCTGCTGCGCGGTGGCCCAGTTGGCCGGGGTGAAGACCAGCGAGGAGGTGGCGGCCGACAGGTCGGTGTCGCCCGAGGTGCGGGTGACCGTCACCGTCACGTCCTGGGCGGGCGCGGCCGAGAGCTTGACCGCGACCGTCGCGGAGCCGCCCTCGGGAACGGTCACCGCCGCCGGGGCCACCTGCACGGCGGGCGTCGCCGGGGCCGCGTGCCGCTCGGCGGCGAACGCCGCCAGCCAGGCCAGCGAGGCGTTCCAGTTGATCGCCACCTCGTTGGTCGAGTACGAGCCGATGTCGTCCACGTAGCAGGCCGCCGGGGCGCAGCCGACCAACTGGGCCTCGGCGACCGGGTCCTGGAGGCCGGAGTCGGGGCCGCCCGCGAAGGAGCCGGCCGGCGGGTGCGGGAGCGAGGCGTCGTTCTGGTGCGCCCAGAAGCGGTGGTGCTCGTTCTCCGAGGCGCGCTCGCCGTAGCCGCTCACGTAGGAGCGGTCCAGGGCGTTGCGGCCCAGCAGGTAGTCCATCGTCTCCAGCGCGCCGGTGCGGTAGCGGGCGGCGCCGGTCAGGTCGTAGGCGACGCCCAGCACCATCGCGTTGTTGGCGACCGAGCTGTTGGAGCCCCACACGTAGCCGTCGGGGGCCAGCGGCACCGCGTAGCCCTGGCCGTTCATGGTGGACAGGTAGCCGTCGGCGGCGCCGGTCAGCAGGCCGCGCAGCCGGGTCACGTCGTCGGCGGGCAGGGCGATGCCGGGAGTGGTGGCCAGGGTGATCCGGCCGAGCGTCGCGGTGCCGCCCCACCAGAAGGCGTCCACCGGCTTGGTGTGCAGCGGGGAGGAGGTGACCGCGTCCCGGTACTGGGACTCGCCGGTGGTGGCGAGGAGTTCGGCCGCCGCCCAGTAGAACTCGTCGGAGACGTCGGCGTCCTCGTAGGCGCCGCCGCCGGTGCTGTCGGTGGCCGGGGCGAGCACGTTCGGGTTGGCCTTGGCGGCGCTCCAGGCGCGGCGGGCCGCGTCCAGGCAGCGGGCGGCGAAGGCGGCGTCGTACGGCGCGTAGACCCGGGCGCACTGGGCGGCGGTGGCGGCCAGGTTGAGCGTGGCGGCGGTCGACGGCTTGTGCAACTCGCGCTGCTGGTCGTCGAGTTCGGGGCGGGTCGGCAGGGCGGTCCACTGCGCGTCGTGGATCTTGTGGAAGGCCATCCCGGCCATCGGCTTGCCGTCCGGCACCTGCATCCGCAGCAGGAACTCCAGCTCCCAGCGGGCCTCGTCCAGCACGTCCGGCACCCCGTTGCCGCGCTCGGGCACCCGCAGCGTGGAGTCGCCGAGCGCCGCGTCGCCGCCCGAACGGCGGGCCCGCTCGAAGGAGTTGACCAGCTCCCAGGTGGCGATGCCGCCGTTGACCACGTACTTGCCCTGGTCGCCGGCGTCGTACCAGCCGCCGCGCACGTCCAGCTTGTAGTCGCACACCCCGGCCTGGCAGGGCACGCTGGTGTCGCCCTTGTTCGGCGCCACCCCCAGGTGCCCGGCGGGGCGGGCGTACGCGCTGCCGCCGGCGAGGTTCGCGTCGATCGCGATGCCGCTGCGCTGCTGGTAGAAGAAGTTCAGGCTGTCGGCGCGCAGCCCGTCGTACAGCGCGGCCGAGATGTCGAACGGGTGGCTGGCCAGGCCGCCGACGACCAGCGTGAAGCCGCTGCCGGTGCCGGTGTACGCGCCGAAGTCCACCAGGTGGGTGGACTGGCCGGACGCCTGGTCGGCGCCGTGCACGGTGGTGGTGCCGGACGCGACCTGCGCGCCGGAGGAGTCGCGCAGCTGCCAGGCGAGCGGGGCGGTCGCCGAGCTGACCACGGTGGCCCGCTTGGGACCGTCGGGCAGGTAGCCGAGCTGGTTGACCCGGACGGGGAAGTCGGCGGGCGCACCGACGGCGGCCGAGTTGGTGGTGGCGGCGCCGGCGGTGGCCGGGGCGAGTGCGGTGACGCCGCCGGCGGCCAGCGCGAGGCCGGTCAGTACGGCGGCCGCGCGCCGGGACAGCCCGCGGCCGGAGGGGATCGGAGGCACGGGTGGGGGCCTTCCTGTGTGGGGGAGAGGTGCAGGGAGGGGGAGCAGGGGTGGGGGCCCACGGAAGTGGGAGCGCTCCCACTCGCCCCAATGAAGCCAGCAGAGCGGTGCGCGCGTCAAGAGGTGGTAAACGGACACGAGTTGACGGCCACTCAGAGGAAGGCGGGGCGGACGGGGCCGCAGGGGCGGCGGACCGGCGGGCGGTCGGGGGCGATCGGGGCCGCCCACCTGGCGCGACTCCCGGCCACCCGCACCGGCGGGGAGCACGGGCCGCGGCGGCTAAGGTCGGAGCATGAGCGCTCGCTACCTCCTCCCGTACGCCCCCGAAGCGATCGGCGGCCTGCCCGCCGGTCTTGACGCCCTGGTGTGGGACGGGGACGGGCCGGTGCCGTCGGACGAGGCGCTGCGGGAGGTGGAGTTCTTCTGCCTGCCCTACCTGCGGCACGCCGTCGCACTGCCGGTGATCCCGCGGCTGCCGTCGCTGAAGGCGGTCCAGACGCTCACGGCCGGGATGGACGACGTCCTGCCGCACGTGCCGGCCGGGGTGGTGGCGTGCAACGCGCGCGGACTCCACGACGCCAGCACCGCCGAGCTCGCCGTGACGCTGATCCTCGCCTCGCTGCGGGGCGTCCCGCACTTCACCAGGCTCCAGGACCAGGGACGTTGGAGCACCGAGTTCCACCAGTCCCTCGCCGACCGGACGGTGCTCATCCTCGGGTACGGCTCGATCGGCCGGGCGCTGGCCGCACGCCTGGAGCCCTTCGAGTGCGAGGTGGTCCGGGTCGCGCGCCGGGCCCGCCCGCAGGAGCGGGTGCACGGGGTGGAGGAACTGGCCGGACTGCTGCCGTCCGCGGACGTGGTGGTGCTGCTGACGCCGCTCACCCCGGAGAGCCGCCACCTGGTCGACGCCGGGTTCCTGGCCCGGATGAAAGACGGCGCGCTGCTGGTCAACGTCGCGCGGGGGCCGGTCGTCGACACCGGGGCGCTCCTGGCGGAGCTCTCCGCGCAGCGCCTGCGGGCGGCGCTCGACGTCACCGACCCGGAGCCGCTGCCCGCCGACCACCCGCTCTGGCACGCCCCCGGGGTGCTGATCACCCCGCACGTCGGCGGCCCCAGCAGCGCCTTCCTGCCGCGGGCCAAGCGGGTCCTGCGGGAGCAGGTCCGGCGGTTCGAGAACGGCGAGCCGCTCGCGTCCGGGCACTGACCCGGCGACCGGCATGGCTCTGGCCGGAGCCGGCCCCCGGGAGCGGGGACCGGCTGCGGCGGTCAGCGGTCAGCGGTCGGCGGTCGGCGGTCGGCGGTCAGTGGTCAGTGGTCAGTGGTCAGTGGTCAGTGGTCAGTGGTCAGCGCAGGGCGAACTTCTGCGCCGCGCTCCCGTTGCAGTCCCACAGTTGCAGGCGGGTGCCGTTGGCGGTGTTGCCGTTGGGGTCGTCCAGGCAGCGGCCGGACTGCGGGTTGAGCAGCGAGCCGTCGGCCTGCTGGGTCCACTTCTGGGCGCCGCCGCCGTTGCAGTCCCAGAGTTGCAGGGGCGTGCCGTTGGCGGTGCCGTTGCCGGTGGCGTCCAGGCAGCGGCCCAGGGTGTGCAGCGAGCTGTCCGCGGCGTGCGTCCAGTGCTGGTCGACCGCGTAGGACTGGCAGTTCCACAGTTGGACGGCGCTGCCGTTCACGCCGGTGTCGTCGGCGGCGACGTCCACGCACTGCCCGCCCGGGGCGGCGACGGGGCCGCCGCCGTTGACGGCGAACTTCTGTGCGGCGGCGCCGTTGCAGTCCCACAGTTGCAGGCGGGTGCCGTTGGCGGTGTTGCCGCTGGGGTCGTCCAGGCAGCGGCCGGACTGCGGGTTGAGCAGTGAGCCGTCGGCCTGCTGGGTCCACTTCTGGGCGCCGCCGCCGTTGCAGTCCCAGAGTTGCAGGGGCGTGCCGTTGGCGGTGCCGTTGCCGGTGGCGTCCAGGCAGCGGCCCAGGGTGGTGAGGGAGCCGTCGACGTTGTGCGTCCAGTGCTGGTCCTCGGCGTAGGACTGGCAGTTCCACAGCTGGGCGGCCGCGCCGTTCACGCCGGTGTCGTCGGCGGCGACGTCCACGCACTGCCCGCCCGGGCCGGTGACCGTGCCCTGCGGGCCGTTGGGCAGGTCGGTGCGGCCGCCGTAGCCGACGGAGGTGACGTTGGACTGGACGGCGTTCTCGGTGGCGTCGCCCGGGTAGCCGGCGACCATGGCGCCCTCGAAGAAGGTGCCGCGGTTCCAGTTGGAGTTGTCGCCGCCGATGCCCAGGATGATGCCGCCCTCCTGCTTCATCGGCCGGTAGCCGGAGCGGCTGGGCAGCGCGCCGTTCCACCAGGTGGTGAGTCCGCCGGACTGGGCGTTGCCGCCCTTGAGGGCGTAGGTGGTCTGGCCGTTGTTCTTCAGCACGGCGGTGACGAACGGGCTGTTGTTGCCGAGGTTGGCGGTGTTGGAGCCGTTGTCGCCCTGGAACATGCCGTTCTCCAGGTCGGCCTCGATCCACGGACCGCTGCCGCTGCACGGCGGGAAGTAGCAGGTGGTGGCGATGGAGACGGCGTCCATGTGGCCGTTGCCGGTGTCGGCGGGGGTGGACTCGGCGTTGCCGTAGTCGAAGCAGCAGTCCGCGCCCACGTGGGTGCCGGAGGCGACCATGTAGACGCCCTCTGGCTGCCCGTTGACGGCCACGCCCGAGGCGACGCCGGTGTAGCGGTAGCCGACGCCCGGCGAGATCCACACGCCGTAGACCTTGTGGCCGCCCGCGGTGACGGCGATCTCCGAGGCGTCCGCGCCGCGGTCGTCACCCATGCCGGAGGTACCGGCCGGGCCCGGGGTGAGGTCGTTGTGCCGGGAGGTCTGGTCGTAGATCCGGGTGATCCGGCAGGTGCTGCCGTTGCAGAACCGGTCCTGGGCCTGGGCGTCGGCGTAGCCGCCCGCCGCGAGCAGGCCGATGTCGGCGGACGCGCCGTCGGAGGCCCGGGTCACCCGGTACAGCGGGCCGTCGTAGGCGGCGAACAGGGCCCGGGTGGTGCTGTGCGCGGCTACGCAGGGCGTGCCGCCGGACGCGTACAGGTCGCACGGCAGCGAACCGGCCGCGTGGCCGGTGCCGGGCAGGCCGATCAGCGCGGCGACCAGCAGCGCCAGGGCGGCCGCGGCCGACCTGGCGGTGCGCCACAACTGCCCGGCGGGCAGCGGGAATCGACGGGACAAGGTGCGCTCCTTCGGGGTGGGGGTGCAGGGGCGGTACCGGGACGCGGAACGGGACCCGGGGCGGCGACCGGCCGCGGGCGGGGAAAGGCTGGCGGATCATCGGCGACCTTGTATTCTCACGTTGAAACAGCGGCGTCGTGGTGGTGCCGGCCCCGCTCCCTCGCGCCCGGCCGGCGGGAGGAGGGGGTGCGGTCTTGTCCGTGCCGAACAACGGGACCGGCGCCGCGGCGCCGCGCCTGAAAGACGTGGCCGAACTGGCCGGAGTCTCCGTCAAGACCGTCTCGAACGTGGTGAACGGCACCACCCCCGTCGCGGAACCGACCCGGCAGCGGGTCCAGCAGGCCATCGACCGGCTCGGCTACCAGCCCAACCTGACGGCCCGCCGGCTGCGCACCGGACGCAGCGGCGTCATCGCGCTGGCCTTCCCCGAACTGCCGTCCCCCTACTTCGCCGAACTCGCCGTCGAAGTGATCGCGGCCGCCCGCCGGGTCGGCATCACCGTGCTGATGGACGACACCGGCGGCGACCCGGCCGCCGAACTCCGGATCGCCTCCGGCCTCGGCGGACCGATGATCGACGGCGTCATCCTCAGCCCGCTCGGCCTGGACCGGGCCGCCCTGCTGGCCCGCTCCCGGGAGATCCCGCTGGTCCTGCTCGGCGAGGCCGACCTCGGCCCGGTCGCCGACCGGGTGCACATCGACAACGTGGCCGGCGCCCGCGAGGTGACCCGTCACCTGATCGACGAGGGCTACCGGCGGATCGCCGCGATCGGCTGGCAGCAGCCCGCGCCCCGGGCCACCGCCGAACAGCGCCTGGCCGGCTACCGGGAGGCGCTGACCGGCGCCGGCCTGACGGTCGACCAGGACCTGCTGCCGCCCGTTCGCGCCTACTTCCGGCCCGACGGCGCCTCGGCGATGCGCCGGCTGCTGCGCCTGCCGCAGCGGCCCGACGCGGTGTTCTGCTTCAACGACCTGCTCGCGCTGGGCGCGCTGCGGGCCGCCCACGAGGCCGGGCTGCGGGTGCCGCAGGACCTGGCGATCGTCGGCTTCGACGACGTCGAGGAGGCGGCGTACGCGATCCCCTCGCTGACCACCGTCGCCCCCGACAAGCGGCTGATCGCCGAACTCGCCGTCCGCTGCCTGGAGGAGCGGATCGAACAGCGCTACACCGGCCCGGGCCGGCGGATCACGCCGGGCTTCCGGGTGGTGGTCCGGGAGAGCAGCACCGTCGCCCGCTGAGCGGGAGCCCCCGCGGCCCCGGCCCGCCCCGCCGCTCACGTCGGGCGCTCCGGCGCTCGCGTCGGGTGCTCCGGCGGGGCGGGTCGCCGGGGGCCGGTGGCCGCTCATGCCGGGGCCCCCGGCGGGGCGGGCAGGTGGGGGAAGCGGAACTCGGTGGTGCTGCGGCGGACGGTGCCGGGGTGCAGCACGGTGTCCGGGTAGTCGGGGCGGTTGGGGGAGTCGGGGAAGTGCTGGGTCTCCAGGCAGATCCCGGCGTGGCGCGGGTGCGGGCGGCCGTCCAGGCCGTTGCCGGTGTACACCTGCAGGCCGGGCTCGGTGGTCCAGACCTCCATCCGGCGGCCGCCGGCCGGGTCGTCCAGGCGGGCGGCCCGGCGCAGCGCGCCGGGGGCGGGCGGCGGGGTGAGCACCCAGCAGTGGTCGTAGCCGCCGGCGGCCCGCAACTGGGGGTGCGGGAGGGCCAGCCGTTCGCCGATCGGGTGCGGTTCGCGCAGGTCGAAGGGGGTGCCGGCGGTCGGCGCGGGCGGGCCGGGCAGCGGGACGGCGGTCGGGTCGACGGGCAGGTAGGCGTCGGCGTCCACGGCGAGGCGGTGGGCGAGCACGCTGCCGCCGCCCGGTCCGGACAGCCGGAAGTAGGCGTGCTGGGTGAGGTTGACGGGGGTGGGGCGGTCGGCGCGGGCGGTCCAGTCCAGGCGCAGGGTGCCGTGCCGGTCGAGGGTGTAGACGGCGGTGACGCGCAGGCGGCCGGGGAAGCCCATGTCGCCGTGCGGGCTGTCCAGGTCGAGGCGGAGCGCGGCGGCGTCCGGGCCCGGTCGGGCGGTGGCCCGCCAGTGGCGGCGGTGGAAGCCGTCCGGGCCGCCGTGCAGGGCGTGGCCGCGGTCGGCGGCGGGCACCCGGTGGACCCGGCCGTCGAGCCGGAAGCCGCCGTGCGCGATCCGGTTGGCGTAGCGGCCGATCAGCGCGCCCAGGTAGGCGGTGTCGGCGGCGTACCCGGCCGGGTCGGGGTGGCCGAGCACCACCGAGGCGGGACGGCCGTCCGGGTCGGGCACCTCCAGCCGGTGCAGGATGCCGCCCAGGTCGAGCACCTCGGCGCGGACGCCGGTCCCGGCGTCGAGGGTCCAGCGGTCGACGGGGGTGCCGTCGGGCAGGACGCCGAACGGGCTGCGGTGGACGGACGGGGCGCGGTGGACGGACGGGAGCGGCAACGGGGGTCCTCGGGGGTCGGCGGGGGGGGTCGGCGGGGTTCCGGCGGGGAGCTGCGGGGTTCCGGCGGGCGGGTGACGGGGCGTCAGCGGTGCGCGGTGCGGCCGACGGTGGACTCGCGCACCACCAGGGCGTGGCCGGGCAGGATGCGGCGGGGCCGGGCCGGGGGCCGGTCGGGGGCGGCTTCGATCCGGGCGACCAGGCAGTCCACGGCGAGCCGGGCGATCGCGGCCTTGTCGGGGGCGACGCTGGTCAGGGTGACGGCGCCGTAGGCGCCCTCCTCGATGTCGTCGAAGCCCACCACGGCGACCTCCTCGGGGACCCGGACGCCCCGTTCGGCCAGCACCCGCAGCGCCCCGAGGGCGACCAGGTCGTTGTAGGCGAAGACGGCGTCGGGCGGCTCCGGCAGGTCGAGCAGGCGGGTCATCGCCACCGCGCCGTCCAGCCGGTCGTAGCCGTCGGTGGCCGCCACCAGCTCCTCCCGGGGGGTGCCGCCGGCGGCCAGGATCTCCTCCCGCCAGCCGCGCAGCCGCAGGTGGGCGGGCTGTCGGCGGCTGTCCCGGCGGGCGCCGACGAAGGCGATCCGGCGCCGCCCCAGGCCGATCAGGTGGCGGACGGCGAGCCGGGCGGCGGCCACGTTGTCGATGGCGATGTGGTCGAACGGGGCGTCGTACTCGCGCTCGCCGAGCAGCACCAGCGGCGGCCGGGCCGGGCGGCGCAGCAGGTCCTCGGCCTCCAGCCGGATCGGACTGAGGATCAGTCCCTCGATCAGGTGGCTGCGGAAGCCCTGCGAGACCAGGGCCTCCTCGGCGCGCAGCCCGGCGGTGTGGTCGAGCAGGACGGTGCGGCCGTGGTGCGCGGCCGCGTCGATCACCGCCGTGGCGAGGTCCGCGAAGTACGGGTTGCCGAGCTCCGGCACGGCCAGCGCGATGATGCCGCTGCGGCCGGTGCGCAGCCGGCGGGCCGTCGGGTTGGGCCGGTAGCCGAGCTCGTCGACCGCCCGCCGGACCCGCTCCCGGGTGGCCGGGCTGACGTGCGGGTAGTCGTTGACCACGTTGGAGACGGTCTTGACGGACACTCCGGCCCGCACCGCGACGTCCTTGAGGCTCACGCCCACGTCCCCGCCCCCTCGCTCTCCCGGACCTGCCCCGACCGGTCCGGTCCCGACCGGTCCGGTCCCGACCGGCCCGGCCCCGACCGGCTCGGTCCCGACCGGCCCGCTGCCGCGCGTTCCGGCGCCTCCCCGCTCCCCGTGGCCGCTCATTCGTCGCGGCGCCCGCGGTCGAGCAGCGCCTGGGCCAGCACCACCACGGCCAGGAAGGCGCCGTTCACGGTGTCGGTGACGGCCGAGCCGTACTGCGAGGCCGAACGGTCGATCAGGTTGTGGATCACCGACAGCAGCAGCACGCCCGCGACGGTGCCGCCGACCGAGCCGCTGCCGCCGGTCAGCAGGGTGCCGCCGATCGCCACCGAGGCGATCGCGGTCAGCTCGTAGCCGACGCCCACCGTGGTGACGCCCGAGCCCAGCCGGGCGCTGCCCAGTGCCCCGGCCGCGCTGGCCAGCGTCGCGGACAGCACGTACACCAGCGTCTTGGTGCGGGCCACCGGCAGGCCCATCAGCCGGGCCGCGGGCTCGTTGCCGCCGATCGCGGTGGTCGCCGCCCCGAACTTCGTCCTGGTCAGCAGTAGCGCGCCCAGGCCGAACAGGGCGGCGGCGATCAGCACCGGCGTCCACGTCCCCTCGCCCAGCGCCCGGAACGCCGAACCGCGCGGCACCAGGTACGTCTCGGTGCCCTCGGCGGTGATCAGCTGCAGCAGGCCGCGCGCCCCGAGCAGGCCCGCCAGCGTCACGATGAACGGGGCCAGACCGGCCCGGGACACCAGCAGGCCGTGCGCGCAGCCCCAGGCCGCGCCCACCGCGAGCGGCAGCAGCACGGCCGCCCAGGTGCCGTGGTGCTGGGCCGCCCAGGCGGCCAGCACCCCGCCGAGCGCGTACATCGACCCCACCGACAGGTCGATGCCGCCGGTGAGGATCACGAAGGTCAGGCCGAGCGCCAGCAGCCAGCCGAAGGCGTTGTTGCCGAGGATCGCGCCCAGGTTGTCGGCGCCGGCGAAGCCGGGCGAGAACACCGCCGCGCCCAGCACCAGCAGGACGAGCACGGTGAGCGCGCCGTGCCGGCGGATCCGCCCGGCCAGCCGCTCGGCGGGGGTCTCCGCGGTGAGCCGGCGGCGGCGGGCCAGCGGGCCCGCCCCGGCGGCGGAGGGAAGGGTCGGGCTCATCGGGTACCACGCTCCCGGGAGGCGTACACGGCCAGGCAGATGACGGCCGCTTCGACGATCTTGGTGATGGAGCTGTGCACGTCGTGCTGGGTCAGCACCGCGGTGGTCAGCTGCATGAACAGCGCCCCCGCCACGGTGCCGAGCACCCGCACGCTGCCGCCCGCCAGCGGCGTCCCGCCGACCACCACCGCGGTGATCGCGTCCAGTTCGACGTTGCGGCCCTGGTTGGCCGGGTCGGCCTCCGCGCCGTGGCCGACGATCAGCACCCCGGCCACCGCCGCCAGCACCCCCGACAGCAGGTACACCGTCAGCAGCACCCGCCGCACCGGCAGCCCCGCCAGCCGGGCCGCCCGCCGGTTGTCGCCGACCGCGACCAACTGCCGCCCGAACGTGGTCCGGTGGACCAGCACCGCGGTCAGCGCCACGCACCCCGCCGCCAGCCAGGCCGTCCACGGGACGCCCGCGAACGCCTCCGCGCCCAGCCGCAGCAGCGCCGGATCCGTCACCGGCTTCGCCGACGCCCCGTTGACCAGCGAGGCCACGCCCCGCACCCCGATCATCAGCGCCAGCGTCGCCACGATCGGCTGCACCCGGGTGAACGCCACCATCGCGCCGCCCGCCAGCCCGCTCACCGCGCCCAGCGCCACCGCCACCAGCAGCGCCACCGGCAGCCCCCAGCCGATGTACAGCGGGACCACCGCCGCGGCCAGCGCGATCACCGCGCCCACCGACAGGTCGATCCCCTCGGTGCCGATCACCAGCGCCATCCCGAGCGCCACCAGCAGCGTCGGCGCGACCTGGAACAGCTGGATGCGGACGTTCCCGGCCGACAGGAACCCGCCGTCCAGCACCGCCGCCACCACGAACAGCACGGCCAGCGCCGCGTACACGCCGTAGCGCCGCAGCAGACTCAGCGCGGGCCCGCGCCCGCGCACCGCACCCGCCAGGGTCAGGGCGCTCACCGGGGGCCTCCCTCCACGTCGTCGACTTCCTCCACCGACACGCCGCCCGGCGCTCCGTCAGGTCCGTCAGGTCCGTCCGGCTCGTCCGGCTCGTCCGGATCATCCGGATCGTCCGGCTCGTGGGCCAGCGCGGCCAGCAGGCCGTCCGCGCTGACCGAGGCGCCGGTCAGCTCCTCCACCACCGCGCCGTCCTTCAGCACCAGCACCCGGTCCGCGCCCGCGATCAGCTCCTCGGCGTCCGAGGAGATCAGCAGCACGCCCAGGCCCTCCGCCGCCAGTTCGTC
Source organism: Kitasatospora sp. YST-16 (assembly GCF_026802215.1). Lineage (NCBI taxonomy): Bacteria > Bacillati > Actinomycetota > Actinomycetes > Kitasatosporales > Streptomycetaceae > Kitasatospora > Kitasatospora sp. YST-16. The sequence goes on from NZ_CP113837.1 coordinate 7,484,648, forward strand.
GATCAGCGCCTGCACCTCGGCCCGGGCGCCGACGTCGATGCCCCGGGTCGGCTCGTCCAGCAGCAGCACCTTCGGGCCCAGGCAGAGCCAGCGCGCCAGCAGCACCTTCTGCTGGTTGCCGCCCGACAGGTCCGACACCTTCTGCTCCGGGCTCGCGGCCTTGATCCGCAGCCGGGTCATGAAGGTCTCCACGATCCGGTCCTGCCGGGCCCGCGACACCAGACCCGCCCGGGACAGCCGGGGCAGCGCCGCCAGCACGATGTTCTCCCGCACCGACAGGCCCGGCACGATCCCCTCCGCCTTCCGGTCCTCCGGCAGCAGCACCACCCCCGCCCGGACCGCCGCCGCCGGACTGCGCCGCGCCAGCACCCGCCCCGCCACCTCCACCCGACCGGCGTCCGCGCCCAGCGCGCCCACCACCGCCTTCGCGGTCTCGCTGCGCCCCGACCCGAGCAGGCCGCCCAGCCCCAGCACCTCGCCCCGGCGCAACGCGAAACCCACCCCGCGGACCTTGTGGCGCACCGTCAGGCCCTCGGCCCGCAGCACCGGGACGTCACCGGCTGCCACCGCCCCGGCCCGCCGGGTGCCGGGCGCCCGGGTGCCCGGGCCCGGCTCCCGGCCCAGCATCAGCGCCACCAGCTCCCGCCGGCCCAGCCCCGCCAGGTCGCCCGCGTGCACCACCCGGCCGTCGCGCAGCACCGTCACCTCGTCGCAGAGCGCGTACAGCTCGTCCAGCCGGTGGCTGACGTACACCACCGCGATGCCCTGCGCCGTCAGCTCCCGGACCACCCCGAACAGGGTGTCGACCTCGCGCGGCTCCAGCGAGGAGGTCGGCTCGTCCATCACCACCACCCGGGCCTCCAGCTGCACCGCCCGGGCCAGCGCCACCATCTGCTGCGCGCCCAGGCCCAGTTCGCGCAGCGGCCGGGACACCTCGGCGCGCACCCCGTAGCGGGCCAGCAGCGCGGCCGCCTCCCGGTTCATCCGCCGGACGTCCAGCAGGCCCCGGCGGCGCGGCTCCCGGCCGAGGAACAGGTTGCGGGCCACCGACACCATCGGCACCAGGTTGACCTCCTGGTACACCGTCGAGATCCCGGCCCGCTGCGCCTCCAGCGGTGTGCGGAACGCGACCTGACGGCCCGCCAGCTCGATCCGGCCGGCGTCCGGGCGGTGCACGCCGGTCAGCACCTTGATCAGGGTGGACTTGCCGGCGCCGTTCTCGCCGACCAGGGCGTGCACCCGGCCGGCCCGCAGCACCAGGTCCACGCCCCGCAGGGCGTGCACGCCCGCGAAGCCCTTGTCGATGCCGGCCGCCGTCAGCACGGGGGCGGCCGGCGGGGGTGCGGGAACGGGTGCGGGAACGGGGGCGGTCGGTGTCGGCGCGGGGGCGGTCGGTGGGGTGTCCGCCTCGGGCATGGGTCCTCCTGTTCGGGTCACGCGAGGTCACGCGAGGTCACGCGGGGTCGCGCGGGGTCGCGCGGGGTCGCGCGGGGTCAGTAGACGAGGCCCTGGGCGAGGGCCTGCTGGGCGCTGTCCTTGGTGAAGTGGCCGTCCTTGATGATCACCTTGGGCTGGACGCCCGCCGTCCCGTAGAAGTCCTTCAGCGACTGGAACGCCAGCGGGCCGAACCGCGGGTTGGTCTCGATGTCCGCGACCAACTGCCCGTCCACCACGCCCTGCACGGCCTGCCGGATGCCGTCGATCGACACGATCCGGATGTCCTTGCCCGGGGTCTTCCCGGCCGAGCGCATCGCCTGGATCGCGCCCAGCGCCATGCCGTCGTTCTCCGCGTACACGGCGTTGACGTCCGGGTGCGCCTGGAGCAGCTGCTCCATCACCTTCTGGCCCTCGGTCTGGTCGAAGTTCGCCGTCTGCGAGGCCACCACCTGCACGTTCGGGTACTTGGCGGCGAGCCGGTCGGTGAAGCCCCTGGTGCGGTCCGCCGAGACGTTGTTGCCGGGCGTGCCCTGCAGGACCGCCACGTGCGCCTGCCCGCCGGTCGCGGCGGCCAGGTCGTCCGCGGCGATCTGCGCCTGCCCGTAGAAGTCCGAGCCGATGAAGGCGACGAAGTCGCCGCACGCGGTGCCGGTCACCGTGCGGTCGATGGTCAGCACCGGGATCTTCTTCGCCTTGGCCGCGGCCAGCGCCGGGCCGAGGCCGTCCGAGTTCTCCGGCGCCACGATCAGCACCTGCGCGCCCTGCGCGATCATGTCCTGGATCTGCGCGTTCTGGGCGTTGACGTCGGCGTTGGCGTTGCGCTCGATCAGCTTCACGCCGAGCTTCTTCGCCTCCGCCTCGATGCTGGCGGTCTCCGCGGCCCGGAACGGGTTGCTGGTCGACTCCGACTGCGAGAACCCGACCACGGTCTTCCCGTCGGCCAGGTCCAGCTTCGGCGCGCCGTAGGTGTCGGCCGTACAGCCGGGGCCGCTCGCGCTCGCCGACGGCGAGACCACCTGCTGGGCGGCGGCACTGTTCGCGCCCGCCGCCGCGGCTCCGCTCCCGGAGCCCTGGCCGGAACCCTGGTTGGTGCAGGCGGACGCCGACGCGCACAGCCCCGCGACGAGCAGTGCGGCGACGGCGGACTTGGCGCGCAGGGTGGGGTTCATACGCCCGATCACATCCTTGACTGCGTGGGGGAAGTCACCGGCTACCCGCCGGTTTCCAACGATGTAGAGGGACGATGGGGCATTCCGCCGGACAGTGTCAAGAAGTCGCGCGTCAACTCGTGGAGACCTGACGGAGCGTCAATGCCGTGGTGTGGCTGCTGATCTGCGCTGATGCCGAAAGGGGTGGAGGCAGCGCTGCGCGAGGGCTGGACAGTGGGGGCGATGGGTGCTCTGGTGTCGCGAGGGCAGTCTTTCCAACGTTGTGAAACGAGGAACTTGGCATGGACACCAGTTGTCGCGGAGAGGGCGGCGGCCTACCGGCGACCTATCGGTGACCTACCGGCGGCTCACCCGCGACCCGCCAGGCCGGTGCGGGCGGCGATCCGGACCCGGCGGTCGGGATGCCGGGTCAGCGCGCGGAGCGGCTCCGCGGCCCGCCCGTCCCGGGCCGCGCCCAGACCGGCGGTGAGGGCCAGGACCACGCGGTGGTCGGGCTCGGCGGCCAGCCAGGGCAGGAGGAGGTCGACCAGCGGGGCGTCGAACGGGTTGTCGTCCCCGTCCCCGGCCCCGTCCTCGTTCCGGTACCCGTCCGCGTCCCCGTCCCGGTATCCGTTGATCTCCGTGGAGAAGTGGACCGTCCGGAGCACCTCCGCGCCGAAGTACCGCTCCCGCGGGTCGGGCCGGTCGCGCAGGGCGGCCGCGAAGTCCCAGCCGGTGTGGTGTCCCGCGGGGGTCCGGCGCTCCGCGACGGCGCGGGTGGTCTCGGACCACACCACGTGATCGAGGTCGGGCGCGGCCAGCGCGCGGGCCAGCAGCTCCGCGGCGGGCGCGGGGACGCCGTACGAGCCCTCCAGGCCGGTGAGCAGCGCGGCGTGCCCGGTCAGGAAGGCGTGCCCGCCCAGCGAGAGCCGCTCGCAGACCCCCGCCTCGGACCGGACGGTGCGCTGCTCGACCGGCCCGGCGAGACCGCTGCGGCGCCGGAGCTCGGCGGCCAGGTCCACGCCGTGCCAGTGCCGGGCCAGCGCCAGGGCGTCGCGCCCGTCGGCGTCCGGGCGCCAGAGCTGGGCGCCGTGGCCGGCGAACAGCCGGAAGAGGTCGGAGCAGCCCAGTTCGACCGCGAGGTGCAGCGGGCTGCGCCCGAGAGCGTCGGTGCGGTCCGGCGAGGCGTACGCCGCGACCAGGGCCTGCGCCGTCGGGTCGTCGAACGCCCGCACCGCCAGCGACAGGACCGGGGTGCCGTGCCCGTCGACGGCGTCCGGGTCGGCGCCCGCCCGGCACAGCGCGTCCACCGCTCCGGCGTCCCCGCCGCGCACCGCCTCGACCAGCCGCGCCGTCAAGTCCGGTGCCCGGCGGTCCGGTTCGGCGGCGGGCGTCAAGGGGTGGGCTCCGCGGGGCGGCGGGCCAGGAAGACGTACTCCCGGCCCGGGCGGTCCGGTGCGTCCCGGACCCCGAGCGGTTCGAGGCCCGCGGCGCGCAGGTCGGCCTCCACCTCGGCGCGCTCGCGGAAGCGCAGGGTGGAGTCCGAGGTGAGGTGCCGCCCGTCCGCGGCGAACACGTAGTGCCGGCGGAACGCCACCAACGGGCCGGTGACGTCCAGCAGTTCGACCCAGTCCTCCACCGCGCCGACGCCCGGCAGGTCGCTCACCCGGTGGGAGGCCGCCCGGGTCCAGGACTCCCAGGCGCGGCGGGCCGGCACCCGGGTCTCGAACACCAGGTGGCCGCCGGGGCGCAGCGCGTCGCGCACGCCCCGCAGGGTGGCGCGCCAGTGGCCCGGACCGGTGATCTCCTGGGCGGCGTTGGCCGTCATGGTGACCAGGTCGACGCCCAGCGGCGGCAGGTCCGTCGCGTCCCCGACCAGCCAGCGGACCCGCTCGGCGCCCGGCTTGCGGCGGGCCACCCCGATCGACGCGGCGGCCGGGTCCACCCCCAGCACGCGCACGCCGCGCCCCGCCAGCAGCAGGGCGAACACCCCGGTGCCGCAGCCCAGGTCGAGCACCTGCGAGGCGCCCAGCTCGTCGACCAGGGCCAGGTAGGGCAGCAGGTCGTCGCGCTCCGGGTCGAGCGCGTCGTAGAGCGCCGCCAGCCGGGGCAGCGTGAAGCATTCGTCGGCCACCCGCGCGACGGTAGCGCCGACCGGGCGCCGGCCGCGCCCGGTTTTCCGGCGGGGTCCGGGGCGACGGCGTTCGGCGGCGGTGGGGCCGGGGCGGCGGGGTTCGGCGGCGGCGTTCGGCGGCGGTGGGAAAAGGGTTTGCGAGGGGGAGCGGCGGTTCCGTACGGTGTCCGGGTGAACACCGGAACGGCCATGGGCCACGCACGGATCGGCGACCCGGTGAGCGACTGATCGCGCCCCGGGTGTCGCAGGGGCGCTCGCACGCCCGAGGACCACCGCCTCCTCGGAGCAGTGCGCGTACACGTCCCCCTGCCGACCAGATCCGGAACGAGGTCAGACCCGAACCATGCCCGCCGCTTTCAACCACACCATCATCGCTTCCAAGGACCGCGCCGCGTCCGCCCGCTTCTACCAGGACCTGCTGGAAGCCGAACAGGCGCCCTCCTGGGGCCCGTTCACCAACCTGCAGCTCGCCGACGGCGTGCTGCTCCAGTTCGCCGAGCCGCCGGTGGAGATCCAGCGGCAGCACTACGCCTTCCTGGTCGACGACGAACTGTTCGACCGCGCCCACGCCATGCTGCGCGAACGCGGCATCGACCACTGGGCCGACCCGCAGATGCAGCGCCCCGGCGAGACCAACACCGAGCACGGCGGCCGCGGCGTCTACGTGCTCGACCCGGCCGGGCACGGGCTGGAGCTGATCACCCGGCCCTACCTGTGAGCCGCTGAGCCGACGTCGAACCGCTGAACCGCCCCTCCCCGCCGCCCCGTTGACGCGAGCCGGCGGGTCCGGGCGGTTCGGCGACCCCGCCCCCGTCCTGCTCTGGTGCACCGGCCGCGCCGAGCTGCCGGGCCGCCCGCGCCGGGAGTCCTGGACGTGGCGGGCGGCGCTCGCCGAGTAGCGGCCGAGGGCGTCGACGGGGCGGCGGGGCGGCCGGGCGGGCCGGGTGTCGGGGTGGCGCCGGCGCGTTGGGTCATCGGCGGGCGATGATGCTGCCGGCCTCGGCCGGATGCGGCCCGGCGGTACCCGGCCTGTTGTCCTCCGTGGTTGGTGAAGCTCTCGTCGAAGCCCGCACGGGCGCGGTCGTCGACTTCCTCGAGCGTGGTCTGCGGCAATGTGGCGGTGTCCCTTTGCGGAATATTGGTGCGCATGGGCCTGGATATCCGTCCAGACCGTAGGGAATCGGACAGGCCGCCACAGTTGTGGAAGGGCCGTCGTTGCAGCGCTCGTAAACGCTCTGGTAACCTCCCGGACCACCGGGGGACATCTTGCATTTCCGCCATGTCAAGACGGCGTTCATCTGCACTGCCCTCGCCTTTCCTATGGCATTCAGCGTTGCATGCCGCTGTTCGTACAAAGGGCCCACGCATACGTGGACCTCTGCGCCATGGGGGACTTGAGCGTGGCAATTTTGCGTACTGAGCGTTTTCCCGAACTCCTCCGGAAATGCGCTGAAGAGGCGGGGGCCAAAACCGATCTGGCCGCCACCGTGGAACACGCCGTCTCACTCGGGGGCCGTTTTCCGCGCGAATTGGGCATGGCGGCGTTGACCGCCGGAGAGGCACACCTGCTGGCCGCCGCCGAGTCGGTGGGGGCCACGGTTCGCCGGGTCGGCGCCGAAGCCGGTCATGCCGATCTGGTCGCCGTCGTGCCGACCGGCCGCGTCCGTGTCGTGCGACCCGGGGAGCAGGTGGCGGACGGGTCCGCCCTGGTGGGTGAGATCGAGTGGCACGGTGCCCGCCCGGCGGGCCTGGACGAGTACGTCGACCACCTGCAGATGCTGGACGGAGCCGACCGGCAGGTGCTCAGGAAGTGGTTGGTCGCCGAGGGCGAGGCCCGCGCGCTCGACCTGATCCGGCGGCTTCGCTACACGCTGCGCCACGTCGGTCCGATGCTGGTCCACATCGGCGATCGCCACTACACGAACCTGGGCAAGGCGGCCAATCTCGTCGGCAAGTCCGTCGCTGCGGACTCCCCGGCGTGTGTCCTCAACGGCCTGGAACGCACGGAGCTTTCGGACTGGGCCGAGGAGGACTGCGCCTTCCTGGTGCTGATGAGTGTCCTGATCGCCTCCGGGACTCCCTCCCGTACCGAGGAGTTCAGCGGTACCCAGCTGACGCTGCGGCGCTTGGAGGAGTTCGTCCGCGGGCGGATCCGCGCCTACGGCAGGACCGTTCCGCAGGACGCGGAGACCCTCCCCGACGTGGAGCGGCTGCGGCTGCTCGCGGACCTGTCCGCGGAAGGCCGCCGGGCCGCCGTCGCTGCGGGCTCGTCGGTGTTCCGCGTGGTCCAGGGCATGACCATCAACAAGGAGGAGCGGGCCTTCGACCGGCCGGTGTCCGCCGCCGACCTGCCCGACGCGGTGCGGGGGCTGCTGCTGGACCACCTGTCCGAGGAGCAGCTGTCCTCCCTCGACGCCCCGGACTCTCTGGCCAGGGCGTGGTCCGCCCGGTTCCCGCGCCTGCACGAGACGGGGAGCGGCGCGTTCTCGACGCGCTTCGAGGAGTTGCTGCACGGGATCGTCGCCGTTGCGACGGAGGCCACCCGGTCGCATGTCGGCATGTCCCGGGGGCCCAAGGACGTGGGTCTGCTGGGTCGGCTGCTGGCCGCCGGGGATCCGGCCCCCGGATCGTGGAAGACCAGCGACTACTACTGCTGCGTGGTGCCTGCGCCTGCTTTCGTCGGGCGCTTCGCGGCGGATCCGGAGAGCCTGGTGCAGGTCGTGCGCGCCATCGCGGCCCGCATGCGCTGGAACGGCTGGCACTTCATGCCTCCCCTGGCCGGGCCCGAGGAGCTGTTCGAGGACCGGGACTGGTTCTACCCGCCGTCCATGCCGGACATCACGGAGTGGACTTCGCACCACCACCAGGGCCACGTGGCGAACGGCGTGCGTCACGCGATCCGGGTGCCGCTGCCGCTGGTCCTGGGCGGGGAGGTCCGCCCCGGCGTCCACGACTTCCGGCTCATGCGCTCGGACGGCGATCCCTACGACCTGGCCGATCTGCGCGCGGCCATCGCCGTGGCCAAGGTCCTCCAGGGGCTGTACCAGGCGCACGCCGCGTTCCTGGAGGGCAACGGCACGAGCGTGCCGGTCCGTGACTTCGACAACCGCTGGTACCAGGCGAGGTACCTGGCGTCGGCGCCGACCGCCTGACGGCTCGGTGCGGGTGAGGTGATTCCCTTGGACCGCGAGGCAAGGCAGGAACGAGAGATGGTGACACAGCCGGTGGATGCGCCTGTTGCAGTTGCGGACCGCGAAGTCCTGGTCGTGGGCTGGAAGGCCAAGGCGATCAAGGCGCTGGTCCGGCACGCAGCCGTCGTCACCAGCGTGGTCGATCCGCACGAGGCGGCGAAGTGCCGCGAGCTGGGCCTGGGCGCGACTTGGGTCGCCGCGGACCCGACGCGTGCCGAGGACGTCGCCGCCGTGCTGGCTCGGCACGGACGTTCCGCCGGGGACTTCGACGCGGTCTGCAGTCCCACGGAGCTGACCGTGCTGACGGCGTCCCTGCTGGGAGCCGCCGCGGGAAACAGCGCGATTCCCCTGGACGCGGCCCTGGCCCTGCGGGACAAGGCGGTGCAGAAGGAGTCCGTGCGGCGGGCGGGGCTGCCGGTGGCGTCCTGCCGGGTCGTCGCCACCACGCCGGACCTGGCCGGCGCGGCCGCGGACGGGCCGGTCGTGGTGAAGCCGGTGTGCGGGGCGGGCAGTGCCGACACGTACCGGATCGGTGACGCGGAGGCCGCCGAGTCCCTCGCCGCACGCCTCACCGAGCAGGGCCTGCACGGCCCTTGGCTGGTCGAGGAGTTCATTGACGGCTGGGAGGCCCAGGTCGACGGCGTGATCCGGGACGGACGGCTGCGGTTCATGTCCGTCTCCCGCTACCTGGACAACCTGATCAGGATCCACGACGGCGGGCTCGCGGGTTCCGCCTCGCTCCCGTCGGCCCGCCATCCCGAGCTGTACCGGCGCGTGGGCGAACTGACCTCGCGGGCGCTGGCAGCACTGGGCTTCGAGGACGGCGTCTTCCACCTCGAGGTCTTCGTCAACGGCGAAGACGTCGTCTTCAGCGAGTGCGGGGGCAGGGTCGGCGGTGCGCTCACGGACGAGCAGCTCCGGCACTGCTTCGACGTGGACATCTACGACGAGTGGGCCCGCTCCGTGCTCCGCCTTCCCTCGGCCCTGCCCGAGCAGCTCCCCGATCCGGAAGGCAGCGTCGGGTACATCCACCTGACGCTCCCCCAGGGCACGGTGACGGAACTGCCCACGCAGGACGCGCTGACGGCCCGACCCGGGGTGCTGCACGCCGAACTCGACGTGGCCGTGGGCGACGTCGTGGGCGATCTGACGACCAGTTCCCACCTGCGGGCCGCCCGCGTGCTGGTCCACGGCCCGGACGAGGAGAGCGTCACCGAGGACCTGCGAAAGCTGTCGCAGTGGTTCAGGAACGCGACCGTCGTCGTCCCGACCCCTTGATCCTTGATCCGGTGCTCCAGCGCCTCGTTCCCGACCCCGAACCCAGCCGCGACCAACGGAAGCCGTGGAAGATGACCGCAACCGATCCCCGCACCGACACAGCGGCCGAAGCCGTGGACGTCGTCGTCCTGGGCTGGAAGCCCACTGAAGTCCTGCGCGCTCTCACCGGCTACGGGGCCCGCGTCGTGTGCGTGTGCGAGCCGTCCGACGCGTCCGCCGCCCGGGAGACGGCGGACGTCGACACCGTGGTCGTCGCGGGCACCCTCACCGATGCCGCCGAGGTCCTCGCAGCGCTGGCCCGCACCGGGATCCGGCTCACCGCCGACGCGATCGTCTGTTCCGCCGACGAGTTTCCGCTGGTGACGGCCTCCCTCGTCGGCGAGGCCCTCGGCTGCCGGGCGTGGCCGGTGCCGCTGGCTCTCGCCCTGCGCGACAAGTTCGTCCAGAAGCAGCTGGTACGCGCCGCGGGCATCCCGGTCGCCGAGGCGTGCGTCGTGGACACCCTGGCCGAGCTCGCCCTCGCCCCCCTCGCCCCGCCGTTCGTCATCAAGCCCTTCGACGAAGCGGGCGTGCGGCGCACGAGCGTGGTGCGGTCCACGGAAGAGGCCGAAGAACTGGCGCAGCGCGAGGGCTCGGAGCACTCGGGCCCGTGGCTGGCGGAGAGCTTCGTCGAGGGCGGCGAACTGCACCTGGACGGCGTCGTGCGCCAGGGCGGCCTGCTCCTGCTGTCCGTCTCGCGCTACCTCGCCAACGTCATGGACTTCCGGACCGGAGGCCTGGTCGGCTCCACGACCCTCGACCCGGACGAGCACGCCGGTCTGTACCGCAGGGCCGCGGACGTCGCCACGCGCTCGCTGCGGGCTCTGGGCCACACCGACGGGGTGTTCCACCTGGAGGTCTTCGAACAGGACCGGGCGTTGGTCTTCGGCGAGTGCGCCGGTCGCGTCGGCGGAGGCCGCGTGGACACGGTCGTCCAGCTCAAGTTCGGGGTGGACCTGCACGACGAATGGGCCCGGGCCGTTCTCGCGCTGCCCTCGGCCGTCGCCACGGCCGAACAGGACCCGCGGACCTTCGGCTGGGTCCACCTCCCGGCGGTTCGGGGGCGGGCCACCGTCGTCCCCACCGACGACGAAGTGAGGCAGCAGCCCGGGGTCGAGGTCGTCGAGATGAAGGTGAAGCCGGGCGCGACGGTGACCGACGTGCTGAAGGACTCCAACGCCCGCTCCGGGCGCGTGGTGGTCTCGGGACCCGACGCCGCCGAGGTGACCGCCCGGCTCCGGGGGGTCTCGGCCTGGTTCCGCACGGCCCTCGCCGTCGAACCGGTCGAATCCTGATCCCCACCCCCGTCCGACCCCGTCTGCCCCCGTCTGCCCCCCGTCGTCAACGTGCCGAACGGCCCCATGAAAACCATCGCCTCCACCCTCGCGGGACGCCTGCTCCCGGCGCGCGGCGCCGGCCGCACCCTCGCCGCCGGCTCCTTCGTCGACTCGTTCGGATCCGGCCTCTTCCTGGCCGTGGCCACCCTCTACTTCGTCGGCCAGGTCGGCATCGCGCCCACCGGCGTCGCCCTGGCCCTGGCGGTCGCCGGCGTTCTGGGCCTGGTCAGCGGGGCACCCGGCGGCCGGCTGGCGGACCGGTACGGCGTCGGCCGCGTCTACCTGTGGCTGCTGCTGCTCAGGGCCGTCTCCTACAGCCTCTACGCCCTGGTCGACGGATTCACCGGGTACTTCCTCGTCACCTGCCTGGCGACGATGGCGGACCGGGCCTGTTCGCCCCTCACCCAGGCGGCCGTCCGCGTGGTGGTCGGCAGCCGGGAACGCAACCGCACCATGGCCTCGATCCGGGCGCTGCGCAACGTCGGCTACACCCTCGGCACGCTCGTCGCCGCCTCCGCGGTCGCCGCGCACAGCCACGTCCTGGTCCAACTGCTGTTCCTCGCCAACGGCCTGACGTTCGTGGTGACGGCCGCGTGCGTCCGACGAGCCCTGAGGGCGACCCGGGCGGCCGACCCCGGCACCGACGCCGCCGACCTGCCGGCGGACCCCGACGCCGGCACGGTGAAGGGGGAGCCCGCCCCCGCCGTGCCGGCCACGGTCCGCTCGCCGTTCAGGCACCCCTCGTTCATGGCCCTGACGGTCGGCAACGCCCTCATGTGCCTCCACGACACCGTTCTCGTCGTCGCGCTGCCGGTCTGGGCGATCCGCCACTCCTCGGTGCCCGAGAGCACCGTCCCGATCCTCCTGGCCGTCAACACCGCGCTGACCGTCGGCGTCCAGGTGTGGATCTCCTCCCTGGACATGGACCGGTCCCGCGCCCTGCGGCTGCTGTGGGGTGCCGCCGCCGTGCTGTGCGCGGCCTGCCTGCTGTTCGCCTGCGTCACCGCGGCTCCCACCGCCGTCGGCACGGCGCTCCTGGGCGGTGCCGTGGTCCTGCTCACCCTGGGGGAGAACTTCCACGCCGCGGCGGCCTGGTTCCTGTCCGACGCCATGGCACCGCCCGCGGCCTACGCGCGCTACCTGGGAGCCTTCAGCACGAGCGTCACCGTCCACGGCCTGCTCGGACCCGCGCTCGTCCTCGGCGCCCTCCTGCCACTGGGCGCCGGTGGCTGGGCGGCCCTGTGCGGGCTGTTCACCACCGGGGCCGCAGGCATGAGCGCGGCGGCCGGCCGCTCCCTGCCGAAGCCGCGACCGAACCCGACCCTGCCCGCTGTAGCATCCGACACCGCCGCCGGCTGACCCCGGCCGTCCGAGCCCAGGAGCCCATCCACATGACCCCGCGCCCCACCGTCATCTACGTCGGCACTCGCCGAGGCCCGCAGGAGGCCAACCGCGCCCTGTTCGCCGCCCGCGACGCCGGCTACCGAGTCGCCGTGCTCGGCTCCGTGGCGGCCGGACTGCACACCGACCTGATCCACGACGTCGAGAAGGCGAACCTCTCCGACCGCGAGGCAGCCCTCGACGCGGGGTTGCGCCTGGCCGAGCGCACCGGGGCCAGCGGCGCTCTGGCCTGGACGGACGGCGGCGTCGAGCTCGCCGCGGCGCTGTCCCAGCGGTGCGGATGGCGCGGTGTGCCGGTCGAGGCCGCACACCGGGCCCGCAACAAGCACTCCATGCGCGCGGCCCTGTCCCACCGCCCCGACCTCATCCCGGCGTTCCGCCACGTGACCTCGTTCGAGGAACTCGCCGCGGCCCGCGAGGAGATCGGCGCGCCCGCCGTCCTCAAGCCCGCCGGCGGCAGCGGCAGCCGCTCCATCCTCCAGGTCGAGCCGGACACCGACCTGGCCGCGCTGTACCGCCAGGCTGTCGCGCTCACCCTGCCCAGCGTCGCGTCGATCTTCGGCGACTACCCCGGCGAGTTCGTCTACGAGGAGCGCTTGGGCGGGACCGAGCACAGCGTCGAAGGTTTCGTCCACGACGGCGTCACCTACATCGCCGGAATCACCGACAAGCTGGTCACCTACCCCTACTACGTCGAGTACCAGGAGATCCACCCCTCCGCCCTCCCCGCGGACACCGTCGAGACGGTCCACGCCCTGACCCGCGAGGTGACCCGGTCCATCGGGCTCGACTGGTGCGGGTTCCACCTCGAGTGCCGTGTCCTGCCGGACGGGACCGCCAAACTGCTGGAGATCGCCGCCCGCCCCGGCGGCGGGTTCATCACCTCGCACCTGGTGCCCGGAAGCACCGGGATCCCCTTCCACGAGAACCTCGTCCGGCTGACCGCCGGTCAGGCGCCCGACCTGGAGCACCGCGCGGACGCCTTCTTCGGCAGCCGCAGCGTCCTCAGCCCCACCGAGGGCGTCTTCCAGGGCTTCGACGGACTCGACGAGGTTCTGCGCATCGGCGGCCTGGAGCACTTCTTCTTCGGCGCGGTCCCCGGCGACAAGATCGTCCTGCCCCCGGGGGACGCCGGCAGCTGCGAACTCGCCAGCGCCCTGGTGCGCGCCCCCCGCTACCAGGACGTCCAGGACGCCCTGGCCCGGGCTGCCGAACTCGCCCGCCCCCGCATCGGCTGATCCCGCCCGCCCCCAGAAAGAAGCAGCCCAGCCCCATGACCGCGATCACCATCCCCGACGCCCTGCGGCCCGCCGACGGCCGTTTCGGCTCCGGCCCCTCCAAGATCCGCCCCGAGGCCCTGGCCGCCCTGGCGGAGCAGACCGTCTTCGGCACCTCGCACCGCCAGGCGCCGGTCAAGGCCATCGTCGGCCGCATCCGCGCAGGACTGGCCGACCTGTACGACCTGCCGGACGGATACGAGGTGGTCCTCGGCAACGGCGGAGCCACCGCGTTCTGGGACATCGCCGCCTACGGCCTCATCGGCCGCAAGTCCCAGCACCTGGTCATCGGCGAGTTCTCGGCCAAGTTCGCGGCCTCGGCCGCCACGCCCTGGCTCGCCGAACCCAGCGTCATCTCCGCACCGCCGGGAACCTGCACGCAGCCGCGCGCCGAGTCCGGGGTCGACGCCTACGCCCTCATCCACAACGAGACGTCGACCGGCGTGATCGCCCCCGTCCAACGCGTCGCGCAAGCCGATCCCGGAGCGCTGCACCTGGTCGACGGCACCTCGGCGGCCGGCGGCGTGAGCGTCGACATCAGTCAGTGCGACGCCTACTACTTCGCCCCGCAGAAGAACCTGGGCTCCGAAGGCGGCCTCTGGATCGCGCTGCTGTCCCCGGCCGCGATCGACCGGGCGCACGCCATCGCCGCCTCCGGCCGGTACATCCCGCCGTTCTTCTCCCTCACGGCCGCGATCGAGAACTCCGCGAAGGACCAGACCTACAACACCCCCGCCCTCACCACCCTCGTCCTCCTCGCCGACCAGCTCGACTGGATCAACTCCCGCGGCGGCCTGCAGTGGGCCGCGCAACGCACCGCCGACTCCTCCTCGCGCCTGTACACGTGGGCCGAGAAGTCGCCCGCGGCCACGCCCTTCGTCACCGATCCCCTGTTCCGCTCGCCCGTCGTCGCCACCATCGACTTCGACGAGAGCATCGACGCCACCGCGCTGGCCGCCACCCTCCGCGCCAACGGCATCCTCGACACCGAGCCCTACCGTAAGCTCGGCCGCAACCAACTGCGGATCTCCTGCTACCCGTCCATCGACCCCGCCGACGCGGAAGCACTCACCGCGTCCATCGACTACGTGATCGAGCGACTCGCCTAGGGTCCGCGCGAGGTGGTGGCCGGTCTACGGGTTCCGCCCTCGTCCGAGGGCGGAACCCGTACGGCGAAGGCTCCGATCCCCACCCGTGAGGTCGCAGCACCGGAGCCGGAGGGTGCTGGAGGGGGCTGGCCGGCTGAGCGGGCGCCCCGGCCGACGGGGAGCGGGACGGGGAACATCGGGGGCGTCCGGGAGGTTGGACCGGATGGTCCCGCCGGGGCGGCGCCCGGGCGGGACGAGTCGACGTCCCATGCGAGGAGTGAGTACTAGATGACCACGGACCGTGCTGTCCTGGCCGGCGGTTGCTTCTGGGGAATGCAGGAGCTGATCCGCAACCTCCCCGGCGTCCAGTCGACCCGCACCGGCTACACCGGCGGCGAGAACGCGCACGCCACCTACCGCAACCACCCCGGCCACGCCGAGGCGCTGGAGATCGTCTACGACCCGGAGCGGATCAGCTACCGGACGCTGCTGGAGTACTTCTTCCAGATCCACGACCCGAGCACCGTGGACCGGCAGGGCAACGACATCGGCAGCAGCTACCGCTCGGCGATCTTCTACGCGGACGAGGCCCAGCGCGCCACCGCCCTCGACACCATCGCGGACGTCGACGCGAGCGGTCTCTGGCCGGGCAAGGTCGTCACCGAGGTCACCCCGGTCGGCGACTTCTGGGAGGCCGAACCCGAGCACCAGGACTACCTGCAGCACTACCCCAACGGCTACACCTGCCACTACCCGCGCCCGGGCTGGAAGCTCCCGGTGCGCGAGGGCGCGTGACCGGAGGCCCGGTCGAGGGCTGAGGGGCGAAACACCAGGGCGTACGGCGGTCACCGGTTCCGGTGGCCGCCGTTCGCGATGGGCGGGGCGGGGCGGGACGGGGCGGGGCGGAGCAGCGGCGGCCCGGGCCCGATCCGGGTTCGGTCCGGGCCTGCTCCGTGGGCTGTGCGGGGGCTGTTCGGGGGGTGACCGCCCGCCGGGCAGGTCGTAGGGTGCCCCCGTGAACGTGGATGATCTTCAGTGGCAGGTGGCGAACCTCGGCGGTGTCCTGCCGCGGATCGTGGACGAGGTCCTCGATGGCGGCGGGCTGGAGGCCCTGGTGGGGGCGGCGGAGGAGCGGGGCGACTGGTTCTGCGCCGAGGGGGCGGTGCGGGGGCTGTGCGCGGCGGGGGAGTTCGGGCGGGCCTGGGCGGTGGTGGAGCCGTTCGTGGGGACGGGGTGGCGCCCGGCGGTACGGGTGGGGGCCGACGTCCTGGTGCGGTGGGGCCGGATCGAGCAGGCGCTGGAGCTGTCGCGCCCGGCGGGGACGGCGGGGAGCGAGGGGACGGAGGACGTGGCCGCCGCGGCGCGGGACCACGCCGAGGTGCTGGTCCGCGCGGGGCGGGCGGACGAGGCGGTCGACGTCCTGGCGCCGCACCTGCGCGACCGGCGGGTGCTGGGCGCCCTGGTGGAGCTGACCGAGGGACAGGGGTGCGACGAGCGGGTGCTGGAGCTGCTGGCCCCGCTGGCCGAGGAGTTCCGGCGCAGCCCGGGGCGGGGCGGGGGCGGCGGCCCGTGGGAGGCGCTGTCCGGGCAGGCGCGGGTGCTCGAGCGCTCCGGCCGCGCGGACGAGGCGATCCGGCAGTTCGGCGCGGACGTGGCCGCGCGCCGGTACGGGCCGCTGAACAACGTGGAGTCCTACGCCGAACTGCTGGCCCGGCACGGCCGGATCGAGGAGTTGCGGAGCCTCGCCGACACCGAGAGCCGCGCCGCCGTCCCCGTGTACGTCAGGGCCCTGGAGGACGCCGGACGGGCGGGGGAGGCGGAGGCGTACCTGCGCGGCCTCATCGCCGCCGGAAAGCCCGGCTGGTACGAGAGCATGCTGATGGAGCTGCTCTTCCGCCAGGGCCGCCCGGCGGACGGCATCGAGGCCGCGGCCGGCACGTTCGACGACCTCTACGACGACAACCTCCTCCAGTCGGCCCTGCTCCTGCTCGCCGAACACGGCCTGCACGACCGGGCGATCGCGCTCACGCAGGAGCGCAGCCCCGAGTTCCTCGCCGAGCACGAGGCGCACTGGGTGCGCTCCAACCGCTGGTGGCTGATGGGCGAGGCGGGCCGGGCCCCGGAGGCGCTCGCGGAGATCGCGGCCCTGCCGGTCGACGGGGGCGGGGAGGCCGACGAGGCCGACGAGGTCGAGGACCGCGAGCTGACCGTCGC
Organism: Kitasatospora sp. YST-16; assembly: GCF_026802215.1. NCBI lineage: Bacteria > Bacillati > Actinomycetota > Actinomycetes > Kitasatosporales > Streptomycetaceae > Kitasatospora > Kitasatospora sp. YST-16. The sequence continues at coordinate 7,501,192 of NZ_CP113837.1, forward strand.
CTGGCTGCTCGCCCAGGACGGCCGGGTCGCGGAGGCCGACGCCCTCCTGCGCGGGATGCCGGGCAAGCGGGCCGGCACCCAGCTGGCCGAACTGCTGCTCCGGCAGGGCCGGTTCGCCGAGGCGATCGCCGCGATCCCCGATGTCGCCGCCCAGCGGGAGGAGGAAGAGCGCCGGCGGGCGAAGTGGCGGGAGGCGGCCGCGTCCGGCGCCGCCGGCGGGTGGGGTAGCCGGTGAGCGGCACCGGGCGCGGCCCCGCGGGCTGACGGTCGGTCGGTCGTGCGGCTCCTATGACCCCGGTGCGGGGCGGGTGCGGAGGAGGGTGTCGAGGGAGTCGACGATCCAGTCCCAGGACTCCTGCGCGGGGACGGGGGTGTGGGCGAAGCCCCCGGCGGCCTCGAGGTCGATGTAGCCGTGGAAGACGCCGCCGAGGAGGCGGACGGCGTGGGTCTGGGCGGGCTCGGGGAGGTGGTAGCCGCGCAGGATGGCCCGGGTCAGCTGGGAGTGGCGGGGGGCGGCGCTGGCGGCGGCGGTCTCGGGGTCGAGGCGCAGCCGGGCGGCGGCGTAGCGGCCCGGGTGCTCGCGGGCGTAGCCGCGGTAGGCCTCGGCGAAGGCGGCCAGGGCGTCGCGGCCGGCCCGGCCGGCGACGGCGTCGGTGGCGCGGTCGGCGAGTTCGGCCAGGGCGAGCAGGGCGATCCGCACCTTGAGGTCGTGCGAGCTCCTGACGTGCGAGTACAGGCTGGCGACCTTGACGTCGAAGCGGCGGGCCAGCTCGGTCACCGTCACCTGCTCGAAGCCCACCTCGTCGGCGAGTTCCGCGCCCGCTCGGGCCAGTACCTCCGGGGTCAGACCTGCACGTGCCACCGCGGCCACCCGTCCCTTCCTCGTCGTCCGGTCGTGCTTCCTGAACCCATTATCCATTTGCCTAAACGACTTAGGCAAATTAGCGTGGTGTTTCGTGAGAGAGCTGACCGATCCCGAGATCCGCGCCGCGTTCCTGAACTGCTCCAAGGGCGAGGCGAAACGACTGAACCTGCCCCGCGAGCTGCCCGAACAGCCCTGGCCGGAGCTGGACTTCCTCGGCTGGCGCGACCCGCAGGCCCCCGACCGGGCCTACCTGGTCGCCGAGCTGGACGGCCGCCCGCAGGCCGTCGTCCTGCGCTCCTCCTCCGGCGCGTCCTGGCAGCCCCGCCGCAGCATCTGCTCGCTCTGCGTCACCACCCACACCGGCGGGGTCTCCCTGCTGGTGGCCCCGCTGGCCGGCCCCGCCGGGCGACAGGGCAACTCGGTCGGCGCGTACATGTGCAGCGACCTGGCCTGCCCGCTGTACGTCCGCGGCCTGCGCGAGACCGGCACCAAGATCCACGAGTCGCTGACACAGGAGCAGCGGATCGAACGGATGCGCGGCAACCTGGCGGCCTTCCTGGCCAAGGTCCGCGGGGAGGCGGCGCCGACGGGCTGAACCACCGTCAGGGGGAGCGGGACGGCTGGGTAGGCTGCGGGCGAAGGGGCGCGCGGGCGAACCGGCGAACCGGCGTGCGGGCGAAGGGGTGGGTGGGGCGGATGGCGGGTTTCGCGGTGGGCGACGCGGCCGGGGTGCCGGACACGGCGGCCGTCCTCGAAGCGTTCGACGCCCTGGAGCGGCGGATGTGGAGCGGGCGGGCCGCCGCCTACGCCGCGAGCTTCGCCCGCCTGTGCGCCCACCCGGTACCCGCGCTGCTGGACGCCGCCGCGGTCGGGCCCGGCAGCGCCGTGCTGGACGTCGGCACCGGGACGGGCGCCGCCGCGGCCGCCGCCTGCGCGCGCGACGCCCGGGTCACCGCCGTCGACGCCGAACCGAGCATGCTCGCCGAGGCCCGGCGCAACGCCCCGGCGGCCGAGGTGCGCGCCGCGACGCTCCCCGAACTCCCCTTCGCCGACGCCTCGTTCGACGCGGTGGTCGGCAACTTCGTGATCAACCACGTCGGGCGGCAGCGCGCCGCCGTCGCCGAACTGCGCCGCGTCCTGCGCCCCGGCGGCCGCCTCGCCCTCACCGCCTGGGCCACCCCCGCCCCGCCCGGACAGGCCCTGCTGGGCCGGGCCGTCGAAGCCGCCGGCGTCCCCCGGCCCGCCCACCTCCCGCCGCCGCCCGCCGCACTCCAGGCGCTCGGCAGCCCCGACGGCTTCACCGCGCTGCTCACGGCCGGCGGCCTGCACGACGCGCAGTGCCGCACCCTGCGCTGGGACCACCGCACCACCGAGGAGGAGTGGTGGTCCGGCCCCGCCGCCCGGGTCGCCTTCCTCGGCGAACTGCTGCACAGCCAGCCACCGGCCGTCCGGACCCGGGTCCGGCGGGAGTTCGGGCGCCTCGCCGAGGAGTTCCGCACGGCGGACGGCGGATTGGCGCTCCCGCACGCGGCGCTGCTGGTCTCGGCCCGTCGTTGAGCGGAGCCGGGCGGCGGACTGGGCGCCCGGTTCGCGGCGGGAGTTCGGGTCGCCGGGAGGGCGGGTCAGGGGAGTTCGACGGAGAGCTGGGTGCCCAGTTCGCGGAAACCCACCCGGGTGGCGACCCGGCGGGAGGCCGGGACGCGGGCGCGCCACTGGGGGAGGAGACCGACGGCGAGGGCGTGGGCAGCGGCCGCTGCCGCGGCGGCGCGGGCCAGGCCGCGGTTGCGGGCGTCCGGGGCGGTGAGGACGCTGAACTGGGCGGTCTCGTGCGGCCAGTTGCGGTAACCGCAGGCGGCCAGGACGCGTTCGCCCCGGAGCACGGCGAACGCGGGGGAAGTGATCTCGTCGAGGGAGGCCTCGTCGCGTTCCTCCTCGGTGGCCCGGGCCGCCAGGGCGCGCAACGCCGGGTGGTCGGGAGGGAGCTGCCGGACGGTGGGGCCGGTGGCGTCCGGGACGAGGGCGTCGGGGGCGAGGTAGGCGAGGACGGCGGGCCCGAGGAAGCGAGTGGCCGGGAGGGCCGCGCGCAGCAGATCGGCGTCCTGGGCGGCCTCCGGGTGGGACCGCAGCGTGTCGCGCAGCAGGGCGGCCCGGCGGACGTCCGGTGCGGTGGCCAGTGTCGCGCCGCCCAGGGTCAGCAGGCCGACCCATCCGCGCGGGCACAGCCCGGAGCCGGGGGACACCAGTACGGTCGCGGTGCCCGGGCTGGGGAAGGCGGCGGCAGGAGTGGCGGCCAGCCCCTGCCACAGGCCGGACGCCCTTCGGAGCAGTGGGTCGGTCGTCATCGTGCCATTCTGGCTGGGCGGTTGACGCGTCGGCGAGGGGTTTCCCGGGGGGCTCAGTGGCCGCCCTTCGGGCGTTCGCAGCCGCCCTCCAGGTACGGGCCGTGTGCCTCGATCTGGGGGGTGGCCGACAGGGTGCCCGACAGGCAGGGGCCGACTTTCGGGACGGAGACGGAGAACTGGACGCCGTTCGCGGTCTGGTTGACTGTGGCTCCGGGGTAGCCGAGGCGGGTGAGCAGGGCCTTGGCCTGGTCCGGTCCGGTGGGGGGCTGTTTGGCGGCCTCGGCGGTGAGGCGGGCGGCGTGGGCGTCGCCGCGGCACTGCTGGAGCGGGTTGAGCGGCATCAGCTGGGCGTAGGCGTGGTTCTCGCTGTACTTGGGGTTCTCGGGCTGGTAGCCGCCGGACGCCGTGGCCGCGGGGGTGGGCGACGGTGTCGCGGTGGACTTGCCCGCGCAGGCCGCGGCGACGGCGGGGAAGGTCTTGTCGTGCTCGGCCGCCGCCTGCTTCTGCTGCTCCTCGAACTTCCGCTGGGCCTCCTCCGGCGTGCTGCCCGCCGAACCGGACGCGGAGGCGGAGGCGGACGCGGAGGCGGAAGGAGGGGCGGCGGAGACGGCGGGGTGTGCGGCGCCCGCCCGGTCGGAGGGGGCGTGGGTGGAGCCGCAGCCGGTGAGCAGGGCGCCCGTTGCGAGTACGGCGGTGGCCGCGGCCAGGGCGGGACGTTTCACGGTGGGCGCTCCGGTCGGTTCGGTGGGGCGGGCCCGGCGGCCCGGCGGTGTGGCGATCGTTCCGTGTGCGGTGGATCGGCGGACAGAGTACCCGTACTCAACTTCGGTGCGCGGGGCGGGCGATGGCGGCCAGTCAGGGGTGGGAGGGGGTTCACGGGAGGCGGAGGGCGGTGCGGAAGGCCGGCAGGTGGTCGGTGAGGAAGGCGTCGACGGTGCGGGCGGGGCGGCCGAGCAGGTCGGGGACGGCGGTGGTCACCTCGGCCAGCGAGCCCGCGGCGACCTCGTGCAGCAGGACGGCCAGTTCGGCGGCGAAGCCGGCCGGGGCGCCCTGGGCGGTCAGGTCGGCGGCGACCTCGTCCGGGGTGCGGGGGAGCAGTCCGACCGGGTGGTGCAGGGCGCGGGAGACGCGGTCGGCCAGCTGCCGGTCGGTGACGGCCTCCGGCCCGGTCAGGGCGAAGGACTCGCCCGGGCGCGGCGGCCCCGTCAGCAGGACCTCCGCGCAGTCGGCGATGTCCCGGCAGTCGATGTGCGAGACGGGGGCGCCGCCGTAGCGGCCGACCAGGCGCCCGTCGGGGGTGAAGGTGCCCGGGGCCAGCAGGTTCTGCAGGAAGCCGGAGGGCTGCAGGAGCGTCCAGGCGGCCGGGCCGGACGCCGCGAGCCGGCGGTCGAGCGCGCCGTGCACGCCCTCGGAGAGCGGGCGGCCGGGGGCGGCGTGCCGGACCGAGACCTTCACCACCCGTTCGACGCCCGCCGCCGCGGCCGCGTCGATGACGGCGCCGAGCTGACGGAGCATCGGCTGCTCCCCGTCCACCGGTACGGCGCCGGGCCCGTTGAGGAAGAGCCGGTCGACCCCGTCGAACGCGGCGGCGAGCGAGCCGGGGTCGGCGAAGTCGCCCACGGTGTACGCGCAGCCCAGGGCGCGGCCCTTGGCCTCGTCCCGGACCAGGGCGCGGAACTCGGCGCCCCGGGCGGCGAGTCGGCGGACCAGGTGGCGGCCGATCGAGCCGGTGGCTCCGGTCAGCAGGATCACGGCGGGTTCTCCCCTGTCTGGTGGTGATGAGGACGGGTGTGAGGACAGGTGTTCCGTGGTGCGGTGGCTGGGCTCGGATAAGCTGAGGCATCCTCGGTTTCGAGGTAAAGTGAGGATGCCTCGAATTGAGGTGCGGGCACAAGTGCCCGCCCGGAAAAGGGAGCTGACGTGACCGGGACCGCCCGCCGCCGACCGCGCGCCGACGCGCTGCGCAACCGGGAACGGCTGCTCGCCGAGGCCGACGCCGTCTTCCGCGAGGAGGGCACCGGCGCCTCGCTGGAAGGCGTCGCCCGCCGGGCCGGCGTCGCCATCGGCACCCTCTACGGCCACTTCCCGACCCGCGCCGCACTGGTCGCCGCCCTGCTGGACACCCGCAACCAGGAACTGTTCGCCTACGGGGACGGCCTCGCCGAACACCCCGACCCGGCCCGGGCACTGGCCGACTGGGTCCGCGCGGTGGTCCGGCACGCCGCCGCCTACCAGGGCCTGGCCGCCACCCTGGCCGCCCGCGCCGACGAACTCCGCGACTCCTGCCACCGGCTGACCGGGATCGGCGACCACCTGGTCGACCGGGCCCGCCGGGCGGGCGCGCTGCGCGGCGACACCACCGGCGCGGACCTTTTCACCCTGATGAACGCCGCCGCCTGGGCCCGCGAACACGACACCGCCGACCAGGCCGACCGGCTGCTCGACCTCGCGCTGACCGGAATGATCGCGCAGTGAGCACGGAGCACGAGGAGTCGCCGGTGGAGGTGCGGTGCGGACGGAACCGGGCGGTCGGCGTCCTGCTGACGGACCGGCAGGAGGAGGACGGGGTGCTGCGGTTCGCGGTGGAACTGCGGGCCCCCGGCCTGGCGGCGCGGCTGCCGCAGGTGGTCGACCTGGGACCGGACGGCGGGCTGCCCGGCTTCCTGGCCGCGCTGGCCGCGGACTTCCGGGGCTGGGAAGGCGAGCGGGAGTGGCGCACCCCCGACCGCGACCTGACGCTGCGAGCGGTGTTCCACCCCGGCGGCCACACCGCACTGAGCTGGGAACTCCGACCCTGGCGGACCGCCGACGGCACCTGGCGGGCGGAGGTGACCACCTGGCTGGAGACGGGCGAGCAACTCACCGCGCTGGCAGCGGAGTCGGCCGCGTTCGCAGCGGGAGCAGGAGCGGGAGCGGGAGCGGGTGCGGGTGCTAGTGGTGGCCGCCCGCCCGGGTGGCGGCTGGAGTGAGGTCGGGCCAGGGGTGTCCCGTCCGGGTGGAGGCGGCGGAGCGCAGGAGGGCGAGGACGGCGTGCCCCGGGTGGTTGCGGAAACTCGGGTGGGCGGCGCGGTGGTAGCAGCTCCAGTAGCTCACGACGCGCCGTTGGGTGCGGGCGAAGAAGGCCGGGTTCTCCGCGATGAACCGGCCGTAGGCGAGGTGTCCGGCGGTGCCCGGGGCGGCGAGGTCGGAAAGCGCGTCGCGGATGACGACCAGGATCTCCAGGACGTACTCGCCGACCAGTTGCACGACGAACGGGACGACCCAGGGGTCTGCGGATCCGACGATCTCCTCCAGGTGGCGCTGCCGGATTCGCCCGTCCCAGTTCCGCGTGTAGAGGCAGTGCAGGAGCTGCCGTTGGCGCTCCGACAGCGACGCCACCGCGCGGGCCGGCGGCTCGTCGTTGTAGAGGCGCCCGGGGAGGGTGACCGGCCGGCCCCCGACGAGGACGGGGAACGGGGTGATCGGCGGGAAGCGGGAGGCGGGCATGGCCGCCAGCACCGCCCGGGCGTCGTCGGCGAGTTCGGGCGGGAACGCGGCGGTCAGCGGGGGGTTGCCGGTGGGGGGCGGCTGCACGGGTCGATCATAGGGGCCGGTCGGTCGGTCGGCCGGTCTTGCCGGAGGTCGGTGAGGGGGGCTTCCGGGGCGGGTGTTCAACAGGGGGTGGAACTTTCAACACATTCAAGGCTCATATGACTGGATGGTGGGTGTACTGATTGGGCACTGTGGTGGCGGGCCGGACACCGGCCGTGTCGAGGGGAGTCGGCGCGGGGCCGGGTGTGGTGCGGCCCCTGCCGGATCGGCCCTCTCGCTGCTGCGGAGCGTGCAGTCATGCCCGTGTCGGTTCACATGTTTCCAGGCCAGGGGGACTTCCCCGTGCAGGTGCTGTCCCGGGCCGCCGCCCGGGACGGGGCGCTGCGCCGCGCGTTGCGGGCCGTCTACGAGGAGATCGACGCCAGTGCCGGCACCGGGGCACTGCCGTCGCCGGCCGCCCTGCTGCTGGGGGCGGACCCGCCCGGTGGGCGGGAGTTGGCGCGGGGGCCGGTCGGGCTCCAGCAGGTGGCGCACTACGGGGCGGCGGTGGCCTGGCAGCGGGTGCTGGTCGGGCGGTACGGGCCGCCGGACGCGTTGCTGGCCGTCAGTTTCGGTGAGCTCGCCGCGCTGACCGCGGCCGGCGCCTGGACGGTCGGGGCCGGGGCGCGGGCCGCGTACGGGCTGGCCGGGGTGCTGGCGCGGACGCCCGGCGGGTTGACGCTGATCGGGTGCGGGGAGGCGCGGGCGGCCGAACTGGCGGCGCGGGCCGGGGGCGGGCGGGTGGCGGTCGGCTGCGTCAACAGTCCCCGGGAGTGCGTGCTCGGCGGGCCGCCGGACCGGCTGGCCGCCGTCGAGGGGCTGGCGGCCGCCGAGGGCCTGAGCGCCGTCCGGCTGCACCTCCCGTTCGGCTCGCACCACCCCGAACTGGGCAGGCAGCGCGGCGAGTTCGAGGAGGTGCTGCGCGGCGGGCCGCCGATCGGGCCGACCGCCGTACCGGTCTACTCGGCCGTCGCGGGACGCCGCTACACCCCGGCCGACGACCTGGCGGCCCGCGTCGCCGACTGCCTGGTCCGGCCCGCCCACCTGCCCCGGATCCTCGCCCTGCTGGCCGCCCACGGCCACACCGACTACCGCGAGGCCGGACCGGGCAGCGCGCTCGGCCGCAACGCCGCCGACTGCCTGCGCGGCACCGGCGCCCGCGTGCACGGCGCGGGGGCGGAACGCGTGCACGGCACGCGGGCGCAACGCGTGCACGGCACCGGGGAAGAAGAGCGCGAGAGGGGACAGCGAACGGTGACGACGGACCGCACCCTGGACGAACTGCTGCACGGCCGCCACCACCCCGGCCGGCTGCCCCGCCTGCACCGGGCGCTGGCCCGCCACCCCTACCGGGTCGCCGAGGCCGCGGCCGAACGCGAGCCCTACCTGTACCGCCGGCTGCGGGCCCTGCTGCGGGCCCTACCCGCGGCCGCCGACCTGCACGCCGACCCCGACGGGCTGGCCGCGGCGCTGGCCTGGGCCGCCGTCGCCGATCCCCGGCTCGGGATGACGGTGGTCACCCAGAGCGTCCTCGGGCAGGGGTCGCTGCTGCGGCTGGCCGGTGCGCGCAAGGACGTCGGCCCGGAACTCGGCGCCGTCGACGCGGGCGACCTGCGGATCGGCTACCTGGTGACCGAGGCGGGCCGGGCCAGCAGCCACCTCGGCGCCGGCACCGTGGCCGAATTCCGGCCGGACCGGCGGGAGTTCGTGCTGCGCACCACCGAGGAGGCGGACGTCAAGTTCGGCGGGGTGCCGCAGTACCCGGGCCCGCGCGGGGCCGTGGTGATCGCCCGGGCGGTGGACGCGGCGGGCCGGGCGGGCGGGGTGTTCGCCTTCCTGGTCCGGCTCGCCGACCACGACGGGCCCCGCCCCGGGGTGGCGCTCTCCGCGCCCGTCCCGGTCGGCGCGCTCCCGCTCAGCTACCACCGGGTCCGGTTCGACGGCGTCCGCGTCCCCGAGGCGCACTGGCTGCGCGACGACGCCGACCTCGACGCGGACGGGCACCTGCACGACCCGCGCACCCCCGAGGACCGGCTGCGCCGCACCCTCGCGGTCGGCCAGGACCTGTGGGGCGTCCTGCCCACCGCGCTGGCCGCGCTCGCCCGGCAGTCCGCGGTGCTCGCCGTCCGGCACTCCCGCCACCGCGAGACCCGGGCCGCGCTCGCCCCCGGCACCCCGCTGCTCGCCCACCGCAGCCAGCAGCGCGCCCTGCTCGGCGCCCTCGCCGACGCCTTCGCGCTCGGCTGCGCCGCCGCCCGGGCCCGCGAACTGCTCGCCGCCACCCGGGAGTCCGACGCCGCCGGCGCGGAGAGCGGCTTCGCGCCGTGGGCCGCCGTCAGCCGCCCGCTGTCCGCGTACAAGGCGCACTGCGCCGACGAGGCCGAGCGGATCATCGCCGAGTGCCAGCGCCGCTGCGGCCACGCCGGGCTGGCCGACGGCAACCGGCTGGCCGGCTACCACGGATTCGCCCGCTCCTTCGACCCGGCCGGCGGCGACAGCCGGCTGATCCGCTACGACCTCGGGCGCGCCCTGCTGGCGGAGGCCGGGACCGGCGGGCCCCCGCCGGTCCCGGCCGACCTCGGCGACCCCGGCTGGTGGCCCGCCGTCCTGGCCCGGCACCAGCACACCCTGACCGGCTGGCTGCGGCGCGCCACCGCCGAGCGGGCCCGCGGCGGCGCCACCCCTTCGAGGTGTGGAACCCGCTGCTCGACCGGGCGGCCGAACTCGGCGCGGCGTACGCCGCCCGGCTCGCCGCCGAGGACCTCCCGCGCGCCCTGGCCGCCCTCCCGCCGGACGGGGCCACCGACGCCCTCGCCCACCTCGCCGCCCTGCGCGCCGCCGACCGGACGGCCGGCGCCCTGCTGCGCCACCGCACTCTCGCCCCCGGTGAGTTGGCCGGATTGGAGAACGCCCTCGAACGCGGCTACGACCGGCTGCTGCCGCACCTGGAGCAGGTCGAGCGGGCCTTCGCCTTCCCCGACGACATCGTCCTTCCGGAGGGATTCCCCGAGGGCTTTCCCGAGGGCTTTCCCAGCAGATCTCCCGGCGGCTTCCCCGAGGGCCCTCCCGACGGCCCCGCCCGGGAGGGCCGTCCCGAGGGGCCGAACACCCCGTCCGAGCAGGAGTTTCCCGAGTGAGGAGTGCGCGGTGGTGAACGCGGTGGGCGTGTGGGGCACCGGGCGGTACGTGCCGGTGCGGGTGCGGGGCAACGGGGAGGTGGCGGCCGGGGCCGGGGTGACGCCGGAGTGGATCGCGGAGCGGACGGGGGTGCGGCGGCGGCACGTCGCGGCGGACGGGCAGGCGGCCTCGGACCTCGCCGCCGAGGCGGTGCGCCGGGCGCTGGCCTCGGCCGGGGTGCCGGCGGAGCGGCTCGGCCTGCTGGTGTGCGCGACCTCCACGCCGGACGAGCTGGGCCCGGCCACCGCCTGCCGGGTGCAGGCGCTGGTCGGGGCCGGCAACGCCGTCGCGCTGGACGTGTCGGCGGCCTGCTCGGGCTGGCTGTTCGGGGCGAAGGTCGCGCACGACTGGCTGCGCGAGGCGGACGGGCCGGTGCTCGCCGCGGTGGTCGGGGCGGAGGCGTACTCGAAGTTCCTGGACCCGGCGGACCGGGCCACCGCCGTGCTGTTCGCGGACGGCGCCGCCGCCACCGTGCTGGGCCCGGTGGAACCGCCGGGCGGGCTGGGCGGGTTCCGGCTCGGCACGGACGGGCGGCTCGCCGACCGGGTGCTGATCCCGGCCGGGGGCAGCCGCCGCCCGGCGACCCGGGAGACCCTCGCGGAGGGCGCGCACCGGATCCGGATGGACGGGCGGACGGTGAGCCGGTTCATCCGGGACGCCTTCCCGCGGATGCTGCACGAGACGCTGGAGCGGCACGGCCTGGGCGTCGACGACATCGACCACGTGATCACCCACCAGCCCAACCCGGTCCTGGTGCGCCGGCTCGCCGCCGAGGCGGGCCTCGCCGACCGGATGACCGTGGTCGGCGACCTGGTGGGCAACATCGGCGCGGCCAGCGCCCCGTACGCGCTGGCCACCGCGCACGCCGAGGGCCGGCTGCGGCCCGGCGACCTGATCCTGCTGACCGTCTTCGGGGCCGGCATGACCTGGGGCAGCGCCCTGCTGCGCTGGTCCGGGACCCCGGGGGGAATCGACCGCGAACGGAAGGAAGCACTGCCATGAGCAAGAGCACACTGCCGGGGGCGTTCCGGCTGGACGGCGCCCGCGCGCTGGTCACCGGGGCGTCGCGGGGCATCGGCCGGGCCTGCGCGCTGGCGCTGGCCGAGGCCGGGTGCGACCTGGCGCTGAGCGCCCGGACCGGGGCCGCGCTGCGGGAGGCGGCCGAGGAGGCCGAGGGCACGGGGTGCGGGCCGTGGCGCTGGCCGCGGACCTGGCCGAGCCGGGCGCGCCGAGCGCCCTGGTGGAACGGGCGGCCGCGGCGCTCGGCGGGATCGACGTGCTGCTGCACAACGCCGGGGTGCTGCCCACCGCGGCGGACGGCAGCCCCGTCCTGGTGCCGTTCCAGCACTCCACCCAGCAGGACTGGGAGCACGTGATCGCCGTCAACCTGAACGCCACGGCCGAGATCTGCCGGGCCGCGCACCCGCACCTGGCGGCGTCCGACCGGGCCTCGCTGATCCTGATGTCCTCCGCGTCCGGGGTGATGGGCACCCCGCTGCTGGACGCGTACGCCGCGACCAAGGCCGCGCAGATCTCGCTGGCCCGCAGCCTGGGCGTCGGCTGGGCCCGCGAGGGGATCCGGGTCAACGCGGTCTGTCCCGGCTGGATCACCACCGACATGACCAGCTTCGCGTCCGGCACCGAGCCGTTCTCGCAGTGGCTGATGGCGCACGTCCCGCAGGGCCGCTGGGGCACCCCCGAGGACGTCGCCGGGGCGGTGCTGTTCCTCGCCTCGCCCGCCTCCGCGCTGGTCACCGCGCAGGCCCTGGTGCTGGACGGCGGCCTGAGCACCCCCGACGGCGGACTGGGGGCCATCCCCAAGCCGCCCTCCCCGTTCGCGGCCTGAGGGGGCGTCCGGTGCCCCGCGCGGCCGTCGTCGGGATCGGCTCCTGCCTGCCCGCCCGCAGCGTCGACAACCAGCAGGTGATCACCGAGGGACGCCTCGACAGCAGCGACGAGTGGATCCGCCGGCGCACCGGCATCCACCGCCGCCGGCGCGCCGCACCCGGCACCGCCACCGGCGACCTGGCCGTGTACGCCGCGGCCGCCGCGATCGAATCCGCCGACGCCGCACCGGACTTCGTGCTGCTCGCCACCACCACCCCCGACCACCCCTGCCCCGCCACCGCACCCGCCGTCGCCCACCGGCTCGGCCTGCCGCGCGTCCCGGCCCTCGACCTGTCCGCGGTCTGCTCCGGCTTCCTGTACGCGCTAACCACCGCCGACGCCCTGGTCCGCGCCGGGGCCTGCCGCCACCCGCTGGTGATCGGCGCCGACACCTACTCCACCATCGTCGACCCCACCGACCGGGACACCGCCGCCCTGTTCGGCGACGGCGCCGGGGCGGTGCTGCTGGCCGCCGCCGAGGACGGCGCGCCCGGCGCGCTGCACGCCGCCGACCTGGGCAGCGACGGCGGCGGCGCCGCCCTGATCACCATCGACGCGGGCGGCTCCCGCCACCCCGACCGGCAGCGGCAGGACCCGGACGGGCACTGGTTCCGGATGCGCGGCCGCTCCGTCTACGGCCAGGCCGTCCGGCACCTCACCGACTCCGCCGCCCGGGCGCTGGCCGCCGCCGGCTGGAAACCCGCCGACCTCGGCGCGTTCGTCGCCCACCAGGCCAACCAGCGGATCCTCGACTCGGTCGCCGACCGCCTCGGCCTGCCGCCCGCCGTCCGCTTCGGCAACCTGCGCGAACTCGGCAACACCGCCGCCGCGTCCATCCCGCTGGTGCTCGCCGACGACGGCCCGCAACGCGCCCTCGCCCCCGGCACTCCGACCCTGCTCACCGCCTTCGGCGGCGGCCTGACCTGGGCGTCCATCGCCCTCACCTGGCCCGCCGCCACCCCCGTCCGCCGCACCCTGGACTGACGTCCCACCAGGAGGAGAGACCCCGTGGACCAGGTCACCGAACGCATCGCCGCCGTCCTCACCGGGAAGTTCGACGTCCCCGCCGACCTCATCACCGCCCGGGCCAGCTTCCAGGACCTCGACCTCGACTCGCTGTCCGTCGTCGAGCTGTACGTCACGCTGCAGGAGGAGTGGGGCGTCCCGCTGGACGCCGAAGCCGCCACCGGCGACGTGACGGTCGGCGAACTCGCCGACGAAGTGCGCAGGTTGCTGGACGGGCGGCGACCCGGAGATGACTGACCGGACGGACCGGACGGACCGGGCGCGGATCGTCGTCACCGGCACCGGGGCCGTCACCGCCGGGGGCGACGGGATGGCCGCCACCTGGCGCACCCTGTGCGAGGGCCGCGGCACCGCCCGGCACGACCCCGCCCTGGACGGCACCCCGGTGCCGATCAGCTGCCGCCCGCCGCACCCCGAGGACGCCCCCGTCCGGCAGGGCTGGCGGCTGGACCGCTCCACCCGCTACCTGCTGACGGCGGCCCAGGAGGCGCTCCGGGAAGCCGGGATCGAGGCGTTCGGCCCCCGGCCCCCCGACTGGGACCCGGCCCGGGTCGCCGTGGTGGTCGGCTCGGCCGCCGGGGGCGTGGCCGTCCTGGAGGACGCCCACCGCCGCCTGCTCGACCGCGGCCCCGACGCGCTCTCCCCGCTCACCCTCACCGGCTACCTGCCCAACCTGTCCGCCGCCGGCCACCTCGCCCTCGCGCTGCGCACCACCGGCCCCGCCCTGCACACCTCCACCGCCTGCGCCTCCGGCGCCAACGCGATCGCGCACGCCGCCCTGCTGCTCGCCACCGGCGCCTGCGACCTCGCCGTGACGGGCGGCACCGACGCGATGGCCACCCCGCTGTGCGCGGCCGCGTTCGCCCGGACCGGCGCGCTGTCCCGGCGCACCGACCGGCCCGCCACCGCCTCCCGGCCCTTCGACCGGGACCGGGACGGCTTCGTGCTCGGCGAGGGCGCGGGCGTCCTGGTGCTGGAACGCGCCGCCGACGCCGCCGCCCGCGGCGCCCCCGCCCTGGCCCACCTCGCCGGCTGGGCCACCACCTCCGACGCCCACCACCCCACCGCCCCCGACCCGGCGGGCCGCGGCCTGCGCGCCGCCGTCGCCCTCGCGCTGCGCGCCGCGGACGCCGCACCCGGCGAGGTCGAACACGTCAACGCGCACGGCACCGGCACCCCGCGGGGCGACCGGGCCGAGGCCGCCGCGATCCGCGACCTGTTCGCCCGCACCCCGCCCAGCGTCACCTCCGCCAAGGGCGCCCTCGGCCACACCATGGGCGCGGCCGGCGCGATCGAGGCCGCCCTCACCGTCCGCACCCTGCGCACCGGCACCGCCCCGCCCACCGCCAACCACGACGCCCCCGGCCCCGACACCGCCGGAATCGACCTGGTCACCGGCCGCCCCCGCGACCACGGCCCCCGGCTGGCGCTCAGCCACTCGCTCGGCTTCGGCGGCCACAACACGGTGCTGGCCCTGCGCCGGACGGACGCGCCCTGACGCCCGGCCTCCGCCGGGCGCCGGGCCGGACGCTACTGCTGACGCTCCGCCAGGTACCGGGCCAGGCACTCGGTGACCAGGCGGTGGTCATCGAGCTGCGGCAGGCCGGAGACGGTGACCGTGCCGACCATCCCGGTGCCGCGCACCAGCAGTGGGAAGGAGCCGCCGTGCGCGGCGTAGCGCGTCGGGTCGAGGTCGAAGGCCCGGCCCTTGGCCCGGTGGCGCTCGCCCACCAGGTAGGAGGCCTCGCCGAACCGGCGGACCACGGCCGCCTTGCGGCTGATCCAGTCGTCGTTGTCGGCGCTGGTGCCCGGCAGCGCGACGTGGAAGACCTGCTGCTCGCCGCGCCGGATGTCGACCGTCACCGCGAGGCCGCGCTCCAGGGCCACCGCGACGATCAGCGAGCCGAGCCGCCAGGTGTCCGCCAGGCCGGCCGAGGGGAGCTGCAACTCCCGGTGCTGGCGCTCCAGTTCGGCGATGTCGGGACGGGTGTCGTCGGGGCGGGTTCCGCTGTGGCGGGTGGCGTCCGGGTTCACAGGGTCACCGCCGTGCCGGTGCGGGAGGAGCGCTGCGCCGCCTCCAGTACCCGCAGTGCCTGGACGGCGTCCTGCGCCTCGACCGGGACGGGGCCGTCGCCGCGCAGGGCCCGGGCCAGGCCCGCGTAGTAGTCCTGGTAGCGGCCGGGCAGGGTGGCCACCGGCTCGACGGCGTCCCCGGCCCGGAACGAGCCCCAGTGCTCGGGGGCGCGGACGCCCCAGTCCGGGTCGGCGGGGGTGCCGCCGAGGCGCAGCGCGTCCTCCTGGCCGTCCAGGCCGTGGGTGACGTACGCGCCCCGGGAGCCCAGGACCCGGAAGCGGGGGCCGAGGTCGCCGGCGGTCGCGCTCATCCACAGGTGCGAGCGGGTGCCGTCGGCGTGGGTGAGGGCGACGAAGCTGTCGTCGTCGGTCGCGGCGCCGGTGCGGCGGGCGTCGAGTTCGGCGTAGACCCGCTCGGCCGGGCCGAACAGGACCAGGGCCTGGTCGACCAGGTGCGCGCCGAGGTCGTAGAGCACGCCGCCGGCCTCGGCCGGGTCGCCCAGTTCGCGCCAGGCGCCGCTGAGTTCGGGGCGCCAGCGCTCGAAGCGGGACTCGAACCGGTTCACCCGGCCGAGCCGGCCCGAGTCGACCAGTTGCCGGACGGTGCGGAAGTCGCCGTCCCAGCGCCGGTTCTGGAACACGCTGAGCAGCACCCCCCGTTCCCGGGCCAGGGCGGCCAGTCGCTCGCCCTCGGCGGCGGTGGCGGCGAGCGGCTTGTCGACCACCACCGGCAGCCCGGCCTCGACGGCGCGGGTGGCCAGCGGGATGTGGGTGCGGTTGGGGGAGGCGACCACCACCAGGTCCAGGCCGAGTTCGGGCGCCGCGGCCCACAGCGCGTCGGTGTCCGGGAGCAGGGCGGCGCCGGGGTGGGCGGCGGCCGCCCGCGCGCGGCGATCCGGGTCGGCGGTCACCACGGCCGCGAGGCGCAGGCCCGGCGTGGTGCTGATCAGGGGCGCGTGGAAGACGGCGCCGGCGATGCCGTAGCCGACGAGTCCCACGTTCAGGGGCGAGGAGTCCATACCCCAAGTTAAACAACAGCGTGGATTAACTGGCAAGCACCCGTACCATCGACTCCGTGACCAGCGACCCGGCCCCGCACCGCGCCCTCAACCTCGCCCTGCTCCGCGACCGCAACGACGCGGCCGTGCTGCGCGCCGTCCGCGCCGCCGAGGACGGCACCAGCCGGGTCGAACTGGCCGCCCGCACCGGACTGACCGCCCAGGCGATCAGCAAGATCACCGCCCGCCTGCTGGCCGACGGCCTGCTCACCGAGGCCGGACGCGCGCACGTCGCCGGCCGCAGCGGCAAACCCCGCACGCTGCTCCGGCTCGCCCCGCGCTCCCGGTACGCCCTCGGCGCCGAGATCGGCCGCCACGGCCTGCACCTGCTGCAGGTCGACCTCACCGGCGCCGTCGTCGCCCAGGACCGGGCGCCGATCGCCCCGGACGCCGAACCCGGGCCGGTCCTCGACCGGCTGGCCGCCATGGTCCGGGAACTCACCGCCGGCACCGGGACGGACGGCCGCGTCCTCGGCCTCGGCCTCGCCTGCCCCGGCCCGCTCGACACCCGCGACGGCGTCCTCCACCAGGCCACCGGCATGCCCCGCTGGCACGGCCTCCACCTGCGCGAAGCCGTCCAGGACCGGACTGGGCTCCCGGTCCTGGTGGAGAAGAACACCACCGCCGGGGTGCTCGGCCGCCCGGGCCCCGACCACCGCGCCTTCGTCTCCCTCGGCGACGGCGCCGGGGCCGGCCTGGTGCTCGGCGGCCGCGTCCAGCGCGGCGCGCGCACCAACGCCGGCGAGTTCGGCCACCAGTGCCTCGACCCGGCCGGCCCGCCCTGCGCCTGCGGCGCCCGCGGCTGCCTGGAGGCCCTCTGCCTCACTGCCCTCCGGGACGGCCGCCCCGACCGGGCCGCCGCCGTTCTCGCCGTCGGCGTCGCCAACCTGGTCCGCCTCCTCGACGTCGAGGAGGTCACCCTCGGCGGCACCGCCCTCCTCGACGACCCCGAACGCTACGAGACCGCGATCCGCACCGAACTCGCCACCCGCCTGCCCGACCCGGCCTGGCAGCACGTCACCCTCACCCGCGCCGCCCCCCTCGCCGTCCCCCAGGGCGCCGCGGCCCTCGCCCTGGCCCGCCTGTTCGACTGACGGCGGGGGAGAGCGCCACCGCCCTCGTGCGGCCCGCCTGTTCGGCTGCCGGCGAGAGCGAAGGGCAAGGACAAGTGCGAAGGGCGAGGGCGCAGAAGGGGGAAAGCGAGGACGGGGGCGCGGCGGCCCCGGGCCCCGACCCTTGCCCTCCGGCCCCTGGCCTCCCCGGCCTCCGGCCGGGGTCAGGCGCCGTAGCGGCGTTTGCGGGTGGCGTAGGTGTGCAGGGCGCGGAGGAAGTCGACCTCGCGGAAGGCGGGCCAGTAGGCGTCGCAGAAGTAGAGCTCCGCGTAGGCGCTCTGCCAGAGCAGGAAGTTGGACATCCGCTGCTCGCCGCTGGTGCGGATGACCAGGTCCGGGTCGGGGCTGCCGGCGGTGTAGAGGTGGCGGGCGATGTGGTCGGAGGTCAGTTCCTCGGCCAGGGCCCGGACCGGGCGGCCGGTGTCGGCGTGGGCGTGCAGCAGGTTCCGGACGGCGTCGACCAGTTCCTGGCGGCCGCCGTAGCCGACCGCGAGGGTGAGGCGGGCGCCGGTGGTGCAGGCGGCGGTGGCTGCTTCCGCCCGGGCCAGGGCGCGGGCCGTCGACTCCGGCAGGGTGTCCGGGTCGCCCGCCACCCGGACCTGCCAGCGGGGGCGCGGTCCGGCCAGGTTGCGGGTCAGCACCTCCTCGATCACCCGCATCAGGAACGCGACCTCCTCGTCGCCGCGCCGCCGCAGGTTCTCCGCCGAGCAGACGAACACCGTCACGTGCCGCACCCCCACCGCCTCGCACCAGCCGAGCACCGCGCTCGCGTGCTGCGCGCCGTAGCGGTGGCCGAGCCGGGTGTCGGCGAAGCCGTGCTCGCGGGCCCAGCGGCGGTTGCCGTCCATGATCAGGCCGATGTGCCGGGGCAGTTCGGCCCCGGCCAGGCGGCGGCGCAGCCGGCCGGCCCGCAGGGCTTGCAGGGAGCGCAGGGCGCGCAGGGGTGGGGTGGGCTTCACGGCAGGCAAGGTGACGGCCTTTCGGACGACGGGCGGACCGCGTGGTGCACAATGAATAGCACGCGTCGCGTGTCATCGAGAAGCGCGGTCGGACGGGCGAACGGCGACGGACCGACCGAGAGCCGTCGAAAAACCGACGAAGGACCCATGAAGGACCCACGAAGGACCCCGGAGGAACGGAGCCAGGTGCGCACCAACGACGCCCAGATGCTGGTGCTGTCCGCGCTCGCGGACGGGCCGCTGCACGGCTACGCCGTCAACACCGCCATCGAACGGATGACCGGCGCCCGGCTCGGCCGCGGCAGCCTCTCCGGCGCCCTGGCCCGGCTGCGCGACAAGCAGCTGATCGAGAACCTGCCCGGCGAGGGCCGCCGCCGCCCGGTCCGCCTCACCGACGCGGGCCGCAGCGCCCTCGGCCGGGAGCTGAACGCGCTCGCCGACGTCGCCGGGCAGCTCTTCGAGACCGTCGTCCCCGACCGGATCGCCTACCAGGAGCGCCTCAACGGCACCGACCAGGCCCGCGCCTACCAGCAGGTCCTGTTGGACGCCCTGGACGCCCGCCCCGGGCAGCACCTGCTCGACTGGGGCTGCGGCACCGGCGCCGCGCTGCCCGCGCTGGCCCGCGCCGCCACGGCCCGCGGCCGGGTGCTGGGCATCGACCGGGACCCGCGGATGGCCCTGCGGGCCGCCGACCTGGCCGCCGGGCTGCCGAACACGGCCGTCCTGCGCGCCGACGTCCACCGCCTCCCACTGACCCCCGGCAGCGCCGACCGGATCCGCACCGACCGGCTGCTCCAGCACCTCGCCGACCCGGCCGCCGCCCTCGCCGAGGCCCGCCGGGTGCTGCGCCCCGGCGGCCGGCTGGTGGCCGCCGAACCCGACTGGGACACCCTCGCCGTCGACCACCCCGACCCCGCCCCGGCCCGCGCCTTCACCCGGCACCTCACCGAGCGGATCGTCCGCAACCCGCTGATCGGGCGTCAACTGCCGCGGCTGGCCGAGGAGTCCGGGCTCGCCGTGCGCGCCGTCGTCCCCGTCCCGGTGCTCTTCCGCGAGGTCCGGGCCGCCGACCGGGTGCTCGGCCTGCAGCGCAACACCGAACGGGCCGTCGCCGCCGGGTACCTGACCCGGGAGCAGGCCGGGGAGTGGCTGGAGCACCTGGCGCGCGGACCGTTCCTGGCCGCCGTCACGGTGTTCGTGGTCACCGCCGAGAAGCCCGGCCCGGGGCCTGTCGGCGGGGTGGGCTAGGGTCCCCGCCATGACCGAGAACGCGCACCTCCGCCCGCTCACCGCCCGGCTGGTGGACGGGGTGATCTGCGCCTACGACCCGGCCGCCCCGGAGCTCGGGGTGCTGGCGCCGGTCGCCCGGTTCCGGCCCCGGGACGGCGACGCGGTGTGCGACCGGGCGGTGGCGCGGGACCTGTCGCGGGCGTACTACACCACGCTGGACGCCGCGGTGTGCGTCGCGGCGGACGGCAGCGAGCTGTGGCGCTCGGCCATCGCGGGGGAGCGCACCGAGGAGCTCGGCCACCGGCCGGGCTGCGGGCTCTCGGCGGACGGCCGGCAGCTGTGGCTCTACCAGCCCGACGCGATGGCCGGCCGGGCCGGCCACGACCACTGGACGGTGCTGGACGCCGACACCGGCGCGCTCCTGGCACAGACCGCGCTGGACACCGTCGGCCACGGCGGCGAGCACTTCACCCACCCCGGCGGGGAGGTGCTGCTCGACGTCGGCGAGGGCCAGGACGGCACGACCGTCTTCCGCGGCACCGCCGCCGACGGCGTCCTCGACCTGCGCCCCTACCCCTGGAGCGACCGCTGCCTGATCGGCCTCTCCCCGGACGGGAAGCACTTCCTGACGGTCGACCACGGCCAGGCCGACCTCGTCGTGCACGCCCACCCCGGCGGCGAGGCCGAGTTCACCCTGACCGTCGACGACTTCGGCTACGACAGCACGGAGTGGGAGGCCGTGGTCGAGTGGAGCGGCGGCTACCTCGACCCGGACACCCTCGCGGTGGTGCTGTACGGCGAGGACGAGGAGACCGAGCAGGAGTGGTTCCGCAGCTACCGGGTCGACGCGCACACCGGCCGCATCCTCGGCGAGTTCGACTCGCACGCCACCGACTGCTACGACCTGCGCCCGCTCGGCGACGGCAGCTGGCTGACCACCGACGCCTCCGGCCACCCCGTGCGCCGGACGCTGGACCGGCCGGCGGCGGTCAGGAGTTCCACCAGGCCGGGCGGACCCGCAGCGATTCTTCCTTGACGCAGCCCAGCCCGTTGACGACCTCCCGGGCGTGCAGGTCCCAGCCGACCACGCCGTTGCCCTTGCGGTCGAGCTCGATCAGCCGGGACTCCTCGGTGTGCGACCCCGCCGCGACCTCGCAGCGCAGCACGGTGTCCCAGGCCAGCCCGTCCAGCGCGGCGGCGAACGCCGTCAACGGCAGCACCAGCACCGTCAGCAGCAGCGCCGCCCACTGCTCGGCCGCCACCAGCCGCAGCCGCCACGGCGCGAGCGCGGCGGTGTCCGGCCGCCCGGACGGGTGGGTGCGGCGGCCCGCCCGGTACTCCTGGACCACGCCCTGCCGCAGCGCCAGCGCGGCCAGCGCCACCCCCAGCCCCCACCACGGCCCGTAGAACACCCAGCACAGCACGCCCATCGCCAGCGGGTTGACCAGGGTCAGCGCCACCGTCCGGACCAGCGCGCCCGCCGAGCGCCCCCGCGGGACGGCGCCGCGCGCCGCGAACAGCGCGAACACCAGCCGGGAGGTGACCACCGCCACCAGCGAACCCAGCAGCGGACGGGTCGTCACCATGCCGACCAGCACCTCGCCGAGGTTCGGCACGCCCATGGTGGTGACCACCTCGCGGGTGTGCGAACCGCCGCCGACCGTCCAGGCGATCTTCACCAGCGGCACCGCCGCCAGCAGCGCCAGCAGCACCGTGTGCCCCGGCCCGCCCTTGCGGTCCAGCTCGGCGCGCCCGTCCGCCGCACTTCCCTCTGCTGCCACTGCGCCCGCCTCCCGTGGTGGTTCCGCGAGATGCATAGCCGCTCCGGGCGGCGGCGATCCGGGGGTTCGCCGGTGCGGGTGACGGCTTGGGCCGGGCGGCCCAGCCGAACGGGCGGTTCAGGCGGTACGCGGGCGGGTTCAGGCGGTGGGTTTGCGGGCCTCGAAGAGGGTGCGGGACATGGTGGAGACGAAGACGCCCTCGCGCTCGATCCGCTCGTGCAGGGCGCGCAAGCGCTCGCGGTAGCGGTCGACCGAGAAGTCCGGCACCGTCCAGACCACCTTGCGCAGGAACCAGACCACCGCGCCGACGTCGGAGAACTCCAGGCGCAGCCGCTCGTTGCGGCACTGCACCACCTCCAGCCCCGCCGCCCGGGCCAGCCCGGCCTCCACCTCGTGCTCGCGGGCGGTGGGCACCGGGAACGGGCCGAGGAAGAACGTGCTCAGCTCGACGTTGGTGCGCCCGCCCACGTGCTGCGCGAAGTAGCTGCCGCCCGGGGCCAGCACCCGGGCGATCTCCGGGAAGTCCACCGCCGCCGGGTGACGGCTCGTCACCAGGTCGAACGCGCCGTCCGCGAACGGCAGCGGCGCGTCGGCCGGGGAGGCCACCAGGACGGCGCCCAGCGGGTGCAGCCGGCGGGTGGCGAGCGCCGCGTTCGGCGGCCAGCCCTCGGTGGCCGCCATGGTGCGCGGGAAGTTCTCCGGCCCCGCCCCCGCGAGCACCTCGCCGCCGCCGGTCTGCAGGTCGAGCGCCGCACCGGCCGCCGCCAGCCGCTCGCCCAGCAGCCGCTGGTACCCCCAGGAGGGCCGCTGCTCGGTGGCCCGGCCGTCGAGCCAGGCGAAACCCCAGCCGTCGACGGGGGCGGCGGCGGCCTCGTCGACCAGGGCGTCGAATGATCGGTCCATGACGGGCATCCAAGCACGTCAACCCGGTCGGGACGAGGGAATTAACGCCCCGTGGGAACTTCCCGACAGGGTGTCGGCAAACAGCTTGACTTAGGTGAGCCTCACCTAAATAATCGGGGGGATTCGATCTTTGGAGGCACTCCCCGATGTCCAGCTCCGACCAGCAGCCCGCCGCCTTCTCCGCCCTGCTCCGCACCGCCAGCGCCGAGGAGCACCGGGCGGCCGAACAGTCCTCCTTCATGGGCGACCTGCTCGGCGGACGGCTCGGCCGCCAGGCCTACACCGACCTCACCGGCCAACTCCGGTACGTCTACCGGGCCCTGGAATCCCGGCTGGACACCCTCGCCGCCCACCCCGTGGCCGGACCGCTGATCGACCGCGCCCTGCTGCGCACCGCCGCCATCGAACGCGACCTCGACCACCTGGCCGGCCCCGACTGGCGCACCACCCTCGCCCCGCTGCCCGCCACCGAGGCGCTGGTCGCCCGGATCGAGGAACTCGCCGAGACCTGGCCGGCCGGCTACCTCGCCCACCACTACACCCGCTACCTCGGCGACCTGTCCGGCGGCCAGATCATCCGCGGCGTCGCCGAGCGCACCTGGGGCTTCGAACGCAAGGGCGACGGCGTCCGGTTCTACGTCTTCGAGGAGATCGACAACCCCGCCGCGTTCAAGCGCGACTACCGCGCCCGGCTGGACGCCGCGGGCGAGCTGATGGACGAGGTCGAGCGCCGCCGGGTCGCCGAGGAGTGCAAGCGGGCCTTCGTCCTCAACGGCGCGATATTCGGCGAGCTCGGCGGACGGTACCCGCTGAGCGCCTGAGCACGCCGCGGACGGGCCGCCCCCTCCCGCCGGGCCCGGTACGGGAACCGTTCCCGTACCGGGCCCCGTCGTCGTGGTGCGTGCCGCTGCCGCGGGCCTCGTCGTGGGTAGAGGAGGGACGGGGCGGGTGACGGGTCGGTCGTCCGCTCGGGCATCATCGTCCGCATGAGCGACACGCACGATGACCAGTTGGCCACCCTCTGGCAGGGCTTCCTCGACCTGCCCTTTCCGCAGAGCTGCTACCGGCGTTCGCCCGCCGGTGAAGACCTGGTGCTGCTGGAGAGCCATCTCGCCGGCTGCGTGTCCGCCGCGTTGACCGGCCCGCTCGACCAACGCCGCAGAGAGGCGCTGCGCACCGGCATAGCGACCGTCGACCGGATCCTGCCCGAACTCGCCGACGACCCCGGGGCCGCCGACTACTTCACCCGCCTGCGCGAACTCGCCGTCCTGGCCGGCGCCCACTGACCCGCCGCCCCCGCAGCACGCCCGTCGGGCCCGTACGGAGACTCCGTACGGGCCCGACGCGGTGTCAGCGCCCCTACTCGGCGGCGGTGGTGGTGCCGGAGGGGCGGCGGCGCACCAGGACGGTGGTCGCCCCGCCGACCAGCAGCAGCCCGGCCGCGGTGGCCAGCATCGGCACGGTGCCGGTGCCGCCGCCGGTGAAGGCCAGCTCGCCGCCGGAGCTGGTGAGGGTGGCGCCACCGGTCGTGCCGGAACCGGTGGTGGTGCCCGTACCGGTGCCGGTACCGGTGCCCGTGCCGGTGGTCGGGGCGGTGGTCGGCAAGGTGGCGTTCCGGTCGAAGGAGAGCACCGCCGTCACCGGGGCCAGCGCCTTGCCCGCCGGGTACTGGCCGAACACCGGCACGCCCTCGGCCGTCAGCTTCGCCGGGACCTGGCGCAGCGTCACCACGCCGTCGACCGGGGTGAAGTCGGCCCCGGAGAGGTCGAGTTCGGCGATCCGGGCCCCGGTCAGCCGCACCGGGGCCCCGCCGGAGAGCGAGTTGGCGGCCACGTCGGCCACCAGGTACGCGCCGGAGGCGTCCACCCGGATGCCCGGGTTCGAGAGCGTGGTGTCCAACTGGTAGTGCCCGTCGGCCGCCTGGTGGCCCAGGAAGCGCACCGACCCGGCGAAGCCCGCCGACAGCGCGTGGGTGTCCGTCCGGTAGCTGCCGCTGCCCGCACCGAACCGGAACCCGTCCGCGCCGCCGCCGAACTCCACCTTGCCGCCCGCGATCGGACCCGTCACGTAGGCCAGGAAGTCCGCCTGCACGCCCCACTCCAGCCGGCCGTCCACGATCGCCAGCTCACGCCCCGCCGGGGTGGAGGCGGACGCGGACGGAGCGGGCGAGGAGGAGGGCGAGGAAGCGGAGGCGGAGGGGCTGGGGGAGTTCGACGGTTCGGGGGAACCGGACGGCTCGGTGGACGGGGAGGTGGAGGTGGAGGGGGAAGCGGAGGGGGATGCGGACGCCGAGGTCGAGGCCGAGACGGAGGGTGACGGGGACGGGGCGGGCGACTGCTTGAGGACGATCGACAGCGCGTCCAGGGCGGTGCCCTCCGGGTAGAAGCCCGCGAACGCCTTCGCGCCGTCAGCGGTCAGGGTGGCGGGGGTGGCGCCGCCGTTGGTGGTGTCGCGGGCGACGGTGAAGGTGGCCAGTGCGACGTCCTGACGGAGGGTCGGGGCGGTGGCGCCGATGCTCTCCTTCGAGGCGGTGTCGGCGGTGAGGGTGCCGGTGGTGCCCTCGGTGACGATCCGCAGGTCGCTCAGCGCGACGTCCAGCGCGCCGCCGTGGGCGAGGAAGCGGACCCCGCCGTCGAACGCGGCGTTCAGCCGGTGCGTGGTCAGGTCGTAGCCCGCGGAGGCCAGGTTGAAGTGGTACGAGCCGTCCGCGTTGGTGGTCGCCCCGCCGCTCAGCTCGACGCTGCCGCCGCCGGCCGGGCCGGTCACGTAGTTCCGGAAGCTGGCCTTGACGCCCCAGTCCAGCGAACCGGTGTCGTAGCTGACGGTGGTGGGGGCGCCGGCGCCGAAGGCCAGCGAGGGCAGGCCGAAGGCGGTGAGACCGAGACCCGCGGTCGCGGCGGCCAGTGCGGCCAGCCGGGTGCGGTTGCGGTGACGGGCGGGGGCGTGGGACATGGGTGTGACTCCGGAATTCGGTGGTCGGGAAACGGGGGGAGGGGCCGCGGTCGGCCCGAGGGGTGGTCAGGAGCGCTTGCGGCGGCGGACTGCGTAGGCGGCTCCGCCGGCCGCGGCGGCCAGGACCAGGGCCAGGACGGTCAGCAGGGCGCCGGTGCCGGAGGAGGCGGAGGCGGCCGCGGCAGGCGGGCCGGCGAGGGGGTGGCGGAGGGGGACGGGGCGGGCGCCGGGGTGGCACCGAGGTCGGGGAGCGGGGGGACGGTGGCGGCGGGGGTGAGCGGGAGGTTGACGGTGAGCGGGTCCATCTCGGTGCCGGCCGGGTAGAGGTTGCCGAAGGCGCCCGCCCCGGCGGGGGTGAGGGTGAGCGGGAGGTCGGTGGCGGTGAGCAGGCCGTTCTCGGTCCTCAGGGCGCCCGCGTCGAAGGTGGCGATCTCGGTGGCGGTGGCGGTGCGGGTGGCGCCGTCGGGGGTGCGGCCGGAGACGTCGACGGTGAGGCGGCCCTCGGCGCCGGTGGCGGTGAGGTGCGGGTTGGCGAGGGTGAGGTCGAGGCGGTCGGCGTCGCCCTCGCGCAGGCCGGTGAAGCGGACGGTGCCGGTGAAGGCCGCGTCGAGGGTGCCGGTGGCCGGGTCCCAGCTGCCGCGGGCGGGCGTCCAGCGGAAGAAGGCCCCGCCGTCGGCCGCGCCGTCGCCGAGCTGCCAACCGCCCCGGGCGACGGAGCCGGTGACGTAGTCGCGGAAGGTGCGCCGGACGCCCCAGTCGAACGCGCCCCGGTCGAGGACGGTGGCGGCCGGGGCCGAGGCGGTCGGAGCCTCGGTGGTCGGGGCCGCGGACGGGTCGGGTGCGGCGGAGGGCGAGGCGGGCGTCGAAGTGGGCGCGGCGGCCGGGGACTTGAGGGTGACGGAGAAGGTGAGCGGGTCGAGCGCGGTGCCCGCCGTGTAGAAGCCGCCGAAGGCGTCGGCCCCGGCGGAGGTCAGCGTGGCGGGGACGTTGCTCAGGGTCAGGGTGCCGGCGGCGTTCCTGAGCGAGACGCCGGCCAGGGAGAGGTCGGCGATCCGGGCCTGGGCGGCGCTGGAGGTCCGGCCGGTCTGCCGGGACTTGGAGCTGACGTCCGCGTACAGGCCGGCGCTGCCGTCGGCGCCGGCCTTGACGGTGAGCCGGGAGAGGGCGAGGTCGAGCGCGTTGCCGCCGTTCTCCGGGTGGCCGGTGAAGCGGACGCCGCCCTGGAAGGCGGCGGAGAGCGCGCCGGTGGCCGGGTCGTAGCTGCCGGCCGCGGAGTGGAAGCGGAACACCGAGCCGCCGACGGTGGCCGCGCCGCCGGTGAGGGCCCACTTGCCGTTCGCCACCGGGCCGGTGAGGTAGGTGAGGAAGGACTGCTTGACGCCCCAGTCGAGCCGGCCGCCGGAGACCGCCGGGTCGGCCGCGGCGGCCCGGCCGGGCAGCCAGGCCAGGGCCAGCAGCAGGGCGAGCGGCAGCACGAGCGCGGCGCGCAGCCGTCCGGCCGGGCGGCGGGGTGGTACGGGGGGCCGTCCGGGGACGGGCATGGCGGATCACTCCTCGGCGGAGGGGAAGTGGGCAGGTGGCAGGGGATGCGGAGGGCAGGACCCCCCTGCCGAATTGAGGTAAGGCTAACCTAATATATGAGTCAAGTGTTCCGCCCACGACCCCTCGGGTCGGCCCCGACGGGACGTCAACGCACCGAGAAAGGCCCGAGGTTGACCCGCACCCTCCGCGACCGGAGCAGAACCGCCCCCGCCGTCCTGCTCGCCGTCCTCGGACTCCTGCTCGGCGCCTCCGCCTGCGCCACCGGCCGGGCCGCCACCGCCACCGACCCGAAGGCCGGGGCCGCCGCACCCGCCGCCGACCCGGACCGGATCGAGGCGCTGCCCGACACCCCCGCCCCCCGACTGCCCGTCACCGTCCCCTCCGCCGACGGCCGCCAGGTCACCGTCACCAGCGCCGAGCGGATCATCCCGCTCAACGGCAGCCTCGCCGAACTGGTCTTCAGCCTCGGCCTCGGCGACCACGCGGTCGCCCGCGACGTCTCCACCACCTTCGAACAGGCGGCCAAGCTCCCCGTCATCACCCAGGCCCACGAGGTCTCCGCCGAAGGCGTCCTCTCGCTGCGCCCCACCGTGGTCCTCGCCGACCGCAGCACCGGCCCCGCCGAGGCCGTCGAACAGATCCGGGCCGCCGGCGTCCCGCTGATCGTCCTGGACGACGCCAAGAGGCTGGACGACATCGGCCCCCGGATCGACGCCGTCGCCGCCGCCCTCGGCGTCCCCGAGGCCGGCGCGCAGCTCAAGGAGCGCACCCGGCAACAGATCGCCGAGGTACGGGCGCAGCTCCCGGCCGCCGGGGCCGCCCGCCCCAAGGTGGCGTTCCTGTACCTGCGCGGCAGCGCCTCGGTCTTCCTGCTCGGCGGCCCCGACTCCGGCGCGCCCTCGCTGATCGAGGCCGCCGGCGGCGAGGACGCGGGCACCGCCGCCCGCCTCACCGGCGACTTCACCCCGCTCACCAGCGAGGCCCTGGTCAAGGCCGCCCCCGACGCGATCCTGGTGATGACCAAGGGCCTGGAGTCGGTCGGCGGCGTCGACGGCATGCTCAAGCTCCCCGGCGTCGCCCAGACCCCCGCCGGACTCGACCGCCGGATCATCTCCGTCGACGACGGCCGCCTGCTCTCCTACGGCCCGCGCACCCCCCAGGTGCTGCGCGAGATCGCCGACCAACTGCACCGGGACGCCAAGTGACCACCACCGCCCCGCCCGAGACCCCCACGCCTGCTTTGGACACGAAGCCCGCCCGCGACAAGCGCCCGCTGCTGCTGGCCGGACTCTGCGCCGCCCTGCTCGCCGTCGCCCTGCTCGCCGCAGGCACCGGCGCCTACGCCATCCCGCTCGGCGACATCCTCGCCTCGCTCGCCCACCGCGCCCACCTCGGCGGCCACGCCCTGGAACGGGTCCCCGAATCGGTGCTGTGGAACGTCCGGCTGCCCCGCGTCGTGCTCGCCCTGCTGGTCGGCGCCGCGCTCGGCTGCACCGGGGCGCTGATGCAGGGCGTGTTCGGCAACCCGCTGGCCGAACCCGCCGTGATCGGCGTCTCCTCCGGCGGCGCGGTCGGCGCCGTCGCCTGCATCGTGCTCGGCCTGGACGCCCTCGGCTCGTGGACCGTCACCGCCGCCGCGTTCGCCTCCGGCCTGCTCACCGTCGGCGCCGTCTACGCCGTGTCGCGCAGCGGCGGCCGCACCGAGGTGGTCACCCTGCTGCTCACCGGCGTCGCCGTCAACGCGTTCTGCGGCGCCCTGATCGGCCTGCTGCTGTTCACCGCCGACACCGCCGCGATCAGCCAGGTGACGTTCTGGCAGCTCGGCTCGCTCTCCCAGGCCAGCTGGACGAAGGTGCTCGCCGTCCTGCCGTTCGCCGCCCTCGGCCTGGCCGTCGCCCCCCGCTACGCCCGCCGCCTCGACCTGCTCGCGCTCGGCGAACGCCCCGCCCGGCACCTGGGCGTCGACGTCGAACGGATGCGGATCGTGCTGATCACCGTGGTCGCGCTGCTCACCGCCGCCGCCGTCGCGGTCAGCGGCATCATCGGCTTCGTCGGCCTGGTCGTCCCGCACCTGCTGCGGATGCTCGCCGGCCCCGGCCACCGCTTCCTGCTGCCCGCCGCCGCCGTCGGCGGCGCGCTCGTCCTGGTCGCCGGCGACCTCGCCGCCCGCACCCTGGCCGCACCCGCCGAACTCCCGCTCGGCGTCCTGACCGCACTCATCGGCAGCCCGTTCTTCTTCTGGCTGCTGCGCCGCACCCGACGCCGCCAGGGAGGCTGGGCATGACCGCACTGCTGGAGGCCGAGGGGATCGGCTTCGCCGCCGGGGGACGGGAGTTGCTGGCCGACGTCGACCTGACCGTGCGCGCCGGGGAGATCCTCGCCCTGCTCGGGCCCAACGGCGCCGGGAAGTCCACCCTGCTGTCCGTACTGGCCGGCGACCGGCGCCCCGCCCGCGGCGAGGTCCGGATCGACGGCCGCCCGCTGGCCGGGCACAAGCCGCTCGAACTCGCCCGCCGCCGCGCCCTGCTGCCGCAGACCCACGAGGTGTCCTTCCCGTTCCCCGCCGCCGAGGTGGTCCGGATGGGACGCGCCCCCTGGTCCGGCCGCTGCACCCCCGCCGAGGACGAGGCGGCCGTCGCCCGCGCGATGGCCGCCACCGACTGCACCCACCTCGCCGGGCGCCCGTTCACCGCGCTCTCCGGCGGCGAACGGGCCCGGGTCGCCCTGGCCCGGATCCTCGCCCAGGACACCGCGCTGCTGCTGCTCGACGAACCCACCGCCGCGCTCGACCTGCGCCACCAGGAACTCGTGTTGCGGATCGCCCGGGAACGTGCCGACGCCGGACACGGCGTGGTCGTCGTCCTGCACGACCTCACGCTGGCCGCCGCGCACGCCGACCGGATCGCCCTGCTCGACGCCGGACGCACCGTCGCCACCGGCCCCACCGGCGAGATCCTGGACGCCGACCTGCTCAGCCGGGTCTACCGCCACCCCGTCGAGGTCCTGGCGCACCCGCGCGGGGGCGCGCCGATCGTGCTGCCCGAGCGCCCCCGCGAAGCAGATTGACGGATCGTCGGCCCGGGAAGATCCACCGATGGTGGACGACCGATCGGGCGAGATCAGGGCCGGGGCGCGGTCCGGGCGGGTGACCCGGTCCGGCGGTCCACATGTCCGCGCCAGGTACGGGTAACCGCACCAGCAGGAACCGGACCACCCGGACACCCGGAGGCACCACGATGCACCTCACCATGGTTCTGCTGCTCAGCCCCCTCGTCGTCGCGGCGGCCGTCACCGCGACCCGCGCCCCCGCCCGCCGCGGCCGCCACCGCGCCGCCCCGCGCGGCCGCCAGTCCTGACGCCCGGTCAGAGGCGCTGCGGCGTCAGCCCTTCCGGCGGTCGACGCTGAAGTGCCCCGTGCCGTGGTGGCCCGGGCCGCCGAGGCTCAGGACCAGCAGGGTGCCGTACCGGGCCCGGGCGTCCGCCGGCTGCGGCGGCCGGCGCGGGACGCTCCAGCGGCGGTGGCTCAGCCGGGCGGTCCCGGGGCCGCGGCGCGGCGCCCGCCCCGGTTCGGGCGGCGACAGCGGCGCCCCCGGCCGGTCCCAGTCGATCCGCAGCCCCGGGGCGCCGAACTCCGGTGCGGGCGGCGGGGTGTCGCGCCGCCCCTCCGGCACCGGCAGCCAGTCCGCGAGGCCCTGCCGCCGCAGCTCGTCCAGGACGTCGGCCACCTCGCCGCGGACGCCGAACCAGGCGACGGCTCGCAGGTCGCAGGTGACGCCGTGGACGGAGGGGGAGCCGAAGTTCACGATCCGGGTGTAGCGGGTGAAGGACTCGGTGAAACGCGTCACCACGTGCTCCAGGCCGTCCACCGCGCCCAGCCGCCCGACCGCGGCCCGCATCTCCCGCTCCGCCGCGTCCCGGCGGGCCCGCACCTCGGGCGAGGCGGCCAGCCGCCGCATCGTCCGCTTCGGGGGGCCGCCGATGTTCGACCCGTGGAGCCACAGCACGGCGAGCCCCCCGACCAGCCCGAACGCCCGGGCGCACCGGGCCCCCAACGACTCGCTCCGCGCCACTTCCGCACCTCCGGTTCCGTCTTCCCCGCCTCCGGGCCGGCCGTTCACGCCTCCGGGCCGGTCATCCGTGCCTCCGGGGCCGGCTTCCGCTCCACTGTCGGCGAGTCGCGGGCCGGGCGCCTGAGCATCCGTACTCAGGCGTCCGGCGCCCGGTCCGTCCCGGCGGCGGGGGAGGGTGAGCCGCGGCGGTGGTCGATGAGGGCGGCGAGGCCGTCGAGGATCCGGGCGATGCCGAAGTCGTAGGCGTTGTCGCGGCCGTCGGGGGGTTCGGCGAGAGCGGCGGCGAGGGCCGGGTAGCGGGTGGCGTGGGTGTGGACCAGGGGGACGAGGGCGCGCAGCAGTTCGGCCTCGGGCGAGCCGTCGCGGGACTGGCGGTGCTGGGCGGCGATCGTGCGGACGTGGCCGACCAGCAGCACGGCGGCGTCCATGCGTTCGGTGCCGGACAGGCCGTGGCCGTCCAGGGCCGCCACCACGCGTTCCAGCCAGGCGAGTTCGCGCGGGCCGGTGGGGCGGGGGGCGGCGAGGGCGTCCAGCAGCCAGGGGTGGGCGGTCAGGACGGCGGACATCCGGCGCGCCCAGTCGGTGAGCTGCTCGCGCCAGGGGGCGTCGCTCGGCGGCGGCGGGTCGCCCGCGGCGTGCTCGACCATCAGCGCGACCAGTTCGGCCTTGCCCGGCACGTACCGGTACAGCGCCATCTTGGTGTGGCCGAGCAGCCCCGCGACCCGCTGCATGGACACCGCCGCCAGGCCCTCGGCGTCCGCGGCCTCGATCCCGGCGCGGGCGATCGACTCCAGGGTGAGGCCCGGTTTCGGCCCCCTGGTCGGGCGGGCTGGCGGCTCCCACAGCAGCCGCAGCGCCGGGTGCGGTTCGGTCACGGCCCCTCCTCGCGCCACGGGCCGGCCTTGTGCGCGACCCGGAACTGTGTCTACCGTACACAGCAACGAACTGCGTCCGGTGGACGCAGTTGATCGGCGGTGACCCGCCGCGGGAGGAACACCATGCGGATCCTGATCTCCGGCGCCGGCATCGGCGGCCCCGCGCTCGCGTACTGGCTCGCCCGGTACGGGCACCGGCCCACCGTGGTCGAACTCGCCCCCGGGCTGCGGGCCGGCGGGCAGGCCGTCGACTTCCGCGGCCCCACCCACCTGACCGTGCTGCGGCGGATGGGCCTGCTGGAGGAACTGCGCGAACGGCAGACCGGCGGCACCCCGATGACCTTCACCGACGTCCGCGGTCGCACCCGGCTGCGGCTGCCCGCCGAGTTCGCCGGCGGCGAGGTGGAGATCCGGCGCGGCGACCTGGCCCGGCTGCTGCACCGGCACAGCGCCCCCGGCACCGAGTACCTGTTCGGCGACACCGTCACCACCCTGCGGCAGGACGAGCAGGACACCGGCGGCGTCCGAGTGGGCTTCCGGCACGCCCCCGAACGGCACTTCGACCTGGTGGTCGGCGCCGACGGCCTGCACTCCCGGGTCCGCGCCCTCGCCTTCGGACCGGAACGGCAGTACGTCCGCCACCTCGGCTACTACGCCGCCACCTGGCCCTTCGCCAACCGCCTCGGTCTGCCCGCCGGCAGCACCGGCCTCAACACCCCCGGCCGGCTCGCCGCCGCCGGAGCCGACCCCCGCGACCCCGAACGGGCCGGCGCCTTCCTGCTGTTCGCCGCACCCGAACTCGCCCTCGACCGGCACGACCCCGCCCGCCTCAAGGCCCTGCTGCGCGAGCGCTTCGCCGACCTGCCGCACCCCGTCCCGCAACTGCTCGCCACCCTGGACGAGGTCGACGACCGCGACCTGTACGTCGACTCGATCAGCCGCGCCGACGTCCCCGCCTGGTCCACCGGCCGGATCGCCCTGCTCGGCGACGCCGCCTGCGGCGCCACCATCGGCGGCATGGGCACCGGCACCGCACTGGTCGCCGCGTACGTGCTGGCCACCGAACTCGCCCGCGCCGACGGCGACCACCGCGCCGCCCTCACCCGCTACGAGCGCACCGTCCGCCCCTACGCCGAACGCTGCCAGCGCGGCGGCGACCGCACCGGCCCCTTCCTCGCCCCGCGCACCGCCCGCGGACTGTGGCTGCGCAACACCCTGCTCGGCCGGCGCGTGCTGCTGGAGCGGATGCTCGCCATGGGCGAGGACATCGCCACCCTGGACCTGCCCGAACCCGCCCGCGCGCCGCAGCGCTGAGCGGCGGGACGGCGACCGGCGCGGCAGTACCCTTATTCCATAGAATGCGCGAGGAAGAGGTGACCGCCGTGGCGGACCGGGCCGCGAAGACCGAGCTGTACGAGGCGTTCGCCACCACCGGCAAGGCCCTCTCCAACGGAAAGCGGCTCGAACTGCTCGACCTGCTGGCCCAGGGCGAACGCACCGTCGAAGCCCTCGCCAGGACCGCCGGGCTCAACCTCACCACCGCCTCCGCCCACCTGCAGACCCTCAAGCAGGCCGGACTCGTCGCCACCCGCCGCGACGGCGTCCGGATCCACTACCGCCTCGCCGGGGACGACGTCGCAGCCCTGTTCGCGCAGCTCCGCCAGGTCGCCGCCCGCCACCAGGCCGCCGTCGCCCCCGCCAGCGCCGCCTACCTCGGCGCCGACCCGGCCGACGACAGCCTCACCCGCGAGGAACTGCACGCCCTGGTCGCCGCCGGACGGGTCGTCGTCCTCGACGTCCGCCCCGCCGAGGAGTACGCCGCCGGACACATCCCCGGCGCGCTCTCCATCCCCGTCGAGGAACTCGCCGACCGGATCGGCGAACTCCCCGCCGACACCGAGGTCGTCGTCTACTGCCGCGGCGCGTACTGCGCCCTCTCCCACGACGCCCTCCGACTGCTGCACGCGCGCGGCCGCCGGGCCGTCCGGCTCGACGACGGAATGCTCGAGTGGCGGCTCGCCGAACTGCCCGTCGAGGCCGCCTGAACCGGCGGGGACGCCCCTGCGCGGGGGGGGGGGGGGCCGCAGGGCGGTCGGGGGAGCGCCGCAGGGCCGGTGCGGGGGCGTCGCCGGGTCGGTGCGGGGGTGCCGCAGGGCCGGTGCGGGGGTGCCGCAGGGCTGTCGTCGGCATCGGCTAGAGTCCGGCACGAAAACCGGAGAACGGCGACGGGGGACCTCGGGTAACGTGCCCGTCGGCACCGGGGGCGGAGACACCGCGCCCGGAGCGTTCCCAGGGGGAGAGAAGAAGCTCATGCGCACAACCGGACGTACGTTCCTCGCCGTTGCCGCCGTCGCGCTCGCACTGACCGCGACCGGCTGCGGAAGCAAGGGCGCCGGCGGCGACGCCGCCCCGAACGGCTCGGACAAGGGCAACGGCAACGGCGGCGGCAGCTCGGCGGCCGCCACGAAGGACGCCGCCCTGACGCCCGCCGCGCTGCTCAAGATGGTCGGGGACAAGACCAGCGCGGCCAAGTCCGCCAAGGTCGAACTGGTCACCGAGATCGGCGGCACGAAGAACGAGATGAAGGGCGCCATCGCCTGGGAGCACGGCATGCAGGGCCAGTTGACCGGCAGCCTCGGCGGCGCGCTGGGCACGAACATCGCCAAGGCCGGCGGCGACGGCAGCTTCACCGCCCGCTACCTCGGCGACGCGATGTACGTGAACATGGGCGACGGGATGGCGAGCCAGCTCGGCGGCGCCCACTGGATCAAGTACGACTACGCGGACCTCGCCAAGCTGATGGGCCCCTCCGGCGAGAGCCTCAAGAAGCAGCTGCAGACCGCCGACCCGATCGCCTCGGTGCGGGCCCTGATCGCCTCCGGCAAGATCAACGAGGCCGGCACCGAGACCGTGAACGGCGCCCCGACCACCAAGTACACCGGCGACGTCACGACCGACGACCTCGCCGGGCAGGCCATCGCCCAGGGCCTGACCCAGGAACAGGTCGACGGCCTCAAGCAGCAGCTCGCCACCGCCGGAGCCACCAGCGACCACATCGAGGTCTGGATCACCGCGGACAACCTGCTGGCGAAGAAGGTCGAACAGCTCCAGATGAAGGCCGGCCTGTTCACCGCGACCGGCCTCTACTCCGACTACGGGACCCAGGTCGAGACCAGCGCCCCGCAGGCGAGCGACACGGTGGACTTCACCGAGCTGATGAAGGGCGCCAAGACCGGCAGCTGATCGGCCGTCAGCACCGTGGCTGACCGGTGTCCAGCACCGTAGCTGACCGGTGTTCAGCGTCGTGCGCGAGGGGCCGGGCCGGGATTCGTCCTCCGGCCCGGCCCCTCGCCGGTTCCCTCGCCGGTTCCCGCCCCGGCCCCTCGCCGGTTCCCCGGTCGGGACGGGAACGGGGTGGAAACGGGCGGCGGGCGGTGGGCGGTCGCCGGTAGGGTCGGGGCCGTGTGCACCTACGCCGTCTTCCCCGCCAAGATGCACTACGCGTGCGTGTCCTGCCGGGTCAGCTTCAAGCGCCACCCCGCCGACCACCGGGGCCCCGGCTACCGCTGCCCGAACTGCACCGAGCCGCTGGCCTGCGCCGGCCACGACTTCGCCGCACCCCGCCGGACCGACCGGAAGGCCTGGTCGGTGGTCGCGGCCGTGCTGGCCGCCGGACTGCGCTACGAGGGCTTCGAACCCTGCGGATGCGGACGGGAACCCAAGTTCCGCCCCCGCACCCGCGCCCAACTGCGCTCCCGCCGGACCATCGCCGCCCGCACCGGCACCCCGCTCGCCGAACTCCTCGCCCGGGCCGACCCGTTGACGGCCGACTGAACCGGGACGCATGCCGTCGGGGACACCGACGGCACCGTACCGCTCCGTTGCGGGTTCAAGGGGTGCCTCGCCACCGCGCGGTGGGGCCGGAAGGCTGTCCCCGGGGGGCCCGGCGGCGGCCGGGTGTGAAAGTTTCCCGGATCGGGAGGGTTGTCGGGGACCCTTCCGAAGTGCGGTGCGACGTGTGCGAAGGGGCCGTTCGACAGCAGTTCGACAGCGTGGCGCGGGGTCAGCGGCGGGTGGCGGGGCGGGAGTTCGTGGTGCGGGGGGCCTGCCGCGGGGGCGGGTCGGGCCGCTAGCATCGGCCGCGGTTCGCTGCGGGAGCGCTCCCACGCTTCGGCTCCCGCATCGTCCCCGGTCAGCATGTCCCCACCTCGATGCCGACCGCCTCTCCCACCCGAGAGCACCCCCCGGAGGACACCGTGCACACCCCCGACCCCCACCGTCGCGCCGCCGTCCCGCCCGCCCGGCCGACCCGTCGCGCCGCCGCCCTCGCCCTCGCCGCCGCAACCGCCGCCGTCGGCCTGGTCGCCGTCACCCAGTCCGGGGCGGACGCGGCCGTGCAGGGCAGCCTGGCCGCCGACACCCAGTTCTACAAGGACCCGACCTCGCAGGTGGTCAAGTGGGCCGCGGCCAACCCCGGCGACTACCGGGCGCCGGTGATCTCCAAGCGGATCGCCAGCCAGTCGCAGGGCATCTGGTTCGCCAACTACCGCCCCGACACCATCACTTCCGACGTCCGCACGGTCACCTCGGCCGCCGCCCAGGCCGGCCAGGTACCGGTGCTGGTGGCCTACATGATCCCCAACCGGGACTGCGGCGGCGCCTCGGCCGGCGGCGCCCCCGACCTCGGCTCGTACGACGCCTGGGTCGGCAAGTTCGCGGCCGGGCTCGGCAGTTCGCGCTCGGTCGTGGTGCTGGAGCCCGACTCGATCGCGCTCACCACCTGCCTGAGCGCCCAGCAGCAGAGCGACCGGTTCGCCTCGCTGTCCCGCGCCGTCGGCACCATCCACGCCGCCAACCCGAACGCCAAGGTCTACCTCGACGCCGGCCACTCCGCCTGGAACTCGGCCTCCGAGCAGGCCAACCGGCTGCGCAGCGCGGGCGTGCTCAACGCGGACGGCTTCTTCAGCAACGTCTCCAACTTCAACACCACCGCCAACGAGACCTCGTTCGCCCACAACGTGCTGAACGCCCTCGGCAACCCCGGCAACCTGCACGCCGTCATCGACACCAGCCGCAACGGCAACGGTCCCGCGGGCAGCGTCTGGTGCGACCCGAGCGGTCGCAAGATCGGCAACTACCCGACCGCCGCCACCAACGACAGCGCGGTCGACGCCTTCCTGTGGATCAAGCCCCCGGGCGAGGCCGACGGCTGCGCGGCCGCGGCCGGGACGTTCGTGCCCGACATCGCCTACCAGCTGGCCCAGAACGCGTCCGACCCGAGCACGCCGCCCACCTCGCAGCCGCCGACGTCCCAGCCGCCCACCTCGCAGCCCCCCACCTCGCAGCCCCCGACGTCGCAGCCCCCGACCTCCCAGCCGCCGACGTCCCAGCCGCCGACCGGGAACGCGTCCTGCTCGATCGCGTACCGGGCCAACTCCTGGGCGGGCGGCTTCACCGCCGACGTGACGGTGAAGAACACCGGCAGCAGCGCGATCTCCGGCTGGAAGCTCGGCTGGACGTTCCCCGGTGACCAGAAGATCACCAGTGCCTGGAACGCCACCGTCACCCAGAGCGGGGCCGCCGTCACCGCCACCGACCTCGGCTACAACGGCACCCTGGCGGCCGGCGCCTCCACCAGCTTCGGCCTGCAGGCCACGTACGGGTCGAACAACACCACCCCGACCGCCTTCACGCTGAACGGCGCCGCCTGCACCACCTCCTGAACCATCCTTCCCCGCCCCGCCGGCCACCCCCCACCCGTGGGCCGGCGGGGCACCCCTTTTTCCGGCGGCCTGCGACGCGGATCAGGGCCGGAGCTGAACGGCCGTCACCATCACGTAGCCGACCAGCAGTCCGAACAGGCACACCGCCGTGATGTACCGGGGAGTGAACGGCAGCCCCGCGAGCGACGGGTACAGCAGGACGGCGCCGCCCGCCGCGAGGTCCGCGATGTACAGGCCGTCCGGCGGCACGATGCCGGTGCTGCGGGCGGCCCAACCGGTGGCGATCAGGAACCCCGTCAGCAGGGTGAACCCGGACAGCAGCCCGGAGCCGATCGCCCCGAGCGTGGGATGCGGTTCCGGGAACGGCTCGCCCTCCGGAACCTCTGGGCGCACCCGGTGCGCCACCGCGAGCGCGCCCACCGCGAGCGCCATGGCCCCGAGGGCGCCGATCAACGGAGCGGGATTCAACGGCTCCTCCTGGAGAAGGCGAAGTGCTGCCCGGCGAGGGCCGCGAGCGCGGCCGGCAGCAGGACGGTGACGAGCAGGACGGTCGCCCAGACCGAGGGCTCGAGCGGCCCCGGCCCGGCCGGGGTGTCCGGCGGCGGGGCGGCGACCAGGGTCGAGTGGGCGGCGGTGGGGGTCGGGGCGGGGGTGGGGGTGTGCGTAGGGGTGGGAGTCGGTGAGTGGGACGGAGGTGGGGGTGGGGACGGGGTGGGGACGAGGGCCTGGGCCTGGGCCTGGGGGTGGTGGGAGGCGGACGGGGTGGGCGGGTGCGACGGGTGCGGGACGGTGGGTGTGGGTGTGGGTGTGGGTTTCGGCGTGGGGGCCGGGTGCGTAGTGGGTGCGGGAGTGGGGCTGGGAGTTGGTGAGTGGGTCGGGGAGGGCGAAGGGGTGGGGGTCGGGGAGGGCGAAGGGGGCGGCGTCGGCGTTGGCGTGGGGGTGTGGCAGTGCCAGGGCCAGGGCCAAGGCAGCGGCCAGGGAGGGTGGTGCGGCAGGGGAAGTGGGGGGTGCGGGTGGTGCGGGGGGAGTGGCGGCGGGTATGCGCCCGCGGCATGGTCCATTGCCCGATCATCGGACCGTCACCGTGGTGCGCGGTAGTCGTTCGGGGTCAAACCCCACCGGCCGGTGAACCCTCCTGACCTGCGGCGGAATGCGTGGGCGAGGGTCGGTCGCCCGTTCGATCGAAGGTGGCGGCGGCGAGGGCCACCGCGGCGGCGGCCAGCACCGGCCAGCCCGTGCCGAGCAGCAGGGCCAGCACCGCCGGGCAGCTCACGGCGGCGGCCAGGCGCGGCGCGCCGTCCAGGACGCGGACCGCCGCCGCGGTGCAGGTCAGGTAGACGGTGAGGAACAGGGCGGTGGGGACGGCCACCAGCTGGGAGGTGGTCAAGGCGCCGGTGCCGACCAGGGCGAACAGCGGGACGCCGGTGAGCACGGTGGCGGCCAGCACGATCAGCGAACCGCGGCGGCCGGCCGCCGTCCCGGACGGGAGCAGGGCGTCCA
Source organism: Kitasatospora sp. YST-16 (assembly GCF_026802215.1). Classification (NCBI taxonomy): domain Bacteria; kingdom Bacillati; phylum Actinomycetota; class Actinomycetes; order Kitasatosporales; family Streptomycetaceae; genus Kitasatospora; species Kitasatospora sp. YST-16. The sequence goes on from NZ_CP113837.1 coordinate 7,539,837, forward strand.
ACAGGGCGGCGGCGCCCGTCAGGTAGGTGTTGGTGGCGGCCAGGGTGAGCACCAGGGCGGCGCCGGCGGCCAGCAGCGGGCCCCGGCCGCCGATCGCGGCGCGCATCAGGTCGGCCAGCGGGACGGAGCCGCCCGCGCCCGGCCCGAGCACCGCGACCGTCGCGGCGGCCAGGCCCAGGCAGAGCAGCGAGGTGACGGCGAAGGCGATCAGCACCACCCGGCGCAGCTGGCGGCGCGGGTCGCGCAGCCGGGTGGTCAGCGAGGCGGCGGCCTCCCAGCCGACGAACGCGAACATCAGCGGCGGCGCGGCCTGCCCGACCCCCCTCCAGCCGTGCGGCAGGAACGGCGTCCAGTGCGCGGCCCGGGCGGCCGGGGCCGCGCCCAGCACCGCGAACAGCACCAGGCCCACCAGTGCGGACACCAGCACCAGTTGCAGCCCCGCGCCGGTGCGCACCCCCAGCAGCCGGACCGCGAGCACCAGCACCAGCAGCACCAGCCCCGCCCGGACGGCCGCCGTCCCGTCCGCACCGACGGCCGCCGCCGCGTAGCTCCCGCCGATCAGGCAGACCACCGGCGCGCCGGCCACCACCCCCGCCAGGAAGCACCACGCGGCGGCCCGGCCCGCCCGCGCGCCCAGGCCCGCCGCCGTGTACCCGGCGACGCCGCCCGCGGAGCCCAGCCGGGTGCCGAGCGCGCAGAACACCACCGCGATCAGCCCGGACAGCGCCAGCAGCGCCAGCCACGTCAGCAGCGAGGCCGGACCCGCCGCGCGCGCCGCGAGCCCCGGCAGGAGCAGCAGGCTCGGGCCGAGCAGCGCGCCGATGTACAGCGCGGACGCCCCGGCGGTGGAGAGGCGGGAGGACGGGAGGGCGGAGGAAGGACGGATCCGGGGACGGGGACGGGTGTTTGACGGGGTGTTGGTCATGCCCTGATCCTGGCCCCGATCGCGCGGCATCCGCTGGCGAAATCAGCCCCGGGGGAGGGCTCCGGCGGCAGGTCATGCCGGGAAAGCGCTATTCGGCGGCAGTGCGTGCCGGGGATACGAGGCAGGGTGGCGGGGTGGGGCGGCGGGATGGGGCGCCGGGACAGAGCGGCCGGCGATGTCCACGGCTCCGGGCCCGGCCGCGCCCGCGGGGGCACGTGCACCAGCGGCGGACGCGGCCCGCGTGCGCGGCCTACTCGTTCGGGTCCCACTCCGCGAGCTGCTCCATCGGCTCGGTGTCGCCGGTGATCTCCAGGCCCTCGAACGGGGTGCGCGCGTAGAAGTAGAGGACCAGTTCGCTCGCCGTGCCGCGGACCACCAGGTCGCCCGGCTCCGCGTCGGCGGCGAGGTCGGTGCAGCGGACGCCGCCGGGGTCGAGGGTCAGGCGCCAGGAGCCGCCCTCGGTCGCGTGCAGGTCGATGGTCGCGGGCTTGAACGGCCAGGGGACGGACGTCGCCGAGACGGTGGTCAGGAACTCGTCGACGCCCTCGACCGCGACGTCCGCGGGCAGCGGCCGGGCGGCGCCCAGGGTGAGCTGGACGTCGTAGGTGTGGACGGCGATCTCCTGGACCTGGTGCCGGGCCACGGCGCCGCTGGTCTCCGGGGCCTGCGAGCGGCCCCACCACGTCCAGCAGCCGCGGTCCGGGCCGGCCTCGCGCAGTGCGGCGAGCATCAGCTCGGTCGACTCGGCGAGCCAGGCGTCCAGGGCCTCGCGGTCGCGGGGCGCGGTCGGGGCGCCCTTCGGGTCCGTCCTCGCCGGGGGCTCGGCGCCCGGGCCCGCCGCGACGATCGCGGCCTGGCGGCGGCGGCCGTCCCCGAGGTGCTGCGCGAGCTCGCGCAGCGTCCAGTCCGGGCAGGTCGGGACCTGGACGTCGAGGTCGGGGGCGGAAACGAGCGCGGCACGGAACGCGGTCGAGCGGTCCTCGATCAGCCGCAGGACCTCGGGGTACTCCAGGATTTTCTGCACGCCGGTGGTGTATCACGGGGCTCCGGCCGCCGGGTAGCGAATTTGCCGGACGGGGCGGCAGCGGCCTGACGGCCGGTCAACTGCCGGACACCGTGCCCTGCGCGAGGACGGCGCCGTCTGGGCCCGACAGCGTCGGACGCCGCTCCGAGCGGTGCGCGCACGCCGTAGGGTGCACAGCATGTCGAGCCCGCAGTACGACCGTATCGACCGTGCCATCCTCGCCCACCTCCAGCGCCACGGCCGGACCCCCAACGTGGACCTCGCCGAGGCCGTCCGGCTCTCGCCGTCCTCCGCGCTGCGCCGCACCAAGGCGCTGGAGGCGGACGGGGTGATCGCCGGGTACCGGGCCGAACTCGACCGGGACCGGGTCGGGTTGGGGCTGACGGTGTTCGTCGCGCTGCGGGTGGAGCAGCACTCGCGGGAGACCTCGCGCTCCATCGAGGAGGCGCTGTGCGCGATCCCCGCGGTGGTCGCCTGCCACGTGGTCTCCGGCGAGGCCGACTTCCTGGTGGAGATCGCCGTCCCCGACCTGGCCAGCTACGAGCAGGTCCTGCTGGACGAGATCCTCGCGGTCGGCCCGGTCCGCGACGCCCGCTCCACCTTCGCCATCCGCACCGTCCGCTCCCGGGGCCCGCTGCCGCTCGACCACTGGCCGCCCCGGCGGGGCGGGTGAGGGTTCCCCGGGGCGGGGAACCGGGCGTCAGGAAACCGTAAGGCCGGGGGCGGCGGGCCCGCCGGGCGTCCTCCGTAGGGTGAGGGGCATGACCACCACCACTGCTGGAAACACCGGGGCGCAACGGGTGACGGACCGTCAACCCACCGCCGAACTGGGCGTCATCGGGGGATCGGGTCTGTACGCGCTGCTCGATGATGTCGTCGAGGTGCGTGTGGAGACGCCTTATGGGTCGGCGTCGGATGCGTTGTTCGTGGGTGGGGTGGGTGGGCGGCGGGTGGCGTTCTTGCCGAGGCATGGGCGTGGGCACCGGTTGCCGCCGCACCGGATCAATTACCGGGCCAATGTGTGGGCGTTGCATGCGTTGGGGGTGCGGCAGGTGTTGGGGCCGTGTGCGGTGGGCGGGCTGCGGGCCGAGTACGGGCCGGGGACGCTGCTGGTGCCGGACCAGTTCGTCGATCGGACGTCGGGGCGGGTGCAGACCTATTACGACGGTCGGGTGCTGCCGGACGGTTCGGTGCCGGAGGTGGTGCACGTGTCGATGGCCGACCCGTACTGCCCGCGGGGGCGGGCGGTGGCGTTGGCGGCGGCGCGGGGCCTGGCCTGGGAGCCGGTGGACGGGGGCACGCTGGTGGTGGTCGAGGGCCCGCGGTTCTCCACCCGGGCGGAGTCGCGCTGGTTCACCGCCAACGGCTGGTCGGTGGTCGGGATGACCGGGCACCCGGAGGCGGTGCTGGCCCGCGAACTCGGCCTCTGCTACACCTCCCTGGCCCTGGTCACCGACCTGGACGCGGGCGTCGAGACCGGCGAGGGCGTCACCCACGCCGAAGTCCTGGAAGTCTTCGCCCGCAACGTCGACCGCCTGCGCACCGTCCTGTTCAAAGCCCTGGAATCACTGCCCACCACCCGCGACTGCCCCTGCTCCCACGCCCTGGACGGGATGGTCACCGGCCTGCCCGGGGTGCCCTCCTGACGGCCCGGCGGACGAGGGCGGCGAGCGCGGCCGCAGCGGCGCTCGCGGCGAGGAACAGCAGCCCGTTGCGGAGGTACGGCAGCGGCAGCAGCGTCGGGTTCCCGCGGTCGTCGCCCGCCCGCAGCACCGCCGGAACGGCCACCGCACCCACCGCCGCCGCGACCACCAGCCAACCCCGCAGCACCGGCCGCCCCGCGAGAGCCGCCCCCACCCCGCACACCAGCGCCAGCCACACCCCGTCGTGCAGCACCAGCAGCCCGGCGGCCCACAGCAGCACGTCGAACGGGTCGCTGACGTGGGGATCGGTGAGCAGGCCGGTCAGGCCGGTGAGGAGCAGGGCGAGGCCGCCGAGCAGGAGGGCGGTGCGGACGGGGCGCATGGGGGCTCCGGGGGAGGGAGGAGGGGCGGGGGTCAGAGGGGGTCGATCCGGGTGACCCACTTGGTCTGGAGGACGCCGGGGCGGTTCGGGGCGATCAGGCGGGCGGGGAAGCCGTGGTCGGGGGTCAGGGGGCGGCCGTCCAGGGCGAGGGCGAGGAGGGTGCGGGGGTGGTCCGCGTAGGGGGCGGGGACGTCGGTGGTGCGGTAGGGGCCGTCGGCTTCCAGGGAGGTGACGCGGACGGCGGAGCCGGGCGGGAGTCCGGCGCGGCGCAGCAGGTCGGGCAGCGGGACGCCGGTCCAGCGGCCGTCGGCGCTCCAGCCCTCCACGCAGGCGATCGGGAGGACGGCGGTGGTCTGGGGCAGGGCGCGCAGGGCGGCGAGGTCGAGGCGGTAGGGGGTCGGGCCGTTGACGGTGAGGTGCCAGTCGGCGGGGACGGTGGCGGTCCCGGCCTGCGCGGCGGTGCGGTTGACCGGGAGGGCGCTGCCGCCCGCGCCGGGGCGGCGCGGGGCGAACAGGTCGAGGGCGCGCAGCCACGGCACGGACTGGCCGGCCGTGGTCAGGGTGACCGCCCCGACGGCCGTCGCCGTCGCCGCCAGCAGGGCCCGCCGCCCGGCGAGCGGGACGGTGCCGGACCGCCGCCAGTGCGCGGCGATCGCCGGGGCCTTGACGGCGAGGTGGACCAGCAGCGCGCCGACGGCCGTCCACGCCGTCCAGTAGTGGGTCTGCCGGAACGGGAACGGCCACGGGTACCACTGCAAGGTGTTCAGCAGCCCGGTGAACAGCTCCAGCAGGACGGCCGCCACCAGGGCGGCGACCGCCGCCCGCTCCAGGGCGTGCCGCACGCTCCGGGCCGGCGGCCACTCGAACAGGCGCGGGTACACCGACCACAGCTTCGCGCCCGCCAGCGGGACCGCCGCCAGACCGCAGGCCACGTGCAGCCCCTGCGTCACCCGGTAGCCGCCGGCCGGCCGGGTCGGCAGCCCGACCGCGAGCAGCCAGCGCGGCGGGTCCTGGAGCAGATGGCTGACCAGGCCGGTGGCGAAGCACAGCAGCAGCGCCGCGCCCAGCCAGCGGCCCAGCACCACGGCGGTGCGCGGACCCCGGGCCGGGGACCGGAACGCCCCCGCCCGGAACGGGCCGCGCCGCAGCGCGTCGGGCGGGGCGGGCAGCGGCCGGTCGAGCCGCCGACGGGCAGCCGGAGGAAGGGAGTTCACGTCCTCCATCGAAGCGCGACCGGGCCCGGCGGACGGGCTGCGACCTGCTTACGGAATCCGAACGTCGGGCGGATCGGGAGTCGCGCGGGCGGATCGGCGGGGTGCTTACGGAACGCGAACGGCCGGGCCCGGCCCGGCCGTTCGGAGGCGCAGCGGTGCCAGGGTGGAGCGGTGACCGGACGACCCGCACTCCTCTGCGCCCTCGCCCTGGCGGCCCTGGCCGGGTGCCTCGTGCTGACCTTCACCACCGGCGGCACGCTCGGCAACCGCCCGCCGCTGTACGGCTGGTACGCCGCCGACGCGCTGCTGTTCGGCGGTGCGCTGCTCCTGCTGCGCCGGGTGCCGGAGCGGCAGGTGGCGCGGCTGGTGCTGGCCGGCGGGGTGCTGGTGGCCGCCACCGGGCTGCTCGTGCCGCCGCGCACCAGTGACGACGCCCACCGGTACGTGTGGGACGGGCGGGTGCAGGCGGCCGGGATCTCGCCGTACGCGCACGCCCCGCAGGACCCGGCGCTCGCCCCGCTGCGCGACCCCGGGCTGTTCCCGGCCGACGACGGCTGCCGGGGATGGGACGAGCGGCGCACCGCCGACGGGGCCTGCACCCGGATCAACCGGCCCGCCGTGCACACCGTCTACCCGCCGCTGGCCGAAGCCTGGTTCCTCGCCCAGCACCCGTTCGGCGACCGGGTCCGCACCGCGCAGGCCGCCGGGGCGCTGCTGGCCGTCGCCACCACCGGCGCGCTGCTGGCCGTCACGGGCGGACGGCGGCGGGCCGCGCTGTGGGCCTGGTGCCCGGGCGTCGCGGTGTGGGCGGTCAACGACGCGCACGTGGACGTCCTGGGCACGCTGCTGACGGTGGCCGGGCTCGGCCTGGCCGTCCGGCGGAGGGCCGCGGCCGGCGGCGCGCTGCTGGGGGCGGCGACGGCCGTCAAACTGCTGCCCGCGCTGGCCCTGCCGGGGCTGCTCTCCGGGGCGCTGGGCGGCGCGACGGGCGGCGGGGGCCGCAGTCGCGGGGCGTTCCGGGCCGGGCTCGGGGCGGTCGGGGCCGCGGGCGGGGTGTTCGCGCTGTGCTACCTGCCGTACGTGCTGGCGTCCGGCACCGGGGTGCTCGGCTACCTGCCCGGCTACCTGCGCGAGGAGGGCTACCGGCAGGACGGCCTGGAACGGTTCGGACTGCTGCGGGCGGCCCTGCCCGACCGGGCGGTCCCGTGGGCCGCCGGGCTGCTGCTCGCCGCGCTGGTCCTCCGGGTGCTGCGCCGGGGTGACCCGCGACGTCCCTGGCGGGGCGCCCTGCTGGTGACCGGCGGGGCCCTGCTGCTGGCCGGCCCCGGGTACCCCTGGTACGGGCTGCCGGTGGTCGCGCTGGCCGCCCTCGACGGCCGCTGGGAGTGGCTGGCGGTCCCCGCCGCCGCCCAGGTCCTGTACCTGGCGGGAGGGGAACGGGTGCAGCAACTCGCCTACGGGGCCGCCCTGTCGATCGTCCTCGCCGCGGCCTGGCGGCGGTCCCGCCTGGCGGCCGCGGGGGCGGCCGCGGTCCCGGGTCCGGTTCCGGCACCAGGTGTGGGACCGGCTCCGGCTCCGGCTCCGGAAGAGATGACGGAAGTCTGACAGCGCCTCCGCGGCCCTGGTCAACGGCCCGGCGGGCTGGTCGAATCGGCCCGTGGACGCAGACGACGGAACAGCCGGAACAGCCGGGACAGCCGGAACGGACGGGGCAGCCGGAGCGGCGGAGCGCGGTGCGCCGGTCGGGCGGCGGGTGGTGCTCGGGCTGCTGGGGCTCGGGGCGGCCGGGGTCGCGGCCGGGCCCTGGCTGCAGCGCGCCCAGGACGCGGTCACCCGCAGCGACCCGACCGGGCTCACCGGGCTGCTGCCCGGCGGGGGCGGGTTCCGCTACTACTCGGTGACCGCCTCGGTACCCGACCGCGGGGAGGCCGACTACACCCTCACCGTCGACGGCCTGGTGGACCGCCCGACCACCCTGCGGCTGGCCGACCTGAGGTCCCTCCCGCAGCGCCGGATCGTCCACGACGTGCAGTGCGTCACCGGCTGGCGGGTGCCGGCCACCCCGTTCGAGGGCGTCCCGCTGTCCGCGCTGCTGGACGCCGCCGGAGTGCGGGCGGACGCCCGCGCGGTGAGCTTCGGCTGCTTCGACGGCGCCTACACCGAGAGCCTGACGCTGGAACAGGCCCGCCGCGACGACGTCCTGGTCGCCCTGCGGATGCAGGACACCCCGATCGGCCACGCCCACGGCGGACCGGTGCGCCTCTACGTGGCCCCCATGTACTTCTACAAGTCCGCCAAGTGGCTGTCCTCGATCACCGTCACCGACACCGTCCGCCCCGGCTACTGGGAACGGCTCGGCTACGACGTGGACGCCTGGGTCGGCCGATCGAACGGACGCGACGATGCCCCGACCGCCTGACCGCCGGCCCCGCTTCACCCCCGCCCAGCGCCGGGCCCACCGCGCCACCGCCGCGCTGATGCTCGTCTGCCTGGCCACCGCCGCCTGCCTCTACCTGCCGCCGCTGTCCCAACTCGTCGGCCGCCGGAGGCTGGTGGCCACGGTGCACGAGTGGAGCGGCCTGCTGCTGCCCGTCCCCCTCCTGCTGGCCCTCGCCACCCGGGCGATGCGCCGCGACGCCACCCGGCTCGGCCGGTTCACCGCCGCCGACCGCGACTGGCTGCGCGCGCTCCGCCGCCGCTCCCCGCACCGGCCGGCCGGGAAGTTCAACGCCGGGCAGAAGCTGTACGCGCAGTGGACGCTCGGCACGATCCTGGTGATGCTCGGCACCGGCCTGCTGATGTGGTTCACCCACCTGGCGCCCGCGGTCTGGCGGACCGGTGCGACCTTCGTCCACGACTGGTTCGCGCTCGCCGTCGCCGTCGTGGTGGCCGGCCACCTCCGGATGGCCGCCCGCGACCCCGAGGCCCGGCGCGGCATGCGCACCGGCAGCGTCGAACGGGACTGGGCCGCGCGCGAGCACCCCCAGTGGACGGAGGAAGGACAGCCGGCCGGGGCGGAGCGGCGGACGGAAACCGCAGGGCGGGGGTGACCCCCTCACCGACCCCCGACCCCCGTGGGGTCAGGGGCGGTGGAGGGCGAGGAAGGACCGGCCGTGGGAGCGCCACTGTTCCCGGTGGGCCAGTCCGGCGGTGCGGGCGTGGCGCAGGGCGGCCGCCGGGCCGCAGCGGGCCCAGGGGAACGGGGGGCCGGCGCCGTCCGGGCCCTCCACCCGGACCGGCACCACCTCGTCGACCTCTTCCGGTGCGGTCTCCACCAGTACCAGCCCGCCCGGCGCGAGCAGTCCGGCGGAGCGGGCCAGCAGGGCGGCGGGGTCACCGCCGATGCCCAGGTTGCCGTCGGCGAGGAGCACCGCGCCCCAGCGGCCCTCGGCGGGCAGCCGGTCGAACACCGAGCGGTGCAGGGCGAGGGCGCCCAGGCCGGTGGTGCGGTCCACCGAGGCCGCGCAGACGTCCACTCCCAGCGCGGGCACCCCCGTCGCCAGCAGCTCCGCCACCAGCCGGCCCGGACCGCACCCCAGGTCGAGCACCGGTGCGGACAGCCCCCGGCAGCGGGCCAGCAGCCCGAGGTCCGCCCCGGCGGCCGGCGCGCACCAGCGCTCCACCTCCAGCGGCACCCGCCCGCCGTCCGTCCGGCGCAGCCACAGCGGTCCGCGTCCGGCCCGCACCGCCCGCCCGAACGGGTCGTCCGCCCAGGGCACGGCGCTCACCGCTCCGCCCGGGGCGGGCCGGCGGGGAGCGGGGCGCGGCGCTGGTGAGCCGGGCGTGCAGGGCGGCGAAGCGGCCGCCCGGGGCCAGGGCGGCGACCCGGGCCGCGTCCTCGGGGTGGTCGACGTCCAGCAGCGTCGGCAGCCGACGGACCGTCAGGCCGGCCTCGTCGAGGCGGCGGTGCAGCGCGCGGCCGGTGCCGGAGGTGGACATCGGGACGCCGTGCAGCAGCCGGGCGGCCAGCGCCGGGGTCGGGCGGGCCAGGCCGAACGCCCAGAAACCGCCGTCCTCGGCCGGGCCGAACCAGGCGTCGACGCCCGGGCGCTCGGCGGCGGCGAGCGGCGCGGCCAAGGCCGCCGGGTCCAGCTGCGGGGTGTCCATGCCGACCAGCAGCGCGGGGGCGTCCGGGGCCAGCCGGGCGGCGTGCCCGAAGGCCGCGGCGAGCCGGCGGTCCAGGCCGCCGCCGTCCTGCGGCAGCACCTCCCAGCCCGGCGGCAGCCAGTCGCCCGGGGCGCCGTCGAGCACCAGCAGCCGCCGCCCGGCCGGGACGCGGCCGAGCGCCGCCAGGGTGTCGGCCAGCGCGGCCGCGGCCAGGGCCGCCGCCTGCTCCGGGGTGAACCGCGAGGTCAGCCGGGTCTTCACCCGCCCCGGCACCGGCGACTTCGCCAGCACCAGCAGCGTCGGCGGCGGCGCGGCCAGCACCGCCCGCATGTCGCGCACCGCCTGCCGGGTGCCGCGCACCGTCCCGGTCACCTTGGAGCGCCCCGCCCGCGGCCGGTAGTCGACCGGGACCTCGCCGATCCGCATCCCGGCCGCCGCCGCCCCGAGCACCATCTCCAGCGGGTAGCCCGAGCGGCGGTCGCCCAGCCCCAGCGCCAGCAGCCGGTCCCGGCGGGCCGCCCGCATCGGCCCCAGGTCGTGCAGCGCCGCGCCGGTCAGCGCCCGCAGCCGCCGGGCCAGCACCGCGTTCGCCAGCCGGGCGTGCGGCGGCCACGCGCCGGACGACACCGGCCGCCGCCGCCCCAGCACCAGGTCGGCCGTGCCCGCGAGCACCGGCCCGGCCACCCGGGGCAGCTGCGCCGGGTCCAGCGAGCCGTCGCAGTCCAGGAAGCACACCAGCTCGGCGTCGGCCGCCAGCAGCCCCGCGTGGCAGGCCGCGCCGAAACCGCGCCGCGGCTCCGTCACCACCGTCGCCCCCAATTCGGCGGCCAGCGCCGCCGAACCGTCCCGCGAACCGTTGTCGACCACGATCGCCCGCCAGCCGGCCGGCACCCGCCCGAGCACCCAGGGCAGCGCCCGGACCTCGTCCAGGCAGGGCAGCACCACGTCCACCGAGGACGGGAAGAGAGGAGGAGTCACAGCCGCCACGCTAACCACGCCGCCCCCGGCCGCGGCCGCTCCGCCGCCTTACGGAAGTCGTACGGAGGCCGTGCGGAGACCGTACGGCGGTCGTACGGAGGCCGTGCGGCGGGGAGAAGCGGGGCGGGGCGGGAGCGGGCGGGGCCGGGAGACCTTACGGAACCCGAACGGCGGCCCGGACGGCGGCCCGGACCGGACCGGCCCACCCGCCCGGGCTCGTATCCTCGGCCGGGTGACCCACAGCCCCGCCCCCGCCGAACCGCCGGAGCCCGCCCGCGTCCTGGTCGTCGACGACGACCCGACCGTCGGCGAGGTGGTGGCCGGCTACCTCACCCGGGCCGGCCACCTCGTCGACCGGGCCGAGGACGGACAGCACGGCCTCGACCTGGCCGAACGCCACCGGCCCGACCTGCTCGTCCTCGACCTGATGCTGCCCGGCCTGGACGGCCTCGAAGTCCTCCGCCGCCTGCGCGCCCGCCCCGACCGCCCCGACCTGCCCGTGGTGCTGCTCACCGCCAAGGGCGACGAGGCCGACCGGATCCTCGGCCTGGAACTCGGCGCCGACGACTACGTCACCAAACCCTTCAGCCCGCGCGAACTCGTCCTGCGCGTCCAGTCGATCCTGCGCCGCGCCCGCACCGCGCCCGCCCCCGCCGCCCCGCTGCACTCCGGCGACCTGGCACTCGACCCCCGAGCCCGCCGCGCCCACCGGTCCGACCGCGAACTCCCGCTCACCAGCCGGGAGTTCGACCTGCTCGCGTTCCTGCTCCGGCACCCCGGGACGGTGTTCTCCCGGCAGGAGCTGATGCAACGGGTCTGGGGCTGGGACTTCGGCGACCTGTCCACCGTCACCGTCCACGTCCGGCGGCTGCGCGAGAAGATCGAGGACGACCCGGGCGCACCCCGGCTGATCACCACCGTCTGGGGCGTCGGCTACCGCTACGACCCGGCCGGGCCGGACCGGGGTGCGGGCGTGGACACGGGCGCGGGCGGTGCGGCGTGAAGGACCTGCTGCTGATCGCGCTGTTCGCCGCGCTCGGGGCGGCCGCCGCCGGGCTGCTCGGCCTCGCCGCGCTGCGCCTGCTGCGCCGCCGCTCGCTGGCGCTCACGCTGTTCGCCGTCGCGGTGGTCAGCGTCCTGGCCGTCACCTCGGGGACGTTCGCGGTGGCCCAGGCGATGTTCCTCTCCCCCCACGACCTCGGGGTGGTCGGCACCGTCCTGGCGATGGCCTCGGTGGTCGCGCTGCTCACCGCCGCGCTGCTCGGCCGACAGGTCACCGCGGGCGGCCGGGCGCTGGCCCGGGCGGCCCGCACCGTCGGCGGCGAGTCCGGGTTCACCCCGCCGGACCGGCCGCTCGGCCGGGAACTCGCCGCGGTCAGCGCCGAACTCGCCGCGACCAGTGCCCGGCTGGCCGAGTCCCGGGACCGCGAACGGGCCCTGGACACCTCCCGGCGCGAACTCATCGCCTGGATCTCGCACGACCTGCGCACCCCGCTGGCCGGCCTGCGCGCGATGGCCGAAGCCCTCGAGGACGGCGTCGCCGAACAGCCGGAACGCTACCTGGCCCGGATCCGCACCGAAGTGGAACGGCTCACCGGCATGGTCGACGACCTGTTCGAACTCTCCCGGATCCAGGCCGGGGCCCTCGCCCTGGCCCCCTCCCGGATCTCCCTGCACGACCTGGTCGACGACGCCCTGGCCGGCGCCCACCCGCTGGCCCGGCAGCGCGGCGTCCGGCTCGAAGGGCGGCGGATCGCCGCGGACCCGGTCGAGGCCGACCCCCGGGAGATCACCCGGGTGATCGGCAACCTGCTGGTCAACGCGATCCGCGCCACCCCGCCGGACGGCCTCGTCGCCGTCTCCGCCCACCGCGACGCCGACACGGTCGTGCTCGCCGTCACCGACGGCTGCGGCGGCATCCCCGAACCCGACCTGCCCCGGGTCTTCGAGACCGGCTGGCGCGGCACCCCCGCCCGCACCCCCCGCCTCCCCGGCCCCGCGGGCCCCACCGGCCCCGGAACGCCCGATGCCACCGACAGCGGTGCCGGTCTCGGCCTGGCCATCGTCCGCGGCATCGTCGAGGCCCACGCCGGCCGCGCCCGGGTCCGCAACGTCGACGGCGGCTGCTGCTTCGAGATCACCCTCCCCGCCGCGCGGAGCGGCTGACGGGAACGGAGGGGGCAGGGGGAGCAGCTCGGCTGACGGAGGGTCAGACCGGCTGCGCGGCCGGGGCGGTGGCGAACTCGGCGAGGCCGGTGGCGAAGGGGACCCGGGGGCGCCAGGCGAGTTCGGTGCGCAGCCGGGTGGAGTCGGCGGTGATGTGGCGGACGTCGCCGAGGCGGTACTCGCCGGTGGTGTGGGGAGCGGGGCCGCGCAGGGCGGTGGCGAGGGCGCGGGCGAGGTCGCCCACGGTGCGGACCTCGCCGCTGCCCACGTTGTAGGCGCGGGTGCTGCCCGGCGGACGGTGCGGCAGGGCGGCGAGGGCGGCGGCGTTCGCGGCGGCGACGTCGGAGACGTGGACGAAGTCGCGGCGCTGGGCGCCGTCCTCGAAGACCCGGGGGGCCTCGCCGCGGGCGAGCGCGGAACGGAAGAGGGCGGCCACGCCCGCGTACGGGGTGTCGCGGGGCATGCCCGGGCCGTAGACGTTGTGGTAGCGGAGGGTCAGGACCCGGCCCGCGCAGGTGCGGGCCCAGGCGGCGGCCAACTGCTCCTGGGCGAGTTTGGTGACGGCGTACACGTTGCGCGGGTCGGCGGGGGCGTCCTCCGCGACCAGCCCGGGGAGCAGCGGGGCGGCGCAGCGCGGGCAGGGCGGTTCGAAGCGCCCGGCGGCGAGCTCCGCGGCCCGCCGCGGGCCGGGGGCGACCGGCCCGTGCACCGGGCAGCGGTACGCGCCCTCCCCGTAGACCACCATCGAGCCCGCCAGCACCAGGTCGCGCACCCCGCGCCGGGCCATCGCGGCCAGCAGCACGGCCGTGCCCAGGTCGTTGCACCCCGCGTAGTCGGGGGCGTCGTCGAAACCGGTGCCCAGACCGACCATCGCGGCCTGGTGGCAGACCGCCGACACCCCCGCCAGCGCCGCCTCCACCGCGTCGCTGTCCCGCACGTCGCCGTGCCGGAACTCCGCGCCCGGGGGCACCGCCACCGGCCGCCCCGAAGGGTGCACCGCGGGCAGCAGCGCGTCCAGCACCCGCACCTCGTGGCCGGCCGCGAGCAGCGCGCCGACCACCGCGGAACCGATGAAACCGGCCCCGCCCGTCACCAGGATCCTCATGCCCGGGACGCTACCCGGGCCCGCGGCCGACCCGGCCGGGACGGACGGCGCCGTCACGGACCGGTAAGGACCTCGCGCAAGGACCTCGCGCCGACGGGGGAGTCGGGGCCTTCGGGTTCGCCATGATCCGCTCTCCGGTGGGTGGGGGAGGTGGGTGGCCGGTCGGGGACTTCGGATCCCCGACCGGGGTGGAAGCGGGCAGCCCGGAGCGCAGGCCGACGATCTGCCCGGGGCAGATATTCCAACGTTGGAACGAGCGGACAGGACGGCATGCAACCATCGGCCGCGCCGCATGTCCAGACCTCCGGCGAAAGTCTCCGGGCGGCTCGGCCGGAGCGCTGCGGACTCCGCCGCGCCCACCGGGAGGAGGAGGCGGCACGCAGTATTGACTTCATTGGTTCAGTCCAAATAGGTTCACCGCGCAGAATTTGTACTGCACAACTCAACTGCCCCGGAAGGGTTCTGGCGCCCCCTCACCCTGCTTCAAAAGGGCGACCGCAGCGCTGCGCACCACACCCTCCCCCCTCACGTGCACCGGTGGACTTCGGCCCGGGCGCGTGCGGGGCACCGGCCCCCTCACCGATCCCCCGCGATCGGATCCCCACTCGGAGGCTGAACACATGCGACCCCAGCAGACACGGACACGACACCCGCGGTGGCGCAGAGCGCTCTCGCTGCTCCCCGCCGCCGCGCTCACGGTGGCCGCCACCATCAGCGCGACGACGACGGGCACCGCGGTCGCGGCGCCCGCGCCCCCGTCGGGCTTCTCGCTCACCTGGAGCGACGACTTCAACGGCGCCGCCGGCACCGGCATCGACCAGGGCCTGTGGAAGTACGACACCGGACCGGGCAGCAACTTCGGCACCGGCGAGATCGAGACCATGACCAGCAGCACCTCGAACGTCTACTACGACGGCCAGGGCCACCTGGTGCTCCAGGCGCTGCACTCCGGCTCCGACCCGCGGGCCGGCTGGACCTCCGGCCGGGTGGAGACCCAGTCGGCGGCCTTCGGCGCCCCGGCGGGCGGGGTGGTGCGGATCGAGTCCGTCCTCCAGCAGCCCGACGTCACCACCTCCAACGGCGCGGGCTACTGGCCGGCCTTCTGGATGCTCGGCGCGCCGCTGCGCGACGGGGTGACCTGGCCGAAGTCCGGCGAGATCGACGTCATGGAGGACATCAACGGCCGCAGCTCGGTCTTCAGCACGATCCACTGCGGGGTCAACCCGGGCGGCCCGTGCAACGAGTCCACCGGCATCGGTTCGGGCGAGCGCGCCTGTCCCGGCTGCCAGAGCGGCTTCCACGACTACGCGACCGAGATCGACCGCTCGGTGTCGCCCGAGCAGATCCGGTTCTACCTGGACGGGAACAACTTCTACACCGTCAACGCCAACCAGGTGGACGCGACGACCTGGGCCAACGCGATCGACCACCCGTTCTTCATCATCTACGACCTGGCGATCGGCGGCGGCTTCCCGGACGCCTTCGGCGGCGGCCCGAACGCGGCCACCGTCTCCGGCGGCAAGCTGATCGTCGACTCGGTCGCCGTCTACAACAAGGGACCGGGCTCCGGGGGCGGCGGTGGCACGGTGACGGGCCAGACCATCACCGGGCCGGGCGGCAAGTGCGTGGACGTGGCCGGTGACGACACCGGCGGCGACGGCACGGCCGTGCAGCTGTGGGACTGCCAGTCGGGCGCCAAGGACCAGCACTGGACCTGGAGCGGCCAGACCCTGCAGACCCTCGGCAGGTGCCTGGACATCGCGGGCGGCAACAGCGCCGGGGGCACCAAGCTCCAACTCGCCACCTGCAACGGCGGCGGCTACCAGAACTGGGTCCGCCAGAACGACGGCTCGCTGCGCAACCCGACCAGCGGCCGGTGCGTCGACTCGCCCTCGGGCGCCACCGCCAACGGCACCCGGCTGCAGATCTGGGACTGCAACGGCTCCGGCGCACAGAAGTTCGCCATCGGCACCCCGATCTACGGGCCGGGCGGCAAGTGCGTGGACGTGGCCGGTGACGACACCGGCGGCGACGGCACGGCCGTGCAGCTGTGGGACTGCCAGCCCGGCTCCCAGGACCAGAAGTGGACCTGGAGCGGCCAGACCCTGCAGACCCTCGGCAGGTGCCTGGACATCGCGGGCGGCAACAGCGCGGGCGGCACCAAGCTCCAGCTCGCCACCTGCAACGGCGGCGGCTACCAGAACTGGGTGGCCAACGGCGACGGTTCGCTGTCGAACCCGACCAGCGGCCGGTGCGTCGACTCGCCTTCGGGCGCCACCGCCAACGGCACCCGGCTGCAGATCTGGGACTGCAACGGCTCCGGCGCACAGAAGTTCGCCCTGGCCTGAGCGGACGGACACGGCGGCGCGGACCCGCGCGGGTCCGCGCCGCCGGACGTGCTGCCGAGCGTGCTGCCGCAGGAGAGGAAGACCCGTGCGGCCGCACCGCTCCCGGCCCTTGAGCCTCGGATCGGAATGCACCCGATGGGGTGAAACGCCGCCCCGCGACCACGCCGCGGGCCCGGGCATCCCGAATCACCCGTGTCGCCCCGCCCGGGACGGCGCCCTCTTCCGACACCGAGGAGTCGACATGTCCGACACCCGCACGTACTTCGCCCTGACCGCGCTGGCCGCCACCGTCGTGCTCGGCACCGCCGGGGTCGCGTCCGCGTCCGCCGGGGCCGAGGGCGTCGCCGCCGGCTCGCCCGGCGTCCTCTCGGGCAACCTGATCCAGGTCCCCGTGCACGTCCCGGTCAACCTGTGCGGCAACACCGTGAGCGTCATCGGCGCGCTGAACCCGGCGTTCGGCAACTCCTGCGCCAACGTGGGCTGACCCGGCACACCACCGGCGGGCCCGGAGCTCACCGGGCCCGCACGGGCCGTCCGTCCGCCTGCCCGGGCGAACCGCCCGGGCTCACCACGAGCGACCCGCCGGCCGTGCGGCACCCGGACAGGCAGACGGACCGAGGGCCCCTCCCCGACCGGGGAGGGGCCCTCGTGCGTGGCCGGTGGGTGTCAGGAGGTGGGCATCAGGACGGTGTCGACGATGTAGACGGTGGCGTTGGCGGTCTGGACGTTGCCGCACAGGACCTTGGAGTTGGTGTTGACGGTGAAGTCGGGCTGGGTGCCGGTGACGGTGAGGTCGCTGCCTTCGAGGGTCTTGTGGGTGCCGGCGAGGGCGGTGGGGGCGAGGCGGTCGGGGGTGACGTGGTAGGTGAGGACCTTGGTGAGCTTGGCCTTGTCGGCGAGCAGGGCGTCCAGGTCGGCCTTGGGGATCTTGGCGAAGGCGTCGTTGGTGGGGGCGAAGACGGTGATGTTCTGGGCGGAGTTGAGGGTGTCGACCAGGCCGGCCTGCTTGACGGCGGTGACCAGGGTGGACAGCAGGGGGTTGTTGGAGGCGGCGGTGGCGACCGGGTCCTTGGCCATGCCGGTGAAGGATCCGGCGCCGTCCTTGGGGACGGCGGCGCAGGCCGCGCCGAACGGGGCGTCGGCCATCGCCGCCGAGGCGGTGGGGCTCGACATCGCGGCGGAGCTCGCGGCGGTCGCGCCGGTGGTGGCGGAGGACGAACTCGTACCGCCACCGCTGCTGCTGCACGCGCCCAGGGTCAGGGCCAGCGCACCGGCGGCGAGCAGTGCGGTGAAGGTGCGGCGGTTGCGGGTGGATGCGGACATGGCGGAGCTCTCCTCTGTGATGGGTGAAGGCGAAGCGGGTGTTCGGCAAAGTCGGTGACGGTCCGTCAGGCGACGGCGGCGTGCACCTCGATGCGGTCGGTGCCGGGTCGGCGCCGCGGCGGGTGGTGCTGGTCGGTCACACCCGGCATTCGGCGGGCGGTGGGACGCGGATTGGTGGCAGTTTCGGTGGCAGTTCCGGAACGGGCGGGGGAGGCGGCGGAGACGGCGCCGGGGGCGGGGCGCGCGGGTGCGGCGAAGTGGTCGGGGTCGGGGGCAATCCGGGACGGCGAGTGCGACGAAGAGGGGTGGAGTCGTGTTGTCGAATCGGTGCGGTCGGGGGTTCCGGCCGCCGTGGGAGGGTTCCGTGCGGGTGGTGCAGTGGCAGGGCAGGAGCGTTGTCGGTGGGGTGGCGGGGTGAACCACGTGGTGTCGTTGGCCCCGCCGCGGCGGCCCGGGCCGGATCTGCGGGAGTTGCTGGCGCGGGTGGTGCGGGGTGACCAGGATGCGTTCGAGGCGCTCTACGACGCCGTCTCCGGGCCGGTGTTCGGGCTGGTGCGGCGGGTGGTGCGGGACGCCGCGCAGTCCGAGGAGGTCGCGCAGGAGGTGCTGCTGGAGGTGTGGCGCACCGCGGCCCGGTACCGGGCGGACCGGGGCGAGGTGCTGCCCTGGGTGCTGACCATCGCCCACCGGCGGGCCGTCGACCGGGTCCGCTCCGCCCAGGCCGCCGCCGACCGGGACCGGCGGGTCGCGGCCGCCTCGCACGGCGGCACCCCCTACGACGAGGTCGCCGAACAGGTCGAGGGACGCCTGGAGCGTGAACAGGTGCGGCGCTGCCTGCGCACCCTGACCGAACTCCAGCGGGAGTCGCTGACCCTGGCCTACTACCGCGGCTACAGCTACCCGGAGGTGGCCCAGGTGCTCGGCGCCCCGCTCGGCACCGTCAAGACCCGGATGCGGGACGCGCTGATCCGGATGCGCGACTGCCTGGGGGTGGGCGCGTGAACGCCTTCCGCCCGCACACCGCCGACCGGCGCGCCCCCGACCCGCACACCCTGACCGGGGCGTACGCCGCGCACGCGCTGGACGCCGAGGAGAACGATGCCTTCGAACGCCACCTCGAGCACTGCCCGTCCTGCGCGCAGGAGACCGCGGAGTTCGCCGCCGCCCTGGCCCGGCTCGGGGCGGCCGAGACGGCGGCCCCGCCGCCGGCGCTGAAGGACCGGGTGCTGGCCGCGCTGCCGGGCGTCCGGCAGGAGGCCCCGCGGGTCGACGGCCCCGTCCCGCCGCGCACCCGCCCGGCCCGGCTGCGGCGCCGGTTCGCCCGCCGGGCACCGGGGTTGGCGCTCGCCGCCTGCCTCGCGCTGGCCCTCGGCGCGGGCGCCCTCGCCGTCCAGCAGCACCGGGAGGCCGAACGGGCCCGCGACCGGGTTGCCGCGCTCGCCCGCCAGCAGGAGTCCGTCACCGCGCTGCTCACCGCGCCGGACGCCCGCACCGCGACCGCCGCCACCGGCGGGGGCACCGCCACCGTCGTCTGGTCCGCCACCCGCGACCGGGCCGGCCTGCTCGCCGCCGGCCTCCCCGCCCCGGGCCCCGGCCGCACCTACCAGCTCTGGTACGACGACGCGGGCACCATGCGTCCCGCCGGGCTGCTCCCCGCGGGCACCGGCACCCTGCTGCTCAGCGGCCCGCTGGACGGCGCGGCTGGCGTCGGCGTCACCCTCGAACCGGCCGGCGGCTCCCCGCACCCGACCGGCGCCCCGGTGCTGCTGCTGCCGTTCGCCTGAGCGGCCCGGCCCATCCGGCCCACCCGGCCCGGTCGACCGGACATCGGCCGGGCCGGGTGTGTCGGGTAGGGCGGGGGTGCTCCCGCGGGTAGGTTCCCGGGAGGGGCCACGGGGCGGGCCCCCACGGGGGAGGGGAGAACGCGATGGCGAACGAGGTGCCGTTCCGCGGCGCGGACCGGGAACGCCTGGCCGAACTGGCGTTGCGCGGCGCGGCCGGACTGCCGCCGGTCGAGGCGGGGGTGCGGCTGGCCTTCCAGGTCGAGGAGGTCGGCGACTGGCTGGTCGGCAACGGCTTCGTGCCGCTCGCCGAAGGGCCGGACGGCCCGTCCGCGACGGTCGACTTCCGGCGCGCGATGGACCGCCTCGGCCGCCCCCGGCAGGCCGGCCGGGCCGCCGCCCGGGACGTCCTCGGCGACCGGGCCAAAGCCGTCCTCACCGTCGCCGCCGGCCTGGCCGGGGTCCGCACCGGGCCGCTGCGCCACGCGATCGAAGGACTGACCCACCGGGAGGCCCGGCTGGTGGCCGAGGCGGTCATGCACGCGGCCGGCTTCCCGGACGCCTCCGCCGACCCCTACGGCCGGGCCGAGACGTCCGGCTGAGCCGGGGCAGCCGGCCGAGTGGGGGTGGGCAACGGCCCGGTGGGGTGGGGGAGGTGAGCGGGTCTCAGTCGTGTCGTCGGGGCGGGGAGCCCGTGCCGCCGCCGTCCGGCTGCGCCGAGGCGTCCGGCAGTGTCGGGGCGGTTGGCTGCGCCGAGATGTCTGATCGTGCGGGGGTGGGCAGCGGCCCGGCGTGGTGGCGGAGGTGAGCGGGTCTCAGTCGTGCGGTCGGGGCGGGGGGCCGTGCCGCCGTCGTCCGGCTGCGCCGAGGTGCCCGCTCGGGCGGGGGTGGGCGACGGCCCGGCGGGGTGGCGGAGGCGAGCGGGTCTCAGTCGTGCCGTCGGGGCGGGGAACCCGTGCCGCCGCCGTCCGGCTGCGCCGAGGCGTCCGGCAGTGTCGGGGCGGTTGGCTGCGCCGAGATGTCTGATCGTGCGGGGGTGGGCAACGGCCCGGCGCGGTGGGGGAGGTGAGCGTCTCAGTCGCGCCGCCGGCGGGGCGGGAGCGGTAGGAACGCGCTGGTGCGGGCCGTGTACGCGGCCCAGCCGGGGCGGTCGGAGCCGGACAGGTGGCGTTCCAGCATCGGCTTCCCGCTGCCGAAGGCCAGCAGCCAGGTCATCAGCAGCGGGCTGCCGACGAACGCCCAGCCGATCGGCGCGTCCGCGGCCAGCAGGAACAGGCCCCACCAGACGCAGGCGTCGCCGAAGTAGTTGGGGTGCCGGGTGTACCGCCACAGGCCGCGGTCCATCACCTGGCCACGGTGCGCCGGATCGGCCTTGAACCGGGCCAGTTGGGCGTCGCCGACCGCCTCGAAGAACAGGCCGACCGCCCACAGCGCCGTCCCCGCCCAGGCGGTGGGGCCGAGCGGACCGGGCAGGTACTGGGCGGCCAGCACGGGCAGCGAGACGAACCAGACCAGGGCGGCCTGCAGCAGGTAGACGATCCGCAGCGCGTACCGGGTGCGGGCCGGCCCGGCGGGGGCCCTGGCGAGCATCCGGGCGTAGCGCGGGTCCTCGGGCAGGCCGCGGGCCCGCCACCACAGGTGCGCGGACAGCCGCAGCCCCCAGAGCGCCACCAGGACGGTGGCCAGCGCCCGCCGCCCGCCGTCGCCGTACCCGGCGGAGAGCCCGCAGCCGGTCAGCGCGACGGCGGTGAACGCCAGGCCCCAGGCCGCGTCCACGCCCCGGTGGCGGCCGGTGCGCACCCCGACGGCGAACGCGCCCAGCATGACCAGCAGGGCCGCGCCCGCGGCGCAGGCCGCGCCGAGGCCGAACGCGGCGGCGTTCACCGCAGGCCGTCCCGGACCGGCGGGGACCCGGCGCCCGCCGCGGCCCCGTCCCGGCTCAGCAGCACCTGGTGGACGTTCAGGTAGCCGGAGCGGAACCCGGCCTCCGAGTACGCCAGGTACAGCTCCCACATCCGGCGGAACACCTCGTCGAAGCCCAGCGCCGCGACCTGCTCCGCCCGCCCGGTGAACCGCTCCCGCCACAGCCGCAGCGTCTCGGCGTAGTGCGGCCCGTACGCGTCCGCGGCGTCCACCCGCAGCCGGGTGTGCGCGGCGGCGGTGTCGGAGATGGCCCGCAGCGAGGGGATCTGGCCGCCCGGGAAGACGTACTTGAGGATCCAGGTGTACGTGTCGCTGCTGGCCAGCATCCGGGCGTGCGGCATGGTGATGGCCTGCAGGGCGACCCGGCCGCCGGGGGCGAGCAGCCGGTCCAGGGCGGTGAAGTAGGCGGGCCAGAACGGGCGTCCGACGGCCTCGATCATCTCGACGCTGACGATCGCGTCGAACGCGCCCCGGGCCTGCCGGTAGTCGCACAGCCGGACCTCGACCCGGTCGGACTGCCCGGCGGCGGCGATCCGGCGGCGGGCCAGCGCGAGCTGCTCGGCGGACAGGGTGAGGGTGACCACCTCGGCGCCGCGGGCGGCGGCGCGCAGGGCGAGTTCGCCCCAGCCGGTGCCGATCTCCAGCAGCCGGGTGCCGGGGCCGACCCGGGCCAGGTCCAGCAGCCGGTCGATCTTGCGGTGCTGGGCCGGGACCAGGTCGGGCCAGCGGGTGGCGGGGGAGGGGTCGGAGAACACCGCCGAGGAGTACGACATGGTCGGGTCGAGGAACAGCGCGAACAGCTCGTTCGACAGGTCGTAGTGCCGGTGGATGTTGCGCGGGGCGTTGGCGGCCGTGGACAGCTCCGCCGCCGGAGGCCGCCGCACGTACAGCCGGCGCAGCCACCCGGTGCCGGGCGGGACCAGGGTCTCGGGGCGGGCGGCCAGCGCGGTCAGCAGGCGCACCAGGTCCGGGCTGTCCCAGTCGCCCGCCTGGTAGGACTCGCCGAAGCCGATCAGGCCGCCCGTCCCGACCCGGTGCAGGAACGCCTCCGGGCGGTGCAGCCGCAGCACCGGCGCCTGCGCGGGGGACGGCAACAGCGGCCGCCCGCCCGGGAGTTCGACCCGCAGGCCGCGGCCGGCCGCCACCCGGCGCAGCAGCCGCCCGGCCACCGCGGCCCGCAGCGGGGCGTGCGGCACCCGGGCGACGTCCGGCCAGCGCGACGGGTCGACGGCGGGCGGGAACGGGACGGTGACGGTCATCGGCGGACGGCCTCTCCGGAACGGGAACGGGAACGGGGGTGGGGGCGGGGACGGGAGTCGGGACGGGGGTGGGCGGGCAGGCCGCGCAGCCACAGGCGGACGCCCTGGGCGCGGATCCGCAGGCTCACGGCGTAGGTGGCGAACGGGTGCCGGGCCGCCGCGCGCAGCAGCGCGGCCGGGCCCGCCGGGCGGCCGGTGCCGGACACCGTGGCGGTGAACGCCCGCCCGCCGGGCAGCTCCAGCGCCACCGTCAGGCGCAGCCGCTCGCCGTCCGGCTCCGGCAGCAGCAGGCGGTAGCGGCCGTCGAGCGGCAGGAACGGCGAGACGTGGAAGTCCTTGGCGGCCTCCGCGTGCCCGGCGGCGTCCGGGCGCAGCAGGTAGCGGTGGCGCTGGCCGTAGGTGTTGTGCACCTCGGCGACGGTGCACAGCGGCGCGCCCGCCGCGTCCCGGCACCAGTACACCGTCAGCGGGTTGAACACGTGCCCCAGCGAACGGGCCTGGGTCAGCATCAGCACCCGCCCGGCCGGGTCCGGGCGCAGGCCGTGCGCGGCCAGGTCGCGGGCCAGGTCCGCCCGGACGTCGGCAGTGCCGGGGTGCAGGGCGTGGTCGCGGGGCAGGAAGCGGGCCAGCGGGCGCAGCGGCCACGGCAGCCGGGGCAGGCGGTCGAGGTCGACCAGCCACAGGTAGCCGCGGTGGCGGAACACCCGGCGGGGCTCGGCCCGCACGTGCGTGGTGCGGGTCTCGTACAGCACGGCGCCCCACGGGCCGGGGAGCGCGGCGGTTGCGGTTGCGGTTGCGGTGTCGGCCTGGCCGGGCGGGGCCGGGTCCGGCGGGTGCGCGGGGTCGTTCAGGCTCACGGGGCGACCGCCGTGAGCAGGTGGCGGGCGGCGGCGAGGCCGGAGCGGCAGCCGTCCTCGTGGAAGCCCCAGCCGTGGTAGGCCCCGGCGAACGCGGTGCGGGCGGTGGTCAGTTCGGGCAGCCGGCGCTGGGCGGCGACCGTGCGGGCGGTGTACACGGGGTGCTCGTACACGGTGCGGGTGACCACCTGCCGCTCGGGCAGCGGGCTGCGGTCGTCCTCGTTCAGGGTGACCAGGTAGTCCTCCGCGCCGCCCAGCCGCAGCAGCCGGTTCAGGTGGTAGCTGACCCGGACCCGGTCGGAGGGCGCGTCGCAGTCCGGCATCCGGTAGTTCCACGAGGCGCGGGCCCAGGCCGCCCGGGGCAGCACCGAGGCGTCCCGGTGCAGCACCGTCGGGTTGCGGGAGTACTCGAACGCGCCCAGCACCTCCCGCTCGGCGCCGGTCGGGTCGGCCAGCAGCCGCAGTGCCTGGTCGGCGTGGACGGCCACCACCACGGCGTCCGCCCGGGTCCACCGCCCGTCCTCGGTGGCCACCGTGACGCCGTCCGGGTGGCGCCGCACCGCGCGCACCGGCGCGGAGCGGTGCACGGTGCCGGAGTGCGCGGCCAGGTGGCTCGCGATCCGCTCCACGTACGCGGCCGAGCCGCCGACCACGGTGCGCCAGGTCGGCGAGCCGGTGACGCTCAGCAGGCCGTGGTTGGCCAGGAACGCGAACAGGTAGCGGGCCGGGTAGTCCCCGGCCAGGTCGGGCGCGCAGGACCACACCGCGGAGACCAGCGGGGTCATGAAGTGCTGGGTGAAGTACGGGGAGAAGTCGTGCCGGGCCAGGAACGCGCGCAGGCTCTCCGACCCGCCCTCGGCCCCGTGCTCGGCCCCGCCCGCGGTTTCGTCCGCGGTCTCGTCCTCCGGGGTGGCCAGCAGGCGGCGGGCCAGGCGGTGGAAGCGCGGCACCTCGCCGAGCATCCGCAGGTACCGGCCCCGGGCCAGGTTGCCCGGGGTGGCCAGCAGCCCCGACAGGCCGCGGGCGCCCGCGTACTCCAGGCCGCAGCCCTCGCAGTGCACCGACATGCTCATGTCGCTGTCCTGCGTCCGCACGCCCAACTCGCCGAACAGGCCGACCAGTTCCGGGTACGTCCGGGTGTTGTGCACCAGGAAGCCGGTGTCCAGCGCCAGCTCCCGCCCGTCCGCCGCGGTGACCCGCTGGGTGTGCGCGTGCCCGCCCAACCGGCCGTCCGCCTCGAACAGCTCCACCGCCACGCCCGCCCGGGCCAGCGCGTACGCCGCGCTCAACCCCGCCACTCCCGCCCCCACCACGGCCACCCGCCGCCCCGGCTTCGGCCCCGGCCGACGCGACGGCGGGACGGACCCCCCGGTGGAAACGGCGCCGAGTGTCGTCACGTCGATTCTCCCCACTGCTCCCGCACTCCCGGCCGCCCGCGGCGGCCCTGTACCCGTCATTCGGAGGCCCCCGCCGCGCGGATTGCTCCGAACGGGAAGGCGCCGTCCCCGGCCGGGCCCGCCGGGTGCCCGGCCGTCGTCGTCGGGCGCTCAGTCGCCGTCCAGCACCTCGGGCAGCCGCCGCCGCGCCGCGTCCGCCAAGCGCTCGAACTCCCGGCGCAGGAAGGGCTCCGCGAGTCGCGCCAGCCCGTGGAAGCGCAGCCGGGCCCGGTAGTGGACCACCGCCCCCGCCCCGCCCGGCCCCGGCCGGACGGTGATCTCGTCGACGGCCGTGACCGTCCGGTTGCGCCCGACGAACAGCACCTGGTCCGGCCCGTGGTCCACCAGCTCGTACACCAGCTCGGTGCGCCGCCCGCGGAACACCGAGACGTTCCGCCACCGCGCCCCCGGCCCCGGGGCGCCGGTGCCGATCCGGACGCACTCCGCGGTTCCCGGGTCCCACTCGGCGGCGTGCGCGAAGTCCGCCAGGTAGTCCAGCACCTCGCCCGCCGCCCGGCGGACCGGGATCTCCCGCACCACCTCGATCACCGCTGCCTCCTCGGCCGTAGGGACGTCCGGGGGATTCGGAGCCGGTCCCGGTACGGATGGGTGGTGGCGTCAGCGGGTGGAGGTACGGGGCGGGGGCGGGCGGGGTGAAACGCTGCACCAGCGCTGCGGGTGGGCATCATCGGCCCGGCGGCGGGACGTTCGTGGGGGGAGGGGTACACGCGGTGGGCGCGGCCCGCCGCACCGAGAGGAGAACCGCCATGCACCCCCACGACGAACCGGTCGCCGACCGCCGCCTGTCCCGGATCCACCGCTTCGGCGCGGGCCTGTGCGCACTCCTGCTGCTGGCCTTCGGCGCACTCGGCCTGGCCGACGGCCTGCCCTTCTTCGGGACGCACGGCGAACACGTCGCCGGACTGTCCAGCAACGGACTGCTCAGCGTCGTCTCGATCGGCACCGCCGCCGTCCTGCTCACCGCCGCGCTGCTCGGCGGACGCGCCGCCTCCACCGTCACCATCGTGGTCGGCACGCTGTTCGTGCTGAGCGGCTTCGTCAACCTCGCCCTGCTGGAGACCTCGGCCAACCTGCTCGCCTTCCGTCTCCCGAACGTCCTGTTCAGCTTCGCCATGGGCCTGCTGATCGCCACCTTCGGGATGTACGGCCGGATCAGCGGCGGCCTCCCGCACGACAACCCGTACTGGCGCCGCCGCCACCCGGAGGCCGTCGCCACCGCCACTGCCGTCCCGGCCGTCCCGGCGGTCGGCCCCGCCGCCCGGCGGGCCGCGCTGCCCGGCGACCGGGGCTGACACCCGCACCCCCTCCCTCCCCTCGCCGAGAGGCGGCAGACCCGATGGACACCCGACTGACCCCGCGGGAGCAGCTCCTGCTCGCGGAGATCGAGCACCACCTGCGCCGGAGCGATCCCCGGCTGGACCGGCGGCTGGACCGCCCGCCCGGCCCCGCCGCCCGCCTGGCCCACCGCCCGGGCCCGCTCGTCGCGGCCGTCGCCCTGCTCGCCACCGTGACGGCCGCCGGCGCCCTGTGGGCGGGCGCCGGGGGTTCCCACCCCTGCCGGCCGTCCTGCTCGCCGCGGCGGCCGCCCTGCTGTGCGTCCTCGCGCTGCGCCGGCTCGCCCGCCTGCGGCTCGGCTGACGGGCCCGCCGCCCGCTGTCCCCGGAGCCCGCCCAGGGCTCCAGGGCTGTCCCGGGGGCGGCGTTGCACCCTGTGGTGGAACCGGGCGGGCGGGCCGTGTCCCCTGCGGGGGCGGGCAGTTGGACCGGGCGTGACAGAGCCCGCGCATACCAGCCCGCTGCCCGTGGTCCGCCTCCAGTGGGGGCTGTTGCAGCCCCTGCTGGCGGTCCTCTCGGAGGCCCGCGTCCCGCTCCGGCCGGGCGACTGGAGCAGTTGCAGCACGCCGCCACGATCGGCCCCGAGTTCGCCCACGCGCTGGCCCGGTGGATCCGCGACGCGCACACCGCCGCCGCGGCCCCCGTCCGGCGGCCGGCGGACGTCCGCGCCCTGGCCCCGCGCCCCGAACGCCCCGCCCTCGGCGGGCCCGGCCCCGCCGCCGTCGCGGACCGGCACGCCTCCTGACCGCCCGCCGCCGCCCGTACGGCCACCGGGGCGGACCACTCGAACGTCGCGGCCCGCGTAACCGTCGCGGGCCGTGGCCCGTTGAACGGAGCATGCCCGTGATCAACGAACCGCGCCGCCCGCAGGGCGGGCACCCGGTGGCGACGCCCCCGCGCGTCCCCGAACCGGCGGATCCCCACCCCCGGCCCGTCGGCCCCCGTCGAGCGGACACCAGGCCGCCGCCCAACTGCTCGGCCTGCGCGAGGTGGTCCTCCCCGCCGCCGTGGTCGCCGCCGCGGACCTGCTGCTCGGCGACGCCCTCGGCAGCGACGACCCCGTCACCCGCGAAGCCGCCGCCGCCACCCGCGGCCGCCTGCGCGCCGCCCTCGGCCTGGGGTAGCACCCGACCTGACCGTCTGACGGGTGGTCAGGAGACGTGCGAGAGCCCGGGCGGGGGGTCTCCCGGCCCGACTCCGGCACATTCGCCGGTGCCCGCGGAGTTCGCCGCGCCGTACGCGGCCGCGAGGTCGGCGTTGAGGCGGTCGATCGCGCCGTTCGCCGTGGCGACGGCCTGGGCGTCCTGCTGCTGCGCCGTGGCGAGCGCGACGTCGGCCCCGGGGGTCGCCGGTAGCCCGGCGGACCGCAGGGCGGCCTCCGCGTCCCGGACGGCCCGAGCGTCGGACCTGGCCGAGTCGAGGGCGTCCTGTTCCTGCTTCACGTCGTACGCTGCCGAGGTGGTCACGTCGTAGCCGACGTTCATCTGCGCGTCGTACGCGACCGTGACCTGGACGTTGTAGCAGTTCTCGCCGTTGCCTCCGGCGATGTCGCGGCGCTCCTGCTGCAGGTCGGCGTCGGCCTTGGCGAGGTCGTCCCGGACCGCCTTCGCGTTCGTGAACGCCTTGTTGTCCGCCTGCAGGACGCTGAGCGCCCGCTGTGCGGCGGTCTGCAGGTTCGCCTGCGAAACCTGCTGCTGCTCCCGGGTGTTGGCGGCGTCCACGGTCTGCCGCAGTTGGGAGAGCGCGGTGTTGTAGTCGGCGGCGCCGGCCCGGCGGTAGCCGACGGACCGGATGCTGCCGTCCGGCTGGACCACGTTGAGCGTGATGCCGTCGGCGGCGAGGACGCCCTGATCGGTGTGGTCGGCGATGTCGAGCGTGATCGCGCTGCCGTCGATCCGGCCGCTGAGCGGGCCGGTCCGGGTCCGCACCTTCTCGGTGGGCGGTGCGCCGTCCGCCACGGCCTCCAGCACGGTCCCGCTGAGGCCGCCGCGGCCGTCCGCCTGCCACTGGAGGTAGGTGACCCGGCCGGGGTCGGTGGTCAGGAAGCCCACGGTGCCCGGCACCGGGACCGGGGCGCCGGCGGCAGCGCTCGCGGGCGCGCCGGACGCCGCGCTGTCGCTCGCGGGTGTCCCGGACGCGGCACCGCCCGGCGCGGCCGCCCCGGGCCCGGCGGGGGACGGGCTCCCGCAGGCGGCCAGGGCGGCGGCCGCAGCTGCCAGGAGAAGGGCTGACGTGGACGGGCGGGGCATGCGAGGTTCCTCCTGGCGGGCGCTGCGCGGACCGGATCCCGGTGGGGGCACCGGCGTGCCCCCACCGCTCCACCGATCGGCCGCCGCGGGTCCCCGCGCCGGGTCGGTACTGACTGCCCGCAGTGGCGGAACGATATCCAGCACGACGGCTCGCCGTCACTCCATCCAGTCAGGGCGGGGAGACGGGTGGCTGGGGTGGGTGGGGAAGCGGGTGACCGGGGTGGGCGGGAAAACGGGTGGCCGGGGCGGGGGGCGGGGGCGGAGCATGGGGCCATGGCCAGACGTCTGATGTTCGTGCAGTTGAAGACCGGTCACGGCACCGACCGCGGGCCCTCGTGGATCGGGTGGGTGGACTTCTCGAAGACCTGGAGCACGGCGTACTTCCGGGGGCGGACGCTGCGCCGGGCCAAGGGGCTGTCCGCGGCGAACTTCCAGGACGCCGAGACCGGGGAGGAGTTCTGGCTCTCCGCGCCGAAACGGGACCGCACCGACACCCGCTACGGCCCGGCCGGCACCGAGGTCGAGCCGGAGGCCGCCGAGGTCTACCGGGCCTTCCTGGCGGGCGCCGCGCTGCCGGGGCGGGAGAACGGCTGAACGGGGGCGCCGGGCAGCCGTGCTGACGGGGCGTCGGTGCGGGCACGGGGCCGGGGCGGTGGTGCGGGTGCGCGCGCCGGGCCGCACCGGTCAGGAATCGAGAAGCCCCGGGCGGGCGGCGGGGCCTAGCGTCGGGGGTATGACAGACATCGAGAGCATCACCCTGGACGTGGCCGACCCCGCGGCGGCCGCCCGTTTCCACGCCGACGCGTTCGACCTCGGCGAGGACCGGCTGAAGGTGCGGGCCGCGGCCGAGCCGTCCGAGGGGTTCCGCGGGTTCACGCTGGCCCTGACGGTGCCGCGGCCCGCGGACGTGGACAGCTTCGTGGCGTCGGCGGTGGCCGCCGGGGCCGCGGTGCTCAAGCCCGCGGCGAAGTCGCTGTGGGGGTACGGCGCGGTGGTGCAGGCCCCGGACGGGGCGATCTGGAAGCTGGCGACCTCGGCGAAGAAGGACACCGGCCCGGCCACCCGGCGGATCGAGGAGTTCGTGCTGCTGATCGGGGTGGCGGACTTCGCGGCGACCAAGCGGTACTACGTGGATCGCGGGTTCGCGGTGGCGAAGGGCTTCGGGCGGGTGTACGCCGAGTTCGCGGCCGGGACGGGCGCGGTCAAGCTGGCCCTGTACCGCCGCCGGGCGCTGGCCAAGGACCTCGGGGTGGCCCCGGAGGGCGGCGGCTCGCACCGGTTGACCGTCAACGGCGGCGGCCCGGAGGCGTTCACCGACCCGGACGGTTTCCGCTGGGCGCCGGCCGGTGCGCGGGAGGCCGAAGGGCGGGAAACCGACGCGCGGGAGGCCGAGGGGCGGGCCGCGGCCTGAGTCGGAATCCGGCCCCGGGCTGCGGAGGGCGGTCGGGTGACGGTTATTCAGTTGCCTTCTGCGGGGGAGCGGTTAGGGTGGCCCGTCATGTCTGCGACCTCCATGGACGACCTCCTGCACCCGCCGACGACTCCCTACGACAGCGGGTTCCTGGACACCGGGGACGGGAACCGCATCTACTACGAGCAGCTCGGCGATCCCGGGGGCAAGCCCGCGCTGTACGTGCACGGCGGGCCCGGCGCGGGGGCGCCGCGGCGGGCCACCCGGGCGTGGGACCCGGCGCGCTACCGGGTGATCCGCTACGACCAGCGCAACTGCGGGCGCAGCACGCCGCACGCCAGTGACCCGGCGGCGGACATGGCGCTGAACACCACGCAGCACCTGGTCGACGACATGGAGCGGCTGCGCGAGCACCTGGGCATCGAGCGCTGGCTGCTGGACGGCGCGTCCTGGGGCTCGACGCTGATCCTGGCGTACGCGCAGCAGCACCCGGAGCGGGTGAGCGAGATCGTCATCCAGGCGGTGACCACCACCCGCCGGGCCGAGACCGACTGGCTCTACCACCGGGTGGGCGCCTTCAAGCCCGAGGCGTGGGACCGCTTCCGGGCCGCCGTCCCCGAGCACGACTGGGACGGCGACGTGTACGCCCTGCTGGCCGCCTACGCGCGGCGGATGGAGCACCCCGACCGGGCGGTGCGGGCGGCGGCCGCCGACGCGTGGCTGGCCTGGGAGGACGCGGTGATCTCGGACGAGCCGAACGGCGTCCCCGGCATGTACAGCGACCGGGAGGTGGACGACCGGATCGCGTTCGTCCGGATCTGCG
Source organism: Kitasatospora sp. YST-16 (assembly GCF_026802215.1). NCBI lineage: Bacteria > Bacillati > Actinomycetota > Actinomycetes > Kitasatosporales > Streptomycetaceae > Kitasatospora > Kitasatospora sp. YST-16. The sequence goes on from NZ_CP113837.1 coordinate 7,570,146, forward strand.
CGCACTTCTTCAGCCGCGGCGCCTGGCTGGCGGAGGACCAACTGCTGCGCGGGGCGCACAGGTTGGCGGGCATCCCGGGCGTGCTGGTGCACGGCCGGTACGACATGGGCAGCCCGGTGCAGACCGCCTGGGAGCTGGCGAAGGCGTGGCCGGACGCCCGGCTGCACATCTTCGACGACTCCGGGCACATCGGGGGCGAGGCGATGCGGCGGACGGTGTTCGAGGCGCTGGAGGAGTTCAAGCTCCGCTGAGCCGGTGCCGCCCGGGTGCGTGCACGACGCGGGCCCGGGCGGCACCGGCCCGGGCGGTCACTTCTGCCAGCCGACCGAGGTGATCACGGTGCTGGCGAGGCTGCCGGCCCCGTAGTTGGCCAGGCCCTTGCGGACGGCGACGATGCTGGGGCGCTGGTAGAGCTCCAGGGTGTGCCCGAGCTCCCAGATCTTCGCGTCGGCCTGGTTGTACAGCTCGGCGGCCTGCGCCGGGTCGAGGGTGGCGGCGGCCTTGCGCAGCAGGGTGTCGATCTCGGGGGTGCTCAGCTTCGAGTAGTTGCCGAACACGTTGTCGCCCTGCGGGGCGCGGTAGATCGCCACCGTCTGGGAGAGCGGGAAGGAGTCGGTGTTGCGCCAGCTGGCCAGGTCGAACTTGCCCTGGTTGATGTACTTGGTGAAGTACTCCTTGCTGGACACCTTGTCGATGGTCAGCTTGACGCCGACCTGCTGGAGCATGTTCTGCGCGGCGGAGGCCAGGTCGGTCTGCGCCTGGTTGGAGCCGTCGCTCAGCACGTAGTGCAGCTCCAGCGGCTGCCCGTCCTTGCTGCGGGTGCCGCCGGCGTCCTTCCAACCCGCCTCGTCCAGCCACTTCTTCGCGGTGGCCGGGTCGTAGGAGGCCCAGTCGGCGGAGTTGTTCCGGTACCCGTTCTGGTTGGTCATGAACAGGTGGTTGTCCAGCGGCTTGAACTCCACCGGGACGCCCTTGTTGGCGATCTTGATCAGCGAGGCGCGGTCCAGCGCCCGGCCGAGCGCCTGGCGGACCTTCTGGTCGGCGAGCGGGCCGTTGCCGCCGAAGGAGATGTGCACCTCGTCCCAGGGGTGCCGGTGCGGATCGCCGCGTCGGGGGCGTCCTTGAGCTGGCCGTAGGAGGCCGCGCTGCCCGCCGAGGCCAGGTCGACCTCGTTGTTCAGGAACGCCTGGGTGATCGCGGCGGGGTCCAGCACCCGGTAGGTGATCCGGTCCAGCTTGGGCTTGGGGCCCCACCAGCGCGGGTTGGGGGTGAGGGTGATGGTCTGCGCGGTCTTGTCGGCGTTCGAGACCACGAACGGGCCGCCGAAGACCGGGGTCTTCTCCACCCAGCCCTCGTTGAAGTCCTGCGGGGCGGAGAGCCCGGAGGCGGGCAGCAGCGGGTTGAACAGGTTCTGCCAGTCGGCGTACGGCTCGGCGAAGGTGACCTTGACCTCGCTCGCGTCCGCGCCCTGCTCGACGGCGGATATCTGCTCGTAGCCGGAGGGGTCGGCGATGTTGTACGCCGGGTCCTTGCCGTTGGACGCCTTCCAGACCGCCGCGAAGTCGCGGTAGCCGATCGGGGTGCCGTCCGACCAGGCCGCCTTCGGGTTGAGCTTGTACGTCACCACCTGCGGCGAGGTGGAGGTGACCTCGGCGGAGGCCAGGTAGGCGGGGTCGGGGTGGTAGACGCCCTTGGCGTCGACCCGGAAGAGCTTGGCCTCCACGTAGCCCATGATCTCCACCGCGTCCCCGTACCTGCCGTCGACCTGGTACGGGTTCCACTGGGTGATCCACTGCTGGAGCGGGAGGCGCAGTTCGCCGCCGTCCTTGAGGTTCTCCGGCGGCTGCGGGTTGTTGTCCTCGGCGTCCACGGTGGGCGCCACGGTCTTGGCCACGTCGCCGCCGGAGCCGCCGGAGGAGCTGCAGGCGGTCGCGGCGAGCAGGACGGCGAGGGTCGCCGCGGCGGTGCGGCCGAGCCGGCGGGCGGCGCGGCCCCGGCCGGGGGCGGCGGCCGGGCCGGGGACGGTGGCCCGGGCGGACGTGGCGGACGGTGTGCGCATCGGCGGAGTCCTCGGATTTCGAAGAGTCGGGGGCCGCCAGGTGTGGCGGCGCTTGATGGTGGGCAGCCAAGTCGGTGCCGACGCGCCGAACGTAACAGCCCGTCAGCCACCCCACCAGGGGTGCGTGCGCAGAACTGATCGAAACGAAACGCGGCGCAACACCACCGCAACACCCCGTCCGCACCCGTCTGATCAGCTGTGACCAGCGGGTTCACCGGACCGGACGGACCCGCCGACGCGGCGGGCTCTGGACGGGCCGCCCGGAGTGGCGTACAACTGCTGCGCGAAAGTGCGTCAAACCCCGTACGAGCGAAGGCAAATGACCATGTTCCCCAGGTGTGCGAACCACACCGGAGGCACGCCGTGACGCGATACCTCGCGGGGCGGCTCGGCTACTACGCCGCCCTGCTCACCGCAGCGGTGTTCCTGTCGTACGCCCTCACCGCCACCGCCCTCGGCCCCCGCGCCTACTTCGAGGCCAAGCAGCCGCGCCCCGCCGCGGCCGCCGTCGACCGCCAGCTCACCGCGCTCAACCTCAACGACCGCACCCCCGTGGTCGAACGCTTCGGCACCTGGGCGAACGGACTGCTGCACGGCGACCTCGGCCGCACCATCCACGGCACCGACGTCAACGACGAGTTCGGCCGCCGGATCTGGGTCTCGCTGCGGCTGCTGCTGGTCGGCAGCCTGCTCGGCATGCTGCTCGGCGTCGCCGCCGGGGCGTGGAGCGCGGTGCGCCAGTACCGGCTCTCCGACCGGCTGCTCACCGTGCTCTCCTTCGTGCTGCTCTCCACCCCGGTCTTCCTGCTCGCCCTGCTGCTCAAGAACGGCGCGATCGCCGCCAAGGACGCCGCCGGGCACGAGGTGGTCCCGTTCACCGGCTACGAGACGCCCAACCTGGCCGGCGGACTCGGCACCCACCTCGCCGACTGGGCGCTGCACCTGCTGCTGCCCACCCTCTCGCTCGCCCTCGGCGGCCTGGCCACCTACAGCCGCTACCAGCGCGCCACCATGCTCGACGTGCTCGGCGCCGACTACCTGCGCACCGCCGAGGCCAAGGGGCTCACCCGCGGCCGGGCCCTGCTCAAGCACGGCCTGCGCACCGCGATCATCCCGATGACCACCATGTTCGCCTACGCCTTCCTCGGCCTGTTCACCGGCGCCGCCTTCACCGAGACCATCTTCGGCTGGCACGGCATGGGGGAGTGGTTCATCCAGGCCGTCAACGAACAGGACGTCAACTCGGTGGTCGCGGTCAACCTGTTCGCCGCCGTGGTCGTCCTCGCCGCCGGCTTCCTCGCCGACGCCCTGCACGCCGCGCTCGACCCCGGGTGAGGACCGCATGACCGCCGAACTCACCGCACTCACCGCGCAGTCGGCCGGCGAAGCGCCCGCACCGCGCGGACGGCTGCGGCTGGCCGCCGCCCGGCTGGCCGGCTCGCGCGGCGCCGTGGCCGGGCTGGTCGTACTGGTGCTGCTGTTCCTGCTGGCCTTCGCCGGGCCCTACCTGACGCCCTGGGACTACGCCGCGCCCGACTACGCCAGCCTGCGCCAACCCCCCTCCGCCGCCCACTGGTTCGGCACCAACGGGCTCGGCCAGGACGTGTTCGCGCAGACCGTCCGGGGCCTGCAGAAGTCGCTGGTGATCGGCCTGCTGGTGGCGGTCCTCTCCACCGGGCTGGCCTCGCTGGTCGGGGCCTGCGCCGGGTACTTCGGCGGCTGGACCGACCGGGTGCTGACCTTCCTGGTCGACCTGCTGCTGATCTTCCCGGCCTTCCTGGTGATCGCCGTCCTCTCGCCCCGGCTGCGCGGCAGCGGCTGGATCGCCTTCGTGCTGCTGCTCGCCGTCTTCAACTGGATGATCACCGCCCGGGTGGTCCGCTCGATGACCCGCTCGCTGCGCGAGCGCGAATTCGTCGCCGCCGCCCGCTACATGGGCGTCGGACCGTTCCGGATCATCTGGCGGCACGTGCTGCCGAACGTCTCCTCCTTCCTGATCATCGACGCCACCGTCACCGTCGGCGGCGCCGTGATGAGCGAGGCCGCGCTCTCCTACTTCGGCTTCGGCGTCCGCCCGCCCGACGTCTCGCTCGGCACCCTGCTGGCCGCCGGCGCGAGCGACGCCCCGGTCTTCCCCTGGCTGTTCTACTTCGCCGCCGGACTGCTGGTGCTGTTCGTGCTCGCCGTCAACCTGGTCGGCGACGGCCTGCGCGACGCCCTCGACCCGACGGCCGCCGCCGGACGCCACCGCACCCGGCGCCGTCGTTCCACCACCCCCGCCCGCCGGAGCACCCCGTGACCACCCCGCCGACCGCCCTGCCGACCACTCAGCCGTCCGCCCCGCTGCTCGCCGTCCGCGACCTCACCGTCGACTTCGGCGGCCACCCGGCCGTCCGCGGCGTCGACCTCGAACTGCACCGGGGCGAGACGCTCGGACTGGTCGGCGAGTCCGGCTCCGGCAAGTCCGTCACCGCGCTCGCCGTGCTCGGCCTGCTGCCCGCCACCGCCCGCACCGGCGGCTCGGTCCGCCTCGACGGCCGCGAACTGCTCGGCCTGCCCGCCCGGCAGCTCGCCGCCGTCCGCGGCCGCCGGATCGCCATGGTCTTCCAGGACCCGCTCTCCGCGTTCACCCCCGTCCACCGGATCGGCGACCAACTCGCCGAAGCCGTCCGGGTCCACCAGGACCTCGGCCGGGCCGCCGCCCGCAAGCGCGCCACCGATCTGCTCGACCTGGTCGGCATCCCCGACCCGGCCCGCGCCCTGGACGCCTTCCCGCACGAGTTCTCCGGCGGCATGCGGCAACGCGCCATGATCGCCATGGCGGTGGCCAACGACCCCGACGTGCTGCTCGCCGACGAGCCCACCACCGCCCTCGACGTCACCATCCAGGCCCAGGTCCTCGAAGTGCTGCGCACCGCCCAGCGCGAGACCGGCGCCGCCCTCGTCCTGGTCAGCCACGACCTCGGGGTGATCGCCGGCAGCGCCGACCGGGTCGCCGTCATGTACGCCGGACGGATCGTCGAGACCGCCCCCGTCGACGACCTGTTCGCCACCCCCCGGCACCCCTACACGCTCGGCCTGATCGGCGCCGTCCCCCGCCTCGACGGCCCCGGCCGCGCCCTGGTCCCGATCCCCGGCGCCCCGCCCGCCACCGGCGAACCCCCCACCCCGGGCTGCGCGTTCGCCGCCCGCTGCCCGCTCGTCGAGGACCGCTGCCACCAGGACGAACCCCCGCTGACCGCCCTCGCCGGGCCCGCGCCGTCCGGGCCCCCGGCGGCCGTACCCGCCGACGGCGCCGCACCGCCCGGCCCCGCCGCGCACCTCGCCGCCTGCGTGCGCGCCGCGCACCTCGCCGCCGTCCGGCCCGCCCCCGCCGAGGTGTACCCCGTCCCGGAGCTGCCCGCCGCCGCCGTGCGCCCGCGCGCCGAACGCCCGGACGTGCTCACCGTCCGCGGCCTCACCCGCAGCTTCCCGCAGCGCCGCGGCGGCCTGCTGCGCCGCCGCGCCGGCGAGGTGCACGCCGTCGACGGGGTGGACCTCGACATCCGGCAGGGCGAGACGCTCGGGCTGGTCGGCGAGTCCGGCTCCGGCAAGTCCACCACCCTGTACGAGATCCTGCGGCTGGCGGCCCCGCAGGGCGGCCGGATCGAACTGCTCGGCCAGGACACCGCCGCCCTCGACCGGGCCGCCGCCCGGCGGCTGCGCTCCCGGGTGCAGATCGTCTTCCAGGACCCGGCGGCCTCGCTCGACCCCCGGATGCCGATCGGCGACGTGCTCGCCGAACCGCTGCTCGCCCAGCGCACCCCCGCCGCCGAGGCCCGCCGCCGGGTGCCCGAACTGCTGCGCCAGGTCGGCCTCGACCCCGCGCACGCCGACCGCTACCCGCACGAGTTCTCCGGCGGCCAGCGCCAGCGGATCTCCATCGCCCGCGCCCTCGCCGTCCGCCCCGACCTGCTGGCCCTGGACGAGCCGGTCTCCGCCCTCGACGTCTCCGTCCAGGCGGGCGTGCTCAACCTGCTCCAACGGCTGAAGGCCGAACTCGGCCTCGCCTACCTGTTCGTCTCGCACGACCTGTCCGTGGTGCGCCACCTGGCCGACCGGGTCGCCGTCATGTACCTCGGCCGCACCGTCGAGACCGGCGCCGCCGACCGGGTCTTCACCCACCCCCGCCACCCCTACACCCGGGCCCTGCTCGCCGCCGTCCCCCGCCCCGAACCCGTCGCCGAACGCACCCGCCCCCGCCACCTGCTGGCCGGCGACCCGCCCTCGCCCACCACCCGCCACCCCGGCTGCCCCTTCCGCGCCCGCTGCCCCGTCCAGCCCACCCTCACCCCCGCCCAACGCGACCGCTGCGCCACCGAGCCACCCCCCGCCCTGCCCGCGGCCCCGGGCGTCGACCACACCGCGGCCTGCCACTACCCGGACTGAGACCGGGCCCCGGACGCGGTCGGCGTCCGGGGCCCGGGGCCCGACGGGTCGTCACTTCCCGTACACGGAGACCTCGTCGATCGAGTAGCGGTTGTCGGTGCCGCGGGCCAGCATCACCACCCGGACGTGGCGGGCGTCGACCGGGGTGAAGGAGCGGTTCTCCAGGCCGCCGCGGTCGGTGGTGGTGGAGTAGACGGTGCGCCAGGCGGCGCCGTCGGTGGAGACGTCGATCCGGTAGGCGGTGGCGTACTGGTCGGACCAGTCCAGGACCACCCGGCCGACCTTGCGGACGCTGCCCAGGTCGACGTCCAGCCAGGCGGTGGCGACCGTCTTGGAGGCCCAGCGGGTGCCGGTGTCGCCGTCGACGGCCTGCTTGGGCGGGTAGGCGACGACCACCGCGTCCTGGTAGTCGGAGGCGGTGGCGGTCGCGCCGCGGGCCAGGTCGGTCAGGTCGTCGGTGCGGCGGGCCGGGAACTCCACCACCTGCTGGTAGGTGGGCCGGTTCTGCCAGGCGATCCGCGGGACGGTGATGCCGCCCATCGCCCGGTGCACGATCGAGTCGGCGCACAGCTGGTCGCTCGCCGCGCAGTACTTGTCGGCCGGGTACGTGGTGGCGGCCGGGGTGGCCACCGCCCGGGTCAGCGTGGTCAGCAGCACCTGGCGGCAGGCGCTCAGCGTGCCGGCGCCGCAGTACGCCCTCTCCAGCGGGCCGGCCACCGGGCGGCCGAGCACCGTGCGCAGGTCCTTGTCGACGTACGACCACCAGCCGTGCTGGAACGCCGAGCCCTTGTGCGCCTGGCCGGCCGCGATGTCGCTGCCGCCGGAGGTGGCGCCCAACTGCCCGCCGGAGGGCGTCTCGTTGATCGGGGCGACGGCCGTCAGCGCCTGCCAGGCCGGATCGCCCAGGCCGGGCCGGAACTCGCCCTCCACCAGCAGCGGCCACCAGGCGTCCAGCACCCGGATCGCCTCCGCGTCGGTGTACACGCCCGCGCCCTTGGACGCCTCGCGCCGGTGCGAGCCGCCCGCCGCCCAGGCCCGCAACTCGGCGATCGCGTCCGCCGCCGCCGGGTCGGTGACCGGCGCCGAGTCCAGCACCGCGAGCAGTTCGGGCAGCACCCGTTCGGCCCGCAGGTCGACGTTGGCGGCGTCCTCCATCGCCTTGACCAGGTCGGTGCGGGTGACGGCGCCGCGCTGCACCAGCGCCTTCACCCGGTTGTCCAGCAGGTCGGCCCGGTGGACGGCGCCGTTGCCCCAGGCCGAGGTGAAGCCGGGGGCCTGCTTGTTGTTCCAACTGACGTAGTAGTCCTGGTCGGTGGAGTGCGCGTGCCGGTCGGCCGGTTCGACCGCGGAGGTGTTGGCGGCCTTGTCCCAGCCCTGCCAGGTGTAGGCCGGCAGGGCCAGGACCGGCAGGTCCGGGTCGGTGCCGGGGGCGCGCAGCGGCTCGGTGCCGGAGTTGTAGTAGGAGGTGTGGTCGGCGTCCGCGTAGAACCAGTTGAAGGTGTAGCCGATGTCCTGCGCGGCGCGCTGGAACGCCGCCGCCGAGGTGATCGCCGCCGGGTCGTTGAACTGCTGGAAGCCGATCACCGAGTCCACCTCGTGCCGGTAGGTGGAGCGCAGCGCGGTGTACGCCACCGGCCGCCCGCCGACCGTCCCGGTGTGGGTCACCAGCCCGTACGCCGAACGCAGCGTCACCAGGTCGTAGGCGCCCGCCGCGGTGGAGTCCGCGGTGCTCGGCTGCCAGGCGTCGTGCTGGACCAGCCGTTCGAACGGGGTGCAGGCGCCGTCCAGCAGGTAGCCGGTCGAGGAGGTGGACGGGGTGCCGCCGCCGGGCTCGCACAGCTCGACGGCGAAGGTGTCGGTGATGTCCTGGTTGGCGGAGGTCGCGCTCCACGAGTAGTCCAGGCCGCGGCCGATCTCCACGTAGAAGCTCAGCCCCGGGAAGGACGCGCCCCGGCTGCGCAGGCCCGGCCCGTCCAGTTCCTGCACCATCAGGATCTGCGGCGCGTAGTAGCCGGTCTGCGGGCCGTACACGGCGATCGGGTGCCCGGAGGCGGTGTGCGCGCCGGACACCAGCAGGGCGTTCGACATGCCCTTCTTCGCGGTGATCAGGTCGGCGGGCAGCACGCCCTCGGCGGTTCCCGCCACGGCGGCCCCGGTGCCCGTCCCGTTGGCGGTGTGCGACACCTCGGCGACCGAGCCCGGGTCCGGCAGCGCGGTGCCCACCGGCGCGGCGGGCGAGGCCGCGTACGGGAAGGCGGTGCCGTCGTGCACGGTGGCCGTCGCCTCCGGGTCGTCCTCGGCCCGCCAGGCCGCGTACGCCCGGTCGCCCGCCTCGGTGCCGTACTGCCGGCGCAGCGCGAGCTTGGCCAGCGCGTTGCCGACCTCGCCGCCCCCGCCGCCGCCGAAGATCGCCCCGATCACCGAGGAGATCGCCACCACGTCGGTGGCCGTGAACGGGGCGATGGTCGAGCCGTGCCCGGTCAGCACGTACTCGCCCGGGTAGGTGTTCGCCGCGACGTCCGCCGCCGCGAAGGCGTTCAGGCCCGCCACGTAGTCCTGCACGTCCTGCCAGGCCTGCGCCCCGCGCGGGCCGGACGCCTTCACCCGGTCGATCTGCTGCTGCAGGTCCGCCTCGGTGTACGGGGCGACCGCCCACAGGCTCTGCTCCAGCTCCCGGTTGCCCGCCGCGCCGCCCGCGAACGAGGACAGCTGCCCGCGGCCCACGTGCCGCAGCACGTCGATCAGCCAGAGCCGGTCCTGCCCGGCCGCGTACCCGGCGCCGAACTCGGTGTCGGACCGGGTCACGCCCTTGACGTGCGGGGTGCCGGTCGCCTTGTCCCGGGTGATGGTCACCCCGGGGCGCGGGGTGGCGGTGCTCTCCACCTGCCCGGCGGGCACCCCGAACGAGGCGTCGTTGAAGTACGCCGACAGCTGGTCGGGTGTCAGGCCGCTGTAGTCGTGCAGCAGCGCGTCGTACTCGTCCACCTGGTCGGCGGAGTGCGCGGGCCGGGTCCCCACGCTCTGGTGCAGCAGGATCCCGGCCAGCGTGGCGTGGCCGTTCTCACCCGCCGTCAGGACGTCCTGGCACTGGCCCAGGCACGGGTCCCCGGCGGCGGGGGCGGGCCCGGCGGCGGCCCCGGCGGCCGGCTGGGCGGTGAGCGCGCCGAGCAGCAGCGCGGCGGAGGCGAGGACGGCGAGGGCGGCCGAACGCAGTCGGCGGGGGCGGGGGGCAGCGGGCACCTGGGCCTCTTCCTGACAGGGGGTATCGGAAGTCCGGGCGCACGCTAGTCCGCGAAGTGACCCCCGGGTAGGGGGCGGGCGGGACCCGCCACGGAACTGTCACCCGCCTGTCATGAACGCGAGTTGACGCTGCGTCAGGATCCGTCGGAACGCGCAGGCCGGTGCGGGCCCGTGCGGGCCGGTGCAGGTTCGCGCGGGCTGTGGCGGGAGGCTCAGGAGACGTCCGGGCCCGGGACGGCCGGGACGGCCGGGGCGAGGGGGCGTTCGGCGAGCTCGGCGAGGACGTGCAGGGCGGCCTGGGAGGGGGAGCCCTCCTCGGCGGTGTAGGTGACCAGGGTCTGGTCGGGATCGCCGGGCAGGGTCAGGCTCTCGTAGGCGACGGTGAACTCGCCGACCGCGGGATGGCGCAGGTGGTAGCTGCCGTGGGTCTTCTCCCGGATCTCCTGCTGCTCCCACAGCCGCCGGAACTCCGGGCTGGCGTCCGACAGTTCACCGATCAGCGCCGGGTACGCCAGGTCCCCCGGGTGGCGGCCGAGGTCCAGGCGCAGGTAAGCGACGATGTCGCGGGCCTTGGCCTCCCGGTCGACGAAGCGGCTGCGCAACTCCTCGTGGCAGAAGACCAGCCACGCCTTGTTGAGCCGCTCGGGCGGCAGCGCGGCGAAGTCGATCATCATGGCGGCCATCGGCGCGTTCCAGGCCAGCACGTCGGTGCGGCGGCCCACCACGTACGCCGGGGTGTGCGGCATCGAGTCCATCAGCCGGCGCAGGCCCGGACGCACCTGCTGCACGGGCGTCGGCAGCGGCCCGCCGCCGGCCCGCACCAGCCGGTGCAGGTGGCCGGTCTCGACCGGGTCCAGGCGCAGCGCCCGGGCGACGGCGTCGACGATCGCGTCGGACACGTTCTCGGCCCGGCCCTGTTCGAACCGGGTGTAGTAGTCGGCGCTCACCCCGGCGAGCTGGGCCACCTCTTCGCGGCGCAGCCCCGGCACCCGCCGCCGCTCGCCGAAACCCCGGATCCCCGCGTCCTCCGGGCGGATCCGGGCACGGCGGGAGCGCAGGAAGGCACCGAGGTCGGCTCGTCGGTTCATGGCCACGATCCTATTGAACCGGGCCCGGCCAACCGGGCCCGGGCAACCGGGCCCGGCCCGAAGGGGGTTCCGGCAGACCCAGGACGGGCGGCACCGGGGACGAACGGAGCCCTGGGTGCGGCCGGGCGCGGTCGTGAGGATGGGGGCGCACCACCCGGACACCCGAACGCAACGTGAGGAACCCGCAGTCATGGACGCTCTGCCCACCACCCGCCTCGGCGGCACGGACCTCGACATCAGCCGGATCGGCTTCGGCGCCTGGGCGCTGGGCGGGGCGGCTGGGGCTTCGCCTGGGGCGCCCAGGACGACGCCGACTCGGTCGCCACCATCCACCGGGTCGTCGAGGCCGGGGTCAACTGGATCGACACCGCCCCCGCCTACGGCCTCGGCCACTCCGAGGAGGTCGTCGGCAAGGCCCTCGCCGCCCTCCCGGAGGCCGAACGCCCGTACGTCTTCACCAAGGCCGGCCTGGTCTGGGACGAACCCGACCCGTTCGCCGCCCCGCGCAAGCTGCTCAAGCCCGCCAGCATCCGGGCCGAACTGGAGGACTCGCTGCGCCGCCTGGGCGTCGAGCGGATCGACCTCTACCAGGCGCACTGGCCCGGCGACGGCGCGCTGCTGACCTTCGGCCCCGACGAGGACCCGGCCGCCACCGCCCGGCACGCCACCGCACTGGAGGAGTACTGGGCGGCGCTGGCCGAGCTGAAGGCCGAGGGCAAGGTGCGGGCGATCGCGCTGTCCAACCACGACGCCGCGCAGCTCGGCCGCCGCCGAGGCGGTCGCGCACGTCGACGCGATCCAGCCCCAGTTCAGCCTGCTGCACCGGGAGGCCGCGCCCGAACTCGCTTGGGCGCACGCCCACGGCACCGGGGCGATCGTCTACCAGCCGCTCCACTCCGGGCTGCTGACCGGGACGTTCAGCGCCGAGCGGGTCGCGTCCCTGCCGGACGACGACTGGCGCAAGGGCTTCCCCGAGTTCACCACCGGCCTCGCCGCCAACCTCGCCCTGGTCGAGGCCCTGCGCCCGATCGCCGCGGCGCACGGCACCACGGTCTCCGCGGTCGCCCTCGCCTGGACGCTGGCCTGGCCCGGCGTCACCGGCACGATCGTCGGCGCCCGCCGCCCCGGCCAGGTCGACGACTGGATCGGCGCCGGATCCCTGGAGTTGACCGACGCCGACCGGGACGCGATCACCGCCGCGATCACCGCGACCGGCGCCGGCGCGGGCCCGGCCCGCCCCTGAGCCCCGGCCCTATTCCGGCCTGACACCGGCCCCAACTTCCGCTCTTGCTCACGCCTCGGGCGGAGGCTCGCACCCCTGCGCAGCCGTCGCCGCTGCCCGGCGGGCGGGTGGGACGCCGGTCCGGCCGGCCCGGGCGCGGGGTGACGCCCCGTCGGGGCGCGGGCGGCCGAGGAGGACGCCGACGGCGACCAGCGCCATGCCGCCGAGCCGGGCGGGGCCCAGCGGTTCGCCGTCCAGGGCGGTGCCGAGCAGGACGCCGGTGACGGGGTTGAGCAGGCCGATCAGGCCGACGGTCGCGGCGGGCAGCCTGCGCAGGCCGGTGAACCAGACCAGGAAGGCCAGGGCGGTGGCGACCAGCGAGGTGTAGCCGAAGGCCGCCAGCGCGCCGCCGTCCAGCGCCGGGGGCGTTCCCTCGGCCAGTGCGGCGACCGGCAGCAGGAGCAGGCCGCCGAGCGTCAACTGCCAGGCGGTGGAGGCCAGTACGCCCGGGGTGTCGCCGCCGTCCGCGGGCGCCGCCCAGCGCTTGGCGAGCACGTAGCCGACCGAGGAGGCGAGCAGCGCCCCCAGTGAGGCGAGCAGCCCGGGCAGGCCGTCCGCACCGCTCGCGCCGCCGGTGCCGACGGCGCCACCGCCGCCGCCCGCCGGGCCCGGGTCGCCCGCGAGCATCAGGACCACCCCGCCGACGCCGACCGCGCCGCCCGCCAGTTGCGCGGGCAGCGGGCGTTCGCCGGCCAGCAGCCAGGCGCAGAGCATCAGGGCGAGCGGGGAGAGCGCCATCACCATGGCGGCGGTGCCGGCCGGGAGCCACTGCGAGGCCAGGTAGACCAGGACGAAGAACGCGGCGGTGTTCAGCGCCCCGAGCACCGCCGAGCGCCACCACCAGGCGCCGCGCGGCAGCCGCCGGGCCGCGGCGAGCAGCAGCAACCCGGCCGGGAGGGCGCGCAGGGCCGCGCCCCAGAGCGGCGCGCCGGCCGGCAGGTAGCGGTGGGTGACGTAGTAGTTGGCGCCCCAGGCCACCGGGGCGAGGGCGGTCGGGACACCCCACCGGATTATCGCTTCCATGGAAGACAATATAGCTTCCACGGAAAACACCACCGTTATGCTGGGGCCATGGAGCAGCCCCTCGACCACGTCGCCCGGATCCAGGCCGCCTGGCAGCGCGAACGCCCCGACCTGGACGTCGCCCCGCAGGGCGTGATCGGCCGCCTGCACCGGGTCGCCACCCTGCTCACCCATGAGCTCTGCGCCGTCTACGCCCGCTACGACCTCGGCGAGGGCGAGTTCGACGTCCTCGCCGCCCTCCGCCGGGCCGGCGCCCCCTACGAACGCGCCCCCGGCGAACTCGCCGCCCACACCATGGTCACCACCGGCGCCGTCACCAAGCGCATCGACCGCCTCGAACGGGCCGGCCTGGTCACCCGCCGCACCGCCACCGAGGACCGCCGCGGCCGGGTCGTCGCCCTCACCGACGCCGGCCGCGACCTGATCGACCGCGCCTTCACCGACCACATCCGCAACGAGCACCGGCTCCTCGCCACCCTCACCCCCGCCGAGGCCGACCGGCTCGAAGCCCTCCTCACCGACTGGCTCGCCCGCCTCGAACCCGCCGACCCCATCCCCTCCTGACCCGGACCCCGGACCCCGGACCCCGGGCCCGGACCGGGAACGGCCAAACTCCCGCAAAAGCCGCGCATACTCGCCGTGAAGCCGGGCAGCCGACCCGCAGAACGACGAACTCCCCTCACGAAGGAGGCAGTTGTGAGCGACGGCATGTGGGGCTACGAGAACGCCGAGGGCCACCGGCCGGGCGTCGACCTGACCGGGTTCCGGGTCGAGGCCGCCGACGGGCACATCGGAAAGGTCGACAAGCACTCCTACGAGGCCGAGGACGGCCACATCGTGGTAGACACCGGCCCGTGGATCTTCGGCCGCACCGTCCTGCTCCCCGCGGGCACCATCCGCCGGATCGACGAGGAGGCCCGCACCGTTTGGGTCGGCCGCACCAAGGACGAGATCAAGAACGCCCCCGAGTACCACCACGAGTCCCACGCCGGAGACCCCGAGTACCGCCGCACCGTCGGCGGCTACTACGGCACCGGCCTCTGACCCCCCACCTCTCCCGGGGGCGTCCCGCAACCACAGGGCCGGGACGCCCCCGGGCCGGGTCCTCCTCCGCGGCGGCGGGGGAGGACTTCGAACTCGGCGCAGCGGAGAAGGACTTCGGTTCAGGACCCCGGCTCAGGGCTCCGGCTCAGGACCCGGTTCAGGGCTCCGACTCAGGACCTGGCCGGTCCGCAGAAGGCCAGGTCGACCAGGGCGACCGCGGCGGGCGTCAACGCGGCGCTCTTCGCCTGGTCGTAGGGGTTCGCCGAGACCGAGACCTGCCGGCGGCCCGCCCGGTCGCCGAACAGGTAGGTGGTGTAGCCGTAGATCCCGCCCGGGTGGCCCCAGACGTTGCCGCAGGACAGCTTCAGCTCCATCAGGCCCAGCCCGTAGTCGGTCGGCGGCTGTACGTCGGCCGGCACCGTGGTGGTCATCTGGGCCAGCTGCGCCGGGGCGAGCAGGCGGCCGCCGAGCAGCGCCGCGTCGAACCGGGCCAGGTCGTCGTTGCTGGAGATCAGTTCGCCGGACGCGCCCGCCACCGAGGTGTTGAACTCCGTGACGTCGGCGGGCCCGTCGGAGAGCTGCAGGTAGCCGTGGCTGTGCGGACCCGGGATGCCGGTGGCGGTGCCCGGCACCGAGGTGCGGTGCAGGCCGAGCGGCCGGATCACCCGCCGGCGCACCTCGCTGCGCCAGTCGTGGCCGGTGACCTTCTCCACCAGCTCGCCGATCAGCAGGTAGTCGGTGTTCGAGTACTGCCAGCCCTGGCCGGGCGGGAAGTACGGCGGGTGCGAGAGGCCGATGGAGATCAGCTCGGACGCCGACCAGGTGCGCCAGCGGTCCTGGTCGAGCAGGCGGCGCTGGTCGGCCTCGGTGTCGTAGGCGAACCGCGGGTCCTGGGTGTAGTCGTACAGCCCGGCGGTGTGGTTCATGACCTGACGGACCGTGATCGCCGAGCCGTTCGGCACCACGCCCGGCAGGTAGCGCTCGATCGGCTCGTCCAGCCCGACCCGGCCCTCGCCGACCAGTTGCAGGACCACCGTCGCCAGGAACGTCTTGGTGATGCTGCCGGCCCGGAACGCGCCGTCCACCGGGGCGGGTTCGCCGGTGGCCAGGTCGCCGACGCCGGAGGTCCCCCGCCACACCACCCGCCCGTCCTGCCGCAGTTCGCCGGTCGCCGCACTGGCGCCGCCTTCGCCGGTCAGCGCGTCCAGCCCCTGCTGGAGCTGCTCCGGCCGCACCTTCGCCCCGGGCCAGGAGGGGCCCGCGAACCCGGCAGCCCCGGCAGCCCCGGCGGCCTCGGCGGCTCCGGTGGCCTGGGCGGCCCCGGCGGTCGGGGCGAGGACGAACACCGACGCGCCCGCGAGCAGCGCGGCGGCCAGTCGCCGGGCGCCCGTTCGGTACTGCTTCACACGATTCTCCTTGTTCGGGAGTGACCGGACAGTCGGGGTTCGTCACCGCCCAGCCTCACCGCTCCGGGCGGGCCCCGGCATCGCGCGCCGGAAGGAGGAGACCGGGACCCGGGTCGTCCCCGGGGAGGAAGCCGAGTCGGCCCCGCCCCGACCGACGGGGGATTGCCCTCCGACCGGCAGCATGACAGTCCGTCAGGTGCGGCGGGCGACACGGTGGGACTAACGTGGCGGTCCTGCGGAACAGGGGAGGAGAACGCGGTGCTGGTCATGCCCGGGCGGCGGACGTCGACGATGGAACTGCTGGCCGCAGAGGCGGCGGGCCGGGGGATGCCCGTCCGGGCGGCGGAGGAGCCCGGGCTGACCGGCCCCGCGTACTGGTACGGCGGGCCGGTCGCGGGGGCGCGGCTCGCGGGGCGGCTCGGGTTCGCGCTGCTCGAACCGACGGACGGCTGGCTCGCCGAGCTGCCGGAGGAGTTCACGGGCCGTCAGGTCCGGGTGGGGACCCTCGCGGACGCGTGGGCGCTGGACCGGCCGACGTTCGTCAAGTCGCCCCGGGACAAGTCCTTCCCCGCCGAGGTCCACGGCGACGGCTCCCGGCTGCCCGCCGACCTGGACCCGGCGACCCCGGTACTGCTGTCCGAGGTGGTGACCTTCGCCGCCGAGTACCGGCTGTTCCTGCTGGACGGCCGGATCGCCGCGGCCAGCAGGTACGCGGTGTTCGGCCGGCTCGACCCCCGCCCGCTCGGCCCGGACCGGGAGGACCGCTCCACCGCCGCGCAGCTCGCGGAGTTCGCCGACCGGCTGGCCGCCGCGGCCGGCCCCACCCTGCCCAGCGCCGTGGTCGTGGACGTCGGCCAACTGCTCGACCCCTACCGCCCGGGCCACCGCTGGGCCGTGGTGGAGGCCAACATGGCGTGGTTCTCGCACGCCTACGCGGCCGACCCGGCCCGGGTGCTGGACGTGGTCCTGCGGTCGGCGGGCCCGCGCGAGCACGTGCGACCGCGGGACGCGGCGTTCGAACGGCGCTGATCCGGCCAGGCCCGGAAGACCAGGTCCGGAAGACCGGAAGCGAGGCCCTAGCCTGGGCGGGTGATCGTATGGCTGAACGGCACCCACGGGGCGGGCAAGACCACGACGAGCGCGCTGGTGCAGCGGCTGCTCCCGGACTCGCGGGTGTTCGACGCGGAGAAGGTCGGCGAGACGCTGATGGACATCTCGCCGGGGCTCCCGGCGACGGACAACTTCCAGCACTGGCCGCCGTGGCGGCCGCTGGTGGTGGAGACCGCCCGGCGGGTGCTGGAGTACACCGGCGGCACGCTGGTGGTGCCGATGACCGTGCTGGTGGAGGAGTACTGGCGGGAGATCGCCGCGGGCCTGGCCGGACACGGCATCCCGGTGCGGCACTTCGTGCTGCACGCCGACCGGGAGACGCTGCGCGGACGCATCGCGGGGGACACCGTCACCGGGCCGGACTCCCCGTTCCGGCTCAGGCACCTGGAGCCGTACGCGGAGGCGGCCCGGGGCTGGCTGCACGAGGCTGCGGAGGTCGTCGACACCACGCACCTGACGCCCCACCAGGCCGCCCGGCGGATCGCGGAGTCCGTCCTCGACTGAGCCCGCCGTCGACCGGGTCCGCCGTCTACCGGGTTCGCCGTCGACCGATCCCGTCCTCGACCGAGCCCGTACCGCGCCCGCCGCCTTCCGCGCCGCCCGGGTCAGCCGGCCGCCGTGAACACCACCCGCTGCCCGGGGCCGAGGAACGCCGCCAGCCGGTCGGCCTCCGCCGCCACCTGCCCGGTGGCGCCGTTGGGCAGCGGGCGGAACGGGGTGACCAGCAGCTCCGTGCCCCGCACCGCCCAGGTGCCCGCGACGAAGCCGTCCAGCAGGAAGGTCGGCAGCACCCGGGCCGCGCCCGGCATCACCCGCGGCCGGTCCGCCTCGGCGAGCACCCGGGTGCGGTCCGCGTGCCCGAGCAGCAGGTTGTCGTACGCGGGCAGGAAGCGCACCGGGACGGGCCGGTCCGGGTCGGCGGGCGCCGCGTCCGGCAGGTCGAACAGCTCGGTGCCGCGCTCGTCGCGGTGCACCCGCAGCCCGGGCCGCAGTTCCTCGAACACCGCCCGCATCCGGGTCAGCCCGGACCAGGCCTGGAAGTCCTTCACCCCGGCCGGGCCGAACGCCGCCAGGTAGCGGAGCACCGCCGCGCCCGCCGAGAGCTCGCCGGGGCGCGGTTCGGCGAGGGTCAGCGAGGTGTTCGTCCGGGGGCTCCAGCCGCCCCAGGCGGAGCTGTCCGGCCCGTGCACCACCGGCACCCGCAGCTGCACCGCGCCCGCCAGCAGCTTCCCGTCCCGCCCGGGGTAGCGGGCGCCCAGTTCGGTGGCGAGTTCCTGCCGGGAGAGCCGCCGCCCGGCCAGCAGCTCCCGGCCGACCGCCGCCAGCGCGTCCAGGTCGAGGCCGTCGGTGGCCGGGGTGAAGTAGCCGGCCCGCGAGGTGCGTTCCAGCGCCGGCTGCAGCAGCGGCCGCCAACGCCCGTAGTCCGCCCTGCCGGACAGGTGCTGGGTGCTGCGCAGCGACGCCGCCCGCACCATCCGCCCGTCCGCGAGCAGCTCGGCCAGCCGCTCGCGCCGGAACCCCTCGATCCGGGCCCACAGCCCCAGGTAGGGCCAGTTCGGCTCCTGCGCCTGCAGCGCGACCAGCCGCTCCACCACGTCGGGTACGCCGAGCCCGGTCCGTTCGGTGAGGAACTGCCGCTCCAGCAGCGTCCGGTTCAGGGTGCGGACGGACAGCACGTCGTTCATGCGGTGCGGGTTCTCCCGTCGGTGGGTGGTGGGGCCTGCCGCCACGCTAGGGGCCGCAGCGGCCACTTTCCGTCCGCAATGGCCGCCGTCGCCGTCCACCGGCGGAAGGCCCGGCCGGGTGTGTCGTGCGGGCGGGGCGGTTCCGGCCGGTCAGGATGGGGCTTTCCGACGGGACGACGGGATACCGGGGAGCAGCCATGGACGTGTCCGCGGGCCTGTGGGCCGGCACCATCGCGGTGCTGGTCGCGCTGATCGTGGCCGACTTCTTCATCGGGGGCCGCAAGCCGCACGAGGTCTCGATCAAGGAGGCCGGGGTCTGGACCGCCGTGTGGGTGGTGCTGGCGGGGCTGTTCGGCTGCTTCGTGTGGGGGTACGCCGGATCGAAGTCCGGGGTGGAGTTCTTCGCCGGGTACGTCACCGAGAAGTCGCTCAGCGTGGACAACCTGTTCGTGTTCATCCTGATCATGGGCAAGTTCGCGGTGCCGAGGATCTACCAGCAGTGGGTGCTGATGTTCGGCGTGATCATCGCCCTGGTGCTGCGGGCGGTCTTCATCGCCGGTGGTGCGGCGCTGGTCGCCCAGTTCTCCTGGGTGTTCTACGTCTTCGGCGCGTTCCTGGTCTGGACGGCCGTCAAACTGCTGCGGGAGGCCGGGCAGGACAAGACCGAGGAGGAGTTCGAGGAGGGCCGGCTGCTGCGGATGATCAAGAAGCGGATCCCGTCCACGGACGAGTACCACGGCACCAAGCTGTTCGTCCGGATCGACGGCAGGCGGCTGATGACGCCGATGATGACCGTCATGCTGGCGATCGGCACCACCGACATGCTGTTCGCCCTCGACTCGATCCCGGCGATCTTCGGGCTGACCCAGGACGCGTACATCGTCTTCACCGCCAACGCCTTCGCGCTGATGGGCCTGCGCCAGCTGTACTTCCTGATCGGCGGCCTGCTCACCAGGCTGGTCTACCTGTCCTACGGGCTGTCGGTGATCCTCGGCTTCATCGGCGTCAAGCTGATCCTGCACGCCCTGCACGAGAGCGGCGTGCACGTGCCGGAGATCGGCATCGCGTTCTCGCTGGGCTTCATCGTGGTGGTGCTGGCCGTCACCACCGTCGCCAGCCTGCTGGCCTCCCGGAAGCAGGACCGGGCGGCCGGCGCCTGACGCGGGGTCAGGCGCCGGCCGGAAGGCTCAGCCGCGCGGGCTGAGTTCGGCCATCGCGCTCCAACCGGTGCCGGGGACCTCGACGTTGACGATCTCCGGGGTACGGGCGATGAAGTCCGGCATCCAGGCCATCGCGGTCTTGAAGTGCTCCGACTCGACGTGCCGGGCGCCCGCCTCGCCGTCCCGGAACGCCTCCAGCAGCACGTACTGGTGCGGGTCGTCGACGCTGCGGGACCACTCGAAGAAGACGTTGCCCTCCTCGGCGCGGGTCGAGGTGGTGAACTCCTCGACCCGCTCGATCCAGCTCGCGCTGTGCTCGGGCCGGACGGTGAACTTGACGGCGATGAAGATCACGACTGCTGCTCCTCCGCGGTGGGTGCGCACACGCACGCGTGTGCCTTCACCTGCAACGATCGCAGATCCGCCCGGCCCACCGGGTCACCGGTCCCGCAGGTAGGCCGCCGCGGTCCGGGTCACCGGCTCCGCAGGTAGGCCGCCGCGGTCCGGGTCACCGGCTCCGCAGGTACGCCGCCGCGGTCGCCCGCAGCCGCTCGTGCAGGCCGTCGTACGCCCGGGTCCGGCCCAGTACGGACTTCGGCAGCTTGGCGGCCATCGTGTAGTTGGTGTCGCAGACGTTCGCCGCCGGGGCCAGCCCGGCCTGGCTGACCAACTGGTAGGCGTCCAGCTGGTCCAGGCCGAGCAGGTCGGCCGTCCAGCCGACCAGGTCGTGCTGGCTGATCCGGAACGCGTCCTCCAGCGGGCGGGCCGAGCCGGTGCTGATCAGGTAGTCGTCGTTCTCCATCCGAGGCCAGGCCGGGCCGCCGCCCTTGACCAGGTCGACGATCACGGTGGTGCGCATCGCCGCCTCCACGGCCGTCCCGCACACCTCGCCCTCGCCCTGCCGGGCGTGCCCGTCGCCGATCGCCAGCAGGGCGCCGTCCACGTTGACGCCGAAGTACGCGGTGGTGCCGGCCCGCATCTCGGGCGTGTCCAGGTTGCCGCCGTGCGCGCCCGGCGTGATCGAGGCCAGCACCTCGCCGGCCGCCGGGGCCACGCCGACCGTGCCGTGCATCGGGTCCAGCGGCAGCGCGACCGCGAAGTCGGAGTTCCGGGCCCGGAAGTGGCACAGGCCCGCGGCCACGTCCAGGTCGTACACCCAGACCCGCTCCTCCAGCGCCGGGTGCAGCATCGCGGTCTGGTGGGTGGCGGTCAGCGCCCCGAAGTGCGGGAAGGTGCTGGAGAAGCCGCGGTCCCGGGCCGGGGTGATCTCCACGAAGTGCACCGCCAGCACGTCCCCCGGCTCGGCCCCCGCCACCGCGATCGGCCCGGTCACCGGGTTGAGGTACGGGAACACGCACACCCGGCTGGGCAGGTCGTCCACGCCGCGCACCTTGCCGCCGAAGCAGTCCTCGGTGGTCAGCTCCACGATGCTGCCGGGCCGAACCGTCGTCAGCGGGGCGCGCCCGCCGAAGGTGTAGGCCCAGTCCTCCGGGCCGGGGGAGAGGCGGACGGTCTCGGGCAGGGTCACGGGGTCTCCTCGACGGTGTTCTCGGTGACGTTCTCGGCGGTGTTCTCGGGACTGGCGACGGACAGCTTCGGGGTGCGGCCGGTGACGACCAGGCCGGTCAGCACCACCGCGCCGACCAGCAGCCAGACGAAGCCCAGCCGCTGCGCCGCGATGTTCGCGTTGACGACCACGTACGCCAGGATGGCGAAGCCGATCACCGGGGCGATCAGGTGCCGCCAGTAGTCCCTGCTGCGGTTGCGCACCAGGTAGTGCACCACCACGGCGACGTGCAGCACCAGGAAGGTGGTCAGCGCGCCGAAGTTGACCAGGGTGCTGAGCAGCGTGATGCCGTCGTCCCGGGAGGTCATGTAGAGGCCGAGCAGCAGCGAGACGCCGGCGGTCAGCAGGGTCGCGTTGACCGGCACCCGGCGGGTCGGGTGGACCTTGGCCAGGAAGGACGGCAGCTGGCGGTCGCGGGCCATGGCGAACAGCAGCCGGCTGGTCGCCGCCTGCGCCACCAGCGAGTTGGCGAAGCCCCAGGCCACCGCCGTCGCGGCGGCGGTCAGGGTGGCCAGCCAGCCGCCGGCCGCGGTGCGCGCGGCGTCGTAGAACGCGGTGCCGCCCGGGTCGCCGTCGCGGATCAGCGCGTCCGGGTCGGTCACCAGCAGCGAGGCCACCCAGGTCTGCACGATGAACAGGGTGCCCGCCAGCAGCAGCGCCGCCACCATCGACCGGCCGATGGCCTTCGTCGAGTCCCGGTTCTCCTCCGAGAGGGTGGAGATGCCGTCGAAGCCGAGGAAGCTGAGCACCGCGATCGACACCGCGCCGAACGCCAGGCTCCAGGAGAAGGTGTGCCCGTTGTACAGCGGCGTGAAGTCGAAGCCCCGGCCCTTGCCGTTCGCCAGCGCGACCACGCCGACCACCACGAACAGCGCCAGCACCACCAGTTCGCCGACCAGCACGGCCTTGTTGACCCGGGCGGTGGTCTCGATGCCCAGGTAGTTGACGGCGGTGTTCAGCAGCACGAACCCGACCACCCACAGCCACACCGGCACCGAGGACACCAGCGAGTTCATCGCCACCCCGGCGATCAGGTACAGCAGGCCCGGCACCAGCACGTAGTCCAGCAGGATCATCCACCCGGACAGGAAGCCCACCGGCGCGCCGATCCCGCGCCCCGCGTAGGTGTACACCGAGCCCGCCATCGGGAACGCCCGGGACATCTGCGCGTACGACAGCGCGGTGAACATCATCGCCACCATGCCCAGCACGTACGCCAGCGCGACCATGCCGCCGGAGCCCTGGAAGACGCCGCCGAAGATGCCGAACGGCGCGATCGGCACCATGAACACCAACCCGTAGACCAGCAGGTCGGTGAAGGTCAGGGAACGGCGCAACTCCTGTTGGTAGCCGTAGCTCTCGATGCCCTGCGGCGCGGGTGTGTCGGCCATGGGTGCTCCCTCTCCGTGACGGCCCAGCGGGTGTGGGGGAGACTGTAGGGCCAAGTATTTCCAGATGGAAGGGTTTTCTCGGCGTACGGGATCCACTGCGCACGGTCACGGACGGCTCGGGGCGGGACGGTGCGGGGCGGCTCAGGACCGGACGGCTCGGGGCGGGGCGGTTCAGGGCAGGACGGCGAAGCCCGGCCCCTCGGCCCGGGCCAGGTGCACCGTCCGCCGTCCGGCCCGCAGCAGCGGGGCCGCTGCCCGGGCTAGGCCGGACGGTTCCAGCGCGCGGCGGGCGGCCAGCCCCGCCAGTAGGTGCAGGCCGTCGTACAGGCCCACCGCGTACGCGTCCAGCACCGGCGCCCACGGGCCGCACAGCGCCCGGTGGCGCTCGGCCAGCGACTGGCGCGGCTCCTCGGCCAGGGTGGCGAACGAGGGCATCGCCGCGTACAGCGTCCCGGTGACGTCGCCGCCCAGGGCCAGCAGGCCGTTCTCCTCCAGCGCGCCGGACAGCCGCACCAGCCGGCGGTCCAGGCCGCTGCGCCGCAGCGCCCGGTGGAACACCACCTGGTCGCGCCCGATCAGGCTGAGCAGCAGCGCGTCCGCGCGGGCGGCGCGCAGCCCGTCCAGCAGCGGCTCGACCGCCCGCTCCACCGCCCCGAACGCCACCCGGCGCTCCAGCACCACCCGGGCCCCGGCCCCGGCCGCCAGCCGGGCGGCGGCCCGGTGCACGGTGCGCGGCCAGATGTAGTCGTTGCCGATCAGCGCCCACCGGCGCAGCCCGTGACGCTCCGTCAACTGCTGTATGGCCGAACCGAGTTGGGCCGCCGGGGAGATGCCGGTGCAGAGCACCCCGGGCCGCCGCGAGCCGCCCTCGTGCGGCGGCGTGAACACGTACGCGATCCGCTCGGCGGCCACCGCCTCCACCGCCCGGTGCACGTCGCTGGTGTGGCAGCCCGCCAGCGCGTCCAGCGCGCCCGCCGCCAGCAGTCCGCGCACCTCGGCGGCCACCGGCTGCGGCGCCCCGCCCCCGTCCACCAGCACCAGTTCCAGCGGCCGGCCCCGCACCCCGCCGCGCGCGTTCACCTCGTGCGCCGCCAGCAGCGCGCCGTCCAGCGCGGACGGGCCGGTCAGCCCGAGCGTCCCGGACTGCGGCACGACGAGGCCCACCCGGAACGCGCCGCCCTCCCGTCCGAGGTGCAGCGCGTCGAGCGGATCGACCAGCCTGACGTCCAGCATCACCCGTCCTCACGCGTTCCCCGCCGGTGCGAGTATGGTCGTGCCGCCGGGCCCCGGGAAACCCCCTCCGGGTCACGGCAAGGGATCGGAACGGGAGGCCGGATGTCCGCGGACAGCGCCACGCGGGAGGACGCCGTCGGCCGGGAGGGCACCGTCGGCCGGGAGGGCGCCGTGGGCGGGGAGGCCGTCCCGGCGCCGCTGCTGGTCGAACTCGTCGCGCTCGCCCACCGCCGCCTCACCACCGGACTGGCCGCCGCCCTCGCCGAGGAGGACTGCACCGTCGACCAGTGGCGGGTGCTGCGCGCCCTCGCCGACGGGCGGGGCCACCCGATGGGCGAACTCGCGCAGTCCCTGCTGATCCCGCAGGCCAGCCTCAGCCGCCTGGTCGACTCCCTCGCCGACACCGGCCAGGTCTACCGCCGCCACGACGAGCACGACCGCCGCCGGATCACCGCCCACCTCTCCCGCACGGGCCGCACCCGCCTGGCCCGCCTCGACGCCCTCGCCGCCGCCCACGACAGCGCCGTCCGCGCCGCCTGCGACCTCCCCGACCCGGCGGCCGGATCGCTGGCCCGCCTCGCCGCGCTCTGACGCCCCGTCGCCCGAGGCGGTGCCCCGCCGTTCCGGCTGACACCGGCTCAACCCCGGTGCGGCGCGCCCGGTTCGACCCCCGGTGTCCGTTGTGCGCGGCGCTGTGACGCGGCTGTGACAACCGGCGGACACGGCTGTGGATCATGACCGGATAGAACTGGGTCAAGAAAGTTTCCGGTCCGTTCCGGGCCGCTCCTCCGACCCCCACCCGAGGTACACCGCCATGCGCACCGCCACCCGCCTGACCGCCACCGCCGCCGTCGCCCTCCTCGCCGGGCTGGGCCTGACCGCCTGCAACGACGACGCCGCCACCACCGCGACCGCCCCGACCAGCGCGGCGGCCCCGGCGTCCGGCACTGCCGCGGCCCCGGCCGGCGGCACGGCGGCGAGCCCGGCGGGCAGCACCGGCGGCGCCGGCGCCGCCGCCTCGCCCAAGGCCGGCGGCAGCACCAAGTGCACCGCCCAGGACGTCAAGCTCACCGTGACCGGCCCGGCCGGCCGCGCCAGCGAGCAGCAGCCCGCCCGGGCCGAGGTCCGGGCCCAGAACACCTCCGGCAAGCCCTGCACGCTGACCGGCTTCCCGGGCGTCCGGCTCACCGACAACGAGGGCAAGGCCGGCCCGCTGGACGCCGTCCGCCAGGGCGGCGCCAACGCCGCCACCGTCACCCTGCAGCCCGGCAAGTCCGCCGCCGCCCCGCTGATCTACAGCGACGTCAACCTCCAGGGCAGCGCCTCCGGCCGCCTGGTCTGCGCCGTCCAGGGCTCCAAGCTCGCGGTGATCCTGCCCGACACCACCCAGCAGTCCCAGGTCCCGGTCACCGGCGGCGTCGACAACGGCACCCTCAACGTCTGCGGCGACCTCACCGTCGGCCCCTTCGAGACCGCCGCCTGACCCCCGCCTGACCCCCGCCGCCGCCCGCCCGGCCGGTTCCGTCCGCTGACGACGCGTCACCCGGGCCCCGGGCCCCGGGCGGCGGCGGCCGCACCGCCCGTGCCGTTCGTGTCGGCACCGCCCGCCCCGCCCGGCCGCGTTCGAACGCCGTCGGCGCCGACCCCTACGATGTGCGCCATGACGACAGCCGGGCCGGGCGGCCAACTGATCGACGGCCGCTTCGAGTTGCTGGGGCGGCTCGGCGGCGGCGGAATGGGACTGGTCTGGCGGGCCCGGGACACCATGCTGCAGCGCGAGGTCGCGCTCAAGGAGGTCCGGCCGCCGGACCCGGCGATGCTCGCCGCCGACCCGGCCGCCGCCCACGAACTGCGCGAACGGGTGCTGCGCGAGGCCCAGGCCCTCGCCCGGCTGCAGCACCCCAACGTGGTGACCATCCACCACATCGTCGACAACGCCGAACTCGCCCACCCCTGGCTGGTGATGGAACTCGTCACCGGCGGCTCCCTGCACGACCGGATCACCCGCGGCCCGCTCCCGCCGCAGGAGGCCGCCCGGATCGGCCGCGGCCTGCTCGCCGCCCTCACCGCCGCGCACGCCGCCGGGATCCAGCACCGGGACGTCAAACCCGGCAACGTGCTGCTGCGCCCCGACGGCACCCCCGTCCTCACCGACTTCGGCATCGCCGCGCTCAGCGAGTCCACCAGCCTCACCGCCACCGGCGCGCTGATCGGCTCGCCCGAGTACATCGCCCCCGAACGCATCCGCGGCCACGAGGGCGACCCCGCCTCCGACCTGTGGTCGCTCGGCATGACGCTGTACGTCGCCGTCGAGGGCCACCACCCGCTGCGCCGCGCCAACAGCATCGCCACCCTCGCCGCCGTCCTCGACCAGCCGCTGCCGCCACCCGTCCGCTCCGGCCCGCTCGGCCCCACCCTCACCGCGCTGCTGGCCCGCGACCCGGCCGAGCGGCCCGACGCCGCCCGGCTGGACCGGCTGTTCGCCGCCGCCGAGCAGGGCGTCGACGGCACCCTCGGCGGCAGCCCGGCCTTCTCGCCGACCGAGACCAACTCCCCGCCCCCGTACAGCCGGACCGAGACCAACGGCACCCTCCCGCACACCCCCACCGAGACGGTGCGTCCGGGCCCGCGCCGGCGGACCGGGGCGGTGCTGACCGCGGCGGTCGCGGTGGCGGCGGCGGTCGGGCTGCTCGGGTGGGCGTTCGGGCCGAAGCTGTTCGACGGGAAGGGGGGCGAGGACCCGCCCGTGGCCGGGGCCTCCGCCCCCGCGACCGCCGGGGCCGTACCGCCCGCCGTGCCGTCCGCCCTGCCGTCCTCCACCGCGCCGTCCAAGGGCGGCCCCGGCGTCGGCGCGCCCGCCTCCGGCACCGACCTGCTGACCCCGGACGGTGCCCGGGTGCTGGTCGAGTCGATCCGGTCGAGCACCGGCAGCTCCACGATCATCGACATGACGGTCCGCTCCGACAACGCCCACGCCAAGGTGGTGCGCAAGGACAACCCGGCGCGCTACGACACCGTCGACTACCGCGCCGGGAAGCTCACCACCACGACCGGCGGCGTCGTCGACAGCATCAGTGCCAAGAAGCTCGTCGACCTCGGCCGGATCGACTGGGACCAGATCCCGACGGTCACCGCCACCGCCAAGAGCCGGCTCGCCGTCCCGCAGCCGACGGACCGCTACCTGCTCGTCGACTACGGCTGGTTCGCGGACGAGATCACCATCCGCTACTACCTCTCCGACGACCGGGGCAGCGGCGGCGGCTACCTCACCGCGGGCGCCACCGGCAAGGTCCTCAAGGTGGTGAAGTCCACCGACTGAACCGGGCACGGCGGCGGCCCCGCCCCCGCTGTCCGGGAAGGGGCGGGGCCGCCGCGTCGACCGGCCGTCAGCCGGTGGCCTTGGAGACGAACTCGGTGGTGTAGGTCTTGGCCAGGTCGATGCTCGCCTCCTTGCCCTGCACGTCCGGGTGGAAGGCGGCCAGCACCGACAGCACGGTCTTCGGGCCGTCGGCGGGCATCACGCCGTCGGTGGTGAACATCGGCAGGGTGGCCTTGATCGCGGCCGCGTACTCGGCGGCGCCGCCCTGCGCGTAGTCGGCGGGCATCTGGGCCGCGATCTCCTCGGGGGTGTGGGTGTTCATCCACTTGAGGGTCTTCACGAAGGCGTTGGCGAGCTTCTGGACGGTCTCCTTGTTGCCGTCCACCCACGCCGTGTTCATGTACAGCGAGGAGGACGGGTAGAGGCCGCCGAGCGCCGCCTTCGAGCCCTCGGGGGTGCGCATGTCGTACAGCACGGTGCCGAGCTGCTTGGACAGGATGTTGGCCACCGTCGGGTCGGTGGTCATGCCGGCGTCGATCGAGCCCTGCTGGAGCGCGGCGATGAAGGTCTGGCCGGCGCCGACCGCGATCGGGCTGAACTCGCTGACGTTGACGCCGTTCTTGACGGCCAGGTACTTGGTGAGGAAGTCGGTGGAGGAGCCGATGCTGGTGACGCCCAGCTTGCGGCCCTTGAAGTCCGCGCCGGACTTGATCGCGTCGGCCTGCTTGGCGGAGACCACCTCCACCTCGCCGGGGGCCTGCGAGAACTGCACCACCGACTCGACGATCTTGCCCTTGGCCTGCAGGTCGATGGTGTGGTCGTAGAAGCCGACCGCGCCCTGCACGTCGCCGGCCAGCAGCGCGGTGGTGGCGTTGACGCCGGCCGGCTCGCTCAGCAGCTCGACGTTGACCCCGGCGTCGGCGAAGTAGCCCAGCCGCTGGGTCAGCATGGCCGGCATGTAGATGACCTTGTCCAGGCCGCCGACCATGATCTTGACGGTGGGGCCGTCGACCTTCTTCCCGGCGGGGGCGGCGCCGTTGTGCGAGGTCGCGGCGTCGTTGGCACAGGCGGCCAGCGGCAGCAGGAGGACGGCGGCGAGGGCGGCGGCAGCGGTTCTGCGCATGGTGGGGGAGCCTCTCAGGGGTGAACGGGTGGGGTGGGGGTCAGCGGCCGTCGCCGGCGTCGGCCGGCTTCCAGCGGAACAGGCGCTTCTCGGCGAAGGTCAGCAGGCCCTCGGTGAACAGCGCGACCACGGCCAGGATGGTCATCGCGGCGTACACGCCCGCCGCGTTGAAGGTGCCCTGCGCGGCCGCGACCATCAGGCCCAGGCCCTTGGTGGCGCCGATGTACTCGCCGACGATCGCGCCGATCAGCGCGAAGCCGAAGCTGACGTGCAGGCTGGTGAAGATCCAGGTGGTGGCGGCGGGGATGACCACCTGCAGGGTGACCTTCCGGTTGCTGGCGCCCAGGATCCGGGCGTTGGCGACCAGGTTGCGGTCCACCTCGCGGGCGCCCTGGAAGGCGTTGAAGAACACCGGGAAGAACACCAGCACCACGGCCGAGGCGACCTTGGACGCCGGGCCGAGGCCGAACCAGATCAGGAAGATCGGCGCCAGCACGATCCGCGGGATCGCGTTCAGCACCTTGATGTACGGGCCGAACACGTCCGCCAGGAACCGGATCCGGCCCAGTGCGATGCCCAGCAGCACGCCGCCGACCACGCCCAGCACCCAGCCGGTCAGCGCCTCGTACAGGGTGTAGCCGATCTGCTCGCCGAGCGAGCCCTGCGCGGTGCCGTGGGTGACCCACTGCCAGATCTGGTTCCAGATCTTCGACGGCTGGGAGAAGTTGAACGGGTCGATCACCCCGGTCCGGGAGCACAGCTCCCACAGGCCGAGGAACCCGGCCAGCACGGCGGCCCGGGCCCCGTACACGCCCAGCTTCCGGTTGCGGGCCGCCCGCTCGCGCACCTCGGTGCGGGAGGCGGTGGGGGCGGCCGGGGCTACTGCTGCGGTCTCAAGCGGCACGACCCGCTCCTCTCTCACGGGTGATCCGGACCTCTTCGCCCAGCGAGGCCCAGATCTCTCGGTACAGCTCGACGAAGCGCGGCTCCAGCCGGACGGCCTCCACGGTGCGCGGCCGCGGCAGGTCCACGGTGAAGACCTCCTTCACGGTGGCCGGTCCGGCCGTCATCACCACCACCCGGTCCGCCAGCGCGATCGCCTCGTCCAGGTCGTGCGTCACGAAGACCACCGAGGAGCCGGTGCCCGCCCACAGTTCGAGCAGCTGGTCCGACATCAGCGCCCGGGTCTGCACGTCCAGCGCCGAGAACGGCTCGTCCATCAGCAGGATCCGCGGGTCGTTGACGAAGGTCTGGGCCAGCGCGACCCGCTTGCGCATGCCGCCGGAGAGCTGGTGCGGGTAGCGGTCCTCGAACGCCGACAGGCCCACCCGGGACAGCCAGTCGCGGGCCTTCTCCCGGGCCCGGTCGGCCGGCACGCCGCGGAACCGGGGCCCCGCCATCACGTTCGACAGCACCGTGCGCCACGGGAACACGGCGTCCTGCTGGAAGACGAAGCCGACGTGCTCGTTGATGCCGGACACCGGCTCCCCGTACACCCGCACCTCGCCCTCGGTGGGCTCCTCCAGGCCGCTGACCAGCGTCAGGGTGGTGGACTTGCCGCACCCCGTCGGGCCGACGACGGCGACGAACTCGCCGGGGGCGACGGTCAGGTCGAGCTCCCGGACGGCGGTGTGCAGGGCGCCGGACGGCGTCCGGAAGCGTTTGGTCGCCCCGGTCAACTCGATCGCCGGGACGGCCCCGGCCTTGTGCGGGTCCACGTGAACCACCTACCTCCTCGGCCGGCTCCCTCGCCGGCCCGCTGCTGTGGACCGGGACGCTACGAGGACGGGCGGGGGCGGCGGGAGCCTTGCGGGCGTAACGCGGCTTTGCGGCGTTGAGGGCTGTTGTGCTCGTTTTGCTTCCGCTACAACAACCGGGGAACGAAACGGGGGCGCAACACCGGGCGGGGCTGACAGAAACACGCCGGAAACATAGGGTGGCCACCACCCCGCACCCGGCCTGAGCAGGAAGGACGCCACCGTGGGACGACCGCTCGGACCGTTCCGGCCGCACTGGCCGCGCCGCGTCTTCGCCCAACTCCTGCTCAGCCAGACCGTGGTGACCGTCGCCGTCACCGCCGTCACCGCCGGGCTGTTCCTCGCCCCCGTCAGCGCCGAACTCGACCGCGACGCCATGCAGCGCGCCCTGACCATCGCCCAGGTCACCGCCACCGACCCGGACGTCGCCCGGGCCGCCGCCGACCGCGACCCCGACACCGCGCAGGGCATCGCCGAACGGATCCGGCTCGCCAGCCGCGCCGAGTTCGTCGTCATCACCGACACCGAGGGCATCCGGCTCTCGCACACCGACCCCGCCCGGATCGGCCTGCGGGTCTCCACCGACCCCGAACCCGCCCTGCGCGGCGAGGTCGTCACCGCCATCCAGGACGGCACCCTGGGCCGCACCGCCCGCGGCAAGGTCCCGCTGCGGCTCGCCGACGGCCGGATCGTCGGCGAGGTCTCGGTCGGCCTCAGCGACGACTCGATCCGCGGCCGGCTGGTCTCGATGGCCGGCGGCATCCTGCTCTGCGCCGGCGCCGGCCTGGTCGTCGGCCTCGCCGCCACCCTCGTGCTGGCCCGCCGCCTCAAGCGCCGCACCCACAACATCGCCGTCGCCGACATCGCCGCCCTGCTGATCGAACGCGAGGCCATGCTGCACGGCATCCGCGAGGGCATGCTCGCCCTCGACGCCGCCGGGCGGATCCGGCTCGCCAACGACGAGGCGCTGCGCCTGCTCGCCCTGCCCGAGGACT
The DNA here is from genome assembly GCF_026802215.1 of Kitasatospora sp. YST-16. Classification (NCBI taxonomy): domain Bacteria; kingdom Bacillati; phylum Actinomycetota; class Actinomycetes; order Kitasatosporales; family Streptomycetaceae; genus Kitasatospora; species Kitasatospora sp. YST-16. Next base: position 7,601,056 of record NZ_CP113837.1, read on the forward strand.
GCACCGGCCGCACCGTCGACGACCTGCTGCCGCCCGGCCGGCTCGCCGACGTGCTCACCGGCCGGGTCGAGGGCGCCGACCTGCCCGCCGTCCGCGACGACCGCGTGCTGGTCGTCAACCGGATGGCCACCGCCGACGGCGGCGCCGTCACCACCCTCCGCGACCGCACCGAACTCGAGTTCCTGGTACGGGAGTTGGACCACACCCGGGGCCTCACCGAGGCGCTCCGCGCGCAGGACCACGAACACGCCAACCGGATGCACACCCTGCTCGGCCTGCTCGAACTCGGCCGCCACGACCAGGCCGCCGACTTCATCTCCGAACAGTCCGGCACCCAGGCCGCCCGCGCCGCCCGGATCGGCCGCCACGTCCAGGACCCGCACACCGCCGCCCTGCTCACCGGCAAGGCCGCCGTCGCCGAGGAACGCGGCACCCGGCTCACCGTCACCCCCGACAGCCACCTGCCCGACGCCCTGGTCGACGCCCGCGCCCTGGTCACCGTGGTCGGCAACCTGGTCGACAACGCGATGGACGCCGCCCCCGCCGGCACCGTCGAGGTCCGGCTGCGCACCGCCGGCACCACCCTGCTGGTCGAAGTCGCCGACAGCGGCCCCGGCATCCCCGCCGACCTGCGCGAACGCGTCTTCGAAGAGGGTTGGAGCAGCAAGCAGGCCCCCGCCCACCGCCCCCGGGGCCTCGGCCTCGCGCTGGTCCGCCGCCTGGTCGAACGCAGCGGCGGCCGGCTCGCCGTCGGCACCGGCCCGCTCGGCGGCGCCCGCTTCACCGTCGAACTCCCCGAGGCCCTGAGCGCCGCGGAACCCCGCTTGGAGCACGCATGATCGACGTCCTCGTGGTCGACGACGACTTCCGGGTCGCCGACGTCCACGCCGCCTACGTGGCCAAGGTCCCCGGCTTCCGGGTCACCGGCACCGCGCACAGCGCCGCCCAGGCGTACGCCACCCTCGAACGCGCCCCCGTCCACCTCGTCCTGCTCGACCACCACCTGCCCGACGAGACCGGGCTCGTCCTGGTCCGGCGGCTGCGCGAGGCCGGCATCCGGTGCGACGTCATGATGGTCACCGCCGCCCGCGACGTCTCCACCGTGCACGCCGCCATGCAGCACGGCGCACTCCAGTACCTGGTCAAGCCGTTCAGTTTCGCCGGCCTGCGCGACAAGCTCACCGCCTACGCCGAACTGCGGCACGCCCTCGCCGGGCCGTCCGCCCGCGAGACCTCCCAGGACGAGGTCGACCGGATGTTCGCCGCCCTGCGCACCGGTACCTCACCCGCCACCGCCCTCCCCAAGGGCCACAGCGCCCCCACCACCGACCTGGTCCTCGACGCCCTCCGCCGCGCCGCCACCCCCCTCTCCGCCCAGGAGGTCGCCGACGCCACCGGCCTGTCCCGCTCCACCGCCCAGCGCTACCTCAAACAGCTCGCCCAGGACCGCCGCCTGCGCCTCTCCCTCCGCTACGGCGACACCGGCCGCCCCGAGCACCGCTACCTGCTCGCCCCCGCCGCCCGCTGACCACCCGGCCCGGCCGCCCCCGCCGCCCGCTGCGCGCGCAGCCCCAGCAGCCACCCGCCCAGGGCCAGCCAGGCGGACGCCAGCAGCCAGCCGCCCAGCACGTCCAGCGGCCAGTGCACGCCCAGGTAGACCCGGGTGAAGCCGATGACGCCCGCGAACAGCGCCGCCCCCGCCGCCGCGAGCCGGGCGGCCCCGGGCCGGGCCCGGGCCACGGCCACGGCCAGCAGGCCCGCCGACAGGGCGGAGGTGAAGGCGTGCCCCGACGGGAACGCGAAGCCCGACGCGTCGAACGCCCAGTCCGCGACCGGCGGCCGCGGCCGGGCGAAGGCCCGCATCAGGCCCTGCCGCAGCAACTGCCCCGCCACCAGCCACACCAGCGGCGCCAGCAGCACCGCGGCCGTCCGCCGCGCCCCGGCCGTCCGCCAGGCCCCGACCGGCAGCCGCGCCCCGGCCGGGCGGGTGGAGCGCACCGCGACCGCGCCCGCCGCCAGCGCCAGCAGGTACGGGAAGACGTCCGTGCCCAGCGAGGTCACCGCCATCGCCACCGACCGGGCCCAGCCCGGCCGGTGCGCCACGCCCCAGCGCACCGCGGCCGCCTCGAACCCGAACGGCGCCCACCCGTGCACCGCCACCACCACCGCCAGCAGCGCGAACGCCCCGCCGCAGGCCGAAGCCAGCACGACGGGGCGGCGGCGCAGGTCCGCGCCGGTCACCGGGCCCGGGCCCCGCGGCGCGAACGCAGCAGCTCCAGGAGCAGCGGCAGCAGCGAGACCACCACCACCAGGGCGACGATCGGCAGCAGGTAGTGGTCGACGTTCGGGATCGACGAGCCCAGCGCGTACCCGGCCAGCACCAGCCCCACCGTCCACACCAGGCCGCCCACCACCTGCCACAGCGTGAAGGTGCGGACGTCCACCCCCAGGGCGCCCGCCAGCGGGTTCAGCACCGTGCGCACCACCGGCACGAAGCGGGCCAGCACCACCGCCTTCGCGTGCCCGTACCGGGTCAGGATCTCCTCCGCCCGCACCGCCCCGTTCTGCAGGTGCTTGTTGCGGGACCGGGCCAGCAGCGTCCGGCCGCCCCGCTTCCCGATCAGGTACCCGACCTGCGCCCCGGCCAGCGCGCCCACCACCGCGGCGGCCAGCACCTGCCCCAGGTTCAGGTGCGGCCCGCTGTGCGCGCTCGTCGTGCACAGCAGGCCCGCGGTGAACAGCAGCGAGTCGCCCGGCAGGAAGAACCCGACCAGCAGGCCGGTCTCCGCGAACATCACCACCGCGATGCCCAGCGCACCGAACGAGGCCAGCAGCGACCCCGCGTCCAGCGGATTGACGGCCAGCAGGGCCGAGGAGGAGAACATCGTCGAAGCGCCTTTCCGGGGAGGATCCGGGGAAGTGTGAGGCAGGCGGCGGCACCACTACGGCCAGCATGGCCCAGGTGCCCTGAACGGATCCTGAAGACCTGAAGGAGCCTTCAGGAAACGGCCCGCTCCCGCCGACCCAGCCACAGCACCGCGCCCGCGATCACCACCGCCAGCACCAGGCTCACCGGCCCGGTCCCCAGATCCAGGCCGCCACGCTGCCGGCTCACCCCCGCCCAGTCCGCGAAGCACGCGCCCAGCGGACGGGTCAGCACGTACGCCCACCAGAAGGCGAGCACCGGCGGCAGCCGCAGCACCCGGTACCCCAGCGCCGGAACCGCGATCAGCGCGGCGAACAGCAGCCCCGACGGCAGGTAGCCCCAGCCCAGGGTGGCCGCGGTCAGGTCGCCCACCGCCGTGCCCAGCGCGAAGGTCGCCATCACCGCCGCCCAGTAGAAGACCTCCCGGCGCCCGCCCGCCACCGTCTCCACCGCCAGCGTCCCCTCGGTGCGCCGCCACACCGCGAAGACCGCGGCCAGCGCCAGCGCGAACACGCCCGCGGAGAGCGCGTACGGCACCCCCGCGGCCACGTGCGCCACGTCGGCGGCCATCGTGCCGAACACGCTCACCATCACCACCGCCGCCCAGTACACGACCGGCCGGTACCGCCCCGCCCGCGCCTGCGCGGCCAGCGCGACGGCCAGCAGTACCGCCGCCCCGCCCACCGCCGGGACCGGCCCGAACGTGTGCGCGAGGAAGTCGGACGTGGTCTCGCCCATCCCGGTCGTCAGGACCTTCACCACCCAGAACCCGGCGGTCACCGCGGGCACCTTGCTCACCACCCCCGCCCCGGACGGCCGGCGCCGGTGCGTGGGGGAGACGGGGACGGCGGTGCTGCTACTGCTCACTGCGGGGCGTTCCTTCCGGAAGGGGGAGGGGGAGGGAGTGGGAGTGGGTGACGAGGGCGGGACGCCCGGGCCCCGGCGCAGGGCCGGGGGTCGGTGCCGGTGGTCAGCCGGTGAGGGGGGTGTTGCCGGTCAGGGCGCCGGTGGTGCCGTCCACCGTGACCAGGTGGCGGGTGCCGTCCGGGCCGAGGACCACGGCCTGCCAGGCCCGGCCGCCGTCGGCCGCGGTCGCCGCCCGGATCGACTCGGCGCGGCCGCCCGGCACCGCGGACGCCGCCTTGACGAGCGCGTCGGCGGCGTCCAGCGAGGGCAGCGGTGCCGGAGCGGCCTGCCGGGTCGGACGCCCGCCGGACCGCTGTCCGGAGCGGCTCCCGTCGTCTCCGCGCTCGCCCCGGTCGCGCCGCTCGCCGCGCTGCTCCCGGCCGTGCTCCGACCCGTCGCGCTGCTCGCCCCGGGCGGCGGCGGGCCCGCCGCGGTGCTCGTGGCGCTCGTGGTGCTCGGTGGCCGCGACCGCCGCCGCCCCGCCACCGACCAGCAGGGCCGCGACCGCGACCCCGCCGCCCCAGCGGGCGGCCCGCCCGCGCAGCCACGGCGGCACCGTCCGCCCCGCCCCCGACCGCTCCTGCTCGTCCACGCCGCCCACTCCCGCTCGCGTTGCCGGTGTTCCGTGTGTGCCCGGCCCCGGACGGGCCGCCGCCCGGCAGGCGGGCGGGCGCGCGTTCGAAGGCCGGGGCCAGCATGGCCGGGGCGCGCTGAAGGGTTGCTGAAGACCTGAAGACGCCTTCAGCTACGGGCCGCGCCGACCTGCCACCCTGGGGGCATGCGCGTACTGGTGGTGGAGGACGAACAGCGGCTGGCCCTGGCGATCAAGCACGGGCTGGAGGCGGAGGGCTTCGACGTCGACATCGTGCACGACGGGCTGTCCGGGCTGGCCCGGGCCACCGACCGGTCCTACGACGTGATCATCCTGGACATCATGCTGCCAGGCCTCAACGGCTACCGGGTCTGCGCCCGGCTGCGGGCGGCCGGCAGCGACGCGGGCATCCTGATGCTCACCGCGAAGGACGGCGAGTGGGACGAGGCGGAGGCGCTCGACACCGGCGCCGACGACTACCTGTCCAAGCCGTTCTCCTTCGTGGTGCTGGTCGCCCGGCTCAAGGCGCTGGCCCGCCGGATCGGCTCCCGGGCCCCGCGCCGGGCCGTGCTCGGCGACCTGGTGGTCGACTCCGCCGCCCGCACCTGCACCCGGGGCGGCACGCCGATCGCGCTGACGCCGCGCGAGTTCGCGGTCCTCGACCACCTGGCCCGGCGGGCCGGCGAGGCGGTCTCCAAGCGGGAGATCCTCGAACAGGTCTGGGACGCCGCCGCCGACAGCGACCCCAACACCGTCGAGGTGCACATCAGCGCGCTGCGCCGCAAGATCGACACCCCGTTCGGCCGCAGCGCCCTGCAGACCGTGCGCGGCGCGGGCTACCGGCTGGAGCCCGACGGTGGCTGACCGGAGCCCGACGGCGGCCGGCCGGCCCGGAGCGGGGCGGGCCCGGGCGGCCGCGCTCCGGGCCCGCGCGGCCGCCGCCGTCCTCCGCCTCGCGCCCCGCTCGGTGCGCACCCGCACCACCATCGCGGCCTGCGCCGCCGTCGCCGTCGTCCTGCTGATCGCCTCCGCCGCCGTGGTGCTGCTGCTGCGGGTCAACCTGGAGCGCACCGTCGAGGCCGGGGCCCGCGAACAGGCCCTCGCGGTGGCCGGGCTGGCCGCCGACGGGCACCTGCCCGGGCAGCTGCCGCTCGACCACGGCACCGACTTCATCCAGGTCACCGACGCCGCCGGGAACGTCGTCGCGGCCAGCCAGAACCTGGCCGGACGCCCCGCCCTAGCCCCCACCGGCACCAGCGACGGCCACTCCACCTTCGACCTCGGCGCGCTCGGCGACGAGCACCACCAGCGGGTCACCACCGTCACCACCGGCACCCCGTCCGGGCCGGTCACCATCCGGGTCGGCGCCTCGCTGCACACCGCCGACACCGCCGAGGACCTCACCACCGCCGCGCTCGCCGTGCTCAGCGCCGTCCTGGTCACCACCGTCGGCGCGGTCACCTGGCGGGCCACCGGGCGGGCCCTGCGGCCGGTGGAGGCGATCCGCTCCGAGGTCGCCGGGATCGGCGACCGCGACCTCGACCGGCGGGTCCCCGAACCCGGCAGCGACGACGAGATCGCCCGGCTCGCCCACACCATGAACGCCATGCTCGACCGGCTCGAATCGGCCGGCCTGCGCCAGCGCCGCTTCATCGCCGACGCCTCGCACGAACTGCGCAGCCCGCTCGCCGTGCTGCGCACCCAGCTGGAGGTCGCCCACACCCACCCCGACCCGGCGGTCCGCGCCGACATGGTCGCCGGGGCGCTCCAGGACACCGACCGCCTCCAGTCGCTGGCCGCCGACCTGCTGCTGCTGGCCCGCCTCGACGCGGCCGGCCACGACGGCCCCCGCGAGACGCTCGACCTCGCCGAACTCGCCCGCACCACCGCCGACTCCCGCGGCACCCCCCGCCACCCCGTCGACCTGCACGTCCGGGACGGCGCCCTGGTGCTCGGCAACCGCCTGTGGCTGGGCCGGCTGCTCACCAACCTGCTCGACAACGCCCAGCGGCACGCCCGCAGCCGGGTCACCGTCCGGGTCGGCACCGACCCCGCCGACGGCAGCGTCGTGCTGGACGTCACCAACGACGGCCCCGCCATCGCCCCCGCCGACCGCGAGAAGGTCTTCGAACGCTTCACCCGCCTCGACGACGCCCGCAGCCGCGACCACGGCGGCACCGGCCTCGGCCTGCCGATCGCCCGCGACATCGCCACCCTGCACGGCGGCACCCTCACGGTGGCCGACGGCCCCGGCACCACCTTCCGCACCCGCCTCCCCGGCCACGCCCCCGCGTCCTAGGCCCTGTCCGGCCGAACCGCCGGGCCGGGTGCGGTGCCCCGGGACTCGGCGCGTTCGGTCACTCGGGGCGGGGCCGGTCGAACAGGGTGACCACGCTCTGCGGTGCCTCCGGGCCGAAGAAGACCTCCAGGTTCCGCGCGGAGCGGCCCGCGGCTTCGCTGCCGCGCGGGAACAGCCGCTCCTCGTAGGCGGCGAGCGCGGTCTCGGTGTCGTCGGGTCGTGCGGCCAACTCGCCCGCCAGGTCGGCGCCGTCGTACATGGCGAGGTTCGCGCCCTCACCGGCGAAGGGCGACATCAGGTGCGCGGCGTCACCGACGAGCGTCACTCCGGGCACCCTGTCCCACGCGAGCCCGACGGGAAGGGCGTGGACGGGCCGCAGCCACGGCTCCGACTCGCTCCGGGCCACGAAGGCGGTGAGCAGCGGTGACCAGCCGTCGAACTCGGCGGCGACCCGGCCGAGGGCGGCGGTCCGGTCGCCGGAGGCGATCGGCCCCATCCACTCCTCGGGCCTGTTCAGCGCCGCGTATCCGCGCACGTGCCCGTCCGCGTACCGGTGGACGAGGATGCCCCTGCCCGGGGCGAGCGCCATCAGCGTGCCGCTGCCGATCGCGGCCGCGCTCGCCCGGTGGGTGCGGTCGTCCGGGGTGAGGGCGATCTCGACGAAACAGGTTCCGCTGTAGGAGGGCGTGGCGGGGGTGAGCAGCGGCCGCACCTTCGACCAGGCGCCGTCCGCGCCGATGACGAGGTCGGCGCGCGCGGTGGAGCCTCCCGCGAAGGCGAGGTCGTAGCCGCCCGCCGTGCGGTGCCGGAGCGAGGTGAGCTTGTGGCCCCACCTGATCGTCCCGGGTGCCAGCGAGTCGATGAGCAGGCGCCGCAGTGCGCCGCGATCCACCTCCGGGCGGGCCGATCCGGGGTCCGCGGGCCGGTCGAACAGGACGGTGCCGTGGCGGTCGACGACGCGCTTGGCGTCCTCGCCCGGGCGGACCAGGGCGAGGAACCCGTCGTACAGGCCCGCTGCGCGGAGCGCGACCTGTCCGGTCTCCTCGTCGATGTCGAGCAGGCCGCCCTGTGCGCGGGCCGTTGCCGAGGCCTCGCCCTCGTAGATCGTCGCGGTGATGCCGTGGGTCCGGAGCACCCGGGCGAGCGTGAGCCCGCCGAGTCCGGCTCCGATGATGGCGATGGTCTTCTGCATGCTGCGCTCCTGGGTGGCGCCGACAGGCGTCGGCGGCGGTCGGCGCCGTGAGCGGGTGCGACGGTCCGCTCTCGGCCGGAGACGCTCACCGGTCAGAAGCTCTCTGCATCGATGTACGAGCGGTGCCCGGTGGATGGACGTACGGGGCACCGTTTTTCGCGATCCCGCAACTATAGCCCGGCAGTTGCGACGTACCGGACCGGACGCGTCGCCGACGCGTTCGCAGAGCCCATGGAGGAGGACGCTACCGGTCGGAAGCGTCCGGAGCGGCGAACAGGTCCTGGAGGGTCCGGGTCGCCAGGTCGAGCAGCCAGGTGTGGGCGGGGTCGTCGTCGTAGCGCTGGTGCCAGAGCAGGTAGAGCGGCACGGGCGGCAGGTCGAACGGCAACGGCAGTGTGGTCAGGCCCAGTTGGTCGCGGGCGGAGCGGGTGACCGCGTCGGGGAGGGCGACCACGACGTCGGCGTCGCGGGCGAGTTGCAGGGCGGTGTCCGTCGCGGGGGCGGAGACGATGACGCGGCGCTCGTGGCCGAGGGCGGCGACGACGTCGTCGACCCGGTCGCGCAGGCTCCCCCGCCGGGAGACGGTCACGTGATCGGCCGCCGCGTACCGCTCGACGGTCACCGGCCCCTCGGTGAGCGGATGACCCGCCCGGACCGCGAGGATGATCCGGTCCCGGCCGATCAGGCGGTGCCGGATGTCGGGCTGGGGCGGGGGCCCGGCACTGGAGGCCACATCGACCTCGCCGCGCCGCAGCTCGGGGGTGTCGTGGCCGGGCTCGACCGTCAGGCGCATCTTCACCTTCGGGGCCTGGCGGTGCACCGCGGCGACCAGGGCGGTCCCGCAGGCGGTGGTGAGGGCGTCGTGCAGGCGGACGGTGAACACCCGCTCCAGGCCCGCCAGATCGAGGTCCGTACGGGCGGACAGCAGTCGGTGGGCCTGCTGCACCAGGACGTGGACCTTGGTGCGCATGGCCAGTGCGCGAGGGGTGGGCGTCATGTGGCGTCCGGTGCGCACCAGGATCTGGTCGCCGGTGGCTTTGCGGATGCGGCCCAGCGAGCGGCTCATCGCCGGCGCGGTGACGTGGAGCCGGTCCGCGGCTCCGGCCACGCTGCCCTCTTCCAGCAGCGCGTCCAGAGCGGTGAGCAGATTCAGATCCAATTGCATGGCAGTAACTATATGAGTGAAAAATCATGCACTTGTTGTTACGTCAGGAAGCCTGCTAGGACGGCGGGTTGGGCCGGGTCAGGCCCAGGTCGTAGGCGAAGATCACCGCCTGGACGCGGTCCCGGGCGCCGATCTTGGCGAGGACCCGGCCGACGTGGGTCTTGACGGTCGACTCGGACAGCACCAGGCGCTCGGCGATCTCGCCGTTGGTCCAGCCCTGGCCGACCGCGAGCAGGATCTCCCGCTCCCGGCCGGTCAGCGCGGCCAGCCGCGGGTCCTGGTCCACCGCCCCGGGCAGCCGCACCGGCAGGTGGTGGGCGTACGCGTCGAGCAGGCGGCGGGTGATCGCGGGCGCCACCACCGCGTCGCCCCCGGCCACCGCCCGGACGCCCGCCAGGAGCTCCTCGGGGCGGGCGTCCTTGAGCAGGAAGCCGCTGGCCCCGGAGCGCAGCGCGGCGTGCGCGTACTCGTCCAGGTCGAAGGTGGTCAGCACCAGGACCCGGGAGCGGCCGCCCGAGGCGACGATCAGCCGGGTCGCCTCGATGCCGTCCATGCCGGGCATCCGGATGTCCATCAGCACCACGTCCGGCCGCAGCTCGGCGGCCAGCCGGACCGCCTCCGCACCGTGCCCGGCCTCCCCGGCGACCGAGGTGTCGGGCTGGCTCTCCAGCAGCATCCGGAAGCCGAAGCGCTGCAGGGGCTGGTCGTCCACGATCAGGACGCTGGTCATGCCGGGCCTCCGGCCGGGTCGAGGACGGGCGGTGCGGGCGGTGCGGGCTGAACGGGCGGGGTGGACGGGACGGGCTGGGTGGACGGAGCAGGCGGGAGGAGCGGGGCGGGCGGGGCGAGGTCCAGGTCGGCGACCGGCGTGACGTCCAGGTCGGCGACCACCGACCAGCCCCCGCCCGGGGCCGGGCCCGCCGTGACGGCGCCACCGTACAGCGCGGCCCGCTCCCGCATGCCGGTGACGCCCTGCCCGTCCCCGTCCGGAGCGCCGCCCGGCCCGCTGCCGGGGCCGTCGCCGCCCGGCCTGTTGCCGTCGCCGCCGTCGTCGTCCACCCGGACCAGCAGCCGGGCCCCGGCCAGCGAGACCGACACCCGGGCCCGGGCCGCGGGGCCCGCGTGCTTGAGGGTGTTGGTCAGCGCCTCCTGGACGATCCGGTAGACCATCAGCTGCACCCCGCGGTCCAGCGACTCCAGGTCGCCCTCGGTGCGGTGCACCACCTCCGGGCCGGCCGAGCGGATCCGCCCGCACAGCCCGGCCAGGTCGGCGATGCCCGGCTGCGGGGCCAGCTCGGGGCCGTCGCCGTGCTCGCGCAGCACGCCCAGCATCCGGCGCAGCTCGCCCAGCGCCTGCCGGCCCGAGTCGCCGATCAGCGCCAGCGCCTCCCGGCCGCGCTCCGGCGCGGAACGGGCCGCGTACGCGCCGCCGTCCGCCAGCGTGATGATCACCGACAGGTTGTGGCCGATGATGTCGTGCATCTCCCGGGCCACCCTGGTCCGCTCGGTCGCCGCGGCCAGCCGGCTGCGCTGGTCGCGCTCCACCTCCAGCCGGGCCGCCCGCTCGCGCAGGCCCGCCGGCTGCGCCCGGCGGACCCGGACCGCGATGCCCACCGCGACGGCCGCCGTCACCGCCGCGGCCAGGAAGAACAGCACGTCCCACACCGACACCGCCGAGGACAGCCGGAGCGCCACCACCACCGCCCCCGCCGCACTGGCCGCGCACGCCCAGGCCAGGGTGCGCAGCCGCCCGTGCAGGGCCAGCGCGTACAGCGCCAGCAGCAGCGCCGCGTCCGCCCGCAGCGCCGCGCCCAGTGACCACTGCACCAGGAACACCGCGCCCACCACGGCGAACGCCGTCCCCGGGCGGCGGCGGCGCCACAGCAGCGGCAGCAGCAGCGCGGCCTGGAAGGCCAGGGTGGCGGGCAGCGGCAGGTGGGTGAAGACCACGTGGTGCTCGCGCGGGCCCTCGTCGTCCTCACCGCGCACCAGTTCCGGCACGCAGAACACCAGGAACGCCCCGGCCACCACGGCCGCGTCCAGCAGCCACGGCCACCGCCCGTCCAGCCCGCGCAGCCGCTGCCCGGCCCGGGCGAGCCGGTCCAGGAACGGATGGCCGGACTCGGGCCCGGAGGTGACGGCGGGGGCAGTGGGGACGGGGGCAGGGGAGACGGGGACAGCGGGGACGGGGACTGGGGTGGCCGGGTCGTGCACGGGGAACCCCGGGGGTGGTCGGACGGCGGGTGCCGCGGGGCCCCGGCGCTCGGTGCGGCCGGGGCCCCGCGGCAGGTCAGTCTGTCAGGCGCGGCGCGTGCGGCCGAAGCGCCCTCGCGCGGTGTCGCCCGCGCGTCGCGTCGCCGGTGCGCCGTGCGGGCGACACACCGCGCCGCCCGCGCGTCGTGTCGCCTACGCGTCGCGCCGCAGCAGCCGCACCGCCGCGCCCGCCAGCGCCGCCACCGTCCACAGGGCGAAGACGGCCAGTCCGGCGCCGGGCGACAGGGTGGTGCTGTCGTGGGTGAGGGCGAACATCGCCTGGCCGGCGTTGCTCGGCAGGTACGGGTTGATGTGGTCGTGCCAGGAGCTGGGCAGCAGCGACACCAGGCCGGGCACCAGCATCAGCGAGGCGACCAGCACCGAGATGCCGCCCGCGATCGAGCGCAGCAGCATGCCCAGCGCGACGCCGATCACGCCCACCAGGGCCAGGTACAGGCCCGCGCCGAACAGGCCGCGCACCACGCCCGGGTCGGAGAAGGTCAGCGCCGCCTTGGTGCCGGACAGGATCCCGCTGCCGAACAGGAAGGCCACGAACACCCCGACGGTGGCCAGCACCAGCGCGACCGCCCCGTACACCAGGGCCTTCGCCCACAGCACCGGCAGCCGGCGCGGCACCGCGGCCAGCGTGGAGCGGATCATGCCGGTCGAGTACTCGCCCGCCGCGATCAGCACGCCCAGCACGCCGAGCGCGAGCTGCGCGAAGTTGGTGCCGAACAGCGACAGGGTGAGCGCGTTGGCGTCGGCGAAGTCCCGGTCCATGTGCCGGCCGGAGGTCAGCCGGGACTTGAACTGGTAGGCGGCGATCAGGCCGAACGCCACCAGGAAGACCAGCCCGAGGCCCAGGGTGATCCAGGTCGAGCGCAGCGACCAGGCCTTCGCCCACTCCGAGCGCAGCACCCGGGCGGCGGTGACCTTGTACGGCGGACGGGCGGGGCGCTCGGCGGCGGCCGAGGACGGGGCGGGGGTGGGGGCGATGGTGCTCACGCGGCGCTCCTCGAAGTCTCGACGGGGTGGGTGGTGGTCGAGCCGTGATACTCCACGGCGTCCCGGGTCAGGTCCATGAACGCCTGCTCCAGCGAGACCGTCCGGGTGGCCAACTCATAGAGTGCGATGCCGTGTTCGGCCGCGACGGTGCCGATCCGGCGGGCCGTCAGGCCGGTCACCTCCAGCTCCTCGGCGCCCGTCCGGCCGGTGATCTCCACGCCGGGGCCGGTGAGCAGTTCGCGCAGCTTCGCCGGGTCGGCGGAGGCGACCGTCACCCGGTCGCCGCCCGCCTGCCGGACCAGCTCCTGCACGGTGGTGTCGGCCAGCAGCCGGCCCCGGCCGACCACGATCAGGTGGTCGGCGACCAGCGCGACCTCGCTCATCAGGTGCGAGGAGACGAACACGGTGCGCCCCTCGGCGGCCAGGCCGGTGAGCAGGTTGCGGATCCACAGCACGCCCTCCGGGTCGAGGCCGTTGACCGGCTCGTCGAGCATCACCGTGGCCGGGTCGCCGAGCAGGGCCGCCGCGATGCCCAGCCGCTGCCCCATGCCGAGCGAGAACGCCCCGGCGCGCTTCTTCGCCACCGACTCCAGGCCGGTCAGGCCGATCACCTCGTCCACCCGGGCGCGCGGGATGCCGTGGGTGTGGGCCAGCGCCATCAGGTGGTTGAAGGCCGAACGCCCCGGGTGGATCGACTTGGCCTCCAGCAGCGCGCCGACCTCCTGCAGCGGCGCGGCGTGCTCGGCGTAGCGGCGCCCGTTGACCCGCACCGAGCCGCTGCTCGGCGCGTCCAGGCCGACGATCATCCGCATGGTGGTGGACTTCCCGGCACCGTTCGGGCCCAGGAACCCGGTCACGCTGCCCGGCTTGACGGTGAAGTCCAGCCCGTCGACGGCGGTCTTCTCGCCGTAGCGCTTGGTCGAGCTGCTGCGCCTCGATCATCCGGTCCGCTCCCTGCCGCTGCGGGGCCGGGCCGTCCCGACCGCCTCTGCTGCCACGCTAGGCCCGGCCCGGGCCCGGACGGCGGCACCCAGGGACGATCATTCGGCCGCGGGTGGTACCGCGGTACCACCGCCGCCCCCGTCCCCGGCTTCGGATCCGGTTCCGCCCCCGCCCCCGGCTTCGGCTCCGCCCCCGAAGGGCGGTACCAGCGCGGCGACCAGACGGCGGATCAGCGACGGGTGGTCGGCGGGCTCGGCGTGACCGTGCATCAGCAGGTGGTGGACGGTGCCGACCAGGGCGAGCGCGATCACCGGGCCGTCGGCGGCGGGGGAGAGCCGGCCGAGCCGCTGCTCGGCGGCCAGGTAGCCGGCCAGCGCGTCCTGCACCGTGCCGGGCCCGGGCGCGCCGTCCCGCCAGGCCCGCCGGACGCGGTCGGCCACGCCGCTGCGGGAGACCGCAGCGGCGGCGACCACCGGGCCGTCGGCGCCGAGCAGGACCAGCGCGGCCCGGGCCAGGTTCTCCCGGACCTCGCCCTGACCGGCCCGGTCGGCCAGCGGGGCGACCTCGGCGGCGACCCGTTCGAAGCGGTCCAGGACCAGCTGCGCGACGAAGTCGTCCAGGTCGGCGAAGTGGTTGTAGAGCAGGCCCTTCGCGCAGCCCGCCTCCTCGGTGACCGAGCGGTTGGTCAGCCCGGCGGGCCCCTCCCGGGAGAGCACCCGTTCGGCGGCGGCGAACAGCCGCTCCCGAACGTCGGGGATCGCTACGCCGCGCGGTGACACGGGTCCTCCTGGGGTCGGCCTTGCCGGTATGGGCATCTGCCCATACTGTGGGTATGGGCGATCGCCCATACTACTGTCCCGACCGGGGAACCCATGCCCGCCACCGCCAACACCGCTCAGTCCGACGCCTGGAACGGCCCCGAGGGGCGTCACTGGAGCGACCACCAGGACCGCTGGAACGCCGTCAACGAAGGCTTCAACGCGCCGCTGCTCGCCGCCGCCGCGATCGACGCCCGCACCCGCGTCCTCGACGTCGGCTGCGGCGCCGGGCAGACCACCCGGCTGGCCGCCCGCACCGCCGCCGCCACCCTCGGACTCGACCTCTCCGGCCCGATGCTCGCCACCGCCCGGGCCCTGGCCGCCGCCGAAGGGCTCGGCGACCGGATCGCCTTCGAGCAGGGCGACGCCCAGGTCCACCCGCTGCCCGCCGCCGCCTTCGACGTGGCGGTCAGCCGCTTCGGCGTCATGTTCTTCGCCGACCCGGTCGCCGCCTTCACCAACCTCGCCCGCGCCCTGCGCCCCGGCGGCCGGCTCGCCTTCGTCTGCATGGCCGACCCCGCCCGCACCGAGTGGGTCCGGCTGTACGACACCGTCCGCGACCTGCTCGGCGTCCCCGCGCCGGAGCCCGGCCCCGCCGACGGCCCCGGCATGTTCTCGCTCGCCGACCCGGCCGTCGTCCGCCGCACCCTGGACGCCGCCGGGTTCGACCGCGTCCGCACCGAGCCCGTCGAGTCCGCGGGCCGCTTCGGCGCCGACCCCGCGGACGCCGCCGACCTGCTGCTCGGCTCCGGCCCCGGCCGCCACCTGCTCACCCTGCTCGACCCCGAGCACCCCGCCGACGCCGCCCCGCGCGCCCGGGCCGCCTTCACCGCAGCCCTCGCCCCCCACCACGGCCCCGACGGCGTCCGCCTGCGCACCGCCGCCCACCTGGTCACCGCCGTCCGCCGCTGAGCGCCGCCCCGCCCGGTCGCTGAGCGCCGCCCGCCCCGGTCCGGCGGCCGCCGGGCCCGTTTCGCCGCCCGGGCCGAGGGCACACGCGCCGCATGGACCAGTCCCAAGCGCCGGTGATCGAGGCCCTCGCGGCCTTCCACGCCAATCCGCTGACCGTGTTCACCCCGCCCGGCCACAAGCAGGGGCGGGGCGCCGATCCGCGCGTCCTGGAGGTGCTCGGGGCGGACGTGTTCCGCTCCGACGTGCTGGCCAGCGGCGGGCTCGACGACCGCACCGACTCGCGCGGCATCCTGCCGCACGCCCAGGCGCTGATGGCCGAGGCGGTGGGCGCCGAGCACACCTTCTTCTCCACCTGCGGCAGCTCGCTGTCGGTCAAGGCCGCGATGCTGTCCGTCGCCGGGCCGCACGAGGAACTGCTGGTCGGCCGGGACGCCCACAAGTCCGTGGTGGCCGGGCTGATCCTGGCCGGGATCCGCCCGGTCTGGGTCGACCCGTCCTGGGACGCCGGCCTGCACCTGGCCCACCCGCCCCGCCCCGAGGCGTTCCGGGCCGCCCTGGAGCGCCACCCCGACGCCAAGGGCGCGCTGGTCACCCCGCCCACCCCGTACGGCACCTGCGCCGACCTGGCGGGCATCGCCGAGGTCTGCCACGCGGCCGGGAAGCCGCTGATCGTCGACGAGGCGTGGGGCGCCCACCTGCCCTTCCACCCCGACCTGCCGCAGTGGGCGATGGACGCCGGGGCCGACGTCTGCGTCACCTCCGTCCACAAGATGGGCTCCGCCCTCGAACAGAGCTCGGTCTTCCACCTGCGCGGCGACCTGGTCGCCCCCGACGCGCTCAAGCAGCGCGAGGACCTGCTCGGCACCACCAGCCCCTCCGTCCTGATCTACGCCGCGCTCGACGGCTGGCGCCGCCAGATGGTCCAGCACGGCCACGAGCTGTTCGGTGCGGCGCTCGCGCTCGCCGCCGACGTCCGCGAGCAGATCGAGGCCCTGGAAGGGCTGCACGTCCACGGCCGGGACGACTTCTGCGGGCCCGGCCTGGCCGCCGACCTCGACCCGCTGCAGGTCATCGTCGACGTCTCCGGGCTCGGCACCACCGGCTACCGGGCCGGCGACTGGCTGCGCTCGTACCACCAGCTCACCCTGCACGTCTGCGACCACCGCCGGATCAGCGCCCAGCTCACCCACGCCGACGACGCCACCACCGCCGACGCCCTGCTGCGCGGCCTGCGCGGACTCGTCGCCGCCGCGCCCACCCTCCGCCCGGCCGCCCGGGTGCACGTCCCCGACCCGGGCGAGCTGCGGCTGGAGCAGGCCGCCCTGCTGCGCGACGCGTTCTTCGGCCCCACCGAGCAGGTGCCGCTGGAGAAGGCGTTCGGCCGGACCGCCGCCGAGATGCTCACCCCGTACCCGCCCGGCATCCCCGCCGTGCTGCCCGGCGAACGCCTGAACGACGCCGTCCTGGACTACCTGCGCACCGGGCTGGAGGCGGGCATGCTCGTCCCGGACAGCGCCGACCCCGACCTGGCGACCGTCAAGGTCGCCCGCGGGACATGAGCACCGGCGGGCCCCGCCCCGGGCTGCCCGACAGCGCCGTCCTGGCCCGGCAGGTCACCGCCGCGCTGGCCGCCGCCGGGCACACCGTCGCCACCGCCGAGTCCCTCACCGCCGGGCGGCTCGCCGCCGTCCTCGCCGACGCCCCCGGCGCGGGCGGGGTGTTCCTCGGCGGCGTCGTCGCCTACGCCACCGAGGTCAAGGCGGACCTGCTGCGCGTCGACCGCGCCCTGCTCGCCGACCAGGGCACCGTCCACCCCGAGGTCGCCGCCCAGATGGCCGAAGGCGTCCGGGCCCGCACCCGGGCCACCTACGGCCTGGCCACCACCGGCGCCGCCGGGCCCGCCCCGCACGACGGCCGCCCCGTCGGCACCGTGCACATCGCGGTCAGCGGCCCCGACGGCACCCGCACCGCCCGGCCCGAACCGCCCACCGACCGACCCGACGACATCCGGGCCGCCGCCGTCGACGCCGCCCTGCGCCTGCTGCGCGACCAACTGCGCCCGCCCGACTGAACGGACCGGCGCGCATGCCCCGCGGCCCCCCGGGTACACGCGGCAGCCGTCGGGCAGTGACACACGGAGGTGGCGCCATGCGCGAGCGGATCGACCGGATCGCCGAACCCTGGGGCGACCGCACCCCTACGCCCCCGGGCAGCCCTGGCCGGTGCGCCGGGACAGCTGTCTGACCGCCGCCGAGGTGGACCGCTGGGTGCCCGCCGCCTCGCTGCTGCACTCCAACGGCGACGCGATGGACGTCGCGGTGCGCGACGGCCGGATCGTCGGGGTGCGCGGCCGGGCGGACGACCGGGTCAACCGGGGGCGGCTCGGCCCCAAGGACCTGTTCGGCTGGCAGGCCAACCACGCCCGCGACCGGCTCACCGTCCCGCTGGTGCGGCGCGGCGGAGAACTGGAGGAGAGCGACTGGGACACCGCGATGGGCCTGGTCGTCGACCGGACGAAACACCTGCTGGAGGAGCACGGCCCCGGCGCGATCGGCTTCTACACCTCCGGGCAGCTGTTCCTGGAGGAGTACTACACGCTCGCCGTGACCGCCCGCGCCGGCATCGGCACCAACCACCTGGACGGCAACACCCGGCTGTGCACCGCCACCGCCGCCGAGGCGCTCAAGGAGACCTTCGGCTGCGACGGCCAGCCCGCCTCCTACACCGACGTCGACCACTGCGACACGCTCGCCCTGTTCGGCCACAACATGGCCGAGACCCAGCCCGTGCTGTGGATGCGGGTCCTCGACCGCCTCGCCGGGCCCGAACCGCCCCGGCTGCTGTGCGTCGACCCGCGCCCCACCCCCGTCGCCGCCCGCTCCGAGGTGCACCTCGCGCCCCGGATCGGCACCAACGTCGCACTGCTCAACGCGCTGCTGCACGAACTCGTCCGCACCGACCGGATCGACCACGCGTACGTCGACGCGCACACCGTCGGGTACGAGGAGCTCGCCGCGGGCGTCGGGAAGTGCACCCCGCAGTGGGCCGCGCGGATCTGCGACGTGCCCGCCCGGGAGATCCAGCGGGCCGCCGAACTGCTCGGCGAGGCGCGGAAGTTGCTCTCCACCGTGCTGCAGGGCGTCTACCAGTCGCACCAGGCCACCGCCGCCGCCGTCCAGGTCAACAACCTCCAACTGCTGCGCGGCATGCTCGGCCGCCCCGGCTGCGGGGTGCTCCAGATGAACGGGCAGCCCACCGCCGAGAACACCCGCGAGTGCGGCGCCGACGGCGACCTGCCCGGCTTCCGCAACTGGGAGAACGCCGCGCACGTCGCCGAACTCGCGGAGCTGTGGAACGTGGAGCCCGAGCGCATCCCGCACTACGGGCCGCCCACCCCCGCGATGCAGATCTTCCGGTACGCCGAACAGGGCTCGATCAAACTGCTGTGGATCTCCGGCACCAACCCGGCCGTCTCGCTGCCCGAACTCGCCCGGATCCGCGAACTCCTGCGCGGCGAGGGCCTGTTCACCGTCGTCCAGGACCTCTACCCGACCGAGACCGCACTGCTCGCCGACGTCGTGCTGCCCGCCGCCACCTGGGGCGAGAAGACCGGCACCTTCACCAACGCCGACCGCACCGTCCACCTCTGCGAACAGGCCGTCCAGCCGCCCGGACAGGCCCGCTCCGACCTCGACATCCTGCTCGACTACGCCCGCCGGATGGACTTCCGCGACCGCGACGGCGCCCCGCTGATCGGCTGGCACGACGCGCCCGGCGCGTTCGCGGCCTGGCAGCGCTGCTCCGCCGGACGGCCCTGCGACTACACCGGCCTCAGCTACGGACTGCTGCGCGAGCGCGGCGGCGTCCAGTGGCCCTGCGACGCCGAGCACCCCGACGGCACCGAACGCCTCTACTCCGACGGCATCTCCTGGGCCGCCCCCGGCACCTGCGAGACCTACGGGCGCGACCTGGTCACCGGCGCCGCCGTCTCCGAGACCGAGTACCGGGCGCTCAACCCCGACGGCAAGGCGGTGCTCAAGGCCGCCGAGTACCTGCCCCCGCACGAGGACGTCAGCGCCGAGTACCCGCTGCAGCTCACCACCGGCCGCACCCTCTACCACTTCCACACCCGCACCAAGACCGGCCGCGCCCCCCAACTCGACGCCGCCGCACCCGGGATGTGGGTCGAGATCGGCACCGGCGAAGCCCGCCGGCGCGGCCTGGGCGAGGGCGACCTGGTCGAGGTCGCCACGGCCCGCGGCGCCGTCCGGGCCCGGCTGCGGGTCACCGCGATCCGCGACGGGCTGCTCTTCCTGCCCTTCCACTACGGCTACTGGGACACCCCCGGCCGCACCGGACCCGGCCCCGACGGCGGCCGCGCCGCCAACGAGACCACCGCCACCGACTGGGACCCGGTCTCCAAACAGCCCCTCTACAAGACCGCCGCCGCCCGCCTCACCCGGATCGCCCCCGCCGACGGCACCCCCGCCCCCGCACCCACCACCACCGCCTCCGCGCCCGCCGACCCCGCCGCCGCGCCCCCACCACCGGCGGCCCCGACGCGCTCGCCGACCAGCGGCCCGACCCCGCCCCGGAGGCCACCCCGTGAACCCCGTCGAAACCGTCCTGCGTACCCTGCACGACGGCGAACTCGCCCTGCACGACGACCTGCTGGCCGCCGCCGAGGACCACCGCGCCGAACACGAGTTCCACCACGTCGCCACCGACACCGCCCGCTGGTCCGCCGAACACGCCCGCCTGATCGCCGCCACCGCCGCCGACCGCGGCCTGCACCTGCCCGCCGACCGCGACCCCGCCGCCCTCACCCGGCTGCGCCGCAAGGCCGCCGAGGACCTCGCCCCGCGCCCCGACGGCCTGCCCGGCCCGCTGGAGGCGCTGGCCGCCCTGCACCTCGCCGCGAGCCGCAACTCGCTGCACTGGGAGATGCTCGCCCAGGCCGCGCAGGCCGGCCGGGACGGCGAACTCCTCGACCTGGCGAGCCGCTGCCACCCGCAGACGCTCCGCCAGATGCGCTGGACCAACACCCTGATCAAGACGCTCGCCCCGCAACTGCTGACCGCGAGCTGACCGCAACCGCCCTGCCAGGAGGCAGACATGCGCATCGGATACACCCTCATGACGGAGCAGCGCGGCCCGCGCGACCTGGTCGCCGACGCGGTGCGCGCCGAACGGGCCGGGTTCGACTTCGCGGTGATCTCCGACCACTACTTCCCCTGGCTGGACGAACAGGGCCACGCCCCCTACGCCTGGGCGGTGCTCGGCGCGGCCGCCCAGGCCACCGCCGAACTGCCGCTGATGACGTACGTGACCTGCCCCACCGTCCGCTACCACCCGGCGGTGGTGGCGCAGAAGGCCGCCACCGTGCAGCTGCTCTCCGAAGGGCGGTTCCGGCTCGGGCTGGGCAGCGGCGAGAACCTCAACGAGCACGTGGTGGGCCGCGGTTGGCCGCCCGTCGCGGTCCGCCAGGAGATGCTGGCCGAGGCCGTGGAGATCATCCGGGCACTGTTCGCCGGCGGGTACGTCACCCACCACGGACGGCACTACCAGGTCGACGGCGCCAAACTCTGGGACCTGCCCGAGCAGCCGCCCCCGATCGGCGTCGCCGTCTCCGGCCCGGTCTCCTGCGCCACCGCCGGACGGCTCGCCGACCTGGCGATCGCCGTCCAGCCCGAGCGCGAGCTGCTCACCGCGTTCGCCGGGGCGGGCGGCGCGGGGAAACCCGCCGTCGGCCAGGTGCCGGTCTGCTTCGACCGCGACCGGGACGCCGCCGTCGAACGCGCGCACGCCCAGTTCCGCTGGTTCGGCGGCGGCTGGAAGGTCAACGCCGATCTCCCCGGCACCGCCGGCTTCGCCGCCGCCAGCCAGTACGTCCGCCCCGAGGACGTCGCCGGCTCCATCCCCTGCGGCGACCGGGTCGAGGACTTCCTCGAAGCCGTCCGCCCCTACGCCGAGGCCGGGTTCGACGAACTCGCCCTGATCCAGGTCGGCGGCGACAGCCAGCCCGCGTTCACCGAATGGGCCGAACACGACCTGCTGCCCGCCCTGCGCGCCGCCTGACCCGGACCGGGGGCGGGGGCGGGGCGCGGGGGTGTCAGCCGCCGAACTCGGCGACGGCTGCCGCCACGATCGCGTCCAGCTGGGCGTGGTGCGCCCCGCGCCAGTAGACCTGGCCGCAGTCCGCGCACTGGGCGAAGACGTCGAACGAGCGCTCGGTCCCGTTCTCGATCCGGTCCTGCACCGCCTCCTTGGCGGCGGCGCGCAGCGTGCCGTTGCAGGCGGTGCACCTGGTCCACGGGGCCAGCGGCGGGGCGAACCGGGAGAGCACGTCGCGCAGTTGGTCGGCCGGCCGGTGGCTGTAGACGTAGCCGCCGGCCCACAGCTCGCGCCGGCGCAGCAGGCCCCGGTCGCGGGAGAGCAGCACCCGCTGCTCGGCGGCCGACCGCGCGGCCAGCGCCGGGTCGCCGATGTCCACGTTCTCGTACGCGGCGTCGACGCCGAGCAGCCGCAGCCGGCGGGCCAGCGTGCCCAGGTGGACGTCGAGCAGGAAGCGGGCCGGCCCGGGCAGCCGCTGCGGCCTGGTCACCCCGAGCACCGCGACCCGCGCGCCCGGCCCGGCGACCCGGGAGACCGGCACGGGGGCGCCGTCGACCCGCAGTTCGCCGACCTCGGTGAGCGGGACGCCCAGCGACTCGACCACGTGCCCGAGCGTCGAGGTGCCGTCGGTCCGCACCGCGACGGGCCCGCCGCGGTGCCGGGAGCCGACGAAGGGGTGCAGGTCGGGGGCGAACTCGATCCAGATCTCCGGTCTCTCCACGGCACCAGCATGCCAGCGGCCCCCAAGGGGTTTTCCTGCCCGGGGGCCCGGCCCGCGCGGTCAGGGCTTGAACAGCACCTTGACCGCGCCGTCCCGCTTCTGCTGGAACATCGCGTACGCCTCCGGCGCCTCGTCCAGCGGCAGGTGGTGGGTGGCGAAGGAGTCCACGCCCAGCGGATCGGCGTCGGTCAGCAGCGGCAGCAGCTCGTCCGTCCAGCGCCGCACGTTGGCCTGGCCCATCCGCAGCTGCACCTGCTTGTCGAACATGGTCAGCAGCGGCATCGGGTCGGCCGCGCCGCCGTAGACGCCCGCCACCGAGATGGTGCCGCCGCGCCGGACCAGCTCCACCGCCAGGTGCAGGGCCTGCAGGCGGTCCACCCCGGCCCGCTGCATCAGCGCCCGGGCCAGCGCGTCCGGCAGCAGGCCGGTGACGCGCTGCGCCGCCGTCGCGGCGGGGGAGCCGTGCGCCTCCATGCCGACCGCGTCGACCACGCTGTCCGGGCCGAGGCCGTCGGTCAGGTCGCGCACCGTCTGCGGCAGCAGGTCGGGCCGGTCGTTCAGGTCCAGCACCACCGCGCCGCGCTCCCGGGCCCGCCGCAGCCGCTCCGGCACCAGGTCCACCCCGATCACCTGCCGCACCCCCGGGCGCAGCAGCGCCATCCGCACGCACATCTCGCCGATCGGCCCCAGGCCCAGCACCAGCAGCGTGCCGCCCTCCGGCACGTCCGCGTACTCGAGGGCCTGCCAGGCCGTCGGCAGCACGTCCGAGAGGAACACGAACCGGTCGTCCGGCGGCCCGTCCGGCACCTTCACCGGCAGCGTGTCGCCGAACGGGACGCGCAGCAACTCGGCCTGCCCGCCCGGCACCTGGCCGTACAGCTTGGTGTAGCCGAACAGCGCCGCGCCGCTGCCGTACTCGCGCACCTGGGTGGTCTCGCACTGCGAGTGCAGCCCGCCCGCGCACATCCGGCAGGTGCCGCAGCCGACGTTGAACGGCACCACCACCCGGTCGCCCGGGCTCAGCGTGCGCACCGCGCCGCCCACCTTCCGGACGGTGCCCATCGCCTCGTGGCCCAGGACGTCACCCTGGTCCAGGAACGGCCCGAGCACCTCGTACAGGTGCAGGTCGGAGCCGCACAGGCCGGTCGAACTCACCTCCACCAGCACGTCCGAGGGGTCCTCGACCGCCGGGTCGGGCACCTCCTGCACCCGGACGTCCCGCCTGCCCTGCCAGGTCACCGCGCGCATCACGCGCTCCTTCCGTTCGATGGCCAACCCGCCTGCGGGCCGGGCTCGTTCCGCCGGTGACCGGCGCCGCCCGGTCCGCGAGATCCGTCCGTGCCACGTCCGCCACCTCTCCTCCGTACAGGCCCGTACGCGACTGCGCCGCGCCTGCCCGAGGTGCGGAGCCGGAAACCGGGAGACAAGGGAGATGAGAGAGATGAGGGGTATCCGGGGGTGTTCGCCGGTTTCCGTTCGTTTCCGGCTGGTTAGCCGCGTCGGTGACGTACCCGTTCACGCCCACGTCTCGGAAGGACATCCCATGAGCGCCGACGACACCCGGTCCGGCACGCCCGACGTCCCCGGCGCGCCGAGCGCCGGCGAACCCACGGTCGAGGAGCCGGTCGAGCCGCGCCCGCCGCTGCCGCCCAAGCCCGACCAGGCCGCGCCCGCGCCCCTCTCGGCCACCGGCCGCGGCCCGCAGGACGACAGCGGCCCGGTCCGCGCCCAGGACGGCGCGTACCTCACCAACGCCCAGGGCACCCGGCTGCCGGACTCCGACCACTCGCTGAAGGCCGGACCGCGCGGCCCCGTCCTGCTCCAGGACCACCACCTGCGCGAGAAGATCACCCACTTCGACCACGAGCGGATCCCCGAACGCGTCGTGCACGCCCGCGGCGCCGCCGCGCACGGCGTGTTCGAGAGCTACGGCGCGGGCGCGGGCCTCAGCAAGGCCGGCTTCCTCGCCGCCGGGGCCAGGACCCCGGTCTTCGTCCGCTTCTCCACCGTGCTCGGCTCGCGCGGCTCCGCCGACACCGTCCGCGACACCCGCGGCTTCGCCACCAAGTTCTACACCGGCGAAGGCGTCTTCGACCTGGTCGGCAACAACATCCCGGTGTTCTTCATCCAGGACGCGGTCAAGTTCCCGGACGTGGTGCACGCCGCCAAACCGCACCCCGACCGGGAGATCCCGCAGGCGCAGTCCGCCCACGACACCTTCTGGGACTTCGTCTCGCTGCACACCGAGGCCACCCACCACACCCTGTGGAACATGTCCGACCGGGGCATCCCGCGCTCCTACCGGACGATGGAGGGCTTCGGCATCCACACCTTCCGGCTGGTCGCCCCCGACGGCTCCACCTCCCTGGTCAAGTGGCACTGGAAGCCCAAGCTCGGCGTCCACTCGCTGACCTGGGACGAGGCCCAGCTGATCGGCGGCACCGACCCCGACTACCACCGGCGCGACCTGTACGACGCCATCGAGGCCGGCGCTTACCCGCAGTGGGAGCTCGGCGTCCAGGTCATGCCCGACACCCCCGAGCAGACCTTCGAGGGCATCGACCTGCTCGACCCGACGAAGATCGTGCCCGAGGAACTGGCGCCCGTGCAGCCGCTCGGCCTGATGACCCTGCACGCCAACCCGACCAACTTCTTCGCCGAGGTCGAGCAGGTCGCCTTCCACCCCGGCCACCTGGTGCCCGGCATCGACGTCACGGACGACCCGCTGCTGGCCGGCCGGCTGTTCTCCTACCTGGACACCCAGATCACCCGGCTCGGCGGACCCAACTTCGCGCAGATCCCGATCAACCGCACCCACGCGCCGGTCAACGACATGCTGCGCGACGGCTTCCACCAGGACGCCGTGCACCCCGGCACCGCCCCCTACAAGCCCAGCTCGCTGGACGGCGGCTGCCCGTTCTTCGCCGGCGCCGACGAGCACGCCTTCGTCGAGCACCCGCAGCCCGTCCCCGCGTCCCGGAAGGTCCGGGAGGCGCCCGCCTCGTTCGACGACCACTTCTCGCAGGCCCGGATCTTCTGGGCCAGCATGACGCCCGTCGAGCAGGAACACATCATCAACGCCTACTCCTTCGAGCTCGGCAAGTGCACCGAACCCGCCGTCCGCGAACGCACCTTGCGCGTCCTGGCCCGGATCGACGCCCGGCTGTGCGCCCAGGTCGCCGACGGCCTCGGCCTGCCCGCCCCGGAGCCCGAAGGCGGCGAGCTGACGGACCCCGAGCCCAGCCCCGCGCTGTCCCAGCTCGGCCGCGACTGGCCGGTCGCCGGACGGACGGTGGGCATCCTCACCGGACCCGGCACCGACCCCGCCGCCCTCGACGCCGTCCGCCGCGCCGCCCTCGCCGCCGACCTGGTGCCGCTGGTGGTCGCCCCCACCGGCGGCGACCCGGCCGAGGTGCAGCGCAGCTTCGCCACCGCCCGCTCCACCGAGTTCGACGCCGTCCTGCTGGCCGGCGCCCCCGCCCCCGGCCCCGACGCCACCCCCGCCCGCGACGCCCGCGCCGCCGGGCCGCACACCGCCCTCGACCCCCGGCTGGCCCTGCTGCTCGACGAGACCTGGCGGCACGCCAAGGCGATCGGCGGCTGGGGCGACGCCCGCGAGGCCCTCACCGCGGCCGGCCTCCCGGCGGACGGCCCCGGCGTCGTCCTCGGCACCGACCCGGTCCAGGTCCTGCGCGAGGTCACGGACCTGCTCGCCGGACACCGGGTCTGGGACCGCTTCCCGCCGCCCACCGCCTAGATTCCCCCGCCCGTGACGGCATGAGCGGGCGTCCGCCGGGCAGACGCGGGACGAAACCACACAGAACGACATGAAAGAGGGCATCCCATGGTTCCGCTTCTGCTGGTCCTGCTCCTCGCCCTGATCCTGTTCGGCGCGGGCTTCGCGGTGAAGGTCCTCTGGTGGGTGGCGATCGTCGTGTTCGTGATCTGGCTGGTGGGCTTCATCGCCCGCAGCACCAGCTCGACCGGCGGCCGCGGACGTTGGTACCGCTGGTAGCGGAACCGCGGTACCGGTACCCGGCCACCCGGCCGGCGGGGCGGAGGCGGAAAGCCTCCGCCCCGTCGGCGCGTCCGGGGCCCGTTGACCGTCAAGTCGACCGTCGAGGGGCGGTGACTCACCAAGGGGAGGTGCGGGGACGGGTGTTGTCGAGCAGCGGCGGCGAGTCCGGCTGCCACTCGATCATCATGATGGTGGCGTCGTCGGTGAGGTTCTCGTCCTGGTGCTCCAGGATCGCGTGCATCAGCCGGCGCAGCGTCTCCGGAGCCGTCTCCCCGGCGCCGGCGGCCCGGATCACGAAGTCGGTGAACCGGGCCAGGCCGAAGAACTCGTGGTTGGCGCCCTTCGCGTCCACCACCCCGTCGGTGTAGATCAGCAGCCGGTCGCCCGGCTTGAGCGAGAAGGTCCGCGCGCTCCGCGCGGCGCCGGTGTAGTGGCTCAGCCCCAGCGGCAGCTCTCCGGGGCCGTCCAGCGCGCCCGGGACCACCTCGCCGGAGCGGATCAGCAGCGGGTGCGGGTGTCCGCAGTTGGCCCAGTGCAGGGTGCCGGTGGCGATGTCCAGGCGCAGGAACACGCCCGTGGCGAAGCGGTCCGGGAACCAGGTGTGCAGCGCCTCGTCGATCGTGTCGACCAGGTCCGGCAGGTCGGCGCCGTTGCGGCGGGCGTTGCGGCAGGCGGCCAGCGCCAGCGCGGCGGTCAGGCCGGACGCCAGGTCGTGGCCCATCGCGTCCAGCACCGCGGCGTGCAGCACCCCGTCGGCCAGCGAGTGCTCGAACGCGTCCCCGCCCAGCCGGTAGGCCGGCTCCAGGACGGCGGTGGAGATCGCCCGGTCGGTGCAGACGGTGCGCGGCGGCAGGAAGGCCCGCAGCATCTCCGACGGCAGGCTCATGGTGTCCGCCCGGGTGCCGTGCGCGTAGCTGTCGCTGGTGTCCCGCTTGGACGTGATCACCATGGCGAGCACCGAGGCCAGCAGCCGGCAGCGGCGCACCGCCTCCCGGTCCAGGGCCGGCGTGCGCAACCCCAGCACGCCCAGCCGCTCGGCCCCGTCGGTGAGGGGGAACCAGGCCACCAGCCCCGCCCCGGTGTCCTCGGCCACCCGCATCGAACCCGTCCGGAACGTCCACCCCGCCAGCGTGCCGTCGATCGGCAGGTCCGGGCCCTGGGCCAGGGCGACCAGGCGGTGCTGCTGGATGTCGGCCAGGTACACGGCGGCCGAACCGAGGCCGAGTGCCCGGGTGTACTGCTCGGCGAAACGGGGCGCGTCCCGCGGGTCGAGGGTGCGGCCCGCGGTCAGGAACTGCTCCAGCAACTGCTCACCGAGGTTCAGCGGCTGAGTGCGGTCGGGCATCGCTCACACCGACCTCGCCCGCCGGTTCGGCGCGCCGCCGGCCCGGGGCCCCGGACACCGTTCCG
Organism: Kitasatospora sp. YST-16; assembly: GCF_026802215.1. NCBI lineage: Bacteria > Bacillati > Actinomycetota > Actinomycetes > Kitasatosporales > Streptomycetaceae > Kitasatospora > Kitasatospora sp. YST-16. Next base: position 7,628,329 of record NZ_CP113837.1, read on the forward strand.
CCGGCCCGGCCCCGCCGTGGCGGCCCAGCCGCAGCTCGCGTTCGAGCTCGTCGATCCGGGCCGCCACCGCCCCCGGGTCCGGCCGGGCGGCGGCGCCGGGGCGCCCGCGGTCCAGGGCCACCGACCCGACCAGGCGGTGCAGCAGCAGGACGGGCAGCGCCACCGGCCACAGCGCGCCCGAGCACAGCGCGAACGCCTCGGTCTGCTGGCGCTCCTGCCGCTCGAAGGTGCGGACCCGCCGCGCGTCGACCGTCCGGGCCCCGCCCCTGTGCAGGAAGCGCTCCCGCCCCCGCCGGAAGACCGCCCGGGCGGTCAGCAGCCCCCCGAGCAGGTAGCCCGCCACCACCCCCAGACAGAGCACCACCACCGCTGATCGCCTCCTCGATCCTCGAAAGCCTCCTGGCAAGCCTCCGGACACGTCGCACGTATGCCCGACAATCCGAACCTCAACGGGCCGTCAGCCGCCCGGATCGATCAGCCGCTCGGGCGATCAGCGCTCGGACCGGCCGCCCGGGCCGCGCGGGGGAACCGGCCGCCCCGGGTCCTCCTCCGGCGCGTGCTCCGCCGAGGCGCGCTCCTCCGGGGTGCTCCAGGAACCGGCCCCCCGGGCGGCCGGCCCCGGACCCCCCGGGGGACGGCGCCGGTTCCACCACCGGCTGCCCCAGACGAACGCCCCGATCAGCAGGACCGCGATGATCAGCGCCGGAATGATCACCACCAGGAGGGACGGGCCGCTCGACTCCGCCGCCAGGACCGCCTCGACCGTCATGACCTGCTCCTTCCGTTCCGGCAGGCCCGCTCGTACGGACCCGCGACGCGGAGCGCCTACCCGGAAGAATCGGGATGAATGCCCGATAGGTCCCGATATCGGGGTGTCGTTCCCGGGGGCCCGGGTAGGCGGTACCCCTGTCGAAGCGGAACGGCCTCCAGGACCGGTCCGACTCCTGTTCGGGGAATCCCATGAAAAATTCGAAGTTGGCAGCCGCCGTGGTCGGGGGCTACTTCCTCGGGCGCTGGCACAAGGCCCGTTGGGCGCTCGCCCTGGCCGGTCTGGCGGCCGGAAAGAGAATCAGCACCAATCCCGGTGTCCTGATCGGTCAACTCCTCGAGTCCTCACCGCAGTTGCGCGGCCTGGTGGACGAGATGAGGGGCGACCTGACGGAAGCCGGCAAGAACGCCGTGGTGGCCGCCGCGAGCAACCGGATGGGCTCGCTCACCGACCGCCTCCAGCAGCAGACGGACGCCGTCCGCGACCGCACCGCCGCCCGCGACCGGGACGAGGAGCCGGACGGCTCCGAACCGGACGAGGAACCGGAGGAACCGGAGGACGAGGAGCCCGAGGAGCCCGAGGACGAGGAGGAGCCCGAGCCGCCGCGCCGCCGGACCTCCCGTACGAGCAGCACGCGCAGCACGAGCAGCGCGAGCAGCGCCGCGAAACGCCCCGCCCGCTCGACCGCCGCGAAGAAGACGGCAGCGCCGCGCAGAGCCGCAGCCGACCGGAAGAGCGGCAGCGGCGGGAGCGCCGGTGGCGGTGCGAAGAGCACGAAGAGCACCGGCAAGCGCGCGTCGGCCAGGAAGACGAGGACGGGGTGAATGGCGATGGCCAGGCGTTCCGATGACGACGGAGCGGGCGCGGGCAGCGTGCTCGACGCCCTGCCCACCGAGCAACTGATGGAACAGAGCCGGGAGTTGGTGTCCGCGCTGGGGGAGCGCGTGGCGGCCGCGGCGAGCGACAAGGTCGGCGCGATGACCGAGAAGCTGGTCGACTACGTCGCCAACGGCGGCAGCGGCAGTGGCAACGGCAGTGACGGGGGCGGGGGCGGCGGCTCCATGGCGAAGACCCTGCTGGGCGCGGGCGCGTCCGGGCTGAAGCAGGCCGTGACCGGCAAGCTCGGCGGTGGCGGGGGAGGCGGCGGCGGAGGTGCCGGCAAGGACACCAAGGTCACCAACATCGTCGAGCAGATCGACGTCGGAGTACCGGTCCGGGTCGCCTACAACCAGTGGACGCAGTTCCAGGACTTCCCGAAGTACACCAAGCGGGTCGAACAGGTCGACCAGTCCTCCGAGCAGAAGCTCGACTGGAAGGCCGGGATCTTCCTCTCGCACCGCACCTGGCAGTCGACGATCGTCGAGCAGGTCCCGGACGAGCTGATCGTGTGGCGCTCCAAGGGCGACAAGGGCTCGGCGGACGGGGTGGTGACGTTCCACGAGCTCGCCCCCAACCTCACCAGGATCCTGCTCGTCCTCGAGTACCACCCCCAGGGCCTGTTCGAACGGACCGGCAACCTGTGGCGCGCCCAGGGCCGCCGCGTCCGGCTGGAACTGAAGCACTTCCGCCGCCACGTGATGACCCGCACGATCCTCGACCCCGACGCCGTCGAGGGCTGGCGCGGCGAGATCCGCGACGGCGAGGTCGTCCGCTCGCACGAGGACGCCGTGCAGGAGGAAGAGGACCAGGACGAGCCGGACCAGGACGAGCCGGACGAGGACGGCTACGACGACGAGGACGCCGAGGGCGGCTACGACGAGGACGAGCCCGAGGCCGACGACGACGAGGAGTTCGAGGACGAGGGCGACGACGAGTACGCAGCCGAGGACGACGAGGACGACGAGGAAGAGGAGGAGAGCGACGAACCGGAGCGGCCCGCCCGCCGCGGCTCCCGCCGGACCTCCTCCCGGAAGAAGTGAGAACGGTGACCGTCACCCCGCGATCGGGCAGCTACGCCTCCCGCCCCTCCCCGTCCGGCCTGGTGGACGTCGTGGACCTGATCCTGGACAAGGGCCTGGTCATCGACGTCTACCTGCGGGTCTCGCTGGTAGGGATCGAACTGCTGACCATCGACGCCCGCATCGTGGTGGCGAGCGTGGACACCTACCTGCGCTTCGCCGAAGCGGTCAACCGGCTGGACATCACCCAGGACCGGAGCGAAGGACTGCCGGAGCTGGTGAACGACATGCAGGAGGGCGGCGCCCGGCACAAGACCCGCGGCGCGCTCGAAGGCGTGAAGGAGAAGGTGTCCGACCTGGTCGGCGGGGGCGACGACGAGGAGGACGAGGAAGAACCCGAGGAGGAACCCGAGCAGCGGCCCCGCCGCCGGGCCCGGCCGACCAGGAAGGAGCACGGACGATGAGCAGCGCCACCCCGTCCGACGCCACCCCGTCCGACCGGGCCTGCTACGTCTACGGGATCGTCCCCGCCGACGCCCCCGGCCCGGACGAGGCTGCCGGAGCCGACGGGTTCGTCGGCGTCGGCGACCCGCCGGAGCCGGTGCGCCGGGTGCGGCACGGCGACGTGGCCGCCCTGGTCAGCGAGATCGACCCCCGGCGCCCGCTCGGCACGCCCCAGGACCTGATCGGCCACGCCCGGGTGCTCGACGCGGTCGCGGCCGGGCGCACCGCCGTCCTGCCGTTCCGGTTCGGCGCGGTGGTCCGCGACCCGGCGGCCGTCACCGACGAACTGCTCGCCCCGCAGGGGGAGCGCTTCCGGTCCGCGCTGGAGGAGCTGGCCGGGCTCGCCCAGTTCACCGTCCGCGGCACGTACCGCGAGGAGGCGGTGCTGCGCGAGATCGTCGAACAGCGGCCGGACATCGCCCGCCTGCGGGCGGAGACCGCCGCGCTGCCCGAGGACGCCTCCCGTCCGCAGCGGATCCGGCTCGGCGAACTCGTCTCCGCGGAACTCGCCGACCGCGCCCGGGCCGGCGCCGACGAACTGCTCGCCCGGCTCGGCCCGCTCGCGGTGGCGACCGTCCGCGCCGACCCGTCCGCCGACCAGCCGGTCGGCGCCTCCTTCCTGGTGGCCGACGACCGGTGGCCGGAGTTCACCCGCGCCACGGACGAGCTCGGCGCCGACTGGGCGGGCCGGATCGACCTCCGGCTGCTCGGCCCGCTCGCCCCGTACGACTTCGCCGCGCGACTCGTCGACGCGCCGGGACCGCGGCCATGGGACTGATCACCGGCCTGCTCACCCTGCCGCTCGCCCCCGTCCGCGGCGTCATCTGGGTGGCCGAACGGCTCCAGGAGCAGGCCGAGCACGAGCTGAACGACCCGGCCGCCGTCCGCCGCCGGCTGCGGGAGGTCCAGGCCGCCCGGGAGGCGGGGACGATCAGCGAGCAGGAGGCCGCCGACCGGGAGGCCGAACTGGTCCGGCGGCTGCTGCCCCCGACCGGGGGCCTGGAGGTGTGAACCGTGCCCGAGCCCGCCGCCCGCAAACCCCGCGACCGCACGACCCGCAGCCCGTCGTCCACCGCCGCGCCGCGCCGCCGCACCGCACGCGACCCCGAAGCCGAACCACGGCCCCGCCGCCGCCCCGCCGCCGCCGACGACGACCGGGAACGCGAAGCTCCCCCGACGAGGACGAGGCACCCGCAGACACCGGCCGGACGCGCTCCCGCAGTTCCGGGTCCGCCCGGCCCGCCCGGTCCGACCAGTCGGACCGGTCCGCCCGGGCGGAGGAGGCCGGCCTCGGCGCCGCCGAGGCCGCCGGCCGGGCCGCCGCCCAGGTCCGGGCGATGACCGGGCGCAGCCCCGAAGGCGTCACCTCGGTGGAACGGACCGAGGACGGCTGGCGGATCGGCGTCGAGGTGGTGGAGAGCCACCGGATCCCCGACTCCACCGACATCCTGGCCGTCTACCGGGTGGACCTCGACCACGACGGGGACCTGCTCGCCTACCGCCGGGAGAGCCGCTACCCCCGCGGACGCTTCCCCGACCAGGAGGACCCGCCGTGAACACCCCCACCCCGTGGCGCGGCACCGGCGAGGTCCCCGCGTACCCCGGCACCTCCGCCGCCCCGCAGCCCGCCAACCTGGCCGACCTGCTCGAACGCGTGCTGGACAAGGGCATCGTGATTGCCGGGGACATCCGGATCAACCTGCTGGACATCGAACTGCTCACGATCCGGATCCGGCTGCTGGTCGCCTCGGTCGACAAGGCCAGGGAGATGGGCATCGACTGGTGGGAGCACGACCCCACCCTCTCCTCCGGCGACCGCCGCCGGGACCTCGAAGCGGAGAACCGCCGACTGCGCGAACGCCTCGGCGCACTCGAGGCCGCCCGCTCGCAGGACACCGCCGCCCCGGAGCTGGAGCCGGACCGGGAGCCGGATCCGGACGCCGACGCCGACACGGATCCGGGGCAGGCGGACGAGCCGCCGAAGAAGCGCCCGGCCCGGAAGGGCACCGGCACCCGGCGGCAGCGGGAGGCGCCGTGACCTACACCTGGCTGTACGCGGTCGCCCCCGCCGACACCGGAGCGCCCCCGCCGGACACCCCCGGCGGCGTCGCCGGCGAACACCCCCGGACGGTCGGGGCCGGCGGCCTGCTCGCCGTCGTCGGATCGGTGCCCGGCCCGGACTTCGACGCCGACGCCCTGCAACGCCGCCTCCGCGACCCGCAGTGGCTCGAACCCGCGGTCCGCGCCCACCACCGGGTCGTCTCCGCCACCGCCGGCCGGGCCCTGCCGGTGCGCTTCGGCACGGTGTACCGCGACGACGACCGGGTCCGCGCCCTGCTGACGGCCCACGCCGACGCGTTCCGGACCGCCCTCGCCCGCGTCGCCGACCGCACCGAGTGGGGCGTGAAGGCCCACCTCGACAAAGCCCGCCTGGACCAGGCCCGCCTGGACCAGGCCCGCACGGAGGCGGAGGCCGCCACCGGCACCGGCGGCCCGCCGGACGACGACCGGCCGGGCACCGCCTACCTGCTGCGCCGCCGGGCCGCCCGCGACCGGGACACCCGGGACCTCGCGGACGCCGCCGCCCGCGCCCGACAGGTCCACCTGGCCCTGACCGGCCTCGCCGACCACAGCACCGAGCACCCGCCGCAGCCCCCGGAGGCGACCGGCGTCCGCGACCCGATGCTGCTCAACGGCGCCTACCTGGTGCACCGTTCGCGGGAGGCCGGGTTCGCCCGCGCCGTCCGCGGCCTGCGGGAGCAGCACGCCCCCGTCCTGCGGCTGGAGCTCACCGGCCCCTGGCCCCCGTACTCCTTCGTCGACCTCCCGACCGGGGACGGCGCGCCGTGAGCACCCCGGACCGGTACCCGTCCCACCCGGAACCCGGCGTCGAGCCCGACTCCGGACTGCGGCAGCGCAACGTCGCGCTGGTCGACCTGCTCGACCGGGTGCTGGCCGGCGGCGTGGTGATCGCGGGGGAGATCACCCTCTCGATCGCGGACGTCGACCTGGTCCGGATCAGCCTGCGGGCCCTGATCGCCTCGGTCCGCTCCCTCGCCGCTGAACCGGCCGCCGAACCGGCCGCCGAACCGGCCGCCGGACGGGGGCGGGAACCGTGAACGGGCGGCCGCGCCGGGTGGAACTCGACCCCGAGGCGGTCGGGCAGGACCTCGCCGCGCTGGTCCTCGCGGTGGTCGAACTGCTCCGGCAGCTGATGGAGCGTCAGGCGCTGCGCCGGATCGACCAGGGCGGCCTCGACGACGAACAGGTCGAGAAGCTCGGCCTGACCCTGATGGCCCTGGAGGACCGGATGGCGGAACTCCGGGAGCACTTCGGCCTCACCCCCGAGGACCTGAACCTCGACCTCGGCCCGCTCGGCCCGCTGCTCTCCACCGAGTGACGCCCGCGCCGGACGCCCCGAGCGGCAGGCCGCCGCCCAGGAGGCCCGCTTGAGGTTCAGGAGGCCCGCTTGAGGTTCCGGCGGGGGCGGGCGGCGGCCTTCAGCGCGTACTGCAGCTGGTCGCGCGTCATGGTGGACCGGTGCGGGACCCCGAGCGCGGCGGCCCGCCGGTAGAGCTCGGTCTTGCTGAGCGAGGCGAGGTCCTCCACCGCCTCCGCGGCCTCCTGCGCCCCGGCCTTCCCCGGCCTCGCGGCCCGCTTCGGCTCCGCGACCCGCTTCGGCTCCGAGGCACCTCTGGACGCTGCCCGGCCCCGGCCGCCACCGCCCCCTCCGTTCCTGCGCCCGGTGCCGCCGCCGCCCTTCGCGCGGGCCTCGTCGAGGCTGCGGCGCAGGACGTCCATCAGCTCGGTCGCCTCGGTGGCCTCGGGTTCGGCTCCGGCGGACAGGGTGATCTCCCGGCCGTCGGCCTTCGCCTCGACGAGCGCCCTGACCCGCTCCTCGTAGGTGTCGTGGTAGTCGTCCGGGTGCCAGTCCACGGCGAGCATGCCGATCAGCTGCTCGGCGGTGGCGAGTTCGGTCCGGTTGAAGTCCTTCCGCCGGGCGGGCAGGTCGGGGACCTCCTGCTGCGGGTCGCGCAGTTCGTCGGCCCAGTGCATGGTGTGCAGTTCGAGGAGCCCGTCGGCGGAGTCGACCGCGGTCAGGTACTCCCGGCCGCGCATCGAGAACACGGCGATCCCGGCCCGGTGGGAGTGGACCAGCGCCTCGACCAGGAGCTGGTAGACCTTCGCGGCGGTCGGGTCGGCGGGGCCCAGGTAGTAGGTCTTGTCGAAGAAGACCGGATCGATCTCCGCCAGGTCGGCGAAACCGTTGATCTCGATGGTCCGGGACCGCCCGGGGGAGATCTCCTCCAGCTCGGCGGGCTCCACCACCACGTACTGCCCCTCGGCGAGTTCGTAGCCCTTGACGATGTCCTCGAACGGCACCTCCTCACCGGTGCGCTCGTTCACCCGCCGCTGCCGCACCCGGTCGGTGGTGCCGCGCTGCAACTGGTGGAAGCGCACCGTGTGGGACTCGGTCGCCGGGTACAGCGCCACCGGCAGGCTCACCAGCCCGAACGTCAGCGTTCCCTTCCACACCGGCTTGGCCATCGTGCTCACCTTCCTCCGCCGGCCCCGGTCCGCGGCCGTGCCGCCCGGGGCCGTCCCGTTCCTGCCGCGCGGCTGCCCGGTCCGGGCCCGGCCCACACCCGGGACCGGGTCCGACGGGGTGTCACGCGGCCCGCACCTGCGCCGCCGCACGTTCCGACCGGCCGACCCGGACCAGCGCCGCCGCCAGCCGCGCGCAGTCCTCCGGCGGCACCAGCCCGGCCAGCCCGCGCGGCGTGCCGGGCAGGCCCAGGTCCCGGGCCGTCCGGCACACCCGGGCGTCGAAGGACGGGCGCAGCCAGGGCCACACCGCCTGGGCCTCCCGGCAGAAGATGTCCGCGCCGACCGGGCCGATCCGCGGCACCTCCCGCAGCAGACCGCGCAGCGCCTCCGGGTCGCCGTCCGCCGCCGCCCCCGCCCGGCGCAGGTCGCCGCGCCAGCGGTCGAGCACCAGCCGCGCCCCGTCGCCGAGCGCGGTCGCGGTGCTCTCGTCGTACCGCACGTAGTGGGCCCGGCCCAGCGCGTCCACCCGGTCCTGCCAGCCGGAGCCGGCCATCGCCCGCGGGGTGCGCAGCCCGGCCCGGAACAGCTCCCGGGCGGCCGCGGTGGCCGTGTCGGCGCGGATCCGGACCGAGCACAGCACGGTGACCACCAGCAGCCGGTACAGCGGCGCGGGCTTGTCGCGCAGCGTGATCCCGGCCTCCTCGGCGTACGTCCGGCCGTACCCGTCGAGCAGCGCGGAGACGGTCGCCCGAGTCGTCATCCCGATCCACCTCGCCTTCCCCCCGCACCCCCTCACCACCGTGGGCGCCCCGGCCCGGCCCCGCCACCCCGCACGGACCGGGCTTCGGGTGCGGGCCCTGGTACGGCCCCGGCGCGGGCCTCAGGCCGGGACGGGCGGGTCGAGCGGGTCGAAGGGCCGGGGGAGGGCGGGACGGAAAACGGTGTCGGTCATTGGCGGTGGCGGCGCAGCGTGCGGCCCCGGCGGAAGGGCGTCCGCAGCTGCCGTTCCCAGCGGGCCGTGCGCACGGACCAAGGCGTGCAGCAGCGCGGCGGGCGGCGTTCCCGCAGGTCAGGGCGGTCTTATTGCCGGTGAAAACCGTCATCGGTGCAGCCTTTGCCAAGGTGCGCGGCGGTGCGCTTCACTTCCCCGCGTCGAACGAGCGGGACGGGGAGGGCAGGGCCATGGGTGCGGAGCACGACCACGGGCACGGCGGGCGGGGCGGGGCCGACCGGCACGACCACGGCCACGGCCACGGGCACGGCGGTCACGACCACGGCGGCGGCGGGCACGACGGGCACGCGCACGGGGTGGCGGCCGACGCCGACCGGCGCTGGCTGGCCGCCGCGCTCGCGCTGATCTGCGGCTACATGGCGGTGGAGGTGTCGATCGGCCTGGCCGTCGGCTCGCTGGCGCTGCTGTCGGACGCGGCGCACATGCTGACCGACGCGGCGTCGATCGTGCTGGCCCTGGTGGCGATGCGGCTGGCGGCCCGGCCGGCCCGGGGCGGGTTCACCTTCGGGCTCAAGCGGGCGGAGATCCTCTCCGCCCAGGCCAACGGGCTGACGCTGATCCTGCTGGCGGCCTGGCTGACGTACGAGGCGGTGGAGCGGCTGATCAGCCCGCCGGCGGTGTCCGGTGCGCCGGTGCTGTTCACGGCGCTGGCGGGCATCGCGGTGAACGTCGCCGCGGCCTGGTGCCTCTCCCGGGCCAACCGCACCTCGCTGAACGTCGAGGGCGCCTACCAGCACGTCCTGAACGACCTGTTCGGGTTCGTCGCCACCGCCGTGGCCGGCCTGGTCGTGCTGACCACCGGCTTCGCCAGGGCCGACGCGATCGTCTCGCTGGTGGTCGTCGTGCTGATGGTCAAGGCCGGGTGCGGGCTGCTCAAGGAGTCCGGCCGGATCTTCCTGGAGGCCGCCCCGGCCGGCGTCGACCCCGACGCGATCGGCGACGCCATGGTCGCCCGGCCCGGTGTCGTCGAGGTCCACGACCTGCACGTCTGGCAGATCACCTCCGGCCAGACCGCGCTGGCCGCGCACGTCCTGGTCGCGCCCGAGCGGGACTGCCACGCGGTGCGCGAGGACCTCGAACGCGAACTCGCCGCCCGCGACGGCATCACCCACACCACCCTCCAGGTCGACCACGCCGCCGCCGAGCTGCTCACCGTCGGCGCCGCCGCCCCGGGCCACCCGGACGGCCACTGCGCCGAACCGCACGGCGTCGTCCACCGCGAGGAACCCCACGCCCACTGAACCCGCCCGCCCGCGCGTGCGCCGGTCCGTGCCGACCCGTGCCACGCAGGGTGAGCGCCCGCGCCGGACCGTGCGCCGCCCGAACACGCTGACGGACCGTCACATTCCGTTCTACCAGCGGGTTTTACTCGCCGTTGAATCTCCGGAAAACCGGTACGCGGTGACGGTCCGTACGTAAGCTGGAACGGACGGAACGGCGGCCGGATCGGGCGGACGCCGGGGAGGCGGCGATGACCGGGCGGCGGGCGACGCGGGGCGGACGCCTCGCCGTCCTGCTGGCCGCCCTCCTCGCCGCCGTGCTCACCGTCCTCACCGCCGGGCCGTCGGCCGCCCAGGCCCAGACCCGGACACCCCGACCGCCGGCCTCCGCCGCCGCCGAGGAGCACCTGGAGGGCGCCCCCCACCAGGAGACCCCGGCCCCCGCCGGCCGCTCCGCCGGCCGGCACCGGGCCGACGGCGGCCCGCCCGCCCGTCCCCCCGCCCGGCCCGGGGGCACCACCGCCCCCGACGCCCCGCCCGCCCCCGCGCACCCCGCCCCGACGACCGCCGACGGTCCCAGACCGGCCGCGCTCGCGCGCCTCCAGGTGTTCCGCTGCTGAGCGGTCCCGCGAGCCGACGGCCGCCGTCCGCGCACCGGCACCCCCCGACACCCGGGGCCGCCCGGTCGCGGTGACGCCCCGTCGGCACGCTCCGCTGCCCACCGACAGCACCCCCGTCCGGCCCGCGCCGGACGGGCGGAAGGAGACACCGATGCGACCGTCCCCGCCCCACCCCGCCCGCGCCCTCCCGCCCGGAGAGGACCGCGCCCTGTGAACACCACCCCGAACCCCGACCGCGCCCCCGGCCGCGACCCGCTCCCCGACCTCGACCCCGACCTCGACCCCGGCCGCGCCGCCGCCCTGCGCGGGGCGCTCGCGCACTGGCGGCAGGACCTGCCCGCCTCGCTGGTGGTCTTCCTGGTAGCCGTCCCGCTGTGCGTGGGCGTCGCCGTCGCCTCCGGCGTGCCCGCCGAACGCGGGCTGGTCACCGGCATCGTCGGCGGCCTGGTGGTCGGCCTGCTGCCCGGCAGCAGCCTCCAGGTCAGCGGCCCGGCCGCCGGCCTGACCGTCCTCGTGTTCGACGCGGTCCAGCGCTTCGGACTCGGCTCGCTCGGCGTGCTGGTGCTGGCCGCCGGACTGCTCCAGATCGCCATGGGGCTGCTGCGCACCGGCCGCTGGTTCCGGGCGATCTCGCTCTCGGTGGTGCACGGCATGCTGGCCGGCATCGGCCTGATCCTGATCCTCGGCCAGCTCTACGCCGTCTCCGGGCGCACCGCCCCCGGCAGCGGCGCCGGGAAGATCGGCGCCCTGCCCGCGCTGGCCGCCGACTGGTTCACCGGCCGGGCCGCCACCACCGCGCTGGTCATGGCGGCCGCCACCGTCACCCTGCTGACGCTGTGGCGGCGCCTGCCCGCCCCCGTCCGGGCGGTGCCCGCCCCGCTGGCCGCCGTGGCCCTCGCCGCCGCGGCCACCGCGCTGTTCGGCCTGGACGTGCCGAGGGTCCGGGTGGACGGCCTGTTCGAGGCCGTCGCGCTCCCCACCGGCGACGGCCTGGCCGCGGTCGCGGGCACCGCCGGGCTCGGCACCGTCCTCGCCTTCGCCCTGATCGCCTCCGCCGAGAGCCTGTTCAGCGCGGCCGCCGTCGACCGGATGCACCACGGGCCGCGCACCGACTACGACCGCGAACTCACCGCCCAGGGCATCGGCAACACCCTGTGCGGCCTGCTCGGCGCGCTCCCGATGACCGCCGTCATCGTCCGCAGCGCCGCCAACGTCCAGGCCGGGGCCCGCACCCGGACCTCCCGGGTCCTGCACGGGCTGTGGCTGCTGCTGTTCGCGGCCCTGCTGCCCGCCGTCCTCGGGCTGATCCCGCTCGCCGTGCTCGGCGGCGTACTCGTCCACGCCGGGGCCAAGCTCATCCCGCTGCGCCCGGCCGCCGCCCTGTGGCGCGGCCACCGCGGCGAACTCGCGGTCCTCGCCGTCACCGCCGCCGCGATCGTCCTCACCACCCTCTTCGAGGGCGTCCTGATCGGTGTGGCCCTCGCCGTCGCCAAGAGCGCCTGGCAGACCTCCCACCTGCACATCGACCTCGCCGACACCGGCCCCGGCGGCCCGCTGAAGGTCCGCCTCAGCGGGAACGCCACCTTCCTGCGCCTGCCCCGCCTGCTCGACACCCTCGAATCCCTCCCCACCGGCCGCCCCGTCGAACTCGACTGGACCGCCCTGCGCCACCTCGACCACGCCTGCCGCACCGCCCTGCTCACCTGGGCCGCCCGCCACGCCGCCCACGACCCCGCCACCGTCAGCTGGCAACCCCCGCTCACCGTCACCACCTGACCCGCCACCCCGGCGCGGCACCGGGAAACGGCGCCGCGCCGGGGTGGCTGCCCGCCGCGGCGCTAGAAGCGGCGCCAGCGGGCGGAGGCGAAGGAGAAGACGCCGTACAGGACCAGCCCGCCAGCCACCGCGCCCAGCAGCCACGGGCCCGGGGCGCCGGCGGCGAAGGCGCGCAGGGTGTCGTCCATGCCCTTGGCCCGGCCCGGGTCGAAGCGGACGGCCGCCACCACCACGAACACCCCGGCGGCGGCGTAGACCGCGCCGCGGGCCACGTTGCCGGACAGGCCGGTACCGGTCACGGCGGTGCGGGTGCGCGGGTGCATCGACGCGGTGTCGAGCTTGCGCAGGAAGCGCCGCTGGAGGGCGCGGACGGCGATGACCGCGCCGACGGCGGCCAGCACCAGGCCGGCGGCGCCCACCAGCCAGCGGCCGCCGGGGCGGGCCAGCGCGGTGGCGGTCCAGTCCCGGGAGGCGGAGTCGCTGTCGGACCCGCCGCCGGAGCCCGCCGCGTACGCGGCCGTCCCCCAGGCCACCGAGGCGTAGAAGACGGCCCGGCCCGCCGACAGCACCCGGGACCCCGTCTTCTTCCGGCCGGCCTCGCCGAACACCGCCGCCGACACCCGCCACAGGGCCATCCCCGCGAAGCCCGCGGCCAGCGCCCACAGCAGCACCGCGCCGAACGGCCGCACCGCCACCTGGTGCAGGGCCCCCTGCCGGTCGGCGTCCTCCCCGCCGGACCCGAACGCGATCCGCAGGGCCAGCACGCCGACCAGGGCGTAGACCACGCCCCGGGCCACGAAACCGGCCCGGCCCGCGGCCCTGGTGACCCGGCCCAGCCGGGAGTGGTCGGATCCGTTCGCTGCCATGCCGTCCTCCTCTGTTCTTTCTTTCTTCTGGCTGTTCGCGGGCGGGTTCAGCTGAGGGGGCGGGCGCGGGTGACGAGGTTGCCGAGGGCGAGGTAGACGACGGCGGGCAGGCCGTAGTCGAGCAGGACCTGCCCGGTGTGGTGGGACACGGTGAACAGGCCGCGGGACCAGCCCGACAGCCAGTCGGCGACGCTGTGGAACCAGTGCACGAGGGGGTTGTCCTGATTGGCCCCGAAGAGGTCCAGCAGGATCCAGATGACCAGGATGGCCGCGGCGGCGTGCGCCAGTGCGGATATGACCGAGGTTGTCCGTCTCATGGGCGTCGCCTTGCCCGCCGGGGCCTTCACAAACCGGTTGTCTTCCAAGGGAGTTCGCGCAACGGGATGCCCGGCGGCCGCCCGGCGGGACGAATCCGGAGGAACCCGCATGCACCGCCCGGAACGGGGCATGCGGCGGGTCGTCCGAGAACTGACGCACCGCCACCACCTGGAGGTTCTCCCGTGGTTCCCCTTCTGCTGGTCCTGCTGCTCACTCTGCTGCTGTTCGGCGCCGGATTTGTCCTGAAGGCCCTGTGGTGGGTGGCCCTGTTCGTGCTCGTGGTCTGGCTGCTCGGCTTCGTCTCCCGCGGCACCACGGCGGCCGGCGGCCGCGGCCGCTGGTACCGCTGGTAGCGCCACCGCCACCGCCACCGCCACCGCCACCGCCACCGGGGCGGGCACCCCGCGGGGGTGCCCGCCCCGGCGCGTTCCGCGTCCCGCGGGCCGATGCGCTTCGCGGGGCCGACGCGTGGGGGCCGACACCGGGTCAGAGGAAGTGCCGGATCGGGGCGGTGGCCGCCTCCTGCACCCGCCGGAGCGGGCCGCGCCGGTGCCAGCGCTCCGGGACGACGGCCTCGCTGCGCGCCAGGTCCTCGTCGAAGTGCCGGTCCAGGACGGCGGTGAACCCCGCGTCGACCACGGTCAGCACCACTTCCTCGTCGTGGTCCAGCGAACGGCGGTTGAAGTTCGCGGAGCCGACCACGGCCGCCGCCCCGTCCACGGTCAGCACCTTGGCGTGCATCATCGTCGGCCCGTACCGCCAGACCGTGGCCCCGGCGGCGCCCAGCCGGCCGAAGTAGCGCTCGCCCGCCAGCTGGCACACCCGCTTGTCGGTGTGCCGCCCGGGCACCAGCAGGTCGACCGCGACGCCCCGGCGGGCCGCCTCGCAGAGCAGGTCGACGAAGTAGTCGTCGGGCGCGAAGTAGGCGGTCGCCAGGCGCAGCCGCCGTTCGGCGGAGGAGATCACCACCCGCATCAGGGTCTGCAGGTCCTGCCAGCCGACGGCGGCCGAGCCCCGCACCACCTGCACCACCGAGTCGCCCGGCTGCTCGTGCTCCTCGAACCGGTCCGTCGCGTCGTACAGGGTGCCGGGGGCGCACTCGGCCCAGTTCTGCGCGAAGGCCGCGGCGATGCCGTCGACGGCGGGCCCGACCACCCGGACGTGGGTGTCGCGCCACTCGCCCGGGTGCCGGGCGTCGCCGCACCACTCCTCGGCGATGCCGACGCCGCCGGTGAACGCCGTCCGGCCGTCCACCACCAGGACCTTGCGGTGGCAGCGGTGGTTCTGCTTGAAGGGCGACAGCCGCACCGGCCGGCGGAACCAGGAGATCCGGACGCCCGCCCCCTCCATCAGCTCGATCAGCTCCGGTTCGATCAGCCGGCTGCCGAACCCGTCCAGCAGCAGCCGCACCCGGACGCCCTGCGCGGCCTTGCGGGCCAGCGAACGGGCGAAGGTCCGGGCGATGTCGCCGCGCCAGTAGACGAACGTCATCAGGTCGACGGTCCGCCGGGCCCCGTCGACGGCCTCCAGCATCGCGGGGAAGATCTCGTCACCGTTGCGCAGCGGCGTCAGCAGGTTGCCCTCGGTCGCGGCGATGCCCAGCAGCCCCTCCAGCCGGCGGCGCAGCACCCGGCCGCGGTCCGCCGCGGCGGACGCGGGGGCCGCAGCCGGTATCGCGGCGGGTGCGGGTGCGGGTGCGGGTGCGGGTGCGGGTTCGGGGGCGGTCTCGGTGGTCATGGGTCCCTCCGTCCGGGGCCGGTGGCAGTGGCGGGCGCTCGGTTACCCGCTGCGCCGTGATCGACGCCTGACGGCCGGGCGGGGATGAAAACCGCGGACCGGGGGACACGGGTGCCATGACGAGGACACAGGGGCGGACGGCGCCGCTCGGCGTGCTGGCGGCGGTGGCCGGGCAGGGGACGGTGCTGGTGGCCGCCGGGCTGCTGGTCACCCACCCGCCGGGCGGCTGGTGGGACCCGGCCGAGGACGGGCTGGTCGCCCGGCTGGCCGACCACCGCACCGCCGCCCTGACCACGGCCAGCAGCTGGCTGTCCGGGCTGGCCTTCACTCCGGCGATCGTGACGGTGACGGCGGCCGTCGCACTCCTGCTGCTGCTCCGGCACCGGCCCCGCCCGGCGGCGCTGCTCGCGGGCGCGGTGGCGCTCCAGGCGGCGCTGTTCGTGACCGCCGCCCACCTGGTGGACCGGGCCCGGCCGGACGTCGTCCGGTTGGACGGCGCGCTGCCCACCTCCAGCTTCCCGTCCGGGCACGTCGGGGCGGCCACCGCGCTGTACGGCGGCCTCGGCCTGCTCGCGCTGCACCGGCTCCGGGGCCGGTGGCGGATCCTGCTGTGCGCCCTGGCGTGGACGGTGCCGCTGCTGGTGGCGGCCAGCCGGCTCTACCGCGGCATGCACCACCCCACCGACGTGCTGGCCGGCGGGCTCAACGGGGCGGCCGCCCTGTGGGTGGTCGCCCGGGCCCTGCCCGCCCGCGCCCACCGGGCCCCGGCCGCCCCCGCCGCCGCGCCCCCGGCCGTCCCGCTCCCGGTCGCCCTGGTCTACAACCCGGTCACGGTGGACGGCGCCCTGCTGGAACGGCTCTGCGCCGTGCTGACCGCGCACGGCCACCGGCCGCCCCGCCGCCTGCCGGGGGCGGCGGAGGACAGCGGCCGGGCCGCCGCCGAACGGGCCCTCGCCGGCGGCGCCCGACTGGTGGCGGCCTGCGGCGGCGACGGCACCGTGACGGCCTGCGCCGAAGTCCTGGCCGGCACCGGCGCGACCCTCGCGGTCGTCCCCTGCGGCACCGGCAACCTGCTAGCCCGCAACCTCGGCCTGCCCACCGACCCCGAGGCCGCGCTGGCGGCCGCCCTGACCGGCCGCACCCGCCGGATCGACCTGATGCGGGCCGAGGGCGACGGCCTGCCCGCCCGGGCCGCCGCGACGATGGCCGGCATGGGGCTGGACGCCGCCGTGATGTCCGACACCGGCCGCGCCCTGAAGCGCCGCCTCGGCTGGCCCGCGTACCTGCTCGCCGGGGCCCGGCACCTGGGCGACCGGCGCTTCGCCCTCACCGTCGCCGTGGACGGCGCCGAACCGGTGCACCGGCAGGTGCGGGCCGCCGTCGTCGGCAACGTCGGCACGCTCCAGGGCGGCGTCCGGCTGCTGCCCGCCGCCGCGCCCGACGACGGCCTGCTCGACCTGGTCCTGGTCCAGCCGCACGGCCCGCGCGGCTGGTGGCAGGCCCTGCTGGCCCTGCTCACCGGCGACCGCCGCCCAGGCCCGGACGCGCCCCTGGAACACTTCCCCGGCCGCCGGATCACCCTGACCGCCGACCGCGCCCACCCGCGCGAGTGCGACGGCGACCCGGTCGGCGAGGGCCGCGCCCTCACCCTGACCGTCCGCCCGGCCGCCCTGCGGGTCCGCGTCCCGGCCGACCCGGCCGAACAGCCCGACCCGGCCGACCCGGCCGAACAGCCCGACCCGGCCGACCCGGCCGAACAGCCCGACCCGGCCGAACAGGCCCAACCGATCCGGTCGGCCGGGCAGCCCGACCGGCCCGGCCGGGCCGCCGTCCGACGGGAGGTGGCCTGATGGGTACGGCCAGCCGGGTCCGACCCGGCCGGGAGCACCTGTCCGCGGACGAGGCCGTGGTGGTGCTGCGCCGGCGGCCCTGGTGGCCGCTGGCCCGGGACGCCTTCCTGCGGTTCCGGTACGCGGACGGGTTCAGCCACGCCCGGGCCCTGGCGTTCCAGGTCGTGCTGGCGCTGGTGCCGTTCGCGCTGGCCGTGGTCGGGCTGGCGTCCTCGCTGCACGGCGGCCCGGTCGGGCAACTGGTCGCGGCGAGCATCCAGCGGATGGTCCCGGCGTCCAGCGCCGACCTGGTGCGCGAGGTGCTCGACCGCAGCCGCCACCGCACCGGCGGCACCCTCGCGCTGTGGTTCGGCGCGCTGTTCGCGCTGGTCAACCTGGTCACCGCGATGTCCCAGATCGAACGCGGCGCGAACCGGATCTACGGGATCGAGCGGGACCGGCCGTTCGAGCGCAAGTACGGGCGGAGCCTGCTGATGGCGGCGGGCGCCGGCCTGCCGCTGGGCGTCGGCTTCCTGGTGCTGGTGGCCGGGCCGCAGGTCGCGGCGGCCGCCGACGAGGTGTTCGGGCTGGGCCCCGGCACCGCCGCCGCCTGGACCCTGCTGCGCTGGCCCGTCGGCGTGCTGCTCACCCTCGCCTCGGCCGCCGTGGTCTTCCGGCGGGCCCCGCGCCGCCGCCAGCCCGGCTACAGCCGGCTGGCGTTCGGCGCGGGCGTCCACCTGGTGCTCTGGCTGGCCGCGACCTGGCTGCTGAGCCTCTACCTGCGCCTGAGCGGCTCCTTCGACGCCGTCTACGGGCCGCTCAGCGCCGTGTTCTCGCTGCTGGTCTGGGCGTACCTGACCGCGATCGCGCTGTTCCTCGGCCTGTCCTTCGCCGCCCGGCTGGAGGCCGACCGCACCGGACGGCCCGACCCGGTCCTGCCCGACCCGCTGGCCCCCGGCCACCCGGCCCCCGGTTCCTCCGCCCCCGGCCACCCGGCCCCCGACCGCACGCCGTCGGCCGCCCCGACCGCCCCGGCTGCCCCGAGCACCGGCCCCGAGAGGACGCAGCAGTGACCCGCAGCCCCGCCCACCGCCGTCCCGCCCGGCTCCGCCCCGCGCCCCGCCCCGCGCCCCGCGCCGCGCTGCGCACCGCCGACCTGCGGCTGGGCGAGCGCCTGCTCGCCGCCGTCGCCGCGTTCGCGGTGGCCGCGGTGCCGGCCGCGCTGCTGCTGGTGCTGATCGAGGCCCACTGGGCGCCGCTGCACCGGCTCGACGCGGGCGCGGCGGCCCGGCTGCACACCGCCGTGCGCGACCACCCGGCCGCGCTGTCGGTGCTGCGCACCTTCAGCGACGGGGTGTGGGACCCGCTGACGATGCGGCTGCTGGTCGCGGCGGCCGTCGCCTGGCTGCTGTGGCGGCGGGCCTGGCGGCTGGCGGTGTGGGCGGCCGCCACCACCGCCGCCTCGGGGCTGATCGGCTGGGCGGTCAAGGCCGCCGTCGCCCGGGCCCGCCCGGCGCTGCCCGACCCGGTCGCGCACGCCCCCGGCTTCTCGTTCCCGTCCGGGCACGCGATGACCGCCGCCACCTGCTGCACCGTGCTGCTGCTGGTGCTCTCCCCGGCGCTGCGCCCGGTGTGGCGGCGCACCGCCCGGGCGGTGGCCGGGCTGAGCGTGCTGGGCGTGGGGTTCACCCGGGTCGCGCTCGGGGTGCACTGGGTCAGCGACGTGCTCGGCGGGTGGCTGCTCGGCCTGGCCCTGGTCGCCGCCACCGCCTGGGCGTTCGAGGGCTGGCGGCGCGACACCGGCCGTCCCGTCCCGCCGCCGCTCGCGCAGGGGCTGGAGCCCGAACTCGCCCCGCACGGCCCGGCGCGGCCCGAGGAGTGAGCGCGCGCGGGGCCTCAGCCGCCCGGGCGGAGGGCGCCGACGGCGGCGTCGACGGTGTCGTACCGGGGCAGCAGCCGGTCCACCCCGGTCATGGTGAGCAGCCGGCCGACGTCGGCGCCGGTGCCGACCAGGGCGAGCGAGGTGCCGGCCTCCCGGGCGCGGCGGAACGCGAAGAGCAGCTCGGCCACGCCGAGGGAGTCGCAGAACCCCAGCAGCGCCAGGTCCAGGACCAGCGGCAGCGACTCGGCGGTCCGCTCCACGGCCCGGTGCAGGCGCGGCGCGGTGTGGTGGTCGAGCTCGCCCGCGAGCACGACGACGGTCGCCCCCACGGGATGGGTGCGGACCTCGATGGTCAGGTCGTACTCGGGCACGGGGGGCTCCGGACGGTGCGGGACGGGCTGGCGGGTGGAGGGAGGGGGAGCGGCGGGGGCCGCGCGGTCACTGCAGCCGGGCGACGAGCAGCGCCACGTCGTCGGTCTGCGCCCGGGCGAACGAGGACAGCAGCAGGTCGCCCGCCCGGTCCAGCTCCGGCGGGGCGTCGGCGAAGGCCTCCCGCAGGGCGTCCAGACCGGTCTGGAGGTGCTCGCCGGGCACCTCGATCAGGCCGTCGGTGACCAGCAGCAGGGTGGTGCCGGGCTCCACGGCGCACGTGACCGGCGGCGGCTGCGGGACGTTCAGGCCCAGCAGGATGCCGTGGTCGGTCAGGTAGCGGGCGGAGCCGTCCGGGAGCCGCAGCAGCGGCGGCAGGTGGCCGGCGTTGGCGACCTGGATGCTGCGCCGGTCCGGGGCGATCAGCACCAGGCACACCGTCGCGGTCAGGCCGGGGCGCAGCCGGGTCAGCAGGGTGTCCAGCCGGTGCAGCAGGGTCTGCGGGTCGTGGCCCTCGATGGCGTAGGCGCGCAGCGCGTGGCGCAGCTCGCCCATCGCCATCGCGGCCTCCAGCGAGTGCCCGGCCACGTCGCCGATCGCCAGCAGCAGCCCGGCCGGGGTGTCGATGGCCTCGTAGAAGTCGCCGCCGATCTCGCTGCGCGCGGAAGCCGGCTCGTACCGCACGGCGAGCTCGACGCCCGGCACGGCGGGCAGCCGGCCGGGCAGGAAGCTGCGCTGCAGGGTGAGCGCGAGGGCGTGCTCCTCGGCCTGGCTGCGCTGGGCCTCCAGGGCGAGCGCGGCGGCCTGGGTGAGCTGGGGGAGCAGGCCGCGCTCGTCGGGGGCGGCGAGCGCGTCCCGGTCGGCGACCACGGCGAGCAGCGGCCGGCCGGGTTTGGTGCGGGCGACCACCAGCGCGACCGGGCCGGCCGGGAGCCCCGCGCCGTCCAGGCCGTGGTCGGCCAGCACGGCGCGCCACGCGTCGGTGTCCAGCAGGGCGGTGTCGGTGCCGGTGGCGTCGCCCAGGGTCTGGTGGGCGAGCACGTCGAGCAGGACGGGCGGGGCCGCCAGCAGCCGCACCGCGCCGTCGCCGGGGTGCGCCGGGTCGTGGTGGGCCAGGTGCAGGGTGTCGCGGTCCGGCCCGAGGGCGATCGCGGTGGCCCGGGCGGCGCCCAGCCGCACCGCGCCGAGCACCGCCGCGGTGACCAGGGCGTCCGGGTCGGTGGCGCCGTACAGGGCGAGGGTGCTGCGGTGCAGGGCGGCCACCCGGGCGGCCAGCCGCTCGGCCCGCCGGCGGGCCCGGGTGTAGCGCAGCACGGCGGTGACGGTGGCCTGCAGCTCGGCCGAGTCGATCGGCTCGGTCAGGTACGCGTCGGCGCCGCGGTGCAGGCCCTGGGTGCGGTCGCTGGCCTCGATCGCGGTGGCGGAGATGTGGACGACCGGCAGCGCCGCGGTGCGCGGTCCGCGCTTGATCCGCTCGCACACCTCGAAGCCGGTCATGTCGGGCAGGCTGATGTCCACCACGGCGATCTCGGGCAGTTCGGGGGTGGGGGTGCGCTCCAGCAGCGCGAGGGCCTGGGTGCCGTCGACCGCCTCGACGACGGTGTGCCCGGAGCGGCGCAGCCAGCTCCCCACGATGTACCGGGTGGTGTCGTTGTCGTCGAGCACCAGGACGGTGGCGGGTCCGGCGTCGGGGCTGGTGCTGGTCACGATCCGTCCTCGGGCGGGATCGGCCGCCGCGGTGCGGCGGGCCGGGGGGCGGACAGGGCGGCGGCGATCCGGGCGGCGGTCAGTCCGGACTTGGGCAGCACGGCGCGGGCGTGCGCCAGGCGGGCGCGGTCGGCGGCGCCGAGCGAGGCGGAGGTGAGGATCACCACCGGGATCTGCCGCAGGGCGGGGTCGGCCCGCAGGTCGGCGAGGACCCGGTAGCCGTCGACCTCGCCCAGGTGCAGGTCCAGCACGATCCCGTCCGGCCGGGCGGCCCGGACCGCGCTGAGCGCGGCCGCGCCGTCGTGGGCCTCCACCACCCGGTCGGCGATCTCGTGCAGCAGCGGGCGCAGCACGTCCCGGAACGCCGGGTCGTCGTCGACGGCCACCAGCACCGCCCACCGGGCGCCGGCCGGCGGCGCGGGGTGCGCGGGCAGCCGGACGGTGATCGCGGTGCCCCGCCCGGGGGCGCTGTCCAGGTGCAGCGTGCCGCCGAGGATCTCGGCCAGCCGGCGGGCGTACGGCAGGCCCAGCCCGGTGCCGCGGCGCCCGCGCTGGTGCGGGCCCTTCACCTGGTAGAACTCCTCGAAGACCCGTTCGTGCTGGTCGGGCGGGATGCCGACGCCGGTGTCGGTGACGGTCAGCACCAGCACCGGGCCGCCCCCCGGGGCCTGCTCGACCCGGGTGTCCAGCCGCACCGACCCGTGCTCGGTGAACTTCAGCGCGTTGGACAGCAGGTTGCGCAGGATCCGCACCAGCATCGTCTCGTCGCCGAGCAGCGGCTCCGCGCCGGCGGGCGCCGGACCGATCCGCAGCGCCACGCCGGGGCGGGCCAGGCCGCGCAGCGTGCCGTCCAGGTGCGCCAGGACGGCGCGCAGGTCCAGCGCCGCCCACTGCGGTTCGAGGGTGCCGGACTCCGCCTTCGCCACGTCCAGCAGCTCGTCCACCAGGGCGAGCAGGGTGCGGCCGGAGTCGGCGATCAGCGACAGCTGCCGGGCCCGCTCCTCGGGCGGGGCGCCGGTGTCGGTGCGCAGCAGCTCGGCCAGGCCCACCACCGCGTTGACGGGCGTGCGCAGCTCGTGGCTGACGTTCGCCCAGAACCTGCTCTTGGCCTCGCTGGCCTCGCGCAACTGCCGTGACTTCTCGTCGAGTTCGGCGTACAGCGCGACCACGCCCCGGTTGGTCTCCTCCAGTTCCTCCGACAGTTCCGAGTACAGCGCCAGGACGCCCCGGTTGGTCTCCTCCAACTCGCTGTTCAGGCGGCGCAGTTCCTCGCGCTGGGCGCGGGTCTGCTCCAGTGCGGTTATCAGGTCGCGGGTCTGCGCCCGGGAGTCCTCCAGGGCGCTGGGGCCGGTGTGCTCGGCGAGCAGGCGGCGGGCCCGGCCGACCGGGTCCGGGTCCGGGCCCAGGGCGGGCCCGAGCCGCTGCTCGATCCGGACCAGGCCGCCGGCCCGGGTGTGCTCGTGGTGGGTGGACAGCAGCCGGCCGGACGCCTCCAGCGCCTCTGCCGACAGCCGGTGCCCGCCCCGCCAGGTCAGGGTGACCCGCAGGGCGGCCGGCAGCCCCGGCCGGAGGTCGAACGCGGCGAACAGGCGGTCGGCGCCGAGCAGGCCGCGGCCGAGTTCGCTCAGCGCGGTGGCCAGCCGGACGGCGTCCTGGCCGTCCGCGCCGAGCAGGTCGGCGACGGCGCGGGCGCTGCGGCGCAGCGCGAAGGTGTCCTGGACGGTGCCCACGGACGCGTTGCCCAGGTGCACGGACGGCTGCGGCGCGAGGTGGTCCTCCGGCGCGGTGCGGTCGCCCCGTGCGGTGCCGTCGTCGGGCAAGGTGCGGTCGTCCGGCGCGGTGCGGTCGTCCCGTGCGGTGCCGTCGTCCGGTGCGGGGTGGTCGGTCGGTGCGTTCACCAGGAGCCCTTCGTGACCACCACGCCCGCGTCGTCCCGGCGGACCCCGGCCTCGCGCAGCAGCAGCGCCGCGGCGGTCACGGGCAGGTGGGAGAACAGGCCGGGGACGTCGGCGGCCTTCCAGCGGTCGGTCAGCCCGTCCGAGTGCAGCACCACCGCGCTGCCGGGCGGCAGGGCCTGCCGGACGGTGTGCGGGGCGGGCAACTGGTGGCCGACGATGCCGGGGGAGGAGGGCAGCGAGCGCCGCGTCCCGGTGACGGTGTCCACCACGAAGGCGCTGACGTTGCCGACCCCGCAGAACGCCAGCCGGGCCGCGGCGGGCTCGACCAGCGCGACGGCCACCGCACCGCCCCGCCCGCCGCGCAGCACCCGGTGCAGGTCGGCCAGTACCTGCTCGGGCTGCTGCGCGCAGCCGCGGTGGAAGGCCGCGACGGCGTCCGAGGCGGCCCGGGCGGCGAGCGGGCCGTGGCCCAGGCCGTCGCAGAACATCAGCAGGAACGCGCCGGCGCTCCCCGCCCGCCCCGGCCCGGGGTCGGCGTGCGGGCGCGGCGCCCGGTTGGTCAGCACCGACCAGTCCAGGCGCCCCGCCGCGGCCCCGACCGCCGGGGCGGGCGCCTCCACGGGTACCGGGGCGGCCCCGGCCGGCCCGAGGGCGCGCACCGCCCAGGCGTCGCCGCACAGCTCCTGGCCGCTCATCGGCCGGGTCAGGCCGGCGACGACCGGCTCGCCCGCGGCGGCGGCCCGCCCCGCCGGGGTGCGGTTCCAGAACCGGGCGGTCAGCACGGTGCCGCGGCCGGGCAGCGAGTGCAGGTCGAAGGCGTCGGCGAGGCGGGCCACCGCGCCCAGGCCGATGCCCAGGGTCGGGCCGGAGGAGTAGCCGTCGGCCAGCGCCGCGGGGACGTCCGCCATCCCCGGCCCGCTGTCGACGGTGAGGAACTCCAGGGCCGCCTCGGTGTCGGTGCGCACCACGCGCAGCACCATCGCCCCGTCCACGGCGTGCCGCAGCAGGTTGGTGGCCGCCTCGCTGACGGCGAGCGCCGCCTCGGCGGCCCGCTCGGGCAGCAGGCCGATCCGGTGGGCGAGCTGCCGGGCCGCGCTGCGGGCGGCCGCGGGCAGCGAGTCCGAGTGCCGGAACCACGCGGTGTCCTCGCACACGGCCAGGGCGGGGGTCACCGGGCCCACTTGGTCACCGACACCCTCGTCCCGGAACCGGGCTCGCTGTGCAGCTCGAACTCGTCCACCAGCCGGCGCGCCCCGCTCAGGCCCAGGCCCAGGCCGCCGCCGGACGTCCAGCCGTCGGTCAGCGCGAGGTCCAGGTCGGGGATGCCGGGGCCGCTGTCCTCGAACACGGCGTGCACGCCGACCCGGGTGCCGCTGCGCACGCCCGCGCAGCGCATCGAGCCCCCGCCGCCGTAGACCAGGGTGTTGCGGGCCAGTTCGCTGGCGGCGGTGACCAGTTTGGTCTGGTCCACCAGCGACAGCCCGCACTGCTGGGCGTACGTGCGGACGGTCTGCCGGGCCCGGACCACGTCGTCGTTGGAGCCGATCGGCACGGTCTGCTCGTCCTCCACCACCCGCGGCCCGGTCACGGGCGGGCCGTACGCGCGGTACGGTCGCGTTCCAGCAGCGCCAGGCCCTTCTCCAGGGTGAGCGCGGTGCGCACCCCGCCCAGCGAGAGGCCCAGCTCGACCAGGGTGATCGCCACCGCCGGGCGCATGCCGACGACCACCGTCTCGGCGTCCAGCATGCGCGAGATGGCGGCGGTGTTGGCCAGCATCCGGCCGACGAAGGAGTCGACGATCTCCAGCGCCGTGATGTCGATGACGACGCCGGTCGCGCCGGTGGCGACGATCCGCTCGGCCAGGTCGTCCTGGAGGTCCAGCACGATCTGGTCCTCCAGGTCGACCTGGATGGAGACCAGCAGCACCTGGCCGATCTTCAGGACGGGCACGCGGTCGCTCACCGGTCGCCGCCCGCCTGCACCGAGGCGCCGCTGCGCTGCAGGACGTGGCGCAGCGCGTCGGCCAGGGTGGCCTTGGTGACGATGTCGCCGAACTGCACGCCGAGCGCGACCAGGGTCTGCGCGATCTGCGGGCGGATGCCGGAGATGGTGCACTCCGCGCCCATCAGCCGGGCGGCGACCACGGTCTTCAGCAGGTGCTGGGCGACCTCGGTGTCCACCGCGGGCACCCCGGTGATGTCGATGATCGCGTGCTCCGACCCGGAGTCGACCAGGCTCTGCAGCAGCTTCTCCATCACCACCTGGGTGCGCGCCGAGTCCAGCGTGCCGACCAGCGGCACCGCGACCACGTTCTCCCACAACTTGACCACCGGCGTGGACAGTTCGAGCAGCTGCTCGGCCTGCGCACTGATGATCTCCTCCCGGGTGCGGGCGTACGCCTCGATGGTGAACAGGCCGAGCGCGTCCAGCAGCCGGGTCAGCTGCAGGTACGCCGTGATGTCCTCGGCGGTGCTGGCCGTGGTGGGTTCCAGCACGTCCTTGCAGGCGAAGACGCTGACCGCCGTCTCGGCGGGCGTGAAACCGTACCGGGCCCGGCTGCGGGAGAGCTCCACCAGCAGGGCGCGCACCTCCGAGTACGACTCGTCCTGCCAGTCCAGGCCGCCCTTGCCCAGGGCCTGGACCAGGGCCTGGTAGAGGTCCGTCAGCTCGCGCTCCAGCTCGGCCCGGCTGATCCGGCCGCCCAGCGACGCGGCCACGGCCGCCACCCACTGCTCCTGCACCGCATCGTCCCGGGTCAGCAGCTCCACGAGCCGTTCGGACGCATGCTCCAGCGCCATCAGGCGTTCTCCTCGCTCATCGGGCCCCGTGACCGGGGGACCTCGGCCGTCGCACGACGGCGCGCGGTGGACCCCGACCGGTCGGGGTCCACCGCGCGCCGTCTGCCCCGTCCGCCACGAGGTATGCAGCGGCGGACGGAATTGTTTTCCGCCGCCCCCGGAGGGGCCGGCGGGTCGGGGTCAGCCCCTGGTCTCGTGCTCGGCCCGGAACATCCAGGCGTGCTTCTCCAGCGCCGCGGTCACCGTGATCAGCAGGTCCTGGGTGACCGGATCGGCCTCGCCGGTCTTGGCGATCCGCTCGCGCATCCGGGCGACCACCGCCGAGAGGGCGCCCACCAACTGCTCCACGACCGCGGTGTCGGCCTGCCAGCCGGAGGGCGCCCCGGGCAGGCCACCGGCCGCGACGGTCGCGGCCCGCCCGTCCGGGCTGACGCCGATCGCGGCGGCCCGCTCCGCCACCTGGTCGGCGAAGTCGCGGGCGGTGGCCACCACCTCGTCGAGGTGCAGGTGGACCGAGCGGAACCGGGGGCCGTACAGGTTCCAGTGGGCCTGCTTGCCGGTCAGGGACAGGTCCACGAGATCGACCAGGGCGCCCTGCAGCGCCTCCCCGGCGGTGTCGCGGTCGGGTCCGTCCAGCGGGCTGCCGGTGGCGATGTCCATCGTCGTTCCTCTCCAGGTCGGGGACGGCCGGCGAACACCGGCCGCCGCTCGGCTGCCCGGTGCGGCGGAACGGAAACACCGCGGCCCGTCCGGATGACGGTTCCGCATTCCTGGTGTGGATCGCCCGGACCCGGGTAACCGCGCTGCGCCGCCCGGTGCCGGCCCCGGCCGACGCGCCACCGGCCCGCCCGCACGAGCACGAACGCACGAGCACGAACGCACGAGCACGAACGCACGAAGCCCGCACGAAAAGGAATGGGGACCCCGCATGCCCGTCGCCGTGTCCAGGCCGATCTCCGTCACCCTCCCGGAAGGCCCCTACCCCCACATCCGGCTGGTCGGCGAACTGCGCTACGACACCGCACTGCCCTACGGCGTGGGGCTGGCCTTCCCGCCCCGCGGCCCCGGCGAGGAGGACATCGTCTGGTGGTTCGGCCGGGACCTGCTCGCCGAGGGCCGCCGCGCCCCGAGCGGCGAGGGGGACGTCCGGGTCGCCCCCGGCCCGGACGGCCGGGTCCTGATCACCCTGGGGAACGGGACGGACCGGGCGGTGATCAGCGTCCCCGCCGACACGGTCACCCGGTTCCTCGCCGACGCCTTCGCCGAAGTGCCGCCCGGCGCCGAATCCGCCCACCTCGACCTCGACTTCGGCCTGGCCCGGCTGCTGGCCTGACCCGCCACCACCCGCGGGGGCGCCCCACCGCGCCCGCGCGCCCGTCCGGCGCGTCAGGCCGTCAGCGTGACGCGGATCCGCTTGCCGCCGCCCGGCAGGCGGTGGATCTCCCAGCCGGTGCTGAGCAGCTTGACCAGGGGCCAGCCCCGGCCGCCCAGCCGGGTCGGGTCCTGGAGGTTGGCGGCGTCGCCGCGCGGGTGGGCGTCGGCGGCGTCCTCCACCTCGATCGTCAGCACCCGGCCGCCCCCGCTCGTCCGGACGGCGAACCCGGTCACCCCGCCGGCGTGCCGGATCGCGTTGGTGACCAGCTCGGTGACGGCGAGCCAGGCGTCGCCGCGCAGGCGCTCACCCGTTCCGGGACACCGGGCGAGCGCCTCGGTGACGGCGGTCCGGGCCTCGGCCGCGGTGCGCACCGCGGGGCCCGGACGGGCGGTTGCCGGGGGGCGCCGCCAGGTCGGGTCGGCCTCGGCACGGAACATCGGTGACCTCGCATCGGACGGGACGGGAACGCTTCCTTCAGGTGTCCGGCTGCCCGGACACCGCGGAGATCACACCGGCGGAACCCGCGGCGAACGGGGGACGTCCGGCCCGGACGCGCCCCGCACCGCGGCGTCCGCGTCCGCCGCGAGGTGCAGGTGGTCCGCGGCGCAGGACAGGTCGAGCAGCCTGCGCACCGGCTCCCGCAGCGGCCCGGCCAGCACCAGCCGCCCGCCCGCCTCCGCCATCCGGCGGTGGGCGGTGAGCAGACCGTGCAGCACCGAGGAGTCGGCGAAGGTGACCTCGGCGAAGTCCACCACCAGCAGCCGCGGCGGACGCTCCAGCGCGGCCGTCAACCGCCGGACGAACTCCTGCGAGTCCTCCCAGTCGAGCTCGCCCCGGGCCCGCACCGTCCCGACGTCCAGCGGCTCCGCCCCGGCCGCCCCGTACGCCCCGTACGTGTGATCGGTCATACCGGGCATGCTAGTGGGCCCCCGCCCGGCGGCCGACACCCCTCCACCCGGCGGCTGCCACCGCTCCGCCCGGTGCCTGCCGCGGCCCCGCCCGGCGCCTGCCGCGGCTCCGTCCGGCCGGGGCCCGACGCGGCAGCCGATAGCATGGCGGTTCGGGTGCGGCCCGCCGGACTCGTCCGCAAGGGCGGGCGGGGCGCACCAAACCCGCCGACCGCGGCGGACCCCGTGGGGTCCCGGCCGGCCGACGGAAACCCAATTGCGAGGTGAGGGCCCGTCAGGGCCCGGACGATGGCATCTTCGACTTCCCCCGCCGCGACCGCCGACTGGGAGTCCCTCGCCGACTCCCCGTACCCGGTGGCGGTGCTCGGCCCCGACGGCGGACTGCTGCACGCCAGCGACAGCGCCCACCGCCTGCTGGCCGCCCCGGCGGGCACGGCGGGCACGGCCCCGCACTGGCTGCGCCGGGCCCACCTGGACCTGCCCGCCGACGGCACCCCGCCGCGGACCGTCCGGCACACCGACCCGGTCGCCGGCCGGATCGAGGCGCACCCCTCGCCCCGCCCGGACGGCAGCGCCGTGTGGTGGTTCGTCGTCCCGGAGGGCCTCCCGGGAGCGCTGCCGCGGACGGCCGACGGCGGCACCCACGACTGGGAGCTGCTGACCCGGCTGTCCGGCCTGCTGCTGTCCTCGCTGAACGTCGACCGGATCCTGGAGACGGCGGCCCGCCAGGCCGCGCTGCACCTCGCGGACGCCGCCGTGGTGGTCGCCCCCGGCTCCGGCCGGACGCTGCGCTTCGTGACCTGCCTGCGCGGCGGCGACCCGGCGCACGTCCAGGTGCGGGCCGACCCGGCCGAGGTCCCCGGGCTGGCCGAGGCGCTGCAGGGCTTCCCGCCGGTGCCCTCGCGGTGGATCGACCCGGACGCCACGCCCCGCTGGCTGGTGCCCGCCGGGTTCGGCCGGGTCGGCTCGGTGCTGGTCACCCCGCTGCCCGGGCACGGCGTCCCCGCCGGGGCGCTGGTGCTGCTGCGGGCGGCGGGCGGCGGCCCGTTCCCCGCCGACGAGGAGGTCTTCGCCCGGATGTTCGCCGCCCGGGCCGGCGCCGCCGCGTCCGCGGCCGTCCTGTACTCCGAACAGGCCGCCGTCACCGACCTGTTGATGCGCGAACTGCTCCCGCCCCGGCTCGAACACCTCAACGGGGTGGACTTCGCCGGCGGCTACCGGGCCTCGGTCGACCGCGACCGGATCGGCGGCGACTTCTACGACGTCCACCCCGCCGCCGACCCGGACGGCGAGACGCTCGCCCTGCTCGGCGACGTCAGCGGCAAGGGACTGGAGGCCGCCGTCATGACCGGCAAGGTGCGCAACACGCTGCACGCGCTGCTGCCGCTCGCCGACGACCACGGCCGGGTCCTGCACCTGCTCAACCGGGCGCTGCTGACCTCCCACCACACCCGTTTCGCCAGCCTGGTGCTGGCCTCGGTGCGCCGCGAGGACGACCGGGTCCGGGTCCGGCTGTCGGCCGCCGGACACCCCGCGCCGATGGTGGTCCGGACGGACGGCCGGGTGACCGAGTCCACCACCCTGGGCAGCATCGTCGGCGTCCTGCCGGAGGCCACCACCCGGACCGACACCGTGCTGCTCGACCCCGGCGAGGCGTGCGTCCTGTACAGCGACGGGATCACCGAGGCCAAGGGCGGGCCGACCGGCCGGGAGCAGTTCGGCGAGGACCGGCTGCGCCAGGCGCTCCGGCAGTGCGCGGGCCTGCCCGCGGAAGCGATCGTGGAACGGGTGCAGATGCTCACCGCGCAGTGGCTCCGGGAGGGCCGGCACGACGACATGGCGGTCATGGTCATCGCCGCGCCCCCGCGCGGCCACGTGGCCGTCACCGGCGGACCGCGGGGGCGCGCGGCATGAACGTCAACGCACCGACCGGCACCCTCACCCCCGCCGCGGACGCCCCGGCACCCGCCGCGGACGCCCCGCCGTCCCGGCCCGCCGCCGCGCCCGTCCGCCCCGGGGAACCGACCGGGGAACCGACCGGAGAACTGACCGAGGAGCTGTGGCAGGCCGTCATCGGCGGCGACCAGGCCGGGGCCGCCGCCCTCGCGGTGCGGGCCCTGGAGGACGGCCTGCACCCGGAGGCGCTGCTGCTCGACGTGATCGGGGCGCTCCAGGCCCGGGTCGGCCGGGAGTGGGCGGCCGACCGGATCACGGTGATCCAGGAACACGCCGCCACCGCCGTCAACGAGCGCGTGGTGGCCGTCGTCTCCGGCCACCCCGCGTTCGCCGCCGCCACCGGCCCGCAGCGCCCCGGCCGGATCGCGGTGGCCTGCGTCGACGGCGAGTGGCACGCCTTCCCCGCCCGGCTGCTGGCCGAGGTGCTGGCGCTGCGCGGCTGGCGGGTCGACTACCTGGGCGCCCAGTGCCCCACCCCCCACCTGATCGCGCACCTGCACCGCACCGCCCCCGACGTGCTGGCCCTGTCCGCCTCGCTGCCCACCCGGCTGCCCGCCGCGCACACCGCGATCACGGCCGCCCAGGCCGCCGGCGTGCCGGTCATCGCGGGAGGCGCGGCGTTCGGCCCCGACGGCCGGCACGCCCGGCTGCTCGGCGCCGACGCCTGGGCCCCCGACGCCCGCGCCGCGGCCGACCGCCTCGCCCGGGGACTGGCGCTGCCCGCCTCCCCGCACCAGCCCGTCGACGACCTCCCGCACCTCGCCGACCAGGAGTACACCCTGGTCGGCCGGAGCGCCCGCGAACTGGTCGCCGGCGTGATGGCCGCCCTGGAACGGGAGCACCCCGCCGTCCGCGCCTACACCCCGCTCCAGCGCGAGCACACCCTCGACGACCTGGCCCACGTCGTCGAGCACCTGGCCGTCGCCCTCTACACCGGCGACCCGGAGCTCTTCACCGCCTTCACCGGCTGGACCGGGCAGGTCCTG